>NZ_KB899663.1:41416-440685 GCF_000378385.1 Paenibacillus daejeonensis DSM 15491 | reverse complement strand
TCCGGTAGACCTTGTCATATAAGGCGTGAAATCTACGCTTCTTGTTTTCCTTGGCCGCATGACCTAGTTTCTCTTGGAGTTGTTGAACGTTTTCCTTTGGTGTTATTAGCCGTTTGGCATTCACTGATTCGTACCTCCTTAAGAAACGTGAACAAAGCAGGGCCCCTTTCCTCCCGCAGGTTGTGTTGTCCTGCGTTCATCAGTACTACGAGCCCCTCGGACTCCCTTCCTGCAGGCCACTCCCTTCACTTTTCAAGTTTATAGAGTACCTCTTTACGATTTTTTTTTCGTGCAGGGGAGGGCCTCCCCAGTTCACTGCACCCTCTTTCAACCCATGCCGTTCTCCATACGCCGGAGGATTCTTCGTTGCTGCTCCAAGTTCTTAGCAACTTCCATGGTCTTCGTCCATTGTATCGGGACTCGACTTCCTCTTTTCCCTCTTGCGAGGCCTTTTTGACGACGCGGCAAGATTCACTTTATGTTACGGCCTGGTCTGTCGCTCGCCCTGTCTCCGACAGGTACTTTTGTCGATACGCTTTTACGCAAGGATTTCGCCTTACGCAAGTATCCTAGCTACGCGGGGGCTTGGCCCCTCCCGCGACCGGACTTTCACCGGCTAGAAGATGCGTGCCTCTGGGCACGCATACAATAAAAAAAGCCTGTGTCATCCAAGACACAGGTAGTAAACAATCTTCTATTCCAAGTAACTGTAATATTCCAAGATGTCAGCGATATTCTTCCGGTGCCCATCAGTTAACGTGTAATCATTGGACTTATTAGAAATGTCCTCGAATCTTACTATAACTTCCTCTACACCCGGGATCGTAGAAGCAAGCAAAGACTCTTCTTTGTCTCTCACCTGAATATCTACTGCTTCTGTCATACCCGAACCGAAGAAATCAACGTTATTCATCTTATCAAGCGGAGAAAATTTTAGTTCTTCCAGCGTATCTCCAGCTCTAACTTTTATACCTGTAAAGACAAACAATGCTTTTGAAGGATCTTCTTGGAACCCAACCCGAAGCAGCATATACTTCTTGGAGTCTTTAATGCCGATATAAGGATAGAAGATCAAACCTTGGTTGATAGGTGACTTAGGGCTGATAAAGGTTATATTTTCAACCTTATCTTCTTTAATTTCAAGCGATGATTCTAACTCTGATTTGCGGGATGCAATTTTACCTTCCAGTTCAGTTCTCAGCGTGGTGTATTCTTCTTTGCTTTCTGCGGCAATCGCTTTATCGATTGTAGCCATGGCAGCAATATACTTACCTTCCGCGTTCAAAGCTTGAGCGTCGGTAAAAAACGCCTCATGCTCATTGCTTTTATCTCCGGTAGCAGCTGCAGTTTGTTCAGTCGTCGAATTCCCGGACGCAGCTCCTCCTGTCGTTGTTGCAACCTCAGAATCATCTCCGCCTAGTATTGATCCCACAACAACTATTATAACCATAAGCCCAAACAAGGCAGCGGGCACTGCCAAACAACCCACCATTAATTTTTTCTTTGCGCCTGCCAAAACGTTAACCTCCAATTTATGTATAGTAAGATAGTTCCATCATATCAGTAATCAGGATTAGACACAACAATTTGTTTAGGTATTATTGACCAATATCTCTTTGTTTTATAATCCTATTTTACTAAATTTATATATTCAAAACGACTTTATCCGGTTTTTTTCAACAATCTTCACATGCTTTTAGTTCTTTAAAACTATTCATTAACCAATGTATTCAATGTGATCGTGCATCGAAAAAAAGCCCCGTCATCAATACGATGACAGGGCTCTTCTTTGACATGGGCAACACGTTAATTAACGCAGCCCTATCTGGAACTTTCTTGAGTCTGGCCAGGATTCAGGTCCTGCCATACCTTCTTGTTGCTGTAGCGGCGGTCGGTGCTGATCTCCTGGCCGAACCACGCCGGCGGCTCGAAGCGTTCAGCTTCCGCCACACTGTCGAATTCCACCTCGACAACCGTCAGATCGAGCTGCTCGTAGCGGTCAATCTCCAGTTGGAAGGGTCCTGCGTCTGCGGTGGTGCGAACCTTGATCAGCGGGGTAGTCCCCGACATCCGCATCATCTGCTCATAGATGCCCTCGGCAATCGTGTACTCGATTTCCTCCCGCGAGATCCCCAGCCCCCGCTTGAAGGTATGCGTATGAATGATCTCACCCGAGTGCAGATCGGTGATGGCACGGATTCGCAACTCCTCGCCGTCGTGAATCGCCAGATAGGTCTGGGCAATTCGCTGCTCACCGATTACCGTCAATGCACCAGAGGCGGCCAGATCGCCCGGCAGGCGATCCAGCAGCCATTTGCGTTCAATTTCCTGTGCCATGTTGCCCGTTGTGCCCCTCTCTTGTCCTAGTCCTACTATCATCATACACCGGACCCCGGGGCTCAGTACATATTTTTACCGTAAAAAATCTCGTCCATCTCGGCCTTCAGCGACTCTGTGATCTCCGCCTGCTCCTGCTGGCTCAGCGTATCCTTGGTGTACCCGAAAAGATAGTCGTTCAGCTCGAATTTCTTCAGCTTACACTTCGTATGGAAGATATTCTCCTGATAGACGTTGACGTCAATCATATCGTATTGCTCGATGATATTGTCAGGAATATAGCTCTGAATCGAGCTGATCTCATGATCAATGAACAGCTTATGACCGCTGATGTCCCGCGTGAAGCCCCGCACCCGGTAATCCATCGTCATAATATCGGTATCGAAGGAATGAATCATATAGTTGAGTGCCTTGAGTGGCGATATTTCACCACAGGTCGAGACATCAATATCCGCGCGGAAGGTACTGATTCCTTCGTCCGGATGATATTCCGGGTACGTGTGCACGGTAATATGGCTTTTATCCAGATGCATCAGCACAGTCTCCGGGAGCGGTCCCGGCGATTCGTCGAACGATTCATTGGGTGCTCCGGCAACGGGCCCTTCCGATACCAGCAGGGTCACGCTCGCGCCTTGCGGATCGTAATCCTGCTTGGCGATATTCAGGACATGAGCACCAATGATGTCCGAGACAGCTTTGAGGATTTTTGTGAGCCGATCGGCATTATATTGTTCATCGATATATTCGATATACGCTTGCCGCTCCTCCTTGGTTCGCGTATAACAGATGTCGTACATGTTAAAGCTCAGCGATTTGGTAAGATTATTGAAGCCATGCAGCGTGATTCGCTGCTCCTTGGTTAGTTTCATCAGTCATCGCCTCCTGCCAGATATGTAGTATTAGATTAATTTACCCAACTGTACCCTAACAAAATCAGACGAATCCCACAACCCCCTGCTGCCGGTCTCATGCGCCCTGGTACGATTATGTGGTATAGTTACTCTAAAGATACTGTAAAGCCGGAGGCAAAGGAGTGTCATGATGGAAAAAAAAGCGGAGCATTGCAAAATTGTCGTTGCCCTGGACACCATCGTAGGAAAGTGGAAGCCTATTATACTGATGCAGCTGGAGTTCGAGGGCACCAAGCGGTTCAATGAACTGCGACGGCTCATGCCGGATATTACACAGCGAATGCTGACCTTGCAGCTGCGTGAGCTGGAGGAGCAGGATCTGGTGAAGCGGGTAATCTATCCTCAGGTACCACCGAAGGTCGAATATTCCCTGACCGAATACGGCAAGAGTATGATTCCACTGCTGGAGGCGATGCATGAATGGGGAGCCAAGCATATGGAGCATATGGAGAAGCGCAGCAAGCAAGTTGCTGAAGAGCAAGTTAGCGAAAAATAACATAAAAAAGCGACACCTGCCCAAGATGGACGGTGTCGCTTATTTGAGCTATTGCCCGAGAACGGGAATAGCTTACTTGACGACTTTCAAACGAGTTTCGAGAGGTGCAAACTCTTTTTCACCAGGCTGTGCAGCCTGTTTGCCAAATGGCATTTGAGCAAGCAGCTTCCAGTGTGCTGGAATGTTCCACTCAGCTTTGACCTGCTCGTCGATGAGCGGGTTGTAATGCTGCAGCGAAGCGCCATAGCCTTCTGTAGTCAACGCGGTCCATACGACGAATTGCAGCATGCCGCTCGACTGGTTCGACCAGATTGGGAAGTTGTCCGAGTACAGTGGGAACTGCTCTTGCAGACCATTAATGACTTGCTCGTCCTCGAAGAACAGGATCGTACCGTAACCGTTGTTAAATCCAGCCAGACGCTCTTCTGTCGAAGCAAAGCTGTCTGCTGGTACGATGGCACGCAGAGTTTCCTTCACAATGCCGTCCCACAGTTTGTTATGGTTCTCGCCGAGCAGGATCACTACCCGGGAGCTTTGCGAATTAAACGAAGACGGGGTATGGTTGATGGCTTCGCCGATCAATTGCTCCAATTTCTCGTCGCTGATGACAGATTCAGGGCTGATTGCATAATAGCTGCGTCTTTCTTTGATCAATTCCAGAAATGTATTACTCACAAATTCCACTCCTTCTCATCTTTAGTCGCGGCACTGCCGGTATCCGATGATTAGTATCTCCGGTTGTCAGGAATTACACACATGAACGAATGCCGTAGCAATGCTACTTTCTAATTATGAGCGATAAACCTTTTTAATGTAAGTAGGCACATAAATGTGAGCTAGTATAAAAAAGGATACCACTTAGCCTATTTACGTTGCCAATAAAAAATCGCCAGCTGCGTCCGGTCCCTGAGTTCTAGCTTGTCCAGAATGATGGTTAACATATTGCGAACCGTACCTTGACTCAAATGCAGCTGCTCACTGATCTCCTTATTGGACAATCCCTGCGCCACACCTTCTACGATCTCCTCTTCACGAGCTGTCAAACCGCCAATCGGTTCGTGCACCGGTGTCATAATTATTTTCAATACATCCTGATCCAATACCGTCGCACCGGAAGCCAAGGCTCTCAGTTGGGCAGCCATATTGTCAATGGAGGCCGACTTGAGCAGATACCCGGCCGCTCCGGCCCCCAAGGCCAGGCGGATGTTACTCTCGTCCCGGAAAGTAGTGAGCATAAGCACCTGAATGTGTGGCCACATCGATTTAATGGTCTTGGTGCTGGCGATGCCGTCCATGACGGGCATGCGGATATCCATGAGGACGATATCGGGCTGTTCACTCCGGCAGAGCTCGATTGCTTCTTCACCGTTGGCTGCAACGCCCACGACCACTAGGTCCGCCTCGCGGCCCAGCAGCAGTTTCAAGCTCTGGCCAACTAAAGGATCGTCATCCGCGATCAGCAGCCTCATCCGGCTCTCCCCTTTCCTCCAATGGAATGACGCATACCAGCAGAACTCCTTGCCCCCGGCTGATGGACAAACTGCCCCCGAGCGCCCGCGCCCGCAGCTGCAGGTTCTTCAATCCCGTACCGGGCTGTCCCGTATCCGGAAGGGTCCCATTATCTTGTACGAGCAGACGCACAATGGCTTCGCCGGTCTGGAGCTCGATACGGACTTCGGTAGCGTTGCTGTGACGGGCGACATTGGTCAATGCTTCCTTCAGACACGACTCCAGCAGGTCCCACTGATACGCCTGAATCCGCTGCATATCCCCTGTCTTCACGAAGTGCAGCCCGAGCTCTCCATACCCCTGTACGACCTGTTCCAGACGTTCTATCCCGATCCGGGCAACCGGCGTAGCATTATGTACGGTCTCCCGCAAACTGTCGGTGCTCCGCTCGATTCGGCGTCTCACCTCCGCCAGCAGCTTGGCTGCTTCTTCAGGCTCTTTCACATAGTCATAGGCCTGCAAGGCCAGCGAGGCACCTGTCAGATCATGCCCCAGATGATCATGCAGCTGCCTGGCAATTCGGTACCGTTCCATCAGCTCAGCCTGATGGGCCGAAGCCCGCCCCGCAGCCAGCAGCTCCGTCCTGAACCGCTCCAGCTCCTGTCGGGCCTTGCGCTGCTCGTCCACCTCCTGTTGGTACAATCGCTCATTCCGCAGGCTGACACGTGCGAATCCACCGAAGAACAGGGACGCGGCGAAGAACCAGAGTCCAACGGCCGGATCGCCCTGCGCCAGCAGCAGTCCAGCCGCAAGGGGCAGGGCCAGTAGCCATCTACCAGCCAGGGCCAGCTCAAATATGGGCAGAGCCAGCGCATATCCCGCCAGCGGCGTGAATGGCATGAATAAGGCCGCTGCGCCGATATCCAGCGCTGCGGTCCATGGGGGCAGCGGAAATCGCCACCGCAGACAAACCAAGATGAGCAGTAGTAGAATGAGCAAAAACAAGGAGGGCCGGGCATCCCCGGCGATCCACAGATGGATGAGCGCTACAATCTGCAGAAACCGCCAGCCCTGTACGTATGGAACCGGACTCATGCCGCGTCCCTCCTTCCTTTTACAGCCTCAGTGAATCTTGCGGACGCTGCCAAGCGTCAAAAAAATGATCGTATACAACCATAATACGCCATTTGCCAGCCAAAAATCGAGGAGGTCTCCGCCAGATGTTACCCACGCCATCCCATCTGTCAGCCAATACGTCGGCAGTACCATGATGACACGGCTCAGGGGCTCGGGTATCATCTCGACCGGGAAGAGCATGCCACCCAGAAGCGACAAGAGGACGATAATGGTCATATACACCAGAAAGGCGATCTCTTTGCTCCGATACAGCGCGACCCAGGCCACCGCCATAGCCAGTGCAGTAAACGCGAAGGACACATAGAGCACCAGCAGCATGAGCGGCTGTCCCAGCTCCTGCCCGTAGAGCACGCCTCCTGCCACTACGACCGTACACTGGAGCACGAGGATACAGGCAAAGGCAAGCAGGTTCTGACTCAGGTAGCTGAAATGGGTAATCGGTGCCACAGCCAGCCGCTTGACGATGCCGCTGGTACGGTCTTCGATAAGAATGGCTGTCAGACGGATGGCCACGAATAGGAGCAGAATCCCGAAATAATGGTATCCATAAGGCAAAGCAGGCCATAGCTCACTCTGAGGCAGGAAGATGGCTGCCAGCGGGAACAGACTGAGGAAAATGAGATTCGTGGGATTGCCAAAGCTCCGTTTCAACGCAAACTCGAAGATGGTCACCGCATTTTCCTCCTCCCCAGCAGCAGCATCAGCGGAAACAAGACCAGGCTTGCGGCAGCCAGCACGTTGGCTTGAAGCCAGGCTTCCCCTGCCTCGCCGTTGGCCATGGCGGTCACAGCCCCATCACTGAGCGTAAGCGGATTGCCGTATGAGCCCAGGAAATTCATCACCGCGTTATCCGGCATCGGAAAAAACAAGCCCGCCAATACGATGAATCCTACGCCATAAATTTCGGTCAGCCGTTCAGCCGTTTTGAAGCTGCGGACGGAGAACATCAAAATCAGACTAACAATACTAGATACCACGGACAACAGGAGCAAATTATAGCTCATCCATACCCAGTGCTCCCATACCACGCCAAGTACAAGCTGAGCGTAGGTCATGAGCAATACGCCCAGCACGAGCGAGTAGACCGTTCCGCACAGCATGATGGAAAACGCGTACAGCGATTTATTGAAGGGCAGTGTGAAGATTCGCATCCGTTTTTCGGTAAACAGATCATAATACAAATAGGACATGACCACAGAACCGGAAAAAAGCTGAAAACTCATAATCATCTGTTGCGCCGTGTCATGGAAGAGTAGTCTACCCGATTCCGCCATGGCATTCCCCATCAGATAGGAAAATAGGCTGAGCAGCACGATTGGCACACCAAGCAGAAGCAGCAGCACGAGATAATCACGAGACATCCGGCGCAGTGTCCAGGGAACCGTCGACAGCACTCTCATGACCCTTCCTCCTTGTCCCTGAGCTGCTTGCCCGTCAGCGTGAGGAATACGTCTTCCAGGTTCGGTTTGTCCGCCTGAATGCCGACGAGTCCTGTCTGCTCTTTGATGATCGTAATGATTCGGTCCAGATTGCCTGCCCCGGCAGCTGAAATAACCGTCAATTTATTGCCGTGCACTGTTACCTGCTTGATGCCCGCAATCTGCTCCAGACGCCCGCGATCAACCAGACTCGCATCGGTGACATCAATGGACACCTTCTCTTCATGCTGGATGGTCCGCACGAGTTCGTCGACGGTCCCCTCCTGAATGATTTGTCCCTGGTCCATAATGACGACACGAGAGGCGATGGCTTGAACTTCCTCCATATAATGCGTCGTGTACAGAATCGTCGTCCCGCGATCCCGGAGCCGGGTCACGGCCTCCAGGATATGATTGCGCGATTGCGGATCAATGCCCACCGTCGGCTCATCCATAATCAGCAGCCGCGGCCGGTGGGTTAGCGCACAGGCGATATTAAGCCGTCGCTTCATGCCGCCCGAGAATTTGGCGGGCCGCTTGTCCGCACGGTCCTCCAAACCGACAAAAGCCAATGCCTCAGCCGCCCGGCGCTTTTTCTCCTCCCCTTTAATCCCGTACACGCCCGCAAAAAACAACACATTCTCCCGCGCTGTCAGCTCGTCGAATACCGTAATTTCCTGAGTGACCAGCCCCAGCTTCTCCCGGTTCGCGTGAGAGAAGGGATGTCGATCATCACCGAATAAATTGATGGTCCCCCGATCCACGGGTGTCATTCCCGTGAGGGTTTGGATCAGGGTCGTCTTGCCCGCCCCATTGGGTCCCAACAGGCCCAATATTTCGCCCTCGTGAAGATCCAAGTCTACTCCGTCCAGCACAAGCTGGGTTCCATAGCGTTTCACCACGCCTTGCAGGGATGCAATAGTCATCGAGAATCCCCTCCGCTTCATAGGATACCCTTACTATGAACGTTTTGGCGACCCCTTTATAGTTACATTTGTCATGAAATCGTCTGCTCCCCACAGCCTCATACTCGCTAACGGCCGCCACTAAGCGCCTCTAGCCGTTCGCCAGCTTATCTGGCAATATAAAAAGCCTCCCCTAATTCCGGCACTGCCGGAGGGAAGGCTTTTCGATAGATAAGAACTTAGTTGCGAATCAGATAATCAAATGCGCCCAGCGCGGCATTTGCACCCGAGCCCATCGAGATGATGATTTGTTTGTAAGGATTGTTCGTACAGTCGCCTGCTGCGAACAAGCCAGGCATGCTGGTCGCGCCGTGGTTGTCGATAACAACTTCGCCAATCCGGTTGCGCTCGATGACATCGCCGAGCCAGTCCGTGTTAGGTACCAGGCCGATCTGCACGAATACACCCTCCAGCTCCACATGATGCTCTTCGCCGCTGTCACGGTCCACGTAGGTAATACCATTGACCTTGTCGGTTCCAGTGATCTCCTTGGTCTGTACGTTCTTCAGTACAGTCGAGTTCGACAGACTGTTCAGACGATCCTGCAGAACGGAGTCGGCCTTCAATTCAGGCGCGAACTCCAGCAGGGTGACATGGCTAGCGATTCCAGCCAGGTCAATAGCCGCTTCGACCCCGGAGTTGCCTCCACCGATAACTGCGACATGCTTGCCTTCAAATAACGGGCCATCACAGTGTGGACAGTAAGCCACGCCTTTGTTTTTGAATTCCTGTTCCCCAGGGACACCTACATTACGCCAGCGCGCACCTGTGGAGAGGATGACCGTTTTACTCTTGAGGACCGCGCCATTCTCCAGCTCAACCTCGATCAACTCTTTCTTCTCCAGACGCTTGGCGCGCTGCAGCTTCATAATATCGACGTTGTACTCCTTGACGTGCTCCTCCAGGCTTGCCGCCAGCTTTGGACCTTCGGTATACTTCACGCTGATGAAGTTCTCGATGCCCATTGTATCCATGACCTGGCCGCCAAAGCGGTCGGCTACGATACCTGTACGAATGCCTTTGCGTGCAGCATAGACTGCGGCGCTAGCACCGGCCGGTCCGCCGCCTACAACCAAGACGTCATACGGCTCTTTGTTCTCGAATTCGGAGGCATCTGGTCCGCCGCCGATTTTGGCCACGATCTCTTCGATACTCATGCGGCCGCCACCGAAGAATTCGCCGTTCAGGAAGACGGAAGGCACAGCCATAACTTCCTTGCTCTCGACTTCTTCCTTGAAGACAGCACCGTCAATCATCGTGTTCGAGATGCCAGGGTTCAGTACGCTCATCACGTTGAGCGCCTGAACCACATCCGGACAGTTATGACAGCTCAGGCTGACATAGGTCTCAAATTTATACTCGCCTTTGATCGCTTTAATTTGATCGATGACGCTTTGGTCCACCTTTGGCGCCCTGCCGCTCACTTGCAGCAGCGCCAGGACGAGGGACGTGAACTCATGACCGAGCGGGGTGCCTGCAAAGACAATACCCGATTCCTCGCCGACTTTGTTCACACTGAAGCTTGGCGTCCGTGGGAGATCCGCTTGTTCTACGGTGATCCGGGACGTCATCCCGCTCAACTCATCCACAAGCTCCTTCATCTCGTCCGAGGCCTTACCCTCGCCCGTGCTGACGCGCAGCACCAGGTCGCTTTCGAGCATCTGCAAATATTGGTTTAGTTGTTGTTTGATGTCCGCATCCAAAGCCATAGGATCACCTCATAGGATAGATTTTTTTAAAACGGCCGGAGCGGCTCAAGCGGTATGACACTCAGTCCGCTTGACCTCTCCGGCTCGTATATGAAACACATAAAGTCTTTCTCCAAGTCGGTGTTCAGCACCGAGAAGTTTGAAGACAGGAGGAAATGAGGAGCGGAGCGTAGGCGAACCTACGTGAGCACCGGAAGTTTCGACTGCCTTCAAAATTCGATGTCGAATCCGCTTCTTGTAATTACTTCGTGATCAACACCGACACTTAGATTTTGCCTACGAGGTCAAGACCTGGCTTCAGTGTTTCTCCGCCTTCTTGCCATTTTGCAGGGCATACTTCGCCTGGGTTGTTGCGCACGTATTGAGCAGCTTTTACTTTGCCTACCAGCGTGCTTGCGTCACGGCCGATGCCGCCAGCATTGATTTCAACAGCTTGAACGATACCGTCTGGATCAATGATGAATGTTCCGCGGTCAGCCAGGCCGTCCTCTTCGATCAGAACGTCGAAGTTGCGGGAGATCGTGTGCGAAGGATCGCCGATCATAATATATTTGATTTTACCGATGGTCTCGGAGCTGTCATGCCATGCTTTGTGCGTGAAGTGTGTATCTGTCGAAACAGAGTAAACTTCTACACCCAGAGCTTGCAGGGCGTCATATTGATCTTGCAGATCGCCGAGCTCAGTCGGGCATACGAATGTGAAATCCGCTGGATAGAAGCATACAATGCTCCATTTGCCTTTAAGGTTAGCTTCTGTGACTTCGATAAATTGACCATTTTGATACGCTTGAGCTTTAAACGGGGCGACTTCTTTTCCAATCAGAGACATGTGATGGTTCCCTCCTAAAGGTAATTGATTATTAAACTCATTCTAAACTAATATTAATTATTCTCCGCTCGAATGTCAAGCCTTTGAGAATAACGGTTGTCCAAATGAGTTTATCTCGCTCTATTTTACACGAATGCTTCCATAATTGCACATGACATAGCGCACAAATCTCGTCATTAAAAAAACAGCAAGCCCGCCTCCCCTCCATTGAGAAAAGCTGGCTTGCCTAGCTGAATTTTAATGCAGGAATACAACGAAGCTTAATTGAAAGAGATGGAGTAGGAAACCGGCCCCGCTGTGGATCCTGGTACCCGCTCCACCACCGTAATCAATGTTCCTGGCTCATAATACCCGAAACCGCCATTGTAGCTGGTGCCGCTAATGACCGTTGGTCCCACACTCAATTGCGTCCCATTATAGGACCAATAATACTTGACCTGCAACGAGTTCGGTACGGCTGTGTTAATCTTTACGCCGGTGCCCGAAGTCCTGGCATTCGGGAGAATGTAAGCATAGCCTTCGCCGGGACTGAGTGAGTGGGAGTAAGAGCTGCCGTAACTTACTATAGAGGGATTGGCCGAGGCAGTAAGGCAGAACGTAAGGGAGAATACAACGACTAGCAAGGACAGCTTGACGTACAGGTTTCTCATCATTAGATCTTCCTTTCATCTGGGAATGGGCCATATTAGACTGGGCGATGCTCTAGCGATAGGTTGAAGCTTGCCTCTCTGTATAACGTTATCATTTCTATAAATTCTAATATATACCATATATGGTTAGGTGTAAATGACATCGTTTAGCTGCCAGGAGAATTGGGTATAAATAACCGATTGTTCTAAAATGGAAGGTTATGGAGAGGATGACTCACTTGAAAAGTATAAATGTAAGGGCTTTGGCCGGCAAATGGCGCATTGGATTTGTGTTATTACTCGCGCTCTCACTTGTGGCAGCGGGCTGTTCGAATTCATTTGATGGAAGCAGCAGCGGTGGCGGGGCAGCAGCCTATCAGCCTGCTGAGCCAGGCAAGGTGGACCTCGATCAGCTTCACGGAATGTATTACGGCTTTAGTCCAGACTTCGACGGCTCGGAATGCGGCGGCATGTGCTGGAACATCGTTACTTTCCTGCCGGGCGGGCAGCTTGTCTTGGATGCTCCTCCTTCGGGCGGTCCTGAGACGATCGATTGCGCGGAGGGCTATTGTCAGTCCTACACCATAGAGAATGGGGAATTGGTGCTTGAGGATGGCGAGACACGCAGCATCGAGGTTAGTGGCGACACGCTGATTATCGATGAGGTCGAATTGGCTCCGGTGCAACCTGTTGGAGAGGGTCTGACACTGGATCAGGAGTATTTGCACAGAGGGTTCAGCGGCCTGGTCGGGATCTCTAGCGGCTCTACCTCCTGGCAGGAAGACCTCGTGTTAAGGTCTGATGGCACATACGAGAGCAGCGATCTGATGATCGGTTCCGTAGAAGGAGGAGCACCGACCACAGGCGCGGCCGGTGGCGATTCCAGCGGCACGTACGAAATCAGCGGCAACACCATCACCCTCACCGACACAAATGGCGAGACCTCGCGCGCGTTGTTCTTCCTCCACGAAGACGATGACAGCATCCAGATCGGTGACAGCAACTTTATTATCGAGGAGTAACCGGCGTGCAGCCCTTGCACTGAATGTCTGCTGCGGTCCGTAACCGATATGGCTGGGTTGGTTAGAAAAGGCTGAAGTCTCTGGGGTTGCCTAGGTTCGCTGTTGCGGCTGGGGTCACTGGGAGGCTATGGTGACTCCGTTGGCGGGTTGGGCTCGGCTGGCTTGGTGACTCCGTTGGCGGTTGGGCTGGGCTGGCTTGGTGACTCCGTTGGCGGTTGGGCTCGGCTGGCTTGGTGATTCCGTTGGCTGGGCCGCCTGGTTGGATAGTCATCGGCTGTTCCGTCTCCTGCCTCCCGTCTCTCGCCTCCCGCCTCCTCCCTCCTCTTCTCACCCTCCCCGTTCATTCTCTAACGGCCACCACAGCACTTATTTCGACCTAATAGGGACATTTTCAAATCTAACGGCCACCAGCGCAGTTATTATGAGGTTTTCGAGCGCTGGGAGCTCATTCTGATCGCAATAAGTGCATATATGGCCGTTAGAAAAACTGAGACTCGTTTTGGGCACGAATAAGCGCTCATATGGCCGTTAGAGATGCTCGCTGGTAGTAGTATAGCCTCGGTTGGCGCCGTTACCGAAGTTCGCCGGGGTTTCCTTTGGGTTACTGGGTTACTGGGTTACTGGGTTACTGGGTTACTGGGTTACTGGGTTACTGGGTTACTGGGTTACTGGGTCTGTGGGTCCCTGGGGTTACCGGGTCTGGTTGACCGGGTCTGGTTGAGATAGACAAATTAGGAACATCCGCTATTGTAAGGCGCTGCCATTTTATGATATAGTTTGTTTAATACATACGGTGTGAAGCACATGCCGCTTTGATTCGCCAGCCTCTGATGGGGTTGCGCTGATTAAGGCGGCATTTTTTATTTATGAAATGGAGGAGTGGCTAGATGAGTTTGTTCGAACAGTGTTACAACGCTTGGATAGAGAAGCAGATTGCTGAGGAAACAAATCCCCGGAGGCTGGAGCTGCTCCGACGTGGGCTCGGTTACGGGACGATTGCTTTTCTCCGATACATCTGGTTCCCCGCCGTCGGCAATTTCGACCACTTGTATGCGGAATGGGAAGTAAGAGATCTAAACAACGGGTATCGTTACCTCGACCTAGTATACATACCTGGAAAGGTCAAAGCCTGCATCGAAATTCATGGCTACCGCTCTCACGCCAGAGATGTCGAAGCCGGACGATTCAAGGACTTGTGTATGAAACAAGCGTTGCTGGTACTGGCGGACTGGACCTTCCTCCCTGTGGCCTACCTTTCGATAAAAGAGGATCCAGAGCTCTGCAAAAAGCTGGTGCTTGCGTTCATTGGTAAATTTCTGAATACGACAGAAGCCAACTCATTAAATTGGGCAGAAACGGAGACCCTGCGATTTGGAAGAAGACTGATGCGTCCCTTTTCGCCGCTTGAGCTTGGAGAACATCTCAAAATATCTGATCGGCATATCCGGAGAACGCTGCACAGCTTAGTGGATAAGCGCCACTTAACAGTGGTCGGTGGAAAACAGCGGTATCGGAGCTTTATGTTAGCTGATATTGCTGAGGTTGTCCCTGTCCCTCCAGTTGCTGACTTATGAGGCAGTCTCGACATCTAACGGCCACCAGCGCAGCTATTTCACCTAAATCGTCACAGTCCAAATTCTAACGGCCACCAGCGCAGTTATTATAGGGTTTTCGGGTTCTAGGAGGTCACTTTGAACGTAATAAGTGACTATATGGCCGTTAGAGAAAATCAGACTCTTTTTTGGCACGAATAAGCGTCTATATGGCCGTTAGGCTGGGAACTAGTATGGGGGCTTACTTGGGGGCTTACTTGGGGGCTTACTTGGGGGCTTACTTGGGGGCTTACTTGGGAACTAGTACAGGGGCTTGCTCGGGGGCTTGCTCAGGGCTACATAGGCGCTTCCACCCGGACTAGTATGGGAGGGCTTGTGCTGTGCTTGCATTGGCATTCGCAGGGGGAATAGCACGCGGGGCTTGTACAGGGCTTGCACCAGGTGGCGTACATTGGGGGAACTGTGATATGGCTGACAATAAACCGCTCGTTGCCCGTATAACATCGTCGGAGTCCTACTACTCGACACCTTTCGATTGATGGGCTAGATTTTCGTTCAATTGATGGCTCCCAATCTTGTCCTAACGTGGTAGAATGGATAAGGGAAGGAGGTCAGCAATGACCATGGAAAACAACAACAGCAACGTAAAAGAGAAAACTGAAGAAGAAAAGAAACGCGAAGAGGAAGCCAAAAAGATCATTGTGGCCGTGCACTCCCGCTCGCTTCAGATGCTGCAGGGCGATTTTGACGACACCTATGCGGTCGAAGGTCAGATCGTCAATCATCCCAACTTCGGACCCATGTTCATCTATCGGCTGAAGGAGAAGGAAGGCGACAAGGAATACGCATGTGGATTTTTCATGAATGAAATGCTGAAGAAGCATCAGGAAGCCGGCCGAGCCGGCCAATGGCTCGCTTCCTTCTATATTGATATGATTGATGCTGGCGTAAGCCGGCCATTACTGGCACCACCTCCGGACAAGGATGCGGCCAAGAAGCTGCTGGACGAGCAAATTGTACCGCACTGCGCGAACTCCGTAAGAGAAGAATTCGGAGATGACAAAGTTAAGGTAGGCTTCAATATGCACAAACAAGCCGGTCCCGTGCTCGAAGCTGGATTTCCGCAGCTCAAGGATGGCAATAATGCTTGTGCGATGCCGCTCCAATATCTGATGACTCTGCACCTGATGAATCGCGATCCGGCAGAAGCACTCATCAATGGACTATACAAGATTCAAGACGAATACGAAGCCAAGCAAGCCTAATTCCTGAAGGAAGGGGTTGTCGCACGTATGAAGTACATCAAGTTGGGCCGCACAGGGCTGGAGGTCTCCCGGATCTGCCTGGGCTGCATGAGCTATGGCGTATCCGAACGGGGTACCCACTCCTGGACAATCGATGAGGAGCGCAGCCGCCCGTTCATCAAGCAGGCGCTGGAGAAGGGGATTAATTTCTTCGACACCGCCAATGTTTATTCCGACGGGACAAGCGAAGAGATCGTTGGCCGCGCGCTGCGGGATTACGCCAGCCGGGATGAGATCGTCATTGCTACCAAGGTGAATGGACGGATGCGTCCCGGACCGAACGGCGCCGGTTTGTCCCGCAAGGCCATTTTGAGCGAGGTTGACCATAGCCTGCAGCGGCTGGGTACCGATTATATCGACTTGTATCAGATCCATCGATTCGATCCGCATACCCCCATCGAAGAAACCATGGAAGCGCTACATGAGGTCGTCAAGGCAGGCAAAGCCCGCTATATTGGGGCCTCCTCCATGTACGCCTGGCAGTTCCTGAAGATGCAACACGTCGCCGAGCAGCATGGCTGGACCCGGTTCGTCTCCATGCAGAACTATGTGAATCTCCTCTACCGGGAGGAGGAGCGCGAGATGCTGCCGCTCTGCAAATCCGAAGGCATTGGCGTCATCCCATGGAGTCCGCTCGCCAGAGGCCGTCTGACCCGTGACTGGGACGAGACTACAAGCCGGTCCGAGACCGACGAATTCGGTAAAACGCTCTACGCGCATACCATCGAGGCCGACCGCAAGGTCGTCCAGACCGTGGCCGAAGTCGCGGCAGAGCGGGATGTCCCCAGAGCTCAGGTTGCTCTCGCCTGGGTGCTCCAGAAGGAGGGCATCACCTCGCCAATCGTTGGTGCAACCAAGCTGCATCATTTAGAGGATGCTGTAGCTGCCGTCGAGCTCCAGCTGACGCCTGAGGAGATTGCCCGGCTGGAAGAGCCATACGTGCCCCATCCCGTGCTTGGCGGATTGAATACCTAGCATGCAGAAGCCGCCCTACCGGTATTGGAGGGCGGCTTCGCTCGCTTACGATGGATTCATTCGTTCAGAATGTCCGTTCAACGATCTAACAGGATCGAGCCAGACGAAACCCGAGATCGTCGATGCGAAACGTCGGGTGACTACGGCGCCTGCAGGTCGCTCCGCAGCCTCTGGCCTCCTCTGCCCAACTTCCGCCCCGGAACACTCGGTACGAGCCATACACTTCGACATCATACAGATCCCAGCACCATTCCCACACATTACCGAGCATATCATAGAGTCCCCACGCATTCGGCTGCTTGCGTCCTGTCGGTTGAATGCGACCGCCTGCGTTGTCCCGGTACCATGCAATCTCATCGAGCTCGCCATATTGATATCGCTTCGTCCCCGCTCTACAGGCATATTGCCATTCCGCTTCAGTAGGCAGACGATAACCGTTAGCCGTCCAGTTGCACTCGACGCCTCTGCCTTCATCTCCTATCGAATAACTTGGCTGTAGACCTGCCCTGCTAGAGAGAAGATTGCAAAAGGCAATGGCGTCTTGCCAAGACACTTCAACGACCGGAGCCAGCGCAGGGGCATGGGCCTGAGGTGCGGCAGCCGTCTGCATGATCGAATCATAGAGTTCATTGGTGACAGGGAGCGGGGCCAGCAAAAAGGAATTTATACGCTCGGTCCACTGCGTCTTTTTACGGTCATCCCTCATCTGGATCTCGCCAGCCTGGATGCTGACCATGGGATAGGCTTCATCGGTATGCTGTGTACTCGGCATTGATCTTCCTCCCGTGGATTCGGAGCTAGAGCGCACCGAGCTTGTGTATTGCATCTTGTTCGGTCGGCAAGAATGCGAACTGCCGCCCGTGGTTACATTCATAGATAAAATCCCGCAGGCTCTTGCTCGTCAGCTGCGAGAAGTCCCCGACGATCGCCAGCTTGGTCCCATAGTTGGTGTACTTCTGCAAAATGTCGCCTGCCAGCTTAGTGGACAAATCATAAAAACGCGCACTGAACAAAGCCTGCGGAATCACTATCCGGTCGCAGCCCGTTTCGTATTGTACCGTCGCCATCAAGTCCAGAGCTGTCTGCACATCATCGATGATATCCGGCCAGCTGCGGACCACCGCGACCGGTTGCCCCTCTGTTTCTACCTTAATTACCTCCATCATTCGCTCCCCCTTTAGCACTAGTGTTTATAAGATAAATGTTGTCCGTTCTGTACCAGCTCATCCTAAAATGACGGCCGATCTTAGGGATCAGCCGTCATACAATTGCGCGTGTGTATAACAGAAATCTACTTCGACTCCATCACCGCGAAATAATGGGCTTCATCATCTGCAAAGTTGAAGACTCGTCCGGAAGGCAGAGTCACCAGATCACCGACGGTCACGCCTTGCTCCGTGAGACGCTGATACAAGCCGTCCAGATCATTGGAGAAAAACATAAGTGATGGCGTGTCCAGGTTAAGCTCGGGTGACATCGCTGCAACGACTGCTTTATTATGGAGAACGATGGACGTGGCTGCGCCTTTGGGGGCTACCTCGATCCACCGCATGCCCTCGCTATCTTCTTCGGAGACAACCTCAAAACCCAGCTTCTCCGTCCAGAACGCGCGTGCCGTATCTTGATCGTCAACGTACAACATGATTTGACCGATCTTGCTGATCATGCTTCATCCACTCCTTCGCGCTGGCGCGTAATGGTCAAGCTGACATCAGTATAGCATAATTTGGAAACCGATGTTAAACTTGCTGCTGTTCTTGCTCTTCTTCTTGCTCCCGGACGACGCCAAGCTCCTCAGCCAACTGCTCTAGCTCCGCCCTTGTCACAGCCGGGATAAGCGCTGGCTGACGCTCCAGTGCGGCCGCGCTCTGCTCCCTCGCCTCATCCGTCCGCCCCAGCTGCCTTAGGGTGAGCGCATAATAGTAATAGGGCTCCGCAAACCGTGGCGACTTGGCCATCACCAGCTTATACATCTCCTCGGCTTCTTCGTAGCGGCCCAGCGTGTAGTACGTTTGCGCCAGATTGTCCCGAATCGTCTGGTCTTCGCCATTGTAATCATAGGCCTCCAGATTGAAGGCAAGCGCCTCCTCCGCATCCCCATGGAGCAGCTTCAAATAGCCCAGATTGCCGTACACCATCGTGGTTTTAAATGAATCATAGACGCCTTCGAGCAATGCTACGGCTTCGGAACGGTTGCCCTGCAGCCATCCTACCGTCGCGAGATTAATCTTAATCTGCATCTCGTCCTCACGTCGCTTGGAGCGGGATAGTCCGTCCCGGAACACTTGCTCCGCACGGGCCAGGTCGCCTTTTTTCATGAGCAGGTAGCCATAATGCATGAACTCTCGGGCGCCGGCTCCATCCAGCCCGGTTGTCTTCTCCAGTAACGCCAGTGCCTGCTCCTCCCGTCCTTGCGTATAGGCCATATTGGCCTTCATGGAATACAGCATGAACCGGTTGCGATAGTATACAACTCCCACTAGCAGCAGAATGACTGCAATTCCCAGCAGCCAGTGCGTGATGAACGCAGCACCGACTATGATAACGACAGCCACAAATGTCAAAATGGTTACAAGCAGCTTCGGCATGTTTCTTTCCGCTCCCCTTCTCCATTGCCGCCAACGGCAATCTTTCAATGTCTATGTCGATTATACCATTCCCTGGACGCAAAAAGGAGAGCTGACTTCGGCCGGCTGCAGCCAGGAAGCCAACTCTCCTTGAGAGCTTCGCATGATATGCTATTTTGTATACAGATGCTTCATCAGCTCGCGGTTTTTCTGGGCAAACAACTCGTTGTGAGAAGAGACCATTCCGTAGGAATTGGCCTCTGGGATGACGAACTGCTTGGCCTCATTGACAGCATTGGCCGCATCCTGGAAGGCGCCTGCAATCAGGTGCAGCTTGCCCTCATGGTACAGGACATCGCCTGCAGCATAGATGCCAGGGATCGACGTCGCACTCATCGGCGTACCTGCAACCCGGTAATCCTTCATGTCAATTTGTACTTCACTGTTGGCCAGCAATTCTTTATCTCGTTCATAGCCATGATTAATAATAATCTCGTCCACCGCCAGTTCCAGAACCGCCCCGTCCTCTGCACGCTCCAGCACCACGGTCTCAATCTGGCCCTGATCCGCGTCCGCCACCAGCTTGGAAATCGTCGTATTGAGCAAAACATGCACGGAGCTGCTGCCCAGCTTGGAGATTTCCGCTTCATGTCCCTTCAGCGATTCGCTGCGATACGTCAGGTAGACCTTCTCCGCGATCGGAGCCAGCTCATTGGCCCAATCGACCGCTGAGTTGCCACCGCCGGAGATCAGTACGGTTTTGCCTTTGAAGCGGGCCAGTGATTTCACAGTATAATGCAGGTTGGTCACTTCAAAGCGCTCTGCGCCCTCAATCGCCAGCTTGATCGGCTTCAAGATACCGCCTCCCACAGCCAGAATGACGGTTTTGGAGCGATGTACCCTGCCGGTATTCGTATGTAGCAGGAACAAGCCCTCCTCGTCCTTGGCAATGGAAGTGACCTTCTCCCCCAGTACAACCTCCGGTTGAAATGTCATCGCCTGCGCGACAAGCTGGTCGATCAGTTGCGCGCCAGGAACGGGCGTCAAGCCGCCGACATCCCAAATCATCTTCTCCGGATAGACATGGACCTTGCCGCCAAGCCGGGGCTGAAACTCAATAATCTTCGTCTTCATCTCCCGCAACCCGCTATAAAAAGCAGCGAACAAGCCTGCAGGCCCGCCCCCGATGATCGTAACATCCATGATTTCTTCATTCATTCTATATCCCTCATTTTCTCTCATGATATAAACATAAGGTGATGATCAATTGTCTCTAGTATATCGATAATGATAATTATTATCAACTAAACACAGACAAAAAAATGCCCTGCCGCACCAACTGCAACAGGACATTTTCTGTTCAGGCTATTGTTCGTTCGATCAATTCGGAAGCTGAGCCAGCAGCCGGTGCACACGTTCGACCGGTACGGCCAGACCGATCTTCTTGGTCTGGTCTTCTACGACCCGCTCGGTTGTAGCAAAGACGACGGCAGAGACGCGCCCCTCTTCATTAATAACAGGACTGCCGCTATTGCCTTCGAAGATCGGCGCATCCAGTGCCAGCACGGGATGCTGCCAGTCGCGCAGCTGCATCTCACCAATTACCGTGCCCTGTCCGACAATCAGGGTGAAGCCGCGCGGATTGCCCACCACGTGAACCGGCATATCCGGTGTCCAGCCTCCCTCGTCGAGCGGCAGGGACGGCCAGTCATCCGGATGATCGCCATCGATACGGAGAATGGCTAGATCGACCGACGGATCGGAGGCGACGACTGTCGCCGGATACGTCGACTGGCTTTTCGTCGGGAATTGGACTTGCTGATACACCCGGTCTTTGACCACATGGTGATTGGTTACGATGTATCCCTCCGGAATATAAAATCCGGTGCCCCGCCCGCGGTCCGTGCTGACCAGAGCAATAGATTCCTTGTACTGCTGAATCTGCTCGTCCCGGGACAGCTCACGGGATGTGAAGAGGAAGGGTAGCGTTTCTCGATTGTAGATCTGAGGCCAGAAGGCGATGATATTACCTACCAGTGCCAGGGCCAACAGGCTGAGCACGAAGCTTTTTATCCGCTTGCGTCGCTTCTCCTGCGCTTCGGTCAGCTCTTCCTCATCGTCCTCTTCCCAGAATGCGTCGGAATTCGGATCAAGCGGATCCTCAGGCGCCTCCTCGTCCTTCTGTCCCTCGGAGGCTTCCACGGTTCTCGGGCGCATCTGCACCACCTTGCCGCCGGGCTTCTCGTCCCCAGAGCTTTCACTTTTTGGAGAGGTGGACGCGGAAGACGGACGTTCCTTCTGACCATTGCGGTGCATCTGTACCACCTTGCCCGAGCGCTCCCTCGGCCTGTCATCATGCTCCGGCTCGCCCGTCGCTTTCTCGTCTTTGGACTTCTCGTTCGAATCCTCATCCTTCATCCATCATCACCTCCCCTTCCTACGCTTTGTTGGCAAGGCTTAGCCTGAGAGTGCAGCCTCTCCCTTCAGCAGCCCGGCATGCACGAGCCCCTGGCGAATGCCGCCTTCATCTACATGAGCCGTTACATAATCCGCATACGGCAGCAGCTCCGGATGTGAGTTGCCCATGGCGACTCCCAGACCAACCAGCTCCAGCATTTCTTTATCATTCAGGTTATCGCCGAATGCAACGGCATCCTCAGGTGTCAGATCCAGCTTCTCGAGCAGCGCAGCAATGCCAAGCGCCTTGGATCCGCCCTCCGGCAGTACGTCCATCGCATGTTCATGCCAGCGGATGAGCTTGAGGTCACCCAGCTTGCCTTGATACAAATGCTCGTCCCCGCTCTCGCAATGCAAGAAAGCCTGGTATACGCCTTCCTTCTCCCAGAATGCCGGATCGAAGCCGGGCAGTTCTACCTTGAGCGAGGTCACAGCGTTGTTCACGAACGGATGATCTTCATGGGTTGCATAGTAACCGTGCTCCCCCTGGAATACCAAGCTGTGACCATGCTCCGTAGCCGCGCGCACCAGCGCCTCCAGACTGTTCTTGCTGATCTCGCGTTTAAGCAGCGCTTCTCCTTTGTACACAACATAGGCGCCGTTAAGGCAAATATACGAATCGATCCCTAGCTCCTCGGTAATCGGCTTGATGAAATATGGGGCCCGCCCGGTAGCGATGACCGGTTCGATGCCACTGGCCTTCAGCTCGGCTACTGCCTGCTTGGCATCCTCAGGAATGACTTTTTCCTCATTGACCAACGTACCGTCGATATCAAAGAACACAATTTTGTAGCTCATCCTGCTGTCCACTCCTGTTCTTCTGCCCAGGCGATCGGGCGCCCGGTGCTTTTTATTTAGTATAAAGAATCCTGGCCCGAAAGAAAACCGTTCACCCGAAACTCAGGTTATCCATTACTGTCGCGCACGGCACACAAGGTGAAGACCCTTGCAGCAGCAAGGGCCTTCACGGTAAGAAATCTTAAGAAGCTATCATCGGATCAGGTCAGATAATCGTACTTGCGTTCCTGGCCCTTCCAGGCGCTGGCAGCCAATGTAAATCCAATTAATTGATAAACGACCAGCCAAATCAGGCTCCGTCTCATAAAATCAGGCCAAGTGAAGAGAGCGGATTGAAATTCTGAGAAACGGATCTCAATCAGCGTAACAACGAACCAAATCGCAAACAGCAGAAGCCCGCCTATAATCCCACGCATGATGATATAGCGCATTTTTCCCTTATTGCGAACGGCCGACCAGCGGTCAACAAACCGAGCTTCCTTGTCGCTTAGCTTGAGCTCTTG
Organism: Paenibacillus daejeonensis DSM 15491; assembly: GCF_000378385.1. Classification (GTDB taxonomy): domain Bacteria; phylum Bacillota; class Bacilli; order Paenibacillales; family Paenibacillaceae; genus Paenibacillus_D; species Paenibacillus_D daejeonensis. Next base: position 417,626 of record NZ_KB899663.1, on the reverse strand, counting down.
TGGCATATTGCGAACCTCCTCGCCTCTTCAAATCTGCCCCGCCTCGCCACTATTAGAAGCTTAGTATAGCAAAAAGGGAAGTGGAATGCAGCAGTGACCAGGAGCACTCCTTAGATCGATATCGTCTCTACCTCACCTGAATAGCCATCCGGAATCTCCACATTCACCTGAATATCGGCGGGATGCTTGACACGAATTCGGATGGTACCCGAGCCCTCACCCAGCTGCCAATCCACGTCAATGCGTCCCCGCTCCGGCAGCGGTACCGAGCCTCTGGCCCAGGACAACCCACACGGCTGTGGTGCCACCTCGACCGTCTGCCAGCCCGGCGCCGTCCGCCGCACTCCCAGCACTTGCGTACCCAGAAAATAAGCGGGTGCCGCCGACCAGGCGTGACAGTGGCTGCGTGTCAGCATGTTGGGATTGGCGCGGTTTTCCTTGAAGTTCGGATACATCTCCCAACACGTCGTCGCTCCATAGCGCACCATCTGCCCATAGTTATGGCGGATGTCTTCAATGATACGCCCCGCTTCTCCTGCTGCCGCAAGCGTCTCATAATAGAAGAACGACATGAACGGCGAACCAATCTGCACGAAGTCGCTTGGTGGCGCCAGCAGATAGGAGGAAATCCGCTCCTTGCGCGATTGCTCCGCAACATCGGTCAGTTGGGCAACAACCTGCGTCTGCATGCTGTAGATGTCCGAGCGCCGTCCATCCTTGTGGATACAGTCCACATACGCTTGCTTGGCTTCATCCCACAGATGCTGGTTGATCGCCTGCTGCAGGGCTTCAGCTGCCGTTTCCCAGCGCTCGGCGTCATCAGTTTGCTCTGCCAGCCGGGCCATGACGGCCGCCACGCGCAGCGTTTTGGTCAGGAACAGATTCTGATGGGTTACGACACCGTCTCCAGGTTGATCCATGGGCGACCAGTCCAGCAGATTCCAGCCAGTGATTTCTAACAGGCCATCCTCGTTAAGATGCTGCAGATAGTGCTCCAAGGTATAGGCGATGTGCGGGTACATCTCCTGCGCGAAGGCCAGGTCGTCCGTTTGCTCATAATATTCGTGACAAGCAATCGCCCAGAAGAAGGTCCAGTTCGGAATCACGCTGCTCCAGCCGCTAGGCACTTGGTCGGCGTAGAGCGGTGTTTGATCACGGGATCCGGGAACAAGACGCAGGCAGCGCTTGACGATCTCATTCACGCCATACAGGTAATTGCTGACGAGCGCCTCATTACGGCTGTCACCGACCCAGAAGACCTGCTCATAGGCTGGACAATCTACGAACGTATCCTCCATGCACAATCTTGTTGTATGCTGGCTGATCCGCCAGATTTCATCCAGAAGCGCATCTGAGCATTGGAAGGTGCCAACCTCCGCTACGGGGTAGTTGCTCTGTATGACTTGCACGTGATAAAAGTTCAGCGGCCGTGCCGCCCCCCGCACGGTAATCATCAAATAGCGGAATCCGCGCCGGATCGGTGATTCATATCGCTGTCTGCCTTCCTTGCACACATAACGGATGGTATTGTCCAGTCCGTAGGTGTCCTGGCGGTATTCATCACGAGCATATTCGTAGCCGTATAAGTCAATCACCGTGCCGGCTGCAGCCTCTACCTCAAACACGAGATACCCCGACCACTCCTTGCCAAAATCCACAACAACCTCCGTATCCCACCCTTCGAAGCGAGGCAGTTCCGCCGCCGGCGCATGCGGCATTGCCATTCGCTGCAATTGGGTCGGCACCGGGAGCTCCTGCTCCGCGGAACGGTAGATGCAGAGGCCGAGCACATCAATTTCGCTTGCAAGCAAAGGATCAATCGGCCGAACCCGATCACCAAGAGCAGACAGATCTGCAGCTTCACGAACCTGCGACATGATTTGCAGGTACTCGGGGTCCTCTACGTTGAGCGTCGGCCGCGGCTGATGATCGATATATTCTGTCGTATCAAACGGACCGACCGCTACAAAAGGAGACAGCGTATTCCCGTCCAATGGACTTCTCACCTCAATCGTCGATCCGCAATCGATGCCGAAGTGAAATTTGCCCGTATGGACCGATCCGGTCGTATCAACGAGCAGCAGATTGTCCCCGGCTTGCAATTCTATCTGGACATGCTTCTCCGGCTGAACACCGCGATATGACGAAGCTTCGATGCGCTTGCCGTTCAGCGAGCAAGCCCGAAAACATTCCGAAGCATGTGTGAAAACCAAGATGGCTTCGGTCGCCTGGGGCACGTGCAGCACGGTAGCGACATAGCCGGTATGACCGGTGGGGTTGGCATGACTCACACTCGATGGGTCCATAATGGTACGGATGTCCAGCGCGGTTGACCAAATGAAGCTACGCACCTGCTTGAGCGATTCGACACGGACGGGACTAACCGGTTCCTCCGTCAGCGGCGGAATATCCCGTGGCTGCATCCGGCTCCAGGGCTCCATGCCTGCCGGGCCGATAGAGAGCGCTTGCTGCCATGACGAATCATCATAATCCGGCTGCGTCCATGCCCCGTCCCAAGCCGATGCGTCAATATACTCTGCGAAGCCCTGCTGGCAGGACATGCGAGGCGAGCGACGATGGTAGCCAAGGTGCCGGGACGTGCGCCACAGGGCATCGGTACACAAGCGTGTCTCCCGCCCTCCCTGTTCATCGAGCAAATCGAGCTGGCCCAGCAGACCCCCGCGTCCCCTCAAATAATAGAAGTTAGACACGCCAAAATGATTCACAAACACGGCAATCGAGTTGGTCTTGCCCCGCTCCAGCAGATGGCCGACCTGGTAAGTGTCGTAGGCTAGCTCAGCCGGCCAGGAGCGGACCGGTCCTCGTCCGACAAATTCGCCATTGACAGTCAAGACATATCGCGAATCTGCGGTTATCGCAAACTCTGCTTCCCGCCATCCTTCTTCAGCCACCTCCACCGTCTGGCGGAAGCACCGCCATTCGTTGCGGGGACTCGCCTCGTCGCCTCCCCAGATCCACTCTGCCTGCCATGCTTTACTCATATTTTCATCTCCCTTGTCATCCTACTCCGTTTTCTCCATTGTAAACGGAAACATCGAATGATTTAGGGGTCAAACCCGACCAATTTATAGGTTTAAGACGACATTTCTAATTCGATGCAGAATTTCCAATGTGATGTGTCTTCAAATTATATACGGCCGGGTTGGACGTGAGGGCCTCGGGATGCTAAGCTATAGATACAGGAAGTGGTAATCATGAAGCCTGTTGCGGATGCACGGCTTTATGAACACGTATATTAAGGAGGGGAATTATCCATTGTTTAAGAGAATTATGCTGTTTGTCCTGACGAATGTGCTGGTTATTACTACCATTACGATCATCTTCTCGGTATTCGGTATTCAGGGCTATATCAAGGAAGAAGGCGGTATCGATTTCGCGGCACTGCTCATATTCAGTGCCATTATCGGTTTTACCGGTGCACTGATTTCACTGGCAATGTCCCGCTGGATGGCCAAAAAAGCCATGAATGTGCATGTCCTTGACCCGAATGGTCCACTGAATGCAACAGAACAACGTATCGTTGAGATGGTACATCGACTGAGCCGTAATGCCGGTCTGACTCATATGCCCGAAGTCGGGATCTATCCATCGCCAGAAGTGAATGCCTTTGCCACCGGTCCGAGCAAGAAGCGCTCGCTGGTCGCGCTGTCTGAGGGCCTGCTCCAGCAGATGGATGAGGATGCCGTGGAAGGCGTTATTGCGCACGAGGTCGCTCACATTGCCAATGGCGACATGGTAACGATGGCTTTGCTACAAGGGGTTGTCAACACGTTTGTCATCTTCCTCGCCCGGATTGCCGCATACATTGTCTCCAATCTCGTCAAGAATGATGGGGCTCGTGTGATCGTGCATTTTGCCTGTATCATTGTCTTCCAGATCGTCTTCTCGATTCTGGGCAGTCTGGTCGTCATGGCCTTCTCGCGTTATCGGGAGTACCATGCGGATGCAGGTGCTGCAGCTTATGCTGGCAAAGACAAGATGATTCACGCGCTGCAGTCGCTTAAGCAGACTTTGAATCAGGTTGACAACCGTCAGGCTTCGCTCAACACGATGAAGATCAGCAACACGCCTAAGGCGATGCGTCTGTTCTCCTCTCACCCTGATCTCGATGACCGGATCAACCGTCTGAGCCAGTCGTAAAACGTACTTGTGTTTCTACAAGAATACAAAGCGAGCGACCGATGCGTATGTGCATCGGTCGCTTTTTTTTGTGGACCGGATGATCCGTGGGATTCAGTTCTGCCTTACGATTGCGCTGCTGCCGGGGTGCGCTGCTGCTGCCAATGCTCGGGCAACGCCTCCCGCTCCCGCTCCAACAGCTCGGCGATAATGGCTTCGGAATCAGCAATGGATTGGGTAAGCGGATCGGTCAGCATCGCCCGCAGCAGCTTATCCATGCTCCCCTCTACGACCGCCTCGGCTGTCAGCTCGTGCGTATCCAGCACCAGCTCTTGCATGCCCCTCAAACCGCGCGGCATTTCCCCGACGGGCCGGGGCCGCAAGCCCTCCATATCGATATCGCAGAGCAGCTCCAGGAAGGCGTCGTCTCGCATGTTGGTCACTGCTCCGTTATTCCAGGTATTAATGTAGAATGGCTTGCCCAGTCCACCGACCATATTCTCAATGATATCGGTTGCGTGGTCCGGACCATAAGCCGTCATATACTCGCTAATCGGACGTTGGCCGCTCACAAAGGCGTCGATCTCTTCCCACATCTCGTCATGGCGGCGATACCGCTCCTCGGTTTCCCAGAGCGAGAGCTGCGGCAAGGCTTCCTCCGCGACATTCTTGCCCTGCCAGAACCGCACATACTCCTTGGTATGAGCCACGCAGGTTGGCACATAGCCGAAGCCTCGGTACAGCTCGTAGCTAATCGCATCATTGTGCAGCGCCTTGGCGCCCTGATCCCCGCCATCCGTGCCCGTTTCAGCCGCGCGCTTGAGTGATGCCGCGATATCCCCAGCCACATCGCGACCCTCATACTCCGCCTTCAGCAGCCATGTAAAATGGTTGACGCCCGCAATCCGGAAGTCAAACGCCTGCTCAACCTCCGGCGTATAGTCAGCTTCCTTGGTGATAATGCCCGCACGCTGCGCATACCGCCGCTTCACATGGGGCATATGCAGGCCGTCGCACAGCGCGAAGCTTTTCAGCTTCGGCGCATATCGGCCCAGGGCGATGCCATGAATCGCTGAAGGGTTGATATAGTTGATGACCCAGGCATCCGGGCAGAGCGCCTCAATATCTCTCGCACACGCCATAATCTGCGGCAGCTCGCGCATCGCCCGGAAGATCCCGCCTGGCCCGATCGTATCACCGGAACACATGCGGATGCCGTACTTTTCCGACACCTCACAGTCAATGCCACGATAACGGACCGTCTGATTGGCGAAGCTGAGCACAACAAAGTCTGCGCCCGGCAGCACATCCTTCCAATCGGTCGAGCCTTCAATGGTCAGGGACACGCCTGTCTCCTCCACAACCATCTGTGCGAGCTTCAGAAGCTTGGCCAGCCGCTTCTCATCCGTATCCACCAGTGCGAGCGTACCGCTGTTCAAATGCTCGGAGTGCACCATCTGCCAGATCGATTGCCGTCCAAAAAACAAGCTTCCCGCACCTACCACGACTACCTTCGGTTGCTTCACCGTTTGCTTCATTTCGATCTTCCTCCTGTTCTGGTCTCGCTTACATGCTTAATTATAGGGACTTCAGCAGCAGTTGAAATAGAATACGGTATGCAGTCCATGTCAAAAAGTCAGCCGTCCGCATGGTATACTAAAAAACAAGCACACTTGCAGTCTACGGGAGGGCTCTATGAGCGATCTAACGATATTTAATGAACTGTCGGAGCATATCCAGCTGCGCATTCATTCCTGCAAAATTGAAGCCCACGGCCGGGAGTGGACCGAAAGCAAGCTGCATCCGGATTACGATTTCTGGCTCATTCTGGACGGTTCTGTGCTCATTCAGGCGGAGACGGGCAGCTATACCGCCCGCCCGGGAGACGTGATCTTTTTCTATCCCAATGCCCCCTATTCCGCTTCGACCGACGCAGCCGGCTGCCGGTTTCTGTACATTCATTTTGAATTCGGCATCGGCGAGCATTTTCGGATTCTGGGAGAGTTCAATTTCTCCGGCATTCTCCCGGCAGACAGCGCTGCTAAGGAATCAGAACTGCTGCTGCAAGCCTATCAAGCTTATGAAGCAGGTGAGCCTGTCGCCTCCTTGCAGCTCAAGGGCGCACTCCATCTGCTGCTCTTCCGGGTGATCCGGCAGCGCGATCAAGGCTCGGAGGGGGTGCGGTTTCAGCATAGGGGCGATTCCAGCAGCCTTCGTCTGGCTGCTCTGCGGCCGGTGATTGCGCATATTCATGACCATTTGGACCGTCCTGTGACCATCCCTGAGCTGGCAGACCTCGCTGCGATGTCGGAGAAGTATTTTATCGCGTATTTCCGCCGGGCCGTCGGCTTGACCCCTGGGCGTTACATCAATCAACTGCGCATGAACCGGGCGCGTGATTATTTGCAGCAAGGCGGGTTGTCTGTGAAACAGATCGCTCTTCTGCTTGGCTACCCGGATGCCTCCACCTTCTCCAAAGCCTTCAAAAAGCATTATCATGTAGCGCCTTCCCAGTTTTATTAAACCGGGAGGGCGTTCACATTTTCGACACATTAAACCTTAAGACCTAACTCAACCCGGTCAGCTTTTTTGATTTTATGGTTCAAAAGTATTAGTCTTATAGATACAATTACATCGAACCATGTCGAAAGGCGGGATATGAATGTTAAAGCTAACGATTCGCAAAAAGTTGATGTGGATGTCTGTTTTTCTGCTCATTGTTCCTGTGGTCGCCATGGGACTCGTCAGCTATCGGACGGCTCTCGAGGAGACCGACAACCTGATTGAAAACAGTCTGAGTGCCACCGTCAATATGGCCATCGAAACGATGGTTACCTTAGACCGGTCAGTGCAGGACGGCTCGCTGACCCTGGAGGAAGCCCAGGAGACGTTCCGTGTGATGCTGCTCGGAGAGAAGAATGCGGATGGGACGCGTCCGATTAATCCGGCCCTTGATCTGGGAGAGAACGGCTACTTCTTTGCGCTCGACGCTTCCGGTACGCTGCTTGCTCATCCCACGGCAGAAGGAGCAAACCTATGGGATACGGAGTCGAATGGGACTTATTACATACAAGACATGATTAACAAAGGACCCGAGGGCGGATTAGTGTATTATGACGCTTCCCTCCCGGGCGCTGATGAGGACAAACAGTTCTTGAAAATTGCATACGCCAAGCAGGCCCCTGTCTGGGGCTGGGTCCTGACCTCCAGTTCTTACATGCAGGATTTCAACAGCGGCCAGTCGCGGCTGCTTGCCATCATGATGTGGACGCTTATCATCTGTGTGGTCGTGGGATTGATTGCCGTCTACCTGTTTGCCAATCATATCGCCAAGCCAATCATCCGGGTTGCGCGGCATGCCGAGCGAATGGCGGATGGTGATCTTTCGGGGGACGAAGTGCCAGAGGGGCGTAAAGACGAGCTGGGCGTATTGGCGAGCTCCTTCAACCACCTGCTGCGCAACTTGAGAGATCTGGCCGGAAATCAGCTGCTGAGTGCGAATGCGTTGTCTGCCTCCTCGCGCAATCTCTCCGGCATTATCGGTGAGACCACCTCAGCGATTCAACAGACCTCCCAGGCCGTAGCGGAAGTCTCCGTCAATGCGGAGACGCAAGCGGGCAGTATTGAGGAGAGCTCCCGGGCGATGGAGGAAATGGCGAGTGGCATTCAGCGGATTGCCAGCACTTCGGCGCAGGCGTTCGAGTCTTCCTCCGACACACTGCGTGAAGCGGAGCTTGGCGGGGACTTGATTCGCGAGTCGACGGAGCGGATCGACACGGTCAGCCGGACTGTCGGCGAGCTAGGGAATGTCGTCAACCAACTGAACGAGCGCTCGGTCTCGATCGGTCAAATTGTAGAAGCCATTAGAGGCATCGCCAAACAAACCAATCTGCTGGCGCTCAACGCCGCCATCGAAGCCTCGCGGGCCGGTGAGCATGGCCGCGGATTTGCCGTCGTGGCGGCAGAGATTCGCAAGCTCTCCGAGCAATCAGCCGAACAGTCTGGACAGATCGCGGGGTTGCTTGAGCGAATCCGTCAGGATATTGCGCAGGCGGTCGTCTCGATGGATCAGGGCAAGGAAGAGGTTGCGCGCAGCGTGTCCTCGATTGATGAGACGGGGGCCTCATTTGCCCGAATTCTCGAAGCTACGCGCAGTGTAGTCCGGCAGGTTGAAGAAGCCTCCGCTGCAGCCGAGGAAATGTCCGCCAGCTCCCAGCAAGTGGCGGCTTCGCTGCAGGAGATGGAGCGACTGGCCTCTCATACCTCCGGTGCAGCCCAGTCGGTCTCGGCTGCCAGCGAGGAGCAGCTTGCGGTGATGGAGGACATCGCCACTTCCGCCGGACGGCTGGACGACATGGCCGCGAGCATGAAGGAATTGGCCGGCAAGTTCAAGATGTAATGTAGGCCGTAGGGTGATGAAATAGGGCGTCCAGCAGTCAGGTTTCACTGAGCTGCTGGACGCCCTATTTGTGTGCTCACGAACTTTGTATACAGCAACCCGCGAGCTCCGACAGTCGCTAGTGTCGCTAGAACGGCTGAGGAAGGCCCCGGCGCTGGCTGCAAGTCTAGAAAGTTTACTAAGAAGCGGCTGTGACCGTCTCGGCGGTGGCTGTAAGTCTAGAAAGTTTACTTGGAGGCGGCTGTGACCGTCTCGGCGGTGGCTGTAAGTCTAGAAAGTTTACTTAGAAGCGGCTGTGACCGTCTCGGCGCTGGCCGCAAGTCTAGAAAGCTTACTTAAAGGCGGCTGCGACCGTCTCGGCGCTGGCTGCAAGTCTAGAAAGTTTACTTGGAGGCGGCTGAGACCATCTCGGCGGTGGCTGTAAGTCTAGAAACTTTACTTGGAGGCGCTGAGACCATCTCGGCGACGGCTGCAAGTCTAGATAGTTTACTTAGAGGCTGCTGCGACCATCTCGGCGGTGGCTGCAAGTCTAGAAAGTTTACTTAGAGGTGACTACGACGCGGTGAGCGACGCTCCAACGAAAGTTTCTTGCCTTGCAGACCCAATCGAGCGCCGCATGGTGCCTCCAACGAAAGTTTCTTGCCTTACAGCGACTCGGGAGCTCCGACTGGCGCCTCCAACGAAAGTTTCTTGCCTTACAGCTGCTCAAAAGCTCCGACTGGCGCCTCCAGCGAAAGTTTTTTGCCTTACAGCGACTCGGGAGCTCCGACTGGTCCCTCCAACGAAAGTTTCTTGCCTTACTGCGACTCAGGAGCTCCGTCTGGTCCCTCCAACGAAAGTTTCTTGCCTTACTGCGACTCAAAAGCTCCGACTGGCGCCTCCAACGAAAGTTTCTTGCCTTACAGCGACTCGGGAGCTCCAACTGCCGCCTTTGCTACTCGACACGCAGGATCCAAGCTTCGATATCGAAGTCTTGGTCCGCCAGCTTCTCCTCTACCAGAAAATCTTTGGTGCCGGTGATGCGCGAGATCCCTTCCTCCGTGAACGGTGTGTCCTTGATTGTGCTAATTGGACTAACCTGCTTCACTTTCTCCGGCGTCGTGTTCTGGATCTGCGCCACCAGCTCGTAATATTCGTCCTCGTGCTGCTTCAGATCCTCCAGCGCTTTAAGGCGAATCTCGTTCCAGACCTTCGGGAAATCGGGGAATTTCTCCAGATAGGCTTCCGAGACGACCGTCGCATTGGTACCAAGCAGATGTGGATGCTTGGTGGAGTCGTCTATGTGCGGATAGCCTTCTTCAATTTGCTTGAGCGCATAGACGCCACTGTTGGTCATCGCATCTACTTCTCCCCGAGCAAGCGCGGCTTCCCCGTCGGGACGCAGCATATGGACCAGCTTCACATCAGTGACACCCGCTTCGTTCAACAGACCCGCCACGTAGCGATGCATATACGAGCCTTTTTGAATGGCAATGGTCTTGCCCTGAAGCTCCTCAACTGTGGTCGGACCATCCTTTTTGCCAATCAGATAGCCGATGTTCTCGATATGGGCCTGGGCGATGAGCCGGGTCTTCGCTCCCGTTGAGCGGGCCAGGATGGCTGGCGTGTCACCCAGACTACCGGCATCCAGCCGTCCGCTAATCAGCGATTCGCTCTGATCCGGCCCATTCGGGAAGCCAGTCAGATTAATCTCGGTAATGCCATACTTGGCGAGCTCCTCCTGAATGATGCCTTTGTGAAAGCCCCATCCTTCGGCGCCGGTCGGCAGATTAAGCTCATTGACGCCGATATAGCCGTAATTGAATACCGTCGGCACGGTGCCTTCTTCCGCGTCCCCGTCTGCAGAGGTTGTGGCGTCACTCCCGCAGCCTTGCAGCAGTAGGGCGGTCAGCAGGATTGCGATGGCCAGACCCAGGCTCTTTTTGCGGCGATGCCGATGCTTCCGTAATTCGTTGGTTGATGTCATGATAGTCTCTCCTTAAATGTATGATCAAAAATTCGGTTATTTGCACCGAGTAGATTGGAGGCAGGAGGAACTGAGGAGCGTACACGTTTTCGTAGAAAACGACCTCGTAAGCAATGGGTCTACGTGAGCACCGAAGCAACGGCTTACGAAGCGAGTTTCCTCGGAAACTTTTATCTAACTGCATTCAATATTCGATGTCGAATACGCTCCCTGTAATGCTTCGTGAAAAAAAGCGAACCTTATGAGATGGCGCCTTTGGTGGTGAGTTCGTACATATACGGATGCTTGGCAACCGGTGTGCGGCCAGGGCCCCAGCCGACCTTCTCGCGATAGCCGCCGAGCAGGCCTGCCTGTTCCAATTCGTTCTCGTCCACCACTTGGGCGGACTCGGCATCGGGGGATACATACATGGCATCGACTGGGCAATACAGCTCGCACATGAAGCAGGTCTGGCACTCACTCTGCCGGGCTATGACGGGAATGCCGCCGGAGGTTCGGTCAAATACGTTGGTCGGGCAGACGGACACGCACAGGTTGCAGGAAATGCACTTGCTCTCGCTGATAATCTCGATCATGACCGCGCCGCCTCCTTGGCTGGCTGATCAGCCGATGCTGAGGCGGAGGGAACGGGATTCTCTTGGCCTACACCAGTTAACCCAGCAGTGGTAGTCTCATAGCGTGCAATATCCGACCCAGGAAAAGTGGCTTCGGCGTGCAGGCCAGCAACAGTCACAGGATCGTTAGTCTCGGTGCGTGTACCCGCAGCAGAGCCCGAGTTAGTCGCTGGCTGAGCCGCCAGCCGTTCGACGCGGACCCGGATATCATCCAGTCCGCTGCTGACCAGACGGTAGCGCTGACTCTCGTCCAGCCGCGGGAAGTCCTCGCGCTTGTGCATGCCCCGCGTCTCCGTACGCAGCCGTGCGGTGCGGTACATCCACCGGGCAGTCGCTGTCATTGCCGTAGCCTCGCGTGCCTTGACGCCACCAATATCCCGGCCGACAGCTCCCTCTCGCCGCTCTTGCCACAGTGTGTCGAGCCGGCCCAGCGAGTCGTCCAGCCCGGCTTCGGTGCGGAACAAGTTGCGGTTATACGGCATGACCTCCGCCTGCACCGCCCGTACCGCCTCTTCCGTCCGGCCTGCCGTCGATGCGTCGGTGCTGCCCGCCAGTGGCGAGGAGGCGAGTCCTTGCAGCCGGCGCGTTCCTTTGAGCAAGCCCAGCCTGCGGGCATAGCGAGCCGCGCCTTCACCCGCGAATGATCCGGAGGACATGGCCCAGGCCGCATTGTGGCTGCCGCCGCCTGTGAAACCGCCGCAGATCAACTCGCGAGTCGCAGCGTCCCCTGCCGCATACAGACCTGGCACCTTCGTGCTGCAATCCGTATCGGTAATATGGATACCGCCAGTCCCGCGTACTGTACCTTCCAGACGCAGCGTCACAGGGAAGCGGTCCTTGAACGGATCGATGCCGAAGCGGTCGAACGGCAGGAAGAAGTTCGTCTGTGCAACCCGTAGCATGGGCTGGATCTCTGCCGGTGCCTGGTCCAGCGAGGCAAAGACCTGCCTGCCCTGCAGCAGGTTGCGCGCAATGACGGAACGGCCGCGCTGTGAGCCGGCTCCCTCGACAATTGAGCCGTCTTCATAGTAGAAGCTCGCGTAACGATAGTACGCGGTCTTCGTTACGGACGAGAAGGTTGGCGAGATGGCATAGGCATTGGAGAATTCCATGCCCGACAGCTCAGCCCCCGCTTCGGCCGCCATCAGGTAGCCATCACCGGTAAGGACATTGCAACCAAGCGCCTTGCTCAGAAACGCGCATCCGCCAGTTGCGATTACAACAGCGCCGGCCCGGACGCGCCAGGTCCCGCCTTTCTGGGTACGCACGCCTGCTGCGCCGCCGACGCCATGCTCATCGGCCAACAACTCCAGCGCGGGACTGTGATCGAGAATTTTGACGCCCGCTTTTAGCACTAGCTTGCGCATCAGCTTCATATACTCCGGCCCTTGCAGTGAACGCCGATGCTGGTCTCCGGAGTCATTGAGCGGGAACGGGTAGCCCCAGGCTCCCAGCTTGTTCATATTGTCATAGGTGCGGTCCAGCACCCGGTTCATCCAATCGTTGTCCGCCAGTTGACCGCCCAGCGTATAGCGGCTGTCCTTGGCCTCTTGCCGAAGCCGGTCCTCCGGCTTGACGTACCAGACGCCGGTTCCCGATGGCGCAGTGGCTCCGCTAGAGCCGCAGAAGCCTTTGTCCGCCAAGACAACTTTGGCGCCTTCTGCCGCCGCCGAGATCGCTGCCCATGTCCCTGCAGGCCCGCCGCCAATGACTAACACATCCGCCTCCAGTTCGATTCCCGCCGACTCAATTGTTACAACATTCATATCCAATTCCTCCTTTGTATTGAGAAATCCAATCCAGTACCTATCTAGCCGAGATAACCGTCCCGCCACCGGAGCAGCCTGCGCTCCAGCAAACGTACGAGGGAATCCACCAGTTTGCCTACAACCGCAAAGATAATGACCCCGACGAAAATGTTTTCCGTCACTGAATTTTGCTTGGCCACATTAATGAGGAAGCCAATTCCGGCTTGTGAACCAAGTAGCTCGGCGACGACCAATCCAAGCCAGGACAAGGCAAGCGACAAGCGCAAACCAAGCAGAATCCCCGGCATCGCAGCAGGGATAACCAATCGAACAATTTGCTTGGATCGGCTGAAGCCCAGTACACGCGTCACCTCAAACAGCTTGTTGTCCACGCCGCGAATCCCCATCAGCGTGTGAATATAGAGTGGGAAAAACGCGCCTTTGGCAATAATCAGCACCTTGGACACTTCCCCAAAACCAAACCAGAGGATAATCAGCGGCGCAATGGCCAGATGGGGGACAAGGCGCAGCATCTGGATGCTGGGATCGACCACATGCTCCGTCCGGCGTGAGAAGCCTGCCCACAAGCCAAACAAGAGGCCGAGCCCGCCACCAATGACAAAGCCTAGCGCTGCCCGCCAGACACTGATACCCAGATGATGCGCCAACTGTCCCGAGACTGCCAGCTCCCGCAGCGCCTCTGCGATGACAAGTGGCGTTGGCAGGAAATCGGACGAAAGATAGCCAAGCGCACCCGCGGTTTCCCACACAATCAGCACCAACAGTGGCAACGCAGCACCTACTGCAAAATCGGACAACCAGGCCGGTCGCCGGGAGATCCTGCTCCGCCTGACCGGCGTCTTGGCGGCGGGCACGCTCCGCACGGTTTCTGACCGTTCTCTCAGCACTTCCACACGTTCAGGCATGACATATGCTCCCTTCTACCCTTGATAGTTGTCCTGCCACCGCAAGAGCCGACGTTCGGCCATTCGTACCAGCGAATCGGTCAGTTTGCCGACGAGCGCGAAGATAATAATTCCGACAAACACAATGGGTGTCTTGCTGAACTGCCGTGCATCCGACATCATGTAGCCGATGCCTGAGGTGGATGCGATCAGTTCCGCTACAACCAGACTGAGCCAGGCAACTCCTAGCGAGATCCGCATACCCAGCAGAATGTTGGGCAGCGCGCCGGGAATGACTAGCCGGACGACCTGCTTGAGGCGACTGAAGCCGAGCACTCGTGCAACATCGAAGAGACGATTATCGACGCCCCGAATGCCGAGGAAGGTATTGATGTACATCGGGAAAAAGGCACCTTTGGCAATGAGCAGAATCTTCGACTCCTCCCCGATCCCGAACCATAGAACGAACAATGGAACCACCGCTAGATGCGGAATCATCCGGAACATCTGGATGGAGGGATCAAGCGCCCGTTCCGTCTGGCGGAACAAGCCCACGAGAATGCCCAGCAAGAGTCCAGCGCCTCCACCAATGACGAAGCCGGCCAGCATCCGAGTCAGACTGACACGAAGATGTTCCCAGATCTCGCCTGTCGAGGATAATCGCACGAAAGTCTCTGCAATCGTTAGCGGGGTGGGAAACAACAAGGTCGAGATCAGTTCCAGATCACCAAGGATCTGCCATCCCGCCACCACACCTAAAGGAAGGATGGAGCCCAGTGCGGCTACCGTCCACTTTGTTTTCTTCTTGATTCTTACAGCCTCTGTGCTCATTAGCGATATCTCCTTCTGTCTTCGGCTGCACCCGCTCGCGAGCTCTCCGAAACATCAGAAAGAGGCATCCTCAGATGAGAATGCCTCCGTTCGAACGGTCGACAGAACCGGGTCAGTGTACATGCACCGATTCATTTTTCTTATATTCCTATAAGTTTAGTTGGTTTTGTATGACTGAGATTATCATGCATTGTACCGGCTGTCAATTGTTTTTTTTGGCCTGGCATCTCCGGTAGTGTAGGTCATCCTCCTCAAAGCAGTGTCCGGGCGAATATTATATCTTGTAAACCCACCGGGTAACTGGTCATTCGGAACTAATAACGCCACCCCCACAGTCCTACAGGGATGGCGCACTCGTTCGTCCCGACTAAGGCAGCAGCACAGCCATCAGCTTGGCTGCTTCGGCGCGTGTCACCTGAGCCTTCGGTGCAAAGCGGTTGTCGCCGCGCCCGGAGATGAGCTGCAGCGCCTGCGCCTCGCGGATATCCGCTACGGCCCAGCGGCCTGCTTGGCCAAGATCCGCGAAGTCAGTAGCTGGTGTCGTCGCAGCTGGCGTGCCGCCTTGCAGGCGGTACAGCTTCATGAGGACGGCTGCCGCTTCCTCACGGGTAATCGTCTGCTCCGGACGGAAGCTGCCCTGGTAGCCTTGAATCAGGCCCAGCTCGGCCGCCTTGGTTACGTAAGCGGCATAGTATTTGTTCGCTGGCACATCTGCAAATGCTGGACTTGCGGCTACAGGTGCCTCGCCCAGCAAACGAACAGCCAGTACAGCAAAGTCTGCACGCGTTACCGAGCGATCAGGCGCATACAGGTTGTCGCTGACGCCGGTCACAATGTGCTTCGCTGCAAGCTTGCCAACGTAGCTCTGTGCCCAGTGGCCGGTCATGTCACTGAAGGACTTGCGATACTCCAGCAGCGCAAAATCCGAGAAATGGTCGGTCTCGAAGCTCAAGGTTTCCGGACCGAACTGACCGCCCATATACAACGGTCCTTGCTCGCTAAGGTAATAGATGCCTGCATAGTCAGCATCGACACTAGCGCGCTGCGCTGCGGACCAGGCATAGGTTACAGTAAGCGGAGCTTCAAACTCACTGACATCCATTTCCGCACCATTACGGCTGACAATAAGCCCCAGTGTGAGTACCAGTCCTTTATCCACATAAGTCCCTGCGCTTCCGACCTGCGCTGATTTCGCACCTGCCTGCAGATGCAGCGTGACGCTGTCGGCAGCTGAAGCTTGTCCCCAAGCCTCAGCAGGAACCTCCAGTTTTAGTGCTCCCGCTTCGATCTGCAGCACCCGTCCGGCTGCCCGCACCGCCTGCAGTCCGGAACCTTCCAGTTCGACCTTCACTCCGGCGGCAGAAAGCTCATCGATCACAATGCGGACGGCAGCTTGATGCTGAGAAATGGCTTCCTGCAGTTGATCCGCGGTCACCTGATACCGGTCGCCCTGCAGTTCAGGCTTAACCATGCCGTTCTCCGGCTCTGTTGTGCCTGGTTCCTCAGGCTCGCCCGGCTGCTCCGGCTCTTGCGGCGTCGGTAGGACAGGCGGATTGTCTACTGGGATTCCCGGCTCCCCCGAGCGTGTCGTAAACCGCCAGATATCCGACAGGGTGCTGCCGCTATGGGCATCTTCCGCCAGCGCGTACCACTCATACGAGGTATTCCCCGACAGAGCGCTCCATGTGACGACAGCATCTTTTCCACTTGCCACCTCCTGTTGTGTTCCGATCTGTTGATCGGTGTACACGTTCGCTGTGAAATAATCGGTGGCGACCCGCTTCACCATCGGGGTCAGATCGATTGGAATATCGAATTCATCCTTACCCGGATACTCTTCGGGCTTGTAATAATTGTACTCATCCCGATACGGAGAGTACGTCTTCATATGAATGGCGTTGCCTTCGAGATTAAAACGCATCAGGCGGATATAGCCATCACCACCGTTTGGTCCCCCCTGGTAGTCCGCCAGCATTTGATACACTTTGCGGTCCGGCACGCCGTCACCATCATCATCGATCTCATCGATCAGCGTCTCCGCATCGTGATAATGGCCGCACAGTACTGCGAACACATTCGGATTCGGTACGACGACGCGCTCATAGATCTCGTCTGCAATCGGCGCCCGGTTATTGGACACCAGGAGATACTCGTGCAAGCTAATGATCGCCTTGCGATCGGGATGGGCAGCGATGATATCATTCATCCACTGGATCTCCTCGTCGCCGATCAGCCAGCCCATGTACACGATAATGAAATCGACGCCGCCAGCCGAGATCAGATCGTAGTGGCCGCGGTTGTTCTGGTACGATCCGCCGTAGTGCGGCTGTTTGTTGAACCGCTCTTCGCCGAACCATTTCCAATACTCCTGATAAGGCACCTCATCGTTCAACAGCACATCATGGTTGCCCGCCAGCACGCCATAAGGAATGTTGTTGTCCTCCAGCACCTTCATGGAGCGATCAGCATTTTCCCACTGAAATTCCTGATGTGCTTTGTCCACAATATCGCCGGTATGGATGACATACTTGATGTTCATGGCATCCTTCTGTTCGGCAATCCAATTTACGTTCGCATCGTAGATATCCGGGTAGCTCTCGGAGTAATACTGCGTATCGGACATCCAGACAAATGTAAAATCATACTGTTCCTCGACTTTCTCCTCGGCAGCCGGCAACTCATCCTGCACCATCACCTGGATTTTGCCATCCGTGTTGTAGTCGCCTGCTCTTACAGTAGCGCCTAGCTCAAAATCCGTCTCACCAGATGCCACATGGACATCCAAAAGCGACCATTTGCCTGCTTCAGGCTGCCATGCGTACAAGCTCACCTTGCGTCCGTCCAGCGACCGGCCCGACCACAGGATGTCCACCCGATCGGTTGCCTTGACGGAAGCATCCAACTCGATCTCGAACCGGTGATACGGGAACTGATCCGTGGCATCGTTCACCAGATATTGACCGTCCTTGGCGCGAATCAGATCCAGCTCCGAAGCCGTAAGCAGCTGCTCCCCGCCCGGAATCATCTCCGCTGGCGGTTCAATAGCTGCGGCACCCTGCATGACCTGGAAGCCTGCCGGGCGGTTCGCATCGTACTTGAAGCCCCGGAAGAAGCTGACCGTCAGCAGATCCTCCGTCGGATCCTGGACAGCTACGCGCAGCTGCGGATTCAGACTGACGCCACTGGAGCCCTGCGTGGGCGCAACCAGCTCGGGCTGGAGCGGATTCTCGTCAGGCACCGAGAAGGTGATGACCTGCTCTCCCTTATTGCCTACCTTATCCGTTGCTGTAATGGTCAGTTTGTGCTCGCCAGGAGCGAGCTTGCCCGAAGATGTGAGATGCGGAAGCTCGATAATCGTGCCATCCAACTCAGCTGTTACTTCTTCCACACCTGCCAGCGCATCCGTTACTTGTGCATCCAAGGTGATGATGTTGCGAAGCTCCGCACCATCATCAACCGAAGCTGTAATGACAGGCGGCGTGTTGTCCACGATGACTTCAGCGGAGACGACAGCTCCCTCAGTGCTCGCCGAGACGATATGCTTGCCGTCTGCTACCTTGGTCGTATCCCAATCTGTTGCTTGGGCCTTCAGCAGCTCCAGCGGCAGGTTAAATCGGAATTCCGCATCCTCCAGCTTGCCGGCACTGTCTCCCATTCGCAACTCGCGGGCACCGTAAGTCGGATCATACAGCGTCGTTCCGTCCGCCAGAATCAGCCGGACATTCTTGACCTGGAAGTCATCCTTGTTCTCTTCCGGACGGTCGTCGAACGGACCGGCCTTAGTGCCCGAACGGATCTGGATGGCATTGTCGCCTTGCTTCAGGCGCCAGGCCTCAATCGGGAAGGTCAGCGTGGTATAATCATTGATCGTGTCCATGAACGTGTACAGAATTTCTGTGTTTATGGTGACCGCATTTTTGAAATAGTAATTGACATCGTCGGCATCAAAAACGAAGTACGCATCGTGCTCCAGCGCACGGTACAGCTCCGGTGCTTCGCCATCCAGCTCGAGGACAACCGTCTCCGGCGCTGCCTCCTGTGCAGCGGCTTTAATCGTATGGGTTCCTGCCACAATATCTCCGTCATGGACATTCAGACGCAGTGGCGACTTGTCCAGGCCACCGGTAATCCGGACGCGGTAGACATCCGTCGTCGTCCGATTGCGTCCATCCGAAGCTTCAAAGTAATACTCGACATACGCCTTGCCGATCAGATCGGCAGAGCTAATCGTGCCTTTGTACAATAGATCGTTGTAATCGGACTGCACGTAGCGTTTGGTAAAAGCATTGTCTTGATCGGTCTTGTAGTATACCGCCACAGCGTTCAACTGGCGCTCATCCTGCACATCGGCCTGCACAGTCAGATCAAGAGACTGGTCCTGCTCCGTTACGCTTGTCACGTTGCGGATCACCGGAGGCGTTGTATCCGCAGGAAGCGTAACACGGACAGACGGCACCTGGATCGGATCGACCGTACCTGGCGTACCCTTGATCAGTCCCGCGCTGTACTTGATCATGTTGATTGAGCCGTCCTGCGGCGCAGCGTAGAAAATACCATTGTCCGGCTTGGCATCCCCAGCATCATAATAGGCTGCTGCGATTTCTCGATTCGCACGCGTCGTAATGACAATGCCTCGGTCGCCGCCGTTGGCCATGCCCCCGCTATACATCTTGAAGAGATTGTCCCCTTCTACCAGCGCAGTCCCGAACAAAGAGTTAAACGCGTCGACGGTTACGCCAGTGTTCTTGTCGTTTATGATCCAGAAGACAACCGCTTCGCCGGAAGGAATGCGGATATCTTCCCGGTCTGTCGGCCAAATAACATCTGCACCAGGACCATTCGAGGTATAGCGATATTTAATCATATAGTCCCGAAGATCGATCTCTTCATCGGTGTTGTTATATACCTCGATGTATTCATAACCATCCGCACCGTCGACATTCGTCGTATCCGGCATCAGCTCGGTGATGAGCAGGGCCGGTGCTTTGGCCGGGTCCCCGCTCCCGCCCAGCACGGTTACCGTATGGACTGACGTTTGAACTGTATGTTCACTGTCCGCTGCTTCCACGTAGTAGTCGACCTGTGCGAATCCAGTCAGGATGCCGCCGGGAATAGCGCCTTCAAACTGGTCGCTGGCAGCCGTCATATCCAGACTGGTGAAGCTCTCGCCCGATTTCAGCTTGTAATACAGCTTGGCACTTATCGGCTCATTCGCATAAGGCGAGCCTGGAATCGTAGCGTCTGGATTGGTGACTGTTGCCGTAATGAATAGGGGTTCGCCGGCAGCCGTTTGTGTAACCGGCGTATGCTCAATCCGCGGCTGCAGATTGAGATGCTCTGGTGTTTCAACAGGCTCGGTAGGGAGCTGGCCATCAACCGCCTTGCCTGGTGTTGGTCCAGCCTGGATACTGTGCTTCACCTGCTCCGTTCCGGCAAGCGGCACGCCGTAATTGACGCCTTGGCCATCGCCCACGTCACCGGCCAGATAGTCGGCCACTGCGATTTCTACGCCAGCCGGGTTGCGAATGGCGATGGCGCGGTTGCCGCCGTTGGCAAAACCGGCAAAGCTGTTCTTCTCCAACACGACCAGTTGTTCCGCTGCGAGGTCTACCCCATATTTGGCATGAAAGTTGGCATGTATGTGGCTGTCCACGTTTTTGTACCAGACCACCAGCAGCTGCTGGGGGTCCAGGGTTACTGCCGGAACCAGCAGCGGTACGTCAGCTGTGCTGCTGTTCGTGTAACGATAAAGAAACGTATAATCTCCAAGGTTCAGAGCTTTCGTCGAATTGTTATACAACTCAAAAAATTCATATTCATCTGCGCCCGTATTGTTCGGATGAATCTCTGTAACGATAAGCTCTGGCGCTTGCTCTATACTTTGACGCGGTTGCACATCTTGTGCTCCTGCAACTGGCAGTACGGTGCTGAACAGCATACTGAGGGCCAGTACAAGCGCCAATAGACGGGCTTGCCCGCCAAAGCTTTTTTTCATAAGTTGCACCATTCTGTTTCTTCTCTTCACCTAAATCTCACTCCTTGGATTTCCTTCATGGAATAGATAAAAGACATTGACTCCCGAAGTATAGAGACAGAATGTAAATTCTGATGGCATTTTTTATGAAGATTTTGTTGATGTCAAAAGATCCAGGCTACTCATTTCGGTCATGTGCTTTTGGAACGAATACCCTGTTTTTTTGCTTGAATTCCCCCAAAAATGGTGAAATAGAAATAGAGACTGTCCTTCGGAACTCAACCCAATTCGTCCGAGCATCGTCTTATCTAGTGAGAGGAAGTGTTGTATATGCGCAAGCATCAATCCATCTGGACCTCGATGCTGCTACTGATTCTGGTGGCCTTAGTGGCGGCGGGATGCACTAACAGCGGCCCCGGTGCCGACTATACCAGTGCCGCCGGGAGTTCGTCAGATCCTCCGGCTATCGGGCAAGGATCAGACAGCGAGGAACAGCCCTCTGGCGAAGCTGTAGACGAGGAAGTGACCAATCCGCCGGAGGCGCCGATTACTGAGCGGATCAGCGGCACCGTAACAGCTTTGCGGCTGGCCGATGATCAAACCGCTTGGATTGGCGGTGAAGGATGGATCGCTCGGACGAGTGATGGCGGAGCCACCTGGACCACGCAGCTGGAGCACGGGTTCACAGTCGATCAAATCTTTGCCTTGAACGACAAGGTTGCCTGGGCATCACTGCGTACGGGTGATAATCAGCCGCTCAAGCTGATGCACACGAAGGATGGCGGGGACAACTGGTCGGAGACTGGCACCTTGCCGCACAGCGGATTCTTCCACTTTACTTCTGCCAAGGAGGGCTTCAGCGAGAATGCCCATACCTTGGATGGTGGCAAGACGTGGACCAGAATCAATGTGCCGCAATCCGTTGCCTTTCCCCCTTATTTTCATGATAAGGATCATGGCTGGGCTGTAACCACCGCGCATGAAGGCAGCTTCGATTTCGTCCGCACGACGGATGGAGGCCAAACCTGGCATGTGGTATATTCCCGCGATACCGATGCTCCGGTCCATGGAGCTGTCATCCGTTCAACCGGGCAAGATGACGCTTGGGTTCAGATGATTGGTGACAGTGGTATGTCGCAAACCTCTTACTCACTCTTCCATCTTGGCAGCGATGGCAAGTGGATACCTGTACTCGCTCATGATGGAGCTGGCTCAGGGCCTGCCCCAGGATTTGCGATACAGGAAGAGACCGGTGTTCCGAGAGGAGCTGGCACGTCGCCTGGCGCCTTGTATGTAGTTAACCCGGAGATTGCGTTCATGGGCGGGCAATGCATGGCCTGCGAGGACGCCAATACACTGGGCAAGACAACCGACGGCGGCGCCACTTGGAGTGAATTGGAAGCCGCTTGGCCCGGTTATGGCCCGCAGTTGCTGGCCGCACTGGATGAAGAGCATATCTGGTTGGTGACGACCGACCATGAGGAAGCTTCCGCTCTTTATACCTCCGATGACGGAGGCTCTAGCTGGAAGAACATCTACACGTTTGAGTGACACTGCTTCAAGTGAGAACAACAATGAAAGGATGATTCGAACGATGAAGAAACTTAAACCTGTAACTAAACGTAACAAAAAGACCCCGGTGATTGCCTTGGCCGCAGCCATTGCACTCTCCGTTCCTGTAGTCGCTGCGCCGGTTCCTCAAGCCGCCGCTCAACAAACACAATATCAAGTCCAGACGCAGACGTATTCCATTGACGGAACTCAAGTAGAGCTGCCTACGATCAATGTGGATGGCTCGACTTATATCGGTCTTCGTTCGCTTAATACTGAGCTTGGCCTGACCACCAACTGGAGCCCGACTGCACGTGAAGCTACTGTAGACGGCAACAACCGGACGATGACGGTTAACTTTACAGATACCAATCTGACCGAATATACGCTCAATGGGCAACGAATCTATGGTAATTCCTCCATCATTCAGGATGGTACGACCTATATACCTGTTCGATTCCTGCTGGAGCGGATGGGCTATGGCATCGCTTATGATGCAGCGTCCCGCACGGTAGGCATTACCAAGATTGCCGAGAACGATCTGACGATTGAGACCGCCAAGATCGAATCTGCCGAGGATGAGCCGCACTTGCTGGTGCATTATCCACAGATTGCAGGCTATGCCAACCAAGAGGCCCAAGATCGCATTAACGCCTTCCTGAAGGAAGAAGCGGAACAGCGCGCAGCATCTGGTGCAGAGGAAATCGCACAGGCCGAAGCCGATAATGCCGACGCTGAAGCTTCCAATCCCGACCTGACAATCCCGCCGGCCAGCTTTGATGGCACATTCCTCGTTACTTATAACGAACAAGATAAGCTGAGCCTCTATGTGGACTACTATATCTATACTGGTGGTGCACACGGGATTACCGACCGGGTTGGCTACACCTTCGACCTGGCAACAGGCGAACAGCTCTCCCTCCAGGAAGCAGCTGAAGGCAATGCCAACTACGTCGATATCATTAACGATTCCATTCAGCGTCAGCTCGATGCCGGTGCCTACAATTTCATGGAGCCGTTCGAGTCGATCGACACCGCTGAGCAAGACTTCTTCCTGAAGCATGATGCGGTCGTTGTCTACTTCGGCGTTTACGAATACACAGCCTATGCGGAGGGAATTCCTGAATTCCCGGTTCCGTTCACAGCATTCCAATAACACAATCTTCATACAGTTGCCCCGCACCGTCATCCTGGATGACGGTGCGTTTTTTTTGTGCGTGCTGGTTTTTCTTCCTCTTGGTTCTTTTTCTTTTATCCAGATTATAATAATTATAATTTAGTATTGATTTTCAATTGAGATTAAATTATAGTTGATATAGACAAACAACACGATAACGAGGTGGAAAAAACGATGACCAACACGAACAAATTGACAACAAGCTGGGGCGCCCCGGTTGGCGATAACCAGCATTCCATGACCGCCGGTCGACGCGGACCGACGCTGATTCAGGATGTGCACCTGCTGGAGAAGCTGGCTCATTTCAACCGAGAGCGTGTGCCTGAGCGTGTCGTTCATGCCAAGGGAGCAGGCGCGCATGGCTACTTTGAAGTCACGCAAGACCTGAAGCACTACACCAAAGCTGATTTTCTCTCCGAAGTCGGCAAGCGCACCCCCATGTTCATCCGGTTTTCCACCGTGGCGGGCGAGCTCGGCTCGGCAGACACCGTGCGTGATCCACGCGGTTTTGCAGTTAAGTTTTATACAGATGAGGGTAACTACGATCTGGTTGGCAACAACACACCTGTCTTCTTCATCCGCGACGCTATTAAATTCCCGGACTTTATCCATACCCAGAAGCGCCATCCCCAGACTCATCTGAAAAACCCAAATGCCGTGTGGGATTTCTGGTCGCTCTCTCCCGAGTCACTACACCAGGTGACCATCCTGATGTCTGACCGCGGCATTCCCGCGACGCTGCGCCACATGCACGGTTTTGGCAGCCATACGTTCAAGTGGGTTAACGCACAAGGGCAAATTGTCTGGGTCAAATATCACTTCAAGACGGAGCAGGGCGTACGCAACCTGGATGTCGATCTGGCCGCCAAGCTGGCTGGCGAGCAGCCCGATTATCACATTGAGGATCTGTTCAAGGCAATTGATACGGGGGACTTCCCGGCCTGGAAGCTCTATGTGCAGATTATGCCAGAGGCCGATGCGGATACGTACCGGTTCGATCCATTCGATGTGACCAAGGTTTGGTCGCAAAAGGATTACCCCCTCATTGAGGTTGGCCGGATGGTATTGAATCGCAATCCCGAGAACTACTTTGCAGAAGTCGAGCAAGCGACATTCTCGCCAGGCTCGTTCGTTCCGGGGATCGAGGCTTCGCCTGACAAAATGCTGCAAGGGCGTCTGTTCGCTTACTCGGATGCCCATCGCTATCGGGTAGGTGCCAATCACAACACCTTGCCGATCAACCGTCCGCAAAGCCCGGTGAATCATTATCAGCGGGACGGCCAGATGCGCTCGGATGGCAATGGCGGCGGTTCGGTCTACTACGAGCCCAACAGCTTTGGCGGACCACAGGAGTCGCCAGCCGACCGCACCTCTGCCTTTGCGGTAAGTGGTGTTGCCGATAGTGTCGCTTACGATGCTGATGATCACTACACGCAGGCTGGGGATCTGTACCGACTGATGAGCACAGAGGAGCGGCAGCGCCTGGTGCGCAACATTGTCGGCGCGATGGCACCTGTCGAGCACGACGAGATCAAGCTGCGCCAGATTGGACATTTCTACAAAGCAGATCCCGAATACGGCTGCCTGGTCGCCGAGGGACTCGGGCTGCCAGTTCCGTCGGAATAGGCCGTTGAAAAAAATACCTACGGTCATTTTTCAATGGCCTTAGGCTATATTAAAAAAGCGGTGCAGGTGTTTTCTGCATCGCTTTTTTTGTGCTGTTTGAGTGTCGCCTCATTCGCTCTCATGCTAATCCGTTCGTATTGTCCCTCTTCACCTACACCGGTTGTGACGCTTCAAAAGCTACTTCTTCTAAGGAAACTACAGCGTCTTATTTAGCCAAAAAACGGCGATTTTGAATTCTAAAGAAACTACATCACCTTATTTGCTCCCAAACCATCAAAAACCACGCTTTTGGGAAAAATAAGAATGTGTGGTTTCGTTAGCTTTGCAATGGCGGCTATTAGTGTGGAGTAGCGATATCACGTTTCGTTAGCGAGCAATTGTCGAGGAGAGGTAGCATGAACGAAGGATTTATTATGGCATTGGTGAGAATTGGCGAGTATTTGGTGAGCAACGGAGTGGGATGGACAATGAGTTAGAAGGTATTGTAAACGACCCTCTCTGCGGCGGCTGGGCTTGCGCTCAGCTAGGTCAGAGAGGGGCGATATGGTTAATTATTAGGCTCTGCCGGAGCAGTGGGTTGCTGTTGATCAGGCTGCTGCGGCTTGGCCGACATCGCTGCTGGCAAGCGCCACGCGGTTACGACAGCAAACAGTACGAAGAGGATATCGAACATGCTGAACAGTTCGGGAAAGACCTCCATAAACAGCTGGATGACGAAGGAATGAAAAAAATCTGTCAGTCCGTCATTAATAATATAGCTGAAGGCAAAGAATTTGCCCAATAAAATACCCAGCAAGCTTGCGATTACCGCAATGATTTGATGGATTTGCGTTGCCCGTCGGTCAGATAGGAATCCAACGGCAAAGCCCGTCATACCGCCGATTGCCCAAGCAATCAATCCCAATTCATACTCTGTCAGAACCACTACCGCAGCCCACAAGGCTCCCCCCACAATCGCGGCAACCAGTGCACCCAATAGTGGCATGACAATTTTGTTTTCTTCTTCCATGACCCTGCTCCTCCTCTATGTAACGACTTGGGAGTATTTTCTATTGCATCTGTTCTCCCAATTTGCAATTACCCAAACTCTACAGACTGTAACCATGAAAGTCAATGCATTTTCATTTACATTGCAGAATTTCACGGCTTGACATTGACGCAACGTAAACCTGTAGAATGAATCTGCAGCCGGAAATAAGCTGCTGTGCACAGCAGACAAGGAGGCGAGCCGCATGGAATATACCGTTCAAAAGCTGGGGCGGCTGGCAGGGATCAGTACACGGACCCTGCGTTATTACGACGAAATCGATTTGTTAAAGCCGCTGCGTATCAACTCCTCGGGCTACCGGATCTACGGCCAAGCTGAGGTCGATCTTTTGCAGCAAATTTTATTTTACCGCGAGTTGGGGGTTCCACTGGATGAGATCAAGGCTATTGTCACCTCCCCCTCCTTCAATAGTCGTCAGGCCCTGCAAGCCCATCATCATCAATTGTTGGAGAAAAGGAAGCAGCTGGACCTTCTCATCCGCACAGTGGAGCAGACCATAGCTGACCAAGAAGGGATGATAACGATGAATGACCGTCAAAAATTTGAAGGATTCAAAAAAGAATTGATTGCTGAAAACGAGCAGGCCTATGGCAAAGAAATTCGAGCAAAATACGGAGATGAGCAAGTAGATCACGCAAACCAGGCAATCATGAGCTCTACTCCTGAGCAGCATCAAGCCCATGAACAGCTAACCGCTGAGTTGTATGATGTGTTGGCCCGGGCTGTTGCAACTGGGGACCCTGCCTCTGAGCTGGCACAGCAAGCCGCCGATTTGCACCGGCAGTGGCTGAGCTTCTACTGGGGAAAGTACAACAAGGAAGCTCATGCCGGCCTGGCTCAGATGTATGTCGATGACGAACGTTTCACCGCCCATTATGACAAGGACCAGCCAGGTACCGCCGTCTTCCTGCGCGATGCGATCCGCATCTATACTGGGGTTGACGGCGAATAAGAGGCATAGTAAGCGGCGAACAAGGTGACCAACGGCTAACGCCGTCCTCTGACGGTCGCTATGGAGTGCTGCAGCTGACAACCAGCGGACTGCCGAGCAAATAAAGGAACAAAGGTGTGCTACAGCTGACAACCATTGGGATGCCGAGCAAATAAAGGAACAAAGGTGTGCTACAGCTGATAACCATTGGGATGCCGAGCAAATAGAGGAACTAAGGTGCGCTACAGCTGACAACCGACGGGTTGCCGATCAAATAAAGGAACAAAAGTGCGCTACTGCTGACCACCAGCGGGTTCCCAGGCAAATAGAGGAACAAATGTGCGCTACAGCTGACCAGTAATGGGTTCCCAGGAAAATAGAGGAACAAAAGTGCGCTACAGCCGACCGTTGGCGGACACATGGACGAAACAGCCCGCTCCGGGATGAGAATGGAGCGGGCTTTTCTGTATCGCTGTTCTTAGCTATTCCTAGCGGACCCTGATACCCGACATTAACTGCTCGAGCGCCACCATCGTCTGTTCCAGCTCCTGTTCATACTCCGGCAGTGCGGCCAGCCACAGCACCGCTTCGTTCATCGCCCCGGAGAGCAGATGCGCCATCGCCTCCACGGGTATGGGAAGCAGCCATCCCGCCTCCTGCATCTGCTGCAGTTGCTCCTTCAAATGGCGCATCGCATGCTCTTCGTCCATGCGCCGCCAGACCTCCCAGCCGAGGACTGCCGGTCCGTCGATTAGCAGAATCCGCCGATGAACCGGCTCTACGGCTGCCGTCATGAAGGCGCGGCACCCGCGCATCAGCTCATCCCACGGATCAGTGCCAGCCTCCGCTTCCCTTGCCACCCGCTCACCGATCGTCTGCTGTACCGATGCCAGCACCGCTTCGAATAGTCCTTGTTTGCTACCGAAGTGATGATACAACGCGCCACGAGTCAAGCCTGCTTCTTTGACCAGTTCCTCCATTGAAGCATCCGCATATCCTTTTTCTCCAAAATACGTCCTGCCAAGGTCTAACAACTGTCGGTTCGTCTCCGATGCATCCTCCTTGGTTCGCCTCATTGCGATTCCGCAGCCTCTGCCCCGGCATATTGCGCCAGGAATTCCTCACTTGGTGGGATAACCTGAATCATATCGATCAGGACTCCGCTCGGATCACTGGTAATAAAGTGGCGTTGTCCAAACGCTTCATCCCGCAGCTCTAGGTGTAATGGCAGACCCGCATCACGAATCAAACGGTTATATTCCTGTTCTGCATCATCCACTTCGAAATTCAACAGCAGTCCACCCACTGTCCCCTGAAATGCCCGCGGAACTGTTGGATGGCTGCCATCCAATATAGCTAGCTCATAGGAAGCTGAAGCCCCCTTCAGACTTAAACTGACATACCAATCCGCCTCGAACGTCGTTTCAAATCCAAAGTACCGCTTGTAAAAGTCTGCCGTCTCCGCCACTTTGTCCGTCATCAGCACGGGATAAAAGCTGTTCACCTGCAACATCTTGATCGCCTCCAAATTAGATTATCAAGCTATGCACTGATTTTAACATACATACTGTATGTATGTAAATAATCCGAGTGACATCATAATAATTTCAACCTCAAATCGGCCATATGCCGCCTCTTCATTTTCCCTTTGTTCTCTTATAGTGGGAGATGTAACCATTTACCGAATTGAAAGGGGTCTTATCACAATGTCCAACCGCATGTCCAAACCATGGCTGCTGCTCGCGCTCTGCGCGATGCTAATCTTTGTCCTCGTCGCCTGCAGCAGCGGCAACAACACCCCAGAGACCGGCACGACGCCTACCGAAGGCGGCGCCAACGAACCGACAACACAGAACGATCCGCCTGCTGCCGGCAGTGAAGAAACGATTGAGCTGTCCTTCTGGACGCTGGGCAACGTCAATTACGAAGAGCTGGCCAAGGAATATATGGCTGAGCATCCGAATGTCAAAATTTCGATTCAGAACACCGGTGACCAAACGGCTCACCATAACAATCTGACTACTGCCCTCTCTGCCAATTCCGGCGCACCAGACATCTTCCAACTGGAGATTGGCTTCATGGAGAGGTTCATTAACGCCCAGGACAAATTCCACAATCTTAACGATCTTGGTGCCGCTGACCTGAAGGATATGTACCTGGAGTGGAAATGGCAGCAAGCCACCTCAACCGATGGCGCATTCCAGATCGGTCTGCCGACAGACATTGCACCTACAGTCGCTTACTACCGTGTTGACCTGGCCGAAGAAGCAGGCCTTCCGACCGAACCGGACGCCTTTACTACGGCTATTGACTCCTGGGACAAATTCGCTGTTGTCGCCAAAGACTTCAAAAACAAAACAGGCAAACCGTTCGTCGACTCGCGTGACCTGATCTACAACGCGCTTCGCGATCAGTCGGACGGCCAGATCTATTTTGACAAAAATGATGGTTCTTTCATCGGAGCTGAAAACCCGCAGGTAAGAAAAGCCTACGACTTTACGGTTAAAGGCATTCAGGAAGGTTGGGTTGCTCCGAACCAACTGTGGCAGCCGGACTGGACACAGGCCATCAATGACGGAGGCTTCGCCGTCCTTCCAGGACCTGCTTGGATGTTAGGCAATATCAAGAGTAACGGACCGGACTCCGCAGGCCAATGGCGGATCGCCCAGCTGCCTGAAGGTGCTGGCACGTGGGGCGGATCGTTCCTGTCGCTGCCGAAGGAAGGCAAGCATCCGGAGGAAGCGTTCGCTTTCATAAGCTGGATGTTGAACCAGGATAGCCAGTTGAAGTCCTTTGAGGAGAAAGGCTTGATGCCATCCACTCCGGCCCTGTTCGAAGACCCGACCTTCACCGAGTTCACGGACGAATTCCTGGGCGGGCAGGCCTCCGCAGCCGCGTTCGCTGTTGCAGCCGGTCGTGTACAACCCGTTTACTACGGTCCGTTGCATGACCAAACGGATGCCATGATCAAGGAAGCGCTGCAGAATGTCCAAGAGCAAAATGCCGATCCTGAGGAAGAATGGCAAAAAGCGATCGAGAAAATCGAACGCCTTGTCGCCCGCAGCTAGCTCTAATTTCTTTGTCCACTGTATAGCAACACAAGCGCGAGTTCGCGGGAGTTTCTCCTGCGGACTCGCCGCATTGAAATCGTATGGAGGTGCCTCATGCCCCAGTCCCAACCGACAGCCCCCGCCCGCGAGACCATGGTCCGCAAGCAGGGGTGGCTCACCGAACGCAAACGCAGCAGTCTGATGGCCTATTTATTCATCTCGCCGTTCTTTTTGCTGTTTGCGATTTTCGGTCTATATCCCATCGTATTCACATTATATCTGTCCTTCTACAAGTGGGACGCCCTTGGACCGATGACCTTCGTCGGTTTGCAGAACTATCGTTTTGTTACCGAGGATCCGCTGTTCTGGACCTCCTTTACCAATACGTTGCTTATCAGCGCTATGGGTACGATTCCGCAATTGATTCTTGCGCTGCTACTCGCCGTCTTCTTGAACTCGTCGATTACCAAGTTCAAGAAGACGTTCCGCGTGCTTTATTTTATGCCCAACATTACGTCGATCGTTGCCGTTACGCTCGTCTTCAGCGCCTTCTTCAGCAACGGCGGGATGGCCAACTGGCTGCTTGGCCTGCTGGGGATCGATCCGCTGGCTTGGGGCTCCGACTGGTGGGGGGTCAAGATCGCGATCGCGACCATGGTGATGTGGCGCTGGACCGGCTATAACACCATCATCTACCTCTCAGGCCTTCAAAGTATACCTACCGATCTGTATGAAGCTGCCCGGATCGACGGTGCCAGCCGCTTCCAACAGCTCCTCACTATCACCCTTCCGCTGCTGAAGCCGTTCATCGTCTTCACTGTGCTCATGTCGACAATCGGTTCGTTGCAGTTGTTCACCGAGCCCTTTGTGTACCTCGGTCAGGGCGGCACCAGCTCCACCCGTGAGGAAGGGCTGACCATGGTTGTCTACCTGTATACAGAAGCCTTCGGCAACAGTTTCTTCGGTACCGCCGCAGCCACTGCCGTACTCTTGCTTATTTTTACTATCGTATTCTCATTAATTAACATGTGGGCTTCGCGGCGCATGAGCGGTGACACGGGTGGAGGTGCAGTATGAAAAATATCGGCGATCAGCCCGGCCTGCCCAGTAAAATTGGGTATTACTTGTTCTTAGGCATCGGCGCCTTTATCTCAGTCTTTCCATTTTACTGGATGTTTGTTATTGCCTCCAACCCGCGGGGCGCGGCTTCGACCCTGCCACCGACTGTGACCATCAGTGATCAGTTCATGTCTAACTTCACCCGTGCGACAGGGATGATGGATTTCTGGACAGCCTTGGGCAACTCGTTGTTCGTATCCACGGCCGTAACCTTGTCCGTGCTGTTCTTTTGCTCTCTGGCCGGTTATGCCTTTGCCAAGTACGACTTCCCGTACAAGCACTTCCTGTTCTTCTTCGTGCTCTGTACGCTCTTCGTACCGCAGCAATTGAGCATTCTGCCGACCTACGTCATCATGACCAAACTGGAGTGGATCAACACCTTCAAGGCCCTCATCGTACCGGCGATGGTCAATGCCTTCGGCATCTTCTGGATGCGGCAATATATCGCCACCTCGGTGCATGCCGAGCTATTGGAGGCGGGACGGATCGACGGCGCAGGTCATCTGCGGATCTTTACGACCGTTGTCGTTCCCATCATTACACCGGCACTGGCGACACTCGGCATTTTCACGTTTATGAATATCTGGAATGATTTCTTCTGGCCGCTCGTTATCTTGAAGGACCGCAGCAACTACACGATTCAGATCGCGCTGCAGCAGCTCTTCACCACCCGCGATGGACTCGACTACGGCATGATCATGTCCGCCACCTTCATGGCGACGCTGCCGCTCTTGCTCGTCTTCCTCGGATTCAGCCGCTGGTTCATCGCCGGCCTGACCTCTGGAGCAGTCAAAAGCTAATCCCAGGATGATCAAAACCAATTCAGGAATGTATTGACAAGCAGCGTTATTGGAGGAATAGTAGAAGAAGCGCTTTCTTTGAAGGAGTTGAAGGGTTCTGAAACTTCGGCATAATATCATGCTGGCCAATATCCTGCTTGTATTCATTCCGGTCATTGTCATGGGGGCCATCTCGTACTTCAAGTTCTCCGATGTCATCGAGACCAAGTCCAGTCACTTCTACTCGATCTCGCTTCTTGAGACGGACCGCAAGCTGAAGTTCGCGCTAAGCGAGGTGACCACAATTACCAGCTCGGCCATGACTCAGCCCGTCATCCAGCAGACGCTGAAGGCCCCCGACGCACCGCCTGATTACGACAGACGCCAAGAGATTAACAATTTGTTCATCCATCATCCGATGATTCAATCCTACGCGCTGTATGCCAAGGATGAGCTGGTGTACAGCTACAATGTTCAGGACGAACGGCTGCCGTTCCCGCTGCAGCCCTGGTATGACGAAATGAATCGCGAGGCGGGCCGCCCCGTCTGGTCGGGACCCGGAGAGAACGGTTCCGCGGCTGTGGGGCGGCCTGTACTGGTGCATGCGCGAGTCATCAAAGACTATTATTCCTTGGAAAACATAGGCTCCCTCGTGCTTACGATCAAGCCGGAGCTGCTGGACCAGGTATTCTGGGAGACAGCGACGCTAGATCAAGGCGATGTCTTGCTCGTGAGCCGCGACGGCGCCATCGTGTACGACAAGTCTGGCGGCCATATCGGGGAGACCGTAGATTTCCCTTTCTTGCGAGATGCCGCGGATGGTACCAAAAGCTATTACATCGATGAATATCAAGGCGTACGGTCACTCATCACGTACCTGCCCTCTCATCATCCCCAGTGGTATCTGATTGCAATTACACCGACGACTGCCCTACAGGCCGAATCCGTTCCCATTCGCAACACGGCCCTATTACTCGGAGCATTCTCCCTGCTCACGGCCCTCATGTTCGACCGCTTCTTCGTCCGCCGGCTCGTGCGCAGTATCAGTGACACGGTGAGCGGGATGGCCCGGGTCGAGCAGCGCAGCTTCAAACCGATCCGTAGCGCAGGAGCGCCCAGTGACGAATCGGACTTGCTCGTTCATGGCTTCAATCGGATGAGCGGACAGATACGTGATCTGTTGGCCCAGGTGGAAGCCGAGCAGCAGCTCAAAAAAGAGGCCGAACTGCAGGCGCTGGTCGCGCAGATTAACCCGCATTTTATCTACAACTCGCTGGAATCCATTAACTCCATGGCCGTGCTGCAAGGCAACAAGGACATTAGCCGAATGGTTATCTCCCTTGGCAGACTGCTGCGAATCAGTATTAGCGAGAACAAGGAGTTAATTCCACTCTGCACGGAGTTTGAGCATGTGAAGCATTATTTGAACATCCAGAAATTCCGCTTCGAGGACCAGTTCGACTATAAGCTGGAGCTGCCAGAGCATCTGGAGCACTATTTGACCCAAAAGCTGATCGTACAGCCGCTCGTCGAAAACGCCCTCTACCATGCCATTGAACCCATGACAGAGCAAGGCTTCATCCATATACGGGCCTACGAGGGGCCGGATGAGATCTGGATTGAGGTAACAGACAACGGCCCTGGGTTTGACAGCTCAGTGCTCCTGCAGCTGGGGCAACGTAATCAGCAGTCGGATGCCAAGGACAAGGATAGTGGCGTTGGCATCCGCAATGTCCATGAACGCGTTCGGATTCGATTCGGCGCTCCCTATGGCATGATGGTCTGCTCTTCTCCTGGCGAAGGGTCGACGATTCGGATCCGCGTGCCGAAGATCAGTCCGTGAGGAGGAAGACCATGGCAGCTAACACGAGAAAAAAAATAACCCTGTTCGCCCTCTATATTCTTACACTGGTCAGTGTCATCCTCTACAGCTTCTCGGACGGCACGGAGCAACCCGTGGTTGCTGATCCAGAGAAGGTCACACTGACGTTTCGGCACTTTTGGACCAAAGAGCATGACCGCCCCATCCTGGCCATTTTTGAAGATGCGGTTCGCTCGTTCGAACAGGAGCATGGCAATGTTAAAGTAAATTTCGAAGGCATCGATCAAACGATTCATCGGGAACAAAAGCTAAAGAGTGAAATGGTCACCGGCACACCACCCGACCTGTTCGTATTATTTGGTGGGGCGGAATTCGAGCCGTATGCCAGAAGCCAGCGCCTAATGGAGCTGACAGATTTTGTTGCCGAGCAGGGGCTGGTCTTCCGCGATCTTAGCTTGTGGACGCTAGAGGACCGTATTTATGGCTTGCCTTTTGAAGGTCATGCCGAGCCGATCTTCTATAATCGTGCGCTGTTCGACGGGCTGGGACTGGCACCGCCATCCACCCTGACCGAGCTGGATGCGGTGATGGACACCTTGCTGGCAGAGGGCATTCTCCCTTTTGCGCTGGGCAATGAGGAGCAATGGCCTGGGGCGATCTACACCCATTATCTGATGGATCGATTGGCAGGCCCGCAAGTCATTCTGGATTTGGCAGAAGGCAAACCGGAGGTTGCCTTTGCCAATGAACCCTACCTCGCTGCACTAACCAAGCTGCAACAGTGGGCGCAAGACGGTGCCTTTAATTCCCGGCCCTCCGGGGTTTCGACCGAAGAAGCCATTGAGCTGTTCACGAGCGGTCAGGCAGCTATGTATCTTAACGGCAACTGGGACATTACACTGCTCAGTGCCCCTGGGGCTGTCGTCCAAGCGGCAGATATCGGCGTTCTGCCCTTCCCTACGCTCGAGGCAGACCAGTCGCATAGCATGGCTGGGGGATACTCCATCGGCATTGGTCTGTCGGCCGAGCTGAGCGGTCCGCGCAAGGAACTGGCGCTGGAGCTCATGCGCAGACTGTATACCAAAGAAGTGCAGCAACGCATCGTTTACGAAGGGCTGCGGCTGCCATCCATGCCGATCGATTTTGATCCCGCGCGCACTGGGCCCGTGTTCGCCCAGTTGCACCGCCTCATGGAGAGCAGCCCGCAGACCTTCATTGCTTACGACAATGTTCTCTCTCCTGAGGTGAGACGGGCCTTTCTTGCGCTTAATGATCAATTGATGAGTCTCGAGATCAGTCCGGAGGAGGCGCTGCAGCAGCTCGATGCCGCCGCGGCAGCCTACTGGCAACTAAGAAACAATACAGGGGGAGAGCCAAGATGAATCACACCTATACCGCCTTGCTTGTGGATGACGAGCCGATCATTCTGCGATCTCTGGAAGTCGCGGTGCCGTGGGAAGAGCTTGGCGTCCGCATTGTCGGCAAGGCCCGCAACGGCGAGGAAGCGCTGCGGTTGTACCACGAGCGCAAGCCGGATATGATCATCAGCGATATCCGTATGCCGTCCATTGATGGCATCGCCCTCATGTCCGAGGTACGCAGCTGCGATGCCCGGCTTATCTTTATCGTTATTAGTGGCTATGGCGACTTCGAGTACGCGCGGCGGGCCATACGCGAAGGGGCGTCGGACTATCTTCTGAAGCCCATCGACCACGATGAATTGACTGGAATCATCCGCAAATCGGTAGCCAAACTGGAGGCAGATCGACGGGCACGCGAAGAGAGCGATCAGTTGATGCACTCCGTACAGGCGTTGTCGCTGCTCGCCCGCGAGCGTCTGCTTGCGGAGCTGACGGAGGGCAACTCCAGACCGTTGCAGCATTTGAAGTGGTTGGAGATGAGTCTGCTGGAGCAGTCCTATTTGATGGCAATCGTCCAACTTGATCGGTTTGCTTCCGTGAACAAGCAGTGGACGTCCGATGAAAAAAGACTGTGGTTCTTCGCCGTTCGCAATATATTAGAGGAATGGTCCACTCACAATGAAGCTCTGGCGATGTTCCCCTTTCACAGCGGCGAGTGGATTCTGCTCTTTCCCGCCGAGGCAGACCAGCGCAAGGAGCATCTTGGACAAGAAATTGTGAGCCATATCGCCACTTACGCCAAGCTGTCCTGCTCGGTCGGCTTCAGCAAGCAAGTGCGCGGGCTGGAACAGCTCAATACCGCTTACCGCAGCGCGCAGAATGCCCTTTATCAGCGTTTTTTTGCCGGCCAGCAAACTGTATTTGCCGACCGCGCAGGACACGCTCCGACACCAGACGGACTGGAAGGCTGGCCTTATCCGAGATGGATTGAGGATGAGCTGATGCAAGCCATCCGCGCCCTTGACCTGTTTCGTCTACTGGGTCTGCTGGACCAGCTGCAAACGGAGCTGGAGAGCGGTGGCATGAGCCGTGAGGCGCTGCTGCGCTTCATGACCGAGATCGCGATCATTTCCCACCGGGAATTTAGTCAGCTGCAGATGACAAGTGAGCTGCCAATCGACGGACTCCTGCTGCACATGGAAGAGGCGGACACCCTGGACGCCGCCATTACCTCCCTGAAGGAAGCCTATCGCGACTGGACCGAGCTGCTCTTGGGCTCCAGCGAGCAAGAGGATGGCGCCTCGTTGATAGCCAAAGCCCAGCGCTACATCGACAACCACTATCGCAATGATCTGGGTATCGACGAGGTATCCGACTTTGTGGGTCTCAGCACCAGTCATTTCTGCGCCCTCTTCAAGCAGGTCTCGGGACTGACCTTCCTCGAGTATCTGACCCGGTGCCGGATCGAGAAAGCCCGCTACATCCTGGCCAATACCGAGGTCAAAGTATACCAGTTGGCCCCGCTCGTCGGTTATCAGGACCCACGTTACTTCACTCAGGTGTTTAAGAAAATTACCGGTATGACCCCTTCTGAGTATCGCACGCAGGCGATGGGCTAGCCTATGACTTATCCCGCTCCAATTGGTTAACACTTTGACGGATGTACGCATAGAGCTCTGTGGTCATACCGTATTGCGCCGCCTCTCCTGGATAGGCGGCGTAGTACTGCTCCGCGGCTTCTGTCAGCGCGTGATGATCTGGCTCGTGAGCTTGCAGCGCGTCCACCCACCGCCGGGCAAGCTTTTGTACCGTGTCTTCCTCCGGGGGAATCCCCTGTCTCCTGGCCTGTTCAAATTCATCCATTAAATCTGCTGCCTCCTCCTCAGAAGGCGTGAGTACGTGGTACCCTTGCTGTAACCGCTGTTTGTATAATTCGGGATGAAGCGGCTTGAAGTATGAACTATCTAACATCTTCATCAGTTGCATCGCTTTCAGGACTTCCTCGCCCTGCATGCCTTCCCCACCTTGAACCAGCTCTACTAGCTGATTGATCTCGCTCAGTAACTGGGTCGCCGTCTGGATCTGCTGCTCCAGCCGCTCAGCCTGCATCTGCAAGACCTCCTCCGAGCGGTGCGCCGGGTCGTCCAGTATGTCTTGGATATTCTCAAGCGGCAGCCCCAATCGTTTAAGCATGAGAATCTGATAGAGCCTACTCACATCGTCTTGTGAATATAGTCGGTGACCTGCTTCAGTTTGCATGGAGGGACACAACAGCCCAATTTCTCCATAATAGTGCAGAGTCCTCACGGTCACTCCACTCATCGATGCAAGAGCTCCCACTTTCCACGGACCTTCTGACATCAGATTCTCCCTCCCCTGCACTCTTGTAGAATTCCACACTTGAACCTAACGTTACGTGAGGAATTATACTGTTTCTTGCGAGTCCTGACAATGTATACCCTCGGCCGCAGAAGGAGAGTTACTGATGAACACATTAATAAAATGCATGACATCGTGCAAGCAAGCCCGACTTGTATTCGCGGATACCTCTGATCTTCTGAGTTCTGGAATCGCTAACCGCGAACTGTCCGCCGGGGTCGCCATTGCACTGGCCCGCCTGCTGACTATCGCGGGATTGACGACTGGCTTCATGAAGGATAAGGAGCGCGTAACCTATACGATACGAGGCAGCCAGCGAGAGCTCGCCCTGATTGCAGAAGCAGACGATATGGGCCGCGTTAGCGGTTATGCCAATGAGGCTTGCAGAGCATTAGTACTGGGTGAACACGAGCTTGAAATGTTGATTGGACCCAAGGCCTATCTGCAAGTCATTCGCGATATTGGTATGCCTGTACGATTCACCGGAATTGCGGACATGCCTTACGGGACGGTAACGGACGATGCCGCCCATTTCTATACGCAGAGCGAGCAGACCCCCACCCGCTTTTGGACTACGGAGCAATGGACGTCGGATGCGCAACTTTTCGGAAGAGGGGTTGCTATTCAATTGTTACCCGGCGCACCTGCAGCTCTCCTACAGGATCTGATGGGGCAGCTAGAAGCGCATGAACGACAAGTCGCAGATCCAAACCTGCCATTGTCCAGGCTGCCTCATCATCTTTTTGGTATCACAGAAATGGTTACGCAAGCGGGAGTGCAATGGCACTGCGACTGCTCCCGTGAACTATTCTCCCCCATGCTCTACACCCTGGACCGAACCGAGCTGGAGCAAGCCATACATGACTCAACATCCATCGAATTTGTCTGTCATCGATGTGGAACGTGTTACGCTTTCACTGCTGATGAGATTGCGGGTTGTCTGGAATGACTGGTGAACTGATAGAAACATGAAAACGCCCGGTTTCCTTCGTAAAGGACCGGGCATCTTCTTTTTGGATTGATTATAGCGCCATAAACTCCAGATTTACATTCGTCCCCACACAAATTGCTCTAGCCGGTCAACAACTGCTGAATCGAGGGGGCCTGAATTATCATGCTTAAGGATGGCTGAGGGTGGCAGCTGCCAATGGATATCCCGATCGGCCAGTGAGCTCTTGAAGGTCTCCCAATGCTCCAGCTTCCACACATCCAATTCAGAACCGCGGTCCCGAATACGAGTGTAATATTGGTCGGTATCCGGCAGCGAGACGACAATGACCCGAACGATGTCGCGCGCGGCACCAATTCGGGCAAGCTCGTGATCGAGCCAAGCCGGATCGGAGGTTTCACGGGTGAATGGACCAATGACAACCGCATCCAGTCCCAGTTGGACATTCTCCAAAGCAGCATCCATCGTGATGCGATAGCCCAGATTGCGGCAGCGTTCCTTATATAATGGTGAATCCCGGTCTGTCGGATCGAGCCCCGCCATGGTCATAATGGTCTCTGCTGCTGGGCGCAATAGGGTGTCCATATCCAAAAAGGCCGCTGGGCGGCGAGCAACCAACGCTCGGGCCACCGAGGTCTTACCCGCCCCTGCGCTGCCGACAATGAAAATTAGTTTAGCCATAACCGTCTCCTTCATCATGGATATGAAATTTCATCCGTAGGTTGTCTTCCAATCGTAAAAGAGCGGTAGCGCTTTGTCAAAAGCTTTCATGGCGTCCTTCTCCCTCTCTAACGAAACCTCATAGCGGTATTACGCGTTATATCTGCGATTCACAATTCTAACGAAACTACCGATTCTTATACCACATAAGGTGAAGCCTTTTCGCTTTTTGTTGCCAAATAAGAATCCCCAGTTTCGTTAGGTTTTCAAAACCTGTGTTTTGGACTAAATAGCGTTCTGTAGTTTCGTTAGCACGAGCCCATTACGCAATTACGCACGAAGTTGACCCAACTACAGACGCAAAAATGCCTGACGGTCCAGCCGTCAGGCATTTTTACACTGTTTTTATTGGACTGATGCTTCTACGCCGTCCACGACGATGTAGTCGTGAGTCCGCGAGGCTTCCTCGATATGTCCGAATGCCCAGTGACTCACACTTACGTCCGACCAGCTCGGCTCGGTAACATCCGTGAGCGGGCCTCTGCGCAGCACCCGGTTGACAATAACCACGACTTCAGCACGGGTTACACCTTGCCCTGGTCTGAACTCATTACCTTCGTAGCCAGTCATCAGACCTGCTTGCTGAACAGCTCCGATGTAGCCTTCTGCCCAGTGACCGCTCGCTACATCACCAAAGGTTGCTACGCCTGTGTGCGTCAGTCCTTGCACGCGTGCCAGGATCGCAGCAATCTCGGCGCGGCTCAAGACACGGTTCGGCTGGAAGGTTCCGTCGGGATAGCCTTGCATGTAACCACCTGCAACGACTGCGCGAATGGAAGCTTCCGCCCAATGCGAGTCGATATCGGTCAGCTCAGTCGAGACAGGCTCAGCAGCAGCTGCCGCATAAAGTCTCGCCAGAATCGCAGCCAGTTCGGCACGCGTCACTTGGCGGGATGGACGGAAGGTGCCGTCTTCATAACCGCTCATATAAGCCTCATGACGACCACCCACTTCTGGCTCGGTTTCAGCTGCAGGCTGAATTTCCAGAATCGAGAAGGTACTGAATTTGTTGATTTCAAACGACAAGCCTACTTGCCCCGAAGCATCTGTCACGACTTGCGGTTGTACAACCACACGCTCGCCGTCGCTATGCTCAATGAAGATCACGAGACGAGAGAGCCAAGCCTCACGCTCTGCAGCATTACTAGGCAGTTGGGTAGCTGCGAGTGGAAGAATAATCTCGACTGGTTGACCCTTCATGTTCGTCTCGATTGTAACCGGACGTCCAACCAGATCGAAGCTGCCTTCACCTACCGTTTGCTGCACAACCGCTTGCGCACCAGCGCGGGACTCAACCTGCGCTTGCTCACCAGCTGTTTTCAGCGGCGTCAAACGGAAATACAGCTCTTGATTCTGCCCAGCCAGCGATTCGCTGCCGATGACGATTCTAGCATTAGCTGTCGAAAGCTCAAGACCAATCTCATCATTTTTGAGATGTTGAAGAGCGCTCAACGGCAGGGTTACTGTCGTATCACTCACTTCATCCTTGGCATCAGGGATGACCACGCGGATGATCGGCAGACCGGCAGCTTTCGCTTTGTCAGCCGCTTCTTTGGTCTTGTTCGCTTCTAGCGCGATCGCATCTTGCTTGGCACCGTTCGACCCAGACGTACGTTTGATAACAAAGGAGGACAGGCCAGCTCCACTTGCTGCACCACCATCAACCACACCTGTAATTTCCTCCGTCGGGTTGGCTGGAGGGGCCACGATGACAGCACCACCGCCACCGCCACCACCGTTAGCCGGTGGCTGAGGAGCCGCTTTTACTTCCACATCTACAGATGCAGAGTTATTTCCATCTACAGTCGTTACCTTTACGGTGGTCTTGCCTGCAGCAACTGGCGCAACCAAGCCATCTGCATTCACTGTAGCTATGGCCGAATCGCTGCTACTCCACGTTACGGCTTTATTCGTCGCGTTTGCAGGAGCAACTGTTGCAATCAACTTCTCTCCAGGCTGACCCACGGTCAGCTCAAGTGAGGACTTGTTCGTGCTTACACCTGTCACAGGCCAGATGGTCTGTTCGACAATAACTCTCGCTTGCTTGGTAAACCCGCCGTCTTCGGTCGTTACAGTAATGTAGGTCGACCCACCGCCAACAGCCGTCACTAAGCCATTAACCACTGTGGCTACGGAAGGGTCTTCACTTTTCCAGGTTACATTCTTGTTTGAAGCGTTGGAAGGCGTGACCGTTGCAATTAATTGTTCCGTCTTACCGCCCTGCTTCATATTCAGAAGATATAGGTTCAAATGAACATCTGAGGCTACGTTTGGTCCTACAGTGACTGGAATCGACTGTTCATGACCGCCATCCACAGTTCTAACTGTAATCGTCGTGCTGCCAATGTTCTTGGGAGTCACTACACCGTTCGCATTCACTTCTGCGATGCTGGTATCGGCACTTCTCCACGTCACATTCGTATTATTAGTACCTACAGGAGCTACCGTTGCGGTTAGAACCGCAGTGGCCCCATTTTCATGTAAATTCAGCGATGATGGGTTGATACTTACGCTCGCTGCACGACGGATAACTGTTACAGTCGAGCTGTTTTTATGAACACCATCTGCTGATGTCGCGGTAATTGTAGCCGTACCTTTGTTCACCGCAGTAACCAAGCCGTTCGAATCTACTGTGGCTACTTCAGGATCACTAGTCGTCCAAGTTACCGCTGGATTGGTTGCATTAACTGGCGCAACGGTCGCAGTTAGCAAGTCGCTTGCCTGTTCATCAAGACTTAATGTCGACGGATTCACGACAATACCGCTCACCAGTTGAACAACTGTGATCTGTGCCGTAGCTGT
The DNA here is from genome assembly GCF_000378385.1 of Paenibacillus daejeonensis DSM 15491. Classification (GTDB taxonomy): domain Bacteria; phylum Bacillota; class Bacilli; order Paenibacillales; family Paenibacillaceae; genus Paenibacillus_D; species Paenibacillus_D daejeonensis. The sequence goes on along the minus strand of NZ_KB899663.1, from coordinate 375,735 downwards.
AAGCCCGCCTTGCGTAGTAGCTGTAATTGTCGCGGTGCCCTGACTGACTGGAGTCACAACACCAGCGCTGTTCACAGTAGCTATTGTGCTATCGTTACTGGTCCAGGTCACTGCACCGTTAGTCGAACCAGTAGGGGTGACTGTAGCAGTCAAAGTTACGCTCGGTCCGCCAACAGCCAAGGTTTCCATCTCTGGTGATACAGTCACGCCCGTAGCCGGACGAACAACTGTGAAGTCAGCCGACGCTTCAAATCCACCGTCCAGCGTTTTAACCGTAATTGTCGCCTGTCCCAGTCCAATTGCTGTTACAGTTCCGTTATCACTGACTTTAACCACATTTTCATTGCTGCTGGACCATTCCACTTCTGGATCAGTAGCATCCGAAGGTAGAACGTTGGCTACGAGGGACACAAAGCCCCCTTCGGTCAGGGTATATTGTTCTTCTTCCAGTTCAACAAGCGTGACACCTGTTACTGGAATCAAGCTCGACTTCACTACCAGCTTCGCACTGGACGTAAAGCCACCGTCTACAGTCGTGACCGTAATCAGGGCTGTACCTTCTTTCAAAGGCGTGACTACACCGTCCTCTAACGTAGCTACTCCCTCTTCCGATTGCCCGGTAAGGCTCCAGACAACATCCTTGTTAACTGCATCTTCAGGATGAACAATAGCTTCCAACGTGACAGCCGGTCGGCCTTCAATCAGCGTCAATGTATGGATGTCTTCGTTGCCTTCCAGAATAAGGTCTTCGCCGCTTAATACAACACCTGCCACACGCACAATTTCTTGACGAACCGCTTGTCCATTAGCGCCAACGATTATCAGACCTGCCGGACCTTTGGCGATGTCATAGAAATCGAATTCAGGCTCGCCTGCAAGAAGATGTGTTTTCCATTCTTCTCCGTCTTCGGAAGAGATCAACGTGCCTCCACCGCCTACAGCATAGAACCGACCATCGATCCAGCGTACACTAAACAGCGATTCCTCTGTTGGAGAGATAACTTTAGTCCACGTCTTGCCGGTTGTAGAGGTGAAGATAAGACCGTCATCTCCAACAACGACATATCTTTCTTCTTTCAGCGTTTCGCTGATTTCTTTACTGAACGAGGCAACGCCATTTAAATGGAGATCAGGATCTTCTCCAGTAAATGTCCACGTTGTCCATACCGCCTCTGTTGGCTCAGCCTCCCCCTCACGATTGTCGTCAGGGGATTCCATGAACCGGAGCAGCATGTTTTGACCAACGGCCACTTGCACGGAACTGGTATTGTCTACTTTGCGAATAACAGCCGTGCCGTTGTCTGGCGAAAAGTCCATCCATTCAATTTCGTGTCCGATCTCATCTTCATATTCGTCGTATACCACCATTGCATCTTGAGATCCGACGAGGAGGAATCCGGATTCACCGGAAGGAACGAAATCATAATAATCATAGGGAGGATCGACCTTCGGCTGAGGCTCGGTAATGTTCACTTGCATCCGTTCCCAGGAAGTCAGATTCGCTGCACTTCTTAGAACGATACCGTCACTACCTGCAGCAAAATAATGACCATTTTGGTACATTAACGCCATTAGAGAATCGATAGTATATGGTTTCACACTCGACCATTGGTCACCATCTACAGAATAAGCAATGACTCCATTATCACCAACGGCCATGTATCTTCCGTTTGCATAGATGATTTTGGAGAGTGTGTCCGTCGATCCAGTATTCACTGTCACCCATTTTTCAGGTTCGGGTTGGACTGGTGTCAGATCGACTGCTTCAATTCGTTTGACTGTACTCATATCAGAATAATAGAACTTGTTTTGGAATACTCGTAATCCATATGCTATTTGTCCCGTCTGAAGCTCTTGGAACTCTTGCACTTCATTTGTTGAGATAGAGGTGCCCGAGACTACTTCATTATTAACAGTGTATATTTTTCTACCAATCGCGAAATAAAGATTATCTTCTACATCGAACGTAAGTTGTTGAATTTCAATTGAATCTACATATTCAAAAACTTGTTCAGCCGGCAAATTGGTACCCAAATTTTGTTTTTTGACTCGATAAACGCCCATCCTTCTCGGTTCAAAAGCCATGTTCGTAAAGTATAAGTTGTCTTGTGAATCAAACGCCATATTATGATTGTATCCACCATGTACAGCAACTCTTTGACTAAAATTAGGGGTTGACGCACTGATCGACTGACCATTTGTTGGCAGTTTGTCTGCACTAACCTTGTTTATACCGGAAGCATCCTTTGTATAATACAGATTGCCCTCACTATCAAAAGCTACTGACATTGCATAGCTTAAATCCGTAATGAAATCTTCTAGTTGGGCACCAGCCTCTACATTGCCTTCTGCATCAATTTTGATCCGGGTAATCTTCCCCGTATCCCGACTAGCCATATACAGATACCCATCGTGTATATCGAAACCATAATGATCCCCCGTAAAAACAGTGGTTACAGCTGAAGGAGGAATGAGATCAGGCTCCGCCTGCGCTACTCCACCAGGTGCGACAAGTGATACGACGGGCAGCAAGAGAAAACAGAGCATAAGTAACAGTCCCTTGCGTGCTTGAACCTTCATCGTTTTCTTGAATTGTCCGTTCATTGCAGTCTCCTGTTCTGATAAACGTAGTATTTTGGGCAGAATACGCCCTCTGTCCCAAGCATATCAGGTCGTTCTGAACAAATTCTGGACAAATTACGACAGAAATCGATCTTTGGTCCCAGGACCTAAGATGCCCGCCAACGTCTCAACGACCGCCACCCCAGCAGCAAGATTCCAAGCACAAGCAGCGCAAAACTGGCATAGAGTAAGCTCCACTTCAGCATCGTAAATACGGTGGACAGATCAGCGACAATCGACGTCCTGTCGGGATAACGATACATGACCCAAGAGGCCGCTACATTCTCAGCATAATCAAATCCCACTGCCGCAGTCGGCAGTAGATTGATCAGGCGTCCTTTGCTCTCCGGCCTCAAGAACCGGTACAGTTGTGTCAGCGCAGCGGTCAGAAACAAGCCATACGCCAACGGCCAGATAAGGTCAAAGGTAAACCGCGCCCGGATATAATAGGCACGCCCTTCTTCCCCGTAGGATTCTGCCATTTCGTACAAATCCCCAGCGCTATAATAGAACGAAGAATCCGGGGATTCACCGCCCCCAGTTGCCGCACTTGACCGTTCAGCCTCACTAGGCAAGACCCAGCCAATGAAAAGTGCAAACACAATAATCCCCGCTACCACTGCCCAACCGTTCATCCGACGGTACAACCACGCGGAATAAGCTCCGATTCCTGACATTCATATCCTCCTTGAAATAACTACTTGTTATGTACGCTTTACATTATATACCCGTTATCCTCCAGAATCTGACCTTGAACCTGGCGTCCATAAGCATTAGTATGGATACGACCACTATACAACACGAAGCAAAGGAGCATGACGCATGATAAAGCTCATCATTAGTGATCTGGACGGTACGCTGCTCCACGATCATGCCACAATACATGATACAGATATCCAAGCGTTGCGCCGCGCACAGGAGCATGGGGTAGCGGTGGCCTTTGCCTCTGGACGGATGTACCCGGAGATTCAGGAGGTGGCCAACTCCATTGGCATGCAAGTACATGCGGTATCCCAAAATGGGGCTTATGCGCATCTGGCAGATGGGACACGGATTAAAGCTGACTATTTTCCCCGGGAGCTGCAGTTGGAGATTATCCGTCATGGACGCAACACGCCGTACCAGATGCTGCTATGCGCACCCGAATATTATGTCATTGAGCAAGATACCGAGCACGCCCGCAAGCTGGAGCCCCGGCTGAAAGCTTCGCTGAAGATTGTACCTGATCTGGAGGACAAGCTGGGAACCGAGATTCTGAGCAGCAAAATGTCGTTCTTCGGCGATGTGGAGGCGCTTCGGGAGTATCTGCCCTTGGTCAAAGAAAAGTTTGGCGACGCCATCGATGCCTATATTGCGGACATTGATTGTCTGGACATTATGCCTAGCGGCATCTCCAAAGGAATTGGCGCCCATGCCTTGCTGGCTGAACTGGGCCTCACCGTCGGCGAAGTGGTCTGCATTGGCGACTCGTTCAATGATCTCCCTTTGTTCGAAATTACGCCTAACAGCTATGCTGTTGAAGGCAGCCATCCAGATGTGCAGGCCCAAGCCGCTTACACTACGCCGAGTGTCGCAGCTGTCGTCGAGCAGATTTTGAATGGAAGTCTCACTGGTAAGTAGCGTTTGCACGTTCGGAAGGGCAACACAACCGTCCCTTCCACGCCAAAGGGCCTCTATCTTTACACCAAAGTGAAGATAGAGGCCCTTCTTTTAGAGGTTGTTCAAAAAGCCCCCAATTGATCACGAAGAAAATCAGGAAGCTTAATCGACATCGAATCTTGCGTTCACCCTTGAAGTCCGGTGCTCATGTAGGTTTGCCTACACTCCGCTCCTCCTTCTGCAGGTTCTCGCAACCTTCTCGGTGCTGAATTGTGACCTTTTTGAACACGCACTTTTAGAACAAATTGTAACTTACTGGCCACACACGCCTTACTGCTACCAGCCTAATACCCTCACACCCCGGCTTGAAGCTCGTTGTGCACAGCTTCCCCGAGCCAGGCATCTTGCTGCACCAGCAGCGACTGCAGCTCCCGAATCGGCACCTCGCGGGTGCTGATTCCCTGGCGGCTGCGGCTGGCCAGGTAGGCGGCGGTGCCTGCGGCTTGCCCCATGGCAAAGCAGTTGGGCATGACGCGCAGCGAGCCCTGGACCACACGATCGGAGGAAGCGGCACGCCCTGCTACCCAGACATTATCGAGCCCGATCGGCAGCAGACAGCGATAAGGTACGCCATGCGATTCCCCGCGCGGCAGGTGGCGGATCGTTACCTCGTCTTTGGAGGTGGCCATGTGAATATCGATGAAGTAGCTGTTGCGGGCAATGTCATCCGCGAAGCTGCGCATGGATAGAAAATCATCCTGTACCAGCGTATAATCTCCCTCGATCCGACGGGTCTCACGAATCCCGATCTGCTCTCCCGTCGTGACCACATGGGCCTCTTCAAACCCGGGAACATACTTGCGGAGGAAGGCTACCTGCACCTGCACGCCACGCCGGCCGTCGATGGCCCCGCGTGTCAGATCCTCCGCCTTGGTGCCGTCGATGCCGAAGACATGGCCGAAGTTGACGCCTACCAGATAATCGGCTACCCAGGCAAAACCGGATACTTCCTTGCGTCCTTCCGGCAAATCCCCGGCCTGCTGCGCCTTCTGGACCGCCTGTGGAATCTGATGCGTGTCGCCGCTGGCTTCCAGATAAGCCTTGAAGCGCCCCCGGTCCACGTTGGTCAGCAAATAACACATGGTTCCCGGCTGCAGCTCGCCATGTTCGCCGCCCTGCTGGTAGCGGGCCCCTGCGCGCACCGCAATATCTCCGTCACCTGTCGCATCAATGACGTAGTCACAGGCGATAAACGAGGTGCCCGACTTGTTGCTCACGAAGACGCCCTTGACGCGCTTGCCCGCCTCGTCCATCGCTACCTCGCTGACAAACGTATGATAGAGCACCTGCGCTCCGCTCTCCTGCAACGCATCATCATAGACCAGCTTTAGCGCTTCCGCATCAATCGGCACCCAGTCCAACTGCTTCTCATATCGGGCCCGGTAGGCCTCGCTGCCACGTTGCTTCATCTTCTCCAGCAGCTCCAAGCCAATGCCGCGAATGACCGGCTTCTCCAGATCGGTGTAGGGGCAAAAAGCCGGTACAAGCGACACGGTTCCCATCCCCCCAAGAAACCCCCGTTGCTCCACGATAAGCGTCCTCGCCCCATTACGGGCAGCCGCCACAGCGGCAGCAATCCCAGTTGGCCCCCCGCCTACAACGAGTACTTCCACTTCATGGCGGACCGGCACCTCACGCGCCGGCATCGTGATCGTCTTCATCTTCCTTCGCCTCCATTTACGTCTCATTTTCCTTAGTATATAATGTAGCGAAGCTTGGGTTTAGTTTCGTTTTTGTTTCGTTTTGGAAGGAGAGAATGTCGATGCCAATGCCCAAAAAAGTGACGCTGCACCACCTGGCCGCCGAGCTTGGGTTATCAGCGCATACCGTCTCCAAGGCACTGCGGGGGCTGCCAGGGATGTCTGAGGATACCCGTCATAGGGTGCAAGAGCTGGCGATGCGCCGCGGCTATCGTACCAAGGAGCAGGAGAACAGCATGTTATTCGAACGGACGCCGCTCTATGCCAACCGTTCCCGCCGCTTTTTGTTTCTGCTGCCATCCCAGATCGGTTTGAACTCCGCCCTGCACCAGGCACTGCTAGAGAGTGTACAGCACCGTCTGACGGATGCAGGGCACAAGGTTGAGCTCTTATTCGTTCCGGAGGAGCTGGACGGAGCAGCAGGCTGGGAGCCATGGGCGGCCAAGCATGAATTGGTGTATGCCGACGGCCTTTTCCTGAGCCCTAATCTGAAAGAGGCAGTGGAGCGGAGGCTGATTGAATTGCCCGTCCCGGCAGTGATGCTGAATTTCCCGCCAGTCGGCGCCAATCTCGACAGCGTCATCTGGAATATTGCAGATAGCATGCAGCAGTGCATCCGGCTGCTCGTTCAGTCTGGCCACCAGCGCATCATGTATATTGGGCCCACCGATACGGTGCGGGGCTTCACTGTGCGCTGGCACTCCTATCTCACTGCCCTGGAAGCGGCGGGACTGCAGGCTGAACCGGAGCACTGCATGCTGGAGCTGGACGGCGAAGCCGAAGACTGGCAGCGGCGTTGGTTAGAGAAGGTGGAACGCATGCGTCCTACAGCCTTCGTCTGCGCCACCCAGCATGCGGTCGTCCGGTTATATACAGCATGCGGGGCTACAGGACAGCGGATTCCGGACGACTATTCATTAGTTGCGCTGGAGCCTGAGCCTGCACTACACGGTCTGATGCCCGATCTGGCCCGCCCCCTGCTGCCCGTTCAAGCCACCGGGTACCGTGCCGTCGAGCGGATGCTGTGGCGGATCGCCAATCCCGCCGCGCCCTTCGAGTCCATTCTCCTCCAGGGCGACCTCCACGCTGGCGCAACGGTGAATCGGCTGTAGCGAAGGTGGAGCCTTTTCTTCGAAGCTTAATATAAAAAAAAAGACCTCGAGGTAGTGAACCTCAAGGTCTAGCTTTTGCCCGATGAATCCCAACGCTCAGCGCAATGCCAACGGCAATCATATTCGTAAATAATGAGCTGCCGCCATAACTGATAAACGGCAAGGACAGTCCGGTCAGCGGCAACAGGCCGATGTGCATACCAATATTGACGAACACCTGGAACACCAGCATGCAGATGATGCCCACCACCAGATAGGAGCCTGCCAAATCCCGGCTTTCGTGCACCGTGATGACCATCCGGTACACCATCAGATAAAAGAGCAGCAGCAGCACGGCCGAGGCCATGAACCCATAATTCTCAGCAATCGCCACGTAAATGGAATCCGAATAGGCATATGGGATAAATCCATTCCTGAGGTAATACCCTTCATCCCCGAAACTGCCTCCGACAGCGATCGCCCGCATCGCATTGGCCACATGCCAATCGCCGCCGCTAGTCGGGTCCAGAAAGGTCTGAATCCGGTCCATCTGATGCTTCTTGATAACCAGATTCAACAAGGCATTCTCGGTCTGGATCATCCAGTACCCCAGCCAGACGACTGCCGTCGTAATCGCTGCTCCGGCAAGAACATAGAGGGTACGAATATTCCCCATCCACAGCATGCCGATGAAGATCCCGATAAATACCAGCGCTGTCCCCAGATCCGGCTGATCATAAACCAGATAAGTCGGCACCAGAAAAACCAGACTTAACGGCAGCACGTCCTTGAATATCCGAAGCTTTTCCCCGCCTCTTCGTGCCAGGAGATGGGCAGCCATCATAATCGTGGACAGCTTCACCAGCTCGGACGGCTGGAACTGGGCCCCGCCAATCACTAGCCACCGGGAAGCCCCGTTGATGACAACGCCTTGCAGCTTGACCACGATGAGGGACACCAGGCCAAGTCCGTAGGCGATATAAGCCAATTTGCCTGTAAGAAAGCGATAATCCATCAGAGCAAGCAGCAGCATTGGGAAGCAAAACGCAGCAAACATTTTCAGATTGCTATAGTGAAGGCCCTCCAAGTTCGATTCCGTGGTAGCCAGATACACCGCACCTGTTCCGAATGCAATGAGAGCGCATAACACTGCTAATAGCATGAAGTCAATTCGACCTAGTTTTTGTACAATCAGCTCTTCCTCCTTCCCATTATTCTTCCTATAAATGGAACGTTATTGCCTCTGTTGAAGTTCAATCTCAACCCGTAAGACTCTACTATACTAAAATAAACCCACAAAGTGGAGACTTTTCTACGAAGCTGAGCCAGAAACTTTGCGGGGGCCCCGAATAACAAAAAAATCGGCCCGGACGAAAGGTCCGGGCCGACAAACTTAAATTAGGCTTGCTTGAGATACTTGACAAGCTCTGACCAGAAGGAAGCGTAATGCTCCCATTCCATGAATTCCAGTGAGCCCCAGTGCGGCGAGCAATCGCTCGCGAAGGCTGCCGTCTTTCCCTTTCCATACGTACCGACTGCCAGAATGGCATCCTCCCCATTGTGGAGCAGCAGCTCAGCCTCAGGCTTGACCGACAGCTTGTTGTAGCCCAGCAATCGCGGCCATTCGCCCAGCTTGTCCACCAACGGGTGGGAGCCTGCAGCTACAGGCGATATCCCGCTTGGCATTTCTACCCGGTCATCGCCATCCATCATGACCACCGGCAGGACATCCGCCAGTACCGTATTCTTGTAGTTGGCCTTGCCCTCTATGCCCATGAAGGTGAGATAACCGCCAACCATCAGCAGTCCGCCGCCCTCCTCCACATACTGTTTGATCAAATCCAGGCTGTTCGGGATAATCTGCATTTGATAGAACGTCGGATTTTGCAGGAGGAACGTGTTGGCCCCAACATCGCTGATGACGATCGCGTCATAAGCCTTTAGCTCTTCAAGGGATTGCGGGAAGCGCACCTGCACCTCATGCGCTGGCATATACGTGACATCGATGCCTTGCTCGCGCAGACAGGACAACAGATAGGTTGCGCCCTCCTCATACTTCGTTGAAGTGAAGCTGTCATAGCCCTTGGTATGAATCATGTGCACGACCCAGGATTCGCCTACAAATAAAATTTTCATTATTCTAAAGACCTCCTTTAGTTGATGTAGCTTGTGCTGTGGCAGGCTCGCCTTCTTCGACCTCGCTCCAGTCCATAATCGTCTTGGCGATCATTTTAACCGCTTGAATGACTTCATCTACTGGTGTAAATTCGTCGCTGTGGTGAGCCAGGCTGGGGTCGCCAGGACCGAAGTTAACCGTCGGGATGCCGACATTAACCGGCCAGCCCATATCGGTATGGAATCCGAGTCCTTCAATCTTGCCGCTCTCTCCAATGGCTTGCAATGAGGCCACGCAGGTCTGTACAAAGGGGTGCGAAACCTCCGTCTCGGCGCAGTCGGCGTCCACCATCCACTCAATCTCCGGCGGATGCTCGCGCAGCCAAGGGTCCTGTTCAGCCGCTTGACGCAAGAATTCTATCAATTCCTTCTTCACATTGCCTCCAACCAGCTTGTCGTCCCGCTCGGACGGCAGGTATTGCGCATTGAAGACGATCTCCGCTTCATTGGCAAAAGAGGTTGGATACTCTCCCGCATTGAGTTGCGCGACATGAACCTGGCATGGGATCGCCAGATACGGGTGCGTTTTGCGCTCAGCCCAATCCTCATTCAGCTCATCAATCTGATCCAGAATGTATCTTGCTTTCTTAACTGCATCGACGGCCCCCCCGTCCTGCCAGTCAGCTTGCGGCATCTCAATATGACCGCTGCGACCTTGAATTTTGATCTTGCCCCAGAGAATGCCCCGGCAGAGCGGTGCAATCGTCAGTGAGGTCGGCTCTGTCAGAATGCACGCATCCGCCCGGTAGCCGTGATGGATGAAGTCGAGCGCGCCCATGCCGCCAGCTTCCTCGTCCACAACAGTGCCTACGATGACAGGTCCTTTGAGCTTGAGGCCACTCTTGAGAATCGCCTCGACCGCCATGATCATCGCTGCGACGCCGCCCTTCATATCGACCGTGCCCCGGCCATACATCTTGCCGTCTATGATCATGCCCTCGAACGGATCGACTGTCCATTTGGAGCCAGCCATCACCACATCGATATGGCCGAACAGGAGCAGAGACTTGCCCTCCTCTCCCTTGCCAAACGTAGCTCCCAGGTTGGGACGGCCAGTGAAGTCCCGGCCGGGGTAATACCCGGCCATACCTTCATATTGCTTCAACTCGTCTGCATCGGGCTCCCACATCTCAATCTCCGCGCCCAGTCCTTCGAGCTTGCGGGCGATGAAGTCCTGGATATCCTTTTCCTTGGACGGTCCCGGCTCCTCGAAGAACCAGGGATTCACGCTCGGAATCTCAATGAGCTCCCGCAGAAATCCAATAATATCGTCTTGATGCTCGTCAATCCATGCCATCACTTGCTGTTCAGAATTCATAGCTGTTTGCTCCTTTTTAGCTGCAGTACTTGCACAATCATGATTGGAACCGGACCGTATAACCCTCTGCAAAATCAACCCAAGGATTGAACATCTCGTCCCCGAACTTGTCCTTCTTCTTCTCAATAGCAAACATATAACGTGCTTCTTCGGCAGCCGGGTAAGCCGGACTGTGCCAGATTCCCCTGTGGATGACGATAGCTTGGCCAGGCTTGATGCGAAAACACCTTACAGTGGTTGCATCCGGTGCTTCATCCGGGTCCTCGATGTTCGTGCATACTGCGACAGGTTGGATGATCTCCCGGTCAAAAGTCATCAGCAGCTCTTCCCGGCTCACATGCCGTTCCATGGCAGTGACGACGAACTCCCGTGGTCTTGTAATGACGAGTCCAAACCCGATCGGCTCATAGACATCCAGCATTTGTACGTAGCTCCAGCAATCCCAACCCTCTCCTTCCTTTGAAGGCTCGCCGGCTGGCAGATCAACCACTTTACCAAAAGGAGCAAAAGCTTCCGCCGTCAACTCCTCGATGTGTACATTGCGTTCCATTTAAAATTGCCTCCTATCCTGTACCAACCTTAGAAATCAAAGCTGTCTACATTGTCATTGGTCACTTCCAGCATGCCGATAAATACGCTCTGACCGTCCACCGTCACTGTCCCGACCGTCGGAATTTCCATCCCATCTGTGATCTCGTTGCCTTGCGCCAGCTGATCCAGAATGTAGACCGTTGCATAAGCCAGCTTGCCTGGATCCCAGATAATATCCGTATTGATCGTACCGTTCTTGATGTAGTTCTTCACGACGCTCGGAACGGCGATACCCGTGATTGCAATTTGGCCGGCTTCCAGCGTACCCGCCTGAATCGCTTGCTCCACTACCTCTGCCGCTGCCGGCGGCTCCCCGCCTGCAAAACCGATGATACCCTTGAGGTCTGGATACGTACGAATCAGGTTTTGTGCGTTAGCGTACGCCTTTTGCTGATCGTCATCGCTGGAGACCGTCGTTACAATCTCAATGTCTGGATAATGCTCGGCAAAATAGGCTTTGGCCGCATCAGACTTGGCAATCTGGTTTTGCGAGCCCAGACCGGCTACCATAAAGGCCACCTCGCCTTCACCGCCGATCTCCTCGCCAATCGTTTGGGCCAGCAGCTCGCCGATCTCCTCATCCGTAGCCGGGGCTACATAATATTGGCGTTCCGTCTCTGGCGCGTCACTGTCCCAGGTGACGACCTGGACATCCTCGCCAATTGCTTTGCGGAATACCGGCCCAACCGCCTTGGAATCGTTAGGCGAGATGCCGATACCATCGACTTGACGTGTCAGCATATCCTGAATCATGTTAATTTGTTTGGAAGAATCGGCCTCCGTCGGCGCATTGTACAAGATGTTGACGCCGAGGTCCTCTCCCGCTTGGACCGCGCCTTTCTCGGCTGCAGCCCAGTAAGCTGGACCAATGGACTTGGGATTAATAAAGTAGGTTCTTGCATTCGGATCGGACGCGCCGCCCTCCGTTCCACCGTTTGCAGGAGCCGGACCTGCGTTTCCGCACGCCGCCAGACTCAGTGCCAGCACACCAGTAATTACTGTCGTCATCATTTTTTTCATTGTTCTCACGCTCCATTAAATTTTTGATTCCCTACAGCAAGCAGTAGCAAAGCACCCAAAATGACGGCTTGATACAATACCGAGACACCCATCAGATTCAATCCATTGCGTAAAAACACGATGATTAGCAAGCCGACGAATGTGCCGGCAAGACTTCCCCTCCCTCCGAAAATATGCGTACCGCCAATTAGCGTTGCCGTGATGACGTCGAGCTCTATATTGGTACCTGAGGTCGCCTCTGCACTTGCCAGACGAGACACCAGGAATACACCCGCTAATGCCGAGAAAAAACCACTAAGCACGAAGAGAATAAAACGGACGCGGACGACGGAAATTCCGGAGTAACGGACCACCTCTTCATTGTTGCCGATTCCGTAAATGTAGGTGCTGAACCTCGTTTTCTTCATAAAGAAATGGGCCAGCAAAAACATAATCATCAGCACGATCGCATTGAAGGGAACGACACCGATATACTGCTGGCCCAGGAAATAAAATCCGTCCGGGAAGCCGCTGATCGGGCGCCCTTCATTGATGACATAGACCAGTCCCCGCAGCATGACCAGCATCCCTATGGTGACCACGATCGCCTGCATCCTGTGCCTCGCAATCAGATAGCCGTTCAAAGCTCCACAGAGCATGCCCGCGATGAGGCCGATAGCCACGCAGATCCAGATGTTAAGACCCTGCTCAAAGGCAACGCCCATACAGACAGCGGAGAAAGCAAGCATCGAGCCAACCGAGAGATCCATTGCGCCCGAGATGATGATCATCGTCATCGGAATCGCAATCAGTCCGATCTCGACCATCTGATTGAACACATTCATGAAGTTGGACACGGACAGGAAATAGGGCGACAGGATGCTGAACAAGACGAGAATAAAGAACAGCACAATCAGTTGAACGAGCAGCGTATTGGATCGGAGCGACAGTCGGCTTGTCCAGGCATTCATACCAGATCACCTTCTTTGCCTTTGTTTTGGCGGTATCGCTGCAACGTGTTAATGGAAATAGCCAGAATAATCAGAAAACCGGTCGTAGCATCTACCCAGAACGGAGAGACCTTGGAGATAATCAAGCCGTTTTTGATGATGCCCATAAACAACACGCCGAGCATCGTACCTGCTATCGTCCCTATGCCGCCGAAGATGCTGCCCCCGCCGATCAAGACGGCTGCCATCACTTCAAACGCCAGACTGTTGCCTGCTGTAGAAGCTTGTACACTACCTACCTTGGAGGCAAAGATGACAGCAGCGATACCAACTAGCAAGCCCGAGAGCACATAAACTTTGAATTTGGATTTGGCTACGCTGATCCCTGCGAGCTTGGCAGCCGGCCCATTGCCTCCAATTGCATAGATGCGCCTGCCAAACCGGCTAAACTTCAGCCCATAGATGAAGATAGCGATAAGCACAATGGCAACAAGCAGAGGGAACGATAGTCCGAACAGCGTGCCTTGTCCAAAAAAGCGGAATCCTGCAGGAAAATTGGTCATCCAGGTGCCGCCGCTAATCCCGACTGCGATGCCACGAAAAATGTACATGGTCGCCAGCGTAACGATGATATCTGGAATTTTCACATAGGCGATAAAGAACCCGTTGACCATACCGCACAGAACGCCAATACCGATGCCCATCAAGGCAGCGACCCAAGGGTGGATGCCATGGCTAAGAAATAACCCGACAGAGGTGGCGGTCACGGCGAGTACCGAGCCAACCGATAGATCGATGCCACCCAGCAAGATCACCATGGTCATACCAATCGCCACAATAAACATGGAGATGTTCTGATCCAGAATCATCTGCAGGTTGTCGATTCCGAAAAAACCGGAAGAATATAAGGAAAACGCCAGCGTGACAATAATGGTAAAGATGATGATAGGCGCTTCATGCATATTCAATAGGCGTTTCATAGTCGGCCTCCTTCCGTCAGCGGATGCGAAGCTCGCTGCAGCAGTTGTTCCTGATCTGCTTCGCCATGCGCAAATTCATGAACAATCTCACCCTTGTGCAGCACGAGGATCCGGTCGCTCAGGCCGATCACTTCTGGCATCTCGGAGGAAATCAACAAGATGCTTAACCCCTCCTGTGCGAGCCGATTGATAATCGCGTAGATCTCTGCCTTGGCCCCGACATCTACGCCACGGGTCGGCTCTTCCAAGATCAGAATGTCCGGGTGAGTGGCCAGCCATTTGCCGATGACAACCTTCTGCTGGTTGCCGCCGCTGAGGTAATCGACGCTTTGCCTGTCGTTTGGCGCCTTGATGCGCAAACTCTCCATATACTCGCTGCTCATCTCCCGGACCCGCGATTCGTCAATGACGACGCCCTTGGAGAGCCGGGGCAGGATCGGCAGTGACAGATTCTGCCGGATCGACATCGGCTTGATAATGCCTTGGCGATGACGATCTGGGGGTACATAAGCGATCCGTCTCGCCTTGGCATCGCCGGGATTGCGAATCACCGCAGGCATCCCACCGACAATAATGTCGCCAGCACCGCCTTTTAGGCCAAACAGACGTTCAGCGATTGTATGGGTACCGGAGCCAGGGATGCCGAACAAGCCGAGAATCTCTCCTTTGTGCAGTTGAAAGGATACCTCATGGGTCGCATCAAGCGAGAGCGATTGAACCTCCAGCATAACCTCGCCGCCCGGTTTATGATCCCGGTCCGGATAGAGCTTGCTCACCTCTTTACCAACCATCATGTAGATCAGCTGCTGCTCGGTGACCTCACCGATCGGACGCGTATCGATCCAGGCACCGTCCCGTAGCACCGTAACCTTGTCTGCGATTTCGAAGATTTCCTTCATCCGGTGGGAGACGTACACAATGGCTACGCCTTGATCACGCAGACGCTTCACCACATCGAACATCTTCTTCACTTCATTCTCGGGCAGAGCAGCCGAGGGTTCGTCCATGATGAGGACATCCGCACGGAAAGACAACGCCTTGGCAATCTCCACTACCTGCTGGCTGTGAACCCCCAGATGACGCACCTCTTGCCTGACATCGATGCCGCTGCCCCCGATTGAGTCGACCAGTTGCTGCGCCTCTTCATACATCTTGGACCACTGGATACGTCCGAATCTCCCAACCATCTCTGGACGATCGATATAGATGTTCTCCGCAGCCGAGAGGTTCGTGAAGAGATTAAATTCTTGATGAATGATGGATACCCCTTGGCGCTGGGCTTCCAGCGGATTTCCAAACGCTACCTCCTGACCCTTCAAGCGAATCGTACCCGCCGTCGGCTCGTATACGCCGGAGAGAACTTTCATCAGAGTCGACTTGCCCGCGCCATTCTCCCCCATCAGCGCATGAACTTCACCGGGATACAGCTCGAAGTTGACATCGGAGAGCGCCTTGACGCCCGGAAACTCTTTGCTGATGCCTTCCATTGTCAATACAGGCTGACTCATGGCTTATCCTCCAATCTTTAACAAGACTCAGCGTTAAATCACAAAAGCGCGAAGCTACACGGGTCCCTCCCCTACGGGGGCCCGTCTTTCCTATTCCTATTAATTGACTAGTCTGCTCTTGTTCGATTCAGGGGCGAGGTCCACTGCGATCCAACGATTGGCCAATCTCAGCGAGAAAAGAGGCTACCTGAGCTTCGGTGGGAATCGAGCTTTGTGCCCCACGCGCTGTGACCGCCAAGGCCGAAGCAGCGGTTGCGTAATGCAACGCCTCCTCCACAGTAGCTCCATTCGTTCTCCTTGCCGCGAAAGCGCCAATGAAGGTATCACCGGCGGCTGTCGTATCCACAGCTTCGACGCGGAAGGCAGGCATTCGAATCTGCAATCCTTCCTGATCCTTGTACAACGAGCCCTGGCTGCCGAGCGTCAAGATGAGTCTGGACACCCCAGATTCAAGAAGCTTGCGGGCGGCACGCGCTGCTGCATCCGCATCGTGGATAGCCAAGCCGCTCAGTACCTCCGCCTCGACCTCATTCAGGACGAGGTAATCGGCATGTGCCATAAGCGCAGGATCAAATCCAGCAATCGGGGCCGGATTCAGAAATACCGGAATGCCTTCCGCTGCTGCCCTCTCCATCACACGGCGACACGTGGCGAGCGGAATCTCGTTCTGCAACAGGATAGCCTCATAGCTGTTCAGCTCCAGGGCATCTGCCTCCGCCGGTCCATATTCACCGTTGGCTCCGGGAGAGAGGATAATACGATTCTCGCCAGCGCGTTCAATCGTAATCAGCGCTACACCGGTAGCGGCATCGGACATTTCGATAATGCCTGAGAGTTCCATCCCTTCGTCCATCAGCCGCTGTCTTAGATCCTGGCCGAACACATCTGCGCCCAGGCCTCCGGCCATAGCCACAGCAGCTCCCGAGCGAGCAGCGGCTACAGCTTGATTAGCTCCCTTGCCTCCTGCATGGAACGCGGTTCCCAGTCCCTGCACGGTCTCGCCTGGGAGCGGATGATGCGCCACCTGAGTAACAATATCCATATTCATGCTGCCTACGACCAAGATGTTAGCCATGAGGATTCCTCCGAAGCTAGTTGAGTTTTTTGACAGAACCAAAGATCAGCAGTTCAACATCCAAAATGGTTTTTTTCAGCTTGGCTTGCTCCTTGGGTTCTTCTGTAATTTTCTGAATCAGCATTTCGGCTGCCTGCACACCCATTTCCTTGGTCGGTCTGCTAACGACCGTTACCCGGGGCTGGACAAACTGGGCAAGCTCGTTGTCGTCGAACCCGACGAGCGAGATATCCTCGCCCATGCGCAAATTCAAATCACGGATCGCCTTGATTGCCCCTGTGCAGATCACATTGTTGGCAGCAAAAATCGCTGTCGGCGGCTCCTCGGACTGTAGCAACTCGCGAGTAAAGCGGTATCCATCCTCTTCTGTCCAGGTGCCCTGCTTGTGATACCTTGCTTCTGGCGATAACCCGCTCTCATGCATGGCTTGATGGTAGCCCCAGTAGCGATCCTTGCCGTCATTAAAGTAATGATCGCCATCGATGATAGCTATACGCTCGTGTCCATAATCAAGGAAGTGTCTGGTCGCTTCGTACGCCCCGCGGAAATTATCAATCATAACGCCGTCATGACCACAATTGTTAATGTATCGGTCCACAAGAATCGTCGGCTTCCGAATACTGCGATAGAACTCTGGACGTCGATGCGTGCCGATTAGTACAATGCCATCCACATTCTTGCCAAGGAAGCTTTCGAAGAACTCTTCCTCCTCGGCTTCTTCATTGTTGGTCGAAACGACCAGCGTTACGAATCCCGCCTTTTTGGCTACTTCCACTGTCCCGCTAATGACTGCGGTATAGAATGGATTCTGAATCTCTGGTACGACGACGGACAGCATTCGTGTCTTCTTGTTAACCATGGAAGCCGCCATCGTATTGGGTACAAAGTTCATGTCTTCAATAATTTTGAGGATCTTCTTACGAGTATCGTCACTCACGCGGTCGCGTCCGTTTAATACCCGGGATACCGTTGCCACAGACACGCCTGCCTGCTTGGCAACATCTTTAATTGTAATTTCCTTATTGGCCATAATCACCCCGCCGTTTACTCTTTGTCATAACGTTTACGCAATTTCTGTTTTTATTCTATTACACGATTTAAAAGATTACAATAGCATTTTTCAAAAAAATCAAAGATAAAACGCTTGCATTTTAATTATATAACGCGTTTGTGTTAGGTTTATCTCAAAAAACCAATAGTAAAGTGGAAAATTATTCATGTTTGCGTCATCTAAACTAACACTAATTGATTTGTTGTTGAGTCGTCGCCGTCTAACCTCCTGCGAAAACTTGTAAAAACGTTTACGCAAATAATCTGAGCACTACTCCCCTGCCCACGGCGGATCAGTACAGTCTCGCCAGCCGATGCCATCCGAATGTCGCAGGACTAGCGGGCAAGTCCTATAGTTTTCAAAGAAGAACCTAAACTCGCATGCAAGCCGCCGATGGTAAGATAGGAGAGAAACCAATCTATGGAGGCGGCCAATCGATGACAACTTCTACGCAAGACGCTTTTTATACAGGACACTATCGCAATTGCTTCAAGGAACTGGGGTACTCGGAGCAGGAGATTGCAGCGCGGCTCGAACAAGCCTGGTCTGATCTGCTGACGGGAGATGAGGATGTCCGGATCTACTATCCGGTTGGCGATGACAAAGGTTATTTCCTCGACACCGGGAATCTGGATGTGCGTACAGAAGGCATGAGCTATGGCATGATGATGGCGGTTCAGATGGACGACCAGGAGGTGTTCGACCGGCTGTGGACGTTCGCCAAAACGTATATGCAGCACACGGAAGGACGCTACAAGGATTATTTCGCCTGGCACTGCAAACCGGATGGGACGCGAATTTCGCAGGGACCGGCTCCTGATGGGGAAGAGTTCTTCGCGATGGCATTGTTTTTTGCCTCTGCCCGCTGGGGCGACGGGCCAGCGCCGTATGACTATGCGGATCAGGCCCGCATCATTCTCCGTGCCTGTCTGCATCAGGGTGAGGACGGCGAGGGCGATCCGATGTGGGATCACGAGACGCGGCTCATCAAGTTCATCCCTGAATCCCCGTTCAGCGATCCATCGTACCACCTGCCACACTTCTACGAGCTGTTCGCCCTGCAGGCTGATGAGCAGGACCGTCCGTTCTGGCGGGAAGCAGCTGCTGCAAGTCGTGCCTATCTGCAGACGGCTTGTCATCCGGTGACCGGATTGTCTCCGGAATACGCCAATTACGATGGCACGCCTGCTGAACCGCAGCGACACGGGGATTTCCGCCACTTCTTCAGCGACGCTTACCGCACGGCCGCCAATATCGGCCTGGACTGGGAATGGTTCCGTGCCGACCCGTGGCAGGTCGAGCAATCTAACCGGCTGCAGCAGTTTTTCCGTCCCATTGATGTGGAGGATTACCGCCGGTACACCATCGACGGCCAACCCTTCGATGAGCCATCATTGCACCCGGTCGGCCTGCTTGCGACCAACGCCATGGCCTCTCTGGCAGCCGATGGACCGGATGCGGAGCATTTCGTCCGGCTGTTCTGGGACACGCCGCTGCGCAAGGGCGTGCGCCGCTACTATGACAATTGCCTCTACTTCTTCAGCTTACTCGCCCTCAGCGGACGCTTCCGGATCTATCTCCCGCGCGAAGAGGCGTAACCCATTAGAAACAGCAAAAAGCTCCCCCGCTATTGTACCTATGGCGGGGGAGCTTCTTTTTCTGTGCGGGGGCGTCGTGGTGGATGGAGCGCTCGAATCTCAATTCTACTAGCGAAGTATCAGAGAGGATGAGCGATTAGGATGAATATGGCTCATGATAGGGTGCATATGTTCCGTTATCCGCTTCATAATGGGGGTTCTGCCGGAATTGTGGAGCATATTTTCCGTTATTGGCTAACTAACCATTGATTATCTGATGAATAGCAGCACATAGCGGAAAATAGAAGCCATATTTTTGATCTCATGCGCAATACAGACAGTTTAGCGGAAAAAATGCTCCCCAACATTCGTGCTCCTACTCGCGCCCCACACACACGCATCCACTCGCTCACCTCGCTACCCGCCGCCACAGCATCAGCAGACCATAACCCATCACAAACCCGAACGAGTTAAGAATAAAATCGTCCACATCCAGACTGCCGCGGCGACTAAGCAGCTGCGACAGCTCCAATATCGTCAGTCCCGCGAGGAAGATCGCCAGCGATTTGCCGAATCCGGTCCGAACAGCGGCGGGAATCAGCAGACCGAAAGGGACGAACACGCCAATGTTACCAATCAAATTAATGGCCCATGTTCGGGTATTGATGCTGCCCACATCCATAAAATGCGAGATCGTCGCGAACGGTCGCAGATTGTACATATATTCCGTGCCCGCCGTTCGCCCGAATCCAATGAGCATCCAATAGGCCAAGAGCAAGGTATAGCTGGCTAGCGCCAGCCGGGCCAGAGTGGTCATTTCGCACCCCCTCCTTTCTCACCAAACAGACCTCGTCCTATGCTATACGTCCAACCACGGACCTCTGTTCCACATTCTCCAGGCCTTTTTTGCTTTTACACATCCAGGTTTTGGGTTAACTTAACATTAACTGCGGCGAATGGAACGGATCTCGCAACTGCGCTGTCTAATTTATGGAGGTGAACAATGTGGGGGAAATCAACTGGAACTACCTCGAGCGAATGGATGCGGACAGCTTCCGCCACCTGATGGAACTCTACGGTCAAGATGTGTGGAACCTGGCCTTTACGATAACCAAAAAGCATGACCTGGCGGATGATGTGTCACAGGATGTCTTCCTGAAAGTATATCATTCCATCCATACGTTTCGCGGGAAGTCTTCGATCAAGACATGGCTGCTCTCGATCACCCGCAACATGTCAATTAACCATCTTCGGTCCGCGTTCCTCCGTCGGGTGACGCTCATGGACCGGGTGACGGTGGAAGGCGATACGTCCTCGGCCGAGAAAGAAGCGATGGAGAATCAGTTCACGCATGAAATCTGGACGGTCGTCCTGAAGCTGCCACTCAAGCTGCGGGAGGTTCTGATCCTGCATGCCAAGTTCGATCTGAATACCAAGGAGATTGCGGACGTACTGCAGCTACCCGAAGGCACCGTCAAATCCAGATTATCGCGGGCAAGACAGAAAATGAACACCTATTGGAAGGGGAGTGCGCAATATGACTAAGGACGTCAAGCCGGATTGGTACAAAAACCTCCAGACCGGACCGCACCGTAAAAAGACGTTCACCACCGAGAACATGACACGGATTGAACGGAAACTGGCGCGCAAGGATAATAAAACCAAGCGCAAACGCTGGCTCCCAATCGCTGCGCTCAGCACCACCGCTATCGTACTGCTGCTCGGCATCACTCTGACCTTCGACCGGCTTCCCGGGATAATCGGGCCGGGTCCTAGTGAAGGCAACGCCGGTCCCGGCGTGACCAATCCGGTAGATCCACCGGTCGGCACCAATGACCCCGTGGAGCCGCCAACAGATCCGACACCTGAAGGCCCGCCACCGCTGCCAGATATCGAGCCACTCGACAGCGAAACGTTGGTAGAGCTGGCCTCCATTGATGATGTGATGCTAAGTGAAGCCTTGCCTTTCTCCATGGATGATGTGACTGAGGTATCGGTGCGCACGGAAGACGGACAGGAGCTTGAAGTGCCTCAGGAGGGTCCCAACAACCTGTTGACTCTGCTGGGCCAGGTCTTCTTGCCGGAGAGCCTCATCGACGAGACGTCAACGGGTGACGAACCGCAGTTGGATGCCATGCTGAGATTTCAGGCCGGTGATACCCTCTACGCGATTCCTTATGCGTCGCAGGCCAATGTGATGGATCTTGGTGCTGGCCAAGTCTATGCGAATGGCAATACAGCCAGGGCAGTCTATTCCGCCATCTACCCGGATTCTGCAATTGCTCAATTCGTGCAGGCCCGCAATGCGGTGTTATCCAATTCAGAGACTGGAGACGAAGACCGCTCCAACAGCTATGAGGCCGAGCGTCTCGCCGTGGACGGCAAAACCTACTATCGCTGGACAGAGGAGCTGGCCGAGATGCCCGCAGAGGTCGATCTCCCTTACTACACGGAGACGTCCAGACTGGACAGTGTCCGCTCGTATAATGAAGGAGCCATCATCAGTTGGGACCTGCTCGTCGCCTTCACAACCGATGAATACCAGACCAGTGACGGCATCCGTGTCGGCATGACCAAGGATGAGGTACAAGAGCTCTTGGGCACGCCGCATATCCAAACCAGCCTCAACTGGAAGTACGACGTCGACAATTGGGATGATCTCGATTTGTATTTTGACGGGGATGTCGTGCAGTATGTGGTGATGACGACGGCAGATTAATTTAGCCGAATGATTCTACAAAAAAAAGTTGGCGCGAAAACATCATGTTTTCGTTCCAACTTTCTTTGCTTATACTACATATATTTCGGTTAGCCTCTGAAGAAAGCCTTCTCTACATTATACTTTGCTCGGCCTTCATTGATAATGTGCGTTTCGTAGATTTCTCTGTGTACCGGATCTTCTACGATACACACCTCAATCTTAGCTACTTCCTCGCGGTGGTTTTTCATAACCGATACGCTATCCTCAAAATGCTTCTTGATCCGTGGGCGCAGCTTCCTGGCCTTGCCGACGAATAATAGTTGATCATTGGCATCATAGAACATGAAGATCCCGCCCTTCTCGCGGGAGATCAGATGAAAATCCGTAAAACCGTAGATATGGCTCAAGGTTGGGGACTGCTGCTTGGTTATCGTAACGTCCGGTGTTGGAACGGTGATCTGAATCACTGATGCTCACTTCCTCTTCTCAATATACCGATTCACTGTACCATAATTATGAGGTGATGAACAGTCTGGACACCAGCCCCTCTATTCGACCTCAATCTTATAGCTAAAATCATACACCTCAGTAACTGAACCACCTGAAATCGCTGCGACCCGCAGACGCGTAGACTGGTTGATCGGGATGGGCTGACGGTATACGGTGCCGTGGGTCAACGTAGGTGTGGATTCGTCTATGGTGTAGACGAGCCGATCCGCTGTACTGGACAGCGTCAGATCGAAGAGCTCTACATAAGGTCCGGAAGGACGGTTCGCCAGGACAAAATCAGGCGGTGTCCAGCTGTCCCGCTTGATTTGGGCGTAAGCCCAGACATACACCTCTTGAAACCGCTGATTGAATCCATTATTAATGGCTCGATTGATGTTGTTCCATATCCATCGTTGGTCCTGTTCAGGTACAAAGCCAGCAAAGTAATGAATTCGTTTTTCGGGATAACCCAACTGTGCCTGGACAAAGCGTAAGGATTCAGCATGCTTCTCCATCTGGTCATCAATGAGATAGTCGTAATCCTCCAACATGAAGAAATCCAAATTCGGATAGGCCCATTGCTTTTGCGGGAAATTCACAATACTCATCATGTGCGGCACCCGGTCCTTATCAATAACGGAAGGCGTAAAGAACAATACCGTGAACTCCGCTTGCGGATAAGCTTGCTTGAGTGCGTCTCTCAGCATCAAGGCAAAATCCCCGTTTTTATCCTGCAGCCAATGGATCAAGTCTTCATGTTCTTCAATAGAATCATGACTCGACTTGAATACATGCATGTCCTTGCCCTTCTCTTTCTTGTACAGTGCCTTGGTCGCCTCGTCGTAGAAGGTCGGCGGCTGTCCTGTCGTCCCCTCCATGAACCACCACCAGGGCTCGCCCAGTTGTACGACAGGTTTTAGTCCATGATCCACTGACATTTGAGCCAAACCGAGCGTATATTTCTTGTAGTACGCCTGAACTTCCGAATGCGTGAAGCTTAAGAAATGCGGCGTGGGCATCCATCCGCTCGTTGCTGGCGTACCATCCCATGAGCGCTGCCACCAGGACGCTGGTGCATCCACATTTTCCATGGAGATGGAATGAATTAAGGTGAAGTGATGGGTCTTGAGCCGCTTGATATAGTTGGAATACCACTGGGTAAAGGCATCGTTAAATGGCTCTTCGTCAATCAGCGTCATGGTTCCGTCGATCCCTTGCTTATCATAGAAATGAGACGCGCCGACATACATGTTGACGCTGCCCGAATAACCCAGCTTGATATATTCCGAGACGACCCGCTCCGGCGTCAGATGATAGATGTCGTCATAGTCATCTGTCATACGAACGTTATGTTTGCGGTGACTGGAGGGCTCGCTGCGCAGGAATGTATCTCCGGTTACCGTCCAATTGGACATACGGATTTCAAAACGGTTAGACCCCGGCAGAAACTTCTTGGGGGTGGATGCATCATAAGATTGGGATACAAAGGGCCACACGATTCGCTTAATATTATGCACGGGGATTTTTACCCAATCCGGATTGCTCACCCACCGCCCGCTATTATCATAGACGTAAGGCTGCCACCCTGCATATAGGTTATTAAAGGAGAGCACGACTTGTCCCCTTTTGCCGGTTGCCTCACCCGGTGTCCGATTGGCAGGATAGACCTGCTTGGAGCCGGCCTCCCAATCATCCACAGGACGATTGACAACATAGTTCCACAAACGTACATAATGAATGCCGCCATCGAGAGTCTCGATCGTTAGTGCAGGAGCTTGTCCAGCATTCATGTCCGGGACATCTCCCGACAATTGGTAGGTATAGCTTAACTGAACATTGGAAAAGTCAGGGTTCGTGGGGTATTTGAAATCAGCGTGGCTATGCAGGTCCTCCGTCTCCCAGCTCAATCCACTCAAATCATGCGTGGTTCGAAAATTGCCAGTCGTAACGACGTCGTGGCCCTCGGTAACCGTAGCCGCCATCATATCGAAGGAGAAATTGTTAATGAGGTACTTCGGCTGAAGCTTGTACATATTCCTGTTGAAATCAACTGGATGAGTCATACTCGTGTGTGTAAGAAGAGCTGCATGTTCAGGGTTCCACCTTTCTTGCTCAATGTCCGGAGCCGCGTTGTGCGGGTGTGTCTCTGAGATGGGTGTCATCGACTCGGGCGTTGCGTATGCATTACTTACGGCTGTACAACCAGTGACCGTTAAAGTCAGCATGCACAACAGGAGAAGCAGGTAAACCACTGGTGACTTAACCTTCACGTCTATTCCTCCACTATCAGATGCCCAGTCCATCACTTTATAACATAAATCAATGTTTCAGTGAGGGAAAATGGGTTATAAGTCATTATAGGAAGAATATGGATTATTGTAAAGTGAGATTCATCAATCTTAACTTTTTTATCCGTGACTTTGTAATCTCTGCAACCTTTCCACTGACCCGTGCGTCAGAGAGGGTGCAAGACAAAAGCAGAAAGGAGATTCATCAATTATGAAACGCAATGTAAAAAAAGGCTTGACCAGTCTGTTGTCCGTCAGCGTACTCTCTCTCTCCGCAGCATCCATCATCTCAGCGAGCCCTGCGAATGTTGTGCCCATCAGCGCACCCATCTCGGCTCCAGCGCAGCAGGACGTCGTGCCAATCAGCGCGCCAATTCAGGATGAGGTGGCTCCTTATGCAGCCGTCACCGGAGTTGTGACCCAGATTCAAGATCATGGGGCAGATGGCGAGCTGAAGATGCTCACGCTCGAACTGGAGGGTGGCGAGATCGCCAATCCTGTTATTACCAAAGACACGTATTTCATTGACGATGTGGAGCCGGCCGTTGGCCAGAAGCTCGTGATTTTCTATGATACCGGTAAGCCGATGCTTATGATCTACCCGCCGCAATATACGGCAGAAGTTGTTGCTGAAGTCAGTGACGACATCAACTACAAAGTCGACCGGTTCGACGAGAATCTGCTTAGTGCAGACGGCAACTTGATTCTGAACGTCTCCGACGAAACAGATATTACGTTTGCCGATGGTACGCCATTTGAAGGCGAGCTCAGCGACTACGTCCTTGTCGTATCCTATACGATAACGACGAGAAGCTTGCCTCCACAAACGCCTCCTGTGAAGATTGTCGCACTGGAGGATGACCCGGGACTTCCTGTCTATGGCGACCCTGAGCTGCCTGAAAGTGAAGATCTCGATACAGACGAGCCAGTCGTACCGATCTCTGATATCATCGGTAACGTAGGCGAGAAGGATCTGGTCGTGAACGACTTGATCATCGATGCGCCGGCTGCTTACTTGTCTGACGAAGATCATGTCATGGTGCCGCTGCGTGCGATCGTTGAAGCCCTCGACCTGGAGCTCAAATGGGTAGCTGCAGAGAAAGGCATTATCATCGACGAGGACATTACACTGGCTATCGGCAAAGATCTGTATGCCAACGCAGACAATGATGCGATCGACCTCGGCGCAGCACCTTCGCTGGTAGAAGGCAACACGTATGTGCCGCTTGCTTTCTTTAAAGACGTCGTTGGTCTGAACAACGCCTATGTCTTCGAAAGCCAAATCGTCATCGACAACAACGAGCCGATTGAATAAACTCGCTCTTTGCACTACAAAACGCCTGCCGTCCCTCGGGGACGGCAGGCGTTTTACATGGATTTCGCGTTTCATGCACAGATAGCGGAGAGGAAGAGGGAGGCCAACAGCGATCGGAAGCCCCCTCTTCCTCGCAGCGCGTCTTTGCGCACCATGTAACTGCTACTTGAACCAGCCTTTCTCCTTGAAACGTGTGATAGCTTCAATTCGATTAGTGACGTTCAGCTTGTCGAGGATGACGGAGATGTAGTTGCGGACCGTGCCTGTAGTGATAAGCATTTCGCTGGCGATTTCCTTGGTATTCTTGCCGCCAGCGATTAGTGCCAGCACTTCAATCTCACGCGAGGTGAGCGGATTCTCTTCGCTGAACCCTTCGTCCACCAGCTCGGAGGCATAGATGCGCCGGCCCGCCATAATGTTGCGGATGGAAGCCGCCAGCTCCTCGCTGGGGCTGTCCTTGAGCAGATAGCCATGGACATCCGCTTTGACAGCACGCTCGAAGTAACCGCTGCGGGCAAAGGTGGTCAGAATGACGATCTTGCACCCCGCTCCCTTGAGCTCCTCCGCTGCATCAAGACCCGATTTCAGCGGCATCTCGATATCCATGATCAGGACATCTGGCTGCAGCTCCCGCACCAGCTGTACGGCTTCTTCGCCGTTACCCGCCTTGCCGACCACTTCCATATCTTCCTCCAGGTCCAGCAGCGATGCCAGGGCACCCAATAGCATCCGCTGATCCTCTGCGATGACGATGCGCAGCATCCGCTCACGCCTCCTTTTTCCCCTCATCTATCCTCAGCATACACTTAGGACGATGAAATCGTTTTTTGCCCTTGTAAAATATTCGGTACTGTAAAGGTAATGCTCGTACCTTCCTCTGAACGAATATCCAGTCGTCCGTTTACGAACTCCAGACGCTCTCGCATGCCTTGCAAGCCGTGACCGCGATAGTCGTCAACGCCTAGCTCTATGCCTCTGCCATTGTCATGGACCTCAACTTCCACCTCTGTTGGCGACTGCTCTATCCGCACCTTGCAAGCCGTCGCCTCACTATGGCGGACAACATTGGTGACCGCTTCCTTCAGGCACATCGTAACCACATTCTCGTTTAACAGCGAAGTCTCACCGAGCCGTGGATCTCCCTCCAGCTCGAACGAGATGCCGGCGGCCAGCAGAATCTGGCGAATCCGATGGACCTCTTCTTCCAGCCGGACACCGCGCATTTCCGTCACCAGCTTACGCACCTCTTTGAGCGCGCTGCGCGCGGTCTGGCTTACATCCGCCATCTCCGCCATGGCGCGGCTGGGCTGACGGTGCACGAGCTTGCCGGCCAGATCGCTCTTCAGTCCAATCAGTGATAGCTTCTGCCCCAGTGTATCATGCAGATCCCGGGCGATCCGCTGCCGTTCCTCCATCTTCACCAGCTCCGAAATCCGCTTGTTGGCGTGCTGGAGTTGGCCTTCCAACTGATCGCTCTTGTTGCGGTGGTACGTTGTGACCGGCAGCAGGATAACGGCGATCAGACTGACCAAGACGAAGGGCAATTGCGATATGATCACGGGATTACGCTCCAGCAAGCCGAAGTTGATGGTTGCCAGTGTTGTCATCAGATGCAACGAGTACAACGTGTAGAAGCCTACCCGATGCTTGATGTTGCCAATGAAAAAGGCGAGGAATATTGCAAAGTAAACATAACCGAACCACAGCGTCATGGTAACGGAAATGATCAGCTGCATGGTCGTCCATACGTAAACGAGCCATCCCCTGGAAATGAAGGAAAGTACATAACAGATAAAAAAGCCGACGATCATAATGCCGCCGACGATGGTTTGGTACATCGAGGTCGAGCTGAAGACAAAATAAAAAGGCAGAATGTAGAAGACGACCCATACATACGGGCTGAGTC
Organism: Paenibacillus daejeonensis DSM 15491; assembly: GCF_000378385.1. Taxonomy (GTDB): domain Bacteria; phylum Bacillota; class Bacilli; order Paenibacillales; family Paenibacillaceae; genus Paenibacillus_D; species Paenibacillus_D daejeonensis. Next base: position 347,740 of record NZ_KB899663.1, on the reverse strand, counting down.
CCGTATTGCGTTGCAAGATTTGATACCATTTCAATCGGTCGTCCCCCTCTGCCCAATAAAAGAGTGATGAAGAGCCTTCACGGAAACGAACTGTCCATTACGGCATCTTCACACTCTTATTTATTGTTTGTTTACATATTTAATTGTCATTATACCAAAGATTAAGGACGGACTGTGCTCTTTTTACGGAGCGGTTCGCTGGCCATCTTGAGCTTGTCGGTGACACGGTCTCCAGCAACTGCCACACGCTTCAGGCTGCCAAAGGTGACGAAGTTCTTGCGCTCTTCATCCCATAGGTGGAAGCGAAGCGACTTCAGACTGGTCAGCAATGTAATTGTTGTCGCTTTGTGCAGCGGTGGCGTCTCGTTATGCGCCTGCTCCAAATAATAATTGGGCACTTTAGGGCTCAGATGATGCACATGGTGAAAGCCGATGTTGCCGGTCATCCATTGCAGTACCTTCGGCAGTTTATAATAGGAACTGCCTTCAACAGCAGCTTTGACGTAACTCCACTCATCGTCGTGCTCAAAATACGATTCTTCGAACTGATGTTGTACATAGAACAGCCAGATGCCGAGCAAGCCGGAGAGGAAGAATACCGGTCCCTGCACGAGCAGGAAGCTCTGCCAACCGATTGCCCAGATTAACAAGCCATACAGAACAACCAACAGGACATTGGTCAAATACGTATGCAGACGCTCTTTGCGGCGCGCACCCTTACGGTTAAATCGATACTGAAGGAGAAAGACGAATACAGGTCCCACAGTAAACATGAACAAAGGAAAACGGTACAGACGGTAAAAGGCTTTGCCCCAGAACGAAGCGGCGCGATATTCGTCTGTCGTCATAATCCACAGGTCGCCAATCCCGCGCTTATCAAGATTGCTGCTAGTGGCATGGTGAATGTTATGGGTATTCTTCCATTGCTGGTAGGGCACAAGTGTCAATACACCTGTAATAGTGCCGATGATATCATTAGCGCGCTTGTTCTTGAAGAACGAGCCATGACAGCAATCATGAAAGATAATGAATGTACGTATGACAAACCCTGCAGTAACCAGAGCTAAAGGCAAGGTCAAAAAATAAGATACCGAGAGACTAAGATACGTAAGGTACCATAACAGCACCAACGGGATTAGCGTATTCGCCATCTGAAACAGACTTGCTTTCGTGTTGGTTTTCTCATAAGGCTTGACCGTTTTCTTGAGTTCCTTAATAGATTCGGATGAATTCATTTAAGCGTTTGCCTCCTCGGGGTAACTTATGCGGCTGCCGCGATTAGCACCCGAATATCTTCTTCCCTTATTATAAAGAAAAGTGTCATCCCCTCGTAGTCATAAACGTCATCTCCTCACCATGACAATTGTCATGGTTGTGTCTGAGATGTGTCGCTGATACTGATCAAACCGTCCCTGATGACAGTAAAAGCCCCCAGCCAGTTCCTAATGGAAGCTGCTGGGGGCTTTGATGTAGTGGTCAGCGGCTTATTACGCGCTCGGCGTGACCATGACTTTACAGATGTCATTGGTGAACTGTACCGGGTCTTCAATCGGCAGCCCTTCAATGAGCAGGGCCTGATGATACAGAAGATTGGTGTAGAGTCCCAATTTTTCTTTGTCGTTCTCGTAGCTATTCTTGAGCGAAGCGAATACCTCGTGGTTGCTGTTGATCTCCAGCACCTTGTCGGCTTTGACGTTCTCGTTGTTCGGCATCGCTGCGAGGATTTTCTCCATCTCAATCGTCAGCTCACCTTCCGTAGTAAGACACACCGGATGGCTGCGCAGACGCTTAGAGATACGGACGCTCTTCACCTTGTCACCCAGGATGCTCTTCATCTCTTCAAAGAGATCCTTGTGCTCGTTTTCGGTGGCTTCGTCCTTATTCTCCTGCTCGTTCTCATCCAGACCCAGATCACCGCTGGAGACGTTCTTGAACTCTTTCTCCTTATAGCTGGTCAGGATCTTGATCGCGAACTCGTCAATGTCGTCCGTGAAGTAGAGAATCTCATAGCCTTTGTCCGCAACCATCTCTGCCTGCGGGAGCTTCTCGATCCGGTCGATCGATGAACCGGAAGCGTAGTAGATATACTTCTGATCCTCTGGCATACGGCCGATATACTCGTCGAGCGTCACAAGCTTCTTCTCCGTCGAGGAGTGGAAGAGCAACAGATCCTGCAGCAGATCCTTGTCGCGGCCGTATTCATTGTACACGCCGAACTTCAGTTGGCGGCCAAACGCTTTGTAGAAGGTCTCGTAACGCTCGCGCTCGTCCTTCAACAGAGTTTGCAGCTGGCTTTTGATCTTGTTCTTGATGTTCTTGGCAATCAGCTTGAGCTGACGGTCATGCTGCAGCATCTCCCGTGAGATGTTGAGCGAGAGATCCTCAGAGTCGACCATTCCTTTGACGAAGCTGAAATAGTCTGGCAGCAGGTCGCCGCATTTATCCATGATCAGGACGCCAGCCGAATAGAGCTCAAGCCCTTTCTCATATTCCTTGGTGTAGTAATCAAATGGTGTGTTCTCTGGAATGAAGAGAATCGCATTGTACACGACCGCGCCATCAGCACTAATATGGATATGCTTGAGCGGCTTGTCGAAGCCATAACGCTTCTCTTGATAGAACGCTTCGTAGTCGGCGTCTGTCAGCTCGCTTTTGTTCTTCTTCCAGATCGGCACCATGCTGTTGACGACCTGCTCCTCGATGTACTCTTCGTATTCCGTTTCGCTGCCCTCTTGCAGTCTGGACGACGGAATCTCCATCTTGATCGGATGACGGATGAAGTCGGAGTATTTCTTAATGATGGCCCGCAGCCGGTAAGGCTCCAGGAACTCATCGTAGTTATCCTCTTCGCCGTTCTCTTTGATCTTCAGTGTGATCTCGGTTCCTACGGTCTCCTTGGATGTCGGCTCGATGGTGTAGCCGTCGGCACCGTCCGATTCCCACTTATAAGCGGTGTCGCTGCCGATCGCTTTACTGACAACTGTCACGCTGTCGGCAACCATAAAGGCGGAGTAGAAACCAACACCGAATTGACCGATGATATCGTGGCCATCCTTGATTTCCGTCTCTTTCTTGAAGGCCAGCGAGCCACTCTTGGCAATAACGCCGAGGTTGCTCTCCAGCTCCTCCTGGGTCATGCCGATTCCGGTATCGGAGATCGTCAGGAGCCGGGCATCCTTGTTCGCCGTTACTTTGATATAGTAGCTGTCCTTGTCATAAACGAGCGAATCGTCGGTCAAGGCCTTGTAGTAGATTTTGTCAATGGCGTCGCTGGCATTCGAGATCAGCTCACGCAGGAAGATCTCCCGCTGGGTATAGATCGAATTAATCATCATCTCCAGCAAACGTTTCGATTCTGCTTGGAATTGCTTCTTTTCCACTTGCACATTCTCTCCCTTCCCAAATAAAAAACAATGGTTGTTAAGGTTGGACTATGGTTATTTTAGCACTCTTGGCAGATGAGTGCCAAGTGGTTTTTTGCATTTTCGGCAAACCGTCCCAAGCAAAACAGGCCTCCTACGCAAAACAGCGTGGAGACCCGTGTCCAAACGATATTATTTTGTAAATACATGATTGCCAATGACGATCGTAACCGGGCGGCTGCGCACCCATTGATTGTCGGTTTTATCAGGGTTGAAGAAAACGAGTGCCCCCTTGGAAGGGTCACTGCCAGTCATCGCTTCATCCACGGCGCGAATCGTCTCAGCGGACGGTACGGCGTCATAAATCCGTTTGTCCAGCACTGGCGAGTATTGATAATAAGATTTGCCATTATAAGTTGTTACGTGAAAAATAGTATCTTTGAGCGTATCTGGCCAATAGCCTGTCGTATCCAGCACACGGTTAATAATCGAAGCTGCTACCGCCACCTTGCCGGTGTAGCTCTCACCGCCCGCTTCAGCCTCCGTAATTCGATACAGCCACTTCATATCCTCTGCGGTAGCGGACACGCGGTTAATATTGGCTATCGATTGGGGCTTGTAGTTGCCGCTGCTTGTCCGCAGCGACACGGTCCGACTGCCCGCATCGTATGTTGCAGTCATGCCCAGTTTCTCTGCCGTATACGCTAACGGAACAAAGGCCCGTCCACCCTGCAGGAAAGCTGGCGCACCTAGTGGATCGCTCTGCCACTGTCCTTGGCCCCGAACGAAATTAGAGTAGCTTCGATGCACCGAAAAAGCGAGCGTCAAGGAGCCTTGACGTACCACAGCGGAGCGGTATTGCGTGTTCCAGGACACTTGAGCGCCCAATTGGTTGAACAGAACCGCCGGCACCATCATCCGGTCATGACGAAGCGCCGCAGGCGTCGAAATCTCGGTCCCGTCTACGGTGATCTTCGTGACTGTTACCGGCGCCGCGCTTGCGGCGACAGGTGCGACAACCATACTTGCCATCAAAACACACCAGCCTAGCATCTTACCTGTAAACTTCATCCATCGATTCCTCCTATCCGTAGACTACTCTACTACAGATAGTTTCATAGAAACCATGGAAAATCTAACCTCTGGGGTTCCCTTCTTAAGCCAAGTAAAGTCATGAATGGGAGAATCGATTGGGCGAAATGCCCGATATAGCAATAAAAAAGAAGGGTTGCTCCCGCATCCCTCTTCCAATTATTTACCTTAATTTACTAAGTCCTGAGGCGCACCTGCCTTGGCATAAATGGCAGCGATGAGCTCAGTTGCAGCTGCAGCCTCTCTCCCATCCACATAAGGGGATCGGCCTTCCTGGATACTCTCCAGAAAATCGGCGCACAGCCGTTCAAATAATGCGGCTGGGATCTCGTCAAGCGCATCGGCTGACGACGGCGGTTCCACACCTGGTACCTCCCAGCTAAGTATGCCGTCGAAGTCCAGTGCAATGCTGCCTCGTTCTCCCGAGAGCTCAATCCGATCACTGCTCGTGCCCGGGCAGCCTGTGGAAGCTTCAATCATGCCGACCGCCCCGCTGCGGTAACGAATGATGGCATACCCGTGGTCCTCCGTCTCGATCTTATGAGCAATCCGGAACATATGCGCACCAAGCACTTCATCATAGCCGCCACCCAGCCAATTGGCCAGGTCAATCATATGGCTACCCTGCTGCATGAATGGCCCGCCACCGTCCTCCGCCCAGGTGCCATGCCATGAATCATAATACGTGGCGTCGCGATAATGCTTCAGGACCACATCCAGCACCTTTAACCGTCCGAGCCCTCCCGAATCGATGAATGCTTTGACTGCCTGAATATGTGGCGTAAAGCGGCGCATGTAGGACACCGCCAGCTTCACCCCCTGCTGCTCACAGGCCTGAATCATGCGCTGGCTCGTAGCCGGATCAATGTGCAGCGGCTTCTCACACAAAATATGCAGTCCCTGCGCGGCGGCAGCCAGCACGCCTTCAGCGTGCGCCGCATTCGGCGTACAAATGACCGCCGCCGTAGCTCCTGAGCGTGCCGCGACTTCGGCAAGATTCGTACCCCATGTGCCAAGGTGCCGCGCTTCTGCAAAGGTCCGCACACGCTCCTCGTTGCGGCCAACGACACCCACAATCTCGGCGTGAGGCAATTTCCCCAAGGCGACGATGTAGCGCTCACTGATGGTACCATGGCCGATCAAGATGATTCGATGCTTGCTCATTCACCCTCCGCTCCCTTCAAATAAGCTCCACCTCCATTGTAAAGGAAGCGGTTACGCAATACCAGACAGAGACTGGGTATCGGGATGCAGGTGCACAATGTCACTTGAATTGCACAACTCGGCGGGATTCCACCGATTTAAGTGCAAAATGTTACTTGGATTGCGCCACTCGGCGGGATTCTGCCAATTTAAGTGCAAAATGTTACTTCGATTGCACCACTCGACGGGATTCCGCCGATTTAAGTGCACAATGTTACTTGAATCGCACAACTCGGTAGGTTTCCGCCGATTTAGGTGCACTTTGTTACTTGGATTGCGCCACTCGGTAGGTTTCCGCCGATTCAGGTGCACAATGTTACTTGAATTGCACCATTCGGCGGGATTCCGTCGATTTAAGTGCAAAATGTTACTTGGATTGCACCACTGGCCGGATTCCACCGATTTAGGTGCACAATGTTACTTGGATTGCACCACTCGGCGGGATTCCACCGATTTAGGTGCACAATGTCACTTGAATTGCACCACTCGCCGGGATTCCGCCATTTAACGTAATAAAAGTGCCGAAGAGGCACGGAATCGAATCTGGTCAACGCTTTCTGAAAGAAAGCGACTTCGGGAGCATATGCTGCGAAGCGTTCGCCTTTGTCCCCGGATTTCAACCGCTGGAGCGTTTAGTAAATCAAGAAATTCGGGGACAACAGCGATCGTAAGATCGATCCGTGACCGTAGGCTCCTTTTGCACATTAATAAACAGGAATCTCGCCTATCCATTCATCCGATAGATACGCGCCTCATGCGGACCGAGCTGCAACGGACCGCCGATCTCGTCGTCGGCTCCGGCATAATTGTCCAGCAGCAGCACACGCTCCTGATTCCGCCAAGATTCAGGCAGCTCCAGAATGGCCGGCTGATCCGCATGATTCAGCACAATCAGCCACGTCTCCTCACCAAGCGTCCGAGTGTAGACGTACAAATGCTCATCCTCGCGCCACGGCTCCAGCTCCTCGAAATTGCCGTACACCATGACTTCATACTGCTTGCGCAGGGCGATGAGGCGTTGATAGTAACGGTAAACCGAATCCGGACTCGCCCCATCCTTTTCCACATTAATGTCCTTGTAGTTGGGATTCGGGTAGATCCATGGTGGGCCACTGGAGAAACCGCCGTGCTCCGAATCATTCCACTGCATGGGCGTACGCGAGTTGTCCCGGCTCAGCGGCTGCAGCTCCTCCAACACCTCTTGCGGATCACGACCCTTGCTCACTTCCTCCTCATACCGGTTGCGCATCGCAATGTCATTGTAATGATTAATCGAGGGGAAGCGCACCCCGGTCATTCCGATCTCCTCGCCTTGATACACATAAGGCGTGCCCGGCAATGTATGAAGCATCGTCGCCAACAGCTTGGCGGATTGGACACGGAATGCTCCGTCGTTGCCGTATCGGGTCACTTGCCGCGTGTGGTCATGATTGTTGAGAAATTGCGAGCCCCAGCCACGTCCCCAGAGCCCATCATACCAGCGGCGCTGCACCTGCTTGAACCGGAGCATATCCCAAGTGGGCATCTCGTCGCAAACCTCGAAGTGGAACAGCATGTTGAGCTCGCCCCGCTCCTCATCGACAAACTTCAGCCCATCCTCTGGAGAGACAAAGGCCGTTTCCCCAACCGTCACCACATCATAACGGCTGAATACCTCACGGTGCATCTCTTGCAGGTAATCATGCAGTCCCGGATTATTGGTCAGATAAGCAATATCCTCCGGGTTCTGCGCATCTTCGAAGGACTCCGGCTTGGCGAGCAAGGCAATCGCATCCAGACGGAAACCGTCAATGCCTTTGTCCAGCCAGAACCGCATCATCCGGTAGATCTCCTGCCGCAGCTCCGGGTTCTCCCAATTCAGATCCGGCTGCTCTGTGGCAAAGGAGTGGAAATAAAATTGCTCGGTCTCGACGTCCCACTCCCAGGTGGAAGGCGTAAAATAGGAACGCCAGTTGTTGGGCGGATGCAGATCTTGCCCGTCCCGCCAGATATACCAGTCCCGCTTGGGATTATCACGGGAGGAACGAGATTCAAGAAACCACGGGTGGGCCATTGACGTATGGTTGACGACCAGATCCATAATCAGCTTCATTCCGCGAGCATGAACCTCAGCCAGCAGCTTCTCCCAAATCTCCATCGTTCCAGCCTTGGGCATGACCGACTCATAGTCGGAAATATCATATCCGTTGTCCAGATCAGGAGATTCGAACACGGGGTTAAGCCAGATGATGTCGATACCGAGGCCCTGAATATAATCCAGCTTCTCGATCAGTCCTTCCATATCGCCAAATCCGTCCCCATCCGAGTCATAGAAGCTGCGCCAGTACACCTGATAGACCACAGCTTCCTTCCACCAGGCCTTGGTTGGCGTAGCAGACGGATTGCCTTGCTGCGTTTCATGTTTAATTGTCATGCTTCTCTCCCTTCCATCCTTATTTTACCGCCCCGGCAGCAATGCCCTTGATAATGTACTTCTGCGCGAACGCGTAGAAGATGACAACCGGGATGATGGTCAGCGTCAGACCAGCCATCGCCAGGTTCCACACGATGGTGAACTCCCCGAAGAAGTAGAAGGTCGCCAGCGGGATTGTCCGCAGACCTGTCGACGAGAGGACCAGCGAGGGCAGCAGATAGTCGTTCCACATCATGATGACATCGAGAATGGCCACCGTGACCGTGATGGTCTTCAGCATCGGGAAGACGATGCGCCAGAATACACCGAACTTGGTACAGCCATCAATCGTAGCCGCCTCCTCCAGTGCAATCGGCACCGACTTGATGAAGCCGTGGTAGAGGAAGACGGCCATACTGGCATGAAAGCCAATGTTCATGAAGATCAAGCCTTCATGCGTATTAAGCATGGGAATGCCCGTGTTCGAACGAATCCAGTCCATGACTTGCATCAGCGGCATCATCAGCGTCTGGAACGGGATCAGCATGGTGGATACGAACACCAGGAAAATGATACGGCTAAGCCGATTGTCTGTGCGAACCAGCATCCACGCGGTCATCGATGCAAGCACGACGATAAAGACCACAGAGGTGATGGTGACATACAACGAGTTGCCGAAGGCTGTCAAAAAGTTCATCCGATCAATGGCTTCACTGTAATACTGGAAGCTGAAGGAAGAAGGTAGTGACAACACGTTCTCATAGAGCTCGGCGCGATTCTTGAACGAATTGACCAACATAATGTAGATCGGTGACAGGAAGACCACCGCTGCCAGAAGCAACAGCACTTCCAACAGCCATTTGACCGATTTGTTCATTACATCTGCACCTCTCTTCGCTTCGTGATAATCACCTGAGTGATGGTGACTGCGGCGACGAGGATGAAGAAGATGATCGCCTTGGCCTGGCCGAGACCGTACCGGTTATAGCCAAAGATTTCATTAAAGATATTCATCGCCAGCAGCTCGGTGGAGTTAATCGGTCCGCCGCCTGTCAGCGAGAGGTTGACATCAAAGATCTTGAATGCCCCGGACAGAGTCAGGAACAGACAGATTGTGAAGGAGGGCATCAGCAGCGGGAACACAATGCGCGTCGTCCGTTGCCAGAGGTTGGCTCCATCCACTCGAGCCGCTTCCATCACATCATCGGGGATGCCCTGAATGCCTGCAATATAAATAATCATCGTATAACCAGCCATCTGCCATGCAAAAACAACGACCAGTGCGAACAGCGCATACTGAGGATCAAGCAGCCAGTTAAAGAAGAACCCGGTCCATCCCGTAGCCTCACCAACATTGCGGAAGGCGTCTGTGAAAATAAACTTCCAGATGTAACCCAGAATCAGGCCGCCAATCAGGTTCGGCATGAATAGCATCGTCCGGGCCACATTGCGCACCCGCAGCTTGCTGGTAACTAACATGGAGAAAACCAAACCAAACAAATTGACGATGATCAGCGCAAGCAACGTAAATTGCAAGGTGACCCATCCCGATTGAATAAACCGCTGATCCTGGAATAGCCGTACATAGTTATCCAGTCCCACGAACACCTTGGGGTTAGCGGCAATCCCGTCCCAGCTGATGAAGGAATAATAGATCCCGATCAGAAACGGAATAATGACCACAATCGAAAAAATAATCAGCAGCGGGACGGTAAATAGGGCATACCATGCCCGGTCTCTATTTTTTTTCATCCGTGCGCCTCTTTTCCACCGTGTTTTAAACTTCAGACAAAGCGAAAGCCTAACATGTCTGGCAAGTCAGGCTTTCGCATGTTTTCTATACAATCATTGCTTATCCGGCGTTCGCCCACACCTGGTCCAAACGCTCCAGGAACTGCTCACCCGTCATGGATGGGGTCAGGAAAAATTCCTGTGCGAGCGGTGCCAGGTCATTGACGATGATGCCCGGCGGGAAGTAGGTCAGTGCCCAAGGGATGGTATCTCCGCTTTGTGTAGCGTCGTAAACCGCTTGGGAGAGCGGGTCCATATCGGTCGCTTCAATGTTGGTCACGGCCGGAATGAATTTGAATTCATTCACGATTGCATTTTGTCCGGTTTCACTGTTGTACACCCAATCAATGAACGCGTTGGCTGCCTGAATCTGGCCTTCGCTGGCCGAATTGTTAATCACCCAGCCGGCAGGAATATCTACGGCAAGCTTGTCATTGCCCATCAGCGGGAATGGCATCATGCCAATGTTCAATTCACCGAAATCCTCCAGCATGCTGTAGCTCCAGTTGCCCTGGTGAACCATCGCATTGCGGTCGGTAGCGAAGTCGCCCATTTGTCTGTCATACGTAACCTCCAGCGGATTAGTGGTCTCCGCACGGATTACCTCAAGAAACTCGGCAAACTCTTGGAATTCCGGGGTTTCTGCCGTTTTCACTTCGCCAGCTGCCAGCTGCGTCAGATACGCTTGCGGATCCTCCTGCAGAGCAAATGGCGTGTTGATAATATGTCCGATCAGGAAGTAAGCTTCCTCGGAGAGGCTCAGGCCGTTCACGCCCTCTGCTTTGAGACGCTGCAGGGTCTGGGTGAAGCTCGCCAAGTCCGTTACGTCTGCAGGATCTACCATGTCCGCATTGTAGACGAGTCCGAAGCCTTCGACGCCGATGGGCATGCCTACAATTTTGCCGTCGATCTCCAGCCCCATATCCGGTGCCAGGTTCTCGATGTACGACTCGCCGGACATGTCATAGAAATAAGACTTGAAGCGCTCCGCTTCTTCTCCAGGCTGGACGCTGAAAATTGTCGGCCCTTCATTCGCAGTCAAGCGAGCCTGCAGCTGCGTAATATAAGCATCGCCAGCTGAGCCCCATACTTCGATCTGGTTGCCGGTTTCCTCGGTGTACGTCCGAGCCAGGGCCTCCAGCTCACCAGCAATTTCGACCTTGGATTGGAAGATCGAGATCGGCTCCATGCCGCCGTTCCCAGCGTTATCAGGATTATTGGTGCCCGGTGCGGGGTTATTGCCCCCGTTGCCCCCACACGCCGCTACAACAGCAGATAGCATGACTACGCTCAGTAAACCGGAAATAGATTTTACTTTTTTCAATGTACGCGCCCCCTTAGTCATCATAATATTCAGTTCTTATTACCATCTTTTCTTCGATTGTAAACACTTCCATAGATAAAAAATTATATTATTCATAGTAAAACAAAAATATTTCAAGTAAAATTTTACTTACAATCCCATTATTCATCCCTTGGTGTCGTGCTTCGCCACGTAACGGATGCATTGAGTTTGAAAGGTGTCCGGTCTGCCTGGCCATGAATCATCTCCAGCAGCTCCTTGGCTGCCAGATAGCCGCTTTCGTATCTGGGAATCGTGACGGTCGTCAGCCCCGCCATGTCCGAGGTCTCGGAATCATCAAAGCCCGTTACGGCAATTTGCTCCGGAACCCGGATCCCGCTCTCTTCAAATGCCTTGATCGCACCAATCGCCATATTGTCATTTGCACAAATCAAGGCTTCGGGGAGATCGTGACTGAGAGCCATAATTTTGGCGGCCTGGTAGCCACTTTGTTCCCGGTAATTGCCATGGTAATAATATTTGCGGTCAAAAGGCAGATTATTCTTAGCCAAGGTGTCCGCAAGTCCTTCAAATCGTTCTTTGTTATCCAGCGTAAACTCTTGCCCACCCAGAAATCCGAATTTCTTCACGCCCGACTCCACCAGCGCTTGAACCATCTCGCACATCACCGGATAGTTGTTCACCACCACGCTTTTTACATTGGTTGAATCGTCGTGGATGATGCGGTCCATCACCACAATTGGAAATTCGGGCGTCGAGGCGGCAAGCACCGCTTCGTCGGTCATGCTGCCGTCGAGGCAGATCGCGCCTCCTGCAAAGCTGCTGCGCATGAAGCTCCCGCTCGAGCGGTTCGTACAAATCACCAGGTCATAGCCGTTCTCCGTCAAATAATCACTGATGCCATGAATGATCTTCAGGTAAAAATCGCGATCGAAATCCTGGAATACGAACAGGATGCGGTTAGACTTGCTCGAACGCTCCTTGCGGGTAGGGGTATTTAACTGGTAGCCCTGCTCTTCGCAAATCCGCAAGACCCGCTCCCGCGTTGCCTGCCCGACATTGGACCGCCCGTTCAGGACATTAGAGACGGTAGATACCGACACGCCTGCCAGATTGGCGATTGTCTCCATTCTGACCATGCTAAGCTCCTCCTCTTTCAGTAAAACCAAAGTGATTTATTTTACGTAAAAATTCGTATGTTTTACAAAGCTTCATTTACCTATTGTACAAATCAAACCGAATTCAAACAGAAAAGACAGCCGTCAAAAAGACGGCTGCCCATATTCCTTCGGCCTGAGGTTCCATATGACTAAATGTCGGTCATCTCCGATTCCCGCTTGCACTGCTGACGGTACTCGCTGGGGAGCACCCCCGTCTGTTCGCGAAAACGGCGGCTAAAATATTTCTCATCGGTATAACCAATCTGCTCAGCTACCCAAAGCACGGTGTGGTTCGTTTCGCGCAGATAGGCCTTGGCCTGCTCCATCCGATGGTAACGAACATATTCGTTGAAGGGCATCCCCAGAATATCCTTGAAGCATTGGCTAAAATAACTGCGGCTCATATGCGACTCACGCGCAATCGTCGTCGCCTGCAGAGGCTCTGCGAGGCGCTCGTGCACTCGCCAGGCCGCCTGAAGAATAACTTCCCGCACCTCTGGCGAATAGAGCGGCTTGCTAAGCCGTGCGGCCAGCCGGTCGCGGGCATCGCGAAGCCACGATGACACGTCTGTCCAAGCCGTCAGCCGATCGGGCAGCTCCAGTCGATCCGGGGCATAGAAGCGATGCCATGCCATCACCCAGAGCTCCAGCTCGGATAGGAGCTGTGCCGGGGGCATTCGCACAGCCTTCAGCTCGCTGAGCAGCTTCTCAAACCGCTCCTCCAGGTGCAGCCAGGCTAGCGATTGCCAGCGCTCGCGCAGCGCCAGCAGCTCCGGCTTGGAGAGCGACTCGGCTTGCTCCGCCACTTGAGCCAGGTTGACATCGTACCAGGCTTGCTGCGGGTCCCATTCATAGAAGAAGTCGTGTGACCGGTAAGCGATCAGTCGACGCTCCAGTTGTCCGGGCTCCAATCCGCTCATGTTACTCAGCCTTAAGAAGGCCAGCCCCGATGACCGTCCACCTGACGCCTTCAACTGCGCCGTCACCTGCCGCCTCTCCTCCTCATTCTTCTCCAGCGTCATATATAAACCGGATGCGACTGCGGACCAAGTTGCCAGCATGCTTTGCAACCTGCTATCGCCGTTCCCTCCACTTTCTTCCCAGTCAATGACGGCCAGTCCGCGATCGGGCGTATCCAGTGTAGGAGTTAATTCAACAGCCGCTGCAGGCGCGACATATCGACGCTGCTCCTCTGCGATGCGCCCACAGATGCGCGCCAGTACCTCGTCGAACTGTTCCTCTTCCAGCTGCACCTTGGCAATATAATCGATGGCTCCCAGACGCAGCGCCTCTTGAATGTACTCGAAGTCCTGATGCAAGGTCAGCACCACAATAAAGATGTGCGGATATTGCTTGCGTACCGCACGCATCAGCTCCATGCCCGACATGACCGGCATGGCAAGATCCGTCAGAAGCAGATCAACTTGGAGCGTCTCCAGCTGCTCCAGCGCTTTCTCGCCATTTTTGGCTTCCCCTACCACATGCAGCCCATACTTGTCCCACGGCATGGCTGAGATCAAGCCTTTGCGGACGAGCTTGTCGTCATCTACGACTAATACATTCATGCTTGTTCCTCCTTTCGGTAAGGGAGCAGCAGACGGATGAGTGTGCCTTCGCCGACCTTGCTGTGGATTAATAGTCTTGCCTGCCCTTCATAATGGGACTGAATGATGCGTTTGACATAGCTCATGCCGATGCCCATGCCAACCTTATCTTTGTCCCGCTGATTCTCATCGAGCAGCTCCATAATCTTATCTTCAGAGATGCCTGCGCCGTTATCCTCAATGCTGATCTCGATTTCCTCACCCAGCTCCACCCGTACGACAATCTGCCCGCCGTCATCAAGTCCATGGTAGAGAGCATTCTCCACCAGCGGCTGCAGAATGAAGCGCGGCACCTCAACATCCAATACCGCATCATTGACATCGATTCGGACATCGAACTCAAAATCGTAACGGATCTGCTGAAGAATGAGATATTGGCGAAGCGAATCAATTTCCTCGCGGATGGTGGAGCTCTCGCCAAGCTTGCCAAGGTTATAGTGCAGTAATTTATTTAGCGAGAGAACGAGCTTGTCAATTTCCTTCTGCCCGTTCATCACAGCCAGCCAGTGTGCTGTGTCGAGCGTATTCATCAGGAAGTGCGGATTGATCTGGTGACGCAGTTTCTCTACCTCCAGATCGGCCCGCCGCTTCTCCTTTTGCTCAACTTCCTGGAATAAAGCGGCAATCTGCCCCTTCATATTGTGGAACTGATGAATGAGATGGACAAATTCCGGAATCGTCGTCTTGGCAGGCTTCGACAGGACACGGGTGCCGACCACATTTTTCATTTCCAGACTGAATTGATTCAGCGGCTTATACACCATCTTCCACAGCAGCCAGGAGATGAGCAAGGCCATGACCGTAAACAACAGGAACAAGCCGCCCATCTGCAGGAGCCAACGATTGCGTTCCTCATTGTACTCTGCAGACGGAATCAGAGAGACAATACTCCACCCCTGATTACTGACGGACTTGAACCAATAATAGCCTTTGAGCTGACCGGAGATCATCTCCCCCCCGTATCCCCCGACGTCCGGCTCTCCGCCAAAGTACGAATTCTGCGGGAACGCCTCATTCGCTTCACTGTAAGCGATCCGCTGGTCGTTATCGAGAATCAGGTGATGCGAATGCTTGGCGATCCGGTCACTTGCCAGGATGTTCTGGGTCAGCTTGAAATCGGATTCAATATAGACAAACACGCTGTTCTGATCGGGAAGATCGACCTGACGCATAGCAGAGAGCACGAACTGATCATTGTAGAGCGTGTTGCTGACGTGCGGTCCATAGTACGTAATCCGGTGGTACCCGGCCAGACGAGGCAGATCTTTTAGAGAAAAATCACGCCTCAACCCCATATTTTCAAACATATGACGATCTTGATTGGTGAAATAATAGAGAACCAGACCTGTCGAGGGATTCGTAAACGTAACCAGATTCAATTCCGTCTTGATCTCC
Organism: Paenibacillus daejeonensis DSM 15491; assembly: GCF_000378385.1. Lineage (GTDB taxonomy): Bacteria > Bacillota > Bacilli > Paenibacillales > Paenibacillaceae > Paenibacillus_D > Paenibacillus_D daejeonensis. The sequence continues at coordinate 332,438 of NZ_KB899663.1, read as the reverse complement.
TCTACCAGACTTGCCCGCTCATAGGGCTCGGTCTCCATCAGAAACTGCTCCAACCGTTTGCCGACACTGCCAGGGTAAGCCAGTTGCTGTGAGACATGATTCAAATTGCTGATGGTGTTCTCAAGGGATAACTGGACCTGGTGCAGATTGCTTTGTACACCGGAAGTCAGGTTCTTATTCATAATGGTGGTAATCGCCTGATGCGACAACAATACGGTACACAAAAATGGCACCAGTGTGGCTGCACCGAATATGAGTATGATCCGTTTGCGGAGTGTCATTTGTTCAAAAAACAATTCTTTCAGACGATGTAGCCAGGATCTCATGGAAAAAAACACCTCTGCTGAACTAGAGTAGGTTAGTTGCCATTATACCAGAAGCAACAGGCACCTGCTCACAAAACGGTCACGAATCCGAAGCTATGTAACTCCAAAGAGCCATGGGCGCGGGAGGACCAATCCCTATATACTTGCAACTGATAGGCAATTTGAATGAATTAGGAGAATGGAATGAAACCAATGACGAATCTAAATCCCGCCCCTGCCCCCCGAAAAAGCACCGGATCCCGTTTGCTGTCCGCCTTGTACGCTTCGGTATGGCGATGGCACTTCTATGCTGGCCTTATCTTTGCCCCATTCCTAATCATTCTCGCCTTTAGTGGATCGGTCTATCTGTTCAAGCCTCAAATTGAGGGGTACCTGTACAAGGATATGCTAACGGTGCGCGAGGTCGGGACGCAGGCACTGCCAGCGGATGAAATCGTCATGCGTACGATGCAGGCTTATCCAGGGACCAGCGTCTCCTCTGTAACGTTTGTGGACGATCCTGGCGCTACCGTCAAGCTCGGGGCCGTCCGTAATGGCGTTGCGCAGACGATGTACGCAGATCCCTATACCGGCAACATTCGCGGCATGCTCGATAACGACAAGACCTTTGCTGCGTTTTTCAAAAAAATGCATAGTGAACTCGTCGTAGGCGGAACGTGGGCTAACCGTCTCGTCGAGCTGGCCGCCTGCTGGGGCATCATTCTGGTCATCACCGGATTGTACCTGTGGTGGCCACGCAACCGCTCCGCGATCTGGGGCACGCTGCTGCCCCGCCTGAGCAAACCCGGCAGCCGACAGTTCTGGCGGGATCTCCACGCTGTGCCGGCTTTTTGGCTATCGCTCTGCATCGTCATCCTGATTGCAACCGGGCTGCCCTGGTCAGGAGTGCTGGGTCCGCAAATCGACCGTGTCGCCAACGCCACACATACGAACTATCCGCCGTACGCCCTCAGCTTCCTAGGCACACCCGAGTCCGTGACAGTAACCAAAGACGTGGCAGAGGATATACCGTGGGCGGCTGAACAGCTGCCTGTGCCGGAGTCGGCTGCCGGCGGCTATGTCAAACTGACAGTGGACGAAGTGACAGGGATTGCCGAACGTCAGCAGATCGCGATGCCGTTCACGATCTCCATGCCTCAGGGCGAGCGCGGCGTCTACACCATCGCCACCTCGCACACAAGACCCGGAGACAATGCGACGCTGCATGTCGATCAATATAGCGGCGCGGTTCTGACCGATGTCCGGTTCGCTGACTACGGGATTATGGCCAAGGCGATTACCCTTGGCATTGCACTGCATGAGGGACGTTTGTTTGGGTGGCCTAACCAGCTGCTGGGATTGATCACCTGCCTCGGCGTTATTCTGATTGCCTTCAGCTCCTATGTCATGTGGAAGAAACGCAAGCCCGCAGGCAAATTGGGCGCTCCCGGCAAACCGGCGGATGCACGTGCAACCTGGGGCGTGCTAGCCATTATGATTGTCTTCGGCCTCCTGATGCCGCTTGTCGGATTGTCCTTACTTGTGGTGTTGGTGCTGGATCTGCTTGTCATTCGCAGAATTGGCCGATTGAAGCACTGGTTCTCGGCATAGAGGGAGATGAAGAACATGAAGAAAAAACGATGGATTGGAACGACGGGTGCCCTGCTGTTGAGCTTGGCAGCGCTGCTAAGTGGATGTACAGCCCAGACGGGAACGGTGGATGAACAGGGTCTGAGGCCCCATCTGGCGGTGGATCTGCAACTGCCAGCCGAGCTAGCTCCAGGTGAGAGCGGCCAAGTAACCTTGGATGTGGCGTTGCTTGGTGATCCTATCACGGCTGAGGTAATCTTTGCTTACTGGCCAGAGGGTGAGCCGGGCAATGCCGTGGAGGCTGCTGCTAGCAGCGAGGACAAAGGAAGGTATCAGACCGACTTGGTACTGCCGGAAGAAGGCATTTATGTCGTTCGTGCTCAGGTTGCAGCCGATGGATTGGAGGTCATGCCTGCCAAGTGGCTGGCAATCGGAGAGGATGCCGTCAGGCAGCTGGCTGTTCTTGAAGCCGCGCAGGCGCAAGAAGCGCCCGCCGCCGGGGGCGGCGGGCATCATCACTAGGAGATCGCTCCTGAACTAACGATCGTATTGTTGTTATGAGGAAAGGGGCCTACGATCGCTGTTGTCCCGAATTCCTGAGACAACGTAAGCTTTCGGAGCTAGCTTTTCTGCGAAAACCTTTCAGACGGACCCTTTGCTCCTCCGGCCTTCCCTCCTCTAGCTGACCCATCGTCCGTAACTAGATAGCCTTTTCATTTCGGATAAGGCCCCACTAGAAACGAATACGAAATTTCAACCTTATTTCGCTGATTTCACGCAAAAGTACGCCATAAACTCGAAATTTCATATCTATTCAACCCCAAAATCAATTTTCGCCAAAATAAACTCGAAATTTCGTGTTCGTCGGATACTGAGGTCGTGTGAAAGAGAACCTGTTGTGTCAGCTCGATTGACCTCAAATTCAGGAACTCTTAGCACTGATCATCTATTAGCTAACTGGTCATGCTCTCGTCTGCCCGGGGAAGCTGCTGCCAGACCTGTGTCTCATTCAGAGCCGAATAACCTTGCCGGAGCAAGTGGCTGGTCAACCTTGCAGTTGCTCCAGTCTCGGCATGGACCAGCAAGGCGCGCTGCGGACGCAGCTTCCTGAGCATCTGCTGCACGTCCGGCAGGCCTTGATGAACCTTATATCGACAGCTCGCGATCTCTGCCGAATAAGGCTCATCTGTCCGGGCATCCGAGCTGCGGTGGCCCGTGAAGATGACCGCATGCCTGGGGTCGCCGCGCAGTAGACGGCTATAGGTGAGTGCGGGCTCGGCGAGCATCATTCCGTCAGGCGACAGGATCACATGCGGATCGTCGCTCAGCAGATGGCGCCGCTCCGAATCTGTAGTAACAGTGCGGATGCGACGCATCGCGGATGCCAGTCTGGCCGGGGCCTCATCACGCAGCCAATGAGCCGCCAGATCCGGGCGCAGCATCCTTGCCCACTCCAACGTCAGGCTGGCCTCGGCTGCAATCGGCAGCTCAGGCAGACGCTCGATCAGCTCGACGAGCAGATCCATGCCGCGCCCGCAGGTCGGCACCGGTAGCAAGGAGTGACCGCCGCGCGCATGTACCTCAGCCAGTTTGTCTGTCAATTCAATCAGGTGCGAAGTCTGGGTACCCGGAGCATCTCCGTAGGCTGCATCGAGGAGCGCCAGCTCGATGGATCTTCCTGCAAAGAGAGCCGCTGGCGGCAGCGTTGATTGCAGAAGTGTTGATTCGGAGCTGTAGTCACCAGAGAAGAATGCCAAGCGTCCCTCCAGCTCCAGCAGCAGCCAGACCGCTCCCGGCAGATGACCGCTCGGCCCCCAGGCTGCTCTCAGTCCGGGCGCGATGCTTGCCCATTCTCCCTGAGGAGCTTCGTCGTCGAGGAACCGGTAACGCATTCGCTCCCAATCATAAGGACCGTAAGGCACCGTACCGCCGCGAGATTGCACATAACGCCGCCAGGCCTTGGCATACCCAGGCAGCTGGCGGTGCGTCTCCCGCGTCAGCCAGACCTCTCCGGTGTAGCCGTGCTGGAGCAGCAGAGGAAGGGCTGCCATATGATCCTCGTGCGCATGGGAGAGAAAAACCGCTTTGAGCTTCCGTACCAACTGAGCAACCAAGGCCGGGTATTGGCCGCCGTGTTCTTTTTTGCCTCCGCAATCCAGCAGAACTGACGTCTCTCCCGCCTGGAAATGATAGCAGGAGCGTCCATGCTCGCCTGCGCCTCCCCATACCGCTACTTCTATGTGTTCTGTCATGACGTCCTCACTTTCTGTCAGCACCCAGATGATTCATGATGACCAGCACCAGCGTTGTCAGCCCCACGGAAACGACCGCCATCGCCATACCGAGCGACACCTCGCCCTGCTCGAATTGACTGAAGATATACGTTGCTGTGACCTGCATCGACGGCGGCAGCACCATGAGCGATGCGACCAGCTCACGAGCTGAGATGGTGAAGGTCATCATCCAGCCGGCCAGAATGCCTGGGATGAGCAGTGGCAGCACGATGCGCCGGAACACATACCAGGACCGACCGCCGAAGACCCGGCCCGCCTGCACCAAGCTACCGTCAATCTGAGCCGCCGAGGATTTGATATATTGAACGGAATACGGCAGGAAGAATACCACGTAGGTCAGGACGACCATCGTGTACGTATTGTAGATGGAGACTGGCATCCAGGGTGCATTCCAGAGCAGGATCAGTCCGACTACGATCACGATGCCGGGCACGGTGTTCGGCAGCAGGCTGAACATATCAAGACTGCGCTGCGACAACCGCTTCATACTGCCCATTTGCAGGACGAGATAGGTACCGATTAATACGGCAACGGTAGCGGCCAGCGCCGCCAGCCCCATGCTGTTGATCAGCGCCTGCCAGCCCTTGGAGCCAGGCCGCAGCAGTTCCCCATAATGCGCCAGCGTCAGATTACTCCAGGCCAGCCCGTCTCCTCTCAGCTTCTGCATGGAAGCTACGATAATGGAGAAGTACGGAATGCCGATCGCGAGCAGCAGCAACATGCCCGTATAGCTCCAGCCGAGCACAGCCCGCCAGCCCTTGAGCGGCACCATGCGTGTGCGCATGCCTTTGCCGCCGAGTGTCCGGTATTGGTGGCGTCGGCTAATGATGTTCTGAATGTACCAGAACATTAGGCAGGCCCCGAGCAGGGCGGATGCAAGGGCCGTTGCCTTGCCGAAGTCGATCGGCCAGCTCGATGTAAAACGATGGATCTCACTTGTCAGCACATAATAACCGATCTGCCGGCCAAAGGTTGCTGGTGTTCCGAACTCGGCAATGGTCTTCACGAACACAAGCAATGCCCCCATCGCGTAGCTGCCGAGCAAGAGCGGTAGGATCACCCGACGCAGTCGGTACATCATGCCGCCGCCATGCACGCTCGCCGCTTCCTCCAGCGAACCGCCGATCCGCATTAGCGCATTGCGAAGGATCAGGTACAGAAACGGAAACAGATGCAAGCTCATAATCGCTACCATGCCCAGCAAGCTGAAAAACGCCGGGGTTAGTCCGGCTGCAGCTGGCAGCAGCTGTTCCGCAAAGCCGCGGCGCTGCATGAACAGGATCCAGCCCATGGAGCCGATGTACGGTGGCGTCATGAACGGAATGATCAGCACGACATCCAGCCAGGCATGTCGGCCAATCGTCGTCCGGGCTGCCAGAAAGGCCATGGGTAGCGCCAGCAGCGTCGATCCGAAGACAACCCAACCGCCAAGTGCGATCGAATTCCAGAAAATCTGCAGCAGAGCCGGGTCGGACAGCACGCGCAGCGGAGCGAACGCGTCAAACGTGCCATCGGGGAACAGGCTATGCAGCAGTACCATTGTCAGTGGGGCAAGAACCAGCACAGCCAGGAGAAGCATGCCCAGTCCCATCTGCCACGAAGCAGCGGGGAGCCTGAGCCCCCCGCGGTGCGGGTTATCCATGGTTTACTTGAACAGCTCCAGGAAACGCGTGCTGATCGCTTCGCCCTGTTCGCTCATCCAGTTCCAGTCATAGTCCAGCAGTTTGATATCTTGCGTATTAACGCGGTTGTCCGCTTGAATGTCAGTTTTTCCTGGGAGCAGGTAGGCTCCGGTAACCAGGGCTTGCGCTTCGTCAGACAGCAGATAGTCGATGAACAGCTGCGCGTTCTCCAGGTTCGGGGATGTCTTCATGATCATAGCCGCCCGTGGATTGATGACGGTGCCGCTCTCCGGATAGACAATATCAACTGGCTCTCCTTTGGCTTTGGCGCTGTATGCCATGTAGTCCACACCAGCCATGACGATGCTTTTGGCCCCGGTAATGACCGGATCGAGCGCTTCTTTGTTGGCGCCTGCCATCGCTACGCCATTAGACTTGAGCTGCTCGAACAGCGACCAGTCCTCACTGCCTTGGTCATTGAGATAGCCCGAGATGAAGTCAAGAGCCGAACCGGACAGCGATGGATCGGGAATGTTCACAACGCCCTGCCACTTCGGATCAGCCAGATCTGCCCAGTCCGCAGGCGGCTCATCGACAAGCTTCGTATTGTACGTAATACCAAGTGCCGATGCGCTATAGCCAAACAAATGGTGGTCGGCATCTACCCAGTCCGCCTGCAGCTTGTCTACCTCTGCCGCTTCCGGGTAGGCTTGCGTCCAGCCCTCAGCCTTCATGGCCATGGCGGACGGCCAGGAGGCGAGGACAACAATATCAGCTACGGGGTTGCTCTTCTCCGCTTCCAGACGTCCCAGCACCTTGCCGGTTGTACCGTCAAATTGCTCGACCGTTACGCCATATTTTGCTTCGAAGCCCTCTCTGATCTTGGTAGCCAGCCCTTCCGGACCAGCGGTATAGACGACAACCTTGCCTGATGGTGCTGGTGTCTGCTCCGCTGGTTGCTCGGCGACCGGCTGGCTCGGTGTATTGGTATTGCCAGCGGCTGGCGTATTGGTATTGCTGCCTGTGTTGGCATTGCCGGCATCGCCGCAGGCACTCAGCAGACTGCTCGCGAGCAGCAGCATCGCCAGCGATCCCCGCCATGGTCTGGATGCAGATGTAAGTGGACTGTTTATTGTCGTTTTCATTGGTAGATAACCTCCCTGATTTGGTGTTGCTGTTGTCCTTCTGTTGCTTTGTTCGTCTGCCGGGCCGGATCGCCCAGCGTATGGATATGCTGCTCGGCAACGCCCAGCCGTACTTGTCCGCCCACGGCCATCCGCTCGTGATGATACGCGGTCCAGATCGTGCCGTCCGTCAGTTTCACCGCCACCTCATAACGATCACCCAGATACGAGATCCGGCTCACCGTTCCTTCGAAGACCCGATCACCCGGCCTTGCGGTCCACCGGATGTGCTCGGGACGAACCATTTGACGATCCCGTTCAACCCAGTTAGAGCGGCCCACGAATTGGGCGACAAACGGATGCGTCGGCGTATGGTAGATCGCTTCCGGCTCACCCCGCTGGAGGACCTTGCCCTGCTGCATGACGATAATCGTATCGGACATCGCCATCGCTTCCGTCTGATCATGGGTGACGTAGACCGCTGTGACCCCAAGCTCGCGGACCATCTGGACGAGCTCCTCCCGCATCTCATCCCTTAGCATGGCATCGAGTGCGCTGAGCGGTTCATCGAAGAGAATCAAACTCGCACGGGCCGCAATCGACCGGGCAAAGGCTACCCGCTGCTGCTGTCCGCCCGAGAGCTGGTGCGGATAGCGCTTCTCGAACCCCTGGAGCCGAACAGCCTCAATCGCTTCCGCCACCTGTGTGGCTACTTCCTTGCGCCGGCCTCTGGCTTTGAGTCCGAAGGCGACATTTTCATATACCGTCATGTGCGGCCATAGTGCAAAATCCTGAAATACCATGCCCAGCTCCCGCTGCTGCGGTTGCAGGAAAATTCGCTTGCTGGTGTCGCATACCGTTTTGCCGCCGATGTGAATCGAGCCGCTGTCCGGCTGCTCCAGTCCGGCGATTAGACGGAGCAAGGTGGTTTTGCCGCATCCCGAAGGTCCCAGCAGTGTTGTAAAGGAGCCTGATGTGATTGTCAGATCCAGCGGATGCAGCGCGGTTGCTCCATCGAATGTCTTGGTTACGCCGCTTAGTGCCACCTCCATGTGCTCCACTCCCCTCTCGTATTTGCTGATTACAGCATAATCCCCAAACATCTGCTTTATATTTTCGTAGTGTTAAGTGTTTATTAAATAAACTATTACAATCTATACATCTGCATAGATTTAATCTATACTCCAGGGTAATATCAGCTTTCGGAGGCGATTCCCGTTGCAATTTATCAAGCTGGACATCCTCGTTCTGCTCGATCGGCACAAAAAAATAACCGCAGTCGCTGGCGCCCTGGGCGTCAAACAACCGACGGTTACCTTTCATATGAAAAGTCTGGAGGAGCAGTATGGGGTACCGCTCTTCGAGATGTATGGTGGCAAATACGAGCTAACTCGTGCCGGTAAAGCCCTGCTGCATTATGCCCGGCAAATCCGCTCGCTCGGTCTGGAGGCCGGGCGGGTAATGGCAGAGCAACGCACGCCGGAGCGAGGCACCTTCCATATCGGGGCCAGCTATGTCGCAGGCACCTATCTGCTGCCCGCGTGGATCCACCACTTCCACGAGACCTACCCACAGGTCGAGGTGCGGCTGACCATCCGCACGGCTCCGGTCATCCGCCAACTCCTCGCCGAGCGGCGTATCGACCTCGGCTTCATCGCCGCCCAACAAGCCGAAGCCGATGAGCTGTACTGTGAGCCACTCTGCGAGGACCGGATGGTCGTGGCTTTTGCCGCTGATCATCCGCTGGCTGGTGGGGTTGGCGCAGCTGGGCAGGGCAGCTTGGACGTGACGCGAGGTGAGTTAGCTGAGGTCGGGGTGCAGGGCGATCGTGCGGGGATGGCTATGGCCGGGGCAAGCGTTGATCGTGCGGGGGTGGGTATGGCCGGAGCAAGAGATGGTGATCGTGTGGGGGCGGCTGGCAAAGCCGTCGGTGCGCGGACGAGTGAGCTTGAGCGAGCGGCGGCAGAGCATACGCAGGGCGGGGCAGCGGGACAAGCAGCAGCCTCAACGGGTGCGCTCGTGCTAAACAACGAGGAAGGGGCTGGCGGTCTACGTAACCTTACTCCCCAGGACATTGCGGCGTACCCCTTCCTGCTGCATGGGCAGCAGTCCACGACCCGGGAGATGACTGACCGCTGGGCGGCGACGCACGAGGTTGAGCTGAAGCTCGGTATGGAACTGGATTCGTTGGAGACGATCAAGCGGACGCTCATGCTCGGCAAGAGCGTCACCTTTATCTCGCAGATGGCCATCCGCGAGGAAATTGAAGCGGGACGCCTCGCCTACGCCCCGCTCCCCGGCGAACAGGCACCTCGCCAAATCTTCGCCTGCTACCATCCGGAACGCTGGATGTCCCCCCAGATGCGCGCATTCCTCGACGCCGTACGCCAGCACAAAGAGCCGCCGACACCTTGATGATGGCTACGGGTTTCTTCTCGTAGATTTTAAGGTAGTTTCCTTACGCCCCGAAATAAAACACGTAAGGTTCGTCCTCAGAGAATCAGACATACTTTATTTGGATGGCTCTTTCATACTATTCCTGAAATCATTTAAATAGTTGCACACCAGACTTTAACTCTGCATACTCCAAAAACTATTTCTGTAAAAGCTCATGTGCCACTATCTTCAAACTGAAGTTCAAATCTTCTCGCTTTCGAGATACTTTCCCACCACGTAAAAGGTAGTAAATTTTACTATATTTCTAAGAAACATGTGTTATCATAATATTACATATGTTCATTAACGAGAGGGGTAAATCATGAGTCTTAAAGTGGAGATCGTTGAAAATCAAAATGAGACAACTGACATTAGAGGTTTATTACCTTTATTCAATCTACTTAGTAATTGCATCTTAGAAGAAGGCTATAGACCACCATCAATTAGCAAGCATGTAGCACTCACTGATTATGGAGAAAAATGGAAAAATATAATACTAAAGGAATTTAGAGATGTCACCATAGATGAGATTTGTTTCGCATTTTTAATTCTATGTTTCCACAAAGACGCTTTGATTAATGCCAAGCGCACAAACCTTCCAAAAATTCTTGAAATCCTTGAAATGGATATTAGCGAAAGAAAGATCATCTTCCCATGGATATACGGTATGGATTTGTACTTAAAATTTAATACTAAATTTCATTCTGATAATGAAGAATTAAATTATACTGAAACAAACTTATTATTAGATAATACGCCTGCGGGAGTCTTTCAAGTAAACAATTTAGTAGTAGGTCCGTTTGGTTTCCTTGAATCATTAGAAAACAGAATACATCATTCTTCATTATACGCTCCTTTATCTTACTGTTCTGATCCTACTTGTAATAGTCTTCATGTAGTTACTTTTAAAAGTGGAAACAATATAGTTCGAAATTTAGTGGATTTTCTTCAGGAAAAGATGAAAGATTACGAGGGGCCACAAAATGAAGATTTAGTACTTCAAATCGAAACAAAGAGGGATTTAATTGATTGGCATGAAGATTTCCATTTGGAAGATATTATTTGGTTACTGGCTAATGCGTTCACAGACGACGAATTAAGAATATTATTAAACGAGCTATTTACTAAACATTCCAAATCAATCCGCAGATTATTGCCAATGACAGAAAAATATAAAGATAAATGGAGGATGGCAAGCGAGGAAATTGTGGAAGGTCTTATGAAAAATGAGTGCCTCCAAATAATACTATTGCTTACTGATGAGGAGATTGTTGAAAGTCTTGAAAATCTAATTCAAAATGGTGGTATAAATATTCCTATTACCGAGACTAGAGACTCATTTCCGAGAAGAGGACCATATGGTTGGCTTAAAATGACACTTGAATGTTCTCATCTAGGAATTCGAAGCATGCCAACTATACATGGTCAAGCAATAGGTTTTACTAGATTAAGAAATCTAATTGAAGAATTATACGCAGAAGAACGCTCTAAGCTTGAATGGAAATTGCGTCATTCTAAAGGTACGACCTTTTTAGAAAAACTTAATAAGTATCTTTTAGATAAAGATCCAAAAGTAATCGTTAATGAATTATTACTTGATACTAGGGAACATATACAAGGTTGCTTTGCCTATCTTAAATACGGTTACTTTTTCTTTCCAGAAAACGAACTTGAAGATGAAAGGATTATAAAAAAAATACTATGGAAGCTTGGGTTTAATCAGGAATCTTTTCCACTTACCCAGTCAACATTTTGGGAAAGATATTCTAAGTTTAAGAGCGTAGTTACCGAAATCACTTCAAGAGATGAAGATGATAAAGAAATTATAAGAAGCGAAGCGGTAAACTTCTTTGTATCGCTAGAAGAAATATTAGAAAATTCATTGTCTTTTGTTTCATGGATGTTATTGTCAGATCATTTTATAGAAACAAGATTCTCATATAATTTCGATAAAGGCTTAGATTTTCTAGCAAAAACATTAAACGGAAGGCCTTTTGGAGCGAACGAAGTCTTAACATTAGATCAGAATGGGAAGAATACTCTGTTCCCTTTGATAACAGGATTCGGAATACTGGCTAATATGTGTGAAGAACATATAACTAAAAGCGATGATTATAAGAGAAATGAGGAACAGATGCCTCATTTTAATGAGTCAACAAATTTAGTTAATTTTCCTTTTAAGCACAAATTATTGCTATTAGATGTTAGCGTCACAGAAGTAACTAATATAATATCAATATTAAAAAAAGTTACCAGAAATTTGGAAATGAACCAAGTTTCAAATATACGAAATAGAATAAAACACAAACATAATGGGAGTAACTTCCCTTCTATTGAAGAGCTTGAAAATTGCTGTAAAGCTATTGAAACCACTGTAAGAACTTTAGAGGACCAAGGTTTATATCCTTCAGTAGTTAACTATAGAGGGGAAATGAGCGATCAGTATCATAGGAATACTATTAAATATGTAGATTACAAAGGAACTGAAATCAATGTTATAGATAGTGCTCAGTTAACTCCTTTTGGGATGCCGGAATATGAGCCGATACTAATTCTAGTTCCAGCTATTAAAATTAATTCAACAACTGAAAACCTTAGATTTAGAGTCAAGGAGACATCGAAATATCTGGAAATGTGGAAGGGGCATCCACAAAAAGGATAATTATTCTGTAACAAATGACATTTATTCATAGTGATATTTCTGATTAAACCTAAATTACGAGAGCCCATAAAACCAGGGGTTTGAGAAATCCATAATTTGATATATAACCCAATTATGGATTAGGGATTTTCATATAGAGCCAGATAAGATGAAATAAGGCTGGACCTTCCCCCTCCCCACATGAAGGGGGATCGGGACTTCCAAGACATAAGTTGGGATTATACGTTCATTCCAATAAAATACTTTTCTGCTCCATCTGTCGCCAGACCCTTTGGTTTTGGAAGGACACAGCCAGCTTTAAGGTCATCTGACGAGCATGACATACAAAAGTGTACCGGCAGAGCGGAAAAACTCTCGGCGCATCCGCTGGATGGTGTACGACTGACGAATCGGATCACAACAGTGGTGCTTGAAGCGTTCAAAGAGATTGTAGGCGAGCAGCTTTAAGAGCAGGTCGATCTCATTGGCGGCAAACGACTGCGTAGGAATGCGGTGGATGGCGAAGCCATTCTTGCCTTCCTTAATGTAATTCTCCATGCAGCAGCGCTGGTTGTAGAATCGCCATACGTCGATGGCTTCCCAGGCTTCGGTCGTCACTAGGGCTTCGTACTGCCAAAGCAAGTCGAGTTCAAGCTGTGACTGATCCCCGTCCCAGCGCGGCATCTTGCGGATGACGGCAACGCGGCGTGTTTTCTCCCATGTTGTCGCTCGATAGAGAAGGGATATGCCTTCTATAATCCATTCTTCGTCGACAAATCGCGTCCACTGCTCACAGGATTTCACCTGTTGCTGAAGACGCGGCGTCCATTTTAGTTTGCCGACATAGCCGATCTTCTGTGCCTCCCAGAAGGCGTAGAAGTCCTCGCCTCCAAAGCCTTTGTCGAAGCGAGCATAGCGTACCTGATGGGAACCAAGCAGAGCTAACGTCTGCTGAGCGAACGGCAGGACATCGGTCGAACTGCTTGTATTGCCGGGACGTAGGCAGGCGTTCAACAGCATCCGCGAGGCACCTTCATAAACGAGCAAGGGATGTAAACTTTTTCTCCCTCGCTTGAGGCTGTTGTAGCCCACTTCCGCTCCCTGTTGGTTGCCATAACACGGTCTCCGCGGTGGAGTCCAGGTCCAAGATCAACAATTTCGGCAGCCGGGGTGCGATGAGGTCGAGATTTAAGGTTCGAAGGGCTGGCGCCAGCTGCTCATGAGCCTTGCCTAGCCGAAGCAAATCACAACGTGTGGTGCGGCAACCGACCGCCCAGCGCATGAGCGACCAAGGCATCGCTCTCCAAGGATTTGAAGTGAAAGAGACGCTCGCAGCCGAGGAGCCAGCCGATGATGAGGTACTGCAGAATCCGATGTGTGGGGAAGATGGCATTCATCGCTTTGGCTTGACCAAGGGACCGAAGCGCTTGATTAAACCGTATCGATTCAAGGAAGGCAAGAATGACTTTACTGCCTGCAAAATTTGTTGCGTTTCTCATAGAAAATTCCGTTTTCAACGACATGATTTTTGTGGTAGACTTCACCTTAAGGGTGCTCCTCTCTTGGTTGGTGATGTTCTCGACAAACACCATTCTACTAAAGATTCGGGCACTCTTTTATGTTTTTATGAGACTTCACTTTCGTAATTCACGTTAAACATAAGAAAAAGAATATTTTAATTGAGGGTAGGGTGGCCATGTTAAGAAGGTCAGTATCGCAAGTCCCGTTCTTCGTGACTTTCGTGAGTTCTCGTTTTCGTAGAGGTTCCATCTGTAGTTAATAGACTTGAACATGAATCTAATTATAAGCTCTAAGATTTTTCTCTTGCCAGGGGTTATTTCGCGGTCAGTATGCTATCGAACCCCACTCGATGGGAGTCTTTCCCTTAATACTTTGTGGGTTCTGGTTTGAACATCACGGTTCATATTAAATGCCGACTTCCATTCTCGCTCCTTATTCACTTATATCTCGCCAGTCCATCGCTTCAAGTTATTTAGCTCACCTTCACCTTTACCTCACTTGCCAAACGTTCCAGTGGCCCAGACCTCGGCAGCGTTCAAGTTACCTGCCAGATGTCGTCCTTCTTCAATGTGTGCTCTGGCTCGCTCGACCTCCTCAGGTTCAGGCTCCGGCACGCCTTCCAGCGGATAATCAAGTCCGAGCGCCTGCCATTTAAAGACGCCCATCCGATGGTACGGTAGCAGCTCCAGCTTCTCCACCGAGCCTAGCTCCGAGACGAATTGGCCCAGCAGCCTCAGGTCCTTGGGCTCATCCGTTACGCCGGGAATCAGCACATGGCGGATCCAGATGGGCTTGCCGATCTTCGTCAGATGCCTGGCAAAACGATGGATGCGCTCATGCCGTTGGCCGGTCAGCCGCTTGTGGCGGCCAGCGTCCATCTGCTTCAGATCGAGCAGAACGAGATCGGTCGCGTCCAGCAGCTCGGCGGCCCGGCCAGGGTCACAGAATCCGGACGAATCCAGCGCCGTATGGAGCCCCCAGCGACGTTTGCATTCGCGGAACAGTCTCGCTACAAAAGGGGCCTGCAGCGTCGGCTCACCACCAGTGACTGTAATGCCGCCTCCCGAGCGCTGATAATAGGCAACGTAGGGTTCAATCTCCGCCAGCACCTCTTCGACCGTTACTTCACTACCACCAGCCATACTCCACGTATCGGGATTATGGCAGAACTGACAACGCAAGGCGCAGCCCTGCATGAACAACACAAACCGGATACCCGGACCGTCCACCGTACCGAAGGTGTCCATCGAGTGGATTCGTCCTTTCATCATGACCTTGACCTCCTTTCCGTTACACCTTGCCGTGGAACGTCCGATTGATCACATCGAGCTGCTGCTCGCGGGTTAGCTTGATGAAGTTGACGGCGTACCCCGAGACCCGAATGGTCAGCTGCGGGTATTGCTCTGGATGCTCCATAGCGTCAATGAGTTGATCGCTGTCAAACACGTTGATATTGAGATGATGTCCCGAGCTGCCGGCATACCCGTCAAGCAACGAGACCAAATTACTGACCCGAGCCTGCGGCTCCTTGCCCAGCGCCCGAGGGATCAGCGAGAAGGTATTGGAAATCCCATCCTGGCAGCTGTCATACGGCAGCTTGGCGACGGAAGCTAGCGAGGCCAGTGCGCCTTTTTTATCCCGCCCGTGCATCGGATTAGCCCCTGGTGCAAAAGGTACACCCGCACCCCGGCCATCCGGGGTACTGCCGGTTTTTTTGCCATAGACCACATTCGATGTAATGGTCAGCACCGACATGGTGGGGAGCGAATCGCGGTACGTCTCATGCTTGCGCAGCTTCGCCATGAAGGACTCTGTCAGCTGTACGGCGATGTCATCGACGCGAGCGTCATTGTTGCCGTATTGCGGGTACTCCCCTTCGATTTCGAAATCAACTGCGATGCCGCGCTCGTCCCGGACGGGACGAACCTTCGCGTAGCGGATCGCACTCAGCGAGTCGGCAGCCACTGACAATCCGGCAATGCCGCAGGCCATGGTTCGGAGGATGTCGCGGTCGTGCAGCGCCATTTCCAGACGCTCGTAGGCGTATTTGTCATGCATATAGTGAATGACATTTAGCGTCTGAATGTACAGCTCTGCCAGCCAATCCAGCACCTCATCGTAACGCGCCATCACCTCTTCAAAATCCAGCTGCTCGCCAGCGATCGGGGCTCTGACCGGACCGACCTGAAGTCCCAGCTTCTCGTCGACTCCGCCGTTAATCGCGTATAACAGGGCTTTGGCCAGGTTGGCGCGGGCGCCGAAGAACTGCATCTGCTTGCCGATCCGCATCGCCGACACACAACACGCGATGCCGTAATCGTCGCCGAAGATTGGACGCATCAAGTCATCATTTTCGTATTGAATCGCGCTTGTTTCAATGGAGACTTTGGCACAATACTGCTTGAACCGCTCCGGCAGCTGCTCCGACCAGAGTACCGTCAGATTGGGCTCCGGCGCCGGCCCCAGATTGTAGAGGGTATGCAGAATCCGGTACGAGCTGCGGGTCACCCGCGTCGAGCCATTTTCCGCCATGCCACCGATCGATTCTGTCACCCAGGTCGGGTCGCCGCTGAACAGCTCATTGTAATCCGGCGTTCTCAGAAATTTGACAATCCGCAGCTTCATGACGAACTGGTCCATCAGCTCCTGCGCTTCTTGTTCGCTCAGTACGCCTTCGTTCAAATCCCGCTCCACATAGATATCCAGGAAGCTAGATACCCGGCCCAGACTCATGGCTGCTCCGTTCTGCTCCTTGATGGCTGCCAGATAGGCAAAATACAACCATTGAAATGCCGTCTTCGCAGAGGTGGCCGGCTCCGAGATATCGTAACCGTAGGCTGCGGCCATCGCCTTCAATTCCCCAAGTGAGCGAATTTGCTCAGAGAGCTCTTCCCGCAGCCGGATCACCGGCTCCGACATCGGTTCGCGCTCCAGCTCCTTCAACTCCTGGCGTTTGCCTGCAATCAACCGATCCACACCATAGAGCGCCACCCGCCGATAATCCCCAATAATACGGCCACGGCCATAGGCGTCAGGCAAACCAGTGATGATTCCTGCTTTACGCGCATTACGCATGTCCGCAGTGTAGACATCAAAGACGCCCTGGTTATGCGTTTTGCGGATTTCAGTGAACAGGTGGACAAGCTCCTCCGGGAGCTCATAGCCGTAAGCTTTACAGGCATCCAGCACCATCTTGATCCCGCCGAACGGTTGAATGGAGCGCTTGAGCGGCGCATCTGTCTGCAGGCCAACAATCTGCTCCTTCTCCTTGTCGATATAGCCAGGGCCATGCGACGTGATCGAGGAGACAGTATGCACATCCACATCCAGTACACCACCGCGCTCCCGCTCCAGCTTCATTAATTGCTGCAATTGGTTCCACAGGCTTGTGGTGGCCTCCGTTGGTGGTGCGAGGAACGACTCATCGCCGGTGTATGCCTTTATATTCTGATCCAAAAAATCCTTCACATCGATCCGCTGCTGCCAGGCGCCCTCTACGAAGCCCCGCCATGGCCCCTCGGCTGACGCTCCGGTCCGTGGTCTCAGTTCCGCTTCTTTCATCGCCATGTCGATTCATCCTTTCGCTGATGGCAGATGACCCGGCCGCCTGTCTGACTGTAAGCCCTGGGGGCGGATCTCTGCGCTGTGATTTCTATTACTGTTCTCAGTTTACCCTCTCAGCCACCCCTTGTATGTGAAAATAATCACAAGTAAACGTGACTTTTTTTACTTGGTTTCGTCGCGGTTCTGTCACTGCGGGCTGTGTCATTCCTCACAGTACGGTACAGGGATATTTGATGTAATAAAATCAGACAGCGACTGCGGTACGGGATGTTCCTGCGCTTGGTCACCTCCTGCGCCGCAGCCTTGCCAGCCACCAGCTTCATGCTGAGGGGCTGCAACTACTTAGCGGATGGGAGAGAGAAATGTGAACATACTCGTTATCAATTCAGGCAGCTCTTCATTGAAGTATCAACTCTATGACATGATTGCAGAGACTATGCTGGTTAAGGGACGAATGGAATGTATCGGTAGCCCGCAATCCTTTATGCTCGAACAAGGACAGCATGGTCCCGAGCGCAAGGAGCATTTGCCATTGCCTGATCATGCGGCGGCGCTGGCAGTCATGTTGAGCAAGCTTACGGATCCAGAGCATGGCGTCATTCACAATCTACGGGATATTGACGGGATTGGCCATCGCATCGTGCATGGCGGCGAGACCTTTACAGCTGCAACCTTTATAGATGAACAGGTAAAAACACAAATCCGTGAGCTGTACGACCTGGCGCCGCTCCATAACCCTGCCCATATGACAGGTATCGAAGCTGTTGAACAGCTGTTGGGCTGCGTACCCCAGGTCGCCGTGTTCGATACCGCCTTTCACCAATCTATGCCTGCATGTGCCTACCGTTATCCAATTGCCAAGGAATGGTACCGTAAGCATGGCATTCGCCGCTACGGCTTTCACGGCACCTCGCATGAGTATGTCAGTGAACAAGCGTCCCTCCTGGTGCAAACCCCGCTGGACGAGCTCAAAATCGTCTCCTGCCATATCGGCAACGGCGCAAGCTGCACCGCAATTGAAAATGGCCGTTCCGTCGATACAAGTATGGGCATGACGCCCCTGGAAGGTCTCATGATGGGCACCAGGACAGGCGACATCGATGCAGCCATCCTCCCCTACCTCATGAAAAAGGAAGCCCTCGACTGCGACACGGTCAGCAGCATGCTGAACAAATCCAGCGGTCTTCTCGCCGTCTCCGGAAGAAGCGGCGATGTCCGCGAGGTCAGCCAGGCCGCCGACTCGGGCGATGCCGACGCCAAGCTGGCGCTGGAGATGTACGAGTACCGCATACGCAAATATATTGGCGCTTATGCCGCTGCCATGAACGGCCTTAACACGATTATTTTCACCGGCGGCGTTGGCGAGAACGGAGCTGCGCTACGCAGTCGCATCTGCCGCAACCTCTCCTACCTGGGCGTCGCACTCGACGAAAATAGCAACCAGCGCTCCAGCAGTGGCGCCCGCTTGATCTCGGCCCCCTACTCCAGCGTCTACGTCATGGTCATCCCCACCAACGAAGAGTGGATGATCGCCAAACAAACCTACGCCCTCCTGCACGAGCAGCAGCCCTACCGGATGCCTGAGCCAGTGGGCTAACTGGCGCCAAGCCTGGTGGCTCGATTGGCGGGCGCATAGTGCTGGGCGCGGGCGGGGTGCTACAACGAAAGAAACTTGCCTTCGAGCGGCTGGCTTGGCGAGTGCATGCGCTACAACGAAAGAAACTTGCCTTCGAGCGGCTGGCTTGGCGATTGCATGCACTGCAACGAAAGAAACTTGCCTTCGAGCGGCGGGCATGGCGAGTGCGTGCGCTGCAACGAAAGAAACTTGCCTTGGAGCGGCTGGCTTGGCGAGTGCGGGCGCTACAACGAAAGAAACTTGCCTTGGAGCGGCTGGCTTGGCGAGTGCGGGCGCTACAACGAAAGAAACTTGCCTTGGAGCGGCTGGCACGGCCAGTGCATGCGCTACAACGAAAGAAAGTTTACTTGGAGCGTTGTGCAGGGTCCGTGCGGGGCTCTCTAACTAAAGAATGTTGGAGCGCTGGGCATGATGCGTGCGGGGCTCTCTAACTAAAGAAAGTTTACTTGGAGCGCTGGACAGGGTCCGTGCGGGGCTCTCTAACTAAAGAAAATTTACTTGGAGCGTTGTGCAGGGTCCGTGCGGGGCTCTCTAACTAAAGATGTTTACTTGGAGCGTCTAGCAGGGTGCGTGCGGGGCTCTCTAACTAAAGAAAGTTTACTTGGAGCGCTGGACAGGGTCCGTGCGGGGCTCTCTAACTAAAGAATGTTTACTTGGAGTGCTGGGCAGGGTGCGTGCGGGCTGCTCTAACTAAAGAAAGTTTACTTGGAGCGCTGGGCATGATGCGTGCGGGGTGCTCTAACTAAAGAATGTTTACTTGGAGCGTTGTGCATGATGCGTGCGGGACGCTGTAACGAAACTAGGTATCTCTATTCGCTCCTCATGTAGCGATTTGGAGGTCTGGACGAATCTGGGTAGTCTTATTACGGGGATTTAATCACTTTTGGGCACGTTTTTGCACCAATAAGAAGATGAAGTTTCGTTAGAGTGCGCATCTGCCTCTTTATGCCGCAATAGCGTTCTGTGGTTTCGTTAGCCTTAGCGACGAGCAATTGCATTGACTCGCGCCCCTCATTTCGTTGAAATAGCGATCTGCAGGTTCGTTAGCGCAGCAACTAGTAGCTGCAATGAACTCGCGCCATTCTGGTCGCTCAATTAGCGTTCTGTAGTTTCGTTAGCCTAGCGACGAGCAATCGCACTGACGCGTGCCCTCATTTCAGCGACGCACAATAATAGCAGCATGCGGCAGCCACGTGCAACAGCGGCTAGCAGATGGGGCAAGATGAGGCTGGCAGCGACAGCGTCCACACGCAACAAGAAGGCCCCGACCATCCCGGTCGGGGCCTTTCCTTGTGCATAGTTTAAACCAGATGCAGCGCGAGCTCCTGGGCACTGTCGGCGTTTGAGCCGACCAGTACGCGGAGGTGGCATGGCTCCACGGCGAAGCGCATCTGACGGTTCCAGATCGCGAGCTCGTTTTTGCCCAGCGTCAGTGTCACAGTGGTCCGCTCGCCCGGGGCCAGAGCGACCTTGCGGAACGCCTTGAGCTCCAGCAGACGACGGGTGACAGTTGAACGCGACGCCTGGATGTAGAGCTGCACCGTCTCACTGCCTGCCAGCTCCCCCGTATTGGCTACCTCGACACTGACTTCGACGGTAGCTCCGGCTTCAATGTCAGCAGCACGTACCTCCAGGGCACCCTCGCCGCCAGCTTCAACTACCGATCCACTAGCATCTGCTGCACGCAGCGCATCATACGCAAACGTTGTGTAGCTTAAACCAAATCCGAACGGATACAGCGCAGTCTCTTCCATATCCTTGTATGGACGCGAACGGCCGAGGTTCTTGCGGTTGTAGTAAATCGGCAGCTGAGCCGAGGAGCGTGGCAGCGACACCGGCAAGCGGCCGCTCGGGTTGACCTCGCCGAACAGGATCTCGGCGATTGCCCGGCCCCCCTCAGTGCCAGGGTACCAGCCGCAGAGGATCGCCCGGCAATGCGGTTCAATCGCACTCAAGGCATGCGGCCGACCCTGGATAATCACAGCCACAACCGGCGTTCCGGTTGCTGCCACAGCCTGTACCAGCTCCTCCTGGACGCCGCCCAGTCCCAGCTCAGCGAGGTCAACGCCTTCGCCGCAGTCCATGTCCGACGGTGGGCCGTCAGCGATAATCGCTTCCCCGTTGCTGTCGAACACCTCGTCGAAGCGACGGGCGCTGCTGCCGCCAATGACCAATACGGCCACATCCGCTCCCATGGCCGCCTCAACTGCTGCCGCGAAGCCCGAACGGTCATCGGTCCGCACCGTACAGCCTTGCTCGTACTGGACCTCGACGCCAGCCGGAGCCAGATCCCGGATACCCTGCAGCACCGTAACGCCCGTGCCTTCGGCCTGAATGCTCGTGTAGTCACCCAGCTGATGATACAGTTGATCCGCGTTGGGACCAATTACTGCAATCTTGCGCGACTCTCCGCTCAGCGGCAGCACGCCGCCTTCATTGCGGAGCAGCACAGCAGCTTCACGGGCAAGCGCCAGATTGGCCTCTACCGCTTCCGCCGACTTGACCCGCTTGGCTGGCAGCTCCTCATCCGTATACGGGTTGTCGAACAACCCGAGACGGTACTTCAGCGTCAGCACCCGGCGCACAGCCTCGTCCAGGTGAGCAGTATCCACCAGCCCCTGCTCCACGGCCGCTTCCAGTGTCGTGAACGCCTTGTCCCACAGACTCAAATCGACACCCGAGGAGAGCGCGAGCGCTGCTGCCGAAGGATAATCTCCGGTCAGTGCCAGCAGCCGGTCAACCGCCGTACCGTCCGCCATGATGAGACCGTCGAAGCCCCACTCCTCCCGCAGAATCCCGTTCAACAGTTCAGGGTTCGCGTGACAAGGAATACCGTCGATCTCGTTATAAGCCGCCATGAATCCCGCTGCACCAGCCTCGCTGCCAGCCTGTGCCGCTGGCAGATGGACCTCGCGGAGCTCGCGCTCGCCAATCGGTGCAGGACCCGCATTATGTCCACCCTGGCAAGCGCCCTGCGCGCACAGATGCTTGAGAATGGCCGCGACTTTGTTGTCATCCTTGAGCTGACTGGCCTCCGTACCCTGAAGTCCGCGTACAACAGCTGTCGTGAAGCGGGCAGCCAGATGCGGATCCTCGCTGTAGCATTCCTCCGAACGCCCCCAACGCGGCTCATGCAGCATGTCCAGCGCAGACACCAGACCCAGATGCGCCCCGCGTGCCCGCAGCTCAGCCGCTACGAGTCCATAGGCCTGCTCCGCCAGCTCAGGATTCCAGGTCGAACCGACCGCCAGGTTGACCGGCAGCAGTGTACCGTCCAGTGCCTGATGCCCGTGCGGGCACTCCTCGGAGAGCAGCACTGGAATGCCCAGACGGGTATTCTCGATCACATAGCGTTGAATTCGATTGGCAAAACGCGCATTGTCCATCGTCGGTATTCCTGTCTTATATGTAACCGCCGACCAGGGGTCAGCACGGAACAGCCCGTACAGCGCGCCCATGCCGCCGCCCCAGGCGACGTGTTCTTTAAATGCCTCGCTTAGCTCCACTTCCGAACCGGTACGCGTATAAGCGTCCCAGCCATACATATGCTGATTGACTTGACCGACTTTTTCCTTCAGCGTCATCCGTGAGAGCAGATCCTCTACCCGTTCTTCCGTGGTGTGCGCTGCATTCTTATAGATATCCATGATGCCTCCTGTTCAACTCCTGATGATATAATTGTCTGTTCCGTGCCCACTACCCTTTGACATTCATGGCCCGGTATTCCTTGGGTGTCATGCCCGCCACCGACTTGAACACCGACACAAAATACTTGTACTCCCGGTAGCCAACCTGGTCCGCAATCTCAAACACTTTGTCGTGCGTTGTTGCGAGCAGCTGCTTGGCATGGCCGATCCGAAGCTCATTCATGTACTCAGTGAAGCTCTTGCCCGTATGTTTCTTAAAAATATAACTAAAATAGCTTGGCGTGATTTTCAGCCAGGAAGCGACTTCAGAGGCTTTGAGGTCGGTACGCGAATGCTCCCGCATATAGCCAACCGCCTTTTCGGCAATCCAGTTGGATTTCTCCTTCGCACCCCGGTCTACAAGCTCCAGCAGCTGCTCCACCTCATTGGCAGCCAACTGGCGGATGCTCTCGTAGGAATTGTACACATGTAGATCAATGGGCGTCTGACGGCTACTCTCCACCTCGCTGAGACCACTTTGACGGAGTCGTTGGCGCAGCAGCACCATCAGCTCTTCATACACCTTGGCCGCTTCATGCAACAGCAGGCAGTGGTCCTGCAGGGTGTCAAACAACTGCATGACCTGCGAGCGAACCTCCACAGCATCTTTGCCAAATAGAGCCGTCGTCACCAGTTGCAGCCACTCCTGATCATGAAACTCCGTCAGCGGCTGACGCCGCAGCCGCGCCTCATACGAGGGCAGCAGCACCGCCTGCTGTTCCAGCACATAATAGGAGAGCAACTGCCTTGAGATCTGGTAGGCCATGGTCGTTTCCTCCAAGCTCTCGTAGGCAGGAGAAAGGGCGCAATACATCGGCTTGACACCCGGCCAGCTGCCCATCATCGCCTCCAGCTCAGCCTCCCACCATCCCTCATCATGGCTGGCCTCGTCCACAATAAGGGTTACCATCAGGTTGAGGTTATCAAAGACCGACATGGAGCGCAAGCCTCTTTCCTGCAATCCCTCGCGAATGGTGCCGGACCATGACTCCAGCAGCGCTTCATAGTCATCCGCAGACAACTCGGCATACGTTTCGGCAAACGCGGACAGCTGGCTCGTTAAAATCCGGAGTTTGCCACCCTGCCACAACCTGCGGTCCGGCGCTGCGGCCTTGGAGGGCGTTCCCCGGATAGCTGCTGTGAACCAGAGCAGGTCCTCTTCACGTGTACCGATCCGCTTGGTCTTGCGAATCTCGCCCGCTACCCGCTTCACGACCTCTACAAGCGCATCGATGTCCACTGGCTTGAGCAGATAGTCGAAAACTCCGAGCCGCACCGATTGCCGGGCGTACTCGAAGTCCTCGTAACCACTCAAAATAATAATTTGCGTATTCGGGTGACTCTCCTTCAGTTGTTCAGCTAACTGAAGACCGTTCATGCCCTCCATACGAATATCGCTAATCAGCAAATCAACGTGCTGCTCTTCGACGATTTCCAATGCCTGTTCGCCATCATACGCTTCACCTACGACCTCAATGCCGATCGAAGCCCAATCAATGGTCATGCGCAAGCCCTGGCAGATTACCGGTTCATCGTCCACGACCAGCATCCGGATCACTTGATCCTGCGGTCTGTGCAAGTTGCTCATGTTCTTCGCCCTCCCGTCGGCTGGTTCTGGGAATAATGAGGCGCAGGACTGTGCCTGCTGGCGTACTGGAGACAACAGACAACCCGTAACCTTCCCCGAAGTAGATCGATAGCCGTTCATGTATGTTCCGGATCGCCCCGGAACGCTCCTGACTCTCTAGCGCTCTGCCGACCAACATCTCCTGGATCGCCTCCAGCTTGTCGGGGGCAATACCCGGACCGTTGTCCTGTACATCAATCCAAACCTCGTCACCCACTGCGTAGCAACGCACGGTAATGACATTATGGGCGGATTTGCGGCTGACGCCGTGCTTGATATAGTTCTCTACCAGCGGTTGAATAGTCGTCTTCAGAATTGATACATCCGCTAGATCGTATTCCATATACAGCGCATATTGGAATCTTTCGCCCAGCCTCCGCTGCTGCAGGTACAGATAGGACTGCACAAACTGCAGCTCCTGACCAACCGTCGATACATAATGCCCTCCGCCAATACTGGAACGGAAGAAGCGCGAGAGGGTTTCAATCAGGTGACTCGTCTTCTCCGCCTTCTCCAAGCGGGCGGTCCAACGAATCATATCCAGTGTATTATAGAGGAAGTGCGGATCCATCTGCTGCTGCAGCAGCCGCAGCTCTGACTCGCGCTCCCGCAGCTCCTGCTTGTATTTGTGTTCGATAAGCTCTTTGATCGTCAACACCATCTCATTGAATTTGCGGTTCAGATCCGAAATCTCGTCATGAGAATCAACCGGCAGCTGAGCACTGTAATCGCCTAGCTTGACCCGATTCGTCTCGTTCTTCAACCGCAGGATCGGCCGGATAATCGTATAATGGAAGCCGAATAGCGCCAGCACCCCCAGCATTAAGACCAGGGACAGGATCATCGTCATGACATACCGGACGCCAGCCGATTGGGCATTCACGTACGATTCCGGAACCGCTGTAATAATCGTCCACCCCGTCGTGTCCATCGTCCGAGTAAACGTCAGGTAGGGCTTGCCCTTAGCATTCAGCATCATATACCTCAAGCCCGCTTGGTTCATCGTTGCGAGCGCTTCACGCGGGTCAAATCCCGGAGGCGCTTCCACTTGGGAATGCAGGACATAATTGCCCTCCCGGTTCAGCACATGCACACTGCCGCCTTCCCGGTACACCTGATTCTGCAACAACCTGGCAATCTGCGCCTGGTCCATACGAATCGTCAGATCGCCTTGCGGATTCGTAATGTTAGGGTACGCATTCAGAACGCGAAACAGGGACACCACATGGATCTCCCTGTTCCAGCCGCTCGGGGCATTATACCCTTCACTCCATACGATGCCGCCTCTGCGCTTGGCTGCGAGTTCGAGCCATGGCTCCTCGGCACCATTGATCGGCTCGCCGATGCTAATGCTATTGCCGTTATAACCACGGATATCCACAGAGCGGATATACGACTTGGACATCAGATGGAAGGTCAAGAACCCTTCTACATCATCCTTCGCCCGTTCCGTAGCAACGGTGTACTCGCGGGCACCCGGCCGGAGATACGTATTCAGCGCCGGACTGAAGATCAGATAGTTGGCGATATCCTCAACCAGGGCCGTCTGCTCTTCCAATTGTCCAGCTACCGAATCCAAATTCCGAATCGTTGCATTGACATACTGTTCCCGCAAAATATCTTTAAATTTGGTCTGCACCATCACACCGACACCCAGTGTAGGAAAAATGACCAGCAGCAAGAAGATGACAAACGCTTTGCGTTTGAGCCCGAAATTCTGCATCAGACGCAGCTTCATACCCTGTAAGCCCCTTTCTCCATTCCAGGTGTGGCGGCCTCAATCCACTAGCCTTTTACTGCACCAGCAGTCATTCCGTTAACCAACTGCTTCTGCAGCAGCAGGTAGAAAATAATAATCGGAATAAGTGCAATTGTAAGGGCCGACATCTGTAGCGTCAAGCTTGCCGTCTCGATACCGACGAAACTGGCGATACCCAGAGGCAGCGTTTTGATCGCTTCTTTACTGATCAGAACGAGGGCGAACAGATATTCATTCCAGTTGTAAATGAAGTTCAGAATGAGTACGGTCGCCATAGCCGGCCGGGTAATCGGCAGGATGATTGACCAGAAAATCCGGTAAATGCCTGCACCATCCATAACCGCCGATTCCTCAAGATCCTTGGGCAAGCCGCGCATGAAGCCTTCCAGAATGAAGATCGTGAGGGACAGATGGAATGCCGTGTAAGGCAAAATCAGTGAAGCATAGGTATCCAACAGACTCAGGTTCTTCATAATCATGAAGATCGGAATCAGTGTAGCATGAATCGGTACCAGCATCCCAAGCAGGAACACGGCGTAGGTAAAGCCTCTCAGCTTGAACTTGAAGCGCGCCAGGAAGAATGCCGCCAGCGAGCCAAGAAACACGGTTACAATCAGCGAGCCGAAGGTAACGATCAAACTGTTCATAAAATACGTGCCCATATTGGCGACTTCCCACGCTCGGGAATAGTTCTCCCATTGCAGCGCATTCGGCATGGCAAACGGACTGGCCGCATGCTCACTCTCCGTTTTGAAGGAGCCGACAACCATGTAGAACAAAGGCACAATATTAAATACCGCAACTAAAAACAGGAACAAATAAGATACTATACTTGCCAATGGCGATCTTTTTTCAATCATGGGGATTCCTCCTTCCTTAGGCGTCTTTTTCGCGTCCGACTTTATTGACCAGAGACACAACGATCAGACTGAATAGCAAGATCAGGATCGACACGGCACTACCGAAGCCGAACTGTCTGCTCAAGAACGCCGCATTGTACATGTAGACGGTCATGACTTCCGTCTGATGCGCCGGACCGCCGCCCGTCAGAATCTGAACCAAATCGAAGACACGGAAGGAGTTACTGATACTGTAAATGACAGCCACCAGAATGGTTGAACGGATCATTGGTACTGTAATACGGAAAACCCGATGCAGTCCAGTCGAACCGTCCAGCTCAGCCGCCTCATTGACCTCGGCAGGGATGTTCTGCAAGGCTGCCAGGAAAATGATCATGTACAACCCGAAATTCTGCCAAATATAAGCGACACTCAGGGAAATCATCGACCAGGACGGATCGCCCAACCAGTTGCGCTGCCAGCTCTCCAGACCAATCAAACCAAGGAAGCCATTCAAAAATCCATATTCGGTATTATAGATCATGCCCCAGATGAGAGAGACCATGACCGAGGAGATGACAACGGGGAGAAAGCTGACCGTCCGGAAAAAGCTCGCACCCTTGAGGCTGCGATTTAGCAGCAGGGCAATGGCAAGACCAAGCGGAATCTGTCCAACGAGACCCGTCAACATAATGATGACGTTATTTTTGACAGACAGCCAAAAGATATCGTCTCCGAAAATTTTCGTGAAGTTGTCAAAACCGATAAATACTTTATCCGTAATGCCGTCCCAATTAAACAAGGAATAATACAATGACAATCCAATTGGTACGACAGCAATTCCGATATAAATAATCAAAGACGGAAGCAGACCTAAGAAAATGGCAAGCTTCGTCCGTTTTAATGTATGCATCAGGCGTCCTCCTGTTCTGCCAGCAGGCCCTTCAATGAAGAAAACCCGCTTGTCGGGTTTTCTTCATTGGGCTTGTGTGTAGTTGTGTCGGCAGCCGTTTAGCGAACCGAATTATTGGCCAAGTGCGTTTTGCGTGTCTTGCGCTACACCTTCAGGCGTGCCTCTGCCAACTGTCAAAGCTTGCAATCCGTTTTCGAATTCTTTGGCAGCAGCTGTAGGGATTACTGCATCGAATACCGGTGTCGAGCCTTTGCTTGTCAGCTCCATCATCTCTTTCAGATATGGGCTGGCATCTTCAGGAATTTCGATGTCAGCAGGAATCATGATGCCGACGCTAGTCAGGTCTTTGTACAGATCTTCACTTACGAAGTACTCCATGAACTTCAGAGCAGCGTCATGCTTCGCTTGATCGAGCTCGCTCTTGATCGCGATACCGAACTGGGATACACCAGCAGCAATACCTGGCTCACCCGCTCCGCCTTCTACAGCCGGGAACAGGGCAATACCGAATTTGTCGCCTTCTTCGTTGTTGATGCGGATCCGGCCGTCAACAGTGGCGGAAGAGATGTGCATCGCCGCTTTACCTTGAATCAGGTAGTCCTGCGCTTGTACGGAATCCATGTTGTTCGCATCCACGTTGAATGCTTCCAGCTTGGTCAACTCGTCGATAACAGCCACAGCTTTGACGAATTGCGGATCATTGAAGTCTGCTTCGCCGTCCACTACCTTTTGCAGGAAATCAGCACCGGCAAAACGTTGCGTCAGCACGGACATGTACGACGATTGCAGAGGCCATTTTTCTTTGTTGCCCAGAGAAATTGGCGTGATGCCTGCTGCTTTCAAATCTTGAATCATCGTGATGAAGCCCTCGTAGGTGTCCGGGAATGTATCGTGGCCCGCTTGAGCCAGCAGTTCTTTATTGTAGTAAATGATGTCTACAAAGTTTTGTTTGGTAGGAATGGCATATTGATTGTCGTTCTTGCTGTAGCCAACCAGGGAGCCTTCACGAACCAATCCATCCCAGTTGTCCATATAATCGTTCAGCGGATGAAGCAGGTTGCCGTTAACGAGAGGATCAAGGTCAGCGCCAGGCCATACGACATTAATGTCAGCCAGATTGTTTGCTGCTGCTTGGGTGAACAATTTGGTTTTGTACTGCGCCGCAGCTACACTGTCCTGCTCGATTTTGATACCTGGATTCGCTTCTTCAAAAGCTGCGATCCGTGCTTTATAAACGTCGTTGTCCGGGTTTGGAGCTGTCCAAGGATGCATCATTGTCAATGTAACTTGGTCCCCGCCGCCGCTGCCGCTTTCGCCACCGTTGCCTTCGGAATTACCGCCGCCGCCGCATGCGGAGACAAACGCCATGACTGCAACCAGTGTAGATAGCATTGTGACACGAGCTGTTTTACCTTTTTTCATGTCTGAACCCTCTTTTCGCAAGATTTGTGTTAGTTAACTTGACCTTCTATGAATGTTTTTCAATCAAGTTATGTTATATACGTAGTATACCGGACATTTCTGGCAAGCTATATACCCGAAATTTATGATTATATCCGATATTTTTTAGATTCCAGTTTAAAATTATCTGACATTGGGTTAAAAGTCATGTTTTTAATAGGAAAATATAACTTATTTGATAACGTTTACATATCACAATCAGGAAATCGGGCGCCCGGGCCCGTTCCTTTTTCGCACAGTATTAGGTCGTTGGATCCAGGATATACTCTACCAAATCATCGACTGGCACGGTTGCTAACGCAATTGCGGTGTCAGTCACGCCATAATAGATATAGAGCAGTCCGTCCTTGACGACATTGCCTGTCGGGAAAATAACATTGGGAAGCTGGAATCCGAATTTCTCATAGTATGTCTCCGGCTCCATAAAATAATTATCGGTCCGAGCAATAATTTTTTCGGGATTCTCCAGATCAAGCAGCAGCGCCCCTACACGATAGACCGTATCGTAGTCAACACCGTGATACAACACAAGCCAGCCCTTATCCGTTTTAACAGGAGGCGTGGAGCCGCCGATTTTCTTTTGCTCCCAATCGCCAGCACCGGCTTTGGCCAGCAGCTTCGGCTCTTCCCAGTTGATCAGATCATCGGAGTAGGTAATCCACATCGCTGCTTTCTCAGTTCCGTAAGCTTCACCCACATACTCCTCCGGACGGCGCAGCAGTACGTACTTGCCATTGATCTTCTCCGGGAACAGGATGTTATCGCGGTCGTTAATATCCAGCGGTGTCGTATCGCACAGGAACTCCCAGTTGATCAGGTCCTTGGAGGTCGCAATGCTCGAACGAGTCCGCCAGTGAACATCCTCTTCGCCCCATCCGTCAGGATATTGCGGGAACGAACGCTCCGGAATTCCGGTCCCTGTCGGATAGTAGTTCATGGCACATGGACGCACCGCATAATTCATGTAGAAGGTGTCGTCAATCTTCACGACGCGCGGGTCCTGGACACTGCCATACGGGAAGCCCAGCTCGTCCGGGGTGAGGACTGGCTTATCCGTGACATGTGTGAAATTGACGCCGTCTTCACTTACGAGCAGGCCGAGATAGTTTTTGCATGGTGTGAGTGAGCCTGCTGTCCGTTCGATCATATAGAACTTGCCGTCCTCAATAATAACGGCTGGATTGAATACTGTTGCTTTGCGCCATTCGAATAGACCGGGCACAACGATGGGGTTCTGGGGGTGTCTTGTAATCTGCATAGGGCCTCCTGTTGTGGCTGATAGTAAAATCCTCTTAAATCGTGAACAACCTCTATAATTTAAGTATAAAGAACTAGTTGGGGGCATTCTATCCCACAATCTATCGAAAACGTCCGACAGATTATCGCTTGTGATCTGCCGCGCAAAGTCAGGTTTTTGATACTGTTGAGAATGTAAGGAAAATGTATAACGGATTTTAACGGAATATTTGCGACGTATTCTCTAATTGAACCTGAACTATGCTCTGGCCGCCGCCTGGGCCGCCTGGGTGAATTTCTTAGTTATAGGAATGCACAAAAAAAAGGGGCTATCCAATAAGTCCCCAAACAAAAAGGTTGGACGAGAAACCGTTAGGTATTCCGTCCAACCCTTTTTTGTTTTGAAAATCAACGGAACGAAGCGCGCTGGGGCTCTAACGGACACCATGAGCGTGTCGATTAGAAATTTTGTAACGGTCACCACAGCCGCTATTTCGCCCAAATCGAGTCACTTTGAATTCTAACGGCCACCAGCGCAGTTATTGGAGGGTTTTTGAGGCTCCAGCGGTCTGTTTGGCCACAATAGGCGCATATATGGCCGTTAGAAATGATGAGCTACCTTTTCAGGGCAAATAAGCGTATATATGGCCGTTAGAGCAGAAGTGATGTTCGTCTGCTGTCGATAACTTCTATTTACTGGACGGTCACCTTGATGACCTGGCTGGTAGTGATACCAGCCGCATTGCTTAGCTCGGCTGTGTATTCATAGATGCCTGGCGCGCGTCCACTCACAGCAGTAGCTGCTAATTGCGCTCGCGGGGTGGCAGCAGTCAGCTGCTGCGTATCAATCAACGTTCCGTTCTCATAGAGCTTGTAGGTCGTAGCATTGGTTCCCCACCACAGATTCATCGTCACCGTATATTCGCCATCCCGGTCCCAGTTATTGTGGGAGAGCACAGGCTTGCCCGGCGAAGCATCGCTTACCGTGACGGTGTGCTGACCGCAGGCTGATATCCCGTGACGGTTCTCCAGCTCACAGGTGTACACATACGTCCCATTTACACGTCCGACAATATCAGTCGTCGCTCGCTGAGCAGCGGGCGTAGCCGGACTCAGCTTAATGGTATCGATGAGTTCTCCGTTCTCATACAAACGATAGGTGCTCGCATTGTCGCCCCACCACAGATTCATCGTAATCGTGTAATCACCATCTCTTAGACCCGTATCATGACCGTTGTTATCCGACAGCTGTGCCCGGCCGGGCTTGCCCGTCGCACCGTCAGTTGGTTCAGGCTCTGGTTCAGGCTCCGGTTCCGGTTCCGTTTGCTGTACCTGCTCCAGCACCACTTCATCAATAAAGGCAGTTCGGTCCCCTCCCACGCCAACCGCGGCAAAGGTGATCGTATGCTGGCCGCTACTGGCTGTAAAGGTGTCCGTCTCATACGGCTCGAACCCTGCTGCAGCCGGGTTGAACGTGCCGATGACCGTACCATTGAAGCGCACCTCCACCGTCTGCTGACCGCCGAAGCTGCGGCCGGCTGCCTGGAAGCCGATCTTGTACGTGCCAGCCGTGAAGCGCACGCTCTGCGCAATAACGGCCTGCGCCTCATTCTTGGTCTGCAACAGAGCGGTCTGCACGCCTTCCGGCGCAGCAGGCGCACCGAAGGCCGAGCCATTCCGCTGCACACCTGCGGTCGGCGTGAAGGTCCAGCCATGAGTCATGGGACCGTTGCGCACACTGTTCGTGGCTGGGGTCTCAAAGCCGCCGTTAGCCAGCACCGGCACATAGGGCGCCAAATCTGCTCTGGCAGCAATAAGTGCCGCCAGGGCCGTGTCCAGCTCGGCCTGGGAGGCGCCGCCCTGGGTCAGCAACGCCCGCGCATCATCCAGTGCCTGCGTAAGCGCCACCCATGTGGTGGCGGCATAATCATCTGCCGCCAGCTGCTCGCCTTCAATCTCGGTTACTTTGGCTTGCAGCGCAGTCGAGTCAGCATCAGCCTCGACGATATGCACTTGCACATCATCCACAAAGGCCGTATTATCGCCTGTGGTTGTCGTCGCCTGGAAGCGGACCGTATGCTTGCCCGGTGCCGCGATCTCGAATACATCGGTACGGTAAGACTTGAACGCTAGGGAATCGGGCGTATAGGAACCGATAACCGTGTCCCCAAGCAGTACATCAAAGGCCTGCTGGCCGCCAAAATCCCGTTTGGCCGCCTCAAAGGTTAACCGGAAGCTGCCCGCCGGGAAGCTGAGCTCCTGCTGGAATGCGCCAGCCACACCGCCGTTGGTCTGGAGCAGCGCCGTCTGCACACCTTCCGGCGCATTCGCTGCACCAAAGGCCGAGCCATTCCGCTGCACGCCTGCATTGCTGCTGAAGCTCCAGCCATCGGTCAGCGGTCCAGGCCGCACACCCCAGGAGACTGTGATCTCCGGTGATTCAAAGCCGCTGTTCAGGAAAGCCGGTGGCTGCGGAGCCTGCGGCAGTCCGATTTTGACCTGATCAATAAAGGCTGTATTGTCACCGGTGTCCGATGTGGCTACGAAGGCAATCGTATGCACACCGCCCGTTGTCTCAAAGCTCGCTGTAGAAAACGAGGTGTACACTCCCGAAGGGGCAAACGAACCGATTACGGTATCGTCGAAGAGCACATCAAAGGTCTGCTGGCCGCCGAAGCTCGTTCGGTTCGCCGCCATGAAGCTGACCGCATACGTGCCTGGCTTGAAGTTGATCTTCTGGCTGATTACGCCATTGATCCCGCTATCCGTCTTCAGGAAGGCGGCCTGACGCCCTGCTGGCTGGTGTGGCGGCTCAAAAGCATTGACCGCTGTCAACACGCCTGCCCGCTCATTGAATGACCAGCCGTTGGTCATCGGTCCCTGTCGGACTGTGCTGACCTCGGGCTTCTCAAACCCAGCATTATAGAATGTAATGAGCGGCAGCTCATCTGGAATATCATGCGAATAGAAGCAGCGCTTGGCCGCATTGGGGTTGGGATCGCCGAACACGTCGTTGGAGCAAGCTGTGCCGCCCGTCAACAGGGCATAGTTGAACAATCCATCCGCCCCATAGGCAACCACCGCTTCGCCTTCAAAATCGCAATAGCCATTCTCATACGTACAGAAGCTGTAGCCGTCCGGCGCATTGCTGATGTCTTGGATCCGGTAGTAGGCCCGGGTCACCCCCGAATCTGCCAGTCCCGGCTTGACGGCAATGGCCTGGAACAACTGGACCGTGCCATTGGTTAGAATGACCGGCTTGGTGTAGCGTTCCGAGTCGGTAGTTGGCGTCGTGCCGTCAATCGTGTAATAAATGTCGGCATCCGGTGTGGTGGTCGTTACCGTCACAGCCTCTGCCGAAGGGTAGACACCGTACGGGAGACTGAAGACCGGCGCATCCACCCGCTCTGCGGTTTGCCGCGGATTAACAGTGACCAGGGCCACATTATAGGCCTCTGGATGGGACGCGCTCGCGGCCATGATAGCCACCCGCTTTTGCGTGCTCACATCCGGTGCGGTGTACAAGCCCGCTGCATCAATGGTGCTGTTGTGATCGCCGACGACGCTCCACGTGATTTCGCCGCTACCGTCAATGATTTCTGCGGACATCTGTAGCGTATCCGCCCCGTTCACCACAGGCTCGATCTGATCGATCTTTACTTGCGTGTGAGCAGCTTCAGTCGTATAGATGATGACACTGTAATCGTCATCAATGGTCGCATCTGTGAACGAGGATGAGGCCGAGAAGCTCCCCGAGGCTGGCGCCAGCAGGGCATTGCCTTCGCGCAGCACATCGTCCTGGTAGACATGCTTGGTGAAGGTCTTGCCGATCGCGGTATCGCCGAAGTCAAAGGTCAACTCCTTCGCCTCGCCCGCCTTGCTCTCCACCAGTAGGGTATAGTCGCCGCTTGCGGTGCGGAACGCTGCCGCCCGCACGTCAGGCGAGCCGCTCTCCACAGCAAGCACGTCACTGTGCGCCGGCACATAACGGGACAGCAAGCCGGCGGAATAGTAGGTACGCTTCGGTGTCAGACCCTGAATGATGGAGTCCCACATCGTATAGTTGCCGTTCGTGTCCCCGTCCGGATCATTGAGCCAGACGCCGTGCAGCTGCCAGACGAGAGCGGACTTGAGGCCTTCATTGGCCGCCCGGATCACATGGTTGGCGAACCCGGCATCCCAGCCACTCATATCGTCGGCAGACCAGCCGAACTCGGTCATGTGGATCGGCTTGTCGCCGACGGCGTTGCGCCGCTCCGCAATGACTTGTCCGAGCTCCTCGTGGGAGGAGCCGTAGACGTGAAAGCTGTAGCCATCAATATGCTCGTCGGCATAGTCATGCATGAACGCGGTCCAAGCCGGGGCTCCTGTCTCCTCCGGTGCCCAGATTTCGATGCGGTCCCGCATATTGTCGGTCTCGAGCTGCTCACTCACCCGGATCAGCATATCAGCGTAGTACTGCATCTCGTAGGCCTGCGTTCCACCCGTCTCATAATCCCAGTTGCCATTGGGCTCATTGTAGAACGTCAGATACTTGATATTGTCGTACCCGCGGTTGTCGATCAGCTCCTGCAGCGTAGCGGAGGCTGTACGAGCAAAAGCATCCAGATCCGCCGGAGCGCTGATATACGGATCCACCCCAGGGATGCCGAACCAGTCGTGGATGGCGCTGCCGTTTTTCCAGCCGAAGTTGAACTCAATCTCGGTTCCGGCTTCTTTCAGCGCATCCAAATAGGGGTAAAACGCTTTCATTTTGTCGCTGTCCCAAGTATAAACCCCCTTCTCAGGCTCCACCCAGTCGACTTGAAACCAGACCCTGGCGACCTTGGGACGAATCGTGCGGATGCGCTTGCGATCGATCTCCCAGTGCGGCTGCTCGTAGCCGTAACCGGTCGAGAGCGGCATCAGGTTACCCGGGATGATATTCACGCCAACGCCGAGAAAATTCTCGTTAATGACTGTATCTGTATCAATATTAATCGTATAGGCACCACTTGCTTCCTCTGCCGAGGCGCTCGGCATAACTACGTCGCCAGGCGGCAGTGCCAGCGTAGCGAGTAAGGCAATGGAGCTGGCCATAGCCGTCAACCGTTTGGTCGTCTTGAACATGGATTCAATCCTCTCCTTCATGGACGATGATTTGGCAGTTCTCGTGTAAATCGCTTCGGCCCTTTGACCGTCAGACACCCCCTCATGCTTATCTGCTTGCGCTTGAAGCCCTGTGCGGCAACTTCCTTTCCTGATGTAATTGGCCCTCTTTCAGCATAATGGATTTCCAGTGCTGAGCCATGAATGATCTAACGAATCCCTTGAACGATTCCCTGCGTCCCGCTTGGCAGCTTGAACGATTTTGAGATGGGCTTGCCTTGTCTTGGGTGCATAAAAAAAAGACGATGCAGGAGTTCCCTGACATCGTCTTTTTTGCAACTTATCGTGCAGGCTTATTTCACGCCAGCTGCTTCTTTGGCAGCCGTATAGGCCGCTGTATAGTACTCGGTAATTTTCTCTGCGCCTGCATCCGTAAATGCCTTGATCGCGTCTTGCTTGTTCTTCTCGAACTCCGCCTCATTCTTGGAGAGGATAATCCGTGCCGCATGACGAGCGCCGAGCTCCTTGAGCTGGGCTTCGATCTTGGTCAGCTCTTCATCCAGAATCGGGGTCACAATTGTCGCCCGGGCCACAATCTCATCGTCGCTGAGGCCCTGATAAGGCGTGCTGAAATCATTATATGTGCCCGCTTCTACGAGTTTTTGCACCACTTCACCAGGATAGGATGCGCCAAAGTGTTCGCTGAAGTCTTTTTCGAGGGCAGTCACGTTCTTCGCCAATGCATCGACGGTCGTGAACAGATCGACAGGCGTACCTGTGGCAGGGTCCTCAGCGCTCGAACCCAGGCCAATCAGGTTGCGGTCCAGTGCGATGCCTGTGGATTCCCATGCGGCTCCGCCCTCGGTTTTGAGTGCAAACGTCTCGTCTTTCAATACCGGCTTGCCGTCTACCATTTCCCAATGCTCGCCTTCGATACCGCTGTACATAGAGCGTGCACCTTCATACGAGTACAGGTAGTTCAGGAACTCCATCGCTTTCTCCGGGTTCTTCGAGCTCTTGGAGATCGCATAGCTCTTGTCCGCCCAGCCCAGTGGCCCAACGCCGCCGCTCCACAGCAGCTTGCCGGCCGGGATGACGACATACCCGTTGCCATCCTTGGCATTCTGCGAATTAAAGTCGCCCATAGCCCAGGTTGCCGGTCCGACGACGAATTGCCCTGCGGTTGCTTTGGCCAGATAGTCATTGTGCTTCATGGTCAGCGCATCCGGGTCGAGCAAGCCGCGCAGATGAGCCTGATTGTAGAAGTCCATTGCCTTCCAGAATGAGGACGTCTCATTGGTCAGGAAATTAATGTAGTTGTCTGCCCCTTCTTCCTTCACCATAATGTCGGTGTTGGCAGCGAGCTGCTGGGTGTCAAATACGAACGGAATGTTGTACGGCCACAGACCCCAGTCCTGCCACATGGACACGCCATAGATTTTCTTGCCGTCCTCGGTGGTCGGATGCTTCTCGACAATCTGCTCCAAGACATTCAGGAGATCATCCGAGTTCTTGATTTCAGGCGTGCCGATTTCTTTATAGTATTCCCAACGGATCGTCGGGCCGATCGTCATTGTCTTGGCAACCGGGCTCGGCTTGGCTTGAACCTGTGGCGGCAGGAAGAAAACCTTGCCCTGCCCGGCACTCCAGTTCTGCTTGCCATACTCGATTACGCCTGGCACATTGGCAGTAATGTCGCCGCCATGCTCAGCCAACAGGTCATCCATCGGAATAATCAGGTTGCCGTCGATGAGCTGCTTGGCATATTTATTCGGGTCAGCGCGGACAATGTCCGGCAGATCGCCGCCAGCAAGCATCACGTTGAATTTGTTGTCATCCGCTTCGACGTATTCGATTTTGACGCCGACTTTGCGGGCGATCTCCTGTGCAATCGCGCTATCAGGATACGTGTTCCATTTGGTACCTGGCTCGACAACCAATACGCGCAGTGTAGTGAGCTCCTGCGGCGTTTCTGCGCCTGTGTTCTCGGTGCCTGGCGTCTCGGTGGTTCCCGTGTTCGGCGCATTGTTGGTGTTGTTGCCAGAGCAAGCGGACGCCAGCATGGCCAGGATCAGCATCATCATTGCGGCAGATCGTTTGAGCCCTCTTTTTCTCATTCGTGTAACCTCCCATGGATACTATCATCGTATATAATTATCAGCGCGTTGCCCAGTCTTTTCTCCGGACGCCGGGCTGGATAATTCTGCCTAACCCTTGACCGCACCCATCATAATGCCTTTGACGAAGAAGCGCTGCAGCAGCGGGTACACCAGAACGATCGGTAAAGTGACGAGCATCGTAATCGTCATGCGGATCGACTGTGGCGTCATCGTGCGCGCCTCCGCATTTTGCGTCATTTCCTGCGTCGTCATGTTGGCGATACTGTTGGACTGATTGAGGAAGTTGTACAGTACCAGCTGCAGCGTCTGCAGCTTCGGATCCTCGACAAGAAAGAAGTTATCGAACCAGGTGTTCCATTGCGCTACTGCAGCGAACACCGCGATGGTCGCGATAATTGGCATCGACAGCGGGAAGATGATGCGGGTGAAAATGGTGAAGTACCCTGCGCCGTCGATCTTCGCTGATTCTTCCAGCGACTGCGGCAGCTGCTCAATGAACGTCTTGATCAGGATGACATAGAACCCGGTCAATGCGGTCGGCAGGATATAGAGCAGGAAGTTATTTTGCAGCCCGTATGCCCGCATCGTCAGATACCACGGAATGAAGCCCGCATTGAAATACATCGTAATCAGCACGAACCGGTAAATCAGCCGGCGCAGCGGCATCTCGTGCTTGGTAATCAAGTAGGCGAAGAACGAACAGCTCAGCACCGTGATAATGGTACCCAGCACCGTCCGCATCAGCGATACCAGCGCCGCATCCGGCAGCCCCCGCAGGCCAATCGTCGTCTTGTAGCTCTCCAGGGAGAAGCCGGCTGGCCAGAGGTAGACCCCCTTCTGCGCTTCGAACGAATCACTGATGGAATAAATGAAGATATAATAGAACGGATAAATGGTTACGATGACCAGCAGCGACAGGAACAGATAATTGGCGACGCTGAACATCATATCGGGAACGGACATTTTTCTGACCATGACTTGCTCACTCCTTCTCCTGGCTCATCAGATGATGCTCTCGCCTCTTATGCGTTTGGACAGTCCGTTGACCATGAACAGCAGCAAGACGCTGATGACGGACTTGAAGATTCCGACCGCTGTCGAATACGGGTAATCCCGCAGGACCAGACCGAGACGGTACACATACAGATCCAGCACCTCGATACGATCGGCGACCATGACGTTGGTGAAGACCAGGTATTGCTCAAAGCCTGCCGAGAGCAGGTTACTGATGGACAGCAAGAGCAGAACAAGGAACGTCGGCATAATGCTTGGAATGGTGATGTGCCAAATGCTGCGGAAGCGACCGGCGCCATCCACCTTGGCGGCATCGTACTGCTCGCTGTCGATGCTGACGATTGCAGCCAGATAAATAATGGCGCTCCAGCCGACCGTCTTCCAGACCAGCAGCATCGTCTGTACCGACCAGACACGGTCGGAGTTACCGAGAATATTCAGCGGCTCGTTGATAATGCCCAGATTCATGAGAATCTGATTGAGCGCTCCCTCCGAGCTGAGCATACTGAACGCCAGAGAGAACACGATGATCCAACTGATGTAGTTGGGCAGTGTCGATGTCGTCTGGACGAGCCGTTTGAACCATTCGACCTTGACCTCGGAGACCAGGATGGCCAGAATCAGAGGCAGCGGTGCTGTCAGAATCGCCAGGAAGCTAAGTGCCAGCGTATTGGTGAGTACCCGCAGCATCTCGGGATCCGAGAGCATCGC
Source organism: Paenibacillus daejeonensis DSM 15491 (assembly GCF_000378385.1). Taxonomy (GTDB): domain Bacteria; phylum Bacillota; class Bacilli; order Paenibacillales; family Paenibacillaceae; genus Paenibacillus_D; species Paenibacillus_D daejeonensis. The sequence goes on along the minus strand of NZ_KB899663.1, from coordinate 293,251 downwards.
CCGGAACGTTGCCAGACCGGTGAATTCCGCCTGCGAGAGCGGGATGCCGGGCCGGTAATCGAAGAAGGCGTAGATCCACCCGAAGAGCGGGACGTAGTGAAAGGCAAAGGCAAGCAGAACAAACGGGATGGCCATCAGCAGCAGCTTGATGCCGTCTCGCCGAAAGGTGCCGGTTTTGCGGCGTTTAACCTTCGGAGCCGCTTTGGCCGGGGATTGCTTTTTGGTTTCGTAGGCTGTCTCCATCGCTTGACTCCTCTTCTTGGTGCTGATTTATACTCTCATCTTACTGCCCCGGCCCACTCCATAAAATGAACGATCTACCGATCCAATTGAATAATCTATCTCTGACTTGCAGCGTCCCGCAGCATGTTGAACGATTTTGCGATTTGCTTGAACTCCTCACTGCTGTCCTCCCGGTTAACGGCCATATATACGCTTATTTTCCCTAAAAAGGGAGCTCATCATTTCTAACGGCCATATATGCGCCTATTGTGGCCAAACAGACCACTGTAGGCTCGAAACCCCTCCAATAACTGCGCTGGTGGCCGTTAGAATTCAAAGTGACTCGATTTGGGCGAAATAGCGGCTGTGGTGTCCGTTAGCGTCCCAGCATGTGTCGTTCCGCTGATTGTTTACAACAAAAAAGGGTGGACGGAGAACCTATGGTTTCTCGTGCACCCTTTTTATTGGGGACTCATGGGACAGGCCTTTTGGTTACGGCCGGTTCACCGTCTCGTCCTTGCGGAGCGCCGGCAGGCGGACCACGACCTCGGCGCCCTGCTCGCGGGGCTCGAAGCGCAGGCCGTAGGCATCGCCGAAGTACAAACGGATGCGCTTGTTGACATTGTGCAGGCCGATGCCGCTGCCGCTGGAGCCGCTGACTACCGTGTCGCCGCCCGTCTCAGCCGCATCACGACGCTCCCCTGCATCCAGCCTGCGGTTCAATTCCTCCAGCTGATCATCCGAGAGGCCAGCGCCGGAGTCAATGACACTGATCCGCAGCAGACCGCCCTCGCTTACCGTGCGAATGCGGATGCGGATGGCGTATTCCGCCCCCTGCTTGGCGGCGGAGATGGCATTCTCCACCAGCGGCTGCAGGATAAAACGCGGCACCTGGCAATCCAGATGGTCATCCGCCACTTCCAACTCGAACTCCACACTGTTGTTGAAGCGCCAGTTGATGATTTTGACGTAATTCTCCAGATATTTGAGCTCGTCCGCCAGCGTGCACATGGCATCCTTACTCGTGAAGGCCGGGCGCAAAATATTGCCGAGCGCGACTACGCTGTTGACGATATTGTCTGCCTTGATCATCGAAGCCATCCAACGGATCATATTCAGCGTATTGTACAAAAAGTGGGGATTAATCTGGTACTGCAGCGCCTCAATCTCCAGCTCCCGCTTCTGCTCCTGCATCGCATTATTCTTCTCCACCAGATCCACGATCCCGAGCGACATCTCATTGAACCGGCGGATCACGGTCCCCAGCTCATTGTCCGGTACCTCATCGAAGGTAACGCCAAGCTCGCCCCGGCCCATATCCTTCATCTTGTCGGAGAGGTCAAGCAGCGGCCGAGTCATCTTCTTAAGCCAGACATAAGTGGTGGCAAAAATAACACAGAGGCTGATCAGGAAGACCAGAATCATCATCCGCTGAATGCTGTATACCTGTTCTCGGAACAGACTGAGCGGCACCTCTTTCATCGCATACCAGCCTGCGTCCTGCAGCTTGTAATAAACGATCTGTACCGGCGTCGGCTCGCCCGTTGCATCATAACTGCCGTAATCTCCGGCCTCCCCCTGCTCCTGCGGCAGATAAGGGCTTGCGGTGCCCACCCGCTCCGGCCGGCTGCTGGAGACGATCATGCCGTCGTCGTTGACTATATACATGTCGCCGTCCTCCGTATCGAGCGAGCTGGCATAGATGGAGGCAAAATACCGCTCGTCCACATTGAAGATAAGCGTCGCCGATACGCGCGGGTCGTAAATTGCCCGGGTGCCGCGCATCATCGAGATGACGGTACCGCCGGTCTCGGCGGTTTTGTACGGATTATAAAAGGACTCATGGAAGGCCCCCTCCACAATCAGCTTGGGATACTCAGCCTGCGAACGAAGATAAGCCTCAGAGGTGAAGAAACGCTCCTTCCACTCGGCATCCGAATGCACCAGCGTGGTCATTCCCGTGCCGCCTGCCACGCCCTGGTTCTCCGCCGTCAGGTAGATGGAATGCACATAGCTGTAGTTGTCGATGAACGTAGCAATGCGAGCATGCAGACTATTCTTGTAATCAAGAAACTCCAGCTCGCTCTTGTCCCTCAGATTAACCAGCAGATCCTGCATCTCATCGTCCCGCAGAAACAGACTGGAGAGCCGGTCGACATCATTGATCAAGCTATGAACATTGTGATCGAGCTGTTGGAACTGCTGGTATAGAAACCGCTCGTTCTGGTCTCGGATCATGTCCTGCATGTACGAGTAGATATAGTAAGAAGCCGCCAGCAGCACCAGCAGGCTCGTTACCATAAAGCTGATAATCAGTTGCGTGCGCAGGCTTTGGAACCGGCCGAGTTTCTTCATCGCGGGCTCCCCGTTCCTGATAGCCACTGCCTGCGGTATTCATTGGGGCCCAGCCCCGTTACCTTCTTGAACACCTTGCTGAAGTACGTATACTCCGGCGAGAAGCCCACCTGTACCGCGATGTCATACGACTTCAGCTGGGAGCCGGTGAGCAGCTCCTTGGCCCGTTCAATCCGGTAGCGGTTCAGATAATCGACAAAAGAGATTTGCAGCTCCTTTTTGAACAGATTGCTCAGATAGCTCACTGATAAATTCACATGATCTGCTACCATCTGAAGACTGATATTCTGCGTGTAATGCTGCTTGATGTATTGAATCGCCTTCGTAATCTCACCGCTCATATGCAGCTGACTGTGCGACTGCTCGGCCAGCTCACTGGCGTAGCCGCTTATCAGCTCCAGCATATCCGGCAGCGTATCGGACTGCTCCAGTTGCTCCGTTATGCTAACCAGCAGCGCCTTCTCCCCCGGCACATTGTCGTACAACGCAGTGCCTAGCCATTGGGTGAGCTGGAGCAGTACGATTTCGAGCGGCTTGCGCGGACCTTCCAGACCACCTTCGAGACTGTCAATGTAATGGGCATATTCCTGCTGCTTCATCGGAGAGAGCAGACGGAGAAGAGGCTCATGCATCCGCAGCTCGGACAGCAGATCGGTGACCCGCTCCGCTGAGGGCTGGCGGTCCGGCCAGTGCAGCTGGCCGATGCCAGTAAGGAACTTGCCTTCAAGCGCCTGCTGCGCCTGGGCATAGAGCTTGGGCAGCTGGCGGTAGCCGCCCAGCACGCCGCTGATCCCGAAGCTGACCGAGCCGTTAAAATACGTACGGATCGTTGCGGCGATATGGTGCAGCACGACCTGCAGCTCCTGCTGGATCGCCTGCTCTGACGGCAGATCACCGAAGCTCAGCAGCAGCAAATAATGCTTCTCATCGAGATGAAATACCTCCCCGCGCTTGTGTCCCTGGGTAAGCTCAGCAAGGAGGTTCATGAGCGTCATCTGAATCAGATGGCCCTGCTCGTCCTTGAACTTGGCCTTGAGCTGGGGATAGCGATCCATCTCCATGATAACAGCCGTCAATCGGCTGGGCTCCAGACGCAGACCATGACGCTTGACGAATGCTCCGAATTCTTCACTCGAGAAGATGCCGTAATACATAAAGTCCTTGAGCATCTTTTCCTTCAGCAACGTCAGATTGGCCGTCGAGAGCTCCTGCTCCTCCGCCGTTGCCGGACGCTCCTGCTGTCTAAGCTCCGCCGCCACCTCCTCCAGCACGCCGCCAATTTCCTCCTCCGTCATGGTCAGCTTGACGATGTAGTTGGATACACCGAGCGCCAGCGCTTTGCGGGCCAGATCGAACTCCTCCATGCAAGAGAGCACGATGATCCGCGTCTCCTTGTCCTGCTTGCGGATATGGGCGATCAGCTCCATGCCGTCCATACGCGGCATCCGGATATCCGTAATAATCACATCCGGACGCTCGCGCTCGTAGAGCTCCCAAGCCGCTTGCCCGTCGGGCAGATCAGCGATGACCTCCATGCCGTAACGGCTCCAATCCACGGAGTTTTTCAGACCAATGCGGACCAGCATCTCATCCTCGACAATGATTACTTTGTACATTCGCCATCCTCCCTCCGCAGACAGAGTATCCAATCTTGTCCCCGACCGCTGGTAGGCGCATAGAAGCGCACTGTGCCGTTAGCGGCATGCTGCCCCGTCTCTGACCAGCTGCCATCGCGCGGGTCATACCAGGACGCCTGAATCACTCCGCTGCCGAGACGATCCAGCCTGGCATCAACATACAGACCTTGGGGGCTGTAGATGAGCGCTTCGCTACCGCAGCGTGCGGCGACGCAATAGGCTGCACCCTCCAGATTGGCTGCCAGCAGCTCCTGATCCGGCTTCAAGTGGGGCCAGACCTGGCGTTCCAGCAGCTTGCGCAGATGACGCATCTGCTCGGCCCCTGGCCGCAGCAGCGCTTCCTTCCAAGACATAATGAAGTACACGCCCGGCTCGTCAAACGCCACCGAAGCATACAGGCCATCGCTCATCGGCCAGACCGAGTGATGGCCGTACGTATGGCCAAACGCGCCGGAGAGCATCGCATAATAGGCGGCTCGGCGCACATCGGCCTCGTCAAAATAGCCGTTCTCCGGTCGGAAAGCGACGGGATGATCCTCGTAGCAGGGCTCGGCATCCAGCACCGGACGTACCGGCGTTAGCGAGTAATCCCTCTCTATCCGACGGTAGTTGGTAATCTCGGCTTCCCCATGACCTGACTGAATCATATGAAAGTCCACCCATGGGCGATCATGCACATGATCAGCTGAAGAGGCAGCCCCCGGCGGATGGAATGACATCAGATGACTCCCTCCGTCCCCTTCCTTCAATCCGGCAGCCATGGCATCTACAATCGCGCAGTGCTGCTCGCTCTCCAGTGGACGATCGCCGCCCAGCACCCAGATCACATTCGTCTGACTGCGGTATCGTTCGCCCAGCCAATTCCCATAGTAAGCGGCATTCTCTGGCGCGAACACTTCCGGACCAAGCCCCCACTTGCGGTTGAATTTATCTCCCCATGTCGGCAGCAATGCGATGTAGAGCCCCCGCTCGGCCGCCAGAGAGACGATGGCATCGACATGATCCCAATAGGAATACGGTCCGTCCGTGTCAGGAATGAGCAGGCTGGGCGCAGCATGGGATCCAGTCTCTTGCGCATCAACGTCTTCCGTCTCCTGGGTGGTGGTAGCGCTCTCAACTATTTGAAACGGCAGCCTCCCATAAGCGTTAGGTGTCTGAAGGCCGTCCAGCTCAGCAAGCGCCACCGCCTGGATGACGGTGAAGCCCTGCTCGGCCCGGATATCGAGATAGACCTGCGCCTCCTCGCGGGTCAGCTTGTGGAATAGCTCCCACGCTGTATCACCCAACCAGAAAAAGGCTGAACCGTCTGCCCGCTCCAGATATCGTCCGCACCGGCTCACCGCCAGCGGCTGCACTGCTTGTGTCATTGGGATCCCCCGTTCTCGTGTGATTGCCTCCATTATACGAAGGGTTCCGGCAAGGCGGCAATAATCCAATTTCAACCCGGCTTGACTTTTGTCTACCTGCCCACGGGGTATAGGTCAAGTCCGCCGCTTCATAGGTATGGTTGTATGGTTGAAAGTGACAGTACAGAGAGGAGCAAATCGAATGGATAGCAACCATCGCAATCCGCAATCCGCCAGCCCGATCCCCCAGCCTATCCGCAGCGATGGTGCAGGCGGCGTGGACCGGGGGCCACGGGACATTATGCGCGACCGCCAAAACCCTAATCTGCTTGTCCCTCCCCAGACGGATGCAGGTCTTATCCCCAACCTCCGCTATTCGTTCTCGGACGCGCACATGCAGCTCAATCACGGCGGCTGGTCCCGCGAAATTACCGTGCGTGAGCTGCCCATCGCAAAAACGCTCGCCGGTGTCAACATGAGCCTTACGCCGGGGGGCGTCCGCGAGCTTCATTGGCACCAGCAAGCGGAATGGGCGTACATGCTGATTGGACGGGCAAGAATTACGGCGGTGGACCAGTACGGGCGCAATTTCATCGCCGATGTCGGACCTGGCGATCTATGGTATTTTCCCCCAGGTATTCCGCACTCTATTCAAGGGCTGGAGGAGGGCTGTGAGTTTCTGCTCGTCTTCGATGACGGCAGCTTCTCCGATCTGAACACGCTGTCGCTCTCCGATTGGTTCGCCCATACACCGCCAGAGGTGCTCTCGGCGAACTTTGGCGTGCCTCAGGAAGCCTTCCGAGATATACCGAGCGAGCAGGTGTACATCTATCAGGACAAGATACCCGGTCCGATCGAAACCCAGCGGGTCGAGTCGCCATATGGATCGGTGCCGCTGGGCTTCACGCACAGGTTGCTGGCGCAGCCGCCTCTGCGAACACCAGGTGGCAGCGTCCGGATCGTCGACTCTACCAACTTCCCGATCTCCCGAACAATTGCGGCTGCGCTTGTCGAGATTCAACCCGGGGCGATGCGGGAGCTGCACTGGCATCCCAATAATGACGAATGGCAATATTATCTGACCGGCCAGGCGCGGATGACCGTCTTCGGCGGCGATGGCTCGGCGCGGACGTTCGATTACCGGGCAGGTGACGTCGGTTATGTGCCGTTTGCGCAAGGGCATTATGTACAGAACACCGGTTCAGAGACCGTCTGGTTCCTCGAGATGTTCAAAAGCGACCGCTTCCAGGATGTCTCGCTCAACCAGTGGCTGGCGCTGACCCCGTCCGAGCTGGTTGGCAGCAATCTGCATATCGGAGCGGACGTGCTCGACAAGCTGCGCAAGGTCAAATGGCCGGTTGTTACCTATCCAGGGTTCGAGTATGATCCCAGCAAGCAGTGATTCAGCGGTCTACTTCCAGCTATCCCGATACTGCTGTGGGGAAATGCCGGTGTATTTGCGGAAGAAGCGGGTAAAATACGCCGGCGACTCGAAGCCGACCTCTCGCGTAATATCCTGAATCAGCTGCTCCGAGCCGGACAACAGCTGCTTGGCCCGCTCCAGCTTCATCTCCAGAATATGCTCGGTCAGGTTGTGACCAGTGAGCTGCTTGTACACCCGGGATAGGTATACCGGGCTGAGCGACACCACCTCGCCAAGCCGGACCAGTGACAGATCCCCATCCAGATGCTGCTGTACATACGCATGAATGGTCGCGATCAGCTGCTCCTCCTGCTTCTGCTGGCTCTCCTCGCGCACCGAATGCAGCCATTCCGCCAGCTCGGCGAGATACACTGTTGCCTCCTCCCAGGAGTGATGGGCGTCGTAACGCGTCAAGCGGTCATAATCCTCCCGCTCCGCTGCCTTCTCCTCCAGCCGCTGCGCATCCACGAAGCCAAGCACCAGATGCACCAGACCATAATAGACAAGCTTGCGCAGCGCGGGGTAGAGCTCCGATGCTTCCCGGACGCCGGCCATTAGATCATAATAGCGTGCCAGATAGATCGTTGTCTCACCGCTGTACAGCAGCTCGCCGAGCCGATCCAGCTCGCGCCGCCAGCTATGCCTCAGTTGCTCTGCGTTGGGAATATCCGGCTGCCGCTCGGCCACCATCAGCAGGTCCTCCCCCAAGCTGCTCCGTCCGCGGCTGTATTGCAGCTTCAGATGCTCGAAGCGCTCGCTTACACGCGGCCAAGGAACGGCTTCCTGATCCGAAGCCATGCGCAGCGATCGCTTGAGCAGCTGACGGCAGGTCGACTGCACGGTCTCGAGACTGCCATGGACCAGGCGGATCAGCCTCTCCCAGACAGCCGCTTCGGCAGCAGCGCCCTCTGGCGGATCTTCCGGCTGAATGAACCAGATCATGCGGTCTCGCTCCAGAGCACAACAGTAGACCCGGGCTTCGCGGCCAAGAATTTCTTGCGATATGTTCTGGGCGGCAAAGCGCATCAGGGAGCGCGAGGCCAGGTCCTCCTCCCCCATCTCTGATCCACCGAGTTCACCATACAGCAGCAGGACTGGCTGTTCCGCCGTCAGCGGCAGCTGCCACTCCGAGAAGCCGGCTGCGAGCCGGTCGATAGAGGTGTCTGCCGTCTGATCCAGCAAGCTGAGCATATATTCGCGCTGCAGCACCGGCCGCATCGCGTGCAGCTGCTGCTCTGCCCGGCGCAGCGCATCGCCGGAGCGGCTCTGTTGCTCCAGGCTCGCAATTGCTTTCTCGACCGCTTCGAGGATGGTATCCTCTCCCTCCGTCTTGAGCAAATAATCGACGGCATCGAGCTTCATCGCGCTCTTAATATATTCGAAGTCGGTATAGCCCGTAAGAAAAATAACCCGGCAATGCGGCCATAACCGGGCTATCTGCCGCTGCAGCTCCAATCCGTCCATCCCGGGCATGGCAATGTCCGACATGACAATATCGATCTTCATGCCTTCCATCCAAGCGATAGCCTCTTGTGCCGAATAGGCACCATATATCTCCAGACGGTCATGCTCCCGGGCCCGCAGCAGCTCCGTCAGTCCATCTACGTGATAATGCTCATCATCCACCACCAGCAGCTTGTACAGGCGAATTCCTCCCTCGATCAGCGTTTCTATAATTGTACCAAAATCAATTTTTTTTGAAAAAGGGTTCCATCATACACTAATCCGAGTATAATACTAGGTATAACACTTGCAGAGAGGAAGATTACGGATATGATTTCACACCACACCACAATTGCACGCAACTGGACGGATGATTATCTGGATCTGCTCAACTATGCAAGCCAGATCGGTGATCAAGCCTGGTACAACGAATTGCTGGCCAAACTGCAGGATCGGGAATCACATGTGAAGGAAGAAGTTCACCTCGCCACTCGTGAGCAGCTTTGGCGCTCCTTTGACGAAATCAACCGCAAGATGCTGGCCTTGTACAAGCAAGTTCATACCAGTCATGAGGATTTGAAACAACGTTTGTTGGAGCAGATTCTGGAATTGAAATCCGAGCGGGTCAAAATCGGCTTGGCCTTGCGGAAAGGTTAATGTGTAGAAACACACAGTTTGGGGAAACTCACCAATCGGGGAAAATGCGCATAAAAAAATCAGGCATGCAGTGGTCTGCTCCGCCTGATGAATACGCCTGCCGAATCGCCCGGCAGAATAAGAACGAATCACGCAGCATCGATTACATCGAAGTTTGTTTCATCTCACTCATCATATTCATCATCATCGTCATCTTCTCGTCGCACTCCTGCATTTTGGACATCATCATCTCCATGTCCATACCTTCCATATTCATGGACTTCATACAATCCATCATCATCTGCATGGAGTTCATCTTGCACATCATTTCCTCCATACACATGTTCATCATCATCATCATGTTCATGTTCATCATCATGTTCATGTCCTTTTCCATGATTCCATCTCCTCCCAAATTTAAGTCTTCCTCAGGATACTACAGCTTGTCCCAAAACTCAATGTTTTTATTGACTTTTATGATAGTCTGATGTATAATAAGCATTTTCCTATAGGATAGATAGGAATAGACAGCTATAGAGCTGTGCGGGAAGGAAGGTCGGCGCCAGACGCTCCATCACTCGGCAGGCGCTCCAAGTAAACTTTCTTGCTTTACAGCGCCCGCACGCACCCTTCCCAGCGCTCCAAGTAAACTTTCTTGCCTTACAGCGTCCCGTACGCACCCTTCCCAGCGCTCCAAGTAAACTTTCTTTCGCTACAGCGTCCGTACGCACCCTTCCCAGCGCTCCAAGTAAACTTTCTTTCGTTACAGCGTCCCGTCACACCATTTCCAGCGTTCCAAATAAACTTTCTTTCGTTACAGCGTCCCGTACGCATCATGTCCAGCGCTCCAAGTAAACTTTTTTTCGTTACAGCGTCCCGCACGCACCATTCCCTGTGCTCCAAGTAAACTTTCTTGCCTTACAGCGTCCTGTACGTACCCTTCCCAGCGGTCCAAGTAAACTTCTTGCCTTGCAGCCTACAAGCAGCCTCCTCACTTGAATGTTAGCTTGTGTTCAGCGCGAAGTTCTCCATGCAAAGGCTTGCGCGGGATTCAGCTCCATGAGTCGCAGCAGCTGATCCGCCGTTGCCCCAGCAGCCGCCAGCAGCGGCAGGAACCGCTCGCGGAGATGGCAGAGACCGATCTCACCGCCGTATGCGCGCAGCCGGGCCCGGGTCGTATCCAGGCCGAGCAGCAACCGGGACGCCGCACCCTCCGCCAGCATGGCGGCGATCCATGTCGCCTCGGCCTCATCGCTATGATACTTGAACCGCCCGATTGTATCATACTCCAGGTAGAAGCCTTCGCTCACCAGTGCCAGATGCGCCTCCCGCTGCTCCAGCCTCCGGTCGAGATGGCAGAGGATGACCCGCTCTGCCGGCACCCCGCACGCCCGATAATAGGCGGCCATCCAGCGCGCCTGCGCCAGTGACTCCGTATGGCACATGATGGGGGCACCGGTCGCCAATGACGCCCGGGCAGCGGCAGCGAACCAGCGCTTGTTCGGATCGGCCATCCGCTCGTCGTCGACCGCCGTCTTGATCTGCCCGGCGCGGGCGCTGATTTGACCATCCAGGGGCAGCTCGGCCCCCTGGTCAGTGCCTGTATACATACCAGCCGTCAGCTCGGAGATGAAGAGGCTGGATAACTCCTCCTCGCTGGCCCGATGGATCCAATGTTGCGGAGAATACATCGCCAGCTTGTGAAACCCCGTCGAGGCAATGACGTGGACGCCCGCAGCTTGGGAGACGGCGACCAGCTCCCGCTCCATACGCCCGCAGCCAAGCGGCTGGGCATCAACAATCGCCGAGCCGCCAATCGCTTTGTAGTCGCTCAGCTCCTGTAGACTCTTGCCATATTCGTCGAACCACAGGTCCGGGTTCAAGCGCCGAGGCGCGCCGTCCGCCAGGAAGAGATGCTCATGGCTGTGGCAGAATCCGAGCTCGGCTGGCGTGATGTCGCCGCCGACAGTGCGGATGAATGTCGTCAAGGCCGTCTCGGCTGGCAAGGATGACTTAGCCATACAGCGGTCCATAGATCGCGCACGCCCGGTAATCGGCGCCCTCGGGGTCCTTGGTACCGAAGGCTGTCCAAGCGCTTGGCCGCAGGAGTTGCTTACTGCCCACATTGTGCATGTTTACCGGAATACGCAGAATACTCGCCAGCGTGATCAGGTCCGCTCCGATATGGCCGTAGCTGATCGCGCAGTGATTGGAGCCCCAGGTTTCCATAACAGTGTACACCTCGTCGAATACCGGATCGCCCGGAATGAGGCGTGGCGCAAACCACGTGGTCGGCCAGGTCGGGGTCGTGCGCAGATCAAGCCGATCATGGACGTCCCCGGGCAGCTCCACCGTATACCCCTCTGCCAGCTGCAGCACCGGCCCGAGACCGTCCACAAGGTTGATCCGCGAGATCGTTACCGGCATGCCGCCGCGGGTGAGGTAATCGGTAGAGTAGCCCCCGCCTGCGAACTGGTCCATATACGTTGGCCGCCATGAGACGGCGTCCAGGCAGCGCTGCACCTCACTGTCGGAGATTTCCCAATGCGGCTTCAACACCGGCTGGCCGTCTCGCTGCTGCTCGCCCGTTCCGTCCAAGGCAGCCGGACCGGAGTTAATCAGATGCAGGATACCGCCAGCAGCAGGGCCTTCCAGCCGATGCCCGCTTACTCGCTCCACCGCTTCCGGGCTCCAGTACGTCCGGACGTCTGCGAAGATTTGTGCCGTATGCGTCAGATAATGGCTGAACAGCATCGTCACGGCGTTCAGGTTATCATTCTCTGTTGCTACAATGTACGGCGCACGCCGCCCATTCCAGTCAAAGGAGCTGTTCAATACGGCCTCCAGAAAATCCGCGCTCGGCCTGTGATCCGTCCATTCGCGTTGGCCCTGGAAGCCTGCGGCGATTGCACGATAGCCGTACGCTTCCTCTTCATAGCCCAGCTCGGCCAGCTTCGGATTGCCAATCATCAGATCGCGGACAATCAGCGTCATCTGTACCACGGTCTCCCAATTGCGGGCTTTCTGCTCCGCTTCGATCTGTACCTCCTGAGGATTAGGATCTGCCCCTTCCCTGCAGTTGGCCTGCACCCAGGCAAGTGCCCGCTCATATTCTTCCTGATCATAGATGCCGCGCTCCAGCCGTCTGGACACCTCGGTCATATCCACGTAGGCATTCTTCATCCCGAGATAGCGCTGGAAAAATGCCTCGTCAACGATGCAGCCTGCGATCCCCATCGACACCGAGCCGATGGACAGATAGGTACGTCCGCGCAGCAGCGCCGCCGCCAGGGCCGCCCTTGTGAAGCGCAGCAGCTTCTCGCTGACATCCTCCGGCATCTCACGCTCCTCAAGATCCTGGACATGGCGGCCATAGATTTTGAAGGCAGGCAGCCCCTTCTGGTTATGGGCCGCATGAAGGGCTGCCAGATAGACCGCTCCCGGCCGCTCGGTGCCATTGAAGCCCCAGATGGCGTGCGGCAGCCGGCTGTCGACCTCCATCGTCTCCAGCGGATAGCACCAGCCTGCCGCTACTGTAACGATTGCGCCTACCCCCTCCCTTGCAAATCGATCCGCGCACTCCGCCGCCTCCTGCATGCCCGAGATACAGATGTCGTACACGAGACACTCGACAGGTGAGCCATCAGGATAGCGAAGATGTTCCGTAATGACCTGGGCCGCCCGGTGAGCCAGCTCCATCGTCATCTCCCGCAGTGCCGCCTTGACCAGCTTGCGCCGATCAATGATCGGCCGAATCCCTACCTTCGGGAAGCCGCCGGCATATCTTCGCTCCTCTATCCTATCTGCACCGTTTGTCAGATTGCTCACTTATTTCTCCCCCTTCATCGAGCTCCCAGCCCGTGCTTCTTCATCATGCCGCGAATGAAGGCCACGCCTTCCTCAACCAGCGTATCGCCGCTTGGCGCCAGCTGACGCCACACCCACGTGTTCATGTTGTCTGTCACATCAACGAACGACTCCAGCGCCGCATACCCGCGATAATCCAACTGGGCCAGTGCGCGGAACAGCGCATCCCAATCCACCAAGCCCGTGCCAGGGATGCCACGGTCATTCTCGCACAGGTGGTAATGGATCAAGTCGCTTCCTGCGGCAAGGGTGGCTTCCTCAAAGCTTTTCTCTTCGATGTTCATATGGTAGGTGTCCAGATGAATACGGATATTGGGCTCGTCAATCATCGACTTCAATTGAAGGGCCTGCTCGCAGGTGTTAACCAGATTGGACTCATACCGATTCACGGGCTCCAGTCCAATCTGTACACCATGGGCGGCGGCCAGGCGGGCCGCCTCCCGCAGTCCCTCAGCCGCCCACGTCCATTCCTGCTCCGTTGGTCTGCGATTGGCTGGCTTCACATGCTCGGCGTACACCACGCCTGAGAAGCTGGTCGCGCCGATCGCCGCTGTCGCCTCCACACAGGCTTTGAGATAGTCGATCCCGCGCCGCCTCACCTCAGGATCGGGGCTTGTGATGTCCGTCCCGCGCAGCAGGACGGTGGAAGTGACAGCCTCCATCCCGGTCGCCAGCAGCCGCTCGCGCACAGCGCGGCTATCCCACGTATCCAGTGTCATCAGCGGCAGTTCAATAAAATCCAAGGTCAGCGACTGGGCCCGGTCGATCAAATCTAGCGTCTCATTGCTCCACTGCGAGCACCAGGCGTAAGCATGTATGCCAAGCTTCATCCGTGCTTCACCTCACTTAAATAATCAAGAATATGACGGGCCGCCAGATGGCCCATATTATCAATGGCCTGTACTGTCGAGGCAGCGCAGTGCGAGCCGATCACGAGATTGTCGAGTGTCAGCAGCTCTGGCCGCGCGGGCGGCTCCTGTTCGAACACGTCTAGACCAGCACCCCAAATTTTTTGCTGCTGCAGTGCTTCTAGCAGTGCCTCCTCATCGATCAGACCGCCTCGTGCAGTGTTGATCAAGACCGCGCTCTGGCGCATGCTTCCCAACTGCTCCCTGCCAATGAGATGACGGGTGTCGCCGGTCAGCGGTACATGCAGCGACACGAAATCCGCTTGTGCCAACAGCTCATCCAGTGTATCGGCGTAGCGTACCGCATGCTGTGCTGCGAAGGTCTCATCGCGGTAGGCGTCAAACGCAATAATTTGCATGCCGAAGCCGCCTGCCCGACGCACGACCGCTTTGCCGATCTGGCCCAATCCGACGAGACCGAGCGTACGACCGCTCACATCGATCGTGGTCTGCTTGCGCCAATCGAGGCTGCGGCAGCCGCTGTCAATCGGGACGATCCGGCGGGCGGCGGCCAGCATCAGCCCGAATGTATAGTCTGCGACCGCTTCTGTATTGGCGCCGGGCGTAGTCAGGACGGGAATTCCCCGTTCGGCCGCCGCTTGCAGGTCGATGTTATCGGTGCCGACGCCATATTTGACGATGAGCCGCAGCTGTTCCGCTGCCTGTAGGACGTCCCGATCCAACGGATCAACCCCGACGACGATTGCGTGTACGCCTTGAATCGCTTCCCTCATCTCTTCCTTAGTCAGAATGCGGCCGTGCGGGTTCAGGCGGACCTCACAGCCAGCCTGGCGCAGCAGCTCAATCGGTTCAGTGCTGTGCTTGCCGTAGGACCTCGGCGTCACCAATACGATGGTTGACATGGTTGACCGCCTCCTAGGCCCATTTTGGATTCGTTATGATGGCTGGTTGGCCGTCCCGTTCGATAACAATGTTACGGAAGCCCTTGGACTCGATGGTTCCATAATCATGTCCTGCATCGGCACGGAAGGTGTAGAAGGTAATGAGCGGCTCATGGCCTGTATTAATACTGCGGTGCGCGTACCGACCCGGTACATAGACCGCCCGTCCCGGCGTGAATGGCTCTGCCGCCCAGTCGCCCTCCGGACTCTCCATCAGCATTAGCCCCTGCCCGCCAATACAGTAGTACACCTCTGCCGTATCGAGAATGGTATGAAAATGCCCCTTGGTCATGTAATACTCGTTGCCCACTTTGCCCGGATAGACGATACTCGTGCCAAAAGCCAGGTTGCCCGGCGATTCCGGGATGCCGAGCTCATGAAATTCATACAGCAAGGAGTCAGCTTGCGCCAGTTGATTGGCGTAGGCTGTATCGTCGGCATACATGCCTCGCATCTGCGACAGCATCCGCTTCAGCGACGGCTTGGTATCCGAGAGGCCGTTGTTGAGACTGAAATATATGGAAAAGGGAGACATGTCGTTGGATATGTTCATCGGTACTGTTGCTCCTTTCACTTGGCCGCCCGCTGCAGCTGCAATGCGATGTCTTCCAGCTGCCGGAATGTCGGCTCATCGATGGTCAGTTGGAAGACGTCCTGAATCACCTGTGTCCAGCCGTGCAGGAAGTATACCCACCCGTCCTCGACATGCAGCCCACGTGTTGCTTGTTGGCTCCGCGCCTGATGCATGAATTTCAAGTCGCCCCGGTAATTAAGCTCCCAGACCAGACTGTCTGCCGGAAACAGCGCGTCATCGGACAGCGGCGAGCCCGGCCGGTCCTTGCCCAGTCCAGTAGCATTGATAATCAGCGAATGGGGCGGGATCTCGTGGAGGACACGATCATTGTCTTCGGGTTGCGGGCACAGTTCGTAGCGGAACGGCACCTCCGTGTCGATCCGACTCAGCAGCTCCTGCGCGGAATCCAGTCGCGGCTGGCTGCGGTTGCTGAGCGTGATGCGGGAAGGCACATCCGTCCCGTGCTCCTGACGCGTCAGGTAGGAGGAGATCGCCAGTGCACTGCCACCCGCTCCCATGATGAAGGCTTCCCCACCTGCTTGCCAGAAGCCAGGCGGGATAAAGGCCTCCATGGACAAGCCGCTGGAGATTGGGTCCTTAGCGCTGCCGACCAGTTTGCCGTCCCGCTTGCTGATCGAGGAGAGCTCCTCGAACATCACTGCATAGGGGTCCAGCTCATCGAACAGATCGCGCGCAGCCCGGAACAAGTCGATCTTGTGCGTAGTCACCAGCGCCCCCAGCGCCAGCGGATCGTCCTTGATCTGCCGTACCGCCTGGCGGTAAGCCTCCGGCTCCGCATGGATGGCAATGTCCATCCCCTTGATCTGTGCATCCCCCAGTCCCAGGGCCTCCGCCCATAGCGGGAACAGCTTCATAATGGAGGATTGACCAGTCGTGACGCCGATAAAATAAAACGTAGGCCTCGTATTGCGCTCCAGTTGCATGATGCACCTGCTTTCTTTCAATTGTGTGTCGTTGAATGGTAACTGCCGCTACAGTGCTTATCGCCTTACATATATGGTTTTTCTTGCCGCGCGCCGCTCCCAGCGCACCAGGGTCCGGCGGCAAATGGCGGCAGGGCAATCACATTAAACGTCGTTTGTTGTCGCACAGGTCGCTTGTCGCAGCACGTAGCTTGTAGCAGAACCGTCGTTTGTCGCTTGTGCACATCACTCGTCGCCTCACACGTTCTGTGGCTTGTGCACGTGCGATAGAGTCATCGTTTGCAAAGCTACGCCATACGCCGGTACAAGTCCGCGAGGCCATCCACGGCGAGGCGGTATCGGGCAGCAGCCCGGTCGTAGGTTGCCCGGTTGGCGGGATTCGGCTCGTAGCTGTGCTCGCGGATGGTCCACGACTCGGCGGCATCTGCCAGATCCGTATGGAGGCCGACCGCATAGCCGGCAATCAGCGCACTTCCCAGCAGTGCGGTCTCCTGCTGCCCGACGGTGCGGAGCGGGATGCCTAGCACATCGGCCTTGATGCAGTTGAATACCTCCGCCTGCGAACCACCGCCCGTGCAGAGGATCTCCGACTGATTCAGCGGGCCAGCCAGCTCTGCAGCAGCAGCGGCGTAATGCTTGTATTCATAGGCGATGGATTCCATCATGGCACGGTACAAGGCTCCCTTGCCGTGTCCCCAGTGCAATCCGAGCCACCCGCCGCGCAGCATCTCGTCGGCCGGACAGACCCTGCCGCTGAGATGGGGAATGAAGAGCAGGCCGTCGGAGCCGGGAGCCGTGGCCGCAGCCAGCTCGTTCAGTTGGCTGTACGTGAGGCCCTCCCCCACGCCAGCCCACTGCTCCCGGTACCAGGACAAGCACTGACCACCGCCGCCGACATAGGCAAGTGGAGCCCATAGTCCCGGAACAGCGGATCGGGCATAGATCAACGTCCTCCCTGTCACATCCGGCCGATACCGGTCCACCGCGCAGGCGAGGACCGAGGCTGTACCCGCGATGTCCAGCAACTGGCCGCTCCGCACAAGCCCCGCTCCAAGCGCCGAAGCAGCCGTATCGCCGCAGCCTGCCACAATCGGTGTCCCCTGCCTCAGCCCCAATTCTTGTGCCCATGCAGCAGTCAGACTGCCGATGATATCCCACGGTCTGACGATATTCGGCAGCTTGCCCCGCTCCATTCCGAATGCCGTCAGCAGCGTCTCCGACCAGTCGCCTGCCTGTCCATCCGCAAAGCCGGAGAAATGCAGATGCGTCTCATCGATGAAAGCCTGCTCCGCCCGGAGACCCGCCAATACGCCAGCGACATAAGCGCTGGGTACGACGAATTTGGCGATGCGGCTGTAGGTTTCCGGACGTTCTCGCCGCCACCAGAGCTTCTTCGCGCCATGGGCTATGGAGACCGGGGCACCGGTAATGGCCATGATCTCCGATTCCCCCCAGGCACGCAGCTCCGGCAGCATCGCGCCGCAGCGGGTATCCAGCCAGGAATCATAAGGTGTGACTGGCTCCCAGGCTTCATTAATTCCGAGGATGCCCGCCATCTGTCCATCCAGAGCAATCGCGGCCACTTCGACAGAGCGGCTGCCAATGCGCTGCAGCACCTCACGCATTCCCTCCGTCACCGAGCGCACGAGATCCGCAGGGTCCTGCTCCACCGTGCCGCCAGCTCCATGCAGCAGCTTGGACGGACGAAAGCTGCTGCCAGCTATTGTGCCGTCCGCACGGACAAGCGCCACCTTGGTGCCTTGTGTCCCGATATCCGCAGTCAAGACAAGCATGCTTTTTCCTCCCCGCTAGTCGAACGATATCAACGTCTTAATTCCCTGTGAGCTCATCGCATGTGCCAGTGCCTCATCGAATTGATCAATTGAATATGTCTGCGAGATGAGCGGCGCAGCATCAATCAATCCGCTTGCCAGAAACTGCAGCGTCTGCCGAAAATGCGCGGTATTCGCCTTGGTTGAGCCAGTCACCATCAGCTGCTTGTAATGGATCGCGTTGGTGTTGAGGCTAACCTGCTCCGATGCCTTGGGCAACCCGCCAAAAAAATTGATGCGGCCGTTCAACGCGCTTAACTCCACAGCTTGGCGCTGCGACTCTGGTGAAGGGTTGGCAGTTACGCACACATCGACGCCCCGTCCGCCGGTGAGCTCACCAATCCGCATCTCCAAGTCCGCGACAGGAATCGTTAGTAGTGCGGGGTCGATCGTGTTGGCCAACTCCAGCCGACCTAAGGAACGGTTAGCCAGGAACACCCGACCTGCTCCAGCACGCCTGGCCAGTTGAGCATAGAGAATGCCGATGGTGCCAGCTCCCAGAATCAGCACATCGTCACCCAGACGGATCGGACATTGCAAAATGCCGTTGTACACACAAGAAAGTGGTTCGGCCAGCACAGCCGCCTCAAAGCTCACTCCCTCCGGCAATATGGCAACATTGCCGCTGCGCACCGCCTGCTCCGGGATCCGCACATACTCGGCGAAAGCACCGTCCAATTGAACGCCGAGTGCACGATAATCCGGGCACAGATGCGTATCGCCGCGAACGCACCTATCGCAAATACCGCAGCCCATGTTGGGAGCGACTGCCACGTGATCACCAGGAGCGTACCCGCTGACACGGGTCCCGACTGCCTCAATGATCCCGCTCATCTCATGGCCCAGCACCCGCGGCGTCTCCTCACTGACACCCGGTACGCCATTGCGAATCATCCGTAGATCCGTTCCACAGATGCCGGCACGCTTGACTCGGAGCAGCAGCTCGTGATCGCCGATTTCCGGCCGGGAGCGCTTGACCAGTCGCACATTTTGAATGCCGGCCATTTCTGCCGCTATCATCATGAGCCTCTCTCCTTCTGATGTTTATTGTTCTTTATTGTCATATTGTGATTATATGTTAACGTTTTTAGATTGTAAATGATTATTTAATATCGCTTGATATCTATTGTCTTCAAACAACAACAAATGATATAATTCATCTAACAGTAGTGCTAATACGGATGGGAATAGGAGCTTGCCTTATGGATAGAACTACGGATCCGCTGTTTGCAGAAGAACGCAAGGCAGCTATCGTCAACTGGGTGAATGAGAAGAAGAAAGTGCTCGTGCCCGATCTTATAACCCGCTTCAATGTATCCCCGGCAACCATTCGGGGTGACCTGAGGGATCTTGAGGCGGCCGGCTTGATCAAACGGACGCACGGCGGCGCCATTCCGAGCGATTATGGCAAAGTGGGCTTTGAAGCGGATCATCAGAGCAAACATGTGAGCGACCTCAAGGAAAAACGTGAAATCGCGCAAACCGCTGCCAAGCTGATTGATGACGGAGATATCATCATTCTGGATACAGGCACGACAACGCTGGAGCTGGCTCGGCTATTGCGTGATCGACGCAATCTCACTGTCATCGTCAACGATTTGGAGATCGCCCGTTGTCTGGAGCCGTATGAAGGTGTCCAGGTCGTGCTCATCGGCGGCAGCCTGCGCAAGAGCTTTCACTGTACCGTCGGCCCGTTTGCAACCAACATGCTGGCTGAGCTGAATGTCGATAAGGTCTTTCTCGGCACCAACGCCTTTAGCGCGACCAAGGGCTGCACCACCCCGGACATTCATCAGGCGGAGCTCAAGAAAATGATGGTGCAGGTCGCCACTCAGACCTTCGTGCTATGCGACAGCAGCAAGCTTGGCAAAAATTCGTTCGTCCAGTTTGCCGCCCCGGAACAGATTGACCTGCTGATTACTGACAGCCGGATCACGCCGGAGCAGAGCGCCGAACTGAATGAAGCGGATATAGAACTAACCCTCGCCTAGTCGGCGAGGGTTGTTTTTTTATATTTTCCCCAGACGGATGACGCCGCCTTCGCTCAGGGAACGATTGCCCGCCTCTACGACACGGACCGCCATTTTCCCGTCCAAGCCCGTGACCCGAGGCTCGCGGTCTTCCAGAATACAGTCCACAAAATCGCAATCCTCGGCCCAATAAGCCTCCTTGTATAGCGAACGCCAGCTGTTCATGAACGGCCGGTGCAGATGCTTGTCTCTCGTGGCTGTCAGAATCGTCCGCTCATGTGTCTGCCCCAGGAAGATCACCCCCTCTGTTCCCAGAATCTCAACCCGGCTATCGTAGCCGTACTGCACGCCCATCGCGCCGTCCATGCTGCCCGACTTGCCGTCTGCAAAACGGACTGTAAGTGCTACATTGTCATAAAAATCAGGGTATTCCTCTGCGATCTCGCGGCACCGGTAGTTGCCGCCTACAGCGTAGAGCTCCGTTATCTCCGAACCAGCGAACCAGCGCAAGGCGTCAATATCATGGCTGCCGACCTCTGCCAGCGCACCGTTGCTTTTGCGAATATCGTACATCCACGGTTGGGGCGTACTCGGCCCTCTCGTTAATGATTTGACCAATACAACCTCTCCGATCAATCCTTCGTCAATCTGGCGTTTTGCAGTCACGAAGCTCTCGTCGAACCGACGCATGAATGCCAGCTGGAGCTTGACACCTGCTGCCTTACAAGCCGCAATCATGTCATCGCATTCGCTCTCGTTCATTGCCATTGGCTTCTCGCAAAGCACGTGCTTGCCTGCCGCCGCAGCAGCCAGTACGATCTCGCGGTGATAAACGGTTGGTGTTACGACGACGACTGCGTCCACGGTCTCATCTGCCAGTGCTTCCCGATAATCCGTATACACTTGCTCGACGTCAAGTTCTTTGGCGGCCCGCTCGGCGGTCTCCCGGTTCGGATCGACAATGGCACGCAAGGACGCCCGAGGGATGCTCCTGCAAAAATTCATCGCATGGATCATTCCCGCTCTGCCTGCGCCAATGATACAAATACCCAGCTTGCCCTGCTTCATCGTTTACCTCCAATATATTATCATTTAGTATCATATATAATTATATTTTGTTATTTAATGAAGTGTCAACAAAGGATTCCATAACTAAGTCATCTTGTCGAGTGATTGTCAGAGACGTTTATGCCTGGCTCTGACGGCAGACGACAAGCGGAGCGACTTGCAGACCAAATAGAGGAACAAAGGTGCGTTACAGCAGACAACCAGCGGCTTGCAGACCAAATAGAGGAACAAAGGTGCGTTACAGCAGACAATCAACGGCTTGCAGACCAAATAGAGGAATAAAGGTGTGTTACAGCAGACGACCAACGGCTTGCCGGGCAAATAGAGGAACAAAGGTGCGCTACAGCAGATGACCGACGGCTTGCCGGGCAAATAGAGGAACAAAGGTGCGCTACAGCAGTCCACCAACGGGTTGCAGACCAAATAGAGGAACAAAGGTGCGTTACAGCAGACAATCAACGGGTTGCAGACCAAATAGAGGAACAAAGGTGCGTTACAGCAGACAATCAACGGGTTGCAGACCAAATAGAGGAACAAAGGTGCGTTACAGCAGACAATCAACGGGTTGCAGACCAAATAGAGGAACAAAGGTGTGCTACAGCAGTCAACCAACGACAAAAAAGAGACCATCTCAAAAGATGGTCCCCACACTAGCAATCCTGTCATTATCCGCCGTCATGCGACGTATTTCCCGGGCAATTAGCCTCCGTAATGCCGTTATTGCCGGGAATCGCCAAAGCGTTTCTGTGAACGCTCGCGCGCGCGCTGTGCTTCGATTTCCCGATCACGTGGCGCTGCCGGTGTGACCATCGCATCCAGCAGCTTGTGTGCCGCTGCGCTCACCTCCAGAACTGCAGCATCAAAAGCCTCTTCATTGGCCTTGGAGGGCTTCGTAAAACCTGATATCTTGCGAACAAATTGCAAAGCGGCAGCTTGAATTTCCTCATCGGTCGCGGGAGGATCAAAATTAAACAATGGCTTGATATTGCGGCACATAGGTCCACGCTCCTTTTATTGTTCTCATGCTTCATTATGGTCAAGACATCCGCTCTTCCAGACTCTTCTCGAGAGCTGCCTTAAGCTGTGGGTAATCCAAAGTCAGCCGTTCAAACGACTCTCGCCGCATGGACAGCAGCGTCGCTGCTCCAAGCGCTCGCACCGTTGCCGTCCGCGGGATGTCGCGGAGCAATGCAATCTCGCCGAAGTGATCCCCGTCCTGCAGCACGGCGACTCGCTGATCATTCGTACCGATTCGCTTGACCACTTCAAAGCGGCCACGGACAATCATGTAGAAGGCATCGCCCTCCTCGCCCTCCACTACAATGGGCTCGCCCTCCCTGCAGGCGCGACTCTCGAACCGCTCCGCTACATCGTTCAGCAACGACTCATCCATGTCCGCGAAGAAAGGCAACCGGGATAATCTCTGACCATCGACTCGCGCATTATGGCCATCCGACGAGATATGGAAGCCGTGCTGCTTGGCCCACAGCTCGGCATATAATCCTCCCTTGGCTACTAAAGCATCATGCGTTCCGGATTCGGCAATTTGTCCTTCATGGAAGACATGGATAACATCAGCCCGTACAACGGAAGCCAACCGGTGAGTCACGGAAACGATCGTATGTCGTCCCCGGATACTCTCCAGCAACGCATTGATCTCTGCTTCGGAAGCCGGATCAAGCGCCGATGTCACTTCGTCCAGCATTAGCAACGCTGGTTGACGGATCAATGCCCGCGCCAGGGCAATGCGCTGTCTTTCCCCGCCTGAGAGTGACCCGCCCTCGTGCTCAATCATTGTATCGTAGCCATCAGGCCGCCGCATAATGGCGTCGTGAATACGCGCGGCCTTGGCCGCTTCGATCATCTCTTCGTCGTCAATGCTTTCGCGATCCAGGATAAGATTGTCCCGAATCGTTGTATTGAAGAGAAACGTTTCCTGTGTAACCAAGACGGCTAATCGCCGGAACGACGCCTCGCTTAGCTCCCGAAGATCCCTGCCATCCAGCAGCACGCGTCCCTGCTGCGGATCATAGAATCGCGAGAGGAGCTGAAGCGCCGTGCTTTTGCCCGAGCCGCTAGGTCCAACCAGAGCTACATAACTGCCAGCTGCAACCTGAAGGCTGGTCTCGCGGAGCTGTAGGGTCTCTGACGTATAGCCGAAGCTGACCCCTTGCATAGACAGAGTCTGAAAAGTTTCCCCAACATCCGGTGCTTGTGGTAATTCCGGTACATCCGGTTCATATTGCAGCACTTCGTTGATTCGACGGATGCTTATGCTCGACTCAATCAAGGCAGGAATGAGATAAGCCAGATTCGAGCCCGATTGTCCGACCATCATGAATAATGTGAAGAAGGCAATAAAATCGCCAACCGTGATGGCATCCTGGAATATCAGCCAACCGCCAAACCCGATCATCAAACCGTTCACCAATAACAAAGCTGCCAGCGGCAGACGCTCCATCAACGAGCTGGTCATATGCAGTCTCAGGCCGGACCGAAACAGCTCGCCGATCTGACCGCCCGCCAGGATACGGAATCGCTGCTGCTGATGCAAGCCTTTGATCGTTTTATGGCCTTTGACCATCTCATCTATGGTATTGGAGAATCGTTCCTGCGTCTCCTTATAGCTGGCATGCGCTTCCTCCGCCCGCCGCTGAACGAATCGTGGCAATATAAACATGAGCGTGGAGCAAGCGAGTACGAGCAGCGTCAGTTGCCAGTCAAGCAAGAACAACAACGTCAAACCGAAGAGTACGCTCAGCAATTCCTTGAGAAACATCGGCGCTGTTCCCCGGATGACTCGCTCCACGCCCCCCATATCCGACGCAAATCGCGTCACCAAATCCCCCACGCGATACCTGGAATAGAACGGCAGCGACTGTTTCTGAATATGGGTGAACAGCTCGTTCCGCATGGCTCGTGCTGCTCGTCCGCTTACATGACCCAGTGCATACTCGCTCAGCGCCCCCGCACTCAGATTGAGGATCCCGCCGACCAGCAGCACCAGCAGAATGATCCAGAACACCTGCAGATCGCGGGGCTCAAACGCCTCGTCAACCAGAAACTTAAGACTGAGCGGGGCAGCCGCCATATAGGCAACCTCCACCAGTATGCATACAGCAAAAACACCGCACATCAGCTTGTACGGCAACATGTAACGCCAGATCATCCTCATGACCGCCACAACACATCAATTCCTCTCTATTGCTTAAGAGTAGCTCAGTTGGGATAACGTGTAAATATTCAAATTGCAACGTAAAGGAAACTTGACATACGGAACACAACAAAGTAAAGTTTACTTTACAGTAAAAAGCGCTAGATGTTGGCCGACGGGGAGGCACATGTGAAAAATAAGATTAGGGAGCTTCGCGTGGCGCGCGGCTGGACCCAGGATGATTTGGCTGAGCAACTGGAAGTGTCCAGGCAAACTGTCATTTCATTGGAGAAAGGCCGATACAACCCCTCACTTTCCCTTGCATTCAAGCTGGGTAGACTGTTCAACGCGCGAATTGAAGACTTGTTTATAGAGGAGTGATGATATGAAGCACCTGCGGGAAGGCCGCAACAATAGACGGTTGTTTTTGATTACAGGTAGCCTTGTTACGTTATGCGCCATCTATATAAATTACGAACCATTGATGAATGGAGAGTTCCCCCTGTCCATGCTCCTGCTGGCAGTGGGTTGCAATCAGTTGCTGATGGCTTATGTAGCACCGCACATTTTCCCAAAAGACGAACGATCCAAAAATATTAGCACCAAAAGTACACACGTTACCTTTTTTGCTTTGGTGGGTATGATGTTGGTTTTACTTATTGTAAATGGGGCCGATGCTTCACGGCTAGATGGCACACAGGTGCTCCATGTGTTGACAGCAACGCTCCTCCTTGCCATTCCGGGAAGTATGATTTTCTTCTCCAAACGGATGTAGATCACAGAATTACAGGCTATTGAAAAAAAAACACCTACAATCACGGATCGATCTTCCGATCGCTGTTGTCCCCAGATTTCTTTGATTTTTCCCCTTTTAGGGGTGAAATCCGGGGACAAAGGCGAACGCTTTGCTTCTCCAGATTCGATTCCGTGCCTCTTCGGCCTTTTTTCAACAGCATGAGAATTTCCACTTACGTAAAAAAGCTGCCCATCGACTGAGTCACGATAGGCAGCCTTTATTAACTTTTAGCGAGTTTCCCGGTGCAGCGTTACTTTCTTCAGGCGTGGACTGTATTTGCGCATCTCCAGGCGTTCGGGATGGTTACGCTTGTTCTTGGTCGTCGTGTAGTTGCGGTCGCCGCACTCCGTGCAGGCCAGCGTGATCGTTACTCTCATTGCAGCACCTCCTCTCGTAGTTGCTCCTCGAGCTGCACCTCTGTCTGGTTAGGGAACGGATCCTCCAGGATGGACCAATCCGGCACACCCATCTCCGTGTCTGTCAACAAACAGCGATCCAGCTCGTCTGTCAACGCTCCGCGGTCCAAGGCCAGCCCGATCAGCACCACCTTGTTGATGCGATCGCCGTGAACCGGATGCCAGCTCTCCGCCAGCTCCGGGTTCTCCTGCAGCATCATCGTTTGCTCGGCTTCAGGCAGCGCAGCCACCCACATCCCGGCGGGACCGAACTGGATTGAAGGACCAGCCTGGCTCATGCTCTGCGCCATATCTGGACGGGTAGCGAGCCAGACGATGCCCTTGGCCCGCACGACCTCCTCCGGCCAGTCACTCATCCAGGCCATGAGACGCTCTGGATGGAACGGACGTGACCGCTCATAGACAAACGACGTAATGCCGTATTCCTCTGTCTCCGGCGTATGCCCTTCGCTCTCCATCTCGCGAATCCAGCCTGCAGAACGGCTCGCCTCATCGAAATCAAACAAACCCGTGTTTAGAATATCCGATGGCGAAATCCGGCCATACGACGTCCGGATGAACCGGGCTCGCGGTTGCAGCGCTCGCAGTACTTTCTCCAGATTGTCCAACTCCTGCTCCCCGACCCGGTCGCACTTGTTGAGTACTAGCACATCGCAGAACTCGATCTGGTCGATTAAGAGGTCAACGACTTCCCGGGTATCATCCTCACCCACTGCCTGCTTGCGGTCCATCAGCGACTCGCCTGAAGCATAATCGTGCCAGAAGCGATAAGCATCGACAACCGTCACCATACTATCCAGTCTGCAGAACTGCGTCAGATCGATGCCCTGCGTCTCATCAATGTAGGAGAATGTCTGTGCCACAGGTACCGGCTCGCCGACGCCTGTGGATTCGATCAGTATGTAATCGAACCGGCCATCCTGCGCCAAGCGTTCCACTTCCCGGAGCAGATCCTCCCGGAGCGTGCAGCAGATGCACCCATTCGACATCTCGACCAGCTTCTCATCGGTGCGGGACAGCCCGCCGCCATTTTCGATTAGCTCGGCATCAATGTTCACTTCGCTGAGATCATTTACAATGACAGCCACGCGCAGTCCGTCCCGGTTGTTCAATACATGGTTGAGCAGCGTGGTCTTGCCAGCGCCAAGATAACCACTCAGCACAGTAACGGGTATTTTGTTAATCATAATAGGAGCACCTCGGTTTGTGTATTTAATCGTAATAATAACTATTACTAATTAATTTGTCAACTGCTTACCTTTACCCCAGACTAATCTGCATGCCAAAGAGGGTGTCCCTCGTCATCTGAGATAACGGTGGGACACCCCTCTGCAAGACATTGGCCCTATTACGGGTTAGGCTGAATTTCAAGGTTTCGAAACTGGTTGTGGACCATCTCATGATAGTACCCTTGCTCTGCCAACAGCTCCTCATGACTGCCCTGCTCAGCCACGCTGCCACCCTCCAGGACGATGATCGTGTCGGCATCCCGGATCGTACTGAGGCGATGAGCAATGATGAACGTGGTGCGGTTCTTCATGACGGCAAGCAGCGCCTCCTGAATATGCAGCTCGGTTCGGGTATCAATGCTGCTCGTTGCTTCGTCAAGAATAAGGATCGGCGGGTCAGCTAGAATAACGCGTGCGATCGCCAGTAATTGGCGTTGCCCCTGACTAAGATTGCCGCCATTCTCGGTCAGCAGCGTATCGTAGCCGTCCTTCAACCGCCGGATGAATACGTCCGCATTGGCCAACCGGGCTGCAGCCTCGACTTCTTCGGCTGTGGCATCGGGCTTGCCGTACATAATATTGTCTCTGATTGTGCCGGAGAACAAATACGTATCCTGGAGCACGATACCGAAGCTGCTGCGCACCTGGTCACGGGCGTAGTCCCTTAAATCCTGGCCATCGAGCAAAATACGACCGCCGGTCACGTCATAGAAACGCGTTAACAGATTGATGATCGTCGTCTTACCGGCCCCTGTTGGACCAACCAAAGCTGTACTGCTGCCCGGAGCCGCTTCGAAGCTGACATCGCTGATAATTGGCACGTCCTCGCGGTAACCGAAGCTGACACCCTCGAACACCACATGACCGCGTGGTTTATCCAGCGGATGCGGATCAGGACGGTCCGCCGTCTCCTCTGCCTCATCCAATACCTCAAAAGCTCGCTCGGCACCCGCGACCCCTGCCTGCAGCACATTGTAAATCTGCGCAATTTCGTTGAGCGGCCGCACGAACTGACGGGAATAACCCACGAAGCTGGCGATGACGCCGACGGTAATCATATTGTTTACGGCGAGTACCCCACCTGTGAGCGCGATTGCAGCAAAACCGATATTATTGATAACACTGAGCAGCGGCATCATGAAACCCGACCAGATGCCAGCCTTTACAGCTGCCGAATACAACCGGTTATTCACGACTTCGAAATCCTGAATCGACCGCTCCTCATGATTGAAGGCCTTGACCACCTCCTGGCCGCTGATCGTCTCCTCAATGTGACCATTCAGCTGACCCAGCTGCGCCTGCTGTTCCTTGAACATGATGCTGGTCCGCTTCGTAATCGTCCGAGCCAGCAGATAGACCAGCGGTACCGTGATGAGCGCAGCCAGCGTAAGCAAGGGGCTCAGGATCAGCATCATGACAAGCGACCCGAAGATCGCGATGACTCCGCTCATAAGCTGAATCGTGGATTGGGAGATCGTTGTGCTGACGTTATCAATATCATTGGTCAGGCGACTCATTACTTCTCCGTGCGAACGGCTGTCAAAATAGGACAGCGGCAGCTTCTGCAGCTTGGCAAACAGGGATTGCCTCAGTCGCATAACGATTCGCTGCGATAACCCGGCCAGCATCCAGCCCTGGACCAGTGTGAAGCCCGCCTCGCTAAGATAGGCTGCGCCGAGCGCGATGACCAGCAGATAGAGCAGCCGCATATCACCCAAGCCGATGGCATCAATTGATTTACCGATCAGAAGCGGACCCAGCACGGTAATCGCGGCTTGCAGAATGACCAGCACGGCGATGAAGCCGAGCCCCCTTCGCTCCCCGCTCACCTCGCCCCATAGTCGGCGGATCGTCTGTCCAAAGGCCTTCGGTTTTGCAACCGGCGCACCACGGCCCGGACCGCCGCCAATCCTGCCGGGGCGGTGCTGCATTGGCGGCGGCGCAGACGCTGCGGAACTATCCGTTTGAGATGCCTTGGACATACGCATCCAGCTCCTTTCCAATCTGCGACTTGTAAATCTCCTGGTACACTTCACAATCCCGCAGCAGCGTCTTGTGCGTTCCCGTGCCCACGACCTCCCCGACATCCAGTACCACGATCTGGTCTGCATCCATAACGGAAGTAATGCGCTGGGCAATCATCAGGCAGGTCATCCCTTGTGCGTACTCGCGCAGCCCTTCCTTAATTCGGGACTCGGTCGTCGTATCCAGTGCACTGGTACAGTCGTCCAAAATGAGGATACGTGGCTTGCGGATCAACGCCCGTGCAATCGCAATCCGCTGCTTCTGGCCGCCTGAGAGATTAACGCCGCGCTGACCGAGCCGGGATTCGTAGCCCTCAGGGAGCGCCGCGATGAAATCATGAGCCTGCGCAAGCCGGGCAGCTTCCTCTACTTCAGCCTGCGTAGCATCCTCCCGCCCCCAGCGGATATTGTCCAGGATACTCCCGGAGAAGAGCATCGTTTTCTGGGGTACGATGGCAATCTGCTCCCGCAGTGTGGCCGGATCGATACGGCTAACGTCAATTCCATCCATCCGAACTCTACCGCTACTCGCATCGTAGAAACGGGGGATGAGCTGCGCAAGCGTGCTTTTACCCGAGCCTGTCGAGCCAATGATACTGACCGTCTGCCCAGGCAGGCAGGTGAACGAAACACCACGGAGGACAGGCAGCCCCGTCGTGTCGGGATAGGAAAAATCGACCTGCTCAAAGTCGATCCGTCCGCTGGCCTCTTTTCCTAGCTGCTCTCCCCCACCCAGTTGGTCTCCCATCCCACTCGTCCGGGCGAATACCTCATTAATTCTCGACGTTCCCGCCCGTGCGCGCACAAACATATTGAACACCATCGATACCATCATCAAAGCAAACAAAATCTGCGTCATGTAATTAATAAATGCCACCAACTCCCCTACCTGCGTAGAAGAATTCCCATTATTGATCCATGAGCCGCCGACCCACAAAATGGCGACAACCGCCAGATTTACCGTCAGCATAATTAGAGGATTGAAGATCGCCATGGTCAGCATGGCCTGTACTGAGACGTGCCGTTGTTCTTCGTTCGTCTTTTGAAAGCGTTCTACTTCATGGGTAAAACGATTGAACGCCTTAACCACACGTACGCCTCCCAAATACTCGCGAACTGCGCTGTTGATACGGTCGAGGGACTGCTGTACTTTCATATACCGTTTGAATCCGATTCGCATGCTGATAATGACCAGCACCGCAACAATCGGCACGACCAGTCCCAGCACGACTGCCAGCCCGGCATTGAGCCGAATCGCCAAGATTAATGCGCCAATGCCCAGCATCGGTGCCTTGACGAATATTCGCATCAAACCTCCGACAAAATTCTGGACGATCGTAATGTCATTGGTCATCCGCGTAATGAGCGAAGCCCGTTCGAACCTATTCATTTCCTGAAAGGAGAGCGATTGAATCTTGCGAAATAAATCGGACCTCAACTCTGTGCCAAAGCGCTGGGATACGAGCACGGCCAAAACATTGCGCATACTCGCAGCTATCGCCCCCACAGCGGTGATGATCAGCATGATGCCGCCAAGCCGGAGCACCTCATCCATATCCCGATTCGCCACACCGCGGTCAATAATCATTGCCAGCAGTGTCGGCATCATTAAATCTGCGGCAGCCTCCAGCATCAGGAAAAAGATCGCCAGCGAGAAGCCTTTCCAGTACTTGCGGATATACTTGCCGTAAGGCATACTTGTCATTCTCCTCCCTGGATCTGATCGGCCAACCGCTGCATCAGGCGGGCAAGCTGCTCCCGTTCTTCCGGCTCCAGCTTGTTAAACGGCTCAGCCAGTGAATCCAGCCAGTGTTTTTCGGTTTGCGCAATGACGCTGTGACCTTCTTCTGTTAGCCGAATCAACTTAACGCGCGCATCGGCGGGGTCCTGCTGCCGGACCAGGTATCCTTGCTTCTCCAAGCGGTCCAGCATCTGCGACATCGTACTGGCCCGTACGTCCAGCCGCTCTGCCAGCTGTCCGATCGTGCTGCCGCCGCTGCGCTTGAGATGGCGCATCAGCAGCCATTGGACACGGGTCACCGGTTGCTGATTCCCTTCAAAAACGGACGAACGCAGATGACGGTTCACCCTCTGCAGGTGAGCGACAAACTGCTCCATTTCACTATGCACCGCTACTCCTCCTGTCCCGCTCTATCCTCTACAATAATTATATTATATAGCTAACCTAAATATTTGAGAAGTTTATTTTAGATCCGTGATCGCAGGCTTTCTTTTGACAGATGCTCAGGATTGCCGAAATAGCTCACGGTCCACATACCGCAGTTTGGTCAGTAGCTGTAGGATGGGATCCCGGCCCACAGAAATGCGAAGCGCAGCCTCTGTACCGTCTTTGGCACTGACTGCGTTCATGCGAAATGTGTCAAAGCCAAAGCTACCACCCGATATAAAGTGACTCCGCCCGGGAGCCGCCGCCACAAAATCATCTATCCGCCGCTGTACTTGCTCCTCTGTCTTGCATTCCGGCAGCCGGACATAAGCGATGGATCCTCGCCAAGCCTCGCCTTCCAGAAGATAGGTCTCGCCTATCGGCACAGAACCCTGGTAATGCTCGATTGTCCCCTGCCTCAGCTGATAGTCCAGAAAGCTACTGAGCAGGGCCGCGTTACGGTTAACACGTGCGAGTCTTGCAGTAAGCCGATTCAACTCAGGCTCTGGCAGCTGACGGGCTGTGAGCGGGGAAGCCCCTGCATCCAGCAGCGCCAACAGGTCAATCCAGCGTTGACGCTCCTGCTGATCAGCAAGACGCGAACCGCTACTCGCCAAGAAGCCGGCATTGGTCAAATCCATTCCATACTGCAGATATTTGATCGTGCTCTCGATACTGACAACTATAACCTGGCTCGGCAGTATGGAAGCGTAACGCGTGAGCAGAGGATTGGCGATTCCGGTCAGTGTCCGATCGACGATGAGGTAGAGTGGTTCTGGTCGACGGTACTGGCTAACCCGTTTCATTAGTTCCTCCAGATCGATAGCAGGTCTGGCCGGCCAGCTCATCCCTGGATCCAACAGCAACCCGCCTACGGGCTCGCCGCTTTCCAGTACGTCATATATCGCCTGGGGCGTCAGCTCCTGCGCCTCATCTATCACCAGTTTTGCCAGGTCAGTCCCTTCACCGTAGAACCCCTCCTGGATATAGAACGGACGTCCAGCGCGATCTTGCTTGCATGCAAACAAGGCCAGCTCTAGTGCTTTCATTCCGGACTTGGTCAAGAACCCGAGACTGGAAGCATCCGATGAAACGTCGAGACCATACCAATCGCGCAGTGCCAATGCCTCATAGGCCTTGACGGCTTCGCTGCCGTAGCTGCGTTCGTACGTATTTTCCTCCGTCTGCGCAAAACCGAGCTCGCTTGTTTCCTGTGTAGTCGTACCCAGACGCTTGCACGGCGACTGCCAGTCACTGCCCTCAATAACGGCTCCCAGTTGTTTGTACAGCATGCGAATTTCATACTTCGTTGCCAGGAAACTATCCAAATCACAACCTAGCGGGTCGGCTGCACATGTTTGTTGACGATCTTCGAGCTGTTCCAGGTGGGTGCGAAAAACCCCACTCAGCTCTCGCTCTAAAGGTCGGTCCGGATAGGTGCGCGCGAATAGATCCAGCTTGTGCTTGACTCCGTCCAGCAGCCATCGCAACTCCTCCACATCGTCGATTCGTTCTTGAAGCTCCTGGTCCAGCCATTCCTTACCAGACGCAGGAATGTCCGCCGCCAGCCAATTCGTCCAATCCACATCGGTGTGCACAGCAGTTGTCTGCTTCATGATCGGGAGCCTCCTCTGCTCGAATTCTCAGTTCTTTGTAGTTACCCGCAACCCCACTAAGTCAAGCAAGATGGAAATGAGGGATCATATATGGCATAATTTAAGTATCACACAATCGAACGGAGGTTATGATGATCAAACGAAATGCGTGGCTGGCTACCGCCGCATTATCACTACTGCTTCTCGTGGGCTGCAGCAATACGGCCGTTCTTGATCCTCAGGAGGAAATGGAAGCACTTGTAGATCGGATTACAGAGGCTAGCAGTTCGGTGGATAGTTACTCGTCCAGGAATACAGCCGAGCAGGAATTTACGATGTATAAAGATGGTGAGGTACTGAGCACGGAAAAAAACTTTATTTCCAGCCAAGCTGAATTCACCAGAGAACCAGCGGCGTTTTATGAGGCAAGGGATACCAATCATCACACAACGGGAGAAACGTCAAACACTTTAAGTTATGTGACAGAGGAAGGCTACTTTATGAACATCTCGGGGGACTGGATCAAACTTCCCGACGACCGACAGAAGCATGCTCTAATGTCAAGTGAAGCCAATCATGGCCCGCTTGTTCAATTTCATCGATTCAGGGATTATGCTGAGAACGTTCAATTGACGGAGGAAGACGATCACTATATCCTTAGGCTTGAGCTAACCGGTGAGCAGGTTCAAGGGGGAAAGACGAATTTGGATGAATCGGCTCTGAATCATCTTGGAATGACAGACACCATGACAATCAGCTATGTTGTGAACAAAGCGGATGATTTGCCGAGCCGAATTGAATTAGAAAGCGAATACACGGTAAAGCTAGACGACATCGTTCATTTACGAAAAGTTTCCGAGAGCTTCGATATCACCTACAATCAAGCACCACCCATTCACCTTCCGCCCGAAGCAATCGAAAACGCCGTTCCAGTGAATAGTGTCGGAAAAGAAGTGACACCAGAGGTGACCGACTAAGCTTGATCCATGTAGAGCGAAAAACCACCCATTGTAGAGCGTAAAAACCACCCATTCGTCATTTGACGAATACGGGTGGTTTTGTCTTGTAGTAGCTGGCTCGCTCGAATGGATGCTGTTGAACTTGCTGAATATCGTCTCCGCCGTTAGACTGCGCCACTTTGCTGCTGTACACGTCATCCCCGTGTAATAGACTGGCGTTTCGTCAGCATGGACTGAAGTCTTCGGGCAGTTCAATGAACTCCGCGACACCCGCCGCAAGCAGACTAATCAGTTCCTCATCCATGTACGGGTACACATCTGGAATATCCATCCGCACAATCCGCTTGCCGATGAGTGCCTGCGGATAGCGCTGTTCCAGCCGCTGCCGATGTCGCTTCTCCATGACAAAGATCAGATCGGCCCAGCCGAGCAGGCCTTCTGTCACTTTAATGCGAGCCCCCTGCTCCGTTCCCGCCGAACGCACATCGATCCCCGGCAGCTTGTTGCTGAAGATCGTCTCCGCTGTCAGACTACGCCACTTGTTGCGGCTGCACACGAACAATACTTTAATCAACGAACGCTCCCTCCGTGTCTTACACTCTAGTTAATACTTGCTTCTGCCACGCCACCCCCTGCTGTGCTAACGAAACGACAGAACGCTATTCCGGCAAAATGAGGCAAGTGCACGCGCTAAAGAAACGTCATCGTCTTATTGGTGCAAAAACCTGCCAAAAGCGAGCAAATCCGCAATATAAGACTAACCAGTTTCGTCCAGAGCCTCTCATTTCGCCAAATGAGGGGTAAATAGCGTTACCCCGTTTCGTTAGAGGGGGAGCCTGCGATCCAGTTGTACTGAAACGTCGGAGTATAGGTCCCAAATGATCAACTATCCTCGCTAGTGCCCAGCACGGTGCTACTCCCCACGACCAGCTACCTCTAACGAAAGTTTTTTTACTTAGAGCGCCCGAGCCGTACCAATCGACCGCTTCAGCGAAAGTTTCTTTACTTAGAGCGACCCGAGCCGCACCAAACGACCGCTTCAGCGAAAGTTTCTTTACTTACAGCAGCCTATCTGCACCAAACAACCGCTCCAACGAAAGTTTCTTTACTTAGAGTAACCAATCCGCACCAAACAACCGCTCCAGCGAAAGTTTCTTTACTTAGAGCGACCAATCCGCGGCGCAACAACCGACGCTCACCAGACGCGAAGAAGCCAGCCCAGGCCTACGCCCAGACTGGCCACACCTGCGAGCACTTGCGCCCTCGCTTAAGCCTCCGCGCCAGAGCGGCGCTGGCCGGGGCGGCTGCCCTGCCCCTGGCTGCCTTGGCGCTGGCCGCCGCCACCGTTGCTGCCGCTCGTACGCGCCTGCGGCGAGCGTCCCCCGCCCGCGGTGCCTTGGCCCGCTCCGCCACGGCCGCGGCGCTGGCCACCGCCTGCAGACGGCTGGCCTTGCTTCGCCGACCGGCCGCCGGAAGCTCCTGCCTCGCGCCCGCCGCCGCTGCGCTCGCCGGAGCGGCGGTTGCGGCTAGAGCCGTCATCCCGCTTGCGAGCAGGTGCACCGCTCACTTCCGCCTCTGCCTTGCTCGCCGCGAGCTGCGCCGCTGACGTAATCTGCATCGGGTACGGATGATCCGTCACCTCCGGAATCGTCTTGCGGATCAGCTTTTGAATGTCCTTCAGATACGGCAGCTCCTCGAATTCACAGAACGAAATCGCAACGCCGCTCATGCCATTACGGCCCGTCCGACCGATTCGATGAACGTAGGTCTCCGAAATATTCGGCAGATTGAAGTTGATGACATGGGACAGGTCTTCAATATCGATTCCGCGCGCAGCAATATCCGTTGCAACCAGAACCCGAGTGGTACCATTCTTGAAGTTGTTAAGCGCGTTTTGGCGTGCATTCTGTGATTTGTTACCGTGAATGGCCTGCGCAGTTACTCCGACCCGAGCAAGTAAACGCGCCACGCGGTCTGCTCCGTGCTTGGTCCGAGTAAAGACAAGCGCCGAAGCAATGGAAGCATCCTGCATCAAATCGCCAAGGAGCTTCTGCTTGTTAGCCTTATCTACCAAATAGATAGACTGCTCAATCCGATCTACGGTGGAGGAGACCGGCGTAATCTCTACTTTGACCGGGTCTGTCAGCAGACTGTTCACCAGTCGAGTAATCTCAGGCGGCATAGTTGCCGAGAAGAATAACGTCTGACGTTCCTTCGGCATCGCGGCAATAATCTTTTTCACATCGTTGATGAAGCCCATATCCAGCATCCGGTCCGCTTCGTCCAGCACCAGGATGCGCACATGGCTCAGATTGACCAGCTTCTGGTTGAGCAAATCGATCAATCGGCCAGGTGTAGCTATGAGAATGTCCGCTCCCCGCTGCAGGTCCAGCTCCTGGGCACGCTGGGAGACTCCACCAACAATGCCCACGCAGCGAATAGCCGTATATCGGCTGTAGGCATCAATATTCTCTTTGATCTGCAGCGCCAGCTCGCGCGTTGGTGTGAGAATCAGCGAGAGAATCTGTTTTTTGCCACCACTCTTAGCCCGCTGCTCGTGCAGCCGCTGCACGATTGGCAGCGAGAACGCCGCAGTTTTTCCAGTACCCGTCTGGGCACAGCCAAACACATCCCGGCCCGCCAACACAGCAGGAATCGCCTGCTCTTGAATAGGGGTGGGATTTGTATATTCTTCTTCATTCAAGGCCTTTAGTATCGGTGCAATCAATTGCAGTTCTTGAAAAGTCATAATTTCTCCTTTAGGTGTACGTTCTGCTTTTTACTCCTACGTATCATAACACAGTCCCGTCGTTTACGCTTGACAATCAGGCAATTCAGGCAGGCGCCCTCTTGACAATGCACACGACCACACTTATAGTTATATACATGACTATATAACCATAACACAAACAACCAAGGGAGGTGAGGTCCAGATGAGCCAGAGCTTTGACGACAGCAAACCGATTTTTCTGCAAATTAAGGAACGCATTGAGAACCAAATCGTCAGCGAGCAGCTGCAAGCCCATGAGCAAATCCCATCCACGACACAGCTTGTGAGCTTTTACAAAATTAATCACCTTACGGTTGCCAAGGGGATCAACCTTCTAGCCGACGAAGGGATTATTTATAAGAAACGGGGTGTAGGCATGTTTGTAGCCGAGGATGCGCGCGAGCGGCTGCTCGTCCAGCGCAAGGAGAAATTCGTAGAGACGTATGTTAGGCCCATGCTCGATGAGGCTCGCAATCTGGGCATCTCACCAAACGAGCTGAAGCAAATACTCGATCAATCGAAAGGAAGTGAGCCATCATGACCGTCCCTATCCATCTGGACCGTGTGTCCTACCGCTATGACAGGAGAAGCACAGCCATCCGGAACATTTCGCTGGAGCTTCCTGGGCCTCGGATTTACGGCTTGATTGGCCGCAATGGCGCCGGCAAATCCACCCTGCTCTCTCTACTGGCCTCCTACACAGAGCCTGATGAAGGGCGAGTGACGATTGATGGCGAAGCACCGTTTGAGAATACCCGGATCATGCCCATGGTGGTGTTCGCTCACCAGACTGACTATTCGAATGAAACCGATCATGTCAAAGCTCTTCTGGAATCGGCTGCTCGGTACCGACCCAATTTTGATATGGCTTATGCAGAGCAACTGGCCAAACGATTCAAGCTTCCGATGAAAACAGTAGCCAGCAAGCTCTCCAGCGGCAAGCAGTCGGCGCTGAACGCCACGCTGGCCTTGGCAGCACGGGCCCCCATTACAATCTTTGATGAAACGTATGTAGGCATGGATGCGCCGGCTCGCGAGATATTCTACCGGGAGGTTATGGAGGATTATGAGCGGCATCCGCGCACGATCATTCTCTCCACCCATCTGGTTTCGGAGATGGATTATCTGTTCGAGGATGTGATCATTATTCACCAAGGTAAACTTCTACTGCACGAACCGATTGATCAACTGCTGGAACGCGGCGTCTCCGTGACAGGTCCTGCTGCAGCGGTAGATGCCTTCGCAGCACCGCTGCGTCAGCTCAGCACCCAGCAGCTCGGCGGTACGAAGTCCGTCATGGTGTATGGCACGCTATCCGAAGAACAGCATCAGCAGGGCCGCACGGCGGGATTGGAGATCGGACATGTGTCGCTGCAAGAGCTGTTTATTCATCTGACAGAAGAGGAGGAAGAGCCCTCATGAGCCAATCTCAGACAAGTAAAGTCATCAAGGACATGACATTATGGCAATTAACCTGGTCTTTGTATCTTCTGGGCGGCGTGATCATTTTCTTTTTTGGTCTGCGTTACTTCGCCAGCGAAGCAACATTTCTAAACCTCAGAGACGATTCATTTATGAACCGCTCCTTTCTGGACTTTACGGTTCAGCCAGGCAGTATATTCATGTTGGTACTCGGCCTGATGTCCGTCTCCGGATTTCTGACGTTCTACGTCAAGCAAGGCATTACGCGGAGATCATACTTTACAGGCGCGGCTGTATCATCCCTGATTGTAGCGGGTGTTGTGACAGCAGCTGGAGCAATCATCCATGTCATTATTAACGCCTTGATGCCGAACATGGAATGGCTGCCTGTCATGGGCTACGAAGGATCAGAACTGGCCGTCTTGCCGCTCATGGTCCTTCAGATGTACTTGTTTTACCTGCTCGGCTGGATTATCAATGGCATGTTCTATCGCTACGGCGTCTTGGCCGGAATGGTGTCCATCGCCGGGTCCGTTATGCTGCTTATCGGCGTTAGTTTTGCTATCAGCCCCAGTGTCGATATGCCCCTGGTGGTCACGGAACGTTTCGATTGGCCTGCGCTCAGCAGTGGGATGTCCTTAGCTGTCAGTCTGCCCCTGCTCGCCCTTGTCTGCGTCATTCTGCTGGCGGTCATGCGGCTGATGACCAAGCGAGTGCGGGTGAAGTTGAAGTAAGCGCCCCTCCCAGTCCTCCTATTCCTGTTTGCGGAATAAGGAGGATTTTTTTGTGGCTACTCTTGTCCAGAAAATGTCCAGAGCGGCGGAGTATGCTTGCTTTCGACACTATACATGATAACGGAGGGTTACTATGTTCAAGCTGAGACTTGCACCACTGACAGGATTCACCTTGAGTCTCTTATTACTATTCCAACTGGCACTGCCTGTGTCCCTGTATGCAGAGCCGCTACAGGCGCCGGTAATGGATGAAACACATGCGCCAGCGTTTCCTGCAATCGAAGAAGATTCAAACGGCGGTGCTGGCCTCTTGGTCAGTGAAATGATTGACGGATCCATTACCAGCGACACTGGCCAATACGGCATTGCCGTCTATGGCATGACAGGCTATGGATCATGGGAAGCCTATTATAATGATACGTGGTGGAATATGGAACCATTAACACCACAAACGGCAAGCATGCTTAAGAGCGATGTCAGACTTCGCTTCGTCCCTGCTGCTGATTGGCACGGAACAGCGACCCTCAGCTACAGAGCATGGGATCTGAGCAACGACGAGGGGCCTACAGATCTGGGCCGCACCAAGCATGATATCACCGTTTACGGTGGCGTGACAGCTTACAGTGCAGGTACCCAGACGGCATCCATCGTCGTAACTCCAGTCAATGACGCGCCGCGTCCGATCTTTCCGCTGACGCCCAAACTCCTTCAATTTGATGGCGTTAACAGCTATGTAACGGTCAACAATCTGGCGCTTAAAGGCGAGATGACCTTTGAAGCGTGGGTTTACGCGGAGAATCCTTATGCCGCCTGGTCCCGTCTGTTCGACTTCGGCAACGGCAGTCCCGGACAGAACATTATGGTCGGCTTTCGCAGCAGCACGGGCCAGATGTTCATGCATAATTACACCATGGACAACCAGGCTGGCGAAATCATCGTCAATGACATCTTCCCTGTTCGGGAGTGGGTTCACGTGGAAGTCATTATTGATGATGCCGGCATGGGCTACATTTATTGGGACGGTGTTTTAAAAGCAAGCGGTTATGTTGGCCTCATCGTTGATACTCCGCGTGCCATTAACTACATCGGGCGCAGCCATTGGGGCCAAGATGCCTATTTCAAGGGCAAAATCCGTGATGTACGCTTCTGGGATACTGCCCGTACAGAGCAAGAACTGCTGGACAACAAAAACAATCTGCTCACGGGTAAGGAAACTGGTCTGGTCGGCTACATGCCTATGTTGGAAGGCGAGGGCAGTTACCTGAACGATCTGACCGGACGCGAAATCAGTGGCAACATCATCGAAGCCACTTGGGTGGAGGATGCGGATGCACCTTTATCTGTTACCATCATGGAAAATACCGACACTGTCGATTTGCTATACGATACGTACATTCTGGATGTTGACGCGGAAGACACGGTTGGAGCTCAAATTACGCTTCAGTTGAGTGTGCCACTGGGCAGTATCCATTTAGGCACTGCAACTGGCACCTCGATTATCGCTGGAGCCAATGGCAGCACCTCTGTTACTCTTCGCGGCGGCAAGACCGCTGTTAATCAGGCACTGGCTACTCTGCGGTATGCACCACCACTCAACTTTTTTGGTTTAGTGACGATGGATGTACATGTGGACGACGAAGGGAATAGCGGACCGGGAGGCGCGCTTACGGGAGAAAGACAGTTGTACGTTACTGTGTTGCCGAGTAAGCCTATAGCAACTTCTATCCCAAATCAAGTACTAAAGGTCAACGAGTCGACAGGTACCCTGCCTTTTACAATTAGTGGAGGTATCCTTTCACCCGGCCAGATGATTGTCAACACTAGCTCCTCCGATGAAACGCTGGTTCCTATACAGGGTATTACGCTTGGCGGGCAGGACGGGAACCGGACAGTTACGATTACGCCTGCAGCGGGACAAAACGGACTTACCCAGATAACATTGACTGTCAGCGACGGACGACTGGAATCCTATATCACCTTCCAGGTGCTGGTCTTGGCGGAATCAGATGTGGAGGATTGGATTGACGGGTGGATTCTGGATCTGGAGAATGGTGACAACGAGTTTATTCCTGGTGACGCCCTCCTTCTTGAAGCCGAAACCGATATGCTGACAGACCGGGTCGAGGCAATCATCGGCAGCGAGGCTTATGATCTAATTCTTGTGAATTCACTGAGCTTCATTAACGATGGCTACAAATACTGGCGCTTGCAAACTGAGATGCCTGCTGTCACCCACGGGGAACAGTACGTCCAGTTCAACGCCTATTATGGAACGACTCTGCGTCGTCCCGAGCGCAACAGCTGGTTAAATAACAATAAATTTTTACTGTTCACTCCGGCTGCTGGCATTGCCACTTCCATTCAAGAGATTCAATATACGTCCGCCATTGTGCTATCCAACATCGCTAGTAGCGGCGGCAAGCCGGTAACTGAACGCGGGGTGATCTTCAGCCTTTCGCCGAACCCTACAGTTGACAATGGCAAGATCGTTGTAGCGGATGAAGGCGGCATTGAATCCTATGACCTTTTGTTGGACGGACTGACAGAGAATACGGTTTATTATGTCCGCTCCTACGCTACCAATGAGCTGGGTACAGCTTATAGTCCCATTGTTAGCTTCCGAACACTGAGCAGACAGACAACCACCCCGGTATATATAGCGCCACCTGCTTCTTCTCCGGTCAAGAGTGTAACGCTTTCTGCCAGGAGTCAACAAGCACTTTCTGCGGGTCTAACCTTGCAGTTGCCGCTGGAGGCGAAGGTATATACACCGCAAGGCCTGGCGATCTCAGGCGATTATAAAGTAGACAAAGACGGTAAGCTGGTTCTAAATTCTCTCTCACCGGGCGAGTACCAACTGGTCATTTCAGCGAAAAATAGCCAAGGTGAGTTGCTGGCAGGACAACTCATGCATCTCATCGTAGACAGTCAAGGCAATGCAACAGTCAACGACGAACTGATTGATCCCTTCGGCATCATTACCGACCGTATCACTGGCAACCCGATTCACGGGGTGAACGTCACGTTGTATTGGTCAGATACAGAGCTTAACCGCTCCAAGGGTCGCACACCAGACACCAAGGTAAATCTCCCTGGCCTGCCTGGGTTTGCACCACAGGATAATGCCAATAGCCAGATTAGCTCGATTACAGGCGAATATGCCTGGATGGTCCCAGCGTTTGGCGACTACTACATCCTGGCAGTGGCCGATGGATATGATCTCTACGATAGCAGAAACGACAGTCGAGAAGAGACCATCGAGCTTGACAGTCACATCCGTCAAGGTGTGATTCATGTAGGAACGACAATTGTGCCTTACAGCTTTGAAATGGAGCCTACATTGATCGAATCGGGTGAGCATAACGCCTATCTTAAAGGCTTTCCTGACGGGACGTTCCGCCCCAACGATGGGCTGACCCGGGCACAGCTGGCCGCTATCTTGAGCAGAATCATTGATAAGCCAACTCCGGGTATGAGCTCCGCCGGGTACAAGGATGTGCTGCAGACCCACTGGGCTGCGGGTGACATTCTGTGGGCGACCCAGCATAACTGGCTTCAAGGATACGGCGATGGACGCTTCGCACCGGAACGCAAGGTCACACGCGCAGAGCTGGTCCAAGCACTGGTTAACATCACCCAGCCCGAGGCGGGCACCGTACCAGGCTTCTCCGACACCGACAGTCACTGGGCTGCTGCAGCGGTCGCAGCTGCTTCGCGAGCCGGCTGGGTCAGCGGTTACGAAGATGGTACGTTCCGCCCCAACGCCTCGGTGAGTCGAGCCGAAGCGGTGACGATCGTGAATCGCTATCTGCAGCGCATGCCATTGGAGGTGCCAGCGGCATCGCCGTGGTCAGATCTCACCGAGGCGCACTGGGCTTTTGCAGATATCATGGAAGCCTCCTATGTCCACGACTACCGTTACTATGCGACGAGCGTCGAGGAATGGACTACCAACTAGATCCAGGACTAAAGCAAGCTGCCATTCCCCCTTGGATGAGGGAGTGGCAGCTTTT
Source organism: Paenibacillus daejeonensis DSM 15491 (assembly GCF_000378385.1). GTDB lineage: Bacteria > Bacillota > Bacilli > Paenibacillales > Paenibacillaceae > Paenibacillus_D > Paenibacillus_D daejeonensis. The sequence goes on along the minus strand of NZ_KB899663.1, from coordinate 250,845 downwards.
TGGCGATTGGAGGAGGCAGACGCTGATTGCGAGAAACCACACGGCTGGCGCAATAATACAGCTTCTATTTTCCGTTATTTTGTTTATTTCGATGTCATTCATGATCTAGCGGCACATATTTTCCGTTATTTCAGTTTTTCCTAGCTAGTTTTAAGGTTTTCCTCGGCTATAACGGAAAATATGCGCCATATAACCTCCAGATGTTGCGATAATCGGCGAATAGCGGAAAATAGAAGACATAACGCTGGCATTTCAATTCACGCCCTATACAGAGTATGTGGCTGGGCCCCTTGGGGGGAGGGCAGAGACATATTTCGATCCACGCTACCGCCCCCATTATGAGTAGTCATTTTGCTTTCCCCGCTCAATTTTGCAAGTAGTCAGTTGATCAATATAATCTCATTCGTAAAAATCAAAAAGGCCCGCTGACCCGAGCCACTGAATGTAGTTTTACATCCACGCTCGATTCCAAGCGGACCTGCTTTATCTTGTGAATACGTGTATTTCCTTGACTAAGACGAGCTCCCAAAGCGATTCTTATACTGCCGGTGGCCGCCGCGTCTGCCGTATTTGTGATCGGATGAGGAATACTTGCGGCCGCGATGGCCTGCGCTGCTGGAGTAGTGGCGTCCGTAACCCTTGGGACCACTGCTGGAGTATCGACGTCCGTAGCCCTGCTGACCATTGCCGGGATGCCGCCCTTGCCCTCTGTGTCCACTGCTGGAATACTTGCCATAGCCCCGTTGCTTGGAGCCGCCTAATGCGTGCTTAACCTTCCTAATTAATCGATCCAACATCGTGATCACCTCATCAAAGGATTAACAGCTGTCATCTGCCTAACTAAGGCTGGAAGACCTCCAATCAGGCAGCACTGCGCCTAACCGGGAGAGACTCTCCTCTGCTCCTATCCTATCATGGCAACCTGAAAAGAAACTGAAAGGCATGTAAAGAATGAGGGACGGTGGCGGCCGTCGGGCAATTGCATTACTATTAGTCCATAAGGATTGGATTTCAGGCAGACGGAGCGTCTGCGACTACTGATTAGGAGCATCTGCCAATGGCCTTTGTATCGTTCATCCGCACCGCTCTCGCCTCATGGCGGGACTATCCGCTTGACCCCGGTGCTGTACTGAGGCAGCGCTACACCGTACAGTGCCTGCTGGGCGAGGGCAGCTACGGCCTGACGTATCTGGCTGTGGACAGCCAGGATGGCAGCCAGGTCGCGGTAAAGCAGGCCCGGCCCAGCAAAGGAGCACTCGCGAATCATCTGCTGACCAGGGAAGCAGAGGTCCTACGGACACTTCAGCATCCTAATTTGCCATCCTTTCGGGAGCATGTCACCGGTGGTCGCGAATCAAGCCATCTCTTGATTATGTCTTATCTGCAGGGAGACACGCTGGAGGAGCTCATCTTCGGGCAGGGCCAGCGCTTCGACGAGCGCCGGTGTGCCGCGATCACCCTTCAGCTTCTGGAGCTAGTCAACTACATCCATTCCAAGGGTTACGTTCATCTCGATCTGCGCATTCCGAATGTGCTGTTTAGGGAAGGCGGGATCCAACTGATTGATTTTGGCCTGGCTCGCAGAATTGGCGAACCTCCTCTCGCGCAACCATCTCCTCGTCGTGCCGGATGGAACCGTTGGCTCGGCAACCCGCGCTCCCTACCCAGGAAGGCCGCCGAACCAGCGTCCGATCTGGAAGATATCGGCCATTTTATGTTGTTCATGCTCTATTCCATGTATGAACCGGAGACTGCTGCAGATACCGGGGCAGCGGATGCTCCCGAACCGAGCTGGCAGGAGGAACTGGAGATATCGGCAGAGATGCGGCACATGATCGAGCGGCTGCTACAATTGCAGAGCCCTTACCCCGACACAGCCAGTTTCACAAAAGAATTGCAGGTCTTTTCTTCGTCCCAGTGGCCCGACTCAACCGAAGGACGATGAAGCGGATTCTAGACACCTTGCTGTTTCAAGCGCCCGGTACCCTCTTTCATCAAAAGATGTTGTAGTTGTACCTCCTGGGAGAGCGAATCGAAATAAGAAATGCAAGGTGAGCGGCTTCACATCAGTTGGCGTCGCGCTATACTGTCCATATTGGACATGAAATCAAGAATATGGCTTCTATTTTCCACTATTCGCTGCCAATGCCAAGGTAACCAATGGTTAGTTTTCCAATAACGGAACATATGCTCCATAAATCCGGTAGAACCTCCGTTATGCAGCTAATAAGGGAAAATATGCACCATAACAATTCGCCCTATCCGCGATATCCGCCCTGTCACTCATCCTCGCGGGAAATTCGCTACCAGCCAAGCTTTCTGACAACGGGATAAGCAGAGCAAAGAGGCGAAGGCCGCTGAACTGTCCATGCAACTTGCCCTCGCCTCCCTTGCCCTGCCTCCTTGCCCTAGCCACCGCTACCACACCGCCACGATACCGTCCGTCCGTGAATCCGTGCCGCCGCACAGGATACCTGTAGCCGGGTCGCGCCAGATGAGCTGGCCCCTGCCAAACGATCCGCTATCCGCCGAGATCTTAACGTCGTGGCCCAGCCTTGCCAATGCCTGGGCTATATAGACCGGGAAGCCGGGCTCTACGAGCACGGTCTGGCCACCGGTCCACTGCCATCGCGGAGCATCCAGCGCCGCCTGGGGATGCAGGCCGAAATCGAGCGTGTTCATGATCGTCTGCACATGGCCCTGCGGCTGCATTAATCCGCCCATGACGCCGAAGGGTCCAACTGCCTCACGTCCGCCGTCCCTTGTCACGAAACCCGGAATGATCGTATGGTACGTGCGCTTGCCCGGCTCCAGCCGGTTCGCCGCCTCCGGATCGAGTGAGAAGCCATGACCCCGGTTCTGCAGCGCAATCCCCGTCCCAGGCACAACCACGCCGGAGCCAAACTGCATGAAGTTGCTCTGGATAAACGAGACCATTCCGCCTTCACCGTCTGCAGCAGCGAGATAAACCGTACCACCCCGGGCAGGCTCCCCCGCTTCGGGCAAGCCTGCCCGCGGACCAATGAGCGCCCGCCGCTCGGCAGCATAAGCATCTGAGAGCAGCCGTTCCACGCTCGCCCGCATATACGCGGGGTCGGTGATGCTGAACTGGCCGTCGGCGAAGGCGAGCTTGATGGCCTCGATCTGCTTGTGATACGTGTCTACCTCGCCCAGCCGTAGACCATCGAAGCCTTTCAGTACATTGAGCGCCAGCAAGGCGATCAGACCCTGTCCGTTAGGCGGCAGCTCCCAGACCTCATAGCCCCGATACTCAGAGCGAATCGGTTCTACCCATTCGGGCCGGAAGGCGGCCAGGTCATCTTCGCTCAGATAACCGCCTGCACCCTGCACAGTGGCAGCGATCTGATGTGCGAGCTCTCCACGGTAGAAAGCCTCTGCGCCACTCGCTGCAATCTTGCGCAGGGTCTCGCCATGACCCGGCGAGCGCCAGAGCTCACCCGCACGGGGCGGCCGTCCCCCGGGGGCAAAGGTGTCAAACCACGCCTCGTAGACGAACGCCCGCCGGTACTGTTCATACGCCCGCCCCCAGTAGAGGGCAGATGTAGGGGATACCGGGTACCCTTCCTCTGCATAGCGGATGGCAGGAGCCAGCGTCTGCTCCAACGGCAGCCTTCCCCAGCGGCTCGACAACTCAGCCCAGGCAGCAGGCGCACCGGGAACCGTGATGGTCAACGGGCCGTAAGCCGGCATCCGCTCATGACCAGCCGCCTTGACCTTGTCGATCGTCAACTCACGAGGAGCCGGACCGCTTGAATTAAGCCCATGCAGTTTGCCATCCTGCCAGACAAGAGCAAAAGCGTCGCCCCCGATGCCATTGGAGCCCGGCTCAACTACCGTCAATGCCGCTGCTGCCGCAATCGCAGCATCAACTGCATTGCCTCCTTGCTTCAGCATATCCAGTCCAGCCTGCGCAGCCAGAGGCTGCGAGGTCGCCACCATGCCTTGCCGGGCATAAGCTGGTGTGCGATATGACGGATATGGATGGTAGTGTGGATCATGGTTCATACATACAGCTCCTTTTGTCAGACTGGTGTCGTATCAAGTGAAAGACGGCAACAAGCCTAGTCTGATTACTCGCTTGTCGTGCCGATTCCTCGTGCCACTCACTCCCCAAGCATACCTGAACTCAGGTACCGCTCGCCATTATCCGGCGCGATGCACAACACCTTCTTGCCCGCGCCGAGCCGCCGGGCTTCCCGCAAGGCGGTCCACACGGCCGCGCCCGACGAAGGGCCAACGAGAATTCCCTCGAACCGGGCGAGCTGCTGTGCTGTGTGGATGGCATCCTTATCTGACACTTGGACAATTTCGTCGAAGACCTCCCGATTGATGACGCCTGGAACGAAACCCGGCCCTGCACCGATCAGCTTGTGAGGACCCGGCTTGCCGCCAGAGAGCACGGGCGACCCCTTGGGCTCGATGACGATAATGCGGATGCCAGGCAGCCGCTCACGCAGCACTTCTCCCGTTCCTGTTATGGTGCCTCCGGTTCCGGCTGTTGCAATGAAGCTGTCCAGCTCCCCGTCCATTTGCTCCAGAATTTCGAGCGCCGTTGTCGTCCGATGGATGTCCGGATTGGCCGGGTTCTCGAACTGCTGGGGGACGAAGCTGCCCGGAATGTTCCGCTGCAGCTCCAGCGCTTTGCGGATGGCACCCGACATCCGCTCGCTCGCAGGTGTCAGGACGACCTCCGCACCATACGACTTCAGAATGTTTATGCGCTCCTTGGTTGCGTTGCTTGGCATCGTAATAATCAGCTGATAGCCCTTGGCAGCCGCGTTCATGGCCAATCCGATCCCCGTGTTGCCACTGGTTGGCTCGATAATGGTCGAACCGGGCTTCAGGCGCCCGGCGCGCTCCGCTTGCAATATCAGGTTGAATGCAGCGCGATCCTTGAGACTTCCACTTGGATTAAAATACTCCAGTTTGACATACACCTCGGCGTCGCCTTCGCTCACAAGACGATTCAAGCGCACCGCAGGCGTTTCGCCGATTAAGTCGGTGATGGTATTTACTCGTTTGGCTGCCATGTTCTCCCCCGTTTCCGTCCGGGTGACCGGACCGGTTCCATATAATTAGTTCAGCAGCTCAGGCTGCTCCGTGACAATTGATTGATAGTAAGGCTGGAAGTTGAGCCAGCCAAACTTCTCATCCGTGAAATTAGCAATTCGCTCAGCATGCGCTTCGCCGATCAGCGTCGGCGAGCCAGCCGCTTCGGCTAGCAGCTGGCCATGACTGGCTTTCTCGAAGGAGATAAACCAATAGGCCGCTTCTTCCACCGTTTTGCCTAACGAGAGAATGCCGTGATTTTTAAGAAGAATGACCTTGTTGTTGCCTACCGCCTGGGCAAGATTGTCGCCTTCGCCGTGTTCGAAGCTGTCGTATATGGCGTGCCGCTTGTAGAACACTGCCGCCTCCGCCGTCAGCGGATCAAGGAGCCGACCAAAGGCAGACCAGGTGCGGCCGTAGATGGAATGAGTGTGAGCCGCCGAGATAATATGTGGATTGTCGCGCAGAATCGGCAGATGAAGCAGGATTCCGCCCGGATGCACCAGTCCGCGCCCTTGAACTACCTTGCCTTCGTAATTCATTAGCACCAGATCGCTGGCCTTAATCAGGCCAAAGCTGAGACCGAACGGATTGGTCCAATAATGATCTGTCTTCTCCGGGTCGCGCACAGAGAAATGTCCCATGACGCCTTCTTCGTAACCCAGCTTGGCGAATACGCGGAACGCTGCGGCGAGCCGCTCCTTCCGGTGCTGCCGTTCATCCTCCAGGCTGGTGAAGATTGGTTGCTGATTAATCGTTGCGGCATCGATCGTGATCGTCATTGTAGTTTCCTCCTCTTGTGAGCTACCCGTGGATAGCGGTCTGATTGCGAGCCTCAGTATAACGGTTCACCGGGAACGAAACGCCCAGATTGCCCCGCAGCGTATCGGATTCGTATTCGGTACGGAACAGGCCGCGTTCTTGCAGAATCGGTACGACGAGCTTGGTGAAGTTGCGCAGGTTGCGATGCGAGCCGGCGACGATGAATCCGTCTACGGCGCGCTCTTCGAAGTAATGCTGGAATTTATCCGCGATGGCTTCAGCCGTACCGACAAAGTCGCCACGCGGATTGGTGGCACGGTAAGCAAGCTGACGCAGGGTCAGATTTTCCTCGCGGGCGATGCGCAGATAGTATTCCGCCATGGAACGGAAGCTGTTCTGACCAATATCGCCTAGCTCAGGCAACGGCTGATCCAGGTCGAATTGGGAGAAATCGAAGAAGCTGAAATAACGGCTCAGGTATTTGACGGCATAATCCACATCAATATACTGGTTGCCTTCCTCATACCGCTCCTGGGCCTCTTCCGCCGTCGCACCAACGACCGGGGAAATCATCGGGAACAGCAGTACTTCATCCGGATTCCGCCCGTAGCTGGCGGTCCGGCTCTTGATATCCCGGTACGTCTGCTTGGCCTTCTCCAGATCCGCGTCCTCGAAGCTGGTGAACACCGCATCAGCATAGCGGCCGGCCAGATCCCGTCCAGCCTCGGATGCGCCCGCCTGGAAGATAATCGGATGTCCTTGCTTGGACCGTTCCAGATTGAGCGGGCCCTGAACCTTGAAGAACTCGCCCACGTGATCCAGGGTGTGCAGCTTGTCGAGGTCTACATACTCTCCTGTCTCCTTATTGCGCGTGAAGGCGTCGTCCTCCCAGGAATTCCACAGTCCCTTGACCACCTCGATATATTCCTTGGCAATACGATACCGGAGGGCATGGTCATGCAGCTTGTCGTGCCCATGATTGCGGGCAACTCCCTCCAGCGCTGAGGTGACGGCGTTCCAGCCCGCCCGTCCGTCGCTGATGATATCGAGTGAGGCGAGCTGCCGCGCAGTTGTGTAAGGCTCGCTGTAGGAGGTCGTAAATGTGCCGACCAGACCCAGGTGCTTCGTCACCGCCGAGATCGCCGACAGCGCAGTCATCGGCTCCAGTCTGCTCAGGAACGGAATGGTCGAATGCTTGGTAATGTAAGCCGAGTCTGCGATAAAGCCAAAGTCGAACTTGGCGGCCTCCGCGATGCGCGCATATTCCTGGTAAGCTGCAATGCTTACTGCACCGTTGGATTCTACTTCCGGATCGCGCCAATGTCCGCCTGCACCCTGCAGGCCGATGCCGAGCTTCAGTTGGCGTTTGCGTGATTGTGTCATTGTGTATGCCTCCTTATATCAATAAATCGCGTGGTGTCTAGTTGACAATCCATTCGTCGATATCGAAGTCCCGTCTAGCCAAATTCTCTGCAACCAGAAAATCCTTGGACGCCTTGATTCGCTCAATGCCTTCCGCAGAGAGCGCCTCTGTCGGCAGCAGCTCAATCGGTTGAATCTCGCGGAGCGCTTCCTCCGGCGTGCCGGTCGACTCGGCCAGCCAGGCATAATATTCGTCCGGCTTCGCACTCAGATCCTCATAGGACTTCCTCAACGCTTCGCGCCATACATCCTGGAAGCCGGGGAATTTCTCCAGATAATCATCCGTGGTGTAGACTACGCTCACACTGAGTAGATGCGGGTATTCCCTCGACTCAGCCAGCAGCGGGTGTCCTTCCTGCAGCAGCTTGTAACCGGAGTAAAAGGCACTGCCGTATGCATAAGCGTCAATCTCCCCGCGCAGCAGAGCTGCTTCGGTGTCGGGAATACTGTTGATATTGATAACCTCCACTTGGTCGGTTAGTCCCTTCTCTTCCAGGTAACCCACCAGGAAACGGTACATTAACGAGCCTTTGACGACGGCTACCTTCTTCAGCTCTTCCACGGTTTGAGGACCGTCCTTGCGGCCAATGAGTACCGAGTTGACCTCGGTATTGGTGAAGTTAACCAGTCGGGTCTTGGCACCAGTGGAACGGGCCAGCAGGGCTGGTGTATCCCCGGAGTTCCCCACATCGATCCGGCCGCTGATGACAGATTCGTTGAGATCCGGGCCGGTCTGGAACGGGACAAGCTCTACATTGTTAATACCGTATGGTTTCAGCTCTTCCTGAATGATACCCGTGTGGAAGCCCCATCCTTCAATAGCGCCTGGCTGATTCGTGCCGACAAAGCCGTACACAAGCGTATCAACAGAAGCTTGAGGCGTACTGCCCGTTTCCTCTGACGCAGTTTGTTCGGTATGGCTTCCACTGCTATTACTCCCGCTTCTGCTCTCTGATCCGGCAGCAGGTGGCTGGCTGCCCCCTCCGCAAGCCTGCAGCACCAGCATAAGGACTAATAGCAAGCTCAGGCTGAGAATAATGCGGGATCTGGATGTCTTTGTTTGTGTGGCTGATCTGGTTGAGTACATAGTTATACGCCTCCGATGATTGAATGTAAAATGCTTAATTGCCGGTGAAACTGTCTCTCCAGCGCAGTAACCTGCGTTCGATTGTGACAACAAATAAGTCGATGAGCTTGCCCATCACTGCAAAAATTATGACACCTACAAAAATCACCTCCGGCTGCGAGTTGGTCTGAGCATGGCTCATCAGGTAGCCAATGCCCGACTGGGAGCCTAGCAGCTCTGCAACGACCAGTCCCAGCCAGCCATAGGCAATCGACAGCCGCAAGCCGGATAGGATGCCTGGCAGTGCAGCCGGCAGCACCAGCCGGGTGAGCTGCTTGCCTCTGCCAAATGCCAGGACACGCGTCACCTCCGTCAGCTTGCTATCGACGCCAAGAATGCTCTGGACCATACTCATATACAAGGGGAAAAAGGCCCCAAACCCAATAATGACGATTTTCGACGTCTCGCCGAAGCCGAACCACAAGATAATAATTGGCGCGGTTGCCAGACTTGGCGTCAGCCGCAGCAGCTGCAGCGATGGATCAACCAGTTTGCGCACGGTGCGTGAGAGTCCGACGATCCCTCCCAGCAGCAAGGCAGCCAGCGATCCGTAGAACACGCCTGTCGATGCCCGGACAAGACTATGCCATAACTGAATGAACAGTTCGCCGGATAATGACAGTCGGACAAAAGCTTCTCCGATAGCTAGCGGCGATGGCAGCAGCAGCGGGCTTACACGGCCGGTGCTGCCGGCCCATTGCCAGACGACCAGAATGATCGCCGGCAGCAGTGCCGCTACGAGGAAGTGACGACCGAAGCCGCCGCTGCCCGTCCGAACACGTCGCCGCTGAGCAGTTAATGTACCGGAAGGCAATGTATGTGCCTGTTCTCTCATGAGTTTCCTCCTAAAAGTTTTCCGAAGGAAAACTCACTTCGGAAGCATTCGCTTAAGTTTTCCGAAGGAAAACTCACTTCGGAAGCATGATTTCTCCTCAACTATCGCGCCAGGCGAGCAGTCGCCGTTCCACAAGCAGAACGATCACATCGGTGATGACGCCAAGTACGGTAAACAGTGCGATGCCGACAAATACGGTCGGCGTATCGCTCATGGCGCGGGCATCCATCATCAGAAAGCCCAGCCCCGAGCTTGCTCCCATCATCTCTGCAACGACCAGACTGCCCCAGGCGACAGCCAGTGAGAGGCGGACCCCCACGACGATGTTCGGAACTGAGGCCGGCAGCACCAGCCGAACAATTTGCTTGAAACGGCTGTATGCCAGCACACGGGTTACTTCGAAAAGCTTGCGGTCGGTGTTGCGGATGCCCAGAAAGGTGTAGATATATAATGGAAAGAAACAGCCTTTGGCAATCAGCATGATTTTCGACGTATCCCCGATTCCAAACCACAGAACGAAGAGAAAGGTTACCGAAATATGGGGCACCATCCGCACCATCTGAACCGTCGAATCGAGCAGCTTCTCCATGCCTCGGGAGAGGCCGACGAACAGGCCCAACAGCAACCCAAGTCCTCCGCCTAATCCGAAACCTGCCGCCATCCTGTACAAGCTCGCGCCGAAGTTCTCCGCCAGCATCCCCGTATTCCATAGCCAGCCAAAGGATTCAAGGATCACAAGCGGCGTCGGGAACAACAGCGGTGAGATCAGCTCCTGATCGCCGAGCCACTGCCAGAGGAGGAGAAAAGCGACCGGGAGCGCAGATCCCCAGGCCAGCGAGGATAGCCAGCGACCGGAGCCCCGAATGACCCATGCTCGGCGCAGCGGCTTGCGGGCTGCCTCTGCCAGATCATCCTGCCGCACGCTCATGAACATCCGCCTCCTTCCTCATATCCCCGCCCCCGCTTCACCGAAGGCCAGCTCGTCAATGCGCTCGAATTCGTTCAGCACCTTGTAACGGAATTCCTGGAACCCGGCCGATGACTTCTTGCGCGGGTACGGCAGGTCGACGGTGACGCGGCCACGGATCTCCCCAGGTCTCGGCTTAAGGATGATGATGCGGTTCCCCAAGAAGACGGCTTCGTCAATATCATGCGTGACAAGGATCATCGTCGTGCCGTTGCGCTCCCAGATATCCAGAAGCACCTCCTGCATGTGGGCCCGGGTAAAGGCGTCAAGGGCACCGAATGGCTCATCGAGCAGCAGAATACGCGGATTCCGCAGTAGCGCCCGGGCAATCGCCACGCGCTGCGCCATCCCACCGGACAACGCTTTGGGATAAGCTTGCTCGAAGCCTTTGAGCTTCACCAGCTCGATTAATTCATCGACCCGCCGCCGTACATCCTTATCACGCAGCGACAGATCCGCCGCTATGTTCTTCTCAACCGTGAGCCAGGGAAAGAGGCGCGGCTCCTGGAAGATGAAGCCCTTGTCAATTCCCGGTCCGGTGATCGGCTGGCCGCCCAGCTTGACACTTCCTTCATAGCCCGTGTCCAGCCCTGCGATGATGCGCAGCAAGGTGCTTTTACCGCAACCGCTCGGACCGATGACCGTCACGAACTCCCCTTCCTTGACATCCAGCTCAATCTGCCGAAGCGCCTGTACCGATTGCTGCTCCGTCTGAAAACTCTTATCCAGTCCTTGGATGTTCAACAACGAAGATGAGGTAGACATGTTAACCACTCCTTTTTTTGATGGTCCCGGTTAATGGTCAACCAACGAATAGAGGCACCCCAGCGCGCAGAGATACCTTACGATCTCCTTGTGCGCCGGGCGTGCCTCTGTTTGAACAGTCAGCTGCCTGATGGTCGGATATCACATACATTCGACATTTAACCAAGTAATTAGGTAGGAATATTAGCGATTTATTGAGTGTACTCTAACACCCAGTAATCCGATTGTCAAGATGCATTATAAGGCAATGATAGTTAGACACAAAAAAGACGTCCACACGCTTCAGGATTGCTCCTTGCAGCTGCGAACGTCCGTATAGGTAACTCCTCTATTCATCCCCCGAGGAATGACGTAATTTCAATTCATAAGGCACATAAACCCTGATCGGGATATTATACTTCTGATTTAAATAATCGAGCAATAGATTGGCCGCCACCCTTCCCATTTCCAGCTTGGGCACACATATTGTAGACAGCGGCGGAGACGTAAATGCCGAGAACTCGATATTGTCCACACTAAAAAAAGCAATATCCCCCGGGATCGCCAACTGTTGTTCCGTCACCGCCCGCATCGCCGGAATCGCCATCATGTCACTGGCCGAGAAAAATGCCGTTGGACGCTCCTTGTTCTGCAGCAGCGCTTGCTTGACAATTTCGTAGCTTTGCAAGACATCCCAGTTCACATCGATCACCCAGTGCGGATCGATCTCAAGCTTTGCTTCATCCATCGCTTCCTTGTAGCCTTTATAGCGCTTTTCTCGTTCGATGGAGCCTCCCAGACCGACACCTCCAATAAATCCGATCTGACGATGCCCCCGAGAAATCAGATGCCGCACAGCATCTCTGGCCGCTGATACGCGGTCATAGGCTACCACCGGCACTTCCGGATCCGCAATATCAATGCCTACGACAACTCTGACATGCTGCTTGATCCAGGCGTACACCTCAGCATCTATTCCTTCTACAACAATCATTCCATCGATCGCATGTTCCTTCACCAGCTTCTGAATCTCACTGATGTCTATCCCTTCTCCCATACTGTGCAGGAATTCCAATCGGTAGCCTTCTGCCTGGACGCCTTTCTCAATGCCCTCCAGAATGACGGAAAAGTAGGGATGATTGTATTTGTTCTGCGGAACGGCTATGACACACCCAAGACGAAAAGAATGCTTATGCATTTCTTTTTTGGTTTGGGGCAATTTTCCCGCTTGTTTCTTTCTATATCCAATCGCTTGCGCCGCATCCCATATTTTCTTTCGCGTCTCCGCATTCACCACTCTGCTCTCATCATGATTGATGACTCGCGACACTGTAGATATGGATACGCCTACATAATCAGCGATATCTTTCAGCTTTGCCACAAGGTTTCCCCCTTCCTAGCTTACATCTCTTCTAGTTATAGCAGATCAAACGCTTTGGGGCAAACTCGAAAAAAACAGAGGTAAAAACCATGAAAAAAACTCACACATTACGTGATGTAAATCATCCACATAATGTATGAGTTTTTATAACATTTCATCAGTTACAATAGCATCGATCGATTATTGCAGTGCAGCTTGCAGATCCTTGATCGCCGCGTCCACATCACCATTCCCTGCCAGAGGATCCCGCAAAATTTGAGTGCCATGTGTAAATACCAGGTCTGTTTTCTTGACACTATACGGGGCAGAAATACCATACGCTTGCGCATCCAGGAAGATCTTGAATTCAGCGCCCGCCGTTTCAAGATAGGCATCTGCCGCTTGACTGTTAGAAGGAATAGCGAAGCCTTGTTTGGCCAATTCAGATTGCCCTTCGGGACCTGCAAGCCAAGACATGAGCTGATAAGCCGCTTCTTCATGTTTGGTCGTAGCGCTCATGGCGATACCCGCAGGCTGAATCACCGTTTGTGTGGTTTTGAATTTCGGCACATGGGTGATGCCGTAATCAATCGCAGCATCTGTGTAATGGGCAACGTTCCAGCTGCCAGCAAGGTTCATGGCCACTTTACCTGTCGTAATCGCGAGGTTTTGAACGCCTCCCATTCCTTCAATCTGTGCAGGTGAAGTGTTGATGCCCTGTGCAGTTGCGTCAATAAAGAAGTCAAGGACTTCACGCGCTTCCGGCGTATCCAACGCCACTGTACCGTCATCATTGATCAGCTTCGCATCATTGGAGAACAGAATGGGCTCGAACATGCCCAGATCGGCACCTGGAACTGTGGACATCCCCCATTGCTTAATATTGTTACGGTCGAACCCATCTTCCCCCGGATTTCTGTCGTTCGTATCCAAGGTCATTTTCGTAGCAATATCCAGGACCTCTTCCCAGGTCGGCTCTGCAGAGGGGTAAGTCGCCTGCTTAGGGTTTGTGGCAGGATCATCGAACAGCCCCTTATTGTAATAGAACATTATGACGTTTGCATCGATAGGCAATGAAACTTGCTTTCCATCGAATTGGTGCATTGACAGCATGCCATCAGCAATGGCAGATAAATCAAAATCGTGGTCTGCAAGTAAACCATCCAGATCTTTAAAAATACCTAACTCTGCATATTTGGACACATAAGCAAAGCTTGTTTTCATGACATCGGGAAGCACGCCACCTGATGCCCCTGCCGTCAGTCCATCCCAATACGTGCCCCAATCCTTACCTTCCAGTTTGACTGTAATGTGAGGATTCGCAGCCATGAATGCATCGAGCAACTCCTGGGTTCTTTGCAGCTCTTCTGCCGTGCCCCATTGCGAGTACGTAATGGTGACATCCTCTAGCGGCTTTTCTTCGCCAGTCGACTGATTCGTCGGTTTGTTATCACCCGATGAGTTAGGCTGGCTCTCAACATTCGAATTCCCACTACAACCTGCCAGCACGATTGACAGCATCAAGACCGTTGTTAATGTCCACACATACCCTTTTCGCTCTTTCAATGAACATTTCCCCCTCAATCATAATAGGTGTTGCGGCACTGCTGACGTTCTGGTCAACCCTTGCTGCCTGTCAACACCACCCCCTCCACAATGTAGCGTTGCGCAAAGAAGTAGATGACAGCGATAGGCAAAATACTGATGAATGCGCCGGCAGCCAGAGCAGGGAAGTCTTGGCCCGTCTGTCCGATTAACAGCTGCAGTCCTACACTGAGGGTAAACAGCTCATTACTCTTCAGATATAAGAATGGCCCCAGGAAATCAAGCCAGGCATACACGAACGAGAAGATAAGAACCGTGATGATGACCGGCTTCGACAGCGGCATGATGATTTTCTGAAATACGGTCCATCTGCCGCCTCCATCCAAAAACGTCGCTTCATCAAGCTCTAGCGGGATGCTCATAAAGAATTGCCGGAACAAAAAGATGTAATAGGCTCCGCCCAGCCATGCGGGGACGATCAGCGGTGCCCACGTGTTGATCCAATTCAGCTTCACAAACAGAACAAAGGAAGGAATAATCATCACCGATGCCGGAATCATCAGCGTCGTAAGCACAACTAGAAACAAAGCGTTTTTATATCGATTCTCAAATCTGGCAAAGCCGTAGGCGGCAATGGAACTAGAGATGACCGTGCCCACCGCTACAGCCACTGCGATCAGCACAGAATTCCCTATCCATTTCCACATGAGAGGCTGTACCGTGAACAATCGCTGGAACGCATCAAATGTAATTTCCTCAGGAATGACGGTCGGAGGAAACCGGTAGGTCTCGGTTTTGGTTTTCAACATCGTCGACAGCATCCAGATGAGCGGTCCAATGAATAAGCATAAGACACCAGTAAGCAATACGTAGGCTTTAATGGACGATGAACCAACCTTTCTACTTGTTTGCACCTGACCTCACCCCCTCTTTTCCCCTTCATAATAGACAAAACGATTCGATGATTTCAGGAGAGCCAGCGTGACGACCAGAATCATTGCGAACAAGATCATGGATTGTGCCATCGCCATCCCGTATTTCAATTCCGTAAAGGCTGTCTTATAGATGTCATAAACGTAGGTGTAGGAAGCATAATTCGGACCACCCTCTGCCAGCAGCAGCGCTTCGGTGAACATCTGGAAGTTGTACATTGTCTGAATGACCAATACGAATAAGATCGCCGGGCTAATCATGGGCAAGGTCACGGAAAAGAAACGCCTCAATTTGCCTGCACCATCAATTTCAGCAGCTTCGTACAAGTGCTTCGGCACACCTTTCAGTGCGGCCAGGAAAATTAAAACCCCACTACCAGAAATCCATACCTGCAGCAAGACGATGACCGGTTTGATGGACCATGCTTCACCAAGCCAGCTAATCTTAGCTATGCCGAATGTCCCCAAGATCGCATTCAAGATGCCGAACTCGCTATTGAAGACGAGCCTCCAAATAATGACCGTCGCAACAATCGGAACTAGGGTAGGCAAATAATAGAAGGTTCGGAACAAGGCAATCCCCTTCACATCCGCATTTAGCAGCATCGCGAGCAACAGCATGCCGCAGGTCACGACCGGGACGCCCACAAACACAAAAAACAAGGTGTTCAAAATGGCTTTTCCAAAGATACGATCATTGAATAAGGCCGTAAAATTATCCAAACCTACAAAGTTCAAATCCGCAGCGCCTGGGATTCTGGCATCCGTGAAGGCATAGTAGACCGCCGTTACAAAAGGAATGAGAAAAAACACGGTAAATCCAATCATCCATGGCAGGATGAATAGGAAAAATTTTGCATCCTCGAACTTTCCAAGCCTGTTCAAAAGACCACCCTCTATCCCATTTCATTGATATAGACATACCGCTCTTCGCGAATCGACTTCTCCGCTGCCAAGGCTACCAACAACGCATCTCTTCCTACACTTCCCGAAGCAACAGGCGAGCGCCCTGAACGAATGCAGGCTATGAATTCTGCTCGCTGCGTTTGTCCTCCGGTATGCCCGCCAGCCAGCGAATCCGACCGGACATCCACATTAATCTCTTCCTTTGTATAATCTTCTCCGCCATAGATACTGATCGTTTTATCCCTTTTTGCTTGCATCTGAGCGCCATTGCTTCCGATTAATCCAAATTCAAGCCCTTCCTCCATTAGATTGCGAGGCTGCAAGTACATACACAGTCCAAGATTCGCCTTGCTGCCATTCTCATAATCAACAATGACCCAAGCGTGATCCACGATGGAGCTATGCTCGATTTCCTTCGCCGGATAATGCGTGTATGAATTGGTGATGACTCTGCTGTGACCATGACGGATGAGATGTTGGCCGCCGGACGCAAACACGCGAACCGGTTTGGCGTTCATCATCCAGTTGAAGATATCAAAATGATGGCAATTCTTTTCGACCAACGCCCCTCCCGATTTTGTAGCATCATAGAACCAGTCGACTGGCGGAAACGGATCACGGAATTCCTTGCACCACATCATCTGAACGTCGGCCAAGCGACCGCCTTGGATCTCTCTGGCCATTCTGCGGTACAGATTGGAATAACGGTAAACCAGACCGATCTGCAGAATTTTCCCCGATTGTTCGGCTGCAGCCAGGATCGCATCACAATCCTCCACATTCGGGGCCACCGGCTTCTCGAGGAATACATGCTTGCCCGCCTGCAAAAAGGGAACGGCCACTTCTCTATGTAAATAGTTTGGCACGCTGACCACAACTGCATCTATGTCAGGATTACTAACAATTTCGCGATAATCTGTACAAATGATCGGCTGACTGTTTTTCAATTCCTTTAGCGTTCTCTGTACATTCCGATCATCAAAATCACATATGTAGCTAACCTCGCAGCCAGGAATGAGATCAAAACCCATGGCATGATGCGATCCCATATCACCCACTCCGATAAAAGCCATTCTGATGTTTTCCCCCATAAACTTCGTCCTCTCAGGCTCATTTTTTTGCGCCAATTTATTAATTTTGTATTTGTTTGCCCCAAATTATAGTTTGATTTTAATGCAGGACTGGTCGATTGTCAAACTATTTTTTGGAATTGGTTCCAGTATCGATTGATGTTCACTAGCTACTTAACTACAGAGATTTAGCATTAAGACGAAGCTTTGCATTCCCAAGATAAGGATTGACAATTTTGAAAGTTAAAGCTAATATGCATGTATAAGTTTGCCCCAAATTACGCAATAGTTTTCCGTAAATTTTTCGTTGCTATTTTCGAATTCATAGGGGTTTTTATAAAAGGAGGTGAATGGAGATGCGCTGAACCAGGCCTTTCCGAAATCGTAGAAGCCGCTTGACCGTTTAATCGTGGTGACAAAAACAAAATGGTGAGGTGATTCAGTAATGAAAACTTCGAAAGCTCTCCTTCGCTCTTATCTGATGAAAGTAAGTATTATGCTCACTCTTCTCGCAGTATTTGTGTCAAGTTCACTAACATACGCTGGGGGAATTATCATTATTGATGGAAGCTCCGGGGACTGGTCCTCCATTTCTCCACTAGCTACGAATACCGTCTCTGGAAAGGTTTTGAAGGCGCATAACAATGAAGCGAGATTATTCTTGCAAGTAGAAGGAACCGGCCTGAATGTAAAAGGTCAATTCTTTATCGATACCGATCAGAATACCGCTACCGGCTTTAATGTAGGCAGTTGGGCAACCAATGGTGCCGACTATCTGATCGAAAATGCCATCGTTTATAAAAATGAAGGCGGCGCTTGGTCCTGGACTCAGGTTGGTGTCTTGCAAAGCACGGATTATGTCAAAAATGACACTGTCGTAGAGCTATCCATCCCCCTGTCGATGTTAGGCATTACGACTAGCAGCACTATTGCTGTCGGTTATATCGTCAATGATTCGGCCACGGATGTTATCCCGGCTAATGGCGGCACCTTGCCTAGCTATGCACTGACTGCGACTGTACCTCCCGCGGCCTCCACCGGCAATTGGGACAATATCCGCAACTACTTGGTGAACTATGCCGGTGATGCGGTTATTGACGGTGACCTCAACATGTATGCCGATTATGACGCCATTGTGCTGGAGCCGGATGCTGACGTTGTATCGGTTCAAACGTTGAGAAACATCCGGGACTTGAATGCCGAGACCTTCCTCATCGGGTATATTTCCATTGGAGAAACAAGAGAAATCTTAACGGATGCCAACGGAGATCCGCTTGATATCTACTTCACAGATGCCAATGGCGACCCGCTTGAGAACCTGAATTGGCACTCCTACTATATTGACGCCAACAAACAGCTCTGGCGCGACATGGTCATCAATGAGCTGTTGCCTGAGATCTATGCCAAAGGCTATGATGGTGTATTCCTCGATACGGTAGACACCTCCATCTTTGTGGATCCTTCCAGAAATATTGACTTTTCTGCTTCTTCCACCGGGATGGCGACCTTAATTAATGATATGAAAACCGCATTTCCGGACAAAAAGATTATTATGAATCGGGGCTTCCACTTGCTTAACGGGACGGGGGACAGCCTGGATGTCGCCGGATCCATTGACGGCTTAATGTTCGAGAGCTTCACAACCACCTGGGCAAGCAGTGAAGTGGATCAGAACGGGATGAATGTAGAGTGGTATCACGCCTATCCTGCTGACAGCAATGAGTATATCTGGTCAGATGGGATTGCCAATCAGATCAATAAAATCCGGTTTCAATATAACAGTGATGGCTCGGTAAAACGGGATCAAAACGGAAGACCGGTCAAATCGGACAAGTGGTTCCATGGCATGACCCATGACTATGCCAAAGATACAACAACCGAACAAGTCGCCATTATGCAGATCAGCGTTGACCGTGCCTGGGCTAATGGTTTCGTGCCATCGATGGGAACCCGGTTCCTGAACGAAGCCCCCTCCTATGACTGGAAGGCGCTCGTGACCGGAATGACAGAAGCCACGTGGGGCAGTGGTTTGGATATCCAATCGATGCCTTTGCCAAACCCAGTGATCGACGATTTCACGCAGGGTGTAGGCAACTGGAAAAGTCTGCGCGGCGTAACGGATCCGCCAAATCCAGACAGCATTGCGCTAGCTGCTGAAAATGGTTTGGCACGCCTGGACATGACCGTATTGGGAACGTCAGCCTGGAAGAATGCTGCAAAAATGCTGTCCAAAGAGTGGTTTGTTCCGGTTGACCTGTCGGAAGGAACAGTAACACTGGAAGTCAAAGCCTCCGCCCCTTTAACTGCAGGCAAATCGTTTGAGATCGAGCTGAAGGATTACAATAACGACGTCAAAGTATGGACCAACCCGGTAATCTTGTCTGATTCCTTTCAGACGGTGACCATGAATCCGGCGGTAGATGGGACTTATATTGGCGGATGGGACGGAGCAAAGGATGGATTCCAAGCGGACAAGGTCAAGTCCATTGAGATCCGAATCATCAATACGGCCGACCTGTCACCGACGTACTCCGGCTCCTTGTATATCGATAACATTGTCTACCATGATACGGTAGCCCCATCTGCTCCAACGGGTTTGACAGCCGTTAGCGGAGATACGCAAGTAGGTCTTACTTGGAATGCCAATGCCGAGACTGATGTTCAAGGCTATCATATCTACCAAAATGGCGTGAAAATCACGTCTAGCCCCGTGACTGGAACCAGCCACATCGTGACTGGCTTGACCAACGGCACGGCCTATAGCTTCCGAATCACTGCCGTCGACTCCGGTAATGAATCGGCCCAGAGCTCAGCGATTACGGTTACACCTGGGGCAATTTCAAGTGGAATTGTGATCGATGGGTTATTCTCGGATTGGAGCCCTGTCAGCTCCATTGCTACGGGCAGCAGTGAGGTTACGAAGTTGAAGGTTTATAATACCAAATGGGACCTGTATCTGTATGCTGAAGGAACAGGCCTAAATGCCGCCAAAGCGCAATTCTTTATCGATATCGATAATGATACCTCTACCGGGTTTGATGACTTGACCTGGGGAGTAACGGGCGCTGACTATCTGGTCGAGGGCGGGCTGCTGTACGAATATGTTGGCGTAAATAACAGCTGGGCCTGGCATGAGATTGATGATCTCAGGGAATACCAGTATGCTGCAACAAGCACGGGCATCGAAGTATCTCTGGGGTTGGATTATCTGGGCTGGATCGAGCCTGGCGACACCATCCGGGTCGGCTACGTCAAGGGCGACTCTGCCACCCACCGGCTGCCTGGTGCCGGAGCAAGCTTGCCTAGCTATACGTTGAGCCAATAAGCAATCACGGAATCAGGTACGAGCTATCAAAGAAGGGATGCTTCGAATGTTGATCATTCGAGCATCCCTTTTTTTTGTAGTATTAGGGGGGACTTGTGGCCAATCCCTTCTGATACTGCTTCGGCGTCTGGCCGGTATACTTTTTGAACACCTTGGTAAAATAGCTTTGGTCGCAAAAATGCAGAAGACTCGAAATCTCGGACAATGCCAGGGTGGAGTAGAGAATCAGGTTTTGGGCCTCCCGGATCCTCAGTTCAGCAACATAGTCGTGAAAGCTCCTTCCTGTCTCCAGCTTAAAACGGCGGGCCAGGTAATCTGCCGTGTATCCCGATACGCGTGCTGCCTGTTCGAGATCGAATTTGTCATAGACGTGATTTTGCACATAATGAACCGCTCGCCTCACGGGCATCGAACAGTGACTCCAGTGGGCATTGCGGACCTGCTCCGCAAAGTCGATCAACGCCCGCTTGAGTAGGGCATCGACGTCGCTGAAGCGGTGCAGCTCATCCAGCTTTTGAATGTAGAGGTCGCTGAGATGGTAGGCCGTTTCACTGGGAAGGCCCCCTTCCATCGCATAACGGGTCGCCAGCGTAACGACGGTGATCGTCAGGTTTTTCTGGTTTTGCAGTTGGCTTTTTCTGGACAGAACACCAGGATTGCTGATAAAATCAGGCCCCTTCAGCATGGCGGCCAGCTTATCAGGATTGCCCTCACTGATGCAACGCAGCAGCTGCCTCTCGTCCTGCCAATCATGATGCAGCTCTTGGCGCAGCTTGCGGTCGTTGATCCGCTTTTGGCTCTCTTGAATATAGGCTGGAGTGGATACGGCCTGCTCATCCAGACGGATCGCGTGCTCCTCGATTAGAGTACCATGCAGCATAAAATAACCGGTCCGTGCCACTAGGAGCTGCTGCTCGTTCCCCAGGACAATCAGGGATTGGTCATCGGACGCCACCGAATCAGACAGGAACGGCCCGATAGCCAGCCAGCTTGCATCTGCAGTGGAACCCGGCAAGGGAATCAACAGAAGCCGCTCCCCAGCCGCAGTTGTTCGTGTACTCACTCTTGTATCCGATCGCTCTGGAGGCATCGGTGTGGTGAAGAACAACGCCAGATCGGTCTGCATGG
Organism: Paenibacillus daejeonensis DSM 15491; assembly: GCF_000378385.1. Taxonomy (GTDB): domain Bacteria; phylum Bacillota; class Bacilli; order Paenibacillales; family Paenibacillaceae; genus Paenibacillus_D; species Paenibacillus_D daejeonensis. Next base: position 229,653 of record NZ_KB899663.1, on the reverse strand, counting down.
AGTGCCCCAATGACTGGCCAATCCTGCTCACGACCTTCCCCTCCTTCGTCACCAGATGAACAGGCAGCTTGAATAATTCATGCAGCAGCAGGCCAGCCTCGCTCCATTTCTCGTTCATCGCCTTCCCTCCCTCCAATCCTTACTCACATCGTACCAAAAATAACGGTATTCTACCATTAATTCAGTGAACGATGGTCTATGATGAAAGGGATTACTACTTTTAATTCTACTCTTATGAGGAGGAATTTCCATGACACAGCCAGCACGCAATTTGGAAGCCTTGATGGCCGAGATGACACTTGAGGAAAAGGCCGGTCTCTGCTCCGGTCTGGATTTCTGGCATCTTAAAGGCGTTGAACGCCTGGGCATCCCTTCGATCATGTTGACCGACGGACCGCATGGCTTGCGCAAGCAAAGAGAGGGCAGCGATCATCTGGGCTTATTCGACAGTGTGCCTGCGACTTGCTTTCCGAGTGCAGCCGGGCTCGCCTGCTCCTGGGATCGTGAGCTGATTGAGCAGGTCGGCGTTGCTCTGGGTGAAGAATGCCAAGCCGAGGACGTGGCGATCCTGCTCGGTCCGGGCACTAATATTAAGCGCTCTCCACTGTGCGGAAGGAATTTCGAATACTTCTCCGAAGATCCTTATCTTTCCTCCGAGCTGGCCGCCAGTCATATCCAGGGTGTGCAGAGCCAGGGCGTTGGGACGTCCCTGAAGCACTTCGCAGCCAATAACCAGGAGCATCGCCGCATGACGACAGATGTCATTGTTGACGAGCGAACGCTGCGGGAGATTTACTTGGCCAGCTTCGAAGGCGCGGTCAAGAAGGCCCAGCCCTGGACGGTCATGAGCTCATACAACCAGGTGAACGGCGCTTTTGCCTCGGAGAACAAACGCTTGCTAACCGACATCCTCAAGGATGAATGGGGTCATGAAGGGTTCGTCGTCTCCGACTGGGGCGCCGTGAATGAGCGGGACCGCGCATTGGCTGCCGGACTGGAGCTGGAGATGCCGGCAAGCAACGGCAGAGGCGAACAAAAGGTGCTGGACGCGATTAGCAGTGGGCAGTTAACCGAAGCCGAGCTCGATCAAGCCGTTTTGCGGCTGTTGCGAGTCATCTTCCAAGCGGTTGATGCCAAACAGGAAGGCTTCACGTATGATGCAGATCAACACCACCTGCTAGCGCGCAAGGTAGCTGCGGAGAGCATGGTGCTGCTGAAAAACGATGGCGATCTCCTGCCAATTGAGGCTGCTGCCAAAGTAGCAGTCATCGGGGCATTTGCCAAGCAGCCTCGCTATCAAGGCGGCGGAAGCTCGCATATCAATCCGTCCCGACTGGACGAGCCACTGCAGGAAATGCGTAAGCTGGCGGACCAGCCCTCATCGGTCGTGTACGCGCAAGGGTATGATCTTGCTACAGATGAGACTAGCGAGGAGCTCCTGTCCGAAGCCATTACAGCGGCAAAAGCTGCAGAGGTCATAGTTATCTACGCTGGTCTGCCGGACCGCTATGAGTCGGAGGGCTATGACCGAACGCATCTGGACCTGCCGGCCAACCAAAACCGGCTCATTCACGAAATCGCAGCCGTTCATAATCAAGTCATTGTCATCCTGATGAATGGCTCGGTCATCAATTTCCCCTGGCTGGACCAAGTGAGTGCCGTGCTTGAATGCTATCTGGGCGGACAAGCCGTTGGCGGAGCCGCCGCTGATCTGGTGTATGGCGTGCGCAACCCTAGCGGCAAGCTCGCGGAGACGTTCCCGCTCCAGCTCAGCGACAATCCTTCCTACCTGAACTTTCCCGGGGAAGGCGACCGGGTTGAATACCGGGAAGGCCTCTTCGTTGGCTATCGTTACTATGACACGAAGAACATGCGCACCCAGTTTCCGTTCGGTTACGGGCTCAGCTATACCACTTTTGCCTACAGCAAGCTGAAGCTCGACAAAGCCCACCTGCGCGATGATGAGACGTTGACCGTCACGCTCAAAGTCAAGAACACCGGCTCCCGTCCAGGCAAGGAGATTGTGCAGCTGTATGTTCGGGACAATACGAAGCAGGTGATCCGTCCGGACAAGGAGCTCAAAGGCTTCGCCAAAGTGGCACTCGAGCCAGGTGAGGAGAAAACTGTCACCCTTACGCTGGACAAACGTGCCTTCGCCTACTACAATGTCCAATTGAAAGATTGGCATGTCCATACAGGCACCTACACGATTCTGGCGGGCCCGTCCTCTCAGCAGCTGGTTCTGCAAGCGGATTGTACGGTCGAATCCACGGTCCGCATACCGGCCACCTACTCGCTCAATACGACGGTCGGCGACCTGCTGGGGAACGAAGACGCCCCTGAGCGGCTGCGCCATCTGATTAAGCAAGGACTGGAGGGCTCCATGTTCGCTGGCGGCGCGGAGCAGGAGCAGAACGAGATGCTGCAGGCCATGGTGAAATTTTTGCCGCTGCGCGCCCTCCTGTCCTTCACTGGCGACTCCATCTCCGAGCAAGCCATTATCGATGCCTTGGATGAGGCTAATGGATGAATTTAAGCCTATTGAAACAGGAGCCAACGGTCACGGATCGATCTTACGATCGCTGTTGTCCCCAGATTTCTTGATTTTCGAACCGCTTTAGCGGTTGAAATCCGGGGACAGCGTATGCTTCCGAAGCTAGCTTTTCTGCGAAAAGCTTTCAGGCGAACGCTTCGCAGCTTATGCTTCCGAAGTCGCTTTCTTCCAGAAAGCGTGGACCAGATTCGATTCCGTCCCCCTTCGGCCATTTTCAATGTCTGAATTTTTGTGGAAGTATAAATATGAAGAAAAAGTCATTGCAAGGTTCTCCGATTATGTGGCTCGCAGCGTACTGTAGAGGAACAAAGGTGCGTTACAGCCGACGCGGGTCGGAAGTTCGAGCAAATAGAGGAACAAAGGTGCGTTACAGCTGGCGCGTGTAGGAAATTCGAGCGAATAGAGGAAGAAAAGTGCGTTACAGACAGCGCTTGACGGGAATGCGAGCGAATAGAGGAAGAAAAGTGCGTTACAGACGGCGCGTGGCGGGAATGCGTGCGAATAGAGGAACAAAGGTGCGTTAAAGCCAGCGTTGGCGGGGGCGCCTTTTCTACAGCATACGATAATCCCTAAACCACAAAAAAGAGGCACTGAACTCGCAGCAAAGGCGAGCTCGGTGCCTATTCTTTTCTTGTTATATCGATTTGCGGTACTCCGCTGGTGATTTGTCCGTGTGATTGCGGAACAGCTTGATGAAGTAGCTGGGATTGTCGTAGCCCAGCTGGTCGGCGATTTCGATGACGGTCTGGGTGGTCTGGTTCAGCAGCTCACACGCGCGCTCCATCTTCGAGCGAGTGACGAACTCCACGAATGTTGAGCCGGTATCCAGCTTGAAGATCCGGCTGAAATGCGTCGGATTGAGCCCTACCTGCTTGGCCACCGCATCCATGCTGATTTTTTCGTTCAGATGGGTCAGCACATAGCGCTGCGCTTCGGCAACTTCTTTGCGCAGCGATGGCTGCATCGCGTGAAATCCACTGATTTTCTTGGCCATGAATTGCTTGAACCAGGCCATGAGCTCCTCCAGCGTCTCCAGCTGACCCAGGGAATGCTGATAGGACTGGCTGTCGAAGTTGGTTACGAACTGCTGCATAACGGTGTACTTCAGCTCCAGCTCCAACACCATTTTGAGAATCCAGCTCTTCAGGCTCTCCACCGGGTACTTCCGCGTCTGCAGCTCTCCGCTGAGCTTGTTCAGGAACGTCTCAGCGCGCGCGGCATCCTCGTCTTGGATACAGTCCCGCAGCTCCTGCAGAGTATACGCATAGTGAATGAACAAATCCTCGCTGGCTGTGGTCACGACCTCTGCCTTGTGAATGGCAGCTTGTCCGGCGTAGAAGCGGAGTGTCTGGCTGGCTAGCAAGAATTGAATTTGCTTCTTCAGCTGGCTCAGCGCCTGTTCAGGTTGGCCATAGAAGAATGAAATGCTGACCCGCAAATGATCGGCCAAGGATTGCTGTGCTCTACGCATCGCCTGTCGAAGCTCTTCATGCATATTGCGAACGATCGTCCGCGGGAACGGCAGCAGGAGAATATAGTGGCGCTCTGAGTGCGAGAACAGAATGGAATCCTCGATCGCAAAAGCCTCCTGAAGCGCATTGTCCAGGACGAATTGCATATTCACTGCGCCACCAAAGCGCTGCTCCAGAGCATATGACTGATCCGGAAAAGCCGCGACTGGCAAATAGGGAATGTCCCTGCGCAGCTTGATCCCCATATTCGCCGCCTGCTCCACCCACTCCCCCTCATCCCATACCGGCTGCTCCAGGAAGCTCCGAATAAACCGGCTGCGGATCACCGCATAGTTGTTCTCCACCATCTTCTGAAGCTTCTGAAGCGAGTGCTGACTGGTCTTCTCCGCATCCAGACGAGAGACCGCCTGGACAAGTACAGATTGGACATGCTCAATCTCCAGGCTTTCCTTCAGAATATAGTCCGATACATTTAACTTCACAGCCTTCTGGGCATAGTGAAACTCCTCATGACAAGAGAGAATAATCGCCTGCAACTGCGGATTGACGCTCTTGGCTTTCTCAATGAGGCTCAGCCCGTCCATCACCGGCATGCCGATATCCGTCAACAGGATGTCGGGCTGATGCGCCTGGCAGGCCTCCCAGGCCTCTTGGCCGTCTGAGCAAGCCCCGATGAGCTCCAGGTTGAGCTCGGTCCAGGGGATACAGCTCTCGAGCACTTCCAAGACAGGCAGATGGTCATCAGCCAGCAATACTTTATACATGACTCGCCCCCTCCTCTCCCGCCGGATGCAGCGGAAAGCGCAGGATCACGGCAGTCCAATGGTCATCCAGGCTCTGAATGTTCATTTCAAAATCGGACCCATAGATTAGCTTGAGTCGCGTATAGACGTTGCTCAGCCCGATGCCGCTCTTCGATGGGCCGGAACTGTCGCCGGCCTCTTGAACACGAGACATCCGCCGTTCGAGTTCGGCAGCCCTCGCCTCATTGATCCCTGATCCGTTATTCTTTACTCGAATCATCAGCTTCCTGTTCTCCTCGCTGATGTCAATGACGATTCGTCCACCTTGTTTGGAGAAGCCGTGCTTATATGCATTTTCAATTATGGGCTGCATGATGAGTCTCGGAACCGTTACCGTCAGGAGCTCAGGCGGAACGCTCAGCTCGGACTCTGTCGGATAGCGCATGGCAAACCCCATGAGCTCCATATATTGCTTGGCTGTCTCGATCTCCTGTTCCAGCGTGACAAACTCCTCCTGCCTGGATAAGCTGGCACGCAGCATCGCCGACAATGTGCTCAGCAGCTTAGCATTCTCGGCATCTTTCTTCAATAAGAGCCGCATTCGGATCGAGCTCAGCACATTAAAGAGAAAGTGCGGATGCAGTTGGGCCTGCAGCATGGCAATCTCCGCCTGTCGCTTGAGTTCCTGCTGCCTCTTGTAATCCAGCATCATCTGCTGAATCCGATCCAGCATGTGATCGAAGGAGCGCCCGAGGCTTCCTACCTCATCCTCGCCACGGATATTCGAACGAACCGCCAGATTGCCTGCTTCAATCTGCCGGGCCGCCTTGCCCAGCGTATGAATCGGCTTGGTAAACCGTCTTAATAGGTAAGCCAGCACCAGCAAAAAACAGACGGCAAACCCAACCTGGAGCAGCAGGCCCGAACGGGAGATTCCGTTTAATTTGCCTGTCAATTGCTCGTAAGGTGCAAGACTCACCAAGCGCCAGTCCCCGTAGGCAAGCGGCAGTGTAAGGAACAACTGGTTAGCCTCATTCAGGTGAATGATATCCGGAGAGCTCAGACCCTCCTGTGGCGGCAAGACGGAATCAAAATTCATCCCGATTTGACCAACATTCCGATTGGATAGAATTGTGCGTTCATTGTTCAGCAGGAACACATCCTCCTCCAACGTCTCAAAACGCTCCCGGATCGCGGCCTCCGTACGGCTCACAATCAAATAGGCGTATGGAGGCTTGGTGCTGCTCTCCCTGAGCGCACGTGCCGTAATAAATACATAGGGCATATCGGCCTTCTGGGAGGCAAGATAGTTGGCTTCGGCCCCCAGGAACATGGTCTCATACCCGGATGACATCCGGTCCAGCTCGTCAAACCAGTCCCGCGCTATAAAATCCATAGGCTTGAATTCATAAAAGGAATAGTCGGAGTAAGCCCGGCCTTCACGATCCAGTAGTGTCAGGCGCAAATCCAGTGTCTCGCCTGCCACCTGCTCCAGTCGGGTTGTCAATTGCCGGGCAGCAACTGGACTGGTTTTGCCCTCCTCCAGCAAAATTTTGATCTCCGGGTCAAAGTGGACAAAATTCGCCACCGACACCATCTCTCCCAAGATGGTATTAATTTGAGATTGCACAATCGTTAACGATTGGGTCGCTTTGTCCAGCGTATGCTCCCGAATAATCAGCTTGGAATAATGGCTGGTAATCAGGATCATGCCAATTGTAGGTAATACCAGGCACGCAATGGAGGTTAGGATCAATTTTTGCCGCAGCGATTGCTGCTTAAAACGGGAGCCCCAGTGCAAGCGCAATCCTCCTTCTTCTCTAATTGTCTCTATCGTACGTCAAACCAGGATAGAACTCATCCAATTATTTTTGCATTTCAGAAAAAATAATGTCATGTCATCTTTTTAAAATAGAAAAAATCGTGCCATGTGTTTTTGGGGACGGCTTTTTATAATGGAGACATCCAATACAAACGAGGTGAAAGACGTGGAGCAGGCTCCCAAGCGCGTTGCCCAGCAGCCCAAGGGCAAATCCCACCGCAAGCAGGCATTTTATGATCTGATTGCCGGCTATCTCTTTATCGGCCCCATGCTGATCCTGACGACGGTGCTCGTCATCATCCCCATCCTCCTGTCCGGCATTATTAGCTTCTCGGATTGGAACTTTATCGCTGGACTCGGAGGGCTCGAATTCATCGGCTTTCAAAATTACATGACGCTCTTCCAGGACGAATCATTTCATCGCTCCTTGATGAACAATATTATTATGATTGCTGTTGTGCCTGTGACGTTGTTTATCTCCGTGATCCTGGCGGTTTTAATTAACAAAGCGACATATTTTAAAACCTTTTTCAAAGTCATTTATTTCATGCCGTTCATTTCGAGCTTTGTCGCCATTGCCCTCCTGTGGCGTGTACTGTATCACCCGACCAACGGGCCGATCAACGGCTTCCTGCGATCCATCGGCATTGAGAATCCGCCTATGTGGCTGGCAGATCCGAGTTATTCCTTGCTCTCGGTCATGATTATTATGGTCTGGACGTCCCTGGGCTTCAATCTCGTCATCTACATGGCTGGCTTGCAGAGTATCCCCAAGGATTTGTATGAAGCCGCTGATGTCGACGGCGCTTCGCTGGTCCGGCAGTTTTTCAACATTACGCTGCCGATGCTTTCCCCGACCACATTCTTCCTGGTGATCACGGGAGTTGTCGGCTCGTTCAAAGTGTTTGACCTGATCATGGTCCTAACGAATGGCGGGCCGGCAGGGTCGACATCTGTGATCGTCTTCTACCTGTACGAAGTAGCCTTCATCAATCTGGACTCCGGCTACGCTTCAGCCATGGGTATCATCTTGCTTCTGCTTATTCTGCTGATTACACTGATTCAATGGATCGGGCAGAAAAAATGGGTCAATTATTAAGGAGGTCAAAACATGCTGACGATCCGGCCTGACCGTGTACTTGTAACGCTCTTGATGGGAGCGGCGGGCATACTGTTTATCTTGCCCTTTTTATGGATGTTATCCGCTTCGTTCAAACCCGAGCTGGACGTGATGACCTATCCGATTAAGTGGATCCCTGAGCGGTGGAATGCCATCGAGAACTACACCCAGGTGTGGGCGGGGGCTGTACCATTTGCGCTCTATTATTGGAACAGCATCAAAGTTACGCTCATGTCGACAGCTGTATCGCTGATCGTATCCGCCATGGCGGCTTACGGCTTCTCCAAAGTAAATTTTAAGGGCCGAGATTCCTTCTTCCTCATCGTGCTGGCGACCTTTATGATTCCAACCCAGGCGATCCTGGTGCCTCAATTCATTATGTATCGCTGGATTGGGCTGTTCGACAGCCATGCAGGTCTTGTTCTTCTTGCAGCGTCCAGTGTACTAGGCACGTTCCTGCTGCGCCAGTTTTTCATGGGGGTACACAATGAAATCATTGAGTCGGCTCGCATTGATGCGGCTGGGCACTGGACCATTTTTGCCCGAATCGCCCTGCCGCTGGTCAAGCCCGCTCTGGCCACCTACATGATTCTGCGGTTCATCTGGACCTGGAACGATTACCAGAATCCGCTCATCTTCCTGCGTACCGACGCGCTCTTCACTCTGCAACTGGGGATTCGCAAATTCGCGGATTTCAGCGGAGAGTTCTACTCGCTCATGATGGCTGGTGCCGTCTCGGCGATCTTACCATTGTTGATCATCTTCATCATTGGCCAAAAGCAGGTTATCGAAGGCGTGGCTATGGGAAGTGTCAAAGGATAAATAAGGGGGAAATGACATGTTTACAATGAAACACAAGGGTTGGGCTGCATCTCTGATCATTATGGCTATGGTGGCCGCCGGCTGCTCCTCCGCATCGCCAGGCAATACGCCTGCTGAAGAAGGTACGGGCACGGGTTCAAACGATCAGGTCACCATCAAGCTCTCGAGCTGGTATGCCAAAAAAGCAGACAACTGGGATGTCGTTATCGAGGAATTCGAAAAGCAGCATCCCAATATCAAAGTCGAGTTCGTGTCTGCGGAAGATAACAACTCCAATGAATATTACAAGAAACTGGATCTGGCAGCTGCCGGCGGCGATGATCTGGATGTCATCATGTTCAGTAACATGACCTTCCTGTCGCAGCGCGTGGAGCTGGGTATGATTGAGCCGCTAGACACCTACCTGGACAACGACAATGTCGACCCGAGTGCAGAATATAATTCCGATACCAGCATTGATGGTACTTACTATGGCCTGCCAGGTAAATCCTCAACATTTTTCACGATCATTAACGAGGATCATCTGAAGGAAGCGGGGCTTGAGCTGCCTACCGACTGGACCTGGGATGAGTACATGGATTATGCCAAAGCGATGACCAAGAGCGAAGGTGGCAAGACCCGCTACGGGACTTACTTCCACAGCTGGCCTATGTTCGCCTACTTTGTAACGAATACGGGCAGCCAGGAGAATGCCAACCTGACGACCGATGATGGCACGACAGCTAACGTGGATAATCCGCTGGTCCGCAAATCGCTGGAGCTTCGTCTGCGCGGGGAGCAAGAGGGCTCGGCGACCCCATATTCCGAGGTGATCAGCCAGAAGCTGAATTACCGCCCGCAGTATTTCAACCAGGATACGAGCATGATTGTGATGGGTTCGTTCCTTGTACCTGAGCTGGGAGGCACGGATACCGTTCCAGCCAACTTCCGCAGCGTATTTGCTCCCCTGCCAAAAATGAATGCGGAGGATGAGATTTCATCCAATGTCGGCAGTGACGTGCTGTCCATCTACAGCAAGTCCAAGCATAAGGAAGCAGCCTATACCTTCGTCCGCTGGTTCTCGACCGAAGGAATTGTGCTGCAAGGCAAGGCTTTCCCATCCTGGAAGGATGCCGATTTGAATCAAGTCTTGGATGCGATGATTGCTGGCACCAAAACGCCGGAGATGATTGACAAAGAATCGCTGCTCTACGTTCTGAACAACACCAAGACCACAAGTCCAAAAGTGGCCGTGCCTTACCACGCGGAGCTGGAGAAAATCTATACTGAGGAATTTGATCGCCTGATGCTCTCCGGTCAGGATCTGGAGACCACGATCCAGAACGCACAAACCCGTATTCAAAAGGTGATTGACTCGAAATCTTAAACTCATTCGCACCTGCCGCCCGCGCGGCAGGTGTTCCATTCTAACCCTGAGGTGATGAATTCATGTTGTATCCTATCGTAACGGAGTCCCGAACCGTGATTGACCTGAATGGCATCTGGAAGTTCAAGCTTGATCTGGGCAACGGCCTGGCTGATCAATGGTACCGAGACAAGCTGGTTGAACCTATGCCGATGGCGGTTCCTTCTTCGTTCAATGATGCAGGTGCGACCTCCGAGATTCGCAATCATGTGGGCTGGGTCTGGTATGAACAAGAATTTACAGTCCCTTCGCTACTGCTCAGCCAGCGGATCGTCCTTCGTTTCGGCTCTGTCACACACAAGGCCAAGGTGTACATGAATGGCGAATTGGCTGCCGAGCATACTGGCGGGTATACGCCTTTTGAGGCCGAGATTAATGCCTTGCTGCGACATGGCGCCAATCGCCTGACCGTCGCAGTCAACAACATCCTCGATGAATCGACGCTGCCGGTCGGCAAACTGGTAGAGCGGGACATTGATGGTATTGGAAAGGTGGTCCGCAATCAGCCGAATTTTGACTTCTTTAACTATGCGGGCATCCATCGTCCAGTCAAAATCTATAGCACGCCTGCCAGTTACGTCCGCGACATTACGCTGACCCACGAGCTGCTGGGCGAGAACGCGAATGTCGGTTATAGCATTGACTATCAGGGGGACGCAGACGTTGTGGTCTCCGTCATCGACGAAGCCCAGCAGGTCGTCGCTACAGCTACTGGCAGCCTGGGAACGATAGAGATTGCGCAAGTGCACCTGTGGGAGCCCATGCATGCGTACTTGTATAAGCTGCAGGTCCAGCTCCGCAAGGAAGGCAATGTGCACGATACGTATGAGCTGCCATTCGGTGTCCGGTCAGTCGAGGTGCGTGACGGCCAGTTTCTGATTAATGGCAAGCCATTCTACTTCAAGGGCTTCGGCAAGCATGAGGATACGCCAATTCATGGTCGCGCGTTGAATGAGCCAGCCAACGTGATGGATTTTGGGCTGATGAAGTGGATGAATGCCAACTCATTCCGCACCTCCCACTATCCGTATTCCGAGGAAATCATGCGTCTGGCGGACCGGGAAGGGCTGGTCGTTATTGATGAAGTCGCAGCCGTCGGCTTGCATCTCAATTTCATGGCTACCTTGTCCAATGCGAAGAAGCGTAAGACGTGGGAGGAGATTCAGACCAAGGAAGCCCACCAGGCAGCCATCCGGGAACTGATCGCTCGCGATAAAAATCACGCCTGCGTGGTCATGTGGTCGATTGCTAATGAGCCTGCAGCTGATGAGGAAGGGGCGGACGATTACTTCGAGCCGCTGGTCCGGTTAACCAAAGAGCTGGATCCCCAGCACCGTCCTGTCACCATCGTCACCATGGTCGGCAAAGGCACGTCCCATTGCAAAATCTCCAAGCTGATCGATGTGCTGTGTCTAAACCGGTATTACGGTTGGTATGTGGAAGGCGGCGAATGGGAGATCGCCAGTCTCCAGCTGTCGCAGGAGCTCGACGAGTGGCAGCAGCTGTTCCCGGACAAGCCGATTATCATGACCGAATATGGCGCGGACACGATCGCCGGCTTCCATGATGTCGATCCGGTCATGTTCACAGAGGAGTTCCAAGTCCGCTTCCTGGAAGCCAATCACAAGAGCTTCGACCAGTGCCGGAATTTCGTAGGCGAGCATGTCTGGAATTTCGCGGACTTCAACACGAGCCAAGGCATCTTCCGGGTCCAGGGCAACAAGAAAGGCGTGTTCACCCGGGACCGCAAGCCCAAAGCAGCAGCACATGAGCTGAAGAAGCGCTGGGCGGATATTCCGGACTACTATTATAAATGATATTTATATCGTAACGCGCAGCCCCTGGAATTGGGATTCCGGGGCTTTTTTTCGAGACTAAAGCTCCTTGTGTATACCTATCACGCCCAGTATAATTATCCTAGTCTTTAAGAATTTATCCATTCTAATATGATCGAGGAGTGACTAGGTTGAAGAAGAAATGGATTGCCTCCATTGCAGTTGCAAGTATGCTGGTAGGCAGCAGTGCGGGCGCATTGGCCGCTTCAAATTTGCAAGAAATCAAGGCTTTTTTTGATTCGGGGCTGAAATTCAAGTTGCATGGCAAAGATTATGTTCCAGCCAATGATAAGGGCGTCCCTACCCTTCCAATTACCTATAATGGAACAACGTATCTCCCGGTTCGGGCGATCTCCAACGCACTCGACGTAGCCATTTCCTATGATCCTCAGACTAAAACGATTTCCCTTGGCGAAAAATCCGAAGGTACCCCGATTGCCGATGGCTTTAATAATATGTACCATACCAAAGATCCTGCACTGACCACCTTTAACGGCAAGGATTACAAAGAGGTCTTCTTCGATAACGCACCGAGTAATCGCGGCAGCTCCTTCATGCTGTATCCCAAAGGGAAGTATCAGAAGCTGGTCCTGCAGATTGCTGCCATCGGTCATGACATTGAGACCCTCAAGATTAATGACAGCGGCAAAGATATTGTCTTGAAAACCGAGACAATCGCTGTAGGAGAGGGACTGAAAACCATTGAAATTGATATCGGCGGCGTTCAAGAGTTGTTCATCCATGCGGATGTTGAAGCCGGAGGAAAAGTATTTGTCCCGCTGACGACTTCTTATTATAAATAAAAGCAAAAAACAGCCCCCACCTCATTCGAGATGGGGGCTATTTTTTGCGGCCAGGGATCCTCAGTGTGCCGGTACACCCTCCAATTTGTCGCTGTCGTCTGGCTGCGTGCGGCGGAGGAAGAATAGCGCCAGTACCAGAGCCAGAGCGACCAGACCAAGCGCCAGTAGAAACGCCTGCTTCATCCCGGCGGTCATCGCCAGTGCTTGGAGCTGTTCGACTGGAACGGAAGCTCCCTCCTGCTGGACGAATTGCTCTGATCGCGTGGTCATGATCGTCACCAGCAGCGCCATCCCGACGGCACCGCCGACCTGTTGGATGGTTCCTGTAATTGCTGTGCCGTGCGGGTAGAGCAGGCGTGGGAGACCATTTAGCCCGTTGGTCATAATCGGCATCATCAGCATTGAGATGCCCAGCATGAAGAACATATTCAGTGCCATGATGGTGACATAGGACACCGCCAGCGTCATGGAAGCAAACCCGATCAGGGACGCAGACATGAGCAACAGCCCGACGATCGCCAATCCTCTGGCACCGAAGCGGTCGAATAAGCGGCCGGTCACCGGTGACATAATGCCCATGACGACCCCGCCTGGCAGCATCGCCAGTCCCGCTTCCAATGGTGTATAGGCGAGCGCATTCTGGAGGAAGATCGGAATTAGCATCATCGTGGAGAACATCGCCATCATGACGATCAGCATGATGACAACTGCGAGGCTGAACATCGAATGCTTGAACGCGCGGAGGTCGAGCATCGGCTCCCGCATGCGTAATTGCTTGACGATAAACACTAGGAGCGAAGCCGCACCTATGGCAATAGGCAGCCAGACTGCCGGTGCTCCCCACTCGCCATGACCTTCGCCCGCGCTGCTGAAGCCATAGACAATACCGCCGAAGCCAACGGCCGAGAGTAGCATCGACAGCGGGTCGAGCCTTGTCGGGCGAGGATCTGTCACATTGCCCAAGCGAAAGTACGCAAAGACGATGACAAATAAAGCAATCGGCAGCACGGCATAGAACAGCAGCCGCCAGCTGTAATGCGCGACGATCAACCCCGAGAGCGTCGGTCCGATCGCTGGCGCAAAGGTGATGACGATGCCGATCGTGCCCATCGCTGCCCCGCGCTTGGCCATCGGTACGATAGCCAGCACGACATTCGTCAGCAGCGGGAACATGAGCGCCGTCCCCCCGGCTTGAACGATCCGGCCCACGAGCAGCCAACCGAAGCTGGGCGACAGCGCCGCAATCAGCGTCCCCGCCGTGAAGCAGCCCATTGCGCTGAGGAACAAGCCTCTGGTCGTGAAACGTTGGATCAAAAACGCTGTTGCTGGAATGAGGACCGCGATGACCAACAGATAGCCGGTGGACAACCACTGTGCTATATTAGGAGATACGCCAAGATCATTCATAATCGGTGTCAGTGCAACATTTAACAGGGTTTCGTTCAGAATGGCCACGAATACGCCGAGCACCATCACGAGCACGATCAGCCGGTTGCTTTTGCTGCCGAAGGCAGACGTATGGTGGTCCGGTTCATTGGTTTGTTCCACGTTCATCCCCTCTTCTCTTCCTTCTCTTCATCGGAGCCCTAATTCCGGATTCTTGCTAGCACATGCAGTAGTATACCATGGCATAACACCCCTAGTTTTCTTCTGAATTGCTAATCTCATGCTTATTGTTCAAGATACCTGAGAGATTATACCCGCCTCCTGCGTTGTTTAGGGTGTAAGAGCTCTTACAACGTTATGAAGGGGACCCGCGACGCATGAAAACAAATGACACGAATTTTATCCGGCGTCTGCAGCGCCACAAACCGGACGCTCTGGATTATATCGTTGATAGCTATCTACCTCTCGTCAAAGGAACTATCATCAAGGTTCTGGGGCCGCTCCGAAACGACGGTCTGATCGACGAGTGCATCAATGATAGCTTCCTTTCGGTATGGCAGCATGCCGATTCCTTTCGTGGCAATTCGGAGGATTTCAGAAAATGGATCTATGCCATCGCCCGATTCAAGGCAATCGACGCCTATCGCAAACAGGTCCGCCGGCAGGCGCAGGTTGCCGGAGATACGAACCTTGACATCCTGCAGACAGCATCTGCCGAGCAAGAGCTGCTGCTTGCGGAGGAGCAAGCAGACATCATACAGCTGCTGCATCAGCTCAGCGAGACGGACCGGGATATTTTCACCATGAAGTACCTGCTCGGCATGCGGACGGACGACATTGCAGCGAAGCTGGGACTGACGCGAACCGCGGTGGACAATCGGGTGTTCCGAGGCAAAAAGAAGCTGCAGGAGAAAGCACATCATATGGGGCTGGGAGGATATACGGTATGAAGGACAAGGAGCTATACAAACAGTTGAATCATCTGAAGGTGGAGGTACAGGAGGTGGAGGACGTGGAGGTCAATGAGCTTGAACACCAACGGGTGAAGCAGTCGCTGCATGCCTCGATCCGGCGTGAGCCGAAGCGAAGCAAGTGGAGGCACAACTCGGCGGCAGCCGTTATGTTGCTTGCCGTTGGTGGGGTCGCGACGGGAATTACGTTCCCTGCTTATGCGGCTGGCATCCCTTTAATCGGTGATGTCTTCAAGCTGGCCGACCGGCTCAGTGCGCAGAGCGGCCTGTTCGAACATTATAAAGAATACTCCACCGAGATGAACATGAGTGCTGAGAGCAAGGGCATTACGATTACGCTGGGAGATGCGATTTTCGATGGCAAAGTGGCAACCTTGACCTACACGCTCGAGAGCGACAGGGATCTCGGCGAGCAGCCCATGATTAGTGGCACCCCGTCTTTTCGGGGATCTAGTGGTGGCGGCGGTTCACAGAGCATCATTAAAATCGATGCCGGTAAATATGCCGGTATCATTCGTACCAGCAGTATCGATCACAACGGAGTCGACAGCGTAAAACTGAATTGGCCCATTGAAGCGGTCATTGTAGGTGACACCCATGAACGCATCGAAGGTCGATGGAGCTTCGCAGTAGCGCTCGATGCAACAGACCAACAGGTGCAGATGGTCGGGCATGCAGTGGAGGCTTCGGGTGTTCAGTTGACGCTGGACCGTCTCTCCATGTCGCCGATGTCGTTCATGCTTTATTACGAAACGTTGATTGCCCAAGACCTATATTCGGCATGGGACGATGTCGATGTGGAATTCGAGGTTCGCGACAACCTTGGTCACGTGTATGCTGGTGAGGGGAACGGCGGTAGCGGCAAGGAGAAAGACGGCGGGATGGAATGGAAATTCAGCCACACCTTCGAGAAGCTCGATCCTCAAGCAACTGAGCTAATCGTGACCCCTACGCTCCGCTTGTACGTCTATACCGCGGAGAACCACGGTGGCATCGACGAGCACGGCCAGGAAATCGCCGGCTCCGGCAAGCCGGAACGCGACGACCAATTCCTCGTTTTGGAGGACATCGTCATCCCGGTGCAGCAGCTTACCGGGGAGTAAGAGCCGTTTAGTGGTCGGTGGAGCACGGTTGAGTGTCGGGAGTGGCGTTTGATTGGCTGATGGAGCTAGGTTGGGTGAGGAGGGGCGATGCCCGGGCAAGGAACTAATTTGATGCGTGGGGACGCGTGTGATTAGCTGGCTGGTGGAAACAGTCGGGTAGTTGGCGGCGGCGGGACCAATCATATTCGAAATTTCATGCTTATTGGCGGTTGACGACTGCTTGGGGAGCAATTATATTCGAAATTTCGTGCTTATCGGTGGCCGATGGAGGCTCGGGGACTAATTATTTTCGAAATTTCATGTCCACCAGGTGCACACGATGGCTTGGGGACCACTATACTCGAAATTTCGTGTTCGTTGGACGGCCGCATGTCGTACTTTCTCCGATTCTTAAGTAACCTGCCGAACTCCCGCGCCTCCGCTTGGGCTATGTCCGCCTAACTCTCATCACATCCTTCACCCTAACATCCTCTCTTGGGCTCACCCCCCACTTTCTCATGCCTGGGGACAGCTGACGGGGTGCGGACGGAGCTGCAGTTAAAGAAAGTTTACTTGGAGGCGCACACCGGAGGGGCAAACCGAGCTGCAGTTAAAGAAAGTTTACTTGGAGGTGCCCACCGGGGGAGCAAACCAAGCTGCAGTTAAAGAAAGTTTACTTGGAGGTGCCCACCGGGGGTGTAAACGGGACGTCCCGTTTTTGCTTCTATAGGAATGCCTGGCGGTGCTGCTCCACCCAGGTGGCGAAGGACTGGGCCGGGCGGCCGGTTATTTGTTCGACTGTGGGTGCTACGGTTGTCGCGATTTCGGGCGGCGTGCTGTTCATTTCGACGAAGAAGGCGATGGTTTCTTCATCGTAGCCTTGATCTTCCCAGCGTGCCCGCGCTTCCTGCTCAGACAAGCTGATGAAGGCAATCGGGCGGCCGATCGCTTGGCTGATCAGCGCGACTTGCTCTTGCGGCGAGATGAGCTCAGGTCCAGTCAACGTGTAGCACCGCTCATGGTGCCCCGGCTCCAGCAGAGTCACCGACGCAACTGCGGCAATATCCGCCTCATGGATGATGGCTGTCCGCACGTGGCCGCCGAATACCGACACCTCTCCTTTCTTACGAACCCAGGCCTGCCAGTCATCGAGCGCATTGGCCATGAAGCCTACCGGCTGCAGGAAGGTCCACTGCATCCCACTCGCCTGAATCGCTTCTTCCACAGGCCCACTGCCATACAGCGTCAGATACGTCATCCGCTGCACACCGGCTTCTGCGACCAGCTTCACCACCTCCGGCGGCGTCTCCAGCGCAGCGCCCTCCTGATCACTTGACGGAAACAGATACATCGCCTGTACGCCAGTAAGCGCTGGTATGAGCGAGGCCGGCTCCATTAAATCGCCCTTCACCACTTCTGCCGCTGGTGGCAAACCCGCACGCTCTGGATTCCGCGACAAGGCTCTCACCTGTTCTCCCTTACTCAGCAATTGCTCTACCAGATGTCTCCCCACCGTCCCCGTCGCACCTGTTACTAAGATCGTCATTGCTCTTACCTCCATTATTAAAAAGTTGTACATCTTGCTCACAACTTCAATTATAATGAGGGATTCCTGACATCTAGCTTGTCAGGAATGACAGACAGCCATCGCTTATTTTTCTCGGCAATCTCCTACTCACCGTGTCTTCCCCGATCATGAATAGCCCTGCCCTATTCTCCCAAACACTCTCATTCTGCATAAAAGCCATCCATCATGGTTAAAAGATGAAAGCGATTGATTCATTTCTGCTGCCAGTCGCTGGAATAAATGTCCGGTGCCATGGCAACCATGAACTCAATACGACTTCATTCCTTCAGGGGGTATTGTATGGCTAATAGCAATCATCGAGCCGGCAGCACCACAGAACGCTTCTCGCAAGTCGGCTTCATCATTGCGGCGATCGGCAGCTCTGTCGGTCTCGGCAACTTGTGGAAATTCCCTTACATAACCGGTGAAAATGGCGGGGCCGCTTTTTTCCTGCTGTTTATCGTCTGTCTGATTCTGGTCGGCCTCCCCGTCCTGCTCGCTGAGCTGGCCATTGGCCGGAGCGGCCGGGCAAGCGCCGCCTCGTCCTTCGTGCGGCTAGGGGGCGGTCCCGTCTGGCGGGGAGCCGGACTGCTGCAGGTGCTGACACCATTTCTGATTTTGTCCTTCTATATCATCGTTGTCGGCTGGACCCTTCACTACTCGATCCTGGCCTTCAGCGGACAGCTGTTTGCCAATGATGACTTCGGCAGCACCTTCACCGCCTTCAGCTCCAGCTACTGGCCGCTGATCTGGCAAGCTGTCTCCATGGTGCTGGTCGGCTGGGTCATCGCCAAAGGCGTAAGCGCCGGCATTGAGAAATTCAACAAGATTCTTATTCCGGCCATGGCGGTCTTGCTGGTGCTGCTCATGATCCGTTCGTTGACACTGCCTGGGGCTTCGGAAGGAGTCTCGTTCTTCCTGCAGCCGGATTTCTCCGAGCTCTCCCCGGAGTCTGCGCTGATTGCCCTGGGACACGCCTTCTTCTCCCTGTCCCTGGGTATGGGGATCCTGATGACCTATGGCGCATACGTGGACAAGCGTCAGTCGCTGGGCACAGCCACCGTAGCCATTGGTGCCGGTGATCTGATCTATGCGCTCATCGCTGGCTTGATCATCTTCCCGACGACGTTTTCCTTCGGGATTGCTCCGGACGAGGGGGCGAGCCTGGTCTTCATCGCACTTCCGGCCGCCTTCTCGGCGATGCCGCTAGGCTGGCTGTTCGGCGGATTATTCTTCGTCCTGCTGGCCATTGCCGCTATCACCTCTGCGGTTTCCATTCTAGAGGTACCCGTCGCTTTTGCCAAGGAACAGTGGGGCTGGAGCCGGACGCGTTCGGTATGGACCGTAGCTGTCATCTGCTTCTTGTTCGGCGTGCCGCTGGGCCTGTCCAACGGATTGGTGCCCGGTCTAATGATTGGCGGGCGCAACCTATTCGATTGGATTGACTTCATTACCTCCAACATTCTACTGCCGCTCATCGGTGTCCTGATTGCGATATTTGCCGGGTACCGCTGGAAGAACGTTGCCGAGGCCAGTGGCTTGCGGTCGTCCTGGTTCCGATTGTGGCTGTTCAGCCTCCGGTACATTGCGCCTATTCTGATGCTGTTCGTACTGCTGTACACGTCGGGAGTGCTGAGATTATAGTTAGACGCCGTGGACGCTGAGCTCCCCCAAAAAAGCAGCCTTTCTTCCGCTTGCTGCGGGAGAAAGGCTGTTGACGTTTAAGTCCCGGAATTGGCCGGATATGTGGCCTGTAGGTGCTCAATCGTATGTGTGATCAAGGCCTTCAACACCTCAGGGTCGATATCGGCGACTTTATTGATATAGACGCAGCCTTTGCCCGCCTTGTGCTTGCCCAGCTTCTCCAGCAGCTCTTCCCGATCTGGGTCACAGCTGGAGAGGTACAGGCTGATCCGTGCCTTGCCTGGCGCAAAGGCAACTAACGCTGCATCGCCCTCATGACCGGAGGCATACCGATAATGATATGCGCCGAAGCCGATCATACTCTTCCCCCACATCCGCGCAGGAAAGCCACTCGTTTCGGTGAATAGATCTAGCAGCCTGTAAGCATCTTCCCGCCGTCCCGGATGTTCTACCGATTCGATATACTCCAGTACACTGTTGTCATTTTCTTTGGTTTTCAGCTCATACATGAGTCCCTATTCTCCTTCTTTCTACGCGTGCTGTCTCCACTCATTGTACCACCCCATACTTCAGTTCGCATGTTCTCTTCAGCCTCACCCAACTTGCCAAAAAAGATAAGCCCTGATAGAATTAGAGTAATTACTCTAATTTAGAGGTGGAGATGTCTATGTCCACACGCACCAAAATTCTGACTGCCGCTGTCCAGTTGTTTAACCAACAGGGCACCGGACAGGTGTCCACCAATCATATTGCCAAGGCGGCAGGCATCAGTCCCGGCAATTTGTATTACCACTATCGCAACAAAACGGAGATCATCGGAGCCATTCTGGATCAGATGTATACCCGCTGGGACGAGGTCTGGACCTTTGCTGCGGAAGAGCCTGTTACCCTGGATGGTTTCCTGGGCAAGCTCCGCCTGAACTACACCCTGCTATGGGAATATCGCTTCTTCTACAGGGAAGCTATCGTGTTGCTTGGCTTGGATGGGGAGCTCAAATCACGTCATATTCGAATGACTGAACAGCGATTTGTAGATCAGGCTGCCTTTGCCAGGCAAATTGCGGAGGCCGGCATCCTAAGAGGTCTGGAGGAGCCGGAACAATTGAGGAGGTTGCTGGCGGCGTGCTGGATGATCGCCAACAATTGGCTCGGTTTTGTAGAGATGAATGGCATGGAAGTGACAGAACAACAAATGGAGGAAGGCATCGCAGTGCTATTGACCGTGCTGCGTCCTTATCTGAATGAAGGAGCAAAGCCTGATGACGAAGACGCAAACCACTGAGCAAAAAACACCAACAAACCTTTCCCGTCGTACGTTTCTAAAAGCAGTAGCGGGCGGAGGCATTCTACTCGCAAGCGGCGGATTATGGGGTTCAATCAACCGGGGTGTATTCTCCACCGGAAAAGGACCCGCATACGCGGGCTGGAGGCAATGGTCTGCCGCACAAGCAGCAGGTGAACCGCTGGAGGGAGGACTTGCCTCGGCTATTCTTGCCTCCAACGCCCATAATACACAGCCTTGGCTGGTCTCTGTGGACGGAGATACTCTGGATGTGTATATGGACCTCTCGCGCAATATCGGTTCTATCGATCCGTTCTATAGAGAAATGTACCTCAGCCTCGGCTGCTTCCTGGAGAATCTTCATGTTACAGCCGCTGCCCACAACCACAGCTGGCAAGAGACGGTGTATGGCGGCGATTTCCGTCAGGTTCACGTAGCCCGGCTGCAGATGCAAGACCATTCACTTGGATTAAGCTCTGCACATGCTGCACTCTACGAGGCGATTCCTGAGCGGCACACGAACAGAGGCGCCTACGATACAGCGCGACCGATGGAGAATCAAGTACTGAGCGAGCTCGCTGCATTACAAGATCGAGATGGACCACGGCTGCACTGGTGGACCTCTGCCGAGGACAAACAAAAAGTCGGTGACCTGATCATCCAAGCCACCGAAGCGATTATCGCTGATGAACAGCAGGCGCGAGACAGTCACCGGTGGTATCGAGAGAGCTGGGATGAGCTGCAGCTCCGCAAAGACGGTACCACGCTGGATGCGACAGGCAACGGCTTCCTCGTCCGGGCAGTTGGCAAGCTAATTCCGGTATCCGAACAGACGGCCCACGATTACTGGCTGGGGTCAACCAGAGACACGCAGGTGCCGACGGCCGCTGCCTTCGGCGGCATTTCCATACCCGATCCCTCGGATCGCCGGCAGCTAGTAGCCGCCGGGCGACTCTGGCAGCGGATTCAGCTGTTGGCCACTCGGATGGGCATAGCCATGCAGCCGCTCAATCAACCTCATGAACGGATCGACCGAGACCGTCAGCTGGGCCAACCCTCGGCATTCGGCGAGGGTTACAGCCAGCTGCCAGGTCTCTCCGGACAGCCCTGCATCTTCACGTTCCGTGCCGGCTACCCCGACTCCCCTGCGCTTCCAAGCCCGCGGCGAGCTGTAGAGGAAATCCGCTTAGCTAGACCTGTATAATAATCGGCAGAATCATCGGGCGACGTTTTGTCTCGGCATAGACGAACTTGCCCACCGCTTCCTTCACTGACTGTTTGTACAAGGACCAGGAATTCGTGCGGTTCTCTTGCAGTTGGGTAATGGCGGCAACTGCACGACGGCCGACCTCCTCCATCAGTCCCTCCGACTCCCTGACATAAACGAAGCCTCGGGAGATGATATCGGATTTGGAGACAACCATGCGTCCATCAACGCGGTTGAGGGACAAGATGACGATAAGGATGCCGTCCTCGGAGAGCACCTTGCGGTCCCGCAGCACGATGTTGCCCACATCGCCGATCCCCAGACCGTCCACCAGTGTATCGCCGCTGTGAATCTTGCGTGTCTGCCGGGCGGAGCCACCCTCAATATCCACGACATCGCCGTTGCCCAGAATGAAGATGTGCTGCGGTTCCACACCTACTGCCTCTGCCAACTGACGGTGCTGGTGCAGCATACGCAATTCACCGTGAACCGGGATGAAATACTTGGGCTTCATCAGAGTCAGCATCAGCTTCAGCTCTTCCTGACTGGCATGTCCCGAGACATGCATCCCGGTTACTGATCCGGAGCCATAGATGACGTGAGCTTTGCGGTCAAATAAATGATCCACCACTTTGGCGACATTGCGCTCATTGCCCGGAATTGGCGTAGCAGCAATAATAACGGTATCACCTGGCAGTACCTCGACTTGACGATGCGTCCCGCTGGCTAGACGGGCCAGTGCTGCAGCGGGCTCCCCCTGGCTGCCTGTACACAGAACAACCACTTCATGCGGGGCGTACCGGCCAACATCCTGGGCCTCAATCAGCATATCTGGCTGGAGCTGCAGATAGCCCAGCGGAGCCGCGATTTCAACGGCATTTACCATACTTCTGCCGAGCAGCGCAATCCGCCTGTTCGTATGCCGTGCAGCGTCAATCACCTGTTGCAACCGATTAATGTTCGAGGCAAATGTTGCAAGAAATATTTTACCTGTCGCATCTTCGAAGGCCTTCATGATATGCTTGCCGACATTGCTCTCCGAAGGGGTGAACCCGGGGCGCTCAGCATTCGTGCTCTCGGAGAGCAAGGCCAAGACGCCCTTCTCTCCGATCCCCGCCATCTTGTGAATGTCGGCATACTGCTGGTTGACAGGGGTCAAGTCAAATTTGAAGTCGCCCGTATGAACAACATTTCCTTGCGGAGTCCCAATCACGATGCCAAGACAGTCCGGAATACTATGGTTGGTTCGGAAAAAGGTCAGATTCAGCTGCCCTAGCTCCAGTCGACTCGCCGCATCAATTTGATGGCGCTCTGTGATGTCGAGCAACCCATGCTCCCCCAGCTTGCGTTCAATCAGACCGAGCGTCAGCTTGGTTGCATAGATGGGCAAGTTTAATTGCTTGATAAGATAGGGAATGCCCCCGATATGATCCTCATGACCATGCGTGACAATGAGCGCCTTCACCTGCTCTCTGTGCTCCAGCAGATAACCGACATCGGGAATGATAACATCAATCCCTAGCAGAGTTTCATCGGGGAATTTGGAGCCGCAATCAATTGCGATAATATCTTCGCCATATTGAATGACATACATATTTTTTCCAATTTCACTGACACCGCCAAGAGCGGCAATAGCTAGTCTGTCCGCGGTATTCGTGGGCATATCATTTGCCTCCATCCACATAAAATATTCCGTTTGATCCTGAAGCCAGGGTGAGCGCGCATAGCGTTACTATGGCATGGAACAAGTGGTTTTATGCGATAGGAGCTTCTGTAAAAATGTAAAAGATCAAGTGGGCGATTTGCTTTGTTGCAATCTGGCTGGAGCAGGCTCTCGATCGGATTCTGATCCATCTCCCGGCTTGATGGCAACCAATCCGTAAAGGATGGACAAAATCGTAAGGCCCGCCAGGCCATAGAACAACCAGTCCGGAAACCGACTCATGCCAATGGAAACAAGGGGTGGTCCTGCAGCAACGCCGATGAACCGCATACTGCTATAGAGCGACGTGACTGTTCCACGTTGCTCTTTGTCGATCCCTTCCGTAATGAGCGCGTCCATACAAGGCAGAGCTGCGCCAATTCCAATTCCGCCGACACCCATGCACAGAAATAACAGCCATATAGCCTGTGATTCCGTACTGGCAATAACGATTAGCGCTGCAGTTAGGAGCGCCAGGCCAATCAGTGACACCCATTTCATATGAGGCTTGCTCTCACCGATCCATTTGCCGGACAAATAAGAAGAGAGGCATAGCGCCGACAATGGAATGGCCAACATGGCCCCTTTCAATACACCAGTCATTTTATAGACCTCCTCCAATACCTCGGAGAGATAGAAGAGCACGCCGAATAAGACCAGCATGGCTGTCGCACCGATGATGAAGATGGCGGATAACCAGCGCCCCTCAGCCTTGGCTGTCTTTACCAGTGTCGCTACAAAGTCCCGAATGCTCTGGGCTTGCTGCTTATTATCTCGGGACGGAACGTGGATGAAGAACAGAATCAGCAATATGGAGACCAAACAGAAGATGGGAATGGATAAAAAAAGTGCCGTCCACGTCCATAAAGCAAGCAAGGCGCCAAGAATGGGACTGACTACTTTGCCGAGGGTGTTAGAGGTCTCAACAATTCCTAAAGCACCGCTGACCTCCTTCTCGCTCTTATACATATCGCCAACCAGCGGCATAACAATAGGCGCGGCACCAGCCGCTCCAATCCCTTGGATGAGCCGGCCTGCCAGTATAACGCCATAGACAGCCTCTCCAGCAAACAAAGGAGCCAGACCGGACACCAATCCGCCTACGCCGGCAATAATCAAGCTCGGTATCATAATTCTCTTGCGTCCGAAACGGTCAGACAGGTAACCCGCCAGCGGAATCATCAGAATGGCTGCTACCGAGTACACTGTGATAAGCATACTGATCTGAAGCGAACTGACCTTGAGCACCCGCTGCAGCGTAGGTAGTACAGGAATCAAGATCGAGTTGCCCAAGGTCATGATCAACGGCACGGAAGCCGTGGCGATCAATGCTTTATAATTACGGCTTGCCATAAACGCATCTTCCCTTCTCGCCGCTCCAACGGCAAATGACAGTCCCCATAGGGTGGTCGGATAAGAAGGGTTTTATACAATGCGTTAAAGCGAAGCACATGTTCAATATTTAATCACAAGTTGCCTTTCAGGCAATATTGCACATTGGGCAACGAAGTGTTAAAGTATAGCTTAGTTATTCAAGATACGTCTGGAAAAGGAGGACGAAACTTTCACCTAATGAATACTAGAAGCTTGCGTGATATCAAAAAAGAAGCCACTGCACACGCACTGGCGGACGCAGCATTTGAGCTGGCTATGGATCGCGGTATGGACGGCTTTGTCGTCGATGACGTCGTGCAGCTGGCCGGGTATTCCCGGCGCACCTTTGCCAATCACTTCTCCTGCAAAGAAGAAGCTGTCGCCACCGCAGCCATTTTGTTCGATCGGGGCAAGGAAAAGGAAGCCGAGCATATACTAGCGAGCCTGGACAACGAAATGCCTTTTCTTGACAAGCTCTATTCGTTGTTGAAATTACAGCTTACCGCAGACCTGTTCGCCAAGATGCGTCACGTCATCGATCTGTCGAAGCATCACCCTTCTCTGGAGCCTTACATCTTGAATGCCTTTCGAAGCCTGCAGGTTGAGGCGCAAGAGCAACTGGGTGCGATGGCCCAGGGCCGCTATCCGGAGGGATATGTGCAGATGCTGACCGGCGCGTTATATGGTGCGATTATGCCTGTTATCGATGGAAGCTTGAATGTCCGCCTGCCGGATTCGGTCGCGGATGAGAAAGAGGATGCCACTCCGTTTGAACAATATTTGGATACCTTGTACGGCTATTTGCGTAACGGGTTTTAAGTAGAGACCAGAATATCAGTGCTAAGGGAGAGAAATCTACTGTATGTCAACTTTTCTGTATCAACTAGGTAAGAAAGCTTATGCCAAGCCATGGTATGTCATCACGAGTTGGATCGTAATTCTTGGCTTCGTGCTGGCGATGCTTGGCGTGAATGGCATCAACGTCAGTACCGATATCAAGATTGAAGGCACTGAAGCCCAAAAAGTTCTTGATAAGCTCGAGGCTGAGCTGCCGGAAGCCTCTGGCGGTCAAGCGAGCGTTGTCTTTACAGTTGCTGAGGGAGAGCGCCTGGATACGCCCGAGCGGATCGGTGCCATCCTGGAAACCATTAATCAAGTTTATGAACTGGAGTATGTGATTAATCCTGCTGAATTGGCAGCTGCAGCTGCTCAGAGCGGTGCAATGGAAGGTATGCCTGATATGGGAGGCGGTATGCCGACTGGAGCGGAGCAGGGTGCAGGCGAAGCAGACTTGCAAGCTGGTGCTGAGCAAGGCGCTGCTGATCCGGGTGCCGGGGCTGAGATGCCAGCGGAGATGCCAGCTGAACTGCCACCGTACATGCCACTCATGATTGATGGCATGCCGGTCCCTGGCATGCTGATTGCCACTGATGGTAGTATTGGACTGTTCCAATTCCAATTCACCGTTCAACAGAACTCGCTGCCACCCGGTGTAACCGATGACGTCATTGAAGCTCTGACAGAGGTGGAGCAAGGAACAGGTATTACCGCTTTGCCAAGCGACTCCTTGCAGACGCCTGAGATTCCAATTGGAGCCCATGAGATTATTGGTCTCGTCGTAGCTGCGGTTGTCCTCATTATGACGTTGGGCTCCCTGATTGCCGCAGGTTTACCGATTATTACCGCTCTGGTAGGTGTCGGAATCGGAGTCGGAGGCGCCTTTGCCCTCTCCAATTTTATGACGATGACCTCCTTCACGCCAGTTCTGGCGCTGATGATCGGCCTCGCCGTCGGCATTGATTACGCACTCTTTATCGTCAATCGTCAGCGTCGCCTGATTCTGGATCAGGGATTATCAGCGCATGAAGCGACTGGAAGAGCGGTAGGGACCGCGGGCAGCGCCGTATTCTTTGCCGGACTGACTGTTATCATCGCCCTGTGCGGTATGCTCGTTATCGGCATTTCATTCCTGAGCATGATGGCCCTTGTCGCTTCAGCCACCGTCTTCATTAATGTACTGATTGCCCTTACCTTGCTGCCTGCCCTGCTTGGGCTGGTTGGTGAACGAATCGTCTCTGCCAACGCTCGCGAGAAGCGCGCCAAAGCAGGTGCACAAAGTCACGGCTTTGCGGCACGCTGGGTCAAAGGCATCGTTCGTTTCCGCTGGCTGGTTATTGTTGTTATCATTGGAATCCTGGGCGTTGCTGCGATTCCCGTAACTCAGATGAATCTGGGCATGCCTTCTGGTGCAACCGCCAACCTCGACACCTCAGCCAGACAGAGCTATGATGCAATTTCTGATGGGTTCGGAGAAGGCTTCAACGGTCCATTAGTTCTAGTGGCGGAGCCTGCTACTGAGGGTGGAGCGATTACTCCGCAAGTAATGGGCCAACTGGTACAGGACATCCAAGGTGTCGACAACGTCTCTGTTGTCTCTCCTCTGGGCATGAACCCGGATGGAACGATCGCCATTCTTAGCTTGATTCCGAATACGGGCCCGACCGATGCGGAAACCAAAGACTTGGTCACTGCCCTTCGTGCACCGGATTCGGCCTTTGCCCAAGCGTATGACGTGAACATCGGTGTAACTGGTTTTACGGCCATTAATATTGATATGTCATCCAAGCTGGCAGAGGTCTTCCCAATTTACATTGGGATCATTGTACTCTTGTCAATCATCATCCTGCTGCTGGTTTTCCGTTCGATTATCGTTCCGGTTAAGGCTACCGTCGGATTCTTGCTCAGTATCCTTGCTACGTTCGGCATTACTACGGCTGTCTTCCAATGGGGATGGTTCAACCAACTGTTCGGTTTCGATACGGGTGGTCCGCTGCTCAGCTTTATTCCAATTATGGTAACGGGCATTCTATACGGTCTGGCTATGGACTATCAGGTATTCCTGGTCTCCTCGATGCGTGAATCCTATGTTCATGGACACCACGGCAGCAAGAGTGTCATCCATGGTTACGAACAAGCTAGCCGTGTCGTTGTTGCAGCAGCTGTCATCATGGTCGCTGTATTCGCCGGCTTCATATTCACCCATGATATTATGATCAAGCAAATCGGCTTTGCCTTGGCGATTGGTATTCTGATTGATGCCTTTTTCATTCGTATGGCATTGGTGCCGGCTGTCATGGCCCTGTTCGGCGACAAAGCCTGGTGGCTGCCGAAGTGGCTGGACCGCCTGCTGCCTAACCTCGATGTCGAAGGGGATAAGCTAATCGCCAAGCTGAATGCTGAAGAGCATGAAGCCAAGACGGTTAAGCCTGCGCGATGAGTGTAAATCGCAAGCTAAAAATAGGCGGTGCTGTCGCCGCACTCGCTCTTGGTATCAGTGCCTTAGTGTTCTTCAACTCATCGAAGGACCACTGCTCCTTCGACCAGCCTTGCGAGCCGAGTCAGGTGACAGAGCTGACTGATTTCAGCCTGCTGCCCAATGGCAGCTTCTCGCTCGCAACCGGCACCGATGGCCAGATTATAGTAATTGGCGGTGAGATGGCGAGTTCGGAGCAACGTCTCTGGAACGGGACCATTAGCGCACGGCTGTTCAACCCGGATAGCGGCCAAGACCAGCCGCTCTACGAACTGCCCATGGACTATCCAGCGCAGACGGCCCACCTCTCGCCTGATGGCCGTGAAATCGCATTATTCTGTTATGGTCAGGCCGAACCGGCACGCTGTGCCGACGAGCGTGGAACAGGGTTGATTGCAACGATTGCTGACGGACAAGTGGTACGCGTCCTGGACGGTCCCCACGTGACTGTCTCTGAGCTGTTCGAGCTGCCAGATGCTTATACGGAGCGCTCCTTAGTTATTCCTGACAGCGCGTTGTTTGTCCATGCCGACAGGCCACAGGGGGACGTTGTCCTGTTCAGCCTTGAGAATGGTTCCGAGCAGCAGCGCTATCCATTAACCAATGCAGAGGACCCGCCAACTTTTGTCCACGTCGTACCCAGTCCCGATGGCCGTAAGCTTGCCGTCATTCACCATTATGAAGGCGAGAAGGTACATGGCGAATATCTGTCAATCTTAGACCGCGAGGATGGACGAACGCTTGCTACGTTCCGTCTTGAGCAGACGACATGGCACGCCGCATGGACAGAGAACAGCATGCACGTTGTTACTGCCCGAGCGCTCTCGCGGACCGGTATAGACAAAATAACCGAGCTCAGCGTGTTCGATATTTCAATATAATGAAGTTAACAAAGCGCCCCCGCATTTGGCTTCCGAGCCAAATGCGGGGGCGCTTGTTGCTAGTGAATTCAGCTGGCAGGCAGATGCGACAGCACACTGTCGTCAAAAGGAAAACGGCCGCTGCGCGCTCGCTCCACCAGATGGGCCAATGCCTCTCTGGCTCTGGCCTGAAGCTCAGGGGAATACGCAAACGTTACACTATTGGCAGCAAACTCGTCCTCATCGACCACCTGCCAGTCACCGCCGGGGCGCTTGATCAGATCTAGGTCCAGATCCACAAAGGACACGTTGTCTCCTGTAATAATGGAAGGCATAGCCACATTGCAGTAATAGGAAACGGCCTGTCCATTCTCAATGCCGATGGCTACCGTGAACCATTCTTTTAAGAAAAATAACTCCAGCGATGTATTGTCAATGGTGAACACGCTGTTCTTGGTGTGGTGCACCAGCTTGCGGCCGGGCTTGCACAGAACCATGACATATTCCTCGTTTTGCTCCAGCCACTCGCCAGACCATTCATAATGCGCGCGGTCGGGATGCTTGAGCGCTTGCAGATGCATCATTCGGGTCAAAGGAAGGACACCAAGCTTTCTATCATAGATTATCGGGATGATCCTTCCAGTATATCATGGGTTGTCAGTCTGTGTTGCACGAAAGCTTGTACAATTTCTGCCTCATGAAACGGCTCTGCTCCGTTGCCGATCTTTTGAACCGTTTCATGTCCTTTGCCCGCCAGCAAAATAACATCCCCTCTCCTGCTTATCTGAAGCGCTGCTTCGATCGCTTGCTTGCGGTCCGCATAGGCCAGGTGCCGCCTTGGATCCATACCGGCGAGAATGTCACTGATTGACATCGCGGGGGACTGGCACTTGGGATTATCCGTTGTGATCACCGCGAGGTCTGCCCACCGGTCCGCCACCTTGCCCATGGCCAGCCGCTTCGCCCTGCCAGCCGCACTGCCATCTGCATAGACGCCAAATACCACGATTAACCGTCCTGCAACATGCGGCCGGAGCGTACGCAGGGCTTGTTCCAAGCCATCCTCGGTATGCGCAAAATCGACGACTACCTTCAGCTCGGCATCCTGGTGTACAACCTCGAACCGTCCCTTGATGCCACGAAGGGCTCCCAGTCCCTTCTGGATCATCTGCAGCGGCACGCCATCTGCATAGGCCGCCGCCGCGGCTGCGAGACTATTGTATATATTGACGCGTCCCGGCAGTGGCACCCGGATTAGTACCGAGCCCGAAGGCGTATCCAGAAGGTATTCGCTATGATGCTCTCCATAGTGAATCGCGGAGGCCGTCAGATCAGCATCGTTCTCTATGCCATAGGTGATATACTCAGCATCCATCGGCTTGCACGCTTCAGCTAGCCGCTGGCCATAGGGATCATCAAGATTAATAATATTATGCTTGGCTGTCATCGCGAACAGCTTGGCTTTGGTTTCATAATAATGCTCCATTGTCTGGTGCAGCTCCAGATGATCTGGCGTCAGATTCGTAAAGACCGCAGTGTCAAAAAGACTACCGTCAACCCGGTGGAGATGCAAGGCGTGGGATGAGACTTCCATGACGCAATGGTCAATCCCCGCCTCTTTCATTTGATGGAACCGATGCTGCAGCACTGGAGCTTCCGGCGTCGTGTGAGACTGGGGAAGCATGTCCGCTCCGAGGAAAGTGCCTAAGGTGCTGATACAGCCGACAGCGCCCTCCGTTTGCTCATAGATGGATTTGATCATCCATGCGGTGGACGTCTTGCCATTAGTGCCCGTGATGCCAATCAAGTGCATCTGCTCTGTCGGATGACGATAGAAGGCCGCGGACACCTGCGCGAGTGCAATTCGGGCATCCTTCACCTTGAGGATCGTTACCGGTTCCGGCAGATGCATGTCGCGTTCCACAATAAGCACTGTAGCGCCTGCTGCCAACGCTGCTGCAACATACTGGTGCCCGTCCGTCTCGAAGCCACAGATCGCTACGAATAATGTGCCTTGCTCGGACACCTCTCTGGAATCATAATGAATGGCTTGTACATCCTGATCCAATCTTCCCTGAATCCACTCATAGTTCACGTTCTTCAGCAATTCATTCAGCTTCATCCGCACTCACCCTTTCCGTTCGCCTGCGTATCGTGCACGTAGTTTCTCCCTCGCAGACGCTTGGCATGCAACGGGACCTTTCCCTTACACTAGCAATCTAATGTATCTGGAACATATCCGAATGCTGCGGAATTGTATCGGGGACGTAACAAATGTAATCGACAGCCGAATCCGACAAAAATCGTGTATACTGGAAACACAGGAAATACCTTGATTAGCGGAGGAAGCTAGATGTTTACCGGAAATCCTGGCGATGTCACCCTGTTAAAAGCCAAAATTACCGTGCCCCGCCTGCGGGCCGGACATATCGAACGCCGTCGTCTACTGTCCGAGCTGGATCAAAGTGTTAGCGGACGTTTGACGGCACTTTGCGCCCCTGCGGGCTGTGGAAAGACCACCTTGCTCAGTCAATGGGCGCATGCCAGCAAGCACAGGACCGCATGGGTTTCGCTGGATGAGCTCGATAATGATCCTGTGCGCTTCTGGCGTTACCTCGCAGCTGCACTGGCCACTGTCTCGCAGCAGACAGGCGCACAGATCGAGTCGCTTGCCTCCATGCTGCCACACGCCTCCTTATTCAACTTTATTGAAGCGCTCATGAACGAGTGGTACAGTCTGGCTGAACCAGTCGTGCTTATCGTCGATGACTATCATGTGATTTCGGATAGGCGCATTCATGAGAGCCTGGCTTATGCCATTTCGTATCTCCCCGACACCGGTCACCTAATCATCGGCAGCCGCAGCGACCTGCCGTTCTCCACCAGCCGTTGGCTCGCTCGTAACCAGATGTCGGTTCTAACCTATGCCAACATGCAATTCAACCAAGAGGAAACTGGCGCCTTCTATGACAGAACGCACAACCTTCATCTCACACCGGAGGAGATTCGCACCCTTCACGAGCGGTCAGAAGGTTGGGTAACTGCGTTGCAGCTCGCTGCGGTATCCCATGCCGGTCAGCCTACTCTAGGCTTAACAATCAAGCCCCTCGAAGGAAAACATGCCGTCGCGAACTATTTGTTTGAAGAGGTATTTAGCCAGCTGCCTGTGGAACTGCAGCATTTCCTGCTTCGCACCTCCATTCTGGAGAGAATGGATGCTAACTTGTGTCGTGCCGTATCCGGTGAGCCACGCAGCCAGCAGCTACTCCAGCGTCTGGAAGCGGCCAACCTGTTTCTCTTGCCCATTGATGATGATGACGCTTCTTATCGATATCACCCCCTGTTTGCCGAGTTTCTAAGGACGTTGCTGCGCAACCGAGATCCGGATGACTGGCGACGCGGCTGCTGCCTGGCAAGCCGCGCATGCGCCGAGCGGGGCATGGTCGATGCGGCCATGCATTACGCCCTGGCTGGAGAGGACTTTGACGAGGCCGAGCAGCTCCTGCAGCAGCATATGGAAAGTATCCTTAGGCAAGGGGAGTTCACCAACATGCTTCGCTGGCTGGAGCATCGGCCTTCACAACCTGACACAGTATCTTCGGGTTGGCTCATGCTTCATGCATTTGTGCTGGCTGTAGCCGGCAGGATCGATCAAGCCCAGCAGGTCGTACAGACGCTGGAAGTGCGTCTGGAGACGGAAGACGATGAATGCAACCGGGCCTCCATCGCATCCGGCGTATTTTTTATTCGTTCCAATCTGCTGTTTTTTAGCGGCAATTATGAAGAATGGCAGGCTTATGCGGATCGGCTGGGCGAGGGGCTGCTGATCGACAACGGCACGTTCTACAGCTACAATTTCAATGTTTCGGAGCCTCTCATTAACCGAACCCGAATTGGGCTGAAAGGCGCGTTATCCCCTGAAGCCGAACAGGTCGGCGTACGGTTCAGTCAAGTGCTGGAGTCGCACGGATGGGCGTATTCCTTGTTCAATTTGTACGTGAGGCTCTCACTCGCTGAAGGTTATTATGAGTGGAATCGTCTCGTTGAGTGCCAGACGCTGCTTGATACGATCGGTGCCTATGGGGAGTTGGAGACCACGCCTGGATTGTTCGTCCCCCATCGCATTCTGCAGACGCGCCTGTATATGAGCTCTGGACAGGGAGAGTTGGCGCTGGCTTGGATTCAGGAGGCCATGCAGAAGGCCGCCGAGTATCCGGATCAACGCTGGCTATCCGCACTGCGCGCCATCAAGGCGCAGGTTCATCTCTCCCGAATGGAGATCGGCAAAGCCAGGCAGGACGTGTCACTGTTGCATCTGTCCCTGCAAGCGATCCCCACCTTACGCCGTGAAACCGAGTATCTTGCATGGGCCAGATTTCTCGGACAGCAACGCAAATACTCACAGGCGATTCAGATGCTGGAGCAGTTACTGCCCCAAGCGCAGCGTGAAGGTCTGGTTTCTAGCATGATCGAGATCGGGTTGCTTCTTGCTATGCTGCACGATCAGCGAGGTCAGCGCACTGTAGCAATGCACCAGCTTTCTGGTGTGCTCGGATTGGCCTACACCAACGGGTATATTCGCAGCTTCCTGGATACAGGCGGGGCGGTTATTCCTCTGCTGCAAGCATATCTTCAGTCTCACCGAACCAGTCAACAGACCGAGCTGACTTCCTATGTCCGCGAACTGTTGGCTAAGCTGCTTGCTGATGAATCAGTTGACCAGCAGGCGACTCGGCCTGCTTCTCCTCCTCTGGATGAACCGCTCACGGAGAGTGAGCTCGGAATGCTAAGCCTCGTCCGCCGCGGGGCCTCCAACAAGCAGATTGCTGCCGAGCTGGCGCTCTCCGAAGGAACTGTCCGTGTCTATCTGTCGCGCCTCTATGCCAAGCTTGGCGTGTCCTCCCGGACGCAGGCGCTGCAGATCGCCCAAGAGAAAGAATTGTTTTGAGTACTACTGCCACAATGAAAAACAATGAGAGCACAAGAAGGCGATGCGGGGAGGGGCTTCCCAGCATCGCCTTTCTGAATTTCGGCTCTAATGCTTCCCACGAGAGCATCGATTATTAGTGAGTAACCGTGGGTATGGAGCAATAATAGACAATCGCCAACCAGTAAGGGAACTGAGCGACCTTATCTTGATTTTTCAGCGTGTTTTTGCATTCTATCGGAACTCAGCGCCGTTATTAAAGGAAAATGCCGATCATAACATAGGTTTTAGCCTCCATAAGATCTTTCAGTTCCGTTAGATTTTGAAAACTAGGGCTTTTCGCTTGGATAGCGTCTGTCAGTTCCGTTAGCGTGGTTTCATGTGGTTGATACTTCAACCTAGGCACAGTTAAACGACACTCTCGCCACAAACGGGCCAGGATGACTCACCCGACATAGACAAAAAAGCCGTCCCGCACATCACTGCAAACGGTGACCCCGAAACGGCTTGAAGGTTTACTTGCCTGAGAATATGCCTTTCTCATAAGCCAGCGTATAGACGATCCCATCGTCGCTTAGCGCGGTGGAATGCACATTGTCGCTCACCAAGCGCGTACTGCGGCCGTCCGCTCCGACCTTGAACAGTCCCGGGTCATAGCCTTGCTGGATATAGTACAATCCGGACTTGCCAACTTCGTAACTGCTTACGGGCAGCTCACTTCTTTGTTTGAGCAGATTCTGGGCCACAAACTGACCAACAAAATATTGGTACAGCACGCCAGTACTAGCATCAGGGTGCGAAGGTTTCATAAAGTAGAAGCTGCCATCAACAAACTGGACGTTTTTCATTTGCATATTCAGGACGATCCAACTCTCTCCACCGTCTTTGTCGACGGCTTTCAAGAATCCATCCACACCATCGACGTAATAGATGTGCTCGTCTATCAGCCAAAAATCCTCGGCATGCCCCGTCAGCTTCGTGTGGGTGCGGCTCTCAGGGTCAATGCGATAAACTGCCGCGACATCTTGCCGGTCTTCCCCCAGATACCCTAGAGCATAGACGATTCCATCCCGAATATAGAGGGCCTCATGATGGCGGTAAGATTCCGCCGTCGGGCTATATTCGCGTATCACACCGTACGCGTATTCGGGAACACCCACATCGCTTCGCTCACCAGTGGCCTTGTCCACACGAAACAGATTATTTTCCATTCCGTACATAAATCGAAAATCAGTTGCGTACAAAAAAGCGTCATCGAAGGCATAGTTAATAAAACTCTTCGCCCATGTGACCTCTTCCAGTCGGCCATCCTTTGCAAGGTATAGCGTGTCGCTGCCCATGGTATTGTCCCCGTAGTGAAGTATCACGTACAACTCGCCATCAATATATCTGATCTCCCCGAGCCACCCCCAGGTCGGATCCCAATTGGCTACGTCGCTAATTTTTCGTATGGATTCATTGCCCAAGTGGTAAGCATATAGCGATGTTCCCTGCTCGGTCTGAGTAAGAAAGAATAGCTCTTGCCCAACTAGCTTGGCAGTCCCCAGTTGGGGGTTTCCTGGTAGAGTTATCAATTCACCTGTCTGCTGGCCTACTCCACGCTTGTACAAATGCCAGCTTCCACTGTTCGCATCCTTAATACCAGTATAGTAAACGGTTGATCCGACCATCGTCAGTGGATTCAGCATTTGCCCCTCACTCGACCAATCCAGTCGAGGACGAGCATCCACAAGTTGCTTCTTGACCCGGCTAACAAGACCCGAAGTCTGCGGATGAACCAGATCTATCGGCTCTTCACTCATAACGATGAGCCCATCCAACCATTCGATACGCGTGTTCAGTGCCTCTGCAGCGCTGCGCAAGGGCAGCACGATCCGGTCACCGATCCGTTGCGGGGCGATATCGATCGTCCGCTTCTCCTGACCTACTACCATCGTCCTTTCACCAACCGTAAATTTGATGGAAAGGCCAAGATTGCCGTTACGCAGCACAACTTCATCTGGCCGTTCAGCTGACCAGTCAGCCTGCCACATGCCGTCAGAATCCGTAATATGACCCGCCAACGTCCCCATCAGCCGGATCGGCACCATAACCCGCCCTTGCCGCTGTACGATCTCATACTCTCCCCAGATATCCGTTTTGACGCCATTTACGAAGGCTTTTCCTTGGTAATCGTAAGGAACAATGACGGACTGATCGAACGCTTCGGGCAACGTCTTTTTACCAACATTCTCTTCCGCCGACACTGAGACCAGCCCCACCGTCAGTCCCACACATAAGGACAATGTTCCTGCAACACGCCTCCAACTCACCCGCACCGTATCCTCTCCCCCACTTATTTTCCATACTCTTCTACTTGTTGAGCCTCCCGCCAGGCAGCCAGCTCTTGGACATCCTCCGTTTTGAAAACGAGTCCCTCTTGATCGAACACCAGTATCATCTCATCCGCTTCAAAACCGAACTCCTTGCGGTAGTCGATGACATAGTTGGAACCATCTCGATCCAATTCAGTCCCTCTTTTTCGATCCCCGGGGTGTATTGGTTAAATTCCTCCATCGTGTTACGCAACGTCGTGTTCGGATCGTAGACCACATTAGTTAAATAGACGTTCGGTCTATGGGCCGTTAATCTTCTGTACTTCTCTGTTTGTTCCATCTCAACGACGGTGATTTGTTTTGCTCGTCCCTCGCCACCTGCACGCGGTTCCGGCTTTGGTGCATCCAGGATGACTTTGTCCCCGATCTTTAATTCCTCCACCCCAATTATTGTTTCGTCTGTCCTCATTATTCTTGTATCCGCATCATAGTGAGCATCATAAGCGTAGCCAATATCCGGATATTCAGTATATTTACGATTCACATAATCTGAAATATCTACCATCACCACTTGCCGGCTCTCATCCACCTCCAACACATAACCGGCCAACTCCGCATCCTTAAACCACCCGCAAGCGCTCAGAAGTGAGCTTGATAGCAGCGCCATCACAATGACCAGCATAGCTTTCTTTAACCCCTTCATCTCTATACCCCCGTTTCCATTCTCACCCAATTAGACGTTGGATGCTGTCGAATGGTTCCATCACAAGAACCCCCCATTAATTTCCCGTTCAATGAAACGCCACAAAAAGTTGTGATTCAATTTATATAGCTTCGCTATGATACATTAAAATTGATACAGAGAGGCAGGATTCATGTGTTAAACAAATGGCTTCAAGCGATTACCGATTGGGTGTCTACAAAAAAAGGAATGAAAATCACCTTGGCGAGCTGGTTTATCCTGATGATCGCTATCAGCGCAGGTCCGCAATTGAATGACTACAAGGTCACGAATTTTCAATCTCTTCCGGACAAGGTCCCCTCGATGCAAGCCGAGCATCTGCTGGAGGAGTACTTCCCTAATGATCGCGGGACGCCTGGTATCCTCGTATTTCATCAGGAGCAGAGGGGTACCCTGAATATCGAGGACGCAGAGCAGATAGTCGCGGGCATTCAGGCAGCGGCTATTCCCGGTATTGAATCGATCGTGGACCTGAGCCAGCTCCCCCCAGCTGCCATCCAGAGCTTCACCTCAGCGAGAGGTTCCACCTTGATGCTGCCGATGATGCTGGAGCCCGGACTTGGCAGTGCCGACTTTGCCGAAATTAATAATGAGGTGCTGGGCATTGGCCAGTCTATTGCCGCGAACATGCAGGACGTCAGCTTCTATGTAACCGGCCCGGCTGGCATTGCAGGCGATACAGTGAAGCTGTTTGAGCAGGCAGACTTTGTCTTGCTCCTTGCGACCATTGCTATTATTCTGGTTCTGCTCATCGTCATTTACCGTTCACCATTACTGGCGTTCATCCCCCTTCTTGCGACAGTAATTGTGTACCAAATCGTCAATCAATCGGTTGCCCTGATGGGTGCCGCAGGATTGGTTATTAACAATTCAACCACTTCAATCATGAGTATTTTGCTCTTTGCGGCCGTCATTGACTATTCGTTGTTTGTCTTCTCCAGATACCGGGAGGAATTGAACCGCTATGAGAGCAAACATGAGGCGATGAAAGTGGCCATGCGAGCCACCGGTGAGCCGGTATTCTTCGCAGGCGGGACAGTCCTGGCAGCCATGCTTGTCTTGTTCCTGGCCCAGTTCCGCGATTATCAGAATTTCGCACCAGTGTTCGGTATGGCTATGGTGATTATCATGGTGGCTTCCATCACCCTCGTGCCAGCCCTATTCACACTGTTTGGCCGCAAAGCCTTCTGGCCCAAGGTGCCTGTCTATGGACAAGCCCATCCAGCAAAAAAACCAGGCGCTTGGGCTGGTATTGCCAAGTTTGTCGTGAACAAGCCCGTCATATCCGGAGGCATCGTAGGCGTGTTCTTGATCGTGAGTGCCCTGAATGTATTCAATCTTAATTTTGAATTCGACTCTGTCAAATCCTTTCCCGAAGATATGCCTTCACGCGTTGGCTATGAAATCGTCGAGACCGAATTTGACCAGGGAGCACTCGCTCCATCCACCTTGCTTGTCGTAGGCAAGGAATCGATTCCTGAGGACAGCGTCGCTCAGCTACAAGAAGCGATTGCCTCCTACCCTGAAGTCGCTTCCGTCCGACTTGGCGATCAGACAGATGATCAGCAGGCATTGAGCTTCAGCATCTCGCTGTCGATCAATCCTTATTCTACCGAAGCATTAGATGCTATAGGTTCCTTGCGGGATTCGATGCCTGAGTATATGGAGACGGCTTCAATCGACGGTGAAGCGCACCTGGCAGGCGTTACGGCCAAATTGGCAGATGAGAGAACCGTTAACAACAGGGACATTGTCGTCATCATGGTATTGGAGACGTTACTAATTCTTGTTCTACTCATGGGATTAACACGCTCCTGGAAAATGCCGATCTATATGATGGCTGTCAATCTGCTGTCGTTTGTTTCTGCGCTCGGGTTGGGACTGTTCCTGGTGGATATGTTTTTTGGCTTCGATGCCGTCAGCACGCGCGTTCCGGTCTATGCTTTTATTTTTCTGATCGCGCTTGGCATTGATTATAATATTATTCTTGTTTCTCGATTCCTTGAAGAACGCAAGGCCTACCGGGTAAAAGAGGCTCTGGAGCGAGCCATATCCCGCACAGGCGGCGTAATCTCTTCCGCTGGTGTGCTTCTGGCCGCAACATTTGCCGCTCTGACAACCATGCCGATTGCGGATTTGTTTGTCTTTGGTTTTATCGTAGCGATCGGCATTCTCATGGACACCTTTCTCGTACGTGGGATGCTCCTGCCAGCACTGATTCTCTTCTTCGAAAAGGATAACCAGCCAGAGCAAAAACCAGCATCGCAATGACTGATTCGAAAGATGGAGGCAGACAGCATGAATATCCTTGTCGTTGATGATGATCCGAATATTCAACAGCTCGTATCCATTCATCTGCAGCAGGAGGGCCACAAGGTCCTACTCGCTGATCATGCCGAGCAAGCCTTGGAGATCATCGATGGCGAACTTATCCATCTGGCCATCGTCGATGTGATGATGCCGGGGATGAACGGCTTTGAGTTAACGCGTATTTTGAGCAAAGACCTGTCCATTCCAGTCATCCTGCTGACTGCCAAGGGTCAGTTGGAGGATAAGGAGCGCGGCTTCCTATCCGGTACAGAGGATTATCTGGTGAAGCCCTTTGAGCCCAAAGAGTTATTATTCCGGGTAGCAGTTGTTCTGCGGAGGTATAAGCCTACACTGGATGAACAGCTAAGCATTGGCAACCTGACGGTTAATCGGCAGACCTATGAAGTAACGATTGAGCAGGAGACCCTGATTCTCCCGTTGAAGGAATTCGAACTGTTATCGCATCTTGTTGCCAGAGCGCATCAGCCGGTCACTCGCCATCTGTTGATGGAATATGTGTGGGGCGAGGACTACGAGGGCAATGAAATGACACTGAACACGCATATCAACCGCATCCGGGAACGTCTGAAACGACATCATGCGAATGTGGAGATTCTAACGCTGCGCGGCATTGGCTATAAGCTGGAGATGCTCCGATGAAAACCTTGTACCGGCAGTTCATTCTGGCCACGCTATGTATACTGGTCGTTAGCATTGTGGGCGGATTTTTTTTGGCCAATCAATATTATCTACGAGTAACCAAGGAACGCAGCGATGAGCAGAACGTTGCGATTGCGCAAGAAATTGTCTATGCGATGGAACAAATGCATCAAACCGAAGCCGGGTTCGACAGCTACCTGGAATCCGTCTCCAAACTCGGTTATCAAATCTATGTGCACAGTGAAAACGGGGATCAGCATGTCTTCGGAGAGGCATTTGAGGATATGACCCTCCCGGATGAAGCGATGCGTGTCATTACGGAACGCAGGATTTACCATGGCATTCAAGATTATTCCAGCGGCAATTTTCTGTTCGGTCATTTTGCAAACGATTTGCGCAACACGGTCGGGCTCCCGTTCACCTATCACGATGAGCGGTATGGCCTGTTTATGCGGCCCAATATCAAATGGATTTCGTCCGATATTCATACGGTGTTTGCCGGGTTTATCCTGGCTATCGCGGTCGTCAACATCGCTGGTATGCTCTGGCTGGCCAGACAGTTAACCAGGCCCATCGCCCAATTGACCGAAGCAACCAAACAAATTGCCCGGGAGAACTACAGCTATCCATTAGATATTAAGCGCAAGGATGAAATTGGTCAGTTATCGGACAGCTTTAACTTGATGCAGCTTCAACTGCAGCACAATGAACTGGCCCGCAAAGCATTCATCAGTAATGTATCCCATGACTTTCAATCGCCGCTTATGAATATCCAGGGCTATGCAGGACTGCTACGATCGGCTTCGGTACCGGAAGAGCAGCGATTAGAGTATGCAGCCATTATTGATCAGGAATCAAGACGGCTGTCCACGTTGACGATGCAACTGCTGCTCTTGACCTCCCTGGAACAAACCATGTATCCGATGAATCTGATAGAGTTCCGTCTGGACGAGCAATTGAAAAGCGTCATCCGCCGTTACCGTTGGCGCTTGGAGGAAGCGGAGATTGACTTGTCGTACAAGCTGGCCCCGCTCACCATTCGAGGAGACGAGGAGCTGCTGATGAATGTGTGGGATAATCTGCTTACCAATGCCATCAAGTACAACAGGCCTGGCGGGAGCATTGAAATCGGGCTGACAGTACATGCCACCCACGTCTCTGTCATTTTTCGGGATACGGGGATCGGAATCGCTCCCACTTCTCTGCCTCAAGTGTTTGATCGGTTTTTCCGGGAGGACGAAGCTCGTAAAAACAATGGGACCGGGTTGGGATTAGCCATTGTACAGGAAATCGTCACCCTTCATAATGGAGATATCCAGGTGGACAGCTCACTTGGCGAAGGTAGTGTATTCACGGTTTCGTTTCCAAACAATATCATCTTATAACTTAATCATGGAGGTCTAATGATGGAACAAACATGGAGTATTCGACTTATTCGGTTCGCTGCCATATTCGGGGTGATCGGTACCTTCATCGGCTCGGACATGGCGGGTCGCACTGACTATGCCATGACCCCCATTCATGCGCATATGCTGGTCGTCGGCTGGCTATCCGTCTTTGCCTGGGGCATCTTCTACAAGGTCTACAAGATTCGCCGCAAAGCTCTCGTATCGCTCCAGAGCGTCATGGCCATGGCGGGATCATTTGGCCTCAGCTCGGGCATGTGGCTGTACTTCCTCAATCCGTTCAACTGGAACGATACATTCGTACTCATTTATTTTATCGTCGGCGGCTCCTTCCTCCTTCTGGCGTTCGCACTGTTTGTGGTCATTACCTTTATGATTGAAAAAGAAACCCCAGCTCACGCTCCGGCGCGAAAGTAATGGATTGGGTCATAGGTTAGCAAAAAAGCGGACATGCAAAGGTGCATGCCCGCTTTTTCATGAATAACTAAATCATTCATTGAAATAAGAAGTGGTATTTATTTATTTGTGTCCGGAGAATTTGCGCCACTCTGCCGAGTTCAGCTTCATTCTCATCAATAAAACTCGTAACAGATGATCGATTAAAAGAAAGTGGAGATTCTAATGCGCGAGCTTGTTTAGAAAAATCAGTACTAAATGGTTTGGCCTTCACTTTTCGCAAAGCTATACTAGTAGGCATTGTCATGGGATAATCTGTGGTGTCAGACAACAGACTTAACCCATGGTCAAAATAGGGGCAAAGTTTATACCCTGCTGGACCGTGGATAAAAGCAATATTATTAAGATGGCGATCTTCGTTTAATAAGAAAGCATCCAGTGACAGCATGACTGAAATATAATTTAGTGTATCTAACTTTAGGGTGCTTTTAAGAAAATCTACAATCGACAAAATGGCCGATTTGGCACTTTGTCGTTGGAGAAGTTGTTCAAAGTTCACCCCATAACTTTCCAATACCCTGTGCAGGGTAATTATGCTTTCTCCAGGAAGTAAAAAATCCTCCGAATAGCAACCCTCATAGGTTATATCATTATCTTCAATTAAAAGACAACGTTTATAAGGAACGACCAATCGTTTATCAATATTTGAACGAGTAATCAATTCATACGATACCCATTCGGCTAAGCCTTCATAACCAAATTTGTCCGCTTTGCCCCACAGATTGCCGATCTTCCATTTTAGTTGATCCCCTTTACTGCTCGTTACAAAGCTCTGGCGGAGGTTCTTGCTCACTTGCAAAACGGGGATGGACATCAACACACCTCAACTCCTCACCAGCAAATCTTATCCATACATAATCGTCATATAATACGCCATGTGTCTTCTTTACAATATCGGTAGGTACATATTCACGCAAGCCTAGAGCTTGTAATACTTTTTCTCTATGATGCCTTGTGCGCGGGAAACATCTGCTCTCGAAGTAATCCAGTACATCACTCACCTGCACTTTTTGTTTTGCCGGAAAAGGTAGAAAAACGGGAGAGATGCTTTCATCTTGCCACACCTGCACTGTCTGATTACGATAGTCAAGCTGCACTTTAGCAATGACACGATCATGCTCTAATACTTCAAACGCCAGAGGAGGAGATATGAGGGTATGACTCATTTCGTTTGCGCCCCTTATTGAAATTTTAACCATGAATTGTTTATAGTATATCATCTAAGTCCACAAGTATTAAACAAAACAATCAGGCTATTTACGAATTGCCAAAAGTGAGGTATTCTTGTCCACACTACGCAAGGCTAGGTCTGAAAGGGGATTAGGTAAGATGATGGAGAACGTGAAACGACCGCAAGTCCAAGTCCGGGATGTGGTGTTTGGCGGAGAGTCATACTTGTTGTGTGTGCCACTGGTCAGCAGGACACGCGAGCAATTGATAGCCGATGCACAGAGCATCATGGCTAGTAGACCCGACTTGATCGAGTGGCGGGTTGATTATTATGAGGGGTATCCGCAGCCCGCTCCGATTCTGGAGGCCTTAGCAGCATTGCGAGAGATAGCAGGCCCTACGCCCATCATCTTCACGTCACGACATGCCGAAGAGGACGGCTTACTGGACATCACAGCAGAGGACAAATTTCAACTGATTGATGAAGTGAGCGGAACCGGGATGATCGATCTCGTGGATATCGAATTGCAGTACGGCGCCACGCAAATCGCCAAGTGGCGGGACCTCCTGCATGCGAGGAATACCAAGCTCATTGTTTCCACCCACAATTTCAAGACAGGCTGGAAGCCGAAGCAGATTCGCGAGATGCTCCTCTCCGAGCAGCAGGCTGGCGCCGACATCGTCAAGCTCGTTACCCGTGTGAAGAACGTCCGGGAGCTGGCAGACCTCAGTGATGCCATTCATGAAGCGAGACAAACCTTTTTGCACGTACCGGTCATTGCAGGGGCAGTCGGCAGTGTCAGCCCGCTCATGCGTGTGATGGGCGACTGTCTTGGCTCCGACATGACCTTCGTATCGGCTGGCGGCAAGAAATCTCATGCCTCGCAGCTGCATATCGACGACCTTAGACGTCTTCGCGAGCGTCTGG
This sequence comes from Paenibacillus daejeonensis DSM 15491, assembly GCF_000378385.1. Taxonomy (GTDB): domain Bacteria; phylum Bacillota; class Bacilli; order Paenibacillales; family Paenibacillaceae; genus Paenibacillus_D; species Paenibacillus_D daejeonensis. The sequence continues at coordinate 185,775 of NZ_KB899663.1, read as the reverse complement.
ACGCCCCGCCGTTTCCGCGGTAATGAACGAAACAAATTGCTTGGCTGCAGGTGACAACGATTTGTTGCGGGGATAAGCTAGATAGTGATAAAACGTGCTTGCCTCATTGGTCAGATTGATCTTCTTAATGTCGTACATCTGAAGGTGCTCAGAATCCGGTGAGAGCGCAATGCCGACGTTGTCAGCCACAAGGGAAGCGGTGAAATTCACACTCTCGGCTTCCAGGGCGATGGGCGGCAAGGTTCCCAGCTCTGCAAACAGTTTCTCGAAGATGGTTCGCATGCCAGTGATAGGAAACGGGTAAATAAACTTGTAGGATAACGCCTCCCGTATATCAATCTCATCATGGACAGCCAGCGGATGATCCAGAGGGACAATCAGAAGCACGCGGTTGCGGGACACTGGAATATAGACGAGATCATCCGCCTCATTCTTGCTGGAGCAGACAATGAGATCGCAAGCCTGATTGCGAAGCGCTTCAAAGGACTGCTGGGTATGACGTTCAAAAATCGAAATTTTGATATGCTCATTGCCCGGCAAGCCGAGGAATTGGGTCACATAACTGGAGAAGCGAGATTTGGGATGCGAGTGGACTGAAGAGATCGTAATCGTCTCCAGCTTCGCATTGCGATACAACTCCAGAGTAGCGGAATCAATCGCTTCGAACGCTTTACTAATCTGCTGGTGATAAGCCCGGCCATGCTCCGTCAAGGTCACATTACGTCCCCGCTTCTCAAACAGCGCAACACCAAGCTCCTTTTCCAGCCTTTTGATGCTCTGACTGAGACTGGGCTGCTCAATATGCAAAATTTGCGACGCTCTCCCAAAATGCTCGGTCTCACCTAGAACTTTAAAATAGAACAATAAGTTATAGTTCAAGATGTCCCCCTCCTATTCACCATTCCAACTTCTCCGGTTAATTAACTATACTATATTCTCATCTGCAATTCATAGCCTGAATCTATCAATTAGATGGACATTTCGAATGAGTCAAACGATATAGAATCCCCTATAATACAAGGCATAGCTGCTAACCCGTAATTCCTTGTATTCAAATGCGGTTAAATTCGTATCAATGGAGGTTCCAATGCTCAAAATCGTTGCCAAACGTTACCTGAAAACAGGTGTACTGGACGAATATCTCGCTGTAGTCCGGCCGCTGGTAGATGCTTCGAGGCAAGAGCCGGGCTGTATCGAATATGCGTTGTATATAAATCGTGATGAAAACGCTGCTGTCATGATGGAAACTTGGGAAAGCGAAGCCGCCCTCGAATCCCATCTGAAGATCGTTCGCGCCGCCGGTTACCCGGAGAAGCTCAATCAATTCGCAGATCCCGACCATCCATCCAAGGTAGAAAAGTATGACCATGTATACTGAGTCGCAGAACCCAACACTGCCATACAAGCTGGGGGCCATTCCATCCGATATCTGCGGTCCCAATGGAGACTTCGAGCACGCGCTATCCTTAATGAAGGCTGATGGCTTGCACTATGCAGATATTGAATTCGTATGGGGCAAAAAGCCGGGTTTTCATACCGATGAAGAAAACGAGCGCATCAAGGCGCTTCTGGAGCAATATGATATCCAACCTGCCGTCATTGGCGGCTTTGCGTTCCGGGATCAATCGGCCCAGAAAATCGAGCTCGGTGATGATGCGTATAAGGAGCACCTCGCCGAAATCAAAGCCCAAATTGAGCTCGCCAACTACTTGGGATGCAAGAAAGTAAGATGCTTGACCTTCTCCAAGCAAATGGCTATTTGGGGATATCAAGGCGCAGACATTCGCAACGCTTACCATAATCAAACCTGGCCGAAAATGCTGCGTATCTTCGAAGAACCTGTCAAACTGGCCGAAGCTCATGGAATCGAGCTGTTGATTGAGACCGGTGTCAACACGCTTCTAACGTCTGCCTACTTGACCCGCAAATTCATTGAGGATATGGGCAGCGCGCATTTGAGAATTCTATGGGACCCAGCCAACACTTTATTTAATCATGAGACTCCCTTTCCAGATGCGTATGAAGAACTGAAGGATCTGATTGGCCACATCCACATTAAGGATGGTACGGTAGATACCCGCAAAAGTATCATCACCTCCACTAACGTCGGTGAAGGAACACTGGCAGATATCCTGCCAGATCTTGCAGACGCTCTGCGCAAAGACGGTTACAAGGGCGTCGTCTCCCTTGAGAATTTCTACATCCCGCCGGGTGGTTCGCTAGAGGACGGATACCGCGCCTGCGTCAAAGGCTTCAAGCAAATCTTCGGATCAGGTAAGGAGCAATAAATTCATGTACACAGCAGTTATCGTTGATAAACACAAGGTAGCCATCCAAGAAGCTGCCCAGCCGCAACTTCAAGCTGACGAGGTGCTAATCAAAGTTCTTTATGCCGGTCTGTGCGGCTCGGATGTTCATCTGTTCCATGATGAGCATCCCTTTCGCAAACCGCCCATGATTCCTGGTCACGAGCTGGTCGGTGAAATCGCAGCGATCGGCCCAGACGTTAAGCATCACCGCGTTGGCGACAAGGTCGTCGTCAACCATGCCATCCCTTGCGGAACCTGTCGCTACTGCAAGGCAGGACAGATTAATATCTGTCCCACCAAGATTGTTGCTGGCAGCGCCAAGATGATGGGGTTCTTCGCCGAATATGTCAATGTCCCGGAGCGCACATTATATACCATTGATGACGGAATCTCCATGCAGAATGCCGCAATCGCAGAGCCGTTATCCATCGGATTCCACATCATGCGAAGACTCGCCCATCTGGATCGCGACAAACCAATAGCCATCGTAGGTACCGGAACCATCGGTCTTGTGGCTCTGATTGCTGCCAAGAGTCTGGGTTATCAGGAGGTGTACTGCCTGGATACCCTTGATTATAATCTTGAGATTGCAATGAAGCTAGGCGCTTCAGGCACATTTAACCCGCTACGCGATAATGCGGTGGAAGAAGTGCTTCGTATAACAGGAGGCTTTGGAGCTAGCGGAACCATTGTCACTGCCATGGCCAGAGGCATTCTGACCGACGCCTTTGCACTCAGCAGCCTCAAGGCTACCATCGTGATGCTGCCGATGACCGCACAAGTGATGGAGGCTAATTTCTACCGTCTTGTATCGGGCGAACAGGCGCTTATCGGTTGTCGAGGGATTGTCGAGCAAGACTTTGCCGATGCGGTACAACTCATCAACAGTAATTATGATTTCAGCCCCTTGATTACCCATGTCCTGCCTCTGGCGGAGTCCCAGCGTGCATTCGAGCTGATGGTGGATCGTACAGAACCTGTCATTAAAATTCTGATTGACCCGCACGGATAATTCCGAGTAACATGGTGGTTCTAGAAGTAATAATGGAGGCGATGGAGTTTGACCACATGCAAATCAGTCATCGAGATTCTGGATTCATTTATGCCATTTGAATGCGTAGCCAAGAAAGACAACTCCGGGCTGCTCGTAGGCGAAGAAGATCTCTCGGTCGATAAGGTCCTGCTTGCTGTAGACCTCACCGAGGCTGTTATTCAAGAAGCGATCGACCGGCAATGCCAGATGGTGGTCACCCATCATCACTTGATGAACAAAGGGATTCGTCGCGTGACAGCAGATACTTACGAAGGCCGGGCCGTTATGGCCTTGCTCCGGCACAATATCGCCTTTGTCGTCTGCCACAACAACCTGGACTTCCTGCCGGGGGGTACAGCGGACACCCTGATGAAAGCCGCTGGCGCCCCCGTATCTCGTCCATTATACGAAGGATATGGCTTCCTGGCGACAACAACGGAGGAGGCTAATGCGCGCTCCATCCCCGTTCCGGACAGACCTGGACTACCGCCAGGAACACTTGCCATGTTCGGTACGGTCGGTGAATTAACGAACCCTTGCAGCTTATCCGAGCTACTGCAACGTCTGCACGGCATCGTAACCGGACCGGTCAATGTCGTCGGAGCGGATAATCGGCGAATCCACAGTATCGCTGTACAGGTCGGTGCCGGGGGTCGAGCCGATATAGACCAAGCGGTTGCTCGTGGAGCAGACCTGCTGATTACCGGTGATGTCCGGCACGATGATCGGCTGTATGCTGCTGAGGTCGGGCTGGCACTCCTTGATTTTTGCCACTATGAAGTGGAATTGCCCGGAATTATTAGTCTCGCTGAGCATCTGAAGCAGGCTCTGAACGAGGCAGCTCTGCCTGTGCAGGTCTTGTTGTCGGAAGCCCCTGCCCCCGTCCGTCATCTGCGGATGCCGGACACCTTGGATTGGACAAGACTTAGGCTTCAATAAGTATACTCGAACCACGATCTAGCAAGATTATATCTATGAGGATGTGCATCCATGAGTCAAGCAAAACAAAAGATTCTTCTGATCCTTAGCCTGTCGCTGATCGTCCTATCCCTAACCGGCTGCACCCTGTCCGGCAAAAGCGGCACTTATCCCTCCAATAATATTAATGGTATTGTTCCTTGGGGGGCCGGCGGAGGTACTGACCTGGTCTCGCGAACCGTCGTAAACGGGGCTCAGGAAGCACTCGGCAAGAATATCATTATGGTCAATCGAACGGGAGCATCCGGCACAATTGGTCAGCAATATGTCTATGACCAGAAGGCTGACGGCTACACGCTTCTTTTCAATACAGGCGATGGTTCTCTGTACCCTGTGCTTGGCCTGTCTGATCTGACGTACAAGGAATTCACGCCGATCTACATCTTTGCCCGAATTGCCGGCGTCGTTGTCGTTAGCAAGGATTCCCCTTATAACTCCATTGATGATCTGCTGGAGGATGCCAAAGCACGCCCCAACACGATCAAGATGGGTGTCAGCGGCGTCGGTGGATTGCCGTGGGTTGCTTCGATCATGATGAATAACCTGTTCGACACCAGCTTCAGTCCCGTCACCTTCGACGGCGATGGACCGCTGATTACCGCTCTGATGGGTAACCAGATCGATGTGACGGTGTTATCCGCGGGATCGGCCATGCAGTACCTGCAACAAGGCGACTTCAAAGGTCTCGCCGTGATTTCCAATGATCCAATCGATGCCATCCCGGATGTGCCGGCACTCGGGGCCGTCAAGCCGGAGGCCCAATCGATGCTGGAGACCACTGGCCCATGGTTCGGCGTGTTCGTGAAGAAAGAAACACCCGACGATGTCGTCGCTACACTAACAGAAGCCTTCAAGGCCGGATACGAGAACGAGGAATTCCAGAGCTTCCTGCAGACCAACGGTTATACGCCGCTCGGCTTGACCGGGGATGCCGCTTGGGACCATATCAATGCCTGGCAGTCCCAGCAGGCGTGGCTCATCCATGATGCCGGCCAGTCGCAAGCCTCACCAGAGGATTTCGATATTCCAAGACCGGGTCAGTAAGACATTCGGGGTAGGGTGATTGACACAGCCCTCCCCATCTTTTGTTGATAAGGAGGAATTCTCATGGCAGAGGAGCATTCACAAGAGCTCGATCAGGACCTCGCTTCCCCACCGCTGCCAACTCAGGGCCCGGGCGAATATCTGCTAGTGGGCCTTCTATTTTTGGTTGTGGGCGCCTTGTTCCTGGAATCCCTCAAGCTTCCTGGTATCTATCAGGGCTACACGAATCATGCCGGGACACTACCGCAGACGGTGATCTCGCTTATCCTGCTATTGCTTGGTGTTCAGGCTGTAAGTCTGCTACGCAGACGAGGTACGCTTGGCAGTTTGCGCGAGGCGAGGAGCTATCTTTTCTCAAAAGATGTTCTTGTGCTCATAGTCGGTGTTTCAGCCTACGCGTTTTTGGTGGAGCTTTTACACTTTGAGATTACGACATTCCTGTTTCTCTGGAGTTGCATGATGTTCTTGGACTGGCGGAGACCCTGGTTAAAGCTGTTGGTATCGTTAGGTACGGTCGCGGGTTTGATTCTGGTCTTTTACACCATTTTCCACATCGTACTCCCATAATTGTATTCCCATAAACTCATGAGGTGGAGATTTCTATGTCAGGCATTGAAGGGTTTCTCGTCCCACTTCTAAATGTCGAGCTACTGGCCCTTGTCGCCATAGGGGTATTCGTGGGCATCTATATCGGTGCCATCCCGGGCCTTTCAGTTACAATGGCCTTTTCTTTATTGCTCTCTTTCACGTATACATGGGATGTCTATGCCGCATTGGCAGTCATGGTGGGGATTTTTACAGGCGGAGTGTACGGCAGCAGCCGCACAGCGATTCTGCTTAATATACCTGGCGGCCCCGCGGCCATGGCGACCGCAATTGATGGGTATCCGCTAGCCAGATTAGGGCTGGCTGGGGTTGTCATGGGACTCAGTACCGTTGTCTCCGTCATCGGCGAATTTTTTGGCATTGGCGTGATGGTGATCGCTTCGCCGATCGTATCCTCACTTGCCATTCATTTCTCGCCCTATGATTACTTTTTGCTCGCGATGATGGCCCTTCTGCTGGTTGGTAGTCTCACAGAAGGCTCGATGAGCAAGGCGCTGATTACCGCGTCGCTGGGCATCACCATCGGCATGGTCGGCATGGATCCATTTACCTCGCAGCCCCGGCTTACCTTCGGCAGTACAACTATGCTGGGCGGCATCAGCTTCATCGTCGTTATGATCGGCCTGTTCGGCTTGTCAGAAGCGCTGATGCAGTTAAAGCAGCGGACCAAACCAATCAAGCAGAAGGTAGACAAGATTATTCCCAGTTGGGGGCTAGTCAAAAAGTACCTGCCGCTCACCTTGCGCAGCTCTGCCACAGGCACGCTGCTGGGCGCCCTGCCGGGTACCGGGGCAGAGGTTGCGTCCCTGATGGCATATGACCAGGCTAAGCGAACGGTAAAAAAACCGAGCCGTCCCTTCGGCAAAGGCGCCTTCGAAGGCGTTGTAGCGGCTGAATCCGCCAATAATGCATCCATTGGCGGTGCCTTTATCCCCACGCTGACGTTAGGTATTCCTGGTGACTCCGGCACTGCATTGTTCCTTGGCGCCTTATATATCCATGGCTTGCGTCCGGGGCCCATGCTCATGACCGAGCAGCCTGAGTTCTTCTGGATCATTGTCAGCTGCCTTGTCATCTCCAACATCTTTCTGTTGATCTTCGGTCTGACGGGCATTCGGATCTTCAGTAAAATTATTGAAATCCCGAAGCCAATCCTCATCCCGATTATTATCACGCTTTCCATTATCGGTAGTTTCGCCATCAATAACAGTATCGGAGATGTTTACTGGATGATCCTCTTCGGTATTCTGGGTTACTTCCTGAAGCTGTATCGCTACCCGCTAGCGCCGCTCGTGCTGGGCATTATTCTGACGCCTCTCATTGAGAATAACCTGCGTCGCGGCATGGAGATTTCGCAGGGCAGCGTCGGAGGTTTTGTCGGCAATATCGTCACCAGTCCAATCTCACTGGTCCTGCTGCTCGTGATTGTTCTCATGCTGAGCTCCAAGATGGCCTGGTTCAGACGACTGGTCAGCAAGCTAAGATCGCGGAAGTCCGCTTCGTAACTGCTGCTTATCCCTCATCCTTCGGATGACTCCATCAGCACCGACGAGCCCTGACCTGCCCAACGCTGCATGATTGTTGCTGTATCGCTAACGATACCGAAGTGGCGCTCAATGTTGCGCAGGCTCGGCTCGTACGCGTCGGAGAATAGACAGGTCGTTGCATCCTGTGCCAGCACCACATGATAGCCGATCAGATGCGCGTCGCGCAGCGTAGATTCGACGCAGGTATTGGTGTTGATCCCAACAGCTACCAGCGTCCGGATCCCCCGGTCAGCGAGCAGCTGGTGCAAACGCGTCTGGACGAAGGCGCTGTAGCGGTGCTTCCAGACGACCATTTCCTCCATCCCTGGCTCCAGTTCATGATACAAATCCGCACCCCACGTGCCGGTCCGGCAGCTGGCCGGGTGATTACTGCCCGCCCGCCGCTGGCTCCAGGCATCCTCGCCATCATTCAGCTCATTATGCGACATCCCCACCCATACGACAGGTACGCTAGCCGTGCGCGCCGCCTCGATGAGCTCCTTCATCGCAGGTATAATGGCCTGATAGCCGCTGACGCGGTACCCCGATTGGGCAAAAGCCCCACGCTCATGAACAAAGTCATTTTGCATATCGATAACCAATAGGGCCGCCGGTTCCGACAGGACACGTTCCAGGTTGTAATTGCTCTGGTCCGCCATCGCTACACCTCCGCCAGGACGCCTTGGGATTGGAAGACGCCGCGGATCTGACGCACATACCCGAGGAAGCGAGCATCCATTCGGGTGTTCATCCCCCGTGGACGATCCAGGTCGATGGCAATATCCTCGACCACAGAGCCAGGTCTTGGACTCATGACCAGCACGCGATCGGACAGGAAGACGGCCTCTTCAATACTGTGCGTGATAAAAATAACGGTGCAGTTGTACCGCTTGTAGATTTTGAGCAGGTCATACATCATTTGCTCCCGTGTCAACGCATCAAGGGCACCGAAAGGCTCATCCATCAACAGGAGCGAAGGCTGCTGAATCAGCGCCCGGCAAATCGAAACCCGCTGCCGCATGCCGCCGGAGAGCTCAAACGGATATTTGTCACCGAAGCCTTCGAGCCCCACCATCTTCAGCATGTCCTCTGCCATCTGCTTGTTCGTCGTGCGATCCTTGCGATCCAGCCAGGTCACATTCTGCAGCTCGAATGGCAGCAGGACATTGGCCAGCACGGTCCGCCACTCTAACAGGAGGTCCTTCTGGAAGACGACAGCATTCCCCTCTTGCGGCCCCTTCATCGGTTTGTCGCCGATTAGAATGGTCCCACCTGTTTGCACATCCAGTCCGGCCAGCAGATTCATGAGTGTGCTTTTTCCGCAACCACTGGGACCAACTACCGAGACAAATGACAGCGGTTCGATGGTCAGATTGACCTTCGCCAGCGCTTGGACAGGCCCGCCACGGGTCTGAAACGTCTTCTCCACATCACGGATAATAATCTGCTCCGCAGGCATATTATTCGCCTCCTCTGGCTGCGCGGTACCACGGCAGCGCGATTTTTTCAATCAGACCGACGATATTGTAGAGGGTCAAGCCGATAATACCTAGCATGACGATCACGCAGAATTGCATTGTAATATCGAGCCGGGAGTTAGCCACGAGCTGCAGGTACCCCAGTCCCCGGTCGGAGGAGACGAACTCCGCGACAACTGCGCCGACGACTGCCAGCGTAATGCCAACCTTGAACCCGCCGAAGATACTAGGCAGCGCTTTGGGCAGCCTGAAGTAAAGGAATACCTGCATCCGGTTGGCCCGAAGCGACGTTGCGAGCATAAGCATTTCCTTTTCCATCGACTTGAGGCCCACCACGGAGCTGACGATGATCGGGAAGAAGGAGATCAGGAAGGCAATCATGACTTTGGTGACGATGCCGAAGCCCAGCCACGTAATCAGGAGTGGAGCTATCGAGATCATCGGCACGCACTGCAGCCCAATCAGCAGCGGGAACACCGATTGCGAGAAGTATTTGGAGTAAACGATAATGACTGCAGCCGGAATACCGAACAGCACTGATAAGGCGAAGCCTGCCAAGATTTCAAAAAGTGTAACACCGCTATGCCGAAGCAGCACATCACTGTCCTGGATCATCCGCCCGATAATGTCGGTCGGCGTCGGAAGCAGATACGAAGGAATACTGAAGATTACACAGACCAGCTGCCACAAGAGCAGAAATCCCACAAAGGTGGCGCTGACGGACAGCGCCTGCCTGAGATTGAAGCTAGCTTTCATAAGGACGGCTCCTTTCGGGTGGTGTGCCGCTATTGCGGCAAATATTCGTTTGTATAGTAATGATCTGCAGATTGTTTGGCGTCCATCAGTCCACTTTCCAGCATCCGCTGGGCCATCGTTTCCATCGTCTCGCCATCCGACCAGCCGTAGGGTTTACCCTCTGGACGGATTGCCAGCTCACCTGTGCGCTTGATCTGCTCAATGACGATATCCTCATCCACCACATCAGGGAACAAAGCCTTGGAGATCTCGGCAGCTTCCTCCGGATTCTCCAGCGTATAGGCAAAGCCTTCATTTACTGCAGCGAGGAAACGTTTGAGTGTGTTGGGATTCTCTTCAATGAACTTATCATTCGAAATAAGGGACAACCCTGTCAGATCGAATCCGAAGTCGGCAAGGTAGAGAGGAACGAGCTCTTGACCCATGCTCTTCTCAAAAATCGGATATTCATTCGTAGAGAAAACAGCCACTGCATCGGCCTCTTTATTCAGAAACAGCGTATTGCGTGCGCCGGTCTCGACCATGATATGTTCCACTTGATCGTAATCGACCTCGTTGAAGCTCAGGAAATGCTCATAAATGCCAGTGAACGTAGAGCCGGAAGAAGAAACAATCGTTTTGCCCTCCAGGTCCTTCGGTGAGTTCACCGGTGTATCGGGATGAGAGAGCAGCATCATCGGTGATTTGGACATATAGGAAGCGATGATTTTGACGGGCATTCCCATTTCGATCCCCTGGATCGGCTCCACAGCCGAGGTCACGCCAATTTCCTCGCGGTTCTGGGAGATCACTTGCAGCACAGCTACGGAACCTGAGCCTTCTGCGACATCGACGTCCAGCCCGTACTTCTCGAAGATACCCTTCTCTTTGGTTACATAGAATGGAGCAAACTCACCTTTGTACTTCCAGTTCAGTCGAAGCGTTATTTTTGTTTTCTCAGCTGGTGGCAGATCGATGCCATCCCCCGCGTTTTCACTCGTCTCACCATTCTGACTCTCTGCTGGAGGAACGTTCCCACCCTGTTCCGCAGGGGCCGTGGTTGCCGCATTACCGCACCCCGCTACCACCAATACCAGCACCCACAACATCGCCACGTGCCATACTCTTTTTCGCATCGTCGCTCTCCTCCTATTAACGTAAGTTTATCTCTCTTATTATTCTTTGCTGTTGCTTGTTTCTAAATTAATGATATATTATATGACATAGTCATCCCATGGTATCGGTGCACAATTCAACCCCCTCCAAACTGAGCAACATGTACAAAAACCTAATTAATCACCAGCTAAATCCATCTGTTTACCGTTGTTCACCGTGCACAACAGAATACCCCCTCCTATTGGAGAACAGTTCACATGCGATTATAAAAGTCATATATTCTAACATAGGAGGATTCACCATGTCCCTTACCATTCAACGCATTCTGAAGCTGCCCTTATTTGCAGACGCCTTCGTTATTGGCGGCACAGAAGGACTTGGTCGCTCAATCGATTCAGTTAATGTAATGGTGAAATTACCGCAGGCACGAACGGCCGGGCATTTGGACGCGCCAGACATCGCCACTTGGCTGCGCCGCCATCAGTTGTTGTTTACCACCGAGCACGTCATTCAGGAGAATAGCGACATCTTCCTCCAGTTCCTGCAGCAGATGCACCTGTCCCAGAGCTCAGGCCTCGTCATCAAGGCTAACGACCGCGATGCGCAGTTGCCCCAGCAGCTGCTCGATCAGTCCGACAGCCTGGGCATGCCGATTATTGCACTGCCTAATGACACCTCTCTTGGGGAGATGATGAGCCAGGTACTCAGCATTATTCTCAATGAGAAGCAGGTCGAGCTGGAGCGCACCTTTGAAATCCACCGTAAATTCTCACGACTGTTCCTCAATGGCGCCAGCATGTCCGATATTGCCCAGACCCTGACCGGTGTCATCCATCATCCCATCCTGATTCAAAACGGCAAGCGCCAGATTGTCGGCTGGTCCGCCACCGCTCGCCAATGGGCGGTATCCTCTGCTTTTCAATCCGAGCTGCTGCAGCTCATCGTTCATCAAGGCGCATCAGAGAACAAACTCACCTATTGCACCACCGAACGCGGGGAGCGCATGGGCTTCTACCCGATTCATGCATCAGGCATGTTCAAAGGCTGTATCATCGTCATGAATACCGATGCTTCGATTCGCACGCCACTCATGCCACTGGAGCAAGCCGCTCAGATTATTGCGTACGAGAGCATCAAGCAAGATGCCTTGCAAGAAGGGTCTAACCGGTTGCGGGAGGAATTTTTTGGTGAGCTGCTGGATAACGAAATTGCGACGATGGATGAAATTCTGAAGCGGGGAGAGAAATACGGCTTGTCTGCTCACGGCTACCACTGGGTCGTCGCCTGCAAGCCACTGTCACATGCCTATGATGGTCACAACACCTTTCAGTTGGGCCAGACCGAGCTGGAGCATCTGATGCGCGAAGTACAGGCCTACCTGGATGCTGTCGGCATCCGCGCCATCAGCACAACCAAGGGTGAGCATGTCGTCCTAATCTTCTCCACTGCCGAAGAAACACCGGGCAGCCAGCAAGAGAGCGAGTGGCTCCAACTCATCCAGGAGCTCCAGGAGCACCTGGATCGCGGCAAGGACAAGTGGGCGATCTCCTGCGGACTTAGCAATCAGGCCGATCAACTCGACCGTCTGCCCCGGGCCTATCAGGAAGCGACACTGGCACTCAAGCATGCACTAGAGATTAGTCAGCATCCTCTCGTCATCTCTTACCGGGTCCAACAGGTGCCTGACCTGATTCGTCTGCTGCCCTATCACAAACTGAGTGAATTCTATGCAAGCATCCTCAAATCGCTGGCTTATGCCAAGAGCGAGGAAAGCCAGGAGCTGCTGGCTACTCTGGATACGTACCTGGAACATAACGGCAATGTAAAAGAGACGGCGAGCGCGATGTTCCTGCACCGCAACACCGTCTTCTACCGTCTCAACAAATGCGAATCCTTGCTTGGCCTTTCCTTCAAGGACCCCATCGACTTACTCAAGCTGCGCATCGCCCTGATGATCCATCATATCCTGATGGCTAATTCGAAGTAGATGCTGCCCCCCGGCGCATCGCGGCCGGGCGCGGGGCATGGGTCAGCAGCTCGCGCACATCACCGGTGCTGTACAGCACCTCCGCATCCAGTTGGCTCAATTTCAGCGCCGCCTCTGCATCCACCGGCTCAGCCAGCAGCATATCCAGCAGCGCCTGCTGCTCGCCAGGCTCGTAGAAACGCTGGACATAGGCGAGCAATTGGGCATATTGCAGCATATTGCCGCTCCCCAGCGGGTTAAACAGGTCACTCATGTTGTCGCTCCCGAGTGTCAGGCGAACGCCCGCCGCCAGCAGGTCCTTGGTCCGCGTGATGGCACGTGTGGCAATTGCAGTCGGACAGACAATGACCTGCAAGCCGGCCGAGACCATCAGTCCGATCGCATCCTCTGCCGCCTCATCGGGAACATTGGCCAGGGAATTGCAATGAATCGCATATACGCGCGATCCCAAGCCCCGACTCGCCGCCTCTCTTGCGAGATAAGGAAGCAGGAAATGCTCAGGCTTCCCGCTCTCATCCGTGTGAAACTCAATCCATGGCGCATCCAGCCGCTCCGCCAAATCATAGATGCGACGGATATGCGCCTGTCCATCACTATCAGTCAGCGTATGACCACCGATTCCCATGCGACCCATTCGGAGCGCTTCGGCCAGCAATTCCTCCGTCTCCGCGTAACGCTCGAAGCCTTCCTGATTGAAGGCCGTCAAGTCGATCACGACCCGGTCGGCATAGTTCGCCTGCAGCTCCAGCAGCGCTTCGACTCCCTTCAGGCCGACGAGCGGGTCCACATCGACATGCGTCCGTACGTAAGTCGTGCCATACGACAGCATCTGCTGGAGCGCCGCCTCTGCCCGCTCATAAATCCCTTGCTTGGTGAAGCCCGCTTTGTGCTCCCGCGTCCAGCCGCCGCGCACCGGAGCAGGGGCATCGGTATAGACCGCGCTGCCAGGGACAAGCATCCCCTTGTCCAAATGAGCGTGCTCGTTGGACAACCCGCGAATCTGCCAGGATTGTGTCATTAGCGCACACCTCCCGTAGCAGCCGCCTCCGCGACGACCGCAATCAAGTTCGCCCCTTGGGGCCCTTGGTGCTCTGAGCCTGCCGAGCATAGGATGGTCGCATCGCCAACTACTCCACCTACCACGGCATGAGCAACTGCCTTGGCCAGGATGCCGCTGTGCATGCTGAGCGCATCACTGTGCATGGTGTGACGCTGCCCCCGGATATGAGGGAGCGCATCCGCGCCTGCATTCACGAACACTTGGCGTACTTGTCCCTGCAGTTGCTCGGGCAGCACGGGCTGCGAGGCCATCCCCATGCTGCTGAACACCTCGTGCAACCCGGCCAGATCGAAGTTGTCCTGCATCACGCCTGAGCCAACCACCAGCGAGCTATCCGCTCCTGCACGGTTACCCATGACGATAACCCGCACGGCAGTCTGCTCTCCTCCAGCCGAAACCGATGTACGCAGCGAATACAGGCTAGGGTCTCCATTGATAGCCGATTCATCGATTCGAGCCCGATCCACTTCCTCCAGAGCTACTGCAGATCCCAATGCCGACGAGGCCTTCGAGCGCGCGCCGCCAATGCCCCAAGGGCACTTGATCTCCACGCAATGCACGTCCGCGAGCGAAGTGATGCCGCTATCTGCAATGGCAGCCCGCACTGTCTCCGCCGCTACATCCACCTGCACAGTCGTGCCAATTTCCTCTGGCAGCAGCACCCGACTGGAGGCAACGCCGAAGGCGAAGCGCTTATCGGTATTGGATGCAGTGGAGCCCGTTGCTTCGTCTGATGCTGTGCCAATGGCGGTCGAACCCATCGCGGTAGCCTCACCGCCTGCTCCGTCATTGCGGAGGAACAACGTATAGTGCGGGCTCATGAGGCCGCCTGTCTTCCCGATCATCATCATCGGGATGCGGTCGAACACCTCTTCATGTGTCCAATTCAGGTAACCGGACAGCAGCACCTGGAATGCCAGCGTGCTGTACCCTCTCGCATACCCATCCCCTTCCGTCTGGGCAATGATGCCTTTAATGTCACCAGCCTGAACACTTCCATCAGCTAGCAGCTTCTCCAGTTCACTCAAATCTCCAGGGTGATCCATCTTCAATTTCAGCAGGTCATAACGCATAATTATCCTTCCTTTCAGTTGGTAAACTATTTTTTAGCATACATTGGCTCCACAGCCATCGAACCATCCAAACGAACTCGATTTTTCGTGTTTATTTGGTCGAATCTCATACTCTCACACCAAATCTATTCGGTTTTTCATATACATTGGCTCCAAAGTCGTCGTCTCGTTGAAATAAACTCGATTTTTCGTGTTTATTCAGCTCAACCTCGCCTTATCGCACCCAATCTATTCGGTTTTTCGCATACATTCGCCCCAAAGGGCGCTGTCTCACCCAAACGAACTCGATTTTTCGCATGCGTTCGTTCTCGGTCGCCATCTAGTCTAGCGCCGCGCCGCCTTCACACGATTGACTAGTGGCTCAAAGCCCTCAATCCGACACTCGATCACGTCGCCATCCCGAACCACGGCTGCCCCAGGTGTGCCTGTCATGATGATATCTCCCGGCAGCAGCGTCATCACCTGAGAATGGAACGCGACGATCCACACAGGTTGGAAACGCATCAGTCCCGCACGCTTGCTAGCGATGACCTCTCCATTGTGCACCGTAGTTACCTGAAGTTTCTCTATGTCCGCCACCTCATCCGGCGTTACGAGCTCAGGCCCTAAGCTGAAGAAGGTATCGAAGCTCTTCGAGCGTGTCAGGTACCTCGGATTACGGCGGTGGATGTCATCGGCACCCATATCGAAGATGGCAGCATAGCCTGCGATGCATCCCTCCGCCTCGGCCTCCGTCACATCCCGGCACTCCCTGCCAATGACAATCGCCAGCTCCGCCTCAGCAATGACGCGCTCGGACTGGGGCGGCAGCACCACCGCATCGCCATATCCAATCAGCGCGGTATCCGGCTTCATGAAACCAACCGGCTCCTCACTACGGTCCACTTGCAGCAGCGCGGCGTCGTCCTCCACATAGTTGAAGCCGACACCCCATATCTTCCGAGGGCGACGAGTTAGCGGGGCATAAGCGAAATCTTCTTTTGCCAGCGCCGGCAACTTCGATGTCACCTCAGCCTCCAAATCCGCGAGCCATGCGGACAACCCCTGTAATTGGTCCGATTCGAGCAGCGCCATTACATCCGTCGGCCAGTTCTTGCTACATTCCCGATTCATTGTTTCCACAAGCACAAGACCTTGCGGCAGCCGCACAGCCGCCTGTTCCTTGTCCTGACAGCGAACGGTAAAGATGTTCATAAGGAGCACTCCCTCCTTCTTTTCTCTCTTGCGTCTCCTTAATCATAAGAGATCCCCGCCGGTGAATCATTGTGCGAACATGCCCAAAAAGACCCCGCCAAATTAGTCGCAGCGCCTAAAAGAGCAGCGAGAAAGACTGAACTCACAAAAAAAATCCCCGAACCGCCAAGCGGTTCGGGGATTTTCCATCGGGCTGTTCGCCCTATTAAGGACGGTCCAGCATATTCATAATCATTGTAATCGAATCAGCACGGGTGGCTGTGGCGCGCGGCGCGAACAGATTGCCTGGGCGGCCCTGAACAATACCTGCGTCATAGACAGCCTTGACTGCACCTTGTGCCCAAGCCGGGATATCCCCGTTATCGGCAAACGTGGTCGCCGCCCCAGAGCTCGTATCCAGCCCTTTCGCACTAGCGATCATTGCAGCCATCTCCATGCGCGTAATATTCGCACTTGGACGGAAGGTACCGTCAGGATACCCGCTCACGATGCCCGCCCTGACCGCTTCTGCGATCGAAGGCGCGGCCCACGCCGGGATAGTAGAGCGATCACCAAAGCTCAATGCTCCCCCTGTCCCCTCGGTACCCAAGGCACCGATGAGCATCACAGCGAATTCAGCGCGCGTCACCGTATTGCCGGGACGGAACGTGCCATCCTCGTAGCCTTTGACGATCCCCGCCGAGGCTGCGGCGCGAATGGTCGCTTCTGCCCAGTGTCCAGAGATATCCGTAAAGTTCACCGGCACCTCAGGCTCTTCAGGTCCCTGTGGCCCTTCCGGCCCGCCAGGCTGCTCGGACTCCTCAGCATCGACAGCGAATACGGCAAACTTGGTGAAGTGATCCACAGTAGCTGTAATGATATCGCCACTCACGGTTCCTCCAACCTCTACCCAACGCTTGGCCTGCTCGTCATACCAGAAGACCGAAGCTGTCTTGCCTTCACCAATGAGAGAAGGATCGAACTTGAAGGAGAGACTTACAGGAGTAAGGAAATTGCCCGTAGTACTCTTCGTAATCTCAAAGATGGATGATACCAGCGTATCGTTAGCCGTCACCAGACCCGCGGTATCCAATACCTTCCGGATCTCCAGCTCCATTTGAGCATTCGTCGCACCTGAAGGCACCGTTACAGTAACCAGACCCTCCAGACTCACGGTTCCACTTCCGCCTGCAGGAATTGTTGCCTTGCCTTCAGTCGGAACACCACCACCAGGAACTCCAGTAATCGGTGCGTCGATTGCCAGCGTTACAAAGCTCGCACTCAACGCCGCACTCTCATTACCCATAGCATCACGGGCAACTACAGTGAAATCATAGTTCGTCGAGTAACGTAATACCGTGACCTGATAAGATCTCGTATCCGCAGACAAAGTAGCGATCGCTTCTTCTTGATCCGCTCTGTACACAACATACTCGACTACATTCAAGTCATCCTTGGCACGCGGCCACTGCAGGGTCACACCCGATTGGGTTAGCGCACTGCCAGTCAGCCTGCTGCCCGCCTCCCAGAACGGGGCACGGTCATCACTAATGGAGAAATCTTGCGTCCCCACCGTCTGGAACCAGCCGCGCATCGTGCTCACATCATCTGTAAATGCGAGCGAGAGCATCAGCATAATCCGTGCATGCTGAGGGTTCAGATTGTCCCCGGCAATGATGTTGCCACTACCGCTGCCAACACTGCCTGAGCCGGTACGGGTCGTCGATACGAAGACGACACCTTGATCTTGGATGGCCCTGGTACGTGCCGCGCTCATTTCGGACGAGATACCGCCTGCGCCAGTACCCGCAGTGACGATACCTTTGGCTCCGTCATTCACGAGACCGCGGATTGCGCCGCCTGTCGCCTCCTGATAATTATAGGCGATGCCAACAACCGGCAGCTTCGTCTTCGGAATGGTCCGAAGATCGAACGGCGTGCCCCAATCCGCTTTACCAGCCTTCATGGCCCGGGCATTCAGACGGTAGATACGTACAGCCGAATCGTCAACATAGCCCAGCGCACCCAGCATTGGCGTATCGAACGTATCCATCCGATGCGAGTTAGCCTTCGTCACCTCACGAGCCGCGTGAATGACATCATTAAGCATAACAACGGTACCGAAATATTTGGTTTTGTTACTTGCCGCAACCTTGATGGCTTGGTACAGGTTCGCAGGACCATCGGTTCCAATAACATCCCAAGGACGCATGGCCCCCGTCACCACCACCGGCTTGTCACTGCGTACGGTCAGGTCGAGGAAGTAGGCAATCTCTTCCATCGTGTCCGTGCCCGTCGTAACGACAGCACTGTCGTAAATCTCCAGCGCAGCATCTACTGCCAACGACAGATCATACAACTCTGCGAAGGTATAGCCGCCGGACCCTTTGTTGCCGAATTGATAGCCCGTTACATCAGCATTCTTATGCTTGGGAATATCGCTTAATAAGCGTTGGACAGTGTAAGTTCCCGCACTATAACTTTGAAAATTGGTCTTGTCCCCATTCCTGGCCGCTCCCGCCAACGTACCGCCCGTTGCCACAACAATGACATTCGGCAGTGGCGAAGTCTGATGCTCCTCAGACAACGCCGGAATGTTAAAGGTCGGCAGCACCGGCGCTTCTTCCGCTTTCACAGCAACCGAGTAGCCGGTCCAGAGCGAGGCCAGAAGCGCGACGATGAGCAAGACCGTAACCGGTCTGCGCAGCATCCTGTTCTGTTCTATATAATTCATGGCCTTCTCCCCCTCTGGCTTATGGCGTTACCACGGTCTCTTGCAGCTCCGGCTCAACCTCTTCTTCTTCCACAACCGGAGGCTCTGTAACCTCTGGCTCCGACACTACAGGCTCTTCAGTCTCAGGTGTAGGCTCAGTTACAACCGGCTCTTCAAGCTCCGGCAGTCCGATTTCCTCATCAACCGAAGTACTCAGGACCGTGTTCGCATCAACCGAAATTTCAACATCTGCCGTACCAAAGGATTGGAACCAGCTACGAATTTGACTCACGTCATTAGAGAAAGCGAGCGACAGTAGCAGCATCATACGAGCATGAGAAGCGTTGAGGTTATCCCCGGCCACTGTGTTACCGGAACCGCCATAGACTGAACCGGAACCTGTCCTGGTTGTAGATACAAAGACTACGCCATTGTTAGTGATTGCCGCTGAACGGGCCGCGCTCAGACCGGAAGAGATACCGCCTGCTCCAGTACCTGCCGTAACAATACCCTTCACGCCGTCTTCCACCAGACCGCGAATCGCTCCGCCGCTTGCTTCTTGATAGTTGTAGACAATGCCTACTTGCGGAAGCGTTTCTTTGGAAATAGTTTTCAGATCAAATGGTGTGGCCCACTCCGGTGTACCTGCCTTGAAGGCACGTGCAGGCGCTCTGTAGATCCGAACTGCAGGATCATCCACGTAACCGAGAGCTCCGAACATCGGCGTATCGAACGTATCCATACGGTGCGAGTTGGACTTGGTTACTTCACGAGCTGCAAAGATCACATCGTTCAGCATAACTACCGTACCGAACCATTTCGTTTTGCCACTGCCCGCGACTTTAATCGCTTGGTACAGGTTGGCCGGACCGTCCGTACCAATAACGTCCCATGGACGCATCGCACCAGTGACAACAACTGGCTTTTCACTGCGGACCGTCAGATCGAGGAAGTAGGCGATCTCTTCCATTGTGTCTGTACCCGTAGTAACTACAGCACTATCGTAGATCTCCAAGGCAGCGTCAACCGCCAGCGAGAGATCATAGAGTTCTTTAATCGTGTAACCGCCAGAGCCCTTGTTACCAAATTGGTAAGTGGACACATCTGCAGTTTTATGTTTTGGCAGCTGAGCTACCAGATCGGCCATCGGATACGTCCCCGCCCGATAACTCTGGAAGTTCGTCTTATCACCATTACTCGCTGCACCAGCAAGCGTACCGCCAGTTGCCACTACAATGACATTAGGCAAAGCAGACGTTTTGTGCTCCTCGGAGAGAGCAGGAATATCGAATGTCGGCAAAACCGGCGCCTCCTCAGCGCGCACCATAATTGCCAATACACTGGACATGGTGGCCAACAGAGACAAGATCAACAACGGAACAAGAACCTTTCTACTGAACCTTCCCTTTACTAGTTCTGTCATTTTTTCTACTCCTCCTATGTAACTTGTTTAATAGATTCTCATCCGGATTATATATTTATGTAAGGTAAATTAACAAAGGGATTTTTGGCGAATAAAGCGTATACAATATACATTATCTCGCTCGATTCGATGAAAATCATCATTTTTCTAAGTATGTTGGCATCAACAACGACCAAACATTATCCTCCAAACCTGTCTGAATGCTACCAAACGTATCATTCGTAAATAAAAGGAAACAACAAAATATATGTTATAAATACTTACATTATTTTATCTACTATCTGACGGTAACAATATGAGTACCAGGGGTGCTAGGATTTAAGGAGTTAAGATAAATTAACCATCTCATGAAATAACTATGATTCTAGCTAGCCTACAGCCAATAAAAAAAACGCCTGACGGCGTCCTTTGAAAATGCGCGAGGTAACACGTTCCTTCCTTCACTCCCGGATACGGTTTACTCATTGGTTTGAAGAGCAATGGCCGACGGTCCAGAGCTTCACATACTTACTGCGCTAACGGCCACCACAGCGCTTATTTCAGCTCTAAACACACCTTTCCCATTCTAACGGCCACCAGCGCAGTTATTTGGCCAAAAATGGGCCACACACCGGCGAAAACACTCCAATAAGCGCCCCCATGTCCGTTAGAATTCCAACCCATCAATTTTGACTCCAATAGCTGCACTGGTGGCCGTTACAGCAGCCAAAGCGCAATTAACAGACATCGACCCTCAGTAAATCCACAAATAGACGCCAAAAATCCCCGCCTGCTCACGCCTTAACGACGAGTAACAAGCTGGGGATTGGTTGGTGCAACTCACCGTTGGCATCATACCCTGCAAAGCCATACTCGCCTTGCTCCTCCAACTGTTCATCCCGTTATGCTTAGCCTTGACCCGCTCCTTCTCCTTCCCCTTCACCCTCCACCACAGCGGGGATCACAATTCGCACCGTGGTGCCGATGCCGCGGCCGCTGGCGACGGTCACGCCGTAGGCTTCGCCGTAGTGCAGGCGGATGCGCTCATCGACATTGCGGATGCCATAGCCCAGTGTCATGCGGGCCATCGGATCCGACAGCTGCTGCAGCGTATCCGGCGGAAAGCCCGCCCCATCGTCAATGACACGGAAGTCGATGCGGTCTCCGTCGAGCTTGGCTACGATCCGGATATGAATCCGCTCGCCGTACCAGGCATGCTCCAGCGCATTTTCGATAAAGGGCTGCAGAATAAGCTTCACCGTTGTGTACTGGAGAATCGCGGGATCGACATCATACATGACTTCCAGGCCCTCGGCGAACTTCGTTTTCTGGATGTTCAGGTAGGCCGTCACCTGGTCCAGCTCATGGCTGACCGGGATGACCGTTCTCCCCTCGTTCAGAGATAACCGGTAGAACTTCGCCAGATCCAATACCATGCGCTGCAACTTATCCACTTCGCCGAACTTGGCGAGCCTGCTAATGGAAGATAGCGTATTGTACAGGAAATGCGGATTAATCTGTGCCTGTAGCGTCTCCAGCTCCGCTTCCTTCTTTTTCATTGAGGTCATGTACACTTCATGGATCAGCTCATCGATGTTCTGCCCCATCTCATTGATCGCCACGGAGATTCGGCTGAACTCGTCCTTGCCCTTGAAGTGGACCATTTTCTCAAAATCACCTTCCTGGAAGGCATCCAGCTGCCGCACAATCCTTGATACCTTACGGGAATACACCCGGGAGAGGAACAGACCGGCCACGATAAATACAACACAGCAAGCCAAACTGATGATGATCGTCAGCATCTTCACCTTGCGCGAGTATTCCTCGACAATATCCGTAGGCACCAAGGCGACCAGCTGCCAATCCAGACCCTCCAGTTCACTCTCAATGACCCATGTATTCGAAAGCAGTTCACCGGTTAAATAGCCACCTTCCCCCTCCGCCGTGACGCCAGAAGCAAATAAAATGCGCTGCTCTTGATCAACCACATAGATTCGAGTGCCCTCCCCGATTTTTTTGGAATCCACACTTTCCAGCAGCTCTGACAACATGATGGTGATGCGCATAAATCCAATTTCGTTGACCTCCAGAGGAGAGGTGGTGTCCACCAGCCTCCGCAGCAGAGAAATATGCCCCAACTCCCCATCCCGTTCGATCTGCCGCCACTGCATCGTCTCGCCATAGACTTCCTCAGGGTAATTCTTATACCAACTACGGTCCTGGATTCGCTGAACGTGGTACAGATCAAACAAAATGCCATCGAAGCCAAGCGGGTCGTCATCCCCATAGATGCGATAGATCTCCGGCAGCGAGGTGTTGTGCAGATAAAGCACGAGCCGCATCCGGTTGTTGGCCGCTTCGACCGTCGTCTGAATCTTGGGTAGCAGCTGCTTGGTCGTTGCCTCATAGCTCACCCAGCCTTCCTCGTAGTGACGGAGCACAGAGGACAAACTGGTATCAAAATACAGCATCCCGGACACACGCGACATGTCATTCATCTTATATTGAATATTGTCCTGCATCTGCTCCAGCGTGCCACGGTAGATGTCTTGGGTCCGGTCACGAATGGACACCGTGAACATGGAATGAGCCGTGTAGCCGATTAATACGACTGGGATGACGATGAAGATGACGTAAGTCAGCATGAGCTTGATGCCAAATGGAATATAGCGGTGTTCCCTAATCGTACCTGGCCTGTTCATGACCGACGGTACTCCAGCGGCGTCATACCGAACGTTTCTTTGAATTGACGGCTAAAATAAGGCAAATGCCGATAGCCTACCTGGTCAGCGACCTCGTACACTTTTAGATGCGTCGACTTCATCAGATCCGCTGCCCGCTCCATACGAAGCTGGATGAAATAGTCACTAAAGTTCTTGCCTGTCTCTTCCTTGAAAATCAGCCCCAGGTAATTGGGCGACATCGAGAACTGCTCGGCCAGCTCCCGCAGCGTAATCGTCTGTCCCGTGCGCTCCCGCATGTAATCGATCATTTCCTGGATAAGACGCCAGTTCTTTTTTTGCTTCTTCGTGTGCAGTGTCTCCGAAATTTCATATACCCGGCTGCGCAGCCACCGATGAATGTCCTGGATTGTCTCAAACTGGTCAATCACATCGTAGTGAGTCAGATCCATCCCCAGCAGCTGATACACATCCTCGTTGGTCCGCTGCAGGTACTGATCCAGCCGCATCAAAATATACATTGCATAACTGCGCAGAATGATTCGTGAGCGCAGGCTGCGGACCACCTTGAATAATTCGTCCAGTTCATCATGAATTCTAACAATTTCATAGCCAGACATCGCTAGAAACAGCGACTCCAGACGGGCATCCAGTTGACGGGCATCCTCTTGCTCCGCAGGCTGCAGTCCGCCATACGCGATAACCTGCCCTTTCCCGTAGAAAATCTTCAGATCCAGCGCCTCCAGCGCTTCACGCGACGAGCGTTCCAGAGCCTCCCAATCTGTCGCCGCTCCGCCGATCCCAATGGTCAGCACTAGCGGCATCTGGAGCGTTTGCAGCTCTTGGACCAACTGGTCTGGCAGCATCTCCCTCTCGCTCGCTTCCAATAGGATCGTCAGACGCGCACTGCTCTTCTTGGCATAATGACAAATGCCGCGTGCCTCGCAAGCCGCGATAACCTGTTCCAGGCTGCCGTCGGCAGGAGATGGATCGAGTGGCCGTTCATCAATTTCGATGACAGCCACCTGCACAGGCCAGCATACATCCTCCATCCCATAATCAGATTGCAGACTGTAGAGCGACGCCTCATCAATGGTTCCCTCTAGCAGCTGAAGCAGGTACTGCTGCTTCACAATTGGCCCCATCTGACCATAAACATCCCTTCGTTCCCGCTCCTGATCCAGGGCCTCCCGCACCTTCACCAGGGAATCAATCAGCTCCTGGTCATCCATCGGCTTCAGCACGTAGTTCACTGCATTGAGCGATAGCGCCTGCTTCACATAGCTGAAATCTTGGTACCCGCTTATAAAAATAATCCGGATGCTCCCGTTCATCTCCAGCGCTCGTCTTGCCAGATCCAGGCCGGACATGTTAGGCATACGGACATCCGTCACCAGAATATCGATCTTCTCGGTCTCTAGCACGCGGCAGGCGTCGAATCCGTTCGTCACGCCCTTGACTACTTCCATCCCCAGCTCCTGCCAAGGAATAAAGGTCCGCATCCCCTCCAGGTCCAGCTTCTCATCATCGGCAAGCAGCACTCGGTACATCCCTGATCCTCTCCATTCTTCGTAACATGGCAAGTCGGGCATGCCGATTCCCGGCATACCCGACTCTGTTTCCTATTGTAGCTGATGTTATCCCTTCATCGCAGCCAGATTTTCCTGCCATTTCTGAGTTCTGTACGCCAGCAGTTTATCATAACCTGCCGCATCCGCGTCCTGTCCAGCCTTTTCGATAATGGCAATGACCTCTTCATCACTCTTGGCGTACAATACCTTAGCACGCATCTCGGTGAAGATATCCTCTACCCGTTGGCGGATAATGCCTTCCTCCGAATCGGGCTGCGGATCAATATTAATGAATTCAGTCGCATCCTTTTGTGTCTTCCAGGTAATTTCACGCTGCCAACGCGTTGCCCAGTTCTGCTGTTCTACTGGCAGATTTTCTTCAAAAGCAGCTTTGGTACGATCCACATAGACCGTGTTGCCAGCCCAGTTCAAATTGCTCGTAGAGGTTTGCAGCTGAGTCAATTCCGCAGCTTCGGTTACGTAAGCTTCTGTAAACTTCGGCGTTCTGCCATCCTCTTCCATCCCATCCCAGAACTTGCCGGCAGGTCCCCACATGATGGTGCTCTGTCCTTCCGGTCCAGTCAGCCAGTCATAGTAGGCGAAGATCGCTTCCGGATTTTCAGCCGCTTTGGTGATGACGGTTACATTCCACCCCAGACTCGTGTAGGTACCAGGGAAAATCTTGTCCTTGTCCAACCCTTCCTTGTGAATCGGCCAAATCATGAAATAGCCTGCATCCGGATCGTCCTTGATCAACTCATTATGCGCATCTTGTGGCGTGTCTGTCGCACTCGCAGATGCATAGACCGCTACGCGGCCAGTCATGACCTTCTCCGTCACTTGATCCACCGTTTGCGTCAGCGCATCTTGCGTAATCAGCTTCTCACGGAACAGCTTGGATACGTACTGCTGACCTTCTATAAAGATGTCATCCTCAAAGATCGACGTCAACTGGTCGCCCTTCGGAACAGCACGCAAGCCCGTATACTTCTGATCATCCTCCCGGAATGCCGTCATCAGGACGTCCAGTCCTTGTCCGTCCTTGCCGAGGTATGGCTCGAATGGTACGACGTTCGGATAGTTATCTCTCACTTGCTTCAGGTATTCATACAGATCGTCAGTTGTTTCCAGCTTGGGCTCGCCCAGCTCCTTGTAGATCTTGCGGTTTACGACATAACCGCCGTTGCCGTTCGGCTGTTGGGTATACCAGTTCGGAATCTGATACAGATGTCCGTCTTCGGAGCGAAGCAGATTGATATTCTCTTCCCCAAGCCATTCCTTCAGATTTGGATACTTGTCCAAATATTCATCGAGCGGCGCCAGCAGTCCCGCTCCCCGCAACCGTTCAACCTGGGAGCGCTCGAGCCAGATGGCATCCGGCAGGTCACCCGTAGCAATCATCGTATTTAGCTTTTGTGAAGCGGAGCCTCCGGAGTGAATCGCCTGAATGTCTACCTTTTTATTCTCTTTAATCCAGGCACTCGCTTCGTCCCCACCCCATGGTGGCATGGTGTACCAGTCATAGTGGCCATACATCGTGAAGGAAAGCGGCTGTGCCCCAAGTTCAAAGCCCCCTCCCGTCTGCTCGCCGTTCGACGGCGCTTCGCCATTACCAGGACTGGCAGCCGGTCCATTGTTGCCTCCACTGCAGCCTGCGAGCAGGGCAGCGGACAAGGCAACGGACAGGACAGGTGTGAGCCATTTGCGTGTTGGTTTCATGTATTGCGTTCCCCTTTCAATCTATAAGTTTATCTATTTAAAGCTTGCGCTTCAAACCTATTCCTTCAGCGAGCCGATCAGCACGCCTTTGACAAAGTACTTCTGTACAAACGGATACACGAGAATAATCGGAATCGTGGCGACCATCATCGTGGCCATAGACAGCGATTTACTAGTTACTGAGCGCATTCGGGACATTTGACCTTGCGCTGCGGAATCCAGCTGAGCCATCTGATCCGATACAATATTGGAATTGAGAATCTGCTTGAGCATCGTCTGAATCGGCAGAAGATTCTCATTGGTAATATAGATACTTGGACCAAACCAGTCGTTCCAGTGGAAAACCGCCGTAAACAGAGACAATGTCGCAATGACAGGTCCGGACAACGGGATGACAATCCGGAAGAAAATGCCCCAGTTGCCGCTGCCGTCAATCTTGGCCGACTCCTCCAGCCCCTTGGGCAGACCCTGGAAGAAGGTACGGAAGATAATCATGTTCCATACGCTGATCAGCGAAGGAATAATGAACACCCAGAACGTATTCATCAGCTGCAACTCCCGGATGAGCAGGAAGGTCGGGATCAAGCCGCCGCTGAAGTAGAGCGTAATGATACAGAGTACCATGTAGAAGTTCCGGCCAATCAGCTCTCTTTTGGAGATGCCATAGGCAAAGACGGCCGTGAACAAGATGGATAAGAAGGTACCGACGACGGTCCGGGCAATCGAGATGAAGAATGCGCCTACCAACCGCTCGTCCTGGAAAACGATTTTGTAATTCTCTAGCGTCCATATCCTCGGCCAGAACGTGATTCCGCCTCTGGCGGTATCGGCTCCGGAGTTAAACGAAATGACTAAGGCATTCCAGAAGGGATAAAAGGTCATAAAAGCCAAGAGTGCAAGCGCCGTGTAAATGAAAATCATCATAAACCGGTCGCCATAAGTTAACCTGATCAATTCATTCTCCGCCTTTCCGTGATTCTACCAGAGGCTGCTGCCAGCTCGGCGCGCAATGTAGTTGGCCATCGTCAGCAAACCGACGCTGATGACCGCTTTGAACAAACCGACGGCCGTGGCATAAGAGTACCTCGAGTTCTGCAAGCCTACCCTATACACATAGGTGTCTATGACATCTGACACTTCTCGGAGCACGGGGTTGACCGCCAGCAGGAGGATATCCTCGAAGCCGGCATTGAGCAGATTACCGATTGCCAGGATCATGAAGATGATAACGACTGGCATAATCGACGGAATCGTGATCAGGAAGATTTGCTTGAATTTGCTTGCGCCATCCATGGAAGCCGCTTCGTACATGCTCGGATCGATACCCGCAATAGCAGCCAGATAGACGATCGAGCCAAAACCAATCTCCTTCCACACATTGGTGGAGACCAGAATCGACCAGAACAGCTCCGGCAAGGAGAGGAAGCTGATCGGTTCATCGATCAGGCCTGTCTGGCCCAAGAGAATGTTCACACTGCCGTTGTCTGTGGAGAGCAAGGACATCACCAAGCCCGCAACGATAACCCAAGACATGAAATGCGGCAGGTAGCTGACCGTTTGAACAATTCGTTTGAAAGCCATGTGACGCACCTCATTGAGCATGAGGGCCAGAACGATCGGCGCCGGGAAGCCGATAAAAAACTTCAACAGACTGATGACGATCGTGTTGCGCATGACGGTATAAAATTCCGGTGAGTTAAAAAACATTTCGAAATGCTTCAGTCCGACCCACGGACTCGCCAGGAAACCGTTGAAAATACTGTAATCCTGGAAGGCCATAAGTACGCCATACATCGGAATGTACTGAAAAACAAAAATGAGCAGCAGTGCGGGCCAAACCATTAATTGAATATCCCATTGCTTGAACATACGAACAATAAGATTTTTCTTGCGGTTCGGCGACGCAAGCTCGTCCCTTGTGGAAACCTGGGCCATCATGCATCCCCCTTGACTCGTGTGTTGTCTGTTGTCATTGTATCGCCCGGAGCGGGGCCCCCGAAAGAAGCCCAAACAACGAAAAATGATACTATTCAATTCCGGAGTGTAAAAAATCAACAAAACAAAAAAACTGCCCTCCGCCAAGGGACACGGCAGAAGGGCAGTTCTTAGTTCTTATAGGGATGCTAAGCGCTCAGCGTAAAATTCTTGGTCTCGCGGCGGTCGGTTAGCATCAGCAGACCGTACACGGCGTAGACCAGAAAGGACACCGGAAAGACGAATCTGCCGTAATATTCCCATGGGAAAAACAACGTCGAGGGCATGATCAAAAAGCCAAGCGCAAGCCATTTGGAGAAAACGCCAGCGCGGTAAAACGAGATCGTCGTCACGACAATGCCGAGCAGCACCATGATTCCTCCCGCCATCTGAAGAAGGCTGGGGAAGCCTTCAGCCATCAGGGTTCGGTTGGCGATGTCCGAAGCGGCCGCCAGTTGTTCTTCACTGGTGATGCCATCGAACAACACAGGGTACTGGTAGACCTGGAGCACGGAATGAACCGATTCGATGACGAACGCGAAGAACAAGCACACATAGCCGATCCAACCCCACCAGGCTATGGCGCCGGCATGCCTGATGAACAACGTGGTGAGCCCGATCAGCATCAGCGGCGTCGCCAGAAACAGCGCTATATGGGTACCGACAGCCATATCCAGGAAATGCGGCAGCTGCTCCAGCGACAGCGGCGTGTCCTCTTGCAGATGCAAGGTGTGTGTAATGAAATTAGCGAGTCCGGCAAGCAGTAGAATCAATCCGCCTGTTCGCAGCAAGCCTTGAGACACAATAGCCATGGGGTTCTCTCCTTAACAAATAAATGATCTTCCAATTAACGCTTACGCTTCATTCAGCACTAGCAGGGTCGCCGAGCGTTTCGGTAGCGTAAGGGCGAATCGCCCGTCGTCACCTGGCCGGATCGCACCTGCTGGGGCGAGTCTGGAAGCGGCGCTGAACCGATACAACTCAGCCGCACCCGGCTGTTCCAAACCGACATCCAGATCAATCTGACGGCTCAGCGTATCTTTGTTGAACAGCAGTACATACGTTTTGCCGTCATTGCCTTCAATCGTATAGGAACCTACGGCGTCAAACAGCGTAGAGTACGTGCGCACGCTGCTGCCTTCGATCCGAGAGCCGTTGCCGTCATAATCCAGATAGATCTTGAAGGCATCTTCAATCGGCGTATCGGACTGAAAATTGCCGAAGCGGGTCGCCAGATCGACACCTTCGCGGCCGAAGATCGCCAGCGCCTCCGCCTGCGCCAGGCCTGCGGTGATGCCGTTGCCGTTGCCGAAGTTGTACTCGGTAATCGCCAGCTTCGTTCCCGGCAGATTGCGCTCAATGATTTCCTTCATTCGAGGAATCAGACGAATCGGCTCCTGAATCCACGAACGGTCGACGAAATCCTCATCGTAGAGCGCCTTGAGCGCCTGGAAGCGACGCTTGGCCGTAGCCGGACTCTCGTCCGCAGAAGGTACTGCAGTCTCTTGGGAGTAATAGTGGACGGTCAAATAATCAATCAGGCGCACATTCGTCTCATCTTCATGACGCCCCACCTGCTGAAGATACCATTCCAGGAACGGCGTGCCGCCGTGCGACTGACGGTCGGGCCCGTCGGCGCATTGGTCCGCGGAAGAATAGAAGTATGCACACCAGCCCCAGGATACCGGCCCGAGCAGTTGGGCATCGTCATCGACCGCTTTAATCGCCGAGCCGTATAACTTTGTCTTCTCCCATAGCTCATCGTAGGTCGGCGCATCCGGATGTACATCGCGATGCGTGACATGCCAGATTTCCGGCTCGTTGTCCAACGCATACAATCGCACCCCGCCGTTTGAAAGCTGCGCCATATGTTCTACCCAGCGGGTGGCGAACGTCTCGTCGACGCGCCTCGAGGTGTCCTCCGGATCATTGCCCGTAATTAGCTCGCCTCCAGGCCGGACACCATTGCCAGCATCTCGTAGTTCAGGAGCCCAGCTTTCTTGCGCGCCATACTTCCTGATCGAGAAGCCTGAGCTTACCGCACGCTCCTTCGGCGTCCAACCGATCGTCGGGATCGTCATCAGGACATCGTTTCCACGCCCCAGTACTCGGTCGATGAAGCGGTCCGATGTCGAGCCGTACGGCAGCTGGCCGGGATCGTCATTGCCGTAAGGATAATTAATAAAAAACCAGTCTGCCGCCCGGTTGGCCGTATCCAGCTCCCAGTTGTAACGAGTCGTTTGGTTACCTCCCCATCGCTCCAATGGGAACGCAAGCTTAGAGGTCGTCGGATGCTGCTCATCAAAGTTTATGCCATAGATTTGGCTACTGATCGGCAGTCGCTCTGCATCTCGATCCACCTGGATGCCGATTACAGGCATCTGCGGCTCTGGCAGCTCTCCAGGCGAAGGGTTGCGGAGCAGCGATACATCGTCAATATAGATTCGCCCCTGACTGCGGTCTGTACCCGCCTGCAGGATCAGGCCGTCGAACGTGCCATATTCCAATCCCAGATCGGCCATACTGACTGTCACTTCTGTCCATGTACTGGCAGGAAGCGATTGGTCTGGCAAGAAACGTTCCAAATTCACCGCCCCCATCGACTGTCCACCGTCATAAGCATGCAGGAGCAGCTCTTGACCGCCCGTCGTCCCACCATGTAGCCAGAACCGGAAGCCGTAATACTGATCAACCTGCTTCTTCTGCTCGCCCGAGATCCAGACCCCGTCCCAGCCGCTCGGGTCGAAAGCAATCGCATACTGACCCGAACGAACCTGGGCCGTGTGGGCGAAATCCTTCTCATGCCAACTGTAGTTGCGGTAACCCGCTGCCAACCGGTCGTCATAGACGTTCTCGGATACGACATCGGTCACCTGCACAAATGCATCCGTCCTGAAATCCCCATAAGACAGCGTAATTCTTGCTATGCCTTCGGCATGGGCCGTGATGCGACCCTCTTCTACTGTAGCGACCTCGGGACGGTCGACCGCCCACTCGCCTAATGTCGTAATATCGCCGGTCTCACCGGAAGCGAGGAACGTTTCTCCCGCCAGCTGTTGCACCTCGCCGGGCAGCATGACCAGCCCATGCTTGTCGGTGCGGATCTCGACGATGCGGGCTTGCGCCGCACGCTTGGCCGTCAAGGCGATATCATCCAGGTAGATCGCTGGTTGCTCGCCCGCTGCAGCGCCTGTGAATTGCAGACCGTCAAACAGCCGGTCAGGCAGCTCAAGCTCAGTTAACGGGAGCTCCACATATGCCCACTCACCTGCAGGGATGCCGCCCGGAATCACCTCAGCCAGTCTGCGCTCCGATACCGCTGTCCCCCCGGCTGTCAGCTTGAGCAGTACATCCTGGCCGCCCGCTTCACCGCCATGGATCCAGAAGGATAGCTTGTCGTATTCATTCATCGTCAGGATCCGGTGGCTGTACAGATAGAGTGCAGCATCGCCAATCGGACGGAATCGGATCGCTTCCGTGCCGGAGTAGACGATGTCCGTCTCATCCAGACTCACATCCCCCCAGCTGTTATTGGTTACCGTCTCGGCCAGTGCATCAGCGAAGATATGCAGTCCGTCAACCGACTCGACCGGCCGCTCCGGATCGACTGCCAATACCTGCACCGTCAGTTGGGCGCTGAAGCTGCCATAGGCGGCGCGGATCACCGCGGAGCCCGGTGACTGCGCCTGCACTCTGCCTCCGCTTACCGTAGCGACGGCTTCGTCGGATATCAGCCATTCCACTCCCTCCCGAGGCGCGGTTCGCGTACCATCTTCCAGGATCATGTGCAGGACGGCGGTCCGGGTCTGTCCCTGACGGATGACCAGCTCGCTATGCTCAAAAGCCAGTCCGGTCACCTCCAGATCGCCGCCGGGATCGGGTTCAGGCGCCGGATCAGTGCCGCCGTCTCCTCCGAAGAAGGCGATATCGTCCAGGTACAGCGGCTCTTGGCTCCCCTGGCCCTGGCCCCACAACTGGATGCCGTCGAGAAGACCAGTAACACCAAGCTGCCTCAGCGGCACCTCGACCTGACGCCACTCGCCAGCCGGCACGCCGCCCGGGAAGAGTTGGCTGGAAGCAATCTCCGCCAGCGCTCCTCCCCCGAGTGTGAGAATCAGTTTGAATTGCTGGCCGCCGCCCGGCCCACCGTGTACCCAGAAGCGCAGAGTCTTATAATCACCTGCATTCATGACGCGATGCTTGTAGAAGTAGAGCGCTTGCCCTTCGCCCGGCACGAAGCGGATCGAGCGCTCGCCGCCGCGTACCATCGATGTTTCCTCCAAGCTGTGGTTGGCCCAGCTATAGTTCACGAATTCATCCGATACAGCATCGTCATAGACTGTGAGCGGTTTGATCGTCTGTCCGTAGGACGGCTGTTTGGGCCATACCAGCTGGCTGATCAGCAGCGCTGCGATGAGCAGCACTGCCAATCCTTTCGTCTTGTAATTTTGGTATGCGCTAGATGATATCTGCATCGTATTGATTCCTCCAGTAGATGAGTTTATATCCTTACAGTGCCTGGTCTACCAAGCCGAGCTGCTCCATCGCGCGGAGCAGCAGTATCACGGCCTCGGCCCGGGTGGCACCTGAGAGAGGCCGGAACGCGGAGTCCGTGTCGCCCTTCATCAGCCCAGCCAAGCGCGCGGTCTCCACGTAGCCGACAGCCCAGGAAGCCACGGCCTGGCCGTCCTTGAAGCCAGGGATGGCTCCGCTATTCTGCATCTCCCGCATGGCTATTACTGCCCTGTCCTCCAATCCCAGCAATCGGACGAAGACGGCAGCCAGTTCCTGTCGACTCACCCAGTCATCCGGCCGGAAGGCGGTACCGCTGCCCTGCATCCATCCCGCCGCAGCGGCCTCGTTCACATAAGAGGCATACCAGGCATGACTTGGCACGTCGGCAAATGCCTGTGCGGCGTTAGGGCCAGCGCCAACCCTTCTGTCATGGCCATGATTGCCGTTAACCGCCATTGCCGCGCCGCCGTTCATGACGAGCAGTAATTTGGCCAGCTCCGCCCGGGTCAACATGCCCGAGGGCTCGAACCGATCCGGGCGCCTCCCATTCACAATCGTCCGTCCAGCCAAGACTTCGATGCTTTCACGAGCCCAATGACCTTGCAGATCGGCAAACGTCGTCTTCGCAGACAGGATTGCATAAACCCCGGGTTGCCGGATTTCTGCGGCGATTCTCTGCCCTCCCGCGTCCTTTACGCCGCCGATATAACTCCAGCTGCGGGAGCCTTCTTCATAGCGGAAGAGACTGAGCTTGCGAAGATCAAGCCCTTGCGCCTGTTTCTCATCATAGGCGAGGAGCAGTCTGAGCTGCCGGCCAAACTCACGGATCCTCTCCGCCTCGATCCGGAAAGCGTCGCTGTAGACCAGCATCCCAGACGGAATTGGAGCTTCTGTATCTTGTAGCCGTCGGATGCGTAGTCGCTGCCCGTCGGCGAAGGTGTTGGCAACGATCTCCAGGGCGATGCTTCCATCAAAGCCAGACCACGTACTCGCCGCACGGCCAACCTGCACTTCCTCGTCTGCACTGCCAGCTCCTGGCGGTGGGACTTGCGGATCAGGGCCAGGCTTCTCTCCGGGAGGCGGGCCGCCCGGCACCGGACCCGGGGGTGGACCTCCGGGAGGCGGCGGCTCCGCCGGCTGCTTCGTGCTGCCTTGCGCGGCAAGTCCGTCCGAACGATTCATCCGGCGATCGACCGTGCTCACCAGAACTTCATAATCCGTATTCACGGACAGAGAATCGATACGCAGTCCCTGCCTACCTGCGGGTACGCTAACGGCGTTACCGTACTCGCGCTCCCCCTTCGCCCGCCAGGCTATCCGGACCGAACGCAGGTCTGCATCGGCCGGATCCCGCCACGCCAGTTGCAGGGCCTGCGCTCCGGCACGCTGCACGACCAGGCCGCTCACTTCGCCAGGCGGTACTTGGTCCACTTCGAACTCCGGCTCTTCCAACGTCTCACCAATCATCGTGACACCGACCGATTCCGCACCGTTTCTTCCTGCTGTTGCCAGCCTGACTTCATAACGCGATCCGGGCTCCAGTCCGTTCAAGACATAGAAGCCCTCCCCTGCCATCTGTTCGAACGGCCCATGAAACTCACCGTCGGCTTGCCGCCAGTACAATCTGACGGCGCCAGCCTCCGGAGACTCGGCGGATTGCCATTTCACAATCATCTCGCGCACTCCCGGGACCAGCTCCATCTCCTGAACCTGCTCTGTGGGCGGTGCGCCCGCGGCACGGATGAGCAGCTTAGTCTCGAATGGACTCGTCATCGGGACATCAGCATAGCTCAGCACTTCCGGCAGCACGGTCAACCGGTACGTTGCGCCGGCTGCGAGCGTCTGGCCAGGCTCGAACACAAACCGGCTGGCGACCGTTCGGCCATCGGCCATCGGTTCGGGCGACACAGCGGTTATGCTGCCCGCCACCGGCAAGCCTTCCTCATCTGCCAGCAGGATCACGCCGGTGTGCAGACTGTTCGCAAGCATCGGCTTGCTGAAGGCGATTTCCACCGATGGCGCGTCGTCACCGGCAGCGTAAGCGACCGTCGGCGGCTTGCGCGACACCATCGGGATATTAACGTCGAAGTGAGGCGGCAGTACGGTCAACTCTGCGCTCTCCGCTGGCTCGTAGCCATCCTTTTCATAACGCACCTGCCAGATACCCTCCGGCACATCCCAGCCATAGCGACCTTCCTGGTCAGTATGCAGCGGATTCTGCTGCAGGTACCATTCCGCATCCCACTGGAGCCATTCACCGGTATCCGTATTAAGCTCATACAACACGGCTTTGACGCCTTCCAGACGGTTGCTTGGCACAGCCTCGTATACATAACCGCTGGGGTCCCAAATCCAGACTGGATCGGCCACCTTGTCCGGGCGCTCCCTGCGCTCTCCGCGCTCATCTCGCTGCTCCTCGTCCTTGGGCGTCCGGCAGCGGTCGATGGCCCCGGCTCCCGCCATCGTGTCTCGCCAAGCCTGATTTTCCTTGAAGTCTGCTTTCAGCTCGTTCAATCGGTCGTGCCACGCGTTCTTCGCCGCCGAGCCGAGATTCAGCAACACCTGGCTGGAGCTGAAGCCCAGCCAAGCCGGCACGGTTCCGATCGCAGAGGTAATAAGAGATATCCCCGTGATGCCGTTTTTAATGACCAGCCCGTTTTGAGCTCGCTGATAGAGCAGCTCGGTCATCTCATGGTAGTGCTGCCGGCTCGGCGCGTGGCATTCGGTATAGGCAATCTCGTCCTGGAATTTCAACAGCTCTTCCGCATAGTCGAAGAAATCATCCATATCGGTTACATAGCTGCGGAGGTTGTTGGCGATATCCAGCGCGCCTATCGCGCCGCTGGTCGGATACAGCGTGGACAGCGCGATGACCACTTGGTCCACATCGTCTTTGTTGCGGGCACTGTCAGCCGATATCCTTCCAGCGGCTTCACCGCTTAGGAAGGCTGCATCGAACGTTGCCCGCATCGTCAGCCGCAGACCTTTGTCCGTCGCTTCCATTTCAGTCGCCACATCACGGTAAGGACGTGAGCCCGAGGCGCCCCTGGTCCTTGTCGCCGTAAGTTGGGTGTAACCGACATATCCTTCGGGGTTGCCCATCGTCGTTCGAATGACCCGAGATCGGTATTCCCCAGGTCCCGCAGGCTTTACGGCTTCCAGGCCCAAGGCTTCGACCGCCTCTTCATCATCGAGTATCGCATACGACGCCTTGCTCCACGCAGCAGGCAGCCTGGCCGCGGCAGCCTGAGCCGCCTCATCGCTGACGACGGCGGGAGCCGGCGGGAGCGTCGGCGGGATCACGTCATACGTCACATATACGGGACTGGACAATCCACTACCCAGCCTGACGTAAGATTCATAATGGCCCTCTTTGCTCAAATAATAGGCTCCGTAAGATTGATGATCGAAGGCCACTCTGACATTCGTCACCCGTTCCGGATGGTCGAAGTGGATACGAAACCGAATATCTTTGTAAGGTACAACTACAAACGGAAATCGTGCGACGCCTTCACCTGGGTCGAAATGGTATTCCCGCCCGTCCGTCTGCCTCATGCTGATCCCGGTCATGACCGGCAGGCGGGGGTCAAAAGCAACGTAAGCCGCATTGGATGAAGTGTAGCCTCCGTTACTGGCCGCAACCGCGACAAGTCGATGCGTGGCTTCCTCACCCCAGAGTGGAGCATCTCCCCGCTCTGGCAGCACGATTTCCGTCCGCCAAAGCCCGCCGGAAGACGCCCGGGCCAGACCGCTCTCTACGCCACCGGCATACACAGTAACTTCACTGCCGGCGGGCGCCCGCCCGCTGACCTGAATGAGTGCACGGCTGCTGCGCTCCGGTGCCGTCAGCGTAATACGCACTGGAACCACGCGCGCCGAGCCGATTAACTCCTCGATTAGCGCCGCTTCCGATGATGACCGATAAGCGATATGCAGAGACGGATCGACGGCACGAGATAGATCCGGATCCAGCCGCACCCGATAGGAGATTGAACCTCCGTCCCCTGCCGTCAGAGTGCCGATCGGCACTTCATAGATGTGCTCACTAACACTGACCGGTTCGACTGGTACGGCGTCTTTCACAACACTGCCCGTGATGAGCTCAGCGCCGGCTGGCACTTCGATCCGTAGCCTAGCGTCCTGCAGTGTACGAGCAGGTCTGGGCTGCAGGCGGTAGCTACCATGCACACTCACACTCTCTCCGGGCAGCGCTTCCCCGCGGACATCCAGTCCGTTGCCCTCGAGACCATAGAACAAATCGCCTGCATCGCGCAGCTCGACTGAGCCCAGGTTCAGGATTTCGCCGTCTCCGACCTCCCTTTCTACCGTCGTGGTCGTCATTACGGAAGCCACCGTGCGACGAATTTGAAGTCTGATGCGGCCCGTATCCGGAAGCGGAATCTCGAAGTGCCCGCTGGTTGCTATCTGGGATTTCCTGCTAACCGTACGCCAGCCTTCATTGTAGATTTGGGTAATAAGAGTGATGTTGTCTCCTGGCCTGTATGAAGCCACGGAACCGCTAATCCTTGCTTTCTCTTCGATCTCCAGACGCACCGACGCTTCGTTATAGTCATCCAGGACTTCGTTCACACAAGAAGCAGTCATCCCAAAAGCCGCGCCATCAATACACACCCTCAGTCCGTCGCCGGGCTTGCCGTCGACAATGACGGCATTTTCTTTGACATTCAACCAACTGGAATATCGGCCATTAGTACCTGTAACTGTCATAGCGTAGGAATTGTAAGCGGTGACGTCCTTGATCGGAATCCGCATCCAATCCTCCTGCAGCCGCTTTTGCACCACATTCAGATTAATCCTTGCCCGCTCCAGCGGCACCAGGCTGAAGTCTTGGTTCTTCTCAACGCCCGGCACCAGATCGATCACAGCAGAAGCATCGACATTGAAGGGCGGGACAGCCGGAACCACGGTGAGCTTGTAGCTGCCGCGCGGAGCAGCGACCCTGTACTTACCATCCTCGTCCGTTCGAGCGATGGCTACTTCTCCTTCCGAGCTTCGCAGCAGCTTGACTTGAGCCCCCGCCACAGGACTGCCATCCATTGTCGTGACCACTCCCTGTACTGCCCCGTCCGGCTGCAGCCTCATCGGGTAAACTCTGACATTGCTACCCGGAAGCAGCGTGATTTGATCCGCAGGGGGCGTAGCGTAAGGCTCCTGAACCGTCGTCTCTATTCGCCATTGCGCTCCCGCATAATGGACCCCAGGGAGCACATAGTTACCATTGAGATCGGCTTTGGTCCGAATTCTCTCCCCCGAATCTGAGTGGACAAAAACAACTTCAGCCGCGCGAAGCACGGCTCCTGTGGGCAGCTCCAGCCGAACAGCCAGCGACGCTACCGGCTCCGCTGTAACTTCAGCCGCCACTCGCTCTCCGCCCACGATTGCAACCGGCCCACTCTCCTGCAGCAGCGTGCCCTGCAGCGACACAATGCGAAGCCGATAGTCGTCGCCTTCCGGCAGCGACAGACGGTAACGGTCCCGACCATCGATGACCGTGCCGGCGGCCCCTTTGTTGGATGGACTTTGAACCGTGATATAAGCTCCTGTCAGGCCTTCTCTGTGCGCCGAAGTCAGAACGGCCTCCAATTCCCCGGCGACTCGAATCGGCAGCAAGCCTTCTTCGACATCGAGGCGAACCTGCGGATCCGATACCGACTCTACCCGGAGCGACGTAATCATCCGCACGTGAGGCGGTAGCTGCCATGTTTCCCGGTAGACACCTGCACCTCCCGCCGTCTCCGGCAAGGGCAGGCGCGACTCCTGCGACTCCCCCGTATGATCCCGGTACCCGATTACGGCAGCCAGCTCGCCGTCCGGCGGACCGAAGGCGGCCACAGTCAGCTTGCCTTCTAAGGGAATATGACCATTGACAGGCGATTGCACCGATACCAGCACCCGACTGATCCCCGGACCGGGCGGGGGGGTATCAGGACATTCCTCGGCGAGGCAGACGGTATACAGCGACTTGTAGACCAAGAATGCCGCCCGCTCGCCGTCGCCGCCAATACTCGCCTCCACCGTTTCTCGAGAACGATTACCGACATACCGGAACTCCTGTGTCCGCCAATCAAAACGAATGACGCCTACTCGCGAGTTGAACGGACCGGCAGCCGGGTCGTTCACAGAATTCCGGTTTGTATAGTGAAGCAATACATAGCGGCCTGCGTCGTCGAGCTCCGCCCGGCTAACAGAGACATCCCCAGGCAAGCCTCCCGCAGCATACACTGGCACGGTTGTTCCTGCTTCTCTGTCATGGATATACGCACGTCTGGGCTGCAACCCCTGACTGGCGATCAGTGCGAGGTGTCGGCCGTCATAGGAAGGGCTGATTTGAGTTACAAACAGGGGCTCGCCACTGCCGAGTTCGATCCCGAGCGGCTTGATCTCCCCGCTGGCCACATCGTAGACGAACGCTTCCCAATTCGAATAGCCCGAGCCGCCAGGTTCACTAGCTCTCCTCGCATGAAAAAACAATTGCTTGCCGTCTCCGCTCAGGACAGCAGCACCTGGGTCCTCCAGCATGCGCCCAGTATTATCTGTCTTCGGCAGGCGCCGGATGTCGCCGCCCGACAGGGTATACAAGAAGACATCCAGGCTTCCGTCCTCATCCCCCGGCACGATGCCATCTGCATCGGAGACGAAGGCAAGCCTGGCCCCGTCGTCGCTCATACTGAGATCGAGAATCGCGCCAACAGAAGCTTCGGTAACCGCCGTAATCTCACGAGTCGTATGATCGTAGAGGTGGACATTCTCTTGACCAGGCAACCCGTCGTGCTTGATGTAAGCTAGATAACGCCCACCTCTGCTAACTGCCAGTTTTCTTGTGATTCGTTCTGTATACAAGTTTGTATCATCGATGCGGGAGATTGAAGTATCGGAGCTCCTGTACACGTAGATGCCCGGTTTCCCCTCCTCCGACGCGTCGGGCAGATCAGGCGCATCGGAGACAAAAGCGAGCGTCCCGCCATCTTTGCTCATAACGGGCTTTTGCAGCTGATACGACTCACCGTCCTGAATCCGGGCGATCAGCTCCGCATTGCGATGAAAGGTCGCCGCTTCGGCAGGATAGGGAGACGATACATTGCCCGCTGCGTCGACTGCTCGAACTTCGTAACGATAGAAGGTCATCTCCTCCAGCCCGCTATCGATATAGAACAGATCCGATGTCGTGGCTGCGGGTTCGCCGTTGCGCGTAAGGGTGTAGTGAACTACACTGTCGTCGGGGATCGCCTCGCCACCCGGCCCCTCAACTAGCGGCTGCTCCCATTCCAAAACAAGCTGATTGGGTTCACCTTCGCTGATCCTGACCGAGAACGGCGCATTGGGAGCCACGGAATCGAAGTTCGTCCGCCGGACCACGGAATCCGCGCTGCGCAGACCCTCCAGCTCGGCATAGGCCGACCATTCATGTACGCCCTGATCCGTGAACCCGACAGGAATCGCAAAAGCACCCCAATCCGGCTGTCCTGACACCGGTTCCGATGCTGAGCCCCGATACGAATAACGCATGCCGTCGGCCCACCGCATAGTTAGTGTGACTTCTGATCCGAGCGGCGCTCGTCCCCGGATGA
Source organism: Paenibacillus daejeonensis DSM 15491 (assembly GCF_000378385.1). Lineage (GTDB taxonomy): Bacteria > Bacillota > Bacilli > Paenibacillales > Paenibacillaceae > Paenibacillus_D > Paenibacillus_D daejeonensis. The sequence continues at coordinate 145,493 of NZ_KB899663.1, read as the reverse complement.
CATAGGGCGAAGCGGTAATATAAGCCGGCGCTTCTTCCAATTCAGGGGGGGCAAGATCCGACAGCATCGCCGTATCGCCTTGGAGCACCTGCTCCGATATCGTGATGGACTCATCTGGAGGCAGCATCGGGAATAAACCCTCTGAGCTTACCGCACGAATAGTTGGTTCGGGCAGCAGTCCGATCAGCAGCGCAAAGACCAGCAGAATCGGTAAGAACTTGGCATTCAATCGTTTCATCAGACTAACGTCCCTTCCCATAGACGATTATGCCGGTTACAGTCTTGTTGTCCTCCAAATCGAGCGTCAGAGTACTGACAAAATTCTCATCACCCTTGGCTCCTGTATAATTGTAGAAGTCCGCTTCATCCATCAAGTAACTCTCCTCGTATCCCGCTTGCTCCGTGTAGTCTCTATACAGGTTCGCGACGACTTCAAACGGCTCCGTTGACTCAAAGGTGACCGTGTGCCCCATCTCCGTCGTGATTGAACCTGTCACAATATAGTCTGAAGGGAACGGGATATCGTCGGGGAAATCTTCAGGAAGCACCTGTTCGCTTGAGTACGTGGTCTTCTTGCCGTCTTCCGTATGCCCCATCCTGTTATGGGGCGAAGAACATCCTACCGTCATCAGGATGGCGGCCAGCATAATGCTGGCCACCACGCTTTTCCGTATCTTAGTCACGTTCATGCATCTCCTCACTTCAACAACTTGATGCCGCCAATCAGTGGCAGCGGCTTGCTCTGCCCGTTCACCGCATGGAGGATACCGATGATAGCTAGGATGAGGACGCCGATCGTCCCCAGCGGCGCAATCAGCAGCCAGCCGATGATTGGGATCACCATGCCGATGATATTGATCGCCACCGCGACGAGCAGCAGCACCAGCCCTTGATTGGCATGGTACATGGCGTACCGCGAATCCCGCGCCGCGAGGATCGGAATCAGAAAGATAATATATCCGAGTGCCGCAACGCCTTTATGCTTGTCGATATCCGTTTGGTCCATTGCCAGCTCTTGTTGACTCATAGTTAGGTCAGCGCCTTTCTTTTATTTTGTCCCAGCAACTTACCATTCCCAATCGTCAGGATCGTAGGAAGGTGGCGGCGGCGGGACGACATCCAGCTTGAGTTCCAGTTGGATCCTATATATTTTGGATACTACCGTTTCAAAATCTGTCGTTACCGATTTATAGAATGGCTTATCCTGCCCCCGCTCCACCAAGCGGATCAGCATCTGCTGCGGCTCCTCGCCGGGAGGCGCGTAAGTCGCGCTAATCTCGTACGTGCCGATCGGAACATGATGCACACCATATCCATTATTGGAATTGCTGCCCTTGCTTACGATCGTCTGTCCGACCTTGCCGTTCAGCCCAGGCGATACAGGCTTAAGCGTCAGCGTCACATCGTCGCGGTCAGGCGGCACGGCGATCGGATCGAGCGGATGGATAAGATCCATCATGTAGAACAGGACGTAGCCACTGCCGCCCGATGGCCCGGAACTGTCCAGGACCTGCTTGAAGTCGCGGATCGCCCCTTCCGTGCCGGCAAATGGGGCATCATTGACAGACACAAGGTCCATAACATATTTCTGACCGTTAAGCGTCGTCGCGTATTCGGCATATGCCATGTACGTAGAGGCCTCCATGCCCAGCGGGATGCGATAATAACCATTAGCGTCTGTTACCGCCTGCGCATTGCTGTTGTACAGCAATTGGTTGTCGGCCGTCACCAGAGCGCCTTGCAGCGGCTGGCCTTCGGCATCGACAACCCGGCCTTTGACGATGCCCGGCTCGACAACCGTGTGCCCTCCTGTACCAGGACTCGGAGCGCCCGCGCCACCTGGCGCGGGACCGCCACTGCCACCGCCAATCCGGATGACTGTCGCGCCCGCTTCTTTGGCATAATTCACCTCATAGCCACTATGTTCCGAGACGAAGCGCAGCGGAATCATAGTACTGCCTTTCATGACCTGTGCAGGTACACTAAGCGACTGGGACTTGCCGTTCACAAGCGCTGTGCCCTTATTTACTGTCAGCTCGATCTTCAAGCCGTCTTTGGTTCCGACAGCCGTCTTGCTCCCCGCATGCCAAACCACATCAAAGCCCAATGCCTCGAACATGGCCCGGAACGGCACCAGCGTCGTTCCTTTGATAATCACTGGCTGCTGCCCGCCAAACTGCAACGACTGGCCTCCCACATATACCTTCACATTCTGCTGTGCCATCGCTGCCGGTCCGACAGCAATCAAGGCCAGTACGAGAACAGCCAACATTTTTGTTACCGTCAGCCATTGGTGCGCTTTTTTGCGGTTGTTCATCCTCTAATCACTTCCTTATCCTTTGTTGGTGTAGGCAATCGAGCCGTATACCCATCCATCCTGGTCGAAGTTTTTGTTCAGGATAACGACCAACTGCTCATTGTCTCTTGTGCCCGAAAACCAAAAGTGATCCTCTTCTTGCGTGGTAGGCATTGTCTCCGTAAAACCACTTGTGGTGATCGCATCCTTATAGAGCTGGATGACCTCTTCAAGCGGCTGCTTGACATCAAACGAGATCGTCACGGCCCCTTGGTCCGGCTGTTCCATCGTGGCAGAGATGATGACTTGGTCCGGAAGGGGAATATCTTCATGGAGCATCTCCGAGCGCTTGTTCTCGCTTGATGCGGTCATTTCGCCGCCGGCGGGCGTCTCAAATGTTATCGAGCCTTGTTCATTGGTGGGGGTTGGAGCGGGAGGGGTAGTCTCGTCGGCGGACTCGCCAGAGCAGCCTCCGGCGATCAGCAGCAGGGTGAGAGCGGCAATAGCGACCGTAGTTTTGACTTTCACGCTAGATGACATCCTTTCCTGACTCGAAGTGGATTACCTTAATTGTAGGAGAATCCAGCCGCCAGCAATAGTTACAGACTGTCATCAATGTTGTCATGGCTGTCACTTGTCAGCGCCCGGTGGCGAAGGATAAAAAGGCACAATAAAATATCCCCACAAAGTGGGGCTTGGCTTCGAAGCGTAATCAGGTACTTTGAGGGGGCCCCGGAAACTATAAATTCTACAAGTACAAAAAAAGCCCGCGGCGCCTCTCACGCCACGGGCAAGTTAATCGACAGCCGGCAGCCCCGGGGGGAACCGCTCTCGTCTTCGTCTGAGCGAATCAACACTTCGCCGCCCAGTAGCTCCACACGCTCTGTCATCGAATTAAGGCCAAAGCCAGGCGCAGCTGCGCCGAACGGCTCGCCGTCACTGACGAGGCGGAACTGCAGCAGGTCTCTTACGACTTGCAGAGTGAAGCGGGCATGGGTACAGCGGCCATGACGAATCGCATTGGTCAGTCCTTCCTGGAGCGCGTGATACAAGGTCTGCTCGGTCAGCCGGCCCAGCTCCAGATCGTCCGGCAGTATAATCTCTGCGTCGATCCGGATCTCCATCGTGTCCTCCGTATACTGCAGAAGCTCCCGCAGCGACGCTTCCAGCGACAGTGGCTGAACTTCGTCCGATTTCATCAGCCGGACGGTTCGGCGGATATCGTCCAGCCCTTTGCGCACCAGCCCGCTCAGCAGGTCCAGCTTCTCTGTCGGCATCGCTCCGTTTCGCTCCGTCAGCCGCTTCGTCGCTTCCAGCTGTACAATCGCCGCCGTCAAGGTATGGCCGACCCCGTCATGCATCTCATAGGCAATCCGGTTACGCTCCTCAAGCACCGACATCTCAGCCAGCGTCTCCGCCTTCTCCCGCAGCGTCACGGCCAGTGTCCGGTTCGTCTTCTCCAGCTCCGCCGTCCGCGTCTCGACCAGCCCTTCCAGATTGCGATGGAACAAGGCCAGCTCCTGATGCTTGGCCAGCAGTTCTGAAGCGCTTCGTTCAGCCTCCAGATGGATCCGGCGCATCCTGCTGATCATGAACATGACCATGCAGATCATAAACAGCAGCAGGCCGTTGGGAAGCAGTCCCTCGAACACACGATACAGATAGGAATGAGTATTCAACAGATGGGTAAGCAAGCCCGGAAACATCGCGGCGCCAAGACTGACCAGTGCACACAGCGTAAAAGTCCAGTACCCCCGCATGAGCCAGGTCCTCTCCTCCCGCTGGTTGTGTGGCTGCTGGACCCTGCGCCAGGGGGAACGAACCCACGAATAGGTAACCACCGCGAACCCTGCCAGCGCGCATGTGATAACTGCGAATCCTGCAAAAGCAAGCATCGCATGCACATCCGGCGCAACGGCCAGGAACAGCCGAGGCAGCCAGATTGCAGTACTGACTGCCAGTATCATATATAGTGCGGCCGCCAGATGGATAGCCTGGTGGAGCTTCGGGTTGTCTGCATACAGGGCGGCGGCATAGAAGCTGAAACACGCCCAGATCGCGATCGGCGTCAGCAGCTCCTGCCAGTAATACACCCCCTGCATCGGCACGAACCACTGCAGTGAACGGCATGACAGCAGGAACGCGCCTCCGATGGATCCGGCAAACAGCGCAAACCAGCCGTACAGCGCCTCCCGCCGCCTGATCGCCAGCACCATACCTACGACTCCTGTCGTCACGCTGAGTAGCCCATAGAGGAGATAAGAGAGCTCGGCGTGCAGTAGCGCATACAACACCTGGTCGAGCTCTCCGGCAAGTACCATATCGTGGCCAAAGAGCGTCTCTCCGTCCCATACTGCCCGGATCAGCAGCTGTTGTCCCCGCGCATCCCCGCCTACCGGTACCGGGTGCATTGACTTCAGCGGATTGATAAATTTCTGTTTACCGTCCACATTAAACCGATACAGCGGCTCTCCATCCAACCAAGCCTCGAAGCGCGGCATCTGCGAGAACAACAGGTATGGGCTTCGCCACGGCAGCTCCGGCAAGCTGCGCTGCAGCCAGACGACGCCGGCATAGTCGTCCAGCACCGCGCGGGCCTCGGCATCCAGCGGTTGCCACCCCCCTGCCGCCGGTTGCTGCGATCCCCAGCCTACCTCCCATTCCCGAGTCAGAGCCGCGAAGGGTTCACGCCCCCTGTCCATCCGGCTGTCCTGATCGATCAACAGCGCAGGGAGGAAGGTACAGAAGGTGATGCCGCATACGAGCAGCCATAGGGCAAGTGACCAGCGCTCCAGCAGCTTCGGCTTCAATACGCATCCTCCAAGAGCAAGTCTTTGAGCAAGGCGATTGCCACTTGACGGTCGCTTGTACCCAGCTTGTTGTAGATGACGCTGATATAGTTGCGTACTGTTCCTTCTCCCATAAAGAGCAACGAAGCAATCTGACGATTGCTGTAGCCCTCGACCATCAGCAAGATAATCTTGCGCTCGCGCTCCGTAAACACATAGCCGCCCGACTTCAGCTTCGTCTCATCAAGTGCATCCGCCCGCTCCTCGGAGAGCACGGACAACTTGGCCGCGAGCTTGGAAGCGATCGCCGCCGGCAGCATGACCACCCCGTTCATCGCCTCGCGGATCGTCTGCACAATGACCCGGGAGGGCATGTCTTTGAGCAGGAAACCATCCGCCCCGCCAGCCATCGCATCGACGATGAAGCGATCCTCCGCAAACGTCGTGAGCATCAGCACTACGGTGCCGGGCAACTCCCGCTTTATCCGCTTCATCGCCTCGATACCGTCCAATATGGGCATTTTGATATCCATCAACACGACATCGGGCTTGTGCGCTTGAGCCGCCTGCAGCGCCTCTGCCCCATTAGCGCAGATGCCTGCGATGCGCAGCCCGTCCTCCATTTGGAGAATGGTCTGCAGTCCCTCCCGGAGCAGCCTCTGATCGTCCACAATGAGGATCGAAATCATGTCCTCCGCCTACCTTCTATCTTCGAATAATCCATCATTTTACATCACTTTGATATGAGTGTAGCAGACGCCGCCCGAATCGTACAGATACGTTCGAAGGCGCCGCGCTACTCGCAGCGGCACCTCCGATGTGACTTATCGTTTGGGGGCTGCCCCAGGCCGCGCACCCGGCTTCTCCTGCTTCGGCGGCTCCGCCTGTTGGAAATAATAAGCCGCTCCGGCTTTGAAGCCTTGGGCAAAGCCGACGATATCGGCACCATAATCCCCTCTCTTGCCCATCTTTACCTTTTCAACCCTTTTGGCCAGGTAATCAAACTCCCTGTTGACCAGCTTCAGCTTGAGCGGACTGATGCTGTACTCCAGCTTCGGCAAGTCTTTGTTGCTCATCATCGCGCCCAGCACTTCACCAAGCCCGTACGTGTACATTTTGGCCGCATTGATAATCTGCTCGTAATCATCCAGCTCCAGCGCGTACGCGCCGACGCTCCAGACTGCACTGCTGACGCCGATGAATGCACCCGCCATGAATGCCAGATAGTCGTCGCCGACCGGCGACACCCTCTCCAGCTGCATCAAATACTCCGCAAATCCCCCATGCTCGCCCGTATCCAGCACCGAGATCGTCTCGTACGTCACCGGGTCGATCTCCAGCCAGGCCCAGCGCGCTTCGCCGCCAATCATGGATGGCTGATCCGGTACTAGGAATGCCTTCATCGATGTACGCGCACGCTCGATCAGAATCTCGGGCAGCTCCATTTCCTCCATGTGGGTGAGATCGGCTTGGCGGTTGCTGTACAGACTCAGGAACAGCTGCGTATCCTCCGGGCTTTGCAGCCAGATATCCATGAAGTCCGTCTGCTTGCCCGACAGCACCACTCCCTCGAGACGGGAGGCAAACAATCCGCTGGCAATCTGGAAGGCCACTTTCGCCTCTTCGCTGCCTGCATGCAGCCGGCTGGCGGTCTGCTGCAGGTCGATGCTCGTATGCAGCTCGGCGCCCTTGTTCGGTCTACGGACAGTAACGACGATTACTCGCTCCTTGTCGGTCCGCCCGGAGACAACATCCAGACTGTCTGCCAGTTCACGCTCATAAGCCGTCTGATTAGTCACAAACCGATATATAATGTTGCGCGTATACCACCGCAGCGCGGAGGCGTCATCCGGTTTACCAGCCTGACTGTAATCGCGGTCTGCCGCTCGCTGAAGCGTATCTGTGGCAGGCTCCGGCAGATCAGGCAGATTGATGGCAATCGTATGGAACACGCCATCGATCGACTCTCCCGGCTTCAACATTGTCTCGTGCACCCGCTTCTCCCCAGGCAGCTGCACTTCGACGCGTACGCCGACGATGGTGTTTTTACTGATGTCTACGGCCTGCTTGCCGATCAATTGGAACGTCTCATTCTCCAGTATGGCAGTGTAGAGCTCGCCCGAGGCTCCCGCCCGGATATCGAGTGGCTCGTTGCCGAGCTGATCCAGACGCAGCGCGGCATCCAGCACGCGGATCTCCTCTACGGCTGGCTCAGATTCGCCACCACCACCACCCAGCACGTCGCCGATGCTGCCGGTGATGCCGCCTACCCCTTGGTCGTCTTGCGGTATCACCAGATAGGACACGCTGACTATGCGTTCGATGGTCGTCAGGGCCTGCACGTCCTGAGCGCCGGGGTAGTACAACAGTCCGCCCAGCTCTGACAGATCCCTCATGAATGGGACCACGAAGATACGCGCTTCGCCCGCCTCATCCTCATAGGACCAGGCCGGCAGATATTCGGCCTTGACCTCCTCGGCGCCGCTCAGCTCGAGCAGCGCCTGCTTGCCCTCTTCCGTCAGCTTTACCTTGCGCAGCGACGGCGTAGCCCCAAGCCTTGCCAGCAGCCCTCCCGTCAACCGGGCCAAGTCACCCTCAGTGCCCCAGCCCTGGGTCAGCACCGCCTCGGGAGAGTGGCGGTACGCATAATACGGATCGGAAGAAGGAAGCCAGCGCACCTCTTCTAGGAGCGACTGCATCGCCTCCATCGTCTTCACTTCCGACAGCTGCCATAGCCCATGCAGCACCGGCAGTGGCGCCGGCACCTGCTCCGGTCGTTCGCGGCCTTCATCCAGGACGGCGAGCTGGAGGGTCTCCCGCTCGGCATCTGCCGAGACCCGAGCCCGATGATGGCGGATCGCCTCGGTCAAGGCGGTGGACAAGGCGATATCAAACGCCTTATCCTGCGGGAGGGTTACGTGCTTGACCAGCAGTCCAGGCTCCGGATAGCTGTTCTGTCCGACAGGCAGACTCAGCTCGCCGAACAGCTCGGAACGCAGGTTCCAAGCCCGGTCTCCGCTACCCTCCGGCAGTGCAAAGACGAGCAGGCCGCGCCGCGAGGTGCCATCGAATACAGACCAGTCCTGGTCCATTCCGAATACCAGCTCATCGGTAATCTCGTCGGGACGCAGACCATCCGCCTCCTCCCGGCCCTCCGGGATCAGCCGGAAGGTATCACGGAACCCAGAGACGCCATTGCCGTCAGCGGCGTCCATGAGCGTTACATCCGCAACGACGTAGTCGCCCCGGCTCGACTCGATGTCCTGAATCCGGGAGAGGGCATGGACGCGCAGCTTGACCCCTTGGCCCTGATATACCGTTTCGCCTGCGGCTGGCTGACCTGCCTCCTGAGCCTTCCCACCGACCGGCAGTATGGCTGCGACGCCGAACAGATCGACATACAGCTCTGATGGCGTCTGCTGCAGCGCCGCCGGGATCTGGAAGGCAAGCCTTATCTTATTCGTCGAGCCCGGCGCCAGTGTGACTGGCCGCAACAGACCGTGCGGGAGCAGCGCTGTTCCGGTATGGACCGGGACGAGGAACGGTCCTTTGCCGGTCGTCATCCTCAGATAGAAGCGCTGCTGCGGATCGAACTTCAGTCGGGATTGCACGGCTGAGGTCAGGTCGCCCTCCACAACCTTGAACAGACTTGTCTGCGGCTTGAACTGGACTGGCCCGAGAGTGTCCTGTTCGCTGGCAGCCGTCAGCTTCAGCCGAAACGTATCGGAGAGCTTGCCTTCCGCCGTTGTAGGCAGCGCCGTCAGTGCGATCTCCGACCGCTCCGTACGACCGATGAGAGGCAAGGTCAGATGGCCGTTGTTAGTGTCGTAAAAGTGCAACGCCGCTTGCTCCATCCGCTCATCCGGCACCAGGAAGACCAATATCCCGCGTACCGATTCCCCCGACTTCACCGTCACGCTGCTCTCGCCTGGCGGAGCCAGCGGTGCTTCGGCTAGCCAAGTTGTCGTGGAGGCGGGATAACTGCCCATGCCGTTGGTCTCCAGGAAGAAGTGGGAGGCAAAGTCCGGGATGACATAAGCCGCTCCCTTGGCCTGCGTGCTCCCCAGCTCCATATCGACAGCCACGAAGCTACGGCCCGCAGGCGCATCCACACCGCCCAGCCGCTTCAGGAATAGCAGCTCTCTTGCCGACCATGCCATCGCTTTATTTTCGGTTTCGGCATCCAGTGGGATCCGTTTAAGAATCTTCACTTCTTGGCCGGGCAGATCGCTGCCATAGAGGAGCGAGGCCGCACCAGTTTCGTACTGGGCGATCTTGCCGCCAGGCTCATAGCTTATGGTCTGAAGCACGGCCTTGTTATCTTCGCTCAGCTGCAAGGGAAAATCGGCAAGCGTATTCGCGTCATAGACGCGAGTCTCTCCGTCCGCAGCCGGGCTGGTAATGGATAGCGACAGGGCTACCTTCTCAGCTGGCTGCTGCTCTACCTTGGCGAGCATCGCATTGAACGCCTCTGACAGGACTGCGGGATCCTCCGAAATCACATACGAGCCGCCGGACTTCTCAGCCGCCCACCGGAACGCTTCCTCGCCGTCTTCTGTCCCCAGGCCAACCCAGAGAACTTGGATGCCTTCTTCTTTAATTCTCGTCAGCAATGTCTCAAAGGCCGCCTTCCTTTCGAGCTCGACGTCCAGCGCCGCATCGGTCAGATAGACGATGACCCGCTTGTCGGAAGGAATCCTGCTCAGCGAGTTGTACGTCCGGTCCGTCGAGCTGAAGATATCCGTGCCGCCGCCGGCCCGCAGCATACCTAGCGATTGCAGCAGCTCCGGCTTGCGATTGGTGAACATCTGCTCGAACGAGATCTCGGAGGAGAAACTGACCAGCTGCATCAGACTGCTGTCCGGCTTCTGACTGATGAATTCGTGGAACAGCGCCTTCATCTTGTCTAGCCGGTATGCGCCGTTGCCGCTCTCGGGCTCGACGTCCATCGAGCCGCTGACGTCCAGCGTCAGCGAGACGACCGACACGTCGGACGGCGCCTGCTTATTGGGCCGCTGATAGGTTGCCTCGAACCGGTTGCCCAATCTGTCGCGGATCGCCAAGAACACATGGTTCAGCGCCTCAGTGTCATCAGCTGCATAATAGGTGCCATCCGACAGCGCAGCCAGCTCCAGCAGCGTCGAAGCATCGTGCCCGGGTCCGAATCCGATTGTATAGAGCGGGATGCCAGAAGCTTGCACCGTCTGCATCACCTCCTCCTTGCTCGCTTTGCTGCCGGTGCCTGCCTTCTCGACGTCGCTGTCGACGCCGTCACTGAAGACAACCACAGTCGGACGCTCCTTCTCCTTCAGCAGCTCGACGCCCCGGATGATAGCATCGTACAGTGTCGTATTGCCTTTGGCCTTGACCTGCGACAGACCGGCGAGGACCTCCTGCTTGGTTGTCCCTTCCAGTACCTGCACCTGCGAGTCAAAGTCGATAACCCGGATATAGGTATGGTCAGGCAGGCCCTCGATGAAGCTGCGGGCGGCACTTAGCACCTGAGTCATCGACTTTGCCATGGAGCCTGAGGAATCCAGCGCCAGCACGACGCTCGGCGGCGTCTCCAGTCGCTCCAGCTTGACGAGCTTGCCAGGCTGCCCGCCTTCCAGAATCTCTACATCCTTGACCGTGGGGACGAACTGCCGGTTCTGCGCGTCTAGCAGCATGAAGCGGACGATTGCCGTATCCCCCTGCTCGCTGACGGATTCGATCTTCAGCTCACTGTCGGCGCCGCTGGCGTCGCCCATCTCCACCGTGCGGTAGCTCCCCACGATGAGCGGTTTCATATCCAGCTCCGTCATCTCGCCGCTGCTGACCGGGATCAGTCTGGTTCGCAGCGGTGCGTTGCCGTCCGGACGGCCGTCCTGCTCGACAACAACATTCCAGTAGCCCGGCGGGAGCCAGAACAGCGTGTCGCCCTCCGGCGTCTGGTCGCCCATCAGACTCAGCTCCGGATGCTGCAGCGCCACTCCCGGAGAAGCCTCGACTTTAATATGGCCGAGCTGCGCGCCTCGCACCTTCAATGCCCCGAGCCGTTCGCCGTCTCGGATCGGCTGCAGCTCTCCCTTTTCATCAAGCGTGATGGCGATCTCACCAGGGTCGCTTGATGCGCTCCATGTCATCTTCCAGAGCAATGGGACAGAGGGGTCCTGCGGCAGATCGCCAAGCACGTAATCCCGCGTCTTCACCGCATCCAGTGTCCGGGTGTAGCTGAGATCCCGGCGATACTGTCCTTGGACATAACTGCCCTTGCCCGTCAACTGAAGCTGGCCCTTGTCAAGCGACACTTTCAGGCTCTGGTACCGCAGATTCTCATTGTTCGTGACGAAGTACAGCTCGGACGTGTCATAGTCCCCGGTTCCGGCCGTCACTGTCTGACCGGGCTGCAGCCGCAGCTCCTTATACACCGTAAGCCGGTATCCGGAGCCGCCCTCTGCGGCAATTGCCCACCAGTCGGTTTCCTCCTGGTCGCGGGCGTGGATGATCCACTGTCCCTCCTGCACACCGCGGTAGAACGACGAATCCAGCTCTACGGCGTATGCGATCAGATCGTCGATCGGATCGGCGCCCTGATCGGTCCATTCTACCTCCAGCTCCCACTTCTCCCCCGCCGTCAATCGGCTCGTCTCCCGGTTATCCAGATCGATATACCGCAGCTCCTGCTGCTGATTGGCCAGGTAGGCCGCCGAGCGGTAGCTGCTCTGGCTGCCGAACGGATTAATGTAGGGGACGGCGGTATCCCAGGCACCGATCGGATACACCAGCCTGGCCGGCCGTTCCTTGACAGGTTCGTAGGAGCCTGTGCGTCCCGACAGTACGGAGACCGTCTGCTCCTTCGGATCAACGGCCTCGCCATCCCCGAGGAAAAAGATAAAGCCCGCCCCTGCCAGCATCAACGCTAACGCAGCTGCGGCGAGGGCCAGCTTTGTTTTGGTGATCTTTAACAAACGGTTCCTCATCGTCCCCGCCTCTTATTCCGCTTCGGTGAAGGTATGTCCGCACGAGGGACAAAACTTCACCTCAACTGCTACTGACTGGCCGCAGATACAGTCCTTCTCGCCAGTGAGAACCTTAATCTGTTTAAGAAGTGCCTGCACCTCCTCTTCCAGCTCCAGGATCGCTTCGACCTCGGGCTGGTAGTCCTCCCCGAGCTCTCCCGTATCCCGCTCAATCGCCGTCAGGAAGACGATCCGGCCGATCGTCTGGTAATGCTTTTCAATCTCCTTTTGCTTGGCGCTCTGTTGCATTTTCAGCTTGTTGACCTCGACTGCCGTCTTCGCCTTGCTGCCTGCTTCCGACAGTCCCGACTTCACCTTATCCAAAAAACTCATGCTCATTCCTCCCGGATTCAATATGCTCCCTTTCGTTGTTACCATTGTATAGGGGGCCTATGCCGATCCGACAGTTACAACCTGTCATTGTTTTTGTCATTCCACCGTCAGAATCTAGACGAACGCAAAAAATCTCCGGACCGTCAAACGGTTCGGAGACATTTGACTTCGCGGTTCCAGGCTCGCTTAACAGCTTATTGCCCGTCTATGCCCTCACCATCCCATCGCCATGCTCCTCGCTTGCCTCCCGCTCCTGCTGCTGCAGGCGTTTGCGGTAGACGATGCGCGACAGGCTAATGCTGCATTCGTACAGCAGCAGCAGCGGGATGATGACCAGAATGTCCGATACGAGATCCGGCGGTGTCACCAGCACACCCACGACGACCAGCACAAAGTAAGCGCCTTTGCGTGCCTTGGCCAGCCGCTGCGGATTGAGGATGCCCAGCTTGGTCAGGAACAGCACCACCGCGGGCATTTCGAACAGCACGCCAAAGGGCAGCGTCATATGAACCATGAAGGTGAAATATTTCTCCGCAGTATACACCATATCGAACTGGCCGTCCGTGAGCCCGCCAAGAAACGAGTACACCACTGGAAACACGATAAAGTAACCAAAGCAGATCCCTACAATAAACAGGAGGGTCACCGCCGGAATCATCCGAAACGCTGCCCGATGCTCTTGCTCCGTAAATGCAGGCTTAACAAACACCCACAGTTGATAGGCCAGCACGGGGATTGTTGCCGCTGCAGCAAATACGGCAGCAATGAGCATGTAGACCCACAAGATATCGCTGGGCCCAAGCAGCGCGAGCTTCACCTCCAGCCCCCGGGTCAACCAGTCGTAGATCGGTTCAACGAAACAAAAAGCCACGATGAGCGACACGACAAAGGCCGCCATGGTAATCATCAGCCGTTTGCGGAGCTCACCCAAATGGCCAACCAAATTCATCGTCTCCTCCATGCTCCCACTCCTCTCCTGATGCGCAAAGAGGGAGGCGGACGGCCTCCCGTCACCCCCCTCTCCACTTACACTTGCTACATCGCTGCCGGTTTTTCCGGCTTGGCATCCATTACCGAGATATTGGAGCGCGATTCGCGGGCATCCCGTGAATCATGGAGCTCGCGAATCGGAGGCTCCTCCTCCTGCACCAGCTCTTTGGTTGAGCGCTTGAACTCATTGAGCGTTCGGCCGAAGGCCCGCCCGATCTCGGGCAGCTTGGACGGGCCGAAGATAACCAGGGCAATGACCAGAATAAGGATCAGTCCCGGGATTCCGATACTCTGCAGCATGGCTTGCACCTCCATTGTAATTGGTTTACACTTATACCCCTCCGTTACGCATTACCGCCTCTTGGGATAGACCGCCACCGCTTCGATCTCGATCAGCCAATCGCTGTTGACCAACCCCGCAACTGCCAGCGTTGAACGCGCCGTCTTGGTTGGATTGTCTTCCGTATTAAAAAACTCGCCATAAGCCTCGAACCAGCCATCATAATCGACTTTGCCTTCCTTCTCGGGATCGGCAACCAGATAGACACGGAGATAGACTACATCCTTCATCGTCAGCCCTTTGGCCTTGAGGTCCGTTTCAATTCGTTTCAGAATCCCGACCGCCTGAGTTTTGGTATCCCCAAACCGCTCATGAATCGTTTTGCCCTCACGGTTGAGCTGCGGCGGCACAGTACCGCTCGTCCAGAGGTACGCCATATCTTGCGGTACCGAGACGCCAGAGGCAATGGACGAGGTAGGAGAGCCATAAAACTCCACCTCATGAATCGGCTCAGCCGTGTATTTATTAGGCGTCAGCGGGCTGGCCGCATAGGCCGTGATGCTCAGCGCACTGACCGATGCGGCCAGGAGCACGGTGAGCATCCATTTCTTTTTGCTGTTCATAGCGCCACTCCTTATCTTCTATATTGTCTTCTAAGCCTTCATGACCCGCTCTTGAATGGCCTTGACCGTCAGACGCGCCGACTCAAACGCCCCTGCCATCCAGCCTGTCAAATAACTCATATGCTCCCCGGCCAGATAGATCCGGCCATCCGGCTTGTTCAGCGTCGGATAATAATCCTTGCGGTCCGCAGAGGAGTAACTCGCCCATCCCCCCATATTGTAGGCCGTCTTCTGCCAAGCGATGGAGAAGGAGGTTTCGAACTCTCTATGATATTGGGGATGAATCTTAGCCCCTTGCTTCAGCGCATATTCTTCACGTGCAGCCAGCGACATGTCACCCAGCTGTACCGCCGCTTCGCCAAAGTTATAGTAACCGACAACCACGCCTTTACGACTCAAGTAATCATGGGACGGATACCAGATCTGGTTAATATCCATATTGGTCGTCGTCATCCCGCTGTAGATTCCCTCATCGATTTCCCAGAACCGGCGTCGGAACTGGAAGCCGATCTTGCCAGTCGTCGCATACGAGATTTTGCCAATGGCCTCACTCATCTCCTTGCTGAAATCCCCCGGAATATCCTTCAGCACGCTGAGCGGGATGGTACAGATACAATAATCGCCCGTTGCCTCCTGAACCGAACCGTCCGCAGCGCGATACGTAACCGCAACGCCGCTCTCGCCCTGACGGATCCGCTGCACCACGGCTTGGTATTGAATGAGATGTCCGACCTTACGGGCAAAAGCCTTGCCGATCTGATCCATCCCGCCTACCGGCTGGAACATCATCATCTGCTGATCAATGGAATACTCGGAGCTGAAGCTATTGCCAAATCCGGATTGAATAATGGCACTCAGATTATATGGATCTTCTTGCACCCCTGGCGTCTCACCGCCGCCCGGCAGCACCTTGTAGCCCCTTCTCCCCGACCCTTTGTAGAACAGGTCCGCATTGAGATCGCCTTCGCGGCGCAAATAGGCGACGAGCTTTTCCTTGTCACTCTGACTAAGGGGCAGGTTGAGCGCATTCTGGCTGACCGCCTTGGCGAGCAATTCGCTCGTATAGCCACGCATATCCGCCTTAGCCGCGCGTTTGGTTACCTTTTTGCCAGAGAGCGGACCGACGTTTTCGCTATAATAGTAAGACGCTTCGTTGACGTTGCCGAACACTTCCAACGGGACACCCAGCTCCCTGCAATAATCCATCGTGATGTGATGCTGCGGAATTCGGGCCGGACCCGGATTGAAATACAATCCCTCGTCGAATCGAGCTACCTGCTTGACCCCGCCCACCTCAGTCACCGCATCGCCGCGCCGGATCGTCCAGTTCCGGCCACCTGGCCGCGCCCTTGCTTCGAGGATCACGCACTGGTATCCGGATTTGGACATCTCATAAGCGGCTGCCATGCCGGCCAGACCTGCGCCGAGAATGACAATTTTCTTGCCGTTCCGACTTGCCGCGTTCACCTCAGCTGGAGGAGGCAGTGTTGCCGCACCAGCGGAGGACTGACCCAGCAGTCCAAGCGTACTCATGGCACTATAGACCGCCACCGCACCGCCAGCTTTGCCGACTTGCATCAAAAATTGCCTTCGAGACATTTGAGATCCCACATGTTCTGTCACTCTGCTTCCTCCTTCGTCGCCTTCATGAGCGCCGTTCTCGGAACCAAGCATAGCACCTGAATATTTTCCTTGTACTCATTTGCGTTATATTTTCTAACATTGTTTTTGCTAACAGTCGTTTCGACAAAGTTTTAACGTAAGATAATCTAACAGAACTATGTTCAGGCACCGAAAAATACGCCAATATAGTAAGGAGATTAGCGATCCATTCCGATCGTTTACACGAAGGGGTGACACTTAAGATGTACAAGGAGAAGAAGGTCATTGCTATCGGACTGGTGAGCGAATTAACAGGATTGTCGGAACGCAAAATTCGGTATTACGAGGAGCGAAGGTTGATCTTTCCCGAGCGCACCGCAGGCGGCACGCGCAAATATTCCTTCTCGGACATCGAAAGACTGTGTGAGATCGCGGAGAAAATGGAGGATGGGCTGTACATACGGGAGATAAAGGAGATGGAGAGGCGCAAGGTGAAGCGGCAGACATTGCCTTATGAAGGGGCAGCCAGCTTCACTCCCAAAAATTCAAAGCTGATGTAAACCGGAAGTCCGTCGTTATTGTCAGGGCGTGAAAGTCAGGCTGGATAAGCGAGGGGGGAGCTAACAAACGAATTGATAGTATAGACTATTACCAAGGTGAAACGGCTGCCGCCGTCTTCTGACGGCGCGAGCGCGTTTCATTCCAGAAAAATATAAGCCAAGTAGATGGGAAATCTTACTTTAGATCTTCCGATCGCTGATGTAAACAGCGTATGCTTCCGAAGCCAGCTTTTCTGCGAAAAGCTCTCAGGCGAACGCTCCGCAGCATATGCTCCCGATGTCGCTTTCTGCTAGACAAGCGTTGACCAGATTCGATTCCGTGCCTCTCCGGCTCTTTTTAGATCAACGAATATGAAATTTCGACCTTATTTCAGGGCAAATCAAGAAAATCACCAAATAAGCTTGATATTTCAAGCTTATTTGGACCTTTTGCTTCATGAGGTTCAAATAAATATGAAAAATCAAGCTTATTGGCAGGATCAGCTCTCTGGGCACATACGATCGGCAAAGGGAACCTTATGAATAATCTAAAGGAGGCACGCCGCCTCCTGTTTGTCATGCGGTATTTATTTCCGTTCTCGCAGCCAACTGGGCGCTGAATTACCGCTCAGCATCCAAAAACGCTACCAGCTGCTCCAACTCCTGAATCTCCCCGAAGGGCTCGACGCCCATCGCCCGCATCCGTTCCCCATCTCCGTTGTAGGCGATGAAGCGGATGCCCGCCCGGCTCGATGCCGCACCGTCAATCCAGGCATCCCCTACCGATAGCCAATGCTCAGTAGGAATGGCCGGATAAGCATCCAACGCGAGCAAGAAGGCATCCGGCTCCGGCTTCATCGCCTTGACCCGATCCCTGCCAATGACATCATCGAAGTACTGGTGAACCCCATTTTCCCGTAGGGCCAACTCGGCGGCTTCGGTCGAATTGTTCGTCACAATGACCAGAGGCAGCCGCCCATGCAGAGCCCGCAGCAATTCAGCAGCCCCCGGTTCCATTGCAGCTTCGTGCATGCCCGCCTTTTCGATCCGGTTCGCAATGTCCCACATCTCCGCGATCATGGCCTCCGACATTCGCCCGGTGCGTTCCGCCGTCAGCATCAGCGTAGATGTCGTATGCTGCTCCAAATCAACATCACCGGACAGAATTCCGCCTGCCTCCAGATACGCATAGGTCTCCCGCTTCATCTGGTCAAAATTAATGCGGGACCGCAGCAGCGTATTGTCCATATCAAAAATCAGGCCTTTTACTGGCATGCCGAACCTCCCCCCTCTACATTCAGAACAAACGATGGTGGAGAATCGGCTGGTTGATGACTAACGGACGTCAGCCGAGTCCTTCAACATCTCCAAATACTTCTCGATCCCCGGCACCGGATCCGGCTCCTTCAGCTTCATGCCGCGCAACGCTTCGACGGTGAGTCGCAGCACAACATAATCGCGATACCACCGGTTATCTGCGGGGACCACATGCCAGGGGGCAGCCTCATTGCACTGTGCCATAGCTTCCTCGTAATAGGCCTGATACCGGTCCCAATGCTGACGCTCTTCAATGTCGCTCGGATCGAATTTCCAGTGCTTGCGCGGATTCTCGATCCGCTTGCGCAGCTTCTCGAGCTGAAACTCTGGTGAGATGTGGAGAAAGATTTTGACCAGAGTCACCCGGTTATCCACCAGCAGGGATTCAAACTGATTGATCTGCTTGAACTTGGCCTTCGCCTCGGCATCCGATACGCGGCCATGCACACGGTTGATCAAGACCTCCTCATAGTGAGAACGGTTGAACGTGGTGATGCGCCCCAAATCAGGTACATGCCGATGGACCCGCCACAGGAAGTCGTGACGGGCCTCTTCCTCCGTCGGCTTCTTGAAGCTGTACGAGGATATTCCCTGCGGATTCACACCGGAGAACACTTGACGAATCACTCCGTCCTTGCCGCTGCAGTCCATCCCCTGAACAACAACCAGCAGCGCTTGCTCCTGTCTGGCGGCCAGCTTCTCCTGCTCCTCCTGCAATTCCTTGCGCAATTGGTTCATTTCCTTGACGGTCTCACGCTTGTTCTTGAACTTGCCCGTGTCTTGCGGATCGATCCCCTTCAGGTTGACGCCGCCCTTGCTCGGCAGTTGCCACTTGCTCATCTACACATCACTCCTTGGTTTCAGGATGGTGGTGAAGCTTGGCGTTTATACTTGCTTCTTACCCGATAATAAATCATTCCCATCAGGATCGACGAGATGCCGACAACTGCTAGAGCAGGCCACTGACTTCCCGTATGGCCAAAAGACACCTTTTGCTGCAAATAGTCCACACTTGCATAGGAGTTAACAATATCTGGAACATAGGCCTTGGTCTGCGCCATGCCCATGACGATAAAACCTCCTGTAACAAGCGCTCCTCCTGTGATTACACCAGCAACACCCGCTTCCAGCGCCACACGCCGGTCGATCCGCTTCACCTTCACTTCCCCTAACCTCCCAACGCTTCTGTCCAGGTGGTCCGAACATAAGCAACCTTCATGCCAACCCGTTCCATATTGCGGTGACTTGGCGACAAGAACGCACACTGCCCGACAACCAGGTCACAGCCCTGCTGCTTGGCCTCGGAGAATCTCCGATGCAGCAGTTGCTCGTGCAAGCTGGTCTTGCGATATTCCGGCAACGTGGCTGCAAAGGTCAGCGAAGCCGTGCGGTCCTTGATATACATAACAGCTGCCGCGGCAGGACGATCCTCCACATAAGCGATGAAGAACGTCCAGCCCGGTCGACCCAGCAGCACCTTGTTATTGGCAGCCACCGGGGCAATGCCATGCTCCGGCAAGCCAAAGGATTTGCAGTGAATGGCTGCATACGTCTCAATCTCACTCTCCTGCAGCTTGCTGATCCGAACCCGTGGCGTGGCGAAGGATTTCGGCTCCCAGGCCGCCAGATCTAGCGCAAGCGAAGCATGTGTGCCTGATGCAAAGAACCCCCGCTGTGACAAAGCTTGGAGCGTCCGGCGATCCTCAATCCCCGGAACAATCTCGAATTGCGGTTTGCGTTCTCTCGTTTTGTAGAAATCCACCATCTCATCAATCGCCGCCGCTTCGGCAGCGCCAGCACCCTTGACGGTATTAAAGGAAGGCCAAGGCATCCCTTGGCTGTAGAAACAAACCGCCTCTCCAACGGCCTTGAGCTCCACCCCCTCCGGATTGTCTGAACGCTCGCGGATCGCAATCATCCGGTCGGATAAATAGTCCATTTCTGAAGCTTCAATTGCAGCTATGTATTCTCTCGTTGGCATGGGTCCCATTGTACGCATGAGGCTACCTCCGTTTGGCAAATGTTCTTCGCTTGTCCTATTTTACCGCTTTTTAGACTCCTAGGTATATGTAAAAGATACGATATATAGAAGGCAAAAGTTTCAACAATCGCTTTTCGGTTCTGGCAACGAAGGTTGAAAAGCCGGATTCCCCTTCCCGCGCAGGGGATGGAATCCGGCTCATAGCATGCTGTAAGGCTTCGCTTAGGATAGGGTCGATTGCGCCAACGCGACGGCCTGCTCTTCTGTGAGGGTGCCCATAAGAGAATACTGGATGTCATCCAGCTTCCAGAATAGTTCCGTCAATGCGGGTTGAGCAAATACCTGCCCCTCGGTACCGCCAAGCTCTATAGTCGTGAACAGATCTTCGGGGTATACAGCTTCCTGTTTGTCGACGCTAAACGTCAGGTGTCCGTCACCTTCTGCTTCATACTGGAAATGAACCCGAAGGGCATCTTCTCCCGGATAGCCTACTGTTGCGATTTCCTTGAGTTCATAGCCCTGGGGCAGGCCATCGGGCAGGACAATCGGCCCGCCAAATGCGGCCTCCGCCTCCTCCAGCGTACCCACAACTTCAGTAACTAACGGGGAGACCTCCGTTAAGTTGCCGGGACCGGCAGCTCCGCCATTGGTACCCGGTGCAGGCTCTACCGTGCCCTCCGGCTGGCTGATACCCGAACCGGGAACCGGCACCGGATCGATATTCTGGAAGAGCGGAATACCGATTCCAAGCATGATCGCTGCGGCGACAGCTCCGGTGACCACCCGTTTCCGTCCAGCTGTCCACCAGCTTTTTTTCGGTGCTGCTGCTTCTGTTTGGTTAATCATCTTCATCCACTCCTTTGTTGTACTTGAATCTAATTTGAGATCTTCGAACAGATGGGTATCGAGCTCGCTTTTGAATTGCTGTCCCAACACCCTATCCTCTGCGGATCTGGTATTTGCGTCGTGTGAAGCATCTTGAGGTGAACGATTCATTCTATCGTTGTCGTCCTTGTTGTGATTCGTCATCGCCTATTTCCTCCTTCTTCATCGCACGTGCCAGTTGTTCTCTTGCCCGATGCAAGCGGCCGCGTACTGTGCCTTCAGGCGTGCTGGTCGCTTCGGCGATTTCCGTCGTGGTGAAGTCCAGATAATAGTATAGATACAGCACTTCCCGGTAGGGGAGCGACAAGCTAGCCAAGTGCCGCAGGAGTTCGCTTCGATTCAATCGGGCCATCGCTTCTTCTTCCACGCTGCCTATTCGGTTCAGGGCCAGAAGCCCGGGATCGGTCGGTTGTTCGGAGGCGGAGCGGAGCGCCAGCTTGTCGCGGCACAGATTGAGGGTGATGCGGGTCAGCCAGGTCAGCACCTTGCTGTCTCCCTTGAATCCCCGCCAGTTGCGGTAAGCCCGCAGGAACACTTCTTGGCTGATATCCTCCGCGAGGTGCCGGTCCCTTGTATAAAAATAAGCCGTTCGCAACACGTCATTGCCATGCGCATCCATCATCTTGCTTATAGCCCGGTTAGGATCATCCGGGTAGGGTTCATATGCGTCTGAGCCGGCCGGCTTCATCGGTTAACCACCTCCAACCTTTTAGACGGACATCGCACGCAATCCGCTACATGTGGAATGAAATTTATTTTTCTGCGCCTTGCTACCGTGCAGCTGCCCTTGATAATTTTCACAACTAACATTAGATTTCCCGCCCCGACAGCTACCCAAACGCAGGAGCCAACACCCGACAGCGAGCTGCAACGAATTAACCTTCCTCGCCGAATGAGTGACCTGAGTGATTGCATTACATTTCGGAAAGCATAAATTAAGGCAAAATAAGCTCCGTGGCGAGAGTATCGATTATTGATGAGCAACCGTGGTAATAGAACGATAATAGAGGATCGCCAACCACTAGGGGAACTGAGAGACCTTATCTTAGTTTTTCAGTGTGTTTTTACATTCTAACGGAACTCAGCGTTGTTATTTAAGGAAAACGCCAATAAAAACGTAGGTTTTAGCCTGCATAACGTCTTTCAGTTCCGTTAGATTTTGAAAACTAGGGCTTTGTGCTTGGATAACGTCTGTCAGTTCCGTTAGCGTGTGGCGGAATACCCATCCTATTGTGCGTTGCGGCGCGCAAGCGATTTAAACGGTCAGTGGTGCGCAGTAGCTTGGAAAACAACACATGGTTCCTCACAACTATGCATGCAAAAAAAACGCGAACTACGTCGCGCTGAGGCAGCTTAAAATTGTTCATAGCTTTATGCAATGGAAAATTCACCTGGATGGACCAGGGAGTGTTCGCTCTGCGATCTGACATGAAGCGATGTTGTATACATAATAGAGGCGGTGCGTGAGATCGACGAGCGCGAGGGAACGTGAGGCTTCAATGGCATAGGTATGCGCGCCGAGGTCACAGTTCATCCGGGCACCGTCATGAAGAATAAATTCGCAAGGGGTATGACCATGAATGATCGGTCGGCCTTGCGTACAGTTCAGAATGAGTTCCCGGGGATAGGCGTAGAAATCGAGCTCCGACATCCAGACAATTTCGCGGTCCTGCCGATCCGGGGCATCATAAGGCACCAACCCCGCATGGGTATAAACATAATCCTCGTCCTCGAATACGAGCGGCAGAGTACCGACCCAGTCCGTACACGCACGGAGTTCACTCTCTCGGCGAAATGCCTTTTTCAATGAAGGCAGAGTCCCCTTCCCTGCATGAGTGAGCCACATGTCTGAACGGCCGTCATAATACCAGCTCATCATTTCCTCGTGGTTGCCAGTCAGCACAATAACTTGCTCTGGGTATGCAATAGCCAAGTTCCGCAGTTCCCGCAGCACCTCTCCGCTCGATGGTCCCCGACTGACCATATCTCCACCGACGACCAGTTGATCGCTTGCCGGCTCATACCGCGCATGCTCCAGCAACTTCATCAAGCCCGTATGCTCGCCGTGAATATCGGTAATAAATAGCTTTCTCATCAAATGGCTCCTTGCTCCGTATGTAGTCTGTTTATTGTACCATGTGCATTTCTGCCGGAGTAACATCCGCTATAAAAGGGTAATGTAGGAAATGAAACGGCATTATGCCGAGTACCATCAATCGTTAGGAAGGAGTTGAAAATATGAACGCTCCACAACAAAAAAGCCGGGTCGCACTGGTCACTGGCGCCGGGCAGGGCATTGGCCGCGGCATCGCCAGTGTACTGGCGCAAAAGGGCTACCGGTTGGCGCTTACCTATCACAGCAGCTCGGAGGGTATTGAATCGTTTGCCCAAGATATGCGCCATACCTTTGGCGCACAGCCATTCGTGGTGAAATGCGATTTGACGAAACCGGAGGACGCCAAACGAGTGGTCTCTGAAACACTCGAAGCCTGCGAACGGATTGATCTGGTGGTTAACAATGCGGGAGGCGGCAATAACAAGCCTCTGATGGAGATGTCGGCAGAGGATATAAATGCCATTGTCCAATTGGATTATGTTGGTCCCATGCTGGTAGCCAAGCACGCTGCCGCAGCGATGATCGAACAGGAGATTCCCGGCAGCATTCACTTCATTACGTCTTCCCGCGGCGAACGTGCCTACCCTGGCGACAGCATCTATGGCGGGATGAAGGCCGGACTCATTCGCTCCTGCGGATCCCTGGCACTTGAGTGGGCCCCACATGGCATCCGAGTCAACTGTGTGGCGCCGGGCGCGACGGTGCATAACCTGGACCAGGATGCCTATGAGGAACCACTCGGTCGAAAAATTCCAATGGGACGGATGGGCACACCCGCCGACATCGGCGAAGCGATTGCCTGGCTTGCCTCCCCGCAGGCGTCCTACATCACGGGCGTCAATCTGCGTATAGACGGTGGCCTGATCTTGCCCGGCATGCCCGAGGACACCTCCGAGGAAGCCGGCTATGGCTGGGGACGCGTGTACAAGCCCGAGGAATAGACGCAGAACACCCTCTGCCACATAAAGCATGGCCCAGCACCTTCATGCCCACGGTAGCCGTAGGGGTGAAGGTGTTTTTTGGGGAGGCCTACATCCGCACGCCTACCAAGCTCCATCTATAAAACGCCGTCTATTTTCCGTTATTATGCTGATTTTCATTAAAAATTGTTGCATACGACGCATATTTTCCGCTAATCCATTAGTAACCATTGGTTACCGCCGCAATTGCAACCAGTAACGGAATATATGCGTCATATTAGCAGCATGCCGCCCGAAAGGTCTGTCTTAGCGGAATCAATTGAATAATTATTCATTATTATATATAATTATTCAATTATACCGAGAGGAGTCCGCTAGATGACCGCACCTGCCCGAACGCTTGAGGAAATGACCCTGAATCATTGGCAGCCGCTCACAACCACGCTGTATGATGGCTGGGTGCTGCGGTTTGCCAATGGGTATACGAAGCGGGCCAACTCCGTCAGCCCGATGTACGCCTCAAATTTGTCTATGGATCAAAAAATTGCAACCTGCGAAGATAGCTACAGTAGGCGAGACTTGCCAACCATTTTTAAGCTGACGCCCTTCTCGGAGCCAGCAGAGTTGGATACAGAATTAGATCGCAGAGGGTACTACGTGGTGGAACCATCCATGGTGCAAACGCTGGAGTTGAGTGACCTGCCGCCCACTTCCAAAGAAACAGCTGCGACTATTGGTCCACTCTCTGAGAAATGGATTCAGCATTTTTGCGAATTGGCTCAGTTGGAGGAAAAACATTTGCAGACGATGTACCAGATGCTGAGCTCGATTGCTGCAGATGCTGGTTATCTGTTGCTATATCGCGGAGATAACGTCGTTGGTTGCGGTCTGGGGATTGTAGAGGGGGACTACATCGGGTTGTATGACATCGTCATTGACTCTCAACTGAGGAATCGCGGGTTGGGGGAGCAATTGCTGCTTCATCTGCTGCATTGGGGTCGTGAACATGGCGCGAGCCGCAGCTATCTGGCGGTCGTTCAAGCGAACGCGCCAGCGCTGCGGCTCTATGCCAAGCTGGGGTATACTGAGGCTTATCACTATTGGTATCGAGTCAAAGACAAGACGCATTCCAACTAGACCGTTGCCCGAACCAGATAACGCACAAAAGTCGTCGCCAGCCCCGCCTCTGTAGCATGGCGCTCAAATCGTCGTGTGATTTCACACAAATCTCTAGATTTCAACTCTTCAATCAACGCAGGCGTCTGCCCGAACAGTATCATCTGCAGCACATCAATGGGCGCATGCAAGTAAGCCACGCTTGTTACAGTTTCAATCTCGGTATGCTCGAATCCGCCTTGTTGCAGCCGTTGCTTCAGAACATCAAGAATTGGCGTCCCGGGAGCTGGCGGCGATCCACACCATTCAGGAAAAATCTCTGCTAGCTCATTAGCTTCTACATCGCCAGGATGAATGGACAGCAGACGCCCGCCGGGAGCCAGCACACGCTTCACATCCAGGTAAGCAGAGGTTGGCCCTCTTCGATTGTACACGACGTCAAATGCCCCATTCGAAAAGGGAAGTGCCTCCTTCGTATTCGCGGTCACGAAGGAGACATTGCCCGGCAAGTCTCCCATCTCTAACCGGTTATACTCGCTGGCTGCATCAATACCGACGACCTGCTCGGCTACCTCACTCCACCTTAGGGCGAACTCGCCATGGCCGCAGCCCACATCAAGACCCGCTTGCCCGGAACAGCCCCTGCGACCTCACGCTCAAACATGGTCTCTCCGTTGGGCTCTGTGATCGTGGATTGCCAGTTCCATTCATACCGTCCTGTCAGCCTACCGAGTTGGGCATACCAAGCATGAGAATGCGGCTGGAGCCATTTGCTATGTAACCGTGGATGGGACAGTTTCTCCTGACTCATCCTTCCACCCCATTCTCCTCAAATCTTGGAAGCTCACCAACCACTTCTCTTTCGGCACGGGTCAGCTTTGCCCATACGAGTCGGTACGACTCCTGCAGCATCGTAAGAATGACTGGCTCTGGAACCCGACCATCCAGGAGCACAGTATTCCAATGCTTTTTATTCATGTGATAGCCAGGGATCACCGCGCCAGGGTAGGTTTCCCGCTGTAACCAAGCCTCCTCGGGCAGAGTCTTGAGATTGACGCTCTCGACACCGTCATAGGTGCTCAGCAAGGCAAACATCTTGCTGCCCACGAACAGCACAGGCATATCCGGATAAAACGGGCAGCGGACCGTTGTGCCCGGCCACCCCAGCGCCACCTTCTTCAATTGCTCTGCATTCATTCGAACTCCTCCGGATTCTCCCCCATGCGGGCGACCCGGATAACCTCAAGGTAGGGGGCCAGCTCTTCCCGCGTCACACCCATAGCCTCCAGGTAGAGATCGGTGAGCTGGACTTTAAGCCGCAGCATTTCTTCACGATCAGGAGCAGTCGCAGAGTAAGGGGTGTACTGCATGAGATACACACTGCGGGCAATATCGTAATGGCGGACGCCGCGGCACACATTTAGGAAATCGATAACGACCGGGCCGGTATCGGTCAATAGAATATTGCCCGGATGGAGATCTCCATGGCAGAGCGTATCGCCATCAGCAAGTTGGTCCAGCACACGGAGTGCCTCCGTTTTCGTCTCGGGATCGGCAACCGACGGCCTTTCGATGCCCCATCTCAAGAAATCCTTGTAATAGGGAACTCCAGAAACCTGCTGCTTGAGCAGTGAACGATGTACGTCAGCCAGATACGTTGCACACTCCTGTAGATCGCCAGTACGCATCGTCCATTCCAGCAGCGGATCACCATCCACGAGATCATAAATAATTCCCTGTCGGTCTTCATGCACAACCCGCTCATACGCAATCGGCTTGGGAAAGTCCAGCTCCCGAATGGCCTGTGTATTATCGAATTCCCTTGCTACGGCATCTTCCGCATACCCCGCACGATACAGCTTCAACACTTTGTTCTCGCCCCAAGCATATACGGTTGCCGTATTCCCTTGTCCAATGACGCGCTTCTCGTCCATCCCCATCCTCCTCAAAGTTTTCCTTCGTTATTTGGTTCCTTTGATCGTAGCCAGCGGCTTGCACTTGGCCACAACGGCTGCCAGCCCTGCACCTGTAACACTATCCATAATTTCATCTACATTTTTGTAAGCTTGCGGTGACTCATCGATGATGGACTCGAGGGAATGGTGGTTGACGACCACTTCATCTTCTGTCCCCACATTCATCGCACGGGCGAATTGCTCGACCGACACGACTCGTTTGGTGGCAGACCGCGAGCGGATGCGCCCGGCTCCATGGCAGATCGAGTAGAAGTTCTCTGCGCCGCCTGGCTGACCGACCATCAGATACGAGGCCGTCCCCATCGACCCGGGAATGAGCGCCGGATGTCCAGTTCCGAGGTAAGGCTTGGGATTGTCAGGATGCCCGGCAGGCAGCGCCCGTGTGGTACCCTTGCGATGGACGAACAGCTCTCCCTCTGTATCGTGTTGTTCTGTCCAGGCATAGTTGTGCATCAGGTCGTAGAGCGTCGGCAGCTCGCATTTGGTGCCGAATACATCGCGGAATGCTTCGCGGATGGCGTAGGCAATCAGATGCCGGTTCACCACCGCATAATTCAAGGCGGAGTACATTAAATTCACATAGCGCTGGCCTTCCGGATGATCTAGTGGCGCGAACAACAACTTGGGATCGGCGGTGCCGAGTCCCAGCTCGCGCATCACCCGGCTGAAGCCTGCCGTACTGCCCTGACTGACTGCGCCGCCCCAGGCCCGCGAGCCCGAGTGGATCATGACAACGATCTGACCGTCGTACAGACCCCAGGCCTCCGCAATCTCACGTTGCTCCTCAGCAATCTCAATAGCCTGGATTTCAGCAAAATGATTGCCGCCGCCGAGCGTTCCCAACTGCCGGTGCGCCCGGTGCCAGGTCGCGTCCGGAATAGCATCCAGGACGCTCTCGTCAAAGGCAAACCGGCTGCTCTCGACATGGGTCAGCGCCGTCGATTTGCGCGGCGTGTAGCTGTCCGGCAGATACTTGCCAGGCAGGCCATGAAGCCCCTTGCGAACGATATGCTCCAGCCGGATGTCGGAGAACTGACCACGCTGATGCGCCTCCATGGGCAGATAGCGCTCGATGCGCCGGACCAGCTTGCGGCGAAGCTCTACGCTTTGCAGGTCCCGCTTGTGGAGGTTGGTGAGATGCACCCTCATGCCGCAGCCAATATCACTGCCGACAATAGATGGGGATACATAGCCCCCTTGTTCTTGCCAGACCGCCGTCGTGCCAATGCAGGTTCCGACACCTACATGTACATCTGGAGTATAGCTCATATAACGAATGTTAGGAATATGCAAATTGTTATTGGCCATATCCAGGACCTTGTAGTCCAGCGTGGCAAACTGCTCTTCATTGGCATAGACGCGCAAGCGTCCGCCCGGCAGCTCCACCTCGTGTTGATAACGGGCATGTTCACCCGATGGGTTTATTTGTGTTTCCATACGATAGGTTTAGTCCTTTCTTATTCCGTTACAGGTAAATTTATATGCAAAAAAGCCATGGCTCGAATAGCCATGGCTTCGACATTCTGGCGGTAGAGCATAAGCAGGAAAGGCATTTCCGTTCCTCCTGCCAAGCTCTGATCCCGCCCGCGACGCACGTCATCTGCGCATCATGTTGTCCGATGAAGACCGATGGTATCGAGTTGTGTATATGCAATTGCTGCTCTACTATGTGTAATTGTCATGACCCATCGGCCTCCCTTCGTAATGAATTGCAATCATCATAAAACGGCGTTGCCTGTTCTGTCAACCCTTTTATTGGTAAGACGGCTCTACTCGACCAACTCAAGCTTCACGGCGTCAGCTACGACGAAGCCCGTTGTACCAGTGTTGCTGATGGTTACGCTGCCCGAGGTTCCTTCATTGAATGGATAGTTACCCAGCTCCACCCACACCCCACCATTCTGCGTCTGGTCGATGGTGACACTGCTGGAACCGCCGCTATGAATGATGTCCACGGGTATAGCTGTTGACCGGTTAAAGTGTGCCGGCCACATCATATAAACACGGTAATTCCCGGTGGTCGGAATATCTGGCGTATAGACAACGGACTTGGTTCCCTTGTCGCGATTGTCATCATGCAGATAGTTGGGCCCATACCGGTCAATCTGTGTGCTGGCAGTCTTCCAGGCTCCGATTCGTGTCACACCCGAAGGATCTGCATTGTCCAGGATGATACTGACGGGCGGCGGTGGGGGTGGCGGCGCTGTGCCTGGTTCAAAGGAAGCCGTGAACGCCCTCCCCTTGGCGCCCGCCACCTGAACAGTCAGCTTGACCGTTGGACTGAGCTGGGTAACGGTGATCCCCGGCTCGGCAGTGAAGCTGCTAGCCGAATAGTCCAGCTCCAGTTCAATACTGCTGCTGTTCAACTGCGTCGGGTCACTGACAGCAACACTCAATCCGCCATTGCTATCTTCACGTGTCATGACGGAGGATTTGCGGTTGGCAGAAATGCCGCCTGCACTCGTCCACTGATCCGTCCAGATGTTCACCGCCGTCACGCCCAGCCCGGTTTCTCTGACCGCCTGCACGAGCTGTGTATTCGCCAGCACCTCGATCTCAGGAGAGGCTGCGTAATTTGCCACTTCGGCAGCCGAACGGCCAGGAAGCAGAACATATTGATAGCTCTCATCCGCAGGGTTCACGCCATGGTCCAGCCAGAGGGTCTGATAGTTTCGGGTGACCGGTGTTGTGGGCGTCACCGACCGGATATTAATCTGGCGCCAATTGCCTGTGCGCGCTTCGCGGACGGCTTTGACGTCTGTTGCTTGAGGAAAATAGTAGCCAATATCTGCACCAGGTCCGTTGCTGCCCGCCAAATGCATCCAGGAAACGCCAACCAACGTGTCTGACCAGCCTGGAAGCTGCGGCTTCAGGGCACCATCCACCGTTAATGCGTTCTGGCCGGTGCTATCCAGCTTGCGGTTCTCCACAATCGTCTCGACCGCTACGCCGTCTGTGCTCGTGATCCCGCTGCCTAACGCAACCACCTCGTCGTCGAAGAGGAACCAGGATTTACGGCCGTTCAGCGCATGCCCCGAGTAATTCAGATCCATTCCGGCGACCCCATTTTCTTCATCCAGCACCGTTCCGCCAGTCCAGGGACTGGAGCTCCGATGGGTTGGCGTTGCCGTCTGGGACAACACGGTTGTGCCCGGCAGCCGATAAGGGTCCACGGTCGGCCAATAGTCTTCGCTATAATGCCCGAGGTCGCTGTTGTAGAGACTGATCATCCCTGCAGACGTATACCAAGCCTTCGCATTCTCGCTATTGATAGCTTCGAAGCTGCTGATGCGACTGGAGTACATCCCCAGACCGATCGCATAATCCGGGCGGTGCTGAACCGCCCGATCCATTGCCGGATACGGCCTGTACAGCATGAGCGCATCCCGGGGCGCAAGGGACGGATCTGTCATGAGTGTCTTGGCTTCTGCAATCAACGGGACCGGAGCAGCGTCGTAGAAGCTGAGGAACGTATCCGCCTGTAGCCAGCCAATGACCATCCTTCGGAAGTCCAGCGCTTGGGGCGCTGGCGCGATCTCGGCTAACCGCAGAATGCCCTGGATCGCAACATGACCTGCGGCATGATCCTGGCGGTACACCCGCGAAATCTCGCGTCCTCGTACCATATCCATCATTGCGCCTTTGTAGATCAGCGGCTCGTAGGCATCGTAGACCCAGCCCCATACATTGGCGCTGTTCGGATCCGTCACCTCCCATGGCGAACCGTGCAGCATGGCCATGAGATCGCTAACCGCGAGCAGCAGGTCCAAGCCGTAACCGCCATTGTAAGGGATGGTTGCGTGCTGAATAAAGGAGCCATCCCGGTAAAAACCGTCGCCGCTCAAGGCGTAAGGGAAGATAGCCGATAGCCCGTCACGAGCCATGGTTAGCTTGGTTGAATCCTTGACGAGGATACCGCGTACGGCAACCACAATGGCTTTCCAAGAGCGATTGGCGCCCGTCAGATTAACTAGCGGCGTAAAGCGCTCCACCGCGTTCATATAGTTCGTCACTTGCACCGGGGTAAGCTGATCGTACATCAGGATAACAATGTCACCCAGCTGCATCGGGATACCGATCTGCCAATCCCACCAATTGCTGGTGCCGCTCGGTGTGGTCGTCACATGCTCGTGGTAGCGGGTTGCATACATATAGTCGAGCGCTCCAATCAGATCCGTAGCCAGCGTCGGGTCACCGTGCAACTCGGAGCCTTCCGTCGCATAAGCCAGTGCCAGCGCCTTGAGTCTTTCGTAAGTGATGCGGATGTGGATGGAGTTACCCGTACCCGCCTGGTCACTCCACAGGTGTGTCCGTGACGGCGAGACATTCATCGTCGACCAGTATTGCTCGGCCTGATCCGTGATTCGTGCCGCAGCGGCCGTGAGATCAGGATCTGTCCAGGTCAGTCCCGTTTCACCGGTCAGCATTACCTTGCGCTTTTCCCGCATCGCATCATACGCATCAGATGCCAATGCCTGTGGCGGGACAGCCGTCCCCCAGATTCCAGTAAGCAGTACCACCATTACCAGCCATTGAACCATTCGAACCCAACTCTGTCTCATCTGCTCATCACCTTTTCACTCAGGATATGAAGCGCTTACAAATTATCGACTCCGTGACACGTGGTTAGCAATCCCCTTGTGCTTCATCTCATGCCATCTCAGCTTACATGAGCCTGTCCATCCGGTCGATGATCAATACTCGCCTCTTGGTGATGTATTCCGAACAATGAAGGTAACACAAAAAAAGAGCGCTACGGCATCTCACCCGCGCGCTCCCGATTGAATAAAAATCGTGATCTCCTCCGCTTGTACAAGCACTTGACCACCCACTGAAGCTTCCGCCCTGCCCATGACAAAACCTCGCTTGGCCTTGGTCACCTCATAAGTCATATCGACACGATCGCCGGGCCTGGCTTGACCATAGCACGCTACACCTTTCATCGAGGAGAAGAAGCCAATACTGTGCTCCCCTTGAATTGACGTAAATGCCCCAAGCTGCGCCAAGGCTTCAATGATCATCGTATGAGGCATGACAGGGTCATGCTCCGACATATACCATTCATTCGTAGTTACCAGCTTATAGCCCGTCACCCGTTGTCCTGACTCCAACTCGACGATCCGGTCTACCATCAGAAATGGATAGCGGTGGGGTAAAACGGAGGTTATGTCTGTCATTTTACATCTCCTCTTGCAGGGAATTTTGAATACATAGGGTAGAATAGCTTCCGCCTTCGTGGATCAGCCCGTTCAACTGCAGGCCGTACGCACATCCGCCGTCGATCCCAATCTTCCCTGGTCCGAACCAGACATCTGGCGACCCATGGAGCTCGACCGCCCGTGTATGGCCGAACACAACCGTTTTATTCCGCAAAGCAGGTGAACGATGGAACGGCTCTTTAATATACATGAAATCATAAGCCGGCTGGTCTCGCCAGTTAGGATAGTTCGGGTTAAGGCCGGCATGCACATAAATATGTTGGTCATCCTCATAGTAGAGAGGCAGCGAATCCAAAAAGGCGAGATGGTGCTCGTAGTGCCTCCCAATCTCCTGCCTTGCTTGCTCAAATCCCTCTGTGCTTAATTCGGATGTTATCTTACAGTAACTATGGATAGTCTGTAGGCCGCCATGTGCCAAAAACCTGTCCGTCACTGTCCCGTCAACGCTGCGTACCCAATCGACCAACCGCTGGTCATGATTGCCTTTCAATGCAATGACTCGATTGCATTGCATCAGCTCCATGATATAGTCGACCGTTTCTCTGCTGCAAGGCCCCCGGTCCACATAATCGCCAAGCAGGAGGAGCTTGTCCGCATCCGGCTGATAATTCATCTCGCTTAAGAGTTCCTTCAATGGGGCAAGACAACCATGAATATCACTAATCATCAGAACCCTAGTCATGCGGAATCACAACCTCCATAGGTTTCACAAAGTTAGCCGTACCCGTAATAGTCACCGTCATCCCTTGTCGGTTTTTGTCTATTTTCACACTAACCCTTCCATCCTTGCCAATCTCCTGGCCTTGCTCAATGATGCATCTGAAATGATTCGCATTCGGGTTGATATAAGTCAAATAATAAGCACCCATGACACCGGATGCCGTGCCCGTCACCGGATCTTCCACCGTGCCGGAATAAGGCGATGAAAAATGCCGGGCATGCATGAATGCCTCGGGATCGTAAGTCTCCAAGCAAAACGGGTGAATGGAGGAGCGGGGGTTCTCTGTCAAAATATCGGGAAATTGCTCGTTCCGGGGTTTCATCTGTTTAAACGCGTCCAGCTGTTTGATGGGGATCAATAAGGTCCAGGTCCCGGTGCTCCCATACACAATCGGCAGTGTTTCATC
This sequence comes from Paenibacillus daejeonensis DSM 15491, assembly GCF_000378385.1. Lineage (GTDB taxonomy): Bacteria > Bacillota > Bacilli > Paenibacillales > Paenibacillaceae > Paenibacillus_D > Paenibacillus_D daejeonensis. Next base: position 112,383 of record NZ_KB899663.1, on the reverse strand, counting down.
CAAGTCCTCTTCGCGAAGTCCCATCGAGACAGCCAGGGCTTTCGTATCCCCGTGAAAGGGGAGGAACTTCGGCTGGTCCTGCTGCATCGTAATATAGATCACCCCATCCACAATCTCAAAAGCGATCGGCAGTACCCCAACATTGGTCTCAATCAAAATCTCGTTGGAATCCGACAAAAACCCTCTCGTTTTCAATGCATACAAGGCTGCCATGGTAGCGTGTCCGCACAGGTTAATTTCATGACCCGGCGTGAAGTATTTCAATCTCACATCCGCTCGCTCTGATGGAAGTACGAACACGGTTTCATTAAAGCCCACCTGGTGAGCAACAGCCTGCATGTCCTGGTCGGTATACGCTTCCCCATTCAGAACGACGCCTGCCGGATTCCCTTTCCCCGGTTGTGTTGAAAAAGCTTCATAATGATATACGGTTACGTTCATTCTGCATAGTCCCTCCAGCTAATTCCATTATAGTGTTGAGAACAAATCGCGTAATTCCCCCAAGTGCTTGATGCTATGAGTGGGCGTTGTCGCCAGTTCCTCCTGCCAAGGCTGATTGACCTGAATCCATATGGTCTTCATACCCAGCTTGGCAGCTGCCTCAATATCATTGATGGGGTGATCACCGATGAATAGACAGGCTTGCGTATCTACGCCCAGTCTTTCGACTGCCATTTTGAAAATGGCGGGATCCGGTTTCTTTATTCCCGCCTCCTCGGATACGAGGATGACATCGAAGGCATCCCGGATGCCCAGCCGGTCGATTTTTCCATACTGAACCTCATTCCTGCCGTTGGTAATTAGTCCTGTGAGGTAGCCCGCTTCTCTGACCAGCGCAAGCGTCTCCTTGGCCTGTTCCATCAGCACCGCGTTATTCACGTACTCCGCCATATAAAAGTCCATCAACTCCGAGGCCGTCGGACGTTCGCGCCAAGGCAGCTCCTCAAGCAATTCATTGAATAACTGGTGTTTGTCCTTATAGCCATCCTGATCCCGTTCAATAATAAGCTCGCACAGCTCTGTCGTAGAGGAAAGATGGGCAAAATAGGTCGATGCAAATAGATCCGTAAATGCCTGGAACGTCTGTGTCCGATCCAATAAGGTGTTATCCAGATCAAATAAGATGGCTTGAAGGTTCGACATGGTTGCCTCCTTGGTCTTAAGAATTAGGCATTTCGTATATGCCCGCCTCGCCCAAAAAATCAGCTCGAGATAGTCTTTCCTCCCCTAACATCTCTCTGTAGCTCGTGATCGTCCCGTCATGGGTAAGGAAGAGTATTCTATTGAAATCCAGAACCTTAATTGATGCCAAGAACGCACGAGCTCTTGCATAGAAATCCTTTGTCGGCATCTGGTTGATCCCCTCATCCCAACAATCCGCCGGCTCCCTACTCACAATGCAAACGGAAGGATAAGCTTGCTCAATTTCCTGCCGAGTCAGCGTCTGGTCACACCTTAGCGGCGCCCAGTTCGGATGCAACGGATCTGTTTCTTCTCCGAACTGCGGGTACATTCTCGGTCCGATCAGCGGAGACGTAAGTATGGCTGTATCGGTTGCATCTGTCACTAAAATTTGAGCCGCCTCAATCGTGCGAACGGTCGGACTGACAAAGATCAGGTCCCTGGAAGTGACGTTAAGCCTCCGTTGAAGCTCTCTGATTTGAGCTACCCCCAATTCCGTAAGACGAGGATGAAGAATATTCAGCCGATCAGGAACAGGCAGATTATGTTCTCCTTGACCATGTCGAATGAACAAGAGCCGCATGATCCGTCACCTCTTCCGTTTAGGGTCGATAAATCCGCAAATATTGATTGGCATTCTGCTGAAACTCATAGCTGGAGGTGCATACCTCTGTCTGCCACTGCTCCTGCTCAATTAATGCCAGGATTGGATCGAGATGAACTGACTGCTCACTCTGCTGATCCACCAGGGGGAAGATCCGGATCTCCCGGCGTGTGACCCGCATCAACTCCAGCAGTGCAGCTTGGTGAAATGCCAGGTCCAGCCGTTCTGAGTACATAAACAGCAAATGAGCGGACAGCGTCATATCAAATGAATCGTCGGCAAACGGCAGCTCAGGCAAGACGGCATGGAGGTAACGGGACGGATGCTGCAGCCGATCCGCGGTGGAGTCTTCGAGCGCCCGTATCCTGTGCTGTTTCAATGCCTCTGTATTGTCAAAATACGTCCACAAGTAGCCCGCTTTCACCTTTTCCACTTGCTCTACGCCATGTTTGATATCTTGCAATCCTTTGATCTTTAACTCCTCGGGTTCGAATGCGAAGGCGAGATCCACTGCCGTAACATCACCGCCCATCTGATTGGCGTAAGCCGTGAAGGAGCAAGCGCCTGCCGGGCAATCCAGGATTTCATTTTGCAGAATGTCCGCTTCGGTAAGATTAAACATGGCTATATATTCTTCATACGTGCGTCCGATGAAAATAATCCGTTCAAGGTCCAGTCCTTGCTTCAACTCCGACATGCTTCTAACCCCTTTTCCATTTCCTACTAGTATATCAAATCCGCGATCTCTTCGCGTGACAAAAAATAGACCTGTCAGGCCGAAGCCTGCAGGTCTACTCTAAATCTTCTTATACGCTAACCGCTTGCTCTTGTCTCATAATAATTCGACATGCGAAGCAGCTTCCCTCGGAGCTAGACTCCATCAGCCAGACATCGCCGTGCATGCGTTCGGCTAACTGCTTACAGATGGAGAGGCCCAGGCCTGCTCCACTATACTTGCCTGAGGCCTTCTCATCATGAACTTGGGAGAATGACCGGAACAGCAACTCATGCCGATCCTCCGGAATACCAATTCCAGTGTCACGGACTTCACAGTTGATAACAGCCGTATCCCCCGCCCCTGCTTCCACATGCACCGTCAGCTTCACTTGCCCCTGCTCCGTAAACTTCAAGGCATTGCCGATCAGGTTAATCAGAATCTGACGGAACTTGTTGCTATCTCCGATCAAAGTCATATTTGCATCCAGCTCGGTAGTGAATTGTACCCCTTTGCGATTGGCTTCTGGTGTGAACAGCTTCCCGATGTAATCGAACAGTTCACTCAGTTGGAACGGGTGATCCGCCAGTTCAATGGTCTCTGCTTCATTCTTGGAGTAGGTTAGAATCTGGTCCATCATGGACAGTAGCGAAGAGCCACTCGTCTCAATGACATCGACATAACTCTTCTGCTCCTCCGTCAAATCTGTCGATTGAAGCAGTGAGGTCATGCCAATAATACCATTCATCGGTGTACGGATTTCGTGGCTGAGAACGGCCAGCAGATTCGACTTCTCCTTCATCTGCATCGCTACTTTCTCTTCCGCTTGCCGCAGCTGATTTAATGCAAATTCCATCTCCAATAATTTGGTGAAGAAATCGGACAACGCTACCATTAACTCAACATCTTTGGGGTCATAGGAATAGTACTCATGGTCAAATGCGCATAAAGAGCCGTACATCTCACCCTCAGCATCAATAATGGGGACGCCCAAAAAGGAGCAGCCGCCTACAAACTCGGTCGCATCCATATCCTTGGTCAACGGATGGGTCAGATTGTTTTCTATAACAAGGGGACCTTTCATGTGCTCCGTAACAAGCGCACAGTAGGACTCTTCATTAGCGACCACAAGTCCTTCTCCTAGCATAACCTTCTCGCGATTGAACGCTTTGATGACTTTCGTGTTATCTGGATCAAGATTAGCGATACAAAATGTATTTGCAGGGATTAAGCTGCTGGCTGTCTCGATCAGATGTGCTGCAGCGTCATATACTTTTCGTGATACAATCGACAGCACATCAATATAACCAGTTTTGAGCACAACCTTTGCCTCCCTTTTGTTTGAAAGATGCACTCAGTATAGCATACCTTGACGTAAGTTGCGCATATCGACAATAATCATCATATTTTTTGCACAATTACACACAAATCGACGCCACAAATAGATAGAATCAGGTTTCCTGATTCTCTTTTTGTTTAACCTTGTCGAATATCTTTTGAATCGCAATAAGAATAATAGATGTTAATACTGGGACGAGCAGGATAAATGGATCATCTGCGACTCGTTCATAAATCAATTTAGGATTTAGCAGGAGACGAACAAATAATACAACCATCAGAATCGTAAATCCCCAGCCAAACCATTTAAATACCTGTACGTAATAGCGTTTTAAACGTTCTAAGGATGTTAAGGCCAGGAACAAGGTAAAGCCAAGAATCAGCCAGATTAACACGTATTCAACAAAAAACTCAAAGGCAGAATAATTGTCCATCTACTGTTCCAAATAAATATTAATCATTTTTGCAGGCATTCCGACATACGCAAATAAAATAATTGTTAGGGTATAGGACTTTTCCGGGTCTAATGTAAGCTCAAATGAACTCACTTCTTCGGAGAGCCACCCTCCATGAACATTCGGACCAAACTCCTCACTCAAATCGAACGACATTGGCGTCGTGATCTCGTAAGGAATGTCCACTGTCACCGTAAAAGTTTCTTCGGAACGTTCTGTGGGGACCGCAATATAATTTCGTGTGGGGATCGGATAGAGGCTATCTTCAAAAGATGTAAAAGTATAGCCCGGAATAGATATATCGGCCCAGGAATCGTCTTGGTATTCAATGACGGCCTGCAGCAACGTTATAGCCTCTGCCCGGGTCAAGCCTGCCTTGGGTCGAAATTGACGATCAGGATCCCCCTCCATTAGGCTGGCACGAAAAAGGGCCGATACTGCGTCCCGACTCCACTCCGCCAAATCTTCCGCATCCGCATACAGAAGGAGCCTCGGTGCGGGTTCGAACCCCAACATACGTGCCGTTATCACGGCTGCTTCCTCCCTTGACACTACTGCCTGGGGACGAAAGGTACCATCTTCGTAGCCTATGACATACTCCAAGGCAATAGCACTCGCTATCTCTGAATAGGCCCAGTGGGTAGGAAGCATGTCATCAAAATGCACTTCCCCTTCACCGTTCCATTTGAAACTGCGGCTCATTAGGGTAACAAGCTCGGCTCGAGTAATCGTTTGGTCTGGAGCATACTCTGCATCACCATAGCCCTGTAATCTTCCTTCTGCAATCCATTGACGAATCGTTTCCTCCGCCCAATGCCCTTCAAGATCATCCACTGTCGCAGCCATCGTCGGCATGCCTCCTAGCAGCACACCTGCGACGAGCCCGCCAGCCAACCATTGCTTCCAACACCTCATGCGATAATTTCCTCCAGATTCATAATCGCCAGGAAGTACTCCACGATTTCAGAATGCTTCATCTCTTGGCCCTGGTAAGCAATGGCCTTCTTGAGTGCTTCTATTCTGTCTTCTTCTTTGCCAAGGACAGCCAGTGCATCCAATTCAACTGATTCAAGGGCTTTCCGCACCAGTGCCTCATAAGCTCCATCATTATAAAACTGACCGATCAACTCATTCACTGCCTCGGCCAGATCTCCTGCATCTCCATAGAGCAGATCGTGCGGGTCTTGGTTCGGATACTTTGACTCCAGCAGCTCGATTACTGCTTCGTGATCAATCATGTAGGAATAACTAAATCTCGCTTTTTCCTCACCACTTGCCAGTAGCACATACTCCCATCCCAAGTCCTCCGAGTGCGTAAAATAGAGAATGGGTACCTCTTTCGAAACTTCGATTAGTTGTTGCTCAATTTCCTCTACGGCCCCTGAGAACACTAACCACTCTTCATTTAATGGTTGAAAGGCTGTAATGCCCAAATCTTCAAGCTTCTTTTCAAAGCTAACTCTGGTCACAAAAGCAGAAGTATGCTCGCTCATTTGTTCACGCTCTCCTATCTCTATGCAATGGCATGGAATCTATCCATATAAACATACTTCAAAAGGAAGTTTAATGTAAAGAACTTCCACCCTCACACATAGGTGGTTAGAAAATCATTTACAGAATGGGTTGGTGACGTTACAATACCATACAGGGATGGTACATGTAACATACAAGTACATAACAACACATGTAATATTTGTCCTTTTCTCTACCATCCTTCTGTTCTCGTATCCATATCCTATACAGGAGGAATGTTTATGCCCACTCGCATCTATACGCAGCTTATCCTTCGAACGTTGGTTCTCGCTTTGTTGACATCTTTGTTTGTCGTCTCGCATCCTCAGACTGGCTGGAGTAATAGTACCAATCTTCTCGCCAATCCCGGTTTCGAGAGCTGGAACGGCACATCTCCCACCGGTTGGACCTTGTTAAAAGTGGGAAGCGCCACCGTCGAGCGACTCACTCTGGCTGCAGACGTAGCCGACGGGGATAGCTCCGTGTCGCTTCGCGCCCCTCTGGCAGGAGACCGTTCGGATCTGAGAGTCGACGGTATCCCGGTCACCGGCGGCGAGCCCTATGAGGTTTCTTTTGTCTATCGCAAGCCCGCCAATACCTCCACCTCCATTCACAACTTCCGCCTCACCTATCGAACCTCCCAAGGGACAGCCATTACGCCGACGCATGTCGTCCAGCTGCCTGCAACCGCAGCTTCCAATTACACACCTTACTCTGCTATTGTGAATGCTCCTGCAAATGCTGCATCCGTTACCTATGAATGGGATATCCGTAACGGCGGCCGGCTGGATCTGGATCTCGCCCGGTTCGCTCCCTATGTGGAACCCCCGCCTGTTTTGACCTTCGACAAAAAACCTGCCCTGCAGGCAGACCTGACACTCTCCATTGACCTAACCGGACGGGTCGTCACTGGCCTCTCGGACGGTTTGAGCACCCTGACCAAGGGCTCTGACTATTGGATTCTTGGCGGAGAGATCGTCATTAGTCGTGCCTTCCTGGCTGCTCAACTGACCGGCCCTCTAACACTAACCATTACATTCTCGACCGGACCAGAGGAGGAAGTTGATGTGGTCATTACAGACAGCTCACTCCCGGATCGCGGACCCAACCTGCTCACCAATGCCAACCTGGACAGTTGGAGTGGCACTTCGCTACCCGGCTGGACTTTCAATACTGGTGGTTCAGGCAGCATTACCCGCGCCAATACAGCTGGCTACCGGCATAGTGGCAGTGCTGTGCGGCTAGACGCGCCGGGGGCTGGCGACCACGCGGCCTTAACCCAAGCCGCGCTCCCTGTGGAGCCTTATTCGACCTACCGGGCATCATTTAAGTACCGGACGTCATTCGTGTCGGGCGAAGCTCGGCTGCAAGTGCTGTTCAAAAGTGCCGATGGCCTCACCTTGTCCAATCCTTACACAACCTTGATGACCGAGGAGCATGACCGTTTTGCGACTTCGGCAGAGCTCGATGTCACTGCCCCGCCGGGAGCGGTTAGCGCTACAGTGGTCGCGGAGGTAGAGTATGGCTTGGTCTGGGTAGACACAGTCGTGTTTCAGGATATTGCAAACCAGGTCGTGAACGGCAGCTTTGAGCGTCCGGTTCCGAACAATGGATGGGACACAGTCACCTCTCCCGCCTCGTCTGGAGCGACGACCGAATGGTTGGCCGCAGGGGGGCATGATCTCGGCGGAGCCATGCAGGTCACCACCAGCGGTACCGCCGAGGAGGTCATATTGAACCAGTCACCTATCCCATTGGTCGATGGCATCCGCCGCTTCAAAATCAACGTCCTGTACCAGATTGTTGATACGGATTCAACACACCAGTCTCGTGTACGCTTGACCTGGCTGGATGCAACCGGCATGCCTCTGGGGGCATGGGCCCCTTTTGAAGCTGAGGCCTTTGATTCATCCGGAGAGTGGCGGCGACTGACTCAGGTGCTCCTGAAGCCTGAAGATGCTGCACAGCTGCGTTTGGAGCTGATCTCCGGTGGAGGCGTAGGTGAGACACGGTGGGACGGTATTACAATCGAGCCGTGGCTGGATTTGTATAAGGCCGACGGCACCCTGGCTTCCGATATTGAGATGGCTTATGACTGGTCCAATGAAATTCCACCAGACGTGTACTGGTCTCTCATACCCGAAGCGACCACCACGCCTGCACAAGGGTCGGTGTGGACGAGCGAGCTGGTGCGGCGGCACTTTTTTGGACTGGACGGTTACTACTATCTGAATGCCTACTCGCCGATTAACAACAAGCTTGCCCTTGGTCAATTATCCACGCTACCAGTGACCGTGGGTGTGGCGGCAGGTCCGAATGATCCTTCAAGTGTTTTCGCTGGAGATTTGCCGTACAATCCCATTGTGTCACCTACAGGGCCGGGAAATGAGTATTACCAAGGCGGCAACCAGTCTGCGGCCGGTAACCATGCCGTCATGAACCGTTTGACTGGAGATCCCAGCTTCCGGGACCGGTCCGATGATATGGTTAATTTCAGCTTTTATACGCAGTATACGCCTGATGGGGACAACGATTTTGTGCGCAACCATTACCCCGACGAGTGGCAGACGCTGCTCGACACTGGACGTAATGTAGCTTATCGTGGCGGTTGGGACTATAAATTCAACTGGAACTGGACCAATGTTTACGGCTATACGTATCCCAAGCACTCGCCGGATGGCCACGTCAATGCCCAGATTGGCGCCCGTTTGATCCATGCGTATCATGTCAACGGTGACCCTGAGCTGCTGGATGCCGTCTACGACTATGCGTATTATCAATTTCCGCGCACAGGCTTCAATAAGGGCAGCTACAGAGGCAGAACCTACTATTATACGGGGTATGGTCCATCAACGACGGGGATACCGGACGATGCCAGCAACCCGCTTGGCGATGCGTCGGACAATGTCAATGCGGCCAAAGCCCATCTGTTGGCTCAACTGGGTTACCTGAAGCAGGATGCCAAAATGCTGGAGCTCGCCCGCGGCCTGCTCTGGTATCTGGTGAGAGAGTACGAGTATGATAGAGCTTTCTTCTATGATGCAGCCGAGAATCCACTCAATACGACCAGAGCCGTGCTCGATCAGAGTCATGAGATCATGCTGGTGTGGGACGCTATGCATGCCTTTGCCTATTTGAAGGAAGCTGGTGTTGAGATCGGTCCGGAGGAAGACGTATGGCTGGACGCTTACGACATGACTGCGGAGACGGGGCTGTGGTATCAGGGTTCACGGCATCTGAAGGCGCTAAAAGCTTATGACGGCACCCTTGCTCCAGACGAAACCCTGACCGTTGTTACCTATGTTCAGGTCAACGGAGAAGGACAATACGCGGATGTAGTGTGGTTCGACGAGTTGGGAACCGAAACCGTGCGTCCTGCCTCGCTAGATGTTCGGGTCTCCCGCGTTGTGCCACCGACGTCGGGTGAACCTGACTGGACGGTTGATCCATCGCGCGATGCCGTTCTGACAGTTATGCCCGAATTATTGGAGACAGAGGGTATGGTCCTGCCTTGGTCTCTGGCCAAAGGGGAGATGTACCGCATCGCCTACGATGTGACCCTGACACCGGACTTCGACCGGCTGACGGACACGATGCCTAATAGTGGTCTGGCTATTCCTGCAGCAGGGGGCACGGAAATGGTTGGCGGAATGGCCCCGCCGCTTAGCATCGACTTGAACGTTGATGCCAGCTCCATGCTGAGCTACCCCGCACAGCTATACTTCCCGTTCGCCAGTGCGATTGGGGCGGAGCTGGAGTTGGGTGTAGCGCCTGCTTCGTCAACGTACGTGCCGCCGGTTGCCGTTAGTCCGGCTGACAGCTACCGCTTCCACTTTAAGGATCTGGCTCCTGTGAGCGTCACGGGTCCGTTTACGAATGGCATCTATGGCCATACGACCTTCAAAGGCAGTATCGCCTACTCGATCTTTGTGCCTGACACCGCTCCAGCCTCAGCCGACTACTCCGTTACGTTGGAGCGACTTATCGGCGATTCCGCCTACCAAGCGTCAATCGACAATGCGCCGCTCGCGGCAGAGACATTGGTATCCTCGACGCTTCGTACGTCGACGCATGATCTGGGCACCGTGACTCTCACGCCAGGCTGGCACACCCTGCGGTTTGATACGCCAGGCAGCATGGGCGTACTAAATTTGACCTTAACTGCGCAGTAAGCAGCTTAACCCGATGTTTGGTAAGGGGCCTTCGGGCCCACTTTTTATGCCGTTGATGCGCGTTTGGCGGGGAGCGCAACGAACCAAGGGCAAAATGTTACTTGGATCTGGCGTTTGGCGGGGAGAGCGACGAATAAGGGGTAAAATGTCACTTGGATCCGACTTCTGGCGGCGAGAGCGACGAATAAGGGGTAAAATGTTACTTGGATGCGGCGTTTGGCGGGGGAGCAACGAACCAAGGGTAAAATGTTACTTGGATCCGACTTCTGGTGGGGAGAGCCACGAACTAAGGGCAAAATGTTACTTGGATCTGGCGTTTGGCGGGGAGGCAGCACATGTCACAAAACTAAGTAACATTTGATACTTAAATCCCGTTCATGTGGCGATATCGCTTCATTCAAGTAACATTCTGCACCTATTTCGTGCTCAGGCAGCACATGCCGCAAAACCAAGTATCATTTGTTACTTAATTCCTTTTCATGCGGCGATATCGCTTCATTCAAGTAACATTCTGCACCTATTTCGTGCTCAGACAGCATCTGTCGCAAAACCAAGTAACATTTGTTACTTAAATCCCGTTCATGTGGCGATATCGCTTCATTCAAGTAACATTCTGCACCTATTTCGTGCTCAGACAGCATCTGTCGCAAAACCAAGTAACATTTGTTACTTAATTCCTTTTCATGCGGCGATATCGCTTCATTCAAGTAACATTTTCCACCTGAATCGCGTCACACCGGCCCCAACGCAAAAAAAGGCCGCCCCCGGCGTCATTACACGTGACACCAGGGGCGGCCTTCTCCATTTCTCAATCAACGTGCCGCAGGCACCTCATCCAGAAGGATGCTCTCACCGGTGTCCCGGGAGCGGTTGGCTGCCTCCATGAAGCGGACGATCTCCACCGTCTCTGTGACCGGCACCCCGGACTCGCCCGTCCGGAACATCGTCATCACCTGCTCCAGCAAGCTGGCGTAGTATGGCTTCGGGTGCTCCATCAGATCCACGAAGCGGCTGCGCTGTTCACGGTGCACCGTGATACCGAAACGACCGTTGCCCGCTCGGTTGCCGCGCAGCGTACCGATTCGTCCATCCTGCCACACACCTGTGATGACATCATGCAGCTCGGTGGTCGCTGCTTGCACGCTCACACAGCCGGGTCCCAGCACCCGGTAGAGCATCTCTACGCAATGGATGCCGTACCAGAACAACCCGGGCTGCGTCGACTCCAGCGTCAGCGGTCCCGCGCAATCGACTCCCTGAATCTCGCCTTCGCCCTCTACAGCGAGCAGATCCTCCAGCCCTTGCGCGTAGCGCAGAGAGGAACTGCTCATCAGCGTCACACCGTGAGTCTGCGCCAGTGCTGCGATTGCCTCTGCATCCTGGCTCGTGACGGCGAACGGCTTGTCGATGAACACCAGCTTGCACAAGGGAGCGATTTCACGAAACTGCTCCAGATGCACCCGGCCATCTACCGACTCCAGCATGACAGCATCTACCCGCTTGGCCACTTCTGCCGGACTCTCCACAATCTCGGCTCCCGCATCGGACAGGAACTTCGTGTAGCCCTCAACCCGGCCTATGCTGAGCGGGAAGTCTGGCGAGCCACCCGGATACGCTGCGGTGACGCGGGCGCCCGGAATATGATACGGGTGCTCCGGATCATGCAGAATCTCGGCAAAAATCTGGACATGCGAGGTGTCCAGACCGATCATACCTATCTTCATCGTCATAACGCACCTGCTCCTTCCTGTCTCAAGGGTACCATGCCCCTGCTAAGGCGTCTATCCACAGTAGCCATAGCCAGACACTCCAGCATACAACGTCTGAATAATCGCCTCCAGCATGTCATGCCCCTACATCTATTAGCTTCCTTCCCCGTCCACACCTACTTCGGCTGCCTCATCCGAGGACCGGACGATGGCTTCGATCAGAGCGACTGCGCGCCAGCCATCCTCGCCCGTGACGGCAGCCGGCCGTCCTTCGCGAATGGCATCCACAATGCCCATGAGCTGCAGGCGATGCGGCTCCCACGAAATTGCACCTGGGTCACTCACCCCGCCGCCGGTCCCGTCTGGCTTCTTAGCCACCGGCTTCTCCATATCCGGTACAGACCAGTGCGTGATCGTCGAGCCTTCTACAACTATCGTGCCGTATTCACCGTACAACGCCAGCTTCGGTACAAATCCCGGCACAATGCTGGTCGAGACCATAATCCTGCCAAGCGTGCCGCTACGAAACTGAAGGAACGCCAGCCCTATGTCCTCCGCTTCCATCTGGTGTGTCATCGTCGACACACACCCATATACCCTGTGCACGGGGGAACCCACCAGCCATAGCAGCAGATCGACAGAGTGGATGCCCTGGTTCATCAAGGCCCCTCCATCCTCAGCGATGGTCCCGCGCCAGTCCGCGCTGTCATAATACGCTTGATCGCGGTAGTAAGGGCATTCCGCCTCTGCCAATAACAGGCGGCCCAGCTTGCCGGCGGCTATCACCTCCTGGATGGCCTGATGCTGAGGTTCGAACCGGCGCTGTGAGATGGTTGAGAGCAGCAGCATTCGAGATCGCGCCTCCTCTACCAGCCCCTCACACTGCGCGCCTGTCATGGCCAGCGGCTTTTCCATGATCAGATGTTTACCTGCACGCAGGACCGCCATCCCAATCTCATAATGGCTGCCGCTGCTGGTTGTGACACAGACGGCATCCAGGTCCGGCCGGGCCAGCAGCTCGCCGTAGTCTGTCGTCCACGGGCAACCCTCCCGCTCGCCCACCTCGCGGGCCCGCGACTCGCGGCGGCTGGAGACGGCCACCACCACTGCACCGGGGATTGCCTGAAGCGCCCGGAGGTGGAAATCCGCGATCAGTCCCGCCCCGATGACGCCGAATCGAACGATCCCGCCCCCGCCTTCCTCAATCTTTGGCATACGCATCCGCGACCTTGCCAATGGCTGCGATAATATCCTCGATATCTGCATCCGTGAAAAACTCGTTAGCCCGTACGATGATGGCTTTGCGTAGGATCTCCTCGGCATTGGGACACAGCCCTTCGCCATACTCCGCATCCGACAGCTCGAACGGGTAATGGCTTCCCAGGTAGGCCTGTTTGTGTTGGAACAGCTCGCTCATGTAGACAGTTGTCGGGATATAGCCGGCACTGTTCGGAATGCCTTCGGCTGCCAATGCTGCCGAGAACTCGTCGCGTGTGCAGGTCAGCTGCGATTCATCGACGCGGAACATATAGAACCAGTAAGAACAATGCCCACCCTCGGTAATCTGATGCGGCACTACGCCAGGCAGTCCTGTGATACCTGCGGTGATCCGCTCGCCATTCTCATGTCGGCGCTGGCAGATGCGCTCCAGCTTGCGGAGCTGGGCAATGCCAACCGCCCCTTGCAGCTCTGTCATCCGGTAGTTGGGCGCAAGATAGCTTAGTCCCCGGTTGACTGCACCGCCCAGACGGTGGTAGTTCTTGTCGGCAAAGGCATGCACGTTGCGATAGTCCTCTTCCTTGCCAGAATTCACTGTCACCATGCCGCCATCACCAGTAGAAATATGCTTGAAGTCATTGGTGCTGAAGCAGCCGTAGTCGCCGATGGTGCCTGCCAAATTACCTTTGTAGTACGTCAGATAACTCTGGGCACAATCCTCGATGACCTTCAGACCATGCTTGCGTGCAATCGCCATAATGAAGTCCATATCGCACGGATTACCCGCCAGATGGACCACAACGATCGCTTTGGTCCGCGGCGTAATTTGCGCTTCAATCGACTCAGGCAGCAGATTATAGGTATGCGGATCGAGATCGGCGAAGACAGGAATCGCATTCTGATAAAGAATACCAATCAGTGTGCCCTGATCCGTAATCGGACTGGTGATAACCTCATCGCCCGCCGTGACCCCCGCCGCACCTAAGGCGATATGAATGGCAGCCGTTCCAGAAGAAGCTGCTACACTGTATGGAACGCCGTACATTTTGTTGAAGTCAGCCAGGAAGGTCTTCACCTTAGTGCCCAGGTGGTAGAACAAGGTCTCCTGCTCCAACGCCTCCACCAGCTCCTTGACTTCCTCCATGCCGAAGCGTTTGCCCGTGCCAAATGGCGTTGTTTTGACCTTCGGGCCACCTGTAATTGCCAGCTTGTCGGCTGACGTGCCTGCTGTCTTGTTCATTCCGGTTGCCTCCTTTGGAATCATTGCTTATCTCGCTTCCTTCACAACTGCTTGCTGGAGCCAGGAGCCCATCACTTGCTTGCGGCAAGGATGACCGAATCGAGTTTCCACTTCGCCGCCTTCGCCGGCAAGTACCGGAATCCAGACCACGGTGCCCGGCTGAGCCTGCGACACTGCGACTTCTCCGGTATCCTCAATCCGCTCAATCTTGGTAAGACGCCGAGCCCGCACCCAATGATTGATTTCCGCAGACGTCCAGAATTGAAAGCCCCGCTTCTCTGCCTCGCGAACCACATAACGGAACGACTCCCGTACGTCCGGCTTGCTGCCGATATGCACCTGATGAAACAAGAAGTGCGCCAATCCGCCTACCCGCTTCACCTGATCCAGGCAAGGCTCGACCAGCGTGCTGTCGGCCCAATTCGGCAGCTCCATATCCTGCGTGAGGAAGCTCGTCTCCAGCACATCGTAGAGCCTATTCCGCTCATCCGCCCAAGCCACTGGATAATAAGGATGACAGGTGCCGAACAGAAAACCAACATTGCCCGGCTTGCTCGGCCCACGCGTCTGGTCAACCTGGATGCCTTCCTGTTCGCACCAGGCGAATAACTCACCCCAGCCCTCGTAGCGGGTATAGTGGTTTTTGTTGGAGACTGCCCCTTGAATACCCGCAGCTTCCTTCAACCATTGATGCTGACGGCGGAATTCTTCCTCGCTCCAGATCCCCCCTTGAATCTCCAGGGCATTGTAATGGAACGCCAGTTCATGACCGCCCGCCTTGACGCGCTCATAAACCGATGGCGTATAGCCCGGCTCGATCATGCACCAGGTTGAACGGACGCCGCACTCTGCCAGCAGCTCTAGCGTCGCCAATGCATCCTCATCCTTGTTGTGATCGCTGTCGTGGGAGATTGTAGCCACATAGTCGACACCCTCCGGCCAGTAACCCAGGAAAGGCAACGTCATCCCCTTCTCAAGTGATAAGCCGATCAGATGGGAAATGAGACGCTCACGCCACAAATCAGCCTGTGGCAATGGGAACAGCATTTGTCCACTAGCAGTCGCTATACGGTCTTGGCTCCAATCGAATGCAATCGCGTCGTCCGCTTTCAGAATGCCTTCGTTGACCTGACCTGTGCCATCAGGCGCGGGTACGCCGTCTTCCAGCACGGGATGCGTTCCTTGCTGCATCTGCACGACGACTGTCGGGATATCCACTGCCCACCGGTCCAACTGGCCCGCTCCGTAACCAATGCGGTGCAGCAGTACACCTTCTACTTCATCGTTCCCCTTGCCAATCGTGCCGCACTCTTCTACAGAAACAACATGACTTGTACCGTACCTGTCATTAATATACCAGGGCTCTGCCCGCTCATAACGCAGTCCCTCTCCCTTGTCCCCTAGCCGACCATCGACCGCATACCCCGCACTCAGCGGCGTTCCTCGGATAAACCCAAGCTGCTGCGCGAGCCCATGCAGACCACCATAAGCGACCACGACGCCGCCCTTTTGGACATAATCCAGCAGCGCATCTGACTTGCCCTCATCCGCGAGTGCTGCCAGCACGATGTCACAACCACTAGCACCAATCTCCTCTGCATGGCTCAGCCGCTCAAAGCCGATTCCCGCATGCGACAGAATCTCTCCGATGTAGGCCTGAAACACATTTTCTCCAAACGACCAGCGGCGAGCCGCCGCTTTTTGATCCACCAACAAGCCAATGCGAGCCATTCGCACATCCATCATCCTTCCTGCTTCGAATTCCATACCGATATCATACTTGTATTGTTTTTTTAAACGCGCTATGCTACTTATAGCCGATTGTTTCGGTTAATCTAGCCCGATTGGATGTTGCTAACGATGAAACGTGATCAAGAATTTCGTTATATGAAGCTGGCAGGCGCACTGCGCGATCAGATTCTCTCTGGATATATTCAACCTGGACAATTCCTGTTGTCCGAAAATGAACTCTGCCGTCATTACGGACTCAGCCGTTCCTCCGTCCGCAAGGCATTAGATCAGCTCCTGGAGGAAGGTCTGATTACGAAGCGCGTCGGTCAAGGGACCATTGTCTCCACCGATCTGGATCTCCCGCAGCAGACTCGCCGAACCTTGCGTATTCTCGCTACTTCGCCCTCTTATTTTGCCGAGATCGGGCTGCCCATCATTCAGCAGGAATTTGCGCGCTTATACCCGCAAGTGGAGGTTTCGATTCTATCATTGCCCAATCAATCCTTCTACTCGCTCTTCGAGACCAGCAAGGAAATGGGGTTTCGACCTGATTTGCTGTTCGTCAGTGAACGGCAATACCACGAGCTCCAGTTAGAGAGTACCGATGATTTTGTCCCACTGGGTCAGCTGCTGCAGGAGCCGTTGAATCACGTCTATCCCCGTCTGGCGCAAGGCTTCGGAGGTCAGGCCATCGCCGCCCCGGTCACCTTCTCGCCTGTCTATCTTGTCTACAATCCGCATCTCTTCGAGCGCTCTGGCATCCCGCTCCCACACAGTGAATGGACGATGCCGGAGTTTCTGGACGCCGCCCGCGCCATGACGCGCGACACCGACGACGACGGCATCAAGGATACCTACGGTCTGTCGCTGCAGACCTCGCTTAGCCGCTGGCCGGCTCTGGCTCTGCGCCACGGTGTCCGGTTCCGTCAAGACGATGCGCCGGAAGCGCTGCTGGCCTCGCTCACCTCCCTCCACGATCTGGTGTATCGTCACCGAGTCGCGGCATTGGCTAGTCGGACCTGGCTCAATTCGGAAGCCTTCATCCGGGAGAAAATCGGCATGACGCTCACTACGTCAATTGAGCTGGCAGGATGGAAACGTGACGGCCTGCCGTTTGAGCCCCGGCTGGCACCGCTGCCGCTGGGCTCGGATGAAGCCTCGCTGTTGATCGCCAATGCCTTTATGATCCCCAAGGATGGCGAGAGTCCCGACCTGGCTGCGCAATTCCTTAAGGTTGCGCTGTCCACCCGGACCCAGCAGGCCATAAGCGAAGCTTCCGCTTTCCTGTCGGTGTTGCCCCCAGTCAACGAGGCGCTGCTGAGCCAGCAGGACCTTCATTCACTGGGACTGACTGGAAATACGCTGGATCACAGCCTATTTCTCCATGAGCTGCTCCCTGACCCGGAGATCATGGAGGAGCTGGACAAGCAGATGGACCTGTTCTGGGCCGGACTCGAGTCCGCCGAGACTTCCGCTTCGCGGCTGCGGGAGATTCTGGGACTGAACTAAGATATCACCCCATCCTTATGCAGCTGGTCTGAACATCAGGCCAGCTTTTTTTGTTATCCCTTGATCGCTCCAATCATCATCCCCTTGACGAAGTAACGCTGCAGGAACGGGTAAACCACCAGAATCGGCAGGATCGCTACACTGACGGCAGCCATCTTGATCGTCTCGGGCGGCAGCTGCTGGATGGCCGACATGTTCTGAATCATCAGATCCTGACTGACAGCCGGGGATTGAATCATGTTGCGCAGCACGACCTGCATCGGATAGAGTGTCCGGTCCGAGATATACATAATGCCGCTGAAATAATTGTTCCAATGACCTACCGCATAGAACAACCCCAGCGTCGCCATAATCGGCATCGACAGCGGCAGGACGATAGACACCAGCGTTCTCACCTCGCCGCAGCCGTCCACCCGTGCCGCTTCCTCCACTTCCTGAGGCAGATTTTGAAAATAGGTTTTCATAATAAGCATATTGAAACTCGATACCAGCGAGGGGATGATCAGTGCCCAGATCGAATTGAGCAGTCCCGTCGCCTGAACCACAAGGTACAACGGGATCAATCCACCGGAGAACAGCATCGTGAAGACAATCGCCATCAGAATGAAATTCCTGCCGGGAATAAACGTCTTGGACAGCGGGTAAGCGAGCAGCGTGGTCACCGCCAGATTGAGAGCCGTACCTAGAACCGTAACGATAATCGTCACACGAAGCGCTTGTGGAATAACCGGTGAATCGAATAGGGTTCGATACGCTTCCAGAGTCAATGCTTTGGGCAGCAGGACAAAGCCGCCATTGGCAATGACTTCGGAGTATGGCGTCACCGACATCACAAAGACGTAATAGAGCGGGAACAGCGTCAGCAGGCCAAACAGACCCAGAATCGTGTAGATAACGGCATCCGCGATGCGGTCCGAAGGTTTGTTGTATAAATGAAGTGCGGACATGTTGTCTCCCCCCTACCAGATGCCGGAGCCGCCCATTTTCTTGGCCAATTTGTTGGCACCAAGTACAAGGACGAGACCGATCACGGATTTAAACAGGCCGGTGGCCGCTGCAATGCTGAACTCCAGCTGCTCAAGCCCTCGCCGGAACACCCAGGTATCGATAATATCTCCCACCTCTTGCACGCGGGAATTCAAGAAGATGTAGATTTGATCAAAGCCAGCGTCCATGATATGGCCGATGCGCAGAATGAGCAGAAGGACGAATACATCCTTCACGCCCGGCAAGGTAATATGCCAGATGTTCTGCCACCGGTTGGCTCCGTCCATTGTGGCCGCCTCATAGAGCTCGGGATTGATCGTCGAGAGTGCCGCCAGGTAGATGATAGCCCCGTAGCCGGTACTCTTCCACACATCCGTGAAAATAATCATCGGCCGGAAGTACTCCGAGCTGGCCAAGAAGTTGACCGTCTGCCCGCCCGCTTCCCTGATCCAGTAATTGACGATCCCCGCGTCAGGTGATAAGAAGGCAAAGGCAAGGCCGTATACGATCACCCAGGACAAAAAGTACGGTCCGTATGTGACGGTTTGCACGATTTTTTTGAACCAGCGGACCCGCACTTCGTTGAGTATCAGGGCAAATAGCAGATCCGGCACCATGCTGAATAGAATCCGGTACACACTAATGAGCAATGTATTGCGCATCAGCCGCGGGAATTCCGGTGAGTTAAACACTTCCTTGAAATTGGCCAAACCGACCCATTCGCTTCCCCAGATCCCCTTTCCTAAGCTGTAGTCCTTAAAGGCAATCACGAGCCCTCCCATCGGGAGATAATGATAGATCAGGTAGTACAGCAGGCCGGGCAGCATCATGAGATAAAACCAGCGGTATTTCCATAGCAATCGGTTCCATGTCATGGCCCCATCACTCCTCGCATGTGAGTTATTAGGCTTGCCGATAATAAAACTTCAAGGTACAGGGTCATTCTTCCAATCGCTGTTGTCCCCAGATTTCTTGAATGTGTAACCCCTGTAATGGGGGAAATCCGGGGAAGCATATGCTTTCGAAGCTGCTTTTCTGCGAAAAGCTTTCAGGCGAACGTTTCACTTTTCCAGAATCGACCCTTACCTCTTCAGCACTTCTCGGACAGCCTAATTTATTTGGTAGTTATCGCGACAGAGCAGCAGCCAGCGGCCCGCTGTCACCTGGCGATGATTAGTTCAGTAATCCGACCGCGCGGATTTGCTCCTCGTACACATCCAGCATTTCCTGGCCACGGTACTCGGTCATGAGCTCTTCGCGGTAGGTTGGCCAATTGGAGGCGTCTGGCTCGTCAAAGACGATCTTCACTTGGAACTCACGCATTTTGGAACGGAAGTCTCCGATATTGAAGCCCTGTGGCGGTGATACGTTACGGCCGATGGACGGCAGAATGGTGTAGCTCTTGATCGTATCAACAATGGCCTGATCGCGCTCGGTCATGAGTGGATCGTTGACTTCCAATTCAAGGACGGCGGGCTCCAGTGGTACGACAGAACCCCAGATGGCCAGGAAGTTTCCTTGCTCGATAATATTTTTCTGGTAAGCTTCCGGATTCAGGGTAATGGTGTTGCCATCACGCGTATAGTCCCGGCCCTCGACACCATAGTGGGTGAGCAAGAAGCCCTCTTCACTGCACAGCCAGTCGAGGATGGCGGCTGCACGCTCGATTTTCTCCGGCGTTTTGTCATAAGCAGCCTGCGAGAACAGAATGGCCTGGTCTGTCAGGTTCGCGGTCCATACCCCCGTCTCGGCAAATGGGTGGAATGGCACCCAGTCTGCATTGGGATTGACCGCCTTGGATTTGTTCTGAATACTGGCCGGATTGCTGTCAAAGGCAAATCCCCGCTCCGCCGACATAATAATGCCTGCCCGACCTTGCGCAGCTTTGTCGATGGCTTGCGAGCCTTTGGCCAGGAACCAGTCCGGGTCCACAAGTCCTTCATCCAGCATCGCCTTGACGTCATCCAGTACGCCTTCCACCCGTAGATCCGATTGAACGTCAACGAATTTGTTATTCTCGATCATCGTCGGGCCGACCAGGCCATGCTTGATATAAGCCGGGAAATCGAGCGGAATCGAGTTGCCGTTGCCTATTGTCGTATAACCGTACGTATCATTTCGTCCGTTCTGGTCAGGATCGCTATGCGTAAATTGGCGCATGACCTCGATCATTTCATCGTAGGTTGTGGGCACTTCCAGTCCCAGGTTGTTCAACCAATCCTGACGGATATAGTAGGAACGGAAAATCTCGCGGCTGAACGGCAACGGCAGACGCTGAACCCCTTCGGCTACCTGGAAGCGTTCCACCTCTTCCTCCTTGATCCAGCCAAAGTAATTCGGCGTTTTCTCAGGCGTCACTAGGTCCTGAACATTAGCGACAATTCCATCTGCTACATACTTCTGCGCATCTGAGCCAAGTGATACAAACAGGTCTGGCGTATCTCCCGAGGCCAGCAGCATATTCAGCTTGCTTGTGCGATCCGCGCCCATTGGCATGTACTCCACATTCAGGGATACGTTGAAATTCTCTTCTATTGCTTGCTTAACGAAATCCTTGTCACCTGGCGGCAGATTACTATCAGCGCCTGGCAGTGCACCGAGGAATAGCTTCAGATCCAGCTTCTCTGCGTAAGGACTGTCTGCGGGAGGCGTGGTCGCCTCGCCGGTTGCCCCGGCTTCTCCGGTGCCGTTTGTCCCACTCTCTGCTGCCGGTTCACTGGAGCAACCAGCAATCGCAAGTGACAGGATGGTCAGCAGGAGCACAACCATTCTAAATCGTTTCATCTTTTAACCTCCCCGAATTAGGTAGTTGTATCGTACCTGTATCTAATTATATAAAGGATAGTTAACATGGTCAAGGTTATTTTCATAACACATTTTCATTATATCTGACATTTAACTAACGTAAATGCCACTAGTTAGCTTGTAAGCGATTTCAATTCATAAAAGAAATTGATGTGCCGTATTATCCAAAAGTTTCCTCATTATATCATACTTGTATCATACGTGTAACTAAAAATAGTCGACCTTTTCTGGTTCTATTTCGACATCCAATGTCCTCCAGCTTTTCACCTGAAGGCAATGCTGATATAATCAGCGGTAAAAAGCAATCTCGCAATGGAAGGTGAGAAGCTTGACCATATTGGATCAACTGCCGCTATGGCAACACAGCGCCATCCGGGTCCTCGATATCCGCCGTTCTGTGCTGGAGCCCGGAGAAATGGAGCATGTACCGCGCTTGCCTGCCAATACCTTTGTTCTTATTGCAGATGGCGCTGCGCAGGTCATCATCGACGGCCGCACCTATGATGCTCCCGAAGGCTATGTGTGTCATGCTGGCAAAGGGGCTGAACTGGCCGTCACCGAGGCGCACGAGCAGGCGGTGTATTATCTTTTATATTACAAAGCTGCACTTGTGAGCCCTGCTCGTCTCGAGCTTGAACGCATGATGCGGGAGAACAACCCGTTCCGTGCCCAGTATGGACTGGCTCCCCTGCGTCCCCTGCAGTTATATATCAAGATGGACCGGATGCACCAGCAATGGCACAAGAACACACCACTCGAGAGATTCCACGTGCGTGCGCTGTTTCATCAATGGATCTATGAGCTGCTTAATCAATTACACGAAGCTGGTGATTCGGCAGCGATGCTACAGCCTGACCCTGTCCGAGCGGCTATGCTCTTCATTGAAGAACATTATGCAGAGCCACTTACCTTGAGCGAGTTAGCTTCCCAGCTGCAATACGGAACCCGGCAGCTTCAACGCCAGTTCAAAGCCAGTCTCCGGACCAGCCCCATGGAGTACGTCAACCAGATCCGCATGCGCCAGGCCCAAACGCTACTATACTCAACCGGAGCTCCCATTCGGGAAGTGGCCGAAGCTGTGGGTTATACGGATAGCTACTATTTCAGCCGGGCATTCAAGAAGTACACAGGTATGTCGCCGATGCAGTATCGCGCGCGATGTCGCAGAAGTCCATCCTTGATGTCGCCCTCCCCCATTGGAGCGAGAGGCGTTCTTCCGTATAGTGTAAATGAAGATGAAAATCATTATCATTACACACGTGGAGGAGAGACACCATTGCTTAGACGTACAAAGGGGACATTAGCTGTCAGTCTGTTATTGAGTTTGATGTTGATTATTGGAGCGTGCTCCAACGCAGGACCCGGCCCCGCCAACGGAACGGGCACGAATGCACCGGCAAACAACGCCACCCAAGGCACGAATGCCAATGCTAGCAACAATGCCGCACAGACGGCACAAGGCAATTACCCGCTTACCATTCAGGATCTGAGAGGCGACTTCACCCTGGAGCAAAAACTGGAACGTATCGTCGTTCTGGACAACAAGTTTGCCGACCAGCTCATCGCTATCGACGAGAAGCCAATCGGCAGTGTGACCTCAGCTGGCTCAGACACCGATTTTCCTGAATATTTGATGGACAAGCTGACCGATGTCAAGGTTCTTGGCACACGCGATGAGCCCAATATGGAAGCGATCCTGGAGATGAATCCCGATCTGATTATCTGTACTGGCTTCCAGGAGCAGTTCTATGATCAATTCAGCAAAATCGCACCTACCCTCATGCTGGACTTCGATGAAGACTGGCGTGATACGCTCGTTACGATGAGTAAGATTCTTGAAAAGGAGCAGGAAGCTCAGGATTTGCTGACTGCCTACGAGCAAAAAACGGCTCAGTTGAAGGAAGAATTTGCAGCCAAGCTAGGTGACGAGACGGTTGCCCTGATCCGTCCTCGCGATGGCGCCATTCGAATTCACCCGCCAGAGCACCGGACAGGCGCGATTTTGTATAACGATCTGGGATTGAATTTACCGCCTCTACTGAATGATCAGGATGATTCATACCAGATTTCCCTGGAAGTGCTGCCGGATGTGGATGCCGACCATTACTTCCTGCTGACGAACGCCATGTTCCAAGAGGATGTCGACAGCGTACAGGATACAGAGGTTTGGAAGTCGCTAAAAGCTGTCCAGCAGG
This sequence comes from Paenibacillus daejeonensis DSM 15491, assembly GCF_000378385.1. Lineage (GTDB taxonomy): Bacteria > Bacillota > Bacilli > Paenibacillales > Paenibacillaceae > Paenibacillus_D > Paenibacillus_D daejeonensis. The sequence continues at coordinate 89,011 of NZ_KB899663.1, read as the reverse complement.
ATCAAGTCTACACTGTTGACACCACCCAGTGGATCGCTTATTACGGTCCGATCGCCATTAACCTGATTGTCGATGAGATTGCGGAGCTTTTGCTGGATGAGGCTTAATCACGAGGCAACGCTAACCCCAGAGGAATGGCGGGAGCTATCGGAGGATTTCGGCCTGGCCATGAGCGATCCGGAGCGGACCCTGATCCGCTCCATTCCGGTTAGCGAACTGCTGGACCCGCAGAGCTGCGCGGAGTACCTGGACTGGCTGGCCGATTATATTGGCGCCCCTTCGCCCCGAGTAGCCGCATCCATGCTGGCCAAACGCTATGGCTATCTGCTCGCATCACCTGTGGTGTACGCGATGACCCAGTTCAACAAAGCATTGCTGCCTACGCCGCAGCAATGTGTGTTGATTACGCCTGATCCGGCGCTGGAGCCTGGTCGAACGACTTTTCCTGATCTGGCTCTCACGGGATATCAGGTATGGGAACCCGGTCCAGAAGGTCGCCGGGTGTGGCGCGAGCATGTATTGCGAGAGTTGTTCGACGGGCATCTGACACCGCTGCTGCACTCGTTGGCCAAGGCCGCTCAGGTATCCAAGACCGTCCTGTGGGAGAATGTGTTCGTTCGCATTGGACCGCTGTTGGCGGAAGCTGCAGCAGCAGCGCCGCACAGTCGCGAGGACGCTGCGTATGTGCTGGTGGATGCGGCTCCGGAGCTATTCGGCGAACGCAAGAATCCTTTTGCCCGCTTCATGCCCGACACCTCGTGTGGAGATCTGGCTGCTGCCACTGGCGCACAACGGCGAACTTGCTGCTACTATTACGAGATGTCCGACGAATACTGCCGTAAATGCCCCATGCCAGCCAACGCTTGAGCGGTGGTCCGTGCCAGCCAATTGCTGAGGGGGCGGTCCATGCCAGGACAGGCCCCAAGTCAGCTATAAGCACACAAATACGGACACTCCCACGGGTGCTCCAACTTGGCTCCTAGGAAAGTATAATTAGTTAGAGGCGGCTATGGTAAGCTATTGCCAGCCTCTAACTAAATTTTCTTTACTTACACCCACCATTCCGCGCACACCACCAACCCCAACTAAACTTTGTTTACTTACACCCACCATTCTGCGCACACCGCCAGCCTCTAACTAAATTTTCTTTAATTTTGCGCACACCGCAACCTCCAACTAAACTTTCTGTACTTGGAGGCTACGGAGGCGCCCCACACACACTCCAACGAAAGTTTCTTGCCTTACAGCCGGTTGCGGCGCTCCCGCACACGCTCCAACGAAAGTTTCTTGCCTTACAGCCGACTTCGACGCGCCTACACACACTCCAACGAAAGTTTCTTGCCTTACAGCCGGTTGCGGCGCTCCCACACACGCTCCAACGAAAGTTTCTTGCCTTACAGCCGGCTGCGGCGCTCCCGCACACGCTCCAACGAAAGTTTTTTGCCTTACAGCCGACTGCGGCGCTCCCACACACCTGCTCCAACTGCCTCCTGGCGCCTCATCCGGCTGCCTGCTTCCTCAGGAGCTACACAGAGCAGCAGCCCAGCAGCGCAGCTTCCATCCAAACACCCAGCAAGCCAAACAAGGCGCGGGGGAAGTCAGTACCTGCTGACTTCCCCCGCGCCCCGTCTATCCCCTAAAACTGAAGCTGATACGTGCGTCCTGCCTTCACCTCGAAACTAACTAATGCATCCGCTCCTACGCTCCACTCTACCTGTTCGGTGCCGCTGACGATACCAGCAGGTTTCGCGGCCCCCGCCAGCTTGCATGTCTGGTCGTAACGCGAGGATAAGCTGACCGACTTCAGCAGGCCACTCTCCCAAGCCAGCTCCACCTCGTAACCGCCTCTCGCCCGCAGACCACGGACTGATCCGACAGACCACTGGTCCGGCAGCGCTGGCAGGAAGTCCAGGTACCCTTGGTGAGACTGCAGCAGCATCTCTGCAATGCCGGCGGTCGCTGCGAAATTGCCGTCGATCTGGAATGGTGGATGCGCATCGAACAGATTCGCATAGACGCCGCCCCGCTCATTGTTTTTCTGATCGCTTCGGACCAGCCGCAGCATATTCGCAAGGAGCCGCTCCGCCCGGTTGCCGTCCCCGAACCTTGCCCATAGGCCAACCTTCCAACCGAGACTCCAGCCTGTGCCCTCATCACCCCTGCGCTCCAGCGACGTGCGCGAAGCCTCGAACAGCTCCGGCGTGGATGCCGCTGTGAACAGACGGCCGGGATAGACGCCGATCAGATGTGAGACATGACGGTGATGTTGATCCTCGTCCTCAAAATCCTTGTGCCATTCCTGAAGCTGCCCATGTTGACCGATCTGGAACGGATACAACTTATCCTTGGCATCCTGCAGCTCTTGGGCAAACGCCTCATCGCTACCCGTGATGCCTGCCGCAGCAATACAGTTGTCGAACAGCTCTGCAATCAGCGCCAAATCCATGGTCGCTGCTACACCGACCGCATGAGCCGATCCGCCAAAAATAAATTTGTGCTCCGGTGAAGTCGAAGGCCCGGTCACCAGTCGTCCCTCGCTGTCTTCATAGAGCCAATCAAGACAGAACAAGGCCGCATCCTTCATAATCGGGTAGGCGCGCTCGTCCAGAAATGCCCGGTCGCCGCTGTACAGGTAGTGCTCCCACATGTGCTGTGTAAGCCATACCGCCCCCATCTGCCACAGGGCCCACACCGGATCGCCGTCCCCAAAGTCGCCTACTGGCCCTGTCTGTGCCCAGAGATCAGAGTTATGATGGGCGACCCAACCGCGTGCACCGTAATTAATCTCTGCTGTACGGCGTCCATTCACCGCCAGTCGTTCAATGAAGGCGAGCATCGGCTCGTGCAGCTCAGGCATATTACAGCTCTCCGCTGGCCAGTAGTTCATTTGCGCATTAATATTGAGTGTATAATTACTGCTCCATGGCGCGCGCGTCTCTTCATTCCAGATGCCTTGCAAATTGGCCGGCTGGGAACCGGGCCGCGAAGAGGCAATAAGCAGATACCGGCCGTAGTTGAAGAGCAGCGCCACCAACCCGGGATCCTTGCTGCCATACTCGGCGATTCGCTCATCCGTATCCATCTCGGCCGGGGCCAAGCTTGTGCCCAGGTCTAGCTTGACTCGGTTGTACAAGGATTGGTGATCCGTAATATGAGCAGCCTTCAACGCCTCGAAGGTCTCCCCGATCGCAGCTGCTGCCGTCTGGGCTGCAATGGCTGCAGGGTCACGCTCCACACGGCTTGTCCCGGTCTCGGGATCGAAGGTTGTTGCGGCGCTAATATACAACACGGCAGAGGTTGCACCATGAACATGCAGGCTGTCCGATAGCTGCTCTACCACGCCTCCCTCCTGCTGAATCGTCAGCCGTGCATGAAAACGCAGCGCGTCTGTTTGCTCAGGGTGTCCATATTGAACAGGCTCTTCCTTGTCACAGTAGCTGGGCCATACCTGCTCGGGTGCAATGCCATCAATGGCATACACATTGGCCTCCACTGTACTTCTATAGCGGAGCAGACTCGTCATTCGCGCGCGAAAGTTAAGTTGACCTGGCTTGCTCGCCTCCAACCGGATGGCGATCACCTGGTGTGGATGCGAGGCCAGAATCTCCCGTGTATAGACCGTGTCTCCCACGCGATAAGTCACCTTAGCCAGTCCGTCTGTTAGCTCCAAGCTTCTCTTGTAACCGCTATACTTATTGCCATGCTCCATCGTCAGCTGCAGATCCGCCAGGGGCAGATAAGATTGTGTATACGTCCCCATCATCTGCTTGCCAAGCGCATCCGCTGCCGCGTAATCTTCTTTGGCCAGAGCCTCTCTTATCTTAGGCAGCGTTTCCTTGGCTTCTGGATTATTCCAATCTCTTGGCCCCCCTGACCACAACGTATCTTCGTTAAGCTGAATGCGCTCGCTCTCGACACCGCCGAACACCATCGCACCCAACTTGCCATTCCCTACGGGAAGCGCTTCCGTCCAATAGACTGCAGGTTTGCTGAATCGAATACTCATATGTAATTGAACCCTCCATTTGGTTGGTATACGAGCGACTTGCCACGTGCCCATTGCCTTTCATTATAGCGTGAAAACCCTGCAACGTAATTACGAAACATAACATTATTTTACGATAAATCCTTTGTGAAAAGTCATCTTATCTTGATCTAATCTACCGTTAAATGCCCTCTATACAACTTTATTCCGATTCCAAATTGGCCTATACTGTAAATGCAGCCTCTACTACATCATGATTTGGAGCGAATGTTATGCGTGTGAGTCGAGAGTTTTATTTGCCGAATTTCTCCGAATTTCGCTTTTCGTGTTTCCCCCATTCTGCAGGCAATTACAATCGGCCTTTCAAAAAAGGCCACAATGTCACCCGGCTGGGTGGGGTGCGGGATTACAGCTTGCATTATGTCGCGGAAGGTTCGGGCATTCTGGAGTTAAATGGGGATACGTATCAGCTGCGGGCCGGGGACGCCTTTTGGCATGTGCCTCACTCCCCTATGCGCTATTACAGCTCGGATGACAACCCTTGGAATGTATACTGGATGCAAATGTATGGGAGTACGCTGCCCACCTTCCTATCCGAGAATGGATTTCATCAGTCCTCGATCTGGACGATGAATGATAGCGAGCTGCTGCAGTTGACTTTTGATGAGTTGCTCGATGAAATTGAAGCGCACAACTTTTTGCGGCCTTCTCGAATCTCTGCGCTCTCCTATGGGGTGCTGATCGAATTTGTCAGTCATGCGATCCCATATTCCCATTATCGCAGCGTCAATAGCAGTGACAAGATCTTGGCGTTGCTGCCCCTTATGCAGAAAAAAGCCCACCTCCCTTTTGTACTGGAAGCATGGGCAGAGCAAGCTGGCTATACGCCAAATTACTTTTGTAGCCTGTTCAAGAAAGTCACCCGCATGACGCCGGTATCCTACATGACCAAATGCAGAATCCAGCTGAGCAAGCACCTGCTTGTTCAACAGCCCGTCATCCCCATTAAGGAAGTGGCTATTAACTCAGGCTATCCGGGACTTAGCTATTTCAACAAAAAATTCATGGCATCCGAGGGCATGACGCCTGGGGAATTTCGGAATCGGCATCTGAACCGTTAGTCTCGTACGTTTGCAGACGGAGAGTTACGAGAGACGAAGTCCGCTTCTTACCGTCTCCAGCAGCTGCTCCTGATGATCTGGATGACAAGCGATCAGATAGGGCTCCTCGCACATGCCGATTACCGGCCGGCCGTCAAAATCGATCACCACACCCCCGGCTTCTCTTACCATAAGCAGACCCGAGTACAAATCGTCGCCCTCCGAGTTGTACAGCACAATGCCCTGAATGTCACCCTTGGCCAGCAGGCACCAGAGCACTGTAGGCGCCCATAAGCGAAGCATTCGCTTGTAGGTTCCGTCAATGTAATGCCTGAGCTGGGTTGCGCGGACATCCCGCTGCACGACATGCCCCTGAATCCAGCCGACGGTCCCTTTGACCAAGTTGGGTACCGGCTTCACGGCCATGCGGTGTCCATTGCAGGTGGCTCCCTCACCACGTACTGACACGAACAACCTGTCCGTCATCGGCTCATAGACAACACCCAGCACCGGCTCCCGTCGGTACATCAGCGTAATGGAAACCGCGAATATACTAAGTCCAATAGCAAAATTATTCGTCCCATCGAGCGGATCAATCATCCAGAGCCAATCGCCCGCCTCGCCGCTGATGCCCGCTTCCTCACTGCGGATCTGGTGATCCGGGAACACCTCGCGAATACGAGGCAGGATGAGCTCCTCCGCCAGCGTATCGACCTCCGTTACCAGATCGCCGTGTTCACCCTTCATCTGAACCTGCGCCACCCGGTCGAAGCTGGATTTGGCCAGTTCGCCGGCCGGGCGGATAATTTCGCAGGCTAGTGCTTTCGCTGTACGGATTACCGTTTGATAGTCGTTCATCGTTTCCCCCACTTTATCTTCTATAATAAATATTACGAATTTTCTTCACGCACCTGCAGAATGTGAGCCCGGATTTCTGCTAGCTGCTCCTCAGTCAGGTACCGCGGACGAAACTCCGTGTCCTGTTCCGGAATATGAATCGTAAGCGGGCCCTCAATATCCTGACTATGATTCCGAGTGCTCTCGGCATAGGTTAATTTGGACTTTTGCGTTTGCAGGTCAACAAAATGACTTCTTATATAATTGTGATCCGCGTCGTAATAATCTTCAATGGCAACAATCACCGCAACGGTCTCATGCCGATTATCCTTGATGTACGTAATGGAATTCACTTGCTTGTATCCATCTGGTTCGTAATATCCATCCACCAGCGTATACTCATTGCTACTGAAACCTTCCACCGTTTCCTGCTCAACCGCATCTTCATCGTTGCCCTGGCAGCCTGCGATGACCAGCAAACCCAGCAAAAGCATCGCAACAATTCGGATGTTCATTTATTCCTCCCCTTCCGTTTATGTCTATACCCATGGTACCATCTACTCCCAAATAATTGAAGACTTAGAGTGGAATTGAGAGCTCTCAGCCTCGAGGCTGTCTATCCTATGTGGGCAACTTGTACAATAGCAGCCATCCCCCAGAGGAGGATGGCTGCTATTGTTTTGTTCCTATTCCAGCATGCGGATGATTTCTTCTACAATAAGCTCCGGCTCGTCAAAATTCACCATATGGCCCGACTGCGGCGCCTCCACTAAACGGCCACCGTAAGCAGCTACCGATTGCTGATGGGCCGCCATCACGGCTGGGCGAATCTTGCGCTCCGGACCGGTCGTCAATCCTCCGGAGATGATCGTCAGTGGCAGGCTGCCCAGGTCTGGCCGCTCCGTGCGGAGCCGCTCCAGATCGTTGATGAACGTCGTCAGCTCCGCAGCTGCGGTGCGGGCAGCCTGGACTGTGAAATCCTCGGCTTGATGATCCGCTACCACATCGGCGGGCTGCACGTTTCCGGGCCCACTGCCCATCTTTCTATACAGTCCCGTGCGTGCCAGCAGCGGATAGAGCGGCCGTGACATGCGGAAGTACACGCGGGTCGAGCGGTTGAAATACATGTCGCAATGCTCATCTGATGGATCGACCAGCACCAGCCCCTGGATTCGCGATCGATCCGCTGCCGCAGCCGTCCGCACAATCGGTCCTCCCCAGCTGTGTCCGACCAGGATGAAGGGGCCCGGCCCCAGTGCAGTCAACAGCTCGCCAAGATCCGCTGCGATCCGCGCCAATGTGCGCGGGGCGGGGTCAGGATCGCTTTTGCCAAATCCGGCCCGATCATAGACGACTGTACGCACGCGTTCGGCGATGGCCGGCTGCACAAGTCCCCAATTGGAGCGCGATGCGCCCATGCCTGATTCGAATACGACGGTCGGCTCCCCTGAGCCTTTCACCATATAATGAAGCTTTCTTCCGTCCGAGGTTGATGCAAATTTACTGATGCCATACGTATGGCTGCTTTCTTCGGTCACTCCAATTCCCCCCTACTCTCTGTCACTTCTTCCCCATTAGTAACAATTATCGGCTAATGCCTGCAGAATGACAAGGAAAACTCCCCTTTTGCTACAGCCTGTTAACAATCCTGTCCGCGCCTTACATCCCCTTAACGTTCGGTTGATTCCCCGCAAACAGTGTGAAGGTATGATGAAGCCATGTCATGCAATGAATTTCATGATATGTCATAGACAAGGAAGGTACATCCTATGGGACTGCATACGTACTTCAGATCATTAAATGACTTGGAGAGAATTATTCGCTGCCCCGGCAAATTCAAATTCGAGGAGCACAGCGTCTCCGCACATTCCTGGAAGGTCGTTCAGTATGCCAAAACGTTGGCGGACATCGAGGAGCAGCATGGCGCGATCGTGGATTGGAAGAAGCTGTACGAGATTACGAGCAGCCACGATTACGGCGAAATTTTTATCGGTGACATCAAGACGCCCGTTAAGCACTACAGCACAGAGCTCCGCTCCCTCCTCCAGCAGGTGGAAGAAGGTATGGTCGAGCATTTCATTGAGGAAAACATTCCGGAGGAGCTGCAAGCGATCTTCCGCAGACAGCTACGAGAAGGCAAGGACGGCTCACTCGAAGGCCTCATTCTGGAGGTGGCCGACAAGATGGATCAGGTGTATGAGGCATTTGCAGAATTGCAACGAGGCAACACGGAGAAAGAGTTTGTCATCATGTACCGTCAGGCGCTGGTGAAAATCAAAAACATTCGTTTGCATTGTGTCTCGTATTTCTTGGAAAAGATTCTCCCCGATCTTGTTCATGAAGGGGCACGCGGCTCCATCAATATCCGCCAAATTACAGAAGAAGCCCTGACTCAAGAAACATAGCAAAAAAAGACAAGTATAAAGGAGAACTGGTATGAAAAGAAGGTTGAAGCAGAGACTGACAAGAATGATGTCTGTCGTATTGACGTTTGCACTCATTATGCCGCTGATGCTTGGCTTGACTGGCCAACAAGCGGTACAAGCTGCGCCGGGAAATGATTCTCTCCTTATTCATCAAGTATTTGGCGGCGGCGGCAAGAGTGACACACCGTTCACACACAACTTTATTGAATTGTACAATCCTTCATCGGACGAAGTGGATTTGACGGGTTGGCGGGTAGATTATGCTTCGAATCGTGGCGGTTCTCATCTGGGGAATACCAACGGACAGTGGGTAAGTCTCGATCTGAGCGGAACCCTCCCAGGCTACAGTTCCTATCTCATTGGGGGAGCTGCAGAGACGACAAGCCTTCAGGTCTACTCGATTGGGCAGTTTGATCAGGAATGGTCCGGGCGCTATATCGACAATAGCCAGTACAGCCTTCGTCTTTCGAACGGCGATACGATTATGGATCAGGTCGTTGTAGGTGAAACAGCCCTTGAAGGTGAAGCGATTGCTTCAATTTCCAAGCAGCAATCCGTGCGTCGTGTGGATTTTAAGGATTCGGATGACAACTTAGTCGATTTTGAGAACCTCCGTTTTCAAGCTAGTCAATTTACTTCTGAAGCTGCATTGGTGGCCTTTATCGACCAATACCGCCCGCGCAGTATCGCAGACGGCGCTTGGGGTCTTGCGCCTGTTGGCGGCGAAGAGCCGGGAGAAGACGATACCATCATTAAAGTGTTCCACATTAATGATGTTCATTCGCGTGCGAATTATGCCACCTCCCCGCCGGCTAATCATGCACAGGTTGGCTACGCTCAGTTTAAAACCTTTATTGATGTGGAAAGCGAAAATGCAGACGGCAAGCTCGTTCTGGATGCCGGCGACACGTTCCATGGCCAATCCTTCGCCTCGATTGAGCGCGGACAAGGAATTGCCGAGCTACTGAAGGCCGTTGGCTTCGACGCCCTTTCTCCAGGCAACCATGATTTCAACTACGGTGTAATTAGACTGAAGGAACTGGAGACCCTGTCCGGCGTGCCTCTGCTGTCGGCCAATACTAAGAAAGACGGTAATCCCCTGTTTGACACAAACACGCAAATGAAAGAGATTGATGGTGTGAAGATCGGCCTGTTCGGTCTGACAACTCCTGAGACGGCGTACAAGACCAACCCCAACAACGTGGTCGGCGTTGACTTTGGCACAGACGAGCAAGTGGTCGAGGCTGCTCAAGAAGCGGTGGCTGAACTGGAAACTGCAGGCGCAGACATTATCATTGCGCTGACACATCTCGGCGACGATGAGACGAGTACGATCAAGAGTACGGATATTGCAAGGCAAGTTGGCGGACTCGATCTGATCGTGGATGGCCACAGCCACAGTAACTATCCAACGGGTACAAAGGTCAACGGCGTACCTATCGCCAGCACTGGTGAGCATTTCAAAAATGTCGGTGTCGTAACGATCGGTTACAACAAGGAAGCAGGAGAAGTAACAGCAGTGAATGCAGTAAGCAAAGCTGCTGCCGATCTGCCACTGGCAGAATATCCTCAAGACGCGGCTGTAAAAGCGGAGTATGAAGCCATTATTGAACGCCAATCGGCGATTTTGGATGTCATCGTGGGCAATAGCCCAATTGCCCTTGACGGAGCGCGTAACAACGTTCGTAGCGGTGAGACCAACCTCGGTCGCTTGATCACCGATTCGATGATTGCCGAGACCGGTGCGGACATTGCCATGACCAACGGCGGCGGTATTCGTGAATCGATTGCTGCCGGAGACATCAGCAACGGAGATATTATTAACGTTCTGCCTTTTGGCAACTTTATTATCACCAAGTCCTTGACCGGTGCGCAGATTAAAGCGGCCATCGAGCAAGGCATGACGTTCGGTGCAGGCTCCTTCCCTCATTTCGGTGGCATGCAAGTGACCGTGGAGAAGGTGGCTGGCATGGCAGGCAGCACGCCTGTCGAAAAAGGACGCGTCATCGATATCCAAGTCGGCGGCGAGTCTATCGATATGAACAAATCTTATGTCGTAGCCACCAATGATTTCATGGGTGCTGGCGGCGACGGATATACCGTACTTCAAGCTCCAGCGTTGATCAACGAGTTCAACTCGCTGGATGAGGCGCTAATCAAACACATTCGCGAGCTGACAGCCGAAGCATTCAGCACCATCGACGCCGAGCGCCGCCTGATCATTGCCGAGAAGCAAGGCGGCTTCTCCCACCTGGGCAGCTATTCCACTGGCATGACTAGCGAAGATGGCGGCATTGCTGAAATCGTGGCTTACAATCCGGATAACCGCAAGATGTATCTCGTCAATGGGGCCACCCAGTCGATTGATATTGTCAGTCTGTCGGATCTGCAGAACAAGCCTGGCAACACGATGACACTCGATAAGCGGATTGAAATGAAAGAAATGGATGTACTGCTGGAAGACTTTGCGCTGGCTGATATTACGAGCATTGATATCAACACCGAGCACAAGCTGATTGCCGCTTCGGTTCAGGAAGCCGACTATACCAAGAGTGGAGCTGTTCTCTTCCTCGACTACAATGGCAACTTGGTGAAGCATATCCGTGTTGGCGTTCAGCCTGACATGGTCACCTTCACACCTGATGGACGTTATGTTCTGACAGCGGACGAAGGCGAGCCGCGCAAGGGCTATGGGGAAGGTATTGTTGATCCAAAAGGCTCGGTTTCGATGATCGATCTGTCCGGCGGTCTAGAACAGGCCACTGCGAGGATTGTTACATTTGATGCGTTCGATAGTGACTCCAAGCGCGCCGAGCTTGTAGCTTCTCAGGTCATCCTGAAGAAAGGTGCGGCCCCTTCGGTTGATCTTGAACCGGAATATGTAGCGGTAGCCTCGAACAGCAAGACCGCTTATATTTCCTTGCAAGAAGCCAATGCCATTGCCACCCTGGATATCGAAAAAGGCGAGTTTACAAGCGTCAAAGGCCTCGGCTTCAAGGACCATAGCCAGCCAGGCAATGAACTGGATCTGTTCCGCGGCAACACGATCGATATCAAGAATCATCCGGTATATGGCGTGCATATGCCAGATGGACTCGCAGTAGCCGAAATTGCAGGCAAGACGTATATCCTGACGCCTAACGAAGGCGATGCCAGAGAATGGGGCGACTACACCAATCTCCGCACAGCGACGATCGACGGCAACAATTTTGATGCCTTGATCAGCGAGGCGCATGACGGCCTGAATTCGGAGGCAACGTACATTCTCGGTGGACGCTCCTTCTCGATCTTCGATGCCGAGACCATGGAGTTGGTATTCGACAGCGGCAGTGACTTCGAACGGATTACAGCCGAGCTGTTCCCGAATCACTTCAATGCCTCCAACAGCAATGTGACGCTGAAGAACCGCAGCTCCAAGAAAGGACCGGAGCCGGAGGATGTGAAGGTCATCGAGGTGGACGGCAAGATCTATGCTGCAGTCGGTCTGGAGCGTATCGGCGGTGTCATGATGTACGACATCACGAGCCCGGCAGATGCCAAGTTCTATGACTACATTAATACGAGAGATTTCAGTGCAGCAGTTCGGGGCGATGTCTCGCCGGAGGGGCTCAAATTTATTAAGCCAGAACACAGTCCGACCGGCTACCCGCTCCTGCTGGCTGCCCACGAGGTGAGCGGCACTGTAGCGGTATATCAGCTGAACGAAGGCTATGTCGAGCCACAGCCGAGGCTGCCTTTTGAACTGAAAGTGAACAAGCAGACGGCAAACGGCATGGCTACCTACTCGTATGCGGTCGATGCAGTAGAGGCGGCGCCAACTTACAGAGACGATTACTATATTGTTTTCCAGGTCTATGAGGGCCAGGGCGCCACGACGCCTAGTTCTACCATGATCAAAAAAGTAACGGCCGGTGCTCCGGTTCAAGATGAGGCCATCCGGATCGGCGCAACCAAAAAAGTAAAAATCATGGTCGTTTCCGATGTAGACGGGCCAAACGGCCAGGTGCTGGCGGAAGCCTATGGAGTGGAGTAAGCCATGGGGATCGCTAGAGGAGGAATTCGCTTGAAACGATGGATAGCCAGTCTATTGGTGTTGTCTCTTATGATCGTCCTGCTGCCTACGCGGGGATATGCGGCTGAGCTCACGCTTCAGACCCCTGCCGTGGTGACAGCCGGGCAAAACCTGACGTTGTCAGGCACAGCTCCGAGTGCTGAGGTCATCCTCAGCATTCGCAGCTTGGATGGCGAGATCGTTTTCTTTGATACACAAAAGGTTGCCGATGGTGCCTACCGTGTTACCATCTCAGTGCCGCAGGCATGGGCTGGATCAAGCTACAACGTTGTGGCCGTATCTGGTGGGCAAGAAGTATCGAATGCTGTAGCGGTGCGTAACAGTGGAGGCCCGGATACAGGCACCCCTGGCGGTCCTCCTACTGGCTTGCCTGGAGGAAACAATGGGGAAGAACCTGGTACAACCCGGCCTCCAGCAGGCGGATCTGATCCAGTCGTAACACCAGGCTCACGTGGCGTCACCGTGACGGTAACACCGGTGGAAGTGAACGGTCGGATGACCGTCACTCTTAGTTCTGAGAGACTCGCTCCCGTTCTGGAAGCTCTTCGCGAGAACGGTGCGCAGTCCAGGCAACTGGTGATCCGCCTGAGCGGTGGTACCACCACTGGAACAGCGTACGATCTCCAGCTGAGTCCAGAAGCAGCGGCGCTGCTCTGGGGCAGTACAGCTACTTCCATAGTCCTCGCGAGCCCGCTTGGCTCTGTCGCTTATGACCAGAAGAGTCTGGAGACATTGGCAAGCCGGGGAGCAGGCGAGGTGCGTTTTGAGATCGAAGCGGTAGATCCGTTCTCGCTGACAGCTACTGGCCGCAATGCTACAGGCGGACGTCCTGTTGTTGATGTACAGGTGAGCGTCGGTGGTACGAATGTAACGGCATTTGACGGCGGCACAGTCCGCCTCGGCATTCCTTATGAGCTGGCTGGGTCCGAGGATTCGCAGGCAGTCGTGGTGTATTATCTGCCTGGCGCCGGTTCCCCTGCTGTCGTTCGCAATGGCTGGTATGATGAAGCGGCTGGCATGATGTATGTGACGCTGACTCACTTCTCCATGTACGGCATTGGCGTTCAGCACGTGACTTTTGGTGACGTATCTGGATGGTCTGTACCTTACATCACCTACCTGTCGGCTCGCGGCATCATCGAAGGCGTCGGGGCAGGTGAATTCGCACCAGCCAAGCCGGTCACTCGCGGAGAATTCGTTGCCATCTTGGCTCGGCTGTCAGAGGCGGAAGCCTCCGCGTACGAGAGCGGATTGTTCACCGACGTGCAGGCCAGCGACTGGTACGCGCCATATGTGCAGTGGGGCTACGACAGCGGTGTTGTGCAGGGCACCGGTCAGGGCCGCTTCCAGCCGCGCGAGCCGATCAGCCGTCAGGAGCTGGCCGTGATGGTTTCCCGCTATGCGGAGACGATGGGGTACACGCTGCCTGCAGATCAGGCGGCAGTGAGCTTCGCGGATCGCTCACAGTTTGGCGAATGGGCTGTAGCAGCTATCGGCAAGTTACAGCAGGCCGGCATCATTGAAGGCATCGGCGACGGCCGCTTCAACCCGAGAGGCACGGCCACACGCGCCGAAGCTTCCAAGATGATCGCTGTCCTCCTGCAGGGCCTGAGCCAACCGTAGGTCACGGATACAGGAACCTTCACTTCCACTTTCGAGTGGTTGTGAAGGTTTTTTCTTATGGGCTACCCAGGGTGGCATGCCCAGTCAGAAGCCCACCCTACCTGCCGTTTGGCAGTTCATGCGTCTACACTCCGACTCGCCCACCATCCGGATGTACTATAACACTTTATTGGGCCAACCACTCGCTCTGTCACCACCTAAGTGCACAATGTTACTTCATCCCCTCCATTTCCAGCTCCACACGTCTTTTAGGTGCACTATGTTACTTAATTCCCATTATTTCCAGCTCCACACGTCTTTTAGGTGCACAATGTTACTTCATCCCCTCCATTTCCCGCTCTACATGCCTTTTAGGTGCACAATGTTACTTCATCCCCTCCATTTCCAGCTCCACACGCCTTTTAGGTGCACAATGTTACTCCACCCCCTCCATTTCCCGCTCTACATGCCTTTTAGGTGCACAATGTTACTTCATTCCCTCCATTTCCCGCTCCACACGCCTTTTAGGTGCACAATGTTACTTCATCCCCTCCATTTCCCACTCCACACCCCTTTTAGGTGCACAATGTTACTTCATTTCGCCTGCCGACGGTGCGCCCCATCGCTCCATCACAACAAAGAAGCGGCCCTTGCGGGACCGCTCCTATGTTCTAGCGCTGTGGCTCATGTCAACTCCGTCTCTTAAGCCTCCGTTCCCACGACAGGCACAGGTACAACAAACCGATGCTGTCCCTCGCCAATCCCGCGGGCAAGCTCCAATAACTCGCCATCCGGTTGGGGCAGCGCGACATTCGCGCTTGTCCCCGGTGGAATCTCCACCTCGAGAATGAGCTCTTCTGCCTCGCGGCGCCACCCAGCAACGATGCGACCATATGCCGTCTCCAGCGAGCCCTCCGCCCAGTCCAGCCCAACCGGAGCATACGGCCGAATCTCGATCTGCCTGTAGCCTGGACTCAGCGGCCGGATGCCTGCGATACGCGTGTAGAATGAGGTGCCCACTCCTGCAAACATGGCATGATCAAGCGAATGCATGCCGCCCTTGAAGCTCCATTGCTCCCAAAGTGTAGTGGCACCTTGGGCGATCTGCCACCCGAAGCTCGGATACGTTGTCCGGGTGAGCAAGCTGTATGCCAGGTCCATATGGCCGTGATCTGCCAGCACATCCACCAGATACCGGGTTGCATAAATGCCAGTATCGAGATGCCCATCCTTCTCCTGAATGGCTGCCACCAGCTGTTGGACAGCCTGCTCTACGAGCATATCCGGGACCAGACCGAGCGCCAACGGCATGACTTGTGACGTCTGGGTACCACTACCGTAGCGACCCTCTCCCTTGTGGAACCGATCCTGAAACGCCTGACGGATACGCTCAGCATGAGCAGCATAGTGTCTCTCATCATCCGCCCGACCCAGTACGCCAGCTGCCTGCGAGACGACCGACGCCTGCTGGTAGGCAAGGGTGGTGTTCACAATCTCGACCTCGCGAAAATACTGCTCCCATCCATCCTCATTAGGTGGACACCAATCGCCGAAGCCATCTGTGACGATCAAGTCAGGCCACTTCTCGGCTACATGGTCCACATAACCTCGCATGGTTCCGTAATGAGCTGCCAGCGTCTCCTTGTCGTCATAATGCCAGTAGAGGTACCAAGGCAGGGTCACCTTGTCTCCGCTCCAGTCCGGGTTGGTCGCGCTGTCTGAGATATCGCCGAGCCACTTGATGTAATACTCCCGCATATCAAAATTGTGCATCGCCGCTTCTTCGACCACGGCCGAATCCATCATGCAAGGTGTCCGTTCGTCGCGCTGACAGCAGTCCGTGGGGATTGAGACCAGATTGTTAAGCACCGACCAGCGGAGGTTGCTCTGTATGCCTGTGAGCAGCGCATTGGAACACCGGAAGCTGCCGGTTGCGCGGACATCCGACCGGATCGGCACGGCTTCAATGGAATGCAGCTCGGCCTCCCCCGTCACCTCGACATAGCGAAAGCCATGATACGTAAACGTCGGCTCATACCGCTCGAGTCCCTGGCCGTGGAGGATGTAGCGATCGGTGGCCCGGGCGTTCCGGTTCGTCCATGGATCAATTGCCCCTGTCTCATCCACCAACTCGCTGTAACGGAGCGTCACCTGCGAGCCCGCCTCGCCAGACACGTCGACGCGTGCCCAGCCCGCGATATTCTGGCCAAAATCGTATACCGTGACTCCCTCGCTGGGATGAGCCGTCTTCACTGGCGCAAGCGGAACACTTGGGCGGATCGGCGGTTGCGTGTGCGGCTCCAGCACGCCTGGCGGCGATTCGACAACAACGGCCGGCTGCCATGACGAGCCACTTTCATCGTAGCCAGCTTCCGTCCAGCCCGCCAGTGCCAAGCTCCGGCGGCCGTCGCACGTCTCCCCGTCATAGATATCCTGCTGCAGTAGCGGGCCATCTGTGGTCCGCCAGTCCTCGTCCGTTCCAATCTGCAGCATTCGGCCATCCACCAGCTCCAGCTCGAGTACAGCAACTGCCGCCTTGTCCCGCTTCCACTTCCAGCCCCAGCGAGAGTAATTGATGTTGTAGCCATTGCCGAGGGACAGTCCGATGGCATTCACACCTTCCTGCAGCACTGCCGTAGCATCATAGACATCATAGAGCATCCTGCGCTCATAGGGACTGTTGGCAGGCGCTAGCACCCGATCGTCCAGCTTGCGGCCGTTGAGATGCAGCTCATACCAGCCAATGGCATAGACCCGAACCGTAGCTCGAACGAGTCCTGGCGGTACGTTGAAGGTCGTCCGCAGCAAGGGCTGGTCTACAGCAATGGGCGACTCGCATAAGGCAAGCTGCGATTCACCGAGACGAAGGCCGCTGCCCGTTCGATCTATTGTGCCTGCACTGAATCCCAGACAGGCTGGATCGTAGAAACGGTTCACAACCTGCGCCCGTCCCTCCGGATCAAATACCCGGAGTTCCCTGAAGACTGCTTCCTGTCCAGTCTTGGTTGCAAATCCAATGGTTCCCGCCTGCCAATCATGCGCTTGCGGTTGCACGCGGCCGATCTCCCGGCTATCGATGAGAATCCGCACCGCCTCCTGAGTCCTCTCAATACAGACGGCAACCTTGACAGCCTCACCTCCGGTCACCGCTTCACTAGTGACATAGGACGGACCCTGCTGCGCTGTAGCGGATCCTGCCAACTCCGGGACGCCAACCTCGGACCATACCGTCTGCTGGCCGTTCTCCATCCTATAAACGGTGGCTGTCAGCGCTTCGGAGTTCAGCGTCAATCCGTAGTAATTCGCCTCGTCCCGCACCCCGAACAACACGTCCGCGCCGCCTTTTTCGATGGACACGCTCACCTCCAGGCGAATCTCCGTCCATGCCCGGTGATCCATCTGCCGTCCGCCTATCCAACGAGCCGACCAGTCAGCGGGCACTGCGCTCACCTTTACCTGTTCCTTCACATCCATCCCGTGGCCTCCCTTCGTCATAGCTCTTCCTCCATTCGAACAGGCTCGGCATTCCAGGCCCTAACAGTCAGATCCGTCTGAAGGGCATTCCCGTCCGTCACCTCATAGTGCAGAACTCTCTCCTGCCCGGGAACCAGCCCGAAGTCGTTGTCCGACAGATAGCTATGCGCATCATCGCCAACCCCCTCCAGCGTCACACGATAAGCCGGTACTTCTCCTGTATTCCGCACCACTATCGTGCCCCCGCCCTCGTCCGACTTCACCTGGATACTGATAGTCGTCTGAGGCAAGCGGCGTAGTGGTGCATCCGTAATCTCCGCATACCTGCGAAACGCTTCGCCTGCCAGCTCGCCCGGATATTCATTGTTCTCCTTCCGATGAGCCTGCTCAAATTCAAGCAGCTCAGGTGACTTGGCCTGCCCATTGAAGGCGTACCACTGATCCGAAATCAAATCTCCATCACGATCCTGTAGCGAGATCACCAATAGAAATGGCCGGATGTCGGTTTCTTGCGGGAGCGTCAGAGAGAGCGTATCCAGCTCCTTCGTCACCCCCGGCACGAGTGTTACCCGGTCATACTGCATCATCCAGAGCACCTGCCAGTCGCTACCATATACTATTGCTGTCACAAGTGCATCTGCCAGCGGTTCGAGCGTATCGTTGCCAGCATAGAGGTTAGCGCCGAAGATGTCTCCAGAGCACCAGCCGTCAGATTTTTCGAACGTTGCAAAAGCCAAACGCGGACGACAAGCCTGCAGCGCCCGGTAATAGCTCAGCTTGGGGCTGCCATAATAATCGACTACTGCCCAGGAATGGCCTGGGAAGAGGTCCGAGAATTTGTAGTACCAGAAACCGGCTGTGGAACGACCGGCACCTGCTCGCTGCACATCCGCGACGAAGCGAATCTGATCGCCCTGGGCCGTCTGCGAGCTGAGAATATAGTCATCCCAGCTGCGAATGGGAAAATACGCGCCGTAGCGCATCGACTTGATCGGATCCTTGAGACTGAACTGGTGCGAATGGGCTAGCCAGCCCCGGCTCTCCTCCGTCGGCGGCCATGATGCCAGTGCATCCTCTGGCAGATAATGAGCTGCGCTGCTGCGGTTGGTCATGCTTGGAATGCCGTATTCGCCATAAAAAACAGACGGGTTGGCTAGCGTCGAGGCCTTCATCGGCTCGCCCCCGTGGTACACGTCCCAGTTATGGAGGCTGCCGCCCCACGGATCCGTCCGGTGATAAGGTCTGGACGGATCGAGTCCGCGGCAGCGCCGACCAACTAGAAACAAGCCTTCATCCGCTCCGCCATGCGGCCCGTTCTCGTTGCCGCCACCCCACATGACCAGGGACGGATGATTGCGCAGCCGCTTCACATTGCGGGCAACCTGCCGGTCCAGCACGCCAAGGTCGGTGTGCGGCGCATCCATCGGTCCCCAGCACAGCGGGAACTCCTGATACACGAGGATGCCTTTCTCATCACATGTGCGGTAAAAGCTGTCCGTCTCAATCATGCCGCCGCCCCAGGCACGCAGCATCTGGACATGCGCCCGCCGCGCCAGCTCCAGCATCCTCTCAAGCTTGGCATCGTCGCGCTCCAGCATCGGCTCCGTCCAGCACCAGTTCGCCCCTTTGATAAACATCGGTACGCCATTGATAACGAACTGCCAGCGGTAATCCGTCTCCTCCGGCGTGTCCGGCAGCGGACGCATCTCCAGCGTTCTCACGCCGAAGCGAGTACGAGTGCCAACCGCTTGACTCCTATCGTCTGAACTCTGCAGCCCCTCGGCCTGGGAAGAGGATGCTTCAAGAACACGGGCCGTGAGATGCAGCTCATACAATGAAGGATCGCCATAGCCGATCGGCCACCACAGTGCCGGATCCGGCAGCGTTACCGCCGTGCGGTAGCGGCTGCGACCGTAACTCACCGCAACCTCTTGCCGGAAGCACAGGGAACCGGTTGAATCGGGGGCGCGCTTTCCGTCAGCCGCCACCCGGCTAATCTCTCCCTGAATCTCCAATGATACGTGTTCGCCGAGGCAGCTGTTTACCGCGTAGTCAATGACCAGTTCGGCAGCCTCACTCGTGAGGGTGCGGGTCGTCACATACGGATCTACCACGGCTACATCGGGCTCAGCAGTCAGCCAGACATCCTGCCAGATGCCAAGCGAGATCAGATGCCCGTAATGCCAGCCGAAGCCGGGACTTCCCTTGAGGTAGCCATTCCAGGACTCGGGAGCGGCATCAATACGTACGACCAGCTCATTGGGACCATCGAAGCGGATCAAGCCGCTCACGTCATGGTCAGGTCCGCCAAACATCCCCCGATGATGGCCCAGCGATATCCCATTGACGAAGACCGTGCCGGAATAATCAATGCCGTCGAACCGTAGCGTCAGCCGCCGCCCCTTCCAGGTATCCGACACTTCAAATGTGCGTGCGAACCACCAGTCCTGGCGTTCTACCCGCGTCCGGCGGAACCAGAGCGGCCGCTCCTTCGGTTCTCCGTGCTCCTCCAGTTCATCCATTGTATTCGTATTCCACATTGGATCCTCCAGCTTCCCTAATGCGATCAGCGCCTTCTGAACCGTCGTCGGCACCTGCACCTCATCCCAGCCACTCCGGTCATGACCAAACCCGTACCATCTCTCCTCCATCCCGGGGCTCACCTTGGCCTTGCGACCAAACCAGCCCGTCGCTGGCGCGGGGTCGCCCGGATCCGTGGGCTCCGTTCCTTTCATTTGCCAGGCCCCAGACAAGCAGAGGACATCCGACGCCTCGCTCCCCATCGACGCTGTCCTTGGCTGTGATTGTACGACCTCGCTAGCAACCTCTCGGTACGGGATCCGCATCTCTGCCTCTACCGCTGCATCCCCGTGTAGAGAAGAGGCACGATACGCTTCGTCCTGCACCTCATCCAGATAACGCTTACCATCTATCGGTTCATAACAAGTAATGATTGTTGGTTCGCTCATCGTTACGCCTCTTTTCAAATAAACTGACAACAAGAACACTTTTATTATGTGTTGATCTTAACTTCAAGTCAATCATATTTTATTATTTAGTTTCACTTGTTGTCATTTATTGAGACGCGAAAAACACCCCTCTTGTCTTGCAGAGGGACGCTTTGTACTGACAGTGGGTTATCAGGAGGGCTTACTCATCGCGAATTATTGCATGTGCGGATTTCATTTAAGTATGAAATTTCATATCTATTTTGGTCATATGCGCTGCAGATAGCTGAATAAACACGATATTTCGAGTTCATGGCGTCGTTTTGGGGAAAAACGAGCAAATGAATATGATTTTTCATATTCATAGGAGAGCTAAGTTAGCTGAAGGGAGCGAATCGTCCAATACATGCATTTCGGCAGCTAATTCGCGGCATCCGAAGCGAGATGTTTCATCAGATGCGCTTTGACAGTTTAACAGCAGCTATTCTTCCATTGTGTGGCGAGCTCGCCGATACGCACACCAATCGCCGGAGGCAATCAGCCGTGCGGAGCTCGGCACTGCGAGATACACATATACCCACGCCCGGTAATGCTGACCATCTGCGTCGATTTCGGCTTCCACCCGTTCATACTCATTAGGGCCGCCCGGCCCGTAGTAGTCCTCCAGTTCATCCAAACGGCCCAGCACTTCCGGGGTCACTCGATAGAGCTCACCCAGGGTATGAGCTTGGTCATCCGGGAGGACGGCGGGATAGCCGAGTCCCGTATCCCACAGCTGCGCCGCGAGGAAGGCATGGTCCGATACCTGTTCACTGTTCGCCAAATAGGCCGCATGATTGCATTCATTGCAGCGCAGGGTGCCATAGACAAAGACCAGGCTGGCTGACTCCAGCGCGTCATTGTCACATTCGTTATGAAACTCCACCTTTGTCACCAGCCCTTCCTCTATCATTCTCCTTAGCTACTTCGGTGTCGATAGACGCCCTTCACGTTCGGCCCGGAAGCTGCGCAGACAGACAATCGTACCTGCCGCACCCAGCGTCACAAACACCAAGAAGATGACTCCCATCTGCTTGAGCATGACGATGAGATTGTCCATGAAGTCTTTGCGGAGGGTAAAGGTCTCTCCTTCTTCCATAGCCTCTGTGGAAGTCAAATGCAAGGTATACCAAGTCTCCTGGTCTGCATGAAAACGATAGTTCGATCTCCCTCCCTTTCCATTCAACGTGTACGTGGTAGATGTGTCCGGATGCACCCGAAGTTGATGCTGCTCCTTAAACACTTCAACGGATAATGGGTTAAGTGGTTCGTCCGTTGGCGTCTCTGTGGTGAACGAAGCGCTAACTGGGAGAATAGGGGAGTGAATTTCAAATTCTTGAAAGATAAGATACGTGCCAGGTTGCAGACGGAGTTCAATTGTTGTATCAAGCGGCAGCTCGATTCGCTCCATCCGAACAACGGTGGCCATCATCGCTGCTCCGGATACGCCGATGCCACCGATCAGGATGAGTCCTGCCAGAATGAACAGACCGTATCGTTTTAGAAATTTTGACATAGGTATAGTCCTCACAAATCCTTGATATAAGTCACCGTCCGGCCGGCTTCGCGAAAGCCGATCCGCTCGTGAAACGCTTGACTGTCCGTATTATGCAGCTCTGTATCCGAAGCCAACTCGCGGCATCCCTTGCTTAGGGACCAGTCAGCCGCCGCTTCGACCAATTGTCTGGAAACCCCTTGCCCCCGATGCTGCTCCAACACATAGATCCCTTCGATGAAACCGACCGGGCTGGTCGTAGAGCCTTCAACATAGTCGACTCGGATGGATACATGGATGAAGCCAATGGTCTCTTCACCCTCTCGTGCGACGAATACTTGATCCCGGTCCGCCCCTACCATCTCTGCAAACTCCGATCGCAACGGATCTCGTTCATTGTCCGGCCACAGCAATAGTGCCAGACTAGTCACATCATCGACATGCGCAGTTGTGGCTTGTTCAATGTTCATGTGCTCACCTCACTTTGATTATGAATCACGAGGCGGGCATTGACAACAGGAACCAATCCCGTCTATTATAGATTCACAAGGTCTTTTATTATTCAAATAAAGGACTATACGAATCTCTTAAATCCACTAATCTCTGGAGGTACTATTAATGACATACGATTGCGCAATTGTAGGCGGCGGGCCCGCTGGGTTAAATGCTGCATTGGTGCTGGGCCGGGCCCGGCGCAAGGTCATTCTGCTTGATAACAACCAGCCCCGCAATGCCGTGACTCATGAGTCGCACGGTTTCATTACCCGGGATGGAGTAAAGCCTGCCGAGTTTCGCCGAATTGCTTACGAGGAGGTCCTTCGGTATCCAAGTGTAGAGCACCAGGAAGTGGAGGTTACCCGGATCGAACAGGACGGCAACCACTTCCGGATTGAGACAGCATCAGGCCAGCGCATCCAGGCTCGCAAGCTGATCTTGTCCTCCGGCCTGAAGGAGGTTCTCCCCGAAATTGAAGGCGCGCGTGAATTTTACGGCACAAGCTTGTTCAACTGCCCGTTCTGCGACGGCTGGGAGCTGCGTGATCAACCATTGGTCGCGGTCTCGGAATACAAGGATCTGTTCCACAAAGCCAAGCTGCTGCTCAATTGGAGCCGGGATCTCGTGCTCTGCACCAATGGCAAGGGAACGATAACTGATGAGGAACGGCAACAGCTCGCCAAACGCAATATCCCCATTATTGATAAACCAATCGCCTCCTTTGCCGGGCGGGATGGGCAGCTGGAGGAGGTCATCTTCGCAGACGGTAGCCGGATCGCTCGAAGCGGCGGATTTCTCTCGCCCGCTCAGGTACCGAATCTCGCGCTGCATGAAGCACTGGGATGTGAGAAAAATCAGTTGGATGGTCTGGTCGTCGACGAGATGGGACGGACGAGCGTTCCCGGCGTTTATGCAGCCGGAGATGCGGCGTATGTAATGCCTGCTCAGCTTATCTTTGCCGCTGCCTCAGGCAGTCGAGCGGGTATCGGCGTCCATGCCGATATGACCGAGGAAGACTGGCATGCCAGGCCAGAGGAAGCCTAAGCTTAAACATTGTGGCGGTGAAAAACCCCTTTTCAATCACATTCTAGTCTGATACGATGGTGGAAACCCCTGTAAGCGACTGGCGATGAGAGTGGAATCAACCACAAGGGAGCCTACAGGTCGATCGGTTCCGTTCGCCTGGGAAAAGTATCTGAACACAGCTGCGTCTGATGACGAGCTGCGTACAGATACTTTTTTTCGTTCGTGCCATCCCATTCTTAAGGAGGTCATCGCAATGACTGTCATTATGAAAGCAAGGGAAGCTGCCGATGAGGTGTACCGCAAGATCGCGCTAGAGGTTGAAGCGTGCAAACAAAAAGGGATCTATCCTACACTTGCCGTTCTGCTGGTGGAAGGCGATCCTGCCTCTGCCTATTACGCGCAGGCCAAGCGGAAGGTAGCTGAGAAGCTGGGGATCAATTATGAGCTTCGAACCGTAAGCGCACAGGTGAGCGAAGAAGAAGTGTTAAACATTCTGGAAGCATGGAAAACGGACCCGACCGTGCATGGCATCCTGCTGGAGCTCCCCCTTCCTCCACATCTAGCTGGCAGACATCTGGAGAATGAAGTCTGTGCCGAAAAAGATATCGATGGCGTGAACCATTATAACCAGCAGGCGACGATAACTGGTGAACCGGGTCTCTATCCCGCCACGCCCCAGGCCTGCATCCGGCTCTTGAAGCATTATGGCTACACCCTCGAAGGGAAAAATGTGACGCTGGTCGGACGTGGCCAGACCGTTGGTATGCCGCTATTCCATATGCTGCAGCGCGAACAAGCAACCGTCACGCTCTGTCACTCGCGGACGCCGGATCTGGCCTTCCACCTGGGGCATGCTGACATCGCTTTTGTAGCTGTAGGTCGGCCGAATACAGTGCGCGCGGACATGGTTCATCCCGGGCTTGTCGTCATTGATGCCGGTATTCATGAAACGGAGGATGGACGCATCGTGGGTGATGTCGCGCCTGAAGCGCGTGATCGTGCAACTGCTATATCGCCTGTACCCGGAGGCGTGGGTACGCTGACGACGGCAATCCTGTTCGAAAATCTGATGCAGGCCGTACGCGGACAGTTTGAGGAGGCGTGGAGATAATGGAGAAACTGACTTGGGAGCATAGCATCCACGAATTTCTGTCACAAGCCGCCAGCGCACAGCCGACACCGGGTGGCGGCAGCGTCGCTTCCCTCGCTGCGGCGCTCGCCAGTTCCATGACGTCGATGGCCGCTCGGCTCTCGCAGGGCGACAAGTATACGGAGCACCTGAGCCAGACCGATGAAGCCGTCGGTCTGCTGGAGCAGCTGACCGGAACGTGTGAACAACTGATGCAGGCCGACATCGCCGCATTTGATGGCTACATGCAAGCGATACGCTTGTCCAAGACGACGGATGAGGAAAAGCAAGCCCGCCGTCAAGCCATCGATGCCGCTGCCGCCAAGGCCATTGAGGTACCGCTGCAGTTGGCCCGGCTATGTCGGGATGGTATGCGATGTACCCGGAGCCTCGCCGGCATCTGCAACCCGCATGTTATCTCCGACCTGGGCATTGGCGCCATTCTCTTCGAGGCCGCAGCTCAGTCTGCCGGACTGACGGTGGAGATTAACCTGGCCTCGATTCGGGATTCCGCGCAGAAGGCGCAGTACGCCGAAGACCTCGCTGCCCTGATCCACGAGATTACGGATCTGAGAAGCGAGGCCCTGGCTGTTACACGGTCAAGGATTGGATCTTAGTCACAACTAGAACGCACCGAACCGGCTACCAGCAGCGACGTTCTTGGGCGAAATCCGTTCGATTTCGCTCAAGTCATCCGCAGTCAAGGTGATGGCGAGTGCTCCCAGGTTTTCCTGCACCCTTTCCAGCCTCTTGGTTCCGGGGATCGGCACGATCCCCTCGCCTTGACTCATCAGCCAAGCCAAGGCTAACTGTGCCGGAGAACAGCCCTTGCGAAGCGCCATCTCCTCAATCAGGCCCACAACGGCAATGTTTTTGTAGAAATTCTCGCCTTGAAACCGCGGAAAGTGATGGCGGTAGTCGTCTGCAGGGAGGTCCTCCGGCTGCTTGATCTGCCCCGTCAGAAAACCTCTGCCGAGCGGACTGTAGGGGACCAGGCCAATCCCCAGCTCCCTCAGCACAGGTATCACCTCATCCTCGACCTCGCGGCTCCATAGCGAATACTCGGTCTGCACAGCGGAGAGCGGATGAACGGCATGTGCGCGACGGATGATGTCGGGCGGGGCCTCAGACAATCCGATATACCGTACTTTGCCCTGCTGCACCAAATCAGCCAGCGTGCCTACCGTTTCTTCAACTGGCGTGTGGGGATCTGGTCGGTGCTGGTAATACAGGTCAATATAATCGATACCCAGACTGTATAGACTGGCATCAACAGACTTTTTAATATAGGCAGGGTCTCCTTTGGGGCCTTGACCGTGCGTAATTCCGAACTTCGTGGCGACCACGGCCTGATCCCGCCGGCCCTTCAGTGACCGTCCGAGCAATTTCTCATTTTCACCGAACCGCCCACGGACAAAGTCCCCGTACAAATCTGCAGTGTCGAACAACGTGACCCCAAGCTCCATCGCTCCATGAATGGTATGAATGGATTCCTCATTGTCAGGCATCATCATAATGCCCAGACCCATTGCGGACACTTCCAGTCCTTCGTTTCCCAGCTTGCTGCTCTTCATCCTGTGTATCCTCCCTGCTCAGTTATGTACCAACGAAGATAAGTCTAACGGATCCATACAAGAGCAGCCACACCACGCTCTTACGGGTAAGCAAATTACCAGGCAGCAGAATTAACTTTCGCTTGCACGGACCGGGGTATAGAGGCACATATGCACGTTCTCCCCCTCCGCAATCGTAGACCAGGACTGCACCTCGAAGGCTGTCGGTTCCGAAGTGTCCGGGTGCCGCAGCATCACTCGGCTCACATTGCGCACGCCAATATCATATCGGTCCCACAGCTGAGTAAATGTTGAACTGACTTCACGGAGCTCCGCTGCTGCTTTTTCATACCAAGGATCGTCGGCATGCTGATCGCAGTACGTTCTAAAGACAGGTACGGCAAACTGCACGAAGCTGTCCCAGTTCACAATACGCTCTCGGAACGCAGGAGCCGTAAACAACAATTGAATAAATACCCGGTGCTCTGGTGTCATTGCCCCGAAGTCAGTCAGCCATGTCGCCGCCTCCTGGTTCCAGGCCAGTAGCTCTGTCCGCTCATTGGTAACAAAAGCGGGGCAAGCAAATGCATCGACAGAGCTCTGCAGCATCTCAAGCCCGGTTGCAGATGGCCTATCGTTTCGTCGCTCTTCCTCGTGGGGGTCCCACAAATGAACCAGATGGGCTCTCTCCTCGGGCGACAACTGGAGTGCGCGGGCAAGACTCTGGATTACATCTCTGGATGCCGTTACAGATCTTCCTTGCTCCAACCAAGTGTAATAAGTCACGCTTACCCCCGCCAGCAGGGCAACCTCTTCCCGCCGCAGGCCCGGAGTACGCCTTTGCCCATGAACTTTAAGGCCAACTTGCTCTGGCTGCAGTCGTTCTCTTCTGGATTTCAAATACTCACCCAAGGTTTTGGCTTTAATCGTAGCCTCGGACACGGAATCACCTGCTTCCTTAATAGATTTCATAGACCAGTTCGTCGTCCCGCTCCAGCTGTGCATCAAAGACGACATAGATAACGAGATGGCCAGACGGTGTTTCACCGGCTTCAAACCCGATGCGAATGCTCTCCTCGGTACTCACCATCCATTCGGACATGACGAGTTCGCTGACATTCTCATCGGGGTGCAGCTCGGCAATGTGTGCCAGCCCATCCGCTTGGAGAGCTTCCCGTCTCTGCCACGCATGTTGGATATAAGGTGCCAACCGCTCCATCGCTGCCGGATCGGAGGCTTCCGTCGTTATCGCATACTGTTGGCCCGAGGTGTCCAGATTCGCGGAATAGCAAGTTACGGCAGGGTCATACACGAAGGTGCCAACATCATCTACCGGATAATCCGGATACGCAATCAGCGTATTGGCAATATCCAGCTGCTTCAGCTTCGGGAGCTGCTCCAATGCTAGAGCAGCAATCTTGGTGTCGGAGCAGAAGAGCTCGGCGAGTTCTCCGATATGGCTCAGCTCCAGCTCCGAGATGTGGGTGTTGAAGCAGCGCAGGCTCTTGAGCGTCGGATTGCCGGAGAGATCCAGCTCCGTCAGATGATTGTGGTTGCACCGCAGCTCCTCAAGCTGAGCGCAGGCCGTGAGGTTCAGGCGGCTTAGATAGTTATGTCCGCAGTCGAGGCGCACGAGCGACTTATTGTGGACTAAGCTTAATTCGAACAAGGCGTTATATCCGCACTCCAGCGTCTGCAGCAGCGTGTTCTGTCCCAGCTCCAGCTCCGACAACAAATTCCAGTAGCACGTTAGCGTCGTCAATGCAGGGTTGCCGCTCACATCCAGCTGGCGGAGACGATTGAAGCCACAATCCAAAACCTCCAATTCGGGATTAGCCGTCAGGTTCAGCGCAAGCAGCTCGTTCTGGTTGACATTCAGCTCCTGCAGCAGCGGGAGCTCTGAGGTGTTGAGATTCGTCAGGCGATTACCGCCGCAAGTCAGCGACTGCAGCTCCCTCAGGCTGTCAAGCTCAAGCGTCGTCAGCTTGTTATAGGAGCAATCCAGAACCTCGAGTCTGCCAAAGTGCTCGATACCGCCCAGACTCACCAAGCCCTGACGGGAAACATCCAGCTCCGAGATATGCGCTACATCCGCTTGCTCAATGCGCTCGCGACCCTCACAGAAGTGTTCCAGTATGTATGCCTTAAAGGCGTCATCGTTAAAAGCTGCCGTAATATCCATCATTTCTCCTCCTTGTCACCACGATCCCATGGCACTGTCCTGTACATACCTACGGGTACTTGCCTTGTGGGTTTCACAGGAAGCCACAGCGGAGTGGGATCCTTATAATTTTGCTATACTACAAGTATAACGCTTCAAGTGTGTTGTCGGTATGGAAGAGGTTCATTCCGTAGAGAGGAGAGATCATCGTGGATTGGATGTCGTCGATTGTGGAGGAGAAAATCCAGGAGGCGCTGCGCCGGGGCGAGTTCAACAATTTACCGGGGTCCGGCAAGCCCCTCAAGCTGGAGGATGACAGTGCGGTTCCGCAGGAACTGCGGGCCAGCTACAAGCTCCTCAAAAATGCCGGTGTGCTGCCCGAGGAGATGCAGCTGCGCAAGGATATGGTCTCGCTGGAGCAGCTCCTTGCATGCTGCCGCGACGATGGCGAGCGAGTGTGGCTGGATCGTGAGCTCTCGCTCAAGCGGATGCGCTATCAGTCGCTGATGGAGGCCCGGGGATGGTCAGGTTCAGCTTCGATGGCAGCTTATGAGGACAAGATTCGGCAGCGGCTCACAGCTGGAGATCATGAGGACGGGAATAGCTGACGGGCGGCCGGGAAACAATTAACACATCCAGATGCCGTGCTTGCCTGAGTGCGGCACCGACGACGGAGCGGAATCGTACAGGTCCCCCCCACGACCGGATGCGGGGCTGTCCAAGGATTAGTTGCGTGGCGTGCCGCTCGGCAGCGGCTTGGAGGACAAGCAGCGCCAGCTCCCGTTTGGTTCTGGCCTCGACAACCTCGAAGCGGCCGCCGAGCCCCATCGTGATTTCTGTCAGGCGATCAAGCCGTTCTCGCTCTATTGGTGAAGGCTCTGCCCCCGCGCGAATATGAAGGACATGCCACTTCGCCTTCAGCCGGTGAGCTATCCGAAACCCGCGGCGGATCAGCCGTTCCGCCACACTGCCCAGTGAGACAGCAACAACGATGCTTTCTTTTCTCCGCCAAGGTCCCCGCAGCGAGGCTTTACGCTCCCACGCCTCCAGTCGTTCGTCTACATCATCGGCAATCTCCCGTAGGGCCAGCTCCCGCAGGGCAATCAGGTTCACCGTCTTGAAGAACGAATGCAGTGCCTGTTCGATACTGGCCGGTGCATAAATCTTGCCTTCCTGCATACGCGTCCGGAGCGTGACCGGGGAGACATCGATTAGCTGCACCTCATCGGCCAGCCGCAGCAGTCGGTCCGGTACCGTCTCGCGGACACGAATACCCGTAGCCTGCTCCACCGCATCGTTCAGACTCTCCAGATGCTGGACGTTGACCGTAGCAATGACCGAGATTCCGGCATGCAGAAGCTGTTCCACATCCTCATAGCGCTTCCGGTTCCGGCTCCCCGGCATATTGGTGTGAGCAAGCTCGTCAATCAGCACCACCTCCGGCCGGCGGCCAAGAATGCCTGCCAAATCCATCTCCTCAAGCACTGATCCCCGGTAGTCTTGTTGCACCCGGGGCAGCTGATCCAGTGAGCCGATCTGCGCTGCCGTCTCCATCCGCCCATGTGTCTCCAACAGCCCGATGACCGCATCGACGCCTTTGGCCAACAGCTCATTACCTTCCTTGAGCATGGCGTAGGTTTTGCCAACCCCCGGCGCTGCCCCGATGTACACCTTGAGCTTCCCGCTCCCCATCGCTTGCAGGGTGCTCGCCAGCTCTTCGCTCTTCTTACGGCGATACGCTTCATCTCTGGGAGCCGCATAGGACTTCGCAGGAAGCACCCGCTCTCCCCGTTCCGAACTGTCAGCCACCAGCAACAGATCAACCCCGGCCATCCGCCGCAGCAGTCCGCCGATCACCGATCCGCGTCGCCACTCCTGCCAAGCGCTCTGCTTGGAATGCCCCATGACGATACGTGTCACACTATGAGTGGCAGCATAGGAAGAGAGCTGATGTGCAATCAAGCGTCTGGAGGCGCACGGCACTTCTTCAAAGGGCGCCCCAACCTTCTCCGCCAGTTTCATCACCGATTGCCGGAAAGCGGCGGCTTCCTTGGCAAACGGCTGGGCAGGATCGATGAAGCTCACGACGAGCAAGTCACCGCCCAGCCGCTTGGCGACCTGCTGGCCGCGGCGGATATAAATCGACGCATTCCAGAGATACTGGACCGAGACGAGGATGCGCTCAGCACCTCCTGCTAGCCCTGGCTGGCCAGATGCAATCCGGTGCTTCGCCAAATCATCATGCACATCTGCCGCCACCAGTCGCAACGCCAGCTCCCGCAGCTTCGCCAGCTTGCCTCGCCGGAATACCGCGCCATCCGACTGGCAGAGCCGCCCTTCAGCCAGACGGGTCAGCAGCGTCTCCGGCGTCGCATCGATCAGTCGCACTTCATCCGCCAGATCAAGCGTGTCTGCAGGCAGCGTGGAACGAACAGCTATGCCAGCATACTGCCTGGCCAGGTCAGCGACACCCTCCAGTTCATAGCCGTTCACTGTGACGATAACGCTAATCCCGTTTGCAAGGAGCAACTGGATATCATCCAGCCTTCCCGCCCGTTGCGCCCCGCCGCGGTTGCGGTGCGCCAGATCGTCCACCAGCACGACCTCGGGATGACGCTGGAGCAGCGCCGCTACGTCCAGGTCATGACGAATTACGCCCTCCCCATCGGTCCAAGGGATGGCTGGCACCTGCTCCAGATTGCCCATTTGCGCGGCCGTCTCCCCCCCTTGCCTGGTGGAGATGGCAGAGAGCACGACATCAATGCCCCGATCCTGCAGGTCATGTCCTTCTCTCAGCATATGGTACGTCTTGCCCGAGCCGGAGACAGCGCCGAGATAAATCTTGAAGCGTCCCCGCTGCATTCGGTAATAAGATGCAAGCAGCTCCTCCGGGGTGCGTCGCTTGAACGGCTCCATAACTACTGCTCCTTCCGCGCATCCAGGTCCAGATTGAGGGGCAGCAGCCATACCACAGGCTCTCCCAGGAAGCCAAGCACCCGTCCTTCGGTATGGCGTTCAACTAGTGCCCTCAGCTCGTCTTGAGCAATGCCTGACAATCGGCTGATTCTAGGAATCTGGGCGTAGGCGGCCTCCGGCGAGATATGCGGATCCAGACCCGAAGCGGATTGGGTGAGCAAATCTCCAGGAACCTGCCCGGCTGGCACCTCGGGATTCGCTTGACGCCAGTCGGCTAATGAACGGTCTACCCGTGCGGCCAAGTCGGGATGGGTCGGCGCGTAGTTGGTGGAGCCGGAAGCATCGGCAGCGTACCCCGTAGACGAGATGCGGCTCTGGAAGTAACCGGGATCGGTGAACAGCTGCCCGATCAGCGAGGATCCGATAATCGTCCCCTCTCCGTCTTGCAGCAGACTGCCATCTGCCCGCTCCGGCATAATGACCTGGGCAATGCCAGTCACCGCCATATTATAGAACAGTCCGCATACCAGCATGAGCAGCAGACTGAGTCGCAGGCTTGCGTAGATTGTTCTCATGCGCTATCGTTCCTTTCTTATGTCCTACACCCACAGGTGGACGAGGAGATCAATCAGCTTGATACAGGCAAAAGGGACGATCATGCCCCCGACGCCATACAGCAACAGATTGCGTCTTAGCAGCCGTTCCGTGCTGACCTGCCGGTAGGCAACACCCCGCATGGCCAGCGGAATTAATAGCGGAATGATCACCGCATTGAAGATGAGCGCCGAGAGAATTGCCGATTGCGGCGAGCCAAGCTGCATCACGTTGAGGGCCTGCATCTCCGGTATCGCCAGCATGAACAGCGCAGGCAGAATGGCAAAATATTTGGCGACATCATTCGCAATGCTGAACGTCGTCAAGGCGCCGCGTGTCATCAGGAGCTGCTTGCCAATCGCGACCACCTCAATGATTTTCGACGGATCTGAATCCAAGTCAATCATATTGGCTGCTTCCTTGGCGGCGACCGTACCGGTGTTCATCGCAATCCCTACATCGGCCTGGGCCAGCGCCGGCGCATCATTGGTCCCGTCTCCCGTCATGGCCACCAGCTTGCCCTCGGCCTGCTCCCGCCGAATGACAGCAATTTTGTCCTCCGGACGGCTCTCAGCGATGAATTCGTCGACGCCCGCCTCACGGGCAATGGTCGCTGCCGTCAACGGGTTGTCGCCGGTACACATGACCGTCTTGATGCCCATCTGCCGCATCTGCTCGAACCGCTCCCGCATCCCCGGCTTCACCGTATCCTTCAAGTGGATGAGACCGCAGATCCAGCCATCCACAGCGACCGCCAGCGGCGTGCCACCGGCACCTGCGATCTGCTCCGCCGCATCATTCAGATCAGATGGGACACGGCCGCCCTGCCCGATGACCCACTGCTTCACGGCATCCACAGCCCCCTTGCGCACCCGCCTGCCATCCTGCAGGTCGACGCCACTCATCCTCGTTTCTGCACGAAAGCCCTCGAACGTCCCACCCGCCGCAACAGCCGGATCATAATAGAGCTCCAGTTGCCGCATCAGTGCCAGCACCGAGCGCCCCTCTGGCGTCTCATCCTGCAGCGAACCGATAGCCGCCCATGCCCCGACATCCCCGAGAGCGGCCCCGCCCACCGGGATGAACTCGCTTGCCATCCGGTTGCCGTAGGTGATCGTTCCGGTTTTGTCCAGGATGATCGTGTTGATATCGCCGGCGGCTTCCACCGCTTTGCCCGACCGGGCCACGACATTGAACCGGGTCACCCGGTCCATCCCGGCGATGCCGATCGCAGACAACAGCCCGCCAATTGTCGTTGGAATGAGACAGACGAGCAAGGCAACCAGCATCGGCACCTCCAGCCGGATCCCGAGATAGTTCGCATAGAACGGCAGCGTCACAACGACAATCAGGAAGATCAGCGTCAAGCTGATCAGCACCGTGCTCAGGGCCATTTCATTCGGTGTCTTTTGCCGCTTGGCCCCTTCTACTAGCGCAATCATCCGATCCAGAAAAGATTCCCCGGGCTCGCTCGCGATCTGTACCTTGATCCAGTCGCTGATAACCCGGGTACCGCCCGTGACCGAGCTGAAATCGCCTCCCGCTTCCTTGATCACGGGCGCAGATTCACCGGTAATCGCTGATTCATCCACCAAGGCCAATCCCTCGATGACCTCGCCATCCCCGGGAATGAGCTCGCCTTGGGACACGAGGACGACATCGCCGCGCCGCAGCTCGACAGAGGGGATCGTTTTCCACGTGCTGCCTGATTGTTTGTGGGCGGTGAGGACGGCTTTGGTCTTCCTTAGCGAATCGGCCTGGGCTTTCCCCCGGCCTTCGGCGATAGCCTCCCCGGCATTGGCGAACAACAGCGTCGCCAACAGAATCAGGCCAACGGTGAGATTGAACCAGCCCGGTGTCGTGCCGCCCAAGGCGTCCGGGGCCAAGGCAAGCAGCAGCGTCAGGACGCAGCCGACCTCCACAACGAACAGCACGGGATTGCGGATCATCAGACGCGGGTCCAGCTTGCGGAATGCCTGTTTCATGACGACGGGCAGCTGGTGAACAAATTGCGAAATGGTTGTAGCCATGGGTTTGCTCCTTCATTAAATGGTTGCTTACCGTTGCCAGAGGGACAGATGCTCTGCGATCGGGCCCAGGGCAAGCACGGGGAAAAAGGTCAGCGCACCGACGATCAACACAGCGGCGACGAAGACAACACCGAACAGACCCGTATCTGTCCGGAAAGTGCCGGATGTCTGCGGCACCAGACGCTTGACGGATAACGAAGCGGCGATAGCCAGCAACAAAAGGATCGGAACGTAGCGGCCCAGCATCATCACCACGCCTGTGGCCGTATTCCAGAACCGCGTGTTGTCAGCGAGCCCTTCGAAGCCAGAACCATTGTTGGCGGCCGCCGATGCGAATTCGTAGACCGCCTGGGTCAGGCCATGAAAGCCCGGACTGGAGATCGTATCCGCATGCGCTGCGACGGCCCAGGCCGACGGAACCAGAACCAGCAGCGGCGTGATCAGCAGCGTGACGGCGATCAGCTTCATTTCTCTAACCTCGATCTTCTTGCCCAGAAATTCCGGCGTACGGCCGACCATTAAACCCGACAAAAAAACGGCGACGATGGCATAGAGCAGGACGTTCATAAAGCCCGATCCGATGCCGCCAAATACGGTGTTCAACAGCATGCTTATGAGTGCGACAAGCCCGCCTATCGGACTGAGCGTGTCATGCATCGTGTTGACGGCACCGGTCTCGGATGCCGTTGTGACCGCCGTATACACGGCAGATTGCGCCACGCCAAAACGGTTCTCCTTGCCTTCCATGCTGCCTTGCTCCTGCTGCAGCCCCAGTGCCTGCAACGCCGGATTACCGGCATGCTCCGCCGCTAGTAGAGCGCCCACCAGGAGCAGGAGCAGCAGGCCCATAGCGATGAACAGCACCCGTCCATGACGGGCGTGGCCAGTCATCCGCCCGTAAGCCAGCGGGATTGCCGCCGGAATCAGCAGCATGAGGACGATCTGCAGCAGATTGCTGAGCGCCCCCGGGTTCTCATAAGGGTGGGCCGAGTTGGCGCCGAAGAAGCCGCCGCCGTTCGTGCCGAGCATTTTAATCGCAACAAACGAGCCGACCGGCCCGCGGGCAATGGTCTGTGTTCCGCTATCGACGGTTTGAGCAGTCACGGCGGGTTCCAGCGTCTGCGGCGTCCCCAGCGCCACGAAGACCAGGGCCAAGACGAACGCAGCAGGCAGCAGTACCCGGGTCAGGGCACGCACCAGATCGACATAAAAGTTGCCCAGCGGCTTGTCTGCAAGCGCACGTATGCAGGCCATGGCAGCCGCCAGCGAGGTGGCTGGCGCAGCAAACATCAGGAACACCACCGCCATCATTTGGGACAGGTAGGATAGCCCGCTTTCGCCGCTGTAATGCTGAAGATTACTGCCTGTAATAAAGCTCACTGCCGTATGAAAAGCCAGGTCCGGCCGCATGCCCGGTAGGCCTGCAGCATTTAGCGGGAGCTGACCCTGCAGCCGGAACACGAGGTAGGCCAGCATCAGCATCACGGTATTTACCAGCACGAGTGATACGGCATAGTCCCGCCAGGTCTGATTGTGCCGCGGATGCCCGCCGATGCGGTAGATCAGTCGTTCCAGCGGACCGAACAACCGGTCCAGACCGGTTGGATTGTAATCAAAAGCCTTGGCCAGGTACCATCCTGCCGGGCGCACCAATAGCAGCACGAGCAAGAACGGAACGGCAATGGCAGCATATGTGTAGATCAACATTAGGTCTCCCTCCGAAGCTGGGGCTTGGCATTAGAATTGTTCCGGATGAATCAGCGCGTAACCCAGATAGAGGAAGACGCCCGCAATGACGAAGCCCAATACCCAGCTCATGCGTCCTCCCTCCCATCCTGAACCCTGCGATCAGCCCAAACCAGTAGCGTCAAGAGCGCTGCACTCAGACTCATCATCAGAACAATCATTCCAACATCCATCATACTTCTCTCTCCTTCTGGGGCAGACGCCGCTATCTGGCTGGCGACCCCGCATGCAAGTATGGAACGAATCATACGCTCCCAATCGCCAGCTGTAAAACCGGCGGCTGCTGCTGTCGCTCCGCTTGGCGTCCGCTTCGCGTACAAAAGCGGTTTCTTAGGATCATCGCTTTATTTTCCTCGGTATTCCTCCTGATTTCTCGACCGGAGATGTTTTTTTATGCAATTTTTACACCCTTCGCCCGTTTCATTTACGCTTCTTTTACAGTAAGCTAGGAGCATAGAGTCGAATTCGGTATGGCGCATCTGCCGTCGCCGGGAAACGAGTGAATTCCGACATGATCAACCCACAACGCTTATGGCTCACTACACGTCCGTATTTGTTGACGCTGGCTTTGACGGCAGCCATGGTATGGCTGCTGCATACCCTCAATTGGGCGTCTGAGCTAAGCAACGCAACGCTACTGCTCCTGCTTCCCGTCCTCGGAGCCGCTGTGCTTCAGGGAGTAGGACCTGCTTTTGGGGCCGCCGTTCTGGGCGTTCTGGCACTGAACTTCTTCTTCGTCACACCGATGCTGAGCTTCAAAATCGCCGATCTCCGCGACTTGATTACCTTCGGCGTATACCTCACTGTCGCAGGGCTGACGGCGAGTCTGGCCAGCAGGCT
Organism: Paenibacillus daejeonensis DSM 15491; assembly: GCF_000378385.1. Taxonomy (GTDB): domain Bacteria; phylum Bacillota; class Bacilli; order Paenibacillales; family Paenibacillaceae; genus Paenibacillus_D; species Paenibacillus_D daejeonensis. The sequence goes on along the minus strand of NZ_KB899663.1, from coordinate 52,543 downwards.
GAAACGCCGGGCCGTTGAAGCGCAGCAACAGGAGCTGCAAATGACTGCCCTCTATGGGCTGAGCCGATCACTAGCCGACAGTCCGGATCTCCCTGCGGCGGCTCGCGTGTTCGGTAGCCAGGTGGCGGAGGCATTCGGGATGCAGGTTGGACTGTACCTTACGGATGAGAGCCAGAGACTTTCACTGCTGGATCTGGCAGCGGACAGCTTGCATGCCGAAGAAGAGCTGCTGGCCGCCGAGCAAGCCTATGAGCGGAGAGCCGTCTCCAAGCTGCGGGTATCTGCAGGCAGCCGGGGCAACACGTATTTTGTGCCGCTTCGTGCCGAGAATCGATATATTGGTGTAATTGCGCTCTACCCTGCTACAGGTAAGGAACTCATTAGCCCCTTGCAGGTTGGGCTGGTCGAAACACTTGGCAGCTTAATGGCCTCCACCATCGTCCGGCTACAGCTGGCGGAGGAGGCCCGAGTTGCTCAGGTGAGTGCCGAGTCAGAGCGGCTGCGGACGGCTATCCTGAACTCCGTCTCGCACGAGCTGCGCACCCCGCTGGCGGCGATTATTGGCTCGGCTGGCGGACTGCTGGAGCATGAGGCCTTGTTCTCGCCGGAAGATCGCCGCGAGCTGCTCCTCACGATCCGGGACGGCGCTCAGCGGATGAACCGGCTGGTGTTCAATCTGCTGAGCATGGCCCAGCTGGAGAGTGGCATGCTCAGCCTCCGCCGGAACTGGTGCGGTATCGAGGACCTGATCGGCATGACGCTGGCGCAGCTGAAGGATGAGCACCGGCACCGCCGGCTGCAGGTGGACATTCGGTCCGAGCAGCCGCTGGTGGTCCCCGGTGATGAAGTGCTGCTGGAGCAGATGCTGCGTCATGTGGTCAGCAATGCAATCAAGTACAGCCCTGAGGATAGTGAAATTCAGCTTATGGTGGAGGCAAGTCAGCGTGAGGTTGTCATCCGGGTCGCGGATGAAGGAATGGGAATTGCGGAGCAAGAGCGGGAGAAGATCTTCGGCAAGTTCTATCGGGCGGAAGCGACCCGCCACCTGCCGGGGACCGGGCTCGGTCTGGCAATCAGCCGCGGCATTGCGGAGCTGCACGGGGGCACCATCTCGGCCAGTGCAAGGGTGCCGATCGGCACTGTCATCACGCTCACCTTGCCGCTGGCGGAGCATACGGAGGCCGCGGCTTCCAACGGGAAAGGAGGACTTGACCATCATGAGTGAGCATGGCGCACGTATCTTGGTCATTGACGATGAACCCCAGATTCGCAAGCTGTTAAAAGTAACCCTGCAGGCGCATCAACTTGCTGTGACCGAAGCGGCCACAGGGGAGGAAGGATTGGCGCTGGCGTCCAAAACCTTGCCGGATCTCATCATCCTTGACTTGGGATTACCCGGTATGACCGGCATGGAGGTCCTCGGCCATCTCCGGGCGTGGAGCGCCGTGCCGATCATTGTCCTGACCGCCAGGGACCGGGAGTCCGACAAGATCGATGCGCTCGACAGCGGGGCTGATGATTACATGATTAAGCCCTTCGGCGTAGGCGAGCTGCTCGCCAGAATCCGCGTCGCCCTCCGGCATGCCGCCCGTTCGGCGCACGAGCCCGTCCTGCGGGCGGGTCCGCTGGCCATCGATCTGGAGCAACGGATCGTGGAGCTGCACGGTCAGCGAGTCAAGCTAACGCCTACCGAATACGACTTGCTCAAGTCACTCGCTATCCATGCTGGCAAAGTAGTCACCCAGCGCCAGCTGCTCCAACAGGTCTGGGGCAACCAGCACGACGAATCCGCCAGCCACTACCTGCGCGTCTACATCGGCCACCTCCGCAAGAAACTAGAGCCCGACCCAACCCAGCCCGTCTACATCCTCACTGAGCCCGGCATCGGCTACCGGCTGATGGCCGGGGAGGTATAGTCACTAAAGAAAAATAAAAAAAAGACTCATGCCCTCGTTATCCAAGGGACTGCGTCTTTTCTTATTATTCAACATCTATTGGGTTCCTTATTTGATCTATGTAGTAGTCAAGATATAACTGACCATTACTTCCTTTTACAGCATAGAATACGTCTTGAACAGTCGTCTTGCGAGATTCCAATTGTTTCATCAACCAAGCTTGGGATATCTGATTGGCATCAAAATTCCCCTGTAGTAGCTGACCATCAATAATCAGTTCAATTGGAAACTGCCGCTCGTCTTGTTTACCTTTGTTAAAATCCTTGAGCGTAGTGGTTTGATATTCTTTTTTCTTCTCTACCGAGAGCTGTCCGTTATTCTCAAGCAGGGCATATTTCACTTCGTCCAGATCAAAAATATCTTTCTGACGGAGCATCTGGTTCAACGAATCTATTGTCAGGTTGTTTTTCCCCAAATTACCTTCCAGCACCTTGCCGTTCTCGACAAGTACGGTCGGCGTCCCTTCCGTCCACAACCGCAGTCTTCTGCTTTTCAAAATGAGCTTGGATAATACAAACGAAGTCGCTGTGAACACCGCAAACGAAATCAACAAGTGCGAAACTTGAATCTTCTCGTTAAAGGCCAAATTGGCTGCAATGGCCCCTAGAATGACTGCCGTAACAAATTCGTGAAAATTCATGTTGGAGAGGGTCTGCTTTCCTAATATTCGAGTGATAACAAGTAAAATAAGAAAGGCAGATATACTCCGAACCAAGATGATCAAATGCTCCATCATGGCTACCACTCCTCTATACTAAGTAATAGCTACCTAGTATATCCAAATCTAGTATATCTAAAACTCAAAAAACCGCCCCACACAGCTTAATAAGTCAGCATGGAGCGGTAGGCAATAGGTTATAGTCTTAAATGAGACCCGATTTTTGCAGCAAACGCTGTACCATGATCGCGACTTCGGCGCGGGTCACAGAAGCAAGCGGGGCCAGTTGGCCGCCATCGCGCCCTTGTACGAGCCCGGCCTGCAGGGAGTCTACGACACCTTCCGCCGCCCAGGCTGCGACCTGATCGCCGTCGGTGAACGCCGCCAGCTGCTCGCTAGCTGACGTATCAGTCAGTTGGCTATTCAGCCCGGTGAGCTGCATTGCCTTGGCCAGCATGGTCATCGCCTGTTGGCGCGTAATCTGTGCTTGCGGACGGAACGTGCCATCCTCGAAGCCGTTGATCAGACCGTACGCCTGCGCGGTACCGACAACACCACTATACCAAGCTCCCGGTTGTACGTCCGGAAATGCCACATCACCGTTTTCTGCTGGGAGACCCAATCCTCGAACCAGAATGGCCGCGAACTCGGCCCGTGTAATATTCAGATCCGGGCGGAACTGTCCCTCCCCAACGCCGGTTACGATCAGCCGCGAACCCATGTCGTTCACTGCCGCTTCCGCCCAATGAGCGGTCATATCCGCGAAGCTGAGTGGGTTCCAGATGACCGAATAGGCACTGTTCGTCAAGCTGTTGATTTTGGCGTAATAAATGCCACTCTCAACAGAAACTTGGGTAGGCACATGCCGCACCGTACCATCCGCTTCATTAACTACGCCAGTCGTTACCTTATTCGGATCGATGCCTTCCGGCAGCGCGATCGTCCGCTCCACATAGCTGTTAAAGCGGGAGACCTGGACCGTGTTGCTGCCATGGATCGCTGTCACGGTGAATTCCAGTGGCGGCGCCACCAGCTCAAAACCACCGGCAGCCGCTGCGTTTTGCGCATTCGTCACGGCTGCCTGCGTAGGCTTGGCAATCTCTATGCGGACAATAATGTCCTCCAGCTCTACCGCCTCTCCCAGTTGCTGCGAAACAGCCTGGATATGAATCTGCTCTGCAGGCAAAGTATAGACTACTCCACCTGTCCGGATGACCAGCACCGCCTGGCGCTGCTCCATGTTGCTTACCATCCGTCCGGTCAGCTCGCCGACTACAACGTCTGCGGTGCTGTTCACAGCAATAGAAACTCTTGGCTGTGAGCCTGCTGATGCCAGTAGGCTATTCACCTGTTCAGCATTCAAGGCTACCGTCGCCACCGAACGGCCGTTCACCGTGGTCATTGTCGGCGCTGGTGCTGCTTCGGTTTTGCCATCGACGATAATTTCAACCCCCGTATTACCAGGCTGTGGTGTTTCCGGCGTTTCAGGTGTCTCTGGTGTCTCCGGAGAGGTTACCGGAGGATTGGGCTCGGGATTCGGGTTCGGATTTGGACTTGCCGGTGCCACAATGCGGAACGTCCTTGTAGCAACGACGCCTCCTTCGCCAACAGCAACCGTCGTGTTGCCCAGTGCCTCTGTTGCGGATATTCTAAAAGCCCGGCTGTAGCTCCCGTCCGTTTGAGGAGCAAACGTGTCTACGAAAATCAACCGGCCCTGGCTGTTGACGATCCGCACGTTCAACTCTTCCAGCGTTGTGGTTCCCCGCAAGGTCACCGTGGCCCCACGAACCTGATCCGTGATTTCCTCCAGAGTTACAGTGAACTCTGGTTCTGCGTAAATGGCGGGCTGCCACCCTACTGTAAGCAGTAGCGTGCAAATCAGAAGCAGCGTATACGATTTTACCTTCTTCATGTCTGGCTTCCTTTCCAGAGCAAACGGGAGACCGGCTTGCCGGCTCCCGTGCTCCGTATAATTTAGTTCAGCTCTGCCACTTCGGCCAAGCTGGTCTGGATGCGTGTCAGGTCAGTCGACAGCTCATCATACACGTACACTTTGACACTGTAAGATGCGTCATTACCGTTCACGTTGAAGAAGCCTGCGGTCGCCCGCTCGCTGACGAGCTGTTCTTTTTCAAAGGCTACAATAGCAATGGATTCATTGCCTCTCATCAGTTGGAAAACAACTACCGCACGTTCCGGTTGATGCGCAGTATCCCTGCGGTTTGCCTCCACGCTTACACGAATGCCGGAAGCATCACGCTGGATGCCCAGCCCCGTCCCCGCCGTTACCAGTTCAACTGGCTTGCCGGATGCATAAGCAAGAATAGTGAGTTCAAATGTCTTCGTCTCGGTCACACCATCCTTGGTAATTGTCGCCGTCATAGTGACGGTTCGATTGCCCTCGGAGGCAGACGGACGCCGCACAACGCCATCAGCAGAGATCAGCGTTTCATCACTAGAGGTCCAAGTGACGCTTGTGCCATCTGTACCGGTGAGCGGCAAACGGATGGAACCTTTGATGGTTTCAGCGGTATCCCCTGTTGCCAGCTCCAGCATGAGTGCTGCTTTTGCCGCATCTACCGCCTCTTGAGCCGTTTGAATCGTTCGAAGCACCTGCACCTCAAAAGTCTTGGTTTCCATAACATCACCGCGGGAAATGTGCGCCGTCAAGATAACAACGATATCCTTCTCGTCGTACCCCGGCCGTGTCACCGCACCAGTGTGACTAATGATCGATGGATGAGTGGAAGTCCAGGTAACCTCTGCACCATGCAAGCCTTGTCCTGGCAGGATCAGCTGCCCAGTAACACCGAGGACAGAATCGCCTTCTGCGAAACGAATCGCCAGCTCCTTCTGTGCCAGAGCTACCGCTTCTGCATCGCTTGGTTCTGCCTTAACAATTCGGATCAGCTGCGACACCGTACCTGTCAAATCGCCAAGCGTTAATGTCGCTGTCAAGGTGACAAAGGCATCACCTTCCGTGTACGAAGGTCGAGTGACAATTGCTTGTCCGTCCGTGATCGAAACATTGCCGTCATGCGAGGCCGTCCACACGATGGCTGTACCGCCCGCTCCAATCGTCGGCAGGGTGAAATTGCTTGTTACTTGTTCTGCTGTTTCATTGCCGGCGAAACCGATCTTCAATGCCAGCAAATCTTTTGCAAAAGCTTCGGCTTGTTGCAGACTCGCTTGCAATTCCTCTACTTGAGCCGTCAGTTCGGCAACCTTCTGCTGCAACTCGGTACCATTGCCCTTCAGGTCATCGACTTCGCTTTTCAGCACTTCAACCTGAGTCGTCAGAGCATCAATGATGGATTGCATAGCCGTTTTGTCGCCTTCCAGATCGTCAACCTTTGCATTCAAATCGTCAATTTGATCCTCAAGAGTCTCAATCTGCGCCAGCAGCGCCGCTTTCTCTTGCTTCAGCTGTTCATTTTCATTCTCCAGGTCCGTAATTTTTTGATTGAGTGTTGTGATCTGACCCTGGAGGTCTGTTACCTGTTGACTCATGTTGCCGAGTTGAGCGGACAGATTTTCGTTTTCGCTACCCAGCTCATCAATTTTGTCTTGTAAATCCTGAATCTGCTGCTTCATCGTTTCCGCTTCAGCCATTAAATCCTCGTTCTCATCCTCTAATCCTACTAGAGCATCGATCAACTGGTCGGCATACCATTGCAGAATCGCAACTTGAATCTCGTACAGCTTCTTACCGGTATTGGTCATCTTCTGGTAAAGAGTCAGGTAAGCGGGCAAGTCATCCACTTCCGCTTCTTCTGCCAGCATCTCTGTGATGTCGTCCTTCAGTTTATCGGCAATCTCCACCAGTTCGGCCTTGAAGTCGCCATCCGGCAGCTCTTCAATCTGCGAATCGATGAAATCCAGCATGTCCTGAAGCGTATCGACGGTTGTGCCGTCTGGCGTAGCCTTCACGACATTGGAGTATACCATCTCGCCGGATGCACGCTCGACACGCAGGACGACATAATAGGTCTTGCCATTTTCCAGATCACTGAATTCGTGATTTGGATCGACTACCCCCATGCTTCTTGCATGTGGATTATCAATGACATCTTCCGCATCATGATAAAAGAGTGTATATCTTTTTGCATCTGCAATGTGGGTCCAGCTGAGCTTGATGCTTCCGTCACCTGGCACAGCAGACAATCTTGGCTGAAGCTTCGGTGTAATTGCCGCCTCACCCTCTACGAAGGTCACAGCCATCGCCCGGTTATTCATATCCTGAACATGGAGGTTACCGCTATGTGCTGGGTGTTTGATCGTCAGGATTTGATTTCCTGGCGCCGCGTCGCCTTTGACTCGAAGATAAACAGTCAGTAGCTCGTCTCCTTCAGATATGGCAGCGTCGCCGCCTTCCGTATCTACCCAAGCCAATTTGAGCGATCCCGCCGCTTCATGTTCCACCAGCATACCTGGTTGCTCGGACAAGCGGTCCAGTTCAAACGCATCCTCATCGTAAATCAACTCGAAGCCATAAGCCGCTACGCCAACTGTTGCTTGCTGCAGCGTAATAGGAATTGCAATAACCTCACCTTGAGCGGCAGAGGCTTTGCCAATCTCGATCGTTACAGAACCTGTAGTGTCAACTGTTTCAGTAAACGGTGCTGCGTTGTAAGCTTCCAGGATCAGTCGGAGATCCTGGTCATCCAATGAGCCATCGTCATTCATATCAAACGCCCAATATTGATCAGGCAGAAGGATTGGAAAGAGATCTTTAGTCGATTTGACGAACAACAGTGCATCCGCCGGCGTGACTACGCCATCCAAATTCCCATCACCTTTCATTGCTTGCAGCCACTGCGCATATAGCGTAACGTCCGTGGAACCCATATCGAACTCATCGCCAATCGCATAGGCTGTACCTGTGCCATCACTTGCTGTGTTCCAGCCAGTAAATATATAATCGGTACGGACCAAATCTCCTGCAAGTGGAGTGGTAACCGTCGCGCCCTCTTCAAACATTTGGGACGGTGGCGCTTGACCGGACGTATGTCCATTACCGTCGTAAGAAACGGTATATTGGTCTGGGTCATCAAGGACGCGCAATTTCGGATAGTCTGAACCATTGCGAATAAACCAAACGGTATCAAAATCCCATCCTACATAGGTTGCTTTTGATTGCATCTGGGCTGTCGTTCTGCCCTCGCCTTTGCCTGCACCCGCATCACCAGATGTGTCCGTATCGTAATAACTGTTGATGACGATGCTATCAATGGCGTTTCCAATCAAGCCTACAGGCGATGGGTTAGACATAACACTGAAAAAATAGCTTCGTGCAATCGTACCATAGCTACTTTCGCCAACCAATCCGCCCGTTTTTTCGTTGCTTGCATTGATCCATGCCTCTGCATAACTGTCCTCGATGAGGCCTTGTTCCAGTTTGCCGACAAGACCGCCAACAGTGGGACTGTAACTTGTGACGCCGCCTACGGCAAAGCTTTGAGTAATTGAGCCTCTATTCAATCCTACGAGGCCTCCTGCGATTTCGCCTTCCGATATAACATAGAAATCCGTATGGCTAGCAGTTATATGTCCCGAGGAAATACCTACCAGACCACCAATACTTCCTCTACCCTGTACTAGTCCTTCATAATAGCCATATTCAATAATTCCTGTCCCTTCCAGGTTGCCCACCAGTCCACCAGCCGGACTTCCGAACACAACGCCATTCTCTGATCGCACGTGGGCAATTTCTCCACGGTTTATTCCTGCAATCGTACCTACATAGTTTTTGCCTGTAATCCAGGCATCACGCAAAGTAAGATTCTCAACTTTTCCTTCTTCGTCAATCTGTGCAAACAACCCCACATGCTCCCCGTCCGGGAGATCGATGTTTAATCCTGTGATGATATGGCCATCACCATCAAGACTACCTCTAAAATGAGGAATGGGAATCCAATTCTCAATTGTGCTTAAGTCGATATCATCATCCAGTTTGTAATGTGCATTTACATCCAAACGGATGCTATCCAGTGCTTCTGCAGAGTCAACAATATATGGATCTTCTATTGTTCCTGAACCCTCAAGCGCAGGAGCAGGGTTGCCTTCAACGAAAACACGAAGCGTCGGATAACCATTCCCTTCTTCAATAACCCAGATGGTCTCAAAGTCCCATCCTACGTATGTGACTCGGGTGAACATCTCCGCTGTCGTTTTTCTTTCACCAATTCCGGATCGCGAAAAAGCTTTTTCCCGATCATAATAGCTTCGTAGAACCTCGCTATTCCTCATATCGCCAATCAAACCGCCAGAAGTATTAAAATCATTATTATTGCGGCCAATCGCATAGCTTTGAGAGACCGTGCTTCCTGTAAGCTCTCCCACCAGTCCACCGTAGTTGTCGTCGTTGCCATTCAATACTACATTGGTGTAACTGTCCTGGACGATCCCTTTTTGAACAAGACCAACAAGGCCGCCCATATTTCGGTGCCAGCCCGTTACCACACCTTGTGCATAGCTTTGTGAAATAGTACCACCACTAAATCCGACAAGCCCTCCAGCATATTGGCCGGTGCGGTCGATGGTCACATCGGTATAACTGGCTTCGATTACGCCGTATGAACGTCCCACCAGTCCACCTGTTCCTCCTGCGCCTCCAGTAACGGAACCTTCAAAACTGCTCTGTGTAATAAATCCATCTTCCACATAACCGATTAGTCCCCCTGTATACTTTCGTTCCGTATACATGTCGCCTCCAACCACTGTTCCTTCGGCATGGACGTTCTCAATGGTTCCGAGACTTTCTCCTGCAAGCGAACCGGTATAACCATCGCCAGTTACATTTACATTCAGTAAGGTAAGGTTCGCCACCTTGCCTTCTTCTTTTATGCCAGCAAATAAACCCACGAGTTCCTCACCGGGCCGGTTGATGCTCAATCCTGTAATGCTATGCCCATCTCCATCAAAGTTACCTTCAAAGTCGGGGATCGGCTCCCAATTTATCATATTGCTTAAATCAATATCATCTGTTAGTTTGACATGCGCACTGACATCCAAGCGGATGCTATCCAGACCCTCTGCCGAATCAACGATGTATGGATCTTCCTCAGTACCCGAGCCTACCAAATCGGGCTTTGGTGGAGGCACACGGAAGACCTGAAGTGTGGGATAATTCACACCTTCCTGGATGTCCCAGACCGTGTCAAAGTCCCAGCCTGTATAGGTTGACTGCATTTTCATCTGGGCCGTGGTTTTCCCTTCGCCCTTTCCAGTATCCTGTTGTCCTGTCGTTTCTTGGTCGTAATAACTGTTCTCAACAGTAGCGATGTCGTTCTCACCTATCAAGCCACCAACGGAATTACCTTCATGGATGACCTGACCGATAGCATAACTTCTCTTAATTGCGCTGTATGCACTTTCCCCTACCAGACCGCCATAATAGGACTCTCCGGATCCGCTAACCATGACGTTTGCATAACTGTCCTCCAACGTCGTATCTACAAGAAGTCCTACAAGTCCGCCAACATAACTATCATTGCTGGTGATTGTTCCTTGAGCATAGCTACGGCTGATTGTGCCATCATCCTTAAATCCGACAAGACCGCCAGTACCTTCACCATTGGTCGCATTGAGGGTAACATGTGCAAAGCTGGCATCAATATTACCAAGGGACAACCCTACTAAGCCTCCAATTGAATCACCATTCCCCGTCACATTCCCTACAAATGAACTGGAAACGATAGTCCCATCTTCAATTCCAACTAGTCCGCCTATATTGTAAGTTCCTGATACTGATCCAGTAGCGTGGACATTGGTTATTGTCCCATTACTATTTCCTGCCAAGACACCTGCAACTTCTCGTCCTGTTATCACAGCATCCTCAAATATGAGATTTGAAACCTTTGCACTGGGATTAAGGGTTTCAAATAATGCTGCGTTTTGATAATCGGTCCGGGAAATATGCAGTCCCTTAATCGTATGCCCATTGCCATCCAGGCTCCCGTTAAAAGCCCAAATGGGCGGGAAGTTGGGAATTGTTAGCGTAAGATCGGCACCCAGCTTATAATGTGCGTTAGTATTCATGCGGATATCTTCCAACTGTTTGCCCGTCATCACGATATAGGGATCCTGTTCAGTCCCCGAGCCCGATGCAAAGAATGAACTATTAGCTACCGCCGTCAGCGGCGCCAAAGTCGACACAATGAGACAAACAGTCAATACAAGTGCCCATGCACTCGATGACCACCGCTTCTTCGTTCCTACCATGTACCTAAATTCCTCCTTATGTATGCACTTGTCTTAAGTATAAAGACTTATTCTGACAAGTTACTGACAAGACAGACTTCGACAGTAGAGCGGACGTCTGTAGACATACTCGCCCTCCCGATGATCAGCGCTTTTTCTCTACAACCCTAGTAAAGAAACTTTCCTTAGAGACGCTAGTCGAGTGTGTGCGAGTGCTGTAACGAAAGAAACTTTCGTTAGAGATGCCAGTCGAGCGTGTGCAGGAGCTGTAACGAAAGAAACTTTCGTTGGAGGCGCTAGTCGAGCGTGTGC
>NZ_KB899663.1:0-41291 GCF_000378385.1 Paenibacillus daejeonensis DSM 15491 | reverse complement strand
CTGTAACGAAAGAAACTTTCGTTGGAGGCGCTAGTCGAGCGTGTGCGGGAGCTGTAATGAAAAGGGGCTCCAAATTATCCAACTGTCGCCATCCTCACCGGGCCTGAGTGACGCTCTAACGAAACCTCATAATGCTATTACGCTATAAAACTCCCATTCCCATTTCTAACGAAACTACAGTTGCTTATTTTACAAAAACTATGGTTTTAAAGCCCAGATACCACCAAATAAGGTGCCTCAGTTTTGTTAGATAAAAAAAAGGTTCGGTTTTGGGCAAATAACGTTCTCACGTTTCTTTAGCGACCTGGACTAGGTGGAGGCAATAGTTTGATGGTGGGGTTAGTGGGGTTAGTGGGGCTGGTGGGGCTGGTGGGGTTAGTGGGGTTGGTGGGAATTGGTACAGAGGTTGATGCGGGGATGGAAATTGGTTAGCACGAGGCCTGCCGCAGACTCAATGGGCTCAAGGCACAACGCCGCTCCCACCCCCGGCTTAAACGCAAAAAAAATGCCGAACCGACAGTCGGTTCGACATTCATTTCTGGATTTGCGCGATGAGCTGCTGCACGGCCTCCGGGGGCTCGGTGCCCAGCTCGTCCCGGTACTGCCGTTGCACGAGCGCGTAATGCGCATGCAGGGCTGCATGATCCTGCTGTTGCAAGTAAGCTTGCAACAAGAGCTCATGTGCCTCTCCATCGTATGGCGCATGCGTGAGCAGGATCAGCAGCACTTGAATCGCTTGTCCCGCGCGCCCCTCTGCGAGCTGCAGACGGGAGAGTACTCTTGCCATCCCACTGTACTGCCTCGCCTGGCGTTCGCGCTCCGCTTCGCACCAGGGGTAATCCCGATGCGCGAATAGTGGCCCGTTATAACGTTGGATCGTTCGTGTCAACGCCTCGGCATCTCCGGAGCTCTCACCCGACACGCCGCTCAGACTCGCAGCCTCCTGATCAAACAAGAGGTAGTCGCAAGGCTCCTCGCACTCCATCAAGTAGTAGCCTCTGCTAGAGGAGATCTGCACCCGCAATCCTTGGTCCCGCATCGTCTTTTTGAGCCGGTAGATGGTCGTATGGAGATTGACCTTGCTCTTCTCCGGCTCAGCCTCGGGCCACAGGTGCTCGCATAGCGTCCAGATGGAGATTTTGCGTTTGTGATGCATCAGCAGGTACGCGAACAGCTCTTCCGTCTTTGCCGTGGGGAAACGCAGCGGCTCCGCGCGGCCCTGGAGATAAATCTCCAGACCGCCGAAGCATTGGACGTGGGATGCGATAGGCTCTTCCGGGGCACTCTCCTGCTTGTGTCTTCGCTTGGCAACCCGCTGAATTGCTGATTCCAGCAGATCCGGCTCTACAGGCTTGAGCAGATAGTCGAGTGCTTCCACCCGAAATGCATCAAGCGCATATTCCCGATAAGCCGTTACAAAAACAATTTCCGTATCCTTGCCCTTCTCTTGTAACAATTCGGCCAACTCCAGACCATCGACCTCTGGCATCTCGATATCCAGGAAGATGACGTCCGGCTGCAGTTCATCCATATGCTCCAGCAGCTCCTGCCCGTCCGTGTAGGCTCCGACGACCTGGATGCCGCTGTGAGCGGCGATCATTTTTTCCAGGATGACCAAGGCCGGCGCTTCATCGTCAACCAGCACCGCTCTCATCATAGACCGGCCGGTATCTGGGCCCGAGGCTTAGCTGTTCCGTTCGGGCGATTGAATCTCAAATTGGACACGCGTCCCTTCCCCCTTTACACTATCGATTCGCAATCCCTTGCCGGATAGGTTCAGCAATCTGCGATGAATATTGACCAGACCGACGCCACCGCCCATTTCGCGCTCCCGGGTATGATCCAGCATCCTCAGCGCTGTCTCCTGCGCCATGCCGACCCCATCATCGGCTACCTCTACCAGCACCCTGCGGTCGCTCGGATTCGAATCGTCAGACGGACGGCGTATCGACAAGGTGACAAGGCCACCTTGCTTGCGCTTCATGATGCCGTGGCGAATCGCATTCTCAACCAGCGGCTGAATCGTGAGCGGCAGTACCCGGCAATCCAGCAGCGCTTCATCGACGTCATAGGTGATCGACAACCGTTCGCCGAACCGGGCTTTCTCGATCGCCACATAGGACTGCACCAGCTTGATCTCCTCCCGCAGACGCACATGGCTATCCATACCCGGCAGATCAAAGCTGCGCCGCAGGTAGTAGCCCAGATGCTGAATCAATTGCGCGGCTTGTTCGCTGTCTGTGTAACAGACCGCGGCGATCGCATTCATCGCATTGTACAAGAAATGCGGCTTGATCTGCGACTGCAGGAAGGCCATCTCCGCAGACAGGGCCTGGCGGACCGAGCGCTTGAGTTCCACCAATGTCGTGACCCGGGCCTGCACTTCCCAGGCGTTATACGGCTTGGCGATGAAATCATTGGCGCCCGAGGCGAACCCTTGCGCGATATCATGCGGCGTATTGCGTGCCGTCATCAGCACGACGGGCAAGTCGAACAAGGTGAAACGGCTGCGAATATTGCGGCACACTTCATACCCGGACAGTCCGGGCATCATCACATCGAGCAGCACCAAGTCGATGTCCGCCCGCTCTTCCAGAACACGCAGTGCAGCTCGCCCGCTCGGCGCGGTCAGCAGCTCGTAGCCTTCTCCGCCAAACAAGCCCCGCAGAATCTGCAGATTGGAAGGCTCATCGTCCACCGCCAAAATGGTCGTACGCGAGGCTCCTGTCACAGGTTTGCGGTCACGGCCAGGCTCACCCTGTCGCCAAGCAAGAGGCTCGTCCAGCCCTCCCGATTGGGATTCCGGTAGGTCTGCGGAGACCGGCAGCAGAATGACGATGCGCGTCCCCTGCTCCGGCGCGGAGGCTTCAATGAAGATTTGACCCTGCATCAGTTCAATCAACTGCCTTGAGATGGAGAGTCCCAATCCAAGACCGCCGGGCCCCTGTACACGCCCTGCATCCGACTGGGTGAACGATTGGAACATCCGCTGCCACTCCTCGCGCCGGATGCCGATTCCCGTATCCTGCACCGTCAGCTTCACGTGCTGCCCCACCTGTTCGGCCGCAATCTCGACCGAGCCCCGCTCGGTAAACTTGATGGCATTCCCAACGAGATTATAGAGCACTTGCCGGAAACGGGATTCGTCGGCATGAATGGCTGGCAGGTCCGCAGGAATCCGGTTTTTCAACTGAATCTCCTTGTCTGTAATTAGATATTCCAGAAGCTCCAACACAAGCGCAGCTGTGCTTCTAGCGTCTACCGCTGTCAGCTGCAAGCGAAGATCGTTGCGTTTGATCCGCTCCAGATCGAGGATATCGCCCACCAGGGTGGATAAACGGCGAGCGGCTTCTTGAATGAGCGCCAGATTCTGCCCCTGCTTGTGGGTCATCTGGCCATCCTCCCCCTTGAGCATCAGCTGCGAGATATTGAGAATACCATTCAGCGGCGTCTGCAGCTCATGCGAGGTATTGATTAGGAATTCATCCTTCAAGCGGTCCGCCTCCAACAGGCTGTCGGACATGGCTTCGATGGTTTTGTAAGCGTCCGAGTGGTTGAAGGCCAGCATCAGCGAGATCAGGATGGTGAACACCAGCATACTGACACTGCCCAGCACATTGGTAGGCAACCACCCCAGAATATAGAGGCTATTGTCGATCATGCAAATCAACGGGCCATGAATCGCGATAATCAATATCCGGATGCTGCGGCGGTCATGGTTGCCTTTTCGATACGGACGAACCTCAGATGCAGCCAGCATGGTAATGATTGAGATATAGACGATGACCTGCAGCCCCGTGAAAAAGAATGTCGCGTGCGTATACACATGATAAGGCGTCAAGAAGACAAACAGCATAAATGCCCCAAACGCCACAACGACCGCCCGGATAAACCACGCAGGTACCAGATGCGAATAGATGGAACGGATAAATTGAGCCAGCAAAATCTGTGAACCGTAGATGGCCACGACTTGCAGCCTGTACGTCCACTCAAACGGTATCCACTGAAAGACCTGCATGAATACTTTGTCGCTCAGACCGCCGAACGCCACTGCGGTAGCCAGACAATAGAGGCCGAAGAGCAGCAAGCTTGTCTCCTGACGACGCTTGAGATAGACACCCAGATGATAGATGCCGATCATGAATAACGCGACAAGCACCACCACATCCACCCCGGTGATCCGCTTATCCAGCTGCTGGATCCCGCTCATGGTCCCGAAGTGTAAGCTATAGGTGATGCCGCCATTCAGGAAATCGTGGTTGGCCACATGCAGCAGGATCTCAACCTGCTCCCCCTCCACGGGAAAATAAACGGTATACGGAATATTCTCAGGCGTGTACGTCTCCTTCGTCAATGCGGGAACCCCGCTGCTCCCGAGCTGGAGACCGTTGATATAGAGGGCACTGGCCATCTGAGCATTAGATATGCGCAATCCATAATGCATCTGCGAAGGCTCCACCTGGACAATCAGCCGGAACGTCCCTGCACCTTTGGCTGGATACCCTTCCTTGTTCCACTGCCCAGGTACCTGCATCCGTATCGGGTTCGAGCCATGTTCACCCGGTGCCAGCAGCTGCTGCCAGTAAAATTCCCACTCGCCATCGAGCTTGACGGTTTCTTGGTCTAGGAAGTCCCATGCCGTCAAGTCGATGACGCCGTTCTGCGCCTGGGGAAGATTGGAATCTCGGGGTAAATAGGCCTGAATGATATAATAAAGGGAAAGACATCCGATTATGCCGATCCCAAGCAACATCATGCTCAGGTAACGATGTTTAGCCACGGGGCAGCCTCTGCTTTCTTGATGACGGGGCGGGCCCGCTTATTTCTTTTTCTTGTTCTTCACCGCTTGCCAGGCATACGCCTTTAGCTCACTCGTCACCCACTCGCGAATCTCATTGTCGCTGTCGAGATGGATCCCGCACAGGTAGCCTGATTCTGCCTCCTCCTGGTGGACCACGACGCCGGACAGCTCGCGTTCTTCGGACATAATCTGCACGAACAACGATAATTCTACCTGATGCGCCGGATGCTGAAAATCGAACGCGGTGGCAATTTTGGCACCATTCCAGCTGAGGTCGATAATTCGTAAACTACCGAAGCTGCTCCCTGCGGTTTTTCCATTGATTCGGGTAATCTGAAACTTGCATTCAAGAGGCTCAGGAAACGTATATCGAAATGGCTCTTCTCTTCTACTATAATGCATGGGTATCTACTCCCTGATTTAGGTTATGGCTTTCACTAATAAGAAAAACACCTGACACCTATATCGTCAACTAGATCCAATTCCTGAAGGGTCGAAGGTCCCTGCTCATTCAAAAAAGTCCGGTGCGGAACACCGAACTTTTGGAACCTATCGTTTTAGTCCTTATACGGGTCAAACTCGTCTGCTCCTGCCATGCAAACGCCGATCGGTCGCAGCACATGCATGACCTCAACGGTCTCTGCGTGCGCATCCAGCACTTCCTGAAGCCGACGATAGACAAATGGACTCTCGTCCGTCCCGGCACCGCGCAGCTCTACGCCGTAGTCTCGTACCGCCGCCATCATGCGCTCCGTGGAGATCTCGCCGCCGCTGCGAGTCCGGGTTTTCCAGTTCATCTTGCCCGCTGCCCGCGTCCGGCTCATAACCCTGCCCGCGCCGTGAACAGTGCTATAGTAGGAGTCACGGTTCTCTGCGGTGTCCTTGCCCCGCACAATGACGGAGATATCCCCCATGCTGCCGCCGATAAAGCCGACCTGATCAGGAGCCGAAGGCGTGGCGCCTTTGCGGACGACAACGACCTCCTTGCCGTCATGGGTTTCCTTCCATGCATAGTTATGATGGTTATGGACCTCCATATCCGCCTCCGCTCCAAGAATCGCGAGCACTTGTTCAATAACATAGTCCCGGCCCGCATAAGCGTAACGGCCAGCCAGCCGCATGGCCCGGTAGTACATGTCGCCCACCTCGGTGTTCAGATCCAGCAAAACAGGCGCCTGATCCATCTTCTCGCCCGGAGCTTTGCCGGAAAATTCCCGCCCCGACGCCAGATTGATGAAGCCGCTGGCTGTCCGGTGCCCAAAGCCGCGGCTGCCGAAGTGATTGGCTACCCACAGTCGGCCGGTCTTCTCCTCCTCGAACAGATCGACGAAGTGGTTGCCACTGCCGACTGTGCCCAGTTGATTGTGCGCCAGCGTCTTCAGTTTGTCATGCTCCTGCTTGCCGATCGTCTTGTAGACGTCCCAGTCGGGATCGTCGAAGAGCTCGTGATCGACCTTCTCCTGATTCACCCGACCAACGCCAAAAGAAATCCGTCGTGCAATCGTGTCCATGAGTTGGGGCAGCCGGGGCTTGATATCCGCCGCCATCAGCGAGGTACGGACGGCTTTGTTGCCACAGGCAATGTCGTAGCCTACGCCAGCGGGTGAGATTTGGCCGTCGTAGACGACTACACCCCCGATAGGCTGACAGTAGCCTTTATGGTGATCGGCCATCATCAGCGTCTGCACGACGTTGCCAGTAATCGCGCAGGTCTTGGCTTGGGAAAGGGCGCCTTCGTCGGGTTGTCCCCAGACACGTACGCCATCTATGGTTTGGTAGCTCATTTATGTCACTCCTTCATTGGGATCAGATTCGATTCCGTGCCTCTTCGGCCTTTCTTCAACAGCCTGATTCTTTAGGTTTAATTCCAGGCTGTCTTGAGTACGCTGCGAAAAAGTTGATCTAGCTCGCTGTCCTCTACTACCGGCTGGCCGGTCATACCGAGTGCGACCTCTTCAAAATAGGTGATCCGCTCATCCAGATAGGTGCTGATGGCCTCGATCCGCGACTCCTTGTCCAGCTCATCGCCTGCCATCTTGCGGTCAAGCAGATCCTGAATGGCAGCATGTAGCTCGCTGTCCGCTGGCACCATCGCCTGCACCAAGTCCTGGAAGCGCAGCGGCGGCAGCGTGCCATGTCGCTCGATCCAGCCGCAGGCCAGCAGCGGCCGCAGCACGTAGAAGTACTTCTTGATCTTTACCCGGTCCCCTTGCAGGTAATCCCGGTAGTTGCCCCGCGCCATATGCAGGTAGTGGTACATACAGGATTTTGGCGAAAAAGCAGCCGGCGAGAGCTGGCGGATGCGATCCGTTACAATTGCATTCTCGGCATAGACAATCGGTGATTGCAGCCACTCCAGGAGCGGCGGGTTGGACTTGCGGAGCAGTAGGAGCGCTTTGCGCAGATCCCAGCCGCTCACGTCGAGCTGATCATTGATCGGCCGCTCGATCACATCATGTTTATCAAAGATCGACAGGTACCAGTCCTCCTGCCGGATATAGAGAAACCGCACATCGTAGTCGCTGTCCTGGGACGGGAAGCCCCAGGCGCGGCTGCCGGATTCACAGGCGTACAGGATGCGTACCGCTTCCTCCCGCTCAATGCTCGACAGCGTCTTCCGAATTTGTTGCTGGATAGTGTTATTCATGATGCCACCTCATTTCACGGACCCGTTCGCCCTTCGTTAGGTCTCATTATCCCTCACCTCGCACCCCTCGTACATGGCGAAAGTATTACAAACCCTCTTTTTTCCGCTTGACGCATGACAAAAACGGGGCTGTCTAGACAAGTCAGTGTGATACTGACTTCTGAACAGCCCCGTTCGGGGGTGGGAGGAGTGGTGGGGCGATGCTGGAATGCTGCTCCGCTCCCGCCGAAGGTGCTTTCAACTAAAATAGACTCGTTTAGGCGGGGGCCTCCAGCGAAAGTTTCTTTCGCTGCAGCTCCCGCACACACTCGACTGGCTCCTCCAACGAAAGTTTCTTTCGCTGCAGCTCCCGCACGCACTCGACTGGCTCCTCCAACGAAACTTTCTTTCGTTACAGCTCCCGGACGCGCTCGATTGGCTCCTCCAACGAAAGTTTCTTTCGTTGGAGCTACCGCACGCACTCGCCCGCCGCCTCCAACGAAACTTTCTTTCGTTACAGCTCCCGCACACACTCGACTGGCTCCTCCAACGAAAGTTTCTTTCGTTGGAGCTACCGCACGCACTCGACTGGCTCCTCCAGCGAAAGTTTCTTTCGTTACAGCTCCCGGACGCGCTCGATTGGCTCCTCCAACGAAAGTTTCTTTCGTTGCAGCTCCCGGACGCGCTCGATTGGCTCCTCCAACGAAAGTTTCTTTCGTTGCAGCTCCCGCACACGCTCGACTGACGCCTCCAGCGAAAGTTTCTTTCGTTGGAGCTACCGCACGCACTCGCCCGCCGCCTCCAACGAAAGTTTCTTTCGTTGCAGCTCCCGCACGCACTCGACTGGCTCCTCCAACGAAAGTTTCTTTCGTTACAGCTCCCACGCGGGATTAGACGGGAGGACACATTACACTGGAGGGCCACAGCTAGGCAAGCGCTGAGCCGAAACGGAGCGCACGATGCTCATGCGCGGCAGAACCCCACAGACCATATACTTAGCACGCACCGGCACGTGCTTCGCAGGCCTCGAGTGTAGCCGCACCAGAAGGGGCCTGCAAACTGCGTGCATAACCTGCACCAGAACAGACCTCCTAAGCTGCATGCTTACCCGGCACCAGGGGACTACCCCCGCAAAGCCGCATGCTTACCCGGCGAAAGAGACTGGCTCCGCAGTCCGAGTGCTTAGCGGGTAACGATCCTCGCTAAGCACTTACTCGGAACGATGTCCCCACAGGTCGTGAGCTTAGCGGTCACATCGGCCGCGCAAAGCTTCATTCGACACTCGACAGCCTCCTAGTTGCCCGCCCAGACGTCCTTGGCGTAGCGCTGGTCCTGGTCCAGGCGCGCTAGCCAGTTGGCGGCGTCTGCCTCGCTGACTCCGTGAATCTCACGGTAGGCGGCCAGCAGACCCGCTTCGACATCCGGTGCCATCCGGCTGCCGTCGCCACAGATATACAGCTTGCCGCCCGCATCCAGCAGACGGATGATCGTCTCCGCGTTGTCCGCCATCAGATGCTGCACATACGTCTTGGCGCGGCCTTCTATGCGGGAATAGGCGGTATGAAGGGTGACGAGGCCATCCTCCTCGTAGCTGGCCATCTCTTCCCGGTAGATATGGTCGCAAGCGTTGCGGCAGCCAAAATACAGATGTGCCTCACCAAGTGCCACGCCCTCTGCCTGTAGCTGACGCCGCGCCTGCAGGAATCCGCGGAACGGTGCCAAGCCCGTGCCCGGTCCGACCATAACGAGCGGCGTCTGCGGGTCATCCGGCAGCTGGAAGCCAGAATCCGGCGTGCTCACGAACACCATGACCGAATCGCCAGGCTCCCGCTCAGTCAGATACCCCGTCGCCACGCCGCGGTATTCGCCCTTGCCGCTTCTGGCCGGTCCCCGAACCACCGCGACTGTGATGCTGGCCTGATCCTGCTGCACGCTAGGCGAGCTGGAGATCGAGTAATAGCGCGGCTTAAGCGGCGGCAACAGTTCCACGAACCGGTCGAACGGCAGCTCGCAGGCTGCATACTGCTCCAACAGATCGAGCATGGTTACCCGCTTCTGCAGGATCTCTGTCGGATAGACTTCCTCCTCCAACAGCCGCTCCAGCTCCACCTTGTGCGGCGGGCATACCGTCGCCGACGCAAGCTCGCGGAGCTGTGCCCGCGTTGCCGCCTCCTGAAGTTCCACCGTATGCGTAAGCAAATCGCGCACACTGACAGGCGTCTCCATCGGCAGGTGCGCAGCGCTGCGGCCGCTTGCCTGAATGACTACATGCTCGCCCCCACTGAGTCCGAATCGACGAAGAACACGCTCCACGACAACAGGCGAGTTCTCGGGCAGCACCCCCAGATGATCGCCTTCCCGGTAAGTGACACCCTCAGGCAGCGCAATCTCCAGATGCCGCGTGCTCCGTTCGCTGTCCTCTGTCTGTAGCTCCCGGTTCTCCTGAACCGTGGCCATCACGGCGCCATAGCTGTCGGCGATCGGCGTACCAACCGAGCCACTCACGAATTGCAGACTCAGCTTGGGCTTCTCCTGCTGGATCGCTATATCCCGCTCTATGCCTGCCGCATCCAGCAGCTCCGGCCAGGCCAGCTCGTCCCAGCTATCGATCTGCTGCTCGAAGTCACCGCTGGCATCGGCTTCGCCCCGCTCCACAATGCGCTGGGCGCCCCTCGCTGCCAGCTGCTCATCGATCCAACGCGGCACGTCCTGATACGTGCCCGCCCAGTTGCGGTCACCGCAGCCAAACACCGCATAGCGGACCTTGCTCAGATCAGCGTCCGGCTCCTGCTCCAGCCACTGCACGAACTTGCGGGCATTGCTTGGCGGCTTGCCATTGTAGGATGCCGAGACGATGAGGACCATGCCCTCTTCAGGCATATTGCCGGCAGCCTCGTCCAGCGGCTTGACCTCGCTGGCGAAGCCTTGCAGGCGGCCAGTCTCGGCCAGATCCCGGGCAATGCCTTCAGCCGTGCCCATATTGGAGCCGTATAGTACAAGAAGCGGCGTCCCGTGCGCTGCGACAGCAGGCTTGTCCGACGATTTGGTGGACGAGACAGATTCACCAGCACCGGCTGGGACGTAGACCAGATCTGCTGCAGCTCCGCGGGAACGCACCTTCAGGGTGAAGCCGTCCGGCTTCAGCGTCAGTGTTTCTTTCACCTTGAGCTCATAATCCGAATGATCGATGAACTCAAACCGTTTTAGGATCATCCCCAGCACCAGAGTAGCCTCATGCAGCGCGAATTGCTGGCCGATGCAGGCGCGTTGACCGTTGCCAAAAGGCTTGTATGCATGATGCGGCACCTTCTCCGGTCGCTCAAACCGCTCCGGCCGGAAATCTTCCGCATCCTCGCCCCAGGCTCCCGGGTCACGATGCAGCTTGGGGATGAGCACTGACATGGTATCGCCCTTCTTAAGCGGATATTGGCCAGCCAGCATG
This sequence comes from Paenibacillus daejeonensis DSM 15491, assembly GCF_000378385.1. Lineage (GTDB taxonomy): Bacteria > Bacillota > Bacilli > Paenibacillales > Paenibacillaceae > Paenibacillus_D > Paenibacillus_D daejeonensis. The sequence continues at coordinate 30,422 of NZ_KB899663.1, read as the reverse complement.
GTATCCTCTTCCGCCATCAAGGCAAATGCCGGCGCCGTTGGCCACAACCGGAGTGCTTCGTTCAGAATCATCCGCACATATTTCAGCTCACGCACCTGGCTATAGCTAGGCACCGGATCCTTCAGGACACGGTCAACTTCTTCTTGTGCCTTCTTGAGCACTTCGGGATGCTTCAGTAGGTAATAGACAGCAAAGGAAAGCAGACCGCTCGTCGTTTCGTGCCCGGCAATCAGAAACGTGATAATCTGGTAGCGGATATTCTCATCATCCAGGGACTCTCCCGTAGCCGGATCAACGCCCTGCAGCATCAGGGAGAGCAGATCGTCCTGCCCCTCAGTGCCGCCAGCCCTGCGCTCCGCGATGACGTGATCGACCAACTCAAACATCGTTTCCGTGTCCTGTTTGAACTGGCGCTTTTTGCCGACCATAAGCTTGTCCTGGATGCCCAGCCGCTGCAACTGGTTCATCGCTTCATCGAGCGCACGTACCATACTGACGATGAATGGATGCGGTTCTTCCTTGTAAAAGCTATTGAAGCGGTAGTTGAATCCGCACAAGCCAATCGTATCCAGTGTCAGGCGGGTCATATCCTCCGGGACATCGACGCTCTCATCCGGATTGAGCCGCTCCCATTTCTGCACCAGTTGAACCGCGATATCCACCATCATATTGTGATAGCCGCGCATCGCGCTCTGACTGAAGCTCGGGAGAAGAATGTTATGCGCTTTTTGCCAATTAGGCTCCTTGGTCTCAGCTGTGAATAGTCCGTCGCCTGCAAAGGGTCGTACTTTTCGTAGCGCCGCAGATACTTCCTTGTCGAAACGCGATTCATCGCACGCATCAGCGACCAAATCATGGCCCCACACAAACAAACGGCTTCCCGTCGGAAGCTCCAGGCGAAAGATCGGTCCGTAGTCGTCAGCTATTTTGATCAACGATTGAACGGGGCTTCCCTTTTCCATGAGAGGGAGATTGCCCAGCGGGCCCATCGTCTTCGGTTGCGGAATTGTCGTCATGTGCAAAACCTCCATAGATTGGTAGTAGTATCCCCGTCAATCGGACAGTGATACTAGGGGTGCTTGTTGAAGAAAAGAGTAGTGTTAAATCAAAAATAGGGGTATACTATAAATATGGATGTCTAATGTCCATAATGGATATAAGACATCTCCGATTATACCATATCAATCGAGGTGAAAACAACACGATGCAATTAACCAAGGCTGTGGACCAGGCCATCTGTATCATTATTTTCCTGGCCACGCAGGAGTATAACAAGCCGCTGTCCTCCGATGAGATCAGCAAAAAGCTTCAAGTCTCGCCGTCCTATATGAAGAAGATTACGCGCAAGCTTGTGGTCAAAAAGATCATCACCTCCGTCCCCGGCCAGAATGGTGGGATCTCCCTCGCCAAGCGTCTGGAGGAAATTAATCTATTGGATGTAATTGAAGCCATGGAAGGGCCGATTTCGATCTATCCCGATACCGGGCTCATCCGTTTTGCCTTTAAGGGCGGCCAGCATACGGAGACGGGGACCGAGATTTTACGCGGCGTATTCCACAAGGCAGATCAGCTGCTGATCGATTATTTTGCCGGTGTGACCGCAGCGGATCTGCTCCGTCAGAGCTTCGGCAGTGACCATATTCCCACAATGGACTGGAATCACATGACCATCGAAGATGTGCGAAAGCGTAATCGGGACGAGTCCTGAGACAGCAAGTGTTTCGTGCCCGCACCTCCAGCCTGCAATGCGACACACGGACGTACATCCCCCTTCTTCCTTTTTGTGATTACTCGTCCTGTTTTAAAATCCGAATGCGTGGGTTATAGAAAATATTGGGCGAATTCTAACCATTACCAGGAGGGGTATTGAGTGAAAAAGAAAACATGGTTCATTGGCGCATCGCTGCTGGGGATGATTGTTACAGGGTCGGCGGGTGTCTACGCGGGGAGCAATCTGCCTCAGATTCAGGCATTTCTCAATAACAAAGTAGGCGTTTATGTAGGCAGTAGTGAGTTCAAGCCCGTGGATAACCAAGGCAAGCGTTACTACCCGATTACATATAACAACACGACGTATCTCCCGGTACGTGCCGTGTCGGATGCATTGAACATTCCAATCCAGTTCGATCAAGCCAGCAACCGGATTCTGATTGGCGCTCAAGGAGGAACAGACGGCGGCTCCATCTCGCCATCGCCTGCCAATGCTTCGCAACGTCCGCAGCATCTGCCGAGCGACTTCCCCCTGCCAACCGACTTCAAGAAGATTGAGCTGATCGAGAATGCCTCTGGCAGCAAGAAGAACGTCTACTTCAAGCTGCAAACCAAGCAGAGCCTGACGCAGCTGGTCCAAACGTACAATACGTATTTGCAGCAACGGGGATACGGCAACATCGTCGATGTTTCTTCTACTAGCGAGATAGATATTACCGCGACCAAGAGCCAGGAATCGGCAGTCATTGAAGGCGGCGTTATTGATGCCCAGACCGGGCTGATCGAGTACACCATTATTTGGACCGCTTCCTAATACGCTTCTGATTCAGCCTTCTCTGTCACCGTCAGGCAGAGAAGGCTTTTTAATTGTATATGCTGTAGTTAAGATGTGTCCGCAAACCGCTGATCGGCCGCTGCAACACACCTTTATTCCTCTATTTGTTCGCCTTCCCGTCATCCACCGCTGTAACACACCTTTCGTGCAAAACCTGCTACGGATTGCGTCTGGCGCTGTAGGCTGAACCGTTATCGATCTGCTCCTGCCACTCCGGCGCCATGAGGCCTGGAATCTTCCCTTGCAGCAGACGGTCATCCGTACGTTCCATCCAACGCTCTACCTGTTCTCGAAGCGTCTCCAGCATTTTCTGGTACTGCGGGTTCCCTGCCAGATTATGCTGTTCCAGCGGGTCCTTCTGCAGATCGTAGAGCTCCTCCGGCACATTCGGCTCGTAATACTGATCTCGCACCTCAATACCGGAAGGGCTGCGATGGATATCGAGGGGCAAGTACACAGCAGGACCGTTCTCGAAGTTGCGGATATATTTGAATTCATTTGTACGGATGGCCCGCATCGGGTGGTATTGGTCATGCCAAGACAGCTCGGCAAAAAAATGATCCCGTGGCGGCGCAGCTTGCGGCGCCTTCAGCAGCGGCAAAAAGCTGACGCCGTCCAATTCCTCCGGCCCCTGGGCGCCGGCGGCCTCCAGCAAGGTGGGCATCAAATCCACATTGCACAACAGATCCTCTACCACTTGGCCCGCCTGAAGCGTTCCCGGCTGCCGCATCAGCAGTGCGGTCTCCAGTCCAGCATCCAGCAGCGTACCTTTGGCTCGCGGGAAGGCAATGCCGTGGTCTGTTGTGTAAATCACAAGTGTATCCTCGCTCAGACCAAGCCGGTCCAGTTCGCCGATAATCCGCTCTATTCCGGCATCCAGCGCTTTCGCCGAGCCGTGCAGCAGCGCCAACTCCTCCCGCACCGCAGGCGTGTCTAGTAGATATGGGGGCGGCACGATTTCGTCGGCAGGGTCGGCTAGTGGACCATACTCGTCGAATTCCCGGTGCGTCTCGAAGAACCCGACAGAAGCAAAGAACGGCCGTTTTCCCTCTTCTCCGCCACTGGCTCGATCCTGCAGGAACCCAACCGTTTTGGCCGCCACATCGCCCGCCCGATCTCCCGGCACCGGCAGCACAGTCTCGTAGCCGAGCTTAGCGCCTGAGCTTGTCCGGTCTCCTCCTTCTTCGCCGATGGTCTCATGGCTGAAGCCGATGAGCGCCGTTTCATAGCCAGCCTCCGCCAGTGACATGGGCAGCGTCGTCACAGTCGGATGGATGGAGAAGCCCAGGTGGCTAAGTCCGATCATGCCATGCCGCTGCGGATAACGACCCGTCAGAATGCTGCCCCGGCTGGGACTGCACTGCGGCGCCGGGCAATAATAGTTGTCGAACCGCACGCCCTCGGAAGCGATACGGTCAATGGCGGGCGTGGCCACTTCCTTGCCGTAGCAGCCCAGGTAACGTCCAGTGTCATGTGAGATAAGCAGTAGAATATTAGGTGTGGTCATCGTTGCATCGTCTCCTCAATATTTTTTAACTATCGTTAGTTAAATTATTGATTTATTCATACCGGCTCGCTTATAATAGCTCCAGACCCTCATAGGAAAGGAACTATAGGATGAAGAAAAAAGATCTGACCGCGCAGCAGCTAGTTGAAGCCGCCTTTGAGCTATTCGCGGAGCATGGGCTGGAGAAAACCAGTCTTGGCATGATTGCGGATAAGGTGGGAATGACCAAGCCTTCGATTTATTATCACTTCTCCAGTAAAGAGGCGTTGGTCCAGGGCGTGTTTGAGCATTTGTTTCGCGATCATACCTTTGCCGCTTATTTTTCAACCGATAACTTGGACCCGGTCAGCTTCGCCACCAAGCTGTATGAAGGCGGACTGCACATGATGCCTCCCCCCGACCAGAGTCAGCATGCCATCTTGCGCGTGATCCATGAGTATACGATGCTGGCCCAACGCGACGTCGTCTACCGCACGCGTATCAATGGTATGCAGCAGGACTTTCTCGCTGGTTTTCATCAACTCTTGCAAGTCGGGGTGGAGCTCGGGGTCGTGCGTGCGTCAAACCCTCAGCTGAAAGCCTATGTGTTGGCCATGGTCATCGACAATATATCGAGAAATATATTGATGCAAATGGACATGGATTATCCCGGCATCTGGAGAGAAGCCGTTAATCAAGTGCTGGAGCCCCCGTATCACATTCAATAACAAGATGAAGAGGTGTTTACTATGAACTACTACATCATTACAGGAACCTCAAGAGGGATCGGCGAGGCGCTTGCCCTGCAGCTGCTGGCTCCTTCCTCCCATATCATTTGCATCTCGCGGACGCTCAACCCAAGGCTCACTGAACTGGCCACGGAGAGAAACAGTGCGTGCACACAGCTTGCTTTTGACCTGTTGGAGCTGAAGCAGATCGACTCATTGTTTGACGAGATCGTCCGCATCATCGGACAAGACCATCAGCCCAATTCGATTGCCTTGATCAATAATGCAGGCATGCTCTCCCCCGTCTCTCCTGCGGAGCGCTTGGATGCCCAGGCCATAGCTGACAATGTGACGCTTAATTTGCTTGCCCCTATGACGATGACCGCCGCGTTTCTGCGAGCCATGGAAGCATGGCAAGTCGATAAGCGCATCCTCAATGTGTCCTCCGGTTCGGCGAAATTCCTGTTACCCGGCCAGAGCTGTTACAGCACGTCAAAAGCCGGTCTGGACACCTTCTCCAAAAGTGTGAATGTCGAGCAGCAAACCAAATCCCATCGGGTTAAAATCGCCTCCGTCTACCCCGGCATGATCGATACGCAGATGCAGTCAGAAATCCGGGAGCTGGATGCCGAGACGTTTCCTCATGTCGGGTTGTTCATCCAGGCTGCTGAACAAGGTCAGCTTCAAACCCCGGCGTACACGGCCGAGAAGCTCTTAGCCCTGCTGAACAGCGACGATTTCGGCAGCGAACCACTCGTTGAAGCACTGTAACCCTGATAGAAGCCAGCACCGCTAGGGGTCTGTCATCTGTGCTATAATTCTAGAAAACAGGTAAAAGCGGGGATACCAGCGATGCCAAAACCTTCACATGACCCCCACACGCCAATCAGCCGTGCGCATGTGAGTCAAGGAGCCTACGCCAAGCTTGACCGGACGATTGCCTACATGGAACAGGAATACCGTAGTGTGATTACAAGGGAACAATTGGCCGAGCTGGCCGGATTGAATCCTGCGCACTACTCCCGGATCTTCCGCAAATACAAGGGCAATAGCCCAATGGATTACCTTGCCCGTCTTCGAATGGACCAAGCCAAAACCTTGCTGCTGCAAACCGACCTTCCCATCACGGAGATCGGTCAAAGGGTCGGCTATACTGATCCCTACCACTTCAGCCGCCGCTTCAAACAAGTGATTGGCGTCTCGCCCGCAGGGTATGCCAAGGAGTATCAGCCCCGCGTCATCGCGCTGGACGGACTGGGCCATTGTCTCGCGCTTGGCGTGAAGCCACTCGCTGCGGATATTGCCCATGCCGGAGGTTTCGTCGATCTGGACGGAACAGACATCCAGGATATCGGTAACTCACTTCGTCCCCGGGTAGACCTGGGAGCGCTGGCAGCTCTGCAGCCTGCTACTGTCCTTACTGCTAATAGCGAGCTGGCTCAGCAACTAGAGGGTGAGGTCGTGCGAATAGATGTGTATCAGGATCCGATTTATGAGCAACTGCCGATGGTAGCCCAAGCGCTAGGCCGTTCAGTCGAAGCCAAGGCATGGACGGCTCAGTATGAAGCAGAATGCGCTTACGTGCGGACACGGCTGTTCGGTGCTGTCGGCGGTGGCCGGGTTGCCATTCTCCGCGTGAGGGAGGAGTTGATGCAGATGTACGGCATGCTCAACATGGGTTATCCCTTGTACCACTCCCTGCAGCTTGCGCCGCCAGATAAGATCGCGATGCAGTGCCTCTGCAATACGCATTTTCATTCCAGTGTGATTACGGTAGATGAGCTGCCTTTCTATGAAGCGGAGCATCTATTCGTGGTCATCCAGCCGGATGCCGGTGCGCGTACGCGTTGGCAAGCGATGATCGAAAGCGAGCGCTGGCAAAGCTTCCCTGCAGTGAGAATGGGCAAGGTCTACCCTGTCGATGTACATAACTGGCTGCCCAATGATCCACTGTCCATCGTCCGGCAAATGCAGGAGGCGGCGGCATGGCTCACTGGCGAACGAACGCGTCACAATTATCCATCCTGGATGCAATAACGGTCCATGGCAGCTGTCGGCAGCCTGGTCTACACTATGTAATGAGATTAATTATCATTATCATAGAGATTGCAGGAGGATCACATGGAACAAGGACGATTCAGGATTGGAATGTTGTTGGGGGTTGCAGTACTTCTTCTACTCTTATCTGCTTGCGGTGGCGGGAACGAGAGCGCCTCTGGCACTGCAGAGCAAAATAACAACAGCAGTAGGAATGTCGATACTTCAGGAGGAACGCCGGACACACAGACAGAGGAACAGTCATCTACGAAGCTTGTGACCGATGACCTTGGCCGCGAGGTTGAAGTGCCGACAGCGCCAGAGCGTATCGTTGCTGGCGAATTTGCAAGTGAGCTGCTGGAGCTGGGCATTACGCCGGTTGGAGCCGGCGACAACAGCTTCAAAATTGTGTACACCCAGGATGCAATGGCCGGGGTCACGCCAATCGGAGACCCGCCGAATCTGGAGGTGCTGCTGGAGCTGGAGCCCGATCTGGTCATTGCGCCAACCGTGTTCCAGGAGATTTATCCCGAACAGATGGAGCAGGTCGACAAGATCGCGCCCATCTACTATCTTTCTTTCGATCAGGATCCGATCTACGGCATCTTCACCAAGCTGGCCGGTGTCGTCGGCAAGGAAGGCGAGGCCCAGAGCTGGATTGAGGCGTATGAAGCGGAAGCCGCTGCAGCACAGGAACAAATCCATTCTGCCCTGGGCGATGAAACCGTCTCGATCTTCCGGGTCGAAAAAGGCCGGCTGCGAATCTACCTCAACCGCAATTTCGCTGGCTACATGCTGCGCAGCGGACTCCAGGCTCCGGCGCCTGAGCTCGTGGCAGCCGAGATTGAGAAGAATCCCTTCGGATCTGCTGTCGAGATCTCGCTGGAGATGCTCCCCGATTATGCCGGTGACCACCTTCTGCTGATCGTGCGCAGCGAGGGCGACGACCAGGATGCCTTTGCCGAGATTGAGCAGCTGGAGCTGTGGAAGAACCTCCCCGCTGTCAAGAACGGTAACGTGCATCGGCTCGAAACGGACAAATACTACGGCTCGGATATCGTCACCATTCGTGAGACAATGAAAGAGACGGCCGCGATGCTCGCAGGCGAATGAAGATGCAAAAACCGACAGGCGTCCTGGTGCTCCAGGCCTGTCGGTTTTTCACTGGATATGAGTAACGACAACGCCTCCTCCAACATGGCCTTGAGCCGCAAACTCACAACATGCTCATCTCGCCGCAGGCAAACGCCTGCTTCTCCACTCCCCTTGCCGAGTGCACGACCTTTAACGGCCACCACGGCGCTTATTTCGCCCTAAATCCATCGTTTGAAATTGTAACGGCCATATAAAATGTAGCTTAGTCCAGATTTATTGACCGGACCTGCTCCAGCGGAACCTTGGGCTCGCGCCCCTCCGTGAGCAGGCCGTTGATCTCCTGCTGCACGTCGGTCACCTGTGTATAACAATAGCCTACGATATAGTCGATGGACCGGATCGCTCGCTTCAGAGAAGCGAAGCGCTCCATGAACGCTTCTACCGAGGCCACCTGCTCGCCATAGCCCCACCCCTTGTCCGACTGGAACGCAATGCCGCCGAATTCACTAATGATGATCGGCTGGCCCCGGTACCCATAGCCTTCGGCAAACGCATGCTTCCAGTGGTTGCAGCTCTTTTCTCCCGACATGATTGCATCCTTGCTGTCCTTGTAACGCTCCAGGAAGCCTTCGCCAGTGGCAACATAATCGTGCAGCGTGATGATATCCGAGACCGTATGCTCCCAGCCGTCGTTGACGATGACCGGTCGATGTGGATCATACGATTTGGTCAGATGGTAGATGCCCTCTGTGAATTGTTGCTGTCTCTTGTCATAGGCAATGTTGCCAATCCCCCACGACTCGTTAAATGGCACCCACGTGATGATGCTGGGATGATTATATTGCTGCCTCAGAATCTCCATCCATTCCCTCGTAAGCGCCTCTGCTGCACGGTCATGGAATTCGAAGGTGGCTGCCATCTCCGACCAGACGAGCAATCCCTTGACGTCGCACCAGTACAAGAAGCGGGCATCCTCAACCTTCATATGCTTGCGCACACCATTGTAGCCCATTTGCAGAATTAGCTCGATATCCTCGATGAGCGCCTCTTCGCTCGGCGGTGTCAGATGGCTGTCCGTCCAATAGCCCTGATCCAGGATGAGCCGCTGATAGAGCGGGGAGTTATTGAGCAGCACTTGGCCGTCCTTGATCGACACCTTGCGCATCCCAAAGTAGGAGAGTGCCCGGTCCACGACCTGGCCTCCCGCGGACAGGACGAACTCCACATCATACAGATTGGGCCGGCCCGGCGTCCAGTACGCCCGCTTCCATGGTCCGTTGGCCTCGTGATGCAGATCGACCTCGACGGAGAGGCACGGCCGGTCGATGGCCAGCGCGACGCGCTTCACCAGCCGGTCCTTGAACGTAATGACGGCCTCCAGGAGCAGCTCGCTGCCTGGCGCACCCCCGTTCACCTCATAGTCGAACCGGACCGAATGCCGGTCCAGGTCCGGCGTCATCTTGACCGCTTGCACCCGCTGCTCGGCCACGTATTCCATCCATACGGTCTGCCAGATCCCCGTCGTCTGCACATAGAAGCACTCGAAGTTGTCGGTGGTCCAGCGCTGCTTGCCCCGGGGCTGGTAGCAGCTGTCGCTGTCTGTGACTTTGACCGTAATCCGGTTCTCTGCGCCGTAGACAAGATAAGGCGTCATATCGACGGCGAACGCCGCATACCCGCCTTGATGCCCGCCTGCCAGCACGCCGTTCACCCAGACCCGAGCTTCATAATCAACAGCTTGGAAATGCAGAAGCGCCCGCTTCCCGGCCGCCGTCTCCGGCACCTCGATGGTCCGGCTGTACCAGACACAAGGATGAAAAGTCTCGATGCCGATGCCGCTCGCCTTGGTCTCGTAGGTGAAAGGGACGGTAATCCGATGCGTCGCTTCGAACGCCTCCTGCCATTTCTCCGCTTCGCCTGCGTCCTCGTCATCGAAGCGGAAGTCCCATGAGCCGTTCAGATTGTACCACTCCCCGCGTACCAGTTGCGGTCTGGGGTAGTCCTTAATATATGATTTGGTTGTCATAGCACCCCTACCCCCTGGCCCGGACGACAACGGCATAGACAGAGGTTGGCCGCAGCAGCACGCCCTGACTCCATTGGTCTGTCGGTATTACGCGGTCACGGCACAGAATAGTGTCCGGCTCGAAGACGCTGTTGATGGCCTCATACCCGTCTCCGGTAATTTCATACAGGACGGTCTCTGCGGCCGCGTCAAAGGCGGTCAGCTCCAACACAGTGTTCACTTCTGCCAGTCCGCGATTGACGATGCACACCGTCACCGTGTCGCCTGCCTCGTTCACGCCTGCTGTCACGTCTAGCTCCGGCAACGCATCCAGCGGCATGGCCGTCTTCTTCGCTGCAGACACGGCAAAGGTGTCGCATTCGGTATGTGCAGGAAGGATATGCTGCAGCTCGCGGTTGGCATAGAGCTTCAGCACTTCATAGGTTGGCGTACCATAAATATCGAGCGGGCGCCCGCTGTAGCCTGGCTGCTTGCCGCAATACTGGTCGGCATAGTAATCGCCAACGCGGATACACCCGCCCAGCCAGCCGTTCACCAGATCGGAGAAGCTGCCGATATGGACCTTGTCGCTGCCGCGCAGCATCTCGTTGAGATTGGCCGCATTGGCGACCGCCGCGCCCAGCGTATGCTCATTGGGCAGCCCTTTGCGGATCGTATTGGGATAGTACATCGTGTTGTATTCCGTGATGGCGATGTTGACGTGCGCATGCTTGGGGTCGGCCGCGATGCTCGCAACCGTCTCCTGCAGGTAATGGCGCGTGAACTCAGGAAATGCGGCAATCGCCTTATAGCGGTCTTCGGCAGGTGTGTCCCGGTTCATGCCGAACGGTCCATAGCCGTGGTAGATGTGCAAAGTGAGATAGTCGATCCACTCCCCCGCCTGCTCCAGCACCGGCTTGTTCCAGGCCTGATCGGTATGACCGCAGGCCAGCAGCACGATCGACGGGTCCGCCGCTTTCATGGCCTTGGCGAAGTCTACGGTCCGTGCCGCGAAGTCCTCGGCAGAGCAGGTGCCGACTTGCCAAGCCCCCCACACCTCGTTACCGATCTCCCAATACTTCACGCCGTATGGCTCGGGATGTCCGTTGGCTGCCCGCAACGCGCCCATCGGCGTGTCGGTGCCCCCATTGCAATATTGAATCCAATCCGCAGCCTCGCTTGGTGTACCGGAGCCGTCGTTGACGGAGATCAGAGGCTCCACGCCGAGCTCGCGGCAGAAGGCGATGAATTCGTCCGTGCCAAAATATTTGCTCGTCCAGCCGCCCCACGCCTCATTGTACATAACTGGCCGCTCCAGCACGGGACCGACGCCATGCTCCCAATGGTAGGCGCTGATGTAGTTGCCCGACAGCCGCATCATCCCCGCATTGAGGTCCCTGGTCCGCTCCACTACCTCGCGCTTCACCAGCGCCACATTATCCGCAGCCAGTAGCGAAACGTGATCCAGCCACAGCATACCGGTCGATACATGATCGGGCCAGCGGGGATGGTCAGAGGGAACGTAGACGCGCAGCTCTGCCTCGGCGCAGGCACGGGACACCGACAAGGTCGTCTCATATGCATTCCAGTTGTGGCTGGTGAGCGCGATGACTGCAACCCCCAGCCGATCCTCCGTGCGGCGATCCACTGCCTCCACGAGCAGCTGCCCCAGCTCCACCGAGGCCCGGGCCACCACCTTCACGGTATAATCGAGCGGGCCTTGGAGCGCGGTTCGCTGCGCGATGCCGCCATAGGCTTCATCGTCGCTTAGCAGACGGATGCGCTGGGCACGGCCCGAGTGCCTGGGCGCAGGTGCCTCCAGCGCGTAGCGGGTGTTGCGGCCGTTGGTATAGGCCCGCCAACTCCCCGACACCTCCTGCTTGGTCTCCGACTCGCTCTCGAAGTCCATATCCTTGAGCGGGAAGGCCAGCATGGCTTCCATATGATCGCGGATATCCTCGACGAAATGGCCATACAGGTACGGATTGACGGTATGCTCGCTTTTTCTCGCGCACGCAACAGTTATTTTCGCTTGTTTACTCAAGACGAACCTCCTGGTGAATCGTTAGTGTAGTGTAGACTGTCTCATTCTTGGATTAGCCCTTTATCGATCCGATCATGACGCCTTTGACAAAATGCTTCTGCACAAATGGGTACATGATCAGCACAGGCAAGCTGGATACGATGATGACGGCAAACTTGATGCTCTCGGCGAGTAAGATTTGTCGCTCCAGACCGACACCGCCGCCATCGATCTGCGAGGACTGGCTGATCAGCAAGATCTCCCGCAGCACCAGCTGCAACGGATATTTGGCCTCATCGCGAATGTAGATGAGAGCATTAAAGAAAGAATTCCAGTGGCCTACGGCATAGAATAGCACCATGACTGCCAATATGGGCTTGGACAACGGCAGGATGATGCTGACGAGCAGCCGCCAGTTGCTGCAGCCGTCCATATGGGCAGCCTCCTGCAGCTCCCAGGGAATACTGGACTGAAAATATGTCCGCATGACGATGAGATTGTACGTGGCGATCGCGCCAGGTACGATCAAGGCCCACATGGTGTCCACCATGCCCAGATCTCTGACCAGCAGATACGTCGGAATGAGCCCGCCGCCGAAGAACATAGTCAGTGTAATGAAGAGCATCAAGCCGCCCCGCAAGGGCAGATCGGGACGTGATAACGGATACGCCGCCAGAATTGTCATCAGGATATTAATACTGGTGCCTACCACCGCGTACAGAATGGAATTGCCGTAGCCTGTCCAGATGCGATTGTTCTTCAGAATACTGGCATAGGCATCGACATTGACGCCTTTGGGCAGCAGCCAGACGTCGCCCCGCAGGACTTTGGCCGGATCGCTGAATGAAGCGCTGACCGTGAAGAGCAGCGGATATAACACAATGACCATCAGAACTGCCGCTATCGCATAGACGACGATGTCGAACAGCCGTTCATCGGATGGCGCCGACGTTTTCTGAACCTTTTCCATCACATGCGACTCCTCCCTTACCATAAACTCGTCTCCGACGTCTTACGGGCGAACCGGTTGACCAACAGCAGCAGTATGAGGTTGATAAGCGAGTTGAACAGTCCAATTGCCGCTGTATAGCTGTATTCGCCTTTTAGAATCCCCGTCGTGTACACGAAGGTCGAGATGACGTCACTGGATTCCAGGTTCAGGCTGTTCTGCATTAGCAAGATTTTCTCGAAGCCGACATTCATGAATTGGCCCACGTCCAGGATCAGCAGAATCACAATGACCGGTACGATCCCCGGTAGCGACACATGCCAAATCCTGCGCAGGCGCGAAGCGCCGTCCATCTTGGCCGCCTCGTACAACTGGGGATTGACCCCGCTGAGGGCGGCGATATAGATAATGGACTGCCATCCCATGTTCTGCCAGATGTTCGAGCCGATGAAGATCGTCTTGAACCAGCCGGCTTCCTCCATGAAGCGGATTGGTGTGCCGCCGAACAGCTCAATTAACTGGTTGACCGGACCGGCAGACGGCGAGAGCATCGCCTGCAGGATGCCCACGATGACGACAACTGAGATGAAGTGCGGGATGTACGTGATGTTCTGGAGCAGCTTGCTGAAGGTGCGGCTCCGAATCTCATTTACCAGCAGCGCCAGCAGGATCGGAACCGGAAAGGCAATCAGCAGCGAGAACAAGTTGATGGAGATTGTGTTCCACAGGAGCCGCCAGAAATAATAGGAATCGAAAAACCGTTCGAAATGCGTGAATCCTACCCAGGGGCTATCTAAAATCCCCCGAGCCGGATTAAAGTTTTTGAAGGCAATCTGCAGCCCGTACAGCGGACCATAATGGAAAATGACATAAAAAGCGATGGGCAGCAGCAGCATCAGGTACAGATCATACCGCTTCGCCATGCGTTTGAGCAGACCCGCGCCTTGCTGCTTGCGGCCAGGCACAGGGGCGGCCTCCGCGCGTTTAATCGTGCTGTTCATGGGCAACCCCTTCCTTTTCTACCGGGTCCGGTTTACTTGGCCATGTTGTCATAGGCTTCCTGGTACAGCTTCTCAAGTTCCTTGATGTTCATCTTCTCCAGTGTGGACTGGTATTCGTCCCACTTGTCGAAGCTGAGCGCGCCTACAATGAACTTGGTGCTTTGCTCTTCGATGTACTTGTCAATGTCGTTGCGCAGAATATTCACCTGCTGCGCAGTCGCCTCATCGAACATTGGTGGAGCATAGCGGATCTCGGGCAGATACGGCTCCAGTTCCTCGAAGGCCTCCTGTACCTGGGGAGGATTAATGAACGAAGCGACCTTGTCACTGATGAGATGAGGCGCACCGCCTCCCGCATAAGGTGTCATCTTGGCCTGGTCTTCCGCAACAGACAGTAATTCTTCCGTGTAATAAGGAATACCGTCCCTCAGCTCATGATGCTCGCCTTCCCGGCCGAAACGCAGCAGCGTAGAGCCTTCGTCACTGTAGAAGTAATCGATCCAGCGCATCGTCGCTTCCGGATGCTTGTTGACCGGGGTAATCGCAAAGGCGCCGTAATCGCGCGGCACCGCAGAAATCTGACTATGCAGACGGTCGCCGTGTGGACCCTCAGGGGGCGCGATGCCGACATATTGATCCTCAATCGATAGGAAGTTGTTATTGGTCTGATCGAAGAAATAGCCGGTGTTGCCTGTCCCTTGCTTGGCAAGATATTGGGCTTCCGTATGCGAGAACAGCTCCTGATCGATCAGCTTCTCGGTATACAGCTTGTTCAGATACATGAGCAGCTCCTTGTAACGCTCGCTGCCGCTCCAGATCTCGACCTTGTCGCCCTCCAAGTTAATGTTATAGCCCATCTGCGCGTCCAGTCCGAAGGCGCCCGCCATATGGTTGACGATCGGCATGCCGACGCGTGCGGTCATCGGAATCTCGTCCGCTTCCCCATTGCCGTTGGGGTCGCCATCGCGGAAGGCCACCAGCACCTCATACAGCTCATCCGTCGTCGTTGGCACCTCAAGACCGAGCTTATCCAGCCAGGCCTGGTTGATCCACCGCTTGTCGGTGCGGGCAGAGCCCAGCGTTACGATGCCCGGGATCGCGTAGATATGTCCCTCCGGCGTCGTGATTCCTGCACGGATCTCCGGATACTCCTCCATCAGCGCCTTCAGGTTCGGCGCATAGTTTTCAATCAAATCCTCCAGAGGAATCAGCTGTCCCGCGCTTCCATACCGAATCGACTCCAGCTGCGACAGTCCAGAGCGATAGAGGGCGTCCGGAAGCTCATTAGAGGCAAACAGCAGGTTCTTCTTCTCTGCGAAGCCGTCGGTCGGCGTCTCAATGAACTCTACCTTGATGTTGCTCATTTCCTCATAATCCTGAAAGACGGGCATATCCTTGAACGGGCCGTTGACAGGCGCGACACGGGTAAACATCTTGAGCGTAATGGGTGTCTCGACAATGGGGAATCCCTCTGTCTTGACACTGTCCGCACCTTCACCCGCATTGGTCTGACCCGTGTTGCTTCCGCCCTCATTGGCTCCATTGCTGCAGCCCGAGGCGATTAAGCTGGTGACAAGCATGGTAGCAAGCGTGTATTTCCCCCACTTTTTAAGCATGTGCATAGACCTCCATACTTTTAATTCGCCGCTTGCTTAAAGCGTTTGCTGTAAGCGTTTTCTGTTGGCGTGGATTTATTATAGAACACCGTCAGCCTCGTCAGAGTACACATTTTTGACTATTTACTCCACATATTTTACCTCTTCTCCGAGGCCCCCTTACCGGCTCCGTAGCGGTTCCAATACGCTTGCGGCGTCATGCCGGTCGCCTCCTTGAACACCTTGAAGAAATAATTATGGGTGGAGAAGCCGACCAGATCGCTGATTTGCTTCATTGAATATTGGCCGCTCTCCAGCAGTTTTTGGGCTGCATCGACCCGCACCCGGTTCACATATTCAGAGAACGTGGATTTCGTTTCTTCCTTGAAGATTCGGCTCAGATACGATGCATTGAGACCGATGAAGCCCGCAGCCAGCTCCAGCGTGACATGCGTGGTATAGCGGTCCAGAATGAAAGCAATCGCCTGCGACACATGACGGGAATACACGCCTGCCGCCAGGCGCTCCTTGAGCAGCGCCAACAACGAGTCGTAATACAACTGTAGCCACGCCATCAACTCGGCGACGGTGCTCAGACGGCTCAGCTCGCTTCGCAAGGGCAGGCGCTCCATTTCCGACGCTCCCGCCGGAGACGGGCTTCCTTTTTTCAACGCCTTGTCTCCGATCTGCAGCAGCTCTCTGACGATACCCTGCACCGTGTGCGAATGCAGTGGCAACCCCTGCAAAGGCTCGAACACACTGCCAATCAAACGCTGGGCTGCCACACCATCCAGCCGCTCAATCGCAATCAGCAATTGCTTCTGCTCCTCAATGGTGAGCGCGGCGTGACGTTTCCCGCTCCCCGTCTTAAGACCGCTGCTTGCGTCGAGTGCCCGCTCTGCCGCCGCATAGCTCTCTCCGAGCTTCGCGAGGCTGCCGCAGGCATGGCCGACGGCGTAGATCGATTTCAGATTCAGATACATCTCGAGCGAATGGCTCAGCTTGCTCATACTTCGCGCCGCTTCGCTAGCGGCTGCGTGCTCGCTGCGATCGCGGCACGAGAAGACGACCGCGATGCGTCCGTTCTCCACGTAGGTCGCCGTCCGCTCGCGGATGTCACCTAAACTCTGCTGCATGAGATCGACGGCCTGCCGGACCAGTCGGTTTGTCTGCACATCGGTATTGGCCTCGGTCAGCAGCAAGAATGGGACGATCTGCAGCGTTGCCGCCGTATACAGCGCCGCCTCCGGGTACAACCCGTGCCGCCCTCCGCCCGCCTGCAGCTCATCTGCCTCCGCCCCCTTGCCCCTAATGATTGCCGTAATTCCTTGCCGGATCGCTTCCTCACGGAAAGCCGGAGGCTCTTCAACAACTGCCGGCCCATCCGCCATCACCCCGGCTCCAGCCACAGCTTCCCGCTGCACTCGCACCGCCTTCTGCAGCAGGGACAGGAGCATCTCTCCATCAAGCCGGTGCTTCAACAGATAATCGATGGAGCCGACCTTCAGGCAGTCCCGGACATAATCATAGTCATCATAGCTACTGAGCATAATGGTTTGAACCGACGGGTAGTGTTCCTTGATCGTCCGGTTCAGCTCAACACCGCTCATCCCCGGCATGTTAACGTCAAGAATCGCGATATCCGGCGGTGAGCTCTTGATCATCGATAACGCCATCTCACCATCATGGGCTTCGCCGCAAATCTCGAATCCGTGGCGGCTGTAATCCAGCAGATAGCGAAGATCATTGCGAACCAGCAGCTCATCATCAACTAACAGAATTCGGAACATTTATCTCATCCCCTCCGGTTCGGCGACGGCTTCCCCTAGTTTAGGAAATCGTATAGTAACCTTTGTAAATCTCCCTACTTCGCTATAAACCTTGAGGCCATATGGTTCCTTGTATAATCGGGTAATTCGCTCATGTACGTTGCGGACGCCCATACTGCTGAACCGGGAAGAATCGCCCATTTCGCCCTGTCCACCGAGCAGCTGTTCTATCTGCTCCTCCGAGATGCCTTTGCCATTGTCCTCTACCTCAATCATCAAATCGCCATCCACCTCATACACACGAATAGTGACGGAGCCCTCCATCCGCGAGCCAATGCCGTGCAGCACGGCATTTTCTACAATCGGCTGCAGCGTCAATTTGATGATCGGGCAATTCAGCAGAGCGGGATCGTCGATCTGCTCGATTAGCGCAATCGGCTCCATGTAGCGGTATTTGACAATGGCCAGGTAATTGCGGACATATTCCAGCTCCTCGCGCACTGTCAAGTATTCGTTGGCATTGCCCAATACGCCGCGCATCAAGTCAATGAGAGCGCCGGACACCTCCTCAATATTAGGCGTGCCATTCAGCTTGGCCAAATATTTGATTGTATTCAAGGCGTTGTACAAAAAGTGAGGCCTCACCTGTGCCTGTAGTGCAGTCAGCTCGGCCTTGCGCTTCTCCTGCTCGCTGACACGAATCCCTTCAAGCAGCCGCTGCAGCTCCTCCACCATGCCTATGAACACGTGGTATAACTGGCCAACCTCGTCCTTTGTTTTAATTTCCTTTTTGGGAAAGGTCAGGTTGCCGTCCTTGACCAGCATCATCATGGATTGCAGCCGCCGGAGATTCAGCGTGATCCGCGAAGACACCTTGAGAGAACCAACTAAGACGATTAGGAGAACAATGGCCGCCGCCTCCAGCAGTAACCGCCGCAGATTAGCCGACTCCGTAAGCAGCGAATCCAGCGGGATGAGCGCAAAGGTTGTCCAGCCCGTGTATTCGGACTGCTGGCTGACCACAATATATTGCCTGCCCTCAATTTTTTTCTGAACAGCCTCGCCTCCGCTACTGGCCGCATATTCCCGTCTCAGATCAATAATCTTGGTTTCCGAGGGGGCAAAGGCCGGCATCTGGTCGGATTGATAAATAAATTCATCCTGCTGATCCAGCACGTACAGCATGCTGTCTGCCGTCGGCTTCACCCCATACGTCTTGCGGATGAAATCATAGTTCAGATCCACCAGAACCACGCCAATGGTTTCATGGTCGTATCGGATTTCACGTCCTACCGAGATCGTCTCGGGCCCGCCCTCCTGCTTCAGATAGGCATGGCGCGAGCCATTACGCAGCATATAGTCCATCATCGGGGTATCCAGGAACGTCCGGTCAATCCAGGGGCCACCGGAGAAAAAAACCTTCCCGTTCAAAGCCACCACTGCAATTCGCTTGATGTAAGGTTTATAGGCAATCAGAGAGGACAGAAACTCTTCAATTCGCTTTTGCTCCTGGAACCACTCGTGGCTGATTTCCTCCGAAGGACTGAGCAACGTATCGATAACTGTGTTTTTGTTAATGACAACAACCGTGTTCAGTCGGTCAATCTCCTCCAGCATAATATTCAGAGATTCATCAGCTTGACGGATGCTGTCAGATACCGAGGTTACCGCATTGGACTTGATCGTCTCGCGCATGTTGACATACACAATGCCCGAAACCGAAAAAATAGAGAGTAGTGCCACCAGGCTAAACGCCAAAAAGATTTTCCCTTGAATGCTGGAACTGATGGACTGCCAGCGTCTATACGTAAACCCTCTCATGGTGAACAACTCCTGCCTCAGCTTTTATGAACACGCTTTCAAATTATGCAGGAAGTTATGATCCCTGTGTTTGCCGTAAGGCCCGCGGCGATTGATGAAAGTACATTTTGAAAGCCCGGGTAAAGGCATACAGATTGGCATAGCCCAGTGAAAGTCCAATCTCGGTTACGGAGGCATCGGTTGTGAGCAACAGCCCCATGGCTTTGTCCATCCGGATTTTCTGCAAGAACTTGATCGGAGACACGCCCGTCTGACTCGTAAAGACTTGGGTAAAATACGAACGGTGTACCCCGGCAAAATCCGCCACCTGGCGGACAGTAATGCCTTCACAGGCATGAAGCATCATGTACTCCTCGCATTTGCGAATCCAGCCTGCCAGCTCCGTCTCATCCGCAGGCTCCTCTTGCAGCAGGTTGGCGAACACCCCGTGCAACAACCCTTGCAGCTCAAGAGCGGATGACGGATGCCAGCGTTGAATCTGCTCCAGCCTACTAATGATTGAGCCCACTGAAGCATCCACCAGCGGTGTAAGAGCGCCTCTGCGGAACGGCACCTCAGCCGATAATCCCGCCAGCGCCAGCAGCCGCCCCGCCCTGTCACCGTCTATGGCCAGCCATGACATCTCAAGCGGCCGCTCCGCCTGAATCATCCGGTACTGATACGATCGGTTTGGAAACAGGCAGAACAGATCTCCCTTACTCAGCTCGATCCGGCCACCTTCATAGTCCAACTCTACTTTTCCTTCCTGCACACAATGGACACTGTAGCATTCGATCCGTTTGGGACCCACCTCATAATTCGGCTTGGCTAGGCACCGCCCCGCCCGCACCGGCCACAGCGAGCCAGCCTTGTCCAGCTCCCCCGGCGTATAATAGATATAATCCGCGTATTCATACTCATATTCTTGCATTTAAGCTACCTCCTTCTTCTACATCTAACAAAATAACATCTTTATTCGTGTTCCTCATGCGAATCTTAAATCAGTCTATTACGAGATTATAATGATAATATGGCTATCATAGTATGAAACTATCGATTCGTAAAGATAACAAAATGATAATAAGTATACAATCATCCTACGGATAAATGTCAGAGATTCATCCGCTTGTGTCTGCCTTGGTGCGCTATTGCGGGCGGATGACGGGCATGCCGACAAATAAAGGAACAAAGGTGCGCTAGAGTGGGCTGACGACGGGTATGCGGACGAATAGAGGAACAAAGGTGCGCTACAGCAGGCGGATGACGGGAATTCGGACGAATAGAGGAACAAAGGTGTGCTAGAGTGGGCTGACGACGGGTATGCGGACCAATAGAGGAACAAAGGTACGCTACTGCGGACGAGTGACGGGCATGCCGACAAATAGAGGAACAAAGGTTAGTTAGACAATAACGGAACATATGCGCCATATCCACCCATCCTAGCGAACCTCCGCTATCTCCACCCAATCGCAGAATTCATATACTTTCTTATCTCATAAAATAAGATCGCCAGCTGCCTGAAAACAAGCAGTTAGCGATCTTAAGATTGTGGAGCCTCACTGGATTCTGAAGCCTGCCTCTAGGAATTCTGCAGCGCATCAGGATAAACAACACTCTGGAACACTTCGCCGCTTGCCTCATCCTTAACGTGGATCGTGACCTTCTGATCCTCCGTCGAAATGCCTTGCATCATCTGGTACATCATGCCCTGAATCCCCATGCCCATCGTGACAAAGCCATCCATGCTACTCTCGTAGGCGGCCTTGTCAACCGTCAGCGTGAACTCGCTATAATCCTTGCTGTAGCTCACGTCTTTGACCGAAGGGAATGAGCCGTCGCTCAGCAGTTCATCCGCATAATCAGCGATGCCGTTCCCTAGCTCCTTAAGCATCTCATCGTGATTGGCTTTGGACATCGTATACGTAACCGAGCCGTCGTCGTTTTTGACTGCTTCCTTGACGCCCTCCTGCTTGGCCTCTGCGATCACCTGATCGATATCTTGTCCTTCAAACATACCGGCTGGCAGTGTGATTTGGACGTCCTTGCCCTTCTTCTCTTTGGAAGCCTGCTCCACTACTGGTGCATTAGCCCCCTGCTGGTTCGCACTGCCGGACGAGTCATTGTTCGCACCACAGCCCGAGACAATAAGCGCTGCCGCGAGCAGGATACCTGCTGCTTTTTTCATTCTGATGTTTCCCCCATACTTGTTGTATTCTGGATGCATAATGCTCCTTCTGTATTTAACGGTTCGGCACAGAGTAAAGTTAAGGTTTAGGCCTCGAAATCTTCTGCTGTGTACGTACGCTGGCAATTAGGGCACTGGAGTGAATAGCTGACTTTGTATTGCTTCATATAGGATAATACGTCCCTGAACCACGTCCACCCTTCTTCCAGAAATTCCTTTTCTTTCTTTCGCTTGAGCCCATGACCACAACCCCTGCAACGATGTTTTTTAAAAAAGTAATGTTTGATTTCTGCTAGATTCAGCTCACCTTCGTAAGAGACTCCAGGAAACTTTTTGGATAGAAAAAAGAATATCCCAATCAGCAGCAATATTCCCATCAGACATAAGTAAAATATTTGGTCGTCCGTCAACGTCATTTGCGTCCTCTTCCTTCGCTCATCATAGTTGAGATACAAATATAATGAATACCAGCATTACGATTACAAACACCAGAAACACCACGGTAGGTGGCGGTTTCAAGCGGGCTCCGCAATGGGGACAGACTTCAGCTGTGCTCGCGATTTGCCCCTTGCACACTTTGCATTCCTCTAGGCGGATTTCCGTTTTTCTCGCGTTCATCATCTTGTGTAATCACCTCTACTTCAGGGCTGGGATATTAATAACGGTTTCCTCGTCATCAAACAAAACATGAAATCGGTAGATGGGCTGTACATACCCCTTGGTATCCATCTCATAATCCAAGTTTACTTCGGTAATGGTTAGGCTATCAAAGGTTCTCCGCCAGCTAACAAATCGTCCTGCTGACAGCTGTTCATAGGCCTCCGCTTCACTAATGATCTCCCCTGTCCGATATGGGCGGAGGAGCAGAACGTCGTTCATGATGCGTTTAATTACACCGTCTGTATGGTAATCAACTTGGAAGTCACCATGCCATATATAACCTCCAACGGGGAGCATGTCTGCAGTAAATAAATACCGGCTGTCATCCAGCGCCTCGAATATCATCTCAAGCGGCAGTTCAATCCCCATTTTCATAAGCGCCTCTCTCACCTGTGCTTCATCTGCATCAACTGCCGCCACTGCCTCATCGGTAATTGGCGTAAAATGGATGTAACGATAATTCATGCCCTGGAAATCAACCCAGACGCTTTGCGCTCGTCCTTCGCTGTAGTAAAGCGCGGAATCATAATAAATATCAATTTCCGCCTCATCCAGTTTAGCTCCTATTCTCTGGAATAATCCTTCTGCCAGAGAACGTGTGTCTTGCTTGCTGCCTACATGAACAGCATAGATGGGTACCTCCGCTAGCTCAGAGCTCATTTCCACTTCGGAAGCAATAGTCACTTCATCCGTGTTATACGATATGACGTAGGCGCTACCGAGATTGCCCAACTCCTGCGTCGCATAGGCTACAAATATGCCGCCAAATGCTCCAATCGTTATCAATACAGGAGTGAGATAGCCCACCACCTTGCCCATACTTAATCGTTTCCGTTGGAACAGATGGATCACCAGCATCCCTAAGCCATAGCCGATCAGCCCCCCGACGGTATTGCCAATCAGGTCATCAGTTTCCAGAACCCCTCTGCCCGTCAGCAACTGGGTCAGCTCAATGAGCAGCGAGAACCCAAATGCCAGTAGTCCAGCAAGCCAGAAACGGCGTAGTCTCGCACTCCAGAGCGGCAGCAAAAAACCAATTGGCACAAACATGAGGATATTTAGGATAACGTTGCGCCACTCTTTGACGGACCAGTAATGCCAAGCCAAACGATAAGAGTGAAAAGGCTGGAGCTGCACACTCTCCACTCCCGGATGCCTGTTCAACAGGACAGCCCCCATCACCACGAATAGATAAAGAAAACTAACAAGGCCTAATCCCAGCTTCCCATACGATAGGGTCCGTTTGCCCCTCAATACCCACTTATAAACGACAAAGTATCCTGCGCCAACGACGAGGATACCCAGTACTGCTATAATCATTCCGCCAAACAAATAATCCCGGGCAATCCCCGTTACATCCTGAAACCGCATGCCTCATCCTTTCTTGGCCAGGCTTGGAACCCTACCAACAAAACAGGTTATAAAAGGAAGCATAGCACGGTTTGGATGAATGTTCCATAAAAATGTTGACCTTATCTCAATCGCTGCGGATTTTTCCGGTGCTGGACAAATTCCCTGCTCATGTAAAATGCCACGCCTATGGACAGCAGCAGCGTGAGCAAGCTTTTTAGATAGCTATCCGCCACAAAAGCGGACAGAATGGCATTGGCCACAAACTGAATCAGAACAAACAGGACAACAAAAAGCATACACGCAATCAATACCGTTTTCGTCATCTGAATCTCCCCTCCCATCTAATGGCCTGACACACAGCAATCCACAACGAGGTCATCAGCATCAGTTCAAAGACATTCGTTGCTGCCGAGCTCTCAATCGGCAGTTCTATAGCGCTTCCTATCAGCATCAGCAAGGTGCCCAGGAACAGCCATGGACTTCTGCGTCTTCGCCACAACACGATACCAGCTGTAAATAAAGGTATGAGTACGAGAATGACCATGATGGGTGGACCTGAGGATTCGGCTGCTGCGTAACGGAGCGCACCGTATTCGTAAACAGGCTCAGCCTCCGTCCCAATCGTTTCGTACAGCAGCTCCAGCACAACTAGGGCCACTGTAAACAACCACGCTGCAGCACGTGCCATTGTCGTTCGCGCCCAACTGCTCCCGGCCCGCACGATGAGATCGTACGCAACCAGCGTCAGCAGCGGCGTAAGGAAAGCATGCGCCCAAAACCGACTCAAGCTTAGGTTTTCCAGCAATGAGCCTTCGCCGATCCAGCGGCCCAGTCCAATCAGCGCGTTATCCCAGACGAGTCCCGCCGTGACAAAAAACAGCAGATACCGCAATCCCGGCCGATCGTCCTTTTTGAGAAGTACCAGCCCCCACACCATCAGGAGTACATACAGCCCTGCAAGAATCAAAAAAAGAATGGAATCCATATACGGCACCTGCCTTCTTGGCTAAGTTGTGCCTTTTATTACCCAGAAGGGAGCGGGCGGCAACAAAAAAGGAGCAGCTTGCGCTCCTCCCCTCAGGACTCTATCTTCCTCGTTTTGCTTTTTTGCAGACCAGCTTGTATCGCTTGCCATAGGCTCTACCGTACCGGACGATCCGCTGAATGACCCGCCGATCCTCCAATAATGTGAATGGTGCTGCGTCCGGACGCGTATTGACCTCCAGAATCCACGGCTTGAGACTGCGGTCAATCGCATAATCCATCCCCAGTTCATTAATGTCAGGTGCAGCACCTCTCAGCACCTCTGCCGTCCGATGAGCCAGTTGGTCCATGCGACGGTATAGTGCTCTGCGACGGGCGGGGGGAGCATGCCGGCGCAGCACACGGTCGGTGCCATAAATCGATCCGCCCTGGCTTCCATTGGTGACGATTTTGCGTGGATGAGCAGCGCGGGTCAGCGTACCTGTCGTCTCCCAGCCACCACGTGGCGCTCGCTGAAACATCAGACGGATGTCAAACGGGCGACCCTTGTGCTTGAGCAGCCGGATTCCTTTTTGCACCACATGGCGCTCGCTGCCCATTTGTTTACGCAAGGACGCATAAGCCTGCTCATACGTAGCAAACCGCCACTGCCGCTCACCCAGCTGATACCGGTAACGGAACTTGCCCCATGCTCCCTTCTCCATTCGCATCACGCCTCTTCCCTGCGAGCCCCTGGCGGGCTTCACGTAGACCATACCGTAGCGCGACAGCATGCGATACAACTGCCGCTTGGTAGCGACGAGCGTGGGCGGGATATGGTCGCGCAGCATTCTCTCCTTCTGCATGAGTAGCGTCTTATTCCATTTGTCTGCAATCCAGCGTTTCATGTCCGGATGCCTCCCATTCTCGTTTTCTATCAGCATACGTTGGAATGGGGCATCGGCTGTAGGCAGTTGACGTTACGGGACATCGCGGAATGCCATATGCTTGTAAGAGAAGCTTTGCCTACGACAATTTTACGAGGAGGCTGGCAGCGAGATGATCCCCCCTTCTACCCTGCACCGGCATCTGGCCCGCATGGCGCAGCTGCACCCCCGTTATGCCGAGCTCCTCACCGAGCTGGGAATTACCATACACACTGCCTCCTTCACTGAGCTGCCACTCCTGACCTCGCAGCGTCTGGAGTCGATCTACTACGGACAAGAAGCGCGCTCCGATGCCGGTCTGACCGTCTACCGCACCTCGGGCACGTCCACCGGCATCAGCCGGGCAATCTATTATTCGCCAGAGGACGAGGTGCACTACCAGCATGCCAAAAAAATCAGCTACCGTGAGTGGCTGCAAGCTACACCTATGCAGACACCGATCAGCAAAGCCTTCGCAGATGTGGGGACCGGTCATGCAGCAAGCACGGCGGTCGACATCTTCTCAGAGCTGGGACTGCAGACGGAATCGATTTCGTTCGCCGAACCGATTCCCGTGCATGTCGAGCGATTGGCGGCTTATCGGCCTGACCTACTCTATACGATGCCATCCATCCTGGAAGGCATTGCCCGGGAGGCCGATGATCCCGCATCACTGGGCATCCGCAAGATCATCCTGGTTGGCGAAGTAGCCTCTCCAGCGTGGCAGGCCAATATGGCAGCCCGCTTTGGCATGAATACCCTCGATATTCTGGACACGTATGGTTCCATAGAAGTCGGGGCGATCGCTGCTTATTCCCACCAGCATAACGCGTACCTGCTGTCTGAAGGGCTCTATGCGGAATCCCTGCCGTCGCAGCAATTGGGAGCGGAGTTTGAGCCGCTGGCAGCGGATGAAGGCGTGCTCGTGCTGACCTCACTTCGCCGCACACTGTTCCCCGTTATCCGGTATGTGACCTACGATGTGATTCGCGACTTACACACCATCGAGGTGGATGGCAAGCCGCGGCAGGCTTTTCGCTGTATCGCCTCTCGCATTGGAACCGAGCTCAAGCACGGGGAGAAGATCAGCTTGTACGATATTGAAAACGTTGTGCATGCGTTCGTTCAGGATGCCGAGCTGCGTGTCCGGGTACGGGACAACAAGCTGGCCGTCTACATCCGCAGCAGCTTGCTCAGGGATGAGCACCTGCCAGCCATCCGGCACAGCATCGAGCACAAGATTCCCGCCATCGGGCAGATGATCGCCGGACGCATGCTGGAGCCTATTGAGGTCATCCGGCTGGCGAACCACGAATCCTGGGCGCAAGGCTCTGTAAAATCCAAAAAACTGTTCTCCTAGGAGGCTCCAGGCTGATCATGACCCAAGACTGGCTTGCCTGTATCGGCAATACACCGCTCGTTCGTCTCTCTCGTCTGTTTCCCCGTGATCGGGGCATCGCCGTGTATGCCAAGCTGGAGATGCTCAACCCGATCGGCAGTACCAAGGATCGCCCCGCCGCACGCATGATTGCTGCAGCGATCGAGCAAGGACTGATCGGTCCCGGCTCAGTGGTCATCGAATCCAGCTCCGGCAATATGGCGATCAGTCTGGCCGCCATCTGCTCCCGGCTGGAGATGCGGTTCATCAGTGTCGTCGATCCCAAGACGACCCTGCAAAATATTCGAATCATGCAAGCCTACGGCGCAGAGATTGAGCGGGTGGAGGAGCCGGATCCGGAGAGCGGCGAGTTCCTGCCGGCCCGTCTGAAGCGGGTGCAGGAGCTGCTGGCGCGAATCCCGAACAGCTATTGGCCCAATCAGTATGCCAATCCGCATAATGTTCTGGCCCACCGGGACGGCACGATGCGGGAAATTGTGTCGGAGCTAGGGCGTGTCGATTATGTCATGGGCGGCGTCAGCACCTGTGGCACCATGCGCGGCTGCGCGGCCTATGTGGAGACGCACAGGCTCGCCACACGAATCGTCGCTGTGGATGCCGTGGGCAGCGTCATCCTGGGTGGCAGCAAGGGCAAGCGGCTATTTCCTGGCCTCGGTGCAGGTATCGTTCCGCCACTGGGAGAAGTGGCGTTTATGGATGAGGCGATTCAGGTTCCAGAGGCTGAGATGATTACGGGCTGTCGACAGCTCGTACGGCGCGAATCCATTCTCGCTGGCCCGTCCTCGGGAGCCGTCGTTGCAGCCATGGGGCGGCTATGGCCAACCTTGCCCGACGGCGCCGTCTGCGTCCTCATCCTCCACGACCGCGGCGAGCGGTACCTGGATACGCTGTATGACGATGCTTGGGTGTCTAGGCATTTTGGCGACACCGTCCTAGCCGAACCGGAGTGAGTCTGATTCGCTGAGCCGCTTGCTGTCTGCAACGTCCGCGTCTTCGCCACCCGTTCAAGCCAGCCCGCCACAAGTCCAGGATTGAGGAGACGGAGTTGCGCCGGGCTCTCCCGTGGCGGTCTGGCATACATATTCATTCTTAAGTCGGATTGCTGATTCAGCTGACCACCTATATAATTGGCCCTATCACTGACTGGCTTCTGCCGGTGATTTCTAGGAGGTAGATTCCCATAAAGACGAACACCACCAGCCATTCCTTGAGATCCACAGCCTTATCCGTGCTTCTGGCCGCCACACTTATTAGTCCCGCACTAGCCGGTGGCGGGACGCCAGTCCATGCAGACACCTTACCCGCTGCCGTACTGGCTTCACCTGCTGCCATCAGTGCGGTCAGCGTCATCATTGATGGTAACCGTCAGAATTTTCGTCAGCCGGCTGTTCTTCGCAATAATCGTGTTCTGGTGCCCTTGCGTGGTATTTTCGAGGGCCTTGGCGCCACTGTGCAATGGGATGAGTCCACGCGTACCGTAAGCGCAACCAAAGACTCGACAACCGTCGTCCTCACAATTGGCCGGTCCTCGGCTACCGTTAATGGACAAGCTGTCGGATTGGACACCCCTGCCCAGATTATTAATGGTGCCACGATGGTGCCCCTCCGTTTCGTATCGGAAACGTTAGGTGCTAACGTCCAGTGGAATGCAAGAACCTCAACAGTCACGGTTAATTCGGGTGGCGGCTCTACCATCCAGCCTCCTCAGGAGGAAGAGCATGCCTTTGTCGCACAGGTTGTTTCGCTGGTCAATCAGGCTCGTAGCGAGGCCAAGCTGCCTGCACTTACGGCCGATTCCGAGCTTGCCCGCGTAGCCTTGGTGAAGGCCAAGGATATGGAGCAGAACAACTATTTTGACCATAAATCACCTACACACGGCTCGCCTTTTGAGATGATGCAGGCCTTTGGCATCACCTACTCCTATGCAGGCGAGAATATTGCCAAGGGGCAGCGTACCCCGGAAGAAGTGGTTAATGCATGGCTGAACAGCCCCGGGCACCGGGCCAACATTCTAAGCCGCAACTTTACGCGGATCGGTGTCGGCTTCTACGAAGGTCATTGGGTACAGCTGTTCACAGGATAGATGATCGAGGTAGAATAGAAGGAGCTTCATACGAGGAGGAGTAGAACATGAACTACCGGGCATTGGGCAGCACAGGGCTGCAAGTGAGTGAAGTGAGCTTCGGCACATGGGCTATTGGCGGCTCATGGGGAGCAACGGAGGATGGAGAGTCGCTTCGTGCGCTGGAGAAGGCGATCGACGAGGGCGTTAACTTTTTTGATACAGCCGATGTATACGGAGGCGGCCACAGCGAGCGGTTGCTGGCGCAGGCCACGAAGAATAAGACGGATCGCGTACATATTGCCACTAAGTTCTGCCGCAGGGGCGATATCCAGGATCCGGCTACGTATGGGGAAGCGCAAGTACGGGCGTATTGCGAGGACAGTCTGCGTAATCTGGGACGGGACGCCATTGATCTGTACCAGATTCACTGTCCGCCCCAGTCGGTGCTGGAGGATGGTCAGGTCTTCGAGGTATTGGACAAGCTCAAGGAAGAGGGCAAGATCCGGGCGTACGGCGTCAGTGTGGAAAGCGTCGAGGAGGGACTGATCTGCCTGCGTAACCCAGGCGTTCAAGCGCTGCAGGTCATCTTCAATCTATTCCGGCAAAAGCCGCTCGATGAGCTGTTTCCTAAGGCACATGCGCAAGGCGTGGGCATCCTCGTTCGTCTGCCGCTGGCAAGTGGGTTGCTGACCGGTAAGTTCACCGCTAACTCGCAGTTTGAGGCGGATGACCACCGCAACTTCAACCGCAACGGCGAGAGCTTCAACGTCGGCGAGACATTCGCTGGCCTGCCCTTCGAGAAAGGTGTCGAGCTGGCGGATCAGCTCCGCTGGATCGGCGAGGCACGCGGCACTATGGCGCGCGCCGCGCAGCGCTGGATCCTCGAATCTCCTGATGTCAGCTGCATTATCCCCGGCTTCAAGAACACCGCGCAGCTGCAGGAGAACCTGATGACCCTGCAGACACCGGGCTTCTCTGAGGAAGAGAAGGAGCGGCTGCACCAGTTTTATACGGAACAGGTGGCTCCGCATATTCGGGGGCCGTACTAAGCCTTGTACGCAGCACCGAGCTTCGCGGGCGGTACCAGGATTCACGCGTGGTGCTGCACCCGGGGTTCGGCAGCATGATGGAGCTCGGACGAGCACATGTCCTTAGAGCTGCGCCGGCCCCGTTCGAAGTGACGACTACAAGAAGCGCTTGGGCTGGTCTGGGCTGGCGGAGCCATCGAACAGGCACCTGTACGTAGCAGACCAGGCTGGGCAGCACATGCTCGATTTAGCTCATGCTGGTGCAGATCATACTGATGCAGATCATGCTCGATTTAGCTCATGCCGGTGCAGATCATGTTGCCGCAGCTCATGCCCGTTTAGCTCAGCTAAGGCCGCCATATTAGGCTTTCACCTGTGATTTGACCATGGCCGCCATTCTAACGGCCACAGATGCAGCTATTTGGGCTTTTTTGCGCCACTCTCTCAGCTAACGGCCATATATGCACCTAATGCCACCGCATCAGAGGAAATCGGCTCTGTGAGGCAGAATAAGTGCTTATATGTGACTGTCGATTTAATGTGAATAACTGCAAGCAAGAGTCTCATTCGCTATAATAGAGAAAAATCACCAACTTAGGAGTGAAGCTCAATGAAAACGAGTGTCCGTTACAAAACCTTTGACCAACTAAGCATTGCAGATCATATGGTCTATTCGAGGTTACCCCGGCACCCGTTTTGGAGCGCGATCGAAGAAAAGATTGATTTCACCTTTGCTGATGCACTATGCGCTTTTCTCTACTCAGGGCGTGGACAGCATCCCTACGCCCCTTCGTTGAAACTCAAAATTCA
>NZ_KB899662.1:375882-446534 GCF_000378385.1 Paenibacillus daejeonensis DSM 15491 | reverse complement strand
AATTTCGTCTACACTCTTACGTTTAGCTAAGATCGCTTCAAGAAATAACACCGCTGTCTTCCCAAGAAACAACTTTTTCCCATACCGATCCGACAACCAAGCTTTTGCAGATCGATCCATAATGCCCAGCACTTGACTCAACACGTTTCGCTTCGTTATGCTAACCATAGAGGTTCCTTTCCGTCTTGTCTTCCTAACATTACGGTAAAGGAACCTCTCTCTTTTGTAAAATTTCCCTTCGGGCTAACATGTGAACTTCTTTGCAAGATTACTGCTTTTTTGCGGGGTTCAATAGGCTAACGGCCACCAGCGCAGTTATTTCAATAGAATACAGGTGGAAATGCCCTCTATTGCTCCAATAGCTGCTTATATGGCCGTTACAATTTCAAACCTGGCATATAGAGCGAAATAGCTGCTGTGGTGGCCGTTAGAACGGGAGCATGGACCAAAGTGTCGCGTAAATTGGGCAGGAGGGGGCGGTCGCTGTCATGGCTGCGTCCCCCGCGCGTTGTGTTCGATCGCCGTCAAGGAGCGTTCCCCGTGTGTTGGTATAGATCACCATCATGTAGCGTTCCCCCGTGCGTTTGGAGTGGTCGCTGTCATGGCTGCGTCCTCCGCGCGTTGTGTTCGATCGCCGTCAAGGAGCGTTCCCCGTGTGCTGGGAGCAATCGCAGAAATTAGCGCTGATTCGTGCGATGTAGCAGTGTCGATTCTTCTTCATAGCAGGTATTTTCCAGAGAATCTCGAATCTAATATGTCATTCCCATATCAGAATTTGTCGAATTACAGGAGATTAGTCCCCATGATCAAACGCGTCCTATTTTTTCTGTTTATCGCGCTATGGCTGTCCTATATCGTCTCGCCGTTCCTGACAACCGGGGATTCGGATTCCTGCGCCCGTTCGGCAGCGGGGGTGGCAGATTACAGTGGCTGCACTTTTGATGACGATACCTTATACCGCCTGCAGGGGGAGTGGAACTTTGTTCGGGATGCGCTGGTTCCCCCTGAGGCTATAGGCTCGAATGCGGAACCCGGACTGAGCGGCCATATGTCCGTACCTTCCTCATGGAGCGGGGCCTGGACCTTCGATGCCCATGCCCGTCACGGGCATGGGACCTACCATCTTCGCCTCATTCTGCCTGAATCGGAGCAGCCTTACGGTCTGCGGGTCGGCAGTATCCGATCGGCTAGCCAGGTATTCATCGATGGCGAGCCTGCAGGGGGCAGAGGGACACCGGGCACATCAGCAGAGACGACAGTTTCCAAGAATCAGCCCTATACCGTAACCTTCGAGGGAGAGGACGGAACGGTCGAGGTCGTCATCCATGTAGCCAACTATACGTATTGGTTGACCGGCATCGCCGAACCGCCGATGCTCGGAACTGCTGAGGCTGTTACGAGTCAGACGGCTACCTATGGGCGCTATGATCTAGCCGTCATGGTCAGCCTGGTAATCAGTGGCGTGTATTACGCCTCCCTGGGCATGCAGAGCCGCAGAGAACCCTCGTTTTATTTGCTGGCCCTATTCTGTCTCGTCACTGCAGTCTTCGTGGTATCAAGTGGCGAAAAGCTTATGTACCTGTATATTCCCACATTGTCCTACACAGCATTATTGCATCTGCAGACCTTGTCACCGCTAATTGCCATGTGGTCCATGATTGGGTATAGCCACTACATTAATCCCACCCGTGTTTCGAAGATGGTGTTCCGGGTGACGAGTGTATGGTTTCTGGGCATAGCGGCCCTATGGCTGGTAACTGGAGGACAGAGCTCCGGCTTCTTTGTCCACCAAACGATCATCATGTTAGTGCTGGCTGCGGGATATATTGCTTATGCTGTTTTTCGGGCGATTCTCCAGCGCATCACAGGCTCGGTCTATCTTGTCATTGCGATGATGGGTCTGCTTCAATTTGCTGCGGGATACATAGGGAACCTTACATTGCTGCAGGAGGTGTACAGGCAAAAGCCTTTTGGCATCGCGATCTTCTTACTCGCACAAGGACTATTCCTCGGGGCGCGCAGCAAGGAGGCTATGGATAAAATTCGCGAGCTGACAGTCGAACTGCGGCGGCAGAGTGCGGAGAAAGACGAGTTCCTTCAGCAGACCTCCCAAGAGCTGCGGACCCCGCTGCAGGTGATGCGCCATATGGTTCGTTCACTGCTCGATGGAGCGGGCGGACCGCTGTCGGAGCGGCAGCACAAGGATATGCTGCTGTTGGAGCATACCTCCCAGCGCCTATCGTTTCTGATGAATGATCTCTTCGATTACGAACGGATGAAGGACGGCAGTATGGTGCTGCGGCGTCAGCCGCTGGAGCTGGCCAGCTTGGTGGAGGTTGTCCTGGAGGTATTCCGGCAAGCACGGGCCGCACGGGCCGACGGGCGAATCACGCTGCATCATGCAGTCGAGCCCCACCGCTACACTGTGCTGGGTGACGAAGATCGGGTAACTCAGATTGTGTATCATCTGATTGAGGAAGCGATGCAGGAGCTTGCTGAGGGAAGCGTCGAAGTTACGGCATCCCAGGAGGCAGGATTTGCCCGGCTGGAAGTCATCGCTACAGGGCCCAGCGCCGTGGCCGGGGGACAGCCGGAAGGGGTAGGGATCGCCATCAGTCGATTGTTGGCTCGTCTGCACGATGGTGAGTTGTCCACGGTGAGACGAGCAGGGGCAGAGCGTCGCTATGTCGTGATGCTGCCCATGGCGGGAGAATCGACGAGCCCCGAGATGCTTTTGGCAGTTGGTGATGCGATAGATACGGAAGAGAAGAGCATAAGAATA
Source organism: Paenibacillus daejeonensis DSM 15491 (assembly GCF_000378385.1). Taxonomy (GTDB): domain Bacteria; phylum Bacillota; class Bacilli; order Paenibacillales; family Paenibacillaceae; genus Paenibacillus_D; species Paenibacillus_D daejeonensis. The sequence goes on along the minus strand of NZ_KB899662.1, from coordinate 443,752 downwards.
TCCGAACCCGGCAGCCAGGAGATCGAGGGAGAGGCCGCACTCCGCGTTCTTGTCGTTGACGAACTGGTGCAGGCCAGAGCGCTGGCGGGACTTCTTCAGGCGGAAGGCATTGAGGTGCTGGAGGCCCGCAGCGGTGCCGATGCGATGCAATTACTTGCAGCGGCAGGGGACCTGGACCTGGCCATTATCGATGTGCTGCAGCCGGATATGTCAGGGTTTGCACTGTGCCGTCAGATTCGGCTGACGCACAGCCTCATCGATCTGCCGATCCTGATGACGACGGGCACGTCACGGGTCCGAATGAATGAGACAGGACTGGCTGCGGGTGCCAATGATCTGATCCGCAAGCCATACGAACGGGACGAATTGATGGCACGTGTCCGGACGCTTACCCAGCTCAAGCGTTCCGCATCGCGTCTGCTGGATTCGGAGGTGGCGATGCTGCGGGCGCAGATTCGGCCGCATTTCTTGTTCAATGCCTTTAATACGATTATCTGGATGAGCAAGCGGGACGCGGCACGGACCAGCCAGTTGCTGCGTGATTTAAGCCGTTTCCTGCGGGGAAGCTTTGATTTTGGCGATGGTCAGTCGCTGGTGGCGATCAGTAATGAGCTTGCACTTGTTGAGGCGTACCTGTCCCTGGAGCAGGCAAGAATAGGTGACCGTCTGCAAATTCTCTATGATTTGGATGACTTCGAGCCTTTGATCCCGCCGATGGTGATTCAGCCGCTGGTGGAAAACGCCGTCCGCCATGGGTACGATATCGACAGTGATTCCCTGACGATCATAGTCGCGATGCGGCAAGCTGGTGAGGATATCGAGATTAGTGTCAGTGACGACGGAATGGGAATGACCCCGGAGCAAATCGAGATTTGGTCACGGGAGTTCAGGCTTCCGCCGAGCGATCAGGGCAGCGGGATCGGGCTGTCCAATGTGAACCGGCGCTTGCTCCGCATGTTTGGCCGACCGTTAGACATTCGGGTCCGGGAGGGCGGAGGTACGGTGGTCACAATGAGGCTGCCCAAGGAGAAGCAGGCACATTAGAGCTTCCCGCCGCTTAGATTGGGAGACACCCCAAGTTCGGTCGAATAAGCGCAACTGTGTCCGGTAGAGCGGAGGACTTTCCCTGCCAGCCTGCACTCTGCTATACTTTCTATAATTTGTAGGGCTAAGATGGGAGGCCGCTGTTATGGACATGAAGATCTTCGTCGTCGAGGACGACGATGCTTTATATGAAGCGTTGAAGAGTGGGTTAGAGTCGTGGTCGTTCAAGGTCTCAAGACCCGATCGGTTTGACGAGGTCATGCGTTCCTTCTCCGAGGAGCAACCCCAGCTCGTCATTATGGATGTTGTGCTTCCCAAGTTCGATGGCTTTCATTGGTGCCGGGAGATCCGGGCAGTCTCGGAGGTTCCGATTCTGTTCCTGTCTTCGCGAGATCATCCGATGGATATGGTGATGGCGATGAATATGGGAGCGGATGACTTTATCCAGAAACCGTTCCATACGGATGTCCTCTATGCCAAGATTCAGGCCGTGCTGAGGCGAACCTATGCCTATGGGGAGACGGTCTCGGATGTACTGGAGTGGAACGGCGCCGTCATCGATATGAAGCGGGGCAGTATCCGCAAGGCAGGACAAGAAGCAGATCTGACCAAGAACGAATTCTATATGCTCGTCGTCTTGGTTCAGTCCAACAACGAAATTATCTCCCGCCACGAGCTGATGCAAAAACTCTGGGAGGACGAGCAATTCGTAAACGATAATACCTTGACGGCTAACATGACCCGCTTGCGCAATAAATTGGAGCCGCTAGGATTATCCGAGGCGATTGTGACCAAAAAAGGGCTCGGTTACATGGCCATGACGTTATAAGGGGGCCGGGCCATCATGTTGATTCGTTACCTTACCGCCAGGAGAAGCTGGCTTCTTCTGTTTGCAGGACTGCTGGGTTTGACGAATGCGCTGCTGCTGCTCGATCCGGGGCTTGCCGTAGAGTCTGCCTCGTTGATTTATCTTAACGGTCTGTTTCTTCTAATCGGAGTGGTCTTCATCCTGTGGCGCTACAAGCGGGAAACCGCCTATGCCGTTGCGCTCACCCGATCGCGCGAGGACTTGGGAGCGCATTGGCTCGAAGGTCTGCCTGAGCCCGGCAACAGCCTTGATGAGAGCATCCACGCATTCCTGCATGCCGTTGACCGCCATCATAAGCAGGAGGTTTCGGACGTCAAGGGTGCGCAAATCATCGAAAATGATTTTACGGCTGCCTGGATTCATGAAGTGAATACGCCGCTCACAGCGATGAAGTTGATCCTTGACGCCCACCGGGAGGACGAGGCTGTGCGCCGGATCGCCGCGGAGTGGCTGCGCATCCATCTGCTGGTTGACCAGCAGTTGTATATGACGCGGCTGCCCTCCCTGGAATCGGACTATGTACTGGCATCTGTGCCGGTTCAGCGAATTGCTGCCGAGGAGGTGCGCGAGCTAGCCTCCTGGTGTATGGAGAAAAATCTGGCGATCAGCATCGAAGGCGCGGCTGCTGAAGTCGTGACCGACCGCAAGTGGTGCCGCTTCGTGTTCCGGCAGCTGCTGACGAACGCTGTCAAATACAGTCCCTCTGGCGCCACATTACTCATCGTTGCGGCAGAGGACACAGCTGGGCATGTGACGCTGGAGATCCATGACGAAGGTCCGGGAATTCGGCCGCATGATCTGCCGCGCATCTTTGATAAGGGCTTCACAGGCGACAACGGCAGGATCCACAACGCGGCTACGGGGCTTGGGCTGTATCTTGCCAAGACCGTAGCGGACAAGCTGGGCATAACCTTAACTGCGCAATCCAGCGCAGGCCACGGGACGATCATGCGAATGACCTTTTCCAGTGCCAATGCCTTTGAGGCCGTTCGGCGGGACGTCACCAGCTAACCGCATATCATTTGCAAGGGTACTGCACTCCATGGAGAGCAGTGCCTTTTGTTTTAGCAACATGACAACATTGTCACTTTAGACGGAGCGATTGTCATGTGAAGCATGCGACAGCCCGGCAGGAAAGATCGTACAATAGAACCATCAACAACAACCAGGAGGTACCGACATGACTGAGACGAAATCACGGGACACCGTGCTGCAAACTAGAAATTTACAGAAATCCTACGGCACGAAAGGCAATACCCAGCAAGTGCTGAAGGGGATTGATCTGCACGTAGCCCGGCAAGAGTTTGTTGGCATCATGGGGCCCTCGGGTTCTGGCAAGACGACATTGCTGAATGTATTGGCAACCATCGACCGGGCGACGGATGGTTCGATTACGATGGAAGGATCGGATATTTCCGGATTAAAAGATAAGGAACTGGCTGCTTTTCGGCGCAACCATCTGGGCTTTATATTTCAGGATTATAATCTGTTGGATACGCTGACGGTGAAGGAGAATATCCTCCTGCCGGTGTCGCTCAACAAGATGAGCAAGCGTGCGGCGGAGAAGGAATTCCATGAGATTGCAGGCGTACTGGGCATAGAGGAGCTTGCGAATAAATATCCGCATGAGATCTCGGGAGGGCAAAAGCAGCGGACAGCTGCCGGTCGTGCACTGATCCATTTGCCGTCCATTATCTTCGCGGATGAGCCTACTGGGGCTCTCGATTCCAAGTCGGCTTCCTCCTTGCTAGGCACGATGGAGGACATCAATCGCAAGCGTGACGTAACGATCATCATGGTTACGCATGATCCGGTAGCTTCCAGCTACTGCAACCGCGTCGTCTTCTTGAAGGATGGCAAAGTCTATTCCGAGCTTTATCGCGGTGACAAGACACGGCAGGCATTCTTCAAAGAGATCATGGATGTCCAGGCTGTTCTCGGAGGGGATCACGTTGACAGTCTTTGAGCTGGCTCTGCGCAGTATGCGGCAAAACGTGAAGCATTATTATCTTTACTTCTTTGCGCTTATTTTCACGACAGGCTTGTACTTCATCTTCGCGACGCTACAGCAAGATCCGGCAGTACAGGAACGGACAGGCAGCAGTGCGGAATTCTCCGCTGCATTTCAGGTGGCGGGAATCCTGCTGATTGTCATTGCAGCCATCTTCACGGTCTATGCCAACCGTATTTTCTTGAAACGGCGAAGCCGGGAGCTGGGCTTGTATCAATTGATCGGCCTTTCCAAAGGGTGGGTGGTCCGGTATCTAATCATTGAAAATATCGTGCTCGGACTAAGTGCGCTTATTCTGGGCATCGCGTCGGGTGCGCTGCTCTCCAGGCTGTTCCTCATGATTCTGCTGCGGTTAATCGGCTTGGATGAGGTGGTGGGTTTAAGCTTTTCCATACCTGCAACTATTCAAACGGCACTGGTATTCCTGATGGTGATCGGGCTGACGTCATTCCAGATGGCAGCGACCGTCTATCGCAGCACGCTGCTCAATCTGTTCCAGGCTGACAGAGAGCAGGACTATCCTTCGCAGCCGCGAGCACTTGTAGCGGCGGTATGTGCCTTGCTGGGGATAGCTTTGATCGGGTACGGCTATTGGCTGTCGGATCGGATGATTAATCAGTTGCTGTTTCTCAACATGCTGCTCGTACTGGCATCCACCATACTGGGTACCTACTTATTGTACAGGGTGACTATAGGCTGGATTCTGTATCGGGTTCGCAAGCACAAAAACGGTCATTTGGGTCTGACCAACAGTTTGTCACTGGCGCCGCTCATGCATCGGATGAAGGATAGTGCAGGATCCTTGACGTTGATTACGGTCCTCTCTGCCATGACGATCACGCTGGTTGCCAGTGCCTATTCGATGTATTACTCGGTGGAACGGGACGCACGCTGGGCGTTGCCGTATGATTATTTGTTTGAGAACAATGAACAAGCAGCGTTATCGTTTCAAGCGGATCTGGAGCGTCAAGGCCTTGCATTTGAACAAGGTAGAATCGATGCCATTCGTCTGGTGGGAAATGTATATGGCGACTTGAACAACGCCGAAGGCACGACAAGGCGACTGCTCTTGCTGCCAGCAGAGCAGCTCCAGCACATTGGTGACGAGGTGCCAATCCCGCCTTATGGTGAGGTTGTATACTATAATGCGAGAGCTATTGTCGAAGGTTTGGAGGAGATTGGGGAAGAAATCCAATTTGCAGGGAATGAGGCTTCCTATAGGCTGACGGATCTCGCCGTGTCCAATTTGGTGAATTACAACGTGAGTGGCATTCAGCTTCTGGCTTCCGAGGCCACCATTCAAGCCATCAGCGAGCAGGCGGAAATAGATTCAGAAATAGAGACGGTTCGTTTTGATACCTTCCAAATGGAGGACTGGGAAGGACTGGAGCAGTCTTCGACCATCTTTGCGACGTACGTAGCGGATGATCCGTTCTGGCCAGACTTTTATTCGGAGTATAAGACAGGGCTGCAAATCTTCGGATTGCTCATTTTTATTGCGGCTTTTCTAGGGCTGGCCTTCCTAATCTCCACTGGCAGCATCTTGTACTTCAAGCAGATGACCGAAGCGGAGCAGGAACGGCAGAGCTTTAAGACACTGCGCCAGCTTGGATTTGATACCGGAATGATTATGCGCGGCATTATCCGCAAGCAGGCTTTCGTATTTTTGATCCCGCTAGTTATCGGTATCCTGCATGCGATATTTGCGGTCAAAGCCGCTTCCATACTGGTGATTTCGGATATTACGGTACCAACCGTGATAGCGATGACGGCGTACGCAGGCATTTATTTTATATTTGCCATTCTGACCATTGGCTACTACAGAAATATAGTCAGACGAGCGATGTCGTAACGTTGAAATGAAATGAGATGAAAGAGGGATATACCATGAAAAAAGTAATCATTTTGGTTGCAGTCTTTGGACTAGTCATCGTGGCAGCTGCAGGATTTTATGCAGCATTCAAGGAAGATTTTGACCGATTTAATCCTCTCTACGAAGAAGAGTACGTCTATGTCATGATAAACGAGCCCGCCAAGGAGGATGAAAACCGCTACCACTACCAGCTTACTGGTTATAATGAAGTAGGGAAGCAGCGGAAGGTAAGATTTTCAGCCAGCGTAGATTTAGAGCAAGGGACCTATTTGAAACTGCTGGCTAAAGGCTCGTATACGAAGTCTTGGGAATCCATCACCGAGGAGCAGCTGCCGTCCGGTGTATCGTGGTAATCCCAGCTTGGTATTGCAAGGAGGAATAGCGCGAAATCTGTAGAATCCCTACAATTAAAGCCAAACGAATTGGAGGATTCTTGTATGATACGTACCGGACTATTATCCGTTACTTTCCGTCAGCTTACAAATCTAGAGATCATTCAACTTGTCAAGGAAACTGGGTTGGATGCTATCGAATGGGGAGGCGATATTCATGTGCCCCACGGAAACATCCACACCGCTCGGGAAACGGCTAAGATGACGGCCGATGCAGGGCTCGCAACCGCTTCGTACGGCTCCTATTACCGAGCTGGCGTCAGCGAGGGTTCCGGCTTGTCCTTTGAATCCGTTCGGGACACGGCCGCCGCTCTAGGCACCCCGGCAATTCGCGTGTGGGCAGGAGACAGAGGATCGGTTGAAACTGATGAGAAAGGATGGCATGACGTGCTGTCTGATTTAGCCCGGATCGGTGAGCTAGCAGCACAAGCGGGGCTAGAGATTCATTTGGAATATCACAGCAATACCCTAACCGACAGTCGCGCGAGTGTGAACCGAATGCTATCGACGCTGGAACACCCCGCGGTCCGGTTTAACTGGCAACCGCCTACCGACTGGAGTCAACAGGATCGTCTGTCCGGACTGACGGATATCCTGCCGTTGCTGGCAAGCCTGCATGTGTTCCACTGGAAACCCGGCGTTAGGCTGCCGCTGCTGAAAGGGGCGGAGGAATGGAAGAGCTATCTGGATCTGGCCGCAACGACGGGCAGATCGCATTATGCCATGCTGGAGTTTGTTAAGGCTGACGACCCGGAGCAATTCCGCGTGGATGCTCAAACGCTGTTGCGGCTTGTGCAGCCATTAACGGGATAGCGGTTGGAACCCGTTGGTGTTTAACACAGAATGCAAAAAACCTTGCCTTGGGCGCATGTCCCGGGCAAGGTTTTTTGCATCTCTTGGTTTATTGCTTCGGCGCCAGCTCGATGGCTGAGCGGATTGCGGCGAGCATACTCTTCTCATCCGCGATGTTGCGGCCGGCAATATCGAAGGCAGTGCCATGGTCGACGGAGGTACGGATAATGCCGCCCTTCAGTCCGACGGTAATATTGACGCCTTCTTCAATGCCCATTACCTTGACTGGCGCATGGCCCTGGTCATGGTAGCAGGCAACGACGATATCGAAGTCGCCGCGTCCGGCCCGGAAGAACAGGGTGTCCGCCGGGTAAGGCCCAGTCACGTCAATGCCCTCGGCTGCTGCACGTTCGATTCCGGGAATCAGTTTGGTTTCTTCTTCTCCATTGCCGAACAGACCGTTCTCGCCAGCATGTGGATTAATGCCGCAGACAGCGACCCGCGGGTTGGCGATGCCAGCCTTGCTCAGCGTATCATGAGCCAGCTTGACGACGGTATAGGTGCGCTCCGGTGTGATGCTCTCGATCGCTGCGATCAATCCCATATGGGTGGTCAGGTGAATGACTCGCAGATTTGGTGTGGTCAGCATCATCGAGAAATCCTCTGTATCTGTCAAGGCTGCAAGAATCTCGGTATGACCTGGATAGAGATGGCCACCTTTGTGCAGGGCTTCTTTGTTGAGCGGAGCTGTACAGATCGATTGAATCTCACCTTGCTTGGCCAGGTTTACAGCTTCCGCAAGGTATTGGTAGGCTGCATCCCCCGCAGCCGCAGATACGTTGCCGAAGGGCAGGTCGGCCGGAAGCAGATTCAGATCCAGGACATCAATAGTCCCATGTTCAAAACGAGCGTCTGCTGCGCTTTTGACGGGATGGATGGTTAGCTCGGAGGCTACAATAGGAAGAACCCGGGTCAGCATTTTGGCATCTCCGATGACCAATGGACGACAGGTGTCGTAGATTTCCTGGTGCTCCAGCGCTTTAACGATGACCTCCGGTCCGATACCAGCGGCGTCACCCATCGTAATCCCAATTGTCGGTTTCATGATTTTATTTCCCCTTTCAATCTCTGAATTGCATGGATGAAGACATCCTCGGTACCGAATCCGCCGGCTTTTGTAATGACATAGAGCTCGTCTTTGCCCAGGAAGGTGGAGATCGGCACGCCGATTTCCAGTTCATCCAACAATTCAAAGCCCTTGATTCCCCAACGCTCGCAGATTTGCTTGGCCGTGTCACCGCCACTCATGGATACACCCTTGAAATAGCCATGCTCCAGCAGTGGGGCACATACCGCACCAAGCGCTTTGACTATTTCATTGCTGACGTCAGTGGCGGACCAGCCGCGAGATTCGCCAATTTGTTGAGCTGCCGCGATGTCTTCTTTCTCTCCGGTAGAGTAGAGGACCACATCGCGTCCCTCTTGGGCCATGGCCAGTGCACGCAAGTAGACGCGCTCGACTTCTTGGAGCTGCTCGGCTTCCGAGGTCACAGCCTTCGAAGAGTCGAACGCAATACCGGCTACATCCGCCTGCTCCAGCAGACGCTTCAACTGAGCTCTGGAGTTTTTGTTGACGCTGCCGATGACGGTCAGGATCGGTCCATGATTGGGAGCAATGCTCAGCTGACGCTGCCGTGAAGGCATGCCGTAATAAGCGGGCAGATAATTCGCGAGGCCGGCAGATCCCGCCCAGACGTAGCTGTAGGGCGCTTGCTTGGCATATTGGAGAATGTGCTCCAGATGCTCTTCTTCCGTCGAGTCGACGACGATAATCACGGTTTCATTCTGACGATATTGCTCCAGCTTCGCCAATACATGCGCTTGTCCCTGCTGAAGATCGTCTACGGTCAGCGTTCCGATGGAGCGGGATGTCTGCTGACTTAGCAGTTCAGGGAGATAGGATACAGTTACCGGCGTTTTGGGATCGCGGGCAATCTCGGTCTCACCTACAGGTACACCTTTGAGGTAGAGCATGGAGCCAGAGATCGTCCGGTTATTCTTGGGGTAGCCGGGAGCGAACATGACAAAATCTGGCTTCAGCACATCATAGACGGCATCGATTTCGGCGCCGATATTACCACGCATGGTTGAGTCCATTTTTTTAAATATATTGGTAAACCCGGCTTGGACCAGGAATTGAGCCGCGGTTTTTACACGGTCATACGCCTCATTGCGTGATACCGCACGGCTGTCCGTGTCGAAAACGACAGCTTCATAAGCCTGTGCACCGGCTTCATCTCTATCAAATAGAACGGCAGTTTGTAGTCCGTTGCCGGCTAGTTGAACGCCACTGTCATTCGCACCTGTCAAATCGTCGGCGATAATAGCTAGTTTCATGCTGATTTCTCCTTCCTATCCTGCGACAGGCAAGAGAAGAGGCCATAAGGTCTCTTCTCTTGCGCCTCTCTCTTTTTAAACACGCAATTTAATTCTGTCTTTTCTCTGCTACTTCATTGTATTTGGCCAGACCGCCAGGTTCTTTTTCCAATCGCTTGGACAAGAATCCGATAAAGATGGGCAGCAGCACCGCCGTAGTAACGACGCTGGCCGCAATTTGGACAGTAGCCAGCTCGGCAACCGGAGCAAAGGCCACATTGGCTGCGGCTATGGCTGCCGGCGTACCGACGGCGTTGCCTGCGGTTGAACCTTCGGCGGCGCCGACAATCGGATTCCAGCCGATCTTCTTGAAGAGGAGGTACAAGCCGCCGCCCGTAATCAATACGGTAATGATCCCGAGCATAATCCCGCTCAGCCCGCCCTTGATAATAGCGTTGAAGTTAATGCCCATCCCCAGTGCAAATGCGAAGAACGGGACGAGCTTGTCACTACCTTTGTACAGGAAATCGCCCATGTCCTTATCCAGATTGCCAAGAACGATACCTACTGCCAGAGGCAGCAGTACGGCAATGAAGGAGGTGGCCGAGAACATGCCTTCGGCGAAACCCATAGCCCCGAAGATCGACAGGGCTACCATCGTCAGGAACGGCCCGTCACTCAGCGCAAGGAATGGATAAGCGGCTTTATCTTCTTCTTTGCCATATTGACCGGCGAGGGCAATGTAGAGACCACCATTGGAATTCGTCATGGCGCCGATAATTGCAATTGGTGCCAATCCCAAGAATAGTCCGTTGTTATCGGCCAGCCAAAAAGCCAGCAAACCGACGAGTGCACCAAGCAACCATTTCACACTCAAGAGGGTGACCCCTTTGGCAACGGATGACCGAGCCGTACGCAAGTTAATCTGTGTACCGGCGATAAGCAGGAACAATGCAATCAGCGCACTGGCACTGTTAACAAACAGTGCTTCCGTAAAACCACCGATCCGAAGCAAGTCGGGGAACAACGTATTGATGGTTGCAGCCAGCAACAGCGGGACAACCATCATACCCCCCGGTATACGATCCAACGTCGCTTTAATTTTCATGATTGTCGACTCCCTCTCAGCTTGTTGATATTTATAAAGCGATTACATAGTTACATCTTAAAACAGATTGTTTATAAAAGCAACACTTAATAAGGTTATAAATAATGGCTTTCATAAAAATGTTTAATATTGCAACACTCATTAGTCTAGGAAATAAAAAAAGGCGAAAACTAAAGGTTACCCCTTTAGTTTTCGCCATAATGTAGCCCGATTAATCCCAAGACGTTCTGCGGTTCGGGATTGGTTATAATTTTCTTCTTGCAGGACCGCCTGAATGACTTCCTTCTCGATATCCTTAAGCGTGCCCTGAGGCACTGCCCAAGCCGTTTTGAAGGAATCATCGTCCAGTAATCGGCGGATGGTCTCCGCCTGGATAACATAATCCCTCTCATTGAGGGCGATTTGTTTGACCAGCTCCCGCAGGTCATCCACATGTCCCGGATACTCCTGATGTTGCAGCAGGGCCAATGCCTCCGCCTGTAGCTTGACGGCGATCGAGCCATAACGCTGATGATACTGGGATAAGAAATAATGGGCTAACGGTTCAATATCCTCAGGACGCTCATGGAGTGCAGGCATAATTAGCAGACCTGCTTCGGCTTCCTGAACGATCTGCGGTACAGCGGTCTGCTCGGCAACCAAGAAGATACGAATCCCGATCTCCCGGCAGCTCCGTATCCAGGCAATCAGCCGCTTCTGATCGGATACTTGTTCCGGATGCAGCAGCTTGATGGTGGCAACCGAGCTTAGCGAAAGAGTCTCTACATCGTCCAAATCGCTCTGACTCAAATCGATGGCCAGCAGCAGACTATCAGGCGAGAGCTCCTGGTGAATATGCCGGATAATGAACGCTTTGCCGGTACCCTTGTCGCCTTGCAGACATATCGGTTCGCAGCGTTCATATAACGTCCGCATCCTTTGCAGTAACTGACGCATCACCGGTGAACGGTCAGCCAGTGGTTCGCTGTAATCAATATGCCTGGCTTGAATGCCGATCTGTCCGTCGGTGAGTGCTTCATCCCGGTGCAGAGCATACAAGGTATAAGAATGATCGTCAATGGTATAACGATAACCTTTTATCCGGAGGCTCCCCCCGTCTATGGCCAGCTTGCGGACTAGCGTGGTATCACCAGCTGCCCATTCGCTGTCTAGAATCGTTAAATGCTGCTCCTGCAACGGATTGGATGAATAATCGGTTAGTCGTTCATAGATAATGCGGTGCTCCGTGTTAACTATGATAAGATTGGCATGCTTGTGCAGGATCATCCGTTCGAATAATTGCGTCAAGTGATCGTTTTTATGAAGGTAGCCGTAGATCAGCTTGGCATCCTCTAGCGCTTTGACAATGGACTCTTTACCCGATTGAATCAGAAACCCACGAAGCCCATAAGCATTGGCGGTCTTGAGGGTGATGACGTCCCCGGCGATCTGCTTGTAGCCCTGGCTCTTCAGATCCAGGAGCAAGGGAGCAACCTCCTCAGAGGCGGAGACGGTGAACGCCTTCAGCGGCAGATCGAGCAAGTCAATGATTGCTTGCGCACCCGACGTAATGTTGGCAAACCCGACGATGGCTGTTTTTTCATTCAGATTACTGGCCATCATCAGCGAACGAATCATGTCATAACCGGATAGTTGCATGTCGATGACAGGGATGGTGACGGCTCGCTTGATCAGTCGTGCCGTACCGCCGCGGCTGATGATCAGATCCGCGCCCTGCTGTTCTGCTGTGATGGCTTGGCTAACGCCGCTCTCCAGGTCGCCGACTGAATAATCCACAGTCAACTCGGGGAAGAGGGGCAGGCTTTCTTGAATGACAGAAAGCATGGATTCATAGGGTGCAACGATATGAAGCCTGACATTCATTATGCATCACCGTTTTCGAATGAGATGAGATATGGTGCGATATGCAACACCCTCATCATTATAGCCTAAAAAGAAAGGCGTTGAAACTGAGGCAAGCTTGACCAGCATGAGCTCACGGTTTGCCATGATCGTTTCAATTAGCCCTTGATGGCGCCGATCAGCGCTCCTTTAACGAAGTGCTTTTGCAGGAAAGGATAGACAAGCAGAACTGGCAGCGTGGCAATGACAATGGTTGCATATTTGATTGTCTCGCCAATTTTTTGTGCCTCGCCGACACTGGCTCCGGAGGAGATCTGATCAGTGACATTGTTGATGATAATTTCCCGCATCACCAGTTGCAGCGGATATAAGGTGCGGTCCTGGATGAAGATGGAGGGCATAAACCACATGTTCCATTTGTCGGCGGCAGTATATAGCAGTAGGACGGCGATTACTGGCATGGACAGGGGGAGGATAATGCGCAGCAGCAGCGTCAGGTGCGAGGCACCGTCGATTTGCGCCGATTCCTCCAGTTCGGAAGGCAGAGACAGGAAGGCTGTGCGAACAATAATGAGATGGAACGTCTTGACGGCAAATGGCAGGAGCAGCGACCAGAGTGAATTCATGAGTCCCAGTTCCCGGACAATTAGATAAAAGGGAATGATTCCGGCGTTGATGAACATGGTGAAGACGATGGCTATCATGAGTGGCTTGGTCCATAAGGCATCCCGGCGGGACAGCACGTAGCCGCCAAGCACTGTCATCGTCAGGTTAAGGATCAGGCCGCCCGCTACCAGGCGAAGTGTATTCCAGTATCCGGTCCAGATGGCGGGGTTCGCGATTGCGCGCTCGTAGGCAAGGGTGCTGAAGCCTAGGGGCCGCCACATCAGACCGGTATGCGCCATCAGTTGGTCCCCGTCGCTGAGCGAGGCGAACACGACATAGAGTAGCGGATAGAGTGTGATGATGACCAGCACTGTCAGCAACAGATAGACTATTAAATCCAGCGTTCGATCGGATCGTGACATGCTTCGCCTCCTTACCACAGACTGTTGCCATTGATGCGCCGGCTGATATAGTTAGCCGTCACGAGCAGCACGAGATTGATGGCCGAGTTGAACAGCCCGATGGCCGAGCTGAAGCTCCAGTCATTGTCGAGGAGGCCTTTGCGATAGACAAAGGTGGAGATGACATCGGCCGTTTCATAGATAACAGGGTTATAGAGCAGCAAGATTTTCTCATACCCGACGTCCATCATATAGCCCAAGCGTAGAATCAACATGATGGTGATTGTCGGGAGAAGACCCGGCAGCGTGATACTGCGTATCTGCCGCCATCTGCTGGCCCCGTCAATGCGTGCTGCTTCATACTGATGCGGATGAATGGTCGTCAAGGCCGCCAGATAGATAATTGCTTCCCATCCTGCGCGCTGCCAAATCTCGGACATCACATAGATGCCGCGGAACATCTCCGGCTGCTGAAGGAGGTCCTGACCCTCTCCTCCAAACAAATTCAGGACTACGAGGTTAAGCGGCCCGCCGCTGCGGGTCAGCTCCTTGACGATACCGCAGACGACAATGAGCGAGACGAAATAAGGCATATAGGCTATGGTCTGGGCAACCGTGCGCATCGTGCGGGATCGCACTTCGTGCAGCAGGAGCGCCAACAGAATGGGAGCCGTGAATTCGAACAGCAGGGCATACAAGCTGAGCAGGATCGTATTGCGTACCAGTCGCCAAAAATAGTAGCTGCCGATAAAGGTACGGAAATGCTCGAGCCCTGCCCAGTCACTGCCCCATACGCCTTTCATAGGTGTGTAATGCTGGAAGGCAATCACTGCGCCGAAGAGAGGTGAATATTGGAAAACGGCATAATAGGCAATGACCGGCAGCGCCATGAGATAGAGCCACTTATGCCGTTTGAAATCTTTTGTCAGCCGAGCTTTTAGGGAACTACCCGCTGCAGGAAACATGCCTTTCATCGCTCCAGGAAGCGGTCGTAAGCGGCCTGCTGGATCTCCAGCGCCCGTCCGATCTGCAGAACATCCAGCATCTCCGCCAGCTCGTCATAGGCCTGGATCGTTTCCGTGCCAAGAATGATTTTAAGTGACGTTTCATCGACTAGCGTATTAATATCCGCCATGATGCGTGCGTATTCACTGGCTTCCTCAGCAGAAATGGAGACTGGCGGCAGCACATGCTTCAGGTTATCTGTCTTCCAACGGTCATAGTTGTGATCTTCTCCAGTTGCCGCCAGACTTCCGATCAAAGCTTTGGAAGCCACATACGGACCGGGGTTTACGGTATGGGTGTACAGTCCGAGCGCCTCCAGGTAGGATAGATTGTCCGGGTTGTTGCGGATCAATTCAGTCAACGCCGGCTCACCGTTTTCCAGCGTATAACTCAACCCTTCCGTCCCATAGTTAAAGAAGAGATAGCCTTCTTCGCTATAGGCATAGTCAAGCAGTTGAACGGCCAACTCGGGATGCTTGGTGGAGGCGGAGATAGCTGCTGATGCCTCGGCACCGTACATCCATGCTTCCTGGCCGAACTTTGGGGTCTCTCCAGGTGTCAGTACGGGGTAGGGGGCAAAGACAAAACCAGCCGTCGAATCATGCTCTGCCAAGGCATGAGTCCACTTATCGAAGCCTGCTCCGGAGGCAATGGTAGCGCCGGAGTTGCCACCGACGATATTGGCATCCTGAGCCTTGCGGTCGGTTTGGGTAAAGCTGGAATCGATCAGACCTTCTTTATACCACTGGCTCATCGTCTCCAAGAACTGCCTGTAACCGGGTTGGAGCGGACCGAACTGTACTTGTTGTTCATCGATGTAGAACCCGCGGTTAATCCCGTAAGCACCGATGAATGCTCCGTTCAAAAAGCCCTGCAGCGCATTGGGGGCATTGAGAATCGTCAATGGAGCGCTCGCATTTTTTTCTTCTTTGAATGCTGTGAGCACAGTGTGCCACTCATCGATAGTCGTCGGTACCGATAGATTCAGCTCCGCCAGCCAATCCTTGCGCAGCGCCGGACCTTCCCATTGGGTGGTCATCCCGCCTTCCTTCAGGAACGGAAAGACATAATAATCTCCATTGTCTGTCTTCACAAGCTTGTCGATCTCGGGATGCGCCGCCAGATACCGCTTCAGATTAGGCGCGTGCTCGTCGATGAGTTCGTTGAGACGCAGAATATAGCCGTCCTGCAACGCTTTTTCCGGTCCTCCAGGCAACCCGCTCTGCCAATTGTATTCGATGATGTCAGGCAGCTGGCCAGAAGCTAGCATGACGCTAAACGATTCTTTGGCCTGTGTAGGGGATACCTCGACGAACGAGACGGGTACCCCTACCCGCTGCTGCCACTCCTGGAAGAAGGGAACCTCGTTAATGCTGGGCTTGAGGGTCGTAGGCGTTTGCAGCCAATAGGTCAATGTGGACTCCGTAACGATGGGATAGCTGGTCTCGGTTTTAGTCGTTTTGTTGTCCGTGTTTGCCGGAGAGGCAGGATGGTTTATATCGGATGAGACGTCTGGACCGGCACAGCCAGCTGCGGCCAGAGTGGCAACAAGCAGCACAGAAAGTGTTGCGACAGGTCTAATCGATGGCATGGGAAGAGCTCCTTTCTGGAATGAAATATGAGTAGTGAAGCCTATTTACTTCTGATATAATGATTAAATATACAAATAGGAATAGTTGGTTTTTGGTCAGTGATAATAAGATTGGGAAAGGGGACGGCTATGATTTCGTTTCGCGACCGTGATTATACTTGTACCTCAGAGATTACCTTGGGATTAATTAGTGGCAAATGGAAGCCGTTGATCCTCGGCTATTTGTCACAGAAGACCTGCCGGTTCAACGAGCTTCAAAAGCTAATGCCAAGCGCGACACAGAAGATGCTGACGACGCAGCTTCGTGATCTCGAGGAAGACGGATTAATCATCCGCAAGGTTTACCCTGTCTCGCCTCCTAAGGTAGAATACAGGCTGAGTCAGTGGGGGGAACAGCTGGTATCGGTGCTTCAGCAGCTGTGCGATTTTGGCGCATCCTATTCTGAATATTCTGCAGAGCACAGCTCCAAGCGGAGGGCTTCCCAGAGCTGAGGCTTGCCCGGGCTGAGGGGCCTCGGGCAACGTCTCATGATGCCGGATATAGCAGGAATTTGGCACCAAAGCTTTTGCCTGTGTGCTGCGCAGCTGTAATTGCTTCGGGGTCACGACTTGGCAGCAACACGAGATTCGCTGGGTGGAGCTTGCCAATCAGCGCCCATAGGATCAACGGGTTACCGTACGTATCAATGAGGTGCACGCCGCCCTGTTGGCTGTCCACAAGTCCTGGCAGGCTAAGCAGACTCTCCGGTTTGTGGCGAGCTACTTCGTCATGAGGCTGTGCGCGAGCAGTCTCTGCGGACGGCAGGTTTGCTGCCTCCCTGTACATATAGCGATAACCCCGCAGCATCTGGCCCACATCGACAGCATACGCCTTGCCTTGACTGTCCATCACGGTATAGCTGAGTGTTGTACGACCTGCCTCTAATTGTAATTGCGCTGCAATGACAGCCTCCCTGACTCCTTGCAGACCTTCTTCTACAGAAAGGAACCCAATTTGATATCCAGGATCATCTACCCAACTGCGGGGGGCTCCCTCGTAATCGTCATGGACATAGTCGAAAATTACAGCACCGGGGAGCTCTGATTCCGCATTCGCAAGTACAGCAGGATACCAGCGGAGAAGCGGGGTGGCGGCGGTTATGGATTGGCACCCCAATGCAGCAGGCAGTACCAGGCCAGCTTCATACTGGAACCCGTAGCCTGGCTCCCCTAAGCCAGGCTGCAGCACCTCTTGAGCGAAACGGACTAGCTCCCGGTGCGGCAGTCGCTTGGTGAACAATCCCGTCAAGAACCGCTCCCTTGCTTCCGATACCTCACGCAATCCCCGCGATTTTCGTCGAACCCCAACCGGGATAGGGATAACGTCCCAATTCGCAAAGGGAAGTAACAGGTCCCGCAACAGCACAAATTGATGCAGATATTCATTATACAGCTGCATGACCATGGGACTGCCGGCGGATCCCATGAGGAGCCGTACCGTCTCCGCTGTCCATAGATGCTGCTCGCAGCGGCTGCGCAGAGCAAGAGATTGTACTGCGGAGCTGCGTGGCTCTGATGCTCTGATGGTGCGCGACTCCCTTGCCCATTGTGTGAGCTTGGCTCCTATCCTTTCTGCTCGTTCCGCCCATGCGCGCCAGGTATTATCGGCATCCAAAGAGCTTGCAGGCAGCACGGCTTCTCTTGCCGTGGTGGATAAACTTGCTTCCAGATTGTCCAGGAGCACCCCAGCCGCGGCGGGATTACCAAGCTGTATACAAACAGCGTCCAGCAGCGTACCGATGTGCTCGGCCAGATTCCTTGCGCTGTATAGCCCTGGCATGAGGTCCCACTCTCCGTCCTGCAGGGCGACGCCTTGTTTGCCGGAGACGGCTAACGTGCTGTCGGTATCTATTGTAGTACCCAAGACGAGATGTCGTCCTCCAATATTCAATTTGTAGTCCACATGGCTTCCCTCCTTAACCTGTGACCAGTATAAGAGGGATTGTCGAATTTGAGTAGTACGCACTTTTTTGTAAGGCGGTGTCAAAAAGGTGCCTGTGGTTCAATGAATGCCATCAAAAAAGGAGCCTGGCACCGTAGAGACGGTCCAGGCTCCTTCTTCTTGTAGTGTCGAAGTTTCAGTGGAAATCTATCTGCCGCCGTGGCCCCGATGCCATGGCGTTCCGAGATAGGTGAGCGCCCAGCGATCGAGCCCGTACCAGCCGGCGACCTTCCAGGCCATAACGAGCCATGTGGCCAGGATGAAGAGCAGGGGGTTGGTGCTGAGCGTACCCGCGAACAGGAACGTAACATTCATCAAGCCGCCGAAGAAGGCCGCAATGCCTGTCAGCAGACCCAGGATTAACCCCAGACCCACCAATACTTCCCCGTAAGCAACGAAGAACGAGAACAGTTTGGCATTGGGCAGCACGGCGTTCTCCAGAAACCATGCATACCAGCCTGTGACTTCGCCGCCTTCCTCCGCTTTCGCCAAAGCCCCGTTGACAAAGCCGGTTACAGCTACCCCGGCATCCTCACCGACCCAAGCGCTGCTGGTGACCTTTTTCCAGCCCGCTGTAACCCACGCATACCCAAGATACAACCGGATGACCAGCCAGATGATGGCGGATTTGGTGTTGCTGAACAGGAACTGTGAGACCGGATTATCCGGAATCAGGATGGTGCCGTTGTCCAGCTCCGTTTTTGCGCGCATACCGTCGCCTCCATTCGAAGATGGTTATGTATATGTGGAAATGACTTACAGTAGCATTTCAACATATTCGACGGCATTCGTCAAGCGGAAACGCGCGGCTCAGGGCTGGCTAACTTCAAATAAGTCCTACGGTCACGGATCGATCTTCCGATCGCTGTTGTCCCCAGATTTCTTGAATTGTTAACCGCCTTAGCGGTTGAAATCCGGGGACAGCCTATGCTTCCGAAGCTAGCTTTTCTGCGAAAAGCTTTCAGGCGAACGCTTCGCAGCTTATGCTTCCGAAGTCGCTTTCTTCCAGAAAGCGTTGACCAGATTCGATTCCGTGCCTCTTCGGCCATTTTAAGCAGCCTACTTATCTGCCATAAAGATTCTTACGTGAGCAGTGACTCCATGGCAAAAGCGGTGCGGAAGCGCAGACTCTCCACTGCGTCACGAAGCTCGCGTCCGGTCAGGCGCTGGCATTTGTCCAGACGATAAATGACGGTGTTGCGGTGCACATACAGCCGCTTGGCCGTCTCAGCCAGCTGGCAGTGTGTCTCATAGAACATGTGGAGTGTCTTCATCAGCTCGCCCCGCTCTTTATCCTCCAGCTGCAGCAGCTCCTTGAAGGTCTGTTCGTAATACTCCCGCATCTCTTCACGTGGCAGTAATCGTAACAGATTCGTCAAATCCTTTTCGCGGTAAGGTTGAACGAAGCGCTGCTTGCCAGTCTCATAACCATGGGCGAGCGCCTTGACCGCTTCTTTGTATGACAAGGGAATATCCGTCAGCTTGGAGACTGGATTGCCGACGCCGACCGAGACGGGCACGCTGGTCTCTTCCTGCAGCCGTTGAATCATCTGCTTCAGCTGGGGAATGAGCGGCTGATCTCCGGCTTGCGCCTCACTGTTCAGGGCGGGGATGGCGAGCAGGCAGCAGAACGTATCGTTTTTGGTGAAGAGGACAAATGGGAGCTCTAATTCAGCAAAGGCGTTCTTCAGCAGCTGATAGTTGCGGTCGCGATCGGAAATCTGGGCATCGGCAGGTACTAGTGGCTCGCTGGTCTGTGTGTTGCCTCTGGATGGATCCCGTTTGGCGACAGCACACACATATACGGGATGATGCAGCAGGTCGTAATAGCGGCTGCGGTGCATTAGCTCCTGCTCGGAAGTGATAAGGCCATCCACGAAGTCAGAGAAGAATTCGTTCTTGTACCGTCGGGAGCGTTCCTGGACCGCCTGCCGCTTGACGAGCTCCAGTCCGATGACATTGGCCGCCTGCTCCATGGCATGACGGGTTAGTGCTTGATCACGGCCTGCCCACTCCGAGATGGCCGCAAGATAGCCTTCTAATTGAAAGGTGTAGATCGGCAGTAGGCGGACGCCCGTCTCCGAATTGGGGGAAGCGGAGGGAGGAAGCTGGAGCTCGGCAAAAGCGTCCGGAGGCCCAAGGTCAGCTAAGGCCGACTGGATGGCTGGCAGCCAATCGACCGGCCCGGGGTCACCTGCAGGGCCCGGACAGCCTTCTACTTGTTCGAGTTCGGTATTCAGCAGCAGGACGGGGGCACCAATTAGCGAGGCCAGCGCTTCGATAATCTCCGGGATGCTCTGCCCTTTCATGATCATCTGGGACAGCTGCTTGTGCGTGGTCAGGGCGTAGTGCAGCTCATCCGTCCGCTTCTCCAGAATGTGACTGAGCGAATGGTTGGCCAGCTCCCCGATAGAGTAATCCAGCGACAGCTCAATAATAGGAAAGCCGAGCTCGTCAGCGCGCTGCACGACGGACTCAGGTACTTCTTCAAGGAAGCGTTTGGTCTTGATAGCTATGCCGGCACAGCCTACCTCTGCCATATTCGTTACCAGCGCCAGCAGCGATTCAGGGTGATCCTTCATGGCATAGGCGGTAGTCAGCAGCAATTCATGGGGCTTCAAATAATGAATAATGTCCGGCGCATCCATGATGTTGACGGACAGCACTTGACTGCCGTTTAGGCCGCTGCCGCCAGCGACGATGCGGGCATTGCGGTAGATCGGTAAAGCAAGGAGCTGGTGAAGCTGCATCACAAGACCTCCTTTTGACAAAGTGTGAGTATAGTTAACGTATTTATACCACTAAACTCGAACGGTGTATAGGTGAAATTAGATAACATGATCAAAAAGACCCGGATGGATTTAGTTAAAATGTACAATGACAACTCACGTGTTAGACAGTATGATAATAACATAACTCATAAGCGTTAAATAAACTGACATAAACAAATGAATGGGAGTTGATGGCATGAAGCTGGAAGTACGGGAGGTAGGCAAAGGGTTCGGGGAGCGGTCGATCTTAAGGGACATCAATCTTGTCGTCCACGAGCATGAGTTTATTTGCATCCTGGGCCATAGCGGCTGCGGCAAGTCCACGCTCCTCAATATGATTGCGGGATACCTGCATCCCGACACGGGCTCGATCAGTGTGGATGGCGAGGCGGTTAAGGGCCCTTCGAAATCCAGAGGCATGGTGTTCCAGGATCATGCCTTGTTTCCCTGGATGACGGTGCTGGATAACATCGCGTTCGGACCTGAGGTTCAAAAGGCCGGCAAGGCGCAAGCAAGACAGACGGCACGCGAGTTCCTGGAGCTGGTTGGACTGGAAGCCTATGCGGATAGCTATCCCGCCGAACTGTCTGGCGGCATGAAGCAGCGGGTCGGTATTGCCCGGGCACTGGCAGGGCAGCCGGAGATTTTGCTAATGGATGAACCCTTCGGGGCGCTGGATGTCTTGACGCGGGAGACGATGCGCGTGGAGCTGCAGAAGATCTGCGCCAAGCTCAAGCCGACCATCCTGTTCGTCACGCACAGTATCAGTGAAGCCGTTAGTCTGGCTGACCGGGTCGTTGTCATGAAGCATGGTGAGATCAGCGATATCTTTGAAGTGGGTCTGACGCATCCGCGCTCCTTTCATTCGCCTGGCTTCGGCAAGATGATGAGCCGGATTGAGCGGATTCTGATGGACGAAGAGCCGCAGGAACTTTTACAGATGAAGGTGGGATCCTCATGAGCAGTGCCAAGCTGAGTACCGTCAAAGAGCATACCTTGCAAGGGACAGCGGCTTCGGAGAGTGGGCCGAAAGTGACAGGCATGAAGCCAGCCGGGCGGTCGGGTGAGCGGACGGTACCGAAGGAATCCTTCTTCAAACGTTATAATCTATTGCCCGCTATTGTTTTCTTCCTGGTCTGGGAAGGCTTCTCTCGCCTCAATGAAACGTTGACACTTTTCAATCCGCGTTTCTTGCCTGCGCCGACGGTATTGTTGCAGGAAGGCTGGGTGCTGGCCCAGACGGGAATCATTACGGAGAGTATTATGGCCAGTACGATCCGCATTGCTGCAGGTTTTCTGCTGGGGAGTATTTTCGCCGTTGCGCTAGGCGTCTTCATGAGCAAGTTTCGCAGTGTGGAACGCTGGTTCTCGCCAATTCTGAACCTGGTTGGACCGATCCCCGCGTTGGCGCTGCTGCCGCTGTTCATCATCTGGTTCGGTATCGGTGAGTTTCCCAAAATTCTGCTGATCGCCTGGACCACCTTTATTCCGGTCCTCGTCTACACGCTGGATGGCTTCAAATCAGTCCCTTCGACGCTGATTCGCTCAGCGCTGAGTCTGGGCGCATCAGAGAGACAGATATTCACACGGGTGATGCTGCCCGCGGCCATTCCGAATTTCTTGGTTGGTGCACAGGTGTCGCTCGGATTGTCCTTTTCCGCATTGATTGTCTCGGAGATGATGGGTGCGAGTTCCGGACTGGGTTACATGATTGTCGATGCGCGTAACTATTTCAAAATCACCAATATGTTTGTTGCCATCATCCTGATTGGCCTCGAATACAGCTTGTTCTCTTACTTCCTGAAGCTCTTCGAGCGCAGAGTGCTGGCTTGGCGTAAGGGTGGTCTGCGGGACGCGCTTGAATGATACAACCACAAGATAACATCTGTGCAGCCTTGTCCGCCTGCCGACAGCGGACGGACAGGGGCGCCAGCTAGCGCTTGCTATATCATATCTATTAAGGGGAGGAAATATCGATGATTAAACGGACATTCCAATGGGGACCTACGCTGGCTGCGGCCTTGACACTTCTGCTGCTGCTGGCAGCATGCGGAGGGGGCAATACACCGAATAACATACCGAACAATCCGCCTGCCAACGAGCCGGTAACAGGAGCTGCCAACAATGAAGAGCCACCTGCGGATGAAGCTGTGGCTGAGGAACTGGAGACGACAAAGCTGACCTTGGTTGGCGTGCGGGATGCACAGATTTCCTCGCAGCAGATCATTGCCGACAAGCTCGGCTACTTCTCGGACGAAGGGCTTGAGGTCACAAGCCAACTGATTGAGAGTGGTCCGGATATCGGTCCGATGGTTGCAGGCGGTAGTGCAAAAGTTAGTATTCAAACGAACTTCATGGATATCATCCTCAAATCAACGGACATTCCGGTCAAAATCATTGCGCCGCTGGCCCAGATTGCCGGTACGCAAGCAGTGGTCGGGGCAGCCGATCTCGAATTGACAAGCGCCAAGGATCTGGAAGGCAAGACGATTGGTATCCCAAGTGGTGCTGACGTTATGATCGCTATCAACAATATGGCGGAAGAGCTGGGTGTGGATGCCAGCAAAATCAACTATGTCAATCTTGCTCCGAGTGACGCTGTGGTAGCGCTGGAGCGTGGCGATATTGATGCCATGGCAAGCTGGGAGCCGTTCATCACCAAAGCCATCGAGGGTGGCGGCAAGTTCTTGTTCAGTGGTACAAAGAGCGAACTGCCGGATAACCCTGGCGACGTGGAGTGGATGAGCGTGCATACGACAATTCAGGTCACTGATGATTTCCTGGAGGCTAATCCGAATACGCTCAAGGCGGTACTGCGGGCGCTGCAAAAGGCAACGGACTACATTAACGACAACCGTGAGGAAGCGATTGAAATTCTAGCCCCCGAGCTGCGTCTGAGCGTGGAAGAGCTGACTGAAATCATGGGCCGTAATGTGTATTCGATGGAAGTAGACGCCTCGTATGTCCATGGCAGTAACGGACCGGCTGTTGGTGAATATCTGCAATCCGTAGGCAATATTACGTCGATCCCTGATCCGACTTCCTATCATGACTTGTCGCTGCTGGAAGCCGTTGATCCGGCCCTAATTACAGAGCAACTGCAGTAACCTAGAATAAAAGACTGTTGAAGAAATGCCGGAGAGGCACGGAATCGAATCTGGTTTAGGCTGAGGCGAAGGAGGCATCGTCCATGACGAAGCATGTAGATCTGATCATCAAGAATGGGACGGTCGTCCTGAAGGATGACGTACGCCGGCTGGATATTGCCATTCACGAAGGGAAGATCGTCCAACTGGGCGAGAAGCTGGGAGGTGCTGCCGATCAGACCGTCGATGCTGACGGTCTGACCGTCATGGCGGGTATGGTAGACAGTCATGTACATCTGAATGAACCTGGTCTTGGCGACTGGGAAGGCTTCGAGACCGGCACCGCAGCTCTGGTCGCAGGCGGATGTACAACGTTGATTGACATGCCGCTTAATGGCATTCCGCCGACCGTGAGCGTATCTGCGCTGGAGCGCAAGCTGGCAGCCGCG
This sequence comes from Paenibacillus daejeonensis DSM 15491, assembly GCF_000378385.1. Lineage (GTDB taxonomy): Bacteria > Bacillota > Bacilli > Paenibacillales > Paenibacillaceae > Paenibacillus_D > Paenibacillus_D daejeonensis. The sequence goes on along the minus strand of NZ_KB899662.1, from coordinate 419,556 downwards.
GAAGGCAAGTCGCGTATTGATTACGCCTTATGGGGTGGCCTGGTTCCGGGCAAGCTGCACGAGCTGGAAGGTCTAGCGGCTGCTGGCGTGACCGGCTTCAAGGCATTCATGTCATCTCCAGGCGATCCATCAGAAGAGGCATTTCGCGAGGTTGATGATCATACGCTGCTGGAAGGGATGCGCATTCTGGCCGGCCTCGGCCGAGTGTTGGCATTGCATGCAGAGAGCGAGCCGATCGTCTCCGTCTTGGCGGAGCAGGCAAGGGAAGCGGGCAAGACATCGCCTGCCGATTACGCGGCGACCCGTCCAGTACTAGCCGAGTTGGAGGCGGTGAATCGCGCTCTGTTCTATGCTGAGCAAACGGGCTGCGCCCTCCACTTCGTGCATATCAGTAGTGGTGAAGCGATCCGGCTGATCCAGGAAGCTCGGAGCCGAGGAATGGATGTAACCACGGAGACGTGTCCGCATTATCTGGTGTTGACGGAGCGAGCTTTCGAAACTGTTGGCGCTGCGGCCAAGTGTGCGCCGCCGCTGCGAGATGAAGCCCAGCAAGAGGCGTTGTGGGAGCTGCTGGCGGACGGGGCGATTGATCTGATTGCTTCGGACCACTCGCCATGTCCGGCAGAACTCAAGGATAAACCGGATTTCTTTGAAGCATGGGGCGGCATCGCGGGCGCCCAGAACTCGCTGGAGCTGATAGTTGGCGAGGGTCATGTGAAGCGTGGCCTGCCGCTGCCGCTTCTCAGCCGTGTATTGTCGCTAGCGCCAGCTCGGCGATTCGGTTTGCACCCGCGCAAAGGCGAGATTCGGATCGGCGCGGATGCTGATCTGGTCCTGCTTGACCTGGAGCAGACTTATCGTCTTCAGCAGGAGCAGTTGCTGCATCGGCACAAGCATAATCCTTATATTGGGCGTACAATGCACTGTCGCGTCACTGGCGTCTACAGCCGTGGCCGTCACGTTTACGATGGGGCGGCAGGTTTGTTGGCAGCAGGGGGCGGTAATTGGCTGAAGCACCAACGGGTAGACTAGCAGATTGTGGCGCATGGACATATTTGAATGCTTCCGAAGTGAGTTTTCCTTCGGAAAACTTTTGGGAGGGGCGGCCATGGAGCAGGAAGTGTTATCTCATCCACAAGAGCAAGAACGGCTGCTGGATTGGCTGGAAAGCGAGGTAACCGGCGTATTGGATTGGCTGTCTGGCTATAGCGAAGGTGAAAGTGCGGGCGTGACAAGGCTATTATATTCCAAGCCTTGGCTTGCTGCCCAGCAGGGGCTGGCGGGCCGGATGACCCGGGCTGGACTGGAGACGACTTTTGATGAGGTTGGCAATTTGTATGGCAAGCTGCAGGGCCGACAGCCGGATGTGCCATCGATTGTTACCGGTTCACATATCGATACCGTGATCCAGGGCGGTAAGTACGACGGGGCCTATGGAATAGCTGCAGGCCTGGTGGCGCTGGCCTATCTTCAGAAACGTTACGGCAAGCCGCTTCGGAGTCTGGAGGTCGTGTCCCTCTGCGAAGAAGAAGGAAGTCGCTTCCCTCTCGCTTATTGGGGATCGGGTAATGTCGTAGGCAAGCGCTCTCACGAACAGATCGTCACACTTGTCGACCAAGAAGGGATGGGGTTCGGGGAGGCCATGAAGGCTTGCGGTTTCGGTGCAGGTAGTGCCCGCCCGGCGCTGCGCAGAGACATCGGTGCATTTATCGAAACCCACATTGAACAGGGAGGCGTTCTGGAGTCGGAAGGTCTGGCTATTGGTATTGTGGACTCCATCGCCGGTCAACGCCGGGTGCGAATCGAGCTGGTGGGTGAGGCCAACCATGCTGGTACGACACCGATGCATCTCCGCAAGGATGCACTGGAAGGGGCGGGCTTGATGCTCCACCTGCTCCGGCAGGAGGCCATCCGTCGCGGGGCGCCGCTGGTCGCGACAGTAGGCAAGCTGCAAGTGTCCCCGAATGTACCCAATGTTGTTCCAGGGGGCGTACAGTTCACAGTGGATGCCAGACATACGGACGACGCGCAGCTCGACTCCTTTTGCAGCTGGATGCGGACGACGTTTACCGAATTGGCGGAACAACGCGGCTTGAGCATCGCCTTTGACGAGTGGTTCCGCGAAGGTGCAGTCCCGCTGCATGCCGCATTGAACAGCAGGCTGGAGCGTATCTGCCAGGAGCAAGGAATTGCGGCCCGGCACATGCCGAGCGGCGCAGGTCACGATGCGCAGATGTTCGGTGGACATTGTCCGACGGCACTGCTCTTCGTGCCGAGCAAGCGGGGCATCTCACACTCGCCTGAGGAATATACGTCGCCGCGCGAACTGGCCATTGGGGTACTGGTGCTGGTAGAGTTATTGTACAACTTGGGATACGAGGAGGGTGAACTGCATGCGTAACTATCCAGTATGGTCGCCTCCGGCACGGACGATCATGACACCTGGTCCGGTAGAAGCTGATCCGCGCGTGCTGCGGGCGATGGCGGCGCCGATTGTGGGTCAATTTGATCCGGCATTCACGTCGCTGATGAATACAGTCATGGACCAGCTCCGTGATGTGTTCATGACCGACAACCGATGGGCTTTTCCTGTCGACGGGACTTCCCGGGCAGGACTCGAGGCGGTGTTGGTCAGCCTGATCGAACCCGGTGACACTGTACTGGTGCCGATCTACGGACGCTTCGGTCATCTGCTCCATGAAATCGCCAGTCGGTGTGGTGCGCATGTCATCTCGCTTACGTGCGAATGGGGAACAACCTTTGCGCCGGAGACGATTATTGAAGCCATTCGCACACACCGTCCGCAGCTGGTGGCCATGGTGCATGGCGAGACGTCGACGGGACAGCTGCAATCGATGGAGGGCATCGGGGCGGCATGCCGGGCGGTCGACGCTCTGCTCGTCGTCGATGCCGTGGCGACGCTGGGCGGCGTGCCGGTGCGAACGGATGAGTGGGAGCTGGATGCGGTCATTGGCGGCACGCAGAAGTGCCTGTCCGTGCCATCCGGGTCGGCTCCAGTCACATACAACGACCGGGCGGAGGCCAAACTTCTGCAGCGCAAGCGAATCGAGCGCGGACTGCAGAGTGGCACGACGCTGGATTCGATTGCCGAAGCGAAGGGGGCAATCCGCAGCAATTATCTAGATCTGAGTCAGCTGCAAGACTACTGGAGTGCGGCGCGGCTCAATCATCATACAGAGGCGACAAGTATGCTGTATGCACTGTATGAGGGGCTTCGGCTCGTCGGTGAGGAAGGGCTGGAGGAGCGTTTTACTCGGCATCGGGCCCAGGAAGCAGCGCTGGTCGCGGGGATCGAAGCGATGGGACTGACGCTGTATGGCGAACGCCGAACCAAGCTGCCGGTGGTGACCTGCATCGCGATTCCTGACGGAGTGGATGGCGAGTCGGTACGGGCGATGCTGCTGGACCGCTTCGGTCTTGAGATCGCCAGCTCTTTTGGCCCGCTGCAAGGCAAGATTTGGCGAATTGGCACGATGGGCTACAGCTGCAGCATGCGCAACGTTCTGTTCACCCTCGGCGCCCTGGAGGCTGTCCTCATCTGGCACGGCGTCCGCGTAGCCGCTGGCGAAGGGGTCCAGGCCGCGCTGCGGACCTATGAGCGGTTGGCGCTGGAGGCGCAGGGTCAGCCTGCGGGATAAAGAAGAGCATTACAAGGCCTGCTAAATCGAATAACGGTAGCAGGTCTTTTTTTTGTCTTGTCTTGACTTTGGTTCGTCCCGTTGAGGAAAACGGCAGCCATGCTATAATGGGGCTGTTGGAGATCGAATCGGGAAGGGTGAGTGTATGCAGCCTCCGTATACGGTGGGTGAATTGAAGCAGGAGATTATCAAAATCTATAATGCCATCAATCAGGAGATCTTCGGAATCGGTATCAAGTCGCAAAAAATCGATATCGTCGAGGATAAAGTCTATATCTTTGCTACGCACAAGCGGATACCGGCGATGAAAATCCTGGACAAGGAACACCGCTCGCTTACGGCCAGTGTAGACATGCTGCTGATGGAGGAGAACAAGCGGTTATTGCGCGAGCAGTTGGAACAACAACTCGGACTGGACGTACGATTGATTCTTAAGGATTACGATTACCGGACGGAATATTCCGGGACCGTAATTATATTGGGGGCCAACCCCCTCAGAACATGACATTAACTTAACACATAGTTTGCTTTATTATTATTTTTTTGCCTTTATTGACGAATCACTTTTTTATATGGTATATTACCTAACAAGAAAGAGAGTTTTCAATAAATAATTTCGGAATACCTTACAAGCAATTGACGGATAAGGCGCTGTTGCCTCTCTGTTATAAGAGAAAGCTGCTGCACCGATTAGTCGATCGCTAGGTACACACACACTCTAGCAGGTACTGGAGAACTCTGAGATCAGAGAGCTTTTTGACCGCTAATTATGACATGGCCGGACCCGCATTGCGGGGGTTCGGGCAATCATACTTAGCGGTTTTTTGATTTCTAAGAAGAGGTTCTCTGAAATGGAAGGAGAGCGGGCATGGAACAACCTACAACCATGATAACGAACAAGGATGTCGTCGCAGCCCTTAATATCATCACCCGTGGACGGATGGTGACGAGCTGGGACGAGGTGTCCGCAGGCACGAATCCCTATGTGGTCACCAAGACGTCGCATATCCCCGGCAAGGGCATTGTGGAGATTCCAGGTTTGATCTTCGGGGACCCTGCCAAGGAAGTCAAGCGCATCGGGGTTGGCATGACGCTGACTGAAAACATGATCGAGCTGGCTTCGGGCATGGAGCTGGATCTGCTTGTTGTCCATCATCCGGTCGCCGAAGCGGCAAGCTCGGGCGGAGTGCCGTTCGGAGATTACTTGCCGCTTTATGGACTCTCGGTCATTGAATTGCATGAGGCCTTCCATGGCCTGCATCCGGGGATGACGATGATGCACGGGCATCAAAAGCTATCAACAGACATCTCGTTTGGCGGTGTGCCGGGCAATGTCTTACACAAAGGCGTGGCTCTGGAAGGTGTTGCTACCGTTGCGGATCTGTTGGGGCGGCTTGCGGGATGGCTGGATCGCGACAGCGATCATCGGCTGTTGGAGGCGGAACGGATGATCCGTGGCGAAGCGACGCTGCAGGAAGCGACGATGGCCAATCCGTCGCGATTGCTCAGTGGCAGAATGGACAAGCCGGTCAAGCACATCTTGCATTTTTTCCCACATACGGGCTTCTCACTGGAGCATTTGGAGCAGGCGCTGCTGCTCTATCCGGAGACTGACACGATCATCGTCAGTATCAGCCGGGTGAGAGAGGGGCATCCGTTCGTCTCGTTGGCGCAGAAGAGGGGGTTGAACTTTATTGTTGGCAACTCACACTCGGTGGAGATCATGGAGAATGGCCTGCCACTTGCCTATGCCCTCGAGATGCTGCTGCCCTCGGCAGAGGTGTTCCTGCTGCGCGAGCGGGTGACGGCAGTCCCGCTCACGGATATCGGCTCCCGGCAGATGGTGGACTACGGCAAGGGGATCGCGGCGGACCATCTGGTCGCCGGGGTATCCCGAGCAGTTCAAAATATATAGAAGAGATATCAGGGAGGACGAGAAACCGATGAAAACCTTGACGAAGAGCAAGCCTGTATTGTTGATGCTTGTGTGTATGATGTTGTTTGCGGCTGCCTGCGGTGCCAATAACGAGCCGCAGCCAAACCCGCCTTCCGCCGGAGCCACTGAAGAGAACACTGGCGGTGAGACAGCGCCGCCGGAGCAGCCGGTGGAGAAGGTAACCGTCAAGTTCTCCGAGGTTATTCGTTCCATCTTCTATGCGCCGCATTATGTTGCGATCGGTCAGGGTTTTTTCGAAGAGGAAGGTCTCGAGATTGATATGAATACGGCGCAGGGCTCTGACAAGGGAGCGGCGGCGCTCATTGCTGGGACGGCAGATATCTCGCTGGTCGGTCCGGAGACGGCGATCTATATCTACAACCAGGAAGGGGACAACAAGATCAAGATCTTCCATCAGTTGACGATGAAGGATGGCTCATTCCTGCTTGCGCGCGAGCCGGTCCAGGACTTCGACTGGAGTGAGCTTGAAGGTAAGACGGTCATTGGCTGGCGTCCGGGCAGTGCGCCACAGATGGTGATGAATTCGCAGTTGCTTCGGGAAGGTGTGAACGGCGTTGATGTTGTTACTAACTTGGCCGCGCCGGCGATGGCGGGTGCGTTTGCCAGTGGTCAAGGCGACTATATCCAATTGTTCGAACCGGTAGCTTCCACGCTGGAGCTCGACGGATCGGCACATTATGTTGCCTCAATGGGTGAGATGTACGGCGATTTTCCTGAAACCTCCTACGTAGCTACCGGTGAGTACCTGGAGCGTCATCCGGAGGTCGTGGAGCGTTTCGTGCGGGCAGTCACCAAAGGCACATCATGGCTCATGACGGCTAGTGATGATGAAATTGCTGAGGTATTGATGCCGTTCTTTGAGGGGACGCCGAAGGAAGTGGTTATACAATCCGTTAATCGGTACAAAGCCCAGGATACCTGGTCGGAGAAACCGGAACTGACGCAGGAGATGTTCGATATTCTCCAGAATGTGCTTGTTGAAAACGGGGTGTTGAAGGAAGAGGAGCGGATCGCGGAGATGAGCGATGTCGTTGATATGAGTTTCGTGAACCAGTTGCCTTAAGTATAGAGGAGGAGATATCTATGTCGCATGCCGCAGTGGAATTTCGGAATGTGGATCTGCGCTACTTCACTTTAAAACAAGAAACCGAAGCGTTGCGTCATGTCAACCTGTCGATCATGCCTGGAGAGTTCATCAGTATTGTAGGTCCTAGCGGTTGTGGAAAGAGCACGCTGCTCTCCCTCATCTCGGGCATGCTGAAGCCAACCGGAGGCAGCGTGATGATCGAAGGCGAGCAGGTTAGCGGCACATCGCCAAAGGTAGGCTATATGCTTCAGCATGATCATCTGTTCGAATGGCGGGATGTTCTGAGCAACCTGCTTGTCGGTGCTGAAATCCGCAAGATGGATATGGCGCGGGCCCGGGAGAAGGCACTTATGCTGCTGGAGCGTTACGGTCTGGGCGGTTTCGCCAAGCACAATCCGGGACAGCTCTCCGGGGGCATGCGCCAACGGGTGGCGCTGATCCGTACGCTTGTCGCCGAACCGGATATCCTGCTGCTCGATGAGCCGTTCTCGGCGCTCGATTATCAGACCCGGTTGACGCTGGCGGATGAGGTGCATTCAATCATCAAGGATCAGGGCAAGACGGCGATTCTCGTGACGCACGATATCTCGGAAGCGATCTGTATGGCAGACCGCGTGATGGTTATGAGTAAACGGCCGAGTACGATCTCGTCGATCTATCCGATGCGATTTGATGAAGGTGAACAGCTGGCGCCATGGAAAAAGCGGGAAGCGGGACGTTATGCGGCCTACTTCAATACGATATGGAGGGAGCTGGAAGGTCATGTCGTCTCTACCGGTTAAAAAGACGGGCGCGATGGTTACTGACGGGAATAGTGGCGGAGCTGCAGTGGCCCGGACGCCGTCCGTCCAGTACACGTTGTATCTAAAGCAGAAAAAACGTGAGTTTTGGCTGATCCGTGGCGGTCAGCTGCTGCTCCTTGCCGCTTTTCTGGGCTTGTGGGAGCTTGCGGCGGGGCTTGGCTGGGTAAATCCAATGCTGACGAGCCGTCCTTCACGAATCTACCAGTCGTTCATTGAGCTGGGGCTGCAGGGGGAGTTGTTTCGTCATACGTGGATAACGGCCTGGGAGACGCTGGTCGGCATCATCGTATCAATGGTGATGGGGACGGCTGTCGCTGTGCTTTTCTGGTGGTCGACGTACGCGTCCAAAGTATTGGAGCCCTATATGGTTGTTCTCAATGCGCTACCCAAGGTGGCGCTCGGGCCGATCTTCTATATCTGGCTGGGTGACCGTTACTCGATCTATGGCATGGCGGTGGCGATCTCGGTCATTGTGACAATCATCATGATCGAGAGTGGCTTCAAGGAGATTAGCAAAACCAAGCTGAAGCTAATGGAGTCGTTCGGCGCCTCCCGCGGACAGATGCTGCGAATGGTGCTGCTGCCTGCGAGTGTGCCGACCTTTATTGCTACGTTGAAGGTCAATGTCGGTCTTACGCTGGTAGGCGTCATTATGGGAGAGTTTCTTTCCTCCAAGGCGGGTCTGGGGTACCTGATAACGTATGGGGGGCAAGTGTTTCAGATGAATCTGGTCATGGTTAGTATTGTCATGCTTGCGCTGCTTTCTGTCGTGTTTTACAGCATAGTAACGCTGGTAGGGCGATATGCATTGAAAAGGAATCACTTTGAATGATGTTAACTATAGTTACAAGATGATGTCGCGAAAATAGGTATACCAAATTATAGTTATTTGAAAAGTTCCACTCCTGCCTAACACCATGTGAAACGCTTTCATGTATAATAATTGGTATAAACGACCGAATTTCCGAGAATTTTAGCAGAATCATTGATAAAATTGTATACCAAATGCCAAATAAACGTGTTCAAGCTATCCTTTCTGTGATACAATTCGATTGAAAGTCATCAAAAACGAGGAAAGCAGAGGGATGCGGATGTTAGGTTTATCGCATTATTTGTATGCTTTTATCACATTGTCTGTAATAATTGTGATGCTTTTTCGGAAAGGTGTCGTAATTCCCTCGTTGGTGGGGACTTTCTTGATCGGGTGGTTGTTTACAGGGGATGTGCTGAGCGGATTTAAAGCGGTATACAATGCCAACCTGACGGCAGCCCAGGAATTGTTTACAATTTTTCTGATTATTACGTTTATGGTAGCGCTCCTTGCTTCGCTGCGGGATATGGGAGCGGACCGCCGGATGATTCAACCGATTCAAAGATTCATGCTGAATGGGCATCTCGCCTTTTTCATTCTGGCGGGCATCACGTTTGTCATCTCGTTGTTCTTCTGGCCAACGCCGGCTGTCCCGCTGCTTGGAGCGCTGCTGATTCCGGCTGCGGTGCGTGCTGGACTGCCGCCGATGAGTGCGGCGATTGCCATTGCATTGGCAGGCCAAGGTATGGCGCTATCGTCGGATTATATTATGCAAGTAGCCCCTATGCTAAGTGCAGTCGGGGCAGGGGTACCGACTGCAGCAGTGGCCGACAAGGCGCTGATTCTCTCGCTTATAACGGGCGGCGTCGCGATTACGACGGCTTATCTGATGAACCGCAAGTCGATTCGCACCCCGATTACTGCCGGCCAAGGCGCCCCCGGAGCCGTGGTTACGGTCATGACCGCAGCGGAGAAGGAGCCGGCCCATCTGGATGAAGTCGCGGCGGCTGTCGAGACGCTTGAGCCCCGGATGGAGAAGTGGTCGAAGCTGTTTGCGCTGCTGGTGCCGCTCGCGATGCTTGGCGTAATGGTAGTCATGATCTTTAGCAAATTCGGCGGACTAGGCAGCTTCGAGGGCGGAGATGGGGCCGCATTTATCGGCGGCGTTGCGGTAGTACTCCTTATCCTGGCTTCCTTTGCTTTCAGCAAGCTGAAGGCGCTGGACCGGATCAGCGACCATTTGGTAGAAGGCTTTGTATTTGCCTTTAAAGCCATGGGTCCGGTAATTCCAATCGCGGGCTTTTTCTTCCTGGGCAGCTCCGATTTCTCCGGGTCTATCCTGTCGCTTGGCGAAGGTGCAGCCGCTCCGGCTTTTCTGTTCGATCTGGTATCTACGATTCAGCATGCGATTCCCTCCAGCGCATCGATTACCGCCTTCGGCATCCTGATCCTCGGCATAGTGACCGGCCTGGACGGCTCGGGCTTCTCCGGCCTGCCGCTCACCGGCTCGTTATCCGGCGCTCTTGGTCCAGCAGTTGGCGTCGATCCCTCCACACTGGCCGCGATTGGTCAGATGGGAGCGATCTGGGCCGGCGGCGGGACGATCGTGGCTTGGTCTTCCCTTGTAGCCGTGGCGGGATTCGCCGGGGTATCGGCGATGGAGCTTGCTCGCAAGAATTTTATCCCCGTGATGCTGGGGCTGATTGTTGCGACTATTGTCGCGCTCCTTATCTGGTGAATCTCGTTTGCGAAGAGGCGAGAAGGTCTTCGCGAAGGGTATCGCCGGCAGAGTCATGCTCCACGTCTGTCATCGTCGGCAGCAGCCGGTCGATGGTCAGTGTCAACGCCTGAGCCATCATCAAGGCCATGTCCTGTACGAAGGTCAGGCTCGTCTTGTCCAGCACCTTGACGTTGATCGGACCGTAGTTGTTGACTATGCCTTTCAGATGGATGTGACCGATCTCCGGCAATTGTTTGCCCATACTGAGTCCGGGCATAAGCGGGCCGTGTACGAGCTGGATCGTGCCGATTTTGAAGTACTGTCCGAGACAAGCATCCAGTGCGATAGTGTACGCTTGCGCGTGTTTTTTGTTCAGATAAGTCAAGGTCTTCTTCAGATTCAAGGCATGGACAGGCTTCTCCAGCGTTCCAAACAGACGGATGCGGCGGTTGCCAGTGTAGGAGTTGGCCAGAAGGCTATTGACTGCTGGCCCTAGCGAATCGCCGGGCGAACGATTGGTGCCAATGCCGACAATCACGATCTGCCGGAGGTCCGGATAACTATGCGCATGCTCGACAAGTTTATCCGCCAGGAAGGCAGGCGCGGATTTGTCAAGATAATGTATATGGTGCATCATTTGTGCATCATCCCCAAACGTAATCATACTTGCATGTCTCTTCATCATACTCCGAAATGCCGGGGAGTTCAAAGGGAAGACAGCATCGGCACTTATATGGTATACAATAAACCTTATTGAAGGGGGTGAAACGGATGCACGCTGGTCCACCCTTTCTGTTGCAGCAGATGACATGGCCGGAAGTGAAGGAAGCACTTCGCACGGTACAATTGGCGATCATTCCATTGGGGGCCCAGGAGCAGCATGGCCCGCATATGACGGAGAGCTGTGACGCAGTGCTCGCCGAACAATTTGCCATACGGCTGACGGAGCGTCTCCATCCCTTGGCGTTCATGACGCCGCCGATCGCTCTTGGGATCTCGAGCCATCATCTTCATTTTCCGGGAACGATCTCCCTGCAGCCATCGACGCTGATTGCGCTTCTGAGGGATATCGTCCGTTCTTTGAAGCCGCACGGTATCCAGCGCTTTCTGGTCATTAACGCGCATGGCGGCAATCAGGCTACGCTCGGCGTAGCCGCCGACGTGCTCACCCGGGAGGAAGAGATCGAGTTTTATTACGCCAAGACCACCGCCTCGGCCAAGGATGTGATGGACAAGCACATTAGGTCAAAGGTATACGGTCACAGCTGCGAACGAGAAGTGTCCGAGGCGTTGTACCTGGCGCCTGAGCTTGTCCGGCAAGAGCGGCTGGCCAAGGGCGAACTGACAGAGGAAGGCCGATGGCGGAAACTCCGGCCGGGCAGTCCGCTGCAAGGCTTCTATTATTATGAAGAGATGACCACAAACGGTTGTATCGGTGATGGCCGCCAAGGCAGCCGCAAGCTCGGCGAGGAACTGGTGGAGACCGCTTTGACCCGCTTGTCTGCTGCGGTTCGCGACATCTTGGACCCATGAGGCTCCCGGGGCTACTGGGGGTTGCTATACTGGTGTACCTGATCTCAGTGTTGTATCCCGCCAAGCTGCTGGACTGGCTCGTGCCTTTATTGAGTATCCTCGTCATTCTCGTTGTGGTTTCCCGAATCGGGATGTATGTCCGACTGCTCGGCATGCTGATGCTGGGAATCGGCTTGTGGTTGCTTGCAGCTCACGGGGCCGGGTGGGGGCAGGTGCTGCTCAGCTTCGGCCGGATGATGAATATCTTAAGCCTGTTTGCGCTTGTGCCGCTGATCGCCCTGCCGATAGAGCTTGGCCGCTATGCGCTGCGGATCCGCCTTGCGGTTGCGCGCAGGGTCAAGACATCCGGTCTGCTCTATATGATCACTTCGGGCTTAACCTATATCGCCAGCTCCTTCATGAGTCTGGGGGCGATGCCGATGATGTACCAGACGATGAAGCCGTCGATGGATCTGTATCCGATCGGTGAGAAGGAGCGGTTTATCAGCCGTTCGATTACGCATGGCTTCGCCATGCCGACGGTATGGACGCCGGTCACTCCAATTGTCGGTATCGTCGTAGAGATGACTGGCGTCCGCTGGCTGCATATCATCCCGATTCTGATCCCGTTCAGTCTGCTCGGACTCGCCGCAGACTGTCTGATCGCCTTTACCCTCTCGAAGCGCCGGCGGAGACAGCTCGCTGCCATATCTGAGATGTCCGGCAAGCCGGAGAGAGACGACGCAGGGGACGCAGCGCTACTCGGAACGGAGGCAGCAGACAACGGACGGATGACCGAAGAGGGAGCCGCCAAGGGGGCACATCCGTCTCATATCCTGCTTGCCGTTGTCGCACTGAACGGTTTGATCTCGCTATTAGAGAGCCGGCTGCATCTCGGTTTCCTATTGCTGGTGACCCTGACGGTGATTCCGTTCGCTTTGGTTTGGTCCCTGTTGCTTGGTCAGGGACGAGCTTTCCTGTCGCTGGCTCGCGAACGTCTGCCCCAGCATCTGGGACGGATGAAGGAGCAATTCTACATGTTCCTTTGCGCTGGATTTATGATTACAGCGATTCAGTCCACAGGGGCAACGCATGTGATTAATACGGCGCTTGGTGCGATCAAACAAACGGTAGGAGCCGAACTGTTCATACTGCTGATCCCGCTTATTCCGCTCGGGCTGGCCTTTGCCGGGCTGCAGCCGGCCGTGGCGCTGGCACTGGCCGCGGAGGCGATGAATCCCACGGCGCTTGGCGTATCCGTTGAGATCGCGGCGATTGCCATGCTGACAGGGGCGGCGGCAGCCTTCATGATGGGACCTTATAATGCGACGGCCAGTATGATGGCGGGTCTCATCAACCGCAGCGCCTACAAGGTATCCAACTGGAACCTGCCGTTCACCGCCGCTTACATCGGCATGGTGACAGTGCTGCTCATCGTTTTGGAATTGACAGGTTGACAAATGACGGATGGCTGGGCAATAATAGTCACACCTCACAATTTTGGTATACCATATACCAAAAAAACAAATTTCGAGCTTTGGAGAGGAGATTGGGCAATATGACACAAACCGTTGAAAAAAACCGCTTGATGAACAAGGAGGAGTTCCGCCGTGCCTTGGAGCAAGCGATCGAGGGGAATGCCGTTGCCAAAGCCCCATTCACAACGATGTGGGCCAACGGGGAGCTGAAGCGTGAGCATTTTGCCCGCTGGGTAGAGCAGCACTATGCATATGTGGGTCCATTTGCCGAATACCTCGCCTATGTGTACGCTAATTGCCCGCATGAAGATGCCAGAGATTTTCTGTTGCAGAACATGTGGGAGGAAGAGCTCGGGGGCGACCGTCATACTGACTTGCTGATCCGCTTTGGAGAAGCGTGCGGGACGACACGGGAGAGGGTCGTGTCCATGAAAAATCTGCTGCCGGAAACGATCGGACTCCAGTCCTGGTGTTACCGGATGGCATTCAAGGAAAATTTCTTGTATGCGACAGCGGCGCTCGTGGTCGGGCTGGAATCGCAGGTACCGGCTATCTATCGCCGTCAGACGCCGACGCTTCGCAATCATTACGGGTTTACGGACGAGGAAGTAGAGTTCTTCGATCTGCATATCGTCTCTGACGAGATCCACGGCGAACGCGGGTATCAGATCGTCCTCGAGTATGCCAAGACGCCGGAGGAACAGCAGCGCTGTATCGAAATCGTCGAAGAAGCAACCAAGATGCGCAGGATGTACATCGCTGCCATATCCCGGGAGTTCGGACTCGGCTAGATCATGACGAAGGAGGAAGCCATGCCAGTAGATACAGCGGTACAAACCTATCACAATCTGATCAACGGCGAGTGGGTACCTTCAGCAGGCGGGGCAACGTTTGAGAGCTGCAACCCCGCGCGCAGCAGCGAAGTCGTCGGACGGTTCCAGGCTTCTGTAGAGGCGGATGCAAGAGCAGCGGTGGAAGCGGCGCAGCAAGCATTCGCCGGGTGGCGGCGCCCCGCGCCGAGCCGGCGGGCGGAGATCCTCCTCCAGGCAGCGGATCTGCTGGAGGCCGGTCTGGAGCAGTACGCGCAGGAGCTTACGGCAGAGGAAGGCAAGACGCTGGCAAGCAGCCGCATGGAGGTCAAGCGCTCGGCGCAGACGTTGCGCTACTACGCTACCGAGGGGCTTAATGTCTCGGGCGACACGCTTCCATCGGACGATCCGACCGTCTTTGTCTACACCAAGCGGGAGCCGCTTGGCGTCATCAGTGTCATTACACCGTGGAATTTTCCGATCTCGATCCCGGCCCGCAAGATCGCTCCCGCCCTTGCAACAGGCAATACAGTTGTTTTCAAACCGGCCTCCGATACGCCGCTCATCGCGCTTCGGCTGGTCGAGGCGCTCCACAAGGCGGGGTTGCCCGCAGGGGTGCTGAATTTTGTAACGGGCTCAGCGGCAGATACAGCAGGACCGCTTCTGACCCATCCGGCAGTCAGAGCCGTCACGTTTACAGGCTCGACCCGCGCAGGTGAACAGATCCACCGGACTGTGGGGCTGTCCACCCGGGTACAGCTGGAGCTGGGGGGCAAGAATCCTCTCCTCGTTCTGGAGGATGCCGATCTCGACCATGCCGCCGAGCTGGCCGTCAAAGGCGGCTTCGAGCTGACAGGGCAGGCCTGTACAGGTACGAGCCGCGTCATTATTATGGATGAAGTTCACGATGCCTTTGTCGCCAAGCTGACGGAGAAAACAAAGGCGCTGCGAATTGGAGACGGCCTTGCCCCCGGCACGGAGATTGGTCCGCTCGCCAACGCGCGTCAGCTTGAGACCGTCCTCTCTTATCTGGACATCGGCCAGCAGGAGGGGGCGCAGCTTGTCAGCGGCGGGCGTCAGCTCACAGATGGCGAATACGGGCAAGGCTATTATGTCGAACCGGCTGTATTTACGGGCGTGAAGCGGGAGATGCGCATCGCCAGGGAAGAGATCTTCGGCCCTGTCATTGCAGTCATTCGGGTCAAGTGCTTCAAGGATGCGGTCCGGGCAGCTAATGAAGTTGATTACGGTCTCTCCGCTGCAATCTGTACGGCAGATCCTGACCGGATGTCCTATTTCATCGATCATATGGAAGCCGGGGTGGTCAAGGTAAATCGTCCCACGACCGGCAACAGCATGAATGCGCCGTTTGGCGGGATGAAGATGTCCAGCACGGCCACCTACCGCGAGTCGGGCAGGGCAGCGCTTGAGTTCTACCTGCAGGAGAAGACGGTGTATCACGGCTCGCAGCCAATCCGGTTCTGCTGCAGCAACTAGATAAAGGAGGGAACGGCAGGATGAGAACAGCGGTCAAGCTGGAGCTGGCGGAAGCCAGGGCGATGATCGAAGCAGCCAAAGCTGCCGCGGAAGAAGCCCAGGTGCTGGAAACGATCTGCATCGTCGACGACGGCGGCTACGTTATCGCCATGGAGCGGATGGACGGCGCACGCATCACGGGTCCGGAGATTGCCATAGCCAAGGCTTTTACGGCAAGCGGACACAAGCGCTCCACCCATCTGTTCAATCAACCGGGCGGGCCAGCATCGCCAACGGGCGAAGCCTTCGGGATCCATGTCATGATGCCGGGCAAGTTCGCCATCTTCGTCGGCGGCTTTCCGATCGTCGTGGACGGGGAGGTCGTCGGCGGCGTCGGCATCAGTGGCGGCAACGGCGAGCAGGATACGATCGTCGGCACGGCAGCGCTACGGGCGCTCCAAGATTACCTGGGGAGCGATCATGAAGTGTTAACACAGGCCGATATCAAGAAGTAATTGCAGACAGCCTTCAAAAAGGACCCTACGGTCACGGATCGATCTTACGATCGCTGTTGTCCCCAGATTTCTTGAATTTTTAACCGCTCCAGCGGTTGAAATCCGGGGACAAAGGCGAACGCTTCGCTTCTCCAGATTCGATTCCGTGCCTCTCCGGCACTTTTGAGGCTAGTAAGCACAGCACCTTGTTAATGTTGTGAAAGGGCTGGCATTTCGTATACACTATGGAGTAATAACCCATTCGGAGGTATACGATATGCCAGAAGGTCCTGTAATTTGGAAAGATGAAGAGCTCAGCCCCATCCGAGACAAAGTCTATGAGTATTTGAAGCAAGCGATCGTCCAGGGCATCTATAAGTCTGGTGACCGGATCGTTGAGCGTGAGGTGGCCGGCCAGTTGAATGTCAGCCGTACGCCTATCCGTGAGGCGCTGTTTCGCCTGGAGTCGCAGGGCTTTGTAAAGACGCTGCCGCGCAGAGGCGTAGTCGTCTCCAAGCTGTCGCCTGAGGAGATCGTCGAGATCTTCACGATCCTGTCGGCGACCGAGAGCCTGGCGATGAAGCTGGCTGCCCAGCGGGCGGAGGAGCCCCAAAGGGACAAGCTGCGTCAGATTATTGCGGAGATTGAAGAGGCGCTGGAGCACAATGTGCTGCGCGAGGAGCACTGGCGGATTCATTTCAAGATCAATGCCGTCGTCTTCGAGGCTGCGCGCAGTCCGCGGCTGCAGGCCATGATCGACAGTCTGTCGGAGTACGTGCAGGCATTTGTCCACCTGGCCTATGAGCTGCCGGGGAGGCTGCGCAAAGCGATGGAGGAGCACCGCGATCTGGCGCGGGCGGTTATGGAAGGCGAGGCGGACCTTGCGGAGAATCTGACCAAGATTCACGTGGAGAACGCGAAGAAAGCATACTTGGAAGTTCTGGCCAAGGAGTAGGCCTATAAGAGATGGAGGTGCGTCGATGCCCAACATCACACTGCATCAGCAGAACGGGACATACGAGCAAGAGGTGCAGGAGGGCAGCAATCTGGTCGTCCTGGCAGGCGTCAAAAAGCTTCCCCATCTGAAGTATGGCTGTGGCATGGGCAAATGTACCAAGTGCACCATCCGCGTCATCGCGGGAGGCGAATCATTGCAGGAGCCCAACTGGAAAGAGCAAAAAATGCTGGGAGAACGGCTTGAGCAAGGCTACAGGCTCGCATGCCAGCTTTATATTACGGCTGATCTTGAATTCAGCCAAGAGTAGCGAAGAGGGAGGGAGTGCCCACATGAGCGAATATGTACTGATGACGACGACCGAACGGTACCGCACAGTGACCGATCATCCTCATCTGGAGAAGGTGGCGGAGTACGAATACCATTTCTTTGGCAAAAAAATGTCGACCTTCACAATCTGTAAGATCGCCGATCCCGATATCCGGATCACGATCAAGGGCGTGAAGGAAGTGTTTCCTGACAACGTGATCCCGCTCAAGGTGTTCCCCAAGTCGGATACAGTTGAGGATATCATCAAAGAGATCTATGAGCTCGACTTGGATGAAGAAAACAAGATCGTGCAAGTCAGTTGAGGCAGGGGTTAGAAGGCCGGGCAGGACTGGTGGCGAGGTGCCGCTGGAGCTGCCCGGCCTTCTCTTGTGTGCGGAAGTCGGAGCAGCAGCGGAATAGGAAAGAACCTCGCCGCAGCTGCGACGAGGCTCCTTATCCGGTTCATGGTTTACTGTGCCGCATTGATTCGGCGCTGGGCGATCTTGTTCAATCGGGCAAGATCCTCTTCGCCCCAAGCGATCGTCACATCTCCCGAGATGAAGGTCTGACAGGCGAGACGGTAGCCCTCATCCAGCTTCTCTTGACCCAGGCGGGCAACTTCCTTCTTCATAATCCGGCTCAGATTGTCCTGGCCTTCGACAATCCGGACCTTGCAGGTTCCGCAGAGGCCGCCTCCGCATTTGTACGGGACGGAGCCTTCGTAGCGGATCGAGGTGCGAAGCAGGTTGCTTTCCTTCTCCACCTCGATCGACTTCCCGGATGTTTGAAAGGTTACGGTTGGCACGGGCATCCCTCCTCGATAGTATGGGCTCATTATATCATAGTCTTATGGTTTATGGTATACCATATGCAATTTGTTTGATAAAATAGAATAGAGCAGAAGAGCGTGTCGATTAATAAGCTGTATCGGTTATCGTGCATCTCTGAGGATGCACTTTTGCTGTAACGGCCACCACAGCACCTATTAAGCCTTAAACGTCCCATTTGTAATTCTAACGGACAGGAACGCCGTTATTCACGCGTTTTCAGCCGAAATGTCTAGTTTTCGAGCAAATAAGTGCGTCTGTGACCGTTAGATTTTCAAAAGTTCATTTTCTTTACGAATAAGTGCTCTGGTGGCCGTTAGCACTTTCCCACTTGGGGGCCAGCTATTAATCGACACTCTCCAGAATCTAGTTATCTATGTTTCAGGAGGCGAACCGATGAATCGAATTGGCATCATTGGATTGGGGACAATCGGCGAGGACGTGGCGGCAGCCATTCACTCTCAATTGGCTGGGGCCGCAGAGTTGGCGGCTATTCTGGTACGTAACCGGAGCCGCTGGCAGGATCATCCGCTCTCGCCGTGGATCTTCGACGATCCGGAGGCTTTTCACGCGACCAAACCTACCATCGTCGTCGAATCGGCGGGACACGAAGCGGTACGGCTCTATGGAAGGGACGTGTTGGCGAACGGTGCCGACTTGATCATCGTCAGTGTCGGCGCGCTCGCGGATGAGACGCTGCTCAGCGAGCTTAAAGCAGCCGCAGAGGCAGCTGGCAGGCGGATCATTGTGCCTTCGGCGGCCATTGGCGGACTTGATCGTATCGCGGCAGGAAGTCTGGGGCCCATGGAGGAGGTGTCGCTAACTACACGCAAGCCGCCAAAGGCCTGGTACGGCACGGTCATTGAGCGTGAGGTCGATCTCGGCGGATTAACGGAGCCGTACACGGCCTATGAAGGGATCGCACGCGAGGCAGCGCTGCTGTTTCCCGAGAGCGTCAACGTCTCGGCAGCCCTGAGTCTGGCGGGAGTCGGAATGGACGAGACCAAAGTTAAAGTCATTGTAGATCCCGGCATCTCACGCAACATGCACGAGATCGTAGCAAGCGGTCGTTTCGGCCGCATCCGGCTTGAACTTGAGAACACACCTTCTGCAAGCAACCCCAAGACCGGCTATATCGTTGCGATGAGCGTGGTCAAAGCCATCCGCGATCAGAGCTCCGTGTTCGTCATTGGCATTTAATAGACGGAACTCTGGTTAATTGAGAGTGTTACGTTGCCTCCTCGCGTCTTGCCCTCCGATTGGCCGAACAAGCGAGCACCACTGCCAGCAGGATGGTATACAGATAAAACCAGCCGGGGTGCAGATGAAGCGCCCATGGACCGGCAAGCACATAACGGGGACGGTTGAATACATTTTCCACACGCAGCACCTCCATCATCGTGAGGTTCTTGAGCGCCCAAGGCAGCGAGAAGACCGAGAAGTTATGGATCAGAAAAGACAAGACAAACACGATGCCGCCCAGAAAAAAGACCGTCAACGATGAGCGGCATGCCGCTGACAGCCAGAGCAGAAACAGCATGAAAGTCATGCAGCCAAGCCAATTGGTTCCGATCTGAATCAAGACGTATTGCCAGATTGGCATTATCCAAGGCGAATCCGCATAGCCGGGCATCGATTGTAAGGCAACATCCCAGCCCTCCCAGCCTCCATAAGAGAGGTGGATGGTCAGTCCCAAGAGCCAGCAGCCGGCCACAACGCCGGTCGTATACAGCGAGGCAGCCCAGAGCTTGGCAGAAGGCACCTTGGTGCGGCCATTGCGTGAGCTCAACAGCAGCGTCAGTGTCCCCCACTGGCGCTCCAGATTGAAACAGCCTGGCAGAACGAACAGCAGCAGGATCGCTTCGTACGCAGCCCCGGATGCATAGGGGAAGCGTACGATGCTCTCCCAGGCGGACCTATCCGACCATTGATAATGCATCGCTGCCTGGAGGACAGCGGCTGCAACAATGCCACCACAAGCTACGAGGAGCCAACGTCCCGCCACCAGTTTGTACAGCTCCATTCGGATCAGCGTCATCATTGTCATCTCACCTGCTTTCTCCGAATGCTCCAATACAGGAGGATTGCCGGGATCATCAGACTCAATAACAGTTGGTACATAATCATCGGATCTGCCCGACCAGCGCTAATGCCCCGATCTAAAGAGCCCCATAGCAGGAAGAAAAGTTCCGGAATCTGTCCCTCAATGTAGTTGGCCTGAATGAATTCCATGTACCGGAATAAAAGCATGACCCCCCAAGTTACGGGGGATTCCGGTAAACTCAGGAACAGCACGATAACGGGCAGAATAAATAGAAGACCTGCAATCATAGCGGGAACAAGAACGTTGCGGCTCCATGCCGATAGCAGCATGGTTAGCCAGCCCAGCGCGATACAGCCGATTGCAGAGAGGAGCACTTGAAGGCCATAATAGTGCAGTGCTGTCCCTGTAAAAGTGGTCTGTCCGAAGAGCCGAGTGTAATGGATTAGCGGCGCATCCCAGCCATGGAGTCCGTAATGAACACCATAGAGCGATACGACTAGCCCTCCGAAAAATAGTGGAATCGTGGCGCAATAGGCCGCACCGGCCAGGAGCTTGGCCACCGTCCCCTTGCCCCGCCCGTGGCGGGAGCTGTACAGCAGCTGATCCATACCTGCGCTTGTCTCGCGGCTGTAGCTGCCGGCAAGTCCCAGAATGACCAGCGCAGCGACGAAGAAATAGCCGACCTCCTGAATAAAGATGAGGATACGCAGCCAGACTTCCTGTTGGATGACGACAACTTGCTCGCCGGTTGAGGCAATAACGACAATACGGTTGCCCGATTCAGACGATGGATGCTCATCGAGCGGTTTTGTTGCTCTCCCTTGCAGGGCACTTTTGAAATCCATCGCAACCCGATGCTCGGCCCTGAAAGATTCCTCCAAATGGAGTCTTTGGTCTCCTGCAGCAAGACGGGCTTGTTCATAGGCTTCATATTGTGCTTCCACCCACGCCAGCTTGTCCTCGGTCAGGACACCACCATAGGTGGTATAAGCTGCCTTGTCCAGCGCCCGCTGCTCGGCAGAAGGCAAACTGCTGTAAAACTGGGAAATATATAGGGCAGCGAAGACCGCAGCGGCGATGTAGATTACTTTTTGAGAGAAGATCTTGTATAACTCCAATTGAATCAGTTGGTTCATCATTCGTCACGCTCCGGCTGATCCCCAAAGTAATAGAGATAAATATCCTCCAGTCGCGGCTCAAGTGCTGTCGCTTCCCCTTCGGGACGTCGGTCGGCAATGATACGGGCCAAAGCCTCATCACCGCGTCGCTGAATATTACCTACCATATACTGTTTCTCCAGTTCATGCAGCCGATGTGCGGGGATCTGCACGCTCCAAACTTTACCCTCCAGTTCATGGAGGATCTGCTCCGGTGGATCCTGGCGAACCAGCCGCCCATCTTTGAGAATGAGCACTTCCTTGGCAATAAACTCGATATCTGTGATGATGTGGGTCGACAGGATGACGATTCGTTCACCGGAGATATCGGAGAGCAGATTGCGCAGCCGGATTCGCTCCTTGGGATCCAGTCCCGCTGTAGGTTCATCGAGAATAAGCAGTTTTGGGTCATTGAGGAGCGCTTGTGCGATGCCGAGTCGCCGTTTCATGCCACCAGAATAGTGTCCGATCTTGCGATGTCGTTGATCCTCCAACTGGACCAGCCGGAGCAGAGCAGTGATTCGCGCCTCCGACTCGCGGCCGGGCAGCCCTTTTAGAGAAGCTATATAACGCATAAAGCGTTCCCCAGTAAAGTAACTATAAAACCCAACCTCCTGCGGCAGATACCCGAGCAGATCTCGATACCGCTCGCCCAGTACGGCCGTCGATGTACCATTGACCGTGATCTGGCCACTGCTCGGGCGCAGCACATCGGCGAGCATGCGCATAAGCGTTGTTTTGCCGGCTCCGTTGGGGCCAATCAAGCCATAAATACCAGGCGTCAGTTCACAGCTGACGTCATCAATGGCTAAGTGCCGCTTATAGCTGCGACTGACATGATCAATAACCAGCTTCAAGCCAATCGCCTCCTTTCCCCGTGTTTGTTTGTTGCAGTAGCCGATACCCCAGAAAGAGTGCCAATCCCGTTCCCAGCGTGGCGGCCAGCAGTCCGGTACTGTACGGAAGCGAAGTGAGCTGTTCTATGATGCCAGGGTTGAATAGCAATAGTACACAGCAGCTGCCCCAAATCGAGAGCGTCAACACTACGGCATTGCTTCCACGCAGACGCATGACAACAGCCAAGGCTAGCGCTGTCATGAGTGTAAATGGAAGGAGCCAGGCCTGCATGAGGGTCCCCAGTCCGAGGCCGGCGTACGAGCTGGCGAACCAGGTCGCTGCGCATGCGTTCAACAGGATGGTATAGCCGGCAGTGATGCACAGCTTGGCCAGCATGACGCTTGCCCCGTTGTACCGGCAGGACATTTCCAGCTCTAGCATCCCCGTATCCCGACTGCGCAGAACCTCCGATAGACCAACCAAGAACGGCACTGGAGCCAGGGCGAATAATGCAAACCGAGGCTCTCCTTGGAATTGCAGCAATACCGCGAGACCAAGGATATAAAGGAACAGACTCATCACCCAATACCATGTGTTGAAGCCGGATAATTCGGTTGCCGTGAGTCGCAGCAGTCTTGCTATCCACAGGCCTGGAGCAGGCTTGGTATCGTTCTGCAATTGTAGCTCCAGCCTTGCGGCAGCGATGGTCCTGTCAACATCTGATGATGCTGGATAAGGTGGCTGCCAATTATTCAGCAGCTTCTCCAACCGCTTTAGTTCTTCCTCTGATACGTCAGGCAGGTCATCATTCAGCGTTTTTCTTGTCATGCTTTTCCCTCCTTCCAAACCGCTGGCGCAGCTTGTCCAGCCCTTGCTTGAGCCGCGATTTTACAGTCGATTCGCCAACCGACATCACTTCGGCAATTTCTTTGATTTTCAGATCATGATAATAGCGCAAAATCATCGTCTCCCGCTGGTAATCCGGCAGCAGGCTCAGGAGACGTTCCAGCTCTTCCCGATCTTCCAGGTCCTTTCCCAGATGCACGACGCGGTCCGTAGTTGTGGCCAACTCTTCCTGATAGGGGGCAGATTGCCTGCTCTTGTAGGTGCGGCTGCGATAGTAGTCCCGGCATGTATTGAGCGCGATCCGCAACAGCCAGGGCTTCAGGCTATCACCGCTGGCGAGTGTGCCGGCCGCGCGTACCAGCTTGATAAATGTCTCTTGGGTCAGATCATAGGCGGTATGATAATCTCCACCGGTACACCGGTAGATATAAGCGAACACCAGCTGATAGTGGCGTCGGATCAGCGCGTCGAGCGCCTCGGGATCGCCCCGCTGCAATCGGCCTGCCAGTTCCTCGTCCGTATACACGACTCTCACCTCATTTTCACCATATAGACGATGGTAATTGTACAAAAAGATTTAAGCCAGAATAAATATTAAGAGAAGTCTTACGCTTTCTTAAGAAATTGCTAAGTCAAAACTCAAACCCTGAGCGCCGTATCCCGGTAAAATAGAGATATCAAGCCGGACAGGCTGATAGGAAAGGTGGCTGGGAAACATGAAAATCAAACTGACCTCAGGGCCGCTGCTGTTCATCATTAGTACACTGTTGACCCTCGGCGGGACATGGCATAGATCTGCACAACCAACTAACAATCGGAGAGCTAACCGAAAAGGGGACTGGCGGCTGCGGTTGGTCAATCGCTGGCATGCCATACCACAAGACTATATGGTGGAGCTGGTGCAGCTGGCTGGCGGAGAGTCCGTGGATGCGCGAATCTACCCGGCACTCCAGCAGATGCTGGAAGCTGCGAGAGCAACTGGACATCATACGGTTGTGAGATCAGGATACCGGACGAAAGCAACGCAGCAACAAATCATGAAGGAGAAAATTGAGGCTTACCGTTCAGAGGGGCATTCGGCGGAAGAGTCCCGGGAGCTGGCCGAAGCATGGGTAGCCCTGCCCGATCATAGTGAGCACCAACTGGGGATTGCGGTCGATATCAACGCTGACAAGATCCGTTCGACAAATCGTGAAGTGTACGAGTGGCTGGCGCAAAACTGCAGCAGCTACGGTTTTATTCTCCGCTATCCTCGGGATAAGATGCACCTGACGGGGACACGCTACGAGCCATGGCATTTCCGGTATGTGGGACGTGAAGCAGCGCAGGAAATGGAGCGCTTGGGTGTTTGTTTGGAGGAGTATATGGGAGGCTAAGTCATAGATTACTCACCACGCCAGACTCCTAGACCAGCTAGCTGCATTCCAGCAAGAATCCCGGGTCCGCTCCTAGCCCGGGATTTCTGCTGGAATTGTGTTTGCTAAGTCTGCGGCTACATGCGTGTGTGCTGAGCGACGAATAATGCGAGATGGCAAACGTAACGTAACCCGTCCCCAGTGTACGAATGCTGCAAGGCAAGACTATCGTTGGAGGGTGCGGCGGGGCGAGTGCGGGTGCTGTAGGGTAAGAAACTTTCGTTGGAGGGTGCAGTAGGGTGTGTGCGGGTGCTGCAAGGCAAGAAACTTTCGTTGGGGGATGCGGCAGGGTGTGTGCGGGAGCTGTAAGGCAAAAAACTTTCGTTGGAGGATGCGGTAGGGCGTGTGCGGGTGCTGTAAGGAAAAAACTTTCGTTGGAGGGTGCGTTAGGGTGTGTGCTGGTGCTGTAAGGCAAGAAACTTTCGTTGGAGGGTGCGTTAGGGTGTGTGCTGGTGCTGTAAGGCAAGAAACTTTCGTTGGAGCGCCGCCCACCATGCCAAAGTGGTCTCTAAGTAAACTTATTATACTTGCAGTCAGCACTGGAGCCATCTTTAGCTGTTCTAAGTAAACTTTCTATATATTTGCGCTGACACCGGGGTCGTTTATGGAGGATGTGTAGGGCGAGAGAGGGTGCGGGAAGGCATAGGTAGTAGGTGTAAATTAACTTCTTACGAGACCAGGTTTGCTTTTCATCGTATATAGAATGACCTGAATTTGAAAGTTGGGTTGGCTAGAAAATAAAATGGTGCATAGATTAAACGTGAGACCGGCGCAAGGCTGCGCAGACAAGACTCGACCGACCGCCAGCCATCATGCTGCGCTCTACTGCGGGAAGGAGCTGCCGCTGCGATCGAGAGCGCGCCAGGACCTGCGATCTACCGCACCGCTCGGAAGCTGTATTTGCCGCAATCTACCATACACCATGCCACTCGGGAGCTACCTCTGCCGCTTCGATCAGCCCGTCGCTGGGCCCCCATGCGAGGATTCTAGCGAATCACATCTTCGAATTCAGACAATGTGGGTAAGAGAAAATGGGTACCATGACATAAGAAGGAGTGACTGCTGATGACCCTGTCACGGATATTGAAGTTTTTTTCAGGTATAGCTGAATTGTTCTTGGCCATTCCCGTTTTGGGCGGGGCCTTGGTTTTGTCGAGTGGTTATTCCCTGTTAGGAGTCATGCTGGTTTTACATCTTGTTACGTATGTGCTGTCTCGCTCCAATCATGAGCCGGCTTACGGACCCGCTATTGGCATTGTGACCTCTCTGCTGGCATGGATCCCGTTCGTTGGCTGGTTCCTGCATTTGATCTCGGGGTTGTTCCTCCTGATCAACTCGGCCCAGCGCGGCAGAATAAGGTAACGATTGTGCGTATAGAGCAAGAACGTGAATCAACGCAAGGCTTCAAAAAGGCAATGCTACAAAAAAAGCGATGCAGGAGACCCTCTCCGGCATCGCTTTTTTTCATTCAAAATCCAACCGGACCACCAGTACCTCGCCAGGATACTCGTCAATGGGAATGTTCTGCACCTGTAGATAGGGCTTCTCCTTCCAATACCATGGAAGTTTGGCGATACGTACCGGCAGCTCACGGCCGTCATTCAGCAGAACAGCACGAGCAGGCAGACGATCCAGCGGTTTCAGCGTAATACTACTCGTCTGCAAATCCTGGTAGGCATGGACATAGACGTGGTTATATTTCCGCGTCAGCAGCACTTGGTCATACGAGTCCGACTTTAAATAGGAGGCTGGGTACGTGCCATCGAAAGCTTCCCGCACCTTGCCATACCACGAACCGATGGCACGCAATGTGGCCGCGTTCTCCTCCGCGATTGAACCGTCAGCACGGGGACCGACATTGAGCAAATAGTTGCCGCCCATCGCCAGAATCTGGTCCACACTTTGCATCAGGAACTTGCGGCTGTAGTAATCCTCATCGGAGCGGTAGCCCCAGCTCTCGCGGCCAAGCGACTGGCAAGCCTCTGTTGGTCGGTCAAAGGCCAACCCCTCCGGCAGCTCTCGCTCCGGCGTGCTGTAATCCCCGTCATCCGGGCCCCGATTGTTAATCAACAGGCCAGGCTGCAAGGAACGGGCATACGCGTTAAGCTCGGGATTGTAGTATTCCGCCACGTTCACGTCCCAGAACAATTGGTAGATCGGGCCATACCCGGTCAGCAGCTCCCGTATTTGTTCTTTCACGAACGCGTAATAGAGATCCAGATCCGGCGTATCGGTTGCACGCGGGCCGAACATCTCATGATGCCGTCCTTGATTCGGATAATTTGGATGATGCCAGTCCGGACACGAGTAGTACAAACTAAGCGGGAAGTTCCGCTTCCGGCAAGCCTCTGCCAGCTGGGCGAGCACATCCCGTCCATAAGGCGTATGCATAATATTGTAATCCGTCTGCTTGGTGTCCCAGAGACAGAAGCCGTCATGATGCTTGGTGGTGATGCACAAATATTGCATTCCCGCTTCTTGGGCGAGATCCAGCCAGGCCTCCGGATCAAAGTTCACGGGATTGAATTCATGAATCAATTGCTCGTATTGCTCGCGGGAGGTGTCTCCACGCCACAGGATTTGTTCGTGCCAGCCGGGAATCGCGTACAGTCCCCAATGCACAAACAGACCGTATCTCAAGTCAAAAAAACGGTCACGCTCATCGTTGAAACGCCGGATCATCTTCAAAATCCTCCTTCTCTAGTGTAAGGATTCAAATCGCTTCCTATTCATCATAGACCGAGCCATTGACACACACTATGGCGTTTGTTAACCTGTTTTTAGTCAATTCTAACCTGAATTTTAAGGAAGGGTGGCGGTGAACAGAATGAATATGCCTACTCCTGAGATGGAATCGCTCTCCAGTGTACTTGGTCATTTGCAGGCGGATGTGATCATGGCTGATCTGCAGCAGGTAGACAGTCAGTGGCGGCGTGACGATTATGTACATAGCTTCAACCGGATGTATCTTATCCTCGCTGGGCAAGGCGAGATCACGGTAGATGGCAAGACCTACGTTCCCCAGCAAGATCAGCTCGTCGTGATGCCCTGCCATATCAGGCAATCTTATCGGACCGATGCAGACAATGCTTTTTATAAATACTGGTGTCACTTCACGGCGAGAGTAGGTAACCGGGATTTGTTCGAGCTGTATCGCTTTCCGGTCTGCTACGACTTGGACGATCCGGCGGAGGCCACACGATTATTCAACCTTCTGGTGCAAGAGCATGCCAAGCGAACGCCGGCAAGCGTGTTGAACGCTCGTGCCGCGATGCTGCAGCTGATCGGACTTGTGGTCAGTCAAGTATCCGAGCCCGAACCAGGTACGGCCTCCCAGCCGGGCAAGCTGGCCCACGTGGCTCGTTATATTGAAGCAAACCTAGATCGGCGCATGACCGTAGATGAACTCGCTCAGCTTGTGCATTATCACCCCAACTACTTTATCCGCGCGTTCCATGCCGTGTTCGGCAGCTCACCGATTCAATACATCAACCGGCGCAAGCTTGATCGTGCCCGTCAGCTGCTAAGCGGCGATCAGCCCATCGGCGGTATTGCCCGCGCAGTCGGTATCGACGAGCATAACTTCTCTTCCATGTTCAAGAGCTATACTGGCTTTTCCCCCCGTGAATACCGCAAAATCATGCAGCGCTAACCTCCGACAAGCCAGCCCACACATCCCGCGGCGACCGCAGGGTCTGAGTCCCCGCGAGACCTGGGAACGGCAGCGTCCCCGACCTGAGTCCAGGTGCAAAAACCGCCGCAGGTCCGTTTTGAAAAACTCCAATCCATCCTACAATAGAGACATAGAAGCGGACACGACTGGCGGACATGCAAAACAAACAGCCATCGCGACCTGCGGATCGACATTAGAAGAAAGGTGGTGGGCACTGATATGAATGGCAAAACAGCGCTCGGCGTATTGTTGGTGATTATGGGTGGATGGATTGCACTTAAGATTCTGGGAGTTACCTTGGGACCGATTATCTCGTTCCTGTTCCCGCTCCTGTTGATGGGACTTGGTTATGTCGGCATCAAGAACGACAGCAAGCTAATCGGCGGTGTGATGTTCGCAATCGGATTGATCATGCTGCTTGGCAAGCTCTCCGGATTGTTCATGTTCCTGGTAGCGGTTGGTCTGGTGGTCCTCGGCGTATCCCTGTTTAGAGGCAACAAGCGTGCGTACTAATGAATCGTATCTTTAAAGAATCGGAGGTCAAACGATGAGTCTAATCAAGCGAGTGCGAGATATAACGGTTGCAACGTTGAATGAACGGCTGGAAAAGGCTGAGGATCCGGTCCGGCTGATCGATCAGTTCCTCTGGTCCACCAGAGAAGAGATTATCCAGGCGGAACGGCTCTATCAGCAATACTCAGGTCACGGGAATCATCTCCGGACGCAATGGCTACAGGCCGAACAGCAAAAAGACAAGCGCGAGCAACAGGCAATGACAGCACTGAAAGCCGGCGAGGAGCAAGTGGCACGCATGGCACTTCAGGAAAAAGCGGCTCATGACCAACGCGCAGTTCAATAT
Organism: Paenibacillus daejeonensis DSM 15491; assembly: GCF_000378385.1. Lineage (GTDB taxonomy): Bacteria > Bacillota > Bacilli > Paenibacillales > Paenibacillaceae > Paenibacillus_D > Paenibacillus_D daejeonensis. Next base: position 390,828 of record NZ_KB899662.1, on the reverse strand, counting down.
AAAGAGCTCTACGAGCAAAGCAAGCAAAATATTGACGAGTTGGAAGATCATCTCCAAGAGCTGCGCAGCGAGTACCAGGCCGTCTATGATAAACGCGAATATTACTCGGCCCGCATGGAATCCCTGCGATTGCAGCAGCGGATGAACGCACGCTATAATAATCAAAGCTCCGGGGGCAACCCCAGCGGCATGTTCCGCAGGCTGGATGACCGCATCAGCGATATGGAGCTCGAAGCGGGAAGTCTACGAGACCTTCGCCGGGCAGGGCAGCAATTTATGAACCAGGCTAATGCCTCCATGAATTCACTGCAGTCCACGATTGAGCAAGAGCTGCAGCAACTGAAACGGAAACTCGAAAAGGAAGGTTGATGACGTCATGAAGAAATTGTACCGATCCACAAGGGACAGAAAACTGTTAGGCCTGTGTGGAGGAGTTGCCGAAATGCTGAACATCGACGCTACGCTTCTGCGGGTGCTGTTCATTGTGGCGGTCATTTTCTCCAGCGGCGCTATGATTCTGGTCTATATACTGGCTGGACTGGTTGTACCAAAGGAACCGCCTGTCTACACTGGTTTCGGTGGTGGGTTTGACCAACGATACAATAACCCCTATGGCCCTGGCGGCCAAGGCTACTATAATCCCGGTTCGACACAAGGCGATCCCTATGGACGTCCGGGACCAACCGATTGGCAGTCGCAGACTCGGCAGCAGACACGCAGCGACCACAGTTACGAACGGAAATCTTCGCAACTCGATGAAATGATGGACGATATCGAGAAGAAGGCACTGCGCAAAGAGCTGGAAGAGCTGAAGGCTAAACTATCCAGATATGAGAAGGGAGATCGTTAAAATGGGGATTTTTAAACGAATGAGAGATATGACGAAAGCTTCTTTCCATGAGATGCTTGATAAATTAGAGGATCCGGTTGTTATGTTGAACCAATATCTGCGTGACATGGAAGCGGAAATTCACCAGGCTGAAGTAACAGTAGCCAAGCAAATGGCGAATGAGCGCCGCATGAAACAGCGCTTCGAGGAAGCGGCTCGCCAGGTGATGGACCGTGAAAGCAAGGCCGAGCAGGCACTTCGCTCCGGACATGAAGAACTGGCTCGCAAGCTGCTTGAAGAGAAGGTATACTATGATCAGAAGGCAAACGAGTACAGTGACATGCATGCTCAAGCCAAGTCTCAGGCGGATGAGCTGATGGCTCAGCTTCACGAGATGAAGGATGAGTTCTACCAGCTTCGCAACAAACGCAATGAGTTGGTGGCCCGGGCTCAGATGGCCAAGGCGAAGAAGCAAATGTCCCAGCTCGGCGGCACGCATGCGATCGAGAGCGGCAGTGCAGCGCGCGGCTTCAGCCGGATGGAGGAGAAAATCGTCCAGATGGAAGCGGAAGCTGATGTGATGAGAGCGCCAGGCTCATACTATAACGGACCAAGCCGTGGGGTCAGCTCCCTCGACGCTGGCAAGCAGCTTGAAGTCGAAGAGCAGCTGCGGGCGATGAAAGCCAAGCTTAACCCGCCTGAACAGTCGGAATAAGACTTGCAATGCTGAACTCCTGCAGATTCATCTGAGTTGTGCAGCTTAAGGTAGCAAGCCGGTGGAGACACCTGCTTGCTATTGCACGTTTGGCCAGGTGATGCGCTGGGATAGAGGTATGAAACACCCGCAGCCGGGCTGCCTTTAAGAGGTATGAAACACCCGCAGCCGGGCTGCCTTTAAGAGGTATGAAACACCCGCAGCCAGGCTGCGTACATAATGGTAGAGAAAGGGGGGCGCGGCATGAATGGCAGCAAACCGCCAGGCAAACCGGGTAGTCCGGCCAGACGCAATACGGCGGAGACGATTCTATGGCTGCTGGTCATCCTTGGCTTACTTGTTCTGGTCCTGCAAGGAACGGGATATTTGCCTTGGTTCCAACTGCAAGGAACTGCGGCCGTCATCGGTCTGTCCGTCATCGGCGTAGCCCTCGTCAGTGGAGCTGTCTACAGCTACCTGCAGAGCGTTAAGCTGAAGCAAACCATAAAACGTCTGACCGAGCAGCAGCGCAAACGGTTCCGCAGTGTAACGATCAACTCGGAGGACGACTCCGAGGAGACCAGAGTAGAGCGGGAAGAAGAGCAGCTGCGCCATGAGCAGCTGAGGTTCACCGCAATTACGGAGGAGCGGCAGCGGTTGGCGCGTGAGCTGCATGATGCGGTCAGCCAGCAATTGTTTGCCATCTCCATGACGGCGACGGCTGTTGGGCGGACGCTGGAGAAGGATTTTGACCGGGCCCGTCGGCAGGTGGAACTTATTGAGGAAATGGCGTCTGTTGCCCAGTCCGAGATGCGCGCGCTGCTGCTTCATCTGCGGCCGGTACATCTGGAGGGCAAGAATCTCGGTCAGGCTCTGGAAGGCTTGATGGAGGAGCTGCGGCAGAAAGTGCCAATGAAAATCACGCTGGAGATGGATCCAATTGTACAGTTGATTCCTCATGCAGAAGATCATTTATTCCGCATCATTCAAGAGGCGTTATCCAATACGCTGCGGCATTCCAAAGCCAATGAGTTCAATATACGTATTGAACGTCATGGGAATCAGCTGCGGCTGACGATGCGCGATGATGGCGTAGGCTTCGATATGGAGGAGAAAAAACAGACCTCTTATGGTCTGCTGACCATGGAGGAACGGGTGATGGAGCTGGGCGGAACGATGCATGTCATTACTGCTCCTGGTCAAGGCACTGGCATTGAAATCTGGATCCCGATCATAGCGGAAGAAGGCGGAGGCGAATAGCCGTATGGAACAGGAAATTAAAGTATTGCTGATTGACGATCACGAGATGGTCCGCATCGGTCTTGCGGCGGTGCTGGATACGGAAGATGGAATTGAGGTTGTGGGTGAGGCGAGCAATGGGATGGATGGCATCCGCCTCGCCCAGAACTACAAGCCGGATGTGGTCTTGATGGATCTTGTCATGGAGCCGATGGACGGAGTGGAGACCACCAAGAAGCTGCTCGAGATCCATCCGGATTGCAAGGTCATCGTGCTGACCAGCTATATTGATGATGGCAAGATGTATCCCGTCATCGAGGCGGGGGCCTTCAGCTATCTGCTGAAGACCTCCCGCGCCAGCGAGATTGCCGATGCCATCCGTGCGGCGTCGCGCGGCCAGTCCGTACTGGAATCACAGGTGGCGGCCAAGATGATGAACCGGTTCCGCCAACCCAAGGCGCCGGAGAAAAAACCGTTGCACGACGATCTGACGGAACGCGAAATGGATGTGCTCAAGCGTTTGGCGGAAGGCAAGACCAACCAGGACATTGCTGACGAATTGTTCATTGGCATCAAGACGGTAAAGTACCATATTACGAATATTTTCTCCAAGCTGCATGTGGACGACCGCACTCAGGCGGCCATCTACGCGCACAAGCATGACATAGCAGAGTAAACCAACTTGCCCCCGTATCATCCATGAATCCATGGACGGTACGGTTTTTTTTTGCACCGTGGGGTGGATAGGGTTGATGTCTGGGGCCTGAAAAGACGGATGGTCGGAGGCTATCTCCGCCTTAAGTGCAGCACCGACCTAGACCTAAAGCTAGGTTGAAAAACCGCCCCTGGTCTGTTATGCCAAGCCGCAGAACAAGGTACAATTAACACATAAGCAAGAGAGGTTACAGGAAAGGGATGAGAGCTAAGATGAAGAAATGGTATCGTTCTACACGAGACAGGAAGTTGTGGGGGATCTGCGGCGGGATCTCCGAAATGACAGGCTGGGATGCAACGCTGCTGCGGATCTTGTTCATTGTCGGTACAATTCTTACCCACGGCGCGTTATTGTTCATTTACCTGATTGCAGGCTTTGTCATTCCGAAGTCGCCTGAGCCGCCTTATAGCTTTGCAGGCGCTCATGCCGGCGGCACAGGTTGGAATGCATGGCCTCCGCAAAACCCTTCAACGGGTGCAACAGGTACTGACCATGGATATGGCGCTGCAGAAGCTTCGCCTGGCCGGGTAGACCGGATGATGGCGGACATGGAAACTAAAGCATTGCGTAAGGAATTGGAAGAGATGCGTAAAAAAATTGCTGATTTTGAGAAAGGGGATAAATAATCATGAGTATTTTCAAACGACTGGGCGATATGACAAGAGCATCACTGAACGAGGCATTGGATCGGGTAGAGGATCCCGTCATCATGTTGAATCAATACCTGCGTGACATGGAGCAAGAAATTTTCGACGCGGAGCGTACGGTGGCGAAGCAAATGGCTTCCGAGCGCATGACCAAACAACGTGCCGATCAAGCTGCTGAGTTGGCAGCCTCCCGTGAGCAGGCAGCTGAACAAGCGCTTCGTGATGGCAATGAAGAGCTGGCCCGTCAGTTGCTCGAAGAGAAGCTGGGTGCCGAGAAGCAAGCGGCCGATTTCGGTCAGCGCGCATCCGAGCTGCAGTCGCATACGGAGCAGCTGCAAGGCGATCTGGAGCGGATGAGAGATGAGTTCGTTGCCCTGAAGAGCAAGCGTCAGGAGCTCGCATCCCGTGCAGAAGCGGCCAAGGCTACCAAGCAGCTGTCACAAGTCAGCAGCCAGCCAGTGATCCAGGCAGGCGGCGCCTCCCGCGGCTTCAGCCGGATGGAAGAGAAGATCATGCAGTTGGAAGCAGAAGCAGCTGTAAGCCGGAGCACAGGCTATAGCTCCACATATAGCGGAACGACTCAGACCTATGTTGACCCTTCGACGCAGCTGAAGGTTGATGAGCAGCTGGAAGCGTTGAAGCGCAAAGTGAACAACTAATCATATATAGGAGCAGCCTCACCGTCTTCAGATGGTGAGGCTGCTGTGCGTTTGCTTATCGGATTACGCTCCTCCGTGTCAGGCTCAGTCTCCCATAATGCTCAGTAATAAGCGGGCAATGTCCGCATCGTCGTCGCGGTGGAAGCCGGGTGTCTCCCGCAAAGGAAGATTGGACTCTACCTCGTCGTAACCGTAGATGATGCCTACCGGGTGCGAGAGCTGGCTGAGCAATACCTGATCTTCCGGCGAACGGAGCAGGACCAGCTTGGGGTAGTCTGCCGTCTTGAAGCCTTCGACCAGGATGACATCCATGTCTGACATTCCTTCGATCAGATCTTCCAGTGGTGTCGCCTGCTTGCGAATCCATGCCGTCTGATGCGCAGAGGTGATGGCGACCGCATCCGCTCCCGCCTGCTGATGCTGCCAGGTATCCGTACCCGGGTGATCCATTACGAAGTCATGTCCATCATGCTTGATCGTGCCAACCAGCTTGCCGCTCGCTTTGAGCCGCCCAATCAACTTGCAGAGCAGCGTCGTCTTGCCGGCGTTCTTAAATCCGACGATTTGGAAAATATGAGGTGGGTTCATCGGCTCCTCCTTTCGCTGCTGTTATTGTACAGGAAGGGGGGGCTGCTTGGAAGCTGGGGAGTCGCGATTTGCGGCGATGTGTTTCAGTAAAGGGATCCATTTGGTATGATATGAAAAAAGGATGAGGGGATGAATGGATGTGGGGCAAGACGATCGTACACGTTTTAACCGCCGTGCCGTGCCGGTGGGAGAGGCGCAGGAACGACTACTAACGGCGCTCAATCGGGCGGAGCAGCCGCGTCTCGTCGAGCACACGGCGCTCTGGGAGAGCGGCGGCCGTCGGCTCGCTCAAGCGCTGACAGCGACCTCGGATTGGCCGCCGTTCCCAAGGGCAGGGCTGGACGGCTTCGCGATCCGCAGCGCGGATGTCCAGGAGGCGTCAGCGGACAAGCCGGTGACGCTGCGGGTCATCGACGCGATCGCGGCGGGAGAGGTCTCCCGCGCGATCGTCGAGTCCGGCACAGCCGTGCGCCTCATGACGGGCGCGGCGGTGCCGGAGGGCGCGGACGCCGTCGTCATGCTGGAGCAGACGGCGCACGCGCTCCTGGCCGGCGGGACGGCGGTGCAGGTGAAGCACGCCGCCGCCCCCGGCCAGAATGTGGCGCAGCCGGGCGAGGAATTTCGCCTCGGCGGCGCACTGGCGGGGCCCGGCACGCTCATCACGCCGGGCCACATCGCAGTCTTCGGCACCTTCGGGTATGCCGAAGTATCGGTCTTCGCGAAGCCGCGCATTGCGGTCTTCGCGACCGGGGGCGAGCTGCTGCCGGTGGGGGCGCAGCTCGAGCCGGGCCGCATCCGCGACAGCAACAGCGCCATGCTGGCGGCGCTGGTTGCGCGCAGCGGCGGAGAGCCGGTGCTGTTCGGGGCGCTCCCGGACCGGCTGGACCAGGTCACAGCGGCTATTGATGTCGCGCTGGCGAGCTGTGATGGGGTGATGACCACCGGCGGCGTGTCGGTGGGCGACTACGATGTGATGGCCGACTTCATGAACAGCATTGCCGAAACCGGCGAGTACAACCGAGCTCCGGCAGAGGTGCTGTTCAGCAAGGTGGCCATGCGCCCCGGGAGCCCGACCTCGGCAGCGCTGATCGGGGACAAGCCACTGTTCGCGTTATCCGGCAACCCCGGCGCCTGTTACGTGGGCTTCGAGCTATTCGGACGGCCGTTCATCCGTCACCGCCTGGGTGACGAGTCTGCGCTGTCTGTAGCGGTGCAGGCGCAGCTGCTGCATGACATTGACAAAGGCAGCCCGCATGAAAGATTCGTGCGCTGCCGCCTGGTGGTGCAGGACGGGCAGCTGCAGGCTGACCCGCTGGGCTATGGCAAATCGGGCATGATGGCATCGTTGCCGGAAACCCAAGCTCTGATTCGTGTCCCATCGGGTTCAAGAGGTGCTGCGGCAGGTGAGCGAGTAGAGGTCTTGCTGCTTCAGGATGATCCGGTGGTCTTGCTGGCAGAAGACGGAATGCAGTAAATGGCAACAAGGGACCCTTTTCAGGGTCCCTTGTGCTGGGTTAATCGCTGGCAGCGTTCACTGAGGGTATCAGCCTTCCTTGATCTCCAACAGTTCGTAGGTGATGACGCCCATTGGCGCGGTAACGTTCACCTTGTCACCGACTTTCTTGCCGATGAGCTCCTTGCCGAGCGGGCTTTCGTACGAAATTTTGTTATCTGCAACATCGGCCTCAACCGGGCTGACGATTTGATACTCGATTTTCTCATTGAATTCCAGGTCATGAAGCACAACCGCGCCGCCGACGCTCACGACATCGGAGGTCCGGCTGCTGGCATCCACGACCTTGGCAGTCTTCAGCATCCGCTCGATTTGAAGGATGCGTGTTTCCATAAAGGCCTGGTCGTCCTTGGCCGAATGATATTCACTGTTTTCCTTCAAGTCGCCATAGCTGATCGCGACCTTGAGCCGTTCCGACAGTTCCTTGCGCTTCACTGTCTTCAGCTCCATGAGCTCAGCTTCGAGCTTGGCCAGCCCTTCTGGCGTCAAAATTAATTCTTCATTTTCCAATTCCTGCAACCGCCCTTCACCAATAGCTTGCGTTTCGTTCAATTGTATACTATCCATCCTCGGAAGCCAAGTCTGAAGGGGACGGCATTTCATTTAAATAAAGAGGTGAGTGAGCCCGTGGATACTAACTATTATGAAAGCTTTATTCTGATTGCTGAAGATTGTCCGGCAGAGTATGGCATCGTACCGCCCGAGAGAGGCGGCTCCAAAACCAAAGCCGGCATCGAGCATGAACTGATTACCCGGCACCCGTACCATTTCACATCAGACGAGCTGCTAGTGGAAGTGCATATTCAGCAAAAAGGTCTCTCGGATGAGGAACGGGAGCGCGAGGGCCAAGCGTTGGAAGAGGCGTTTCGCAGCAAACAACAGCCGTGCTTGCGTGCATCGATGTTGCCGAAGAAATTCGGTTGGGGAATTCATTTTGACGCAGCTGGCAAAGTGGCGCTATACCCGGTGGAATCGCCGGAATACCAGGCATTCGCGCAGGGGGAGCAGGAAGGGATCAAGCTAATTCGCGCCATGCGCAACAAACGCAAGGAATCTTGAATTGCGGAAAGAAGCTTACTCCTGTAATCCAGGAGAAGCTTCGTGGGCGAATGGGATATTTCAGAACTTTAAGGCCTAATAGGTGCTGTGGTGTTCGTTACAGCAAAACATGAATCCTGAGTGATGCGCGATAACCGATACAGTATTAATCGACACTCTATCTGTGTCCGTTAGCCCAGCAACGACCGCCAAATGGACCGAATAAGCGCGCCTGTCGCCGTTAGAGCAGCAGGGGTGGGTGCTGTGTCGGAATAGCTGGCCAGCTTAGTTTGCGTGTGGCTGGCACTCACTTCACCGTGACTCAAGCCTGTTCATTAATCATCCATCCACTGTGGGGGACATGCCAATAGGATTGCATCGACGACTCGTACAGCGTAAACTGATGCATTAACTGATCCGCCGGATTCATCATCTCCCGCGCAGGCCATTCAATGAGGCGGGCAATCGTCTCGTTCAGACGGCCAGCCCAGCCATAGGGCCCTCCGAGTTCCCGCTCGACCCGTCCAGGATCATCTGCTAGAGCGGCCGCAAGCAGCTCAGTATCCAGTGACCAGGTTCTTAGCGCCGTCTGGGAAAAGCCTAATAAGGAGTATGAAGGCGAGTTCATCACCCGTTGAATGCTGTCCCGCAGCTCGGGGTTGAGCAGTTCTGCTCCGTCTGAATCCTCGTTAATCAAGCTATTGACCTGTTCCATGAGCAGGCGGATGCTATCAATCACGGCTTCCTGATCCTGTTCGACCTTGACAGTCGACGGCTGGGTCCCCGCTCCATCCAACTGCAGCTTCACCCGACCAGCATCGAGCGTTAACAAGCTATTCTGAACGGTCTGCACAGAACCACCGTCGAGTTGCACACGGGCATGTTCAGCGGCAGACGACGGCTGCCCCGCCCCGACCGCAGAGATGACGCTTCCCTCCAGGTCAGTCAAACAAAAAGCTTGGCTGCCTTTAAGCTCCAATGCCAGGAGCTGACGTCCATTGTCCGCCAAAATATCAACCTGGATGCCGAGATCCGCCTGTTGGATCGTCTGCTGGAGCTTGGCGAGCAGATGTCCGTTCGTATCCGTCATGCTGGTTTCTACAGAGAGCTCTGTCATTTGCTCGCCCTGCCGGACCAAGAACCGGTGCCGACCGGGTTCAGCGATGGACAACCCGTCCTGAGCCAGCTCATAGCTGCACACCATTTCCGCCTGGGCTGGAGCAACAATATGAAGGGAGTACGTATGTATTCTGGCACCCCGCTGTACCTTGCCCTTCATATCTGCATTCGACAAGGTGAGCTTGCGAGCATGCCAAGGCGACGTGTGTGCTCCGAGAAAGCGCTGCAGCTCTTGAAGCAGCTGTTCGCCTTGCTCCCGCCACTCGCGGACGCTGTCGGCCGCGGAGCGCACAGTACGGGCCCAGGTGCCTTTTCCAAAGTAAGTGTAGCTGTTAAACGGAGAGATCAAAGACTCCTCGTATTGTTGTGGATAGTGGGCGTAAGGCATCACCGGGTGTACTCTGTGAGAATATCCGGCTCGGACAATGCTTCGTGCAGACTGTACCATTCGTGCACCCGCCTCTCGTTCATGAACAGATTTATACTATCTATATAACCGGGATTAGGATGAATTTACCACTTTTCTGAGAAAAAGATTGCAACCGCTCCTAAACCTCACCCAAAAAGGCAGGAATATCCATCACTGAATCGAACTTATCCTATAACGAAAAGAGTGGAACAAACCCAAAAAGCGCCCGACCGTTCACCGGCGAGCGCTCTCTCAAACCATTCCAGCCAGCGGTGCGACTACAGCAACAGGAATAAGAAGGCCAGTAAGCCGAGCTCCAGTCCAATTGGCGGGCCGAAGGGGTAATAACCTGGACCGTAGCCGTAGTTATACCCGTAGCCATAGGGGCCAAAAGCTTGTGTTTCCGCAGTCGGCTCGGCTTCCTTGGCTGCTTTCTTGGATTTGGAGTTCTTTTTCTTATCTGGCTTGGCTGCGCTGATTCCTGCATCACTGCTGATATGCGGATGGCCGGTATGCCCATGCGATCCGTGGTCGTTCAGCATCAGCCGGCCGCCTTTACATGAACTGAGCACGCCGACATATCGCGTACCGTCTTTCATCACCGCACATACAACCTGACCGCAGAACTGACTGATCCGCTCTTCGTGAAGCGGAAAAATAGGTTCCATGCGTTGACACCTCCCAAGGCTTCTGCAAGCAGTATATTCACCAGGGGGCGGATGCGTATGGTCAAATACCCAGATGTCACGGCTTTTGCCGGTGGAGGAGGAGATTCGCTTGGCCCAATCTTCTAATAGAACGAAGAAGTGGCGTAGTGTATGGGTAGCTCTGGTGATCTTGATGGTGTGCGCCATTTGGCTGGTTCGCCAGGAAACGGCTGCCCCAGTCGACAGCCGTCCAACTGAGACACTGGCCCAGACGGTGGACAGCTTGTGGGGATGGACGGATCCTTGGCTGCAAGGAGGGGCACAGTCGGCGGAATGGTCGATGCGCTGGGACGGACGGGCCGGTGTATCGGAGATCAAGGCACTCGCGCAACGGCTTGAATTGCCACCCATGTCGGGTACGACGGAAGGACTGGTGACGAGACGCCAGCAAGGGAGCGCAAGTTGGACCCTGTGGCACGCCGAGACGGAGAACTCGGAGCCGGAGGCTCCGCAGGCCTTTGTGCTGGTGCTGGAAACGAAGTCCGGGCTGTCCCGGCAGGAGCTGCTGAAGCAGGCAAGATTTGTGGAAGAGCCGCTAGAACGATTGAGGGAGGAGGAGACATGGTCTCTTTCCTTCCGGGGAACGGCACAAGTGGAGGATGCAGCGGAACGAATCGCCGAAGCGGCAGGCGCATCACTACAGGAGCGGTATGAGGATAACGGCTCATCTAGCAGCACATACTACACGGATCGTCTGGGACGGTCGGCATTCAGTGGGGAGGCCCAAATCAATCTGCAACTGGCAACGCATTATGACCGCCTCACAGGCAGTCATACGATTGCCGGAGGTATCCCTCTCATTACAGGCGATTACAGTCCGCGCTCCAGGTAATTCCCGTCCGCCGGTCATCACCATTTATATGGGGAAGGATCAGTTTTTTTTATGAACCGATGAATAGCACTTGTCAGGCAGATATGCTAAACTACAGTACAAGATAACACCCATGCATGCATTCAAATACATAGGAAAGAATGAGGGATTATGGCAGATTACTATACAATGGAACCCACTGCTGCCGCGGGAGCGGTATTTTATTTGTTCGGAGCTACCGGCGACCTGGCCCGCCGCAAGCTGTTCCCTGCCTTGTTCAGTCTGTACAAGGAAGGCAAGCTGGCTGAGGATTTTGCAGTAGTTGGCCTGGCGCGCCGCCCCCGTACCCATGAGCAATTCCGTGAGGATGTATATGAATCAATCACCGAGTTCTCGCGCTACAAGGCGGACGATGCCGAGCAATGGAACCGGTTCGCCGAGCATTTCGTCTATATGTCGCTCGATATTAACAATGTCGACGGCTTCCGCGAACTGAGCGAGCTCACGGCTCGTCTTGATACGCAATTCGGTATTCAGGGCAACCGCCTGTTCTATCTGGCGCTGGCGCCTTCGCTGTTCGGGCCGGTTTCTTATAATCTGCGGGATGGCGGCTTGCTGGAAACCAAAGGCTGGCACCGCGTTGTCATTGAGAAGCCATTCGGCTACGACCTGGAATCCGCGCAAAAGCTTAACGATGAGCTCTCCCAAGTGTTTGACGAGAAAGATATTTTCCGGATCGACCATTACTTGGGCAAAGAGATGGTTCAGAATATCGAAGTGCTGCGGTTTGCCAATGCCTTCTTCGAACCGCTCTGGAACAACAAGCATATTGCTAATATACAGATTACGTTATCTGAAACGGTCGGCGTGGAGGAACGCGGCGGCTACTATGATAAATCCGGGGCGCTCCGCGACATGGGGCAGAACCATATGCTGCAGATGCTCAGTATGATCGCCATGGAGCCGCCGAGCCGACTGCATCCTGAAGACATTCGCGATGAGAAGGTCAAAGTGCTGCGGTCGCTGCGCCAGTACGACACGCTGGAGCGGGCGGCACGTCATGTGGTGCGCGGTCAATACACCAGCGGTTCTGCTCGTGGCAAGGATTTACCAGGCTACCGCGAGGAGGATTCCGTTGCACCGGACTCCAAGACCGAGACCTATTTTGCTGCTCGGGTCATGGTGGATAACTTCCGCTGGGCTGGCGTACCGTTCTACATCCGGACGGGCAAGCGGATGCCGGTGAAGACGACGGAGGTCGTCATTGAGTTCAAGAACGTGCCGAACAATGTGTTGTTTGGCGGCAAGCATCAACTCAATCCGAACCTGCTCGTCATCCGGGTCAATCCGATGGAGGGCATCTACATCAAGATCAACGCCAAGAAGCCAGGCGCAGACTCTCAGGTCCAGCCGGTAGCGATGGAATTCTGCCAGAGCTGCCTGATCGGCCTGAATACACCCGAAGCTTACGAGCGGCTGATCTTTGATGCCACACGCGGCGAGTCCACCTACTTCACCCGGTGGGACGAAGTGTCGCACGCCTGGGCGTTCGTGGACAAAATCGCTGCCGCGTGGCGTAAGGACGAGGGCGACATCCCGACCTACCCGGCAGGCTCCTGGGGCCCTCAAGAGGCAGAGCAACTGCTCGCCAAGGACGGCTTCCACTGGTGGCCCGTCAACGGCCAGGAAGAGGACAACGTCATTTGGGTCTCCAACTCTAAATAATGATTGGTTAATAAAAGATTCTGTCTTTAGACGGAGTGAACGAGGAGCAGTGAAGGGAAGAGGGAGGCTGGAGAAAAGCGTATGCTTCCGAGGTCGCTTTCTTACAGAAAGCGTTGAACGTTCGCCTTTGTTCCCGGATTTCAACCGCTGAGTCGATAATAATTATGAAACCTGGGAATAACAGCGATCGGAAGCCCCTCTTCCCACAGCGACTCTCGAAAACTTAATCTAGATCAGTTTGCTTTTTTGAGCCAATTTGCTACGAACGAAGGGAAGGCAAGCATGAGTAAACCAATAACCGACGAATTGAAGAAAGAGGTGGAGCGGCGCCGTACGTTCGCTATCATCTCTCACCCCGATGCGGGGAAAACCACCCTGACCGAGAAGCTCCTGCTCTTCGGCGGCGCGATCCGCCTCGCAGGTACGGTCAAGGCGCGCAAGGCCAGCCGTCATGCAACGTCCGACTGGATGGAAATCGAGAAGCAGCGCGGGATCTCGGTCACCTCTTCCGTCATGCAGTTTGACTATCTCGGTCATCGCGTCAACATTCTGGATACGCCTGGTCACCAAGACTTCAGTGAAGACACCTACCGGACGCTTACGGCAGCCGATAGCGCCGTCATGCTCATTGACGTCGCCAAAGGTGTCGAGGCGCAGACCATCAAGCTGTTCCAGGTGTGCCGTCAGCGAGGCATTCCGATTTTTACATTCATTAACAAGCTGGACCGTGAGGGCAAGAGTCCATTTGATCTGATGGAGGAGCTCGAGCAGGTACTGGGTATTCGTGCAGTGCCAATGAACTGGCCTATAGGCATGGGACGGGATCTGTGCGGCGTCTACGACCGGATGAAGAATCAAGTCGAGCTGTTTAATGGCACCGACCATTCGACAATCGAAGTTCGCAAGGTTGACAGCTATAACGATGACATTATCGGCAAAATGGCTGGCGACTTCCTGCATGAGCAACTGAAGGGCGATCTGGAGCTGCTCGACGTAGCGGGCGATCAGTTTGATCTGGAAAAAGTGCAGCAGGGGGAACTGACGCCGCTGTTCTTCGGCAGCGCCGTCAACAACTTTGGTGTTCAGACCTTCTTGGAGAACTTCCTCCAGCTGGCACCACCACCAACGCCTCGGGAAAGCAATGAGGGCGTGATCGAGCCGACGGCGGAGAAGTTCTCAGGGTATGTGTTCAAGATTCAGGCCAATATGAACCCGGCACACCGCGATCGGATCGCTTTTCTGCGCATCTGCTCGGGCCGTTTTGACCGGGGGATGAGTGTCAAGCATGTGCGGGTGGGCAAGGATATTAAGCTGTCCCAGCCGCAGCAGTTTCTGGCTCAGGACCGGGATATTGTCGAGTCCGCGTACCCGGGTGATATTATCGGTCTGTTCGATCCGGGCATTTTCCGAATCGGTGACTCGCTCTCCCAGGGCGGACAGATCACGTTCAATGAGCTCCCCACGTTCTCGCCGGAGATTTTCGCCAAGGTGACAGTCAAGAATGCGCTCAAGCACAAGCAGTACCAGAAGGGCATTGACCAGTTGACGGAGGAAGGGACCATTCAGGTGTTCCATTCGACGGGCAACTTCGACGAGACGATTCTCGGCGTCGTCGGTCAGCTCCAGTTTGAGGTATTTGAGTATCGGATGAAGGGCGAGTACGGCGTGGATATCCAACTGCACCGTCTGCAATTCCAGTTTGCGCGGTGGATCGTCGACGACAAGATCGACCCGTCCAAGTACCGGATTAACTCGACACTCGTGAAGGACAAGAAGGGCAACTATGTGGCCTTGTTCGAGAATGAGTACGCCATGCGTACCGCGATGGACAAAAATCCAAGCTCCAAGTTTTTGGAGATAGCGCCTTAGCCACGAATAAAGACCAAGAGACTCATGCATATGCTGCATGGGTCTTTTTTTAGTCAGATGTGTCCGGCAACCCGCTGGTCGGTCGCTGTAACGCACCTTTGTTCCTCTAATTGTCTGGCAACCCGCTGCTCGGTTGCTGTAACGCACCTTTGTTCCTCTATTTGTCCGTAGCTCCGCCAAGCGCCCGCTGTAACGCACCTTTCTTCCTCTATTTGCTCGGCAACCTGCTGGTCAGCAGCTGTAACGCACCTTTCTTCCTCTATTTGCCCGTAGCTCCGCCAACCATCTGCTGTAACGCACCTTTGTTCCTCTATTTGCCCGCATCTCCGCCAATCGCCCGCTGTAACGCACCTTTGTTCCTCTATTTGCTCGGCAACCTGCTGG
>NZ_KB899662.1:287128-375727 GCF_000378385.1 Paenibacillus daejeonensis DSM 15491 | reverse complement strand
TTCCTCTATTTGCTCGGCAACCTGCTGGTCAGCAACTGTAACGCACCTTTGTTCCTCTATTTGTCCGTAGCTCCGCCAAGCGCCCGCTGTAACGCACCTTTGTTCCTCTAATTGTCTGGCAACCTCGTTAGTCTGCCGCTGTATCGAATCAGGCGGTCGTCAGACCAAGGGACGAGTCTCTTAGAATCATCCGCCGGATGAATTTTGTACTTGCTAAAGGACCGGAACGAGCCGGCCATTTGGCAGGTGTTGGGGCCGGAGTAAAACTGCGGAAATGACCCGAAATACTTGCTAAATTTAGCTAAAATAAAGCGCTTCATTCCAGCAAAAAACATTTACAGTTTGGCGTTGTCTGGACTATACTGAACTTGTCATTTAGCGGATTTATAGTTGCTAAATTTAGCAAAAAACTAGGTAGGAATTTACTTCATTTAGGGGGAGTAATATGGCGGTACTACAGATGAATTTTGAAAGCCAGTATTTGAAATCGAATCATGAAATTACGGTCATTCTGCCGAACAAGCCAAGGGAGGTATCCGCGAGGGATTTCTATGAAAGCGCTAAAAAATATAAAGTGCTGTGGCTGCTGCATGGCACCTTCGGCGACCATACCGATTGGATCCGGCGCACGAATATTGAGTTGTATGCCTGCGAGAAGGATCTGATTGTCGTCATGCCATCCGCGCTTAATAGCAATTATTCCAACTGGGACAAGGCGATGATGGGTTACGGCATGTACGACTACTTCACGGAAGAGCTGATGCCGATGGTGTACAACTGGCTGCCAGCATCGAGCAAACGTGAGGATAATTTCATCGCCGGGCTGTCGATGGGCGGGCGGGGCACGATTAAGTTCGCAGCTAACTATCCGGAGAAGTTCGCAGCGGCGGCAGTCCTCTCAGCAGCTCCGGTTGATTTCAGCTCACTAACGGAGGAGGAGTTGTACAAGGACGACATGTTCGCCCGCCGGTTGCTCAGCATGGTCGAGAATGCGGGAGGTCTGGAGACGTTTATCCAATCCGAAGAGAATGTCTGGGATCGGCTCGACAAGCTGGCAGGTACTGGACAACTGCCGCGTCTGCTGTTCGCTTGCGGAGAGGACGACACGATGATCTGGGAGAACCTGAAGCTCTTCAAGGCGCACTTCGATAAGACGGGGATGGATGCATCGTATTGGAGCTTGGAGGGTTATGGTCATGAGTGGCGCTTCTGGGACTTGGCTATCCAGCACGCGCTTGAATTTTTCGGATTAGAGGATGTTGGCGCCAGCCCGTATTGATCACCCATCCCATGAACGAGAGGACAGATAAACCGATGAGCGGAAAGATTGTGATTCTGCCAGGCGAGCCGGATGACGACAACCGGGATTACTTGCCTGAGGCGATCAAGCACTCCCAATTAGTCGTAAATGAAAACGGTAACAATTCTCGGGTATACCCCGAACGGCTGCAGGAATACAAGGATAAGGTGGCCGGCGACCAGGAAGATACCTGGTACGAATATGTACCAGCTTCCTATGACGGCAGCCGCAAGGTGCCGCTCGTCGTCGGCATGCACGGCGGGCTCATGACCGGCTGGGGGCAGGCCATCTACACCTCCTGGACACTCGTAGCCGATCGCGAAGGCTTCATCGTTCTCTTCCCAAGCGCCGGCTTGCGGCGATTCTGGATTGTCGATTGCGAGGCAGAGAAGCTCGAAGCCGCTGCATCGCCAAGAGAGGACGGCATTTACATCAATATGCCTCCGGAGAAGCCGGAGGATAATCATGATATGAACGTGATCCTCGCGCTGATCGAGCGCATGAAGCAGAAGTACGCCATTGACGAAGGTCGCATTTACATGCAGGGCATGTCAATGGGCAACATGATGACCAGCCAGATTGTCCGCCATTACGGCCACCTGTTCGCGGGCAAAGCGGGCTCCGGCGGTCCTTCGAGCCCGGGGCTGCTGTTCGATAGCAAGGATGAGGTCATTAATCGCGGCGGCCCGCTAGCGGTATGGCAGACCCGTCTGGAGCATGATATTACTCCGCCGCACTTCGAAGGCGATACGGAATATGTGGTGCGCCGCAACCGGGAATATTGGTACCGGATTAACGGCTGCCGCGACCTGCCGGAGTTGAAGATCATCGGTGAAGACAACTTCGCCTTCTACAAGGGCGAACAAGCCGACATGGTGTTCCGGGACGTGAAGAACCGCGATCACGGACAGACGTTCGACGATGCGCAGCTCGTCTGGGATTACCTGTTCTCCGGCTCCAGAAGGACAGAGGACGGCCGAATCGTCCATGAGTCGAGCATCTCACCGCGCAAGGGCGACGACTTCAATATCGTGCTGATGGCTGGAAGCGATCAGTCTTATGTGAACAACCGACTCGTGAAGATGAGCGGACCGGCAATCAAGCGGCAGAAGCTGAAGTATCACGGCTTGAACGGCGACTCCATCGTCCGGGGCGAATACCTGTGTGTCCCGGTATCGTTTATCGCCGAAGTATATGGTGACGATTCAGGTATCAAGACTGGCGATGATGGACAATCGGCGGAGCTGACGCTTCAGGACGGCCGCACACTGCAGTTCGCACGCGGCAGCATCGGCTGCGTCGTCGATAATACGGTGCATGCCATGCTGTGCGAGGCTGTCTACTTGGACGGAGAGCTGTATGTACCCATTCAGTGGATCAGTCAGCGACTGCTCAATCATACCGCTTCGACTTGCGAAGATGTGTTGTACATCACGGATCACTACGCGCAGCTCTCCAAGAACATGGCGCACTTGATTCGCGACGAAATTCTGGGCTGAGAGGAAGTGCCAGCGTGGCTGTTGTTAAAATGAACTTTTTGTCCAAAGCACTGGGGATGCAGACCAATCTCACGATATGTCTGCCCACCTATAGCTTTGCCGACAGTATGGAGGGGCGCGAGGTTACCTACGTTCAAGGGATGAAGTTTCAGTGCTTGTACCTGATGCATGGCGGCAGCGGTGATGATAGTGATTATGTCAACTTCACCAATATCGTCCGCTATGCCGATCGGAACAAGCTGGCTGTCATCATGCCTGGCGTTCATAATTCGGCGTACACTGATCTGCCGTATGGACAATACTTCACCTATGTAGCGGAAGAGCTGCCTCAGCTATGCGAAGCCTTCTTCCCGATCTCCAGCAAGCGGGAGGATACATTCATCGGTGGCCTGTCGATGGGCTCGCATGGGGCGATGAAGCTGGCGATGCTGTACCCTGAACGCTACGCGGCGGCGCTCATGATGTCTGGCGCGTCCTATCGGCCGGGCATCCCGAGTATCGTTAAGACAGCGAACGGCGAGTTTGATTGGGATACGGACATGCGGATTCCGGTTGGACAGGATCTGCAGAACAAGCTTCATGACGAAGACTTCCTGCGAGGTACGGTCAACGACGTCTACGCGGCGGCCCGTCGCAACATCGACGAAGGCAAGAAGCTGCCGAAGCTTTTCTTCCGGGTGGGCGACAGTGATCACGCATTGTACCGGACGATCCGCGCCGAAGAGGATTTAAGACAGTGGGGCTATAATACGACGCTGGAGATTGTACCGGGGATGGGGCATGAATGGGATCTGTGGGATGCCTCACTGAAGCTGGCGATCGAGTCATTGCTGCCGTTGCGGCGGGAGCCGATCTACCCGGATTAAGACGGATAGGAGCAGAGAGGAGGGAGCGGATGGCCAAGCGCCAACAGTCGGTAAGTGTCAAGCAGATCGCTGAGACGCTCGGTCTGTCACCGAGTACGGTATCCATGGTGCTCAACAATCGCAGTGGCGAGTTTCGGATCGCCGAGAGCACGAGCCAGCGGGTATTGGATACCGCTCAAGAGCTCGGGTATCGCACTTCGGAAACCCGGGTCAAACGAAAAAAACGCGGCTTTGGCAAAACCATCGTTTGTACCTTTTGCCCTCATAATTTTGAAAAAGGTCCCATGTCCTCGTTTTATGAGGGGTTTTATCGATATATGAAATCTCTGGGAAATCATTACGAGACCATAATATTTCCGTTCGAACTGGGGCTGCTCAAGCAGAAGATGTCCTTTATCTCCAAGGATTTTATGGCCGGCGCGATTATGATTGCACTCACTGATGAGGATCTTGAATTTCTCGAGAACACCAAGTTTGACGTACCCATCGTCCTCTACAACCGTACGGCCAAAGGCTACTGCTCGGTGCTTACCGACGATTATGCCGTCGGCAACAGTGCGATGGAGCATTTTATCAAGCGGGGTCATGAACGATTCGGTATTGTATCGCCGAATTACTCCAGCCGAGCGCTCAGTCTACGGTCGACAGGTTACTGGGACAAGCTGAGGAGCTCGGGTCTGGAGAGCAAGGGTGCTGTCGCGTTGCCTGTTACCTTTGGCGATGACAGCGATTCAGGCGGCTATCTGGCGACCAAAGAGCTATTGCAGAACGGCGTTCTGCCGACTGCGCTGTTCGTCCCCAGCGACAATATGATTAGTGGCGTCCTTCGTTGCCTCAAGGAGCACAACGTATCCATACCTGGTGATTTGGAGATTATCTCGTACGGAGACAAGCCGGTCAACAATATCGTTACGCCGAGCATCACCAGCTTCGTCCCGCCTACTCAGGAGATGAGCTACAACAGTGCCAAGCTGCTTCATTCTTTTATCGAAAGCGGAACCTCTACGGATACGGCCAGACTGAGCTTTGAAGCAACCTGTATCTTCCGAGAGAGCTCTCCGGAATGAACCGCAAAAAGGAGAAGAACATGAAAAAAATTACAAATCAGGTCATGCTCATTACGTATGCCGACAGCATGGGGAGCAATTTGGACGAGCTGAACCAGGTGCTTGAAACGCATTTTGAGGGCGTTATCGAAGGGCTTCACATCCTTCCTTTCTTCCCGTCCTCCGGTGATCGCGGCTTTGCGGTCATCCATTATGACGAGGTAGATCCAGCCTTCGGCGATTGGAATGACATCCAGCGACTATCGGACAAGTATTATCTGATGGCGGACTTCATGATCAATCACGTCTCGATCCGCTCGGAAGAGTTCATCGACTACATGCAGCGGGGCGACGAGTCACCATTCAAGGAGATGTTCATTCACTGGGATGAGTTCTGGCCCGGCGGGGAACCAACCGAAGCCGAGATGGAAGCGCTATATCGGAGAAAAATGCATGGACCCTATAAGGAATTTACGCGTGCGGACGGTAAAACGGTTAAGCTGTGGAACACGTTCTTCGAGGAGCAGGTGGATATCGATCCATGGGCGACGGCTACGCAAAGCTACTACGAGCGTAATCTGGAGCGGCTCGCCGGGTACGTGCCACTGATCCGATTCGATGCCTTCGCGTATGCTTCCAAAAAGCCGGGCACCAGCTGCTTCTTCGTCGAACCGGAAGTGTGGGACGTGCTGGATATCGGCATGCGTCCGCTTAACAAATACGGTACGGAAATGCTGCCTGAGATTCATGAGAACTACAAGATCCAGCTCAAGATGGCGGAGCAGGGTCATTGGGTGTACGATTTCGCGCTGCCGATGCTGCTCCTGCACGCGCTGATGACGGGGTGCTCGGACCGGCTCATCCACTGGATGCAGATCTGCCCTCGCAAGCAGTTCACAACGCTCGACACCCATGACGGGATCGGCGTCGTCGATGTGGCAGGATTGCTGAGCGACGAGGAAATCGATCTGGTGCGTGATCGTGTGAATACGAAGGTTGAACCGTTGCAGCAGTACATCAATTTCCCGCCAGGCATTGTCAAAATGTCCGGTGCAAAAGCGAGACAATATCAGCTGATGTGCACGTACTATTCGGCATTGGATGAGGATGATCATGCTTACACGCTGGCCCGAATTATCCAGCTGTACGCGCCGGGAATTCCGCAAGTCTACTATGTGGGCCTGCTGGCTGGCGAGAATGATGAGGAATCGCTGAAGCGTTTGGGCGAGCCGCGGAGCCTCAATCGGCACAACTACTCGATGGAGGAAATCGCTGAGCGGGTGCAGACCCCGATGCTGCAGCACTTATATGCAGTTATGAAATTCCGCAACAGCCATCCTGCCTTCGGCGGCGATGTCGAGATTGGCGAACCGGCTGGCGACGGCCAGCTTGCCATCGCCTGGCGTCAGGGCGATGCTTGGACCACCCTGGAGGCGGATCTGCGGACGAAGGCTTATACAATCGTCGCCAGTAACGCCGAAGGCGCTGCAGAGAGACTGTTCCACTCTAACGGCGTGGCCGTCCCGGAGGGATCACAATGAGCTTTGACAGACGCGTCGATCCCGAGCTGACCGGAGCACTGGGTATGCTGCCTGTGCTGGCCCTGCCGGAGGACATGGAGAAGATCAGAGCGTTCGCTCCGCTGCCCCGGGAGAAGTCGGCAGCCGTGCGAGAAACGGACCTCTATATCGATGGAGCTGATGGCCGGCAGATGCTGATCAAGATGTTTGAACCAATCGATGAGCCTGCAGATCCGCGTCCGGCCATTCTCTGGATTCATGGGGGCGGCTATATCCTGGGCCATCCCGACGCGGAAGGTTATGTATGTGAGCAGTTCGTCCTCCACGCGGGTTGCGTGGTGCTCGCACCGGACTATCGCCTTGCGCCGGAGCATCCGTATCCAGCCGCACTGGAGGATAGTTACACTGCACTGACATGGCTCGCCCAGTCCGTGGACAAGTTGCTCGTCGATCCGGCCCGGATTGCTATTGGCGGCGGCAGCGCCGGGGGCGGGCTGGCAGCCGCACTGGCTCTGATGGCCCGGGACCGCGGTGGCCCGAAGATCTGCTTCCAAATGCCGCTGTATCCGATGCTGGATCAGCGCAATGAAGCACCGTCAACACACGAAGAGCTGCACCGGGCCGTATGGAGCCGTCCCAATAACGAGGCGGCCTGGCAGATGTATCTGGGTACAGCAGACCCGGATCACCCGTGGGCCTCGCCCGCGCGGGCAGAGGATCTGTCCGGGTTGCCACCTGCCTATCTATGCGTAGGACAGCTGGACCTTTTCCGCGACGAGACGATTCAATACGCGGCACGGCTCATGCAAGCGGGTATCGATGTTGAGCTGCATGTCCACCCTGGCTTGTATCACGCAAGCGAATTATTCGTACCGGATGCAACAATTAGCAAGCGCGTACGAGCAGGTTATGTAGACGCACTGGCAAGAGCCTTTGCCAAGTCAGTGGATTAGGAGGGGAAAGCGTGGGGATTTTGCGGTTTAACTTCCGTTCAGAGGTTCTGAGTCTGACCACCAATGTCACCGTGTGCTATCCGACTAGCAGCCTGACGACGAATCTGGGCTTTCGGGAGCCTCTGTTGGAGAAAGAGACGAAGAATTCGTACAAGCCGGGGATGAAATTCCAGACCGTATACCTGCTGCATGGCGGCGGCGAGGACGATTCCGTGCCTTACCGTTATACGAGGCTTGAGCAATACGCGGAGCGCAACATGGTCATGACGGTCACACCTTCGGTCAATGACAGTCTGTACACCAACACAAAATACGGTTTCCGTTACCTGGAGTATCTGACCGAGGAGCTGCCACTGGTCATCCAGTCCCTGTTCGCTTCTGCACCGGGTAGAGACAACACCTTCGTTGTTGGCCTGGCGATGGGTGGCAACGGAGCGCTCGGGCTAGGGGTGATTCGGCCGGATCTATACCGTGCTGTGGTGGATCTCTCAGGCGGCATCGGCATGACGCTCGATCGCGAGGAATACCGCAAGAGCCTGAACTGGGGCTTCTCACGTGTTCGTGACACGTTACTGGGCGAGGACGAGTTCGAGGGCTCCGAGCATGATCTGTACGCCTGCGCGAAACGAAACATTGATGAAGGCAAGACGTTGCCAGCGTTCCATATTGCCGTCGGGGAGGATGATTTTATCCGGGATCGGGTATTCAAGGATTACGCCGAGCTGCGGCGACTTGGCTATCCCGTGCAGTATGAAGAAGCTCAGGCGATGGGACATGATTACGAGATGTGGGACGCGTACCTTAAGAAGACGCTGGATGAGTGGCTGCCGCTACACAGAGCGCCAATCTACGACCGTCCATAAATGAATACCAACCAACTTCAAGGGGGAAGACGAGTATGTGGAAAAAAAGTATGGGCACCGGGTTAACAGTAGTACTGGCGGCAAGCCTGTTGGCAGCCTGCGGTAACGACAATGCTGCAGAGAATCCAGCGGCTGAAGGCACGAAGGGCGAGGAGGTATACACGGTTAATTTCGCCTATCATGCTCCCAAAGAAGGCAATCAGGCGGAAGTGAACGAGCTGATCAATGAGCTGACGATGCGAGATTTGAATATGAAGGTCAATCTGATGCCGATAACATGGGACACCTATAATTCCAAAATGCCAATGATGCTGGCAGCTCAGGAGCCAATCGACATTTCGTTTGTCTTTGCATTCAGCCTGCCAAGCTTTATCGACCAAGGCTACATTGTCGATGCGTCCGACTATCTGGAGCAGACGAAGGATCTGCAGGATGTGCTGGGCGAGGACTTGCAGGGTGGCTACATCGGCGATATGCTCGCTGGCTTCCCGATGATGAACGTTCGTGCGACGCCATCTGGCATCTTTGTCCGCAAGGACATTTTTGAGGAGCTGGGCTACGAGGCTGCGGATTTCAACATCACCACCGACGACATGTCCTCTTTCAATCAGCTGACCGAGTTGTTCGCAGAGGTCAAGGAGAAGTATCCCGACATGACACCGTTTAATGGCTACCGGACCTTTGGTCTGAACACAATTACGTATATCGACGGCGTGGGCGATCAGTTCGGCGCGCTGGAGAACTACGGTCAGACGGACCAGATTACGAACTGGTACGAATCGGACCAATACAAGCAATTTGCACTTCTCAACCGTGAATGGTTCGAAAAAGGCTATTCGTCCAAGGACATCGCTGTCGACAAGGAGCTGGGCCAGGCCAAGATGAAAGCGGGCAAAACGTTTGCCTTCTTCGCTTCCTATGGCGCCAATGCCCTGACGGATGTGAAATCGCAAACCGGCTACGATACAGTGCTGATCCCGGTGTCGGACAAGATGAAGTCAACGACCGCCGTCAATGGCGCTCTGAACGTCGTGCTGAACACCTCGGCGAACAAAGAGAAGGCATTTGAATTCCTGAACTGGGCTTACACGAACAAAGAGTTTAATGATTTGCTGAACTGGGGCGTCCCAGGTAAGGACTGGATCGTTAACGACCAGGGTCAGGCTGATTATCCGGAAGGCGCGTCGGTCTCTACTGTTAACTACCACAACGATTTCGGCTTTATCTATCCCAACCAGTATCTCATGACACCATGGAGCGGCAGTCCGGAAGGTATCTGGGAGAAGTACAAAGCGTTCAGTGATGATGCGCTGGTCTCCAAAGCGTATGGATTTACCTTTGACTCCTCGGCGGTCGCGACCGAACAATCCCAACTGGCAGCTGTACTGGCGAAGTATGAGGATGCCCTCGCGTTCGGTGCGGTTGATATTGAGCCAACGTTGAAAAAGTTCAACGACGAGCTGTACGCCGCCGGCCTGCAAGCCGTCATGGACGAGAAGCAGCGTCAGCTCGACGAATGGCTGGCGAGCAAGTAATAAAACGACGTGCCGGAGGCTGCCCCGCAGCCTTCGGCCACTAGCGACGAAGGGAACGGATAGGGATGAGGAAACTAAAGCCGTATATGCCGCTCTATGTCATGATGATCCCGTGCGCGCTATATCTGCTAATTAACAACTATGTGCCCATGGCTGGTATTATCGCCGCCTTCAAGTCGTTTAAAGCGACCGAAGGACTGCTCGGCAGTCCGTGGGTTGGCTGGCGCAACTTCGAATATTTGTTCAAGTCCAACGATATGATGATCATCATTCGTAATACCATGCTCTACAATGTAGCCTTTATTCTGGTCAACAACGTCATTGGCATCATCATTGCGATTATGATTACGAACGTCAAAAGCAAACGATACCAGAAATTCTATCAAAGCTCCGTGCTGCTCCCGTTTACAATGTCGATGGTCGTCATCAGCTATGTCGTGTTCGCATTTCTGAGCCAGCAGAACGGCATGCTGAACAACAGCATCTTCCAGAGTAATCCGATTCAGTGGTATAACGACCCGACCTGGTGGCCGCTCATCCTGACGCTGGTACAATGCTGGAAGTATGTCGGCTATGGCATTCTGATCTATATTGCGGGGATTTCGGTCATCGACAAATCGTTATACGAAGCCGCCTCCATCGATGGAGCAGGTGCCTGGAAGCAGATTACGCGGATTACGCTGCCTTCGCTAATGCCGGCAATCATTACCCTGTTTTTGCTGAGCATCGGCAGGATTTGCTACTCCGACTTCGGACTGTTCTATCTGATTCCGCAAAATTCCGGTCCGTTGTTCAACGTGACCGCTACGATAGACACGTACGTCTATAGCGCCTTGATGTCTCCAGGAGGCATCGGACGTTCGGCTGCAACCGGTCTGATGCAGGCCGTGGTCGGCTTCGTCCTCGTGCTGGGGGCCAATGGGCTCGTCCGCAGATTGAGCTCAAGGGACGCCATGTTCTAAATCCCGGGCAGAGAAAGGAAATATGGTGATGATCGACAACAGGATTCAACAATTCATCATGAACGGCATACTGATGCTCATTGCGATTGCGATGATTGCTCCCTTGCTGCTGCTGTTTATCTCTTCCATTACAGATGAGAAGGCGCTTGTGGCGAATGGCTATTCCTATTTTCCAGAGACGCTCAGCATCGGAGCCTATACCTATATCGCCGACAATTCAGAGATGATTTTCAGCGCTTATGGGATTACGATCCTGGTAACGCTGATCGGCACCTTTATTGGGTTGATCATTACGGCCATGATGAGCTTTGCACTCTCGGTAAGAGGCGTGCCTGGCACGAGTATCATTAGCTTTCTGGTCTTTTTCACCATGCTGTTCAACGGCGGTCTGGTGCCGTCCTACATCATGTGGACCAGCCTTGGCGTAGTCAATACGATTTGGGCCTATGTCTTTCCGTTTTTGCTGACGAATGCCTTCAATATTATTCTGATTCGCTCCTACTTTGCCACCAATATTCCCAACGAGATCTATGAATCGGCCAAGATAGACGGCGCCGGGTATTACCGGATTTTCGCAACGATGGTCCTGCCGCTGGGCAAGCCGATTCTGGTGACCATCGGTCTGTTCACCGGACTAAACTACTGGAACGACTGGCAGAACGGCCTCTATTTCATCACCCAGCCGGACATGCTTAGCATTCAGGCACTGCTCAACAAGATGAATCAGAACATCCAGGCCGTCATCTCATATACGAGCGTCAGCTCCAGCTCGGCCGCGACGATCCCGCATGTATCGATTCGGATGGCGATTGCTTTTGTCGCGATCCTGCCAATTCTGGCGATGTATCCATTCTTACAGAAGTATTTCGCCAGCGGCATCATGGGCGGTGCTGTGAAAGGGTAACAGGCATCAGACTGCCCTCAAAACAGAGCCTACGGTCACGGATCGTTCTTCCGATCGCTGTTGTCCCCCGATTTCTTGATTATTTAACCGCTCTAGCGGTTGAAATCGGTGGACAAAGGCGAGCGCTCCGCTTCTCCAGAACGATTCCGTGCCTCTTCGGCCTTTTGAGAGATATCTGACACACAGGAGGGAGAAGTAGTATGAAGGACAGCATTAAGCTGCTGCCGGGCGAGCCTAATGAAGCTAATCGGGAGTATCTGCCGGAGGCGATCAAGGGCTCGACCATGGTGGTCAACGAGAACGGCAACAACTCGCAGCCTTATCCCGAGCGGCTCCGCGAGTACCAAGAAGCGGTCGTCGGAGAGGCAGTGTCGAGCTGGTACGAATATATCCCCGCTACCTATGACGGATCGGTTGATGTACCACTGGTCGTCTCGCTGCATGGCGGCCTCATGACAGGCTGGGGGCAGGCCATCTATACGTCCTGGACGCATATTGCAGACCGGGAAGGCTTCATCGTGCTCTTCCCCAATGCGAGCGAGCGCAAGGTATGGATGGTCGAATGCGAGGAGAGGACGCTAGAGATGATAGGCAAGCCCAACCCCGAAGGGTTCTACCTGCACCGGGCACCGGAGGACCCGGCAGACAACCGCGACATGCAGGTCATCCTGGCGTTGATGGAGCGAATGGAGCGTACCTATGCGATCGATGCCAAGCGAATCTTCATTCATGGCATGTCGATGGGGGATATTATGGCGAATCAGATGCTCCGGCATTATAGCCATCGCTTTGCCGCTGGATCAGGCTCTGCCGGCATGACCTGGCCCGAGGTGCTGTGGGATCCGGAGGGTGAGCCGCGTACCCGTCCGTCGGCGGTACCCGTAATGCAGTCTCGGATGGAGCATGATGAGATCCCGTTCCATGACGGCGAGACCGGCATGTTCATCCGATCCAACCGGGACTTCTGGAAGCGGGCGAATGGCTGCGACTCGCTGCCGCGATTGCGGATCGTCGGCGAGAACAATCTCGCGTTCTATACTGGCGAGCATGCCGACTTCGTTTACCATGAGGTCAAGAACCGGGATCACGGCCAGACCTTCGACGATGCGGAGCTGGTGTGGCAGCATCTGTTCGCCAGGGTTGTCGAGGGCGAGGCTGGCAGCTCAGTTGAGGGCGACACCTGGTCGGTCGCGCTGGCGGCGGGCAGCAACAAGGCCTACGTTCACCAGCGACTAGTCGAGATGAGCGGGCCGGCATTTCTACACGATAAGCTGAAATATCATGGTCTCAATGGAGACTCCATCGTCCGCGGCTCTTATCTGATGACCCCGGTGTCGTTTATAGCAGAGCTGCTGGGGGCTCAGGTGGTTGAAGCATACGAGGGGCGCTCGGCGGAGCTGGATCTTCCAGACGGCAGGAGCTTCCAGTTTGCCCAAGGCAGTATCGGCTGTGTCCTCGACAACCGGATAGAGTCGATGCTGTGCGAGGCGGTCTA
Source organism: Paenibacillus daejeonensis DSM 15491 (assembly GCF_000378385.1). Classification (GTDB taxonomy): domain Bacteria; phylum Bacillota; class Bacilli; order Paenibacillales; family Paenibacillaceae; genus Paenibacillus_D; species Paenibacillus_D daejeonensis. The sequence goes on along the minus strand of NZ_KB899662.1, from coordinate 362,784 downwards.
CCGGGACGGCGAGCTTTATATTCCGCTCGAGTGGCTGCTGTGTCGGCACTTCGGCCGCCATGCCTCCGCTTGCGGGGAGGTGCTCTACATCACCGATCACTACGCCGAGCTGTCACACTATATGGCGGAGCTGATCCAGGACGAGATTTTGCGTTAATCAAGGCAGTATGAGGAAGGAAGAGAGAGCCATATGAGAGAGAACCCACCGATTCCCGATTCCCGGGAGTTAGAGAAAATGAAGCAATTGGGCGACTTCCTGAAAGCCCGCAAGCTGGCAGATTATTGCGAGCTCAACCGTTACGTCGAGCCTGGTGGCATTGTATTCGCAGGCGACTCCATTACCGAAGGATTCCCCATACATGAGCTGCTGCGAGCCAGCAAACGGCTGTACAACCGGGGGATCGGCGGAGATACAACAATAGGGCTGCTGCGTAACATCGAGCAGCTTATCCTGGATCTGCAGCCTGCCCAGCTATTCCTATTGATTGGAACAAATGACCTGGGCGAGGGCGAGTTGCCGGAGGCGATCGTGGCGCGGATCCGGGAGATCTGCGAGACGGTAAGGGTGCGTCTGCCCGACACAGGGATCGTGCTACTGTCCATCTATCCGGTCAATCATGATGCCGAGCCGGACCTGCCGTTCCCGGTCGTTGGCAGACGAACCAACGAAGCAATCCTCATGATGAACCAACTGCTCCTGCAGACAGCGAACGAGCTGGAGCTGGACTATGCCAATATCCATGACTTGCTGACAGATGAGAAGGGCAAGCTCAAAGCATCCTATACGTATGATGGGTTACATCTCCATGCGCGCGGCTATGAGGTTGTGAAGACAGATATCCAGAGCAGATTGCTGTCATGAAGCCGGCAGCCACGCTAGGGTGCAAGGGTAGCTGCCTATGTCTGAGCTGAATGTAACCCCAACCGGAACGCAGACGACTCCTTCCATCTGGACCCCTGCATTTGTCAGCATCTTTATGATCAATATTGTTTTAAATATGGCACAATTTATGATGAATACGCTCATTCCGAACTATGCGGAGCATCTTGGTGCAACGGCCGTGATGGTAGGCATGGTATCGAGCATGTTTGCGGTGACGGCGCTTGGCATCCGACCCGTCGTAGGCCCGGCTACCGGTTTTTTTCGCAGCAATCGACTGCTGGCCGTTGCAGTTGGCATTATCTGCGCAGCCTTTCTATGCTACAGTATCGCCGATTCGATCCAGATGATTATTGCGGGACGGCTGCTGCATGGCATTGGCATGGGCTTCCTGGCTCCGCTGTCACTAGCGCTGGCAAGCGATGCGCTTCCCAACGACAAAATCGCATCGGGGATTGGCATCTTCTCACTTGGTCAAGCCGTTGCGACAGCAATCGGACCCTCACTCGGTTTGGAGCTGGTGTATGCCTTCGGGTATTCGTTTACGTTTCTGGTCGGTGCCGTCATGATGGTTGGCGTGCTGATCATGGCTTTACGGCTGAAGAGTCCGGCCCCAGACCGTTCTGGCGGTTTCAAGCTGACGCTTCATAACTTTTACGCGCGGGAGGTACTCGTCCCTGCCGTCATGATGTTTTTTCTTGCGGGCGCGTATTCCTGTATCAATTCCTTTATACTGATCTATGGCAAGATTAACGGCGTTCAGAATATCGGCTTGTTCTTCACTGCTTATGCGGTGTGCGTGTTATTCTCACGGCCCTTCAGCGGCAAGCTGGCGGACAAGTACGGACTGGATAAAATGCTGATTCCTGGCATGCTGTTCTTCGCCTTGTCGTTTATCCTGATCAGCTACGCCCGCACCTTGCCCATGTTCCTGCTCGCTGGAGCTGTATCCGCATTCGGCTATGGCATCTGCCAACCCATCATTCAGACGTTATGCATGAAGCTGGTTAATAAGGAACGGCGAGGTGTGGCTGGCAACACCAGCTATATTGGTGTGGACCTCGGTTATCTGTTGATGCCTACCGTGGCCGGAGCGATCGTAACCTATGCTCATCAGGAAAGTGGCAGCATGATCAGCGGCTATTCCGTGATGTTTCAGGTGATGACCATCCCTATCCTTGTTTCCCTGCTGATTTTTCTGGCGAAGAAGCGCAAGCTCGGCTTGTAGCTCTTCGTCGTTTTTCCGTAATTGATGATTGACAGGAGAACGCATTCATGGCAAAATGTACGCGTGTACATCTAGGATACAGTCAACACAAGGAGGGAACATGGTTTGCGGAAAGAGGTAGCGAAACTGGCAGGCGTCTCCGAAGCCACCGTCTCCAGAGTCCTGAATGGCGTGGGACCGGTACGGGAGGAGACAAAGCAGCGCGTGCTGGAGGCGGCAGAGCAACTGCAATACGTTCCCAGCCAGCTGGCCAGGAGCTTTGCGCGCAAGCGCAGCGGACATCTTGGAGTCATCATCCCTTCGCTGCCCAAGGTTCACCTGTTCTCAACCTATTATTTCTCGGAGATCCTGAGCGGCATTGGCGAGGCGGCCAAGGAGCAAGGGTATGACCTGCTGCTGATGTTCCGGTGGCCCGACGAACCACGAGACTATGACTTGCTGTTCCGCACCCACAAGGTCGATGCCTGCATCATGCTGGGTCTTCATGACCTGCCGGTGGAGCGGCAAGCACTGGCCAAACTGGTGGCGGAAGAGCATCCGTTTTGTCTGATCAACCAACGGTTTGAGGGGGAGACATTTCGGACCGTGGATGCCGATCATGTGGATGGCAGCCGAATGGCAGTTAACCATTTGATCGCAGAGGGCTGCAGCCGGATAGCGCTCGTCAATGGTCCATTAACCTACTCCAACAGCATCGACCGGCATCGGGGCTACCGAGAAGCACTGGAGCAGCAGGGGCTCGTGTACGCATCCGATCTTGTGTACCAGGGCAACTTTGGACGCAAGAGCGGCTACGAGCTGGCCAGGCCACTGGCTGAGCGCATCCAGAACGGCACGCTGGACGGCATCTTTGCCGCTAACGACCGGATGGCCATCGGTCTGATGCAAGGACTGCATGAGCATGAGCTGATTGCAGGACGCCACTATGCACTGATTGGTTATGATGACTCCGACGGTTCCCGGCTGACCCAGCCTCAGCTCTCATCGGTTGCAGTCCCTTTCTTTGAGATGGGCCGGAGGGCCGCGCGCCTGTTGCTTGCAACGGACAGCGCGGGAGCGAATGGCCCAGGTACAGATGGCGAGCTGCCGCTACAGTTGGTCGTTCGGGAGTCATCGAGGCTTCAAACAAGCAATACACCCTAATAATTGAGAGGCGGTATGAAGATGAATCCGGTTCGCGTGGGGATGGTAGGTTATAAGTTTATGGGTAAGGCGCACAGCAATGCGTATCGTGCGCTGCCGATGTTTTTTCCTAATGTGCGGAAGCCTGAGATGACGGCCATTTGCGGCCGTGACCCGGAAGGTGTGGAACAAGCCCGGGCACAGTTCGGTTGGCAGAGTGCAGAGACGGACTGGCGCCAGCTGGTTAAACGCGATGATATCGACCTTATTGATATTAATGCGCCAAGCGATGCGCACAAGGAGATTGCACTGGCAGCAGCAGAAGCCGGCAAGCATATTTTCTGCGAGAAGCCGCTGGCGCTGACACTCGAGGATTCCCGTGAAATGCTGGAAGCCGCCGAGAAGGCAGGCATTAAGCATATGATCGGCTTCAATTACCGATTTGCGCCGGCGGTGCAATTGGCCAAGAAGCTGGTCTCCGAGGGCAGACTCGGCAAAATTTATCACTTCCGGGCCACGTTCCTGCAGGATTTTGTCCTTGATCCGGATTTCCCCCTGGTATGGCGTCTGCAGAAGGAAGTAGCGGGCTCAGGCTCGCATGGCGACCTCGGTGCCCATTTGATTGACCTTGCAAGGTTCCTGGTAGGTGAATTCGGCGAAGTCATCGGCATGAGCGAGACCTTTATCAAGGAGCGTCCGCTGGCTGACTCGATGACGGGTCTGAGCGCCAAGGGCAGCAAGGAAGCGCCGCGCGGGCCAGTCACTGTCGATGATGCTACCCTTTTCTTGACTCGCTTTGCTGAAGGGGCACTGGGCAGCTTCGAGGCCACACGCTTTGCAGCCGGTCATCGTTGTACCAATGCCTTCGAGATTAACGGCAGCAAGGGCAGCGTCAAGTTTGATTTTGAACGGGTCAATGAACTGCAAGTCTACTTCACAGACGATGCGGAGGATGTCCAAGGCTTCCGGCGTGTGCTGGCGACTGATCCGGCTCATGCTTATATGGACGCTTGGTGGCCGCCGGGACATACCATTGGCTATGAGCATACCTTCACGCATGAAGTACATGAGCTGATGCAAGCGCTCGAAGAGGACCGCCAGCCGGTACCGAACTTCGTGGACGGGGTGAAATGCCAGGAAGTGCTGGAGGCTGTGGATCGTTCTATTGCCGAGCGCAGATGGGTCAGCTTGTCGGAGATGCAATCTTAATTGTGAAAGGATGAGTAATAACATGAAACAAGCACTAGTCACCTGGGGCGGATGGGATGGACACGAGCCGCAGCAAGTCGCAGAATTGTTCGCCAATGTGCTGCGCAACGAGAATTTCAACGTCACGATCAGTGATACCCTGGATACGTATACGGATGAGAAGCTGATGGCTTCGCTTGATTTGATCGTTCCCATCTGGACGATGAGCACCATCAAGCAAGAGCAGCTTCGCCCACTGCTGGATACTGTTCACGCGGGCTGTGGAATTGCCGGATGCCATGGCGGGATGTCCGATTCCTTCCGGAACGAGGTCGAATATCAATATATGGTAGGCGGTCAATGGGTCTCCCATCCGGGAGGCGACGGAGTGGATTACAGAGTAGAGATGACAGACGCTGCTGATCCGCTTACCGAAGGAATCGGTGACTTCGATGTCAGCTCGGAGAAATATTATATGCATGTCGATCCGGCCATCAAGATCCATGCAACAACCAATTTTGATGACGTGAAAATGCCGGTCGTCTGGACCAAAACGTGGGGCCAGGGCCGCGTCTACCATAATACGCTTGGTCATGTGGCCAATATTGTGGCGATTCCGCAGGTCACTGAACTCATGCGCCGTGGTTTCCTCTGGGCTGCACGTTAGTTGTGTCATCTTTGAACAACCTCTAATACGTAGGAGTGATCAAGTACATGAAGCGAAGCAAGGTAGGCATCGTTGGCTGCGGCAATATCAGCAAGATCTATTTTACGAATCTCAAGGATTATCCGGAGGTTGAGCTGGCAGCTTGTGCGGACCTTGATCTGGAACGTGCCAAGGCGCGGGCCGAGGAGTTTGGCGTCCCCAAGGCGATGTCAGTCGATGAGCTGCTGACAGATCCGGAGATTGATATTGTTGTCAACCTGACAATCCCGCAAGCGCATGCCAAGGTGAGTATCCAGGCTCTGGAGGCTGGCAAGCACGTCTACGTGGAGAAACCGCTGGCGGTCACCCGTGAAGAAGGTCTGGCTATGCTGGAAGCAGCGCACAAGCATGGTGTTCGCCTGGCGAGTGCACCGGAGACCTTTCTGGGCGGGGGCATCCAGACGGTACGCAAGCTGATCGACGATGGAGCCATTGGCACTCCCATCTCGGTGTCCGGTTTCATGCTATCGGGCGGTCATGAGGTATGGCATCCCGATCCGGAATTTTACTACAAGCGCGGGGGCGGCCCAATGTTCGATATGGGACCGTATTATCTGACCGCTTTTGTGAACCTTCTGGGACCGATTCGCCGGGTTACGGGTTCGGCCGTCATTTCCTACCCGGAGCGGACCATCACCAGCCAGCCCAAGCATGGACAAGTGATTCAAGTCGAGACACCTACGCATCTCGCAGGCGTCATTGATTTTGCCAGCGGCGCCGTTGGTACGCTGATCACCAGCTTCGATACGAAGGGCGGCACGTCGTTGCCGAACATCGAGATGCATGGCAGTGCAGGAAGCTTGCTCATTCCCGATCCGAATAACTTTGGCGGTGTGGTCAAGCTGCGCAAGGCAGGTAGCAAGGAGTGGGAAGAGATTCCACTGACGCATGGTCATACCGATAACAACCGCGGAATCGGTGTGGCGGATATGGCGCGTGCAATTGCCGAGGGCAGACCCCACCGTGCCAGCGGCGAACTGGCGTACCATGTGTTGGAGGCTATGCATGGCTTTCACGATGCTTCGGCTGAAGGCAAGCATTATACGATGCAGAGCACCTGCGAACGTCCTGAGCCCATGGAAGCGCTAGAACCTTCGACCTCTTAATGACCTTATTTGTTCCAAGGAACAGTCCGTTTTCGAACGGGCTGTTTTTTTATGTCAGAAAAGCATAATATAATATATTATAAACTTAATGAGGAGGGTGGAGCGGTGGGGGAGTTGCTATACATACAGAATGGGCTGGTCGTCTTGCCGGACAAGTTGATTGAGGCAGATATTGTGGTTAAGGGGGATACGATAAGCGCTGTTTTGGAGACGGAGCAGGAGCGAGAGCATTGGTTAGCTGAGCAGGGGGCCGGATCGTATGAACGTATGGATGCCAGGGGAAAATACATCATGCCAGGGTTGGTGGATATTCACTGCGATGCGATTGAAAAAGAAGTTCAACCGAGGCCTGGTACGCTCTTCCCGCTAGAGATGGCTTTTCTTGAGTTTGAACGCAAGCTGCCTGTACACGGGATCACCTCCATGTACCATTCCCTGTCGCTCGGTGTCGGCCTCAGCCTCCGAGGCGACCATTTGCTGACACAAATGATTGCCTTAATTCATCACCTTCGGGCAAGGCGTGCCGTGGTCCGTCATGGCATTCACCTTCGCTACGAAGTGGCCCATTTGGCCGGGTTACCCATTATCGAACAGCTCATCGCTGACAAGCAGGTGGACTACCTGTCATTCATGGACCATTCGCCGGGTCAAGGGCAATACAGGGAGCCAGGATCCTTTGAGCGCTATGTGATGAAGAACCAGGGCGTATCGGCGGCAGAGGTCGAGGATATTGTCCGGGATTTGCTGACACGTCAGCAATTGGTCGATTGGTCCCATCTGCGCACGCTAGGCAATCTTGCTTCGGACAGCGGCATTGCGGTCGCCTCGCATGACGATGATTCGCCTGAGCGGGTGGACGCATTTGCCGCGTACGGCGTATCGGTCTCTGAATTTCCGATGAACATAGAAACCGCCCGGCACGCGGCCAGGCGAGGGCTTCATGTATGTGTAGGTGCGCCCAACGTCGTGCGCGGCGGTTCCCATGATCGCAATATGAGTGCAGCCGACGCCATTCGGGATGGCGCGGCTCGGGTGCTGTGCTCGGACTACCATCCCGCCTCGCTTCTTGCAGCAGTGTTCAAGCTGGCCAAGGAAGACATCGTTTCCTTGCCCGAGGCAGCAGCTATGGCATCCTTATACCCGGCGCAAGCGCTAGGCGTAGGAGAGAAGTTAGGCTCCATTACAGCAGGCAAGCAGGCTGACCTGCTCATTGTCGAACTGCTGAATGACTATCCTGCCGTCTCGCGCACGATCGTGGGTGGGCAACTTGTTTATCAAGGAGCGCCGTATTACTCAGCACCGGCTGGTGTTTGTTTTTGAATCTTCGTATGCAGATTCTCGACCATCGCTTGCCGCTGGGGCTGCTCGCTCTCCAGCCAGATCATCTCAAAGAGCACGCCAAGGCCAGGCAGCGCCCGCTCGTCACTGCCGACTGAGCTTTCAATGACCTCCACTAAATCTTCATTGGACTTATCATAAACACGCTGGATAATGGCTTGCCTCAGGTTAATATCATTCACGTTGTTATCCCTCCAAGCGGATTATTTTCTATTGTAGGTTGCCCAGCGTCTGCTGGTTTCATGCCGGTTGTACGATAGGGATGCGCGTGTGCAGGGGTATGGTATAATAAGGGGGTGGCAAGCCATTTGAAAGGAAGAGAGCTGGAATGGCAAAAAAGCAGTTTGCCGTCATCGGCATGGGACGATTCGGTTCCAGTGTCGCGAATAGTTTGACCCAGATGGGATTTCAGGTGCTGGCAATTGATACGAGTGAAGAGCGAATCGATGAGGTGGTCGATATCGTCACGCATGCGGTCATTGCCGACTCAACGGATGAGGATGCCCTGAAGCAAATCGGAATCCGCAATTTCGACGTTGTCGTGGTCGCGATCGGAGAAGATATTCAATCGAGTATCCTAACGACCTTGATCCTCAAGGACATGGGAGTGAAGACACTCATCGTTAAGGCCAAGAATGAGCTGCATGGCAAGGTGCTGCAAAAAATTGGCGCTGACAAAGTGATCTATCCCGAACGGGACATGGGGATGCGACTGGCGCATCATCTGATTTCGCCGAACATTCTGGAATTCATCGAAATCTCTGATGATTACAGCATTGTCGAAATTCAGGCCACCCCGCAGATGATTGGGCTCAACTTGAAGCAACTGGATATCAGAGCCAAATACAGGTGTAATGTCATGGCGATTAAGACCGGCGCGAAGATGAACATTTCGCCTTATGCGGAAGATTTGATCCACCCGGAGGACGTATTGGTCGTCGTCGGCAAAAATACAGATTTGACGGAGCTAGAGCTTGCGTTTTCGGAAGGTTGAGTTGCAATGGCAAGACAAGATGAACTACATATAACATCCGTTCAGAATACGCGTGTAAAAGGCTGGGCTGCGCTGCTGGAGAAAAAGCACCGTGACCGCAGCGGCTCTTTCCTGATCGAGGGCGTACACCTGGTACAGGAGGCACTCGCTGAAGGAGCAGAGCTGGAGTGCATCGTCTATGATGTTGTACGGGGGTGGCCGGAAGAATTGGCACAAACCGCTGATGTGGAACGTGTTGCTGCTTCCCGTCAGATTATGGGGCGCTGCACTGGCACAGACACCCCGCCGCCTGTATTTGCGGTGGCCCGCAAGCGCCAGCCGGATTCCGAGGCATTGTACCGCGAAGGAGCACTCGTCGTCGTGCTGGACGCTGTGCAGGATCCCGGCAACGTAGGCACCATTATTCGCAGCGCTGATGCTGTTGGGGCTGATGCGGTCGTACTCGGCCGCGGCTGCGTCGACTTGTACAACCCCAAGACCGTCCGCTCGACGATGGGGTCGTTGTTTCATCTACCTGTGATAGAGGGAGACCTGCTGGAGCTGCTGCCGGAGGCGCGCAACCGCGGTGCCCGGTTAATCGGGACCAGCTTGCAGGCACAGAACAGCTGCTATAACCAGGACTGGAAGCCGGCGACCTGGGTCGTCATGGGCAGCGAATCGCGCGGCCTCTCCAGCGAGGTGCAGGCGCTGCTCGACGATACCGTCCGCATCCCGATGCGCGGCGGCTCCGAATCGCTGAATGTGGCCATGGCGACCACGGTGCTGCTATTTGAAGCGATGCGGCAGCGGGAATATAACCAACCATAACATCTTCAGGAGGTGGGATCACTCGTGAACGGTCCACTTTCACAGCCTGATACAATGGGTGCGTCCTTTCGCCTCTTTACGAGTCGTCTATATGCACTTAACAGCTGCATCGTCGACACGCCTGACCTTGTACTTGTTGTCGACCCGGGGTACCTGCCCGATGAAATTGAGGGAATCCGCAGCTATGTCGATGAGATGCGACAGGGGCGGCCGCTCTATCTGCTGCTGACGCACTCGGATAGCGACCATATTGCAGGGTACGGCGCCTTTGCCGATGCCACCGTCATTGCAAGCCAGGCCTTTGTCGAGCATCCCGACCGCGAAGCCGCGGTGGAGGAAGTTAAAGCCATCGATGACGATTTTTATATCGACCGACCTTATCCCCTCATCTATCCCAAGGTAGACCATGTGATCGGGAATGACGGACAGCAATTAACGGTTGGCAGGACGACTCTTCAGTTCTTCCAAGCGGTCGGTCACAATCGGGATGGTCTGGCAGCTTGGATCGAGCCAGGGGGATTACTGATGCCTGGCGATTATCTCTCGGATCTGGAATTTCCATTTGTGACGGACAGCTACGAGGCATACGATGAGACGCTGGCCAAGTTGTCTGCCATCCTTCAGAGTAACGAGGGTGCCACCCTGATTCCCTGTCATGGCTCTATTACCGCTGACCCGGCTGAGATCGATCGGCGGATACGTCTCTCAGAGACGTACCTATCGTTGGTCGCCGATATCGCATCCGGCGCCCAGGACTCCGCGGCTTACGGACAATTTGTCGCCGCACATGGCCTGCGGTTTCCGCATTTTCTCCGCAAGCAGCATGAGGCCAATCTGGCATTATATCGAACCCAGAAGTAACCGAAGCTCTATCATCTTTCACAGGTGGTTGAGCTTTTTTTATTGTATAGGAAACTATGATTTTTCTAAGTCGTGTATAAGATGTGTCTGGCAACCCGTTGATCGTGCCGCTGTAACGCACCTTTGTTCCTCTATTTGCTTGGCAACCCGCTGAATGGCTGCTGTAACGCACCTTTGTTCCTCTATTTGCTCGACAACCCGCTGAATGGCCGCTGTAACGCACCTTTGTTCCTCTATTTGCTCGGCAACCCGCTGGATGGCTGCTGTAACGCACCTTTGTTCCTCTATTTGCTCAGCAACCCGCTGAATGGCTGCTGTAATGTACCTTTGTTCCTCTATTTGCTTGGCAACCCGCTGGATGGCTGCTGTAACGCACCTTTGTTCCTCTATTTGCTCAGCAACCCGCTGGATGACTGCTGTAACGCACCTTTGTTCCTCAATTTGCTCAGCAACCCGCTGAATGGCTGCTGTAATGTGCCAAGGCGTTAGTCAGAGCAAGGGGGGATTAACCACCGCCAATGCTACCAACTGCGCAAATTGTAGGGCGAGGGTCCGGCTGTCTAAGTTGTATTATTCCAGAATTTTGTGGTGCATATTTTCCGTTATAGCACTTGAAAACGCTCCATTTCAAACTATACGACGCATATCTTCCGTTAAATCGCAACTAACCATTGGTTAGTTAAGCCCAGAGCGTAAATAAGGGAATAAATGCGGCGCTTGATGCGAAATCCTCTGTTTATTGTATATATAGCGGAATATAGAAGTCATATTAGATGGTTGAGTTCCACACACCGCCTACCCCTTGCCCCACACCTCGCATCTTGTCCATTTACTGGTTCACCTCATAAGCCCATAAACAATGCATCTGCTGGGATTTTAACAAAATTTTAGCATTAAGTTTTCTTAATTATGAAAATCGGTTCAGAATGGGTTCATTTGGTGAAAAAGTAGTGTATTGTGTGACCCGTCATGGAATGAAAAAAACCATCTATACCTACATACATATTGTTTAAACATATTGTTTAAACATTACACTTATCGGCTGCTCAAACAGGGCCCAAGAGGCACGGAATCGAATCTGGTCAACGCTTTCTGAAAGAAAGCGACTTCGGGAGCATACGCTGCGAAGCGTTCGCCTAAAAGCTTTTCGCAGAAAAGCTCGCTTCGAAAGCATATGCTGTCCCCGGATTTCAACCGCTAGAGCGGTTAAAAAATCAAGAAATCTGGAGACAACAGCGATCGTAAGATCGATCCGGGACCGCAGGCTCCCTTTTGAGGGCAGCCCCACATATTGTTTGTGTTTAAGCACACATAGGGGAGAATCGACGATGACCATAGCAACCGCGGGGGCTCTCCTGCCGCTGACCCATCCGCAAAAACGAATCTGGTATATCGAGCAGCTGTATCCGGGTACCACCATACATCACATTTGTGGCACTGCACGGATGCCTGGTCCTGTTGACGAGGAGAGACTGAGTAGAGCCGTAGAGCTTGTCCTGCGGCGCCATGCCTCCTTGCGAATCCGACTCACAATGAAGGATGGCGAAGTCTTCCAAACCATCCATCCTCCCGTACCCCCTCATATCCCAACGTTTGATTGCCGTCACAGCCGTTACCCGGAGCAGGCGCTGCAGGATTGGCTGGACCAAGCGATCCGGCAGCCCTTCGAGCTTCTATCAAGTGAGCTGTTTCAATTTGCGATCTTTCGGACGGGCAGGGGCGAGACGGGACTATTGGTCAAAATCCATCACCTGATCTTCGACGGCTGGTCGACGCAGCTGTTCACCCAGGCATTGAGCAGCTGTTATGCCGAGCTAGCAGATTCTGAAGCGGAAGCCGGCGGCTTGCCTGAGATGACAGACATGACCTATATCGAATTGCTGGACAAAGAACAGGCATATCTCGCATCCCCACGTATGGAGCGAGACCGCAACTATTGGCTGGAGCAGTTCCAGGAGGTGCCGTCGCTGCCGTTCCGCGATTCTCCAGATTGGCGCAAGGGCGGCCGCTGGTCGATGGAGCTGCCAGCCGAGCTGGCGGTGCGTACGCTGAAGTGGACACAGGAAGCGGGCACTTCGCTGCATGAGTTGTTCGGACTGGTGTTGCAACTTGGAATGCACAGCACATACGAGGTGGACGAGCTGACCTTGGGTGTCCCCGTATACAACCGTTCGACACGGGAAGAGAAGGCCGCGATCGGCATGTATGTCAGTACGATGCCCATGCGTTGCAACGTGAGCCTCGAAGCGTCGGCGATGCAGCAGCTCAAGCAGTTACGCCGGCAGTTCAAGCGGGGGTATTTGCATCAGAAATATCCCTACGATCTGCTTGTTCGGCAGCTGCGGGACCGACTGCCAGAAGGCGAGGGGTTGTTTCAGGTCTGTTTGAACACGTATATCTTCAATCCGCATGAACAGCTGGGGGACAGTCCATTACTCAGTGAAGAGTTATATAAGGGCGAGCAATTATACCCGCTGGAGCTGATCGTCAAGAACTGGGGCGAGGGGCAAATCCGGCTGGATCTGGATTACAAGCTGTCTCTCTTTACCCGCAAACAGATTGCATCATTTGGACTTCAACTGGTTGCGTTGCTGGAGCAAGTGCTGGAGCAGCCGAACGCCCCCTTGCATGTGCTAATGGAGGAAGCAGACAAGCGTATCGATGAATCGTCACAGTCCCCCGCTCACCGGACCGTTATTGAGTCATTGATCGCCAGTGCCGAGCAGGCCCCCTCCCGCATCGCTCTGCGTGATGGAGAGCGTATGCTGACCTACAGCCAACTGTTGCAGCAAATTCAGGCCATGGCTGACTGGCTGGTAGCCCATGGGGTAAGCCGGGGAGACAGGGTTGCCTTGTATAGTGAGCACCGGCTAGAATCGGTGATTGCCACTTGGGCAGTCTTGTGGCTGGGTGCAGCCTATGTGCCGATGGATGTTCGTCATCCGGCGGGTCGAATTGCTGATGTACTGTCGGACAGTGAATGTGTTGTGATAGTGGCTGATCGTGAGCTTCCTGAAGAGGCAATGCGTACAATTTCAGCTTCTGTATTGAGAGTGGATGAGTGGTGCTCTCCGTCTAGGGCAACCAATACGGCTCATTTCAAGGTCCTTGCACAGCCGGAAGATCTGGCTTACCTCATATACACCTCGGGTTCAACGGGCAAACCGAAGGGGGTCATGGTCGAGCATGGCAGCTTGCATGCCTATGCGACATGGGCGACAGAACGTTATCTGCGCGACGAGTCGGATATATTCGCCCTGTACTCTTCGCCTGCTTTTGATTTGACCGTAACCTCGATGTTCGCTCCACTGGTTGCCGGGGCAGGAATTGCGATTTACCGGCAGCCATCCGACACGGCTTCTGTCCTCCCAGCGATTCTAGCGGAGGCGCGCGCGACCGTCATCAAGCTGACGCCCGCTCACTTGGCGCTGCTGAGTGAAGCACCTCCAGTACGCACACCTGTGCATACCTTGATTGTTGGCGGTGAGGCACTCCACGCTTCGCTGGCCAAGTCGGCCTCAGAGGCGCTGGGCGGACCGCGGGTCTACAATGAATACGGACCGACTGAAGCGACCGTTGGCTGTATGATTCATCTGTTCGACAGTCGCAGCGATCAGGAGGTGGATGTACCGATTGGCGAAGCGGCGGCACATGCCCGTCTCTATCTAATCGATGTGGATGGTAAACAGCCGGCGATTGGAAGTCCCGGCGAACTCTGCGTCGCAGGCACGGGCGTGGCGCGCGGGTATCGCGGACGAGCGGAACTGACAGCGGAGCGCTTCGTGCCTGAACCTGGTTATCCGAACTCGCGGATGTACCGGACCGGTGATCTGGCGCTGCTGGATCACAACGGTGTGTACCGGTACCTCGGGCGCATCGATGACCAGATCAAGCTGAGCGGCTACCGGATCGAGCCGGGTGAGATTGAACGTCAGCTACAGCGGCAGCCCGGAGTGAAGGAAGCGGCAGTTGTGTCTGTCGGACTAGCGGGAGGCTCTCCCACGTTACTGGCGTTTGTAACTGGGGTAGCCGGAATGCAGGAAGACGTGCTGCGACAGCAGCTTGGGGAACAGCTTCCAGCCTATATGGTGCCTGCCCGAATCATTCGGCTGGAGGCGCTGCCGCTCACACCGAGTGGCAAGGTCGACCGTCGCACCTTGGTCGAGCGTGAAGTGACGCTTGGTAAGCATGCGCAGGGGACGCTTTATCCCGGCCATCGTAGCACAGAAGCAACTGGCTCAAGTGGGCTGGAGACGCTACTGACGCTTGCCCGTGCGTTGCTGCGCAACGATAGCCTGGGCGAGCAAGATGATTTCTATCGTGAGGGCGGGGATTCGATCAAGGCAATTCAGCTGTCTTCGCGGCTGCAGGAGGCGGGGTGGCTGCTGCAGCCCTCAGACGTTCTGGAGGCGGCTTCGTTTGCCGCGATGGCTGAGCGTATGACAGCGGCTAGTTCAGCTCCGGGTGACAGCCTACCGGTAGAAGGCAGGCTGGGCTTGCCGCCAATTGGGGCATGGTTTGTCCAGCGCGAGTTCCCGATACCGCAGTATTGGAATCAATCGGTGCTGCTCCGGCTGGACACGCAGGTGACGCCGGTAATGGCGGAGGAAGCGCTGACGCGTCTTGTTCGCCATCATGATGCATTGCGGCTCAATGTGGATCGGTCAGACGAAGGTACAATTGTCGGGCTGCGGTACAATCCGGAGCATCTACAACGCAGATTCATCATGAGCCGCCACGATCTGTCGGCTGTATCTGGTGGAGAGCTGGACGTAGCCATCAGGGAGGCTGCGATCAGATGCAAACGCAGCTTCGACTTGGATCAGGGATTGTTGTTCGCAGCTTGCTGGCTGGAGCTGGGCGAGCGGGGGCGGCGCCTCCTGCTGACTGCGCATCATCTGGTTGTGGACGCCGTATCCTGGCTTATTCTGACGTCTGATCTGGAGCAGCTGCTGGAAGCCATGCGGCAGGGAAGCCGGCCTGAGCTTCCTGCAAAATCGGATTCCTACGCGGATTGGAGCGGGGCGCTAGAGACAAGAGCGGCTGCACTCGGCCCCCGGGATATCAGCTATTGGGAGGAGTGGCAAAGCGTCCAGACTGCCAGTGGAGAACCAGCTAGTAGGCGTGTTGCTAAGAAGGAATCGAATGGAGGCCCAGCACTGCAGATGACGCCAAGAGACATCGAGGTGGCGATGGGGCCAGTGGATGGCGAGGCATGGCTGGAAACGCCGGAAACGGCGTTATGGCTAGGCGAAGCCAATCGGCCATACCGCACGGAACCGACAGAGCTGCTGCTGGCTGCGCTGGCTGGTGCCCTTTTAAATAAGAGTAATGGGCTAACAGGAAAGACGCTCGTCATCCAGATGGAACGACATGGACGAGAGCCGCTCCCGGGGGCACAGGATCTGACCCGTACGGTCGGCTGGTTCACGACACTCTACCCACTGCCGCTGCTGTGCAGCGAATTGCAGGGACTAAGCTTAGCGAATGTAGAGCTGGACGTGAATCAGCAGCATCAGATGGAACAGGCAATTGTTCATGTCAAAGAACGTATACGGAGCGTACCAAGGCAGGGGATCGATTACGGGATTGCCCGGTATCTGCGAGACAATGAAGCCTTTGCGCGTCAGCCAGAGCCAGGCGTGATGTTTAACTATCTGGGCGAGCTATCAACGGGAGGGGCTGGTAAGCTGCTGGAACTGGCGGATGAAGCTACCGGCCCAGACAGCCATCCGGGCAATGGCGCGGCTTGTGACATCGAGGCGCTTGCATGGACGGTATCTGGACGCTTGTACTTGAAAGTGCGGGTTGATCAGGGCGTTTCGGCAGACGCAAGTGCTCTGGCCGCCAACTGGCGCGAACAGCTCCATCAGGTGTTGGAGCATTGTACACGTGCGAAGGAAGGCCGGTTTACCAAGACAGATTTTGAGACGGTAGAACTCAGTCAGGATGAACTGGAGGGGCTGTTTCATGAGTAAACGGTACCGGCTTCCTCTACTG
This sequence comes from Paenibacillus daejeonensis DSM 15491, assembly GCF_000378385.1. Taxonomy (GTDB): domain Bacteria; phylum Bacillota; class Bacilli; order Paenibacillales; family Paenibacillaceae; genus Paenibacillus_D; species Paenibacillus_D daejeonensis. The sequence goes on along the minus strand of NZ_KB899662.1, from coordinate 346,554 downwards.
ATGCTGGTCGGCTGGCTCTGCTGGCTCGCAGTCCTCTCGCCGGTGTCGGCGCAAGCCGTGCTCTCTGCTGAGGAACGGTTAGCTGACATTGAGGCATTGGTCCAGGACCGGATGCGGAGTGCAGAAATTCCGGGCCTATCGGTTGTCATCGTTCAAGATGGCGAGACCGTCTATAACCGCAGCTTTGGCTATGCGGAGCTAGAGACCTCGCGGCCGACGGACGGAGACACGCTCTATGAGCTCGGCTCCAACAGCAAAGCGCTGACTGGCCTCGCTATGATGCGCCTGCAAGCCGAAGGCCGATTATCACTGGATGACCCCGTCACCGACTATATTCCTTGGCTTGCGCTCAGCTATGAGGGAGAGCCGCAAACCATTACGCTGGGGCAGCTGCTGTATCATACGAGCGGCATCCCGTTCTCCTCGATTGGCGAGATTCCGCCAACGGAAGGCGAAGCGGCAGCCGAAATCACGGTGCGGTCGCTGCTCGGTCAGCCACTGACAGCTGAGCCAGGCTCTCGCTATGAATACGCGACGATCAATTATGCGGTGCTGGGTCTGGTCATTGAGACCGTGACAGGTGAGTCCTTCGCCGACTACATGGCCGCATCCGTACTGGAGCCGCTGGGCCTTGAAGAGACCGTGGTCGGAATCTCGGGTGCCGACCCGGAGGATCTTAGCCAGGGCTACAAAGGCCGTTTTACCGAACCGGCCGCATATGACCCGCCGCTCTACGAGGGCAATGCCCCATCCGGCTACATCCTGAGCACGCCGGATGATGTGGCGCGTTGGCTGGAGCTGCTGCTCGGAGCAGAGCTGCCTGATGGCTTTGACCCGGCCTGGCTGGACGCTACCCTTGAGCCTGATCGCACGGTCGCACCTTCGGCTTCGGGATCCTCGTATGCAGCGGGCTGGGAAGTGTACCAGGACGGCGAGGGCGAATATGCCCATACGGGCAGCAATCCCGCGTTTTCCTCGTTTGTCGCTTTTCGACCCGGGGAGGGCAGCGGCGTAGCGATACTGGCGAATCGCAATAGCGATACGACGGCTTTGATCGGAGAAAGTGTACTTCAGTTGTGGCTGGGCAACGAACCACCTGTACCCAAGCAGGACCTGTTCAAGCGTGCGGATACATTTGCCGTAGCGCTGCTGGTCATCCTGACTCCGGCGGCTCTGCTGATTCTGGCCTACCTGGGCTTGGCGCTGCGGGATGTGCTGCGCGGTGTGCGGCGGCCCCAGCCAAGGCCGTGGAAGTGGCTGACGGCCTTGGCCGGACGTTTGGTGGCAGCCGCTATCGCTGCAGCGGCGCTATACTATTTGCCTCAAGTCATCGGACTTGGCCTGAGCTGGCACTTCGTCGAGGTCTGGCTGCCGGATACGGTAATGATGGCGGTATGGCTGATTGCAGGCGTAATCGTTCTTTATTTGCTCTATTCGCTGCTGATCGCCTGGTTCCCCAGAGCGCAGGATCGATCGCTTCTGCAGCCGGTGGTCCTGGCGGTCATGAGCGGCTTCGGCAATGCAATGATCATCTTTGTCATTAATGAATCCTTTGTCCGGAGTGACAATCTGACCAGCGGACTGATCGCCTATTTCGGACTGGCGGTGCTGATGTACGTTGTGGGCCAGCGCTATATCCAATCCATGCTGGTACGGCTGACTAACCAGTTCGTTTATGAAAAACGGATGGAGCTGGCTGGCAAGCTGCTGGATACCGACTATGCCCATATGGAGCGCATGGAGCGCGGGCGCGTCGAGGCGACGCTGAGCAGCGATACGGAGGAGATCAGCAGCTCGATCGGGCTGATTGTGACAGGCGGCACGAATGTGGTGACTCTGCTCTGCTGCTTCGCTTACCTCGGAATTATGAATGTCTATGCACTGCTGCTATCTCTGGTCATTATCGCCGTGCTTGCGGGCATCTACTATCTGGTTGGGGAAAAAGCGAACGAGCTGTTTGAAGAGACGCGGGATATCCAAAACCGCTTCTTCGGCTACATCGCCGATCTGTTGCGGGGCTTCAAGGAGTTGTCCCTGAGCCGCGCCAGACGGGCGGGCTTCCGCAGTGCGATGGATGAGAGCTGCGAGACCTTCCGGGACAAGCGGACCGGGGCGCAGATGCGCTTCGTCCACGTGTTTATCATTGGTGAGACGCTGTTCGTACTCGTCATCGGATGTGTAGTGTTTCTGTTCCCGGCCATCTTCAAACAGATGGATAGCGATATGCTGCGCAGCTACGTCTTTGTCTTCCTGTACATGACCGGGCCAGTCAATCAGCTGCTGGACTCCCTGCCGCAGATCGCTCTGATTCGCGTCAGCTGGGGTCGCGTCAAGAAGCTGATTCGCGAGGTCGACGAACGCCGGCTGGCCTATGCGGCGGCCGGGACAGCCCCCATACCGGACGTTGATGGGCGGCAGGAGGTGGCGGTTTCCAGGGAGGCTGGTTTGGAGGCTGGAACGGGGCAGTCCCACAAGCTCAATCATTTGCCTGAACTGGCATTGGAGCTTCGCCGCATCGTGTACCGTTATCCGGAGAATGCGGATGGCCGCAGTCGGTTCGCAGTAGGTCCGGTGGATTATACGTTCCGCAGCGGGGAAGTGACCTTCATTACCGGAGGCAATGGCAGCGGCAAGTCCAGTCTGGCCAAGCTGATCACAGGCTTGTACCGTCCCGACGAAGGCGAGATTCTGATGAATGGGCAACCTGTTGACGGCGAAGCGCTGCGGGAGCAGTTTACCGCTATTTTTGCAGATTTCCACCTATTCGACGCCTTGTATGGCATCCGTACGTCAGGGCGTGAGGACGAGATTGCTGCCTATCTCCGCTTGTTGGAGCTAGATGGCAAGGTCGAAGTGAAAGACGGAACCTTCAGCACGACCAGCCTCTCCACGGGACAGAAAAAACGCCTTGCGCTGCTGCTCGCCTACCTGGAGGACCGGCCGATTTGCCTGTTCGACGAATGGGCGGCGGACCAGGATCCGTCGTACCGCAGGATGTTTTATGAGAAGCTGCTGCCGGAGATGAAGGCGCGAGGTACATGCGTCATTGCGATCACGCATGACGATGCTTATTTTGATACTGCAGATCACGTATTGAAGATGGATACAGGGAAACTGGTGCGGCAGGCGCGATAAGGCGTCCAAACCATGCCATGAACCGGAAGGAAGGGATGCATATGCTGGAACGACTCCAATCATGGCGCGAAGCGATCGGCAATACCCCGCTGGTGGAGCTCAAACACAATAAGATACAGCTGTTCGCCAAGCTGGAGAGTCATAACTATACCGGCAGCGTGAAGATTCGTCCGGCCTACACCATATTGGAGGCTGCCATTGCCCGGGGAGAAATTACGGAGGAAACGACGGTCATTGAATCATCATCGGGCAATTTTGCCATTGCACTGGCGTCCTTGTGTCGCCGACTTGGCATCCGGTTCATTCCCGTTATTGATCCGAACATCAACCCATTGTACGAAAAGCTGCTGCGCTCCCTCTCGCCAAGAGTAGAAAAAGTCACCGTCCGTGACCAGACCAACGGTTATCTGTTGTCACGGCTGAAGCGGATTGAGCAACTCAAAGCCGAGATTGAAGGCGCGTTCTGGACCAATCAATATGACAATCCGGATAGTGTGCGCAGTCACTATGAAGGCGTAGGCAAAGAACTGGCGGAAGCTCTGCCACGCATTGACTATGTCTTCATCGGCACCAGCTCCTGCGGTACGCTGGCAGGCGTGTCGCGCCGGATCAAGGAGAGCCATCCTGCAGCACGGATCATTGCTGTCGATACGGAAGGCTCGGCCATCTTCGGGGATACGCCGCGCAAGCGACTGATCCCCGGAATCGGCTCCAGCATCGTTCCGCCCAATCTGCGGGAGGCGCAGATCGATGACATCATCCTCGTCCCCGAAGCCGCAACGGTGGCAGGCTGCAACCGACTGATGCGTGAGCATGCGCTGTTTGTTGGCGGCTCCTCGGGAACCGTGTATGCCGCATTGTCGCGGTATTTCGAGAACTGGGCCAGTGGTGGAGCCAAGCCTGTGGTAGCCTTCATCTGCGCGGACGGTGGCATGGCCTATATGGACACGCTGTACAATCCCGAGTGGACTGCGCAGCTGACCAGCAGCGGCGCTCCCGAAGCACCGTGGCCATCCGTACGCGAGGCAGCGGGCGGTCGCCGACCCGGGCATTAGACGGCCCGGGCGGTCATGCCCAGGCACATCCAGACAGAGGTGGCGGCCACGGCGGCCGGCCGCGCCCCGATTGGCGCATTACGAACGAAAGCAGCATATAGAGGTAAGAGGCATGAAAGTCCTTATACATAACTTATCATCAGGAGGCGTTGCATCATGCGATATTTTAATGACGAGATGATTGACAGTTTGGGCGTCGATTGGCATGCGGCAGCGGATGTGATCGACGAAGCCGCTCAGCTTCTTGCAGCAAAAGAGTTTGCCCAGCCCATCAAGCCTTACTTGCGCTATGGGGATTCAAGAAACCGGATCATCGCCATGCCTGCCTATGTCGGCGGAGAGGTGGATACGGCAGGCATCAAGTGGGTGGCCAGCTTCCCCGGCAACCTGGAGCAAGGCTTGCAGCGGGCGCATTCGATGACCATTCTCAATGAGGCGGCAACCGGACGTCCGCTGGCGGTATTCAATGCGGCCCGCATCAGCGGCATCCGGACGGCGGGTGTCAGCGCATCCGTGCTGCGCCGCTACTTGTCGCGTGACGGTCTGCCGGACTCGTGGAAGGTAGGCATGGTCGGGTACGGCCCGATCGGCCGGCTGCACTTGCGCATGATTGGCGAACTGCTCGGTGACCGGATTAGCTCGATTGTCCTCTATGATCTGCGGGGCATTTCGCTTGAAGATGTACCTGAGGCGTTGCGGGACCAAGTGACCGTGGCAGCCAGCTGGCAGGAGGCCTACAAGGATGCGGATCTGTTCGTCACCTGCACGGTCAGCAGCGAGGGCTATATTGATCTTGCGCCCAAGGCGGGTAGCCTGCTGCTGAATGTCTCGCTGCGTGATTTTACACCCGATATTCTGGACCATACGAGCTCCATTCTGGTAGATGACTGGGAGGAAGTGTGCCGGGAAGGAACGGATATTGAGCGGATGCATCTGGAGCGCGGTCTGCAGGAATCGGAGACGCTGCCGATCTCTGACCTGACCACGGAAGCCATGCAGGCTTTGCCAAGCACGGAGGCTGTTATGTTCAACCCGATGGGCATGGCGGTGTTCGATATCGCGATGGCGGCGTATTATTACCGGCTGGCAGAAACGCAGGATGTCGGCCTAACACTGCCAGACTAAAGGAGGGATGGTCATGAAGACGCTGCTGTTTTGTCTCCCGTATGCCGGAGCATCGGCTTCGATTTATCAAAAATGGCGCGCCCCGCTGCTGGCTCAGGCTGAGGTCCTCCCCCTCGAGTTGGCAGGCAGGGGCAGCCGGATGGGTGAGCCGTTTTATGCCGATATGCAAGAGGCTGCAACCGACGCAGCCCGAATCATCAAGACGGAACTCCAAAAAGCGTCCACGACACGTTACGTATTGTTCGGTCACAGCATGGGGGCGAAGGTCGCTTATGAAACGGCCCTCAGACTGCGGGCAATGGGTCAGCCCGAAGCGGAGCATCTGATCCTGTCCGGAGCGCTGCCGCCACATCTTCCCTTCAAGCGGGAACGGCGGGCGATGGAGATGAGCGATGACGAATGGCAGAGGGAGCTGGAGCAAAAGGGTGGAACACCGGCAGGTCTGCTGGATGATCCGCATGTGCGCGAATTGTTCCTGCCGATTATCAGGGCAGACTATACGCTGCTGGAAAACTACAAGCCTGCATTGCAAATGGACAAGCTGACCATGCCTGTGACTGTGTTGACGGGCAGACTGGAGGGCCCCTCGGAACCGATGGAGGAGTGGGCATCTTATACCAGCGGCCCCTGTCGCGTGAACATTTGTGAAGGTGGACATTTTTTTATCCATGAGGATGCAGAGCATGTCCTGGGTCTTATGCGGGAAACGCTGACTGGCGATTCAAGGAGAGGAGTCCACAACAGATGAATCATACACAAAACCAGAAGGCTGGTGCCCTAAAACCCAAGTCGATCGATAAGGCCGCAGTCCAGGACATGCTGGCATTAACGCCGATGCAGGAAGGCATTCTGCTGCATGAGCTGAAGGAACCGGGGCAAGCCCTTTATCACGTTCAATTTGTCGTTCGGCTGGAAGGCATGCTGGACCTTGAACGCTTCCAGGATGCTTGGAATCAGGTAGCAGCTTCCTCGGACATGCTGCGGACGGTGTTCCGCTACGAAGGACTCTCACAGCCCGTGCAGATTGTACTGAAGCGTCATGAGCCCAAGATCAGCAGTCATGATTACAGTGATGCAGCAGATCCTGAATCCCGGTTGGCGGAGCTTCGTGCGGAGGAGCAAGAACGCGGGTTTGATCTGTCGGAGCCGCCTTACCGTATTCTGCTGTGCAAGCTGTCAGAGCAGCAGCATGCCATGCTGATTTGCAATCATCATATTTTGTACGATGGCTGGAGCACGGGACTGTTGCTCTCGCGCTTCTTCGCTGCCTACGGAAATAAGGGGCAAGAACTGCAAGCCGATCCGGCACCGTTCAAAGCCTACGTGCAGAAGCTTCAGCAGCAAGATGCAGAGGCAGGAGACACCTACTGGCATACATACCTGGAGGATCTGGAAGAAACCACTCGTCTGCCGTATGGAGGCGAGGAGGCCATCCCGGCTGCAGAGCCTGTGGCGGCAGTGCTGGAGCTCAGTCGCGAGGAAACGGACCGGTTGGGTGCAGCGGCAAGAGAGCAGCGGGTGACACTGGCTGCGCTGTTGTTTGCCGGGTGGGGCCTGCTGTTGCAGCGCTATGGCCTCACACGGGATGCGGTGTTCGGTACGACGGTATCCGGACGTTCATCTGCATTGCCTGGGATAGAGTCAATGATTGGCTTATTTATCAATACGGTTCCGCTGCGCGTCAGGACAACGGAGGACAGCACGGTCGGGGAATTGCTGCAGCAGGTAGCAGCCGATCTGCGTGCGCGCGCAGCTTACGAGTCGATGCCACTATCCCGGATTCAAAAGGCGGGTCCCGAACCAGGCGAGAGCTTGTTCGACTCCATCGTCGTCGTGGAGAACTATCCGGTCGAACCGGGTGCTATGCGTGCAGCGGATGGCTCACTCTCCGTCAGCGGCTATGAGTTGGAGGAAGCGACGCATTACGCTCTCACGCTGGGCGTGATGACCGGTGAGCGTCTGGAGCTGACACTTGGCAGTCCGTCTGAACGCTACGACAAACGGAGTGTAACACGCATTCTGGCGCATTATCGTCAGTTGTTGCTGTCTTTGACAGCTCAGCCAGAGGCACCTATCGCTGAGCTTGCAATGGTGTCGTCAGAGGAGCGCTCGGGCCTGCTTGGGGAAGAGGTCCAGCCCGCCGACACGACCGGGACGATAGATGGACGCTTTGCCGAACAGGTGCGCCGGACGCCACAAGCCATCGCTGTAAAAAGCGCTGACGGCGAATGGACCTACGAAGCGCTCGACCGTCAGGCCGATCATATTGCGCATGCCCTTCGCTCAGGCAGACTGGCCGCAGAGGAGATCGTGGCGCTGCAGATGCGACCGTCCCAATTTATTCCGGCTGCGATGCTGGGTATTCTGCGGGCGGGAGGCGCATATCTGCCGATCCACCCGGAGGAAGCGCCGGAGCGAATCAGTCATATGCTCGGGGAGTGCAGGGTGCGTATCGTGCTGGCGGACCAGGCAGCGGCCGCTGAGCTTAGTGTCCCTCCTGGTGTACAGGTCCTGGATGTCGAGGCACTAGTGCAAGATTCTCGCGGACTGGGGTCCAGCGATGCTGAAGTTCAGCATGCGGGATTTACAGCTGAGAACCAATTGCCTCGGGAGCAAGTGGCTGCTTCGGCTATGGATATCGATACGGACAGCGGGCCCTCGTCAACAGGCCGCTTGGCTTACGTCATGTACACGTCCGGCTCAACCGGCAAGCCCAAAGGCGTCATGGTGGAGCACGGCAGCGTCATTAACATAGCAACTTGGTTCGCGGGCCGTTACGCGTTGGGTGACAGCACGGCGGTGCTTCAACTAACAGATTATACCTTTGACCCGAGTGTTGAGGATTGGTTCGGCACACTCTTGCATGGGGGAAAGGTCGTGATCGCGGAGCCTGGACTCGTCCTGGACAAAGCCGCGTTCCGGAAACGTCTGGTGGATGAAGCCATCACCTTGGTCAATTACGTTCCCTCCATTCTGGGCGAGCTGCTGCTGGGTGAAGATGAGCCGCCCGCGCCGCAACTGCGGACCGTCATATGTGGCGGTGAGCCCATGCCGCCAGCAGTGAAGGACGGCCTGTTGGCCGAAGGCTACGCGGTATACAACAACTACGGTCCGACCGAAACGACCGTGGATGCCTTGTCTGCCGCGTGCGACGATTCTCCAGTTCATCTCGGTGAACCGGTCGCAGGGATGCGGGCTTACGTACTGGGATTGGACGGCGAGCCCGTACCCGCTGGAGCGACAGGTGAGCTCTACCTTGCAGGTCCAGGCGTCGCTCGGGGCTACATCGGTGATGCGGAGCGGACCGCCGAGAGATTCGGTGAGGACCCTTATCGACCGGGCATTCGGATGTACCGCAGTGGGGACTTGGTACGCCGAGACCGGGAGGGCAGACTACGGTTTGCCGGGCGCCGGGACGAGCAGGTGAAGATCCGTGGCTATCGCGTCGAGCCCGGGGAAACCGAGGCCGCGCTCGCTGCGGACGTGGCAGTGGAGGCGGCTGCCGTCGTAGCGGTACGCCATGCCGGACGGACAGAGCTGCACGGCTTCGTATCCCTGCGTGAAGAGGCGGGGCAGACGGATCACTCGAACCGCGAGGTTACGCAGAGTGCCGCAGGCTCGCAAGCCGACAATCGCTTGGAAGAGCTGCGCCAACGATTGCGCACCACACTGCCGGCTTACATGATACCATCTCATCTGTGGCAGGTGCCCGAGCTGCCCCTCACGCGGACAGGCAAGCTTGACCGCCGGGAGCTGCGCCGTCAGGCCATGGCAGCCATGGACAGCCGCACCCCTGCCGAAGATAGGGTACAGCCAGGAAGCGAAATCGAGCAGCGGGTATGGCAGATCTGGTCGGATGTGCTGGGCCGGGAGGATTTTGGCGTAACCGATGATTTCTTCGCCATCGGCGGCGACTCGCACCGCTTGATTCGCATCTATTCCCTGCTGGGGAAGGCGTATCCGGGGCGAGCGACCGTACAGGATTTGTTTGATTACCGCTCGGTTTCGGCGCTCGCAGCCAAGCTGTCCCAAGCCGACCAGGAGCAGGAAACGCCAGCAGAGACGCTACGCGAGATCGAGTTTTAATATAAAAGGAGGCGCAGGAGATGATCATTTGCGGATTGAAGCTGACGCACGATGGAGCCGTAGCTCTGGTTGATAATGGGCGCCTGGTCTTCAGCATTGAGGTGGAGAAGCTCCGTAACAAAGGCCGGTACGCACAGATTGAGGATACAGCCCTTATTGAGGAGATTCTCGCAGCAGAAGGCTACCGCATTGAAGATATTGATTATTTTGCAGTGGACGGTTGGGGTGGCGACGATGAGGATGCCCTGGCGATTCAGCCGCGGCTGACGATCGGCGAGGGCCACAACTGGCTGGACGCGGCTGACGGAGGCGAGGCCTACCAATTGGCCGTGGGTCAGTATGAGGAGCAGGGTCCGCAGGACCCGCTGCTGAAGGAATGGTCCTTCGAAGGGCTGCGAATCGGCGGCCGCTCCCTTCCCTATGTAAGCTACTATCATGCGGCGGCTCACGTGGCAGGTGCGTACTGCAGCAGTCCGTTTGCCAGCCGTGGCGAGAGTGCGTACGTTCTCGTATGGGACGGTGGCATGTATCCGCGCTTGTATTACTACGATGCGCAGCAGCGAGGATTCGAGAACCTGGGCCCGATTTTCCTGCTGATCGGCAACATGTACAGCCTGTTCGCCCAGCATTTCGGCCCATTCCAGGTTAGCGGCGGTTTTGCCAAGGACAGTCTGTCAGTCGCGGGCAAGGTGATGGCGTACATTGCGCTCGGGAAGTCACAGCCGCAGTGGTATGACATCTGGGACGAGATCTATCTGGACGCGTATGATCATCCGATGGGCTTCGGCAACAAGCTGGCGCGGCTGTTCAAGGAGCGGATGGCGGGGCAATCGTATGAAGATGCGGACGTCCTGCGGACCTTCCATGATTACCTGGGTCAGATGCTGCTGGACAAGCTGGCCAAAAAAATCCGCCGCCACGGCGGCAAATCCGCTAACCTCGCCCTGGCAGGCGGCTGTGCGCTCAACATCAAATGGAATTCCTTGATCCGTGAGGCAGGTATCGTCTCCGAGGTGTACGTGCCGCCGTTCCCCAACGACTCGGGCAGCGCGATCGGCGCCGCCTGCTGTGCCCTGCTGGCGCGCGGCGGCGGGCTAGGACTGGACTGGCAGGTGTACAGCGGCCCAGCAGTCGTGCCATCGGAGCCGGCAGCTGGCTGGACCCAGCGAAGCTGCAGCACAGAGGAGCTGGCTCAGCTGCTGCATGAGAAGGGCGAGCCCGTCGTAGTCCTGCACGGCAGAGCCGAGCTGGGACCGCGGGCGCTCGGCAACCGCAGCATTATCGCACCGGCCGTGTCGCCTGCGATGAAGGATGTATTGAATGAGATCAAGCACCGCGAGCCTTACCGGCCCGTCTCCCCGATCTGTCTGGAGGCCGATGCGGCGGAGCTGTTCGAACCGGGCATTCGCGATCCATATATGCTGTTCGATCACCGGGTCAAGCCGGACTGGGTGAACCGAATTCCAGCGGTCATCCATCTCGATGGGACCGCGCGTCTGCAGACCGTGCATCCGGCAGACAACCCACAGTTAGCCGAGCTGCTGACGGCTTACAAGCGGCATAGCGGCGTCCCTGTGCTCTGCAACACGAGTGCCAATTATAACGGCAAAGGCTTCTTCCCGGATGTCGCCTCGGCAACGGCTTGGGAGGGCACCAACTATGTGTGGTCGGATGGCTTGCTGTACGAGCGAGAACACAAAAAATAAATGTTCAAAAAGGTCGGTTTTTAGTACCGAGAAGGTTGGAGGCAGGAGGAAATGAGGAGCGGAGCGTAGCTGGAAGCTACGTGAGCACCGGAAGTTTCGAGTGCATTCAAGATTCGATGTCGAATCTGCATCCTGTATCACTTCGTGATCAAAAGCGGACTTTTTGAACCACCTATACAGGGAGTGAAGGGACATGAGTAGTAGAGATATTGCCATAATCGGCATAGCTGCCCGCTTCCCGGAGGCATCGGGGATCGAGGAGGTAACGGAGCTGTTCAAGCGCAGTCCCGATCTGGTCCGGGAGCTCTCCGCGAAGCGGGTCAAGGATGCGACGCTCAATCCGGAGCGGCCGCTGCGCCCGATCGGTTATCTGGAGGATATCGACAAGTTCGATCATCCACTATTCGAGCTGTCGCTGGCGGAAGCCCAGGTGATGGACCCGCATCACCGGCTCATGCTAGAGAGTGTCTATCATCTGTTTGAGCATGCGGGATATAACCCTGACGATTTTGACGGCTCACGGACAGCCGTCTTCGTCTCCGATATCAATCCCGAGTATTACCGACTTGCCGAAGAGTTCCCGGATACGATGGTGGCTGGCAACTCGCCGGCCTTTGCGGCTACTCGCATCAGCCGCCAGTTCAATCTGACGGGCAATGCGGCAGTGATTGACACGGCTTGCTCGTCCAGTCTCGTAGCCGTTCATATGGCGGTCGGCGAGCTGCTGCTGGGCGAAGCAGACTGCGCCATTGTGTGCGGGGTCAATCTGAACCTGCAGCCATACCGCGACAAGCAGTTCGAATTCAACATCTGGTCTCCGGACTGTAAATCACGCGCCTTCTCCGAGGATGCCGCAGGCATGTCGTGTGGGGAATTGTCAGCATCGGTGCTGCTCAAGCCGCTGGAGGCGGCACAGCGCGACGGAGATACGATTCATGCGATTATCAAAAGCACCGCCGTCAATAACAACGCCCGCCGCTCCGCCAGCCCGACCGCACCGGATAGCATCTCGCAGGCCGGCGTCGTCCGCGACGCCTGGCGCAAGGCTGGCGTTGATCCACGGCAGATCGGCTATATCGAGGCGCATGGCTCTGGCACGAAGCTGGGGGATTCACTGGAGGTTGAAGGACTGAGTGCCGCCTTTCGCGATGCAACGGATGCGCGCGGCATTGTGCCGATCTCGACCATCAAGTCCAGTCTCGGTCATGGCTACAATGCCTCTGGCATTGCGGGGCTTGTGCGCGCCGTGATGGCGCTCAAGCACCGGGTATTTTTCCCGACGCTGCATTTCGAGCGGCCCAATGAGCTGATCGATTTCGAGAATTCCGCAGTCTATGTCAACAAGGAGCTCAGAGAATGGCCTGAGCCTCAGGGACATCCGCGTTATGCGGGCGTCACTTCGCTTGGGGCTAGCGGCACGAACTGCCATGTCCTGCTGCAGGAAGCGCCGGAGTCTGTGAACGGGCAACAATCTGAGACGGATGCCGGATCAACTGGCACCTTGCCTTTCGTCGTTTCTGCCAGGACGCCGGATGCTCTGAAGCGCCGGATGAAGGCATTAGCCGATCGTCTGCAGACGGTGAATGATGTTGACTTGACTTCCGTCAGCTGGACCTTGGCACGAGGGCGCAAGCATTATCGCTGCCGCTTCGCCGCTTCGGCGAGCAGCGCGGCTGAGCTGCGTGAGCAGCTGCGGACAGCGCTGCAGTCGTTGGGCGGAGATGCAGCCAAGGCTGTGGTTCAGCCTGAGGGATACTCAGGAAGCGCCGCGCCTAACGGCCAGAGATTGGAGGCTGTTAAGACTGGCAGTGCAGCACCCCTGCATAATGGCCATGCGTCAGGCGCAGGTTGGATGCTGTCGCTCGCGGATAGCCGATCGAAGCAAGGCAAGGCTATTCTGCTGGTAACGGACCATACACCACTGCCGGAGGCTGTCATCCAGGCGCTGCAAACACGTCATCCAGTGTACCGGGAGGCGTACACGCAAGCCTTGCAGCTTGCCGATTCAGGCCGAGATGGCGTACGCGCCTTGGCTCACCTCATCGCGATGTACCGTCTTCTGTCAGAATGGCGGATGCCTGTAGCTCAGCTGTTGCCGGTCGGCATTGGCAGACTGGCTGCGGATGTCATCGCCGAGCGACGCCCACTGGCAGAGGTTATGAAGGCTGCCGAGACGTACGAGCCTGTGCCACTGGACGGACTGGAGGGCCGCGTAGACAAGCTGATCGCGTCCGAGACTGCAGAGGGGGATGTGCTCTTCGTCGAGCTGGCGCCTGGCGGCGAGCTTGGCACCGCACTGGGATCAAGAGTGGAGGACAATCGCTTCCGCATGTGCGGACTGCTCGCGTCAGAGACTGTCGGAGATCCAATTGCAGAGCTGTTGTGTGCGTTGTACGTACAGGGTCACACGCCAGATTGGCAGGCAGTGGTTGCGGGTCGTCCGGCTCAGCGGGCGGAACTGCCGGGTTATCCGTTCGAGCCAATCCGCTGCTGGGTCCGTGAGACGCCGCAGCTGTCGATGGCTGATCTGATGGACGAGACGGGTGTTGAGAAGCAAGCTGAGGCGGCAGGTGTACTGAAGGACCCTGCGGCCACCGAGCTGGAGCGCCGCATGGCCGTCTTCTGGAGCGAGGCGCTGGAGCTGGATGCACTCGGCCGGGACGATCATTTCTTCGAGCTGGGCGGCGACTCGCTGCTGGCTACCCGCGTCATCCGACGAATCCGCGAGGAGCTAGCCGTCAAACTGGATTTCGAGGACTTGTTCGATTATCCGACGCTCAGCGGTTTCTCCGCTTATGTGGATAGTCTGATTGGACCCGAGGACAAAGTGGCAGCGATTTTCCGTGATGTGCTCAAGCAGCCGGATATTGGTCCGAATGACAGCTTTTTTGAGCTGGGTGGTCACTCTCTGATGGCTAATCAGGTGCTGCTGCGGGTGCGCGGCGTGTTTGGGGTAGAGCTGAACTTTGAAGAAATATTCCGCCACCCCACCCCATCCGAGCTGAGCAGATACATGGCTGCTAAGCTGGAGCAAGCGCCTGGCGGAGCTGGCTTATCGGTGCCGGAAACGGCGCAAGCCCAAGCTGCTGTTGCCGCAGGTCAAACGCAGTCGAGCGATACGGTGACAAATCCAGGACTGCTGGAGCAGGCAGGTAACGCTACGGGGTCTGGCTTGTCAGGGCAGGCCGTAGGCGGACAGCCGGATCTGATTCCGGTTGCAGGTCAGCAGGCGAGTTACCCGGTATCCGCCGCGCAGAAACGGATGTGGATGCTCAGCCAGTTCCCGGAGAGTCTCGTTGCCTATAACTCGCCCTTTTCGATGGTGCTGGAGGGCCAGCTGGACGAGGCTGCACTGGCGTCGGCATTCGAGGCGGTGGTAGATCGTCATGAGGTGCTGCGGACCGTATTTGGCGATGACCAAGGGGAGCCGGTACAAATCATTCGTGACCGTGAGTCACTCGGCATTGCTTTGGAGCGCCGTGATCTACAAGTGGAAGAGGGTCTGGCACAAGCGGAAGCATGGATGGAGCAGGACCGGATGCTGCCGTTTGATCTGGCAAGTGGTCCACTGGTTAAGGCGGTACTATTCGTTGTTGCTCCGCAGCGGCATGTGCTGTACATCAATATGCACCATATCATTAGCGATGGCTGGTCTTCCCAGGTGCTGCTGCGCGAGCTGGCGGTACTGTACAATGCCCAGGTGGAAGGACAGGAATATCCATTGTCTCCACTGCGTATTCAGTATAAAGATTATGCGCAGTGGCAGGCCCGATCCATAGCGGATGGCAGCTACGACGGCATGGGCGCCTATTGGCGCGAGACGCTGGGCGGCAGCTTGCCGACACTGGAGCTCCCGCTGGACAAGCCACGGCCGCCGATGCAGACCTATGCTGGAGAACGTATCCGTTTTGCGCTGAACGCGCAGAGCACGGCCAAGCTGCAAGCAAGCTGCCGTACCCACGGCGTAACGTTGTATATGGCGCTGCTGGCTGCGACCAATCTGGTGCTCTACAAATACAGCGGTCAATCGGATCTGCTAATCGGTTCGCCTATCGCTGGCCGCAGTCAGGTGGAGCTGGAGGATCAGCTTGGTTTTTATGCGAACACGATCGTGCTGCGGACACAGGTTGAGCCGGATGCCACTCTCGCCAATCTGCTGGAGTCAGCGCGGACGACAACGCTGGGCGCGTACCAGCATCAGTTGTATCCATTCGACCGGTTAGTCGAGGAGTTGGCCATCAAGCGCGACATGAGCCGTTCGCCGCTGTTCAACGTGATGCTGGTGCTGCAAAACACCGACATGCTCCTGACTGGCAGCAGCCCGCTGCAGGGCCTGACGTTGAAGGACATGGAAGACCGCGGGGTCACGAGCCTGTTCGACCTGCATCTGGAATTCGTTCCGACAGAGGACGGAATACAGGCGGCGTTGACCTACAACACCGACTTGTTCTTCCACGACACCATGCAGGGACTGGCCGAGCATCTGCAACAAGGCTTGCAAGCTCTGATTGCATCGCCGGACCTGCCAGTGCGGGAATTTGTGCTCGCGGAGATAGAAGTGGCATCGGTGCCAAGGCAAGTGGAAGTAGGGGGCGGCACGGCGACTGAGTCTCAGCAAGTGGTAGCGGGAACAGAACAGAGGGCGGAGCCGCATCAAACGGTAGCGGGGTCGAACGAGCCAGTTGAATCGCAGCAACAGACAGCGGGGTCAGAGGGGGCATCTGAGTCGCAGCGTACGGCGGAGGTGGTCTCTGCATTGAAGCCAGCGACAACGCAGCCGGAGGCTGCACGTGCCACGTTCTCCCCCTCATGGTCCTACCCTGAGTCGCTGGGTGATGAGCGCACGCTGGTTGCGGCGACCGGCTTCGGTCTGCTCGGTGGGGCAGCGGCAGAAGCGGCTGCTGCGGGCACGGCTTCGCCATCCGTACCGGACAATGCCGGAGCCATGGGACGTCAGTTGGCCGAACGCCAAGCGGAGACACTGGTCGCGACGCCGTGGCAGTTGGAGCTGCTGCTCGAAACTCCGGAAGCAGCGCACCAATTGCAGAGTGTGCGGCGGATCGGCTTGCTGACGCAGCCGGACGAACTGATGCAGGTCGCCTCGCTTGCTGACCGGCTGGCCGGGCTCGGGGTGCGCTGCGAGCTGATCCAGCTGTGCGGCTCGCAAGCGCTTGGCTTGCTTACAACCTGCAACGTACCTATGGGTTCGGGGCACAACGGCGATGAATTGGCAGCTCTTGTGCTGGGCAAGCCGTTGCCTGGAATCGAGCTGCTGGTCTGCGATGCGGACGGCCAGCCGCTGCCGGCAGGCGTGAGCGGACAGATTATGTGCCGTGCAGCCCATAGAGGTGACACAGACGAGTGGCAGGCTACCGGCTGGCAGGGCCGCAGGACTGCCAAGGATAAGTACCGCTATGACGGGGAGACGCGTCGTACGGTGGAGATCAAAGGCTTTGCCGTCCAGCTGCACCAGGTGGAGCAGCAAGCGCGGGCGCTCGGCATTTTTAGCCAGGTAAGAGTCATTATGCTTGCAGGCGAAGAGACAGCTGCTCCACGGTTGACGCTTGTCTATCGGTCCGATCGTCCGCAGGACAGCGGCGAGCTCAAGGGCCGCCTGAAGGCTGTAGCGCCAGCCTATGCGGTACCAGAGCAGTATGTACAAGTCGAACAGTTTCCGCTTGATGTGCGCGGAGGCTTGGATGAAGAGGCGCTGCATCGTATGGCCGAGGAGCAACTGGTGGCTGCGTTATCGGCTACCGAGGACGGCGCGCATGTAGCCGATTCTGCCCTAGAGGAAACCTTGGCTGGAGTATGGAGCGATGCGCTTGCGATTAAGCAGGTGGGCCGGGGAGATCATTTCTTCGAGATGGGCGGCGATTCTATCAAGGCCCTGCGCGCATCCATCCGCCTCAAAAAACTGGGGTACGCCATCGAACTGAAAGACCTGTTCCTCCATCCAACGGTAGCGGAAATGGCGGCTTATATTGCTACATCTGCACCGGAGCAGAACGAGGCCGCCGAGCAGCAGAAGCGTGAGCTTGAGGGAATGATGCGACAGCGGATGGCATCGCTACGGGAGACAATTACCAGTGAATGGGAAGGCGGGCCAGCAGATGCCCAGCGTCCGGACGACGCCTATCCGATGAGTGATATCGAGAAAGGGCTGGTTTTCCACTCGGTAGCGAACCCAGGCACCTCCGCCCACATGATCCAGTATGTCTATAGCGCTCGCTATGAGCAGTTTGATGAAGCGGTCTTCCTGCGGGCATTTGCTCTGATGGCGGACAAGCATCCCAATCTGCGGGCAAGCTTCCATCTGGAGCATACGGCGGAGCCCGTGAAAATCGTCCATGCCGGAGCCCAACTGGATGTCACGGTGATTGACTTGGAGGGACAAGACCGGGAGACTCAACGCGAACGGATCGAGTCCGTGATGGCCGAAGAGAATGGCAGACCGTTTGAATTCCGGGAAGCGCCGTTGTGGCGGACCCGTGTATTCCATTTGGGCGGGGAGCAGTATCTGTTCTTGTTCATCTATCATCAGTCCATTATGGATGGTTGGAGTAACGCGATCCTGATGAAGGAATTGAGTGACACTTACTTTGCCTTGCTGAGCAATCCCGACTACCGGCCGCAGCCGCTGCTTCATTCCTACAAGCAGTTCGTGCTCGACCAGTATCTGATTAAGCACGATGATAGCATGCGCGAATATTGGCGTGAGGAGCTGCGCGGGTACAAACGTCTGGCGCTGCCGGAAGGTACCGATCGCGAAGGGTTTACGGAGCGGGTCACATACCGCTATCGTCTGGAGCCGGAGGTACTGGCACAGGCCACTGAGCTTGCCGGTCAGCTGGGCGTGACCCTGCGTAATCTGTTGTTCGCCGTCTATGCCCGCTTGATGAGCCGATTAACCAACCAAGACGATGCGGTGGTCGGCATTCTGACGCACAACCGGCCAGCTTGCGAGGATGGCGACGCGATGGTCGGCTTCTTCCTCAATATGCTGCCTGTCCGCACCCAGTTTGCAGGCGAGGAGAGCTGGGCGGACTACATCCGCCGTTTCCATGCCCACATGCTGGAGCTGTCTTCCTACGAAAAGATGGCCCTATCCGAGATTGCCAGAGCAATCGGCGACGCGCAGGATGCCGGCAACCCGATCTCCGATACGCTGTTCAACTTCACCGACTTCCGTGAGAGTGGCTCGGTGGAGGAGCAGAGTGCAGGTGAAGCGCAGGATGGTCAGCCGCTCGTCGAATCCAAGGTCAACGCCAACAACACCTGGCTGGACTTCAATGTCGACGTATCGTTAGGCCGACTGGATCTAAAAATCGATTCAGCTGTCTACGACCGCACGATCATCGACGACGTGGCAGCATTTTACAGAGAGGCCATCACCCGTCTGGCTGAAGAACCCGAGCTGAAGCTGGCAGACATCCGCCTGCGCAGTGACCTGCTGGAGGCCCAGAGCGAGGATTACGAGATGGAGTTTGACTTTTAAGTTTAACGTTGCCGGAGGAAGTTAGGATAGCGTCGCATGGCCGGGTCAGTGCGAAATAACTGCAAAAGATGGCAGTTGGTTGGTGCGTCGCGGGGCCAACCAGAGGTAAATTGTTACTTGAATGGCGGCGCAACTCGGGAAACGCACCAACCAGAGGTAAAAAGTTACTTGAAACGCGGCGCACCCCGGGAAACACGCCAACTAAGGGTAAATTGTTACTTGAATCGCGGCGTACCCCGGGAAACGCGTCCACCAGAGGTAAATTGTCTTGAGATGTTCGTATCTGAGGAAATGCGCTTTTTGAAAAGGCCGGGGAGGCACGGAATCGAATCTGGTCAACACTTGTCTAGAAGAAAGCGACTAGATCCGTGACCGTAGGCTCCTTTTTCAACAGCGCCTGAAAAAGCCCCTTATTTGCTCTGCTAGCCGAGTAACCTGCTTAGGTGGCGGGCAGTCGGGTGATTTATAAGTATAGACTAGAAGCCCGGCCCAGATAGGGCCCGGCATTACATACAGTGCAGCACGGCAAGACGCCGAGGTAGCTGCATCAGATACACAGGGAGGAATAGCGATGACGGAATCGTATGAAACGGACCGGTCCGGTGGTGGCACAGCTGCTGTGGAGGACCAATGGACACGCAAGAAAATCGCGGCCGCCCAGCGCGAGACAGAGAGGACCTACTGGCGGGAGCGTCTATCAGGCGAGTTGACGCGCACGGCATTTCCGCACGACCACCTGCAAGCGTCAGGGGCCGGTCGGGAGTTGGCCACGGAGCCGTTGATTGTGCCAGAAGCAATCGGCGAGCGGCTGCTAGCAGTCAGCAAAGGGTCCGATCCGGCGCTGCATGTGCTGCTGGCTGCTATCACTGCCGCGCTCACAGCCAAGTACAGCGGCCTGCGGGACATTATTCTGCAGACGCCGATCTATCGGCAGGCGCAATCCGGCTCGTATATGAACACCGTGCTGTTCCTCCGGTCCGACCTGGAAGCTGCCGATCACCTGAAAACCCTGGTTATGCAGACTCGCGAACGAGTGCGGGAAGCCGGCGCTCATGCCAACTATCCGATGGATGTTTTGGCAGATGAGCTGACAGGCAGCACGGATCTGAGGCTGTTGAGCGAAGTGGCCGTCGTATTGGATTCGGTCCAGTCCGCTGAAGACTTGCCGTCCGAGAGCTGGGAAGTGCTTTTTGGCTTCCGGCGGGAGGGCAGCGGGGTCCAGGGCGAGCTGCGGTACAACCAGCGTTTCCTGGACCAGGAGACGGCGGCGCGGATCGCGGCCCACTGGAGCAAGCTCGCTGGCGCGATGCTGGAAGATTCCAGCCGTCCACTGGCAGAGATCAGACTGCTCAGTGAAGAGGATACGCAGCGGATGCTGCGGCGCTTCAACGGCCGCGCGGATGAGCCTTATGCTTACCGCTTCCTGCATGAGCTTCTGGACACCCACGCTGCGCAGACGCCGGACCGTACGGCAGTGGTGTGCGGTGAAGCGCACATGACCTACCGCGAGCTGGCCGAGGCCAGTAGCCGACTGGCACATCTACTGCGGGAGAAAGGCGTAGGACGGGAGGATCTTGTAGCGATTCTCAGTCCGCGCTCCATTGCTTTCCTCGTCGGCATACTTGCGGTGTGGAAAGCCGGGGGCGCCTACGTGCCGCTGGATCCAGACTATCCGGAGGAGCGATTGCAGACCATTCTGGGCGATTCGCGTGCCTCACTGGTTCTGACCGTCGGGGAGATTGCCGAAGGCACCGACCTGTTGTCTCGTGTCCTGCAAGCCGTGCCGCAGCCTTGCGAGGCGCTGCGCATCGATGACGGAGCGAGTGATGGCTATCCATCCCATACGCCAGAGCTGGAGCGCGACCTCCACGATCTTAGTTATGTCATTTACACCTCCGGCTCCACGGGCAGGCCGAAGGGAGCCATGTTGGAGCATGTCGGCATGCTCAATCATATGCTGGCGATGATGGAGGAGCTGGCGATTGACGAGACTAGCAGGATCGTGCAGAATGCTTCGCAATGCTTCGATATCTCGGTGTGGCAGTTTGTCACAGCGCTGGCGGCAGGCGGCGAAACGCATATTTTCCCGAATGAGCTGATCATGCAGCCCGAAGCGCTCCTGGAGCGGCTCGTCAGCCGTGAAATCACGGTGCTGCAGGCGGTGCCGACCTATCTGTCGATTCTACTGGAGACGGCGGAGCTGAATCGGATTCGACTGCCGAAGATGAAGACGGTCAGTGTGACGGGCGAAAAGCTGACGACGGCGCTCGCGCGGCGCTGGTTCCATCAATTTCCGGAGATCCCGCTGGTCAATGCCTACGGTCCGACCGAAGCCTCTGATGATGTCACGCTGCATGTGCTGCGGGGGATGCCGGATGCCCAGCAGATTCCGGTCGGCCGCCCGATCCGCAATGTGACGATCTATATTCTGGACGAGCAGCGGCAGCCCTGCCCGATAGGAGTCAAGGGAGAGATCTGCGTCTCCGGCTTGGCCGTAGGCCGGGGCTATCTGCATGATGAAGAACGCACCAAGCTGGCATTCGGCGAGGATCATCTGGCGGCCATGTCAGGCGTGCGGCTGTATCGGACAGGCGATATCGGACGCTGGCTGCCTGACGGCACAATCGAGTATGCCGGACGGATGGACGATCAGGTCAAGGTGCGCGGCTTCCGCATCGAGCTGAAGGAGATCGAGCACGTACTGGCCGAGTATGCCGGCGTGAAGGAGGCAGCAGTTATCGTCCGCCATGACGAAGCCTCGGAGGATTACCTCTGTGCCTACCTGACAGCAACCGAGCGGTTGTCTGCCACGGATGTTCAGCAGCATGTTGGGCGAGCCTTGCCGCACTTCATGGTGCCCAAGTTCGTGGTGCAGCTGGAGCAAATGCCTGTCACCCCCAATGGCAAGATCGACCGCAAGAACTTGCCGGATCCGGCAACAGCGATCACGCTGCCGACTGGTTCGGGGGATGGACCGCTCAGCGAGCTGGAGCAGCGGCTGGTCGAGGTCTGCTCGGAGGTGCTGGGACTGCCTGACTTCGGTGCAGATGATCACTTTTTCAATGTTGGCGGGGATTCGATCCATGCCATCCAGGTGGCGGCGCGGCTGCAAAAATACCGGCTGCTGCTGGATATCCGGGATATCTTCCGCTACCCGACCGTGCGCGGGATGGCAGGCGCGGTTCAGGAGAGCAAGCGCAGCATCGATCAGGGACCCGTTGTTGGCGAAGCCGGATTGACACCGGTGCAACGGTGGTTTTTTGAACAGTTTGCGACCGACCTCCATCATCACAATCAGGCCGCGCTCATCTATACCCGTGAGGGGCTGGAGGAGGAGAGGGTCCGTCAGGTGTTTGGCCGGATTGCCGAGCATCATGATGCGCTGCGCATGACCTACCGGCTAGGGGATGACGGATCGATGCAGCAGATGAATGAAGGCCCGGATGCGGCGCGGTTCGATCTGGAGACGATTCGCTCTGCAGGGACCGATGAGCAGGAAGTCATGGCAGAGGTTACACAACTGGCCGAACGGCTGCAGGCCTCGATGAAGCTGGAGACGGGACCGCTGGTGAAGCTGGGCCTGGTTCATGCGAGCCATGGCGATTATCTCGTCATTTGCATTCATCATCTCGTCATTGACGGGATATCCTGGCGTATTCTGTTCGAGGATTTCGAGAGCGGGTACCGGCAAGCAGAGCAGGACGAGCCTGTGGTGTTTCCCGACAAAACCGACGCTTACCGCGATTGGGCGGAGCGGCTGCAGACGTATGCGACATCGGAAGCGCTACTGCGCCAGCTGCCTTACTGGGAAGAGGTGGAGTCCCAGCCTTACGCGGCGCTTGCGCCGGATTTGCAATCGGAGGACACGCCGCGTTACAAGGATGCTCGGGCCGTCTATATGGAGCTGGCACCTTCTTATACAGAACAATTGCTGGGTGGTGTGCATGAAGCCTATCATACGGAGATCAACGACTTGCTCTGCACCGCACTTGCCCAGGCGTTCAAGCAGTGGCGCGGGCTGGACGGCATTCTGGTTAATGTCGAGGGGCATGGCCGGGAGAGCATCATTGAGCAATTCAACATCAATCGGACCATTGGCTGGTTCACCTCCCAGTTTCCCGTGGCGCTGTCAGCGGCAGGGACGGATGATCCAGGGAAGGCGATTATCGCGACCAAGGAAATGCTGCGGCGTATCCCGGAGCGTGGCATCGGCTATGGCATTTTGCGCTATTTGACGCCTGAGGAGAATAAAACAGGCTACCGGATTGGGATCGATCCACCGGTGAACTTCAACTATCTTGGTCAGTTCGAGAGTCAGGCGGAGGACCAGCGCTTCCAGGTGAAAGCGATGAAGCTCGGTGATCCGAAGAGTGTGATGGAGCTGGGGCGGACGCTTAGTGACAATATGGAAATGCCAGTGAAGATCAATATTGAGGGCGAGATTCGAGATGGGCGGCTGGTTCTGTGCTTCGGCTACAATCAGACGCAATACAAGGAGGAGGCCATCGGCGAACTGGCAGAGCACTATCGGCAAGAGCTGATACGCCTGGTGGAGCACTGCGCAGGGACGGAGCAAGCCCGGCATACGCCGTCGGACTTCAAGCATGCGGATTTGTCGGAGGGCGAGCTGGACGATCTGCAATCGCTCATCGACGAAATCGAGGAGTAGTAGGCACGAAAAGGAGAGAAAGAGCCATATGGACAAGATAGCCATTCAAACGATCTATCCGATGACCCCGCTGCAGGAGGGAATGCTGTTTCAGCAAGCGGGCGAAGGTCAGCAGACGGCCTATATCGAGCAGCGTGCGCTTACTCTAAAAGGGGAGGTGCGGGCTGCCGAGCTGGAGCAGGCCATCAACCGTCTGGTAGCCAGACATGACAGCCTGCGCACGGTCTTCAGCCAGAAGCCGGGGAAACGTGGCATGCAGGTGGTGCTAAAAGGCAGGAGATGGAAGCTTGCGCAGCATGATCTGTCCACGGAGTTGGAGCCGAACCGCGATTTGCAGCTCTCTGAGCTGCTGGCGGCGGACCTGGTTCAAGGCTTCAACCCAGCCAAGGATCAACTGATCCGTTTTGCCCTTGTGAACATGGGCAGTGGCGATTACCGGTTGATTATCACGTTCCATCATGCGCTCATGGATGGCTGGTGTCTGGGGCCCTTGTTCGGGGAACTGCTGGAGCTGTATGCGGCGTTGACGCGCGGGGAGGAGCCTGTGCTGCCGGACCCAGTTCCGCTGGAGGGTTATCTGGAATGGCTGGGCAAAAGGGACCGGGAAGCAGCGCTCACCTACTGGTCCGGTGCGCTGGCAGGGGCAGAGCAGCCTCCCGGCTTGCCGGGGTACGCACCGGCTGGTGAAGGCCAGCCCTATGAGCTGCGGGAGCGGGTCTTCACCTTGCCAGCTTCGTTGTCTCGTGAGCTGGGTGTGCTCGCAAGGGACCACGGCGCGACGCTCAGTACGCTGATCCAGACGATGTGGGGAGTGCTGCTGCAGCGATACCAGAATACGGACGACGCCGTGTTCGGTACGGTCGTTTCGGGCCGCCCGCCGGAGGTACCCGGCATCGAGTCCATGATGGGTCTCTTTATCAATACCGTGCCCTGCCGCGTAACCTCCAGCGAAGAGGAATCGCTGGGTGGGCTGCTGCGCCGCATGCAGGATGAGGCACTGAATGCGCAGCAGTATGCGTTCAGTCCGCTCTATGAGGTCCAGGCGCGCACGGGTATCCGCATTGATCATCTGGTGGTGTTCGAGAACTTCCCGATGGAGCAGGAGCTGACGGGGGCGGGGAACGCAGGGGCGGCTTTTGCAGTAACAGGTATGGACTCGCGCGAGCAGACAGGTTATCCGCTGACGGTTGCCATCTATCCTGGCGAGGAGCTGTTGTTCAAGCTGAGCTACAATGCGAAGGTCTATCCAGATTATGCGATCCAAGGGATGGAACGTCATCTGAGGACGCTGCTGGAGCAGGCGGTCACGCATGCTGGGGAGCCGGTAAAGCATCTGCAGCTGCTAAGCAGTGAGGAACAAGCTGCACTGCTCGCCTTCAACCCGCAGCCCCAAGCTTATCCAGATACATCTACAGTACATAGTTTATTTGCAGCGCAAACACGTCGTACCCCGGAGCTGCCAGCGGTCGCAGGGCCGGATGGCCGTCTTACGTACGGAGAGCTAGCAGCCGAGTCGGACAGGCTCGCCGGGCAGCTGCGACCACTGCTGCTTGCGCAGCATACCGGTCAGGCTGAGGTGCCGGATGGTGCCGTCGTCGCGATTCTGTGCCCGCCATGCAGTCTGCGGGTCGTTAGTGTACTGGCTGCGCTTCAGGCCGGAGCGGCTTTTCTGCCGATCGATCCGGCTTATCCCGACGAGCGGATCCGCTACATGCTGCGGGACAGTGGAGCAGCTGTGCTGCTCGGACTGCCCGAGGATGGCGAGCGGCTCGCTGATCTAGGGGGTTCGGCGACAGTGCAATGGCCGCTGGAGACAGGGACGCTGGCGGCAGTCGAGTTAGCGAGAAATGAACGACAAGCCTTTGGCGAAGATGGGCTGGCAGGAAACGAATGGCAAGGCACTGGCCTGGATACCCTTGCCACAAGCAGGCGGACGGATGGGGATGCAAATATGGCTGCGGTGAGCGGACAAGAGGGGAATGTCTTGGACACCCCCGAGCACCGGCGCCTCGCCTATATCATCTACACCTCCGGTACCACCGGCAACCCCAAAGGGGTTCTGACCGAGCACCGATCTCTGGTCAACTTTGCTTATTGGCATCACCGCGACTTCGGTCTGGGACCCTCAGACCGCGCGGCTCAACTGACCGGCTTCGGCTTCGACGTCTCGGTCTGGGAGACGTTCTCCGCGCTGCTGTTCGGGGCGGAGCTTCATTTGGTGCCGGACGACGTGCGGACGGACGTCCATGCGCTGAATGACTTTTTTCATACGCATGAGATTACGGCAGCGTTCCTGCCCGCACCGCTCTGTGAACTGTTCCTGGAGCTGGACAATACCAGTCTGCGGCTGCTCACGACCGGGGGCGACAAGCTGCGGGTGTACCGTGAAACCCCTTACCGGTTCGTGAACAATTATGGTCCGACCGAGTATACGATTGTCACAACAAGCGGTGAATTGACCGAACATGCGACCAACTTGCCAATCGGCGGGCCGGTAGACAATACCCGAATCTATATTCTGGACCGGTATGACCGTCTGCAGCCGGTGGGCGCGACCGGTGAGTTGTGTGTGGCTGGCGACGGGCTGGCCCGTGGCTATCTGCATCTGCCCGAGGAGACGACACGCCGTTTTACGCCTGATCCGCTGATGGATGGCGAGCGCATGTACCGTACAGGCGATTCGGCAGCCTGGCTGCCGGATGGCCGCATCGTGTTTCTCGGACGCCGGGACCAGCAGGTGAAGATCCGCGGCTACAGGATCGAGACCGGCGAGATTGAGTCTGTCCTGCTACGACACCCGGCAATTCATAAAGGAGCGGTCGTCGCATGGCAGGACGCTGGCACGCCGCAGCTGGCGGCTTACTATTCCTCCGAGGCAGCAGAGGTCCCCCAGCCAACGGAGGTCCGGGAGCACTTGTCTCTGAATCTGCCCGATTACATGGTTCCCCTTCATATTATTCCTCTGGAACACTTGCCACTTACGGCCAATGGCAAGCTGGACCGCGCAGGGCTCCCGAGGCCAATCGTTACCGGTGGCGAGGCTCAACCGGAGACCACAACCGAGCGACGGTTGGCGGAGCTCTGGCAGACTGCACTGGATGTGCAAAAAGTCGGTATCGACGATGATTTCTTCGCATTGGGCGGGCACTCGCTGCATGCGATGCAGCTGGCGGCGGAGCTTCGCAAGTCATCTGACAAGGAGATCGGGCCAGCGGTTTTGTTCCGTCTGCCAACGATTCGCGCACTGGCGGCCTGGCTGGATGGTGTGACTGAGGACCCGCAGGTATCGGCTAAGCCTATGGAGGCAGGGGATGCGAAGGTCGAGCCTGTTATCAATGGCTTTTCCGGCACGTTCCCTCCCTTGGCGTCCGCGGGCGAGCGTGACGTGTACCCCGCATCTTCAGCACAGCGCCGGATGGTTGTCCTGCAGCAGTGGGAGAAGCGTGATACCCGCTATAATATGCCGCAAGCTCTGATGCTGGAGGGCGGACTGGATGCCGGGCGGCTGGAGCAGTCGCTGGCTGCGCTGATCCAGCGGCATGAACCGCTGCGTACGGTCTTTGACGTGGCAGAAGGTGAGGTTGTGCAGCGAGTTCTAACGGATGCGTGGGAAGGGCTTGAGCGGCTATCTCCTTCTGCTGACGTTGATCCTGCCGAACGGATGCGGAGATGGATCCGTCCCTTTGATTTGAGCCAAGGTCCCTTGCTGCGCGCAGCCTTGCTGCAGATTGAGGCAGAACGCCATCTGCTTCTGCTGGATGTTCATCATGTCGCGACAGATGGGCTGTCCATGGGACTCCTGCTGGCAGATCTCCAAGCGTTGTATGAGAACGGGACATTGCCGAATCTCAAGCTGCAATACAAGGATTATGCGGTCTGGCAGCAGGCATCGCTGCATCATGGCGAGCTGCAACGCCAGCTGCGTTATTGGGTAGAACGATTGCAAGGTGCAGAGCCGCTGCAGCTGCCGGTGGACCGGCGCCGTCCTGTGGTTCAGTCCTTTGCAGGTGATAGCTTGGTTCTGCATGCGGATGCGGCTTTGACATCCCGGTTGCAGGAACTGGCGGCTTCGCAGGGATGTACGCTCTACATGGTGCTGCTGGCAGCCTACAAGACGCTGTTGTACCGGTACGGCGGTCAGTCCGATCTGACAGTCGGCACGCCTGTCTCCGGCCGCACGCATCCGGAGACGGCCGCGATGCAGGGCTTGTTCGTCAATACGCTGGCGCTGCGCAGCTTCCCGGAAGGCCAGCGGAGCTTCACCGACTATCTGGCAGAGATCCGCAAGCTTACGCTGGAGGGGCTGGAGCATCAGGATGTCCCGTTCGAGGCGCTGATTGAGACGCTGGAGGTGGCGCGGGATGCATCGCGTCACCCGCTGTTCGATACGATGTTTGCGATGCAGAACACGGGACTTCCCGAAGGCCGATTAGGCGGCGTTACGATGCGCGCCTGCGAGCTGCCGGCGGCTGCGGCACGGTTTGACCTAACGCTGTTTGCCGAGGGTGGCGAGCAGCCAGGTGAACCGCTGCGTCTGGAGCTGGAGTTTGCGACGGCACTGTTTGACCGGGAGACAGCCGGCCGCATGCTGGCGCATTATGTTCGCTTGCTGCACGCTGTCGCGGGTAACCCGAATCAGGCACTGGCGCAGCTGCCGATGCTGGGCGAGGAGGAGCAGCAGGCCCTGATGATGCAGAGTCGCGGTCCTGAGCACGCCCTGCCGGAGTCTGCGCAGTTGTATCCGCTGCTTGCCGAACAGGCACAACGGACGCCGGATGCAGTGGCTATAGAGGATGCTACTGGGCGGAGTATGACCTATGCCGAGCTGCATGAGCAGGCAGGCCAATGGGCTGAGCGTCTTCGGCTGGCGGATATCGGACGAGGCGCAAGGGTGGCTCTGTTGGCGGGCCGCTCGATCGACACGGTGATTGCGATTCTGGCTGTACTTCGGAGCGGTGCGGCTTACGTGCCGCTGGACCCAGGCTATCCAGCTGCCCGCTTGGCTTATATGTTGGCGCATAGTCAGCCAGCACTGGTCCTGGCGGAACGCACGGCATGGAGATCCTTGGCATCTGCAGAGCCGCACGTGTATCAAGGGCTGGTATGGGCCTGGGATGAGAAATCTGGCCATGGGCATGAATTAGAAGTGATATCTGCGAATCTAGAGGGAGCTGACCAAGGGAGCGTCTCCTCTCATGAAGGGGTTGTTGAGACTCCGGATGACCTTGCATATGTGCTCTACACCTCTGGTTCCACGGGGCGGCCCAAAGGTGTAATGGTGACGCAGCGCGGGCTGGTTAACTACGCCAGGTGGGCTGCTGAAGCTTATAGCGACGGGCGCCCGGCAACGATGCCGCTCTTTACGTCGCTGTCTTTTGACCTGACGGTCACATCCCTGTTCGTGCCACTGCTGACGGGTGGCTCCATCATTGTCTGTGAGGACGAGGAGGATACCGGCAGATTGTTGCAGCATATTGTCGCGAGTCCCAAGGTGACGATCATGAAAGCGACCCCGGCGCATCTGGCACTGCTGGAGCGGCTCAGCGAGCTGTCTGCCACGTCCCTGCGCCGGATCATTGTCGGAGGTGAGCAGTTATACGCCGCCCCGGTCGAGCGATTGCTGGCGTCCTGGCCAGGTGAGCTGGAGATTTGCAACGAGTATGGTCCCACCGAGGCTGTGGTTGGCTGTACCCTCTTCCGGGTGCGCGCAGGAACACCGCTGGCCGGTGAT
This sequence comes from Paenibacillus daejeonensis DSM 15491, assembly GCF_000378385.1. GTDB lineage: Bacteria > Bacillota > Bacilli > Paenibacillales > Paenibacillaceae > Paenibacillus_D > Paenibacillus_D daejeonensis. The sequence goes on along the minus strand of NZ_KB899662.1, from coordinate 317,549 downwards.
GATGCCGTGCCGATCGGCGTTCCGATCGATAATGCAGTGCTGTATGTGCTGGATGAAGCTGGGCAGCCTGTGCCGCCACTTGTGCAAGGCGAGCTCTACATCGGCGGTGCAGGCGTGGCAGCCGGTTATCTGGGGGCTCCAGAGTTGACTGAGCAGCGTTTCGTAGAGGATCCATACCGCCCAGGTTATCACATGTATCGTACAGGCGATCTCGTGCGACGTCTTCCGTCTGGCGATCTTTCCTATATCGGCCGTACCGATGATCAGGTAAAAGTACGCGGCTACCGCATCGAGCTGGGGGAGATCGAGCGGGCACTGACCGCCCATCCGGACATCCGCGAAGCGGTCGCTGCTCTAAGACCAGCTGATGGCGAGAACGAGGGAGCAGAGCATCAGCAGGTGTTGGCCTGGTACACCTCCGCTGCAGAACAGGCGATTCCGCCAGCGGAATGGCGGACGCTGGTGGCGGAGCGGCTGCCGGTCTACATGCGGCCGGCCCATCTGATTCGTGTAAGCGAGATGCCGCTGACGGCGAACGGCAAGCTGGATAAGCGCGCGCTGCCATCGCCAGAGCGTTGGAGCAGCGCGGCTGCTGTGGACGCGCCGCGTACGCCGCTGGAGTCCCAGTTATCTACCTTGTGGCGCGAACAGCTGGGTAAGGATGCCGGACGTGAGGAGGACTTCTTTGCGCTTGGAGGCCACTCGCTCAGGGCCATGCTGCTGACGGCGCGGATCCGCGAGACGCTGGGGGTGGAGCTGCCGCTATCGGAGTTGTTCCGTGCGCCGACCATTGCGGCGATGGCGGCTTGGATCGAACGGGCGGAACGAACGGTTCTGGAGCCGCTACCGTCCATTACGGAGCAATTGCATTACCCGGTAACACCAGCGCAAAAACGAATGTATCTGCTGCACAGCATGGAGGGCGGCGAGCTGGCTTACAATATGCCGCAAGCGTTGCGGCTGGAAGGACCACTCGACCACGAGCGACTGGGTGCTGCGCTTGCCAAGTTAATCGACCGTCACAGCCTCCTGCGTACTTCATTCGTCATTTCTAAGGGAGAGATCGTGCAGCAAATTGCTCCACAGGCAAACGTGCCCCTAATGAAGCTGGATTCGCGGACATCAGATAATGAACAAGAGGCGCTATCGACGCTGGCGGATTGGATAAGGCCCTTCGATCTGGCCGAGGCACCGCTGCTCCGGGTCGGATTGCTGCCGCTAGGGGAGACCAAGCATCTGCTCCTGATTGATATGCATCACATTATTGGCGATGCGATTACGGCCCAGGTGCTGTTGTCCGAGCTGGCCGCGCTGTACGAAGGTCAGTCGCTTCCTGTACCTGCGGTCGCGTATGCGAATTATGCGGTATGGCAGACGACGTGGCTCGGCAGCGAGGCGGCAGAACGCGGGCGTGCATATTGGCGCAATCAGCTCGGCGGCGAGCTGCCCGTGCTGGAGTTGCCGACGGATCGCCGTCGGCCCGCTGTTCAGACCTTTCATGGGGAGCGTCTTTCCTTTGCCGTGAGCAAAGAGCTGACCACTCGCCTGAATGAGCTGGCTCGTGCGCATGGCGCGACTCTCTTCATGACGCTGCTCGCTGCCTACAAAACACTGCTCTCCCGCTATTCGGGTCAAGAAGAGCTGGCTGTTGGAACGCCAGTGGCGGGACGCACACACCCGCAAACGACAGAGATGCCGGGCTTATTCGTTAACACGCTGGTTCTGCGGACCCGACCGCAGGCAAGCCGCTCATTCACGCAGTTTCTGCATGACGTCCGTCAGACCGCTATCGAGGCCTATGAGCATCAGGATGTGCCGTTCGAGGAGCTGGTCGAGCTGCTGGATGTCGTCCGGGACCCGAGCCGCAATCCGCTGTTCGATACGATGTTCCTGATGCAGCAGGAAGAGATTCGGACAGCTAGTCTGGGCGAAGCCGAGCTGTCGTCGATCCAGCTGCCATACCGCGTATCGTCCTTCGATCTCACGCTGTCTGCAGATGAGACGCCGCAGGGACTGCGATTCGAATGGGAATACAATACCGATCTCTTCGACGCAACGACCGTGCAACGGCTGGCCGACCATTACATGCAGCTGCTGCAAGCGGTCACCGATGCGCCGGAGACACAGCTCGGACAACTGCCAATCGTATCTGCTGATGAGCACCGACTGCTGACGATTGAGTTGGCCGGCCATCGCCAGCCTTCCGAATTGGCGATAGCCGCCCCGTACACGGCTGAAAGCCAGCCCTCATCATCAGAAGCCACCAGCCCTGCGAGTGGACATTCGTGGCCACCTGGCGTGCAGTCGACGCTGCCTCAATTATTTACGCAGCAAGCGGAAGCCACTCCAGACCTGTTGGCTGTGGTCTGCGGCACGCGGCGTCTCACCTACCATGAGCTTCTGGCGGAGAGCCGCCGAATCGCCGCGCGGTTAAGAGCGCAAGGCGCGGGTGCAGATACGCTGATCGGGCTGTACACGGAACGCTCGCTGGAGACAGTCACCGGCATCATGGGCATTCTCATGGCCGGTGCTGCATACGTGCCGATTGATCCGGCCTTTCCGGCAGAGCGGGTCAAGTATGTGCTGGAGGATAGTGGCGTCCGCATTGTGCTCACGCAGGTCAAGCTCATGACTGTACTGACGGAGCCTGATGTCGGTTATGAGGGCATGCTGCTGCCTCTGGATAGTGAGGAGCTACAATGGCAGGGCGGCTCTGTGGAGACGGTCCTACCGGCTGGCGAAGTAGCGGACGCTCAGCCTTCCAGCTTGGCATATGTCATCTATACCTCTGGCTCGACTGGGCTGCCCAAAGGCGTGCTCATCGAGCAGCATAGCGTCATTAATCTGGTACGCCACAGCTGGCTGAATCTGTATGACGGGCGCAAGGGATTGCAGATGGGAATGGTGGCGTCTCATATTTTCGACGCGTCGGTCCAGCAGCTGTTCGTTGCCCTGCTCACAGGCAGCACGCTGCATGTGCTTACCGAAGAAGTGAAAGGCAATCCGGTGCTGTGGACCAACTATCTGGTCGATCACGGTATTCAGGCGATTGATGGCACGCCGTCGTACCTGAACGTAATGCTGCAGGCGGGAGGTCCGCGCAGCCGCGAGCTGCAGCTGGAGTATATGCTGATCGGAGGCGAGGCGCTGACACCGGCTGTCATTGAATCGATCCGGCAGGTCTCGGCAGGCGCAGACTTCCGGATTAGCAATACGTATGGACCAACGGAAACTTGTGTGGATGCCGCTTATTATCATGTAGAGGAAGAGAACCGACACGTATGGAACGAGCTGCCAACGATTCCGCTTGGCTACCCGTCAGGCGGAGCCAGACTCTATATTCTCAATGCGCAGAATCAACCGGTGCCGATTGGCGTAGCGGGTGAGCTATGTATCGCCGGCCAAGGGGTAGCACGCGGCTATCTGAACCGGCCGGAGCTGACTGCGGAACGGTTCGTTGCTGACCCGTTCGTGCCGGGCGCCCGGATGTACCGCAGCGGTGACTTGGCCCGCTGGCTCCCGGACGGCACAGTCGAGTATCTGGGTCGTCTGGACGATCAGATCAAGCTGAATGGCTACCGGATCGAGCTGGGAGAGATAGAGAGTGCCGTCCGTACGCACCCGGACATTGCAGATGCCGTCGTCATCGTGCATCGCAAGGCCAGCGGCGACCGGCAGCTGGCGGCCTATTACACAGGCGAGCCGCAGCCTGCCGGTACGCTGCGAGGCTGGCTGCGCGGGCAGCTGCCCGCCTACATGGTGCCGCAGGTGTACAGTCATCTGGAGCGGCTGCCGCTTGCTCCCAGCGGCAAGGTTGACCGCCGGGCATTGCCGGAGCCGCAGGAGATGAGCGGCAGCCGTGCACCGCAGGAGGGTGCAGCCCTCTCCGCTCTGGAGCGGCGGATCGCCCGACTGTGGGAGCAGGAGCTGGGCGCCCGCGTGACGGGACGGTCTGCCCACTTCTTCGAGCTGGGCGGACACTCGCTCACAGCCTTGCTGCTGAGCGGCAGGATGAGCCGTGAGCTGGGCGTGGAGGTGTCGATGCAGAAGCTGTTTGAGCATCCGACACTGGGCGCTTTTGCCGACTGGCTGGACGAGTTTCCGGCAGCAGCTGCTAGTGCCTCCAAGCCAGTCCTGACTCTCGCGGATGCACGTGAATGGTATCCGGCGACGTCCGCCCAACAGCGGATGTTCGTGCTCCATCGCATCGGGGGCGGCGACCGCGCCTACAATATGCCCCAAGCGTTCCTGCTGACTGGCGAGCTTGATCATGCAAGACTTGCAGGTTCGCTTGCTGAGCTTACCAAGCGTCATGCGATCCTGCGAACGACGTTTCATCTGGAAAACGATGAGTTGATTCAGCGAATTGCCGACACTGCAACAGTGGAGTTGGAGAAGCTGCAGCTGGCGCCTTATCCCCTGCATGGTGTGCAGGAAACAGAGTCTGGAGTCGCAGGTGGGCTCCCTGACGATGAAGAGTTTGAGGGGATTGCCGAGCTGATTGATGCCTGGGTACGCCCATTCGAGCTGGACCGTCTGCCGCTCATGCGGAGCGGGCTGCTGCAGATGGATGACCGGCGACACCTACTTCTGCTGGATTTGCATCATATTATTTCCGACGGGGTGACGATGGCTGTCCTCCTCGACGAGCTGATTGCCTTGTATAGAGGCGAAGAGCTATCGCTTGCCGAGCTGCAGTATAAGGACTATGCACTCTGGCAGCGTGAATGGCTGCGATCCGAAGATTACCAGGCGCAGGAGCGTTACTGGCTGGAGACGCTCAGTGGGGAGCTGCCAGAGCTGGAGCTGCCTGTCGATGGTCCGCGGCCGGAGGTACAGAACCCTGAGGGCGGGCTCGTGTCGTTCCACACGGACGAGCAGACGGCGGAAGGCTTGCGGAGGCTGGCAGCCAAATCGGGAGCCACCTTGTACATGGTGCTGCTTGCTGCCTACAAAACGCTGCTTTATCGGTACACAGGTCATCGTGACCTCATCGTAGGCACGCCGGTCTCGGGACGCACATTGCCGGAAGCCACAGCGATGCCGGGCTTGTTCGTCAATACTTTGGCTCTTCGCTCCAAGCCGGATGGCGTCGAGACGTTCGCCGATTATGTCGGTCAGGTGCGGGAGGTGGTATTGGCTGCGCTGCGTCATCAGGACTATCCATTTGAAGAGCTGGTGGACAAGCTGCATCCGGTGCGGGATACAGGCCGCCATCCCATCTTCGATACCATGTTCGCTATGGACGATGCGTCGTTCTCGGGAGGTCAGCTCACAGCAGCGCGAGAGCTGGGCGGCCTGACGCTCGCGGGCTATCCGCTGCCCTTCGCCGCCGCCCAGTTTGATCTGACAGTGACAGCGAGTGAAGCCGATGGCGGTCTGACGTTTGAACTGGTTTACAACCGAAGTCTCTTCCGGAAGTCAACCGCTCGCCGCCTGGCAGACCAGCTGAGTCACTTGCTGGCCGAGGTAGCGGCGATGCCGGAGCAGTCACTCGATGAGATTGAGATCTCTCCGGCCGCCGAGCGAGAGCGGCTGCTGAAGACATTCCAGGGGGAAGTGGTGCCGCGTACCGCGACACAGCTCCTGCATGAGCGGTTTGAAGCGCAAGTCCGTCTCTATCCGGATCGGATTGCAGTCACTGACGGCGCGACCCAGCTGACTTACGCCGAGCTGGATGGACAAGCAGAAGCGGCAGCCGCTCAGCTCCGGCAGGTGGGGGTAGCTCCGGAGAAAACGGTCGGATTACTGGCCGACCGTTCGGTCTCGATGGTTGTGGGGCTGCTTGCGATTTGGAAAGCAGGCGGTGCCTATGTGCCGGTATCTCCAGCCTACCCGGCAGACTATCTTGGGCATATTCTTCACGACAGCAGCGTGTGCGCGGTTGTGACGGAACAAGGATATGAACACTTGCCGGTGGCGGCTTCGCCGGCCTTCGCTGGTCCCTTAATCGTACTCGAGAATGGCAGCCAGACAACTGTGCAGGGGAATACGGATGCGGTAGCCGAGAGTTCAAAAGAAGGGACAGGACTGTCAGCCAAGTCCGTTACTGACCGCCGTCTCGCTTACGTACTCTACACCTCTGGCACGACGGGGCAGCCCAAAGGCGTTGAGGTGGAGCACCGCAGCGCGCTCAATCTTGTGGAGCATCTCCACAGGAGGTTATACAACAGTGCGTCCGGGCTTTGTTTTGCACTCAGCGCCTCGCATGTATTTGACGCTTCCCTGCAGCAGTTGCTCACAGCGCTTCTGACCGGCGGCACATTGGTTGTCGTTCCCGATTCGCTACACAAGGACCCCGTCAAGCTGCTCGACGTGCTTGAGTGCAAGCGAATTGATAGTCTCGATGGGACACCGTCCTATTTGAACGTGATCTTGGACGCAGCCGGAGCACGACGTTATCCGGGCATAAGTCAGCTGCTGGTCGGCGGCGAACCAATGACAGGTGAACTGGCCAACCGTTTGCAGGCCACTTTTCCAAGCGCCATGATTGTCAATGCCTACGGGCCAACCGAATGTACGGTGGATGCGGTCATGAATATCTTGGAGCCAGGAGCAAAAGTGGATGCTGAGCTGCCCGTTGCCATCGGTCAGCCGATCGCCAACACCGAGGTGTATGTTCTGGATGAAGGCTTGCGCTTGTGTCCGCAAGGAGCGGCAGGCGAGCTCTGTATTGGCGGAATCGGGTTGGCGAGAGGCTACCGCAATTTGCCGGCGTTAACGGCTCAGCGTTTCGTCCATCATCCGCTTGCCCGGGGCGGCCTGCTCTACCGTACAGGTGACCGGGTACGCTGGCAGGAGGATGGCACGCTGGTGTATCTGGAACGGATGGATGAGCAGATCAAAATTCGCGGACATCGCGTGGAGCCGGCGGGTATCGCCAGCCGTCTTCGTCATCTTCCTGGAGTCGGCGATGCCGCTGTTATCGCACTGCCGGGCACGGATGGGGTGCTGGAGCTGCACGCTTACTATACCGCCGAACGGGCATTGGATGACTCACTCCTGCGCAGCAAGCTCGAAGATACGCTGCCGGAGCATATGCTTCCGCTGTCGTTCACGCGGCTCGCCGTTTTACCGCTCACGCCGAGTGGCAAGCTGGACAAGCGGGCTCTCCCACGGCCGCAGCAGTTTTTGCATACGGGCAGCGGGGGGCCAGCGCCGCAGACGGAGACGGAGCGCCGCCTTGCAGCGGTCTGGCGTGACTTGCTGCCTGACGTTCAGACGATTGGCCTGCGGGATCATTTCTTTGCCCTGGGAGGCCATTCTCTGAAGGCGATGCTGCTGAGCGGCAAGATCCGTCGTGTATTCGGCGTCGAAGTTGCGCTCGCTGAGCTATTCAACCACCCTACATTGGAGGCGCAGAGCCGGCTGATCGACGGGGCGGAGCGTGTGGAGGAGGTGGCGCTGGAGCGGGCGAGCGAAGCCCCGAGCTATCCTGCCTCGGCTGCGCAGCGGCGGATGTATGTGCTGCATCAGATGGACAAGGATGGCACCAGCTACAGCATGCCTCAAGTTTATGAGCTGACTGGGGAACTGGATGAACGGCGGCTGACGGTGGCGCTGCAGGCGCTGGTTGACCGCTACGAGGTGCTGCGTACCTCCTTCCATATGGAGGGGGAAGACGTAGTGCAGCAGGTACATGACGACGTTCACCTGGAGCTGGAAAAGCTGGAGACGCAGCTGGGCTGGGCCGATCTGATGAAGAGCAGCGTCGTCTCGCAAGCGGCTGCGGCAGCCGAGCAAGTGGCTGCACAAGATGCAACGCTCCGAGGCGGTGTCCTGGTAGCAGACCGGACAGAACAATCGGCCCAGCTGGCGAGGTATATGCGAAGCTGGAGCGAACCGTTCCTGCTGGAGCGGGCGCCGCTGCTGCGTGCAGGCCTGATGGAACTGGCGCCCGATCGTCACCTGCTGATGCTGGATATGCACCACATTATCTCCGACGGCGTTACAGTGCAGCTGTTGTTCGCTGACCTGGCAGCTCTCTACACCGAGGCTCAGCTGCCAGCGGTAGAGTGGCATTACAAGGACTATGCGTTATGGCAGCGCGGATGGCTTGGGGAAGACCAGGTGGCCAAGCAAGAAAGATATTGGCTGCAGCAGCTGTCGGGTGAGCAGTCGCCTACGCGGCTGCAGACGGACTACCCGCGCCCGCCCATGCTGTCGACTGCGGGTGACAGCCTGTCCTTTCGGCTGGACCCGGCACTGGCCCAGCAATTGAAACGATTAGCCTTGGCCCATGAGAGCAGTCTGTATATGGTGCTGCTGGCAACCTACCAGATGCTGCTGCACCTATATACCGGTCAGGAGGATCTGAACGTTGGCACCCCGGTTGCCGGCCGGACACACCCGCTATCCGGCGAGATGCCGGGCCTGTTCGTTAATACCCTGGTGCTCCGGGGACGGCCGCGCAGCGGACAACCCTTTACAAGGCTGCTGCAGCAGACAAAACGGACTGCGCTAGACGCTTTTACCCATCAGGACTATCCGTTTGAAGAGCTGGTGGAGCGGCTCCAAGTCGGCCGGGATCCGAGCCGTAATCCGCTGTTTGATACGATGTTTGCGATGCAGCACGCGGAGCGCACGAACGCCTCAACGGATGTATTGCAGATGAGAGAGGCGACGCTGGCCCAAGATACGTCATTATTCGATCTGACCTTGATGATGATGGAGGAAGGAGATGGCGGCCTGCTCGGCTCTGTCGAGTACAGCACGGCGCTATTTCATGCGGAGACGGCGGCAGCTCTGGCCCGCGATTATGTCACCCTGCTGCGGGAGGTGGTATCAGCGCCTCAGCAGACGTTGGCTGGGTTGGCAGAGGCTGCGGGAATCGAGATGAAGCGGGCTGTCAGTATGGAGCAGGCTTCTGACCCAGTCTGGGATGCGAATGAGGACAGGTTGGAGGAGGACGGTGAATGGACACCGACAGAACGTCTGCTCAGCAAGGTATGGGCAGATGTGCTGGAGCGTGAACCGCAGTCTCGAAACGAAGACTTCTTTGCAATTGGCGGTCATTCGCTCAAGGCGCTTGTCCTGACGGCGCGTCTCCAGCAGCACTACGGGCTGACCCTTGCACTGGCCGATGTGTTCCAGGTTCCTCGCCTGCATAAGATGGCGGCATGGCTGGACAACACGCAGCCGGAGGCGGCCGCACAGGCGACAGAGCTGTATGCATCTGGAGCGACAATCGAGGGCAGCAGTCCTGAGGCAGAGTCTACTGCAGACGATGAGGGGTTGATCCTGCTCCGGACCGGAACAGGTGAAGGCCGGCAGGTCTTCCTACTCCACGATATTACGGGCGAAGTGGACGGATACAGTCACTTCATCCGTCATCTGCACGGACCGGACCGGTATTGGGGCATCCGCTCGGCGGCTTCAAGCGCCGAAGCACAGGATCAGCGGGATGTGCCAGCTATTGCAGCAGAATATGTCAAGCTAATCCAGAGTAAGCAGCCACAGGGTCCTTATCGGATCGCCGGATGGAGCCTTGGCGGCACATTTGGTTATGAGGTGGCCAGGCAACTGGAGGCGTCCGGTGAGCAAGTCGCATGGCTGGCGATGTTCGACACAATGTCGCCGGAGCAATCACTGGCAGCAGCTTCATCTGCTGCAGGTGCATCTCTGACGGACTACATTGCCAGTGAGCTGGCGGTGCTGCAGGAGGATGAGCAGTGGAGCCGTTACGATACAGAAGCGATGATGGCCCTTGCCTTGGCAGAGGCGGATTACCGCCCGCAGGACAAGCTGCAAGCCCAAATCCTGTTGTGCCTGGCGACGGACGATGGCGGCGAGGCCCTGGATACTACGCTGTGGGAGCCCTATGCGAAGCTTCCGCTGGCGTTCTGTTCCTTTGAGGGCAGTCACTATACAATCTTCCATCCAGAACACAGTGAGATTAACGCCTCACGTTTCACAGCCAAGCTAGAAGATATCGAGTAAGGGTTAAGCATATGGCGGTGCCAGGAGATAACCTGGGCCGCCATTTTTCTCAAGTTAAAATATTCATTGCTGCCATCCATATGGTAGTATATCCAGAGATAACTTATTGAACGCAGAAATCTGGGGACAACAGCGATCGTAAGATCGATCCGTGACTGTAGGCTTTCTTTTTCAACAGTCTAATTTTTTGTCCATAGATTTGAAAGTGGTGAAAAAATGAAAGTGTTAGCCGTACGTTTGAATACGGAAACAGAGGATTGGCAATACGAGAAACTGCTGGCCCGTGTATCGCCAGAACGCCGCAGCAAAGCCGCCCGGTTTCGTTTCCGTAAGGATGCGGTTCGGACGGCTGCCGGGGAGCTGCTGCTACAGCGGCTGATCAGGGCGAACGATGGAAGTCTGGTTTATCGCTATTCCGAGCGAGGCAAACCCGAGCTGATCAGTCATCCCGGATTTCATCACAATATTAGCCATGCCGGCTGCTATGTCGTATGCGTGTGCAGCGATGAGCCGGTTGGCGCCGATGTGGAGGAGCTTAGGCCAGTGGACGACGGGCTGGCGGAGAACTGTTTTACAAAGGTGGAGCTGGCATATTTGGGGGAAGCAACTGATCCATCGGATCGGCTATCGCGTTTCTACGAGCTCTGGACGGGCAAGGAAAGCTATATCAAGCTAACGGGCGAAGGCCTCTCAAGGCCGCTTCATTCGTTTGCGGTACGTGTGGGGGATGACCAAGCCTGGCTGGAGTCGGTTGACGGCATCCGGTTACCTGCTGCCTTGATGCTTCGCAAGCTGGATGCAGAACACGCATTGGCCATATGCGCTCCACGCCTTCCTGATAAACTGCCGGTTTCCGTGATGACATTAGAGCAGCTGCTGCAGGACTAATCGCGTGAGCTATAATGATCCCTGCAAATTTACGTCTATCCTTATAGGATGGGCGTTTTCCATTTTTCCAAAAGAAAGCGTTGTCATATTTGCAAAATAGTCATATAATAGATTTATCAGCAAATTATCGATAATCGATAATCCCGAGAGGAGATGTGGGCGCTATAAGAGGAAGCCAGCTATCCGAACCGGCTATATCCATCAGCGAGCACGTGTACCGGTCCTTGAAGCAGGAAATTCTGACCGGTGACTTGCCGCCCGGTGTGCGGCTAATCGTCACTGAAATCGGCAGGCGATTCAGCGTCAGTCAGGCACCTGTCCGAGAGGCGTTGGAGCGGCTTAAGCAGGAAGGGCTGATTGTCGGCATTCCGAACAAAGGGTCCGTCGTCTCCACTATCACAGCCAAAGAAATCAAGGATATCTTCGTGCTGCGGGAAATTATCGAAGTCTTTGCCGTCCGCCAGTCCATGACTCTGCTGACCGCAGAGGATTATCGAACGCTTGAGCTGCTTATCCTTGAAATGGACCAGGCGAGCAGGGGAAACGAACCTTTTCGCATTCTGGAGCTGGACATGGATTTTCATGAGTTTTTCTATATCAAGTGCGGCAATCAGGCGATCCAGGAGTTGTGGGGACGTTTACGTACGAAAGTCATGCGCTTCATGGCGATTTCCAATCGTCATCACACCACGGAAAAGCTGGCCGAATGGCATCACAAACTGCTTGAGGCACTAAGATCGGGGGACCCCGTCGCGGCCGAGCAGGCATTTATCGAGCATATGCACGCGTACAAAATGATCAGTATCGACGAATAGCTGCTACAATGATTGTTCCTTTACGTCCGCTTTAGCTTAACAGATTATCTTAAGCGAACGCATGCACCCTTGCACGACATCTTTGGGCTTCGGAAAGGGGAAATACGCATGGTGAACGAAGAGCTTTTATTCAAAGACGATATGATGATGACATGGATGCGAGACCGTTTCTTGCAGCTGCTGACTAGTGGTCGCCGCAAATCCGGCTTACCGCTGAAGCAGGCGTTTGATCAGCTGGGCTTGCATCCTTTCTATACGTATCCTGCAATTGCATTGCTACACCCGATTGGCACGAGACAGGATCCGTACTCCCAGACGGAGCAACTGCGCCAGATTTTGATGCAGCAGCTGCCGGAGACGGCGATTGTCTATATTGACGACCAAGGCCGGGCAGCGATCCTGTTCTCCTGGAGCGCCAGACATCTGCTGCCGGCGCTGCAGCGAACGTTGATGGATCGCTGGCAGCTGGATGTGGCTTTTGGCATCGGGCAGCCGTGCCGTCAACTGGCGGAGGTGCACCGTTCTTATGTGCAGGCGGACGCTGCGCTGCACAGCCGCTTTTACCGGGGAAGCGAACGTCTGCTGTATGCCAGCGACCAGAAGCCGTACCGCACCTTGGCTGATTACCCCGAGCAAGGGGAGAAGGAGCTGCTAGCTGCAATTAAGGCTGCGGAGAGCGAGCATGAGCTGGCAGAAGCGGTACACCGTTTCTTTGAGCCTCTGCTTGAGGAAGGGCTGCCGGACATCAAGCAGGTTTATGAGATGACTATGAGACTATTGATCCGTACGGAGAGAAAGCTGCTTGCCGACCATGGCTATGGAGAATCCCATGCCAAAACCGAAGTAACGGCTATCCCCGGTATGGAAACGTTGGAGGAACTGGAGGCTTATCTTGTGCGATGTTATCAGGAGATCCGCAAGTCACCGGTATCCGAGGCCAAAGAAAATCATCGTCGCATTATTCAGAAGACCATCCGGTTTATGGAGCAGGAATGCGACAAAGCTACGCTGTGCGAGGTAGCTCGCAAGGTGTATATGACACCAACGTATCTGAGCCTGCTGTTCAAGACGAACACGGGTCAAACCTTCATCGAGCATTTGACTCAGATTCGTATTGAGAAGGCCAAAGAATTGCTGCGTACCACGCACTTCAAGAACTATGAGGTGGCGGAGCAGGTCGGATACCAGGATCCCAGATACTTCAGTCAAGTGTTCAAGAAAAAAGTTGGCGTCTCGCCGACAGAGTTCCGGGATGCGGTCGCGAACTGACGACCGCTTTCCGCTTGCCTCAGACATAGTCTGCCACGTAGATCCCGCTGCCGTTCTGGCAGCGGCTTTTTTATGCTTCGTGGCAAGCGTCAGAGCGGGGAAGGCGATCGTAAGGGGCAGCTAGACGTCACAACTTGGCTTTTTTAGACTGTTGACAATCTAATTGAGAACCGATATCATTGTTTCTGGATTGAAAATGATAATTACTATCATTTATTCAACCACATACTTATTCTACTTATGATACAGCTACTTACGAAAGGAAGAGTTGGAATTGAGAAACGTGAAGGGTTTATTGTTGATGTTGGTTATCTTGGCATTTGTAGCAGCTGGCTGCGGGGGAGGCTCGCCAACGAATTCGGGCGGCACTCCAAACGAATCGACGGCGGGCGGACAGAATGAACAAAAACAAGAACAAGAAGCTGGCAATGAGCCATCCAATACGGAATCGCAAACTCGTACCATCCAGCATGTGCTGGGAGAAACGGAGATCACTGGCGTGCCGCAGCGTATCGTCGCTCTCGAATGGCTTTACGCAGAAGATGTACTTGCACTGGGCATTCAGCCTGTAGGGATTGCCGATATCGAGGGCATGAACACCTGGGTGGACATTCCCGTAGAGATTGGTTCAGAAGTGACCGATGTCGGCATGCGTCAGGAACCTAACCTGGAAATCATCACTTCGCTGCAGCCGGACCTGATCATTGGTCTGAAGAATAATATTGAGGCCCACTACGAAGCGTTCAGCAAGATCGCTCCGACCTTGGTATTCGATCCTTATCCGGCAGAAGGACAAGGTGATCAGTATGATGAAATGATCAGTACGTTTAAGACCATTGCTGATGTGCTGGACAAGCAGGACGAGGCCGAGCAAGTGCTGAGCGATCTCGATCAGACCTACGCGGAAGCCAAAGCCAAGCTGGAGGCTGCCGGCTTGACAGAGCGGCCGTTTGCGCTGGCAATGGGATACAGCAACCAAAACGCAGTCACGTTCCGCATTTCAACCGACAATTCCCTGGCGGTGAAGATTCTGGAGCATATTGGACTGACGAATGCTCACCAGCCTGAACAATTCGAAGTTTATGGCTTTACTACATCGGACGTAGAGGCACTGCCAGCTCTTCAGGATGCCAACTTCCTGCACATTATTCAGGAGAGCGACAACGTCATTGAGAACCAGCTCAAGGATAACCCGGTCTGGACCGGCCTGAACTTCGTCAAGGAAGACCGAGTGTATGCGTTGGGCGGCGACATGTGGCCGTACGGCGGTCCATTGGGCGCGCAGACGATGGCCAGTAAAACGGCAGAGCTGTTGACACAATGAGTTCGGTCAACAAACCAGCACCACAATCCATCACGGAGGGCGCCTACGGGACGCCCTCTACTGCGTCCAACAGCGGCTGGCGGGCCTGGTGGATGATGCTCTCGGGAGTGGGAGTGCTGCTCGTTCTGTCGTTTGTCAGCTTGACGCAAGGGCTCGCTGATATCTCGGTTGGCTCTGTAATCCAGGCAATCATTTCACCTCAGGACATCACGGAGCATCACATGATTCGCGGGGTTCGCCTGCCGCGCACAGTGATTGGACTGCTAGCCGGGGCAGCGCTGGCGGTAGCAGGCGTGTTGATGCAGACCGTTACACGCAATCCGCTTGCTTCGGAGACGACGCTGGGCGTGAACGCAGGCGCTTATCTGGCCGTAGTAGCCGGGATGATCTTCTATCCCGGATTGCTGGCTCAGTATGCCCTGCCGCTCGCGGTAGCCGGTGGAACGCTGGCATCTGTTGCGGTATACGCGCTGGCAGGCAGAGCGCAAGCTTCGCCGCTGCGAATCGCTTTGTCAGGAATGATCGTCACCCTGGTGCTATCCTCTGTGACCAGTGCGCTGGTGCTGCTTAATCAGCAGACCGTGCAGGGGATCTTCCTGTGGGGGTCTGGCTCGCTAATTCAGAACGATTGGAGCGGCGTTGGCTTTGCCTGGCCCTGGGTAGCGGGAATGCTGCTGATCGTGTTATTGGCATCGCGTCAGTGGGATATGCTAACTCTCCATGAAGAATCGGCGCGCTCGCTAGGTCAACGTGTCGGCACCGCACGGCTGCTTGCGATGGGGTCCGGGGTCGTGCTCGCCAGTATTACCGTAAGCGTTGTCGGGCCTATTGGTTTCATCGGTCTGGTCGCTCCTCACCTGGTGAAGCTCTCGGGGGTAATCAGGCATGCCGGATTGATCCCGCTCTCTGCGATCTGGGGGGCAGCATTGCTGGTCGGTGCGGATTCGCTCGGTCGGATGTTTGTCGATATGTATGGCGAGCTGCCTGTGGGAGCCATCACCGCTATGATCGGTGCGCCATGGCTCATCTGGCTGGCCTTACGCGTCTCTCGTACAATGACGGGAGGAAGCACCAGTGGTACGGTGATGACCGGCTCCGGTGTGCGAGTTCCATTTGCAGTGCTGGCACCGCTGCTTGCTGTAGTGCTGCTAACGGTCTGGGTGCTCAGTCTGATGTATGGCACCTTGAAGATTCCGTTCTCGGAGGTTGTGGCTGCCCTAACTGGCGGTGGCGAAGCGATGTATCGGCAGATCCTGGTAGATATGCGGCTGCCCCGGTTGCTCACGGCCGGATTGTCAGGGATGGCGCTCGCCATCAGCGGTTGCCTGCTCCAGCATGCGGTACGCAATCCGCTCGGTGATCCTCAGGTGATTGGCATCACCAGCGGGGCAGGGGCTGGCGCGTTGCTCGTGATGGTTGCCTTCCCGCAGCTGGCTGCAGGCTGGGTGCCGCTGGGGGCTGTACTTGGCGGCACAGCAGCAGCGGCGCTGGTTTATGCTGTCGCCTGGAGGCGAGGACTGCATCCAACAATTCTGACGCTGGTCGGGATCGCTGTGGCCGCGTTGGGCTCGGCCATTATCAATCTGATGATTATCCACGCGAAGGTTGCTGTGGCGCCGGCTTTGTCCTGGATGGCCGGCAGCACGTACAATCGCGGCTGGACCGAGGTCGAGCGGATCGTGCCTGTACTGCTCATCCTGGTCCCGCTTGCCTACTGGCTCGGCCGCAGGACAGAGCTGTTGACCTTCAATGAAGAGAGCTCGACTGGTCTTGGTCTGCAGGTGCGCAATACTCGGCTGGCTGTGGCGGGCGTTGCCGTTGTGCTGGCTTCGGTGGCAGCGGCCAATGTTGGCTCCGTCGGTTTTATCGGCCTGCTTGCACCGCATGCCGCACGGATGCTGGTCGGTCCGCGTTTCCGGCAATCAATGATCGTGGCCGCGCTGCTTGGCGGCATCTTGCTGGCCGGAGCGGATTGGATCGGCCGGATGGTGATTGTCCCCAAAGAGTTGCCCTCTGGCATCGTTACAGCGCTGCTTGGCGCGCCTTACCTGCTCTATCTGATGAGCAGAACGAACCGAATCAAGAAGACTTAGAGAAATCCCTACTAAGATATGTAGCAAATATTCCGCTATCTGTTGAAAATCAATGCATATCTAGATAACATGTAGCAAATATTCCGTTATATCCTCAAAAGCTTGGCGTTTTCGGTTTCTCACATTCAAATAACGGAAAATATGCGCCACAAAATCGGTTTGTCTGCCACAAATCTAAAAATAGCGGAAAATATGCTCCAAGTTACTTATATGCACGAACAGAACTTGGTTTAGTGCTATGAATGGATGTGAGCACTAAGTAGAGCTCAACCACAACTCCACCACAACTAAAGCAAAAGCCAGCGACTGTGGAGTCGCTGGCTTTTGCTTATTATTATTATTATTATTATTAATTCGTGGTTCATTCATTTCTTACAACCGTACGTCCCCGCCAGGACCACTACGCTCCTTAGCCTCTTCCAGCTCCTTCTCCCAGGTCAGATGACGGTATGACTCTGCCGCTTCATCGTTGTCGAACCAGCCTTTGAAATCCTGCCACAGGTCCTTGTCCCAAGCGGCGTCAATCTGGGCGGTGGAGTAAACCCCTTCCTTGAGCCGGACGAAGCCGAAGATATCCCGCACCTGGGATTTCTCTGCCTGTACCACGGTCAGCTCCGCGAGATGTGGAGGGATGAAGATGACGCCAGATGGGGTGCCGAGCACGACGTCACCAGGCATACAGATGGCCTTGCCAATCCGTGTCGGTCCGTTCATGCTGACCATCGTCACATCGCCGATAGCGGTCGGGTCGCTGCCCCGATAATAGACATTAATATTATCAATCTCAACGATCTGTTGATTGTCGCGAATGCCACCCCAGACGACAGCACCGCCACGCTTGGTTCGCGTGGAAATCGCGGTCGACAGGTTGCCCCCGACATAAGTACCAAGATGAACCTTGTCGAACATATCCACGACGACCACATCATCCTCTGTCAGCGTGTCGATTACCCACTGATTGAAGAAGCCGCGTCTGCCTTCTTGCTCATGCCCATAGTTCATCAGCGTTTCATGCAGATCGGGACGCTTGGGTACCATAACCGCCGTCACCGCCCGGCCTACCATTGTTTTATTAGGATGGATGATTTTGAAATCGCCTTCAAATTGAAATGTATATCCTCTGTTCCAGAGGGGACCCCAAGCTTCCTCAAGCGTAATGCGGCGCATCCGGTTCAGAATATCCTCCGATACCCGCGGCCTTCCATTGTCAAAGCGTTCTCCCTCCCAGAGCGGCGTCAGCTGAATAATGTCATCCCGATGATCGAATTTCAATATGAAGCACCTTCTTCCCCTTAGAGTGGTTGAGCCTGGACGCGGCATCAGCCGCAGTCCTGTAATTCATTTAGGAAGTCATAGTCTTATTGTGCTGCACAATGCCACGGTTGTCGATGTGACTTTCTTGTGTTGTTTGACGGCGTCCCAGTGTAAATTTTTCCCCTATGCCAAATTTCGTTCATGAAAGAAAACCGACATATTCGTAAATTCTTCACCTTTCACATGTAACCGCTTTCGTATACATTATAGGAACAGCCTCATTACAAGACAGTCGCAAGAGGAGGAGGTCCATGTTTAAGAAAGAAAACAACCTTGCCGGCTATATATTCATTTCTCCATGGCTGATCGGGTTCCTATTGCTTACGCTCTGGCCTATCACCCAATCCTTGTATTTATCCTTCACTAATTACTCCATGCTGGACGTCGGCGCCCCGACATGGTTAGGAACAGACAATTATGTCAAGATCCTGACCGACGATTCTACGTTTACCAAATCACTTACCGTTACTTTCTTGTTTGTATTAGTGTCCGTCCCGCTGAAGCTGTTCTTCTCGCTCATGGTCGCCATGGCGCTGGTCAAAAGCTTACGGGGCATGAACGTGTACCGCACCGCCATTTATTTTCCTTCATTAATTGGTGGCAGTATTGCCGTAGCGGCCCTGTGGCGCAACATGTTCGGAGCCGATGGCTATATCAATCATGTTCTCTCTTGGATAGGTATTGAGGGAACCGCCTGGATATCGAATCCGGATACCGCACTTGGTACCTTGATTTTGCTGAATACGTGGCAGTTTGGATCGACAATGGTCATCTTCCTGGCCGGCCTGAAGCAGATTCCTGGCGAGCTCTATGAATCAGCTTCGGTGGATGGTGCAGGACGCATCCGCAAATTCTTCAGCATCACGCTGCCGATGCTCTCGCCGGTTATGTTTTTCAATCTGGTGCTTGGCATCATTGGTTCGTTCCAAATGTTTACGGCTGCTTTTATCATCACCAACGGCGGGCCTGTTAATTCCACGTATATGTATGCACTGTTCCTGTATGAAAAGGCATTTAAGCACTATCAGATGGGCTATGCTTCCGCACTTGCCTGGATTCTGTTGGTCATCGTTGCACTCTTGACGCTCATCAATTTCGTAGCTTCACGCTACTGGGTATTCTACGAATCGGATGGGGGGAAAACCAAATGAAAACCTTTCGTTCGAAAGTTCTCCCTCATATTCTGTTGATAGCGTTTTCGCTCCTTATGATTTACCCGGTCATCTGGTGGGTCGGGGCTTCCCTGAAGCCGGCTGCCGAGCTTAGTTTACCGACGATCTGGCCTTCTGATCCGATGTGGGAGAACTATTCCAACGGCTGGAACTATTCCAATCAGCACAGCTTTGGCCGATTTTTTGCCAATACCCTGCTGATGGAGCTGGGCAATGTCGTTGGTGGCGTTATTACCGCAGCTCTCGTTGCTTATGGGTTCGGAAGACTGAATTTCAAGCTCCGTGGCATGTGGTTTGCGATATTGCTGCTGACAATGATGCTCCCTACTCAGGTCACCATTGTCCCGCAATACATCTTGTTTAATAATTTCGGTTTCACCGACAGTTACGTACCGCTGGTGTTGCCTCACTTTTTTGGCGGAGGGGCCTTCTTCATCTTCCTTCTGGTTCAGTTCATCCGGGGATTACCACGGGATCTGGATGAAGCAGCCAAAATCGATGGCGCGTCGGTTTACGGAATCTTCTTCCGCATCATCCTGCCGCTGATCAAGCCGGCTCTGGTGACGGTCGGAATCTTCACCTTCATCTGGAGCTGGGATGATTTCTTCGGCCAGTTGCTGTACTTGAGTTCTGTAAGTAAGTTCACCGTCGGACTGGGCTTGCGCATGTTTATTGACCAGTTCGATGTCCAGTGGGGACAATTGCTAGCGATGTCCTTGCTGTCCGTTATGCCTTCCGCCCTGATCTTCATGTTTGCACAGAAGTACTTTGTAGAGGGAATCGCTACAACAGGGCTAAAAGGATAGCATTACCGCCATACCATCAGAGAGGGGATAAAACGTATGAAGAAACGTTATGCAAAAAGCTGGTCGCTGCTCACCCTGGCCTTGCTTCTCCTGTTGACTGCCTGTTCCGGAGGTAACAATAATCCGCCGAACAATGGTGGAAGTACAACGCCTTCAACACCTAACGATAATGGTGGTACCTCAGGGGGAGCAACCGAGCTTGGTATCATGTGGTGGGGAACAGATGCACGACATGAAGCAACGAATAATGCCCTGAACATTTACACATCGCAGAACCCGAATGTGACCTTCAAGACAGAAGCCATGTCCTGGGATGCCTATTGGCAGAAGCTGCCTACACTTGCCGCTTCCCGGACCATTCCGGATGTGCTGCAGATGGATGCTGCCTACCTGCAAGAGTATGTGACCCGCGGGCAGCTGGCAGACCTGACCGATATTGATCTGTCCGGCATCGTCGATGATACCGTCATCGAGAACCTGAAGATTGACGGCAAGCTGTACGTCATTCCACTCAGCCAGAATGCCCAAGGCATGGCCTTCAACAAAGAAGAGCTGGAAGCTAACGGTATTCCGTTGCCGCAACCGGGCTGGACGTATGAGGAGTATTTCCAATGGGCAAGAGACGCGAAAGCCAAGCTGCCGGACGGCAAATATCCAATCGGCGACAGTGGAGCTTGGGCGGATTACAACAACTACCAGGTCGGCATGGGCGGAGAACCCATCATGGCTGACAATGGCAGAACGTTTAATCTCGACAAAGATATGTTCATAGAGTTCTACTCGACTTATGCAGAGTTCAGGGAGCAGGGGATTGTGCCGCCAGCAGACCGCAGTGCAGCATTCCAGGAAAATGATCCCCAAGCGGATCCGATGGCATCCGGCGTCGTCATGACTCGCGGTGCGACAACCGGATCGGTAAGTGCCCTGGAACAGCTGATGCCAGGAAAAATCGGAGTTACGACCTTGCCGACCGGACCAGCTGGTGGTGGTTGGGCTCAGTCGACGATCTTCCTTGCTGTTAATGCGGCCACTCCAAACATGGACGAAGCCAAAACGTTCGTCAAATGGTTTATCACCGATAAAGAAGCAGGCAAAGCGCTTGGTCTGACGAGAGGCATTCCAATTTCCGCTGAAAACTACGCGGAGTTGGAGCCAACCCTGGAGGCAAAAGATATTATTGGTAAGGAGCTCTATGACCTGGCTCTGGAGAAAGCAATGCCATTCTTCCCTGTAGCCGCAGGTTACTCCGAATGGGCCGACAATTATGTGAAAGAAATGGAGGCCGTCAGCTTCGGTCAACAAACCATTGAACAGGCTTACGAGAAACTGAACAAGGCAGGTATGGAAATCGCATCAAGAGCAGGTTAATTAAACAACCATCTGAACACCTGGAGGACTCGCCCGGCTCGGGCGGGTCTCTCTGCGGCGAAATTCCCGTATTCCGAAAGGAGAAACCGATGCAATTAGCTGAATTTTTTCCGTCGCAGCCGACCCGGCTGTGGCAGCTGGCGAAGCAGATGAATGTGAACCATGCGGTGAGCGGTCTGCCTTGGGAAGAAAAGATGGAGAAATCGTGGGAGCTGATGCCCCTCATCCGGATGAAGCAAAGGTTTGCCGACCATGGGCTGAACCTGACCGTCATTGAATCGATGCCCCCCAGCAACCATATCAAGCTGGGCACCGAGGGCCGTGATGCCGAGATTGAGGTATTCCAACGTTTTATAACGAACATGGGTGCAGCAGGCATCCCCGTCCTATGCTATAACTTCATGGCGCAATTCAATTGGTTCCGCACGTCCACGACGACCCGCAGCCGGGGCGGAGCTCTGGTCTCCAGCTACGATCACAGTCTGATGCAGGGTGCGCCGTTAACCGAAGCAGGCGAGGTGTCAGAGGCGCAGCTATGGGAGAACCTGCATTATTTCCTAGAGCAGATCGTGCCGGTAGCGGAGCAAGCGGGGGTGCGTCTGGCGCTGCACCCGGACGATCCGCCGATTACACCGATCCGCGGGATCTCGCGGATACTCCGAAATAAGGCAGCGCTGCAGCGGGCCATTGATCTGGTACCGAGTCCCAACAGCGGTATCACGATGTGTCAGGGAACGCTAGCTACGGCTGGCGAGGATATTCCCGCGACGATCCGGGCCTTTGCCGAGCAGGACAAAATGTTCTTCGTCCACTTCCGGGATGTCCGGGGGACGCCTGACAAATTCGAGGAAACGTTTCATGACGACGGCAAAACCGACATGCTCGAAGCGATGAAAACCTATTACGCGGTAGGCTACGATGGTCCCGCCCGGCCAGACCATGTACCGACCATGGAAGGCGAAGACAACGCGAATCCTGGATATGAGCTGCTCGGCCGTTTGTTCGGGGTCGGTTATATTCTGGGGTTGATGGAGGCAGCGAAGGCAGGTTAACAGGAGAATGACCAGCTTCAAGAAAAAACAGCCAGTTCCGAATACGGATACTGGCTGTTTTTGATATGATAGAAGCAATTGTTTTAGGTTGGAGGGAGGCAATCAGATATGGAAATGACCAATGTACTTAAGGTCGCATCGCGGGGAGAGCTCAGAGCTTGGCTGGAGGCCAACAGCCGGATGGCAGCCCACTGCTGGGTTATCGTCAGCATGACGCCGGTGCCCGGCAAAGTGTTATATCTGGATGCAGTCGAGGAAGCGTTGTGCTTCGGTTGGATCGACAGCACGAAAAAGAAAATCTCGCCTACGGAGGTCGCCCAGCGGCTCTCACCCCGAAGCAAGAGAAGCTCTTGGACCGAACTGAACAAAGAACGGGTGCGCCGTCTGGAACGGCTTGGTCTTATGACCGATGAAGGCCGCAAGGTGCTACCCGACATGGACCGCACTGCATTTAAGATTGATCCAGTGATTGAGCAACGATTAAAAGAGGAAGAGCAGGTGTATGCAAATTTCATGGCTTTTCCGGTGGTGTATCGAACCGTGCGAATCGATACGATCCAGAGCGTCAAGGCCGAGCCCGAGTTGTTTCGGAAGCGGTTGGACAAGCTGATCGAGAATACCAGGAACAATAAAATGTATGGTCAGTGGCATGATGATGGTCGGCTTTTTGGTGGCTGACCCGGCAGGGGCGGGCTCCCTATTCAAACAAGAAGGCATGACGCCGCAGCTTGCAGCGTCATGCCTTTTATTGTGTATGATTAGCTCCACAAACGGTCGTTGGCGGTCAGCTTGTTCCATTGATCCGTTGCTTCCCAGACCCCAGGGATGTCGGGATGCAGGTGGGCCTCCAGCACTTCATCGTTGAGGTCATCAATGCCGAGACCCGGTGCGTCCGTCAGCGTCATGAAGCCCTGTTGAACCAGCTTGCCCTTGTAGCTTGGCGCGACGATAATGTCATCCCACCAGTCGACCTCGCAGGAGTGATACTCCAGCGCCATGAAGTTCTCCGTCGCGGCAGCGACGTGAGCAGCGGCCAGACAGGCAATCGGACTTTCGGCCATATGAATCGCCATGCCCACGCCGTAGTCCTGAGCCATATCGCCGATCTTCTTGGTCTCCAGAATACCGCCCGATGTAAGAACGTCGGGATGGATAATCGACACCCCGCCTGCTTCCAGCAGTGGCCGGAAGTTCTCTTTGAGGTAGATATCTTCACCTGTACAGATCGGCGTGGTAACTGACTTGGCCAGTCGCGCATACTGGTCGGTGTATTGCCAAGGAATCATGTCTTCCATCCAGGCCAGATTGAACTTGTCGACACGCCGCCCAAGCTTGATGCAATCCTCCACGCCAATGTGGCCGAAGTGATCAATCGCTAGCGGCACCTGGTAGCCAATGACCGCCCGCACGTCGGCAACATACTGCTCCAGAATATCAAGCCCATGCTCGGTCACATGGATGCCGGTGAACGGGTGTGGAATATTGTAGATGTCATAATGACGGTTCGTAATCTCACGAATCTGTTCGTCGGTCATTTCGTTGAAATTCTGATTGTAGCGGTTGCGTGATTTATCCCGCATCTCTTCCAGGAAGCCGATGGGTGCACTGAGCGCACCAGGCTCATGGATGAGCTGGCCGATCCCGAGATCCATCTTCAGAAAACTGAATCCGATCTCCATACGTTTCTTCAGTGCTTCACCCATCGCAGTACCTGTATTGCGTCCAGTAACCTCGGTGTCGCAGTACATCCGCACCTTATCCCGGAATTTGCCGCCCAGCATCTGATAGATTGGCACACCATACGCTTTGCCCGCCAGATCCCACAGTGCGATCTCCAACCCGCTTACGCCTCCGCCCTGCCGGGCATGGCCGCCGAATTGCTTGATACGGCGGAACAGCTTGTCGACATGACAGGGATTCTCGCCGAGCAAACGGCTTTTAAGCATCAACGCATAAATTTTGTCTGCCCCGTCGCGTACTTCGCCAAAGCCGGTTAACCCCTGGTTCGTATATACCTTGATAAGACTGCTGTGAAAAGGACCACCGACAATATCGGTAAAACGAATATCGGTGATGCGCAATTCGGAAGGACGACTTGCCGTGTTTACATGAGCCAACGTTTCTTCATAAGTCGCTGTTTTCTCAGTCAAACGGATCTCTCCCTTTACGGTAAAGTATGATAGCTTCGGTCAGAGCAGCATGCTAGCTCCGTCTAAGCGGATGGCAGCGCCGGATAAGAAGGCGCTTGCATCAGAAGCGATAAAGCAGACGAGATGGCCAACGTCCTGCGGCTTGCCAGCACGGCCGAGCGGAAAGTGCATCCTGAAATCGCTGCGCTCCATCGGTTCGCCGCCAGCAGGCGGCAGCTCGGGACGGACTTGCTGCTTGCCGACATCGACAGCTCCAGGTTCAATGGCGTTTACGGTGATACCATGCTGTCCCAGCTCTATGGCTGCTTCCCGGGTCAACATGCGGATGCCGCCTTTACTCATCGAGTAGACGGGATCAAAGTCGGTCGGGCGTTTGGCATGGACGGACGAGATATTGATGACACGTCCTGCGGAACGCTTCTTCAAATGGGGAAGCGCTGCTTGCATGCAGAGCCAGTACCCTTTAAGGTTGGTGTGCATGATTTTGTCAAAGCTGGTCTCATCGTGCTGCAGCAGACTCAGATTCAGTTGCAAAGCTGCATTGTTAACGAGAATATCGAGCCCGCCGAGCGCATCTGCGGTCTCGCTGACGAAGCGCTGTACCTCTTCTTGGTTAGCGATATTGCCCTGAACGATATGCGCTTCTCCGCCGAGTGCTTCAATCTGGCGGCGCGTGTTCTCAGCGCCTTCGCGGCTGCTGTTGTAATGCACGGCGACCTTGGCTCCACGGCGTGCGAGCTCGATCGCCACACCCTGTCCAATGCCGGTGCCGGCGCCGGTAACCAGGGCGGTTTTGCCGGTTACGTCCATGCTTCACCTCCTGAGTGATGTACGGGTCATGGCATCAAGTGCTTTTTTTCATCTTGTGATCCATGTAGTGCAGCAAGAAGCCACCATCCAGGCGGATCGTTGCACCATGCAGCGCGCCGGCTTCATCGCCGGAGAGAAACAGTGCCAGCTCGGCAAGGTCACGGGCCTTGACGGTCTGCAGAGGAGCTTTGCGCGCATAGTTGTCGTACAACGTAGATAGCGGACTGGTCAGATGATCTTCCTCGCCGGAGACCGGTGCAATCTCGACCGTATTAACTCGGACGCCGCGTCGTCCTAATTCTAGTGCGGCTTCTGCCGCCAACATTTGTATAGCCCCCTGGGATGCGCTGTAAATAAAAGATGCGGCTGCAGGTTTCTCGGCATGAATGGATGTCACATAGAGGATCGATCCGAAGCCTCGTTCCGCCATACGTCCGCCGATGATCTGAGTGCATAGGAAGGCGCTTTTGGCGTTGGTGTCCATCACATCCACAAAGAGGGATTCGCTGCAATGTTCCAGATTGGTCACCTCATAGCGATGCTGGTTGTGAATTAGCAGCCCAACTGGTCCGAGCTCTTCCTCAACTGCCTCCAAAGCGTCTACGATGGCGGCTCGGCTGCGAAGGTCTAATTGGAGCAGCTTGACCTTAGCTTCCGTAAGAGCTGCCAGCTCCTCGCGGATTGCATTACCGCCGGAGGGGCTGTTCAGCGCGAGCGGGACACCTTCACGGGCAAAACGGGCAATCAGCGCCCGACCGCTAGGGTGATCGGCGTCCGTGATGAAGACCGTTTGATTAAGCAGGTTCATGCTTCACCTCATTTCTCTTGCTTCTACTTTATTGTAGGCCGAACACGCCAATGCAGCGATGCCGCAAATTTATGATTTGGTTGGAATTTTTTTGTGAGTTGTGGATGGTGTGCAGTGGCAGTGCAGGGAGCGTGCGGAGGCTAAGGAAACTGAAGCGCGTTATTTTGCGATTATGGAACTTGTTCCCGCTCTAGTGAAACTGACACCCCTTATTTCGGCGCGAAGGTCGGACTGACTGGCAGGGTTGGCCTTCTTTTTATCGTATGCCAAGCATAAGCTGATACCAAGCGGGACGGGAGTGCCGATCATTATGCGCTGCAGCAGGGAGGGGATGCGGATGGCTAAATGGGGCAGACGGCGGTGGCAGATCGGATTCGGCGGTGGCGGTGGATTCGGAGGAACGCAGGGGAGATCAAAGCCCATACGATTCAAATCCTCAGGAACCAAGCCGCCCAAGCGCAAGCGGCGCAGGCTGTGGTGGCTAGTCCTAATCGTAGTGGTGGTGCTCTCCTTTCAGTTCTTCATCTTTATGGAGCGCAACCTGCGGCCGCCGCTGATGAATATTGCAGAGCTGCGCGTGAAACAGGTGGCGACACAAGCAATCAACAAGGCGATCAGTGAACAGGTAGCCGGACGTTCTGACCTGGACGAACTGATCGATTGGAAGATGAGTGAAAACGGTAAGGTATCGGGATTCATGATCAATTATGCCGAGCATATGCGAATCACCTCCGAGACCATTAATACAGTACAGTCCACACTACAGGAGGTGAAGAATGTCCCCGAGCGCATTCCTGTGGGAAGAGCGCTGGGAAGCGCCATTCTCTCGTCGTTTGGGCCGCGAGTGCCTGTGCGGTTCGAGCCGATTGGTGCGGTCAAGGCAGATCTGCATACACGCCAGGAGGACGTGGGGATTAATAATATTCTGGTCGAGGTTTACATCCGGGTTACGACCGAAGTGGCAATTATTATTCCGTTTGATACCAAACCCCAGATCGTGGAGTCGGAGATTCCCATCTCGTACCTGCTCGTTGTCGGCGATGTGCCGATGTATTATTACGACAACAAAGGCAATCCTGTCGGCAACAACACAGCCGGCGCACCTAATATCGCGATTCCGATGGAGCGGCTGGAGGAGCGTCGCAGCGGCATTATCGAAGGCAGCGTGGTTCAGCCTTAAGTAGGGGCAGCAAAGAAGGACAGCGCTAATCTTAGCCGCTGCCCTTCTTTTTCTTGCGGTCGCTCTGCTCCCATGCCCGCAGGGACGGGTAGGGATCGAAAGCCCACTCGACCAGTCCGCGGTCCCGGTACACACCATAGTGCAGATGTGGCGGGAATTTGCCCTGCGTTCCGGGTTTCCCGTAGCCAGAGCTGCCGACCCAACCCAAGACCTGGCCAGGCTTGACGACATCGCCGACACCAACGGTCTTGTCATAGCCGGACAGGTGGGCGTAATAATGATACACATTGTCCAAATCGCGGATACCGATGCGCCAGCCGCCATAAGGGTTCCAGCCTTTGATCTCCACGATGCCATAGCAGGTACTGCGGACTGGCAGACCATAATCTGCAAAAATGTCGGTGCCCTCATGGATACGATATCCCCCCCAGCTGCGACCGGTTCCCCATGTGCTGCGATAGGAATACCGCGTGCCTACAGGGACGGGAAACGCATGCTCGAAAAGATCCAGGTGACCGAAGGTTTCGTAGATTTTGGAAAACTGGGTGATCCGCTGCACAGCACGGGTATTGTGATAATACTCCCACAATCCGATGCCGAAGTCTTCGTCATTGGTGCCGGATTGCAGGACATGACGCGCAATCGTGTACAGGAGATCGTCATCGTCGGTCCGATCCGCCTTCCCGTCACCATTGCCATCGCGGCCGATTCCTCCGAACATGGCGATCCCCGTTAATGAGGTATCTTCCTGGTCAGGATTGAGTGTACCGCTCCATAACTCGGGCGGGATATAGATCCCCAGCAAGGTGCCGCTCGCTGTCCGCAGCTTGGGCAGCGCCTGGTTCAGAGAACGCTCATATTGATCAATAGCTGCAAAATCATGCCAGGGTATCGTCGTCACCGCGCTCATCCTCTCGAACAGCTCCCTGCGCTGGGCAAGCTGCTGCGCACGATCGGTTGCGGCTGTCTTCGTATTAACTTCCGCTGACGCTTCTGTTTTTTGCGCATTTCCCGCTGCCGGAACAGCCGTCATCATGACGGCGGCGAGCAACGCCACGGTTAGCATGCGCGCGGATGTTCTGCCTTGCCGCACGGACAAGCACCTCCTGTTTCAAATCAATCGTTACGTCACGACTTTGTCCGTGACTTTTCCTGTACGTTATCATTTGCATATCATTGGTTTTTATCCGATTCATGTTATAATGGTTGAGATGTGACGATTTCAAGTTCTCTATAAGCGGACGTCAGGCGGCGTCTGTCGAATACAAATAAGGCAGGTAATGCTCCTATGCGTACGAAACAACGTGAAAAATTGCCCAAGCCGGAATGGCTTCGGATCAAACTGACGACCGATGGCAATTATAAGGAAATTAAAGACATGATGCGTTCCAAAACCTTGCATACCGTGTGCGAGGAAGCGCGCTGTCCGAACATCTACGAATGCTGGGCGAACCGCACAGCAACTTTTATGATTCTGGGAGATATTTGTACCCGGGCCTGCCGCTTCTGTGCAGTCAACACCGGACTGCCGACCGAGCTGGATCTGGCAGAGCCCGAACGTGTAGCTGACGCTGCGGTGCAGATGGGTCTGCAGCACTGCGTCGTGACTTCTGTAGCCAGGGATGATCTGGCGGACGGAGGCGCAATGATTTTTGCCGAAACGATCAAAGCCATTCGCCGCAAGCTGCCGCTATGCAGCATCGAGGTTCTGATTCCTGACTTCATGGGGAATTGGGATGCGCTGAAGGTTGTCATGGACGCGAAGCCGGACATCCTGAACCACAACATTGAGACGGTGGAACGTCTCTCCGACCGTGTCCGGGCGAAGGCCAAGTACCCTCGCTCTCTCGAATTGATCCGCCGCGCCAAGGAGCTCAATCCCAAGATTCCTACTAAATCGAGTATCATGCTCGGTGTCGGCGAGGAATGGGACGAGATTCTCCAAGCAATGGACGACCTGAGAGCGGTAGATTGCAATATTCTGACGCTGGGTCAGTATCTGCAGCCGTCGCCAAATCATATGGCCATTGTACGCTATGTGCACCCGGACGAGTTCGCCAAACTGAAGGAAGAAGGACTGGCACGCGGCTTCAGCCACGTCGAGTCCGGACCGATGGTACGCAGCTCCTACCATGCGCATGAGCAGGTCAAATCGGCGGAGCAGGCGCAAACCACAGCCAGATAATCCAGCCACGCGATTGTGGTTAGGATTTGTAAAGTGCGAGTTCAAAGAAATCGGTTTTCAGTCGAATCCGCTCCCTGCGTTACTTCGTGATCAAAAGCGGGCTTTTTGAACTCTTAAAGGAGTGTATAAGCGTTGATTCATATTGGAGGACGTACGTTCGAGCTGGTACATGAGCACAAGACTGCCTGGAATGCGGAAGCTTTCCGCGACCGCTACAGCGACGTGCTCGAACGCTATGATTATATTATCGGCGACTGGGGCTACGGTCAGCTCCGGCTCAAAGGTTTTTTCCGCGACAATCATCCCAAAGCAACCAAGGACAGCAGTTTCTACTTCATGTCTGATTACGTAAGTGAATATTGTAATTTTGGCTGTCCGTATTTCGTCCTGCAAAAAACGGCTACGTCTAAAAAGCCGGATCTGAAAGAGCCCGGCGCCGAACCAGAGTCCTCTGAGTCAGC
Organism: Paenibacillus daejeonensis DSM 15491; assembly: GCF_000378385.1. Taxonomy (GTDB): domain Bacteria; phylum Bacillota; class Bacilli; order Paenibacillales; family Paenibacillaceae; genus Paenibacillus_D; species Paenibacillus_D daejeonensis. Next base: position 287,915 of record NZ_KB899662.1, on the reverse strand, counting down.
TGCTACCGTGGAATTGGTGGAAGCGGTCGAGTCTGACCCTGAGGCGATGGCTACGATTTCGGGCAGTGGCAGCAGTAACGGTGCTCCGGTACCACGCCAACGACCGCACAAATCGCGGAATCGGGGTTCGCGTTCCAGTGGTAAACCGAAACATGTGGAAGGCAAGCCGGCAGAGGGTCGCACCGGGGAGGGTAAACCAGCCGAGGGGCGGGCCAATGAAGGAAAATCTGCAGAAGGCCGCTCGCATGAGAGCAAACCTGCAGAGAGCCGTCAAACGGAAGCGAAAGTGGCTGTTGCCAAGGAGTCCAGAGGCGGCGAAGGCCGTTCGGGCGAAGGCAAGTCATCGGATAATAAATCGGTTGCGACCAAAGTTCCCGAGAACAGAGGTAACGAGGGTCGACAAGGCGAGGGTAGAGCCAAAGAGCACGCCGTACAGGGCCCAAGGTCCAGCGAAGGCAGGAAGCGAGAACCCCAAGCCGCCGAGAAGAAACCGACTGAGCCACAAAGTTAAGTTGAAGAAAAGAGAACGTCCCAGGCTGGGTAGCCTGGGACGTTTGTTTTTGGTAGGGCGTTTGGTAGGCGGGATGCGTCGGGACACGCTCGTTTGGTGCCTCTAAGGCAAGTTTCTTTCGTTACAGCGTCGGGACACGCTCGCTTGGTGCCTCTAAGGAAAGTTTCTTTCGTTGCAGCGTCGGGACACGCTCGTTTGGTGCTTCTAAGGCAAGTTTCTTTCGTTGCAGCGTCGGGACACGCTCGCTTGGTGCCTCTAAGGCAAGTTTCTTTCGTT
>NZ_KB899662.1:0-287028 GCF_000378385.1 Paenibacillus daejeonensis DSM 15491 | reverse complement strand
CAGCGTCGGGACACGCTCGCTTGGTGCCTCTAAGGCAAGTTTCTTTCGTTGCAGCATCGGGACACGCTCGTTTGGTGCTTCTAAGGCAAGTTTCTTTCGTTACAGCGTCGGGACACACTCGCTTGGTGCTTCTGAGGCAAGTTTCTTTCGTTGTAGCGCCGGCACACGCTCGCTTGGTGCTTCTAAGGCAAGTTTCTTTCGTTGTAGCGCCGGGACACGCTCGTTTGGTGCCTCTAAGGCAAGTTTCTTTCGTTGCAGCGTCGGGACACGCTCGCTTGGTGCCTCTAAGGCAAGTTTCTTTCGTTGCAGTAATCCAACCTTCTCAATGAGGTGCACAATGTTACTTGGATAGCGCCGCTGGCCGTCGAATCGCCCAATGAGGTGCACAATGTTACTTAGATAGCGCCGTTGGCCGTCGAATTGCCCAATGAGGTGCAGAATGTTACTTAGATAGCGCCGTTGGCCGTCGAATTGCCCAATGAGGTGCAGAATGTTACTTGGATAGCGCCGCTGACCGATGATTCGCCCAATGAGGTGCACAATGTTACTTGAACTGCGTAGCATTGGCGTCAGCCCGGCCAGACCTACAGGTGCTGGACGCTGTACAGCCGTGCATATGCGCCGTTAAGCCGCATGAGCTCCTCGTGCCTGCCTTGCTCGACAATGGCGCCGTGCTCCATGACGATGATCTGGTCGGCGTGGGTGATGGTGGAGAGCCGGTGGGCGACAATAATGGTCGTCCGGTTAGTGGACAGCTCCTTGAGAGCGTTCTGAATGAGCTGCTCTGACTCCAAATCCAGGGCGGATGTGGCTTCGTCCAGAATTAGAATTGCCGGGTCCTTGAGGAACACACGGGCAATCGCGACTCGCTGTTTCTGACCGCCTGATAGCTTGACGCCGCGCTCCCCAATCTCCGTATCGTAGCCGTCTGGCAACGATTCGATGAAGCCCTCGGCATTGGCCCGGCGGGCCGCCTCCCTCATGGCTTCCTCGGTGGCGACGGGATTGCCGAGCAGGATGTTCTCACGGACGCTGCCGCTGAACAGGATGTTGTCCTGCAGCACCATGCCAATCTGCGAGCGCAGACTTTGCAAAGTGACCTCCCGCACCTCCTGACCATCGATGCGAATCTCACCTTCTTGCACATCGTAGAAACGCGGCAAAAGGCTTATGAGCGTGGATTTACCGCCTCCGCTCATGCCGACTAACGCCACGGTCTCGCCAGGAGCGATCCTCAGGCTAACATCGCGCAGCACCCAATCGTTTTCATCGCGGTACCGGAAGGACACGCGCTCCAACTCCACGGTTCCCCGAACATTTTTCAGCTCTCGGGCATTTGGCGAATCCGTTACATCCGGGGGCTCAGCCAGCAGTTCCATCACCCGTTCCATCGAGGCCGAAGCCTGTGTCAGTGTAGTTGATGCATTGACTAACCGCCGTAGCGGCGTATACAGCCGGTCCAGATAGCCATAGAAGGCCACAAACTCGCCTAGCGAAAGATCCTTAGTGATGACTAGATAGCCGCCATAAGCAAGCACCAGCAGCGGAGCAAGCTCGGTTAGCGTATTGATGATGCCGGTCGTCAGAGCGTTCCATTTGGTCAGTGCAATTGCCCGGCTCAGGAAGTGGCCGTTTTTGCCGCCAAACTGCTCTTGCTCATGCTTCTCCAGCGTGAAGCTCTTGACGACAGGGATGCCATTCACATGCTCGTTCAGATAGCCCTGCATATCCGCTAGTGCAGCGGAACGGGAACGGGAATAGTCCCGTAATCGCTTATACAGCTTTTTGACCGCATACGCATAGAACGGCAGCACAATGATCGCGACCAGTGTCAGTGGAACATTCATAGTGGCCATAATGACAATGGCAATCGAGAGGGTGAAAATGTCCAGCCAGACATTCATAAGCCCCGTTTCAACGATGGCTTTGGTCTGCTCGGCGTCGTTGACCATTCGGGAGATAATCTCGCCACTCTTGCGGCTCTGATAGAACCGCAGCGATAGCCGCTGCAGATGGGCATAGAGCTTGTTGCGCAGATCGAACAGAATTTTGCTGGTCGTAAGCTGCGCGTAATATTGCCGGTAGTATTCAATCGGATAACGGACAACAATGAAGACGACAAAAGCAAGCCCGATCACCGTCAGCAGCTGTGTGGTTTGCTCGGCGATGGGCTTGGGAGCCATCAGAATATCGTCGATTACATATTTGAGAAAAAGCGGCATCATGAGCGGTATCGCAAACTTGACCATACCGATCAACAAGGTAAGTGCGACAAGTCCCTTGTAGGGCTTGACGAACTTGAGGTACATTCGGAGCTCTTTCATCTGCTACCTTACATCATAGCCAAGAAACGCCTCGCGCACCCGGTTCCAGAACGGGAACGGTCGATAGCGGGCAAACCGGACACGCAGGTCAGAGACGCTGCAGCGGATGGCATGGATGTCCTCCCTCTCAATATTGATATGATCAATGGCAAGCAGCAGGCGCTGCTCTTTTTTTGAAATAATGTCCACATGATGGTGCTCGGGCAGAACGATGGAAGAGCCCAAGGTCCGATACACGCGGTTGTTAATCGACGCGATCTCGGCGATTTGCAGGGATGGTATGGACGGATGCAATACCGCACCGCCGACACTTTTGTTATAAGCGGTACTGCCAGTCGGTGTCGAGATCACAATGCCGTCCCCCCGGAACATCTCGAACAACTCGTCATTGACATTGAGCTGAGCGACAAGCGTGGCATTGACACCCTTCAGCGTAAATTCGTTAAGCGCCAGATAGTCGGTTTTGCCATCGGAGGTGTCGAGTTCGATTTTGGCGAGTGGATAACGTACGAGAAACGGCTCTGCCGTCGCCATCCGATCGACGAGATCCTCCAGTTCATTGGCTTGCCAGTCGGCATAGAAGCCGAGGTGGCCCGTATGTACTCCGATAAAAGAAACATGATCCAGCTTGTGCAAAAAGGTATGAAAAGCGTGAAGCAATGTGCCGTCCCCGCCGATCGAAATCACGATCTCGGGCTCGTCCTGATCATGGGTAAAGCCTTTGTCTGCCGCCAGTCGGTGAAGTTTCTCCGCGAGCCCCTGCGACAGGGAATCTCCTCGGTCCAGTACAGCATATCTCAACAGTAACGGCCCCTTCCTCGTCTTGATTCTACACTGAATGATAGCGGAAAACGGTCCGAAACACAATCTCACACGGGACCCAGCCATCCCCACAACGCGTAAACGAGAAACACAGCTAAAAAGCTGTGCACCAGCCTGGCCACTAAAAAAGGACCATAGCGCATGCCAGAGCGGCTGATCAGACTGGCGACCTGTGCATGCACGGACAGTCCTCCCCAAGAAAGCACCCAGGCGGCAATGGCCAACTGATGGATGAGCGATCCGCCTGCTGCCCCGGCCTCGCGTGAACCCAGTGTCACCTCGAATAGTCCGCTAATAATGGCGTCCGACAAGGATGAGGGCAGGCCAACCATTCTCATCAGCGCATCGATCCAGGCGGCTAACCTTGGGATCGCACCTGCCTGTGTCAGCACTTCCATCATCACCGAGAAGAACACGACCAAACCGCCAACGACCAGCATCAGGCGAAGAGCGGATTGGATTGCGTCATGCAGCAGCGTGCCGAACTCGCGACCATCCTCCAGCCTTGCCTTGTGCATGGCAGCCAGAGATGCCCGGAATCTGCCGCCTGTCGCCTGTTCTTGTTGGGGGGGCGGCGTGGAGGGTGCGCGCCGATCATGAAACCGCATCATGACACCAATCATCATCACAGAGCCATAATGGGCGGCGGCGAGCAGTGGGGCGACGGCAACGTTATGGAAGAAGCCGACCGAGACGGCACCAATGAGAAAAATCGGGTCCGAAGAAGTGGTAAAGGCAACAAGCCGCTCCCCTTCCGCACGATTGACCAGCCCTTGTTCCCGCAGCTGTGTTGTCAATCGGGCTCCGACAGGATAGCCAGCCACCAGTCCCATGGTCATGACGAACCCGCCTATGCCGGGAATCCGGAACACGGGGCGCATCAGCGGGTCCAGCATGGTGCCGAAGAAGTGAACGACTCCGAATCCCAGCAGGATTTCCGAGAGGACGAAGAAGGTGAATAGGGAGGGAAACAGGACTTCCCACCAGATTGCAATGCCGCGGACGGATGCGCCAAGTGCCGCTTCGGGGAAGACGGCAAGCAGAAGCGAGAGCGCGCTGGCAAGCAGAGCGGTCCACAAGACCGGATGAGTGAGACGTCTCAGCATGACAGCCCTCCTTGCGCAATAAACCCATTTTGGACATACCTATATTGAGATATATGCAGAAGGCGGGACAGGCAGCACTGTGAAGGAGGCAAACCCCAGAAAAATTGGCTTATCTCGCTGTCAGGGCTTGCCCACATGCATTCACGCCGGACCTGGGACATATCTCCATGCACGGCAGTATGGTATAATAGTCTCACTTGAAAACAAACGGCGACATCTATTCATCTAGCGGGAGAGACGAGACTCTCTCTCTCGAATACTTGGTATGGGAGCTCTGACTCGATATGACGACAAAAATGACCATCTATGAAACAGTAGGCGAGGAAGCGGGGGTCCGGGCGATTGTTGAGGCTTTCTATCCAAGGGTTCAGGCGCATCCCCTTCTGGGTCCTCTTTTTCCTGAAGATATAACACCGGTTATGGACAAGCAGACCTTGTTCTTGACACAGTTTTTCGGAGGACCTATGCGCTATTCGGAGCAGTACGGCCATCCGATGATGCGGGCACGGCATATGCCTTTTCCAATCAACAGAGAGCGTGCACTGGCTTGGCTGGAGTGCATGAGAGGGGCGCTGGAGGAGCTGGGCATGAACGCTGAGCTGCGGGAAGTCATATTGGACCGTTTATCGGCCCCGGCCTTCCATTTCATTAATACGGAAGAGGAGGACGAATAGGTGCTGGAGCCGCTGTATACGATCAAAATTCAGTGCGTCTGCTGCGAGCGGACCTTCGAGACCTCCCGCGTGCGACAGAGCTTCAAAAAGGCGATTCGCACCGACAGCGATTTTTGCGCTTATTACAAGGAAGGGCATAACCCGGATTATTATGTGGTCCGTGTCTGCCCGAATTGCGGGTTCGCTTCGACCGAGAATTCAATTGCCGTCCTGAATGAAGTGCAGCGCAAGCTGTATCGCGATAAGCTGGGAAGCAGCTGGACTGCCCGCGATTACGGGGGCAAACGCACCTGGGAGCAGGCCCTGCAGAGCTATAAGCTGGCCCTCCTGTGCGCTCAGACGGTACGAGATAAGGAACGTATTATTGCAGGGCTATTGCAGCATATTGCCTGGTTGTATCGCTACAAGGACGAAACCGAGCAGGAACTGCGTTTTCTCCGGTATGCACTGGATTCTTACGTTCGGGTGTATGAGGTGGAAGGCGGTTCAGTGAACAATGCACGACTGATGTATCTGATCGGGGAACTGAATCGGCGTCTGGACGAACCATACGAAGCCGTGAAATGGTTCTCGCGTGTTATTCACGACAAGCGGATCGTCGATGCGGCTATGATCCGGGCGTCAAGGGAGCAATGGCAGCTGTTGCGCGAAGACATGCTGGCCAAAAAGCTGGAGATTCCTGAGGAAATGAAAGCCTCTCAATAGTGGCGACGGTCTGGGCTTAGGTGCCCAGCCGTCGGATCACAGTGTCTGTGAGCAAATAATCGTTGTCCGTATCCAGCAGGGTCACTTTGTTCCTGCAGCACGGAAAGACCAACAGGCGTTTGCGGCCGTCTGCAATCTCCTGTAGCTCCTGCGGCTTCATGGGGAGCAGCACCTGTTCTTCACCGCAAAATGGGCATTCCGGGACATACAGGTCGCCCATCGTCTGGTCATAGGGCAAGCAGCGCTCGAGTGGGATCATGATTCGGGCTTGTCCTTCGTTTCGGATGCGGCTTCTTTGGCTGCCAGCTCGGCCATTTTTTGCAGCAGGATATGGCGTGGCATGTGCATGAGGTGCTCAATCGGCACACCTAGCTGCTCGGAGAGCTTAATGGCCGTTTCGGCAGAAATCTGCAAGGGTCTGGACATGGTACATCCCTCCTGGGTTTAGTTTTATAAGAGCGTCTTAACAGGCATGGCCTTTTGAAGCATAGTATAGTTATACACCTGTCGGCGGGTTTTGCGCAAATAGCAGGTCTACATAAAAAAGGAGTGGTGACGATGGAGAAAGGGTTGCCCACGAGTTGGGATCTGGAGGTATTCTTTGCAGGCGGATCGTCATCGGCGAGCTTCGCAGAGGAACTGGAGCAGCTCTCCCGTGAGATTGGACAGCTGCAGACAGAGACGGCAGAGCAGAATGGAAACGTCACAGGGGAGACCTTAAATGCTTGGACGACTACGGTGCAATCTATTCTTGAGCGGCTGCGAGAGGCCGAATCCTTTGTCTCCTGTTTGATGGCCGAACAGATGACCGATACACGGGCCTCGCGTCTCAACAACCGCGTGCAGACACTGGCTGCCGAGTTCGGACAAGCGCTGACCGGATTTGACGAGGCGCTGAGCCGTCAGCCGGATGAAGTCTGGCAGACATGGATTCAGCAGCCGCAGCTGGCGGACGCTGCGTTCTATCTGGCAGAACGTCGCGAGCTGGCGCGAAGGAAGCTGCCGCCCGAGCAGGAAGCACTGGTCAGCAGTCTGGCCGTAGACGGGTATCACGGATGGGGAGAGCTGTACAATACGATCGTCTCCGGAGCCCGCTTCACCTCGCCGCCTGAAGCGGGAGAGGCACGTGAGCTCTCGGCCGGGCAGATGCATAACCTGCTGTCTCATCCGGATCGTTCGGTGCGGGTAGCTGCATTTGACGAATGGGAGCGGGTCTGGGGCAGCCAGTCTGTGCTGTGCGCTGATGCACTGAACCGGCTGGCAGGCTTCCGGCTCCAGCTCTACAAGCAGCGGGGCTGGTCCTCGGTGCTGCAGGAGCCGCTGCAGATGAACCGGATGAGTGAAGGCACACTCGATGCCATGTGGTCTGCTATCGAGGAGAGCAAGCCGCAGCTGATTGCCTATCTGGAGCGCAAGGCGAAGCTGCTCGGGGTGGAGCGCCTCGATTGGCATGATGTAGAAGCGCCGCTTGGCAATGCCGGCAAGACGATCGGCTATGAGGAAGCAGCCCAATTCATCACCGAACGCTTCCGCAGCTTTGACCCGCAGATGGCCGATTTTGCAGAGACGGCTTTCCGGGACGGATGGATCGAGGCGGAGGATCGGCCGGGCAAGCGGCCGGGGGGCTTCTGCACCTCGTTCCCGCGGACTGGACAGACCCGGATCTTCATGACCTACTCCGGCACAGCATCCAATGTAGCGACGCTGGCTCATGAGCTGGGGCATGCCTATCACCAGCATGTGATGAATGATCTGCCGCCGATGGCGCAGGAATATGCGATGAATGTAGCGGAAACGGCCTCAACCTTTGCCGAGCTGATTGTGGCTGACTCGGCCATGCAGCTGGCACAGGACCCACAGGAGAAGCTGGCGCTGCTGGAGGACAAAATCCAGCGCTCGGTCGCATTCTTTATGAACATTTATGCGCGTTTCCGGTTTGAGACGGCCTTCTATGCCAAGCGCAGCGAAGGTACATTGTCCGCCGAGGAGCTGGGCGAGCTGATGACGGAAGCCCAGGAGACAGCGTTTGGCGGGGCAGTTGAACGCAAGCACCCTTCTTTCTGGGCATCCAAGCTGCATTTTTATTTGACGGATGTGCCGTTTTACAATTTCCCGTATACCTTTGGTTACTTGTTCAGTACGGGAATTTATGCTCGCGCGCTGGAGCAAGGGTCGGCCTTTGCGGATCGGTACGTGGAGCTGCTGCGCGATACCGGGCGTATGACGGTAGAGGAGCTGGCCCAGAAGCATCTGGGCGTGTCGCTTGAAGCCCCGGACTTTTGGCGGAGCGCGGTGGCGCTCTGCGTTCAGGATATCCAGACGTTTTTAGAGATGACGGAATAAGAAGCGAGGCCTGCCAGGTGTACACTGTACGCCTTGGCAGGCCTTTTCAATTGGAAGCGTGTCGGTACGCTGATGCTTGGGTGATGCGCTTAATTTTCTCGTATCATCGCATGATGAGGGGGAGGCGGAGCAGAAGAACCCATTAATACAGTCCATGGAGGTGGGTGGGGATCTCGCGTGGCGGGGGAGAGGTGGCTGGCTGCGCTAAGGTCAAAAGTACAACTAATTCTAGCTTGAGTTGAGATACTGAGGCCCGTAAAGACAAAAGTGCAATTAATCTCGCTGGAATACCCATATATTTCAATAAACGAGCGATTTAGTTGTACTTTTGACTTTAACTGTGTCATTTTGCTATTATCATGTGCTATTAATTGTACTTTTGACTTTAAGGGGCAGTGGTCGTGATTTTGGTCACAGCGATGCTACTGGATGCGTGGTTATAATTAGAAATATCCACTTCCGGAGTGACCTGATATAAGGTTGTCTGCCATAAATGTTGTACATTAATTATATATATGATACATTAAATATACCGAATGGATCGGATTGTTCTGCAATATGCAAGCCGATAGGGTAAAACCTGTGTAAAATATGGGGGGATGGGACATCGAGCTATCAGCGCGTCAGTTAGAGATCATGGATATTGTCAAGCAGCACGCGCCGATCATTGGCGAACAGTTGGCTGAGATGCTGGGCGTCAGCAGGCCGACGCTTCGTTCAGACCTGTCGCTTCTGGTCATGCTGGGTCTGCTGGATGCCAAGCCGAAGGTAGGCTACTTTCTGGGAACGGCCTATCGTCAGGACAATGCCGCTCTCCAGAGTCTCAAGACGATGAAGGTACGTGAAGTCCAGGGCTCGCCGGTCAGCATCGCGGATACGTTGTCGGTGCATGACGCAGTCATTACGCTATTTATGGAAAATGCGAATACGCTGCTCGTCGTTAGCGAGCACAAGCAATTTTTGGGCATTGTCACGCCAAAGGATCTGCTGAAGGTCACGCTGGGCAATTCGACCGCCGCGACGATACCAGTCAGTATGGTTATGACCCGCTATCCGAATATTGTCACCGTGCAACCCGACGATCCGGTCACCGAAGCCGTTAGAAAAATGATCGCGCATCAGCTGGACTGTCTGCCTGTCCTGGAGGAAACAGAGAGTGGGACGGAGGCTGTCGGCTGGGTGACGAAGACGAATGTCGTTCATCTTCTGAAGGATTTGGTAACAGCAGCGGAATAGGGGGAGCAAAAGTTGACACAACAGCAGCGGATTATTTATGTCTGTTCAGATGCCGTAGGCGAAACGGCGGAAGCGGTCGCACGGGCGACCATTCGCCAGTTCCCGGCAGGAGAGGTAGAGCTTCGGCGATATGGTCATATCCGGACGGAGGAAGAGATTATCTCCATCGTTACGGAAGCCGCGGCAACGGGAGGATTCATCGCTTTTACACTGGTACAACCGGAACTGCGCGAGATGATGAAGGAAGAGGCCAAGCAGCGGGGCGTGCGGATTGTCGATGTAATGGGGCCGATGATGCAAGCCTATATCGACACGTTCAACGGGTTTCCGAGGCGTGAGCCGGGACTCTTGCACACGCTTGATGACGATTATTACCAACGGATTGATGCTGTAGAGTTTGCAGTGAACTTTGATGATGGCAAGGATGCACGCGGACTGCTCCAGGCGGAGGTCGTGCTGATCGGGGTCTCTCGAACATCGAAGACGCCGCTCAGTATCTACCTTGCGCATAAGGGAATCAAGGTGGCCAATCTGCCGCTCATGCCGGAGGTGAAGCCACCAGCTGAGCTCATTCCTTCCTCAGAGCGCCTCATTGTTGGTTTAACGATGGATCCGCGCCAGATCATCAAGATTCGTGCCGAGCGGTTAAAATCCATGGGGCTGCCCGCCGTTTCTCGCTATGCCTCAGAAGCCCGCATCCATGAAGAATTAAACTATGCTTCAGAGGTCATGCGCAAGCTCGGCTGTCCGGTTATTGATGTGACGGACCGCGCCATTGAGGAGACGGCTGGCATCATTACAACCTGGATGCATGAGCGTAAACGTTCACCGCAGCCGTAAAAGAGGTTGTTCAAAAAGCCCTCAATTGATCACGAAGGAGCCCGGGAAGCAAACTCGACATCGAATCTTGCGTTCACCTTCGAAAAGTATCGCTTACGATGCTAGTTTCCTTCGGAAACTCTTAGGTGCTCATGTAGGTTTGCCTACACTCCGCTCCTCCTTCTTCAGGTTCTCGCAACCTTCTCGGTGCTGAATCGTTGGCTTTTTGAACGTGCAATTAATGGACGGCAACCGCCGTTTCACCTTGAATAACTCGGAGGGGGATGCAGAATGGAACGAGAACTAGCGTTGGAACTGGTCCGGGTCACAGAGCTCTCTGCGTTGGCAGCCGCACCATGGATGGGACGGGGCGATAAGAATAGTGCCGATGGAGCTGCTACCGAAGCGATGCGGCGGATGTTTGATTCGATTACGATTCAGGGAACAGTGGTAATAGGGGAAGGCGAGATGGACGAAGCGCCGATGCTCTACATCGGCGAGCAAGTAGGCAATCTGCAAGGCCCTGCCGTAGATGTCGCTGTGGACCCGCTGGAGGGGACGGAGATCGTTGCGATGGGGCTGAACAATGCGATGTCCGTTCTGGCCATCGCACCTCAGGGGCAGCTGCTGCATGCTCCCGACATGTATATGGAGAAGCTGGCGGTAGGACCGGCGCTGGCGGGCAAGCTAAGCATTCGCGATCCCATCCGGACGACCGTGGAGAAGGCAGCGCTGGCACTCAACAAACCGCTCTCCGACCTCACCGTTATCCTGCTGGATCGGCCTCGGCATGCTGAGCTTGTGCAAGATCTCAGAGACGCTGGCGTACGGATCAAATTCCTCTCGGCCGGAGATGTTGCCGGTGCGATGGCCCCTGCTTTCCCAGAGACGGGTATCGACCTGTATGTCGGTTCGGGCGGCGCCCCGGAGGGCGTATTGGCAGCTGCCGCACTGAAGTGTCTGGGCGGTGAAATTCAAGGCCGGCTGATGCCTGAGGATCAAGAGCAGTTTGATCGCTGCATCACCATGGGGATCTCGGAGCCGAGGCGGGTGCTCAGTATGGACGACATGGTCGGTACGGGCGATGTGATCTTCACCGCGACCGGTGTGACACCAGGGGAGTTTCTGGGTGGTGTGCGCTACCTTCCCGATCAGCGGGCGGAGACGCATTCGGTTGTCATGCGGGTGAAGACCCAGACAATCCGCTATATTCGTTCCCTGCATTATTTGCCTAACAAAGCGTTGCTGAGAAGTGCCAATTAACCAACGAAAAGGGGAGTTCCACGATGGAAAGAACATTTGTTATGGTTAAACCGGATGGCGTCAAACGAGGATTAATGGGTGAAATTGTAAGCCGTTTTGAGAAAAAAGGGCTGGTGCTCAAAGATATCAAGGTGATGACCATTCCAACGGCATTGGCGGAGGAGCACTACCGCGAGCACAAGGAGAAAAAATTCTTTGGCGAGCTGGTAGATTTCATTACCTCTGGTCCGGTTCTCGCCATGATTTGGGAAGGCGACAAAGCCGTTACCAATGCCCGCTCCCTGATTGGCAAGACAAACCCAGCTGAAGCTGCACCGGGTACCATCCGTGGCGATTTCGCTCTCATCATGGACAGTAACATCGTGCATGGCGCTGATTCTCCTGAAAGTGCCGAGCGTGAGATTGGATTGTTTTTTGGAGGAGACCAGTAAAGCAGTAGCTAACCGTTGACGGAATTGGAAGAACTATGCTATATTAGGTCAAAATAACTCAGGAACACGTGACGGAAGCACCGTACATTGCGCATGGAATGCGTAATTTACGGTGCTTTTTTGCGTGTTCTCACAAAGAGAGGAGCCCATCATGAAGCTGGGACATTTGATCATAGCGGCCAGGGAACCCGAGTATATTCAACGTTTGACCTCGTATATGCGGGACGTGCCGTTCGGCGCGGCCTGGCAGGTGACGGCGTTCACCCATCCGCCGGCAATGAAGCAATATCTCAAGAACAGCTATCCGGCGGATTTGGTACTTGCGCAGCCTGATTTCATCGAGGAGGCAGGCGAACTGATGCCTTCGGATGCCGTAGTGGCGGAGCTGGTGCGCCAGCGACGGGGAGAAAGTGGAGCAGAGCTGCTGCAATTTCAACCGTTGCCAGAGTTGCTGCGTCAGCTGACGCAGCTGTATCGCGAGGCATCGGGAAGCATCGCCGAGCCCACGCAGTTGAAGGGAGCGCCACTGATCGTTAGCGTCTATTCCGCCGCTGCTGGCATCGGCAAAACAACGCTGGCCCTGCATCTTGTTCGAGCGGCGGCGATGCAGCGCAAAAAAGTGTTTTATCTGAATTTGGAGCAATGGCATGGAGCAGGGAGTCTCTTCGGGGACCAGCCCGATGATAGCTTCTCGCGGATGCTGTATAGCTTGCAGGCCCAGCCGGATCAGGCACAAGTAAGATTGCGGGAGTTGAGGAAGCAGCACGGCGTGCTGCAGTGCGATACCTTTGCACCACCCCAGGGACCGGGAGAGCGTCGGGCATTGACGGGAGCCGTAGCGGCTTCACTGCTGGGAGCCATAAGGGGCAGTGGCGAATATGAGCTGATTGTCGTCGATATGGATACCTGGATGGACGACGTTCATGAGCAGGTCACGTCTGCCAGCCAGCTGTTGCTGTGGTTATGGTCCGATGATGCTGCCGTGCGAGGCAAAACCCAGTACGGGCTGGAGCAGGCAAGGAAGCGCGGCGGCGAGCTGCTGCAGAACCGGCTGCGGATGATTCGCATCGGAGAGCAGGAGCGTCCTGCTTCAGGGAGCGGGCAGCCAGATTCGCAAGGCATCCTACCTGTGATCCCGCAATGGCTGGGTCCACAGGCGGCTCCAGTCCCTTTTGCTTCGCCCCAGTACCGCCAAGCAGTAGATCACTTGATGCACCAGCTGGTTTATCCGGAGGGAGGAGATGAACTTGATCGCAGCAGAGGAGGTGGTGCTTGGGCTGAGGCGCCGTATTCGCGAGCGCATTGATCTAAGCGGTGCAGTGGATGATGCTGAGCTGACGGCGATTATTGAGCAGGCGGTCTTTCAATGGGAAGGTTCTGCGGTGATGACCTCGACCGAGAAGCTGCAGATGGTTCGTCGATTATTCCATTCGTTTCGCGGATTGGATGTACTGCAGCCGCTCATGGATGACCCCTCGGTGACAGAGATTATGATCAACGATTATGATGACATTTTCATTGAGCAGGGCGGCGCCATGAGCAGGTATCCACATGCGTTTGAGAGCCGCGAACGGCTGGAGGATCTGATTCAGAGTGTCGTGTCCCGGGTGAACCGGGTCGTCAATGAATCCTCGCCTATCGTTGATGCGAGACTCCCGGATGGTTCGCGCGTCCATGTGGTTTTGCCCCCGATTGCGCTGAAGGGACCGACGATGACGATCCGCAAGTTTCCCGACCAGCCGCTCTTGATGGCAGATTTGATCCGAATGGGGGCGGTGAGCGAGCAAGCTGCCGAACTGCTACGCCAGTTGGTTGTCGCCAAGTACAACGTGTTCATCAGCGGCGGCACCGGCTCTGGTAAGACGACCTTCCTTAATGCGCTGTCCCAGTTCATCCCCGCCGATGAGCGGATTGTCACGATTGAAGATTCGGCGGAGCTACAGATCCGCAGCGTACCGAATCTGGTCTCACTGGAGACGCGTAATGCCAATACCGAAGGCAGAGGCGAGATCCCGATGCGTGAGTTAATCCGCGCCTCCCTGCGGATGCGGCCCTCCCGGATTGTCGTGGGTGAGGTGCGCGGGGGAGAAGCGCTGGATATGCTGCAGGCAATGAATACTGGCCATGATGGTTCGTTGTCCACCGGCCATGCTAACAATACACGCGACATGATGGGACGGCTGGAGACGATGGTGCTGAGCGCAGCCGACCTGCCCGTGCCGGTCATCCGGCAGCAAATCGCATCGGCCATCGACATTATGATTCACCTCTCCAGACTGCGGGATCGCAGCCGCCGGGTGACAGAGATCAGCGAGGTCCTGGGTCTGGAGAATGGAGAGGTACGGACGCGGTGCTTGTATCGTTTTGTGGAGGAAGATGAGCGGGAAGGCAAGATTATTGGCGAACTGAGGTCAACTGGGGAGCCAATGAGCGGCGTAGCCAAGCTGCAGATGGCCGGTCTGGCGGGAAGGGAGAGCGGCTGATGCAGGAGATGACAGATTATCGTGTGTACATGCTCAGTAGAGGCCAGCAGGCGCTTGCTGTGGCGCTGGGAGCATTGATCGCTTTTGTGGCTTCATATCTGTTCTATCGGTCGGTAATTGTAGCCTTGCTGTGCGCCGCTTCCGGCTTGCTGATGCCACGCTGGTGGCGGGCCATCCTGGCCGAGCAGCGTAGGCAGCGACTGCGGCTGCAGTTCAAGGAAGCGTTGGTTTCCCTAACTTCCTCACTTGCTGCGGGGCGCTCTGTCGAGAATGCGTTTCGTACGCTCGCTGACGATCTGCAGCTGATCTATCCCGATCCGAAGACGGATATTCTGAGGGAGTTTACCCTTATTCGGATCCGTCTGGATAATGGGGAGTCACTGGAGCCAGCGCTGCGGGATTTCAGTGAGCGGGCCGGCATCGAGGACATCACGAACTTCGTGGATGTGTTCGCCACCGGCAAGCGAACCGGCGGGGATCTGGTCGAGATTATCCGTTCTACGGCCCAGACGATTGGCGAGAAGCTGGATATTCAGCTGGAGATCGCCGTCATGATTGCCCAGAAAAAGTTTGAAAGCCGCATTATGATGGCAATCCCGTTTATTTTCCTGGGATTTCTCGCTGCCGCAGCACCCGATTATATGGAGCCATTGTACGCCAGTCCGATTGGTTATGTGCTCCTGACGGTGTGTCTGGGTCTGCTGTCGTTATGTTATTGGTTCATGATCCGGCTGATGTCAATTCGCATTTAGCAGAGCTTGGCTGGATGTAAGAAGGGAGGTGAATGGAATGGTAGTGGCTCAGCTTGCTGCTGCCACGCTAGTCCTATTGTGGGCTGCCGGTTATGGCTGGGCGTTCCTTAGGCAGCGACAGATAAGCGGAGCTTCTCGTCGCAAGCGCAAGGAGCCGCTGACTTGGCATCTGACTCTGCCCTGGTTGGCGTTGGCGGAGCGGTACAATCTCTGGGAGCAGCTCCAGTCGTTCCTCACCATACTGCACAGCCGGCTGCTGATTCTGAACGGCGAGCGCCATACCTTCGATGATACGAAGCGTGAGCTGGCCCTGGCGGTCTCTTACGGCTATGCGGCCTTGACGGTCGCGGCCCTGATGGCATGGCAGAGTGAAGAGATGATGGTATTGGTCATCGGTTCGGTCATTGCAGGAATCATCCCTGCTGCCAAGCTCCGCGATCTGAAGACGCGTATCCATCGCCGCAGACAACAGGTCCTGCTGGCCATGCCCGAGCTGTTGAGCCAGCTCATGCTGTTAATCGGCGCCGGGGAGACGATCCAGCGTGCGTTGCTGCGCTGTCAGGCCAGTCATGTGCGGGAGGCTTCGGCGGGTCACCCCCTCTATGCGGAGCTGACCCGCATGTGCCATGACATGCACAATGGTGTTGCTTTTCATATCGCCCTGGAGGGGTTCAACAAACGCTGCGCGGTCCAGGAGGTGTCGATGTTCACGACCAACCTGCTGCTCAACTACAGACGGGGCGGCGACCGGCTCCGCTTGTCGCTTCGGGAGTTATCCTATGCCCTGTGGGAGAAGCGCAAGTCGGTTTCTCGCACGTTGGGTGAGGAAGCGTCGTCCAAGCTGGTGTTTCCGCTGGTGGTTATTTTTTTGATTCTCATGGTCATTGTGGCCTCACCGGCTGTATTGATGATGTCTTAAGCAGTACATACAAGAAGAGGAGTGTGTTGAAGCATGGAGAACATGAAACAGGCTGTAAAGCAATTTTGGAACGAGGAAGACGGAATTGGGACGTTGGAGATTGTGTTGATTATTGCGGTCGTGATTTTGATTGCATTGATTTTCAAAGATTGGATTATCGGCTTAGTAAATAGCTTATTAGGCGAGGCGGAGGGAAAAGCAAACGAGATTTTTGATTGAGGTGCGAAACATTAACTCTTTTCTACGAGGCGAAAGAGGCTCCTTCACCATCGAAGCGAGCCTTGTCTTCCCGGTCGTGCTGGTAGCCCTGCTCGCTATGCTGTTCATGAGCATGTACGTCTACCAGAAGGTGGTGCTGTACCATAGCGCATCGCAGGCAGCGGGACGGGCGGCGCACAGCTGGGACAACAGCCACCGGGATGCAATGAGTGGGATGGCCCCTGTCGGTCAGTATGATGGATTGTATTGGAGGCTGCATGACGATCATATGCTGGATTCGCTGTTCGGCTTGGTTGCGGACACGGAGCCGGTGCGTGTGCAGCTGCCAGCTGGCTCGGGAAGCGGAGGCGGACTACCGGAGGGCAAGTTGTCAGCTGCAGCCGTCTTTATCCCCGGCGCATACGGTGGCGACCTTACCTTTGATGGCGGCTTGACGCTGCGCACCGTGACGGCGCGTGTACGTCAGCCGATCCGGATTACACCACTTGAGACGCTACTCGGCCATTCGGAGCCTCAGGCACGCGCAGCGGGCACGGTTGTGGATCCTGTAGAGTTCATTCGCAGCGTGGATATGGTCCGATACTACACCGCGAAGTTTGGCGATATCGTCGACACCAAGGCGAAGCGGTCGCAGGCAGCTGAGATCCTGCGCGGACGCGCAGCCAAAGGGGGTGGCAAGAAATGATAAGACTCATCAAGCGACGAAGCCAGCCCCGACGCAGACGTTTTGCTGCGAACCGAGACGGTTCCATTACCGTGTTTTTCTCTCTTGTGATGGCAGGCATCCTGCTGTTTACAGCCGTTCTTATGGATTTCGGGAGGATTGCCGCAGCAGATCGCAAGCTGGAAATCGCCGTTCAAAGCGGTATTCGATCGGTGCTGTCCGCCTATGACGAAATGCTTTACAGCCGGTATGGGCTGTTTGCGCGGGGCGGCTCGGATGCTGACGCCATCTTGGAGCGGGTAGCAGACCGCAGCCTGGAGTCTCCGGAGAATGGGTTCCAACTGTTGCCCATGCAGCGAGAGGCTTCGCATGTGAACCCTTCGCAGGTATTGGGCACCTATGATGTATTCAGACGACAGGTGCTTGAAGAGATGAAATATAAAGCGCCAGTTGATTTTACCATGGATATTATCTCCCGCTTCAAGCCGCTCTCCGGTGCGATGAAGGAGGCTACCGCCACCGTCAATCTGCTGGAGAAGATGCGCAAGCTGTATGAGACGCGGGAGAAGGCGTTGAAGGAAGCTTTGACCCTGCAGCGAACGGCAGCAGCTATTGGGGCCGATTCTGGGCTCAAGAAGCTAATCCCAACTACAGTCGGTAGTCACCTCAATAGTCAGACGGCCATGAGTATTGTCTCAAGCTACAGTACCTATACCTCATGGCTGGCAAGCAATGAATTGACGGAGGATGGAACGGCCTTGCTGTACGGGGCGGCGATTGCCGCCTATCAATCCTCGGCGCGATCGACAGCCGATGAAATTCAGCAAGCAGCAGCAAGAGCGCTTGTCCGACAGGATCCGATCCTGCAGGAAGCTATCGTGGAGGTGGAAAAAGCACAGGATGCCAATCGAGCGATGAAAGAGCTGGCCAAGTCTGCCGCGGCCTCGGCTCCGAATGGGTACGATCGTCTTCAGAGTGCTGACAGCCCGGGAACTGACGGAGGTGATGTGCCGGGATCGGTTAGCGATGAGCTCGATGAGATTCGCCGGATGGCCGATGATTTGGTGTTGGTGGAGGATTATTTTGAAATGTACAAATCGGAAATCAGACAGCAGTTAACTGACTTTCGTTCCGTCGATATGGAAGGTGCGGCTTTCAAATCCTCGGTTAACATTGCGTTGAATGGCATGCATGCCCAATCCTTGATGCAAGAATCCCTGGCCAACTTGAATCTCAGCTTCATGACTTATATGACACGATACTCCGAACCAGGAGATATTCTGAATCAGCGTCATCTCAAGCTGCCGGCCAACGGGCCCACTGCCAAGCTTCAGAAGGAAAAGGAAGCGGCAGCAGCAGGTATGATGAAGGATGCCCGTGCGCTCTTGCAACGAATGTCTCTCAGCCCCCAGATCGGTGAGCACAAAGAAGCCTTCCTGCAGCTCCAAGAAAGATATGAGGAAAGTGTGAGGTTTAACGCTTACTTGGAGGGGGGCGAGTCAGGAGCCGAAGATCCTCTTGAAGGAAACGATGGGAGTGCGAGTGAAGACGCTGAACAAGCTATGAATGGGTTGGGTGGCTTGTTTGGCGGACTGGGCGAGGTGGCGACCGATTTTCGCGATATTTTGTACGTCGGGGAATACGCAGCCCAGCGCTTCGCGCATTTTCCGCCCCAGAAGCTGCAGAATCTGTTCGAATCGGTAGGCAGTGAAGAATTTGCACATGCCCTTAATGTAAGTCAGCAGGAGCTGGAATATGTGCTGTATGGCATTCATAATCCGGCAGGCAATGTGTCCGCCGCCTATGGCGAAATTTTTGCCGTACGGCTCGCCATTCGCACGATGGAGGGATTAATCGAAAGCCGGGCTCTGGGCCATCCGCTGCTCATTCTGGCGGCCGCTGTCGTCTATGGCATTGCCAAATCGGTGGAGGATCTGTTTGACCTGGTACGCAAAGGCAAGACGGAGCTCTCCAAATACATCAAGGTAGATGTCACTTACCTGGACTATTTGAGGGTGTTTCTGATGGTGCAAGGCTCGGCAGAGAACAAGATGTCGCGAATGATCGCCCTCATGGAGCATAACACCGGCTACCGGCTGGCGAGGATGCCGACCGGCGCATCCGCCGAAGTCTCGGCTTCATTAAGACTATGGTTCCTGCCGGGGATCATGAAGCAGTTTGCCCGAACGGGACTGCTGGATGGAAAGGTAACGGGGAATCGCTATGAAACAACGAAAACTGTGGCCTGGTCGTACTCGTAAAGAGCAGGGAGAGAGCGGCGGCATTGTGCTGGAGGCCGCCCTACTGCTGCCGCTGATCTTGTTTGTTTTGCTGTTTTTTATCTTTTTGGTGCAGTTGGCAGCAGCACAAATGGCTGTGAATGATGCTGCATCGCAGGTCGTCCGGCAAACTGCCGCGCATATACATCCTGCCTTACTGGCTGCGGACAAGCTCCCGCAGCGTCCTGCTCCCGAGCAGCAGCGGCTGCCACTTGCAGATATGAGCCGCGCTGCTGAAGCACTGGCCAGGTGGCTTCCCGAGCCGGCCGGAACCTTGATTACGTCAGCCATTACCGGTGATTGGAGTGCAACCGGGGACATGGCGGCATCTTACGTCGCCTCCAGGGTTGCCGAGCCGCTGCTGCATCGGCTGGCTGAACAGAGCGTGCTTGATGTAGAGAGACTGCGAGTGGAGAGTGTGAAGCTGCCGGACTTGCATGGTCGAGAGGAAGCGTATTTGGAGCTGGTGGCCGTTTACGACTACCCGCTTAATTTACCTTTTACACCGAGGTCCTTGAAATTGCATGGGCGTGTCTCCGAGCGTGTGTGGATTCCCGATGCCTTGCCTTCGGATTCTGGAAATATGGCAGATGAGGGCTCCTCACTTCTTCAAATTATTGGGATTCAGCCTGACCCTGTGCGCCCGGGCCGGAAAGCCAGGCTAATGGTACGTACAGATCCAGGGGCAACGGTTGCGCTCGCCGTGCAATATAAGAGCGGCTCCAGCAAGGCGAGGCACCTGGGCGAGGCAACGGCAGACGAGAATGGATATGTGGACTGGGAGTGGCATGTGTCAGGCAACACAACGCCGGGAACGTGGGAGCTTACGGTAACCGGGGCGGACGGTGCGCGCATCGGCATGCATTTTGATGTCGTCAAGGCTCAGGCATTGAATGAAGGGGGCACATAGAAATTGACAATGACAGGGATGGCAGCACTGATGATTGTGGGAATGGCTCTGATAAGCGATGTCAGGGCCATGATTATTCCCAATCGCTTGACATTAACTGCATGCATTTGTGGCTGGCTGTTTCATGGAATCGTCTCTGGCTGGTCCGGTCTGGGAGCCGCACTGCTCGGAACGGCAGCAGGATTCCTGCCCTTGCTAATCCTATACTTTTTGAGGGGAATCGGCGCTGGTGATGTGAAGTTGTTTGGTGCGCTGGGGGCATGGATGGGCGCAGCGGCGGTGCTGGAGCTGATGTGTTACTCCATCTTGTTGGCTGGGCTGATTGGACTGGTCATTCTAATGGTGTACCGTCCTTTTTTTTACCGCTGTCTGAATGTATTGCAGGGCTGGATGCTGATGAATAGCACTGGCGAAGCGCCTGACGATGACGTTAGCAACCGGAAGCGACTGCGCTTCCCGTTCATGCTGGCCGTAGCGCCGGCGGCTGTAATTTGCTTCGTATTCTAGCAAGAAGAGAGGAGACAGGTAATGGAACAATACCGGATGGATTTTGCTATGCAGCGCGGGCATGAGATGCTGCTGGACCGGGAGAAGGGTATTGTGCGTGAGGAGCTGGATGAATTGGAGCTGAGTATGCTCCAGGCAGCAGAGGTGCCTCGGTTGCTGAAGATGGACTGGTACGACCTGGATGGACATATTACGTTTCGCTATGCACTGGCAGGAAAACGGATGCTGTCGCAGCGACTTCAGACGGGCACGTTCACGATGCGTCAGTATTATCAATTGATACTGGCCATTGTGGAAGCCATCGAAGACTGCAAGCATTATATGCTGCGCAGCGAAGCGATTTTGCTACATGAGCATTATATGTATGTCGGAGATGCCTGGCAGGATATCGGCTTGGCTTACATGCCCTTACGCGTGGAACCAACATTGCCAGTACGCGAGCGCTTGACGGGGCTCGCGGTGCGGTGGACGGTCCATGTCGAGCAAGTAGATGGAGCCGGGCTGCAACGTATGCTGCGGGAGCTAGGACATGATATCGCTGACTGGACCGATTTGCGCGAGCTGTTGCTGGAACTGATTGCTTTATCAGGCAAGCCGGAGGCGGCCCCTGTAGGGCAGAATACCAGCCCCGAGATGGCTCAGGCTGTACAACCTCAATTATCTCGACCGAATCGACCGGCAGTTTCACAACCGTACAATGCTGCTCCGTTTTCCAGAGAGGTGGAAAAACAACAGCAAGTGGCAGCCCCAATTCCGCCAATCATGCAAGGAGCAGCGGTAGTTGATCCCCCAAGAGGGGTTCCAGTCGGAGCAACTAATGCTGATGCTGATCTGCCGGCTCCTGAAGTTGTGGAAGAGGAACAAGGTGAGGGCTCGAAATCAAGGCGCACCATTGTGATAGGTGCAATCGTCTTCGTAGCTTCCGCACTCGTATGGCGTTATGGCTACATGGATACGCCTACGATGCAGCGGGCTTTGCTGTGTGGAGGACTAACCTTGCTGGCAGCTGCTGCCGGGTACTGGGGCTGGCGGAGTGCAGACAAGTCAGAAGAGGCGGAAGAAGATGAAGCTGCTGTCCGTCAAGACATCCAGGACTACGAAGAGGAGCAGTCGGCCTGGCGCTGGGGGGGCTGGGAACGCCAACAGGTGGAAGGAAGCGAACTGGCAGTAAGTTCTGTACCCTCCGGGGCGGTGAGGCCTGCTGCAGTAGGAACTGCTACCTGGGAAATGCCAGATGCCAGTGTGTACCCTCCGCCGGTTCCTCCTACGGCTGCACCTTCACCTGGCAGTGAGGAAACCGTATTGTTAAGTTCATCTGACACCAAACAATCAGGCAGACCTGACGGTGCTTATCTGGAACGGCTGTGGGATGGTCGCTCCGAACGCGTACCCTTATCACACGGACGATTTGTCATTGGCCGCTCCGGCGAGAATGCGCATTACGTGGATAGCAGTTCAGGATTGTCCCGCTCCCATCTGGAAATTTTAAAAGAGAACTCCGGTTACGCCGTCAAGGATCTGGGATCCCGCAACGGCAGCTTGCTTAATGGCGAGTCCATGATACCTTATAAACAATACACCATTCAGTCTGGTGACCAGCTCCAGCTGGCGGGTGCAAATGGCGCGGTCTACACTTTTCAGCAAGTATAAGATCGTATACTGCAGAAAGAAAACCCTCCGAGTTTTCTGTGAAAACTCAAGGGAGGGTTTTGATACGAAGTGTAAATTCTTATCCGACCAATTCCTTCATCGCCTGATCTACAGTCGCATAACGGAACTCGAAGCCATGCTCTTGTGCCTTACGTGGTAGAACGCGTTGACCTTCGAGTAGCAGGACGGACAGCTCGCCGAGCAGCGTCTTCATGAGCACGGCAGGCACCGGGAACCAGTGGGGACGTCCCATGGCCCGGCCGATGGCCCGGCCGAACTGGTCGTTGGTGACGGGATCAGGGCTGCTCGCATTGATGGGACCGGAAACCGAGTCGTTGTCGAGGCAGAACAGAATCAAGCGCACCATGTCCTCCATGTGGATCCAGGACACCCACTGCTTGCCGCTTCCGACCCGCCCTCCGCCAAACAAGCGATAGGGCAGGGCCATCAGCGGGAACGCTCCGCCATCCCGACCCAGCACCAGGCTGACCCGCAGCTTGACCAGACGGTCTGTCGGAATCTCATCTGCGGCTGCCTCCCATTTGTCAACTACTTCGCTGAGGAAGTCCATTATCCTTTGCTCGCTCGTCTCGTCGAAGGTCTCAGTCTCCGATGTGCCATAATAGGATACCCCAGATGCATTAATGACAACGGCAGGACGCTGCTCCAGACTACCAGCGAACTTGGCGATGCGATCCGCTGCTTTCAGTCGCGATTGCAGGATTCGTTCCTTGGCTTTGTCTGTCCAGCGCTGGTTAATGGATTCACCGGCCAGGTTGACAATGGCGTCCACGCCTGCCAGCTTGTTCGGCTCTTGGTCCAGCTCATCCCACGTCACAACTTGGAGGCCGCTCCGCTGCTTTTTGACGCTGTCTTTGGAACGTGTAATAATCCAGACTTCATCTCCACGATCCAGCAGGCTGTCGACCAGCGCACCGCCGACAAAACCGCTCCCTCCCGTTACCGCTATCCGCATCGCCTTCACCCTTTACCCGTTATTGTACCTCTTCAATGGAGACCAGCCAGAGCTGCGTAACTTGCTCCCCATCTACATCTTGGGTTTCCTCTACATATTCGAATTGGACTTGTGCGTCCGGTTCAATGTTATTGATCGTCTCGGTCATTGCTTCTTCATATTGAAAGGCAGTCGGGCCATCTGCGGTTTCAATCTCAATGGAGTGCGTGTCCATGATGCCCACAAACCGACCTTCATCCATCATTGCCGCTGGTTCGTTTGAATCATTGCCCTCGCCCGCTGGTGGCGTCTCCGTCTCAGCTGGTTCTTCCGGAGCAGGCTCCGGCTCGGGGTCCGTCTCTGTGTTGTCTGGCTCTGGCGCCGGCGCCGGAGTATTGGTCCCCGGATCGGTTGGCGTGTTGTTGGCATTGTTGTTATTGCCACAAGCTGCTGTGATCGCCATGATAAGCATCAAAGCCACGATCAATACCAGCTTCGGGCTATGTACATAGGATTTCTTGTTGTTCATAATGCATGCACCTCCTGATGGTTTAACGAATCATTACCCTTGGAGCTCGCGGCTCAATCGTAACGAGTGTACCTGACACAAAGCCGTCAAACTCCGAGCAAAAACAAACCCCGTCCGCTACTTAAGAGGACGAGGTCTTGGATGTCTGAAGCAAATGCTCGTATGGGGAATAATCAATGTTTTGTTTTTTTAGAAAGGAAATCAGGCTGCGGTAATCGCGGGGCGGTGTGGCCAGGATATAACCTTCAATGCAATGATCCCTGGTAACCTCGTTAGCTCCACTCTCAATCGCAACTTGGCCGATGCGCGCAGCAATTGAATGCTTGGCGATGTCCCGGAAAGGGGTCGGCACAGGCGAAGCCAGCTGATCCAAGAACTGCTTGGATTCCTCGGTCCACATCGGACGGCTGCGCTCTACCCAGTAATTCTGCCAGTCCAGCTTGGATTTTCCATCCTGCTTGGGCAGTACCTTCAAAAATTTGCGAAACATAAAAAAGCCGCCAATTGCCATAAAAACGACCATGACGACGCCCCAGAACACGATAAAATACATAAACCCGTCGGGTGCGCTAGGCATCTTCCAATCACCTCACTAGTAATTATACCGTATTCCTAGATTTATTTCGATATTCCCTGTAAAATAAGATGAATCGAAAGAGGAAGGGAGCAAGATAAGCCATGTTGAAGATTGGCTCGCACGTCTCATTTTCAAGCAAGGGGCTGTTAACCGCTGCGCAAGAGGCGGCTACCTACGGCTCAAGCTCTTTTATGATTTATACCGGTGCACCTCAAAACACGCGGCGCAAGCCGATGGATGAATTATATATTAATGAAGGCAAGGAAGCGATGCAAGCGAGCGGGATCGAAGAAATTGTAGTCCATGCCCCTTATATTATTAATCTTGGCTCATACAAGGATGCGACATACAAGCTGGCGGTAGATTTTCTGCAGGAAGAGATGCGCCGCACGCATCATATCGGCGTTCGCAATATTGTCCTTCATCCCGGTGCATACACAGACAAGGATGTCGATTACGGAATTAACCGGATTGCCGAAGGGCTGAACGAGGTGCTGAATGGCACCAAGGAAACCGACGTCAATATCGCGCTGGAGACCATGGCCGGGAAGGGCACAGAGGTAGGTCGGAGCTTCGAGGAGCTAGCCCGAATTATCGAGAAAGTGGACCAGAACGACCGGCTTACCGTATGCATGGATACCTGCCATATGCATGATTCCGGCTATGATCTCATTCACGATCTGGACGGCGTACTGAAGCAATTTGATGATCTTGTGGGGTTAAACCGTGTAGCGGTCGTTCATGTGAACGATACGAAAAATCCGAGAGGCGCCGGCAAAGACCGTCATGCTCCTATCGGCGCGGGATGGCTGGGTCATGAGGCGCTGCATGCTATCGTACATCACGAGCTGCTCGCCGGACGTCCGTTTATTCTGGAAACGCCATGGATCGGCAAAGAGGCCAAGACCCAACGTCCAATGTATGAAGCAGAGATTGCCTTGCTGCGGGGCAATGTGCAGGAGCGGTTCGGCGATGAGTTCCTGGGGCATGTCGAGCGATTGCATCATTTCTTCGAAAAAGAAGGCATTGATCCGCGCAGTTATGTCATCAATAGCTGGGATACGCTCAAAAACGATGCCAAAGCCAAAAAAGCCGATCCCCGAGAGCCGATGGAACGGCTGTACGACCTCGTTGTGGAGAACGATGTACTGCCCGATTTGAGCGAAGAGGCGATTAACCAGAGGCTCACGGCATGGTTTGCCGGTAAATCCGTATTGGTGAATGCTTGATTATACTAACTCAGTACTTGAGAACAATGGAAGGAAGATAGAGTTATGTCTGCAAATACGTATCAAACGCCCAATTACAAAGAAGATCCAGCCAAGCGCAACCGCGCCCGGATGCTGATCTCGTGCCCGGACCGTCCAGGTATCGTAGCAGCCGTGTCGCATTTCCTGCATGAGCAGGGTGCAAATATCGTGCAATCAGACCAATATACGATGAATCCTGAAGGCGGCATGTTCTTTATTCGCTTTGAGTTCGATCTGGCTGACCTAGATAAGCAGCTGCCTGTGCTGCAAGAGGATTTTGGCCGAATCGCTGACCGTTTCCAGATGAAATGGTCCACTTTCCGTGCAAGTCGCAAGAAGCGTCTGGCAATCTTTGTATCCAAAGAGGATCACTGTCTGCTGGAGCTGCTCTGGCAGTGGCAGGCGGGGGACCTGGATGCCGAGATTTCTATGGTCATCAGCAATCATCCGGATATGAAAGGGATCGTTGAGCCTTTTGGCATCCCGTTCTACCATGTACCGGTAACTGCCAATACCAAGGAAGAGGCTGAGAAGAAACAGCTGGAGCTGGTAGCCGACAAGGTCGATGTCATCGTGTTGGCCCGCTATATGCAGATCATCACGCCGAAGTTCATTGAGCATTATCCAAACCGGATTATTAACATTCACCATTCCTTCCTGCCGGCGTTTGTAGGCGGCAAGCCGTATGCTCAGGCGTACACGCGCGGGGTTAAAATCATCGGCGCCACAGCTCACTTCGTCACGGAGGAATTGGATGGCGGACCGATCATTGAGCAGGATATTCAACGGGTCAGCCATCGCGACAATGTCGACGATCTGAAGCGGATCGGCCGAACCATCGAGCGTACGGTACTGGCGAGAGCCGTCAAATGGCATATTGAGGATCGTATCCTCGTGCACGGCAATAAAACAGTTGTGTTCAATTAAGCGTCTCACTCAGGCCGCAGGAACTGGAGCCTCCAGATCCTGCGGCTTTTTCTTATGTATTAGAAGCTGTGATGGTTCTAGTGCATGCTGGGAATAATATCTCGGTGAGGTAAAATCAAGCGATTATTGACGATTACATAGCTCATTTGTCTGCTGCGCTCGAATCCCCTTACCGGGTCGGCTCACTTGGGTATGGAAAAGCGAGGGCGCAAATGGTACAATATTTCATAGCCATTGCGGAGAACACTCTCGCAAAACCAGAGATAGAGATAAGATAAAACGCATGATCAGAACAGGTATGGGAGGAAATACAAACATGACAGTTATTCAAAAATCTATCGATCAGCTCTCGATCGATACGATCCGGACACTAGCCATCGACGCGATCGAGAAAGCAAAGTCCGGCCATCCGGGCATGCCTATGGGTGCCGCTCCGATGGGGTATCAATTGTTTGCCAAAAACATGAACCACAACCCGTCGAATCCGACGTGGCTGAACCGCGACCGCTTCGTTTTGTCCGCAGGTCACGGCTCCATGCTGTTGTACAGCCTGCTTCACCTGTCCGGATATGATCTGCCGCTGGAAGAGCTGAAGAACTTCCGCCAATGGGATTCCAAAACACCGGGGCATCCGGAATGGGGCCACACTGCTGGTGTAGATGCTACGACTGGACCGCTTGGACAAGGTCTGGGTATGTCGGTCGGCATGGCCATGGCAGAAGCCCAACTGGCTGCTACCTACAATAAAGAAAACTTCGACATTGTTAACCACTTCACATATGTAATCTGTGGCGACGGCGACCTGATGGAGGGAATCTCCAGTGAAGCTGCATCGCTCGCTGGCCATCTCAAGCTTGGCAAGCTGATCGTGCTCTATGATTCGAATGATATCTCGCTTGACGGTGAGTTGAACCTCTCCTTCTCCGAGAACGCACAGCAGCGCTTTGAAGCGTACGGCTGGCAAGTGCTTCGCGTTGAGGACGGCAACGATCTGCCAGCACTCGAGAAAGCAATCGCTGAAGCGCAAGCTGAGACTGGCAAGCCTACGCTGATCGAAGTGAAAACGGTCATCGGTTACGGTAGCCCGAATAAAGGCGGCAAAGGCGGTCATGCTGGACCACATGGTTCCCCGCTGGGACCGGACGAAACTAAGCTCACCAAAGAATATTACAAATGGACGGCAGAAGAAGACTTCTACGTATCGGAAGAAGTACGTGGTCATTTTGCAGACGTCAAAAAACGCGGCGAAGAAGCCAACCAAGCATGGGACAAGTTGCTTGCATCCTACAAAGAAGCTCATCCTGAGCTGGCGGCGCAGCTTGAGCAAGCTATCGCTGGTGAACTGCCTGAAGGTTGGGACAGTGAACTGCCTACTTACACACCAGAGGACAAAGCGGTCTCGACACGCGTTGCTGGTGGCAATGCGCTTAACGCATTGGCAGCCAAAGTTCCTAGCATTGTAGGCGGCTCTGCTGACCTGGAGAGCTCCACAATGACTCACCTTAAGGGCTTGCCGGTCTTCAAAGCAGGCCAGTATGATGGACGCAACATCTACTTTGGCGTACGTGAATTTGGTATGGCCGCAGCGATGAACGGCATTATGCTGCATGGCGGACTGAAGGTGTACGGTGGTACGTTCTTCGTCTTCACTGATTATCTTCGTCCAGCTGTGCGTCTGGCAGCCATTCAAAAACTGCCAGTTGTTTATGTTCTGACACATGACAGTATCGCTGTGGGTGAAGACGGCCCGACGCATGAGCCGATCGAGCAGCTTGCATCGCTTCGTGTCATTCCGGAGCTGACCGTTCTGCGTCCAGCAGATGCCAATGAAACTTCCGCAGCATGGGCATACGCGGTTGCCAATACTGGCAAGCCTGTAGCACTCGTACTGACGCGTCAAAACCTGCCGATTCTGGAAGGTACGGCAGAGCAAGCTCGTGAAGGCATCGCGCGCGGTGCATACGTTGTCTCCAAGGAGCAAGGTCAGGCGCAAGCTCAGCTGATCGCTACCGGTTCCGAGGTTCAACTCGCAGTTGCCGCTCAAAAGGCGCTGGCAGAAGAGGGAATCCAGGTACGTGTCATCAGCATGCCGAGCTGGGATCTGTTCGACCAACAATCCAAGGAATACCGCCAGTCCGTTCTGCTGCCTGACGTGAAGGCACGCCTGGCAATCGAGATGGCTTCGCCATTTGGTTGGGAGCGTTATGTCGGCGACGAAGGCGATATTCTGGGCATCTCTACGTTTGGCGCATCCGCTCCTGGCGACCGCGTCATCAAAGAGTATGGCTTCACCGTGGAGAATGTGGTCAGCAAAGTCAAGGCGCTGCTGTAGTCAAGCAGCCCGCATAAAAAGGAGCGCATCATGTCCCAATTCGATCAAGTATCCGTCGTTAAAAAAGCAAATGTATACTTTGACGGCAAAGTAACCAGCCGTGCAGTGATCTTCCCGGACGGCACCAAGAAGACGTTAGGCATTATGCTGCCTGGCGACTATGAATTCGGTACTGACCAGAAGGAAATCATGGAAATCATGGCTGGCGACCTGAAAGTGCTGCTGCCGGGTGAAACCGAATGGCTGCACATCCAGGGCGAAGGGGAATTCATCGTTCCTGCCAATGCCAAGTTCAAACTCCAGATTGCAGCTGTAACTGACTACTGCTGTTCGTATATTAGCGAGTAGAGTAAAGGAAGGACTGTACCGGCGGTCCGCTACGGCGGAACCCGGGCAGTCCTTTGCAGTATGCCTGACCCCATTCGTTTAAAGGAGGCTATTCAATTATGAGTAAAACTGTTTCTTTTGATTACAGCAAAGCATCCGCATTTGTCGGACAGCATGAAGTGGACTATCTGGAGGGAGCCGTTCGTCTGGCTCACGAGCAGTTACATAACGGAACAGGTGCCGGCTCCGATTACCTCGGGTGGATCGACCTGCCGGTTAATTATGATAAAGAAGAGTTTGCACGCATCGAGCAAGCAGCCCAGAAGATCCAGAACGACTCCGAGGTGCTCGTGGTTATCGGCATCGGCGGTTCCTACCTGGGT
Source organism: Paenibacillus daejeonensis DSM 15491 (assembly GCF_000378385.1). Taxonomy (GTDB): domain Bacteria; phylum Bacillota; class Bacilli; order Paenibacillales; family Paenibacillaceae; genus Paenibacillus_D; species Paenibacillus_D daejeonensis. Next base: position 257,642 of record NZ_KB899662.1, on the reverse strand, counting down.
GCGCGGGCGGCGATTGAGATGCTCTCGCATTCCTTCTATAATGTGCAGACTCGCGACCAGCGCAAGACGCCTCAAATTTTCTTCGCAGGCAACAACATCAGCTCCACCTATGTTACCCATCTGAAGCAGCTGCTCGAAGGCCGTGACTGGTCGATCAACGTGATCTCCAAGTCGGGGACGACAACCGAGCCGGCTATTGCGTTCCGGATTTTCCGTGATGCATTGGAGCAGCAGTACGGCAAGGAAGAAGCGCGCAAGCGGATCTACGCGACAACTGACCGTGAAAAAGGTGCACTGAAGAAGCTGGCCACCGAAGAAGGCTACGAGTCCTTCATTATTCCAGATGATGTAGGCGGACGTTATTCCGTTCTGACTGCCGTTGGTCTTCTGCCGATCGCAGCTGCTGGCATCGATATTCAATCGATGATGCAGGGCGCAGCTGACGCTTCCAAGGAATACAGCAACCCGAATCTGGCTGAAAACGAGAGCTACCAGTATGCTGCAGTACGTAACGCGCTTTACCGCAAAGGCAAGGATACAGAAATTCTCGTCAATTACGAGCCGTCCCTGCACTTTGTATCGGAATGGTGGAAGCAGCTGTACGGCGAGAGCGAAGGCAAAGACTTCAAAGGCATCTTCCCGGCTGCTGTTGATTTCTCCACGGATCTTCACTCCATGGGTCAATTCATTCAAGAGGGCAACCGCAACCTGTTCGAAACCGTCATCCAGGTGGGTGAGGTACCGGAGCAGATTACGATTGAGAAGAATGAAGACGACCTGGATGGTCTGAACTTCCTGGCTGGCAAGACGCTGGACTTCGTCAACAAAAAGGCGTTTGAAGGCACACTGCTGGCGCATACCGACGGCAATGTACCGAACCTGGTTGTCAATATCAAAGATATGACGCCGTACACGTTCGGATACCTGGTCTATTTCTTCGAGAAGGCGTGCGGCATCAGCGGTTACCTGCTGGGCGTTAATCCTTTCGACCAACCGGGCGTTGAAGCGTACAAAAAGAATATGTTCGCCTTGCTGGGCAAGCCGGGCTTTGAGAAAGAAAAAGCTGAGCTGGAAGCCCGCCTGTAAGGCAGGATTCGACTATGCTTAGCCGTTATACAACTGTACGACAATTTGGAAACAAGGAAATCGTCATCAAGAAATCCCGATTCATCGGCCACGCCAAGCCTGTGACATCTGAAGCGGAGGCAGCAGCCTTCATCGAGGAGATCAAGAAGCAGCATTGGAACGCGACACACAACTGCTCGGCGTACATGATTGGGGAGAGGGACGAGGTGCAAAAGCAGTCCGATGACGGTGAACCGAGCGGTACGGCTGGCAAACCGATGCTGGAAGTGATCAAGAACCGGGGCGTCAAAAATGTCGCTATTGTTGTGACTCGTTATTTTGGCGGAATCATGCTGGGAGCAGGCGGCCTCATCCGTGCCTACACGGATGGAGCTGTCGCTGCGCTCGAGGCGGCAGAGGAGATTGTCAACGTTCTGCACCGCGAAGTCCATGTTGAAGTGGATTATACGTGGCATGGCAAGCTGGAGAACGCGTTTCATCAACGCGAGGTCCGTCTGGGCGGCACCGAGTTCACGGACAAAGTGACGGTCACCTGCCTGCCCGAGGCCGAGGAAGCGGAACGATTCGCAGCCTGGATCACAGACCTGACCCAGGGACAGGCCGTCATCACCCTCGGCGACGAGCTTTACTGCATCGAAGGCGAATAGCCCCGGGGATGCCCAATAGTCGCTTTTCAGCACCTAAGAGTTTCCGAAGGAAACTAGCTTCGTAAGCACAGGAGGCACGACGAAATGAGGAGCGGAGCGTAGTTAAGACTACGTGAGCACCTAAGAGTTTCCGGAGTAAACTAGCTTCGGAAGCATAGGCTTAGTTTCGACTGGCTTCAAGATTCGATGTCGAATAGACTTCTATGAGTTACTTCGTGATCAACAGTCGCTTTTCAGCACCGAGAAGGTTGGAGACAGGAGGAATTGAGGAGCGGAGCGTAGTTAAGACTACGTGAGCACCGGAAGTTTCGACTGGCTTCAAGATTCGATGTCGAATAGACTTCTATGAGTTACTTCGTGATCAAAAGCGACCCTGCATGTTTTGGCTTGTATATGCATAGGGTTCCTATAGAGAAGGATGTGTAGTTGCGTCCTTCCATACCTGACGGATACAGGGAGGAATCGCTATGGCAGCCAGGCGGTTTGCAGCGCTTGCGGGACTCGTCTTCGGATTTATGGGAATTGTCGGTTTGTTCGCTGACCAGCTGTTCGGCCTGCTTCATCTGCACTCGTCGCATACCGTGCTGTACCTGTTGGCTGGACTGCTTGGTCTGCTGGCGGCCTCCGAGGAAGGGTATGCTTGTCGCTATGCACAAGTGCTCGGAACCGTGACCATTGTGCTGAGTGTGCTTGGTGTCTTTACGGGCAATGTGTTTGGACTCATGACACTCGGGCTCGCCGATCACATCCTCCACTTCATCACGGGGGCGATTGCGCTCTACATTGGCTTTGTCCTCGTGGAGTCACGGGCTCCGGTGCGCTCGCGGCGCACGGTGTAGGAGAATGACTTAACGCGAATACACCATACAACGCTTGCTTGAAGCCCGAAGACAGGGGCGCCCAAGCAAGTGTTGTTTTTAATTAGTCCCTAAGCTACTGTCCGCCCCAATAAGCACGAAAATTCGAATATAATCAGCTCCTGAGCCACCGTTGATCCAAATAAACACGAAATTTCGAATACAATTGGCTCCTGAGCCACCGTTGCCCCAAATAAACACGAAATTTCGAATACAATTGGCTCCTGAGCCACCGTCCGCCCAAATAAACACGAAATTTCGAATACAATTGGCTCCTGAGCCACCGTCTGCCCAAATAAGCACGAAAATTCGAATATAATATAGCCCCTGAGCCGCCGTCCGCCCCAATAAGCACGAAATTTCGAACATAATTGCCCCCTGAGCCTTAGGCATACGCTGTCCCCGGATTTCACACCCCTAATAGGGGTGGAACCAAGGGAATCTGGGGACAACGGCGCTTGTAAGATCGATCCGTGACTGTAGGTTCCCATTTGAGGGCAGCCTGTCATGTGGTATGATGAGGCAGACGCAGCACGATATAATCAGTGTAGATTGATCCATTCAGGAGGTCTCGCACGTATGACGACGTCCGATCCACATCGCTCCAGCGTCATGTATGCCAATTATTCCACGCACACCAAGCCTCACGCCGTAAGGTATCATGATGGATTGAAATGCTATTTGTTCCGGCTTCAGGTGGAGGGTATCTGCCGCGCGCTGGTTGCAGGGCAATATGAGACCATCATCCCCGGCGATCTGCTCATCTATCCACCCAATCAGGCGTATGATCTCAGTGTGCAGCCCCGAAGTCTATCGGAACCGGATGCTATTCAACCCGTGAGTGACTATTTTCTCATGGGTAATGGGGAATGGCTGGATAACTGGTGGCAAACGAAAAGCATACCCGCCCGGACGAACATCGGTTTTGACGATACCGTCATTACACTATGGAAGCATATCATCAGCGAAAAGAAAAAAGTTATGCAAAATCAAGCAGAAATCATGGATTATCTTCTAAAGGCCTTTTGCTTAACCCTGGAACAAGTCATTTCTACCAACCAGCGTGCCCCAGGTGGAGACATCGCACGCAAGCTGAAAGAGTTCATTGAGCATCATGCCCATGAGCCTCTCCGTTTGGAGGATATCTCGGCTTCGGTCGGGTTAAGCGTTTCCCGCTGCTCGTACTTGTTCAAATCAGCTTATGGCCGGTCGCTGTTCGCCTACTGCATCGATGTCAGGCTGAAGCTTGCCGAGCAGCAGGTGCTATATACCAGTCTTCCGCTAGAGCAGGTTGCCGAAAAAACGGGTTTTCAGAGCTATCCTCATTTCTGTCGCATGTTCCGTGAGCGGTTCGGATATCCGCCGGGTGAATACCGCCACACCTTCGGGATAGGGTTCAACGAAGGGGACACAGGTCTTATTCATCCGTAAACAAAACCTGCTTTTCTTGAACGAGCACTTGATGCAGCTGCTCATATGGGACATGCTGAACAATGCCGTCTGCATCTAGAGCCAAGGCGGCAGCGACCGCAGCCGACTGTCCCAAAATCATAAATACAGGCTCCATCCGAATCGAGCCATAGGCTGCATGAGTCGCTGAGACACATACTGGTACGATCAGATTGGTGCACTCTTGCGGTTTGGGCACAATCGCCCGATAACTGATGGGATAAGGGGCTTTCAACCGTTCATAAAATCCGCCCTCCGAGCTGACATGGCCGTCTTCATTGACATAGTACTGCGTGTGATGCGAGTCCATAGCAAAGGAGCCCATGCCTATGGAATCGGTTGCCTCGTCTACCCGTCTGACTGCATGCTCGGTGACGACGTAGTCGCTGACCATTCTGCGGGATTCTCGGACGTACAGTTGCGGTGTCCAATGGTTGCTGTCTGTAAATTCATCAAGAGCCAAGCCCCACGGTTTGTACACGGCCCGGATGTCCTCCGGTACACGCGGGTGGTTCTGAATTGTCCAGACATACCCTTGTTGATAGATGCGATGGGCATGCCACATTTGTTCTCTAGTAGCATAATCTGCTTCGGGATAGCTGTGGTTCATACCGTTGTAATCGGTAGAGATGCCGCTGTTGTTATTGGAGTCCGTCTTGTCCGCAGTGACCCTATTCAGTTTGAAGAATTTCGATGATTGACCCTGCTCGATAGCCCGGAACAAAATCTCATAATCGGCCTCGTCATATCCTTCAGGCTTCTGAATATCCAGGCGGTTGTCCGGATTGTTCGTCAAACACATACGAAAGTTATAGGCTTGAACGTTGGTGTCTCCATCGCCGAAGCGTCCACCGGCGTTCGGATTGACGCGACGAAGCAAGCCGCTCGAGGGCACACCTTTGACGATATAAGGATCGATTCCGCTGGGCAGCTCATTTCCGGAGTGAATACCGTTCAAGGTCTCTCCGTATTGTGCATTCGACTCGCGACCAGTAACATAGGATACGCCGGACTTGGCCATCAGGTCGCCTTCATACGTCGCATCGATAAAGATCTGGCCGCGATACACCTTCCCGGATTCCATCTGGATCGAGGTGATGCTGGTGCCTTGCTTTTCCACGCCGTCCTGGAGCTCCAGTCTTTCACCGTACACGACTTCGATCTGGCTTTCCTTCACCCACTCCAGTAAAACCTCGAGCGCCACTTTGGGTTCAAACAGCCAACGGGCTCCATCCTGGTCGTATTTTCTGGCAATGCGGCGGTAAAACTCCAAAGACAGACCACCGACGGCTTCCTCCATTCCGATATCCGTATCTCCCAGTCCGCCGGTGGTCATGCCGCCGATCCGACGACTTGGCTCAAGGACTACCACGCTTTTGCCCATAGACTTGGCTTGAAGAGCTGCAACGATACCTGCAGCCGTTCCTCCGTAAATGACGATATCATACGATTCTTCCTGGTTCATGTTACGCCTCCTTGACTCTTCATTCGCTTTCAAACGCTATTATAAACTGCAGACGGATGAGGCGAGAATGATGAATCTTCCTTTTTCACTTGATGGATCTTACTGTTTGAGGGAGGCAGCAGCAGGACAGTTAAATTGTCGCCCTGGAGAGTTGTCCTGCCCCACTCCTTTCTTATTGGAGAGCGCTTATAATTCAACTTGTCAGGCCATGTTGTCATGGAAGGAGGCTGAATCAGCTAATTAGCTGTCTGGCTTTACCGAAAAAATGATAGCGCCTTCACAGATCGCAACCCGGCATCCGGTTGGGCGAACGGAAATGCGATGTGCTGCCTGATTGACGGATGGGCAGAAAAATCAGGTTGAGGAGGTAGTTATGCTTACTATGACACGAAAAACCTTTCATCTGTTGGTGGTGCTCGTCATGATAATGACTGCTGTTATGCCGTATGCGGCTCATGCCATCGAGTTCGTGGAGAGCGAGACAATTTCTTCAGTCGATGTGGTGGATGAGACAGAAGAGGTAGTTGAAGAAGGAGAAGGGACAGATGAGACGGATGCAGTAGATGAGGTGGATTTGGAGGATTTAGTTTCTGCACAGATCGCTGCGGCTCCGGCAACCATCCAAAATTATCCGAAACCTTCCATCTACGCCGCATCCAGCGTATTCTCACTAAAAGCTGATAACCAAACGGTTCCGGTCCTGAGCTATATGCCGGACTATGATTATGCTCACTTTTCATTTGACGGCACGGTCAGTCTTGAAGTGACAGTGAATGAGCCGATTACTTCGTATTCCATCAGTCCCTTGGCCAAAAAAATCCAGGGTACGGTAAGCGGCAACAAGTTAACCTTTTCGCTGTCCTCCTCAACCTATGTAATTGTAGAAATTAATGGTGCGAGAAAACGGATCGTGATCGCCGCCGATCCGCTGGAGACAAATATTCCGCCCTCCACCGGATCAGGGATCTATAATGTGACGCAGTCGCCCTACAACGCGGACAAGACGGGAGTGGCGATGGCTACAACCGCGATTCAGCGGGCAATCGATGACGCCAACCAAGCTGGCGGGGGTGTCGTTTTCATTCCTGCGGGCATCTACAAAAGTGGGAATCTTACCTTGAAGAGCAATGTGACCTTCTATCTTGCTGGTGGCGCGGTCATTGTCGGGACGGGCAGAGGTGAGGATTACCGGAATGACTTTCGTAAGGATTCACGAAATGCGGATGGTACGTATTTTATCCGGACAGCGGTGAACTCCAACAATATTACGGTCAGGGGACGCGGCACCATCGACGGTAAAGGGATTGCGATGCGTGAGCGGAGGATGCCAGCACCGAACAAAAATGAAGGCTTTCTCAACAATCTGCTCGTTCCCATCGCTACCTCCAATTTTAATTTTGACGGTCTGATTCTGCGGGATAGCGGGTTCTGGTCGTTCATGGTGGTGCGTTCCGACAATGTGACGATCAAGAATCTCAAGGGATTTCAGGATCTGTACAAAATCGAAAATGATGTTATCGATATCAACGAGAGTCAAAACGTGCTCGTCCAGCATTCAATTGCGATCTCGGATGATGACACCTATTCTACGAAAACCTGGCTGCAAACGGGGATGTCCAAAGACTGGCCAGGGCCGCTGGAGCATCTGGAGAATGTCGTCTTTGATGATGCGTTCGCTTGGACAAGATGTGCAGCGTTCAAAATCGGCATGGGGGTAGCCCAGCCACAGATCGGGGTGACGATTCGCAACTCTTATGTCTATCAAAGCGCTCGCGCTCTACTTGTGGACCATGGGTACACCCAGAATACGCTGCCGCAAGAAGGATATGCGCATAACATTACGTTTGACAATATTGATATTGAGCGCGTTGAAATTAACCAATTCGGCAATTATTGGCTAGGGGTCTCGACCAGCACCTCCGGCGATGTGAGCAATGTCGTGGTCAAAAATATTAATATCCGCCAACTGGGAGGCCAGCAGTCCCGGCTGTCAGGCAATGTCACTCGCGGTGGCAAGGTCCGGGACGTCACGTTCTCGGATATCTACGTCAAAGGTAATCTTGCAACAACCGTGAGCGACCTGAAAATCAACGTAGCGAATGCGAATGTCGAAGGCATCCGTTTTGCCAATTCCAAGCCAAGACTGTTCAGCGACAATTTCGAGGACGGCGATCTGGCAGGGTGGACAACAGTCGCAGGCAATTGGAGCGTGCCGACGGCCGGCGATAATAAGGTGTTGTCCAGCGGCAGTCAGACCAATACCTCGATGATTACTGCAGGTAGCGGCGGTACATGGAAGGATTATACGTATGAAGCCGGAGTGAGAGTGCCTTACGTCAATGCCAATGCCGGCCTGGTATTCAGGGTCATGAACGCCAACAATTATTATCTGTATCGTATCAATGCAGCCAATCAGACACTGGAGCTGTATAAATCGATCCAGGGACAATTGACGCTTGTGGCGAGCACGCCGTTCGCAGCCCAGGAGAAGCAGTGGTACAAACTCAAAGCCATTGTTCAGGGGAACACGATTGCCGGTTACGTGGATGGGCAATTAAAAATGCAATGGACGAATCCAGTGACAGAGTTGACGTCAGGGGGCATCGGGTTCCGGACGACCTCGGCGGGCGTGCATTTTGACGATGCTGTCGTTGCACCCATTAATTATGCGCCAACCAATATCGCCCTCTCCCATAGCACTGTAGCTGAGAATACGACGGCTGGCGGCATGGTCGGAGCCTTCACGACCACCGATCCCGATGCTGGCGAGACCTTCTCGTACCAGCTCATTGCCGGAGCGGGAAGCAGCGACAACAACAGCTTCACCATTGCCGAGAACCGCTTATATCTCGCAGTAACACCGGATTACGAAACGAAGAACAGCTATAGTATCCGGGTGAGAAGCATGGATTCAGGCGGGCTATATGTTGACAAAAATTTCACGATTCAAGTATCGGATGTGAGCGAGCCTGCCCCGCCATCGAATCATACGGTTACCGCATTCAGCGCTAATTTCGAGAATGGAACGATGAGCGGATGGACACCTGCGTCTGGCTCCTGGAGTGTCAAGACCGACGGAACTCAAGTAATGACCCAGACGGCTTCGACGACGGCGTTAATTTCTGCTGGCAGTACATGGACGGATTACACGTATCAAGCGGAAGTAAAATTGCCGATCGTTAATGCCAATGCAGGGATCTTGTTCCGGCTCCAGGATGCCAACAATTATTACATGTATCGACTAAACGGAACGGCGCAACGGCTGGAGCTGTACAAGTCGGTCAATCAGGTTCTGACGCTTGTATCGAGCACGCCGTATACGACGCAGGCCAATCAGTGGGTTGAGCTGAAGGCTTATGTGAAGGGAAATACCATCAAAGCTTATGCCAACGGAGTGTTAAAGACGGAGTGGACGAATCCGATAACGGAATTGACAACAGGCAAAATCGGATTCCGCACCACCTCGGCGAATATTTCCTTTGATAACGCTGTTGTGCGGACTTCTTCCTAGTATTGTTCATGCGGTATAACCAGAGCTGTCCAGAAGCCGGAATGCGGCTTTACGGACAGCTTTTGGCTTATATCGGGAAAGCGTCTATATGGCATGGAGCTTGTGCTCCTTGCGATAGCGTTCTGGCGTCATGCCCGTATGCTCCTTGAATACGCGGCTGAAGTGCGAAGGGTGCTTGAATCCGACTTCGTAACCAATAGCAGTAATGCTGTTGCTAAGCTCGATTAATTGAAGCTTGGCCTGGTAAATTCGACGATGCATCAGATGCTGAAAAATCGTCATTCCTGTCACTTCTTTAAACGTTTTGGCCAAATAATATTTGCTTAAATGCAGCTCGTTTTGGATCGCTTCAAGCGTCATTTCCTCCCTAAACACAGCTTCTACATACGATATAATGGATTGGACATGCTGTTCCTTTAAGGTCGGGAATGAAGCTTGCGTTTGAAGTGGCTGTTCACAGTGATTATAAATGAGAATGAGCAGATCCAGCAGACGTGCCTGAAATCGTTGCTGCGCATGAGGCGTATGCTGCTGGTAGAGCTCTTCAAGCTTTTGCAGCTCGGCTTCCACCTCAGCTTTGTCTTCGCTTCTTAACTGCAGCCGGACATTGTGAAGCTTCTCGAATGGCGTAAGTAAATCCGGTGCGAAAGCAGGCTGAATATACTGTTTGAAGAAATAGGGATCGAAGTGCAGCGTGGTGCGGATGTAAGCATCGTTATTGATGACATGGGCTTTGTGCAAGGTCATACCGTGCATAAGCAGCATATCCCCTGGCTCCAGGCTATGAATGCGGTCGTTAATTAAATAATTGACCTTACCCCCGCGAAAATAATAAATTTCATAATGAAAGTGGGTGTGATATTGCGTCCGGTTGTTATAGCTGGTTGATGTATGAATGGTAAAGGGGGGCGTGATTCTTCGTTTGATATTCAATGAAATTCCTCCTGTAAGTACATTCGTCGTTCACCAATCACAGTCAAATGAGTGAGCAATTACGTTAATTTCAAAGAAGTTCGTTTCTTCCCGTCGTGGTACGATACCACTAAACATTCAAATGTGAAGGAGCTAACCGAACATGGAAGTGGTGCGTTTAGGCGTAATTGGACTGGGCAATATGGGCAAAGGACATATTCGTTATATCGTAAATGGAGAGGTACCCGGCGCCAAGCTGACGGCAGTCAGCGACATTGCGGAAGCGGGACGGCAATGGGCCAAGGATCACGCAGGCGAAGGAGTCAGCATCTACGCCGATCCCTATGCATTGCTGGATTCCGGCAAGGTTGACGGCGTATTGATTACTACGCCACATTATTCCCATCCGGAACTGGCCATTGCCTGCTTCCAGCGGGGCTTGCATGTTATGGTCGAGAAGCCTGCCGGCGTCTACACCAAGCAAGTTCGCGAGATGAATGAAGCATTTGCCAAAACAGACGTCAAATTCAGTATGATGTATAATCAGCGTACAAATCCGTTGTATCGTAAGCTGAAAGATTTGGTGGACAGCGGAGAGCTTGGCGAGATTCGGCGGACCAACTGGATTATTACAACCTGGTACCGCTCCCAAAGCTACTATGATTCCGGCACATGGCGAGCGACATGGGAAGGCGAAGGCGGTGGCGTTCTGCTGAATCAGGATCCGCATCAGCTCGATTTGTGGCAATGGACGATCAACATGATGCCCAAGCGCGTTCGCGCGTTCTGTTATTTCGGCAAACATCGTGACATTGAAGTGGAAGACGATGTCACCGCTTTTGTCGAATATGAGAATGGGGCGACTGGCGTATTCGTAACGACAACGGGCGAGACGCCGGGTACCAACAGACTGGAAATCATCGGCGACCGCGGCAAAATTGTCATTGAAGACGACAAGCTGACGTTCTGGCGCTTGCGTGTATCCGAACGGGAGTTCAATGCAACCTACAAGGGCGGCTTCGGCCAGCCGGAATGCTGGAGATGTGATGTTCCGGTCGTTGGCGAAAATTCCAATCATAAAGGCATAATGCGCAATTGGACAAACGCGATCCTGCATGGCGAAGAGCTGATCGCTCCTGGCGAAGAAGGCATTAAAGGATTGATGCTATCGAACGCGATGCTGCTCTCTACCTGGATCGATAATTGGGTGGAACTGCCAATCGATGAAGAGCTGTATTATACCCTCCTGCAGGAGAGGATTCAAAAATCCCGTTCCCGCAAAGGGAATTAACGTTGGAATAGTAACCCCCGCGTTAAAGAGTTAGGGCCACCCACTGGGTGGCCCTTTTTCCTGAAACTGATATTCAAATCAACCCCGATTGCTGCAAAAGCCTCGTTACAATGACAGCAACCTCCGCACGGGTCATAGGGTCCTTAGGAGCCAATACATGACCGTCCCGTCCATTGATGATTCCTGCCTGCAAGCCGGATGACATACTGTGCAAGGCATAGTCGGCAACATCCCCCGCATCCACAAACTTCGACTGCAGCTGTACTGCTGCATCCGTCGTCAGTTCCACATTCAAGCCGGTTAATTGCATCGCTCTTGCAATCATCGTCATCGCCTGCTCACGGGTAATGTGTTCAGCGGGCCTGAAGGCACCATCCTCGAAGCCATTAATAATCCCGTACTTGTGTGCAATGGCAACAACATCGTAATACCAGTCATCTGTGGTGACATCATGAAAGGTGTTATTTCCTGTACCCGGCTGTACAAGACCGAGTCCCCTGATGATAATCGCGGCGAACTCTGCTCGGGTAATATTCCGTCCAGGCTCAAACTTGCCTTCTCCGCTGCCATCGATGACAAGTCGGGAGCCCAAGTCGTTGATCGCTTCCTGTGCCCAATGCGTATCGATGTCTGCAAAGGTCTTGGAGCCGGATACCACTGCGTAAACGCTATTGGTCAAGCTTGCGATTGCTGCATGCGGCTTACCGTCAATTACAATTGCTTTTGTGGGCACATGAGATATGGAGCCGTCACGATGGAGGACAACACCTGTCGAGCTTGTGCCAGAATGGAAACCCTCCGGAAGCGCAAGGGTTCTATGCACATAGCCTTCGAAATTAGTAATCTCTACATCGGCACTGGTACTTCTGCTGGCGATGATCTTGAACTCTAACGGCTGTGCAACAACCTGGTACCCTTGCCTCTCCGCAGCGTCCTGCACCTGTTTAACAATATCTGTCGCAGGCATGGCTATCGTAATCTGGATCTTAATGTCCTGCAAGATCGTCTGACTTCCCATTTGCTGTGCCAGGGCATCCATATTTATCTGTGCTGCGGACAGTGTGTAAGTTGCTTTGTCTGTTTTGATCTGCAGCGACAATCCTTTTGCTTCCATATCCTTCACCATCTGTCCCGTCAGTTCCACGACGATTTTGTCGGAAGGAGCTTGAACCGGAACGGTAATAATTGCGCCGTTGACTTCCTGAGCAATCTTCTGCTCCAGACGCGCTGGATCGATGGACACGGTTGTAACGCTAATGCCGTTCTCCTCAGTCGTGGTCTCCGTGCTGATGCCGACTGCCAAGGGTTCTTCATCCTCATTGTCCGTTGGAGGAGGTGTTACGTTGCCTCCATTGTCCGTTGGAGGAGGCGTTATACCGCCCCCATTGTCTGTTGGTGGAGGCGTTGTCCCACCGCCATTGTCCCGGGCAGTTACGGTCAGAGCGGCTGTTTTCATATCTGTCGTGATGTCATTCCAAGTGTCACCGTCCCAGCTTTGCTTCTGGAATGTAACCTCTACGACGTATTGACCTTCCGTGGAAGTCGTATAGCTGGACGAATAGACCTGCTCGCTTGTCGTGAATTCGCCTGATTTTCCAAGCTCGGTAGAACTCCATTCTACGGGGTAATAGCGCTCTTCACCCGCCACTGTTCCGATTTCATGCTGTCTGTCGCCTGCTGCCGTAATTGTTACCGTATCGCCTGCCGTCACGCTGCTGCGGTCGAGGGTGACAGTATTTTTGGAAGCATCGGCTAGTGGCACCTCAGACTGTTGGTACCTGATACCGGTAACGAGAATATGACGGAAAGCCGTATCCGATGAAGTGGTTCTTAAGCCTATTGAGCCTGCCGCCAATTCTGTAATGGGATTGTTCCATTCCAGTTGTAATTGCCCATCCAGATACCCTTTGATTGAATTACCGTAAACAAGCACTTTCAAGGTATACCATTGCTTCGCCGCGACCGTGGTGAGATTGGCGCTTGATAGGAGTGTCATCGTACCATCCACAGATTTATACAATTCCAGCCTTCTGTTCGAGCCATTGAGCCGATACATATAGAAGTTGCTGCTATCCTCTACTCTGAAGACAAGGCCTGCATTGGCATTGGAGATGTGTAGTCTTACATCAGCTTCATAGGAATAATCCGTCCATGAATCATCGCCTGTTGTAAAGAGGGCGGGCGTACTCGACCGTTGGACCAGGATGTTGGCGTCTTCCTCTGTTGCTATTCGCCAAGTACCTCCATTAGCAGTCCAATCTTGGATATCCGCCTCAGCAAAGTCATCGCTGTAAAGAACATTGTCAGGATCAGATTCAATGGGCAAATCATTGACTTCCGTGACTAGAATCGTGAAGCTCTTTTCGTAATAGAGTCCGCCTGAATCTGTGCTTCTGACCCGAATGCTGTAGCTGTCTTTGGTCTCGTAATCCAGCTCCGTTCGGAGAACCAGCGTGTTCCCCAGCACAGAAATGGAGAAGCTTCTGTTGTCCGTATCGCCTTCGCCTTCCACTAGCGTGTAGGAGAACGAACCTTCTTGATCGGGGTCCTCTGTGGAGAAGGCGCCAATAAAGCTACCGATCCTCGTATTTTCCGCGATGAGATGATTGGACAGCGTAATATCGGTCGGTGCCCGATTCAACGCGGAAACGATGACATCGTCAAACTTCACATGGGCGGAAGTGGTTCGGAATCCAACGCCTCCAGTTGATAGTTCTTGGTCAGGGTTCGTCCAGCTTGTCATGGGCTCGCCGTCCACATAAGCCTCGATCGTATTTCCTTGAACAATCACTTTTATCGTATACCACTGCTTGGCAGGGGTAAAAGCCGTGTCGGCTTCTTGTATCCGCGTCAAGGTTCCGCCGATGGCTTTAAACAGCTCGAGCCTCTTGGCATCGGCATTGATTCGGTACATATAATAGTTGTCTGCATCGGTCACTCGGAAGATCAGGCCTGCGTTTTCTTTGCCGTTCGCCAAATGAGGATGCGTTCTGGCCTCGAAGGAGTAATCGGTCCATGAAGCGCCTTCCTTGGCGATCAGTAGCGAGGTGCTGGTCCGATTTCCGCTGGAGAGAACTTTTCCGCCCTCATCCTGAATGGTCCATCGATCCTCAGATCGTAGTTGCCACTTATCAAGCGTCCCGTCTTCGAAATCATCGCTGAAGATAGGCGGAATCGTATTGGCGAAGACGACGCCTTTAACATTTTCATTCCTCACGGAGGCTTTCAGGTCGTTAAGGCTTGTTGCAAGCACGCCCTTCACATACACATCCGAGAATGTTAAGCCATCCACCATTCCACCTCGGGTCGGGTTCCCTTGAATCTGAGAGGTTCCTCCTGTCTGACGAACATTAATATTCTTGAACAGGATATTGCTTACATCCCCGGATGTACTGGTGGATACCCTGAACCAATAATTGCCGAATTGGTTAATACCGACCCGCTCGATATCGATGTTCTCAAACGTGACATTTTGGGCGTAACCTTCCTCCGGAAGCGGATTGCTTGTGAAGGCATGATCAACAAGAAGCGCCCTGGCGCTCTGATACACATAGGAATTACGTATGGTTACGTTGATTTGGGGGGTGCAAATGCCCATGCCAAGCTTGAAAGCTGCAGTACGGGTCCAGGCAAAACAGTCGTCAAATACGACATTCTCCAGATGCTCGATTGCGCCTGGCCAATCCTTGGACATGCCCATTTGCGGCCAGGTTTTGGTGGAATAAGCATCATCGTCGGAGATCGCGAGGGCATGCTTAACGAGCACGTTCTGACTTTCATTAATATCGATGCCGTCGTTCTCAAGCATGCGCAAATCCTGATATACTTTATAATTGGTAATAGTAACATTGTCGGATCGAACGACCATGAATGCCCAGAAGCCGCCGTCCCTCAAGGTCAACCCGTCAAATTTAAAATTACTGGTTGCAATGGGCACCAATAGGTTGTTGATGAAGCCTTCCCCTTGCTTATGTGTAGGTGGAGCAGCCGTCATTTTGCGGTTTCGCATCTCCACCCCTTTGCCATCAATGGTTCCGCGTCCTCTCATGGTGATATTCTCAGAGTCGATGGCCGTCTGGATAAAGTAGGTTCCATCTCTGGAGAGCGAATCCTTGCGAAAGTCATTTCGGTAATCCTCACCTCTGCCCGTACCGACAATGACCGCTCCTCCGGCCAGGTAGAAGTCGACATTGCTTTTCAAGGTCAGATTACTGGAGGTGTATACTCCGGCTGGAATAAACACCGTACCGCCCCCGGCTTGATGAGCATCGTCAATGGCCTGCTGTATCGCATCTGATGTTATAGTTGCTCCTGTATTGTCGGCATTGTACGGCTCGGCTGTCACGTTGTAAATTCCGGGACCAGAAGCGTCAGGAATATCCGTTTCAAGCGGATCGGCGGCAATAACGAGTCGTTTTCTGATCTTTGCCGGGTCGCTTTCATCGACTCTTTCGTTGGGATCCTCATTGATATCAACGATGACGTAGGTGGAAGTTGAAAGCGTAAACGTCAGCTTATTCCCATCGACCGTTCCTTCTATGTTCTTGGCTAACGGACTGATGGAATAGGAGGTGATCGGTTCATTTGCAGTGATCTCTATGCTGACCGTTCCAGCGAAAGAAAATTGAGCGTAGTCATATTCAGGCTTGTATTGAATGACGGGAACCGACTCCTGGTCCGCTCTTAAGGAGTATATGCTTGATGGGGTATAAATCGAGGGCATCGGGTAGTTCTGTATGATGGCCGCCTCATCCGTCGTCTCAAGCAATGTTGCATAACTATCCTCATCCGTGGAATCCGTCGAAGCTACATAGTCATATTCATATATCTCATCTGCACCGGCTGATTGCGGCAATATACCTGTGAGCATGACCGCAATAATTAATAGAAGACTTACGACTTTCCGCATTCGTATCCATCCCTCCGCAAGATCAAAATTCTTCCTTGATGATAACATTCAATGACTTCCCTGCAAGCGCTATCAATAATATAAAATCTGTCTAACTCTCTTGCCCCCTCTCAAGGAGTTATTTATTTATTATAATTTTTGTCCAAAAAAAGAGGAGGGGGGTGATTTCACTCTTAAGGGATAAATTTGTGAGGTGCGCTATGAGCAGAGGGGTGAACCGTTAAAATATATCCCTAAAGAGTAAAGGTGCCGCACTCTTTTTTGACTAATTTTAGATTATAATGGAACGAATCCTCGTTTTGTTGCTTGGTGGTAAAAATTTTGGAAGGTGTGGTCAGCATGGATTACCTCCGCAGGCAATCACTGCGCAACAAACTCAAAATTGCATTTCTCGCGGTAATTGTTATCTCAGTCCTAATGACCGGAGGGTTGTCCTATTATATCTCAGCTGCCATTCTGGAGAGAAATGCGCTGAATCTCACACAGGATACAGTGGCAAGGTCTGCACAGATTGTGGATGAGAAGCTGAACAAGCTGATGTTGATTATGATGACGTTCATGATCAGCCAGCCCTTCTACGACATGCTAAGAGATGTGGTTTCCCAGGATGCGGGCAGGTATTACACTCATTTGAGCGATCTTGATAACGTTTTCTCGCAGGCCAAAATTGCAGAGCCGCTTATCCATTCGATTTACGTATCTACGCCGATTGGCGAGTTTTATCCTTCGTCCATGAACCGCAACCGGGCGCACGCATTCGAAGATACCTTATTATATGCGCGTATCGAGCAAGAAAATAGAAACCAGTGGGTAGAAGGGCACGAGGATATGCTGTTCTCCGGGAATGAAAGGGTAATATCGCTTATCTTGCAGCCAATTTTTGACACTCCGGTCAGCGGCGTATATATCATCGTAAATATTCGGGAAGAGGGCTTCCGCAAGCTTGTTCAGGGAAACGCAGGAGAAGAAGCAACCAGTTTTTTGCTTAATTCCGCAGGCGAGACGGTTTATCCTGCCAGGGAGCAGCTAGTCCGCCAAGCGGTAGACACAGGCCATTTGGGCCGCCAGGTGAAACGTCTGGAGGGCAGTCAACCCTTCGTCCTAGATGGCGAGACCTACCTGCTGAATTATGCCCGCCTGGACATCGCGGATTGGACCATGACAACCATCAGGCCCCGCTCGGTTGTGTTGAAGGATCTGGCATATGTCAAATGGCTGATTGTCGCCGTAGCTGCCGTGGTCTTTACAGTGACCCTGTTGATCTCAGGCGCCTTTGCGCGTTATTTGCTGAGACCGCTGCAAGGGCTGCTTAAGGTCATGAAACGGGTCGAAACCAACGATTTAACCGCTCGTTTTGAAAGCGGGAGCAGCGATGAGCTGGGGCAGGTGGGTTTCCGCTTCAACCGGATGCTGGAGCAGATCGTCCGATTGATCGATGAGGTGACAGAGGCGCAGACGCACAAGCGGACGGCTGAAATCAAGGCGCTCTCAGCGCAGATGGATCCACATTTTCTCTACAACACGCTTAATACGATCTACTGGAAGCTGAAGCTGAAGCAGATCGAGCCTTCGCAGCAGATGGTCCTCTCGCTCTCCCGTCTGTTCCAGCTGGGGCTGAACAACGGCAGAGAAATGACGACCTTGGCCAAGGAACTGGAACATGTGCGTCAGTATTTGGAGCTGCAGTTAAGCTGCTATGAAGGGTTGTTCACGTACGAGATTCATGTGCATCAGCCCAAGCTGAGCACGCTGTGGCTTCCGCGGATCCTGTTGCAGCCGCTGACGGAGAACAGCATCTTGCATGGATTTCGGGATATGAAGAGCGGTGGGCGACTCGACATCGAGATCGACGGCAACGAAGAGCGTTGGACGCTTGTCGTGCGCGATAACGGACACGGTATGGATGAAGAACAGGTAGAGGCGATGTTGTTGTCGGAATCGAAGAAGGGCTATGCGGTATCCAACCTGATCCAGCGGCTTCAGCTGTATTACGGGGACACGGCAGAGTTTCGTGTGGACAGTGCGCCGGCGAGGGGAACGACCATTACGATTTCTTTGCCTTTGAAAGGGGAGTATGTACATGAGTCAGCCTGAGGCCATCAACCTCTGTATTATCGACGACATCAGAAGTGTTGTGGATGGATTGACTGCGATGAACTGGGAGGAAGCGGGCATCCGGGTGGTGGGTTCATCGAGCAACGGGGAAGAGGGATTGGACTTGATTACCCGGCTGCTTCCGGATCTGGTCATCACGGACATACGAATGCCCAAGATGGATGGATTACATATGCTGCGCGCCGTTCTGCAAGAGCACCACAACTGCAAAGTGATCTTAATCAGCGGCTATGCCGACTTTGAATACGCTCAGCGTGCGGTGCAGCTGGGCGCCTTTGATTTTGTGGTCAAGCCGTTCTCGGAAGAGGAACTGATGGCCGCAGTAGTGCGGGCCAAGGCCGCAGTTATGGAAGAGCGAACCAGACTTGTGGACAGGAGGAAGATGGAGACCAAGCTGCGGGAGAGCATGCCAGCGTTGCGTCAGGAATATTGCGCCCAATTGGTCAGTCACCGCACCACATGGGAAGAGGCCAAGGAACGCTGGGCGTTCCTGGAGATCGGTCTGCAACCGCGAGACTTCGTCGTGATGCTGATCGATATCGACCGTTTTCGGGAGCAGGCGTCCGAGCAATCGGTTCGGGAGATGGAGCTGATCCGGTTCTCGCTGCTTAATATTGTTCAGGAGACACTTGCTGCTCATGCGCCAAGCGTGGTGTTCCGCGCGCTCCATGACCAGTACCTGGCAATCCTCAATGACACTGGCTCCTCGCGTCCCATCGACATCGCTGAGGAGTGCTGCCGTAATATTGAACATTATACCAAGTTCACGGTCTCCATCGGAGTCGGCGGCAGCGTGGCTGAACTCAGCGAACTGCCGGATTCCTACCGCCAGGCCCAGCGTGCGCTCTCTCATCATCTGTTTACCGAAGGCAACGCGGCTGTCCGGTATGAGGATGTATATCCGGTGGCCAGCCAAAAACCGTTGGCACTGGAGTACAAGGACGAACTGCTCATGGCGATTCGTTCGGGAAATACCGACCGGACTACGACCATACTGTCCGTCATCGCGGAGGAGGTGCAGAAGCTGGTCTCCCGCCAAAGCCCGGATTATCTACTCAGCCTGTACGAGGAATTGGCCGCTTCAGCGATCCGGACTTTTTACGAAATCGTTCCTTATGCAGATATCCAGCCGTTGATTCAGCGGTTCAGGGAGGCGCAGCTGACGTTGGGACTGCCGCTTGCGGCCCTGCAGCGTCAGCTACTCGTCTTGTGCACGGAAGGGGCAGAGCTGGTGCGCCGAAGCAGCTTGTCCGAAGGCCAAAAGGTGGTCTATAAAGCAATGGATTATATGAAGCATCGCTTGGCTGAGGATATGACCGTAGGCGAATGCGCGGCCCATGTGCACCTGAGCGCCAGCTACTTCTCCAGCTTGTTCAAGCAGGTAACGGGGATGACGGTCACCCAGCATGTGACCGCGGAACGCATTCACAAAGCCAAGCTGCTGCTGGTGGAGGGAGCGCAGGTGCAAGAGGTCGCATCGGCAGTCGGATACGAGGAGCGCAGGTATTTCAGTGAGATGTTCAAGAAGATCACCGGACAGACGCCGTCCGAGTTCAGGGCAGGCTATCACGGGGATCGCCCAGAGACATAAGCTTCAGCAAACCATAGAATTCTATCCCTGGAGAGTGAAGTTGCCGCACTCCTTTTCGGAGTCCGAGCCACTATAATAAAAGCGAGCTCACAAAACAATTGAACATTAAAGGGGTAGAGGGTATGCGTAAAACATGGGCAGGAATTGGCTTGAGCCTGATCCTGGCTGTCGGTCTAGCTGGCTGTAGCAGCGGCAACGTTAACAACAATGATAATAACGGAGCAGCGGGTAATGGTGGTGCGACGAACGGAAAGTCGGGGACAGAAACGCAGGCCCCCCCGGTGGAGACGGGCAAGCCCGTTCAGCTAAAGTACTGGACCGATGATCGGCATGATCAGGAGTACATTAAGGAAATGGTCAACACGTTCAATGAGACGAATGAGGACAATATTCAGGTAGAGCTTACCGTGATGTCCGAGAATTACGCGCAAAGCGTTGATATCGCTTTCTCCAGCAAGCAGGCGCCGGATGTGCTGCGTCTGAAGACCAACATTGTGGGTGAGTTTGTCAAGAAAGGGTATCTTGCGCCGATTGACGAGTACTTGACGGACGAGATAAACACGAAATTCGGCAGTCTGCAGATTGATCATGTGAACCGTTTTGACGGCAAAGTATATTCGCTGGCCAATACCGGCCTCACCTTGCGCTTGGTCTACAATAAGGACCTGTTTGAACAGGCGGGTATCGGGCAGCCGCCGACCTCGCTGCAAGAGATGGTGGACGCTGCTAAGCAGATTACTGAATTCGGTAAATCGGAGGGCATCTACGGATTTGCCTTGAACTTCAAATCTCCGAAGTCGGCTTTTGATCGCTCCATTCGGGAGATTCTTTCGCTCAGCGGGCATCAGGGGCTAGGGTTTGATCTGAAAACCGGACAATACGATTTTACGGCGTATTCGCAGGTCATTGAGTATTTCAAGCAAATGCATGAAGACGGCAGTGTCATGCCTGGAGCAGAAGCGCTTGATATTGACCCGCTACGCGCACAATTCGCCGCAGGTAAAATTGGTATGTACCTCTCCTTCTCCACAGAGCCGGGCGTCTACCAGGACCAATTCCCGACGGAGATCAACTGGGGTGGCGCCTTGGCCCCAACCATTGACGGCCAAATTAAAGGGACATCCGAGATCGTCTCAGCCGGAACCTGGCTCGGCATTAGCGAGCTATCGGCCAACAAAGATGCAGCTTGGAAGTTCATGGAGTTTATGTACGGCGACGATGTTCTGACTACCTACCATGAAAAAGGATTCGGCATCGCTATCGTGCCAAGCATTGTGGAGCAGGCCCAAGATCCGGAGATTAACGGGATGGAGGGATTCCTGGTCGGGGAACACGACTCGCTCTGGCCTGTTGCGCCAATCGTTACACCGGAGGGCGCAGGCTATGCCGACGCATTCTACAAATATATCCTGGCTGGCGGAGATCTGCAGGCCATTACAGAGGACTTGAATACGAGATACAACGATGCACTGGCCAAGGCAGTGGAGAAAGGCGAGGTAACGGTCACGCCAAACCCTTCCTTTGATCCAGCAAATCCGCAGGGAGAATAACAGGCGAGGATGGGGCTGCCGCGCAACTTGGCGGAGGCCCCTTTTCTTTCCCCGGGAGGAACGAAGATGAATTTTAAGTGGAGACGTTTGGGGGAGAATAGCCTATTTTTGTCACCAAGCATCATTTTGACAGCAGTTCTGGGCATCTACCCCATCTTATGGATGCTGCGCTTTATGTTCTACGACTATGCCGGATATGGCGAGCCGATATTCATTGGCCTGGACAATTTCCAGCGGCTGATGCGTGATGCGCTCTTCTGGGAATCGGTTGGGAATACCTTTATCTATGCCGGCGGCAAGCTGGTGCTCACGCTGCCTGTATCCATGCTGCTGGCGGTTATCCTGAACGGCAAGCTGAGGGGCAGCAACCTGCTGCGCGGGATTTATTTTATGCCAACAATCATCAGTACCGCGGTCATATCCGTTGTTTTCTACACGATTTTCAATTCGTACAACGGTATGGTGAACACCCTATTAATGAAAATGCACCTGATCTCGCAACCGATTGAATGGCTTGGGCCCAAGCTTGCGATGCTGACCGTCATTCTTGTGGCGGTATGGGGCGCGGTCGGGAACTATATGCTGCTGTTCCTTGCTGGACTGCAGGGTATTCCAAAAGATCTTTACGAGAGTGCTTCCATAGACGGGGCCAATGCTGGAAGGCAATTCTGGAGCATTACGCTGCCGATGCTGGCCCCGGTTGCCCAATTGGTCATTATGCTGGCGATTATCGCATCTCTAAAAGGTTATGAGAGCATCATGCTGATTACGGAAGGCGGACCGATCGGCAAAACCGAGGTCATGTATCTGTATCTGTACAAATTGTTGTTCCCGGTATCTACGGGTTCTCCTGTTGTACAACAGTTTGGTTACGGCAGCGCTGTAGGTTTTGCCACAGCCCTTATTGTGGGGGCGATTACCGGCTTGTACTTCCTACTAAGCCGCAAAATGAACAAAGTCTATTAGAGTTGCTGCCCATCACGAAGTATTGCAGGAAGCGGATTCGACGTCGAATCTTGCGTTCACCCTTGAAAAGTATCGCTTACGATGCTGGTTTCCTTAGGAAACCCTGAGGTGCTCATGTAGGGATGCTTCCGAAGTCGTTTTCTTCGAAAACGTGTACCGCTCCTCCTTCTTCGGGTTCTCGCAAGCCAAGACGTTTTCGCAGAAAACGTAGCTTCGTAAGCATAAGCTTCGGTGCTGAGCACCAACCTTTTGAATTTGTAATAGTAGTAATCCCCATTCTCAACATCGTAAAACGCGCAGGAGGTTCAGCAGATGAACGATCAGGTGTTATCCCGAGAGCCAGACAGGCAGCACAGGCCTGCCGCCCGTCCGCTGCCCAGTCGCTCAGGCAGAGTGGTGAGCCTCACCATCATGTGGCTGTTTTTATTGGTGACGGCGCTATTGACTGTATTTCCTTTATTTATGACCTTGGCCGGCTCGCTCAAAACTGGTGCCGAGATGATGACCGGCGGTACCTTGTTGCCGACCAAGCTGCAATTCGTGAATTACGCAGAAGCTTGGAAGCAGGCTAATTTTGCCCGCTATACCTGGAACAGTACGTTTGTCAGCGTGATGGTGACCGTAGGCACATTGCTGGTTGCGGCCATGGCTGCTTATGTGGTGGACCGCCGCCAGTTTTTTGGTAAATCCCTGTTTGTGACGACACAAGCGTCCATGATGTTCATTTCCGTCGGCGCCATTGTGCTGCGACCTCAATTCGATCTGATGGTCTCGCTGAACCTGAATACCACCTTGTGGGGCGTCATCCTGATTCTGATTAGCGGTCATTCCTCAACATTCTTCATGCTGCTGGGCTTCTTCAAGGCAATTCCCCGTGAGCTGGATGAGTCGGCCATGGTGGATGGATCCGGGTTTGTCCGAACGTTCTTCCGGATTGTACTGCCACTCCTGGCGCCGGGACTGGGCGTGGCGGGATTGTTCGCCTTCCGCGGGGCCTGGAACGAATACATCCTGCCGCTGGTATTCACAATGACGAACCCGGAGCTGCAGACGCTCACTGTCGGTCTGGCGAATCTCCGTTTCGGCTCCTCCGCAGCGATGCAGATCCATCTCATGATGGCCGGAGCCTGCCTGTCGATTTTGCCGATGCTGCTGGTGTATGTGGTGGCGAACAAGTCGTTTATCCAGGTGACGGCCGGATCGGTGAAGGGGTAAAGATCAGGTTGTTGGAAACCGCCTTTAGGTGACGAATCATTCTTCCGATCGCTGTTGTCCCCAGAATTTTTGATGAATTAACCCTTATGGGGTTAAATTCCGGGGACAAAGGCGAACGCTGTGCTTCTCCAGAATCGATCCGTACCTTTTGGCTCCAACAACCTGAACTTTGAAGAAATAGTAATTGGGAGAGTGATTCACGTGACAAATGATACAGTCGGAGTTTTGAGCTCCAGTCCGGTTGTGACTCGGCATGCGACAAATCCGGTGCTGGCCCCGGGTGATGTGCCCTATGGTCCGGCGATGGTGTTTAATGCCGGGGTTACGAAGTTCCAGGGCCGCTATGTGATGGTGTTCCGCAATGACTACGGCGACGAATCAAAAGGAATCGTGGCGCCTCATCATACTACCAATCTGGGACTAGCCTTCAGCAATGACGGCATATCATGGGAGGTCCAGCCTGAACCTTGCTGGTCTTGGCATGATGAAGAGGTCATCCGTGTGTATGATCCGCGTCTAACTGTGATCGATGAACGATGCTACTTGTGCTTTGCAGTCGATACGAAGCATGGGCTGCGTGGCGGTATTGCTGTAACTGACGATTTTCGGTCGTTCGAGGTGCTAAGCCTATCGCTGCCCGACAACCGCAATATGGTCTTGTTCCCGGAACGAATCGGGGACAAGTATGTGCGGCTGGAGCGTCCGATGCCTGTTTACAGCCGGGGCGGGATAGACCGATTTGACATGTGGATGAGCGACTCGCCCGACCTGAAATACTGGGGAAATTCCAAGCTGCTGCTTGCCGTTGAGGATGTAGCTTATGCCAACGATAAGGTTGGCCCGGGCGCACCGCCCGTCAAGACCGACAAAGGCTGGTTGACCTTGTTCCATGCTGTGGATATCGACCGCAGTCGGGGCAAGAATGGCTGGGAGCCGAGTTGGCAAAAACGATATACCTCCGGAATCATGCTGCTGGATCTTCACGATCCGAGCCGAATCATCGGCAAAGCCAAATCCCCGTTGCTTGCGCCGGAGTCTGCATACGAGACCGATGGGGGCTTCCGCAATGATGTTATTTTTCCAGGAGGTATGATTCTGGAGGAGTCTGGTGAAGTCAAAATCTATTACGGTGCTGCCGATACGGTAGAATGCCTGGCCACTGCCGATGTGAATGATCTGCTACGGCTTTGCCTGGAAGGTTAAGTCCAATACACCGTTTGTACAGATGATGTTTGATTCAAAATACGGGAGGTTGCCATGAACAGACAGATTACGTTGCCGTCCACCAGTATCCCGGTTGCCAACCAGGTCGATGTATTGGTCATCGGCGGCGGTGCTTCCGGAATTGCAGCTGCCATAGCAGCCGCGAATGGGGGAGCACGCACCATGCTGATAGAGCAGAGAGGGTTTCTGGGTGGCATGGGCACGGTTGCGCTTGTCCCGGCCTTTTGCCCCTTTACGGATAAGCAGAAGCCCATCATCCGCGGACTCGGTCTTGCGTTAATGGATCGGATGAAGCAGGCTTGCTATCCCGAATTCCGCGAAGACTATGAGGAGGTACTCGATTGGGTGCCGATTGACCCCGAAGTGCTGAAGCGGGTGTATGACGATGCGATTTTGGAGAGCGGCGTAACGCCGCTGTTTCATACCTTTGTGTACGATGTCGTATTGTCCGAGGATCGAAGAACGGTGGAGGGCGTCGTCGTGGTTAACAAAACGGGACGCTCGTTCATCCCCTGCCGTTATATTATCGATTGCTCCGGGGACGGGGATGTTGCCGCACTAGCAGGCGTTCCCTTCCAGAAAGGCGGCGAAGCGGGCGAACTGCAGCCTGGCAGTATGTGCTACCTGCTGGCTAATGTCGACCGTCCCAGGTTCAGTCGGTTCTTGGAGGAGAGTGGCGATACAGGCCAACTGCACAAGACGGTGGAGCGGGCAATCCTGGAGGGCGCGCTGCCGGAGGGCCGCAAGTCGATCTCAGGCTTGGCCTGGGTTAGCGACTACCTGGTGGGTGTAAACTTCGGCCATGTGTTTGGTGTGGATGGCACCCAGGCTGAAGATTTGACACGGGGAGCGATCGAAGGGCGCCGCACGGCGGAACGCCAGCTGCAGTTCTTCCGCCGTTATGTGCCCGGCTTTGAGAATGCCCACATGGTGGCGAGCGGGGAGCAGCTTGGCATCCGGGAGACTCGGCGGATCGAAGGAGACTATACGTTGACCGTGGACGATTTCCTGTCTGCGCGTTCCTTCCCGGACGACATTGCCCGCAACGCCTACTACATCGATATTCATCTTGCCCACAGCAAGGGCGAGATGACCATCAACCATCTGCCGCCAGGTGTATCCCACGGTGTCCCTTACCGGATCATGCTGCCGATTGGGATCGATAACCTGTGGGTAGCCGGACGCTGCGTATCCTCGGATCGCGCGGTGCAAGGCTCGTTGCGAGTAATGCCCAACTGCTTCTCCATGGGTCAGGCCTCGGGAACGGCGGCCGCCCTGGCCCTTCGTGATGGCTTGGGCTCGCGCGACATCTCCGTCGCTGAGCTTCAGCAGCGTCTATTGGAGCAGAATGTGTGGCTAGGCGAGGATTTTGTGCCGGTAGAGCAAAGCCAGGAGAGCTAAATAGCAAGAATGAATCCCTAGCGAATCGAACACCGCTGAACATGAGCGGATTCAGATTCCAAATTCCAGAGTCCAAACGTCAGACTTCAGACTCTGGTCCCAAAAGGGACCTCAATAACCACGTTGCGTGGAAATCGAGGTCCCTTTTTGGTGTGCACAAGAATGTTTTCCTCTCCGGAAGCGATTGAGTGCTTAGTAGCAGTGAAATACCACTGTGAGCAATTTGACCTACGGATTGGTCGAAGACTCCGTAGGTGTCTAAGGAAGCAATGGGAACGGGGGTGCACCCGAATCATCTACTAGAAAGTTATTATGGAGGATTAGCAGTTTTCTTCATCCGTCCTCCGCTACACGCCACGTTCGCTTTGCTCATTTATCGCTGAACCGTCGAGGGGGAGCGTTTCCTTTGGTGCTTCTTGCCCCTAACTCTAACTTGGAATTCTAACGGCCACCACAGCCGCTATTTCGTTCGAAATTGGCACTGGGGAATTGTAACGGCCATATAGTCCGCTATTGTGCGTAAAAACAATGTTTTCTCTAGGTTATGGTGACAATAACTGCACCTGTGGCCGTTAGAAGCGCCAACCCCTCAAAAAAGGCGGAATAAGCGCCTATATGGCCGTTACAGCAAATTGTCCCGGGTGGGCCAAGCAGGGGTCGAGCAGGTGTGGAGCCTATCCTGCATCCGGCGCCTACCGGCACCTACCCGGCACCTATCCGCATCTGCCCGGATGACCTCAGTGTAGCATTTACTCCTTCACCGCGCCCAGTACGATTCCTTTGACGAAGAAGCGCTGCAGGAATGGATACACGGCTAGGATCGGCAGCATGGCAATAAAGATTTGAGCCGATTTGACACTGCGGTTGGAGAGCATAGCCATATCCTCTGGTGTGATGCCGGTTTTGCTGAAGTCCTGCACAACGACAATAGTTTGTAGCAGCGTCGCTAGCGGCCATTGATCCTGAGAGCGCAGGTATAGCATACCATCAAACCAGCTATTCCAGTGCCCGACCATCGTGAACAACGAGATCGTAGCGATCGCGGGCAGCGAGATTGGCAGGTAGACGGAGAACAGGATGCGGAAGGTAGACGCGCCGTCTACAATGGCAGCCTCGTCCAGTTCCTTGGGGAGTACCCGGAAAAAGTTCATCATCAAAATCATATTCCAGACATTCACCAGTCCGGGTAGAATCAGCACCCAAAACGAATTGACCAGTCCTAGCTGCTGGATCAGCAGGTAGTTGGGCACAAGCCCGGCATCAAAAATCATGATAACCAGGAAAAACCAGACATAGAATACACGAGCCTTGAACTCGACGCTGCTCCGGGACAAGGAAAAGGCAGCCATCACGGTTACTGCCATACTTAAGACCGTTCCGATAATGGCACGCATCACCGATATCCAAATGGCATTTGTAAAATTATCGTTCTCAAACGTTCGGGCATAGCTCTCCAGATTGAAATCAATCGGGAAGAATGTCACCAGATTGGACTCCGCCGCGGACTTGCCACTCAGGGACACGGCGAAAATATGAATCATCGGCAGGATACATAAAATCGATACGACGATCAGCAGAGCCAGATTGAAATAATAAAACACCTTGTACGATGGGTTCTTGTGATACATGGTCTACCTCCGTTGTTAAAAAACTTAAAAGCGCGATGAGCATGCATAAGGTTAGCGGAAGAGAAGAGGGAGGTTGGAGAAATGAAATGCTCGCCTTTGTCTCCGGATTTCACCCCCTACAGGGGTAAATAATCAAGAAATCTGGAGACAACAGCGATCGGAAGCCCCCTCTTTTCTGGAGCGACCTTCAGGGTTAACTCGCTTTTAGAAAATCCGATAATTCGCCCACCGATACGCCACATAATAGCCGCCACTGATGAGAATGAAGCCAATCGCCGACTTGAACAAGCCAACCGTCGTCGCAAGACTGTATTGTCCGTCCTGGAACGAGCGGAACACGAAGGTGTCGATAATATCGCCTTTTTCCAGTACCAAGGGATTGATCAGATTGAAGATCTGGTCGAAATTGGCGTTCAGCATATTGCCTAGCGACAGGGTGAAAACCACGACCATCATCGGCAATAGGGATGGCAGAGTGATGTGGATCGTCTGCTGCATCCGGCCGGCCCCATCGATTTCAGCAGCCTCGTACAAATCCGGATTGATGCCCGAGAGTGCCGCCAAGAAGACGATGGCCGAGAAGCCGAATTCCTTCCACAGGTCACTGACGATAACGGTGGTACGGAACCAGTCGCCCTCTCCGAGGAACATCACAGGATCCAAATTCACCATCACCAGAAAGCGGTTTACAATGCCATCAAGCGAAAGAAGATCGAGCAGGATGCCGCCGAGGATAACCCAGGACATGAAGTGGGGCAAGTAGACCATGGTTTGAATGGAGCGCTTCATCCCCATGTTGCGGACCTCATTGAGCATCAGCGCAAACAATACAGGGACCGCCAGTCCAAAGATGATCTTCATGACCGAGATGATGAGCGTATTCCAGATAACTTGCACCGTACCCCGAAGGGTGAACATGAGCTGGAAGTTATCCCAGCCGACCCACGGCGATTGACTGATGCCCAGCCAAGGCTTGAAGTCCTGAAAAGCCATTACAATTCCCGGCATCGGGGCGTATTTGAAGATGATGGCTAGAAGGACAGCGGGCAGCAGCAGGATATGAAGCCGCCACGTTTTACGAAACGGATTTTTGCTGGTGCGTCCAGTTGACGAACGTGCAGGTGATGATATAATGTCGGTATTCTTCATGGGGGACTGCCTCCTGATCGGTTTTGCTGCGTCCGGCCGCTGACACGGCCTGAGCGGTATGAAAAAATTGTAGGTCATTGGGTTTGGCTTTGTATACAGCACATCCTAAAGGTCACTATCACTTTCTTAAGAAGTCCGGTTTTGATAACTTCCAACCTTCTCGGTTCTGAAAACCGGAATATAAAATTTTGCATATAAATTTTAGGGGGAACCACAGTTGAAGCGGAGCAGACCGATTTTTTTTAAGATTAACGGCGTTATTCTCATCTTGCTCATTCCTACGGTCATCCTGTACACGTATTTCAGTACATCCAGCGTGCAGGTGATTGACTCGCAGATGAAAGCCTACAAGGAGAGCCAGCTGCTCTTCCTCCAAAGCCAGATTAAATCCAATGTGGAGCGGCTGTCGCTGTCCTCCAACGTGCTCGCACGGGACTCTTCGATTCTGGACCTGTATCTCAGTATTCTCCGGAAGGACTATCTGCGGATGATTGAATACCAGTCGCTGGTCAAAGAAAAGCTCTATCTGCAGAGCTTCTCCAGCCATTGGTCCAATGAGCTCTCCGTCTATATCCCCGATATCCAGACCCGTATCTCCACCACCCTGGGCAGCAGCTATGACCCGACCGTACTGGAGCAATCCGATAACGGCGTGTGGGAATTTCAGGCCGGCTCTCAGGCACAAGATGCCTACTACCAGATGTTGATCTGGGATCCTTATCTCTCCAAAGACCAGCCGGATTCGGTAAATGCGGTATTCGAAGTACGTTTCGGAATTGATAATGTCCGCCAAATGCTGCGTCAGTACAACACCGAAAATCCCGGTCACAGCTTCCTGATGACTGAATCCGGAGAGGTCTTCTCGGATACGGGTGCCAACGACGCTAACTATGCCGAGCTCGGTTCCAGCCTGTTGGCAGAGGGGCTGGAAGGGATCGGCAACCACAATATGACGGTGGATGGCAAAGAGGTCTATCTAAGCTACGCACCTGTGCCGCATCTCGGTGCCTGGCTGGTGGATTATGTGCCGCTGGAGCAGTTTCACGCTCCGATTATCCAGAGCCGCAACCTGTTCTACATCAGCATGCTGGTATTGGTGGTGCTCGGTTTTTGCGCTTCCTACCTGCTCTATCTGCATGTGCAGAAGCCGTTGTCTACCTTGATTAAAGGCCTCAAGCAGTTCGAAATAGGGGACTACGGGTATCGGATCCAGCAGCGGTTTCATAATGAATTTGATTACATGATGCACCGGTTTAACGACATGGGCCGGGAAATTCAGCATCTGGTTCAAAATGTGTATGAGGAGCAGAACCGCTCCCGACTGGCCACGCTCAAGCAGCTGCAATCCCAGATCAATCCCCATTTCCTCTACAACTGTCTCTCGTTCATCGCGGCCTGCGCCAAAGCGGGCGAAACGAAAACGATCAAGGATATGGCTTATCATCTTGGGGGCTATTATCGGTACACGACGCGAGTGGAGAATCAAAAGGCAACGCTTCAAGAAGAGATGAATCTTGTCCAGCACTACCTGCAGATTTATACGTACCGGCTGGAGCGGGTGGATTACCGTATCGAGGTGCCGGAGGACATGCTGGGGGAGCCGGTCATGCGTCTCATTGTTCAACCGGTGGTCGAGAATGCGATTATGCATGGCGTCGAGCCGAAGCCCGGTCCGGGACTTGTCGTCGTCCGGGGACGGAGAGAGGCGGGATGGACCATCCTGCAGGTCGAAGACAGCGGCGTAGGCATGACTGAACACGCGATTGCTGACTATAGACAACAGCTGGAGCTGCCGATGAGCGAGGAAACCGGCTGTGGGCTATGGAACGTTCACCAGCGATTGAAGGTTCGATACGGCGAAGGAGCTGGCGTGACGATTGAGCGTTCGGAAACATTAAAGGGGATGTCCATCTCGTTGCGCTGGAAAACAGAACTAGGAGCAGACACAAAGGAGAATAGCTATGAGCCGACTTTTATTTGTTGATGATGAACCGGTAATCCTGAAGAGCATGGTGGCCAATGATTGGGGGGCGATCGGCATCGAGCAGGTCTATCAGGCGACAACGGGCCTGGAAGCGGTGGAGCTAATCGAAAGCTTGGCGATCGACATTGTCGTGACAGATATCCGGATGCCGGGGATGGATGGATTGCAGTTATGCAAGTACGTGCAGGAGCATCACCCGCTGACCAAGTGTATTCTGCTGTCGGGCTACGGAGAGTTTGAATATGCCAAGCAAGCGATCGTCTACGGGACAGCCAATTATCTGCTCAAGCCGGTGTCGGATGAAGAGCTCATGGCCGAAGTGGCGCGGGTCAAAATGCTACAGGAGCAGGAATGGGATCGCATTGGCTCGTTTGAGCGGGCGAGGCAGACTCTGCATGCCCATCTGCCTTTGCTGCGCTCAAACCTGCTGGGGGATTTGTTAGGCGGAATGCGCTTGCCGCAAGCTGTGCTGGCTGAGCGGATGCGGGAGTATCAGCTGTCTTTTGAACCCGGCGCCGCCAGCACACTGATGCTGGTCCGGCTCGACGACTCGGCATCCATCCATGAATCCTCGCTCTATACCTTCGCGGTCGGCAACATTGCCGCTGAATTGCTGGGCAGCCAGTATGAGATATGGTTATATACAGATGCCAACGGGTATCTGTGTCTGCTGATGCAGAACAAGAACCGGACCCAGCCTGCACTGGCAGAAGAGAGCAAACAGTTGGAGAAGCTGGCGCATGAGTTGATTTTGAAGGTAGCAGCCTTCCTCAAGGGGGAGATTTCTGTCCTAATCGGAGAGACGCGGTCCTTCCCAGGTGAATTGGTTGACCAATACCGGCGTTCTCTCAATGCCTTCCGCAAAATCCCCCGCAGCGACCGTGGAATCGTAGTTCGTTCGGAGGAAGCTCGGACGCAATCCCGGTCATTGGACTCTCTGTATGCCCCGCCGAGCTTTCAGCAGCTGCTCGAAGCAAGGCGCTGGCCGGAGGCCAGTCAGAAGCTGGCTGCGCTGTTTGAAGAAATGCGTGCCAAGAAGCTGGATACGGAAGAACATATTAGTGAAGTGGTCTATACGCTGATGAATGCTTTTCTGTATCTGGCACATCAACAAGGCAAAACACTGATGGAGCTGACAGGGTTTGAGGCCGATATCGCAGCAGAGCAGGGCGTGTTCAGCCGGCTGGATCATGTGATGGAGTGGGCGGAGATGGCGCTCCGCAATGTGACGACTGCGGGAGGACGAGAGTTCAAGGATAACAAGAGTCAGCTCATCTCCAAGATTCACCGATTTATCGAAGATCAGATTGCGCGGGATGTCTCGCTGCAGGCGATTGCCGATCATGTTGGACTGCACCCGGCCTATCTCTCCTCCCTCTACAAGCAGGAGACCAAAGAGAATATTAGCGATTTTATTATGCGGTACCGCATGGAGAAGGCGAGCGTACTGCTGCGGACGACGGACATCAAAATTTATGAGCTGTCCAGTATGTTGGGCTTTCAGAACCCGCCGTATTTCAGCAAACTGTTCAAGTATCACTACCGGATGACGCCGAACGAATACCGGGAACGTAACCAGGCGGAATCTTAACAAATTGCTATACGATCTTAAAACTTTATCTCTTACCCAGCTGTAAGCGCTGTAATAAGATTAAGTTGCATCTCAATACAGCAGATTCAAGGGAGGTTCACCTAGACACATGGTTAAAAAGTCCATTCTACTGATGTTCGCAGCGCTGCTTGTCTTCACGCTGGCAGCTTGCTCGACGAACTCGAACAATGCGGGGGAGCAAACAGGAGGCCAGACGGAGCCTGGTAATTCGGCAGAGGCACCACCGGCAGAGACGGATGCCAATGCGGAAGCCATTCAAAACGGCACGCACAAGTTTGACCCGCCGGTGACCATTACGACGGTAAAAGCGACCGATGGTACGCTGAAATTCAAAAATGGTGAAAATCTGGAGAACAACGTACACACGAAGTGGGCCAGAGAAGAGCTTGGCATTGAGCTTAAAAATCTCTGGGAGTCGCCTGGAGATCAATTCGCTACCAAGGTACGGCTCATGCTGACGGCCAAGGAAGATCTTCCGGATGTGATCAATACCGAAGATATGGGTCTCATCAATGAGTTGATCCAATCTGGACACTACCGGGACATTACACAGGACTTTGAAACATATGCCTCGCAGGCCGTAAAGGATGTCTACGATTCCCATCCGCTGATGTGGAGTCAGGTGACGCACGAAGGCAAACGGATGGCCCTGCCGAACTTTGCCCATGCAGGCAATGACAATGGCGTTCTGTGGGTGCGTACCGACTGGCTGGAAGCAGCAAATATGGAGGCGCCGGAAACCTTCGAGGACCTCGAAGCGGTAATGCAGGCGTTCCTGGAGCTTAACGCTGATTCTATCCCGCTTGGTCTGAGTCTTGGCTCGGGCGGCAACCATCCGAATCCGTTCGCTGGCTGGCTCGGCGAGAGCACATGGGTATTCGGTCCTTATGGCACCATTCCGTACCAGTGGCTGGAGCGTGATGGCGAACTCGTACATGGCTCAACGCTGCCGGAGATGAAGGACGGTCTGACGCGTCTGAACGATTGGTTCAACAAAGGGTTTATCTCCAAGGAGGCAGGCCTGCATGATGAGAACAAGCTTGCCGAATTGATCGGTCAAGGTCGCGTGGGTATGGTAGTGGCGCCTTACTGGCTGCCAAACTGGCCGATTCCGGATCTGAAGAATAATGTGGAAGGCGCAGATATGAAGCCGTTCCCGCTGCCAACCGTGGATGGCAAATCAGCCTCCCGCGACACAACCTTTCTCAGAGGCGGTATGCTGGTCAAGCAGGATTTTGAACATGTGGATGCACTGTTCTTGTACCTGAACCGGATTTTCGGCCGTATCATGAATGAGCCGGATAGTGAGTTCGAGCACGGCTGGGCGCTTGACTATGACTATACGATCCTGCCGGACGGTACCGTATCCGTGTCCGAGGATGATATTCCAGGAGAGAAAGTATCCGTCTCCAAATATGTGCTGATTGATCCAAAGAATCCATTCACCAATCTGGAGATGCTGGCGAATATCAGCCGCGGCGTAGAGCCGCAGACCTCCGCAGAGAAACGCGCGGCCCAGACTAATCCTGACACGCTTCGGGCGGCAGAGATTGTCGTAGACGGCTGGGACAGCGGCTCGGCGATTGCCCAGCAATTCACGGGTTCGCCGACACCTGCGATGCAGTCCAAGAACGGAATTCTGATCAAGCTGGAATCGGATACGTTCATCAACATGATCTATGGCAAAAAGCCAATCACGGACTTCGAAAATTTCGTCGAAGAGTGGAAAAGCATTGGCGGTAACGATGTAACGAAGGAAGCGAATGAGTGGTATCAGAACATGAAGT
This sequence comes from Paenibacillus daejeonensis DSM 15491, assembly GCF_000378385.1. Taxonomy (GTDB): domain Bacteria; phylum Bacillota; class Bacilli; order Paenibacillales; family Paenibacillaceae; genus Paenibacillus_D; species Paenibacillus_D daejeonensis. Next base: position 223,293 of record NZ_KB899662.1, on the reverse strand, counting down.
AGCAGGTCGGGGGGGCCGCCGGAAGCGGCTGGCCCCCTGCTTGTTGATAATGATTCCAACCGGAGATGAGAGCTTTGCAAAAAAGCACTGGAAGAAAGAGGCGTACTGCGCCTGTGATGATGGTGACATTAACGGCCTTGGTTCTTTTGCTTGCAGGCGCAGGTTTTGCGCTCCGGGTTGCGGGAGAGCCAGCGGGGTCGGTCGTAGTTGCTGAGGTCAATGGCGACCCGATTACGGTCTGGGAGCTGAATCATTTTGCCGGGGAACACCGGGCTTCAGTCATTGAGCGTTATAGCCAGCTGACGGAGGAGGCGGTGGATGAAACCTTCTGGCATCAGGAGAAGGAAGGCCGGACGCCGATGGAGGCATTGCGGGAGCAGTCGCTTGCAGACGCGATTCAGATGAAGATCGAGCTGCAGCTTGCTCGGGAGCATAGCATTATTGAAAGCGTTTCCTACGAGAGTGTAATGGCACAAATGGAGCAAGAAAATGAACGGCGCGCAGCGGTGGTAGCTAAGGGTGGACCGATCTACGGACCGCTCCATTTTGAAACGCATACATTCATCGATTTCTTCCGCAGCAAGACGAGGACCTTGCTCCTAGAAGAGCTGGCGTTGGGAGAGCTGATGCCCGGAGAGGGGGAGCTGGAGCGTTACTACGAGCAGCAACTGCCTGATCTGATGCCTGCCGAGGACCGGATTATCTATGACCAATATACGATAACCTACCTGCTGGAGGGCGAACCCAATGAAGCGCTGCGGATCGAGGCGGGGCGGCTTGCGGAGGAGTTGCGTCAGCAGCTGCAATCCACTTCACTCGGTGACCAGAAACTGGCTGCCGACGACAGGATACATACCGAGCCGGGGCTTGTTCTGGACAGCGCCAATGCATCGCGGATGTACAGAAGCGAAAACGCCTTATATATGGCTCTTCATGAAAGCGCTACCGATCAAGATTTGGCTGTGGTCATTGACGATCCGGCATCTGGCAGCTTCCTTGTGGTCCAAGTGAAGGAGCATCAGCAGGGAGAACGTCCGGCATTCGCCGCTGTCCGGGATCAAGTCCGCAAAGTTTATCTTGAACAGGCCTATGAAGACTATGTCACGTCGAAGGTTGCCGAGGCGCAGCTTGTCTTGTTGCCGGAGCTGGAGGAACAGACGATGGGGATGACACCGTAAGACAACAAACCGAGGAGGATCATAATTCATGAGAACAGGAAACCGCAAGGTAATCAGCTGGCTGTTGATTCTTGTGCTGCTGGCGGGAGCCGGAATTCCCGGATGGCCGCTGCAGGCGGCCGATGCCGCCGGAACCGAATACTTCGTAGATGCTGCAGGCGGCGATGACGGCAATCCCGGGACCAGTGAAGGCACCGCCTGGAAAACATTGAACAAGGTCAATGCCACGACCTTTCAGCCCGGTGATACGATACGATTCAAGGCGGGTGGCGTCTGGAAGGGTACGCTGTATCCGAAAGGCTCCGGCGTAGAAGGCAGTCCAATTCGCATCGACCGCTACGGTGAAGGTCCCAAGCCGCTGATTGCCGGGGATGGCGCGGATGCGGCGGTATACTTTTACAGTCAGGAATATTGGGAAGTGCGCCATCTGGAGATTACCAACTATGCGGCAACTGGCGGCGAGCGCCGGGGCATCCATGTTGCAGGGAACAGTGGCGGTTGGAACAACCCGAAGGTGTACCGGCATTTTGTGTTCGAGTACCTGGACATTCACAGCATCAAAGGCAGTCTGGCCATGGATTATGCCCATAATGGAGGCATTATCATCTGGGATCCCAGCTGGAACTATGTCGTAACGGATGTGACGATTCAGCATAACAAGATCTACTCGCTGGACAGTGTAGGCATTTACCTGAATGGGGGGAGTCGCCCGTATTCGTTCAACAACAAGGTTGCGGACAACGTCATGTATGATATCGGAGGCGACGGTGCTTTCATCCTCAATACGACCAATGGTCTGATTGAGCGTAATGTTGTCTATGATACGCACAAGCGTTCAACTAGTTATCATGTACCGCTCTGGTTATTCGAATCGAAGGACTCGATTATCCAATATAATGAGGTATTCAATACGCATCCGGGCGGCGATGCGATGGCGTACGATTCCGACTACAAGAGCGAAGGCACCATTATCCAATACAATTACAGTCACAATAACGCCGGAGGCATGTCGCTTGCAGTCAATGACGGCACGCAGGCGGCGAACTTCAATCGTGATACGATCATTCGGTACAATATTAGCCAGAGTGATCTGGGGGCCGTGTTCAATTACAGCGGCACGCCGGAGAACACGCATGTTTACAATAATACGGTCTATATCCCGCCAGGCTCGACGACCAAGGTTGTCGACACGCTCAACTGGGGCGGCTGGGCCAAGAATCAGACGTATACGAACAATCTCATCGTCAATCTTGGCAGCGGCGGTTACAACTTTGGCTCGAGTACAGGCAATGTGTTTGATAACAACCTGTTCTATGGCAATCATCCGCAGAACGTCCTGGACATGGATGTGAACAAGATCGTTGCAGACCCGCTGCTGGCTGCTCCGGGAACGGGACGCATTGGAAGAGATACACTTGCCGGCTATCAGCTGCTGGAAGGCTCACCTGCGATCGGCAGCGGCGCCATTATTCCCGACAACGGCGGACTGGACTTTTTCGGCAATGTCGTGCCGGCCAACCAGCAGCCGAATATCGGCGCTTATGAAGGACCGGGTATCCCAGAAGGTGAAGTGCCGCCGGGGGCGGACATTGACAACCTCCTCGTCAATCCGGGCTTTGAGAACAATTTTACCGGCTGGGGGGTAACCTTCGGTGGCGCAGCGGTCGTTGACACCGACGTCCGAAGCGGGGAGAAGGCGGCCCGGTTGGCGAATGCCGTATCAGGCATTGAACAGACCCTCGCACTCAAGCCGAACACGATTTATAAGCTGTCGGGTTACAGCAAGAACAGCGGCGGTGGAAGGGCACTGCTAGGCGTCAAGAATCATGGCCAATCGCCCAAAGAGGTCGTAATAGGCGCAACGACCGACTATGCGGCTCGTGAGGTAGCCTTTACGACGGGACCTGCGGCCACTAGCGGGGTCATCTACCTCTACAAGCATGATGGAGGCGGTGCGGTCCTCATTGACGACCTGCTGCTATACGAGTACGGAGCGGTCGATCCGCCAGCGGCTCCGCCGGAGCTGCCGCCAGAGCCGCTGCCGGGCAAGCAGAATCTGGCCCTTGCAGCTGAACTGACAGCCAGCTCCTACAATCCGCTGTATCCGCCATCCCTTGCAACGGATGGTTCCAAGGACATTAACAGCCGCTGGATAACGGCAGCGGGCAGTACGGCTCCACACTGGCTGGAGCTGGCGTGGGATGAAAGCTATGACATCGACCGCATCCGCTTATGGAGTGGTGCAGGTGCTGGGACGACCAACTGGCAAATTCGTGACTTCCAGATTCAGTACTGGTCGGGCGGGGCCTGGCAAGAGGCAGCGGCTGTCACGAACAATCCGATGGACGCCCGGATCAACCAGTTCAACGATCTGACCTTCCCGGTCATTCACACGGATAAAATCAGACTATATGTCACTAACGGTACGGTGAGTCCGCAGACGAACGATAATCATGCACGTGTATTTGAACTGGAGGTATGGGAGCATGATCCGGATCCACAGGGACCAGAAATTCCGCCAGTTTATGTTCACGGCATTCATGTGACGCCGCAGAACCGCATTACCAAGCTGGATGTTGGGGATACGTTGGCGTTCGCAGCCCAAGTTCTGCCTGCCCGCGCGGATGATCCGTCAGTGACCTGGCGCGTGGAAGATGAAACTGGCGCGCCTTCAACGGCTGCTGCGATCAATCAGCAGGGCGTGCTGACCGCAGTGTCGGCGGGCACTGTGACTGTGGTGGCAGCGGCAGAGGACGGCTCCGGAGTCACCGGCCGCGTCCTTATCGAGATTACGGACCCGCCGGCACGTCCGAATCTGGCGCCCCAAGCAACGGTAACCGCCAGCTCCGTACACGAGAGCGGGAATTTCCCGCCGACTCTGGCGGTCAATGGCAACAAGCATACGGGCTCCGACCGCTGGGTTACGGGACCGGAAGGGCCCCACTGGCTGGAATTGGCCTGGGAGCAGTCGCAAGAGGTAGAGGGGGCGCGGGTATGGAGCGGACAAAGCGACGCCAAAGGCATGCAGCTGTCAGACTTCGAGATCCAGGCTTGGGATGGTGACGCCTGGTCCACGCTAGCGGCAGTTGAAGGCAATGCGGATGACAATTATGTCGGACAATATACTGAGTTGTCCTGGGAGCCGGTGCAGACCGAGCGGCTGCGGCTCTACATAACCAAGGGTAACGAGCGCTCCGATGAGCGGGCGCGGGTTTTTGAGCTTGAAGTCTACGGCGGGGAAGCCGGGCCTGGTACAGATCCGGAGCCAGAGCCAGACCCAGTGCTTCCCGTATTGCAAGTGAGTGGCCCCGCGAGCGTCTATGCTGGCCAGCGGGTTGAACTGACGGTCGACGCTTCCGAGAGCGACGAGGACTATACAACAATGAGCGCCATTGTAGCCTATGATCCTGAGGTGCTCAGCTTCGAGACGACGGTCGGGGAGGACGGCATGGTATCGTTGACAGACGAGGCCATCTCCACCAGCCGTGATGGCGTGACGGTGCTGGGTTCTGCTGTGAAACAATCGGAAGGTTTGATATACGTCCTGCTAAGCGCGCCGGGCCGGACGCTGCAGGCCAGTGGGGAATGGTTCCGACTGCATGGCAGCGTGAAGACAGAGGTGTCCTCCGGCGACACGACGGTTCACCTGACAAAAGCAGATATCATCGACGGGGATGGGGAGGTCCGTCCGCTCTCTATTGAAACGGCTAGACATCTCCTCACCGTGACGCTTGCCGATCGGACGGCGCTCGGCGGGGCGATTGCAGAAGCACAAGCACTTCATGACGATTCGAGTGAAGGCGCGGCAGCCGGACAATATCCCGCAGGGTCCAAAGCAATACTGCAGACGGCTATTCAGACAGCGCAAGCGATTTATGATGATCCAGCGCAGTCTCAGCAAGCGGTGAACGAAGCGCTAACAGCGATTAGTGGTGCAGTACAGACCTTCCGTGCTTCGGTAAATCAATCGACACCTGTAGATAAAGGTGCGCTGCGGGAGACGATCCAATTGGCAGAGCGTCTGCATGATGGCGCTTCAATTGGCAGCAAGGTGGGACAATATCCGCAAGCAGGAGCAACAGCGTTGCAGGAGGCCATCACAGCCGCCAAAGCAGTGGAAGCAGGGAGCCCATCCCAGTCCACAGTCAATACAGCTGTGGAGACGCTGAATACAGAGATGGCGGCTTTCCGACAGCTGCGGGTGACACTGGTAGTAGGCGAGACACAAATTACGCTGAAAACCTTGTCCGTCGTAGCCCGTTACTTCGGTCTTACGTCTGAGGCCGTCAACTGGCACGAGGCTGCTGCAGCCGATGTGCTGAATCAGCAGGAAATTACCATTCAATCCCTGGCGGCGGTTGCTCGTATGATTCTCTCCGACTGGTATGATGCGTAATCGCGGGCAGAGCTGGACCTTGCGGATTCGGAGGTTTCTGTTGATGGGATGTGCGATGCTGCTGCTCTTGCCGGCTCTTGTGCCGGCAGGAGCAGTCCAGGCGGCAGCGGTGCCCGTCGTGACTCTGGAAGCAGCAGAGGGCAGTGATAAAATTGAGGTGGTTGTTCGCGTTCTTGGTGCTCGGGATCTGTATGCCTGGGACATCGTTATCCACTATGATGCTGAACGGCTGCGCTGGCTGGACGCGAAGACTGGATTGCCGGGTTATGCCGTTCAGCCGATTCATCAGCCTGGCCAGGTGAGGTACGCCCATACCAGAACTGGCCAGGGGAGCGGCAGGGACGGGGATTTCGAGCTCGCTCGGCTGAGTTTTCAGCGGATTGCGGAAGGGGCGGCGATGGTTGGCATTGAGAACGCCAAGCTGGTAGACTCCAAGCTGGCTATGGAGGAGGTTCAGCCAAAGCAGCCCGTCGTTATCGAGAGTGGTGTCTCGCCTGGTGGATTCTCTGACCTGGATGGTCACTGGTCAAGGGAGGCCGTCCTGGAGGGCGTCGCCCGCGGGATCGTCAGCGGCTTCGAGGACGGCACGTTCCGGCCGGACCTGCAGGTGACCCGCGAGGCATTCGCGGTGCTGCTGGTACGTGCGCTCGGAGATGGTTCAAGTGAGGGAATGACAGCCGGGGATTTATTATCCGGCCAATCAGACGACGGACAGCCGGCTGGCCATACGACCGGGGTCACAGGGACGGTTTTCACAGATGAGAAGTCCATAGCGTCGTGGGCAATCCAGGCTGTGCAAGCAGCAGTAACGCAGCAGTGGATCATCGGCTACGAGGACGGCTCCTTCCGCCCCAAGCAGCCGATTACACGCCAGGAGCTGGCCGCGATCATCGCCCGAACGATGGATCGCTCCGCACCTGCTGATCCATCTGTATTGTCCCGCTTTGCTGATCGCCACCAGCTTGGGGAGTGGGCGATAGAGCCCATGGCCCTGGCAGTGGAAGCAGGTCTGCTGCAGGGCCGCGGTCCTCGGCTCCTGGGGCCACTGGAGCGGACAACGCGAGCGGAGGCGGTTACTCTGATTCTGCGAATCGTGTCCAACTAACTATCGCGCTTAACTTTACCGGTAACATCATGCACTTTAACTAGCCGTCTCCACGCCGATCACGGTGCTGGAGACGGCTTTTTTGAGCAGCCTCAGCTTAGAACAGAGCCCCCAGTGAAGTATTCGCCGAAGGAGCCTGCAAGACACGTGTGTAAGGAAACTGAGACACGCTATTGGGTGCAAAATTGGCATACTGCAATTCTAACGAAACTACATCACTTTATTATTGCAAAATTTCCCTGTTTGCCCTGGAATTCCTTGGTATAGAGATACACAGATTCGTTAGAAATAGAATTCGAGCAAAATCATCAAGATAGCGTTATGTCGTTTCCTTAGCGAAAAAAGGCTAATCCGAGCATCCAGGGTGATACACGTGCCATCTCTCAAAAGATTGCATTTTAGTGATTGACTGGACAGCCCACATTCTGCTAAAGTATTAATACCTAGTGAAATAATAGGAATTAACGTACCAAAGCCTATAAACAGGGCGATCGGACATACCGAAGGTCTGGGAGGGTTACTTAAGGTGAATGTGATGTTTCGCAGCCGCTGGTGGAGCTTCGGATTCCGAAGTACCGTCATGCTGTATTTTCTCGTACTAATCGTCTTACCCATCATTGGTGTTTATGGTCAATCCTTCTCGCTTGGCTGGCAGCCATTTTGGGAAAGTGTCAGTGACCCCCTGGCTTGGAAAGCGGTTCTGCTTACCATCCGGCTGGCTGTCATCGCTGCACTCATCAATGTTGCCGTAGGTACCATGATCGGCTGGGTACTCATCCGCTACTCCTTCTGGGGGCGCCGATTGCTCAACAGTCTGGTTGATCTGCCGTTCGCGTTGCCAACTGCGGTAGGCGGCTTGATGATCCTGCTGCTGCTCGGACCGAATAGCCTCGTAGGCGATATTGCCGGCTTTTTCGGGATTGAGATCGTCTTCCATGAACCTGCGATTGTGATCGCTATGGTTTTCGTTACCTTTCCGTTTGTCATCCGTGCGGTACAGCCACTCCTGGAGGAGATGGACCGTTCGGAGGAGGAGGCGGCTTACACGCTTGGCGCATCCAAGGCCAAGACCTTCTTCCAGGTCATTCTGCCGACGATGACACCGGGAATTATGAGCGGAGGCATGTTGGCCTTCTCGCGCGCCCTCGCAGAGTTCGGAGCCGTAGTTCTGATTGCGGGCAATATCCCGGGCCGGACGCTGGTTGCGTCTGTTTACATCTTCGGCGAAGTGGAGAGCGATAATCCACAAGGCGCGGCCTCGGTATCTATTATCTTGTTGACCCTCTCCTTCCTTATCCTCTGGATCGTGAATGTGATTCAGTCCAGGAGGGCGGGCGCATGAAAAAATTATGGATCACCCTGACGTATGCTGTATTTACCATCTTAATCATAATTCCGTTGGTTCGGATCTTCATCGGGTCCTGGGAAGAAGGCTGGGGCGGATTTGTAGAAGCAATTACAAGGCCGCAATCTCTGCATGCACTGTATATGACGGGGATCATCGTTGTTACCGTCACGATTATTAATACGCTATTCGGTGTCATGCTTGCTCTGTATCTGGTGCGTGCCACCTGGCTCAGCAAGCGGCTGCGGCAGCTGCTTAACAGCATTGTGGATTTGCCGTTTGCGGTTTCGCCTGTTATCGGCGGTTTAATGATCGTACTGTTGCTCGGACCGAACACCATTATTGGCAGCTTCTTTGGCGATTTGGGCTTCAAGGTCGTTTACGCGCTTCCGGGTATGATTCTGGCAACACTGTTCGTCACCTTTCCCCTCATGATTCGCGAAGTGATGCCGGTGCTGCAAGAAATCGGGACCCAGCAGGAAGAAGCCTCCTCGACGCTGGGGGCATACCCGTTCTATACCTTCTGGAAAGTGACCTGGCCCTCGATCCGCTGGGGCGTGATCTACGGAGTTGTACTCACGGTTGCACGTTCGATGGGCGAGTTCGGAGCGGTGCTGGTTGTATCGGGCAATATCATGAACAAGACGCAGACAGCAACGACACTGGTTTATCAGGACGTGGAGAATTTCAACGTGCTGGCAGCCAACAGTGTGGCGCTTGTACTGGCTGCAGTATCATTCGGACTGCTTCTGTTAATGGAGTGGGCGAAGAAACGAAGGGAGCACTAAGCCATGCATATCGAGGTCACACAGCTTAACAAGCAATTCGGTGAATTTCATGCGGTGCAGGATGTCAGCTTCTCGATCGAGAAGGGGAGACTGATCGGTCTGCTCGGTCCCAGCGGTGGCGGCAAAACCTCCATCCTCCGCATGCTGGCTGGATTGGAGACGCCTACCTCAGGCGATATCGTCTTCCATGGCAAACGCGTCAATGATTTGCCGCCGCAGGAGCGGGGCATCGGGTTTGTTTTTCAGAACTACGCGTTGTTTAAGCATATGACGGTCTTCGAGAATATCGCTTTTGGCCTGAAGGTAAAGAAACAATCCAAAGAACAAATCCGCGAGCGTGTCACTACGCTTGTTGAGCTGACTGGCCTCAAGGGCTTCGAACATCGGCTGCCGCACCAGCTCTCTGGCGGTCAGCGCCAGCGGGTAGCGTTCGCGCGTGCACTGGCTCCAGAGCCGCAATTGCTGCTGCTTGACGAACCGTTTGCCGCAATCGATGCCAAGATTCGTCAAGAGCTGCGGACGTGGCTCAAGGAAATGATTGAGCGGCTCGGCATTACCTCCATTTTCGTTACCCATGACCAGGATGAGGCGATTGAGGTAGCAGATGAGATCATGATCATCAACAAGGGCAAGCTGGAGCAGAAAGGATCGCCGTGGGATATCTATAAAAGTCCGCAGACGCAATTTGTGGCCAGCTTCATCGGCGAATCGACGATTGTGGAGGACATCTCCAAGCTGAAAGGCTTCGAAGCTGCATCCGCCCACCCTGGCGTCAAAGCGCTGATCCGGCCGGAATATATCGAGATCGGCAAGCTGCATGAGTTCAAGATTGCTTCGGCGACGGAGCCTGGGCGAATCAAGCAGCTGCACTTCCGCGGCAGCGAATGGATGGTTGAGGTGACGGTCGGTGACATCACGCTGATCACGTATCGCTCCCTGGAAAAAGATATTCTGCAGCCTGGCGAAGAAATCAATGTTCTGGTTCACCGTGCTTACCTCTTCACCAATGATGAGAGCTGGATTATGGAAAACCGATTGAAGGAAGATCCAATGCCGGTTCATATCTAAAATTAGGTAGAAAGTGTTGTGTAAAGCATATGCCATTATCGAATCTCATTAGGCGATCCTTAGGCCGCAGCAAGCTATTGCTTGTCCTGTGCGCCGCGCTTGCCGTCAGCGGCTGCACCGGGACCAATCATGAGACGGTGGACGGCGAGCCGGTGCAGCAGGGGGATGTTACCCTGGTCATTGGAGCGTATTCGGTGGTTAAGGATGTATTTGCAGAGCTCTTGCCGATGTTCCAGGAGCATTGGCTGGAGCAAAGCGGGCAGACGGTAACGTTTCAGGAATCATATGAGGCGTCGGGGACGCAGGCGCGGGCCATTGTCGGCGGCTTCGAGGCAGATGTGACGGTGCTGGCGATGGAGGGGGACGTTGAGCGGATCGAGAAAGCGGGCATGATTACGCACGACTGGCGGGAGCAAGGTGCCGGCGGCATGATTACGCGCTCGATCGTTGTGCTGGGCACCCGGGACGGCAACCCCAAGGACATTCGCGATTGGGAGGATCTGACCCGGGACGGCGTCAAGGTGCTGTACCCCAATCCCAAGACATCAGGTGGCGCGCAATGGGACATTAATGCCATCTACGGCGCCGGGTTGAAGCGCTCGGAACGTCAATCGGGCACGGCTGATCCCGCGTATGCCAAGCAGTTCCTCGAACAGGTTCATGCCAATATCGAATCGCTGGACAAGAGCGGCCGTGCTTCCATGGCGGCATTTGAATATGGTGTGGGAGACGTCATCGTCACCTATGAGAATGAATTGCTGGCCCGGATTGCACAAGGCGTGCCATATGATATCGTGATCCCTGAAGATACCATTCTCATTGAAAACCCTGCCGCAGTCATCGACAAAAACGTCGATCAGCACGGGACCCGAGAAGTGGCGGAGGCTTTTGTAGAATATCTATACAGTGAAGAAGCCCAGTCGCTATTCATGGATTACGGCTTCCGACCGGCTAACGATGTGCTAGAAGAGGCCGCACAGGAGCAATTCACCATCCCAGAAGGGCTATTCGATATCGAGTACCTGGGAGGCTGGCCCGAAGTTCGTGAGCTGCTATACTCCAAGAGAGGCGTCTGGTACCAAGTGCTGGCTGGACTATAAACAAATGCCCCACAGTCTAGATGACTGTGGGGCATTTTGCTACGCGTTCAGGCTGTCCTTAAAGGCCGAAGAGGCACGGAATCGAATCTGGAGAAGCGAAGCGTTCGCCTTTGTCCCCGGATTTCAACCGCTAGAGCGGTTAGTAAATCAAGAAATCTGGGGACAACAGCGATCGTAAGATCGATCCGTGACCGTAGGCCCCTTGTTGAGGACAGCCTGAGAATTTGGCGAAGTTTACTCTACAGGGCGGCCGAGCACAAACTTCTCGATCACATGTCGCACGCCTTCTTCATTGTTGGACAAGGTTACATAATCCGCAATTGCCTTGAGCGGTTCAACGGCATTGGCCATCGCTACGCCGAGGCCTGCGACCTCCAGCATCTCGTGGTCATTCCACGAATCACCAATTGCAATCACTTCATCCATGCTGCAGCCCACATGATGGGCGGCCATATACTGCAGCGCGTGCCCCTTTGTCCCTTCCTTGTGCATAATCTCCAGGTAGTGAGGCTTGGATTTGGTGATGTGTACCCGATCACCAATCAGCGGTGCCAGCTCCAGTGCGACCTGGTCCAACAGCTCGGGATCATCAATAATCAGCATCTTGTTCAGTGGCTTACGAGCAAGGCTCTCGAAGTCGGGTTCGACGACATAAGGAATATTGGACAGGCGAGAGTAACCTTGGGCCTTGTCGTTGTCTTCACGTACATAGAGTACATCATCTACATACAATTGCAAATGCAATCCCTTGCGGATGCAATAATCGAACAATTCCAATGCGGCATCCTCCGGCACATTACGCTCGTATAGCACTTCTTCGTCGATCAGTGTCTTCACAAGTGAACCTTGATACGTGATGATAGGCACGTTGAGATCAATTTGCTGGGCAATCTTGCGTGCGGAGGCATACATCCGTCCAGTAGCCAATGTCACTGTGGCCCCTTGGGCAGACGCTTCGATCAGGGCGGCACGCGTGCCTTCGCTGACCTGAATATCATCATTAAGAAGCGTGTCATCTACATCGATTGCAATCAGTTTATAAGTCATTGATTTCTCTCCTCTATCGTCTGTCAGCTAGAATGATTGTATCGAAAAAGCTATATTGGCACAAGGGATAGAAGCGCCGCTTGAAGCCTGTCTCCGAATGCGATACAGTGATAACAGCAAGCTTGAATGGAGGATAAGCAGATGAACCCACCTCAATCACCCAAGCGACGGCAACGGCGGGCTGCGCTCCTCGTTATTCTCTGTCTGATCACGATCAGCATTGGCTTTGGCGCAGGACGCTGGTCGATGACGACACAGTATCCGATGTTGAAGGAGCCGGTTTTCCGTAACCTCGACACAACCTATAAAGAGATTATGACCGATTATCTTGACGGTGCCGAAGCGAGCAGTCTGCTGCATGGCGCCGCCGAAGGGATGGTCGAATCCCTGAATGATCCTTATTCCAGTTACTATACCAAAGAGCAAGGGACAAGCTATTTGGAGCGCTACGAGAATTCATTCGTGGGAATTGGTCTGGAGTTAAGGAAGGAGGACGGGCACTTCCGGGTGGAGGCCGTTGTCGAAGGAGCGCCGGCCGATCAGGCCGGACTATTGAAGGATGATATTGTCACTGAAATCAATAACATGCCGTTAACGGGCAAAACCCTGCCGGAGATCATCCAGCTTACCCGTGGCGAGGTAGGCTCCGAGGTCACGCTGACGATCGAGCGCGAAGGGATGCAGGCGCCTTTTGAGCAGGTGCTGGTACGGGCTGCCGTTCCAGTTGTTACGGTAGAATATGAAATGCTGGAAGACGGCATCGGCAGCATCCAGATCATTCGTTTCTCCGAGGATACAGCAGCCGAATTTGATGAGGCCATCCGAGCGCTGGAGCAGCAAGGCATGCAAGCGTTGATGTTGGATCTGCGAATGAATCCCGGGGGGCTGCTGCGGCCGGCGATTGAGATTGCCAGTCGGATTGTACCCAAGGATGAAGTTATCGTTCAGGTCGTATACAAGGACGACAAGCATCATATTACCCACCGCTCCAAACAGGAAGAACCGTGGGAGCTCCCGATGGTTGTCCTTGTGGACGAGAATAGCGCCAGCTCGGCCGAGGTGCTGGCCGCGGCGCTCAAGGATTCTGCCGGCATCGAGATTGTTGGTGTCAAAACCTTTGGCAAAGGCATCGTTCAGACCTTCCAGCAGTTCGAAGATCATTCTGTGCTCAAGCTGACCGAAGCGCAGTGGCGCAGGGCAGACGGCAGCTGGATTCAAGACGAAGGGATCGAGCCGACGGTTGAGGTGCGAATGCCGGATTATGCGTCCCTCCCCTCGCTGCCGTCAGACATTGATATTTCTGTAGGCAGCTTTGGCCAGCATGTCAAGACTGCCGAGCAGCTGCTAGAGACACTTGGCTACCAGCCAGGTGAGCCTGAGGGCATTTTCGACGAGGAGACCAAAGCCGCTGTCCAGCGTTTCCAGCGGGATGAAGGTCTGCCGGTAGATGGTGTACTCAGCGGTAGGTCGTCCTACCGTCTCGTGGAACGGGTGCGCGACAAGGTCGTTCGCGAGGACCCGCAGCATCAGCGTGCAGTAGAACTCTTAACTGGATAGCAAAACCAGTTTAGCTGATATTGCACTGGACCGAAGTCTAGTTCTCGTTCAGACACAGGACGGTTTTATTTCCATTCTCCGCCCACTATCATTAATGGTAGGAAGACGCCGGACGTTTTTCCAATCTTAATGTACGGGTGGAGAATGAAGGATGAAGGAGAAAACCATCTATATCTTATTGTCGGACACGGGGACGCTGTTGACCCGTTTGATTCGGCTGTATACGCGAGCGGAGCTCAACCATGCCTCGATTGCATTTGATGACGATCTTCGCGAGGTATACAGCTTCGGGCGCAAGAGCCCGGGCAATCCGTTTATAGGGGGCTTCATCAAAGAGGATCTGGGCGGAGGTTTATTCCGCCACGCAACCTGTGCCGTCTATAGCTGCAAGGTCAGTCAGCGCAAGTATGAGCGGATCCGCAATTATGTACGCAGCTTCGAGCAGGATCCCGACCGCTACCGATACAATTTTCTTGGTCTGTTCGGCGTCATGTTTCATGTTCGGATCAAACGCCAGCATGCGTTTTTTTGTTCGCAATTCGTCGCTTCTGCCTTTGAGAAGAATGGGCTGAGTCTTGTTCCCAAATGCCCCTCTCTGACGACTCCGGCTGATCTGGAGCGTTCGCCATCGCTGGAGCTGATGTTCCGCGGCGAGCTGAGTCGTTTTGGCAGTCGGCAAGTTCCCCTTCATCGGTTATGATAGAGGAAACTATATGCTAATCAGGGGAGAGTGGCAGCTTGCAGGAAATCAGATGGGGAATTATCGGCTGTGGCAATGTGACAGAAGTAAAGAGCGGACCTGCCTTTCAAAAGGCGCAAGGCTCCAGGCTGACAGCGGTTATGAGGAGAGATGGTGCATTGGCTGAGGATTATGCCCGGCGGCATGGCGTAGAGCGGTGGTATTCCGATGCTGAGTCGCTCATTCATGATCCGGAGGTGGATGCGGTCTATATCGCGACTCCGCCTGCTCAGCACTTGCCCTACACGCTGCAGGTGGCCAAGGCGGGGAAGCCGGTGTATGTGGAGAAACCGATGGCGCTGCATGCCGGTGAGTGTACAGCGATGACGGAGGCCTGCCAGGAGGCGGGTGTTCCTTTGTTCGTAGCGTATTATCGCCGGGCACTACCTCGGTTTCTTAAGGTGAAGGAGCTGTTGGAGGAAGGGGCAATCGGACGGGTGCACGCGGTCAACACCAGACACTGGCGGCGGGCTTCGGAGCAGGAGCGACAAGGGGATCTGCCTTGGCGTCTGCAGCGGGAGGTAGCCGGGGGTGGTCACTTTGTGGATCTGGCCAGTCATACGCTTAATCTGATTGATTATCTGGTCGGACCGATTACAGCGGCCGAAGGACGCAGCTCCAACCGTGGCGGTTATTATGAAGTCGAGGATCTGGTCACCGGTTTCTATCAGACAGAAGATGGCATTCATGGCAGCGGGCAATGGGGGTACACGGTAGGTGTCGAAGAGGATATCAACGAGATTGTCGGCAGCGAGGGCAAGCTGGTGTTCTCCACCTTCGGAGAGCTCCCGGTCGTCCTGCACCGCGGCACGGAATTGCAGTCGTGGGAGATTGCCCATCCGGCGCATGTGCAGCAGCCCTTGATTCAGACCATCGTAGATGAGCTGCTCGGCCAGCGCGGCGCCTGTCCCAGTGATGCGGCTTCGGCCGTCCGGACGAGCCGAATCATGGATCAACTGCTGAAGCCGCTGCAGGGCTAACCAGAACTAGCGTCGCCCCGCAGGACGACGCAGCTGGCTGCAGCTTCTGACTAGGATTGGGAACGGAAAGGCGTCAGGAATGCTTTTGGAATCGGTGTTTCGAAACGCAGCAGCTCGCCACTGCGCGGATGACGGAATACCAGGATGCGGGCATGTAATCCCAAGCGGCCGATAATATTGCTGGTGGAGCCATATTTTTTGTCTCCAACAACGGGGTGACCGATCTCCTCCATATGCACGCGGATCTGATTCTTGCGTCCAGTTTCCAGGGTAACCTCCAGCAGGGAGTGAGTCCGACTGGTCTCCATTACCTTGTAATGGGTGATGGCATGCTGGCCGTCGCCTTGCCGCTCACTGGCATACATACGCAGCGTCTTGCTCTCCTTCAGCCACGATTCAATCCGGCCTGCAGCCCTGCGTACCCGTCCCTCTACCAGGGCTACATAAGAGCGCTCGACGACAGCCTCCTGCCACTCATTCTGCAACTGCTGCTGGATCTGCTCGCTGCGGGCAAACATCATGACGCCGGAGGTATCCCGGTCCAGGCGATGCACGATAAAAATCCGCTGGCGGGGATCCGTGCGGCGGACGTAAGCGGTCAGTTGCCGATAAGCGGTCAGCTGATCTTCTTTGTCCGTGGCGATCGACAGAAGCCCGGCATCCTTGTGGATGACGATGATATCCTCGTCCTCATGCAGAATGGACATTCCTGCCAGTGGAGCGGTCTCAGGCTCCCGTTCACCGACGGTGACGACCTGGCCCGGTTCCAGCGGATGATTATGGATGGAGACAATACGGCCATCGACAGCGACCTGCTTGCGCGTCAGCAAGGATTTGACACTGTTGCGGCTAAGCCGGGCATAGCGCTCGATCAGGAAAGGCAACAGCTCCATAGGCTCACGCACATCAAATGATTTGGTGCCGTGGCCGGCCGATGCGCCGGCTCTTTTTTGTGGGGGAGCCGATTTGGCCGGTTTGCGAAAAGAAGCTTGTTTCTTGGGTCGATTCATAACAAAATTCCGTCCTTTGTTTCATAGTTTCCCCCTACTATAGCATGAGTTGATTCGATAAAGCTATCCTGGCCCAGGCCGGAGAGAGGAGTGAAGTGCAAATGACACAAGAGCCGAATACGCCGGTCATCGAAGCCGTTGGACTGGTTAAGCGTTACGGTGCATTTACTGCGGTGAACGGGGTATCGCTTGAGGTTCGTCCAGGCGAAGTATTTGGTCTGCTGGGTCCCAATGGTGCTGGCAAGACAACGACGATGGAGATGCTAGAAGGGTTGAGGCTGCCGGATGAGGGGCATGCTCGCATTGCAGGCTATGACACCCGGACGCAGTTGAAGCGGGTGAAGGAGGTCATCGGCGTCCAGCTGCAATCGACATCGCTGTTCGATCTGTTGACTGTCCGTGAGATTACGGCGATGTACGCCAGCTTTTACCGGGTGCCGACCCTCCCCGTGGAGCCACTGCTCGAACGGGTATTGCTGCAGGAGAAGTTGAATGACCGCGTCAAGCATCTCTCCGGAGGCCAGAAGCAACGGCTGGCCATTGCCCTGGCCCTGGTCAATAATCCCAAGGTCGTGTTTCTGGACGAGCCGACGACAGGGCTTGATCCACAGGCTCGCCGCATGTTGTGGGACATTATCCTGGGCTTGCGCGATGAAGGGAAAACGATCGTACTCAGTACCCACTATATGGACGAAGCTGAGATTCTGGCCGACCGGATCTGTCTGATGGACAGCGGTCGTATCGTGGCGCTGGACACGCCAAGGCAGCTGATTGATCGGCTGGCATCGGGCAGTGCAATTGAATTTGAGCTGAACTCCTCAACGGATTCGTCAGCTGTGGACACAGAACCCGTCCTCAATCGGTTGCGTAAATTAGCGGGGGTTGCCCAGGCCGAGATTCGCAAGAATCGGGTCATCCTCTATACCGAGCATCTCCAAGCCTCTCTTACCGAGCTGGTTGGCATGGCTGAACGGGAGGCGCTGCCGCTTACCGGGCTGCAGACCCGGACGGCCTCGCTGGAGGATGTATTCATCCAGATGACTGGAAGGAGCCTGAGAGAAGCATGAATGCATACAAACAACTAACGCTTGCGCAGCTCAAGCTTTTTGCCCGCAACCGTCAAATGCTGTTCTGGAGTATCGCTTTTCCGATCTTTCTGATGGTCATGATGGGCTCATTTCTTGGTCAGGGCAATGGCATCTCGCTACAGGGCGTATTGGTTGATGAAGACGGGAGCCCAGCCGCAGCAACCGTGAAGGAACGGTTGCTGGCTACTGATGCGCTGATGCTGTCGGAAGCAGCGGACGCAGACGACGCGCTAACCCAGCTGAAATCTGGCGACACCTCCTTTGTCATTGTACTTCCTGCGGGCTTGGGAGCGGCGTTGGACGCTGGACCGTCTATCAGTCCAGTATCCGTACAACTCTATACAGATGAGACGCAGCTGACGGTGTCAGAGCTGGCCCGCACGACAATTACATACATTATCGATGAGGTGTCCAAGGCACGGACCGGATATGAGCCAATTCTAACGGTGACAAGCGAGGGCGTTCAATCGCTCGAGCTTTCCTATATCGATTTTCTGGTGCCAGGCATAGTGGCGATGATGATTATGACGACCAATCTGAATGGTGTTGCCGCTCAGATCTCCTCCTGGCGGGAGCGGGGCATCCTGCGCCGGATGCAGAGTACGCCGCTGCATGCCTCGTCCTTTATCGCTGCCCAGATTACGGCGCGGCTGCTGCTGAACGGACTACAGGCAGTAATCGTCGTTCTCATTGCCCAATTTATATTTGGGACGCAGGTGAACGGGTCATGGCTGCTCCTGCTGGCTTTTGTCATAGCGGGCACATTAGCCTTCATGTCCATCGGCTTCATCATCGCCGGCGTGGCCAAAACACCGGAGAGCGCGGGACCGATTTCGGGATTTGTCTCGTTCCCGCTGCTGTTTCTTGGGGGTGTTTTCTTCCCGATTCAGAATATGCCCGAATTCCTGCAACCCATCGTCAAACTGCTACCGATTGCCCACTTGTCGACGGCGCTGAGACAGATCATGAACGTCGGTGCTTCGTTGACGGATGTAGCGTTTGAAGCTGCTCTGCTCGGAGGTTGGCTGATCGTCGCTTTTATCGCGGCATCACTGACATTCAAGTGGGAATAACCCCTTAAATTTATGTGGACAAAAGTCGGGGGCCGATGGTAGGATATTAGTGTATGGAAGAAAAAGGAATGCACTGGAGGAAGCCTGTAAAACATGAAAACTTTAACCCGTCTCATCGCAACATCGGTGATCGCCGCGAGCGTCGCCATCCAACCGGTCTCCGGCTGGTCCTTGGAGCCCATTGCCGCTACGGCAGCCCAGGCCACAAGCGAGATCAAAGTCATCGTTGACGGTAAGGCGGTTTCCTTTAAACCAGCCCCTGTACAACAGAATGGGACCACCTTTGTACCCATGCGGCCGATCTTCGAAGCCTTGCAGGCGACAGTGAGCTGGGAGCAGCAAACGCAGACGATCTTCGCAACCAAAGGCGGTACGGCTATTTCGTTGAAAATTGGCGCCAAGCAGGCGACGATCAACGGCAAGGCACAGCAGCTGGACACGCCTCCCCAATTGATACAGGGGGCAACCATGGTACCACTAAGATTCATTGGTGAAGCGTTAGGGGCAGAAGTGGCATGGGAGAGTGCAACCCGCACGATTCGGATCCGTTCGGTGGAGCAGATTAGTCGTGATGAATACGACGCGCTTCCAGACTTCGACACCTATGAAACCTTCTCGTTCAGCGACATTGTCTATATGTATGATGACAGTATCGTCACCATCGAGACAGATCGCGGACAGGGAAGCGGCATGGTTGTGGGCGACCGCCACGTGCTGACCAACTATCACGTGATGACAGGCGCAACCAAAGGCACGGTTGAACTGACGAATGGCAAATCTCTTAAAATTAACGGCCTCTTGGCCTATGATGAAGATGCAGATCTGGCTGTCATTGAGACGGCTTCGTCCCTCGGGGTGCGTCCGGTCATTCTGGATACCGAGCAGCTCTTCTACAAGGGAGATCCGGTTCTCGCGATCGGCAGTCCGCAGGGCTTCCGCAATACGGTCTCCGAAGGAATCATCAGCAATGTGCACTATGAGGGCGGGGTATCTTACATTCAAACGACGGCAGCGATCGATTCCGGCAGCTCCGGCGGCGCCTTGTTTGATGAATACGGTACGGTGGTCGGTATTGTGACGGCGACGATTCCGGATACGACCGCTCACTTGAACCTGGCAGTATCCAGCGAGCATGCGCTGCCGCTGCTCGAACAAGCGAAAAGAAGCGGCACCCGCGCGGCATTCCTGCCTTCCCGATTGCCAGCTAGTTTGACCAATGCTTCGAATGCAGAGATTCTCAAACTTATGAAAGACGAGTTTTCTGTTCTGTGGACACCGGTTGGCGTGACCGAACTGACCGGCTGGCAAGTGAACCGGGACAGCAAAGGCTGGCTGGTCATTGAAGCCAACATCGATCCTGGTTTCTACACCGTTTTTGCTGACAAAATCGCTCAGGATATGCGGTATTGGGCGGTGGATGCCGGCTCCGAGCTGCAGCGCATGCTGCCTAATCAGCCGGTGGAGCTAATTGTTCATTATGAGCAGACATTCGGTTATGAACCACGCGGTTTCAAGGCTGAAGAAGTCACCAGCTTGGGCAACAACAAGTGGAAGGTCCGTTATCCAGTCATTCATTTTCAGACCCAAGACCGTGGACATATCAAGATTGGCCGGCACTAATTTTCGTTCATCCTTTAATAATGGTTTGAGTTGCGGAGCCTCGTCACAGACGGGGCTCTTCTTTTTTAAGGCAGGATTGGGTACAATGAGAGAAGCTACAATGCCATACCAAGAGGAGTACATCATGAACGTTGTATTATCTACATTGAACGCCAAATACATTCACACGTCCCTGGCGCTGCGCTGTCTGAAGGCCTATAGTGAACGGGATTTTGACATCGATATCGCGGAGTTTACGATCAAGGACCCGGCCATGAATATCGTTGCCGATCTGTACGCGCGCAATCCTGACGTCATCGGTTTCTCGGTGTATATCTGGAATATCGAGGAGACGATTACGGTCATTAATATGCTCCGCAAAATCAAACCCTCGCTGCAGATTGTGCTGGGCGGACCCGAGGTCAGTTACGATATGGGGTACTGGATGGACCGGTTGCCGGAAGTCGATTTTATTGTCGTGGGTGAAGGGGAGGAGACCTTTCATCATCTGCTGACTGAGATTGCAGGGGATCGCAAGTTTCATATGGTCTTTGGGCTGACTTACCGGAAAGAGAAGGCGGATGGCGAAATCGAGATTATTATGAATCCGCCCCGTCCCAAGCTTGATCTGGCTCAATTGCCAAGTCCGCACCGCTTTAACGAAGACATCCCTCATTTGCCCAATCGTGTCGTCTACTTCGAGACAAGCCGGGGGTGCCCGTTCAGCTGTCAATTCTGCCTCTCCAGTATTGAGGTGGGCGTGCGCTATTTTGATATTGAGCGGACCAAGGCGGATCTGCTGTACTTAATTGAATCGGGCGCCAAGCTGATTAAATTCGTTGATCGGACGTTCAATATCAAGCGAGATTATGCGCTGGAAATGTTCAAGTTTCTGATCGAGAACCATCAGGGTACCGTGTTCCAGTTCGAGATTACGGCCGACATCATGCGGCCGGAGGTGCTGGATTATCTGGCCGAGCATGCGCCGCCAGGCATCTTCCGATTTGAAATCGGCGTACAGTCCACTAACGACCTGACCAACCTGGCTGTTCAGCGCCGCCAGAATTTTACCAAGCTGACGCGTACGGTTACCAAGGTCAAGGAAAGCGGCAAGATCGACCAGCATCTCGATTTGATAGCTGGCTTGCCGCATGAGGATTATGACAGCTTCCGCAAAACGTTTAACGATGTGTTTGCCTTGCGTCCCGAGGAGCTGCAGCTCGGTTTTCTCAAAATGCTGCGCGGTACCGGGATGCGATTGGATGCGGACAAGCATGGCTATGTGTTCATGGACCGCGCTCCTTATGAAATTCTGGGCAATGATCTGCTGCCATTCGGTGATATTGTTCGAATCAAGCGAGTGGAGGATGTGCTGGAGAAGTACTGGAACGCCCATCGGTTGGACCATACGCTCCTGTATCTTGTAGAACGTATCTATGATTCGCCATTCGACTTCTTCCAGCAGTTCGGTGACTATTGGGAAGCTCGCGGCTGGCAGAAGATCGGTCATCAGCTGGAGGATTTGTTCTCCCGGCTCTGGTCCTTCCTGGAGGAGCAGGCCAAGGCCGACTCCGGCAGGACAGCGCTCGATCTTCCCGTCATTCTCGGTTTGATGAAGCTGGATTACTTCCTGAATCACAAATATAAGCCCCGCAAAGTATGGTGGGGGCATGATATGGACAAAGCCGCGTGGCAGGGCTGGATGAGCCGTCTGGCTGCTCAACCCTCGGCCGTATCGTCTGACTTTGAATCACTGGGCATGGGTGAGAAGGAACTGCAGAAGCATGCGGTGATCGAGCGGATTCCTTTTGATCTGCAGAGCTATGTAGAAGAAGGGGTGCTGCGCAAGGATCGGGAAACGTTGCTGATTGTGCTGTATATGCCCGATGCGGCAGGACAGCAGCGGGCGACCCCTTACTATCTCCAACTGGAGGAACATGCAGCAATCGGCTAACGAGGAAGGAAAGACAGAAGAGGGAAGGGACCCGGGTTGGGTCCCTTCCCTCTTCTTAATTGCATTTGTCAGTTAAGGCAGCTCGCTGCGGATGACGGTCAGTTGTCCATCAAGCACATATTGACCAAGCGTAGCAGGGAGCAAGAAGCATTCTCCGGCCTTTACGTCCTGGCTGCCGCCTTCCCACTCCAGGGAACCGCTACCTTCGGCAATCACCAGGATTACAAAGCTGTCAGAAGGCACACGGAGGCTTGTTGAACCGGCGATGATGCCCTTCTCGACGATGAAATAAGGGGAACGGGCGATTTCCAGCCACTCTCCGGCCTGCACCCCATCCGTTGTTGTGCGGGTTGCTCCTGCGCCTTCGTAGGCGGTCACATTGAGGGAATCCTCAACATGGAGCTCGCGCAGCTTGCCATCGAGTCCTGGGCGGTCATAATCATAGACCCGGTAGGTCGTATCTGAGTTTTGCTGAATCTCTGCGACAACGATTCCTGCACACAAGGCATGTACGGTACCGGCAGGAATGTAGAAGGCGTCACCCGCCTTGACAGGAACCTCCTGCAGGCAGTCCATTACGCGGTTCTCCTTCAGTGCCTGTTCCAGCTGAGCGCGGTCCACGCCTTCCTGGAGACCATAGATGATCTTTGCGCCAGGCTTGGCATCAAGAATGTACCACATCTCGGTTTTTCCCAGCTCTCCCGGAGGCAGCTTGGCGTAATCATCGGTCGGGTGAACCTGAATGGACAGATCATCATTGCAGTCTAGGAGCTTAATGAGCAGAGGGAAGCGGGTGCCTGCTTTGTAGCCTTTGCTTCCGAACCACTCGGCACCGTATTGTTCACGGATCTCGTCGAGGCCCAGTCCGGCAAGCTCGCCATTGATGGCTTTGGTGGTGCCATTAGGGTGATCTCCGATCATCCAGCCTTCGCCGATATTGCCCTCGGGCACATCGAGGCCGAAGCGGCTAAGCGCCTGGCCGCCCCAGATGCGTTCTTTCATCTCGGGCTTAAATTGAATCGGATAGGGTTTGATAGTCATGGTCATCTCTCCTCTGTATGTATAGATAGCTATGGAACGTCTAACTCACTTGAACTAAGGCATTGAGGGTTGTCGGCGGGTCTCAAGAGCGATTAAATACGGGGCCGAGGGCTTCTGCGTCATCCGGTAGTACACGCACTGGCAACGTGCTGCAGGCTGGGCAGCAGCCCAGGCCGCAACGGCGTCCGCTTCCTCGGCGCCGCCGGGATGGCCAGGATAAACAACGGCAGTCATGATTCCGCCCGGCCGCAGCAGCGCAAGGCCAGCTTCCAGAGCCGTGAGCGTGGAGGACGGATTCGTAATGATACGCTGATCCGCATCAGGGTCCGGCAGATACCCCAGGTTGAACATAATGGCCGAAACACGGCCATGCCGTCGTTCGGGTATGCATTCACGCATCTCGGCATGACTCTGCGCGATTAGCGCGATCTCAGGCTTGTCCACTGCCGCTTCGCCGGCAAAGCGGGCATCCAGTCTGGCAGCGGTGCGAGCCAGTGCCAGCGGCTGAATATCAAACGCATAGACACTGCCGCGCGCGCCCACGCTCTCGGCCAGAAACAGGGTATCCACGCCTGTACCGGCCGTAGCATCGATTGCGGCATCGCCTGGGGAGAGACGCTGGCTGACCCAGGTCTTGGCCATGCCCAGTACAGAAGGAAAGCCCATTAGCGTCCCCTCCAATACTTGCCTTGCCAGGTGTCCCGGCGCTTCAGTTCCGCGTCAAAGCCGTTCAATACGTCCCATTTATTCAAGCTCCACATCGGACCGATCAACAGATCGCGTGGCGCGTCCCCGGTCAATCGGTGGACAATCATCGACGGTGGCAGAATTTCCAGGGTGTCGACCACAAGCTGGATATATTCGTCCCGCTCCAGAAAGCGTAAAAGCCCGGCATTGTATTGCTTGACCATCGGCGTTTTGCGCATCAGGTGCAATAAATGAATTTTGATGCCCTGGACATCCATTTCCGCAACGGCTCTGCCGGTCTCCATCATCATCTCATGCGTTTCCTGGGGCAGCCCATAAATAATATGTGTGCACACACGAATACCATGCGCTCGCAGCCGTGCAACCGCATCGAGATAGCAGGCCGTATCGTGAGCCCGGTTAATTAAATTGGAGGTCGATTCATGGACCGTCTGCAGTCCGAGCTCGACCCAAAGATACGTACGCTTATTGAGCTCGGCCAGGTACTCTATGACGTCATCAGGCAGACAATCCGGGCGAGTGGCAATCGATAATCCGACCACGCCGGGTTCCGCAAGAATGACTTCGTAATAGTCGCGGAGTACCTCGACTGGTGCGTAAGTGTTGGTATACGCCTGAAAATAACCAATATATCGGGCATCCGGCCATTTGAGATGCTGACGGTCACGGATCTGGTTAAATTGCGTGACTAGGTCATCCCGACGGCTGCCAGCAAAATCGCCTGAGCCTCTAGCGCTGCAGAATGTGCAGCCCCCGGCAGCGATTGAGCCGTCCCGGTTGGGGCAGGTGAAGCCGGCGTCGAGCGTGACTTTGAATACTTTACCGCCGAACTGCTCTCTCATTTCATAATTCCAGGTGTGGAATCGCTTGTCTTGCCAGAGGTGCGGTTCGCCGGCGGATTGGATCATGGTGGACATCGTGGACAAACCCTTTCTGCAGCCCCGGCAATAGCAGGGGGTCACTCTAACACTTGCTTCTATTGTACCTGAAAAAATCCCCGTAGGCCACTTGCTGCGCCGTGAAGAAAATTTGAATTTAGGCTTGCAACACCTCACATGATGTGTTATATTAAAAGTGTGCTAAATCAAGGTTTTTCACAACTTCTACTGCCACGCCACTCGTCATAGCAGGATGAATTTTTGGCTATACTGTTATTACTAAAACGTGAGGTGATGAGGAATGAACACATCGGTAAAAATTCCCCAAGGCGATGAGAAGGTTACAGTTGAGCTTACTGTCAAGGAATTGATGGCGCTTACAGGCGCGAGATTCCATGGGAACCATACGCTGGAAATTGGAGCGCGCAAGAAGTTGAAAACGGTCCTCGCGGACACGTACAACATCGAAAGCTCCAAAAAAGACCCCATTGACTATCAACTGCTTAACTAACAACGTCCCAACTTGTCAGCAGCCTGTGGATCACTGATCCCGAGGCTGCTTTTATTTTTGCCTGCAGATGTCTTTACTTCTTTCCGCCGCATCTGGCACAATAAGACGACAACCCACGTTATGGAGGAACTGAGCATGCGTTTGCGAGGAAGAAAAGGAATACGTGAAAATCTGGAAGCCCAGCCCGAGCTTGTCGTCCTGGAGGCACAGAGCTATAAAGGACGCTGGCGGGAGTTTTTTGGCAATGATAACCCGATCTACATCGAGCTTGGGATGGGGAAAGGGCGCTTCATCAGTCAGATGAGCGGGCTAAATCCGCAATATAATTATATCGGCGTTGATATGTATGATGAGCTTTTGCGCCGTGCAAGCGAGAAGGCACGTGCTGTCTGGGAGGAAAAAGGCGAGGAAACGCCGCCCAATCTCGCTCTGCTGCGTGCCAATATTGAGGAGATCGAAACGATGTTCGAGCCTGGAGAAGTGCAGCGAATTTATCTTAACTTCAGCGATCCGTGGCCCAAAAGCAAACATGCCCGCCGCAGGCTGACACATCCGCGTTTCTTGGCGAAGTATGCCGCTTTGCTGAACGAGCATGGGGAAATTCACTTTAAGACGGACTCGCGTTCCCTCTTCGAGTTCTCGCTGAACAGCTTCTCCGAATCGGAGCTGCTCATGCGGAATATCTCGCTGGACCTGCACAAGGATGGAATCCGTGAGGATCTGGTGCTGACAGAATATGAAAGCAAGTTCATCGAGAAGGGACAACCGATCTATCGGCTCGAATCACTTGTCGGCAGCACTGCGCTGAAGTCCTACCGGGCCGAGCGCGACGCTGCGGCTCAGGAGAAGGCCGGCCAGAAAGAAACGACCAGCAAGGCGGTTACTGAGCCTAGTGCAGCACCCGCAGCAACGTCCGAAGGATAATGAAGACCCAGGTACATGCGTGACCATGCCACCGAGAGGCCGATAATCATAGCTGGAGCCACAATCAGCAGCGATGTCTCCGGATGGACAAAGAGCCAAGGGACAAGCCAGGCGCAGACGGCTGTTGTATGGCCCGACGGAAAAGAAGGGTCCATCAATGTCCGCTTGCCGATATTGACATTCTTCAAGGCTTGGTACGGGCGTAGTCGCTTGAACTTGCGCTTAACGATGGCCACCGGCAGGTGACTGAGCGCGACGGCGGCTAGCGCCTGCCAGCCGGCGGTGCTCCAGGGGGCGCTGGCGAATAATCCGATGAGCAGCGATGCCGTCAAGGTAAAGGTGGCTCCGCCCAAATGGGTGATGGAGCCCAGCCATCCACTGAGGAGACGATTCAACAGTAAGTTGATCGGTCTGCGATTTGCCATCAGCAGCATGCGTCGCTCTGCTGAGATCAGCCAGTTTGTTACCCGCTGCATAGGGGTTCCTCCCGTGTTTTTTTTCATGGTCACCTCCAGTGTAGCGGTCGATTGTTCTCGTCATGTCAACGGTATAATAACGTAATTTAATGACAGATAAAAGTTTTTTTTCATTTTCTGTGCCCTTTAACGGCTAGCACTCCTTTATGGAGTCTGGCCGTTTTTTGCGTTTTCTTCCATCTTGCGTCCTCAGCTCGTGGCTCATTGCTTGGTACTTATTGTTATCATAACACACCCTTTGCAAGCAGCAGAGTTTTAAGAATCACAAAGTATGGCTATAGCTGTAGAAAGGAATCGAGAAAATACATAGGAAAATGGGAGTTCGGGAAAAATGATGACACGTCTACAAGCAGATAGAGAAAAGGCTGAGATGAGATACGTACAGAGAGAACTTGAAAAAAAGGGGTCTTAAGGGGGCACAACCATAATGGTCGACGGGTTTATTGTTGGCATGCAGATTTTATTGGCTTTTGTAGGAGTGTATCAGTTTCTGATATCGGTTTTTGGTCTGACGCGCAAACATAAGGAACAGAGGGTTGCACCGCGCAAATCCTTTGCCATACTTGTCGCCGCGCACAATGAAGAACAAGTCGTTGGAGCACTGATCGACAATTTGAAACATTTGAATTATCCAAAAGAGCTCTATGATATTTTTGTGATCTGCGACAATTGCACCGACGGGACAGCGGACGTTGTGCGGAGCCACGGTGTTCGTGCTTGCATCCGTACCCACCCAAGCCTGCGCGGCAAAGGCTACGCCATTGAATGGATGTTAAGTGAGCTGTGGAAGATGCCGAGAGTTTACGATGCAGTTGTCATGTTCGATGCCGATAATCTCGTGGATACTGACTTCCTGCAGCATATGAATGCGGATCTGTGCGAGGGCAAGCAAGTCATTCAAGGCTATCTGGATACCAAAAACCCCAAGGACTCTTGGGTTACCGCTGCGTATGGGATCACCTACTGGTACTGCAATCGGCTGTGGCAGCTCTCCCGCCGCAATCTCGGCATGGCCAACTTTCTCGGAGGTACGGGGATGTGCTTCGAGTCACGCCTGCTCAGAGAAATGGGATGGGGGGCAACCAGCCTGGTCGAGGATCTGGAATTCACCATGCGTTGCATCCAGCGGGGGATCCATCCTGTCCTGAATTATGAGGCCAAGGTATTCGATGAGAAGCCTATTACGTTTAGAGCATCAGCGAGACAACGCCTGCGGTGGATGCAAGGGCATTTTCATGTGGCCCGGCGGTTTTTCTTTCCTTTGCTGTGGCAGAGCATTCGAGAAAGAAACTTCGTCAAGTTTGATGCGGCGCTCTACTCTGCCAGCGTGTACAATGTCTTGCTCGGCTTCTTGCTGACTTCCCTGTTATGGGGAGATTACATTTTGCCGGCCAAGAATGCGTTTGTTTCCATGTATGAGTATTTGCCGGCTTGGGTGGTTATCGCGGCCATGGGGATGGCCGTCATTCAGTTTCCGGCGGCGCTGCTGCTGGAGCGGGTGAGGTCGTGGAAAATGTACATGCACCTGTTGACGCTGCCATTCTTTTTGCTCTCCTGGCTGCCGATTACCTGCTATGCTTTTTTCACTCAGAACAACAAGCAGTGGAGCCACACCCAGCATACTAGAGTAATTCGGCTCGAGGATGTACAAAGCAAGCAAGCGGGCTGACAAATCTTGTTGACACTGCCTGTGCAGCGTGATATAGTATTCAAGTGGCTTATGTCATACCCTTTGAAGAAGAAGCGCCCGCTTCTCACCTGACCAACGCTGGTTGGCTGGTTATGCGAAGAATCACAACCGTGCCGGCACGTTGCTTACAAGCAACGAGCGCCTGCTGAGGAATGGTTATGGAGTGCGGGCCCGTGGGGGCCCGCATTTTTTGTTTTAACTCGTCGGTAAAGTTGTAGAAGACTATGGAGGTGGAAGGTTATTAGCAGAGAACATCAGATCAATGACGAAATCCGGGCAAGAGAAGTACGCCTGGTAGGTGCAGAAGGTGAACAAATCGGCATCAAGCCGTTTCGTGAAGCGCTCCAAATGGCCATAGATCTTAACTTGGATCTGGTTAACGTCGCTCCTACAGCGAAGCCCCCCGTATGTCGGATTATGGACTACGGCAAGTTCCGCTACGAGCAGCAGAAGAAAGAAAAAGAAGCGCGTAAAAATCAGAAGACCGTCGATCTGAAAGAGGTTTGGTTCCGGGTCAATATCGAGGATAATGACTACCAAACCAAAATGCGCAATGTTGTCAAATTCCTGAAGGAAGGCGACAAAGTGAAATGCTCGGTCCGTTTCCGCGGTCGTGAGATCACCCATGCGTCGATCGGACAGCGAATTCTGGACAATCTGGCGAAGGAAGTCGCGGAACTATGTGTTGTGGAACGCATGCCCAAGCTTGAGGGACGCAGCATGATTATGATTCTTGCGCCAAAAACCAATACCTAACCGAAACCCAAGGAGGACCACAACATGCCTAAGATGAAAACGCACAGCAGTTTGAAAGACCGTTTCAAAATTACCGGCACCGGTAAAGTAAAACGGTACAAAGCTTACAAGAACCACTTGCTCTCCCACAAATCCGGTCGTCAGAAGCGCGTCCTGTCGGGACAACCACTGATGGCAGCTGGTGACGTAAAACGTCTGCAACGCGGCTTGGACAACCTGAAGTAATCTGTACTAGATATCAAATGAACAATCAATAGATTGAACGAATAAGTATACAACTGGAGGGCTAATTCATGGCAAGAGTGAAAGGCGGCTTTGTCCGCACGCGTCGTCGGAAAAGAATTCTGAAGCTGGCAAAAGGTTATTTCGGTTCGAAACACAGACTGTTTAAATCGGCAAAAGAGCAAGTAATGAACTCCCTGCTCTATGCATACCGTGACCGTCGCCAGAAAAAACGTGACTTCCGCAAACTGTGGATTACACGGATCAATGCTGCAGCTCGTCAAAACGGCTTGTCCTACAGCAAGTTCATGTACGGCCTGAAGCTGGCTGGCGTAGAAGTGAACCGCAAAATGCTGGCTGACCTGGCAGTGAACGACATCGGTGCGTTCAACTCGCTGGCTGGCGTAGCCAAAGACAAACTCAACGCATCCGCGTAAGGAGTTTAATGAAGCCTCGGCCCTTTTGGGTTCGGGGCTTTTTTTATTGTTTTATGGATGAAGAGGACTAATTAGCGGGATGCTTGCTCTAACGGACACCAGGACCGTTATTTCACTCCAAATCGATGGTTTAAAATTGTAACGGCCATATAAGCGCCTATTTGCCTTCTTGGTGCCTAATTTCGTGCGATTTCACTGAAATAGCTGCGCTGGTGGCCGTTAGATTACCGAACCAAGCAAAAAGGATGGAATAAGTGCGCTGGTGGCCGTTAGAGCAGAACTGATTTTGTATTAGTCGGTTCAAGGTAACGTTTGCTCAGAATTCGAAGGAGTGAAACTGGCATCGCCGTCAAAGGACGGCTATGCAGTTTCACCTTGGCCATTCTGTTGGCCCAAAATTAGCCGATAGTAGACAAGGGTACACGCTAGCGCCCCGGCTCCTGAATACACTGTGTCATCACGGAGGAGGAGGGATAGTATGCGCAACGTATCCCGGCAAGAGGCCCGCAAGCTGGTCGGCAAGGCCATCTACGCGGTTCGCAAGGACGGAACGAGAGTAACGGGACGACTGGTGAAAATCAGTGGCGAACGACTCATTTTGCGTCCCTTGAACAAAGGGAAAAAAGTAAGCACCAAAGCGATTCTGCCGCTGGTCTTATTCGACCTTCTGGCGATCGGCACTCTGCCGTACGCAGGCGGCTTCGGCGGTGGCTTCGGAGGCGGTTTTGGCCCCGGCCCGTACGGAGGCGGCGGATTTGGACCATACGGTGGTGGTTACGGCGGCAACTGCTGCAACCAAGGCCCTTATTTCTATTAAAAGGTAGACGGGTGGGGCACAGGAGAATCCTGTGCCCCACCTGTTTGGTTAGAGAGCTAGGCGCTTGTACAGCTCGTAACAGCGAAAGGTAGGAAGGTAACGAACCTGCTGGTAGCCCAGACGGGTATAAAAGTGCCGGGCACGGTAATTGTCATCATCCACGAACAAGCGGGCATCCTTGCAGCCAAGGGACAAGCCGTGAGCTTCCGCACGCTGCATCAGCTGCTTGCCCAGGCTGCGGCCCTGCTGCTGCGGATGTACGGCAAGCATATCAATGTACAATTGATCCGGAGAAGCGATGAAATGGACAAACCCTAGCACTGAGCCAGACCGGGTGCGCGAGGCAACCAGCGTTTCGCCCTTTCTGAGGCGCTTGGGCAGTTCTCTCAATACTTGCGGATCGCCTTCCCGAACCGTGTGGGATCTGGGAATCAGCTCCGTACGAATAAGACGCAGGATTTCTTGGGTATCCAGGCGGGGGTTGCGCCTGCGGATGATGGTCATCGAATAGACGCGCTCCTTCTCCGTTTCCGGTAGTGTTCCGCCGCGGCGGTTATACTATCTTATGAAGGAGGACAGGTAAGCGTACAATGGGCGCAACTTTTTGGGTAAGCCGTCGATCCTGGTCTTGACTAATCGACATGCAATGCATATAATTAAACCTAACATATCATACGCAATCGGCAATGATGAGGACGAAGTGTTAAGGGCTCTTTTGTATCAGAGAGCGGACGGAATAGCTGAGACCGTCGCCAGAATCCCTTTTCTACGAGCTCACCTCGGAGCTGTTTTCCTGAAAAGCCTGTTTGGACTATTAGGGAGAATCGCAAGGCACGCGTTACAGTGCCGCAGGTAGGCACAGACCCTGAGTCTGTCTTACTTCATGAGGTTGTATGTCGCGAGACGTATGACAAATTCGGGTGGTACCACGGAAGCTAAACCTTTCGTCCCTCAACACATGCACATGTGTTAGGGAGGAAAGGTTTTTTTGATTTTCGGGAACTCACCCACTCAAAACCTGGAGAAGGAGGATGACTATGAACGCACAAAGTGCAGCGCTAAAGTCAAAGGAAGAAATAATGGATAAGCTGGTGAAGCAAGAGGTCATCAGCGGCTCAGAAATATTGCTTCGCAGCTTGGTTCTGGAGGGTGCGGAATGTGTCTTCGGTTACCCTGGCGGTGCTGTCTTGTACATTTATGATGCGATGCACGGCTATGCCGATTTTAATCATTTGCTCACACGTCATGAGCAAGGCGCCATCCATGCGGCTGACGGTTATGCGCGGGCAAGCGGGAAAGTCGGTGTATGTATCGCCACCTCGGGTCCGGGAGCAACCAATCTGGTGACGGGGATTGCGACAGCGTATATGGATTCCGTGCCGCTTGTTGTGATTACAGGCAACGTAGCTACGACGGCAATCGGAACCGATGCGTTCCAAGAAGCCGACATCACGGGTATTACGATGCCGATTACGAAGCACAGCTATCTCGTGCGCAACGTCGAAGACTTGCCGCGTGTTATACATGAGGCGTTCTACATCGCCAATACCGGGCGCAAAGGTCCGGTGCTTATCGATATTCCGAAGGATGTATCGGCACAGACTGCATTATTCCAGCCCGTGAATGAGGTTAGTATTCGGGGCTACAACCCTACGGTTCATCCGAATAAGCTGCAGGTCGACAAGATGCTGAAGGCCATCACCGAAGCTGAGCGTCCGGTAATTCTGGCAGGCGGGGGCGTTGTGTACTCGGGCGGCCATGAAGAGCTTCTGGAGTTCGTAACCAAGACCCAGATCCCGGTAACAACTACGCTGCTGGGCCTGGGCGCTTATCCGAGCGGCGAAGACCTCTGGATGGGAATGCCGGGGATGCACGGCACCTACACCGCCAACACAGCCATCCAGTCGGCGGATCTGCTGATCAACATCGGGGCTCGCTTCGATGACCGGGTAACGATGAAGCTGCAAGGCTTCGCGCCACAAGCGCGGATCGTTCACATCGACATCGACCCGGCCGAGATCGGCAAGAACGTACCGACAGAGATTCCAATCGTCGGCGACATCAAGACGGTGCTGCAGTTGGCCAACCGCGACGCCCAGCCAGCTACGCGGGCTGATGCCTGGCGCCGCCAGATCCAAGAGTGGAAGCAGTCCAAGCCGCTCAAATACATTGATTCGGATACGGTGCTCAAGCCACAGTGGGTCATCGAGATGATTCATGACACGACCAAGGGGGAAGCGATCGTCACGACAGACGTCGGCCAGCATCAGATGTGGGCTGCCCAGTACTATCGCTTCAACCAGCCACGCTCCTGGATCACCTCCGGTGGACTCGGAACGATGGGCTTCGGCTTTCCTTCGGCGATTGGCGCCCAAATGGCCTGTCCGGACCGGGTGGTCGTCTCGATCAACGGCGACGGCGGCATGCAGATGTGTGCCCAGGAACTGGCCATCTGCGCGATCAACAATATTCCGGTCAAGGTAGCCATCATTAACAACCAGGTGCTTGGCATGGTACGGCAGTGGCAGGAGATCATCTATGACAACCGCTACAGCCACATTGACCTTGCTGGCAGCCCGGACTTCGTCAAGCTGGCTGAGGCTTATGGCGTCAAGGGCTTCCGTGCCTCCGGCAAGGAAGATGCCCGGGCGGTATGGGAAGAAGCGCTCCGTCATCCAGGACCGGCCGTCGTCGAGTTCGTCGTACGGAAGGACGAGAACGTGTACCCGATGGTCACCCAGGGCAACACGATTGATGCGATGATAATGGGGGATTCGGAATGAAGAAATTTACCATAGCCGTATTGGTTAACAATCAGCCTGGCGTGCTGCAACGGGTCTCCGGCCTGTTCGGCCGCCGAGGCTTCAATATCGAGAGTATCACGGTTGGTACTTCGGAGGAGCCGGGGCTCTCGCGGATGGTCATCGTCACCAGCGGTGATGACCGGACGCTGGAGCAAGTATCCAAGCAATTGTACAAGCTTATTGATGTCATCAAGGTTGTCGATCTGAGTGCGAACCCAATGGTCGGACGGGAATTGGCACTAATCAAGGTTAGTGCGGAACCTTCCACCAGACCTGAGATTCTTGGCGTCGTTGACACCTTCCGGGCAGCGGTAGTCGACATCGGCACCCATACATTGATGGTACAGGTCGTCGGTGATTCCGAGAAAATCGACGCAATGGTCGAGCTTCTCAAGCCATACGGCATCCGGGAGCTCTCCCGGACTGGCGTGACGGCGATGATGCGAGGCAACGCGCGCTAAGCGCGTTGCTGCAATGCTGGCAGATTAGTACACACCCATATTATTGAACGGGAGCTTGAGCGGGCGAGGTGTCCCTGGACTCGCCCCTTCGAGCACCCGTTCAATAGGGTTCAAATTAAAGGAGGCATTCATTCTCATGGCAGTTAAAATGTTCTACGAAAAAGATGCGGACCAAAATGTCCTGCAAGGCAAAACAATCGCAGTTATCGGTTATGGCAGCCAAGGTCACGCACAAGCACAAAACCTGCGTGACAGCGGTCTGAAAGTCGTTATCGGTCTGCGTGCAGGCAAATCCGCTGAAAAAGCAAAAAATGACGGCTTTGAAGTTCTTTCTGTAGCTGAAGCTGTTAAAGTGGCTGATGTGGTCCAAATCCTGATGCCGGATGAGACCCAAGCTCGCGTATATAACGAAGAAATCAAACCAAACCTGAAAAAAGGCGCGGCTCTGATGTTCTCGCACGGATTCAACGTTCATTTCGGACAAATCGTACCTGACAAGGATACTGACGTGCTCCTCGTAGCTCCTAAATCCCCTGGTCACATGGTACGTCGTACGTATGTTGAAGGCTTCGGCGTTCCTGGTCTGATCGCAATCGAGCAGGATGCTACAGGCAACGCGCAAGCTATCGGCCTGGCTTATGCCAAAGGCATCGGCTGTACCCGCGCTGGCGTCATCGAGACTTCCTTCCGCGAAGAGACTGAAACCGATCTGTTCGGTGAGCAAGCTGTTCTGTGCGGCGGTACAAGCGCATTGGTAAAAGCAGGCTTCGAAACTTTGGTTGAAGCAGGATACGCGCCAGAAATGGCATACTTCGAGTGCTTGCATGAGCTGAAACTGATCGTTGACCTGATGTATGAGGGCGGCCTGTCCACCATGCGCGACTCCATCAGTAACACAGCTGAGTATGGCGACTATGTAACTGGACCTCGTGTTGTTACAGAAGAAACCAAAAAAGAAATGAAGCGCGTACTGGAAGACATCCAAGCTGGACGTTTTGCACGTGACTTCATCCTTGAGAACCAATCCAATGGTGCTACACTGACTGCAACTCGTCGTCGTGAAGCCGAGCATCCAATCGAGCAAGTGGGCAGCCAATTGCGTGAACTGATGCACTGGATCAAGAAGTAAGAAGTAGTTGTAACCACAAAGTAATGCCATGAATCCCGGGCTATCCAGGCAGAGAGGCAGGCTTTCCTACACGGAAGGCCTGGCTGCTCTCGCAGGTATCCGGGATGATTGGTTTGTATACGGGTCAGTCTTCATATTACGGGGACAGGAGGCACACAAGCATGCGCAAAATCTATATTTTTGATACAACGCTGCGTGACGGTGAACAATCGCCAGGCGTCAACCTGAACACGCAAGAGAAGGTCGAAATCGCCCTGCAGCTGGAAAAGCTTGGCGTCGACCGCATCGAAGCGGGGTTTCCCGCGGCTTCGCCCGGGGATCTGGCAGGTGTAGCAGCCGTAGCCAAAGCTGTGAAGAATGCGTCTATTATTGGTCTTGCTCGCTCCAGGGAGCAAGATATTGATGCTGTGCGTGAGGCGCTCAAGGATGCACAGGATCCTTGCCTGCACTTGTTTCTGGCTACATCGCCGATTCACCGGAAGCATAAGCTGCGTATGGAGAAGCAGCAGGTGCTGGAGACGGCGGAGCGAGCGATTCGTTATGCGAAGCAATATTTCAATAAAATCGAGTTCTCCCCGGAGGATGCAGGACGCACGGAGCTGGACTTCCTCTGTGAAGTGACAGAAATGGCGATCCGCGCAGGTGCGACTGTGGTGAACATTCCGGATACGGTGGGCTATATGACCCCTTCGGAGTTCGGCAATATTTTCAAGACACTCAAAGAACAGGTGCCGAATATTGAATCGATTCAACTGAGCGCGCACTGCCATGATGATCTGGGTATGGCCACGGCCAATGCACTGGCAGCCATCAAGAATGGTGCAGATCAGATTGAAGGAACGATTAACGGCATCGGTGAGCGGGCCGGTAACACAGCGCTGGAGGAAGTCATCCTTACGCTCGCTACGCGTTCCGAGTATTACCAGGCTGAAACGACAATTCAATTGACAGAGATCGCCAAAACAAGCCGTTTGGTAAGCAAGCTGACGGGAATGGTCGTGCCTGGCAACAAGGCGATCGTCGGTGCCAACGCTTTCGCGCATGAGTCCGGTATCCACCAGGATGGCATGCTGAAAGAGAAAACAACGTATGAGATCATTTCCCCGGACACCATCGGTTTGAAAGAGTCGAAGCTGGTCCTTGGCAAGCACTCCGGACGCCATGCATTCCGTGAGAAGCTGCTCGATATGGGCTATGATCTGTCAGATGAAGCAGTGAATACGGCTTTTGCCAAATTCAAAGATCTGGCGGACAAGAAAAAGAACGTCAGCGATGAAGATATCCGGGCCATGCTTGAGGAGAAGCTGATCGATACGCCAGAGGTCTTCGTGTTGGAAGCTGTTGAGGTAAGCTATAGCAACCAGGCCACGCCAAGCGCGACTGTCCGCATTCGTTCCGCAGCGGGCGAAGAACAGTCGGTTACGGCAGAGGGCAATGGCTCTGTAGATGCGATCTACAATGCTATCGACAAGGCGACTTCAGAGGTCGTGGAGCTGGAAGACTACTCCATCAAGTCGGTTACCCAGGGCAAGGATGCGCTCGGCGAGGTTCATGTTGTGCTGAAGCAGGAAGAAGTGTCTGCTCAAGGACGCGGGCTGAGCACGGATATTCTGGAAGCGAGTGCTCGCGCTTATGTCGATGCGCTAAACCGCTTGATTGACAAGCGGAAGTCGCCGGGACGTCGCGACAAAATGAGCCTTATCTAAAAAGGCGAACTATAAACAAAGGAGTGTAAACCACATGGCAGAAACGAAAAAAATTGCGGTCATCGCCGGCGACGGGATCGGACCGGAGGTTGTCGCGGAAGCAATCAAGGTGATGAAAAAGACCGAGGAGCTGTTTGGACTTAGCTTCGAATTCGAACACGGTCTTTTCGGCGGTATCGCAATTGATGAGAAAGGCACACCGCTGCCGCAAGAAACGCTGGACATCTGTAAAAATGCGGATGCTGTACTGCTGGGTGCAGTCGGCGGACCAAAATGGGATAACAACAGCAAAGAGCTGCGTCCGGAAACGGGCCTGCTGGGCATTCGTAAGGAGCTGGGACTGTTCTCGAACATTCGTCCGGCTAATGTATTCGACTGCCTGCGCGAAGCTTCCACGCTGAAACCAGAAGTTCTGGAAGGTACGGATTTGATCGTTGTCCGTGAACTGACAGGCGGCATCTACTTTGGCGAGAAATTCCGTCGCGAAGGCGAGCATGGTGAAGAAGCGGTAGATACTTGCGTATACAATGTAGCTGAGGTTGAGCGTATCGTTCGCCAGGCTTTTGACATTGCACAGAAGCGCAGAAAGCATCTGACCTCCGTTGACAAAGCGAACGTCCTCGAGACGTCCCGTCTGTGGCGTGAAGTGGTCAACCGGATTGCCCCTGAGTATCCGGATGTTGAACTGGAGCACGTCCTTGTCGACAACTGCGCGATGCAATTGCTTCGCCGCCCGGCGAGCTTTGACGTTATCGTTACCGAGAACATGTTCGGCGACATCCTGAGTGATGAAGCTGCCATGCTGACCGGCTCGATTGGCATGCTCTCGTCTGCTTCCCTGGGCGAAGGCAGCTTCGGCCTGTACGAGCCCGTTCACGGCTCGGCGCCGGATATCGCCGGCCAAGGCATCTCTAACCCGATTGCAACCATCCTGTCCGTTGCGCTGATGTACCGTCTGACTTTCGGCTACGAAGCTGCAGCTCAAGCGATTGAAGATGCGGTATCCGAAGTGCTGAACAGCGGCCACCGTACCGGCGACATCGCTGTCGATAAGAGCTCAGCTGTCGGCACAACCGAGATGGGCGACCTGATCGTCGCAGCACTCAAAGCTTAATTCCACTGCCAAGTAAACTTCATTTG
Source organism: Paenibacillus daejeonensis DSM 15491 (assembly GCF_000378385.1). GTDB lineage: Bacteria > Bacillota > Bacilli > Paenibacillales > Paenibacillaceae > Paenibacillus_D > Paenibacillus_D daejeonensis. Next base: position 185,566 of record NZ_KB899662.1, on the reverse strand, counting down.
AGCACTTATCAGGGCTGTCCAGCACGTCAGGTAACACTGACGATGGGCAGCCTCTTTTTGATAGAGTTTTGTACGCCAACCGCCCGCTGTAACGCACCTTTCTTCCTCTATTTGTCCGTAAACCCGTTAGTCGGCTGCTGTAACGCACCATTGTTCCTCTATTGCCCGCCGAACCAACACTTCGCCTGCTCCAACGCACCATTGTTCCTCTATTTGTCGGGCAACCCGCCAACCGGCTGCTCCAACACACCTTTGTTCCTCTATTTGTCGGACAACCCGCCAACCGCCCGCTGTAACACACCTTTGTTCCTCTATTTGTCAGGCAACCCGCCAACCGCCCGCTCCAACGCACCTTTCTTCCTCTATTGCCCGCCGAACCAGCACTTCGCCTGCTCCAACGCACCATTCTTCCTTTACAGGTCCATAGATCGTTTTCAAGGGTTTTCTCATTTTTTTAATTTTTTTTCGAAAGTGTGATTTTTGATGCAACCAAATCACCTGCTCATCCGTCTTATTAGTATAGCAATCAAAAATAAAAACTAGAGCTGGTTCAATATCCGCAGGGCAGGGTAAGAAAACTGTAAGATGCGGACAGGAATATGCTACTCAAGGGAGAGAATGCAATGAAGAAACCATTGTTGAGCGCACTTGTCGTCATGATCGTGTTGATCCAATTTGGTGCAGCGAGTGCCAAGGACGACGCTTATCAGCCTGTAGAGGCTTCTCCCGAGACGCATGCTTCCTATATTGAATCGATTACTCAGCAAGACGGCAAGATCACTCTCGTGGCTGATTACATTCAATGGTTCGAAGGTGAAGAGGCCAATGAACAATTTCGCCTGCATGAGCAGGACCCGGAAATGACCGAAGCGCCAGACGGGTATTACATCGTGAATGAGGATGAGACCTTGACTGAGCTGGAGGTAGCTGCGGATGCGGAAGTATACATGCAGATTTACAACCGTACAGGTGTTATTGAGGAAGCAGACATTATCTGGAATGAGCAGATTGATGTGGAAACGTTCGTAGCCCTCATTCAGGACAATGAAGAATGGGACCTGCGCGACTTTCCTTACCACCTTACTGTAAAAGATGACAAAATCATCAAAATCGTGCAGCAATATATTCCTTAAGGTTCTCTCATATTTAAATAAATACGACAGCCTGAAGCCTTGTGCTTACAGGCTTTTTCGCTGTTCGTCACTTTATGAAGTTTTTCTAATGTTTAAATAGGTAGGAATTTGGCTCTTAAGGGCGAATCCATGTAACATAGGAAAATTAATACTAGCGATGCCGAATTCTCAGTTTTCCTGAGAAACGGGGGATCCATCCCCGGGTGAATTAATTCCGCAAGAAGGAATTATAGGGAACTCTCAACCGAACCCTCAGCTAACCTCGTAGGCACGAAGGGAGAAAAAGTCTTGAAAAGATTGGTCGCAGCAATGCTCGCAGCAGTAATGTTATTCACATTCGCAGGTTCCGTGTTTGCCAATGAACAAGATTTGCGGGCAAAGGTTAACAAGGTTGTAGGTACGCCTTACAAATACGGCGGTACGACAACAAAAGGATTCGATTGTTCTGGGTTTGTGCTTCATATCTTTAATCAGTACAACATCAAGCTTCCTAGAACGTCCAGTGCTCAAGCGCAAAAAGGCACAAAAGTGAACAGAGCCGATCTTCAACCAGGCGATCTTGTGTTCTTCAATACCAGCGGCAAAGGCATCTCCCATGCAGGTATCTACCTCGGGAACGGTGAGTTTGCACACTCCTCCAGCAGTAAAGGTGTGATCGTCAGCAAGATGTCCAGCTCTTACTATGACAAGCGTTATGTCACTGCCCGTCGTGTAACGACTGCCAAAACGTTTATCTAAAACGTTATCCACATAAACCTAGCCAGACAAGCCCCTTCAGGGCTTGTTTTTCTTTTCCCAGTCAGGCAATGGCGAGAAGTTGGAGCTCTCCCGTCTTGAGGATGAACAACAGTTAGATATTGGTGGCTGACGATTAGCAGGGATTATGGGTCAAAAGGCGAATATACTACACTAGGCAGAATCTTCAATCCCGTACATTCAGCTATGATTAATTGATGCAGAGAACGGGTAAAAGTGTCAAAATGACACGGCAAGCGAGCTGTTCCGGGCTAGCGGTCCGGACAGTCGAGCCAAAGGAGGGGTCGAAATGAGCTTTTGTTGTGGCGCCAGCATGTTGGGGACGAAGGGGACCTTGAAGCATTATCGAACACATATTCATAATGTGCCGATTATGTTCTGTCCTGTCTGTCACCGGGTAGAAATTCATTACCTGATTGAAAATGAATATGAAATCCTGGCTGAATATGCTCATGGAGACGGTGCTTCTGAGGTCGACTTTCACGATTACGTCGAGCAAGAGAATGTGGCGCTTGCAGAAAATTGCGTCAATCACGAGCATGAAGACCCCATGGAGGTTGTACATAGCCAGATTGATATGGCGCTGGATCTGCTAAGCTTTGCCAAGCAGCTTCAGGATCTCGAATGGGAAGCCCAGCTCAAGCGGCGATTGAGCGTCCTTAATAAAAGACGCAACAAATTGCAGCAAAGACGAACGTCCGAGGGTTATTGTTAATGTTGAATCTCGCCTCCGTGTACAGGGAGGCGTTTCTTTTTGCATACACCCCCACAACAAATTACATCAGGTCGAAAGCTATCAATGTGAGGTGGAGCGGTTGTTACTTGTTTTGTTCAGACGATGGCTCGGCAAGTCACATAAGGACAAGGCCCCAGAGCGTGGTAAGGAGACGCCGGAGGTTCTTGTAGCGCGTATTGCCAAAGGGGAGGAAGAACTTCTAAGCCCTTTTATTGCCGCGTATGAGCCTTTTATTATTAAAGCAACAAGCAGATTCTGCAAGCGATATATTGATCCTGCCCATGATGATGAATATAGTATCGCGCTCAATGGCTTTCATGAAGCCATCAGGCAGTATGATCCGACAGCGGGGAAGTCCTTCATCGGATTTGCAGAGACCGTTATTCGTCGCCGGCTGATCGATCATATTCGCAAAGAACAGCGTCATGCTGCTTCAGTTCCCTATAGTGCGATTGAACAACCCGGTGAGGAAGGACGCCTCAGCCGGATTGAACAGCAACAGTCGATGCGTCATTATGCAGCCGAACTGCAATCTGACGAACGGCGCCAGGAAATTGAGGAATTCAGTGGCCACCTTCGGCGCTTCGGAATTACGTTTGCCGAATTGGTCGAGGTGTCGCCCAAGCATATCGACTCTAGGCAGAAGATGCAGCAGATCGCATCAGATATAGCAGAAAATGAGGCATTGCTGGAACAGCTCCAGCACAAAAAACAACTGCCGATTAAAGAAATCCTGCCTTTTGCGGGAGTCACCCGAAAGACGCTGGAACGCAATCGAAAGTTCCTGATCGCCCTTGTGTTAATCCGTATCGGAGCATATCCACATCTGCAGGCCTATCTGACCGAGAAAGCGCAGCAAGAGAAAGGAGGGGAGTAAAGCATGAAGCACGGAATCATTGTAGAAATTGGTCCCAAGCATTGGATCGTGATGACAGCAGATGGGGAATTCCGTAAAATACGGCGTACCTCGGAAGCAGACCTTGGGGACGAGGTGAGACTGCCTGGCCCGCCTGTTTTGGCAGCGCGCAAGACGATCGCTCTGGTAGCTGCAATTTCTGTCGTGCTTTTGCTCCTCACGCTCCCGAATCTCATGCGCTCTTACTCCGAAGTAGCGGTTTACCTGGCGATTGATTTCAATCCAAGTCTGGAGCTTGGGGTGGATCGACACGAGCGCGTATTGGAACTGCGCTCCTGGAATGCGGACGGGGCGGAGATGATCGAGGGCATGAACTATGAGAACATCGCCATGCAGGAAGTGTTGGGACAAATTGTCGAACGCGCCAGAGCAGGGCAATATCTGATCGAAGACAGACCCGAAGTTATTGTCACCAGCGTAATCACAGGTGCACGTCCAGATGCATCCCTGGAAGCCAGAGTGGCGGGGCAAGTGAGTCTGATGCTGGAATCGGCTCTTGATCTGACGGTTACCGTGTTGAGCGCACCATTGGAACTTAGAGAGGAAGCGGAGCAGCAGGGGGTTACGCCAGGCAAAATGGCCGTCTATTTGCTCGCGAAGCATACCAGTGATCCAATTATGTTAAAGGAGCTACAGCAATTCTCCATTCACCAAGCGGTGGCAGCGCACGGGGGGATGGAGGCCATTCTGAGTCAATTGGATACCGCCGGAGCCAGCGAGGCGCTGCGGCGGCTTCTTCAGCAGGAGCTCGCGCAGGAGGCAGAGCAACCAACGGTTCCAGAGAGCGGCATCGAAGATCCGCCACGAATCGAGGGTGATGCAGGGAAGACAGCAGTCGGCGCGCCCTTGCCGGAGGTAAAACCACAAGCGGAAAACTTGCAGGTGCAGCCTGTGGAGCCACAGGCAGAAGACAGAGCTCCTGTTGTCCCTCCAGCAAAAGAAAGCAAACAGGAGCAAAAGCAAGAGCAGAAAACGGATAAAGAGCAGAAAAAGCAAGAGGATAAACAGAACAAGAAAGACGAAAAACAGAAGAAGGAAGACGAAAAACAGAAGAAGCAAGAGGAAAAACAGAAGAAGAAAGAGGAAAAAGAAGAGGAAAAAGAAGAGGAAAAGCAACAAAAGCAGCAACAAAAAGAGACTAAAAAACAAGAGCAGCAGGACCCGGGGAAAAAGCCGCAGCGCGAGAACAACGATTCGCAGGAGAATGTGCCAGGCCGTGGTGAAGGCTCGCCGGGTGAGCGTCCAGAGAAGGAATCGGGCAATGAGAGCAAGAACGGACATCATAAGGGACAAGGCAAGAGCGAGGCCGCAAAAGAAAAAGGACGTCACGGGAATAACGGTAAGTCCAATGAACGGATGGAGCGGGAAGCGCAGGGGGCCTCTGATCAGAGAGGCCTAGTGCGGGCGGCTTGACTTGTCGTCAGGCTGATTTTCTTGTCGAATTGACCCGGATCATTCGACACAATCTCTGATTGACACCGATTACATATTATAACTATTATTAGGTTATCGTGTTGGATAACAAACCTATCGGATGTGATAAGAGAATGCTGATGAGACGTTCCAAGCATGACCCACAAGTCAGGTATGCTGTATGTAGCCACAGTGAGGCCGGAATGCCCTTTATCCAGAAGAAGTATTATCTAATCCTCTCCGATTATGTTCGCTCTCGAGAAGTATCCATGTATCGCAAGCAAGAGCTCGGGCGCTGTCTGCAAAGCCTGAGTCCGGAGGAAATCAGCTCGATTCACAATGAGGCGCTGCAGCTGCTCTTGGATGACAAGTTGGCAGGCGATCCCTCGATCGTGTACAAACGCAGTACGACACTGCTCGTCGAGTTGACGACGGAGGTCAAGAATCGCTCATTCCCTCAGCAGTCAAGCGAAGAAACGTTCAACGAAATGAAAGAGCTATTATTCAAATCCAATCGTTCGACCCAGTTGATGAAGGACAAGTATGAGAATGTGCTCCAGCACATGGACAGCGGTATCGCTTTATTCGACAAAGAGGGGCTGTTGACTTTTGTCAATCTGCAGATGGCTCGGATTCTGGATATCCCCCGTACAACATTGATTGGCTGCGATGTAAGGGGAATCGTTACCCACGCGGCGCTGCGCAAGACTACCAAGCGGATGATCATTGGACTGTTCAAGCAGATGATCCGGCAGCGAAGCCGATACTTTGAGCTTCAGGATGCGGGCGGGCGTCATTTGCTCGTGACTGTAACCTATGGGGATCAACTGGATGGTGATTACCTCATTAGCGTTAAGGATGTGTCCGAATACAAGCAAATCGAACAGACGGCTTATCAGAATGATAAGTTGGCGATGCTGGGCAAGATTGCGGCTGCTATCGCGCATGAGATCCGCAATCCATTGACCTCGATTCGCGGGTTTATCCAGCTGTTGCGCCCGCATCTGCTAGCGCTAGGCAAAGAAGAATACGCTAGAATTATTCTCTCCGAGATAGATAGAGCAAATGAGATCATCAACGAATTTTTAAATTCGTCCAAGCCCTCTGCGCCAATGATGCAACTGGTGTCGATCAACTCTCTGCTCAAGGAAGTCATTCTGTTAACCGAGAGTGAGGCCCTGATGAAGGGGAGTGTGATTGGATATGAGGGATCTTCGGACGGGCTTCAGGTCTCCATCGACATGAAACAGGTCAAACAAGTAATTCTGAATATTCTGAAGAATGCTCTCGATGCTATAGTCGAGCTGGGGGGCGAGCGGGAAGGCCGAATTGAGGTCATCAGCCGCAAGGAAGGCCGGTATGCAGAGATTACCATCCGCGACAACGGGAAAGGGATGGAGAAGCAAACGATGAACCGCCTCTTTGATCCGTTCTTCACGACGAAGGCGGAAGGCACAGGGCTGGGGTTGTCGGTGAGTTACCGGATTATTCGCAACCACGGCGGCTTTATCAAGGTAGACAGCAACAGTGGTGAAGGAACGGAGTTTACGATTTATTTGCCAATGGTGCGATAAACGCTTAGAATCGGTTAAAAGACCGATTCTTTTTTTCTTCACATAGCAGATTGAGTAGGAGGAAATCTAATGAACTTGCAAATTACTTACGGTCATCAGGAACAGGAGCCGGAAGCGGACGTCATACTCACCTTCGTAACCGAGCAGGAGCTTCAAGCTGATGCGGAGACAGGCTTGGCGCTCCATCCGCAACTGGATGATGGCTTACGTCAGCTGTATGCGAGAGGCGTGTACCGGGCGAAACCAGAGGAGACCTATGTGTTGCCTACCCTGGGGTTGCTGCCTTCACCATTTGTCGTCTATATCGGATTGTCCTCAGAGATCACAGCAGAGAAACTTAGGTTGGCTGGAGCTGCTGCTGCGCGCGCGGTACAGCCGCTCAAAGCGGTCCATATCCGCGTGCTGCTGCCTCAGCTGTTAGTCGAGGGTGCAGAGCAGTACGGGACAGCAACAGCAGCACAAGCGCTGAGCGAGGGGCTTATCCTGGGAACGGACAGCCGCCAGGCGATCCGGCGAGAAGCCAAGGAAGGGCCGGGGCTTGGTTCGGTAACCATTATCCCCAATGATGCAGCAGGAGCTGAAATTGCGGCGGCCTGGGAGGAAGGGATCCGTAGAGGACAGGTCTATGCAGAAGCCGTCTGTTATGCCCGCGAGTTGACGAATCGGCCAGGGAATCTGCTGACACCGGAGCAACTGGCGGAAGAAGCAGAGCAGCTAGGGGCTGAACTGGACATCGAATGCGAAGTGCTGGATGAGTGGTCCGCTGCGGAGCAAGGCATGGGAGGTCTGCTCGGCGTCGGTCAGGGCAGCTCCAACCCGCCGCGGATGATCGTGCTGCACTATGAAGGGGCACCAGACGATCCGACCGTATGGGGATGGATCGGCAAGGGCATTACCTTTGATACGGGCGGCATCTCGCTCAAGAAAGCGGCAGGCATGGAAGAGATGATCTCTGATATGGGCGGTGCAGCTGCAGTACTGGGGGCGATGCGAATTGTCGGCAAGCTCCGTCCTGCGGTGAACATCGTGGCGGTCATCCCTGCTGCAGAAAATATGCCGTCTGATCGTGCGCTTAAGCCTGGCGATGTCATTACAACCATGAGCGGGCGCACCGTAGAAGTAGTGAATACCGATGCCGAAGGGCGTCTGGTGCTTGCGGATGGCTTGACGACTGCGATTCAGCGGGGGGCTACCCATCTGGTCGATGTGGCGACACTGACAGGTGCCGTCATGGTGGCTCTGGGCGATGTGGCAACCGGAGCAATCAGCAACAATCCAGAGTTGATGGGCAAGGTACGGGATGCAGGAGAGCGCAGCGGCGAGAAAGTCTGGGAATTGCCTTCCTACGCGCCATATCGCAAGCAGCTCGATAGTGATGCAGCAGATATGAAAAATACGGGCGGCCGGTTGGCAGGCACGATTACGGGCGGTTTGTTCATTGGTACCTTTGCGGAAGAACGGCCGTGGGTTCATTTGGATATCGGCGGTACAGCCTGGTTGTCCAGAAGCCGGGGCTGGGAATCCAAGGGGGCCACAGGGGTCATGGTACGGACGCTGGCGGAGCTGACAAGTCCGTCGAATTGAGTCGAAATAGGCAAGATGGATCTATAGAGAAGAAGGGGGCTCCGCCGAAGCGGGGCTCTTCTTGTTCTCCGGACCTTACACACTTGTGGGACGATTGCGTCGGTACCTTCCAAAGAGGTTAGCTTACTTGACAAACACAACTGTATCTAGTATTATTACAGTATGCCTGAAACAAGGTGGTTTGATTGCCAAAGTGTACCTGTAGTTGTTACAGTTGAGACCGATGTAACTCTAGACTTTTACAGAACAGGTGGTGCTAGACCATGACATTTCAAATTGGCGACTGGGTGCAAGGCCATACCAGTAATGGTGAGCTTGTGCACGGTTATATCGAGACGATCGGTGAATTTCAAGGGATTATCAAACTGCATGTCATTCACTCTGACCACGAAAGCATCATTAACAAGTATGTAGGCGTTCGCGAGCATGAGCTGAAGAAGCTGGAGATGGCACCCCTTACCGAGTCACAGACGCTGCGAACCTTAATTGATGCCGCGCTGGCGGGTCGTGATGAGGCTTGGTTTAATGAATTGGCCGCTCAATTGAAGGAAGTGCAGGCGACGGATACGGAGCATGACCTGTCTGCTGATCTGATGCAGAACCCACGCCTGAATTTTTTAAACTTCTAAATTAAATACACGGTATTCCATATACACCGGAGCTTGTCTCTGGCGAATGAGGAGCTGCAGTCAGGATTGTGACAACATGAATCCATGACTACGGCTCCTTTTTCATATTTATGATAAAGATTTCACCTTCGTTTTGCCGGTTCGATGGCGGTGTAAATAACAAACATAAGATACAATTTCACGAATACAAAGGAGGATGAGCAATCATGAAACCAATCAAAGCAGGTATTGTAGGGACGGGGTTTTCGGCTATTGCTCATATTGAGGCGTTGCGCCGGATTCCGGGCGTAACGGTATGGGGCATAGCGGGGAGGGAACGTGCCAAGGCAGAACAGGTAGCTACCGAGATGGGAGTCCCGCATGTTTATGATGATTATGAGTCCATGATTGAAGATCCTGAGGTTGAGGTTATCCATAACTGCACGCCCAACGTGCTTCATTACGAGATTAACAAGCAGGCATTGCAGGCTGGCAAGCATATCTTGTCGGAGAAGCCGCTGGCCGTCACTTCTGTAGAGTCGCAGGAGCTCGCGGAGCTCGCAGATCAGGTCAATGTTCGAAGCGGGGTATGCTTTAACTACCGGCATTATCCGATGGTATCGGAAGCAAGGGAGTTCCTTCGCAAGGACGATAATGGAGAGGTCATTCATGTTCAAGGCAGTTATCTGCAAGACTGGTTACTCTATGAATCCGACTATAGCTGGCGGCTGGACCCCGAGGTGAATGGCCCTTCACGCGCCATGGCAGATATCGGGTCGCACTGGTGCGATACCGTACAGCATGTATTGGGCAAAAGAATTGTCGAAGTGTGCGCCGATCTGAAGACGGCTCATTCGCACCGACAACGGCCAATAGAGCAGGTTGCAACCTTTGCGACAGCAGCTGGAGAGTGCGAGGAAGTGGCTGTCAGCTCGGAGGATTACGGCAGCGTTCTGATTCGGTTTGATGATGGGGTGCAAGGTGTATTCACGGTATCCCAGGTTGCTGCTGGAAGAAAAAATCGCCTGGTCTTTGAGATTGCTGCAGGCCAATCTGCCGTGGCTTGGGATCAGGAACGGCCGAACGAATTATGGGTGGGACGACGCGGCCAAGCCAATGAAGTCATTCTCAAGGATCCAGAGACCCTTTCCAAGCGTTCTGCCAAACTGGCGCATTATCCCGGTGGACACCAGGAAGGCTGGCCAGACGGTCTCAAGAACCTGTGTCATGATTTCTACTCTCATGTACGAGAGCCCAAGCATCATCGTAGTTATGCGACGTTTAACCAAGGCCATCAGTTGATGAAATTAATTGAGGCGATCCTGTGCAGTCACGAGGAACGCAGGTGGGTCGAGCTTAAGCAGGACTAACCGCTACATGTCGAGCTCGTTCCATAGCTGCAGTGCAGCCCCGGCTGCGACGGCATGCTCGCGCAGCAAGCCCTTGGAGAATTGTGGGGCATAGTCCGGGTAATAATAGGTGTGCTTGAGTGCTACCTCTATGGCGGTATCATAATAGGCTTGGTTGGCGCTTACCAGAGCGCCCCCAAGAACGATCCGTTCCGGATGTAAAATGTTGATCAGGTTGGCTAGGCCGATTCCCAGATGCGCAGCCGACCGGGTGAACAACTCCTGGACCATGACATCTCCGCCAGCGAGTGCCTGGAGCAGAATATCGTAATTTACCTGTTCGACGCTGATTCGGAATTGCTGCAGCAGATGGTCCCTTCCAGTTTTGATGAGGCCGCGAACCTGCTGCTCTAATGCTTGCACGGAGACAAAGGCTTCCAGCGCCCCGGAATTGCCATGGTTGTCCAGACGAGGGCCGTCCTGTTGAATAATCATCTGACCAATTGCGCCTTCCATATCCACGCTGCCTCGGATGATCTTCCCTCCCGACATCATGGCTGAGCGCAAACCGACTCCTGCATGAACATACAGCATATGTTGAAGATTGGCTTCACGCAGCGACCAATGCTCCCCAGCGAGGGCAGCATTGGCCCCATTGTCTAGTCTGGCAGGGAACCCGGTTCTCTCCTCCAGCATGCGACAGATCGGTACATGCTTCCATCCCTTTGCTGTAAAGTAGAGCGGCTCAAGAATCATTCCTTTCTCCCGGTCCAGCGGGCCAACAGCTCCGATACCCATACCCATTACCTGTTCCCTTCGAATCTGATGATCCCTTAGGAACGCTTGCGCATTCACATGCACGTACTCAACCAGACGCTCTGGATCCATTGCCTCATCCATGCGCCATTGAATGCTGGAGATGGGGTTCATTTGCATGTCAAAAAGAGCCAAAGCAGAGTACAGTCTCGAGATTTCCAAGCCAAAAATATAGCGATAACGGGGATTGATCTGATAGAGCGTTGGCCGGCGGCCACCGCTCGAGGGTCCAAAACTATCAGCGTTGAGCAACCCCTGAGCAGCCATTTCCTCCAACACACGTGTCAACGTACTACCGGATGCTGCTACCACATGACGCAGCTCGTTTTTGGGGAGCGGGCCGTGTTGGGCCACGTAATTGTAAATGAGCCGCTTCGCCGAGGGCAGACGTTCACCCGGGTGCATAATGAATCCTCCGTTTCCCTGTTCACATTGTGTTTCTTCTATTATATCGAATCTTGGGAGAGTGAACAATTTTCAGGACAATGATCCAATTCATCAATACTTTATGTCAAAATGAAATAAAGATGGTATAATAAGAAGATAGATATCATCAACTAAGAAGAGGTGACATCCAGATGATAGCCAAGGCCGGATTGTTGTGGCAGCTTTTTTGGAGCTTTATACGGGTTGCACCGACGGCGTTCGGCGGTGGATACGCCATGCTGCCTGTCATTGAGCGAGAGGCCGTGCACCGCCGCAATTGGACGGATAAAGAGACCTTGAACGATCTGCTTTCCCTGGCCGCCGCAGCGCCAGGCGGGGTAGGTGTAAATGCCGCTGCTGCGATCGGTTACCGCGTAGCTGGCAGCCCCGGCTCGGTAGCCGCTGTACTTGGAATGACGCTACCGACGTTTACGCTTGTGCTGGTACTGGGGTTCGGCTTTACACTTGTGGCCGATCAGGCCAAGGCTATTGCGGCGCTCCAAGGCATCCAGGGAGGAATTGTCGGACTGATTGCCATGGCTGCTTGGAGAATGGGCAAGGCGGCGGTTTTTGACGCATCGACGCTTGTCATTCTGACAGCCACGCTAGCCAGTCTCATCCTGACCCCGATTCATCCAGGCTGGCTTATCGCGGGAGGGTTGCTCATCGGCTCTGCCGTCATTGCCGGCAAAGGCTGGCTCGGATTGGCCTGGCGCCTGGAGCGCCCTAAATTGGAGCAACAGGAAGAGCATGTGTATCCTGAATATTACATCTAGCACAGACACCAGGGGGGATTGCTGTGTGGGAGCTTTTTTTGACCTTTATTAAGATCGGCTGTTTGTCCTTTGGCGGTGGCTATGCCATCATGCCGGTCATCGAATATGAAGCGAGTGCCCGGGATTGGATGAGCGCCTCGCAATTCCATGAGCTAGCCTCTCTAGCCGGTATGGCCCCGGGGCCCATTGCTGTCAACAGTGCGACTTTGATTGGTTATGAGGTTGCAGGGTGGGGTGGGGCCATTGCGGCGACATTGGGAATGGCGCTGCCCTCACTGCTCGTAATGATTGGGCTATCCGCACTGCTCGTGCGCAACTTTGAACTGCCGCTTGTCCGCAAAGTGCTGTACGGTCTGCGGCCTGTGGTCGCCGGACTGATCGCTTACGCTGCCATCCGATTTTTGATTCCACTGGCAGGCGCCGGGTGGCTGAACTGGAGCTTTCTCGGTACACTTCTCATTGCGGCAGGCAGTTTTGTGGCCATGGCCAAATACCGGGTTCATCCGCTCCCGGTGATCGTTTCGGCGGGGCTTGCAGGCATCATTCTTTTTTAAACTTTGAGCCCGCCGGTCATTGACCGGTTTTGTTATAAATGTTAGTATTTTTTGTGTAATTATATCTAATAACCCACAAAAACATACTAACGTTTAATTGGAGGCTGGAGCATGGGCGAAGTAAAGTGGACCATCGGGGACTGGAGCTTCAAGGCAAGCGAAGAGGAAACGTGGCTGCCCGCGCAAGTACCGGGGTGCGTGCATACAGATCTGTACAGAAACGATAAGATCGAAGATCCGTTCTATGGCACAAATGAACATCGTCTGCAATGGATTGACAAGAAGGACTGGGAATATCAGTCCGTTTTTGAGGTGCCGCAGCATGTACTGGAGCAGTCCAATGTAGAATTGGTATTTGACGGTTTGGATACCTATGCTGATGTCACGCTTAACGGTCAGCGCATCCTGTCCGCGGACAACATGTTCCTGTCCTGGCGGGTCGATGTGAAGCCCTATCTGCAGCAAGGCAGCAATACGCTGCATATCCTGTTCCGATCGCCGATTCAGGAGGATCTGCCCAAGCTGAAGGAGCTCGGTTACCAGCTGCCGGCATCCAACGACCAGTCTGAGCTGGGCGGTCTGGAGGGACAGCGAGTCAGCATCTTCGCGCGCAAAGCACCCTATCACTACGGCTGGGATTGGGGTCCGCGTCTGGTAACAAGCGGAATCTGGCGAGAGGTGCGGCTGGAGGGCTGGAGTGGTGTTCGTCTGAGCGACGTCTACATTAGACAGGAGCAGGTCAGCAGCGAAGCGGCAGCGCTCACGGCGGTCGTAAGCGTCGTATCTGAGCAAGCAGGAGAAGCAGAGCTTACCGTGGAGTCGGATGGTACGAGCTGGAGGGGCAAGGTCCAACTGGAGCAAGGGGAACAGACGGTGGAGCTGGCATTGAACATTGAGCAGCCCCGCTTGTGGTGGAGCCGTGGATTGGGAGAGGCCAATCTCTATACATTCAATGTCCGTGTTGCAGGCACAGACGGAGCTGCGGAGCAATCGGTACAAACCGGCCTGCGGACCGTCCGTCTGGTAAGAGAAAAGGACGAGCAAGGCGCTACGTTCTACATTGAGCTGAACGGCGTACCGGTCTTCGCCAAGGGTGCTAATCATATTCCTGGCGACAGCTTCGTGACCGAAATGACCCGCGAGCGCTACCGTCATGAAATCGCTGCGGCTGCGGCCTCCAATATGAATATGCTGCGCGTATGGGGCGGCGGCATATACGAGCAGAAGGACTTTTATGAGCTCTGTGACGAGTACGGCATTTTGGTCTGGCAGGACTTCATGTTTGCCTGCAGCATGTATCCCGGCCATCCTTCATTCCAGGATAGTATTCGTGCAGAGGCTGAGCAGAACGTCAAGCGGCTGCGCAATCATCCATCCCTGGCCCTCTGGTGCGGTAATAATGAGATTGATACGGCTTGGTCCCATTATAAGGAGGCAGGTGCCGGTTGGGGATGGAAGAAGGAGTTCACGCCGGAGCAGCGCGAGAAGATCTGGGCGGATTATGAAACCATCTTCCACGAGATCCTTCCAGAAGCGGTTTCCGCGTATTCCCATGGTATTGACTACTGGCCTTCCTCACCGATGTGCGATTTGACACGGGACGAGAATCAGCATGCGACTGACTCGAACACGGTAGGAGATATTCATTATTGGGGCGTTTGGCATAAAACGGAGCCTTTTGACAAATACAATGTACACGTAGGCCGCTTCATGAGTGAATATGGGTTCCAGTCGTTCCCTGAGTACAAATCGGTACGCACCTATGCCGAGGAGTCCGATCTGGAGCTGGAGTCCGAGGTCATGCTGGCTCATCAGCGCAATGGCGCGGGGAACCGGCTGATCAAGGAATACATGGACATGTACCTCCCGCAGCCCAAAGACTTCCCATCCTTCCTCTACATGAGCCAGGTGCTGCAGGCGGAAGCCATGAAGACGGCCATTGAGGCGCATCGCCGTCGCAAGCCATTCTGCATGGGCTCGCTCTATTGGCAGATGAATGACTGTTGGCCTGTTGCTTCCTGGGCTGGCATGGACTACTATGGCCGCTGGAAGGCACTCCAGTATTACGCCAAGCGAAGCTTCCAGGATGTCATGCTGTCCATTGATGGCAGTAATGAAGGCCAGGTCGATATCCATCTGATGACCGATGCGCTGTCGCCGGTAGAGGGTTCGTTGAAATTGAGGTTGTATGATTTTGACGGCACTCAATTGAAGGAAGAAATCCTGTCTGCTACGGTAGACAGCAACAGCTCGGCGCTTATCGTCTCCAAGACGGTAGAGGAGCTCTTGGCTGGTGCCGCAGCTTCACGGACTGTGCTGATTGCCGAGCTCTGGCAGGGAATGGTACTGACTGACCGCAGAGAGCACTACTTTGTGCCAGGCAAGGAGCTTGCGCTGCAGCCAGCGAAGATTGATGTCCAAGAGGTGACGGGGAGCGGCGGTACGAGCTTCACATTGTCTACGGATGTGCTGGCCAAGCAGGTCTGGCTCTCATCCGAGACAGAGGGCGTATTCTCCGACAATTATTTTGACCTCCTGCCTGGTCAGCCGGTCACGGTATCCTTCGAAGCGCGCAGCGACGAAGAGCAACCCTTCGTGACGGCATCCCCGGGTGAGCTGGTTGTACGTTCGATGGCGGACTTTATCTAATCGTTATAAAGCAACAAAAAACCAGCACTGACGGTGAACCGCAGCGCTGGTTTTTTGTTGCGTCTATCGCAGGGGAGGTGGAGGGGGAAAGCTCTGGGCAGGTGGTTCATGCCCCAGCATTTCACGAATCAGTTGGTCGGCATGTCGCATATGCAACACGGATTCCTCATATCTGCCTTGCATGAAGAGCTGATGAGACTGCGTATGAATCGCATGAAAGCGGCTGGCATACGCATGATTGGCAAAACGGTCATAGTAGCCATGCGCCACATGCAGCAGACGCTCAGCCTCCCGCTTGTGTGCCAGCTGCGTATTGATCTGATTCTCCACTAAACGCAGTTCTCCAGCGCAATAGGCCAGCTCTTTCTCAATTCGGTCGAGGGGATAGGGCATCCGCTGCAATCGTTCGGTTACATCGGTGTAGGAACGACGAATATCGGCGAAGGCTTCATCCCAGGCAGGCAGAACGGTTAATTGCTCTGTGCTGATCAGGTGATGCAAATCCCGCAGCTGCTGCTCAAGCCCGGCATGGATTAGGCGTGCGCGCTCCACCCGTTGGTCCAGCTCATGAAGCAGTGTGCGGCATGCATTCACTGATCTGTCCGCTGCCTGCGCCGTTTCCAGCCAACGGGCGAGTCGTTCATGTGCCTGCTCATACGCCTGTTCCTCCTCGCCAGTCAGCAGGCGGACCTCATCCATCGCCTGCCTCATTCGCTGCAGCTCGGAACAATGCGCCTGGAACTCACGCTGCAGCGGCTGCCATAATGATTCATGGTATACGCCTTGCAGTTCCTCGAAGCCTGCATTCAACTCCACTTCCATGTCAGCAAGGCGCTCGCATTTACGCGCCAGATAGTCCAGATCCTGCAGATTCTGCTGCTTTAATTTGCCGAGCAATCGAACCCTCTCAACTGCCTCGGTTAACAGACGCTCTACCTCCTCATCCAGACGCGCTACCTCATCGACATTGCCTTGACGCAGTTGCTCCTCCAGGTGTTCCACAATGAAACTTGACTGATCGGGCAGGGATTGGAGCTGGAGCCGCGCTACGGCAACCTGGATGTTGTGCTCGTTGCTTAGGCTTTCGATAGTTCCTGCCGCAGCGGCGGCAGCCTTGGCATAGTCACTTAGCTTGTTGTCATACACACTGATCTTGGATAACTGTTCCTCCAAGTGATCTGCAGCCTCCCGCGTGGCAGCAGCCTCACGGCTGGCAGCCACCGGGTCGAAAACTTCCAGTTGATCAGCCGCTGCCAAGGAAGCGTTGAGGCGTTCCAACTCGGCTGCGAGTACAGTCAGGGGATATCCAGTCGTCGATTTAAGCTGTTCCAGCTTCTCCCTGAGCACGTCAACCCGCGAACCCAGCTTGTCGGTCTTCGTGCGGATACGCTTGTCGGTATCAGCCAGCTCGGCAATCTGCTGTCCGATTCGCTCCAGCAGAACAGAAGATTGGTCCAGTATTTCCTGCAGCTCAATAATCAACCTATCTGTTCGCGACTTGCGCAGCAAGGAGGTTTGGCGTTCTCCGGCACGGTTGCGCAGACTGTCCAAGGCTAACAGAAGCTCGGATAAGGAACGGTCAATCTGATCGACATGCTGCTCGGTCTGTCCCTGGACAAAGCCTGCGAAAGGCCGCATTTGATCACGGCAGCGCTCTGTGGCAGCCATTAGCTCAGGAATTCGAGCCTCCTGCGCCTGCAGTTGGCGGAGCTTGAGCTGTGAGGTCCACAACCATAATGCGCCAAAAAAAAGCAGCAATCCTGCTGAAACTCCGAGAATGGCCAAGCCATTCGGGTTGGTGACAGCGTTCTGTGAAGGAGAGATAACAGTTACAGTCGCCGATGTTCCTGCTGCCGTTGGGGCAGTACCCGAGACCAGTGCTTCCATCTCAAGCATAAGATTGCCCAGTGCTTCCTCCAACTGGCCGTCTCGGGCAAGCGTTACGAAGTGCCGATCCAGAAAGGCCGAGCTGCTGGAGACGTCGCTGCTGCCAGAAGACTGAGAAGCCGCCCACTGATCCAGAGCCATCTGCAGCTCAGGGTCGACGAAGGTTAGTTCAACCACTCGCTTCGACTCAAAGATGACAAGGAGAACATCGTTCTGCCCAAGCTTCAGCTCATTATAATGATGCGTTGCCAGTCTGGCGGGCGTTTGGTTGCTACCGAGGTAGGGAAGGGTTAGCACATAGAAGGGGAGTGTTCCATCTGCTCTGATAGCTGACAGTCGCTCAGCCGCACCATCGGGAAGCATTTCAGCTCGATCCACCAGCCAGGGCGGAGCATCTGAAGGTTGTGCTGCAAGACCGTGGAGGGGGAGCAGCAGGCTGAAAATTAATGCGACTATGCACAGACGTAGACAAGCATATCTATTCATCATTTGGCCTCCAAACGAGATTACGGAATGAGTTCTAATTACTTTCCATACGCAGAGGAAGAAAATATGTTTCGTTGATGACGCTTACAGAAGTATAACGGACATAAAAAACTGTATTCAAACGTTAATACAGATGATATAATGGCACAAACAGAAGAAAACAAAGATAAAACAAAAACGGAGGAATGTTCAATATGGTACAAAGCTTGTGGGACAACCAGAAGGCATCGCAGCAGGAAACCGGGCTGGATCAGCTCGTCTATCGCTCCAACCTGATTGGTGCGGATCGCCGGGTGTGCAACTGGGGCGGCGGCAACACGTCGACGAAGACCATTGTGCAGGATTTCCGTGGACGCGATGTGGAAGTCATGTACGTCAAAGGCAGCGGTTCCGACTTGGCCTCCATGAAAGCGGCTAACTTTACCGGGCTGCGGATGGAAGACATCCGTCCCCTGATCGAGCGTGATGAGATGCCGGACGAGGAGATGGTGGCGTATTTGGCGCATTGTATGATTGACAGCAAGCATCCACGCGCTTCAATTGAAACCCTGCTTCATGCGTTTCTTCCATTCAAGCATGTCGATCATACCCATCCTGATGCAATCATTAGTCTGTGCTGCGCTGACAACGGGCAAGAGTTGGCCAAGGAAATCTTCGGCGACCGTTATGTGTGGGTGCCTTATGTACGACCGGGCTTTACACTATCCAAGATGATCGCTGAAGGTGTCCGCAACAATCCGAATGCAGAGCTTGTACTTATGGAGAAGCATGGTCTAGTGACATGGGGAGAGACATCGGAAGAGTCTTATGCGCAGACCATCAAAATTATCAGCGAAGCGGAAGCCTATATCGAAGCGCGCGTACAGGAAGAGAAGCTGTTCGGCGGCTCGCAATATGAGACGCTGCCAGAGAACAAGCGCCGCGAATTGCTGGGTGAGATCATGCCGGTCATTCGTGGCGCAGTGAGCCAGGGACAGAAGATGATCCTGAGCTACGATGATGGCGACGACGTGCTGCAGTTTGTCAACAGCCGAGATGCGGGCAGCTTGTCCCAGGTAGGCGCTGCTTGTCCGGATCATCTCGTGCATACGAAGATGGTGCCGCTGTACGTTGCGTGGGACCCGTCTGCTGGAGATGCAGCAAGTCTGAAGCAGGCTGTGCTGGAAGGCATTCGGGAGTTCGAAAGCAAATACGTGAAATATTTTGAGCAAAACAAACACATCGGCGACAAAATGTTCGAAGCGGCACCGCGGGTCATTCTGATCCCGGGCATCGGCATGATCAACACCGGCAAGAGCTGGGCGATGTCTCAGGTCAGCGGCGCGCTCTATCACCGGGCTATCGCTGTCATGCGGGGCGCAACCAGCCTTGGGCAATTCGTGTCGCTCAGCGAGAATGAATCCTATAACGTCGAGTACTGGCCGCTTGAGCTCTACAAGCTGTCGCTGGCTCCGGCTGAGACGGAATTCTCCCGCAAAATTGCTTTTATTACCGGGGGAGCTGGCGGTATCGGCAGCGAAACGGCTCGTCGTCTCGTATCCGAGGGCGCGCATGTCGTGCTCGCTGACCTTAACCTGGAAGGCGCCCAGAAGGTAGCGGAAGAGATCAATAGCACCTATGGCGAAGGCCGGGCCATCGCGGTCAAAATGGATGTCACCAAGGAAGACGAAGTGCTGGCAGCATTTGCAGAGAGCGCGATTGCATATGGCGGCATCGACATTCTGGTCAACAACGCCGGACTGGCCACCTCCAGCCCGTTCGATGAGACGTCGCTCAAGGAATGGAATCTGAACATCAACGTGCTGGGAACCGGATACTTCCTGGTGGCACGCGAGGCCTTCAAGCAGATGAAGGCGCAAAAAATCGGCGGAAACATGGTCTTCATCGGTTCGAAGAACTCGATCTACGCCGGTAAGAATGCTTCGGCTTACAGTGCAGCAAAAGCGCTGGAAGCTCACCTGGCCCGCTGTATCGCCAGCGAAGGCGGCGAATTCGGCATCCGGGTGAATACGGTGCTGCCTGATGCGATTCTGCAGGGCTCGGCGATTTGGAACTCCAACTGGCGCAATGAGCGGGCGGCTGCTTACGGAATCGAGCCGGACCAATTGGAAGAGCATTACCGCAAGAGAACGACGCTACTTGTCAACATTTATCCGCGCGATATTGCCGAAGGCATTGCCTTCTTCGCATCGTCCAAGTCGGAGAAGACGACCGGCTGCATGCTGACCATTGATGGCGGCGTGCCGGCAGCATTCACCAGATAGGAGGAGAGGCAGGATGCGAACTAAAGGGGAATTGCACTGGATTATTCCCGATTGTTACATCCCTGCTGACAGCTCCGGGTCGCTGGAGAGCCACGAGTCGATCTGTGTGCTCAATATTAACCCGGAGGATGCGCTTCTGAGCGTCACGGTCTTCTTTGAAGATCGTGACCCCATCGAGGGCATCAAGGTCTACGTAGCAGGGAAACGGACCAAGCACGTCCGCACAAGCTCGCTCAAGAAGGATGAAGAATCCATCCCGGTGGGCGTACCGTATGCCGTAGAAGTGACGAGCGACGTACCCGTGATTATTCAGTACAGCCGTCTGGATTCTACCCAACCGGAGAATGCGCTCATGACAACAATGGCTTATCCGTTAGCCTAAACGACAAATATGATAGATAAGGGAGACTTCCACGATGACAGATCGCGCATATCAGCTCTTCGAGGAGCAGCAACAAGCACGGGGCATTGATATCGGCAAGGTCAAAGAAACCTTGAAATCGCTTCAAATCGAGACGCCTTCCTGGGGCTACGGCGATTCCGGCACACGCTTCAAGGTGTTCCAGAAAACCGGTGTACCCCGCAACGCGTTCGAGAAGTTCGATGACGCGGCACAGGTTCACAAATATACGGGAGCTTGCAAGTCGGTCGCCATTCATATTCCTTGGGACAAGGTAGATGACTATAGCAAGCTGCGCAGTCATGCCGAGAGCCTGGGCTTGACGATCGGTGCAGTCAACCCTAACCTGTTTCAGGAAGAAGACTACATGCTGGGCAGCGTCTGCCATGCGGATGCCGCTGTGCGCCGCAAGGCGACCGATCATCTGCTGGAATGCGTCGATATTGCCAAGGCGACAGGCTCGCGCGACATCAGCCTGTGGTTTGCCGATGGTACCAACTATCCGGGGCAGGGCAATATCCGCAAGCGCAAAGCCTGGATGCATGAAGCACTCTCCGAAATGTACGGCGCGCTGACGCCGGAGATGCGCATGCTGATTGAATACAAGACCTTTGAACCGGCCTTCTATCATACCGATCTCGCGGACTGGGGCATGTCCTTCAATATGGCTAATAAGCTGGGCCCGCAAGCACAGGTACTGGTGGACACGGGGCATCATGCCCAAGGCATTAATGTGGAGCATATCGTTGCGTACCTCATTGACGAGCAGAAGCTCGGCGGTTTCCACTTCAATAGCCGTAAGTATGCGGACGATGATCTAATTGTAGGCACCATGAATCCCTATGAATTGTTCCTGATTTTCTATCAGATTCTTGAAGCGTCGCTGGACGAGAACGGCGCAGTCCGTGATACGGTGAATAACATTGCTTATATGATCGACCAGTCTCATAATATTGAGCGCAAGATCCCGGCCATGATTCGCTCTGTGCTGAATGTACAGACCCAGTATGCCAAGGCGCTACTGATTAACCATGAGGAGGTTCTCGCGGCTCAGGAAGCCGGCGATGTGCTGGCGGCAGAGGATGCGGTGCGCAAAGCCTCGGAGTTCGACGTGACGCCGCTTCTTCAAGCGGTCCGCGAAGAGCAAGGCGTGCCGGTTGATCCGATGGCAGCTTATCTGGCGAGCGGCTATGAGGAGAGTATCGCGCCGCGCGGCAAGGGTGGTGCCAGCTGGTGAGTGTCCTCGCCTTCGACCTTGGCGCAAGCAGCGGCAGAGCGCTTCTCGGCACCCTGGAGAATGGCAAGCTGACGGTTCGGGAAGTCCACCGTTTTGCCAATGATCCGGTACACACGGGCAAGCATTTGCACTGGGATATTTTGCGGCTGTACCATGAGATGAAGCAAGGCATCATCAAGGCCAGGCAGCAAGGGCTGGCGTTCCGCAGTATCGCCATTGACTCGTGGGCCGTTGATTATGGCCTGCTGGATAAAAACGGCGAGCTGCTGGGTAATCCTTATCACTATCGCGACCATCAGACCGATGGGGTGATGGCCCAGGTATTCGAGCAGATTCCCGAGCGTGAGCTGTTCGGGCGCAACGGCATTCAGTTTCTGCAGTTTAATACAATCTTTCAGCTATATGCGCTGAAGGAACGGCAGGCCGTGGCGCTTCAGCAAGCGGATCAGCTGCTGATGATCCCTGATCTGCTTCGTTACTTCCTGACGGGGGAGCGCAAGAGTGAGTTCTCCAATGCTTCAACCACCCAGCTATATCATCCGCTGGAACAGGATTGGGACCGGGAACTGATCGAGCGGCTTGGTTTGCCAGCCCATTTGTTTGCCCCTGTTGTCTTGCCAGGCACGGTTGTTGGGCAGCTGCGGCCAGAGCTCGCGGCAGAGCTGGATGTGCCGGCTTGTCCGGTCATAGCCGTAGCTGAGCATGACACCGGTTCCGCTGTTGCTGCGGTACCCGCAGGGGAAGGGCCGTTTGCATACTTGAGCTGTGGTACATGGTCGCTGATGGGAACAGAGGTGGATGCTCCCGTGCTGACCGAGCGCGCACGTGAGTTGAACTTCACTAATGAAGGTGGTGTAGGCGGGACCTTCCGTCTGCTCAAGAATATTATGGGCCTCTGGATCATTCAGGAATGCAAGCGGATCTGGGAGCAGGAAGGCCAGGACGTATCCTTCGCCGGACTCGCCCAATTGGCCCGTCAGGAGTCAGCCTGCATCAGCTTCATTGATCCGGATCACGAGTCCTTCTTCAATCCGTCGCATATGCCATCGGCAATTCAGGCTTACTGCCGCACCACGAATCAGACCGTCCCTGAAACGCCCGGGCAGATCACCCGCTGCATCATGGACAGTCTGGCACTCAAGTATCGCTACATTCTGGGACTGACTGCGGAGCTCTCGGGAGTTGAGTTCGCAGGCCTGCATATGGTGGGCGGCGGGATTCAGAATGAGTTGTTATGCCAATTGACAGCGGAGGCCATCGGCAAGCCGGTATGGGCGGGTCCTGTAGAAGCGAGCGCAATCGGCAATATTCTGGTACAATACATGGCATTGGGTGAAATTCAATCGATTCGTGATGCACGCAGCATTGTCCGTGATTCGTTCCCTGCTGCTCTTTATGAGCCGCAGGAGCCGGAAGTCTGGGATAAGGCATACGCTGAATTTGTGCAAGTGACGGGTTTACAATAAGACGTCGGGAAGTGAATGGGATGCTCGTAATGGAGCGGTATGAGAAAATCGTGCAGCTGGTCAATGAACGGGGCAGCATCCGGGTGTCGGAGCTGAGCGAGCTATGCAGCGTCACGGAAGAGACAATCCGCCGCGATCTCGACCGGCTGGAGCAAGCGGGACGGCTGAAGCGGAGTCACGGCGGGGCTGTCAGCGTGAAAGAACAGCAGACGGAAGTCCCTCATACGGAGCGGGAGATTGCCTACATCGAGGAAAAGAAGCGCATCGCTGCAGAAGCGGTGCAGCATATCGGACCGAGGGAACGAATCATTCTGGATGCCAGTACGACGGCTTGGTATATGGCTTCCATTCTGCCGGACATACCTCTCACGGTGCTGACCAACTCGATTCAGGTAGCGATTGCGCTGAGTACCAAGGAGCGCGTGGAGGTGATTTCCACTGGCGGTACCCTGGCACCCCGATCGCTCTCCTATGTCGGTCCGCTCGCGGAGCGTTCCCTGGAATCTTACCATGTCGATAAGGCATTCATCTCCTGCAAGGGCATCCATCTGGAGCGCGGGATCAGCGAGACGAATGAACAGCAAGCGATTATCAAGAGCCGGATGATCGGTATGGCCGAGCAGGTATTTCTTTTGGCCGACCACAGCAAGTTTGGACTCAAGACGTTCGCGCATGTAGCCGATCTGTCCAAGGTCCATACGATCATTACAGATGACCAGATTGATGAGGCGTTTTATAAAAGCCTGCGTGAGCTGAACGTGCACGTGCAGATTGCTTCAAAATAGTGAAAGCCCGAACAACAGAGCCTGTCAGGCGTGACCCGCCTGCCGGGTTCTTCTTTCTTTTTTGAATCGTTTCACCTTGTGGCGCGTAGTAGATAGGAATATATTGGCCGGAAGGACGTGCATATGATGGAAACAAAGCCGAACCTTATTCATGCCCGCTGCGACCGGAAGATGCAGCCCTTTTACTGGATCCTCTCCTTTGAATGCTTTACACTGCTGATTATCTTCGGCCTGGCGATGGCCGGGTGGTCTGGATATGGCGCAAGGGCTCTTGGCGGCTGGGCTCTCTTGCTGTTGCCTCTTGTTGCTGCGGGTCTCTGGCTTGCATGGAAGGGCTACAAGCTGCTGGATAAGTTCGTCTGGGAGAATACGCATCTGAGCAGCTATCACTTATTCAGAGATCGTTTGGAGCTGATACGCTACGACAAAACGAACCGCAGCCGGACCGAACAAACGGTTCAGCTCTCGGAGATCGTAAAAGCCAGTATCGCCCATCATGTAGCAATCAATCATTATGCGTACAAAGAATCGAAATGGCGGGAGCGGCAGCCGCTCGCGCATGTCCTGCCCAGCCTGTGTTTCGTACACAACACGTCGTCAGGTCTACGGGCGGTCGAAATTCCATTTTATGAGTATCAGGATATGCAGCCTTGGCTACTGCATCTGCAGGAGCAGAATGTGCCGCTCGATGTCTACATGCGTATGTTCAACACGACGGACGAAGCAGGCAGAGCCATGGTGCTGACTGAATCAGAGGATGTCATGCCTTACAGTTATGACGAAGCACTTCAGCACAACCATGCTTATCTTCTGCAGCAGATTCAGACATTTGAGCGAAGGGAGGTGCCACAATGATTCGTGCGGAGACGTTGGTATCGCCTTGGCAGTTCATTACACTGGGCATCATCCTGATCGCCTGGATTGCACTGATTGTTGGCCGGTATGATCGGCGCACCATCATTCGCAGCGGGATAGGAGCGACCGTGTTATTGTATTTAATTGTTGGATTTCCATTAGCTATCATTCTCTCGGAGTAGAAACTTCCGTTCTGTGGGGGTGGTTGCTCCCCCTTACCGGGGGAACGTTGACAACCGATGAACAGTTGCACTACAATACGTAGTGTGAGGTGGGGAAGTTATGAAGATAGAGAACTTCAAATACCATGAAAGGGGGATGAATCGGTTTTTTGGCCCCTTGGAGGCACGGGTGATGACGATTCTGTGGGATAATACGGAGCTGACCATCAAGGATGTGCAGCATCAGCTGCAGCTGCATCAGGAGAAGCCCCTCAGCTTCAATACAGTGATGACCGTCATGAACCGTTTGACGGAGAAGGGATTTCTGGACAAGCTACCAGGCCGCAAGGCGTCGCTATACCGGCCGACCCGTTCGCGGGAGGCATTCTTGGAGGCGCAGTCCAAGGAGCTCACGGGCGAGCTGCTGGACGAATTCGGGCCGCTGATTGTCAACCATATGGTGGATGCGCTCGATGAAGCCGACCCCGATCTGCTGGATCAACTGGAGAAGCGGATCCAACAACTTAAAAAGGACCGATCCTGATGTGGAATAATCGTTCGCGTTCTGCGTTTGTTACCTCCATGCTCATCTCGGGCATTGTCGTGGCTCAAATGCTGCTCTACGCCTGCCATTTGTTTTTTGGATGGAATTTGAAGACGAATTTGTTTCATCTCTGTAATATGTGGATGCGCTCCATGGGCATTTTTTCATTTGCTTATGTGCTTGATGCTATCGTGCTTACGACTCTTGCTTCTTTGGTTGTCAACATCTTACGCCAGTTGTGGCTCATCAGACGCGCGGAGCACAAGCTGGAGCGAAGCCGCGACAGCCGCGCGACGGCCTTGATGGCCATGAAGTACGGCCAGATTACGGGAGAGAGGCTGCTGGTCATTTCATCCGCTGCTCCCCTGGCATTTACAATGGGGTTTATCAACCGTCGGATCATTCTGTCAACAGGATTGCTGGAGCTGCTGGATAAGGAAGAAGAACGGGCGGTCATTCTGCATGAGATGCATCATTTGCGGCATCATGACCCGCTGAAAACCTTTATGACAACGCTGTTCGCTTCTGTATTCTGGTATATTCCTGTTCTCCGTTGGCTGGCCGACAATTATCATCTGGCTCGAGAAATTCTGGCGGATGGCTATGCTTCTCGTGAGCAAGGCAGCGAGGCTTTTATTGGCAGCGCACTGCTCAAGCTGCTGAGATCTGGACAATCAGGGGCTCAACCGTTTGCGCACGTGTCATTTGCTGAACATGCGGTGAACTACCGGATTCGCAAGATTCTAAACCCGGTTCAGGATGTGTCGCCCGAGCTGCCGTGGACCACTCTGGCAGGATCGTCGGGGATGCTGTTGCTGCTGATGGGGATGCTTTTCTGGGCGGTTGTGTAACGATCAACGGACCGACCGGTGAGTTACAGCCGGTCAGGCTCCGATTAATTAAATGCACTACGTTTTGTAGTGTGAACGGAGGATATGAAGAATGAAAGCTTCCAATGTAGAAATGGGTAGTTTAATTGTACGAATTGGTTTGGGATTTATCTTTTTTATGCATGGATTGCAAAAGTTCCAAGGTGGTATTGATGGTACAGTCGGCTTTTTTGAGAGCCTGGGTATCCCGGGCTTTATGGCCTATGTGGTTGCTCTGGTCGAGCTGCTGGGCGGTATTAGCATGATTCTGGGATTGGGCACGCGCGTGCTGAGCATTGCCTTTATTATTATTTTGATCGTCGCGACGTTCACCGTGTCCTGGGGTGGCGGATTCTCCGGCAATGAACTGCACCTGGCGCTGGGGATTATGGCGGCTCACTTGCTTGTAGCCGGCAGCCGGATGGCTGCTTTGGACAGCCGGTTCGGGTCCCGCAAGGCGGCTTAATAACTCGCACTGATTTTGTGTTGCTCACTACGCCTGGCCTCCCCATTTGCAACTTTGGCGTTATTCAAACCGTCTAAAGGGTAAATAATGCAGAGAAGCCTTTGCGGGAGAGGAGCTGAGAACGGATGATGCCATGGCGATGGTCCAAGCTGATGTTGACCGGTCTGCTAGCCGCTTCGGTGGCGATTGCGGGCTGCAATGACGCCGGAGAAACGACGGATCCGGTAGGCGGCGAAGATCCAGGCGTTGTCGAGCAGCCGCCGGAAGATCCGGTTGATGAGGAGACGCCGGAGGAGAAGCTCGCCCAGGAGTGGGAAGCGCTGAAAGAGGAGGCCACGGAGGCTGCCGAACTAATCGCCTTCCTCGACGCGCGTCTGTCTGAGGCCGAGCAAGAGCAGGCAGATGCCATGGTTCGGGATGTGTTTGCTTTCTATGAACAGGATTTAAGTTACTCCCAGGAACAGTTTTTCAGTCAGGATCTCCAGCCCGTGCTGATTAATGTTCAGCTGCCGGTTACCGAGGACAATGTGTCAGAGGTGCCTGATGAGACCGTGCGCGAACTCATTCTCAGCAAGCTGAAAGGCAACTATACATTCATTACCACCGAGGGGTCATTTTTCCCGATTGTGGACTATGGCGCGTTTCAGGCATATGAAGATACACTCAGCTATGACCTGGTGGCGTACATCAACCTGAAGGCCATGGAATCGGACGAAATCTCCGCAAGCGACGGCGGACTGATTGTCGGCTGGGATGAGCTGGCCCGCCGCTTATTGACGGCTGAGGACTATCTGAAGCTCTACGCTGGCAGCCCTGAGGCCGATGAAGTGCGGGACATCTATTTGAACGATTACTTGCCCAAATATATGTATGGTCTTAACAACACGCCAAACTATGATTTTGAGACGATGCAGGTCACCGCTGAAGCCAAAGCCAGCTATGAAGCGACCGCGTCTGAACATCCCGACAGCGTAACCGGGCAGCTCGTACAGGGCTTTCTGGATGTGCTGGTGGAAACGGAAGGCCAGATCTTCACAGGCACCTTCGAGGAACCGACCGAGGTACCCGAGGTGAAGTCGTACCGGGACAACCTGGAGAAGGAGTTCGACAACCTGATGGCTCAGCAGGCTGAGATTTCTTAATGTAGTGACAGCTGCAATGTAACAGAGTGAACCTAGCGTCGCCGTCTTTTGACGGCGACGCTGTTTTACGTTAAGTTTTTGCGTATGTGAGCTGGGCTGCCCATCCCGCCAACTGGTGGCTGTAACGTTTGTAAGCTAGTCTCGGTCGGTGGGATAGGTTAGTAGGTATAGTAGAAGGATGGGTGGTCAGTAGACCGTCCTTTTTACTGTGTCGGGGCGCATCACGGTTGCGTTGGCGGGACATGCTGGTTATGTAAGGGATGAAGCTGCATCTGTGAGGTGTTCCGCCTCTTCCTAACGATTGCCACGAGAGGGTCGATTAATATACTGTATCGGTTATCGCGCATCACTCAGGATTCATTTTTTGCTGTAACGGACACCACAGCACCTATTAGGCCTTAAACATGCCATTTGCAATTCTAACGGACAGGAGCGCAGTTATTGACGCGTTTTCAGCCGAAATGTCTAGTTTTAGAGCAAATAAGTGCGTCTGTGGCCGTTAGCTTTGCAACCGTCCATTTTCTTTACGATTAAGCGCTCTGGTGGCCGTTAGCACATTCTCCCTTGGAGCCAGCTAATTAATCGACGCTCTCGTAAGTTCCGGTAGCGTGGTTTATGTGGTTGATACTTTAACTCACAGTTGATCGACACAGACTTGGCAAACCTTCCTCATAATCTGTATAATGATACACAGAGTATAGCTACTTAATCAAAGTAAGTGTAAGGGGGAACTTCAGTGGAGATCGGTATTAGCACTTTTGTAGAAACGTCACCTGATCCGCAGACGGGCGAGGTCATGAGTCACGCCCAGCGGCTGAGGGAGGTTGTTGAGGAGATTGTCCTGGCAGATCAAGTGGGACTGGATGTGTATGCGGTAGGTGAGCATCACCGGGAGGATTATGCAGCCTCCAACCCTGCGCTTGTATTAGCGGCTGCCGCTACTCGGACGAAGCGGATCCGGCTCAGCAGCGCGGTAACGGTGCTCTCCTCGGACGATCCGGTGCGCGTGTTCCAGGCGTTTGCGACTGTCGACGGTCTGTCGGAGGGACGGGCGGAGATTATGGCGGGCCGCGGTTCGTTCATCGAGTCGTTTCCGTTGTTCGGTTATGATCTGAATGACTATCATGAACTGTTCGAGGAAAAGCTGGAGCTGCTGCTGCGGCTTCGCGAATCGGAGAAGGTGACCTGGCCCGGCAGCAAGCACCGGCCAGCCATCCATAACCTTGGCGTCTATCCGCGTCCGGTCCAAAGCCCGCTGCCGGTCTGGATCGCCTCAGGCGGCACGCCAGAGTCCGTCGTGCGCGCTGGACAGCTGGGTCTGCCACTGGCATTGGCAATTATCGGCGGCCAACCGGCCCAATTTGCACCGCTCGTGAAGCTGTACAAGCGGGCAGCCGAGCGTGCGGGACATGATCCGGCGTCGCTGTCAGTTGCTTCCCACTCCCACGGCTTCCTCGCAGATACGAACGAGGAGGCGGTTGAGCGGTTCTTCCCGTCGACGCAGGCGGTCATGAACCAGATTGGCCGGGAGCGGGGATGGCCTCCGTATACACGTGAAGCGTACGATGCGGCCCGCAGCAGAGAAGGCGCGCTGTATGTTGGGAATCCTGAGACAGTGGCGTCCAAGATCGTCGACCTGCACCGCAATGTCGGCGTAACGCGCTTCCTGATCCATATGCCGCTAGGTACGATGCCGCATGAGCAAGTCCTGCGTGCGATCGAGCTGCTAGGTACCGAGGTGGCACCGCGGGTGCGCGAGATGCTGGCCAAGGACAATTCATAATAAGCGATCCACGGTTGCCGATCCGCGCCACAGCCTCTACCGGGCTGCGGCGCGGATTTTTTGTTAGATAGGAAACTATGATTTTTGTATGTTGTGGATAAGATGTGTCCGCCAACCAATTGATCGGCCGCTGTAACGCACCTTTGTTCCTCTATTTGCTCGGCAACCCGCTGGTCGGCCGCTGTAACGCACCTTTGTTCCTCTATTTGTCTGGCAACCCGCTGGTCGGTCGCTGTAACGCACCTTTGTTCCTCTATTTGACTGGCAACCCGCTGGTCGGTCGCTGTAACGCACCTTTGTTCCTCTATTTGACTGGCAACCTGCTGGTCGGTCGCTGTAACGCACCTTTGTTCCTCTATTTGACTGGCAACCCACTGGTCGGCCGCTGTAACGCACCTTTGTTCCTCTATTTGATCTGGCAACCCGCTGATCGGTCGCTGTAACGCATCTTTGTTCCTCTATTTGACTGGCAACCCGCTGGTCGGTCGCTGTAACGCACCTTTGTTCCTCTATTTGCTCGGCAACCCGCTTGTCGGTCGTTAGAGCAAGGGGATGAGTCTCTTAGAATCATCCGCAGGATGATTTTGTTCTTAGAAAGAATTTATAAGTTTTCGGGGCCCCCGCAAAGTATCTGGCTAAGCTTCGAAGAAAAGACTTCACTTTGTGGGGAGATTTTGTAGGGGTCTGGCGGGCAACTTCTCTTTGCGTTCGCGCCCACTTTACAGTATGATGAAAAGAATGATGAAATTTTTATAGGTAAAGGGGCAACGAAGCGATGAATGCAAAAGCAGCAACTAACTACAAAATCGTCGACTGCACGATCCGTGACGGCGGGCTTGTCAACAACTGGGACTTCAGCATCGAATTTGTTCAGCATCTGTACAACAGCCTGAACGAGGCTGGTGTGGAATATATGGAGATTGGCTACAAAAACTCACCAAAGCTATTGAAGGGTGCTGACGCAGCGGGTCCATGGCGTTTCCTGGACGACGATTTCCTGCGCAAAGTCATCCCGCAGAAGCTGGATACCAAGCTGTCCGCGCTGGTTGATATCGGCCGTGTAGACGAGAGTGACATTTTGCCGCGCGAAGAAAGTCTGCTGGACTTGATCCGTGTCGCCACCTACATTCAAGACGTGGACAAGGCGCTCGAGCTTGTTCAATTGTTCCACGACCGTGGTTATGAGACGACGCTGAACATTATGGCACTGTCCAATGTCATGGAGCATCAGCTGCTCGAAGCGTTCGAGCAGATCAATGACAGCGTCGTAGACGTGGTCTACATTGTCGATTCGTATGGCAGTCTGGCGCCAAGCGACTTCAACCTGCTGGTGGAGAAGTTCAAGAAATATCTGCCGAAAAAACGCTTGGGTGTGCACACGCACAACAACATGCAGCTGGCATTTGCCAACACGCTCGTATCCGTCGATAAGGGCGTAGAACTGCTGGATGCTTCCGTCTATGGCATGGGTCGCGCTGCCGGCAACTGCCCAACGGAGCTGCTAGTCGCCCATCTGAAGAACCCGAGATATAATGTCCGTCCGGTACTGGACATGATCGAGCAATACATGCTGCCATTGCGCGAAAAAGAAGAATGGGGCTACATTATCCCTTACATGATTACCGGTATGTTCGACGAGCATCCGCGTTCGGCGATGGCGCTGCGCGGCTCAGAAGACAAGGACAAGGTCGTTGACTTCTACGATAAGCTGACAACGCCGGAGGTATCGCCAGGACAGGCGTAATCGGCGGATCCATCCTCACGGAGGAACGAGCCATGCAAGAATTCGCCAGAATCAAAACGCAAAAAATCTACGAGCAAATCGCTGACCGGCTGCAGGAGCGTATCGAGCAGGGCGGCTGGCGCAGCGGTGACAAGCTGCCCTCAACCAAAGAGCTCTCCGAGCAGTTCCAGGTCGGCCGCTCGACGATGCGCGAGGCCTTGAGCGCACTCAAGGCCAAGGGACTCATCGAGATCCGTCAGGGCGAAGGCTGCTTCGTCCGGGAGCTGACGCCACAGGAGCTGGAGCTCCCGGGCTTGCTGCTCCCGGGTCGAGAGTCTGTCCTGGAGCTGCTGGAGGCGCGCAAGGCGCTGGAGATTGCTAACAGTGCCATTGCGGCCGTCAAGCATACGGAAGCGGATCTGCGAGCGTTCGAGGAGCTGCTATCCAGCATGAAGGCTCATCTGGGCGATGAAGCCGAGGGCGAAGCTGCAGATATCCGATTCCACAAGCTGCTCGCGGAAGCGACACATAACAGCATCATGGTGCGGCTGCTGGACTCCATCTCTTCACAGATGGAGACCGCGATCCGCGAGACGCGGCGGTTGCAGCTCTACAGCAACGCCGAGGTATCGCATCGACTATGGGACGAGCATCAGGCGATCTACAATGCAGTCGCCAAGCGGGACGCACAGGGAGCGGAGCAAGCGATGCGCACCCATCTCGACCATGTCGAGCAAGTGCTGCGCGCCTACATTAAAGGGTGAAGACACAAGAAAATTGTGGCTTCCCCCTTTTCTTTTTGTCAGATGTCTGATAACCTGATAACATATCGTTTTCAATCTGAGCGCAGAGGTGCAAACTCATGAAAGTATCGTTATTCATCACATGTCTGGCCGATAATCTGTATCCGGAGGTTGTTGAAAGCGTTGCCCGGATTCTAACCGACTACGGCTGTGAGGTAGATTTCCCGGAGGCGCAGACCTGCTGCGGGCAGCCGGCCTTCAACAGTGGTTATCAGGATGAAGCCAGGGAGGTCTCGCGACAGCTGATTCGGGCATTTGAGCATAGCGATTATGTGGTTTCGCCGTCCGGTTCCTGCACGGGCATGGTTCATCATTTCTACCCGTACCTGTTCCGTGATGAGCCGGAATGGGCAGCCAAGGCGGAGGCGCTGGTCGGCAAGATGTACGAATTCTCGCAATTCCTGGTTGGCGTGCTCGGCGTGAGCGATCTGGGGGCTTCCTTCCCGCATAAGGTGACGTATCATCCTTCTTGCCACGCCATGCGTCTGCTGGGCGTCAAGGAGGAGCCGATGAAGCTGCTGTCCTCCGTGGCGGATATGTCTTATGTCGAGCTGCCCAAGCGCGAAGATTGCTGCGGCTTTGGCGGAACCTTCGCCATCAAGATGGCGGATATGTCGGAGGCCATGGTGTGCGAGAAAGCGGGCAATGTGTGCCAGACCGGGGCAGAGGTGCTGGTTGGAACAGACATGGGCTGTCTGATGAATATCGGAGGCAGGCTTAATAAAGAAGGCAAGCCAGTGCGTGTGATGCATCTGGCCCAGCTGCTGGAGGAAGGGAGAACGAAGCGATGAGCGGACACGGCAATACAGCGGTAGACGAGCGGATTGGCACGGGACTCAAGTCGCGGACCCGACATGCGCTCTCCGATGAATTTCTGCGCAAGGCCGTTGCATTTACGACGGACAAGTTGAAAAGTGGTCGCCTGCAGGCGATGGACACCTTCGGCGATTGGGAGGCCTGGCGGGAGCGCGGCAAAGCCATTCGTTCGCATACCATCGACAACCTGGACTACTACCTGGGCCAGTTTGCCGACAATGTGGTGAAGGGCGGAGGTCATGTCTATTTTGCCAAGGAGGGCAAGGATGCGGTACGGACATTCATGGATATTGCCGAGCGGAATAAGGCGAAGCTGGTTGCCAAGGGAAAATCCATGGTGTCAGAGGAGATCCATCTCAATCAGGAGCTGGAGAAAAAGGGGATCGATGCCATTGAGACCGATTTGGGAGAGTACATTCTGCAATTGGCTCGTGAGACGCCCTCGCATCTGATCATTCCGGCGATCCACAAGAACAAGCAGCAGATTGCCAAGCTGTTCACCGATGCCTCGGGCGAGCACTTCGAGCCGGAGACCAAGGTGCTGGCAGAATACGCACGTAAGAAGCTGCGCAACTATTTCCTGGAGGCGGACATCGGACTTACGGGCTGCAACTTCGGCGTTGCGGAGTCGGGGTCGATTACCCTTGTCTCCAATGAAGGCAATGGCCGTATGGTATCCACACTACCCAAGGTACATGTCGTTGTGATGGGGATGGAGCGGCTGGTGCCGACATTCGAAGATCTGGAGGTGGTGCTGAACCTGCTGGCACGTAGCGCCACAGGCCAAAAGCTGACTACCTATACCTCCATTCTGACCGGTCCCAAGGCAAGCGGCGATCTGGACGGCCCGGAAGAATTGCATGTCATTATTCTCGACAATGGCCGATCGGAGCAGCTCGGCGACCCGATCTTCCAGGAGGTTCTCAATTGCATTCGCTGCGCGGCTTGTCTGAATGTCTGTCCGGTATATCGCCATGTCGGCGGTCATACGTACGGTTCAGTCTACAGCGGACCGATCGGGGCCGTATTGACGCCTCTCCTGCAGCAGGATATGAAGGAAGCGGGTACTCTGGCATACGCCTCCAGTCTGTGTGGTGCCTGCTACGAGGCTTGTCCCGTGAAGATTCCGCTGCATGATATGCTCGTTCATCTGCGGCACCGCAAGGTCAAGATGAAGCTGACTGCGCTGCCGGAGCGGGTGGCCTTCAAATCGTATCAGACGATATTTGGCAATATTACGCTCTACAAGCTGGCTACCAAGTCGGCCTACTATATGCAGAAGCCGCTGGTTCGGGAAGGCATGATCAAGTCGGGACCGCCGCCACTCTCCGGCTGGACCCAGTCCCGATTCATGCCGATGCTGCCCAAGCAGTCGTTCCGCGACAAATGGGGCGCGCTGCAGCAGGAACTGGCACGCAAGCGAAAGGAGGGGGGCAAGGCATGAGCGGTTCATCAGACAAACGGGCGCACGGTACTATGACCGGACGGGATGCCTTTATGAACAATATTGCCTCGCGGCTGGGCCGCCGTACGCCAAGTCAGACCCCGCCTGAGCGCCCCTTCAAGGGGGTGCCGGACTTCTATCGGGAGCGTACCATGACGCGTGAAGAGCATATCGAGCAATTCATGGCCAACTGGACGGCGCTCAGCGGCAAAGTGCTGATTGTTGAAGAAGCAGAGGCACCTGCGGCGGTGGCTGCTTATATCCGGCAGATTTGCGAGGAGCATGGCATCACCCGCATTACGCGTTGGGAGCATGAGCAGTTAATTGCGCTTGGCTTCGACGAGCCAGTACGGGCGGCGGGAATTGAGATTGTTCCATGGCGCGAAGATGGGGCGGACGCCATCGATCCGGGTCTGTCGCCTAGCGGCGAGACGGGATTATGGCAGCAGCGTGAACGGCTGCTACGGGCTGCAGAGACCTGCCGCCTTGGCATCGTATGGCCGGATTACGCCGTCTCCTCGACCAGCTCGCTGGCGCTCTTCAGCAGCGGCGGCAAGGGACGCTCCGTGAGTCTGCTGACGGATGCGCTGCTGGCGGTATTCCATGCGGATCAGCTGGTCATGCGAATTGGCGAGGCCTTCGAGCACTTCAAGCGGCAGTATCCTGATGCTGCTGACATGCCAGCATCGCTGAATCTGATCACAGGTCCGAGTCGGAGTGCCGATATCGAGAATGACCTGACGATTGGTATTCACGGCCCTGGCAAGGTGCATGCGGTGATTATAAAATAATACGATGCTGAAGGCTGTTTTCTCGGTGAAATGACCGAGGAGATGGCCTTTTTTTATAGAAGAAAAGGGTAACCTGTGACACGACAGACCGTGTAGGGTAATGGTACAATAGGCACGGAATGATTATCGGGATAATATTCGGGAGGGAGATACATATGACAGAACAACCTACAAAAATCGAATCGATTATGGTGCTGCTTGAGGAGAGAAGGCCGCTACAGTCCCTGCAGCCAAGACGGATCTGGGATGAGGAGCTCGACAAGCAGATTGCCGAGCTTCGGATTCATGATACAAATGCGCAGACAGGCAATGCCGATAAGGTGCTCGCCATCCAATCTGGCCTGCATCTATGGAATGACAGCCTGGACCGCTCGCATACGTTATCACAGGATATGCATCATCCGACGGGCAGCTATTGGCATGGCATCATGCACCGGATGGAGGGCGATTTCAGCAATGCCAAGTACTGGATGAGACAGGCAGCTGGCCATCCGGCAATGACAGAGCTGCACCAGGAAGCAAGCCGTTGGCTGCGGGAGCAAGTGCAAGTGGAGGATCTGCCGCAAGGGGAGGTAAGAAGTGCACTGCAGCAGCTGCGGGACGCCGACGCCTGGAACCCCTACCCGTTCGTTGATGCTGTCGAGCGACTGCAGTACGAGCGGCAGGAGGATGAGCGTGCCCGTGAAGCATTGGAGCAGCTGCAGTTTTTGGAAATGAGAGCACTTCTTCAGTATTGTCTCCATACCTGAATCCATGAAGAAGCCTCCACCCCGCTTGTGGCGTTGGGATGGAGGCTTTGTTACGCCTATGGATGATCACTTATAGACCGCTTAATTCCCCATCGCCACGAATCGCGGCTGCCTGGTGCTTGGGATTCGCATGGAAAAAGCCGCTGCCGTTCACACGTTTCCCACCTGCCGTAATCAGCTCCAGCTCAATTTGGATGTCCTCGGCGGTATAGTAATACTGCAGCAAGGCCTCGTCCGCAATGCCGTTAACATCTACATACCATAGCCTTGAGCCCATCTCGGTCACAACGACGAGCTGCGCAGAAGCAAACATCAGCTGATGCTTGTCCGACTGCGATGTCATCTGAATCTCCGCTAATTCAAACTGCTCCACTCACAGCTCTCCTTTCCTTCCTGTGTTCGTTACCTTCACCAAACAATATAGAGGACGCGTCGATTTGTCAAATTTGAATAGGTTGGAATTGCTAGCAGAGGGAAGAAATGCTGGACAAGCGATACTGCTTTGCTTCAATATAAGAATGAATGCTTTTGGTTCAGAGGAGAGGAACAGCATGAAACATGTGAATACAAGTCAGGAATCCCCCTATACATATAAGTTAAGGATTGAACCGCTGGGTGACCGAGCTGTAACCGTAAGTGCTTCCAACGATACCATAACAAGCCAAGGCGCGGCGATGGCCGCCAGGCTCCATGAACTCCGGCCGGCCTGGCTCATCGATACCGTCCCCGCGTATGACCGGGTGACGGTATTCTACGATGCGGTGCAGGTGCGGCGCGAGGCGATGCAGAAGGGGCGCAAGGGTACGCCCTTCGAATTGGTGTGTGAAGCTTTGCAAGCGCTGTTTACGAGGACCGGGAGGGAGCAGAGCCAGGAGGCGGCCCGGGTGATCGAAGTCCCGGTCTGGTATGGCGGCAGGTATGGACCGGATCTGGAGGAAGCCAGCGAAAGAGCGGGCATGGACCCGGAACGCTTCGTCCGCATGCACCAGGAAGCGGAGCATGTGGTGGCAATGATCGGCTTTATGCCAGGTTTTCCTTACCTGACGGGGCTTCCGGGTGAGCTCGCCCAGCCTCGTAAGAGCATGCCGAGAGCCAGCGTCCCTGCCGGGTCGGTAGGCATTGCCGGCGAGCACACCGGCATTTATCCGCTAGCAGTACCCGGAGGCTGGCAGATTATCGGGCGCACACCGCTGCAGCTATTTGAGCCGGGACGTGCGGAGCCAGTGCTGCTGCGAGCGGGCGACCGTGTTCGCTTCGTTGCGACTGCGCCTCCGCTTCCTCCGGCAGAAGGAGGCGATAAGGCATGACCTTGCGAATCGTTGCACCGGGATTATTCACGACCGTGCAGGATCTTGGACGGCCGGGCCTGCGTCACACGGGTCTGTCAGCTGGCGGGGCGATGGACGCGTATGCGCTGCGGATCGCCAATCTGCTCACTGGTAATAGCGAGGGAGCGGCCGGACTGGAGATGACGCTTACCGGAGCTGAGTTCATAGCCGAGGAAGCGGTGCTGGTCGCTGTCTGCGGCGCCTATATGTCGCCGCAGGTGGACGGCGAAGAGGTGCCGACCTGGCGGCCGCTCTGGCTGGCCCGCGGAGCCCGGCTGCGCCTCGGCCGCGCGACCATTGGCTGCCGCGGCTACCTGGCGGTAGCCGGCGGCATTACCGTACCGCCGGCGCTGGGCGGCCGCGGTACCGATGTGCGCGCGGCCATCGGCGGCATCGCCGGCCGCGCCCTTGCCTCCGGCGACACCTTGCCCTGCGGCGGTGTCGCGGGCTCGCCCTGGGCGAGCGCGTGGGCGGCTGCGCTTGCCGCGCAAGCCCGCACGGCGGGGCGCAGCTGGGCCGCCCCGCCCTGGTGGGTGCCGCCGGCAGCCTACGGCGGCGGCGATGCGCCCGGCGGCATCGTGCTGCGCGCGATGCCGGGGCGGGAGAGCGGGCAGTTCAGCGAAGCTGCCCGCTCAGTGTTGTACCGGGAGCCGTACCGGGTGGCTCCCGCTTCGGACCGCATGGGGTGCCGGCTAAGCGGCCCCATGCTGGAACGCGAGACCCGTGCGGAGCTGCGCTCGCACGGGGTTGCGCCCGGCGTCGTGCAGGTGCCGCCGGGCGGCCAGCCGATCGTGCTGACGGCAGACTGTCAGACGACCGGAGGCTATCCGTGCATCGCGCATGTTGCATCAAGCGATCTGCCGCTGCTGGCGCAGGCTAAGCCGGGTGACTATATCCGCTTTCAGCCCGTTACGCTGGCTGAAGCGCAGGAGCTGGACCGGCTTGCGGAGCTGTCCATCCGGCATGCTGCGGTCGGATTGCAGGGTCGGCTACCTTAGAATGAACCGTGCAACAGCCTGTACGCCTGGCGCAGCCGTTTCACCTTGATTCAAAAGCATGATAGGTTTCGCATTTATAGGAGGAAATCATGTCCATCAACAGGGCGGAGAAGAAGACCATATGGACGGCAATTGCGGCGGTTCTCAGCTTTGCGCTGGTGTTGGCGCTGCGAGGCTGGATCTATACGGACTTCGAGGTACAGACGTACCTTCTCATACATACCGGCATTGAGTTTATTAATTACGGCATCTGCTTTGCCATGCTGATGCTGGGCAGTCTTTTTTTTCTGCATACGCTCACCGCGCATCGTTTGTATCTGGCGGCGCTGTACCTGGTTGTCGGCATGTTGGAGTTCATGCACATCTGGACGCATGAAGCCATGCCTTATTACATGGGCATCGGGGATACGTCCTCCAGTCTTGTGTATTCAGCAGCCGTACAGGTTATCAGCGTGGTCGGCATGTTTGCGATATTTCGGATGCCCGACCGCGTGATGCCTGCCAAGCGGCGGCTGCCGGTGCTTGTGTTTTCAGCGGTGCTGGGTTTACTGATTATCGCCTTCCTGCACGGGGGGATCGTGCAATGGGGAGAGCATCTGCTAAGCGGGGCCTGGTTGCTGGGCATGCGCACGGTGGCGGTGACGATTGTTTTTTCAGGGCTGTGCATGACCGCCTTTACCATTATGTACCGTAATCGAGCCGAGCGTCCCCAACCGCTCCTGACGATTGTTCAAGCATTGACGTGGCTGGCGGCAGCCACGACGGCGTTCGCTTTTGCATCTACGGCGACAGACTATTATATGGTGGCAGGGCATGTGTACAAGTTGATTGGATACTGTTATTTAATCAAGGGAATTTATCAGGTATCGATTGAGGAGCCTTATCGCCAGCGCAAGTTCTCGGAGGAGCGTATCAATTATTTGGCGTACCATGATGAACTGACTGGACTGCCTAATCGTCGCCTGCTGTCGGAGCGACTGAGCCGGGAGCTGACCCGTGCACATGAGAATGGTTCCATTATGGCGGTTCTGCTGCTGGATGTCGATCGCTTCAAGACGATCAATGATTCCCTGGGCCATACGGTAGGCGACCGCATCCTCCGCTCAGTGACCGAACGGCTGCTTGCGGTCGTGGATAATCGGGAGCATGTGTTTCGCATGGGCGGTGACGAATTCACCATTCT
Source organism: Paenibacillus daejeonensis DSM 15491 (assembly GCF_000378385.1). Taxonomy (GTDB): domain Bacteria; phylum Bacillota; class Bacilli; order Paenibacillales; family Paenibacillaceae; genus Paenibacillus_D; species Paenibacillus_D daejeonensis. The sequence goes on along the minus strand of NZ_KB899662.1, from coordinate 146,096 downwards.
GCTCACCGATCTGGCTGCAAGAGAAGAGGCGGAAGCGACAGCAAAGCGGATCATTCAGTCGTTTACCGCACCGATTCCGATGGAGCATAGCGAATATCATATCACCGTCAGTGTAGGCGTATCCTTCTATCCGGACGAGGCAGACAACGTTGATGACTTGATCAAAAACGCAGATATTGCCATGTACAGCGCCAAAACGCTGCGCAATGAATATCGGCTGTTTACCCCAGGGATGAATAGCACAGCCGACGAACGGCTGTCGCTGGAGAATGATATGCGCCGGGCTCTGGAGCAAGGACAGTTCTTCCTGTTGTACCAGCCCCAATTGGACCTGATGAGCTCACGTACCGTAGGCGTGGAGGCGCTGATTCGCTGGCAGCATCCACACCGTGGGCTGCTCTCTCCCGTAGCATTCATCCCGATTGCCGAGGAGAACGGCCTCATTCTCCAGATCGGGGAATGGGTGCTGCATGAGGCATGCAGGCAGAACAAGCGGTGGCAGGAACAAGGCTTTTCGCCGATCACCGTATCCGTGAATTTATCCATGAGGCAGTTCGCCCAGACCGATCTCGTAGCGCGCGTTCAGAGCATCCTGGCGGAAACGGGCCTGGAGCCGCAATATCTGGAGCTGGAAATTACCGAGAGTATGACCTCCGATGTCGATTATGCAATCGGGACATTAACCGAGCTGAAGGCGCTTGGCGTCAAGATCAGCATTGATGACTTCGGCACCGGGTACAGCTCGCTGCTCTATCTCAAAAAATTCCCCATCGACAAGCTCAAGATCGACCGCTCCTTCGTTACCGATCTTACAGTGGATAGCAGTGATGCGGCGATTGTAACTACGATTGCCTTGATGGCCCGGCATTTGAATCTGAGAGTAACGGCTGAGGGAGTGGAGAACAGCGATCAGTTGAACTTTCTCAAGGAGCAGCAGTGCCAGGAGGCGCAAGGCTACTACTTTGCCAAACCGATCCTGCCGGGGGAGGTGGAGGATTGGCTGCGGTTGCCTGAAGAGGTTGGGGCTTGAAAATGACATTCACAGACACAAATGTGCAAGGTTCAGCCATGGTCGAGGCAATTTGGATAGCGTATGCTTAAGCTAAGAAATAACGCTTACCAATGAAGGGGGAGCCTCACCTATGGTACAGGCAAAAACGGCAAAAGCCAGTCCGCTAACCGAGGAGCAACGGATATTTTTTCAAGAAAACGGGTATGTTCTAATCAAGAAGGGCTGCAGTGACGATCTGATTAATGCATTTAATGGACATATTTACGATGTTCGCAACCAGGACCCGATGCCGCAATGGGCAGCATGTGACGCGACCAAAAAGTATACACTCCGCTTGTTTAATCCGCACAAGCATGACAGCTTCTCAAGGCAGATGATGAAGCTGCCGCTGGTGCGTGACGGACTGGCGCAGCTGATGGGACAGAAGGCGGTATGCGTGCAAAGCATGTACTTCTACAAAGAGCCCGGTTCGCCGGGGCAGGCATCTCATCAGGATTATTACTACATCAAAAACGATCCCATGACGATGATTGCCGCGTGGATCGCGCTGGAAGAAAAAGTTGACGAGGAGAACGGCTGTCTGTGGGTCATGCCCGGTACGCACAAGCTTGGGCTGTTGTCGCATGGTGCAGTAAGAAATCATGATGAGCATGAGCCATGGACGGAAGAGACAGAAGGTGTCGATACGACCAAGCAGATCCCGGTCATCATGGAGAAAGGCGATATCCTGTTCTTTCATGAGCTGCTCATCCACTCGTCCAACCGCAACCGCAGCAAAGACCGTTGGCGCCGCTCCTATGTATGTCATTACATCCGGGAAGATGCCAACGTCACCTTCCGCGAGGATCTGCGTGAGAAGTATCCGCTGGACTAAAGCATACAAAGAGGAGGAGCTATGAGCGACTGGAACAGCATTCAATCCGGCAAGCCCGGACCGCCGCGGCTCTCCATCGAACAGTCATGGTGGGCGATGGGAGGGCTGGGCGAAGGCGGCAAGGAATGGACGATGGAGCAGAAGTTCGAAAAGGTGGCCGAAGCGGGCTATCAGGGCATATCTGCTGTGATCCCTGCCCCCGCAGAGCAAGACCTCTGGCACACGCTGCTGGATCGTTATGGCCTGTCCTTCAGCGGAATTGCCTTTCCTACATCGCCTCGCAGTCTGAAGGAGGCACTGCAGGCGGCGAGTTCGTTTGGAAGGGTGCAGTACATGAACCTCCAGGTCATGGATGCCTTCGTTGTCGATCATGAGGCAGAGCGGCTGTTGGACGCCCTGCTGCGTACCGCAGAAGGGGAGCGGATGCCGACCTTCGTCGAAACGCATCGTGGCACGGTGACGCAAGACTTGATTCGGACTGTGAATTATGTAAGACAGGTGCCCCAGTTAAAACTCATCATCGACTTGTCTCACTATGTCGTGGCAGGAGAGATGAATGGTACATCTGCTGCCGCTGAACAGCACTTCGAGGCCCTATTGGATCGAACGGCAGGTATTCATGCTCGCATCTCCAATGGTGAGCAGGTTCAGGTAGATATTGGCCCGGAGGGCGATCATCCTATGGTTCCGCATTTCACCAGATGGTGGCGCAAGGGGATGTCTCGCTGGCTGGCAGGTGCAGCGGCGGGGCAGATCCTGCCCTTCGTAACCGAGCTGGGACCGCCCGGCTATTATGCCATAACCACGATGACTCCGGGCGGTGAAGCCGTAGAAATCTCCGACCGCTGGCAGCAGGCGCTGCTGTTCAAGCAGCTAGCAGAGCAGGAGTGGGGACAAGCAGTAACGGAAGCTGACAAGGGAACGGGCCATGAAGACGGGAACTGAAACCGTTCTACCCTATGATAGGGTTGCCACGACCACGGCAGGCTCGATCGTCTATCCGCCTGGCGGGGCGTTCGGACCGAGAATTCAGCAGGATGTGCAGCTCGTGCTACTGCACACCGGAGCCATGACCGTGACGATTGATCAGACTAGCCACACCGTACAGCCCGGTCACGCGGTCATTCTGCTGCCGGGGCATCAGGAGCAGTTCCACTTCGCAGACAAGCAGGAGACGTGGCATCGTTGGGTGGCCATCCATCTGGACGCTCCTGAGCCAGAGCTGCTGGATCTGCTTGGCGGATTGCCGTTCTGTGTGCCCTTGACGGAGGAACTGAACCGGCTTACGGACCTTGTCCTTGCCCTTCGGACCAAGCATGCGGAGAGCAGTGCGATCATGCGCAGCATGGGGCATGCCGCAATTCAGCTGTATGCGGATATGCACGGAAGTACAGAGGACGTAGCGCTGCACCCGTCCATGCGCAGCGCCAAGGATTGGATTCATGGGCATTTCGATGAAGAGATTACCCTTGAATCGCTAGCGGACCGGGCCGGCGTGTCGACGGAGCATCTCGTCCGGCTGTTCAAGAAATTCGAAGGCACGACACCGATCAAATATGTCTGGCAGTACCGCGTGCTGCGGGCTGTGGAAATGCTGCGTTTCACGGGACTGACGATAACAGAAATTGCGTACCGTTGCGGCTTCAAGACCTCGTTTCACTTTGCAAGGCTTGTCAAGCAACAGACTGGCCTGCAGCCTACCCAGATCAGGAGGCAGTCCTGGGAGCCGCCTGAATTATGAACGTGCATGTCTATTGAGTGGGGCCATATCCACAAACATCTGGAAAAGAAAAAAGCCTATGCGGGTCCGCATAGGCTTTTTTTGTTGATTCTCATTATATTGTGTATCGCTAAGGACGGTTCTACGGTTCTACAGATCGCCCCAGTTGAGATTGGAGGACTTGCTGTAGTTCGTGACCTTCTGCTCGAAGAAGTCGGTTTTCATGCCGTTCATGTTACTGAAGCTCTCAACCCAGCGCATCGGATGCTCGACCACTTCAGGATACAGAATCTCCAGGCCCAGCTTGCGCAGACGTTCGTTGGAGAGGAACTTGATATATTGGTCAATGATATCGTTCGTAAGACCGGCAATCTGGTTGTTGGTGATGTATTGACCCCATTCAATTTCATGCTCGACGGCAGTCTTCATCATGTGGCGCAGTTCTTCAACGAAAACTGGCGTGAATAGCTCTGGGTTTTCCTTGCGGACCTCACGGAAGATGCCCTGGAACAAAGCCAGATGCGTCAGCTCATCCCGCTGGATGTACTTGATCTCGGAGACAGTGCCGAGCATTTTGCCCTGGCGTCCAAGCGCATAGAAGAAGCTGAAGCCACTGTAGAAGTAGATGCCTTCGAGAATATAGTTGGCCATGATCGTCTTGACGAGATTTTGCGAAGACGGGTTGGCGATGAAATTCTCATACAGATCCGTGATGAACCGGTTGCGTTTGAGCAGGTTTTTATCTTCCCGCCACAGGTTGTAGATTTGGTCCCTCACCTCAGCCGAGCAGACACTGTCCAGAATGTACGAGTAGCTCTGGCTGTGCACCGCTTCCTGGAACGTTTGAACCGTCAGGGTCAGATTGACCTCAGGGGCAGTAATATACTCGTTAATGTTGGGCAGGTTAGCAGTCTGCAGGGAATCCAGAAAGATCAGGAAGCTGATGATTTTATCGTAGCTGTTGCGCTCGGAGAGCGACAAATTCTTATAGTCTTTGGCGTCCTGGGCCAGAGGAATCTCCTCAGGAATCCAGAAGTTGTTCATCATCGTCCGGTACATCTTGGTGGCCCAGTCGTATTTTACGTTATTAAGCTCAATCAGGTTGGTGGTGTTGCCTCCAATGATCCGGCGCTTGCCCCAGTCGCGATCGCCGTCCTCATTGAACAGCTTCTTGGGCTGCAGTTCCATGTTAATCCTGTTTTTAGTTTTCCGAAGGAAAACTCACTTCGGAAGCATGTGCTTAGTTTTCCGAAGGAAAACTCACTTCGGAAGCGTGTGCTTTGTTTTCAATTTGTAACGGCCACCACGGCAGCTATTGTGCCTCGAATCGTGCTTTTGAGATTCTAACGGACGTGAGCGCAGTTATTCTCGTAATTAGGGTTGGTTATGACGCGTTTACGAGGAAATAGCTGCGCTGGTGGCCGTTAGACAAGTGGCCTACGTATATTTCGCAAGATAAGCGCCATGGTGGCCGTTAGAGATAAGCTGCAGCGGCCACCATGACGCGTTACTCAGCTTGCAAAGGCTTAGGAGCTGCAGCTTTCGCAGTCTTCAACTTCCAGACTCTTGTTACGGACGTAGTAGACGGTTTTGAGTCCGTTTTTCCAGGCCGCCATGTAGAGATCCAGGAATTCCTTGGCCGAGTAGTTCGGCGTTATATACAAGTTGAAGGATTGCGCTTGGTCGATATGGCGCTGGCGCTTGCCGGCGGCTTTGATGCTCCAGTGCTGATCGATATGGTGCGCTTCCTTGTAGAACCAGAAGGTATCCTCGTTCAGATTCGGCGCGGTTTGCGGGATGACTGCATTTTTCTTCTCTTCGACAAAGAATTTGTTGAAGATCGGGTCGATGCCTGCCGTTGAACCCGCGATTAGCGAGGTCGAAGCCGTAGGCGCGATGGCGAACATCCAGGCGTTCCGGACGCCATGCTCGGCAACCTGAGCCTTCAGCTCCTGCCACTCCGCACTCTCATAGCCGCGCTGCTCGAAGTAAACGCCGGTGTGCCATTCGCTGCCCTCGAATACGGGATACGCCCCTTTTTCCTTGGCAATATTCATCGAAGCCTTGATGGCATAATAGTTAATCCATTCGTACAGCTCGTCTGCCCGTTCCAGATGCTCGTCACTTTCCCAAGCGATACTGTTCAATGCCAGCCACTGGTGATAGCCGCTTGTACCAAGGCCGACCGCGCGGTACTTCTTGTTAGTGATTTCCGCTTGCGGGATCGGATAGTGGTTCAAATCGATGACATTGTCCATCATCCGCATCTGGCAGGTGACGACTTCCTCGATCTCTTGCTTGGTGCGCGTGCGCCCCAGGTTGAGGGAGGAGAGGTTGCATACGACATAATCGCCGCTCTTGATTTTGGTCGTAATGATTCCGTCCTCGTGTGTGGTCTGGATGAACTCGGTCGGGCTCATGTTCTGGCAGATCTCGGTGCACAGATTGGAGCAGTAGACGATCCCTTTGTGCTTGTTCGGGTTGGCCCGGTTGACGGTATCACGGTAGAAGACAAACGGCGTACCTGTCTCGAAGGAGCTCGTCAAAATTTTCTTCATAATTTCAATTGCCGGTACTTCCTCACGGCTCAGCGACTCATGGTTCACACAAGCCTCGTAGCGCGCTTCCCACTCTTCGCCATAGGAGTCCTCGAGCGACCAGCCCATGTACTCACGCACCTCAAGCGGATCAAACAGGTACCACGACTCGCGGTTCTCTACTTTGCGCATGAACAGGTCCGGAATACAGACGCCAGGGAAGATATCATGTGCCTTCATGCGGTCGTCACCGTTGTTGGTCTTGAGGTTCAGGAAGTCAAAGATATCCTTGTGCCACACGTCCAGGTAAATCGCTACAGCGCCGGAACGGACGCCGAGCTGATCGACGGCGATAGCTGTATTATTGTAGTTTTTAATCCACGGCACGACGCCGCCGGCCACGCCTTTGTAGCCCCGGATGTTGGAGCCGCGGCTGCGGACTTTACCGATGTAGATACCCATGCCGCCGCCAAATTTGGAGACTTGTGCAAAGCTGGAATCGACATTGTAAATGCCCCACAGGTTATCAGGCACGGTATCGATGAAGCAGCTGGAGAGCTGATGGAACGGCTTGCGCGCATTTGCCAGTGTCGGCGTGGCTACAGTCATTTGCAGGCGGCTCAGCACGTCATAGAATTTCTTGGCCCAGTGGAGCTTGTCCTGCTCTTTCATCGCCAGATGCATGGCAACGCCCATGAACATTTCCTGCGGCAGCTCCAGGATGTCGCCGTTGTAGCCTTTGATCAGATAGCGGTCAGCCAGCGTCTTCAGACCAATATAGTTGAAGAGATAATCGCGTTCTGGCTCAATGTAGTTGCCCAGCTCCTGAATTTCCTCGCGGGTATAATGCTCAAGAATATAAGTGCCATAGAGCTTCTTGTCGGTCAAGTACGTCAACAGTGAATAGAAATCGCCATAGCCGAAGTAGCCGTACTTGCGGTTAATTTGCGATTCTTTGTACAGATCGTATACAAGCAGCTTGGCGGCGACATACTGCCAATTAGGCTGCTCAATGCTGGTCTTTTCTACAGCAACCTGAATCAGGGTGCGTTGAACTTCCTTGGTCGTGATGTTGTTGCGGAAGTAAGGGAGCAAGGCAGTCTCCAGCTCCAGCGGGTCACAGCCCTCAAAATCGACGCATGCAAAATCGATGACCTTTTTCAACTTGGAGAAAATGAGCTCTTCCTTCTGGCCATTGCGTTTAATAATATCCAATTGCTAGTGTCACTCCTTATGTAAGTTCTAATAAAAAGAACTGAATATACAAGATCTTGTTGCTTAGATAAATTTACACCCTACATATAGTGCTGTCAAGGAAAGGACGCGAAGTCCCGACAAGCTCTCATTGTACCTGATACGGTGGATTTGTTCAATGTTTTGACGTTGGTATATTGATGCTAGATTTAGTAAACTAGCATTGGATAAGGTAAAGAGAGGAAGTGTTCCCTTGTATTCATCTGCAAGGCTGCCGCGTTACCGCGCGCAACGATATATATTGGCTCTGGTGCTCATCGCCGTTCTGTCGGCGGGCTGGCTGATCCAGCCGCAGACGGCTGCCGCGCATGCAACTGCAGAGTCGTTCACGCCAGAGCCGGGGGCCCAAATGGAGGAGAGCCCGCCAGAGGTGGCCATACAGTTCAATGAACAAATCGAAGCCCAGGTCGGCTCGCTACGGGTGTTGGATTCGCAGTCTAATCCGGTAACCGATGAACGAGCGGGCGTATCGGATGACCGAACCACAATCCGGCTGGGTCTGCCGGAACTCTCCGAAGGGGTCTACACCGTCTCCTTTAATATAATCTCTGCTGATGGTCATCCGGTGAATGGTTCGTATATCTTCGTCGTCGGGGATCCCCCGGGTGGGCGCGATGCCTCTTCGTTTAATCTGCATGAGCAGTTGGGGCATACCGGACATGCTGTCGCGACGCAGCTCACAACGGCGGAGCTGGCGCTCTACGGCGCGAGAATATTGTATTATCTCTCCTTGTTGATCGCGGCGGGCTTGATGCTGTGGCACGCAATGCTGCGTAATAAGAGCGAGGTTGTGCTTGGGGCCTTCCGCTCATGGGGATTGTGGCTGATGCGGGCCTATCTGGTCGGTTCGTTACTCTATGTATTCGTTCATTCGCGGGAGCTCATGCAAGGGCAGCCCACAGAGGACTGGTTGGTGCTGTTCACACGAACAGAGATCGGCCTGACATGGGCCGCAATTGTCGTGGTTGCGCTACTGGGCTTCCTGGTCTTGAAGGCAGGCCGGCTGCCACGGGCGATATGGGCGCTGGCGGCGCTGGGTCTGGAGGGCTGGAGCGGTCATGCCTCCGCCTATGAGCCGCTCGTGTACTCACTGGGTCTGAATATCATTCATATCGCAGCTTCTGCAGTCTGGGCAGGGGGGCTATTCTTGCTGCTGGCGTTATGGTTTGAGGAACGCAAGGATGCGGGTCGCTTTGCAGCGACCTTTACGACGGCCGCCTGGATTTCAATCCTGGTGCTTACAGTAACCGGCGTGTTATCGACCCTGTTGTTCATTCCGAGCATGGAATATCTCTTCTATACAGCCTGGGGTACGCTGCTTCTAATCAAGACGGGTCTGGTGTTGTTGGTTGTCATCGTCGGCTTCCTGCTGCGGCTGCGGATCAAACGCGGCAATCTGCCAGCAGGGCAGCTGCTCAAGGCGGATGCGGTGCTCATGGCATTGATTATTGCGATCGTCGGGATTTTCACCTACATTAGCCCGCTGCCTGCCAATGAGCCGGTATCCGAGCATTTAATGGGACAAGAAATGCATATTACGCTTCGGATTACACCTAATGTACCGGGTGCGGACAATCACATTATCACCAAAGTATGGCTGCCTGATGAGGTGGGGGAACCCAAATCCGTCACGTTGACCCTGCGCTCGGAGGATCAACCGGAGCTGGGAGCGATCGAAATTCCGATTCAGCCTTATGATGACGAGGAGGTCGACACCTTTACCGGCTTCACCAAGGCTACCTTCCAGGCCACCGGACGGTATATTCCGTTCGCCGGCAACTGGTTGGCCCAGCTTCGTATCCGTGATGTGAATGATATCGAACGGGTGCATGAGGAGCGGTTCCGCAACTATTAAGTACGTGTGTCTAAGCTTGATGCAGCAACAAAGGAGGCGTGCCGCATGTCCTATAAACAGATTAAATGGCTGATTCTCTGGATCCCGACACTGACGATCGGGGTCTGGGAGTATCTCCGGCACACGGTGCTGCTTCCTTATCTGTCGATGGAGCTGGGCAATCTGCTCTCGCCGTTTATTGTGTTTGCCATCACAGTGACACTGCTGCGGACGCTATTCACCAAGATGGAGGCTACGCAAGAAACCTTGCGGCGGGAACAGTCGCTGAAGGCGGCACTGGAGGAACGGGAGCAATTGGCCCGCGAGCTGCATGACGGCATCTCGCAGTCGTTGTTTCTGTTGTCTGTTAAGCTGGATAAGCTGGAGCATTCGGACAGCAAGGAAGAAACCCAGGAGCAGACGCGTCAGATTCGCAGCACGGTCAGACATGTGTACGAGGATGTGCGCCAATCGCTTGCTGCACTTAAGGAGGCACCAGTCATTACAGATCAGCCGTGGACCCAGTCCGTGAAGACGCTGGCGGCCGAGATCCAGAGCGGCAGCGGCGTCCAGATCGAGCTGGACTGGCGGCTCTCCGACGCCATTCTCTCGCCCAAGGAAAAGGTGGAGCTGCTGTCGATCATCCGGGAGGCGTTGCTCAATGTCCAGAAGCATGCAGGGGCAACTCACGCGTCTGTGCGCTGCCGAAGTCTCGGTAGTACGGCTGCCGAAGGCTTCAGCTGCCAGATTCGTGACAATGGTATCGGACTCCCTGAGTCCAGGCGGAGGGCAAGCGGATGTTACGGCTTGCGGATGATGGAGAGTCGGGCGGAGGCGATGGGATGGCAGCTGCATATTCACGCTGACGGGGGAACAGTGGTGGAGATCGAACGGAAAGGGAGCGTGTCCAAATGACCGATGATGTGACAGAAGCACGGGAGCGTCAGGTTGATGTCTTGCTCGTCGATGATCATCCCCATGGTCGCGAAGGGATGCGGAGCATTCTCGAAGGCGACCCCCTCTTCCGGATTGTGGGAGAAGCCGTCAGCGGCGAAGAGGCGATCGAGATGAATGAGCAGCTCGTCCCGAACATGATCCTGATGGATATCAGTATGCCGGGGATGGGCGGACTGGAGGCGACAAGACGTATCAAGTCCCACAGTCCGGAGGTCAAAATTGTCATGGTCACCGTATCCGACGATATTACCCACCTCTTCGAAGCGCTGAAGCGGGGGGCACAAGGCTATTTGCTGAAAAATCTGATGCCTTCCTCCTGGCTGGAGTACCTCCGAGCCATCGCTGTGGATGAGGCCCCCATGTCCAAGGAATTGGCTTTTCGTCTGCTGCAGGAGTTTGCTTCGAGCGATGGGGCACCTGTGGCGCAACCGACAAATCCGCCACCGCATGCAGATCAAGGGACGACACCGCTTACGCCACGCGAGCAGGAGGTGCTGGAGCGGGTTGCCCAGGGCGAATCCAACCGCGAGGTGGCAGAGGCGTTCGGGATCTCGGAGCATACGGTCAAGAATCATCTGAAGCATATTCTCCAGAAGCTCCATCTTGCCAACCGCGTGCAGTTAACCCGTTATGCCTATGAACAGGGGCTCATGAACCGTCCACGATGAGCTGTACATGAGGTCACAAAGCTGTCACCTCGTATAGCCCGAACGAGTCATGTGCAGGTTAGCTGTACAAACTATACTCTTAATAGATGATAACTATAGAATGGGTGGTTGGAGAGATATGGTAAGTAAAACATTGCGATTAAGTGTGCTGCTGGGACTATTGGTGATGCTCGTGGCCAGTGTAGCCAGTGCTCATGTCACTGTAAGTCCGGCCGAGGTGGCCAAAGGCTCGTTCGAGGTATTCACCGTTCGTGTGCCGAGCGAGACCAAAGATACCCATACGATTGAGGTCCGGGTAGCTGTTCCCGAAGGCGTCAACATTACCCGTACCGAGCCCAAGGCCGGTTGGATTACCGAGCTGGAGCGCACAGATAACCGGATCGTCAGTGTGACTTGGCGGGCTGAAGGCGAAGGCCTCGCCGACACCGAATTTACGGAATTCCGGATGCAGGGCCGAGTGGCAGAAGATGCGACAGAGCTCGTCTGGCGTGCTTATCAGACCTATGCTGACGACAGTGTTGCCGAGTGGATTGGCGCCCCCAACACCGATTCTCCGATGCCAGCCTCTCTGACTACAGTCATTGAGGGTGAAGCACAGGACGATGGTCATGGGCACAGTCATGGCGGCAGCGATGCAACGACGGACGCTGGTCAGCCAGCTTCAGAGGATCCCACTGCTCAGGCCCCATCCACCGATGAAGCCGCCGCACCGGCAGCTTCCGGTGTGAGCACAGCAACGCTGTGGATTGCCATTGTAGCTGTTGTACTCTCGGCCCTGGCGCTGTTCATTGTATTGACGCGCGGCCGCAAAGCGTAAGGCATCGCAATAAGCATCGAGCCCTACAAGCCCACGATTTTGATCGTGGGTTTTTTGTAATTATAAGAATTTATATGTTTCACATATAGATCAGCTTATAATTCTCCGGAATAAAACTTGTCTCGCCGCCAAAGGACGGCTCAGCCGTTTCACCTTGTGAAACTAAACTATTAACCTTTTCTCATGAAAATGAAACGTACAGCTTGCTAGCTGCGTACTACATGGTGTCAGGTTTGCATAGCTATGAGCATTTACCAACGAGAGGAGAACAAGCATGGAAGTACACACAGGGGGAAAAGGCACCGAACCGGCCCGTATGCCGAATGTGCCCAAGGGTCTGTTTCGCAACATCATTATCGGTGTCATCGTATTGATTGTCATTATTATCGGCTCAACCTCATTCTACACAGTAGAGGAACAGGAGCAGGCGGCGATCCTTACATTTGGGTCATATGGCTCGACGACTTCAAGTCCGGGTCTTCACTTTAAATGGCCTTATCCTATTCAGGAAGCGGTCATCGTGCCGGCTAATCTGGAGCAGCGGATTCACATCGGCTATACTGAGCGTGGAGGCGAAATCGTCTCGGTCGACTCTGAAGCGCTTATGATTACGGGGGATGAGAATATTGTTTCGGCCGATGCAGTCGTCGAGTGGAAGGTCGCTGATCTGAAGCAGTATTTGTACAATATCTCGGATTCAGAGACGTTCCTGCGCAACTCCGCCATCTCGGCAATTCGCTCCGTCATCGGCTCCAACAAGCTGGATTTTGCCATCACCGACGGTAAGACGGCAATCCAGTCTGATGTGAGAGCCAAATTAATTGAGCTGCAAGAGCAATATGAGACAGGAATTCAAATCATCGATGTGAAGTTCCAGGATATCGAGCCGCCGATTGGTAAAGTGCAGGAAGCGTTCAAGGACGTTACGAATGCCAGAGAGCAGCGCAGCACCAAGATCAACCAGGCGCAAAGATATGTGAATGATATTCTCCCGAAAGCTCGCGGTGAAGCGCAGGCCTTGCTGGAGCAAGCAGAATCGGAGAAGCACTCGCGGATCGTCAATGCGCAAGGTGACGTGGCCAAGTTTAATGCGGTGTACAACGAGTTTGTTAAAAATCCGAATGTCACCAGCAACCGACTGATTCTCGAAACGTTTGAGAAGGTGCTGCCAGGCGCGAAGGTCATTATTTCGGATGGTGGAGGCGACACGGTCAAGTATCTGCCGCTGAATGAACTGCTGAAATCGAGCAGCTCCAACACATCAACAGGCACAACGACGCCTACACCGGCTCCTGCACCTACCCCACCGCCGCCACCTGCAGAGCCGGAAACCGCCGATGAGCCAGCAGCACAAGGAGGGACACAATAATGGTAAAACGTATCGGAGCACTCGTTGTCGTTGTTGTAGCTCTTATCCTGCTGCTTTCATCCGTATTTGTTGTTAAAGAAGGCGAATACAGGGTCGTGCTGCGCTTCAGTGAAGCTGTCAAAATTCACTCAGAACCCGGCATGAAGTTTAAGGTTCCATTTATTGAGACCACCACTTCACTTCCGCGGTACCAGATGGTGTACGATGACAACAAGCCGACCGAGATTCTGACCAAGGACAAAAAACCGATTATCGTGGATAACTATACGGTATGGAAGATTACAAGCCCACAGCAATTCTTGCGCACTTTGAGAACGATCAGCTCTGCGGAGAGCCGGATTGGGGACAATGTGTACAGTACCGTTCGCCGAAAGCTGTCGGAAATTGAGTACGGGGATATTATTAGCGAGAATACCGCCCGTGGCGACTTGAATGCGGAGATTACCCGCGAGGTGGCTGAGACCGCCGATCGTCAGAATTATGGTATTCAAATCGTCGATGTCCGTATTAAGCGTACGGATCTGCCAGAGGAGAACAAGGACAGTGTGTACGAGCGGATGATCTCTGACCGTCAGTCGATTGCTGCCGGTTACCTCTCGGAAGGTGACGAGGAGTCCCGCAAGATTACGGCTGCCGCCGACCGTCAGGCTCGCGAGCTAATCGCGAAGGCGGAATCTGACGCCAAGATGATTATCGCCGAGGGTGAGGAAGAAGCGGCACGTATTTATAATGAAGCGTACGGCAAGGACGCGAATTTCTATCAGCTGTACCGTACCCTGGAGAGCTATGTGACCACCATCCAGGACGAGACAATCATCATGCTGCCGGTGGATTCGCCGTATACGCGAATTTTGCTTGGACGCGAATAATGGATTACACAACTGGACGGCGCTATGCCGTCCAGTTTTTTTTCTGCATTGCAACCGATTGCCTGTCTCGATGCATCTTAGTAGTATAGAGATGACAAGAGGGAGAGAAATTCATGTACATAAGAATCAAAGCCGGTACGCTCGTCGCCTGCCTCCTCGTGGTGGCCTTGTGCGCGGGAATCGCTTATACGTTATGGAATCAAGGGAAAGCGGACCGGCTGGTCCAGCAGATATTGGAAGCGAACCCGATGAGCGAGGATCGCATCGACATTACCTCCAACGGCTATGCGTACACCCACCCGACCGAGCAGAAGGTTTCATATGAGCAGGCGCTTGCTTATGCTCTGGAGATGGTCGAGGAGTATCCCGACCACATGTGGACACAAGCGAACTCGGCTTATACATTGGGTCAACTGTATCTGAAAACCGGCCATCGCGACGAGGCGCTGAGCTGGTTCAAGAAAGCCGATTCGCACTGGAACGAGGAGGCCGGCAGATGGATCTCAATCCTTGAGCGGCCAGATCCCGATACCGCTCAGCTGTCGCTAAGCGGCAGAGTGCTGATGGATGGCGAGCCGCAAGCGGATGCGCTCGTCTATCTGCGGCCGACGGATGCTAATAGCTGGTATAGCCCAGGGTATCTGAGCTATCCAACCGTCATGACCGACCAGGATGGAATCTATCGGTTTTATGACGCACTTCCCGGTAGCTATGAAGTGGGCGTCGCCATCCTGCCAGAGCAGTTGGAAGGTCTGGTACGAACGAATGCGACGGAGGAGCCACTTGTCTTGGAGGCCGGATCTTCCAAGACCTTCGATGTCCGGTTCGTTCCCAAACTGGAGACGATTGCTCCCACAAACGGGACTGAGATCGAAACGGACCAAATTAGATTTGAATGGGAGCCTTATCCCGAGGCTGTCTCGTACAGAATCAACATTCAATCGCTCGTACCAGACGAGAACGGACAGTTGAAGGGGAGAGGCGCCATCGGCTTGCAGGAGAGCTGGACGGACACAGAAGCAGTCTATGAGATTGCTGAGCTGAGAGGATACGAGGGGGGCGTTCACTATGACACTGAAGGGCCGGCTCCCCAGTCTATCCTTGGGATCGTTTACCCAGGTGGGCATTTCAGCTGGTCAGTGGATGCTTATGATGCGCAAGGACGCAAGCTGAGCAGCAGTAGTTCGTATTATGCGGCCTATACGAACCAGTTGCCGTTATTTTCCCTGTCAGTGGAAGGCCAGCTAGCAGGGGACCGATATGTATTGGCTCGCGACTATGAAGCGGCCATTGCCGCATACAAGCAAGAAGAGCATCGCCAGGAGGCGATCCGTGCACTTGGACTGATCTATGCCTTCGGTACAGATATGCGAGAGAAAGGCAAGGATGTTGAACTGGCCAAGAGCTATCTAAACCAGCTGACAGATCCGACCCCGTTCGACCAGCAGATTCTGGCCAGCTTGGAGCGGGAGGGGCAGCCAAGGTGAGCGGGGAAACACAAGACCATTTGGCACCAGCGCACCCCGACCGTGTGCTGGCCGAACGGATGAAAGCCGGTGATCAGGAGGCACTGCGTCTGGTTATGGAGCGTTATGGCGGCATGATCGTCCGTACCGCTTTTCTGCTGTTGCGTGATCGGCACTGGGCTGAAGATGTCAGTCAAGAGGTATTCATCACGGCGTACCGCGGGATCAGTCAACTGCAAGATAGCGGCTCACTTAAGCCCTGGCTGGTGCGAATTGCCATGAATGAATGCAGACAGCGGATGCGGCGGGCGGCCTGGAAACGGCTGATTTTTCGCGACAAGGGATGGGATGATCAATTGGGGGTAACCCCTGGGCCGGAGGAGTCGGCAGAGGCTATGTCGCTGGCAGCGGACATCCAGACCTTACCTTACAAATATCGAGAGGTTGTTGTCCTGTACTATTATCACGATCTCACCGTAGAGTCGATTAGTGAGCAACTGCGGGAGAAGACAGGCACGGTCAAGAGCAAGCTGGCCAGAGCTCGAGCCATGCTGAGAAACAAGCTGCAGGAGGAGGAATGAATATGCCGAAGAAGCGCAAGACGCAAGTGCAGGAGCAACTGCAGACCGAAACGATGGATATAGCATTTACAACAGAGATGGCGGATCAGGTGATAAATAGACTGGATCGGCCGATCCCCTGGTGGCAGCGTGAAATTCGCATTCATGTTCCTGGTGCTCTGGTAACGGCCTGTCTCGCAATCGGCCTCGTGTTCTGGTTCTCAGGGTCGCCTGCGCCGGAACCTTCTCAGGCTACAGGGCCGCTGGTTGCACTGGATTCGGGGATTTTCCTGGAATCGGATCTGCGTGAGTGGATCAGCGGTAAATAAGGAGCAGGTTATTCCCGTATATCCGTCACGCCGAGCTTGCGTCACTCCACTCTCTTACGCTATAATATGAGGATAATAAATGCAGTGATGGAGAAGAGTACGCAGTGCTACTGAACAGGGAGAGGACGCCGCGATTGAGAGTGTCTTCACAGAATCAGGCTGCCGAAGTTCACTCCGGAGCAGCCCTCTGAACGGCTGGCGCCCCGCGTCATGCACCTGTAGGAGGTGCCGGCACCAGACCGTTATTTGGCTAAGGGATTGCAAGGGCGTTTTCGTATGCCTGGCAGTCCGAATTAGGGTGGTACCACGGTTCTTTCGTCCCTTGCGGGGAGAAAGGGCCTTTTTTATTTGTTTTAGAATCTGTAAGTTTTCGGGGCCCCGCAAAGTATCTGACTAAGCTTCGAAGAGAAGGCTCCAGTTTGTGGGGATATTTTATTTGGAATCAGGAGGCGAATCAGCTATGAAAGAAAGACTGGAAGCCCTGCGCACAGAAGCGCTAGAGGCGCTGCAGCAGGTAACCGATCCGGGTGCTCTGAACGAGCTGCGGATCAAGTATTTGGGCAAAAAAGGCGGACTGACCGAAATCTTGCGCGGCATGGGTGGACTAAGCGCAGAGGAACGGCCGGTCATCGGTCAAGTGGGTAACGAGGTTCGAGGTGCGATTGAAGCAGCGATTGACGAGCTGCAAGAACGTTTCCAACGTGAGGAAACCGAGTCCAGACTGCGCGCGGAAACCATCGACGTGACGCTGCCGGGCAAAGCCCCGCTGAGCGGTGCGGTTCATCCCTTGAACAAAGTGGCACAGGAGCTGGAGGACGTCTTTATCGGCATGGGCTACACCATCGCTGAAGGGCCGGAAGTGGAAGAGGATTACTACAATTTCGAAGCGCTTAACCTGCCCAAGAACCACCCGGCACGCGATATGCAGGACTCGTTCTATATTACGGATGAGATTCTGATGCGCACACATACGTCTCCGGTTCAAGTGCGGACGATGAAACAAATGAACGGCAAGCCCGTCAAGGTCATCTGCCCGGGCAAAGTATACCGCCGCGATGATGATGATGCGACACATTCGTTCCAATTCAACCAGATTGAAGGTCTGGTCATTGATAAAAATATTCGGATGAGTGATTTGAAGGGGACACTGCTCCAATTCGTGCAGCAGATGTTCGGCCAGCAGGCCCAGATCCGTCTTCGTCCAAGCTTCTTCCCGTTCACCGAACCAAGTGCGGAAGTAGACGTGACCTGCGTCCAATGCCAAGGCCATGGCTGCCGGATGTGTAAGCAGACGGGCTGGCTGGAGATTCTCGGCTGCGGGATGGTGCATCCGCGCGTGCTTGAGATGGGCGGATATGATCCCGAGGAAGTCAGCGGCTTTGCCTTCGGCATGGGTGTGGAACGAATCGCCCTTCTGAAATACGGCATTGATGACATCCGTCATTTCTACGCCAACGACCTCCGGTTCCTGAACCAATTCGCCAGAATGTGAAGCCTGAATATATTTGCAACCTCTAGAAGGGGAAGGATGAACAGATAATGAACGTATCCTATAAATGGCTAAACGAATATGTTGATCTCAGCGGGCTGAGTCCCGAGGAGATTGCGGAGCGGATGACGCGCGGCGGTATCGAAATTGACCGCGTCGAGTCGCGTAATCAAGGGGTAACCGGCGTGGTCGTCGGTTATGTCAAGAGTAAGGAAAAGCATCCAGACGCTGACAAGCTGAATGTGTGTAAAGTCGACGTCGGGACTGACGAGGAGCTGCAGATCGTCTGCGGTGCAGCCAATGTAGACAGTGGCCAGCATGTGCCCGTCGCCGTGGTAGGTGCCAAGCTGCCGGGTGGAATGAACATTAAGCGCGCCAAGCTGCGCGGGGTAGAATCGCAAGGTATGATCTGCTCGGCCAAGGAGCTGGGGCTGCCTGACAAGCTGCTGCCGCGTGAGCAGCAAGAGGGCATATTGGTATTGCCTGCCGACCTGAAGCTGGGAACCCCCATCACTGAGGTTCTTGGACTGGAAGATGCGATTCTGGAGCTCGATCTGACGCCGAATCGTTCGGACTGTCTGAGTATGCTGGGTGCGGCCTATGAAGTAGCGGCACTGACTGGGTTGGACGTCAAGCTGCCAGAGAGCCGGATTATCGATACGGCAGAGCAGGCATCGGATTATGTGTCTGTAGCTATCGAGGCAGAAGAGCAGTGCCACCATTATTCGGCCAGGTACATCAAAGGCGTGAAGATTGCTCCATCGCCGCTGTGGCTGCAGAACAGGCTAGTCGCTGCTGGCGTGCGTCCGATCAACAATATTGTGGACATCACGAACTATGTGATGCTGGAGTATGGACAGCCACTGCATGCGTTTGACGCGGATCTGGTGTCAGGTGGACGAATCGTTGTGCGGATGGCGCATGACGGCGAGATCCTGCAGACCCTGGATGATCAGGAGCGCAAGCTGGACTCTTCCATGCTGGTTATTACGGACGGTGAACAGCCGATCGCGCTGGCAGGCGTCATGGGCGGTGCAAGCAGTGAAGTGTCGGCGGATACCGTCAATATTTTGCTCGAATCTGCTCGCTTCGACGGCGGTACCGTTCGCAAGACGTCCCGTCAGTTGGGTCTGCGGTCCGAGTCAAGCGCACGATTTGAGAAAGGCGTGGACCCCGAGCGCGTGCTCTTGGCGCTGGATCGCGCTGCCGGACTGATGGCCCAGTTGGCTGGCGGTCTTGTGGCGGAGGGGGTTGTACAGGCAGGTGAAGTGGGCGCAGAGCCGGCTGTCGTATCGGTTGCGTTAGCCAAAATCAACCGTTACCTGGGCACCACACTCTCCGGGCTGGAAGTGAAGACGATCTTCGGTCGCCTTGGGTTCGCTTTTGAGGTCGCGGCAGACGATGTTTTTGAAGTGAGTGTACCTACAAGACGGGGAGACATTACTCGCGATGTGGATTTAATAGAAGAGGTTGCCCGTCTGTACGGATACGATAATATTCCAACGACTCCAATTGAAGGTGCATCAACACCAGGCTCGCTGACCGTTCCCCAAGCCATTCGCCGTGAGCTCCGCAAGCGGCTGACGAATGCCGGCCTGCATGAGGCGATCAGCTATTCGTTCACATCGCCTGCACAGACCGATCTGTTCCCGGATCTGGCGGAGCAAGTGCGGCCAGTACGGCTGGCAATGCCCATGAGCGAGGACCGCAGTGTGTTGCGGACCAGCTTGCTGCCACAGCTATTGGAGATCGCAGCTTATAACCGCAATCGCAAGAATGACAATGTGACGGTATTCGAGATTGGCAGTGTGTTCCACACGGATGAAGAGACACTCACCCGCCTGCCTCATGAGAAGCATCGTCTGGCTGGACTTCTGACCGGCAGCAGACGCCAGAGCCAGTGGAATGTTAAGGCTGAGGCAGTTGACTTCTACGATGCCAAGGGCTTGCTGGAGGAGATCTTCCGACTGCTCGGCGTGCAGAACAGCATCCGCTACGAAGCAGCAGCGCCTACCCATTATCACCCGGGCCGGACGGCTGCGGTACTGCTCGAGACAGGACGCGGCTATGAGCGGATCGGCTTTGTAGGTCAGCTTCATCCGGAGCAGCAACGCGACTTGGATTTGCAGGATACGTACCTCTTTGAGCTGGAGCTGGGACAGCTGTATGATGCAGCGGATGCAGCAATCGTCTATAAGGCGTTGCCGCGCTTCCCGGCGAGCGGTAGAGATATTGCAGTCGTTGTTGATCGCACGGTACAAGCCGGGGCGCTCACGGCTGCCATTGCCGAGACCGCCGGCGAGCTGCTGGAATCGGTAGAGGTGTTTGATATCTATACCGGTGAGAAGCTTGGCGCTGAGAAGAAGAGCGTTGCACTCTCCTTGATCTATCGTCATTCCGAGCGCACGCTGACGGATGAAGAAGTAACGGAACTACATGGCAAGGTCGTGGCCCAATTGGAAGAATCTTTTGGTGCCGAATTGAGAAAATAGGCAGGAAAACACAAAGTCACATCGAAGTAGTTCCAAGTGAACAGCGATGTGACTTTTTCCACGCTGGCGAATAGGAGGTAACAGCCAAAATGAGTAATCAGCGTACGCGTGTTACGGTTGATATATATGGGCATCAATACAAGCTGGCAGGGGATTCGAGCATCGATGAGATGAAGCGTGTCGCTGCGATGGTTGACGATAATATGAATAAAGTGGCCAAAGGCTATCCCCGTCTCGACTTGCCGAGGATCGCTGTACTGGCAGCAGTACATATGGCCGACGAAGTGTTTCGTCTGCGGCTGGACAGTGAGCAACTGAGCCAGCGTGAAGCGGATAACCAGGCACTTGCCGAGCAACTGGAACGTGAGCAGGCCCAGTTTCAGTCGACACGCGAGGAGCTCGCTGCGGCTGTATCGCAGGCGGAGGAAACCTTGCGCCGTGAGCAGTCGGCACACAAACAGCAGCTGGAGCAGACGCGTGCCCAATTGACACGGGAATTGGCAGAGCAGGAATCCTCATTCAAGAAGCAACTGCAAGCGCAATCTTCTGCAGCGGAAGAGACGCGCAAGAAGTTGGAGGAGCAGCAGCGGCAGCAGGTCGAGAAGCTTAAAACCGAGCAGGCGCAGCACCTGGAGGCGTTGAAGCAAAAGCAGGCACAGGAGCTGATGGAAGCCGAAGCGGCCAAGGCTGCGGCTCTGGAACGGTTGCAGGAAGAGGCGGCTACGGAGCGTGAGGCGCTGCTGGAGCAATTGAAAAGTGAGCAAGAGGAGGAACTGGCGCGTCGAGAAGGCATTTGGCAGAATCTGTTCGACGAGTCATCCTCCGTCTGGAAGCGGGAACGTACCGAGTTACAGAGACTGATTGAGGAAGAGGAGAACCGCAGCTCCGAATGGCGAGATAAATACGAGAGCCGGGAATCCTATTGGAGCAACCTGCTTCGAGACAAAGAGCAAAAATGGCTGCAGGAGCGTTCCGAACTGGAGCAGGCGCAACAAGCAGCGGCTGATGAGCTGGAAGCCCGTTGGAACGAGCGGCTGAAAGCGGCTAATGCGCAGGCGGAGCAAGAGCGGCTGCAGGAAATTGAACAGCTGCAGGTACAGCACGCAGGTGAAGTGGAGCGGCTCAAAGAAACGCATCGTCATGTCTCGCAGACCCACCGTGAAGCGGCCGCCGAACAGGCCAGACAGCTCGAGGAAGTGCAACAGCAGCTGGAGCAGCAGCGCCAGGAGGCGCAGCAGTTGGAAGCACGGTATGCGCAGGAGCTGGAAGCTGAACGTCAGGCCCGCAAGGAACTGGAGATCCGGCATCGACAGCGTCTGGAGGAGCTGCATCAGACCCATCAGCAGGAACGCAAGCGGATGGAGCAAGGACATCAGCAGAAGCTTGGCGAGCTGGAGCAGGCCGGGAAGCAGGCCGAGCAACGGCGTCAGCAGATGGAAACGAAATGGCAAGAGCAGTTGGCAGCTGCCAAACGGGAACATGAGCAGGCTGCGGCTGCCCTGCAAGAGCGAATTGATGCAGCGGAAGCTGGCATGATGCAGGCGATGGAGCAGGAGGAAGTGCTCCGGTCCACGCTGGAGGGTATGGAATCCGAACGGCTCGCTACCGAGCAACGGGCAGAGGCTTCAGAAGTGCTGGTCCGTCAGTTGGAAACAGATCGCTCCTCGATGGAACAGGAAATCTCGGCCTTGCGCGAGCGGCTGACCGAGCAAGAAGCAGCAGCAGAGCGGGAATCCGCAGAGCATCAGCAAGCCTCGGGTCGATTGCATACGCGTATCGAAGAGCTGGAACAGCAAGCCGGCAAGTTGACCACGAGAGGACAACAGCTGGCTGAGGAGCTAGGACAAGCTCGTGCCGAGCAGACCAAGCAGCAGGAGCAGATCCAGGCAGCCGAAGAACAGGCGATGGAATATCTGATCGAAATTGAGTCCTTGCAGGAACAGCAGACAAGCAGCCAGCATCACCTCCAGCAGCTGGAAACCGAGCTGTCTGAGAGCCGGCGTCTTACGGAAGTGGTGCAGGCTGAGCTGGATGAGCTGCGGGGTAAGGAAGAGCTTCTGCGGACGGAGCTAGAAGAGGCACGGAGTGCTTCGGCAAATCTGCAGACCCAGCTAGAGGTTAGTGAGCAGGCGGCAACTGCCCTGCAATCTCGCTTGGCCGACAGTCAGCAGGCCGAGGAAGCTCTGCGGTCGGAATTGGCTGAGCGTAGTCAAGCTGTCGAGGCGCTGCAGGCAGAACTCTCAGAACGCAGTCAAGCCACGGAGCAGTTGCAGGCTGAGTTGTCGGAGCGTGGGCAAGCTGTCGAGCAGTTGCAAGCGGAACTATCAGAACGCAGCGTAGCAACTGAGCAACTACAAGCCGAGCTATCGGAACGCAGTCAGGCGACGGAGCAGTTGCGAGCGGAGCTGTCGGAGCGCAGTCAAGCTGTGGAGCAACTGCAACGAGAACTGTCCGAACGCGATCACAGCACTGGCTCGCTGCAAACGGAACTGGCGGAGGCCAGAGGTGTTACAGATGAGCTCCGTGCTCGTTATTTGGAGGAACAAGAGAAGCAGCATGCCCTCCAGAGTGAGATCGAAAACAAACAAGCGCTCCTCGATCAGACGGTGGCGAGACTTGATGCCAGTGAGCGGGCTGCTGCAGAGCTGCAAGACGAGTTGAGCAGCAGTCGTCAGGAAACGGCAGCTCTGAGAGAACGGACTGCGGACCGTGAGCAGGAGGCGGCAGAGCTCAACGAATTGCTCGCC
The DNA here is from genome assembly GCF_000378385.1 of Paenibacillus daejeonensis DSM 15491. Taxonomy (GTDB): domain Bacteria; phylum Bacillota; class Bacilli; order Paenibacillales; family Paenibacillaceae; genus Paenibacillus_D; species Paenibacillus_D daejeonensis. Next base: position 123,102 of record NZ_KB899662.1, on the reverse strand, counting down.
GCTTATGAGCAGTCGGAACAGGAACAAGCAGCCCGGGAGGCCGAGTTGGCTCTGAAATTGGAGAAACAGCTGGGACAACTGGAGGAGTCCGAGCGTCGCAGCTTGGCAGCGGAGGAATTGCTGACGGCACAGAGCGAAGCGGCTGCGACCCTGCAAGCTCAGCTGGAAAAGGCCGAGGAGCAGGTGGCAGCGGCGGCAGCCGTAGAGTTGGAACTGTCCGAGCTGCGCGAGCAACGTACGGTGGGACAACTGGCTGTGCTGGAAGCCCAGCGGCTGGCTCAGGCGGCTGGAGAAGAGCATCAACAGCTCGCCTCGAGATTATCGCAGCGGGATGGGGAGCTTCAAGAGCTGAAGGAGCTGCTGGAGGTATATGAGCAGCAAGACCAAGAGCGCACTGTTCGGGATCGCGAGCTGGCTGCCGAGCTGGAGCGCTTGCAGCGCAGACTCTCCGAAGTACAGGAGGAGCGGGCAGCCGACCAAGCGTCAGCTGCAGCTCGCGAACAGCGGGAGGCTCTGTTGCAAGCGAAGCTGGAGTCGGCTGAACAGCAGCTATCCGAAACGTATGACAGCCTAGAGCAGGAGCGCCAGCAGTTGGAACAAGTCAATGAGCGACTGCAGGCACAGGAGCTCACGGTTGATGAGCTGCGGCAGGAGCTGGAGCTGACCCGCGCTTCAAGTGGAGAGAGCACAGCTCAAATGGCGGCCCTGACGGAAGAAATTGCGATGCTGCGTTCACGTGCCGAACTAGCCGAGCAAACGGCTGAGCGTTACATCGAAGCCGAGATGCATTGGCGTGAAGCAGAGTTGGAGCTTCAGGAAGAGAAACGTGAGCTGTATCAGCAGGTAGAGCAGGCTCGTGATGAGCTGACCCGATTGAACGAAACGCTGGAAGGGATGAAGACGGCGGAGATGACCGCTACCTCCATAGAGGATGATTTCCAGGATCTGCGTGAGCAGCATATGAAGCTGCGGACCGAATACAATAAGTTGCAGACGGAGTACAATGAATGGATCGAACTTATTGAGCAGAGCTAAGCTAGCGCAAGCCGTTTAACAAGGGATTGTCCGGAAGGTCAGAGAATGCTGACTTCTGGACACCCTTTTTTATTATCGGGGCCCCCGCAAAGGTTCTGGCTAAGCTGGCATAGGGTGGATGGGCACTCGACTCCCAGCCGACTGCCTATAGCTGCCAAGCCATCAAAAAAGAACCCTCGCAATGGAGGGTTCTTACTCTACGGCTGGTAGCCTGAATCTATACTATTCTACGATCAGTGTGCTGACCATTTTGGTATGGCCGGTGCCGCAAGGGATGTTGCAGACGATTTGATACTCGCCCGGAGCGTCGAACGTGTAGTTCATGGACTCGTCTTTTTTCAGTTTGACATCAGTATTGTTGATCGAGATGCCATGGTTGCCTTGCGTACTTTTCAGCGTAATGTTGACAGGCTCGCCTTGTTTCACGCGGTATTCCGACTGGTCGAATTCCCAGTTGGTGGCTTCAATGACCACTTCTTGAGCAGCAGCGTCGTTGCTGGCACCTGTTTCAGAATTAGCCGGTGTGTTGGCTGGTGTATTGTTGGTGTCTGCACCGTTGCCTCCGCCACAAGCAGCCAGCATGATGGCCAGTGCAAACGCAGTTACAGCTACCGATAATTGTTTTTTCATACGTGGATTCCCCTCCATATAGGTTGTACTAACAGTTCTATTATAGTTTACAAATTCGTCAATGTCGGTGTCAAACTGATGAAGGTAATATGAACAAATCATGAACTTTACACACGATGTCACTTCTTGGCCAAAAAACAACCCCTGCTCCTTCGGGAGCAGAGGCGTGTGGGGGGCGAGCGTCAGCTGCGACGGCTGCGGCCTGCATCATACGGTGTGGAAACCGGAATGAACAGGTCGATGATGCCGATCAGCAAGGCAGCCAGGATGGCGCCGAGGATCGTGACTTCAAAGTTGCCGACGATAAACTGAGCGAGCCAGATGACAAGCGCGCTGACGAGGAATCCGACGATTCCCCGGCCAAAAGGATTGACACGCTTGCCGAAAATGCCTTCTATGATCCAACCGAGCGCGGCGATAACGAGCGCAAGCAGCAAGGCGCTCCAGAACCCGCCGATGCTGAAGCCCGGTACGATCCAGCCGACGACCATCAGGACGAGAGCGGCTACGATGAAACGGATCACATGTCCGAGAAAACGCATAGGTGACAGTCCTCCTTATTCGTGGTGTATAGCGGTTGCTCCCTCAGTTTTCCCCATTCGCGGAAGAACCATGCGCTCCATGCTATCGGAATCATTGGGTCATGGCATCGGCTGGTATCATCGGCTATAATAGAAGACGGAAAGGGGTTGTATCGGGGTTGGACAATAAAATTTTGGCTACATTAGAATATCCCAAAATTATAAATAGATTGCTGCAGCACGCAGCTACTTCTCTCGGACAAGAAAGAGTGGAAGCGCTGCGTCCAGCAACAGAGCTGGAAGAAGTGAAACAGCGGCTCCAGGCAACGGATGAAGCCTATAAGGCTGACCGGCTGAAGGGCAGCGCCCCGTTCGGCGGCGTGGTCAATATTGCGGCCTCGCTGCACCGGGCCCGCATTGGAGGGATGCTCAACAGCGCGGAGCTGCTGGATATCGCCACAACCGTGCGCGGCGCGCGCCGCGTCAAACGTCATGTCATTCAGCTGCATGAGGATGACGCAATTCCGCTCCTGGCTGCTCTTGCTGGCCAAATCTCCGAATCCAAGTCGCTGGAGGACGAGATTATGGACTGTATCAATGAGCATGCCGAAGTAATGGACAGCGCAAGCGCGGCATTGGCTGCGATCCGCCGTGAGCTACGTCAAGGCGAAGGACGGATCCGCGAGAAGCTGGAGCAAATGATTCGTTCGAGCTCGGTCCAGAAAATGCTGCAGGATGCGATTATTACTCAGCGCAACGACCGTTATGTCATACCTGTGAAGCAGGAGTACCGCTCTCACTTCGGCGGCATTGTCCATGATCAGTCAGGTTCTGGTGCGACGCTGTTCATTGAGCCGGAAGCGATGGTGACGATGAACAACAAGCTTCGTGAGCTGCGGGCCGGAGAGCAGCGGGAGATCGAGAAGATCCTCCAGATCCTGACTAGCAAGGTAGCAGAGTATGAGGACGAGCTGCTTGTCGATCTTGATTTGTTGGGTCAACTGGATTTTGCTTTTGCCAAGGCCAGACTGGGGCATGAGCTCAAAGGCACCCTGCCACGGATGAATGACCGGGGCTTCCTGAAGATCAAGCGCGGCAGACATCCGCTAATCGCCCCGGAAGCCGTTGTGCCGCTGGACGTGGAATTGGGCAATAATTACACAACGATCATCGTGACGGGTCCCAACACCGGCGGTAAGACGGTATCGCTTAAGACGATTGGCCTGCTGAGTCTGATGGCGATGTCCGGCTTGTTTGTTCCGGCCGAAGATGGCAGCCAGCTCTGTGTGTTTGATGCCATTTATGCCGATATTGGAGATGAGCAGAGCATTGAGCAGAGCCTCAGTACCTTCTCTAGCCATCTGACCAACATTATCCGTATTCTGACCTCCATGACGCCCAAGAGTCTTGTTCTGCTCGATGAGCTGGGCGCCGGTACAGACCCTGCCGAGGGCTCTGCGCTGGCTGTCGCTATGCTGGAGCATATTCACCGCACCGGCTGCCGGATGGTTGCTACGACGCATTATAGCGAGCTCAAAGCGTATGCCTATAATCGGGCAGGCGTTATTAATGCCAGCATGGAGTTTGATGTTCAGACGCTTAGTCCGACCTACAGGCTGCTTGTTGGGGTACCAGGTCGAAGCAACGCCTTTGCCATCGCTGAGCGGCTTGGCCTGTCCAAGGACATTATCGATCACGCGCGCGGCGAGGTCAGTGACGAAGACATGAGAGTCGAGCACATGATCGCTTCGCTGGAAGCTGATCGTATCCAGGCAGAGCGCGACCGCAAGGCCGCCGAGCAGCTGCGCAGGGAAATCGAAGCCCAGCGTTCCAAGCTGGAGGAGCAGCAGCGGCGCTTTGACGAGCAGCGGGAGAAGCTGTTGGAGAAAGCAGGCGAGGAAGGCCGTCAAGCCGTAGCCAAAGCGACTCGCGAAGCCGAGGAGATCATTGCTGATCTTCGCAAGCTGGCGATGGCCGAAGGAGCTTCGGTCAAGGAGCACAAACTGATTGAGGCAAAACGCAAGCTGGACGAAGCTGCGCCGAAGCAGCAAGCCCGCAAACGTCCGGCCAGTATTCCTGCACCACAGAAGATCGAGGCCGGGGATGAAGTGGTTGTTCACAGCTTCAATCAAAAAGGCCATGTGGTCGAGATGAGCGGTAAGGAAGCATTGGTTCAACTCGGCATTATGAAGATGAAGGTCAGCCTGGACGATTTGGAGCTTGTTCACCGCAAACAGTCCAAAACCCAGCAACCGCAGCAAGCAGCAACTCTGAAACGTACACGTGATGACCAGGTTCGTTCCGAGCTGGACCTGCGGGGGGCTAATTTGGATGAAGCGCTGATTGAGGTAGATCGATTCATGGATGAAGCTTTCTTGGCCAATATAGGTCAAATCTATATTATCCACGGCAAGGGAACCGGTGTGCTGCGAACCGGCATTTCCGATTATTTACGCAAACACCGTCATGTGAAGAGCTACCGACTCGGGAACTATGGTGAAGGCGGGAACGGGGTCACCGTTGCAGAACTCAAATAGGGAGGGAAGGGCATGCTGGAGGAGGTTGATTGGCTGTTGAACAATCCCTACATTGCATCGCTGGCCGATGTGTCGGTCGCTGTAGTAGCGTTGATTGTGTGCCTGTTCCTTTTTGAAATTGTAGCCCGCTACAACTGCTGGAAGGAAATCAAGGAAGGCAATCTCGCTGTAGCGATGGCAACCGGAGGCAAGATTTTCGGGATATGCAACGTATTTCGATTTTCGATTGAAGCCAATGAGACAGTGTACCAGAGCATGATCTGGGCAGGCTTCGGGTTTGCTATTCTGCTTGCAGGATATTTTTTGTTTGAGTTCCTGACACCGGTGTTCCGAATTGATGAGGAGATCAAGAAAGACAACCGGGCCGTAGGCCTGATTGCGATGTTAATTTCGGTCTCCCTCTCCTATATTATCGGAGCGTCTGTACTGGCTTCAGGGATGCAGTAAAAAGGAGTGGCATCATGAAATATCTATGGGGAATATTGCTGTGCGCGGCCATGGTATTTATCGCGCTTGGTGTGATCTATTTAGCGTAGCGAGGAGGCTATTTTGAATATGGAAGAAGCCGTTGTGTGTCCGTGGTGTCACACGGAAATTACGTGGGACGAGGAATTGGGACCCGAGGAATACTGTCCGCACTGTGAGAATGAACTGAAAGGCTATCGTACGATTCAACTAGGTGGCGAGGAAGAGGCGGACGACGAGCTGTCGCTGGATGACGGTCTGGTATCGGATGAGCTCCATGATGAAGAAATGCTGCAAGAGGAAGATGGTTCATCTTCATCAGAGGATACAGGATTCCGCCGGACAAACCGCACGCTGCTAGCATACCAGGCTACTGTGGAGCGGTTGCTGGAGAAGCAGGAGGAAGTACCGGAATGTTCGTCTTGCCGTGAATACATGCTGGAGACCGGCAGACAGACGGTGCAAGCGAGCGAGGGCTATGAGCCTGCAACTGTTCCCGGTTCTGATCTGGCTCTGCTGCCAAGGCCATATGTAGCTGTGGAATATGTCTGTCCGACTTGTTTTCAGGTGCAGCATCGCGTAGCGATTGCTAATCGTGAGCTGCTGATCCGGCAGCTGAGCGAAGCCGCAGACCGAGATTAGCAGCATGACCCCTCCTGCTTTTGGGTACCTTAGCTAAGGTACCGAGAAAGAGGAGGGAATGCTTGATGGAGCAAGGGAAGACCACCATTGCTTCCAGATTGTATGACTGGATTCGAAGCACCAAGTCAGCGAGTCAGTCAGACGATGCTGCGAGAACGTCCGGAAGACATCAAGGCGCCTTGGACGGGCAGGCCATCCTGCTATTAACCGTACAGGGAATGTATGCTGCAGCCACGGCGCTTTCCGGCACGTTCGTGCCCGTCTATCTCTGGAAGACGAGCCAGTCCTTTATGCTAATCGGCTGGTTCACTTTGTTTCAATATGCTGTATCGGGACTGACGTTTTGGCTTGCAGGCAAGTGGGTCAAAGAACGGAACAAGATGAACAGCTTGCGTCTGGGCATTGTCCTTTCGGGCATCTTTTATTGTTCCATTTTGCTGCTGGGTGCTGCAGCGGTACGCTATATTGCCTTGCTCGGGGCTTTGAGCGGCTTGGCATCCGGCTTTTTTTGGCTTGCCTACAACATTGTGTATTTCGAGATCACCGAACCGGATAATCGGGATAAGTTCAACGGCTGGGCCGGCTTGCTCGGTTCGGGAGCAGGCATCTTCGCGCCATGGATTTCAGGGATGCTGATTGTAGCTTATGCGGGTGGAGCGGGCTACCGGATCATTTTCACGATTTCACTGACCATTTTTGGTGTTGCCGCAATCCTTAGCTTCTGGTTGAAAAAACGCAAAACGGAAGGCAAATACAGCTGGCTCTACGGCTTCCGTCAGATTGGTGGTTCTGATCCGGGGTGGCGCGCCGTGTTTCTATCGCTGATGGCTCAGGGAGTAAGAGAAGGGGTCTTTATGTTCTTGATTGGCCTGCTTGTCTATCTGGTCAGCAGGGATGAACGGATGCTTGGCAGCTTTTCACTTTGGACATCGCTTGTTGGACTGGTTGCCTTCTTGCTGGTGGGTCGTCTACTGACAATGAGAAGACGCAGTACCGCGATGCTGATAGGTGTCATTATGTTAACGCTGGTCATTGTGCCGCTGCTGTGGCGTCTGGATTATACCACGCTGCTGGTGTTCGGCATCGGTACGGCCCTGTTCTTGCCGTTGTATTCCATCCCGATGACATCCTCTGTATTCGACCGGATTGGCGCTACGGCGGAGGCAGCAAGTCATCGTGAGGAATATATCGTACTGCGGGAGCTGGGATTGGTTTTGGGGAGATTACTTGGCTTGGCTGCCTATCTGATCCTGGTATCGCGAACCAGTCAGCCGCAGGCCTTCATCTGGCTGCTGCTCGGCGTCGGCGTGATGCCGGTCGTAGGATGGTTCTGCATTCGCAGTTATTTGCGGCGGCAGCTTGCTTAAGGTTTAACATGGAGAGAGAGGAACGGGACATCATGCGAATCGTTCAAAATATTACGGAACTCATCGGCGAGACGCCGGTCATTCGGCTGAGCCGCTTGGTGCCGGAGGATTATGCAGAGGTATTGGTTAAGCTGGAGCGGTTCAATCCCAGTGGCAGTGTCAAAGACCGTGCGGCCTATGCACTGATTGCGGAAGCGGAGAAGCGAGGACTATTGCAGCCGGGCTCTGTTATCATCGAGCCTACCAGCGGCAATACAGGAATCGGCTTGGCGATGAATGCTGCAGCCAAGGGCTACAAACTGATCCTGGTCATGCCTGATAATATGACACAGGAACGGATCCGTCTGCTTCAGGCGTATGGCGCGACCGTTGAGCTGTCGCCTGCTGCAGAACGGATGCCGGGCGCGATTCGCAAGGCGCTGGAGCTGCAGCACGAGCATCCCGGCAGTTTTATTCCCAATCAATTTGAAAACCAGGCAAACCCGGATATTCACCGGGTGACAACTGCACCGGAGATTCTCCGTCAGACCGAAGGCCGTCTTGATGCCTTTGTAGCGACTGCGGGGACGGGAGGCACGGTAACAGGAACCGGCGAGGTGTTGAAGGCTTCTATTCCCGATCTGCATATTGCTGTTGTAGAGCCGCAGGGATCACCGGTGCTCTCGGGTGGCAAGCCGGGTCCCCACAAGCTGGTAGGCACGAGTCCCGGCTTTGTTCCGGCCATTCTGAACACCTCAGTCTATGATGAAATCGTACAAGTATCCGACGAGGATGCTCTTACCACGATGCGGGACCTGGCACGCAAGGAAGGGCTGCTGCTCGGCCCCTCGTCTGGTGCTGCCGTCTGGACTGCGATTCAGCTAGCCAGCCGCCTGGGTTCCGGCAAGCGCGTACTGTGTATTGCTCCCGACACGGGGGAGCGTTACTTGAGTATGGGGATTTTTTGAGTTTTTTTAACTCCGCTTACGCTCCAGCGTTCCAGCTCCTCTTGCACAATCAGACGACGCTCGCGAATGTATGCGCGGATAAACTCCGGTTCAGCGGAGAATACACCGTAGTCCCATTTGCGAGTGGCGTCCATTGTGATGGCCGTGGCGATGCTATGATGCATCGCCTCTACCACTGGCATCAGCGCTTGTTCAGTGAAATCACTCTCCAGCAATTTTTTCAAGATTTGACGATACTGCTTCCGGTAAGTCGGGATAGCCAGCAGCTTGCGGGTGAGATGATTGTACCCCTGGATGCGTACCAGATCGGTTTCACATGGCCTCCCATAACAATTCCGTCCCCAAGTGCCTTCATAATCCCACGGCATCATTCGGTAAATACTTCGCGAGCTTCCCTCATACAAGGTGTAGTTTTGCTCAAATCCATCATAATTTCCTGTCAGTACAGCGCCAGCCAGCCAGCGCAGATAGATCGGGATATCCAGCCGTTCGGTCAGATGCTTGCGCAATGCGCCGCCTGACAGCCGATGCAGGCCACGGATGAAGCCGACAAGCCGCTGCTGCGAAGCACGGGTCCCCAGCATTAACTCGTAGCCTTCCCACAACGATGATTTTTTTTTGCCTGTCTCGGGATCAGATAGACCAAAATTGGCATTGTCATTGACCGCATAAAAGATGGAGCGGCAGGCGACCCGGCGTTTACGGAAAAAATGGCGATCGACCGATTCAATTTCTAAATAAACGCCGATGGGCTGGCCGTTCCATTCAATCCAGCAATGCTTGGTCTTAGGCGCGAGTACCCCGATGCGGTTAAAAAATTCAAAGGAAAGCGCATTTCGAATCATCGAAGGATCATCATATTCTGCATTCCAATGCCGAATGGATCCATCCTCCAGATGAATTTCATACGATTTTTTGGGGTACGTCCTTGTATGCCCACCGCGATGTCGCAGCTTGCCCCGCATCCACCGGTTGTCGAGCTCCAGCGATACCTCAATAAATTCAGTGCTCCAGGGATCCATGGCCTGGAGTTTTTTCAGCTCTTCTGTGGCAATCATCAGACGTCTGGCGGGTAATCCTCCTGTCGACATGCTTACCATCTCCCTGGCGTAGCGTAATGCTATACCTTATTCCGGGCGACTGACTATGGTCACCTCCGCTTTGGTCAATAGTTGTCACTCTAGTAAATGGCTGAAGCGAAGTTTGTTTTTAATAGAATTGGATGGACACCCCGTTCCCTCTATCCATCCTGTTTCATATACATAGAGTATGGCTCGTACGTTCCTAAGACGGTTATGGCAGCTTGCGTAGAGTGGATACGTACGTTTGGCCAGGCGAGGACAGGCATCCAGGGGATACAAGCTGCCAACAATCTGGATCTGGAGGGATCGAGTATGAAAATCAAGTGCTGTGGCTCACACGTCGGCGGGCAGGAGAGACGGCATCCTGGTCAATTTGTTGGGAGCGAGGTAGAGATCAGATTTGGAGGCGGCGATTGTCTCGTGGGCAGGCTGGTAGCCATTTGTGGCGATTATCTGGTACTCAAAACACGCCACCATCATATTGTGTATGTCAATGCACGGCAAGTGAGAAGCATAACCGAGCTCCGTTGCAGCCATCGGAGTGTTGGACATGTCAAATTCATCCGTGCTCATAATTTCCACGGCGTCATTCGCGAATTGCGCCTGCAATTTGTGAAGATTGATCTGGGACGGGCGGATAAAGTCAAAGGCTTCATCAGCGAAGTGGGCCCTAACCAAGTGCTGATTGTGGACGACAATCAATTGACACAAATCCCGATTCATCAGATTCGCGCAATCAGCCCTGTCTGCCAAAGCCGTGGACACCGCTCCGGCGGCCATCGGACTGGTGGTCATCACACTGGTGGTCATCGGACAGGCGGCCACCGTTCATGCGGTCACCGCAGCGGCGGCAGCCGGGTCGGCGGTGAATTCGCTGCCCCGTGCAGAAACAGAACGACGGGAGTAGGCGGACAAATGACGGGTGGTATCGGCCGGACACCAGGAGTCGGTCCGGTAACGACTTATAGCCGCAAGGCTGGGGTCAGCCGTGCCGTACGGCCCCTGAAGCGTCGTTCAGCCAAAAGATAAGAAGCGTCTGGGACCGTCTTGCGGTTTTTTCTTCCGCAAGGCGGTCCCCTACATATTTTTGAAGTGTAATGTTCATAATATAGTTGGCTTTCCAGCATTACCATGGACTGAACAGAGGAGGAAATTAGCGATGATGCAACCAATCACAGCCAAGGAGCTGGAGTATCTGGTAGACTCCATGTCCAACGAGGATCTTCTGATGAAGCAATGTGCCGTTACAGCGGCTACTGCAAGCAATGAGGCGCTCCGTCAGCAATGTTTGCAGTTACAGCATATGCATCAGCAACATTATGATGCGCTGCTTCATGCGCTTCAGCAGCATCAGCAGATGGCACCTACGCAGCCGCAGCAATAAATCAGAAGCCTGGCGAGGCAACCATAAATAAGGAGGGACTTCCTTTGTACCAGCACAATCAGACAATGATGCCACAAGAAGATATGGCGTATACCGTACTTTCCGATCTGAAGCGCGTAACCAGAGAGTACGCAACGGCGGCTACCGAATCATCATGCCCAAGCATCCGCAGCCTGTTCACCAATCTGTTGAACAGCACGCTCAAGATGCAAGGCGATTTGTACCAGACGATGCAGCAGGCCAATATGTATAGTACCGCTTCCCCTGCGCTTCGTCAGGAGATCGACAAGCAGTTGAAGCAAAATCAGCAAACCAAGCAAAAAACGGAGCAATTCCTGCAGCAAACGACACAAACCGGTGGTCAATTCGTCCAGCACGTGATGCCTCAGCAGACACATCAGGCACCGACCCAGCCACAGCAAAATCCATATTATATGTAAGTATGAGAGCGGACTCCCGAAGAGTCCGCTTTTCTTTGATGCTTAACTTCTAAAGTAGGACTCCCCTGGCATATTTATGTGACAATGCAGGATTGCCAAGGGAGGAATGGAAAGACATGAGCTCACAGGAAAGGATCAGGCAATGTTGGGAAAAAGCCAGTCTATATGGCATGTTAAGCGACGGGTACAGGTATTCGTCTTTGGAAAAATCGGCCTACTATGGCCGTTTGCATCGAGAATGGATGGATCGGCTGGCAGAACAAGTCGAGTTGCAAGGTACCGCATGGGACGAGCGTGACCAGCATCGTGAGCAGGTGTCTTATGGAGCTCAGGCCCCCATTTATAATCAGCCTCTTGCCAGTAATTCTGTACCGCCACCACCGGGTATCCGCCAGCCTTATCAAGGATCGCTCTATCCAGGACTGTCCTCTCCAGGTTATGGCTCTCCCGGAGCACCTGCAGCGGACAGCGGATATAACGCGCAAGCCTATCCCGGCTTCGGACAGCAGGCTTCGTCAGCTCATGGGGGACGTCCAGCAGGCTTTTATGGTCAACCTGCTCCATTTGGTCTGCAGGGTAACTCCACTCTTCAATGGCCATCCGGCTCGCTGCCCATCCGGATGGAGCCAATGAGCAGCAGATTGCGGATCGTTCATGCTTCACCTGCGGGTCCTCCTGTAGATGTCTTCCTCAATCAGAAGCTGGCAGCGGCAGACGTGTCTTATAAAGATGTGGTACCTTATTTGAACGTACAGGCCGGCAATTATCTGATTGAGGTTTATCCTGCGGGGAAGACGGGGGAGCCGCTTCTATCCCGCACATTGAACGTTCAGTCCGGCCAATCCTACACTCTGGCAGCGGGCAACATTCCGAGCGAGCTGCAGTTGTATGCCTACTTGGACGATCCTGCTCCAACTGCCGGGCAAGCCCGGCTGCGTGTGTTCCACTTATCGCCAGCTGCAGAGGCCGTGGATGTCCGCACAGGGGCGGGAACGATTTTGTTCGGCAATGTCGCATTCGGGCAATCTACCGCCTATGCCACAATTCCTCCAGGGACGGTAGATCTGCAGTCGCTCGTCTCCGGTACCGAACAGATCATACTGGCTTTGCCAGAGCGGGAGTTGGCTGCGGATTCAGTCACGACAGTTGTAGCCCTCGGCTTGACCGAGGGCGAACCGCCGCTTGAGGCGCTTCTGCTTACAGACTTGTAAGTCCCAAACCGTCCGCCATGCGGGCGGTTATTTCATTTATGAGGAATAAAGCTGCTCCACGTCCTTGTTTGGCGCAATGAATAGTTGTAATATATACATTATGAATTTCAGACGGTGTGCAGGAGGGATTCAGTCATGGAAGAGTTAAAGCTCAACGTATTGGAACTACTGAAGCAGGATGCGCGGCACACGCCAGCGATTATTGCAACCATGCTGGACGCGGCGGAAGCCGACGTCAAGCAGGCCATAGAAGAGCTGGAGAAGGATCACGTCATCGTCAAGTACGCGACTGTGGTCAACTGGAGTAAAGTCAGTGATGAGAAAGTAACAGCATTGATTGAGGTGCAAATTACACCGGAGCGTGGACGGGGTTTCGAAGGCATTGCGGAACGCATCTATCTCTACCCGGAGGTCAAGTCGGTTTATTTGATGTCGGGCGCCTATGATTTGCTGGTAGAAATCGAAGGACCAACACTGAAAGAAGTGGCCTCTTTTGTGTCCAACAAGCTATCGCCGATTGATGCCGTATTGTCGACCAAGACGTTTTTCATTCTTAAAAAATATAAACAGGACGGAATCATCTTTGAAGAACATGAGGATGATCACCGTCTGTTGATCTCACCGTAAAGGCAGGTTGGCTGATTATGATCAAAGATGAAGAAGTCAATGAAACGAAGCTCCAGCCCCGCAGGGCGTCGATGCGGGAGTACCTCTCACCGCAAGCGCAGGCGATCAAGCCCTCGGGCATCCGTCGTTTCTTCGATCTGGTCAGTGCCAACCGCGACGTCATTACACTCGGGGTCGGCGAACCGGATTTTGTAACGCCTTGGCATGTTCGGGAGGCTTGCGTGTATTCACTTGAGACTGGACGCACGCAATACACCTCCAATGCCGGGATCCCGGAGCTGCGCGAGGCAATCGCGCATTATCTGGATGATCGGTTCGACACCACATACCAGCCGGAGAATGAAATTCTGGTTACGGTAGGCGGCAGTGAAGCGATTGACTTGGCGCTGCGGGCACTCATAACGCCCGGAGATGAGATCCTCATCCCGGAGCCCTGCTATATCTCGTATTCTCCGATTACGGCGCTGAGCGGCGGCGTAGCAGTAGGGATCGAGACATTTGCGAAGGATGATTTCAAACTGACGGCAGAGGCGCTGCGGGCATCCATTACGCCCCAGTCCAAGCTGCTCATTCTATGTTACCCTAGCAATCCAACCGGCGCGATTATGAGCTACGAGGACTGGCTGCCTATTGCCAAGGTCGTCGAGGAGCATGATCTGATTGTCATCTCTGACGAGATTTATGCCGAGCTTTCCTATAATGGCAATCATGTGAGCTTTGCCTCACTGCCGGGCATGAAGGACCGCACAATCCTCGTGAGCGGCTTCTCCAAGGCTTTTGCCATGACGGGCTGGCGGATGGGGTATGCATGCGGGCATTCCGACTTGATTTCGGCGATGCTGAAGATTCATCAATACACGGTCATGTGTGCGCCGGTAATGGGCCAGGTAGCCGCCCTGGAGGCGTTGACCAACGGCATGGAAGAGAAGGATCGGATGGTGGAGTCTTACAATCAGCGGCGACGGCTGGTCGTTCATGGCTTCCGGGAAATCGGCCTAGACTGTCATGAGCCTAAGGGCGCATTCTACGCTTTCCCTTCGATTGCCTCGACAGGTCTCGACTCCGAGACGTTTGCGGAACGGCTGTTGACCGAGGGTAGGGTTGCGGCAGTTCCCGGCAATGTATTCGGCAAGGGCGGTGAAGGCTTTATCCGTTGTTCGTATGCGACTTCCGTCCAGCAGATCACCGAGGCGCTCGATCGAATTGGGGATTTTGTCCATCGTTTGAAAAAAGGATAAGGAGTTGTATAGGACCGACTTTATTTGATATAATTTAACAATATATTAATTAATTAGGTCGGAGGGATGGACATGGCTTACGCAGAACAAGAAGTATTGCAATGCGACAGCAAGAGGCATGCCACGAATAGCTGTGCCTGTCCATCTCCCATACAGAAGCTGGAGGACGAGATTCAGCAGCTGCGCGACAAGATGGAACAGACCTATCTTCAGGAAGCGTCCTTCAATGCTGAGATTGTCATCGAAATAAGCCGCAGGCTGGATCAGAAGATTAACGAATATATGAAACGCCGCCGTCAGCTGACTAGCTGAATGGATGGGTTCATCCGAGCAGGGTTCCTCGCGAGAGGGATCCTTTTTTGATATGATAGAAGAATAAGAGCCGATAAGAAAGGAATTGGATTCCGATGAAAATCTATACCCGTTCAGGCGATAAAGGTCAGACCTCGCTAATTGGCGGACGTGTGAGCAAGGATGATGCAAGAGTTGAAGCCTACGGTACGCTTGATGAGTTGAATGCGTTCGTCGGTCATGCGGCTGCAGTAGCGAGGAAGTCTGAAGAGCTCGCAAGTCTAGAGTTGCAGCTGCAAGAAATTATGCAGGAGCTGTTCGATTGTGGATCTGATCTTGCCTTTGCCGATGAGAAGCAGCCGGTTTACAAGATGACGGGCCAACCGACGCTGCGATTGGAGGGCTGGATTGACGAGTTGGATCAGCTGGCCCCCGAGATTACACGGTTTATTCTGCCAGGCGGGAGCGAAGTCGCCGCGTTGCTCCATGTCTGTCGGACCGTCTGCCGCCGGGCTGAACGGCGCATCGTAACCCTGGCCGGGGCTGGTCATCCAGTCAACAGTGATGTGATCGCCTATGTGAACCGGTTGTCGGATTACTTTTTTGCGGCAGCCCGGGCAGCCAACGCTATGCTGCAGGTTGAGGATGTAGCCTATGAACGCAGCGCTGATGTGTTCCGGAAGACCCGATGACCGAGCAGTATTATCCGCCGTTATCCTATACCGTGGCCTCGGAAGATGAGGGCATGAAGGTCGGTACGGTTCTGGAACGGCGTCTGGGAATCTCGCGCAAGCTGATGTCGCGTCTGAAGCTTACTGAGCAGGGTATCCAACTGAATGGCGAGCGGGTCTACACGTCCATAAAAGTCAAACCAGGCGATGTCATTTCCTGTGCAATGGAGCAGGAGACATCGGACGATATTTTGCCGCAAGCCATGCCGCTGGATATTCTGTATGAGGATGAGCATCTCCTCCTCATTAACAAACGGGCCGGCATGATTGTTCATCCGACCCACGGCCATTATACGGGGACGCTGGCCAATGGTGTGGTTCATCATTGGCTGGAACGGGGAGAACGGGTACGCTTTCGTCCCGTCCACCGGCTGGATCAGGATACATCGGGCGTTGTCGCCATCGCCAAGAATCCTTACGTGCATCAGCAGTTGTCCGAGCAAATGCAGCGAGGAGAGGTTGAGAAGCAGTATTGTGCCTTTGTCGTGAAGGCGCCTCAGCCGGATCAAGGCACCGTAGATGCACCCATTGACCGTGATCCTGAGCAGCCCCATGTTCGCATCGTAATGGATACCGGCTATCCGTCCGTTACTCATTACGAAACCGTCTGCACCTACAATAGCGGAGCGGCACGAATCAGCCTGCGCTTGGAGACCGGCAGAACGCATCAGATTCGTGTGCATATGCAGCATATCGGCTGCTCGTTGATTGGTGATCCCATGTATGGGGATGCTTCGGCAGAAGCAAGCGTCGGTGTTCATCCTGCAGGACAGGAAGTGGGCAGACAGGCCCTTCATGCCGAGCGGCTGGCGTTCCGCCACCCATGGACCGGCGAACCCATGACCTTCGTCGCTCCCCTCCCCGAAGACCTCCAGCAGCTGGAGCAAGCGTTGCTGGCAGGAAACATCGCAATAGCGGAGAGGAGAGGGAGGCTGGAGAAGTGAAACTAATGCTTCCGAAGTCGCTTTCTTCCAGAAAGCGTTTAGTTCCCGGATTTCAACCGCATAACGGTTAGATTAAAGAAATCTGGGAACAACAGCGGTTGGAAGCCCCCTCTCCTCGCAGCGGTCTCACTTGCAACAGTAGTTAATTTAAGGAGTTGTTAGAGATATGAGTAAGCCTAAATTGACCGTGTATTATTATCCCAAATGCGGAACATGCCGCAAGGCATTGAAATGGCTGCAGGAAAACGGGTATGAGCTGGACCTGCATGACCTGTTCGAGCAGTCTCCGGATAAGGATACGGTGGCAGAGTGGGTTAGCCTGAGCGGCCTGCCCGTCAAGAAGTTCTTCAACACCTCAGGGGAAGTCTACAAGGAGTTGAAGCTTAAGGACAAGCTGCCGACCTTGTCGGATGAAGAGCAAATCGAGCTGCTTGCCTCCAACGGCAGACTGGTCAAGCGACCGGTTGTAACGGATGGCAAGACTGCTACCGTTGGTTTCAAAGAAGAAGAATTCAGCCGGGTATGGCCCGGAGCCAAGGTGTGATGACACGTGAAAGCTGAGAGGAAGCAGGATAGCCGCAATCCCTGGCTGCTGTTGGGAGCTGTCGCCTTGTTCCTGCTGTCGAAGGGCAAGAGCTTGCTGCTGGCGCTTAGCAAATTCAGCGGTCCTATAATCAGTATGGCAGTTACGGTTGGGGCATACGCCCTGATCAGTCCGATTTGGTTTGCCTTGGGGCTAGTACTGCTAATTCTCGTCCATGAGATTGGGCATGTTCTGGCCGCCAAGCGCAAAGGGCTGCCAGTCAGCCTGCCGCTATTCATCCCGTTTATTGGGGCGCTGATCATGATGAAAAAGCATCCCAAGGATGCTGTCACAGAGGCCTACATCGCCATGGGTGGGCCTGTGGTTGGCACCGCTGGTGCCCTGGTCGTGTATGGTGTCGGATATGCCTTAAACAATCCGTTTCTGCTCGTCTTGGCCAATGTCGGCTTTCTGATCAATTTGTTCAATCTGATTCCGATTCACCCACTGGACGGCGGCAGAATTTCAACGGCTGTCAGCCGCTGGCTTTGGGTGGTGGGTCTGATTGGAGGGGCTGCCGTCATCATTTATTTGAAGAGCTGGCTGCTGTTCATCATCTGGGCGTTATTCGCTTGGGATCTATATCAGAAGTATGTGAAATACCGGGGTAAAGGCAAGCCTCAAAAGCTGCAAGGGGTGTATGAAGTCGATCTGCAGCGTTTGCAATCGGAGCTCCCGTCCTGGTATGCCTTCAGCGATCAGCATCGGGGACCGCTTGCCTTCACCACATTTTGCCGCTTGACGGGAGAGCAGATGGTGCGTTTTCATTGGGGGATGCTGAACTTTCAAGGCGAGCTGGAAGTCCCGGCCGGAAGCATCGTCCATACTGTAGAATTGACGGGTAACGAGCGGGTCATGAAGGACGATCGGGAAATGCTGCGGGTGACGATTCGCGTCGATTACGCAGAGCTCGTGGATGACCGTTATTATGATGTGCCCAAGGCAACAAGATGGCGCTATGGCGCAACCTACGCAGGACTGGCAGTGTTCTTGATCGGGATGATCTGGAGCATTCATAATATGGGTCTTCCAAGGCCCTATTAAAGGAGCAGATAGACAGTGAGTACAACTAGATGGCGTTCGGAGCGTCTTAAGCATCTGGGCTCTGCGATATTCGCAGAGGTCGGACGCTGGAAAGCAGAAGCACGCGCTGCCGGAATCGATGTGATCGATCTGGGCATTGGCAGCCCGGACCTGCCGCCAGCAGAGCTGCTGCGGGAGGAGCTCAGCAGGCAGGCGCTGCGAGTGGATCGATATGGTTACCCTACCTCCAGAGGAAATACGGCGTTTCTCCAGCAGGCTTCCGATTGGCTTGCTCACCGGTTCGGCATTGCAATGGATCCGGAGCATGAGTTGCTTGCACTAATGGGATCACAGGATGGCTTGGCGCATCTGGCGCTCGCTATTACCAATCCCGGTGACAAAGTCCTACTGCCTGATCCGGGATACCCGATCTACGCGGCCGGGGCCGCCCTGGCCGGAGTAGAGCCGATCTATTATCCCTTGCGCGAACAAACGGATTTCCTGCCGGATCTTGACGGCATTACCGAAGAGCAGTGGCGCGAAGCAGCCTATATGATTGTGAATATTCCGGGAAATCCGGTTTCTGCTGTCGCGGATTTACCTTTCTTTGAGCGTCTGCTAGCCACAGCCCGCAAGTACAATGTTCTGATTGTACACGATCTGGCCTATTCGGAGATGGCCTTTGACGGATGGCAGCCGCCAAGTATTCTGCAGATCACAGGCGCTTCCGATATCGCAGTTGAGTTTCATTCATTATCCAAGAGCTTCAATCTGGCAGGCTGCCGCATCGGCTTCCTGGCAGGTAACCGGGAGGCAGTAGGCGCCCTGGCCGATCTGAAGGCCAATATTGATTATGGCGTGTTCGAAGCGGTGCAGCATACAGCCATTGCTGCGCTCAAGGCGGATATGGAGCGCGGGAGTCAACCGCCAGTAGGCGCGCTCTATCAAGCCCGGCGGGATCGCTTTGCAGCAGCGCTACGTGAGGAAGGATGGGAAATAACTTTGCCTCGCGCCACCATGTTCTTGTGGGTGAAGATTCCAGTCTTGGACGGCGGAACCAGGTGGACCTCCCGACAAATTTCCCGGGAAATGATTATGCAGGCTGGGGTTGCAGTAATACCAGGTGATGCTTTTGGCAAGGAAGGCGAAGGCTATGTTCGTATCGCAATCGTAGAGCAAGAAGAACGACTGGTTGAGGCTGCTAGGCGGATCGGTCGGTTTTTGCGGACGCACGGGCTGACGTCTCAAGTAGGGCAAGAGGAGGCACCACATGCAAATTGAAATGAATTTTGACGGAGCTTTGAATGAAGCGAAGAAGGACGGGAGTCCACAACGTCTTTTGTTAATCGATGGCATGGCTATTTTATTCCGGGCTTATTTCGCCACATCGTTCACCGGAGCCATACGGCGCACCAGCTCAGGTCTGCCGGTCAATGCCGTTCATGGTTTTGTTCGTTATTTCTGGGATGCCGTGCAGCGGTTTGAGCCCTCTCATATTATCTGTTGCTGGGATATGGGGAGTAAGACGTTTCGCAGCGAGCAGTTCGGAGCCTACAAGGCCAACCGCCCGGAGGCCCCGCTTGATCTTATCCCGCAATTTGATCTGGTCAAGGAGGTCGTCGAGAGCTTTGGCGTGCCCAATGTCGGCTTGGCCGGCTACGAGGCAGATGATTGCATTGGTACACTGGCCAGGCTCCACAGCAATGATACAGAGGTCTATGTATTAACGGGAGACCATGATTTGCTCCAACTCGTGAATGAGTCGGTTACAGTGGTCATTATGAAAAAAGGTTACGGCAATTATATGCTATATACGCCAGATTATTTGATGGAAGAACGAAGTCTCACCCCACAGCAGATCATTGATCTGAAGGGCTTAATGGGCGATACGAGCGACAATTATCCAGGTGTAAAAGGCATTGGCGAGAAGACGGCGCTCAAGCTCGTACTGGAGTATGGCAGCATCGATGGCATCCTGGAACGGATGGATGAGCTGCCTGCATCGATTCGTACGAAAATTGAAAGCGACCTGGAGATGCTGCACTTGTCCAGGCAACTGGCCCGTATCAATTGTGAAGTGCCGATCGAGCTGCAGCTGGATGGCTGCTGCTGGGCGATCGACCGGCACCGGGTGGCTGCCAAGTTCGAGGAGCTGGAGTTCAAGAGCCTGTTAAAAATGATCGGCTAATTGTCTGTCAGCTCAGGTTATCAAAGGTTCAGGGGCGGTGGGCTCAATGGGGAGGTGAATGGCAAATGTACTGCCAGCTCCCTCTTGGCTGGAATAGCTGAGCACACCTCCGAGCAGCCTGGTCAACTGCTGAGAGACAGACAAGCTCAAGCCGCCGCTGCCGATAGCTTGGAGCAGGGCCGGATCATTGTCCCGCAGGGCTTGCTGCAGCAGCACCTGCTGCTCTGGCGGCAAGCCGACCCCCGTATCCTCCAAGCGGAGAACAATCCAGCCTGTCCGGGAATCAGGCTGGATGTTGAAGGTAATGGAGCCCTCTGACATATGCTTGCACGCATGTAACAACAGAATCCGAATCAGCTGGTTTAAGCGGAAGATATCGGTTGTAAGGGTGTCAGGCACATCTGGATGGATTTGCATATGAAAATCTAGCCCTTTTTCCTCCAGAAGCTCTTGATGCTGATAATAGGAGAGCTGACCCAGCTCCCGCAGCGAAGCAGGCTCCATGGAGAGCTCCATTTTCCCGGCTTCAAGCCTGGACAAATCAAGAATATCCTCAATAATTCGCAGCAGCTCTGTCCCTGCATCGTGAATTTGGGTAGCAGCCTTGGCATTGACGGCACATTCCTCTTCCTCGGCATCCTTGATCAATTCGGACATCAAGAGGATACTGTTAAGTGGAGTCTTCAGCTCATGCGACATGTTGGCAATAAACTCTGACTTGTAACGGGACGATTGCTGGAGCTGAACCGCTTTTTGTTCCAGATCTTCTTTTGCCTGTTGAAGTTCTTCCGCTTGTTTTTGAAGAATCGTATGTTTGCGAAAGATTTCCTCTCCCCGCATCTGTTCCTTATAAAAGTCCCTCATAATAAAAACAAAAAACGCATTGACCAGTAAGCCCGTTGGGTAGGTGAACGGAGCAATTTCTCTTAAATACAGATCTGTCGGAACAGCACCAAATAGGGCGATACAAGCCACCTGCATCGTATTAATAATGACAATGGCTAGCCCTGCTTTACAGCGGTAGTTCCAGTCTTTGCGATTAAAGAGCGAGACGAGCAGCGCGCCCGTGATGCCCAATATTAGTATATTAATAGAGCCTGTAATGGCAGTTGAGGTCATTCCGGTGATGGTATATCGCGAGGCGGCAATGCCAATCCCGATTACAATGAGCAATCGCGGATCGCGAAACACCAGCACGCCGAATATAATCGGCACGGCACGCAGATCGAATACGGCAAATTCGGCAGCCCGTACTCCGAAGATCATGGACAGCCAGCCGGCAAGGATGAAGATGACGACCATAGCAATTTGACGGAGGCGCCAGCTTGCATGAGCAAACAATTGCTTGTAGGCAAGATTGAATAAATAAGAGCAAGTTACGAGTATGCTCAGGTTGATAAAAAAGCTCTTGTAAATGTGCATGCACAAGCCCCCTCGATTGCTATTGTACATCATGAAAGGGTCGAAGTCTTGTATAAAACAACGGCTTCTTCTATAATTAAGAGAATACTATATGCAGTGGGTGCTTGCGGAAGCAGGCTGAGATCGCACCTTATCCGGTGCGGGACCATAGGAACCTGTTTGGGTAATGCCAGCGTAGGGACAAAGTCGGTGGATCACCGTCAGGACACTTTGCGTGCGCAGGGTGTCCTTTTCTTGTTTCGCCGGCGATGCTTCGCCGCCGGCAGGCATGCAGAGGCAGGTTCCAGGTGCAGGGAAGGAACATGCGTATGACCATTGAAGTACACAAGCGCCTGCAGCAGGAGCTTGTCTCCTATATGACAGCTTCGCCTGAACAGGCGGGGGAAGAGGAATTCAATCGCTTGGCGCTGGAGCTGTACCGGTATCAATATGAGGGCAATGCACCGTTTCGTGCCTATTGCCGCCGGCAGGGCAAGTCGCCAAGAATGGCTGGGTCCTGGCGGGATATCCCGGCAGTCCCAATCCAGGCTTTCAAGCACAGTACACTCAGCACCAATAACCCGGATCAGGCAGAGGCCATTTTCATGACCAGCGGCACCACGGATCCGCAGGCCAGAGGGAAGCACTATCATCCCTCGCTTGCCGTGTACGACCTGTCCATGAGTACCGCCTTTCGCCAGTATGTCATGCAAGAACGTTCCCGGATCCGGATGGGGATTCTGTTCCCGCGTCCGGACGAGCTTCCGAATTCTTCGTTGGCGCATTATCTGTCGCTTGCAGCCCGAGATTTTGGCAGCGAGAGCAGCCAGTATTTGATCCGGGACGGCGTCATTGATCTTAGTGCGCTGCAGGAGTGGATCTCCGAGGCTCGGGGGGCAGGGGAGCCGGTTATGCTGCTCGGAGCGACGTTCAGCTTCATTCATGCGCTGGATGCAGCGGGCGACTCGGATTGGCGGCTGCCGGCAGGCAGTCTATTGCTGGATACCGGAGGCATCAAGGGACGGTCGCGCGATCTGGACCCGGATGTGTTCTATACGTCGCTTCAAGAGCGATTTGCCGTTGATCGCAGCCGCTGCCTCAATATGTATGGCATGACCGAGCTCAGTACCCAGTACTACGATGCGGGCAATGCCCAGACGCCAGCCTGGAAGTCAGGTCCTCACTGGATTCGCCCCAGAACAATCGATCCGTTAACTGGAGCAGATGTCCCTCCAGGTCAGAGAGGTATTCTTGTTCATTGTGATTTGGCTAATTGGAATGCTGTAACGACCATTCTTACCGAGGATGTGGCCATTCTGGCAGAGGACGGACGGCATTTTCAATTGCTGGGCCGCGCAGAGGGAAGCGAAGCGAGAGGCTGTTCGCTGGCTGCAGAGTCCTTTCGGGCTGCTGCGGGAACGGCAAGATGAAGATCCGCGGCGGTTACCTGCCGCCAGGCTTCCCTCAGGCCGCTGACATTCCGTTGCATACCTTGACGTTTGAACAACGGGGAGAGCGGATCGAGGTTACGGTGCCTGCTCCGAATGCGGTCCAATTGTCCCAACTCGCAGCTTATCTGAGAGAGCGTCAGCAGGAGCTGCTAGCGCACATGCCGGTTCAGACGGTGGTGGAGCGAATCGGTCAAGCTGTCGTCAGGATGCTGGAGCAACGTGAGGAGCGGGAGGAAGCCGCCCGGTGCCTTAGTGCCATTACCGGTTATGCCCGGGAGACGGTGCGCCTTGGCCTGATCCGCACGCTGCAGTCGTTCCGGCCGCCGCAGCTGCAGCGTTTCCTGGCGCAGGATCTGCACAATCCGGCCATTCTGGACGGCTTTGTGCCGCAGCCTTCCGGCGGCTGGACAAGGGCTTACGGTCCGGAGCTATCGACGCATATCTGGTCCGGCAATGTGCCGGGCTTGTCTGCATGGAGTCTGACAGGCGCTTTGCTCGTCAAGTCAGCCGTCCTGGGCAAGTGCGCCAGCAGTGAACCCTATAGTGCGGGCTGGCTGGCGTCCGGCGTGGGAGAGGGCTCCAAGGAGCTTGCGGAATGCATGG
This sequence comes from Paenibacillus daejeonensis DSM 15491, assembly GCF_000378385.1. Classification (GTDB taxonomy): domain Bacteria; phylum Bacillota; class Bacilli; order Paenibacillales; family Paenibacillaceae; genus Paenibacillus_D; species Paenibacillus_D daejeonensis. The sequence goes on along the minus strand of NZ_KB899662.1, from coordinate 99,761 downwards.
CGGTCGTCTGGTGGCAGGGCGGTGATGAGAGAGCAGAAGAAAAGGCGTTTGGTGCATCTGATGCGGTTGTTGTCTACGGCTCCGACGAAGTGATTAACAGCGTGCGCGGGCGGATCCCAGCAGGTGCAACTTGCCTCGGTTTTGGCCATCGCATCAGCATTGGGCTCGTCGGCGCAGAGACGCTGCAAGTGCGGCAGACCGCTCTGATCGCGGCAGCGGCAGCAAGAGATATGGCCAGCTATGATCAACAGGGCTGTTATTCGCCCCAGCAGATATTTGTAGAGCGAGGTGGCCGCATGGATCCGTTCTCGTTCGCAGAGGCGGTGGCCCATGAGTTAACCAATCTGCAATTGACGCATCCTCCGCATGAGCTGTCGCTTGCTGAGGCGGGTGCGGCAGCAAATTACCGGACTGCGGCAGAGTGGTCCGGAGAGGTGGAAAATACGGTGTGGCGCGGCCCGGCTGGTGGATGGTCGGTCGTCTACAGTGAGTCAGCCGAGCTGCGTCCCGGCGGGTTGAACCGAAATGTGACGATTACGGCGGTGGACAGGCTGGAAGAGGTCCCGCGTCTGCTGAAGCCGCTTCGGCCCTGGCTGCAGAGCTGTGGGCTGTCTGCTGCTCCAGAACGGCTCTTCGCACTTGGTTCTCTGCTAGGCGCGGCAGGGATTACTAGAATCTGCGCGCTGGGAGAAATGACGGCTCCGGAGCCTGGCTGGCATCATGACGGACGCTTCCACCTGTTGGACCTGTTGCGGATGGTCGATCTCGACCGTTCAGCCGAGCTGGCAGCGGAGCAGGCGGCCGATTACCGCGATTAGGAGATTAGGCATGCGTTTTTTAACATTCAAGGATGTAAGCTTTGGCTATGACAAGGAGCGTTCAATCGTCAGTGGCGTCACCCTCGATCTGGAGCAAGGTGAATTCTGTACGCTTCTCGGGCGCAGCGGCTGCGGCAAATCGACGTTGCTGAAACTAGCCGCCGGCTTGCTCGCCCCGGTGCAAGGGGAGGTTTTGCTGTCGGGCACGCCCGTACGTGCGGGAGCTGATATCGGGATGGTATTCCAGTCGCCTGTACTTCTGGAGTGGCTGAATGTCCTCGATAATGTCCTGCTGCCCGTAAGTGTGCGGCATAAGCCTAACGCGACGCAGCATGCATACGCCCGCGAGCTGTTGGCACAGGTGGGACTGGAGGCGTATGCCGACAGCTATCCCCAACAGCTCTCAGGAGGTCAACAGAGCCGCGTATCGCTGGTGAGAGCCCTCATCCGTTCTCCCCGTCTGTTGCTGCTTGATGAGCCGTTTGCGGCGCTGGATGCGCTGACGCGGGAGGATCTGCAGGTGCAGCTTGCTGAACTGGTTGCCCAGCGGGGCATGACCGCGCTGTTCGTCACCCACGATATTAGCGAAGCGGTCTTCTTGGCCGACCGAATTCTAATTTTGCAGGACGGCGCTGTGGCACAGGAACTCAAACGGAGCGATGCGGGAGACCGTTCAACGCGTGCGCGTTACGGGGAACAACAGCTAGAGATGATGGCCAGAGCCAGAGCCGCGTTGGAAGGGGAACGGTGAGAATGAACAAGCTGGTCATTCGGCTGCTCCCGCTGCTGATGTTGGTTGGTCTTCTCGTACTATGGGAATGGCTGGTCAACGCTCGTGAGCTCTCTGAGCTGATCCTGCCTGCGCCATCCAGCATTTGGAGCTCGTTGTGGCAGGGGCTGCGAAGCGGGTATTTGCTGCCTCATCTGGGCGTGACGTTGAGCGAAATTGGTCTGGGATTTGCATTAGGCGGCCTGTGCGGCTTCGCGGCAGGCGTAGTTATGGGGGAGTCTGCGCTCGTGCGCCAGCTGCTCTCGCCCTATGTCATTGCAAGCCAGGCAATTCCCAAGCTGGCGCTGGCTCCGCTATTTGCGATTTGGTTCGGCTTCGGGATGACGTCCAAGGTGGTCATAACGGCACTGATCTGTTTCTTTCCCATTATGGAGAGCACACTTACCTTTGTTACTTATGCCGACAAGGCTAAGTTAGAGCTGTTTCGTTCCCTGGGGGCGAGAAGATGGACGATCCTGCTGCGATGCAAGCTTCCCGGCGGTCTGCCGGAGCTGATGAGCGGTGTCAGAGTGGCCGTTGTGCTGGCGGTTGTTGGAGCGGTTGTGGGGGAATTTATTGGCGCTTCCCAAGGATTAGGGGCTCTCATTATTGCGTCCCAGGGAATGATGGATACCGCGCTGATGTTTGCTGTGCTGGTGCTGCTGACGCTGATTGGACTGACGCTGTATTATGCCGTCATTCTGGCCGAACGGTATTTGCTGCGGCATCGCTACAAGTTGAAAAAAAGGAGTTAAACAGAACGATGAGAAGCAACGTAAGTCGGGGCCTGTTGCACCGCGGCAGCATGAGGCTGGTTATGCTCGCACTGGCCGGTTGTCTCGTGATTGCCGGTTGCGGTTCTTCCACAACCGCAGGCACCGGGACAGAGAAGGTCCGGATGGCAAGCTGGAGTCAGCCGATTTCCGAGCAGACGCATCTCTTGGCCGAACCGGAGCATGGCTGGTTTGCCGAGGCGGGTATTGATCTGGAATTTATACCGGGTGCCGGGGGCGGCGATGCCATCAAGCATCTGCTGAGCGGCCAGGCTGATATTGCTTTTACTGATCCCGGTTCGCTCTTCTTTGCACTGGACAAGGGAGAGAAGCTGGTCGTTATTTATAACATCTATCCCCAAAATGTGTTTAACGTGGTCTCGCTGCAAGAGAGCGGAATTCAAGAAGCCGAGGACCTGCGCGGTAAAACGATTGGCGTATACAGCCTGGCAAGCGGTACGAGACACAACCTGTTGATGCTGCTCAGCGCGGCAGGGATTGGCGAGGATGAAGTGACCATCATTGAGACGGGCATTTCGAACTTCCTCCCCCTGCTCCAAGGCCAGGTTGATGCGACGGCGGCCACCGATACCGGATTGCTGGTTGGGTTGGAGAAAGGACTGGGCCAGGTGAACGTGATGGAGGTCAAGGACTATCTGAATATGCCAAGCGATATCTTCGTCGTTACCGAAGAGGTGTACCGGGACAAGCAACCGATGCTGCGCAGCTTTTTGCAGGCCTATCAGGCAAGCGCAGCCTGGATGCTGGAGCATCCCGAGGAAGCAGCCGAACTCGCGGTCACGTATGCGATCGATGGGCAGGACAAAGCCCGGAACCGGGCAATTATCGAAGCCAGAAATGCCTCCTCCGTAGCTCCGTTAACAGACCAGGAAGGACTGGGCGCCTTGGAGGTGGAGGTGCTTCAGGAGGCAGCCGATATGTATCTGGAGCTTGGATTGATTTCGAACCCGCTGGACCTGTCTACAGTCGTACGCGAGGATCTGCTGCCAAAGCGATAGTAAAGGGAGGATCCCATGAAACGATGTGAAGGCAAAACCGTGCTTGTTACAGGAGGGAGCCGGGGCATCGGTGCCGCGATTGCGCGTGCTTTTGCAGCGGAAGGCGCCCTTGTGATCGTAAATTATGTGCGCAATGAAGCAGCCGCTCTGGCGGTTGAGTCCGAATGCGGGGCGGCGGGCGGCAGCGGCTGGGCGATAAAGGCCGATATCACCCGCCCGGAGCAGGTTAGCCAAATGATCGCGACCGTTAGCGAAGAAACGGGCGGCATTGATGTGCTGGTTAATAATGCCTTTCCGGCGTACTCATTTGATCCGGAGCAGCGCAAGATGGCATGGGAGCTGCAATGGGAGGACTATCAGACCCAACTGGACGGTTCGCTGCGAGCGAGCTTTGAAATGTGCCGTTCTGTCATTCCCGTCATGAGACAGCGCGGGCAAGGGCGGATTATTAATATGATCAGCAACCTGCTCTACACGCCGGTTGTTCCTTACCACGATTATACAACCGCCAAAGCGGCGTTGGCCGCGTTCAGTCGTAATCTAGCGGCTGATCTGGGGCCGTATGGCATTACCGTCAACTGTGTCGCCCCCGGCTTGGTCTATCCGACGGATGCGAGTCAAACCACCCGGGAAGATGTCAGAGCGCAGATTCGGGCACAGACACCGCTGCGGCGGCTGGCAGTTCCGGAGGATGTTGCCGGTCCCGTCGTTTTTCTGGCCACAGAGGGCGGACGGTTCATGACGGGGCAAACTCTGGTCGTCGACGGCGGCCTGACCATGAGAGAAGGGAGTCACTTGTAATGAGAGATGAACATCATCGGTTCTCCCGGCAGCAGCTGTTTGCGCCGATTGGCGAGGGTGGCCAGATCAAGCTGTCGGAAGCGAGCGTACTAATTGTTGGCATGGGTGCACTGGGTACCGTGCTGGCTAACCACATGGTGCGGGCAGGTGTAGGAAATCTTCGTATCGTGGACCGCGATTTTGTTGAATGGAGCAATCTACAGCGTCAAATGCTCTATGACGAAGAGGATGCCCGCCATTCGCTGCCCAAAGCGATTGCCGCCAAGCACAAGCTGGAGCGTATTTATTCAGGCTGCCGTATTGATGCACATGTCAGCGATGTCACGCCGGGGAATATCGGCGAGCTGATGGACGGCGTAACGCTTGTGCTGGATGGCACGGACAATTTTCAGACCCGTTATCTGCTAAATGATGCCTGCTTTCAGAAAGGGATCCCTTTTGTATACGGGGGCGCGGTCAGCTCACGGGGGATGAGCGCGCCTTTTCTCCCGGGCGACACCTGCTGCCTGCGCTGCCTGCTGCCGGAGTCGGCTGGCGATGGAGATGGTCAGACCTGCGATATGATCGGAGTTATCTCACCCATCATTGATATCGTGGCTTCTTTTCAAGTGGTAGAGGGACTCAAAATCCTGGTCGGTGATCTGGAGCGCGTCCGACGCAGCCTGCTGTCCTGGGAAATCTGGGATTATCACACGTATGAGATGAAGCTGCCTGCTCCACGGCCGGAATGTCCTTCCTGCGGCCGCCGGGAGTTCCCCGCATTGCAGGAGGGCGGCTCCGATGTAGCTATGATGTGCGGTAGGGATACCGTGCAGATTCAAGGCAAACGTCCACTGGATTTGGAGCTGTGGAAGCTGAAGCTGCAGGACGCAGGCGAGGTAAGCGCCAATCCGTATCTGCTCCGTGTGCAGCTGATTGAGGGCGAACGGCTTGTCTTGTTCCCGGACGGCCGAGTGCTCGTGCAGGGGACGGAGGATCCGATTAGAGCCAAGACACTCTATGCCAGGTATATCGGAATGTAAGGAACGCTAAAGTAGTTATGCACACAAGTCCGCATCAAGGAGGAGACAAAACGATGAAAGACTTTACGTTATATACGATTACAGGCGAGCAGTTTCATTCCGGAAGATCATTAGTGGAGGTCATCGAGCAGGCCATTCAGGGCGGCAGCGATATCATCCAGCTGCGGGACAAGACGAGTCCCAAGCGCGAAGTGCTGCGCAAAGCAGAGGCTCTGCGCGAGCTAACGCGCCGATATGGCGTCACCTTTATTGTGAATGACCATATTGATGTCGCTTTGGCTGTCGATGCCGATGGCATCCATCTGGGCCAGGATGACCTGCCGCTGGAAGCAGCCAGAAGTATTATGGGGGGCAAAATCATCGGGATCTCGACCCATGCGATCGAGGAAGCACGTGAGGCGCAGCGCGGCGGAGCGGATTATATCGGTGTGGGTCCCGTATTTGCCACCAAGAGCAAAGTGGACGTGGTCGACCCTGTAACGACAGAATACGTGCGACAGGTAGCTGCTGAGATTACCATTCCTTGGGTGGCGATCGGTGGCATCAAGCTGCATAATGTGGGCGAGGTGCTGCAAGCCGGTGCGAGACGTATCTGTGCGATCAGCGAAATTGTCGGCAGCGACGATGTGCGCGGGACCTGTGAAGCCTTCCGTCTGGCCATCGCCAAGGCTGGCGGCCGAGAGGCGGGACGGTTATGAAACTGACAGTGAACGGCAAATCGGCAGAGGTAGAGGCGGCCGTCCTGGGCGATGTGCTGCGCCACTATGAGCTGGAAGGAAAGATGGTTGTCGCAGAGATTGACGGCAACATTATTGACAAATCTGCTTGGGAGCAGATCGGACTGACTGAGGGTATGCGTATCGAGCTGGTGCATTTTGTAGGAGGTGGCTGAGGGTGACAACATCACAACAGCAAGCGGGCGATCCGCTAATCATTGGCGGCAAGACGTTAAGCTCGCGCTTTTTTCTCGGTACCGGGCGTTACCCCAATCCGTATGTTCAGAATGAAGCGATTCGGGTGTCAGAGGCAGAGGTGCTAACCTTTGCCATTCGGCGGATTAATCTGGAGGAGCCTGAAGATGATGCGATTCTCCATCATCTGTCCTTCAAGCCCTTCACTTATCTGCCTAACACGTCAGGTGCTTCAAATGCGGATGAAGCCATTCGCATTGCCCGGATGGCCAGAGCATCGGGACTTAGCGACTGGATCAAGGTTGAAATCAGTGCCAATGAGCGTACGCTGCTGCCCGACCCGCTGGAAACGTTGAAGGCAACTGAAGTGCTGGCGGCAGAGGGCTTTACCGTTCTCCCGTACACCTCGGATGATCCGATACTTTGCAAACGACTGGAGGAAGCGGGCGCAGCGGCTGTCATGCCGGGCGGTGCGCCAATCGGCACGGGGCTGGGGATTCTTAACCCGTATAACATTGGCCTGATCGTCGAGGAGGCAGGCGTGCCTATTATCATTGATGCAGGGCTCGGAAGCGCAGCCGATGTGGTTCAGGCGATGGAGCTGGGTGTAGATGGCGTGCTGATGAATACGCCGGTTGCCAAAGCCGTCGATCCCGTTCGGATGGCCCAAGCCATGAAGCTGGCTATTGAGGCCGGGAGGCTGTCTTATCTGTCCGGGCGCATCCCGAAGAAGCGGTATGCGACGGCCAGCAGCGAATACGAAGCATTGAAGGTGAAGTAATGGGCAAGCATATTCTGATACTGGGCGGCGGCGTGATCGGACTATCCACTGCCTTTGCTTGCGCGCAGCGCGGCCATCGTGTGACCGTGCTGGAGCAAGGCCGCTGCGGGGGTCAGGCTTCGGGGGCGGCGGCAGGCATGCTGGCGCCATTTTCGGAAAATGGCGAGGGGCCGGATGACTTTTTTCGTCTATGTCTGGCCAGTCTCCAGCTCTATCCGGCGTGGCAGCAAACGGTCAAGGAGGTATCCGGCCGGACCTTTGAATATAGCCACACCGGCTCACTGAATGTGGTCTACCATGAGTCCGACCGGCTGGCACTGGCGGGCAGAGCAGCTTGGCAAGAACGGTTCGGAGCACAGCCTCAGATTGTTGAGGGGGCAGATTTGCACAGGCTGGAGCCAGCCCTCTCACCTGCCGTTCATGCTGCGCTCTATCACCCGGATGAGAGCCATATCTATGCGCCGGATTATGTGCTGGCCCTGGAGGAGGCCTGCCGGAAGAGCGGCGTTCAGATTGTCGATCATCTCGGCAGCGTGCGTGTCATCGCAAGTCCGGACCACAGAGCTTGTGCAGTAGACAAGAAAGGCGTCACCTATGAGGGCGACTGTCTTGTCGTGTGCAACGGCGCCTGGGCTGGCGAGTTGCAGGAAGCGCTTGGCCTGCAAATACCGGTGTACCCGATCCGTGGACAAATCTGCGCCTATGAGCTGCCTGCGCCTGGATCTGTGCGGCACATGGTCTTCGGCAGCCAGGGCTATGTCGTACCGAAGGCGAATGGGACACTAGTGTGCGGGGCATCCGAGGATGTGGCGGGCTTCGATACAGCTGTGACCGAGCGGGGGATTCAGCGCCTGCTCAACTGGAACCACCGGCTCTATCCGTTCCTGGAGGAGCTGGAGCCGTACCATCGTTGGGCCGGGCTGAGACCCGCCACCCAGGACGGCTACCCATTGCTGGGCCGGCTCAGCCAGCAGCCTGCGATTCTTATGGCAGCCGGTCACTACCGCAACGGCATTCTGCTCAGCCCGGTTACCGGGCAAGCCGTTGCTGACCTGATCGATGACCGGACGCCCCAGGTGTCGCTGGCACGCTTCGCGCTGGAACGCTTTACGAGGCAGCCGGTTCGTTAGCCTATCCGGGGGCTGGCCAGCGTCCTGACGGGGAGTCGTAGCCCAGCACTGGTAAGCTCAATCAACTCGAAATGGAACTTATTAAGCGTAACGAATGTATGCGAAAAAACGAATACAATGGGTGCGAATGGCAGCTTGGATGCTAGATACGGATATGTTCGAATTTTCGAGCTTATTGGGTGTAATGAGACACCAATAGCCGGAATATATGCGAAAAATCGAGCTTATTGGCTCACATGATGAGGAACGGCCCGAATGTATGCGAAAAACCGAATACAATCGGTGCGAATTGCAGCTTGGAGGTAGATGAACGCGAAATTTCGAGCTTATTGGGTGCAATGACGCACCAATAGCCGGAATATATGCGAAAAATCGAGTACACCCGGGTGCCCTCATCGCCGATGAGCGCACTTCAGTGGTTAGATCAAGGGAGGGGAACAAACAAAATGATACCAAGAGCGTTGACGATCGCGGGCTCTGACTCGGGAGGGGGCGCGGGCATCCAGGCGGATCTCAAAACCTTTCATCAGCTGCAGGTATATGGCATGAGCGTCATCACGGTATTGACCGCGCAGAATACACTGGGCGTCCAAGGAGTATATCCGCAGACGAAGGAGTGTATTGAGCAGCAGCTGCGTTCGGTGCTGTCGGACATCGGCGCGGATGCGGTCAAGACGGGCATGCTGTATTCGGCCGAGATTATCTCCTGCGTTGCGAATTATCTCCGGGAAACCGGAGTCCGCCAGCTGGTCATCGATCCTGTGATGATCGCCAAAGGCGGTACACCCCTTCTTCAGGAGGAAGCGGTGGATGCGCTGCGCAGCTTGCTGCTGCCGCTCGCAACTGTCATTATGCCTAATCTGCCGGAGGCTTGCAGACTTGCGGGGCTGCCGCTGACAGACCGGGCCGAAGACATGGAAGATGTAGCCCGCGCGCTCCATGCGCTCGGTCCCCGTTATGTCCTGTTGAAGGGGGGGCATCTGGGTGGCGGCGATGCGGTTGATTTGCTGTATGACGGACATGAGATGCTGAGACTCGCATCGCCGCGTATCGCTACCCGGCATACCCACGGCACGGGTTGCACGCTGTCTGCGGCGCTGACAGCCGAACTGGCCAAGGGGCGCTCGGTCCAGCAAGCTTTTGCTACAGCCAAGGCTTTCATCGATGCAGCAATCGGCCAGGCACTGGCGATCGGCGGCGGGATTGGTCCGACGCATCACGGTGCATATTCGGTGACGGGATAGCTCGGCCCATTGGGCATTGACAAGAATGTCCAAAAGCTCAACAATAGAGAGACCATTCTCTAGGGTAAGGAGCCTGTCATGGCGGATAACGTACGTTTGTCCAAGGAAGAGTTGGATGCGTTGCTGGGCGGGGAAGTGATAACACCTATGAATACGAACAATAGAGCAGAAGAGGCTTCCGCAGCTGAATTACGTGTGAACGAAGATGAACATGAGGAACAGGCAGCAAATCGGCATGAAGTGGATTCATTCGGCGACGTAGATGAGGATTCGCCAGTGGTGCAACGTTTGCTTCAGGCCGTGCACGCGCTGCATGCGCGAGTAGAGCTGCTGGAGGGACAAGTTAGGGAGCTGCGCTTGCAGTCCGTAAGTCCGCAGACCCAGCAACCGGGGCAGCGCCCGGCGCCTCCCAGCAAGCCCGCCCCACGGCCACCGGCTCCGCCGCCAACAAGGACCGAGCCGACACTCAGTCGCGTAGAACGCTACGGCCGCGGCCGCTCATAACGAGAATAACCCTTGGGTCACTCAGATGATGACCCAAGGGTTGTTTGACGTAACCGGACGGCAGCTTGCATTAGTCTTCAACGAGATCGAGATCGGCATTGCCTTCGCCGCTATCCCCCTCATAATGGCGAGAGAGGCCTTTATGCAGCTGACGGTTTTCATAGTCGAACCGGTTGGTCGGACGCTGGTCTGCCCGCCAAGGCGAGCTTTTGCCCAGCGATTCCGTGAGCAGGTCGGCCCCGTAAGGCCCCTCGGGGAACTCCTCGGCTGTCAGATCATTGCGTTGCGACTCGACGGTCGACAGGTCGGTGTATTTGCGCTTGTCTTCGGGAATGAACGGCTCGCTCATGGTAGAACCTCCTGTGGTCTGGATCAATGCCGTTCTTAGTAGTGCCACAGATCAATCGGTAAAATTCACCACGCCGACCACAAGGGTCAAAAATTGCTTCAATTCTTCTGCATCTTCTTCGCTCACCCGAAAGGTTGCTTCGACATAACCCGGCTCCTCCAGGTCGTCAGGGCCCACAATGGCGGTCCGGCCGGCTTGCAGATCGGTAATCAGCTTTTTGCCATAGAAGCGGGCGGTAGATGTAATCGCCAGGTCATAACGTTGCAGGCCAGGCGTAATAAAGGTAACGAAGCGGGTAGAGGTTTCTTCGGTCATATCCGATAAAAAATCATATTCATTCAGCATCATATAGCCTCCAAAGTTAGATGTAAACTGTTGAAAATAAGGCCATAAGGAACCGGATCGTTCTTCCGATCGCTGTTGTCCCCAGATTTCATATAATTTGACCCTTTGATGGGTGAAATCCGGGGACAAAGGCGAGCGCTTCGCTTCTCCAGAATCGATCCGTACCTATTCGGCACTTTTTCAACGAGCTGACATGGCCCCTATTATACACCATTAAACTAGAAAACACTTGTCAGTCTTTCCCGAATATGGTACGATGCAATCAATCGAAAATTTGTTCGGAAAGAGGAAGCACCTCTTCGGCATTACGCTGAGGGGGTGCTTTTTTTGTGCTTCTCAGTGATAGCCGGGGTAGTGTCGCTTGCTTTTTGGGCGGCAGTTTTTCGATCAATCCACGTTAGGGAGGCCATACGAAATGCAGGTAGTGTTCATGAATACGCTAGAGAAGGAAATGAATGACGGGCGGGTATCGAGCGGCCAAGTGTCTATTAGTGAAAAACAGGGGATCTGGCACGTCATGTGGCAGGAGGAAAGTGCGGACAGGGGGGCAGATTGCTGGTTTGAAGGTGCTTCCTGGGAGGAGATGATTACGACCTTCCGCCACGGTATCGCCATTAAGATGGGAGAAGGCTATAGTCCGGTGCTCGATGGTATGCTTGACGATCGGACAGCCAGAGGGGCTGGCGGCCTTATCTCGTTTATTCAATGCTATGGGGAAATGCATGCCCAGCAAGATCTATTCGAAGCACTTCGTGAATGGCGACGCGGGAAAGCGATCGAGCTCAAAAAGGCGGCCTATGTCGTCGCCACCAACCGCATGCTCTGGATGATTAGTGCCTTTGTTCCGCACCAGGCGGCGGAGCTGATACAGATTCCTGGGTGGGGCGAGACCAAGAACATTGCCTACGCAGAGGAAGTTCTGGCGATCACCAGGCTGCATGAGCAATCCAAGCCGTTTCCGCTCCACTGGGTCATGGATGCCCTCGATGATCAAGTGTATACGCAATGGTTGTACAAGCAAAAAGAAAACAAGTTCAAGCTGGAGCTTGACCGCCAACAGGAAAAACGCCTGATCTTGAGCGGCGTTCAGGAAGGGCAAACGTTGGAAGAGCTGCAGAAGCTGCTGGAGCTGCCTAGAAGGGAGCTGCTGGAGCGGGTAGAGCAGTTGGAGAAGGAGGGCTATGATATGGAACCGCTGATCGGCCAGGAGCTCTCCTCTGTGCCTGAGGCGGAGCAGGAGCGGATCTGGGCAGCGCTGGCTGCTGTAGGGGACCGCTATCTCAAGCCGGTGCTCAGTCATGCATATGACGAGGATGAGCTGAAGAGCAGGCAGGTGGACCAGCTCTACGACCGTCTGCGATTGATCCGTCTGCGTTATCGGCGCGGGAAGGATGCCTCCCAGCAAGCGATTTAGCGCTAGGCAGAGGGGCCTGGTCATTGAGGTTAACCCCGCCGTCCGGCCAGATGGATTGGGCAAAACGAATCGGAGGTCCACTCTCGCAATCGAGCCCCGTCTCATAGGATCGATTGGCAATCAGTGCCGCTACATGGCTGCGGCGGGTCTCCGCACCAAGGGAATCCGACGGGTCCTGGTAAGCCGCTAGCCAGTCCATAATGGCGGGGATGATGACTTTGGCTTCGGCCATGGCTTGATCCCAGAGCATCCATACGCTCTCGTCATGCCGGATTGCGGCATTGGTTGGATCAATCCAGGGCAGTCGCTGTTCGTTGAGGATATCGAGCGGCGGGACGGACTTCTTATAGACCAGGGCCTCGAACTGTCCAAAGGTCAATAGTCTGCGAATGCCAGTAGGATCGTAGAACAGCCTTTGTGCTTGCACCATATCACGAGCTGCGTTCTGCCAATCCTCCGCCTCGATGGTGGCGGCCAGCTCAGGATAATGGCAGGCAGCGACGTCCTCGAAGGTATCGACAATGCTGGCAGGCAGCTGGCTTCCGTAATCTAGCTCGCGCCAGACCTGGGTTCTCCATGTCTCCAGACCCATGAGCTGCTGGACGATCAGCGTGTCCATCATCACCTCGAAGCGTTGATGGTCCCATTTACGGAAACCAGAGCGACTAAAGACATACGGGTGCATATTGCGATCCAGAATATGATGGAGGACAAATCCGAGCGTATAGACCAAGGCTTGCTCGCGTTCAGAGCCGACCTCCGGGAGCGCAGCCACCCGGTCGAGCATGTCCATAAGAACGGGGCCGCAATGCAGATTATGCATGGAACTGCCCAGCTGATTCATGGTTTTATCTTTTTTCCAGGGCAGATAGTTGTGATAGAAAAGGAAATCCGGACCCTGGCAGCCAAAGTTGAACAGCTTGGTCAACGCAGGATCGGAGATCCGCTCTTTCTGGCCTGTTTCGCCGAGTGCATGCTGCCCGAAAATCAGATGCGTCCAGGTGTTAGGCAACTGGCACCCCTCCTAAAGTTATAGATGGTTTGGTTCTTTCGCACCGCCCTTCGGGGCGGTTTTTGCTTGACTTTGGCAAAAGATAGTATACTTGTCCTAGTAAATTGAGTATAATAGAGGAAGTAGATTGTCCAAGTATGTCGAAAAGGAGCGTAACCTTACTATGAAGGCAGAATATATTAATCCGTTTCTTGAATCGGCGAGAATCGTCATTGAGCAGGTGGTCATGATTCGGCCGGCGACCGGACAGCTTGGGGTCAAGGATGTCGCGTTCGTGGAGGACTACATCTGGATCCAGATCGGGATGACCGGGCAGATGAGCGGTGACATTGTTTTCGGCCTGACGGAAGATGTTGCGCTTAAGATCATTTCTGCGATGATGGGCGGATTCACCGTACACGAGATTGATGAAATCGGCAGCAGCGCAATTTCCGAGCTGGGCAACATGATTAGTGGTAATGCGAGCACCTTGCTCTATAACCAAGGGGTCAAGGTCGATATCACCCCGCCAAAGGTCGTACGTTCAACACATACCGACGGGTTCGAGACAAAGAAAGCCCTGACCATTCCGCTGATTATGGACGGAATTGGCGAATTGGACATTCAGGTCCTGATTGCATAGTATCATGTTCAAGGCTCCCGCGGGAGCTTTTTTTGCTATTATAAGCGGGTTAATTTTGCTTCTTGGGGTGAATGTACAGTAATATTGAAACAGGTGATGCTAACATGATACAGGGAAAAAAGATCCTCATCACAGGAGCGACCAGCGGAATCGGTCTTCTGACAGCACAAATGCTGATCGACCGCGGCGCGCTGCCGATTATTACCGGACGCAGCGAGAGCAAGCTGACGGATGCCTATAATCTGCTCCAGGGTGAGCACGGCAGTTATCTGATGGATGTGACCAACGATGAGCAGGTAAATGAAGTCATTCCTCGGATTCTGACGGACTATGACAGAATTGATGTATTGATCAACAACGCCGGATATGCCCGGTTTGAGACGCTGGCGGATGCAGAGATTGAGAGCTTCTCCGATATGATGGAGACCAACTATATGGGAACGGTACGCTGTACCAAAGCGGTGCTGCCATCCATGATCCAGCAAGGCAGTGGCCAGATTGTCAATATTGCTTCCCTCGCCGGCAAGCTGGGCACGCCCAAATCGACAGCTTATTCGGCTACCAAGCATGCGGTTTTGGGCTTTACCAATGCGCTGCGGCTGGAGCTGGCCGGCAAGGGGATTACGGTTTCGGCTGTTAACCCTGGACCGGTAGAAACGCCTTTTTTTGATACGGCTGACCCCGAGGGTCACTATGTGAACAATGTACGCTGGATGATGATGAAGCCTGAACGCGTAGTGCGGGCGATTATCAAAGTCATCGAGCACCGCAAACGCGAAGCGAATCTTCCTTTCATGGCTGCCGGCGGGATGCTGCTGTATCAGCTATTCCCGGGACTGGCGGATCGGATTGCGGGACCGTGGCTGAATAAAAAATAATGGTTTTGGAGGCAATTTTGCAATGAACGAAGCATGGGGAAAATTAGGTGTTGGAGCAGCCTTGGGCGCTGCACTCGAAGAGAAGGGGCTCCACACGCCGACACAGGTGCAGAGTGAGACGATACCGGCTCTGCTCTCGGGGCAGCACGTATCGGCGCGCTCGCAGACGGGATCCGGCAAAACGTTAGCCTATCTGCTGCCGCTGCTGCAGCGTATCGATACGAATCGCAAGGATCTGCAAGCTATGGTGCTGGCACCAACGCAGGAGCTTGCTATGCAGATTTTCAATGTTGCGCAGCATTATGGAGAGCTTCTGGGACTGCGGACGCAAGCGCTGATTGGCGGTGCCGCCATGAAACGGCAGGTCGAGAAGCTGAAGCTGCACCCCCAACTGGTCGTAGGTACGCCTGGACGGATCCATGAACTCTATAAGAACCGCAAGTTAAAGCTGCATGAGGTGCGAATGATTATTGTCGATGAGGTGGATCAAGTATTTGGCCTCAGTTCCACTACCGAAGTCGAGACCATACTTTTCAATACCCATCCTGAGCGGCAGATCGGTTTCTTCTCAGCGACCTATCCAGAACTGATGCTGCGACTGACCCAGCGCTGGATGAAGGAGCATGTGGAGGTTGCCGTCCGTCCCGATCAACGGGTCGTCTCGACGGTTGAAAATTTGTATCTGGTGTGCGAGTCTCGCGACAAAGTGGATACGGCACGCCGGTTGATCCGGCTCCTTGAGCCCACTTCGGCGTTGTTGTTCCTGAATGATACCGATCAAATTGCTAATCTGCAGTCCAAATTAAGCTATGCGGGCTTTACGGTAGAAGCCTTGTACGGAGACGCGGACAAGCTGCAACGGGCAGGCACGCTGGCCCGTTTCCGCGATGGTCGGTGTCAGCTCTTGCTGGCGACAGATATTGCAGCCCGGGGGCTGGACATCGCCGAGCTCCCGCTTGTCATCAACCTGGACCCGCCGCCGGACAGCGATCATTATGTGCACCGTGCCGGTCGGACGGGCCGGATGGGGCGTTCGGGTACGGTAGTTTCGATTGTGGCACCACATGAAGTGTTCATTATGAACAAGTTCGAAAAACAGCTGCGCATCCGAATTGCGCGCAAGGAGATGTACAAAGGGACGCTGCAGGATGCCGATCAGACCAGTAAGGGTGGATCTTCTGGCATGGCCGCCCGCAAATCTGACGGAGCTGGTGGTGACAGCAGCAAGCGAGCCGTTAACCGGAAGCCGCAGCAACCGCAAGCCTCCACTAGCAGTGTGCGGCCTGCTTCGGCTGGTCGTAACGAAGCCCGCAGCGGCGGACCAGTAGCAGCTGAAGTCAGCAAGAAGAAGCCTCGCAAAAAGGAGAATTCCAAGGATAAAGGAGCTCCCCGCTGGCTGAAGGCCAAGCGTGATGAAGCCGGCCAGGAGCCTCGGCAGGAGTCTTAAGTCGGACGGAGGGATGGACGATGGATAGCATTCTACAAGTAAAAGGGCTCACAGGCGGATACAGTCCGCGCAGGCCGGTGCTGCATGATCTGAACTTCGAGATCAAGCCGGGAGAAATGGTCGGCATGATTGGTCTGAACGGAGCGGGCAAGAGTACAACCATCAAGCATATTCTGGGGCTCATGAAGCCTCACAAAGGTGAGGTTTTGATCAAGGGTACGACGCTTGAAACTTCGCCGGAGCAGTATCGCTCCGCATTTGCCTATGTTCCTGAAAACCCGGTGTTGTTCGATGAGCTGACGGTTCAGGAGCATATGAGACTGACAGGCATGGCTTACGGCGTGGAGGAAGCCCGATACAAAGAACGGAGCAAGCATCTGCTGGACGAATTCCATATGAATGCCAAAAAAGACGCCTTCTCCAATCATCTCTCCAAAGGCATGAAGCAAAAGGTCATGATTATGAACGCGCTGCTCCCGGAGCCCGCGCTCTACATTATCGATGAACCGTTTCTTGGTCTCGATCCGCTCGGTATCCGCTCGTTGTTGGAGCGCCTGGTGCGGGTCAAGGAGAGCGGCGCAGCGATCCTGATGAGTTCTCACATTCTAGCCACGGTTGAAGCGTATTGCGACCGGTTCCTTGTCGTTCATCAAGGTAAAATGGCCGCGCAAGGGACACTTGACGAGATCCGAGAGCAGGCTGGGGCGCCAGGGATCTCGCTGGAAGAAGCGTTCTACCGCTTTGTAATGGCAGGTGACGGCGATGCGCCAGTCTCTTGATGCGTTATGGCAGCAGCGTGCTCGTGCGTTTCGGCTAGAGATTTTCCCTTATTTGCGATTTATGGTTCAGAGCGGTTTCCCCGGGTTCGTCGTGCTGATGATCATACTCTTTATGATTGGTTATGGGACGGTGCTGCGCGAGCCGCCAGCCGGTTTTCCCACCTTACTGGTAGGCGTGCTGCTGTTGACCCCGTTAGTGAGCTGGAGCCCAATGCGGACTTGGCTCCATCCTGCAGATGTTGTTTTTCTTATGCCAAGAGAACAAGAGATGCCTGGTTACTTGAGACGGTCATGGCTATATAATGGCAGTTTTACCGTCCTGTTGATGCTGGGAGGCCTGCTGCTGTTCTGGCCGCTCTACAACCGCACGGTGGATCATGATTATGCACTTCCGGTCATCGCGCTCGTTCTGATCATCTTGAAGCTGTTCAACATGCACCATGCTTGGCGTGAGCGGCGGATGGCCTGGCCGGGTGCCCGGTGGGTGTCTCGCTTCGTACGATGGCTGCTGCATGCGGTGATGATTGCGATATTGCTCGATAGTGACGTGTCGATGGGAATAGCGCTGCTGATTATCACTGTGATTTGCCTAGCCTATCTGCTCTTGCTAAGGATACCCAAGCAGCATGCGCTGCCATGGGAACGGCTGATTGAAGAGGAGCAAGCAACCCGGCGTCGCTATTACCGTTTCTTGGGGGCATTTATTGACGTGCCGGTCCTTCCCCAACGCGCCCATCGCCGCGGCTATCTGGCTTGGCTCGCTGCTCGCGTCCCTTACAGGGAGAGTAATACCTACCGTTACCTGTTCAGCCATACGATGGTCAGGGCCGAGATAGGTGGCATTTTGGTGAGATTGACCCTTTTGGGTGGACTGGTCGGTTATTTGACCGGTGAGGGAGCTTTACTGGAGGGCTGGGGGGCGGCAGCAGTGTATCTGCTGTTCCTGTTCATCATCAGTGTACAGGCACGGTCGGTCACGATGGTCCATCGCTATTCGGTATGGCGGCACATTTATCCCCTGCCGGAGAAACGCCATCAAGCGTCCGTCGTGTCCGTCGTGCAGGCGACCACGGCGCTCTGTGGGGTTCTTATGTGGCTGCCGCTTGCCGCAGCCTTGATTCTGGACGGCTACTACCTCGTCGCGGCGGTAGTCGCTCTCCTGGCGGCGTTATATGTACTCGTCTTGCTGCCGCGCCGCACCAAGCGCCGGTTGGCAGACGCTGAGGAAGATTAAGAGGCGTTGTATGTACTCGTCTAGCTTCCGCGCCGCACCATGCGTCGGTTGGCAGATGCTGAGGAAGATTGAGCGGTGGTGTACGTACTCGTCTTGCTTGCCGCGCCGCACCAAGCGCCGGTTGGCAGACGCTGAGGAAGATTGAGTGGGTGGTGTACGTACTCGTCTTGCTTCCGCGCCATAACTTGCGCCATTAGCGGACACTGGGGAACATTGAGCGGGATGGTTGACGCTGTTTGCTTCGAGGCCTGGTGGCTCTTTCTTATGCAACACTCCCCCTTTTCTTGCCGCCGCGCTCCCAGTGCACATGGACCGAAAGCATGGCGCCAGTCGGGAGTCGGGGAGTCGAGGGTCTGGAGGTCGGAGTCTGAAGTCTGGAGAACGCTCTAACGGCCACAGGAGCAGTTATTTTAGCTTTTTTGGGAGGTTCTCATCCTAACGGCCATAGGAGCGGCTATTTTGATGAAAACCGATAGAAAGGCCCCTCATCACGCTCAATAGCTGCTTATATGGCCGTTACATTTCCAAAACATAAATTTAGGGTGAAATAGCGGCTGTGGTGGCCGTTAGAGCGAGAGTTAGAGTGGAGTAGACCCAAGTAGACCCAAGCAAACACCAAGCAATACAACAAGGGCCTCCCATCGCGGGAGGCCCTACTGTTCGTACATTATGATGAATTTAAGAGCAGCATAATGCCACAATTACGCTTGTGAAACATCCTTCACCGCTTGGTAGATCGTATCAAACAGCTCTTCCAGATGCAGCTCCTCGATGCAGGAGAAGGCGACGCGCAGATCTGTTTCTCCCAGTGCAATCGTACCTACACCGTACTCGTCCAGAAGCCGTGTGCGCACCGCTTCGGCCGTTACGTTCTTCAGCTTCAGGCACATGAAGTAACCGGAGTTGAAGGGGTAATACTCCCAGACATCACCGAAGCGTCCGCTATCGAGCAGATCCTTGACACGATTGGCCCGGCGCTTCATCACATCGAACTTGGCCCGGCGCTGCTCCTCGAAGTCAGGCGCTTGCAGGGCACGGAGGATGAAGGTCTGGGACGGATGAGGTCCGCTGGAGATCGTCGCACGGATGATACCCATGGTTTTCGCCTCCAGTGCTTTGAGCACTTCCTCGGATGGCGAAGCGTACGTAATAAAGCCGACACGGAAGCCCCATACATATTCTTCTTTGGTGGCACCGTCGACTTTGATAGCCAGGACACGCGGATGCAGGTCGGCGAGTTGGCCGTAGAGCGATTCGTGCAGAGAGTCTTCGAAGAACAGACCAAAATAAGCATCATCAGTGACGACAACGACATTGATGCCAGCCTCGGCGGCTTCTTGAATCGCCGACACGATCTCGGCACCTTCTTGACGGGTCGGCGTGTAGCCGGTCGGGTTGTTAGGGAAATTAAGAATGACGATGGCTTTGCCCTTGTCGCCTTGAGCCAACAGCTTCTCGCGCAGACCAGCGCTATTAAACCGGTTGTCCTCATTGTACAGCGGGTACTCGATCATCTCCGCGCCGCGGCGAATACTGAACGTGAGCTCGTAGTTTTCCCAATTCTTGTCCGGGATGATGACGGCGTCACCGCTGTCGGCGAACAGATCAGCGACAATGCTAAGACCATGCGTCAGCGCGTTGGTGACGATGGGCTGGCCGAAGGATTTGCCCGTCAGCGACGGGTTTTCCTGCAGCATCTTCTCGCGCCAAATCTTCCGCAGTTCCGGCTTGCCTGCGGGTGGTGCATATGGATAAATGTCCTTGGGCTCGTAAGCGGACAATGTTTCTTGGATGGCCTTTAAGTGCATCGGTTGCCCGCCCTCGGTGGCGATGCCGATCGTTGCATTGTACTTCTTGGCTTTGGCGCTGGCCTCGGCCGATTGACTCAAGATACCTACCTTAGGAAAATAGATGGCTTTGCCTATTCCCGACAGCATGTCAAAAATATGCGAATTTTCCGATTGAAGCGTCTCATTCAACTGCTTGGCAAGTAAGTTCATGAATTATCTTCCATCCTTCCAGCTCATTCAGTACCTTCCGGGTGCTATTATAACATTAATTAATTGCAAACGACACAACATCCATCACATTTTTGCGAGTTGCGCGCACTTTTTGAAGTATTGTATGATGACAACAGAAGCGGGACCCGTCCGAGGGTCCCAAGGTGCGAAGTAAAAAGTGGAGGGAGCGGAAGTGGGGAATGTTGCATGCAGAGCCTTCGACGTTAATTTTAAAGCCCGCTTTTGCCAAAATCGTGTGCGAACCGGGGTGGAGATGGCAGAAGCGGGAAAAGCCGCTGGCCAACTATGATCTGTTCTACGTATGGAGCGGCGAGGGCGAGGTCATTCTGAACGACCGTCCTTATCAGGTGAGCAAAGGCAGCTGTTTTCTGTTTCGCCCAGGGGACCATACGAGCGCGACGCATGAGCCGCAAAAGCCGCTGGTCCTGACTTACATACATTTCGATGTGGACTCGCCAGTGAACGAAGTGCCGCAGCCTTATCGGGTGCTCCAGGAAACGGTCGATGTCGAGCATTTGCTCTCCCGATATGTCCGTTTGTTTCTCGTGAAGACCTTTGCGGCAGAAGAAGAAGCGAAGCTTATCCTTAAGCAATTGCTGATTATTCTGTTGCGTCAGGATGTCGAGGGACCGGTAGAGAAAAATGTGAGCAATCAGCTGACCGAGGCCATTCACGAAATCGCCAATTACATCCGGCAGAACCCGGGGGTCCCGCACCGCATCGAAGATCTGGCGATGCGTGCCCAGCTGTCGCCGCGTTATTTCTCGACCCGGTTCAAGCAGCTGATTGGCATGTCGGTGCAATCGTATCTGATTCAGACCCGGATCGACCGGGCCCAGCATCTGCTGATGCACGCCGGCATGAATGTCACCGAGGTAGCGGACGCACTGGGCTACCGGGATATTTTCTTCTTCAGCCGTCAGTTCAAGCAATACACCGGCAAGAGCCCTTCGGAGATCCGGTAATTGGAGTTGCGCAGGTCAAGCATGAACCAAAAAAAGCGATGCCGGGCACAATTGCCCGAGTGCATCGCTTTTTTATTTTAAATCAACCAAATGAACCGAACATCGCCGGAACCGTACATCGTCGCCAGAAGACGAAGACGCCTGGCGGTATAGAGTGGTTTGGACACTATGAAGATTGAACTCTAACGGCCACCATGACCGCTATTGTACTCGAAATCGATCGTTTGAAATTCTAACGGACATATAAGCACCTATTTGCCTTGCGGAGGCCTGTTGCAGCCTGATTTCCCTGGAATAAGTGCGTGGGTGGCCGTTAGAGTTGCAAACCAGGCAAAAAGGCTGGAATAACTGCGCTGGTGGCCGTTAGAGCGGCGGGAGGAACTACCGAGGGGACGGGAGGACGGACGGGGCCCGCCATAGCCCGCCAACAGCCCACCTGATCGCCCAAGCCCAGAGCACCCCACCCGATCACCCGTGCCCCAGCCTCCAGTGTTTGTTCCACGTGAGGCACAGCCGTTCACCTTGTATTGCCGTTCATCGGCTTGTCTCAGGCTTTGGGCAGACGGAGCGTCCCCAGAGACTCGCCCATCCGGACCTTCTTCCCTGGCATCAGATCATTGCGGAGCGTAAACGTATGATCCTCGGTCAGCAGCACGACGGTGGAGCCGAATTCGAAATAAGCCAGCTCCTGGCCCTTCTCCACCTGTTGAGTCAGCGGTTCGACGTATTTGATGCTGCTTACGTTCATGGCGCCAACCTTGACGACTGCGACCTCCCCGCCCCCGTGGCGGATATAGGTCGTCAATCGTTCGTTGCGGCTGAGCACCCGCTTCATGTGACGGAGGCCAAAATCATTGACCGGGTACACCTTCCCCGGGATATGCTCACGCTCAACGACCGTGCCGCTGACAGGCGTATGAATGCGGTGGTAGTCCGTAGGACTCAAGTACAAGACGAGGCAGAAGCCACCAACATAGCTGGCGGTTCGGGGAGAGCGGTTCAACAGCTCTTCAATCGTATAGTCTTGACCTTTAATGTTAAAAATTGTACCCGATTTCACTGGCCCGGCTCCCGTAATCAAGGCATCCACAGGGCTGACGAGGGTAGCGGGATCTGCGTCAATGACACGTGCCCCGTCCTTGAGCCGGCGCGTGAAAAACTCGTTTAAGGTGCCATATTCGCCGATCGGCTTCTCCGCCTCGTGGACCTGAATGCCATACATGCGGGCGAACGACGGAATAAATCGCCGACTGACTGCAGACTGCGCGAGTCTGCCTGTTATGCGGGATATCCATTTGCGAGAGGTGAGCTCGGTCATGGATCGCATCAGCCATCTGTTCATGAAGTAGGAGCCACGTCCTTTCCTCCTGTAATCTTGCTCTCTATCGACCTAGTGTGCCATATCGGATAGGACAAATCAATAGCAGAGCCCAAGTGCGCGCACTCTAAATGCAGGCGGAGCGCCGACGCAACTTAGGCCAAGCGTATGGGAGGATGCCGTGCCATGTGGGACATCCGTTGTGTACATTAGTAACATGCGAATCCTGCAGACGTTACGAGTCATGAAAGGGGCGGTCTTGAACTGATGTCACCGAATCGAGTCGCATTCGTTACACCGGGCTCCTATCCGCTGCCATCGCCCGGCAGCAGTTCTGTTGAACGTGTGGTAGAGAATATCGTACCGCTGCTGACACCGCATATCGAGCCGCGTATTTATGGCAGGACGGCAAAGCATCTGCCACGGCGCGGCGTCTATCGCGGCGTCGCCTGCCACCGATACCCCGCTGTCAGTAAGCAAGCTTATATCCGCGAGGTGGGTACGGCTCTGAGAGCCTACGGACCACAGCTGGTCGTGGTGGAGAACCGGCCGCTCTATGTCCTGCGTTTGCGCAAGCGGCGTCCTCATGCGCGGATTTGGCTCAATCTCCATTCCTCGACGTTTCTTTCGCCCTCTCGCATCAGTCCATCTTCGCTGAGAGAGAGCTTTCGGCAGGCTGAACGCATCATCGTCAATAGCGAGTATCTCCGGGATGTGGCGGCCCGCCTGGTGCCGGAAGCTGGCAGCAAGCTGAGAGTGGTGCATCTGGGTGTGGAGAGCGACCGCTTCCCTTCCCAATATTCTCTGGCTGGCTCCCAGATGCGGGAGCAGCTCCGTACGGTACGGGGCTGGCATGGACGCAAGGTCCTGCTGTTCATGGGACGATTGATTCCACGCAAGGGTGTACATCACCTGCTGCGGATTTTGCCGGATCTGGTGGAGGCGCACCCGGATATCCTACTGGTTGTGGTAGGGAGTGCCTTTTATGGATCTCATCGCATGACCCCCTACACACGCCAGTTGCATCGGCTTGGCAACAAGTTCCCGGCTCACGTCAAGTTTGTCCCGTATGTCCCGTATTCGGAAGTGCCCAGCTGGTTTGTAGCGGCTGATCTGGCAGTTGTTCCTTCGGATCGAAGGGAGGCTTTTGGCCTGGTCAATGTGGAAGCGATGGCTTGTGGTCTCCCGGTGGTCGGTACCCGGGCAGGGGGAATGAAGGAAGTGATTGAGGAGGGTGTAACCGGATTTCTCGTCGATCCCGATCATCCTCAGGCAGAGTTAAAAGAACGGCTGATCTGGCTGATGCATAATGATGATTTAAGAGCATTTCTCGGCCAGCGGGCACGGGAGAGGGTGGAGCAGCTGTTCACCTGGGAACAGTCGGCAGCCCGGTGGCTGGAGCTGCTTCAAGAGGGCGGTTATGTCTGAGATTATTAGTAGGACAGGAAGAAAAATGGTTGACAGTTCCATTATCTTCCTTGTATAGTCATAGCAGAATCCACTAGGGGTGCCCGAAACGGGCTGAGATAAGGCAATCGAGCCTTGATCCCTTTGAACCTGATCTGGGTTATACCAGCGTAGGAAAGTGGGAATACGTACTCGAATTGTGCCCGTTGGCACTGTACATAAATGAAAACAGACATGGGCCGAAGTCGGGCTTGCTTGTCCTGCTTTTCGTGCATCCGGGTTCTTATTCTGCCGCTCCTTCGCCGGGGCGGCTTTTTGCTGTCCGGTGCAGGTTGGTTTGGGCTCTTCAGGGGATTCCAACAACTGTTATGGGAGGAATATGAATTGAATACAACAGCCTACACGATTGCAAGCCAGCCATTGCCGGGAAGCCGCAAAAGGTATGTTCAGGGCTCCAGGGACGATCTGCGGGTTCCGGTCCGGGAGATTGAACTGTCGCCGACCCAGCGCGATGATGAGGAGATTCCGAATGCGCCACTGCTCGTCTATGACGCCAGCGGACCCTACACCGATCCGGAGCATGAAGTGGATGTTAGAGTCGGGCTGCCGGATGTGCGTAGTGGCTGGGTTGGCGAGCGGGAGGATACCGAAATGTACGTGGGACGCTCTGTATTGCCGCAGGATAACGGTTACGCTTCGGAGTCGGGTGTTCGAGAGCGGGGGGCGGAAGTGTTCCCTGGTGCAGCCAGCCGACAGCCGCGCCGGGCCACCGCTGGCCGCAATGTGACACAGCTTCATTACGCAAGGGCAGGTATTGTGACGCCGGAGATGGAGTATGCGGCGATCCGGGAAGGGATGAAGCCTGACTTTGTCCGTGCGGAGATCGCGGCTGGCCGCGCTATACTCCCAGCCAATATTAATCACACGGAGCTGGAGCCCATGGTGATTGGCCGTGCCTTTCACGTCAAGATCAATGCCAACATCGGCAATTCAGCCGTGCGCTCCTCAGCCGCGGACGAGGTGGAGAAGATGACATGGGCTACCCGCTGGGGGGCGGATACGATCATGGATTTGTCCACAGGCAAGAACATTCATACAACACGAGAGTGGATTATCCGAAACGCTCCGGTACCAGTAGGTACAGTGCCGATCTATCAGGCGTTGGAAAAAGTGAATGGCGTGGAGGCTGACCTGACTTGGGAGATCTACCGGGATACGCTGATTGAGCAGGCGGAGCAGGGCGTGGACTATTTTACCATTCATGCCGGGGTACTGCTGCGGTATATTCCCCTCACGGCGGAGCGATTGACCGGCATTGTCTCTCGCGGCGGTTCCATTATGGCATCCTGGTGCCTGGCGCATCATCAGGAAAATTTTCTCTATACCCACTTCGAAGAAATCTGCGAGATTATGAAGGCATATGACGTCTCGTTCTCTCTGGGGGACGGCTTGCGCCCTGGCTCGATCGCCGATGCCAATGATGCCGCACAGTTTGCTGAGCTGGAGACGCTGGGCGAGCTGACCAAGATCGCCTGGAAGCATGACGTGCAGGTGATGATCGAAGGACCAGGGCATGTACCGATGCATCAGATCCGTGAGAACATGGACCGTCAGCTGGAGGTATGCCAAGAGGCACCCTTCTATACACTGGGTCCACTGACCACTGATATTGCACCAGGCTATGATCATATTACCTCCGCGATCGGCGCTGCGATGATTGGCTGGTTCGGCACGGCCATGCTATGTTACGTCACGCCAAAAGAGCATCTGGGACTGCCGAACAAAGAGGATGTGAAGGAAGGCGTCATCACGTATAAAATAGCTGCGCACGCCGCGGACCTCGCCAAGGGTCATCCCCGCGCCAAGCTGCGTGATGATGCATTGTCCAAGGCGAGATTCGAGTTCCGCTGGCGGGACCAGTTCCATTTATCGCTTGATCCGGAGCGGGCCCTTGCTTTTCACGATGAGTCTCTGCCTGCGGAGGCGGCCAAGACAGCGCATTTCTGTTCCATGTGTGGTCCTAAATTTTGCAGTATGCGGATCACTCAGGACATCCGTGCCTATGCTGCTGCCCAGGGACTGCCAACAGAGGAGGCAGCCATTGAGAAAGGGATGCAGGAGCGCTCGGAGGCTTTCCGCTCGGGTGGTGGAATCTATAGCTGATACCAACCGCACCATCTTTCCACTTGATTAATTGCCATTTCCTGCATGAATTTGTGTGACCTGCCCATAGGTGAATGCATATGCTGGGGGTAACTAAGGTGGGAAGAAGGAGTGGACTATGGCTAAAAACAGGAGAGGGAAAAGCACGAAGGGTCGCAAGCCGCTGTTCTATGTGGATAATCCCAACAGCTCCGAGCTGAAATGGCTTGATGACCTTGCCAAGAAGCAGCAAGCCGCGCCGGCTGCAAGCGGCAGTCCGTCGGTCAAATCAAACGCAAGTAAACGAAAACCGGTGACCATCAATCATACGGTTACAGAAGAAAAACCTGAAGCAAAGTATGAAGCGGTATCTGATGAGGCCCCGGAAGCTGATGAACTGCTGTTGCAAGAAGAGTCTTCACGCCAGATTACCCAAGAGGCGGCAGCGCCAAAGGAGGAACCGGAGGAGGAACGACTGTCTGAGCCGAACGCGGCAAGTGCAGAGGAGCGGACAGCCAGAGTGGAGGAACGGCGCACCCCCCGCCGCCAAGGACCTATTATCTATACCGACGATCTTGCAGACGGTGCTGTGACAGGAGAGAAGCTGGGGGCCCAGAGCATCGACAGCTCCAAGCTGCGCAAGAGCAGTATCCTCACCCAGACCATCGCTGATTTTGCGGTCGAAAGCATTAAAATTGCCGATCGTGCGGTCACAGCCTCCAAGCTGGCTCCCGAGAGCATCACCAGCGAGCATCTGGCCCGCAACGCGATCTCAGGCAGTAAAATTCGCGATCGTTCGGTGACGAGCGAGAAGCTGAAAGACGGCAGTATCACGAGCGAGAAGCTCGCTGACCGGGCAATCCACGGGGACAAATTGGCTGAACGATCCATTGAAGCCAAGCATCTGGCTGTGGGCAGTCTTAGTGGTGAGCAACTGGAGGATAGCTCCATTCATGCCTCCAAATTGCAAACGGGCTCGGTGGAGGCCAGGCATCTGGTCAACGAAGCCATCGATACCTCCAAGCTGGCGGAGGATGCGGTTACGTCATCCAAACTGAGGAATAGCGCTGTCACGAGCGACAAAATTGAGAAAGAAGCGATTGATGCGGCACACATCAAAAAAGGTGTGCTGCTCTCAGACCATATCGCGACGGGGGCTGTCGGGGGAAAGCATCTGGCTCCGGGCGCCGTAGCGGCAAGCCATCTCGAGGAGGGCGCCGTCGGAAGTCGGGAGCTGCAAGCAGGGAGCGTAACGCCGGACAAAATCGTGCCCAGACTCATAGCAGAGGAACATCTGCGGCCAAACGCCGTACGAAGCGAACATCTCGCTCCCGGTGAGATCGGCACAACGCATATTACAGATCAGAGTCTGACCTCCAGCAAACTGGCTGATCAGGCCGTCACAACAATCAAAGTCGCCGATCAAGCCATAACGACTTCTAAAATTGCAGATCACAGTGTCGGTCCCCAAAAAATCAGTGACGAAGCGGTGCAGGGAAGGCATCTTGGTCGGTCAAGTGTGACGGCCGATAAGCTGGCTGCAGGATCGGTCGGCAGTCATCACCTGACAACAGGCATTATTGATGGCGAGCATATATTGCCTCGTACGGTCGGCTACCATCATCTGGAGGATGGCAGCGTGCACGCCGATACGATTGCCCCACAGGCGGTCAGGGAAGAGCATATTGGCATTGGTGCAGTAGGTATGACCCAGCTGGCGGAAGGCTCTGTTGGCAGCGACCAGCTGGCCGATGAGAGCGTTCGTGCAGAGGCTCTGGCGCGCCATGCTGTGCAGTCGCATCATTTGTCTGATGATGCTGTGACGTT
The DNA here is from genome assembly GCF_000378385.1 of Paenibacillus daejeonensis DSM 15491. Lineage (GTDB taxonomy): Bacteria > Bacillota > Bacilli > Paenibacillales > Paenibacillaceae > Paenibacillus_D > Paenibacillus_D daejeonensis. The sequence goes on along the minus strand of NZ_KB899662.1, from coordinate 72,229 downwards.
TGACAAGGTGGCTCCTGCTGCTATTCGATCCTACCATCTAGCCAAGGGAGCGGTAGAGGGCGAAGCATTGGCAGGAGGCAGCGTCTCCGCCAGACATCTGCAGCCAGACAGCGTCGAGAACACGCATTTGACGATTGAATCTGTGGGTACAGTCACCATTCAGGACGGCGCCGTTACAGCGGCGAAGCTGGCGGAGTCCAGTGTAACCGAACGCCATATCGGCCGGGGCACGGTGTTCTCGCATCATTTGGCGGACCACGTGGTCAACGCGTTGAAGCTGTCGCCTGAGAGCGTCGCAACCGACAAGCTCGCGGATGCGGCAGTGACGACAGCCAAGCTGGGCGAAGGCAGTGTGACAGGCAGCAAGCTGGCTCCGCAAGCTGTGGACCGCAGCCATTTGGGAGACGAAGCTGTACAAAAAGAACACATCGCTGCAGAAGCAGTCGGCACCAGACAATTGCAAGCAGGAGCCGTTGGAGCAGAGCAACTATTGAATGGGGCGGTACACGCCAGACACTTGCAGCCAGACAGTATTGATTCCACGCATCTGACAGCTGCAAGTGTAGGACCAGAGGAGCTGGCAGAGGAAGCTGTGTCGGGCCGCCACCTGGCATCAGGCGCCATATTGGGCATTCATCTGGCTGACGCAAGTATCCGTGAAACCCATCTGACCGATGAAGCAGTCAGCAGCAGCAAGCTTGGTCCTGGCAGCGTGACGGGGCGTCATCTGGCGGAAGGCGCGATTGGCTCCGAAGCGCTTCGGTCGGATGCCGTCACCCGAGAGGCTCTAGCTGCCGGCGCAGTGGAGAGCAGGCATCTGTCAGCCGGTTCAGTCAACAGCGCACATATCCAGGCAGGATCTATCGGTGCTGAGCATTTGTCGGCTGGCGCTGTTGATTCGGGGGGGCTGGCCGCTGGAGCAGTGACTTCGGAGAAGCTGGCGGTCCATGCCGTACAGAGCGAGCAGCTGGCCCTGGAATCTGTGACGGGCAAGCATGTCCGCGCCGAAACGATTCAAGGCTTTCACTTGAAGAAAGGCACCGTGCAGGCCCAGCATCTCTCTGATGAGATTTTCACGCTGGAGAAGGTTAAGGATGGGGTCATTCGGGGCAGCAAGCTGGCTCCAGGAAGCGTAGGCAGGCAGCAGCTGGCTCCTGCAAGTGTAGGCGAGGAAGAGCTTGCCGTGGGGGCGGTTGAGGCTGTGCATCTGATGACGGGTGCAGTCACATCCGACAAACTGGCAGCAGGCGCGATCGAGGCCCGACATATTGCCCCGGCAGTTATTGGGGAAGAGCATCTGGCAGAACGGTACGTCACTCAGCAGGAATATGCCCTGCGTCCTGAGCTGGAGCCGCGGGTTATTACGGCAGAAGGTCTGGCGGACGGCTGCATCACAAGCGAGAAGCTGGCAGATGAAGCGGTATCGACGGAGAAGCTGAGCGACGGTGCGGTAACGAGCACCAAGCTGGCAGCAGGAGCAGTTACAGGATGGCAGATTGCTCCTGCAGCGATCAACGACGAGCATCTGGCGGAACGGTATGTGACGCTGCGGGAGTTCGATGCCCTGGCGAGTATGGAACGAGAGCCGGTAACATCCCGTGATCTGGCTAAAGGTGCAGTCGATGCGACGATTCTGGCAGACGAAGCGGTGAGTACAGAGAAACTGAGCGATGGGGCAGTCACTGCCGCCAAGCTCGCAGACGGCTCTGTAGAGGGCAGCAAGCTGTGCGATGGCTCAGTGGACAGCACCAAGCTGGCTGCAGAGTCGGTCACGGAAACTCATATTGCTGCGGGAGCAATTCGCAGGGAGCATTTGGCGGAGCAGTACGTTACATTGCTGGAATTTGATGCGCTGGCCAACCAAGAGCGCGAGCCTATTACTACACTGGACATCGCCGCGGGCGCCATCGACACGAGTGTTCTGGCAGAGGAGGCAGTCACCCGCAGCAAGCTAGCTCTGGAATCGGTGGACAGCACGCGGTTAGGTGATGCGTCGGTCGTCGCCTCCAAACTGGCGAATAGCGCTGTCACCAGCGAGAAGCTGGCGGATGAATCGGTGACGACGGAGAAGCTGAGCGATGGGGCGGTCACTGGCGCCAAGCTGGCGGAAGGTTCGGTAGATGGCAGCAAGCTGGCCGCGGAGTCGGTCACGGGGCAACAGATAGCGCCTGGAGCGATCCGCAGCGAGCATCTGTTGGAGCGCTATGTCACCCTTCTGGAGTTTGACGCATTCTCCAATACGGAGCGCGATCCAATCACAACGCTGGATATCGCTGAAGGGGCAGTGGACACGAGTGTGCTGGCAGAGGGGGCAGTCACCCGCAGCAAGCTAGCCTTGGAATCGGTGGATAGTACTCGGTTAGGTGAGGCATCGGTCGTCGCCTCCAAGCTGGCGAACAGCGCTGTCACCAGCGAGAAGCTGGCCGATGAGTCGGTGACGACAGAAAAGCTGTGCGATGGGGCAGTCACTGGCGCCAAGCTGGCCGCGGAGTCGATTACGGGGCAGCAGATTGCAGCAGGAGCAATCAGCAGCGAGCATCTGTTGGAGCGATACGTCACCCTGCAGGAATTCGATGCGTTCTCCAGCATGGAGCGCGATCCAATCACCACGCTGGATATTGCCGAAGGGGCAGTAGGCACAACTGTGCTGGCGAATGAATCGGTCACCAGCAGCAAGCTGGCTCCAGAATCGGTGGATAGTACTAAGCTGGTACCCGGCGGAGTAGACAGCAGCCGACTCAGCGATGCGTCGGTCATCAACTCCAAGCTGGCGAATAGCGCTGTCACAAGCGAGAAGCTGGCGGATGAAGCAGTAACGACTGATAAGCTGAGCGATGGATCGGTTACTGGCGCCAAGCTGGCGGAGGGCTCGGTAGATGGCAGCAAGCTGACCCCGAGTTCCGTGGATGGCAGCAAGCTCAGCGATGGCACAGTCGACAGCAGCAAGCTGGCCGCTGGCTCTGTCACAGGGCTGCATGTTGCACCAGGATCGATCAGCGACGAGCATCTCGCCGAGCGGTATGTGACGTTGCGTGAGTTTGATACGTTAGCAGGGATGGAGCGGCATCCGATCACAACGCCTGAGCTGGCGGAGGGAGCCGTAGACACGAGTGTGCTGGCGAATGAGGCAGTGACAGCCGACAAACTGGCACAGCGCGCAGTCAACAGCAGCAAGTTGTGTGACCATTCCGTGGTTACAGCCAAACTGGCAGATGGTGCCGTCACAACGGCAAAGCTCAGCGAAGGCGTAATTATCAGCAGCAAGCTGGCAGCCGGTGCTGTCGATAACAGCAAGCTTGCTGACGGGGCAATATTCGGCGACAAGCTCGCAGCCAACGCCGTCACGACGGAGAAGCTGGAGGACGGAGCGGTAACGGCCGACAAGCTGGCTCCCGGCTTGTTGAAGTCGTCCCAAGCTGCCCCGGGCAGCATTCGGACAGAGCATCTCACAGATCAATGCGTGGCTGGCGACAAGCTGGCAGATGGTTCAGTGACCGCCGAGAAACTGGCTGCAGGTGCGGTGGGGAGTGCTCAACTAGTGGAGGGAGCCGTCGGTTCGGAGCACCTGGAACCGGAAGCTATCCAGGATCGACACGTACAGAACGGGACGATCACGCTGCCGAAGCTCGCATTCTCGCCGGTCATCAGCAGCTCGCCTCAGGGTAGTGTGGTCCAGCATTACGGGCTGACGGAGTATCGCTTCTCCGAGCAGGAAGAGCAGGTGGATATCTATCTGACCTTCCGAACCCCGTTTAACAGCCATGCGTATGCACTTACTGCCATGACGGATCACCCGGCTTGTTATGCGATTATCAAATCCAAGTCCGTAGCCGGCGCGGTAGTTACCATCATCCGTACCCGCATCAGTCCACAGCCGCAGGGCGTGCTTAACTGGATTGCGGTAGGTACGACCTTCTAGCAACTCCTTCATCAGAAGCGACATGAAAAAAGCCGACCCTTGTTGCCCATAACGGCACACAAAGGTCGGCTTCTTCAATGTGGAATAAAGGTCATTCCGACTCACTGACTGGCGGCACGTAGTTCTGGATGAACTCGTCCATGTCGCGGTCGGCTTTGCTCTGATTGCACAGATTGCAGGCACAGACGCAGTTAAGCGGTGTGGTATGACCGCCCTTGGCACGCGGCAGCAGATGGTCAATCGTATCGCCGTATTCCCCGCAGAAATAGCAGGTGTAATGGTCTCTGTTCAAAATATAGCTGCGAAAGGTCTTATTGCTATATAGGCGTTGAACGGTATAGGGATTCAGAATGACGGCGGCATGCTCCCTGACCAGCGTCTGTGCTGTTTCCAGATCCGTCTCCTGGTGCCAGCGCCGCCCCTTCTCAGTCCGCCCCCGCATCCAGACAATACCACGCCTTGTTGTCCGCAAGCCGGAGACGTCAGGGGTTTCTACCTGCATCAAGGAAGCGTGCTGTGGCAGTTTTTTCTTGCTGGTCACCGGTTTGACGCGGGCGACTTCGACAACGGCAGGAGCAGGCGGAGAGGCTTTCGAACGGCGCTTTCGCTTCCGCTTGCGGGGCTTGCGAGGCGACTGCTCGATGCCGGTATCCACAGATTCGGAAGGATCTGTGTCGGTGGGACCTGCCGGTTCCCAAATCGGTTCGTCCCCTGAGACTTGCAGGTCGCCCTGGGTTTTGCGGCACTCCCGGCAGGTTCCCCGCCTCGCACCTTGGCGGGAGCGCTTGCCCGTGCGGCGCAAGAATTCCCCGACAGGCTTGCTCTGCCCGCAGGAGACACAAAGCTTGTGCAACGATTCTTGAACTGACGTTTCGGTATCGTGATTGGACTGGTTCGTCATTTGTGTCATCCCCGTTCTCCGTAAGGCATGCTGTATCTTCCATTATACCATATTTTAATCCAAAACCCTCCTCTGCTAATCGCCTACATGTACTGGAGCCTCAAAGGAATCGCATGACATCAGTGGCACCCGACACAACGGCGCATATGCTATGTAAGAGCCATGATGCAGGGAGGAGCTGTAAGAAGATGGAGCATATCGTCGACAACGTCATCGAGCATCTGTCCACCACGCATCGGCACCTGGCGCGTATTCTGGACGCGGAGCGCCATGTCGCTGTCCGGATGGGCGAGGTGGTCTCGGCCCTGCCCGATCACGATCCGGCATTCGAAGGCGTACCTGGGCTTATCGAGAACGCGCAGCTGATCACCAAAAGTGTGGTGGGTTATCTGAACAGTCTGGCCGAGTTGGAAGAAACACTTGCTGACCAGTTGTCTCATGTCATGAAAGAGCTGGACGGCGCGAGTGATGAATAAGCAGGTAAAGGAGAGCGAATGCGATGAGTCGTGAGCAAGCGTTTTTGCGCGTACTGGATTCGTCTGCCAATCTCCAGTCCAATATGGCTCTGATACTGGAAGCCAAAGCGGTCGAGGCAGAGAAAGTCCGCAACTGGATCTGCAACCATGTCCGCAGCGACGCCTTCACAAGCCAGCAGCTGCTGGTCAAGGAAACGATGGATATTCATGACCAGATGATCGAGGTCATCGAAGGGCTCTCGAAGCTGGGCCAGGGCATGTGCAGCATGCTGAAGGTTGTGCTGCGTCATGATGTAGAGAGCGGCGACGGCATGGATGGCATGGGTGGACTGTTCGGTGACGGGTTCGATATGGAGGCAGGTGACAAGTAGGATGGATCTGTTGAGCCGAGAGCGGGAGGTCAAGCTGGAGCTGCTGTCCTCCCTCGCCCGCAGCCAACGGGCGATGGCCCGCATTTTGGAGAGCGTGGCCGATGTGACGGCCTGCTCGTCCGACTCGGCGCGGGCGCTCCAACAAGAGCTTCGCACCATGACCCGCCTGCAGCAGGCGATTGCATCGAGCATCGTGCCGCTGCGGATAAGCAAGGTTCAGAGGGGCAAGCCCGGGCGGCTATGGCTAAGGGATGGCAAGCTGGCTCTTGAGGCCGAGCCGGTGTTCGGTGTGCTTGTCCAAGGGAACAAGCATGCTTGACCGGAGCGGCGTCTTCGGCTGCGGGGGACAAGCCTGGTATCCAGAATGGAGAGTGGACGGGCGGCTGTCACGCCGCCTGGAGCGGGTTATCGCTCCTTGGTCCGCCGCTGATCCAGCAAATGACGTGCATAGCCAATGGGACTGGCATAGGTTCGCCGCCACTCCTCCAGCATACCGGCCTTCTGGAAGCTGTAACGCAAATCACGGCCATTGCATTCGATAAACATGGGAAAACCCGCACCGGTCAGACCAATATCAAAGCCGAGATCCGCGAGGTTCGGCAAATGCGCGCTCAATGTGCCGGCGGCATGCAGACAGAAGTCGGCAATGCCGCTCCGGATTCGGGTGATTTCAACCTCCGGCAAATGGGAAAGCACGGTCTCAAGCCGGTAGACGCTGCCACCCCGCGCAACATTGGTCACGGGGCTGCCGGGTGCCGCCACCTTGGCTGCAATGCCTGTGACCGCCCACTCGCCACTGCCGCAGCGTTGCACCGATACTCTCAGATCGAACGGAGAGCCTTGATACGTGGCTAACGGCAAGCGTTGCTGAACCATGTAACGTCTGGCTCTTAGTTGCCTTCGCAGCTGAAGGGGTAGCCCCTTGGTGAAGGACCGGGTCCGCCAGCCACCGCCACGATGGGGATAGGTGAGCTGCCAGCCACTATCGATCCGGTCTAGCTTCATAACCCCGCGCCCGATACTGCTGTTATCTGGTTTGACAATGAGTGAATCATAATAGATCTTCATCTCGCGCACCGTCTTGGCTGTGGCGGTCATTGTCCCAGGCAAGTGGGGGCGCAGCTGCGTATCCTTCATCAGCAGTTGATGAAGATAGAGTTTGCTATATCGATTCCAGCTGTTGAAGATGTAGCTGCCGTAACTCTGCAGCTCTGCCATTTGGCGTCTGGCTGCCGTCGTCTGTTGGATTGTCCGGTTGTGGATAACCTCCGGCAGGGGTATCCGCACGCGCTTGTAGTTCCCTTCATGCTTGATAAAGGCAAGCACTGACCCGTCTGAACGCAGATCTCCCAGTCGAAAAAAGCATAGAGCAACTTCATAAAGCCGTGCCGCATCCTCGTAGAAGCGGATCTGCTCCTTGCCGGTTCTTGCGGTGGGGATGCCCCAGTACAGTTTCGGGTCCAGTAGAATGCCTACATAGGGCAGCTGCATTCGCCTCTTCCTCTCCGGTCTTAGATGTCTCTGCCATACCTTATGATCGCCATGGCTTGCAGGTATAGACGGATGGTGACCGCAAATACCCATCTTTGCCCGTGCAGGGCGAGAAGACTTACCCGAGCCTTGGCTGAGACATACAATGTAGGGCAGAGCACGAGGGAGGGATGTAGGTGGGAGACAGGCGCAAAAAGAAAAAGTATGAAGTGACGGAACGAAGGATTCGGCGATACTGGCGAAGCCTGGGGATGGAGGATGCCTGGAAGACACAGCATGGGGAAGCAGCAGTTCTGCAAGACAAAGATATGACATGCTTGAAGGACTCCTATAAGAGCAGTATCTGGAAGCTGACGCTTCAGACAGGTGGAAAAAAGAAAGCCGTTATTCTGAAGGTTCATAAGCCGCTGCGCAAGTCCAGACCGGAGAGCACGGTAGAGAAGAATATCTACCGTCGGGCGCGAAAAGTCCTGCAGCCCTTCATGCCGCATATTTATATGAGTAAGCGTAATGTTCATGACCGCGGGGATTTGTGGACCTTTATGGAATATGTTGAGCCGGTCAAAGGCCAGATCGTCTACACTCCGGACCATTTTGCCCGGATTATTCCGTCGCTGGCCCGTATGCATGCCGCGACCTATGGAAAACGGCTTGTGGCCTATAAGGCGATGTTCGGGGACTGGATGCCGAGGTACGACAGCAAGGCGATGCAAGAACAGCGTGAGCAGACAAGACGCGATACGCTGCACTATTTGGGAGAAGCGATGAAAAGGCCGGCATTGAAAATTATCGTGAGCCCGTACGAGCGTGTGCTTCGCCGTCTGTTGGAGAAGGGACCGGAGTACTGCCCGGAAGTGACCAAATCGGGTTTGTGTGTGGTTCATGGCGACTTGCATACGGCCAATATGGCGAGTCATCGTGTGAAGGAGGAGGATTGGCAGGTCAGGCTGATTGACTGGGAAGGAGCGAAGATCGCGCCTTGCTGGTACGATATTGTCAACCTGATCGGTGTTTTCCTTGCTTATCGACGGGAGTGGAAAAACGAAGAAGATCAAATTACCCGGGCGGCAGTGGACCTCTACGCGCGGGAAATGCAAAAGCACGGCGTCGTCTTTGAGGAAGCGCCGCTCGTGCTCTACCGGAAGGCCTATCTCCAGCGCGTACTGGAGCGCGGGTTGTACCTGCAGCTGAACTGGGCGGTAACCGGGAAGAAAGAAGCCAAGCTGCTGCGGGTTTATCTGGAGAAGATCTGGGTGCTCAGCAAGCTCTTAAAGCTGTAGTCATGCTATATCAGGGCGTAGGCAGCTCGGATGAGAATAAAGCCTGGCGAGCGGCGACAGCGACGATACTGTCGCCGATGTTCAACCCGCTATACTGCCACGTCCCGAGATCGTTCAATGCGTAAACGACGCTAATTGTTTTCTTGTCGACGCTTTTCCATTCCCGATCCCCGACGTAAGCGGTCACTTCAGCGGTCACGCTATTCTCGGATGTAGTGAAGTTCATTTCCTCATCCTCGACGACCAGCTCCAACAACGGGAATTGTTCGCCTCTCTGGGCGCCTACGGGAAGTCCAAGCAAACTGCTGGTATCGGTTTGAAGATCGTGCAGTACTTCTTCCGGCGTCGGCTCCGGTGGCAGCTTCATGGGTTCATTGCTGTTGCCGCTGCAGGCAGCCACGCATAGCAGCACCAATAGCCATCCTCCAATCATGAATCTCCGTTTGCTCAAGGCAAGCACCTCCTTCGACATCTTTTTACCCATTATAACATACGGTTGCACCATCGGTTGTAAGCCTTGTAGCACTCCGCTGCCTCACCACATAAGATGGGAGAAGTACAGTAGAGTGAGGGATGCAAGCCTATGACGAATGCATATGATCCGGTCGGCTATGAGCATGGCCGCGCAGCCGGATTTCAGAAAGGCAAGGAGGACGGTTACCGGCAAGGGTTTGAGGCGGCCAAACAAGCTGCCGAGGCGCCGCAGCCGCTGGGCGAGATTAGTATCCGGTGGCGCGAAGCCGGCTGTGCCGAGCGGATCGGCGCCCATCTTGGAGTCCAGGTCGTCCTCAATGATGCGGTAATGGAATGTCTGAAGGAAACGGTGAAAAGCGCCATCTGGAAGCTGGAGATGAAGCGGGCTGGCGAGCCACAGCCGCTGATTCTGAAAATCTTCAAGGCGCCTGTAGCCGGTCAGGACCTGAATGAACTCAATCTGTATCGGCACGCTGCCAGTCTGCTATCAGAAGTCATGCCGGATATCTACCTGATTCTGCCCCACCCGGTGACAGGCGATGTCTGGGTCTTCATGGAATATGTGCCGCAGTTAAAGGGGCAGGTCGTATTTACACCCGATCACTTCGACAAGATTATCCCGTCGTTGGCCCGTCTACATGCCAAAACCTATAACGATCGGTTTTATGAGCAGTGGGATGTCTTCTCGGAATGGCTGCCGATTTACCAATCCGCCAAAGTTGCGATGGAGCGTCAAAAAACAAACACGGACACCCTGACATATCTGGATAAAGCTATGGAGCGTCCGGAGCTCAAGGAGCGGCTGAAGGATAGTTATGCGATGCTCCAAAAGGTTCTCGTCAAGGGGCCCGATTACTTTCCGCAGCTGCTGCAGGCGGGTCAGAGCATTATTCATAATGACCTCCAGACGCCTAATATGGGATGCGCGAATGTAGCCGAAGAGCAATGGACCATTAAGTTTATTGATTGGGAAGGGGCGCGTTTTGCGCCATGCTGGTTCGACCTGTTTAATCTGGCAGGGGTATTCTTTGCGTACCGCAAGGATTGGCGCAAGGATGAGGATGCGGTCATTGAGCGCTGCTCCCGCTTGTATGCTGAGGAGATGCAGCGTCACGGCATTACGTTTGCGGAAGAGCCGGCGCGTCTGTACAAGATGGCCTATTTGCAGCGAGTGCTGGAACGGAGTCTTTATTTGCAGCTGCATTGGGCTGTCGAGGGCCAGAAACCGGCGTTTCTGCTGGATACGTATCTGGTCAAAATTAAGGAATGGGGCAAGGAACTGGGGCTGTATTCGTAATTGAACACTTACGACGGGAGAGGGGGGTGCTTGTGAGTACGGGTCATGATCCACTGGATGCGGCGGATATCCTGCTGGGGCCGGAGCTGTCCAGATCGGCACTGCTCCGGGCCCCAAAGCTTCAGACGAGCCGGGATTTTACGCTGCGAATCGACCGCACGATGCCATTCGAGTTTGTTGCCCGGTGGCTGCCTGCCTTTTGCGGATTGTGGGGGGCCAAGGTAACCTGCGACTACTCCGACTACGATGCCGCTTTGCATGGAATTGGCGGTTCGTCAGCCTATGACGGTTATGTCGTTTGGCTGGATTGGCGAATCTATGCATCATCCATGTCGGCCCGGGAAGCCGTGGGCTGGCTCGCCGAGCGCCTGCAGCAGTTACGGCAGTCTACCGACCGTACCATCTGGGTTAACAACTGGCCGGAGGCTTCCCTTGTGGATGAACGGCTGTTCAGTTTTCGGACCCGTGACTCCGAGCGTTCCCGTCAGCTGAACTACTGGCTCAGCGAAACACTGGCGGAGCAGACGGCCTGTGAGTGTATCGATCTGAATGCACTTGCGCGGACAGGTGAGGACCTCTGGGATCCGCGCAATGATGCGGCCAGCCATTATCCGTTCTCGGGAGAGGCAACGCTTGCCATTGCTCGGCACATGGGTGTGCATCTGCTGCCGGCAGCCATGGGGCCTCGTCTGAAGGCACTGGCTCTCGATTTGGACGATACGCTCTATCGCGGTGTATTGGGCGAGGACGGCATTGACGGAGTGGCTCTGACCGACGGGCATGCGGATTTGCAACGACTCCTGGCGCGGCTGAAGGCGTCCGGCATGTTGCTGACGATCTGCAGCCGCAACGAGGAGCAGGATGTTAGGGAGCTCTTCGAGAAGCGGGAAGATTTCCCGCTGCGCTGGCTGGACTTCGCCGCGGTGGCTGCGAATTGGCAGAGCAAGCCGGATAATCTGGTCCGATTGGCCGCCGAGCTTAATATTGACCCCTCAGCCATGCTGTTCCTGGATGATAATCCTGCGGAACTGCTCCGTATGGCAGCTGAACAGCCTTCGGTGCATATTCTGAGAGCGGAAGCCGACGCGTCGCGAACAGTGGAGAAGCTCGCGCACTTTCCTGGCTTGTACCAACTGCGTCCCGATGCGGAGGCGAGCTCCCGGACAAGGGATGTTCAGGCGAACCGGCAACGAGAGCGGCTGCGGAGCGAGGCTTCCGATCCGTTGTCGTATCTGGCGAGCTTGCAGATGGTCCTGCGTCTGCATCTGAACGAGGCAGACCATGTCCAGCGGCTTCATGATATGAGCCACAAGACGAATCAGTTTAACCTTGCGCTGCGGCGGATGTCCCTGCAGGAGGCGCAGCTCATGATGGACCCCGGGCAGTATGTGACTGTAACGGCTGCGCTCTCGGATCAGCTGTCCGATAGCGGCATTATTGGTGCGTTTGTCTGCCGGGTTGAGGGCAAGGAAGCTAGGCTGATAGAGGCTCTCCTCAGCTGTCGCGCTTTTGGTAGGGGGATTGAATCACTTATTCTGGCTTCGCTGCTGGAGCTTCTAACTCAGCGTGGCGTGAAGTGGCTCCGTATGGACAGGGCGGAAGGTTCGCGCAACGCGCCTGCACGGGAATGGGCGGAGCGGCTGGGGCCAGAGACAGGCGGAAGGTACTCCGTCCGCAGGCTGATAGGCACGCTTAAGAAGCAACTGGGGAATCATCCTGCGAAGGTGGAGGTGGTGTAATGAGCCGGGAATTGCGGCAACAGCTGCTGGAGCTGCTGGCTGAGGTGCTGGAGGTGCCGCTATCGCAAGACAGCAATCCGCAGCGGCACAGCTTGGACAGCTGGGACTCGCTGAAGCATATGGAGCTGATTCTGTCGCTGGAGGAAACCTTCGGTATCCGATTTACCAGCGATGAAGTGGCCAGCGTGGAGTCGCTGGAAGATCTCGTGCGGATCATCGAGGTGAAGCTATGAAGCAAGCCATCACCGTCGAACGCTTCGGCATCCGGCTGCGGCCGGTTGCCCTGGCGGATGCGGCATTTATTTACCACATTCGCCGGATGCCGGAGCTCGCTCGCTACATCGGTGACATCGGGAGCGACTATGATGCTCATCAGGCCTGGATGGCTGATCATCTGAATCGGGAAGACGATTATTACTTTGTCATTGAACGGCTGGATGGCAAGCCGGTGGGTACGATTGCCATTTATGATATCGCCAAGGGAGAGGGCCACTGGGGCCGCTGGATCATTCTCCCGACTGTCCCGGCTGCGCCTGCCAGTGTCTGGCTGGCGTTTCAAATCGCGTTCGAGCGATTGGGGCTGACCAATATCTACTCGAATACGGTACAGGATAACGGACGCGTCGTATCCTTCCATGAGCGGTGTGGATTGGAGCGTCTCAGAATAGACCAGGGCGGGCTGACGATCCGGGGGCAGGCCTATGACATGGTGATCCACCGGGCAAGCCGCCACAATTGGCCGCAGATTCAGCAGCGGCTGGAGCGTGCGGCCAGGATGGCCCAGCGATTGATTGAAGAGTCATAACTATGGAAGGACGATAAATGGCTGTCCCGAGCGGTCTTGCGACCCCGAGACAGCCATTTCTTTAGGTGATCGGATGCATTACGGCATCGGAAACCCAGTCAATGCTTTGGCATATTCGAATGGAGTAGGCAGGATGGACGGCAACACCCGCTGCTCGTCTTCTGTCCGTCCGCACTTGATTTCTGCTGCATAATCGATTTGAATTTCCAGTATCCATACTTTACCGCCACCATCGATAACGAGGTCTACGGCAGCGTCGCCCAAGTGCTGCCACTTATCTTGAAGACGGTCAAGCATCATCATGCACACCTTGTTAATTTTGGACAATCTGGCCTGAATCTGCTCGTCATTAAGGTGATATATTTTGCGAAGCGCGTGATCGCCGCTCATGATGCGCTTGCGATTTTTGCTATTGGAGATAATGCTGCCCTCTTTGGCAATTTTCGCCTCCATCCCTGTGCACATCCACGCACGATGCTTGTTCCGTTGGAAATAGACTCGGAAGTCTACCTTGTTACGATGCCGGTTAGTGAAGGGGATGGCTTGCTGAAGCAGATAGAGCTGACCGGCGACTTGCTTGCGCAAGATGAGCTTGGTGATTTTCTCGGGACTACGGATGTAACGATTTCCTTCGTAGTCGGTCAACTCAATGCCCTCGTCCTTGGCTGTTACATACATCATACCTTTTCCGCCTGCAAGCGATGTCGGTTTAATATACAGGGATTTGTACTCCCTCAGCATGTCATGGAGGTCAGCGGCTGTATACTTTCTGGTATGCGGCATATGGCGTTCGAGAGAAGGATGGGTGGATAGCAAGTGCCATTGATCCCACTTGTTTACATTTCCATACGGGTAATTGAAGATCCGGTCGCCAATCACACTCCGAAGTTCACGGTATATCTCTGGCTGCATCAATGCCCGATTAAAAATGGACGAGGGATATGGGAAGACGCCTTGCTTGAAGCTTTTCGTTGCCGGGTCGTAATACAAGCCTTTGATTGTACGATTAGATACATCAATGTCACTGCGCTTGAACAGATAGATAACGCCTTTCAAAGCATCGTACCGGGTAAATCGCGGCAGCTGCTTGCTGGGTGACAACGCATAGGTTTGCTTGATATGCATCCCGATTACGGGTCCGATGTGCAGATGTTGACCCTCCCAGTAATGCTGCAAGGGGACATCAGGGATTGTCAGCCGATTGCTCACCTGACGTGGATAGATCACCCGACCCGGTGGCAAATCATTGTTGATTTCAACCGGATAAGCCTTGGTGAACGCTCCGTAATGAAGCGTAATTTTCCCGGAAGTTAGACGATGACGGGCCAGCGTGGACTGGCTGATGAGGATCCGATTCATGCTTCGCAACGATTGTTTTTTTAGGAGGAAGGCTGCTGTATCGTCCATCTTTGTATGAGAGGAGCCTTTGACGAGAACGACTTTGCTTGTGGAAAAGCAATCCCTGAGGGCGAAGTGCAGCTTGCTGCGGTCAGTGAAGTGCTTGATCCGTGATGCGGGATACCCGGCTTCGATCGCGCCTTCGCCAATCCAGCGGGCCTCCTCGCCGTACGTGTACAGGAAATCAAGTTGTTGTTGCGCTGCGTACCGACCCACCTCCCGGTGTCCTTGGGCGGTATAATTGCCAAGCTCCAGCATGGTTCCCAGCACTGCAATGCGCTGCCGGCCCTTGCCCAGCTCAGACAACACATCAATAGCGGCCCGCATGGATTGTGGGTTCGCATTAATGGTGTCGTCGATCAGCAAGGATTTGTGTTGAAGCGGATGTACGTTCAGTCGTTTGTGCGGTACCTTGTAGCTGGCCAGGCCGCTTCGAATTTCTGCCGCCGTGAAATGGTGCTGATCCGCAATCGCGATTGCAAACAAGGCGTTGTACACGTTGTGGTGACCAAAGACGGGAATGAAGAAACGCTCCTGTTGGCTTCCAAGACGAACGACAAACCGCATGCCATGACTGGTATACCGCACCTCTTCGGCGCGATAGTCTGACGGCTGGTCGATGCCGACGGTCAGGAGGCGGCCTTGGAACTCTTTGGTTTCCAGCAGGCTGGAGTTTTTGTCATCCTTGCAGATCAGCAATAGGCCCTTTGGATTCATGTGCTTGATAAGGGCAGATTTGAATTGAGCAGTAGAGCGGATACTGTTGCCGAGATTTCCGTAATGGGCTGTGCCGATGTTGGTGATGACCGACACATTGGGGGTCACATGCTGGCAATGCCGGGCGCCGGCGCCTTGCTTACCCATTCCCATTTCCAAGACGACTGCTTGATGCTTTGTGCTCAATTGATTCATAGTCTGCTTGGTATGGCCGGGCAGATTACGGTTATCCGTTGTGGTGAGTACCTTCCATTTCCGTTTGAGGATGGCTGCAATGAACTCGCGAGTTGCTGTTTTGCCACAGCTCCCCGTGACGGCAATCTTGGCAATTAATTGGGGTTTGGACATCCAAGTAACCTCCTGTAGCTTAGTTCTCCAGCGATTTGGCAACAGCTAGCCGGGCCAACAGCAGAGTGGGATCGATACAGGTCATGTCTGATTCGAGATGTTTCTGTAGCAATGGAATTTCCGTGCAACCCGCTACATAGCGCCGGACGCCTGAGTGATCGTATTGCGCAAGCATGGCATCCAGAGGCTTTAACCAGTTGCCCGGCTCGGGTTCGCCAGCTTTCATCCGGGCAACTGCCTCGTCGACGAGGCTCTGCTCTGCGGCGGCTGGTTCGATAAAGCGAGGATATGTTCCACGCACAGCCCGCGGGTATAGCTGATGCCGGATTGTTGTCTCGGTGGCCAGCAGCAGGATCGGCTCCTCCGAGGCCTCTTCCTCAAGACAGGAGACGGTGTGCTCGATCATACTCAGAAAAGGAATGGCTAGCTGGCTACGCAGCTCCGCCGTCCATCGGTGGGCAGTATGACAGGGCATGACAATAAAATCAGCACCTGCAGCTTCCAGTTGACGGGCGGTACGTATCAGCTCGGGTAGTGGAGACGCTGTCCTGCCGGAAGCTTCATAGGAACGGGGAGGAATGGCGGGATTATTGTAGATGAGAATCGGCAGATGCTGCTGGTCGCAATCGGCAGACGTGTTGGCCACAATTTTCTCGAACAGATCGACGGTTGCCCGTGGACCCATCCCACCGAGGATGCCGATCGTCTTGGTTTTTCTATAGCTGGTCATAGATTTTCTTCAACTCCCTGGCCCTGCCAACCGCATCATAATACTGTTCGATATAGCGTCTCCCTGCGCGTCCAGCTCGGCTCCGCAGCTCGGGATGACGGATGAGCCGTTTGAGAGTGGAGTAGATATTGGCAGGTGAGGCACTGATCAGCGGCAGTCCAGAAGGGTAGGTAGGCAGCAGCTCATCCTTGATATAACAGACGACCGGCTTGCCGAGCGCCATCCCCTCCAGACTGAACACGCCGCAGGACCCTTGCAGCAGCTGATCAATAATGATGTCTGCCTGGCGGTAGCGGGCAATGGCTGCCTCATGCGTCAAGTCCTGTACAAGCTCAAATTCGAAGTCAAAGCCGCGTGCCTTCAGCCGGGCTACGGCTTTCAGCACATACTCCGTCCCTTTCACGTACTCATGGGTCGGTGCATGCAGAATCAGCGGTCTGGTTTTGCTTAATGCAGGGTAGGCAGGCAGAAATTTGGACAAGGTGACGGATTGGCGGAGCAGGTGGATGTGCTTGTAGTAGGGCTTGATATAGGCCAGCAATTCATGGTCGGCAACGATAGCATGGTCGATGTAGCCGGAGAGGATGTGCAGCTCGCGCTGAATCGCCTCCTCACTACGCCTGCGGCCGCTTTTTACACGCACATGGGGATTGTCTGCCGTTCGTGCTACCGAGAGCATCCGCACATCGGATCCGCGATGCTGAACGATCAGCTTCTTGCCATGCCGTTTTAAATAGCGAAGATCACTATGATCCTCGAAAAACGTCTGGCCGAAATGAAAGTGAAATACATCGTACCGTTGTACAGCCTCCGAGAGCCACTGCTCCCGCGCCTGCAGACGCTCTCTACGCGACAACCTCTCCAGATGCAAGCAACGATCCGGGTGCTGGGGTACGCTGCGCTGACGGAAGTGGCAGGAGGTGGCCCTCACCCCGATGCTCCGCAGGGCCTCGCACATCTCAATCATTTGTCTGCCTACCGGCAGATGAAGGACTCGCATCAGCTCCCCTACTCCCCGCCGCCGAGACGGAGCACCGTGGCTTTGCCGCTAAGTCCACGTGTCACATTTCGCGTGTCGTAGATTAGGCTGGCATGCTCCATCAGCAGAGATACAGGCAATCCCTGATGTGCGGTAGCGATAATGGCGACATCGCTGTCCGCAATCGTCTCTGGACTCAGGCTAGTGCTGAGCAGGCTGTCCCCTTCGAGGGTAATCCAAGGCACCAGCTCGTCATGATAAGACACCTCACAGCCTTCCTCGACCAGCAGCTTCAACAAATCCATCGCACTGGACTCCCGAACATCGCTTACATCGGGTTTGTAGGTGACGCCGACGACGAGAATGCGGCGGCCGCTCAGCGATTCGGTATGAAAATGCTCACGCAATCGCTCCACAATATATTGAGGCATACTCTTGTTAATATGCTCGGACAGTTCAATGAACCGGCTGTTCATGCCGAGCTGCTCCGCTTTCCACTGCAGATAGAGCGGGTCCACGGGGATACAGTGGCCGCCAACGCCGGGGCCGGGCATGAACCGGGAGAAGCCATAGGGCTTGGTGGCGGCAGCATCGATGATTTCCCAGACATCCAGCTTCATACGATCGCATATGCGTGCAAATTCATTGATGAATGAAATGTTGATAAACCGGTACGTATTCTCCAGCAATTTGGTCATTTCAGCCGACTCCGGGGTGGAGACACTCACCAAGCGATCGAATACCGAGTTATACAGGTGATGTGTCTGAACCAGGCATGCTTCGGTAATGCCGCTGATGATTTTGGGAATGGAGGGGAATGGATAGGCGCGGTTCCCGGGATCAATCCGCTCGGGGGAGTAGCCAATATAGAGGTCATCACCGGTACGTAGACCGCTCTTCTCCAGAATCGGCATCAAGACGTCGCGGGTCGTACCTGGATAGGTGGAGCTCTCCAGAATGACAAGCTGTTGTCTAACCAAGTGAGGCGCCAGCGACTCCGCAGCACTAATGAGATAGCTTAGATCTGGTGTCTGGTCGCGAACCGGGGTCGGTACACAGATGATGATCGCTTGCGCTTCCCGAATGGCGCTGGCTTGGTCCGTTACCCGCCACCTGCCCGAACCGCCCGCCTCGACTAGCAGATGGTTCTCGATGTCCGGAAGATAGCTTTCTCCCCGCTCGATAGCCTCCAGCTTGCGTGGGTCCTTGTCCAGACCGATCACATGGTAGCCCTGCTGATAGAAGGTCAATGCCAGGGGCAGCCCGACATACCCGAGCCCCACTACAGCAATGGTACGGTACATGGTTCATCTCCACCTTTTCTGTTCAGATCGAATTATCGACAGCTTATGCACCGACTCTACGAAAGGCGTGGGCAAGACTACCAGCATAAAAAAGAGAAGCGTACTAGGTGGGTGGCGGGTCCGTCCGACCAGTTGCGACATACATTGTGGGAAACGTAGTTCATAGTTTGGTTAAGGAGCGTGTAGCGTTTGAAACCTCTCTCGATCCTGTTCGTGACCTATGAATACCCTTATCCGGACGGAGCCTTCGGGGGCAGCGGGATTGCCACAACTTACTACGAGCTGACGCAGGGCCTGGCGCAGCGGGGACATGATATCACGGTCCTCACCCATTCGCCTGAAGGAGAACTCTCCTATATTGACGGTCACGTGAAAGTATGGCGGATCCCGTCCGACCCGATGCGTTCGGATGCGTACCCGCGCGTCCGCTCCCGGAGCCGGGCTGTCGCTCAGGCGCTGGAGCAACTGCTTCAGCGCTATGCTTACGACATCGTTCAATTCGCTGAGTTTAATGCCGAGGGATATGATTTCTTCCAGGTTCGGAACACGAATCCGCTGCTCCGCAAGCCCAAGGTAGTCGTTCGGCTCCATTCCTCCTCCAAGCCCTATAAGAAGCAGCATCGACTCCTGACGCCTGACGAGGAGCGGAATCTACGCATGGAACGCAAGCAGCTGCAACGCTGTGATCTTGTCATCTCGCCCTGCCAGGCGACTTGGGACGCTGTGCGCCGAGCCGTCGGACTGGATCAGACCAAGCCGGTCGCCTTCGTCGGCAACGCCATTGATGCCACATTATTCAATCCCAGTACCAAGACTAATAAGGAGCGCTTTGTGTTTGGCTATGTAGGCAAGCTTAGTCAGGCCAAAGGGGTGGACACAATCATTCAAGCCTTTGCCCAAATAGCAGATCGCTGCGGACCGGAAGCGGAGCTGCATCTGGTAGGCAGACCCAAGAGCGCGGGGGATGGAACCAACTATTATACCCGGTTAATCAAAGGTCTTCCCAAATCGGTGCGCCGCCGCATTCATCATGTCAACTATGTGCCGCGCCATGAACTGATTCAGCACTATCAGAGCTTCCGCACCTTCTTGTTCGGCTCACGCAATGAGAATGTCCCGAACACATTGCTGGAGGCTATGGCTTGTGGCCTTCCGGTCATTGCAAGCAGGGTTGGCGGCGTGCCGGAGCTGCTCGGGGAGGGCAATCCATCCATTATGTATGACTATGGGGATGTCCCTGCGCTTGGTGAAGCCATGCTGACCATGTATAAGGACGACAAGCTGCGCAAACGGGCGGGTAAGCATAACCGCCGCCGGGTGGCAGCTCACTATGACGCAGCTGTCATTCTGGAAGCTTGCGAGGCCGTCTATCGCAGATTGACAGGCATTTATATGTAGGGAGGGAATCAGGTGAGTAAAATTGTCGTGACGGGCGGCGGCGGCTTCATCGGGTCGCACCTGGTACGTGCGCTGCTCTCGCAGGGAAAGCGAGTTACTGTGCTGGATAACTTCTCTACCGGCCATCCTGGCAATCTGAGCGAGGTCCAGGCGGATTGCGAGATTATCGAAGGCGACATCCGAGATTATGCGACGGTTCACAAGGCGGTGCGCGGGGCCACAGCTGTGCTGCATCAGGCCGCTCTTCCATCGGTGCCCCGCTCGATCAGAGATCCGCTCAGCAGCAACGAGGTGAACATTACGGGGACCCTTCATGTGCTGCAAGCCTCCGCTGCCGCAGGGGTGGAGCGCCTGGTATTCGCAGGCTCTTCCTCTGTCTATGGCAATCAGCCAGGGCTGCCGAGGGTGGAGACCATGCGCACAGCTCCGGCTTCGCCCTATGCACTGAACAAGCTGGCGGGAGAAACCTATGCCAGGCTGTACGCTGAGCTGTTCGGGCTGGAGACGGTGACGCTTCGTTACTTCAATGTGTTCGGTCCCCGCCAGAATCCGGACTCGGAATATGCCGCGGTTATCCCCAAATTCATTCGTGCCATGCTCTCTGGCCAGTCCCCGCATATCCATGGCGATGGCCGCCAATCCCGAGATTTCACGTACATCGACAATGTGATTGAAGCCAACCTCCTGGCGCTGAAGGCGCCCTTGCTGCGAGGGGAGGCGGCCAATATCGGCGGCGGGGGAAGTGTTGCGCTAGCTGATATTGTTGACCGGATCAACGGTATGCTTGGCTTGCAGATCGAGCCCGTTCATGGCCCCGACCGGCAAGGGGACGTCAAGCATTCCCATGCCGATATCGGATTGGCAGAGCGTCTACTGGGCTATCGGCCGGTCGTCGCCTTCGACGAGGGCTTGAAACGGACGCTCGGCTGGTACCAAGAGAACAAGGGAGTGGGATGAGGATGGAAGCCAAAGTATTGAATAGCGGACGGTTGATGGATCGGATTATTCGGGCGCTGGAGCAAAAAAAGCCGTTGTCGGTCATTTCAGTCGGCGCGACGGAGAGCTACGCGATGGCCCAGTACCGGATCTTGTCCGAAGAGGAATTTATGAATCACAAGGAAGCGATTGTGACGAACAGTGGGGTAAAGCTCCGGGGGTTTACTTTTCCGAATATTGCCCTCAGAAACGACTTGGTGGCGGCCGTCAAGCAAGCGGATATTGTCGGGTATAACATCCAGTTGCGCAATACGATGAAGGCTGGCAAGATGACCGAGCTTGTCTTCAAAACCTATGGGATTCAGCCCAAATACGTCTATGATTCCTTGATCCGCCGGGTTGTCATGTTCTCACAGCGTCCCAAATTCAAAGATATGATGCGCGGACGCAAGGTCGTGCTGATCGGCAACACGGCCAAAGCTGCTCGCAACGAGATGAACCGGCGTTGGAAGCATAAATTGAATTTTGAGATCGTTGCTTCGCTGCCGATCAAGTCCTATACCGAGATTGGCAGCGTCAAACGCAAGCTTGACAAGCTGGACTATGATCTCTGCTTGTTATCGGCAGGAGTTAATGCGATTGTGCTGGCTCCCTACATCGCTCGTACGCATGGAAAGGTCGCCTTCGATATCGGCCAGGGCATGACGTCGCTGGCAACCAAAGAAGTCGTGGAAACGGGCTTCATCCGCAAGGTGGGGCTCAGCAAGCTGATGAAGATGTAAGATGAATGTCTAATGAGACAGCCAGGTTAAGAGGTTAAGCTAAAAAGAAGGCTGCTCTGACCGTGAATGCGGCAGAGCAGCCTTTTAAAATGTATTTTTGTATGCTGTGGATCAGATGTGCCAGGCCACCCGCTGGTTATCTGCTGTAGCGCACAATTGTTCCTCGCGCTGGGAACTGTGAGCAGCCCTTGCTTCAGGGGGCAGTCTTCTGATTACCGAATATCGATTCATGACCGCAGGAGGATACTGAGTGCTGAGTGTAGCTCGTTTTCCTCTCTCTCCGTCTGTCTCAGCCATCCAGCCCAGCTATCAGCTTGCGCAGTCGCTTGCCGGCCTTGTCGCCAAACAGGATGCCACCCAGCGAGATCAATTGCTCATCGGGGATGAGCTCCAACATGTCAAGAAACAGCGGATCTTCATAGTATGCCTTTAATTGCGGTTTGATTCGATCCAGACTCGGCTTGCCGGGCTTGCTGCTCGCTGGCTGGCCGTATCCGAGGTAACCTGCCTTGATCTGCCGATTGATGACATTGCCCAGATGAAAACCGTGGTGGGGCCGGTAGCGGAGCTTGTCGATGCCCTTGAAGCCGATACCCCGTTCAATCATATGGTACAAGAATTCCTCATTTCCCTTTCCTCTGGTCACGATATCGCCGACCTCATTCAAGTTCTCCATATAGTAATCAATGACTGGGGTCATTTTCTGAAAATACTCATCGACTCTGAAAAAATGCAAACCCGATAGTCTGCGGGTACCGGGCCGAATAGCATTGCTGAATGGCAGACCTGTCGTCTTGCAATGATGCAGATGGGCTTCAAGCATAGCCGGCGATTCCTTGACGATCAGAAAGTCGACATCGCCAATATAGACGTTTTGAAACCCTTTAAGCTCCTTGTAAGGGATGAGCCACCGCAGTGCTTTTTTGATCTTGGTCCGGGTCTGCGGATCGCCAGGCGGCAAAACAAGCTTACGCATATAGTTGGTCCGAATCTCGAATGAACCAGGAAATCGCTGCTCAAGAAGCTGCAGGCAGCGTTCTTCGTTCCGGTCAAGCGTGCCTTGCGTAAAAATTTTGATCCCGTAATCCGGGTAGTTGCTCAGGATGCTGTAGATATAGAAGGGGATGAACCGCGTATAATCGCCAAAAACAAATGGCGCAATCCCCATCGCTCTCATATCCTATCACTCCTCTCCATACTCTTCTGTATTGTATGCGACGGATTCGGGCCTGCAAGGGATAAGTGCACCAGGCGGTTCGGGGCCCGCCTGCCGAATTCCCGAATCGTGGGACGAATGCCGTTGCCTTATGCGCGGCTGTACATACACTGTGGGTAGCAATGATTACAAAACTGATGAAGCAGGTGAGGAATATGCCGAAACGAAGCAAAGTGAAGCCTGGCTCACGAACGGGGCTTCGGCGTTCTCTGTTCACCATCCCTCCTACGGACACCCCCAAGGTCTCGGTCATCATCCCCGTCGTCAATGAACGCCGTACGCTGGGCGCGGTGATTCGTCAGGCCGCCTTGGCTCATCCGTCCACGGAGGTCATCGTCGTCGCCAACGGCTCGACCGACGGCTCTGCGGAATTGGCGGAACGCATGGGGGCCCGGGTGCTTCGCTATGCTCAGCCGCTGGGACACGATGTGGGCCGGAGCATCGGAGCCCGCGCGGCCCGGGGAGAGGTACTGCTGTTCACTGACGGGGATATCGTCATAGCCGCCAAAGACTTGGCAGCGATGACAAATGCGGTCATCGCCGGGGCTGACGTGGCGTTGAATCAATATCTGGGGCCGACGGGACTGATGCACGTGCACGGCGTCGTGCTGGCAAAGCATGCCTTGAATCTGATGGTAGGGGATGCTGTGAATACGGGCGCGTCGCTGACCACGATTCCGCACGCGATGAGCAGGCGCGCCAGAGATATTATTGGCTGTGAGAATCTGGCGGTGCCGCCGAAAGCGCAGACCATCGCCGCATTTCACGGTCTACAGGTGCGGGCGGCCCATTATGTGGAGGTGGGACGACGCAATCGCCGCCGCGCGAGAGGCAGGGTGCGGGGCGTCGATCCGCTGGAGCGGCTCATTATCGGCGACCATCTGGAAGCTCTGGCCTGGCATGTGGCTCAAACTGATGTCAGAGGCCGTCTCACCGATGGCGGACGCAGCCGCGAGAGTGTGTGCTGATGGCGGCGCGTATGGCAGGCAAGAGGGGACCCGCAAAGCGCAAGGCGCGTCCTGGCACTAGAGCGAGATTGCGTACCGGCGTGCGCAAAGGGCCGGCAGCCAAGCGAAAGCCGCTCCGCCGCAAAGGCGTGGTCAGGCGCCGGGCGAGAGCACCGGTGTCCCAGCAGCATGCGGCGTACTGGGCCGGCAGGGCCTATACAGCAGGCTGCGCAGCAGCTACGGCAGCTGCAAATCACCGGTCTGTTGAGGCTCCGGGTGAATCCGAGCATGCCCGCGTAAACGAGGCGTGGGCCACCTGGTGCCAGGCTGCCGGCAAGCCGCCCTGGACGCTCTATTCCGCCGCAGCCGCCCGATTCATGGAGGGATGGCGCAGCATGGCGGGAGGCTACGATCAACGCTGGGTGCTGGTCCCGACAACCAAAACAATCGGTGTAGTCATTACTGTTATGAACGAGCAGGAGACAGTGGGAGCGATCATTGCGGAGCTGCAGCGGTTGCCGCTGCATGAGATGATCTTTGTCGTCAATGGATCGACTGACGCCAGCTTCGAGCGGATTCGTAATCAATCCTCGAGTATTATCGTGCATTATGATGAGCCACTAGGCCATGATGTCGGCCGCGCGGTCGGAGCCAAGCTGGCGGATTCAGATATTCTGTTGTTTCTGGACGGCGATCTGCCAGTCAAGGCAGAGCAGCTCGTGCCGTTTGTAGCGGCCATTAGCGAAGGGTCAGACGTGGCTTTGAACGATATTTCGCCGCTGCTTGGTTTATTCGCGGTACGGGATAAGGTAACGGTTGTCAAGGAATTCGTCAACCGCGCCATGGGGCGAGCCGACCTGGCAGCCAATTCACTCACAGCGGTGCCGCATGCCCTCAGTCGGGAGGCCTTGCTCCGCATCGGTGCGCCGCAATTGTCCGTCCCCCCCAAAGCGCAAGTCATAGCTATCGAGCAAGGACTCAAGCTAGTCTGTCCGGCCAGCGTCGACGTCATTAGCGGCAATCGGATCCGCTCGCAGAATACTGGCGGCAACAATGCGGTAGCACAGATGATCGTGGGCGACCATATCGAAGCGCTGCAGGCGGCGATGCAGCGTCGCGGCGCCCGATTGGGATTTCCGGATCAGCTGCGGCAGCGCGGCTACATCATGTCATAGAAGGGAGAGCCTATGTCAAAAACGAGCATCATCATCCCCACGTTCAACGGCAGGGATCTGCTGAAGGACTGCCTCTATGCGATTCGGCAGCATACGCCGGAGCCCGTGGAGATCATTGTCGTCGACAACGGCTCAACCGACGGAACTGCCGATATCTGCCGCCAAGAGAAGGTGACGTTCATCTCGTTGCCCGCAAACCGTGGGTTTCCTGCCGCTTGCAATGCAGGTCTCAAGCTGGCCTCTGGCGATTCGTTGCTGCTGCTGAACAATGATGTGCTGGTAACCCGGGATTGGCTGAAGCATCTGCTTGCCTGTCTGCACAGCGAACCAGAAATCGGGATTGTCGGACCTTTGACCAATTTCGCCAGCGGACGTCAGCAGATTACCGAACCCTTCACCCATGTGGACGATATGACGGAACGCTTTAACCGTCAAAATCCGGGGAGCTGGCAGCCTGCTCAGCGGATTGTCGGTCTCTGCTTCCTGTTCAAGCGCGAGCTGTTGGAGCGAATCGGCTTCCTTGACGAGCGGTATGGGCAGGGCCATTACGAGGACGACGATTATTGTTACCGTGCCAGGCTGGCCGGTTATCGGCTGATGATCGCCGGTGATGTGTTCGTGTTCCATCATGGCAGCTCCAGCTTCTCGCGCGACGGAGAGCAGCGGGTGCAGGAGCTGATCGAGCGCAATCGCCAGCAGTTCATCGCCAAGTGGCAGGTTGATCCGGCAGTCTTTATCTAGAAGGAGAGGGAGGATCTTATGAAAGGCATCATACTGGCTGGCGGTACCGGCAGCCGGCTCTATCCGCTCACGAAGATCATCAACAAACATTTGCTTCCGGTTGGCCGGGTGCCCATGATCATCCATAGTGTGGAGAAGCTGCGCAAGGCGGGCATCAAGGACATTCTGCTCGTGATCGGTACGCATTCTGCTGGCATGTATACCCAGCTCCTCGGCAGCGGGGAGGAATGGGGCGTGCAGTTAAGCTACAAAATCCAGGAAGAAGCCGGTGGGATTGCGCAGGCGCTGAGCAGTGCCAAGGCTTTTGTGAAGCCGGATGAGCGTTGTGTGGTGCTTCTCGGCGATAATCTGTTCGAGGATGATCTGAGCGGATATGCTGCGGATTACGAATTGCAGGAACGGGGAGCAAGAGTGTTGCTCAAGCAGGTGCCAGACCCCCGGCGTTACGGCGTCCCCGTACTGGATGGTGACCGCATCGTTTCGATCGTGGAAAAGCCGGAGCAGCCGCCTTCCTCTTACTGTGTGACAGGGATCTACATGTATGATTACAGCGTATTTGACATCATCGATGGCATTGAGCCCTCGGCCCGCGGTGAGCTGGAGATCACGGATGTCAATAATGTCTATGCGTCGCGGGGCGAATTGGGGTATGCGATGCTCAGCGGCTGGTGGACCGACGCAGGCACCTTCGACTCGCTGCAGGAGGCCGGCAATCGTCTGATGGGGGGGAGCAACTGATGAACCGAGTGCTCGTTACCGGAGGCTTGGGATTTATCGGCAGCAATTTCATCCTGCATATGCTGGATCAGGAGAAAGGATGCGAGATTATCAACCTCGATGCCCTCACGTATGCGGGCAATCCGGATAACCTGGCTGCGGTCCGGCAGCATCCCGGGTACCGCGAGGTGCATGGCAGCATTACAGATTCTTCATTGGTCAACGCTCTGATGGCCGAAGGCGTTGATGCTGTCATCCATTTTGCCGCCGAATCGCATGTCGATCGCAGCATCTCGGATCCCCGCCCCTTCATTGATACGAATGTCGTTGGCACCCAGGTACTCCTGGAGGCCGCCAGAATGCACAAGATTCCCCGTTTTCTCCACATCTCCACGGATGAAGTCTATGGCTCGCTCGGCGAGCATGGCTACTTCACAGAAGACAGTCCCATCATGCCCAATAGCCCCTACTCTGCAAGCAAGGCGGGCTCCGACCTGATCGCTCGCGCCTATAGTGAAACGTACGGACTGCCCGTTATCATTACGCGCTGCTCCAACAACTATGGTCCCCGCCAATATCCGGAGAAGCTGATCCCGATGGCGATCATTCGCGCGCTGCGAGATCAGCCGATCCCGATCTACGGAGACGGGTTGAATATCCGGGATTGGCTGCATGTCGAGGATCATTGCCGGGCCATTCATCTGCTGCTTCATCAAGGAAAGGCTGGCGAGGTCTACAATATCGGCGGTCATAACGAGCATACGAACCTGGAGATTGCCAGGCTGGTTCTCCAGCATCTTGGCAAGCCGGAGTCGCAGCTGGAATTCGTGACCGATCGCGCGGGACACGACCGCCGCTATGCCATTGATGCGGGCAAAATGAGCCGTGAGCTGGGATGGCTGCCGCAGCATACCTTTGCCGAAGGACTGCGTCAGACAGTGGAATGGTATGTCGCCCATCCCGGCTGGTGGGGCCGACTTGTCGATGGTTCTCCTGGTCAGCCCTGATTCAAGAAACGAATAGCAAATGGAGGCTTAAGCATGCATACAAACGATACAGTCAGTCCGGAATCGCAGACGATTCCGGAAGCGGCGGCAGCCGGCAGGGAGGCGGGCTTTCGGCGCGGCCACGAGGAAGGCTATCGCATCGGTATGCTTCAGGGCGGTCTGGCCGCTCTTGAGCCGCCACTGCTGCCAGTGAAGGCTGTTCATGTGCTCTATGTGACTGCCGGCATCGGTGTGCCCTACCCTGCTCTGGATGCGGCGGTCATTGAGGCGCTGCGATCCCGGGCGGCGAAGGTGACGGTGGCTTCGCCTTCGGATGACGTAGCCCAGACAGCAGCCAAGCACCGGCCGGATCTGGTCCTGGTACTGAACGGAGTTGTGTTTCCGGCGGAGCAGGTCGAGCAGCTGCGCAAGCTGGGCATCCGGACAGCTGTCTGGTTTACGGATGACCCGTATTACACGGACTGGACGAGCGCCATTGGGCCGCGTTATGACTACATCTTCACCCTGGAGCAGAGCTGTGTTGCCTTCTATGAGAGTCTTGGGTGTCGTCAGGTGTATTATCTGCCATTCGCTGCAACTCCAGCGCTCTTCCATCCGCGTCAGGTGGCGCAGCAATACCAGTCGGACATTTGCTTTATCGGCACAGGCTTCTGGAACCGTATCGATCTGATTGACCGTCTGGCACCGTATCTGCAGAATCGCAAGGTAGTGATTGCGGGATGGTGGTGGGACCGGCTGAAGCACTACAATCAGCTGTCGGACAGTATCCGGCTGGGTGATTGGATGACGCCTGAAGAGACGGCAAGCTATTACAACGGGGCCAAGATTGTCATCAACCTTCACCGTTCGGTAGACGATGACACCATCAATGCCAACCGGATCAAGCTGCCTGCAGCCTCGCCCAATCCGCGTACGTTCGAGATATCAGCCTGCGGCACCTTGCAGTTGGCGGACGTGCGCGCGGATCTGGGCAACTGGTACAAGGCCGATGAGGAAATTGCCCTCTTCTCCACCTACGAAGAGTTGATCGCCAAGCTGGAACACTACCTCACCCACGAGGAGGAGCGCCGCAAGATAGCGCTGCGAGGGTTGCTGCGGACACGGAGACATCATACGTATGACTGGCGCCTGCATACCCTGCTGGAGCATGTATTCCCGGGAGGCGTGACAATATAGTTGGCTGTACCTGTCCGGGCATCCGTCATACGAATATATATACTCACAGGATGGAGATGAGGAGGAGCAGAACATGCAGCGTGCCAGGAAGAGGCAAAGGGTGAGATTGCGCCGTGCCACTGGCCGGACTGGCAAGCGCCGACTACCCGCAGGCGGGGGCGCGGCGGCAGAGGCGCAATGGACGCAGCGCCTGCAGGAGCAAGCGGCCTTATCCTACAATCAGGGGTACGATGCCGGCTATGATGCAGCATTGCTCAGCCGGCAGGCCGAGCCGGCAGCGGAGCTGGACCGCCTCAAGGAAGAGGCCTATCGGCGTGGTTTGTACGAAGGTGGCGAAGGGATTGTCGATACCATTCTGCCAGACGAAGAAATGCTGCCGGATATCGGCGTGCAGCACATTATTGAAGCTGGCATCCGGGCCCTGCAGCCGGCCAAGATTCATGTGCTGAACGCCATGGAGGTTACAGGCCGACTGGGTCATGCCATGAACACGGGGCGGCCATTGTCCGTGGTCAGGCTGGGTGACGGGGAGTTGCTGACGATGGCGCAGGGGACCGTGCTGAGTGACGAAGAATTGCTGAAGCAAGGCGACTTTCTGCCGTATGCAGGCATCCGGCTGCCGGATCACGCCGCCCGTAACCAACTGGTCGAGGCGGTATGCAAAGCAGATATCGTCGGCATTCCCAAGCTGCGCTTACCGAATTTTCAGCCGCTTGCTTTTGCTGTATTCCGGGCGCACGGGATCGATTACCGGCAGCTCCAGCTAACGCTGTCGACGGTTAATTATGCCATTTATCTGGAGCGGTACTTGCCGGTTCTGCTTCAGGGACGGCGGGTGCTGATTGTCGGCAACGCTGCGGAAGGGCTGGCCGCGGCGCTCCGCGGAGGCGGTATTCAAGTGGCCGGTACGGTCGCGCCTGTGGAGGGTATCCAGGATGTGCCGAGGGTGATGCACGCGATCAGCAGCCATACCTTTGACATTGCACTGGTCAGCGCCGGCATCCCCGCAGTCATCATTGTGCAACGCATCGCATCCGAGCTTGGCCGGACGGCCATCGACTTCGGTCACCTTGCCGATGCTTTCAGCAAAGGGGAGGCAGTCTTATGAGCAAACCGTTGCAGATGGAGGGCGGGTATGCCGACGGAGCCAGGAAAGGCTATGCGCAGGGCTTCGATGATGGCTACAGCCGCGGGGTTGCGGCAGGCAGTGCCCAATTTTTGATGCCTTTTCAAGGGACCAGTATTATTATTCCGACCTATAATAAAGTCCATTATCTACGGGAATGCATCGACAGCATCCGCGCTTATACGCCGGAGCCCTACGAGCTGATTATCGTTGACAATGCCTCCAATGACGGAACGGGTGAGTATCTGCGCTCGCTCCAAGGCGTCCGGTACCGGATCAACCCGGGCAATCTGGGTTTTGCCGGTTCGGTCAATCAGGGGCTGATGATGGCCAGAGGAACGACCTTGATGATCCTGAATAATGATTCGGTGGTTACTCAGGGATGGCTATCCAACCTGCTATATTGTCTGCATCACAATCCACAGCACGGCATTGTGGGACCGATGACGAACTATATTAGCGGGGATCAACTGCTGGAGGTTGACTACGCGACAATGACGGAGATGCAGGCGTTTGCGAGCGCCTATAACCGTCCGGATCCGGCAGCATGGCAGGTAACCGCCCGGCTTACGGGATTTTGCATGCTCATGCGACGGTCCACCTTTGAGCGGCTTGGTTATTTTGACGAAGGCTTCGAGATTGGCAACTGCGAGGATGATGATTACGGCTTGCGAACGCGCATACTGGGGGAGCAGCTCATTATCGCGCGGGATACGTTCATTCATCACTATGGCAGTGTGTCCATGAAATCGCTGGAAGGCAAGTTCGACGAGGTGTACGGCCGTAATCTGCAGTACTATGCCGACAAATGGTCGGACCCGCATGGTCTGCTTGCCCTTGGCTGGCAGTCAGGAACGTCGGTAAAGACGACAGAACTGTATCCGACCAGCATCGTCGTCAAAGGGCCCGGCCCCAAGCTCTACTGGATAGAGGGCGGATTCCGCTATCAGATCGAGGAAGGCCCGGGCGGTCCCTGCGAACAGAGAGCCGTGCGTGTCTCCAGGGTGGATCTGTCGGGGTGGCCGCTGGGCGGGGTGTTCACCTCCGAGGAGGTCCTGCACCGACTGGCTGCCATTCGCGAAGCCGGTCTGTCGGGTAAGCTGTGCGACGGATTGGTGGTAAGCAAGCCCCGGGGAATGTATCAATACCGTGCGGGACAGTGTCATCGGTTCATCAATCGGCGTGCTGTTGCCGGCTGGAATTTCACAGAGGATGCCATCCACAGTCTAGTTGTGGAAGACAATCTGCCGGAGGGCGTTCCGTTGATTGCCCCGCCGCTGATCAAGTCGGAACATATCTAATCCCATTATTAGGAGGATGGAGAACGATGATGAAGCGCAAGAAGAAGAGCGCAGGGGCCGCAGCAGGCAAGAAGCGAATCCGCAAAGTGGTACGAAAAGCTCCGTTACGCAAGGGCGTCAAAGGCAAACGCAAAACTGGCCGCCGTCTCGTTGCCCGCAATAGAAGCGCGAGCATCCCCGTAGCACCCACCGCTGCAGCCTATAATCAGGCCTTCGATGCAGGGTTTGATGAGGCTTATAATGACGGATTCAATGTCGGTTATGCAGAGGGCATGGAGGCCGGCCACCAGGAAGCTTATAAAGGAGCATGATGGCGATGGCGCTGAGGAAGCACAAGAAGAAAGTCAGACGGCCCAAAGCCGCCAAGCGAGGGGGCGCCTCCCGCAGGCGGCAGCCCTCGCGCAAGGTGGCGCGGAAGAATGGTGTGAAGCCAGGCTTGAGCCCGTACCAGCAAGGGCACATCGCAGGCTTCGAGCAAGGCCGCCGGGACGGCTATGCCCGCGGGGTGGAGAATGCGAAGACTGCCGTGGCCGAGCAGCCGCCGGAGGCGGTCCTGTCGGAAACGCCCGCCACGCCAGCTCCTGCCATCGGACAACTGGATGTCCTGGTCATTACGGCAGGCCATATCGCATCGCTCGACATTGGCATTGTCCAGCCGTTCCGCGAGCTGCAGAAGCGGGGGGATTTCTCGTTTGCGGTGCATACAGAGGAGGAAGTGAGCCGCGAGCTGATCGAGGCAGCCCATACGATCATCTTCCTGCGCAATGTCGAACCGTCATCCTTCGCCCTGCTTGAGCTTGCCCATGCGCTGGGCAAAACGACCGTCTATGTCATTGACGACAACTTCCTTGAGATTCCGGCGAACACGCCTGTAGGCGATTATTATCAGGTGCCTGAGCGGAAGGAGACGTTCCGCCAGTTTTTGACACACGCGCATATCATCAAGGTCGACTCGCCGGAGCTGGGCTCCTATATCGAAGCAAAGTTCAAGCGCAAAGTCGTTTACTTCCCTGCCAGCGTCGATTTCGCCTGGCTGGATGGCGTGGAGCGGACATCGAGAACCAGCGGTCAGGTAGTTATCGGCTACGAGGGCGGCAGCAAGGAAGAAGACTTCGTCGTTGTCGTGCCAGCATTACGGCGGATCCTCGATTACTACGGCGGTTTTATTACCCTGGAGTTCTATGGGTACGTCCCGGCAGAGCTTGCGGACCATCCGAATGTCAAGCATGTGGAAGGCAACCAGGAATATCGCAGCTTCATTCGCAAGCTGAAGCAGAGTGGTTGGGATATCGGGATTGCCCCGCTGGCGGTGCATCCGTTCAATAACTGCAAGACCAACAATAAGCTGAGAGAATACGGGGCCTGCGGCATCCCGGGTCTCTATACGGATTCGCCCGTGTATCGTCCATGGATCAAGCAGGGCGAGACGGGATACCTGGTCCCTCACACGGAAGACGGATGGTACAAAGGTCTGCGCGAGATGATCGAGGATCCAGCGATGCGCGAGCGCATCCGCGTACAAGCGGAAGCCCAGGCGCGCGGCGAGTTCTCGGTGGAGCATTGTGCAGCCCAGTGGAACCAGCATGTCTTCCGGCATTAGAGACGAGGGAGGGAGCATAAGATGGGTAGAAGAGCAGGGATGCAGGTACTGATCATCGGATCTGAGAGGATTGTCTCGTACAAGATCGGGATCGAACAGCCGTTTCGTCATCTGGAACGGCAGGGGGTATGCAACTTCAAGGTTCTCTCCGATGATGATGTGAGCAAAGGAGACTTGGCGTCTGCCGATGTCATTTTATTTTTCAGAACGGTGCAGCCTGCGGCCTACAAGCTTCTGGAGCTGGCAAACGGGATGGGCAAGAAAACGGTCTATGTGATTGATGATCATTTTATGGCAATGGCCCCGGGCTCAGACATGGGACGCTATTATCATGAGCCGGCAAGACGGGATACCTATGTCAAGTTTTTGAAGCATGCGGCAATCGTCAAAGTAGCTTCAGATTTTTTCGCCCGGCATCTACAGACGCACTTTCAACCACGCCATATTGTCAGCTTCCCAGGAAGTGTCGACTTCGCCTTGCTGGACAGCTTCGATAAATCTGACAAACGGGATGACCGGGTTTTCATCGGATATGAGGGCGGCAAGAAAGAAGCAGCCTTCGGCCCAGTCATTCACGCGTTGCGTGGCATTGCTCGAAAATATGGGGATGGCATCAAAATTGAGTTTTTTGGCTACATCCCGGAAGGGCTGGAGGGCTTGCATCAAGTAACGTTTGCCCATCATGACGGTAATTATCAGAACTTCTTGAAGCGTCTCTACCGCTCCAACTGGGATATTGGGCTGGCCCCGTTGGAGCATACGCTCCTGCATGATTGCAAAACCAACAACAAGTATCGGGAGTATGCCGCCTGCGGGATCGCTGGGATCTATGCCGATACGCCGCCTTATAACAATTGGATTACGCATAAAGGGAATGGCATGCTGGCAGGCTCCGGGAGAGACGATTGGTATGAAGCGCTCTGCGAGCTGATCGAGCAACCGCAGCTCCGTGCCGAGATCCGGGAGGCTGCCTTGACCCAAGCGCGCGAGCGCTTCTCCATTGACGCCTGTGCGGAAAGCTGGCGAACGTTGATTTTGGAAGCCTAGTCTATCAAATTTGCCTGTGTAAGAAAGGAGCAAAACGCGTTGGAGCATAAACATATCCCTGTCCTGCAGCCATCTATCGGCCAGGAAGAGATCGATGCCGTGTCGGAGGTCATGCGTTCGGGCTGGCTGGGACTGGGACCCAAAACCGAGCAGTTTGAACGAGAATTTGCCACGTTTGCCGGTACTCGCTTTGCAAGTGCCCTCAATTCTGGAACAGCTGCGCTCCATCTTGCCCTGGACGTATTGAAGATTGGGCCGGGGGATGAAGTCATTGTGCCCTCGATGACCTTTATCTCTACGGTCCATGCCGTGCGTTATGTGGGAGCAACTCCCGTCTTTGCCGATATTGAGACGGATTCGTTGAACATCTCCGCAGACGAGATTGACCGGCGGGTTACGCCCCGGACCAAGGCGGTCATCGTCGTTCATATGGGTGGCCACCCCTGCGATATGGACGCGATTCATGCGGTTGCCCAGAATCATGGCATCCAGGTGATTGAAGATGCGGCTCATGCTTGCGGGGCGTCTTACAAAGGCCAACGCATCGGCTCGATCAGTGAGCTCACCTGCTTCAGCTTCCATGCGGTCAAGAACCTGACGAGCGGCGAAGGTGGCGCCATTACCTGTAAAGCGGAGTGGATGGACCGCAAAATCCGGGCGAAGCGTTGGGTGGGCATCTCCCGCGATACGTGGATGCGTTCATCGACGGAAAAAGTGTACGCATGGCAATATTATGTGGATGATGTCGGCTATAAATATCATATGAATGATCTTCAAGCGGCCATTGGGCTAGTTCAGCTGGGCAAGCTGGACCAGTTGAACGGACGACGGCGGGCGGTGGCGGAGCGGTATCAGGCGGAGCTGAGTGATCTGGCCTGGCTCACGTTGCCCCAGGAGAAGGACTATGCCTCCAGTTCATGGCACCTCTTCCAGGTGAGATTACCTGACGAATCGAATCGTGACCGTCTGATTGGCCATCTCCAAGAGCATAATATTGCAACCGGAGTGCACTACTATCCTTGCCATCTGCACCCTTGCTATATTGACAGTCAGGCCATTGTACCGCGGACAACGGCTATCTGGAAGCATATCCTGACGCTGCCGATTCACCCTAATCTGAGCGATGCGGATCTGGATCGCATCATTAGCCGGGTGAGGGAGTACCAGCCATGAGTCGGCTGATGGTCCTGGGGGCAGGGATTTCCCAGCTGCCCCTCATTCAGACAGCCAAGGATCTGGGACTGGAGGTCATCGTCATCAGCCGTCCCGGCAAATATCCGGGCTTTCGCTTCGCCGACCGCGTGTATGATGTCGATACGACGGATCTGGAAGGCGTGCTGGCCATTGCCCGCAAGGAAGCAATTGATGGCATATGTACGACGGGAACGGATGTAGCCGTCAGAGCGGTGGGCGTCGTGTCCGATGCGATGGGGCTTCGGGGGATCAGTGAAGCTGCCGCGCGTCTCTCTTCGAACAAATGGGAGATGAAACAGGCATTTTCCAAGCACGGGGTACGTACGGCATCGTATGTGCGAGTAAGCAGCAAAGAGGAAGCCCGAGCGGCCTTTCTCTCACTGAATCAGCCAGTCGTATTCAAAGCAACAGACAGCGGCGGGAGCAAAGGGATTGTGAAGGTAGACCGGCTGGAGCAGACCGACTACGCATTTGAGCAAGTGATGCAGGCCACAAGACAATCATTTTTCATTGTAGAACAGTTCTTGGAAGGCATTGAATTCGGTGCACAAGCCTTTGTCTATGAGGGCAATATTCAATTTGTGATGCCTCATGGCGACTTCATGTTTTACGGTGACGCCGGGGTGCCGATCGGGCATTATGTGCCTTATGTGCTTGGCGATGAGGTGCTGCAGGATATTCATCATCAGCTGGAGGCCAGCATTACTGCGCTCGGTCTGGATAATTGCGCCATCAACGCAGACTTTATGCTGGTAGGCAAGGATGTCTACGTACTGGAAATCGGTGGCCGTGCAGGTGCGACCTGCTTGCCTGAATTAGTATCCACGTATTATGGCTGCAATTATTACGAGCATATTGTCCTGGCAGCATTAGGCAGAGCTCCGCAGTTCAATCGGCTGGGAGGTACGCCATGTGCGTGCGAGCTGCTTATTCATGACAGCAACGGCACCCTTGCCAAGCAGGAGAATGAAAATGTCGAGCAAGAGGACATCATCCAGGTGAATTTTGACTATGGGCCGGGTGATCCCGTACGCCAGTTCAAGGTGGGAACTGACCGCATAGGACAGATCGTGGTCAAAGGCAATACCCTGGAAGAGGCATTGAAGCTGCTGCAGTCCGTCAAACGAAATATTGTGGTTGAAACGGCTCCCCTGTCAGGAGAGGACTAACAAAATGGACGAACAAGACGGACTGCGCATAAACGCGGCCCGTCTTGTTTGGTTTATTGTGACTCAGCCACCCATTGCAACAGCAAGCCGGATTGCGTCAGACCCCCGCCAAAGCCGTACAGGAGAACCGAATGTCCCGGTTTCACACGTCCTGCCCGGATGCCGCTGTCCAGGGCAAGCGGGATGGAGGCAGCGGAGGTGTTGCCGTAGCGAACCACGCTCTCCAGGATACGGTCCATGCCTATTCCAGTACGTTCGCTGATCGATTCGAGAATCCGAAGGTTGGCGCTGTGCGGGATGAGCCAATCCAGTTGCTCCGCAGGAGTCCCGCTGGTATGCAGCAAGTCTGTAATGCCCTCCGACACTTGGGTAACGGCCCATTTGTAGACTTCACGTCCGTTCTGCACAATGCAGCCATGGGTCGCAATAGGTGAGCCGGCAATGTTGTCAGACAAGGCGGAGCGGTACAGATGGTGACCAATGGTGCCGTCTGTTGCAGAACGCGAGGCAATGAAGCTGCCCTCGGCTCCGGCCTCAACGAGTACGGCTCCCGCTCCGTCTCCAAAAAGGATGCAGGTGGAACGGTCGGTATAGTCCGTAATCTTGGACAAGGTCTCGGCGCCAATGACCAGGATCTTGCGGCAGCTGCCGCTCAGCAATAATCCATTAGCCAGCTGAAGCCCGGACACAAAGCCTGCACAGGCGGCCTGAATATCTAATGCACCAGCTGCTCGAATACCAAATTCGCCTTGAACGCGTGCTGCCATACTGGGAAACACAGTATCCGGTGTAGAAGTGGCCACAATAACATGGTCCACATCTTCAAGGCCGACCTGATATCGTTCCCGCAGGTTGCGAACGGCATGAAAGCATAGATCACTGGTGTATTGATGGGGTTCGCTGATATGCCGCTCCCGGATCCCTGTACGCTGGACGATCCATTCATCATTGGTATCGACCATGCCTTCAAGTTCAAGATTCGTCAGGATCTTCTCCGGTACATATGTCCCTATAGCAGTAATTCGTGCATTGGAGTGCAAGCGGTGAGATGACATTGGGATCACCTTCCTTATTCGGTTATGATCTGATATTAATACCTGGTACTAATACCTAGTATTATAATCCTGCCATTGATTAAAAGTCAATGCTTCTAATCTCCCCGAGCCGCGGATAGGATATGCGGATTCCCGGCATCCTAACCCTAACGGTTCGTTCTGTATTGCCTCTTCGGTAACAGAGCTCCCGTCCTATTTTAATTGCATATTACAGTTCAAGGAGGTCAGCGTATGCAGCGTGCAGCAAAGCTCGGAGCAGCGGCCTTAGTCATCGCAGCCATGTTAACCGGATGTATCGATGAGCGTCAGGGGGATATTGGCAACCGCAACATTCGTCAGCAGCAGCATAAAAAAGACGCTAACGGCAATTGGGTAATCGACAAGCGATTCGCAGTTGACCAGATGAACGAAATGAACCGTGCAGGCAGCAACCGATTGAACAGCAATAATCTTGTCGGCGCCCATAAAAATTACCGCATGGAGATGAACAGTGATGTGTCGGAGGCCGTGGCGGCGCTTCCGGACATCCGTGCCGCCTATGTGCTGCTTGCGGATCAGAACATTTACGTAGCCATCACGTTGGAGGATCCGGCGATTCAAGAGCCATCATACGACATCAAACGTAAGGTGGCCCGGATCGTTAAAGAGCTGCATCCCAATCGGAAATTGGTCTATGTATCCTCCGACCCGGTATTCGTGGAGCGTATGACCATGTATATGAATGAGGCGCAGCTCAAGCGCCCTGTCCAGCCGTACATCGCCGAATTCAATGCTATGGTCGATCGTGTCTTTGCATTGGATGAAGGGATCGAATAGGGACAAGCCAGTATCAGGATGTAATCAAAAACATGACAAAAAACGGCTCCTGCTCAGGAGCCGTTTTTGTGATGCTTTCATACTATAACCACAGGTCTTACCTTATAGGCTTAGCACAGTACTACTGCCCAATTTTGTTGGGGAGCGCACCATAAACAGGGCGCATTCATACTATAATTTGACTGTATCCCTTAACCTTGTTATACCATAAAAACCCGGGCAAGGAGGGGTGACAAACACGTGAAGGGTAGCGACCATAAGAGCAAGTTTTTATTGACCCATCGGGAGCGCGAAGTGTTCGAGCTGTTGGTGCAGGATAAGACAACGAGAGATATAGCCCAGCAACTGTTCATCAGCGAGAAGACCGTACGGAATCATATCTCCAATGTTATGCAGAAGTTAAATGTCAAAGGTCGTTCGCAAGCTGTGGTCGAGCTGATTAAGCTTGGGGAATTAAAAATTTGATCTATACTCGCATCCCTTGGTAAACCTCCTCGTCTTCCTTGTTACAAAGGAAGGCGAGGAGGTTTTTTAACTGACTCCCCAATTACAATCCTGCTTCGCCAAACACACGGTCGAAGCCTTGGCGGGAACGCTCGGCCAGCGCTTCAACAGAATCTGTTGGTGGGGCGGGTGTCAGGATTTCCTGGGCGACAGGTCCTGTATAGCCAATGGCTTGAAGAGCCTTAAGGAAGCCAACCAGGTCAATAACGCCTTCTCCGGGGTAGACCCGGTCGTTGTCCAAGGCTTCCTCTACAGGCACAGCCTTGGCATCGTTGATGTGGACATGTACGATCTGATCCGCACGCAGCTTGCCAATATCCTCAACCGACATTTCCGTCGTATACCAGTGGTAGGCATCGAAGAGCAGGCCGACATTGGGCTCGCCAATGGCTTCAATCCAAGCAAGTGTATCCTCTGTCGTCCACAGGAACGGATGAGTCCAGCGGGTACGGAGGTGATGAGGGCCAACGAATTCCAGGCCGAGACGAATGCCATAGCCGCCGAGAATCTGAGCGCACAGCCGCAGGCGCTTGGTCGCCTGGACCGTGAATTGTGCAGCCGGTTCATCTACAGAAGGTAGAACATAGGTACAACAGCGGGTCACGCCCAGCGCGGCCGCGGCGGCCGCTTGCGCGGGCAACGCCGTGAGGGATGAACGGAAATTCTCATCCGTCGTCCGCCAATCGACGGACAAGCCAATGGCGCCAATCGACAGCCCCAGTTCCTCCAGACGCTGCTTGGTCCCTTCCAGGCCCCATTGATTAATCAAGCCGGTCGGGTCAATATCTACGCTCTGAAAGCCGTATTTTGCAGCGATTTCCAAAAACTGCTCATCATTCTCAACAGGTCCAAGACCTGCGCGTGTCAGTCCTCTCAGCATCATTCTTCCTCCTCTGGTAGTAAATCTATTCCAATGCCATTATAGCAACGGTTTCATGGTAAAATAAACTCTCGGGAAAAGCATGCCGATCTTTTCGGAGAATGTCTCAATATTTCGACAGGAGAGCAAAAGTTGATGACTCAGTACCCCCGTAATCTTACGAATTATCCGAATCGCGATACGTTGTTGCCGCTGCATATCGGCATTAACCGATTGACCGCAGGATTCCCTTCGCACCGGCATGACTTTCTGGAGTTTTCCTTTGTCATCGGAGGCAGGGGAGCAGAATGGATCAACGGTGTCTGTCACCCGATGAAGCCAGGGACCTTCACGCTCATCCTTCCCTACCAAATTCATGAGATTCATACCGAGCCCGGACAGACGCTTGAGCTGGTCAACTGCATGTTCGGGATGGATCTGCTGATGGGGACAGGCAGGAAGGACGAGCTCAGCCGTCTGCTCGCTGACGATTCCGGGCTGGCTCCCTATATTCAGCTGGATGGCGAAATGCGTGAACGGCTACAGACGATCCTTGCTCGCATGATGGAAGAATACAATGGCGATGACTACTGGCGGGCGTCCATGCTGCAAGCCAAGCTGATCGAAGTGCTGGTCGCCTTCGATCGGGGCAGGCGTCAGGCGAATCATATGCTTATAGAGAGGAGCAGCACGGTCAAAGCCAGTCCGACTTGGCGAATCATTCATTACATCCAGCGGAATCATCAAGATCCTCTCACCTTGTCTGAGCTATCCGAACGCTTCGCCATGAGCATGTCGAGAATCAGCGAGCGGATCAAAGAAGTAACGGGACAGACATTCATGCAGCTCCTCAGCGATTTGAGGA
Source organism: Paenibacillus daejeonensis DSM 15491 (assembly GCF_000378385.1). Taxonomy (GTDB): domain Bacteria; phylum Bacillota; class Bacilli; order Paenibacillales; family Paenibacillaceae; genus Paenibacillus_D; species Paenibacillus_D daejeonensis. The sequence goes on along the minus strand of NZ_KB899662.1, from coordinate 32,369 downwards.
TCAGGCATGCCTGTAGTCTGCTGGCCTCGACGGACATGAATGTTTCCGAAATTTGCTACGAAGTCGGGTTTGGCTCGTATAAAACGTTTGCCCGATTATTCAGGGCTCGTGAACGGATGTCTCCGACTACATATCGCAAGCAGGTTCAGAGTGATTTGTCAAGATAAAAATTATGGGACAAAGGGTCGAAAAATGCGAGCGATAGGCTTATTATAGAAATAGCCATACGGTTTCAAACAGATAGGGACGGTCGATGATTGTGATAAGTTTTTTGTTATTTATGTTTTTCTCTACCATTGAGGGGCTCTCAATCTATGCAGTCGCGTTATATGTATTTCGCTTTGATTTTCGAAAGTATTTCTGGCATTCGCTCCTCATCATCGAGATTATTAATCTGCAGAACTACTTGACGAGGGAAGAACTCATATCGACTGCTAACATGGGCGCTATCGCACCGATCGTCAACCTATTGATTACGGCGCTGTTCTTTACTACAATTGTCCGAATCCCCATTTTATGGTCGTTTTTGATGACAATTGTCGGATTTGCCTCCGTGCTTGTGCTACAGACGCTCGTGCTGAATGTCCTCATTTCATTTGAAGATATTCAAGCCGCGCCAATGAAAGGGTACATTATGCAGTTCCTGCCCGTGACGCTTATCCTGATTACCGCTTATTTGTACCGGAGAGGGTACGGTTTTACGTTTGACTTTGAGAAGTTACGCTTCAAGAGAGAACATGTCCTGATTATCGCGTTGATTGTCTTGTTCATCTTGTTTCTCTTTATCGTGATGCAGTTGCTCAATGTGTTTGTCGGTTTAATCGGATTTGTCATTTCGCTTCTTATTTTTCTTATCTATTCCTTTAGGAAAGAAGCTGGTGAGCATTGATCGAAGCGATCTCTCTCCGTGTGGCCTCGGGTATCAAATCCCGGGTGCCGGAGCATCCTGCGAGCGTAGCCGTACTTCAGTACGCGGTTAAACTTTTCATTAATACCTTTTCCATTATTGCTTTTACATTGCTGGTCGGTGTATTCACCGGCCGGTTGATGGAGACCGCGGTAGCGATGGGTGCATTTGCGATTCTTCGGCAAGTGTCCGGGGGCTATCATCTGAAATCCAGTGTCCTTTGTATTGTCCTCTCTACGCTAGCCTTTACTCTACTAAGCTATGCGGATTTTAATACCGTTACAACGCAAGTTATGAATGGCGCAGCTTTTCTATTGGCGCTGATTTACGCTCCTTCCCGAATTGAAAAACAAACCCGCATTCCAGTCAGATATTTCAAGTATCTCAAGCTTATTGCGCTAGGGATCATTACGGTCAGCTTCTTCATCGGCTATTCCGTTCTTGCAGCAGCCTTACTGGTTCAGGCGATGACTCTCGTTCGGGGAAGGGGGTGAAAACATGAAAAAGCGCTTCTTTACACTACTGGCAACCGTTTTGTCTTCTGCAGCGGTATTGGTCGTCAGCACGGCCAGTTGGACGTTCTGGAACCAACCGGAGACGCCTGAAGAGCTGCTCAAATAATCCAGACAGGGGATGGTCATAATGCATGATTGTAAGCATTTGTCCGTCGCGCTCGATGTTGATGGAGGATTGGGGCTTAAGCTGGTTCAAATCGAAGACATTATCTTTTTCGAGTGTGATGGCATTATTAATCGAATCGTTGTGCATACGCGCGACGCCAGCTACTACACGATGGGTACGTTGCGGTTCTATGTTGAGCTGCTGAACAACAGTGGTTTTAACTTCAAACTCGTCGACCGGAATAACGCCGTTAATATTCATAATATTGCTTACTTGGACAAAGGGACGAAGAAAGCCTACTTTGAGTGGCCGCTCGGACCTAACGCCAAATGCTGTACTTTCTCAGCCAAGCATTTTGATTCGGTCGTGCGCGGCTTGCCCGCAGGCAAGGCCATATTAGGCTACTAATCCGGAGAACCGCACATGCTGTGCGGTTTTTTTTACATTTCAGAGCAGGGAGTGGAGCTATCCATGACAATCTCGATTCAAAACGTTTATTGTGTCGGACGCAATTATGGCAAGCATGCAGCGGAGCTGGGAAACAGCGTGCCGGAAAGCCCAATGATTTTTATGAAGCCTACGCACGCGATAACCTTTCTTGACGAAGGAAGGCTGGAAGTGCCGGGAACGGAGGGGGATGTGCATTATGAAACGGAACTCGTCGTTCGTATAGGCCAATCGTACGAGGAGGGTTTGCAGGCGGAAGCCATGATCAGTCATTATTCCCTTGGTCTGGATTTGACACTTCGTGATGTACAGACCGTGCTGAAGGAAAAACAGCATCCTTGGCTGAGGGCCAAAGGATTCCGTCATTCCGCGCCGATCACAGCCTTTGCTCCTTTTAGTAGTCTAGATGCATTGCTACATACCCCATTCTCGCTTCGCATTAATCAAGAAGAACGGCAGCGCGGCTCCTTAAGTGAGGCGATTTTTGGGCTGCAGGTTCTGATTGATCATATCGGCCAGCATTACGGTCTGGGAGAAGGCGACTTGATCTTCACTGGAACGCCGGCAGGTGTGGGGAAACTCGCGGATGGCGACAGGCTGGAGCTCTACTGGAATGATCGGCGGGAAGGCGGGAGTCAAGTCCATCTAACCTATTGAAGACGGTCAAGAAATAAAAGTCGAAAGATGACGAAAGAAGGCGTGAAATCAAAGGGGGAAGATGGTAAACTACAAAGTGGAAAGAAATACCGGGTAAGGAAAAAGGTTTTTAAATGGAGGACAGATGAGTAAGAACTATTGGCTGACGATCCTCACTAGCTTGGCAGTCGTAATCTCAATACCGCTAATCGCGATCATACAGATGATAACGGACCCGCAAGTGCCGCCGCAAGCACAGCAGGGCGTGATGGATCTGCGCAGCTGGAATTTTGAGAAGGGTGGCGCGGTCCCGCTGGAAGGGGAGTGGGAGCTATACCGCAGCGAGCTGCTCACACCAGGGAGCATGCAGGCTTCCCCCATGGAGGCTGTAACGGTCCAAGTTCCAGGCAAGTGGAATCCTTACATTAGCGAGGATGGCCAATCTAGCAACTCCGGGTATGCGACATTCAGACTTCAGATCCTGCTGCCTGAGGGCTCGGACGGAATTTATGGCATTCATATGAAGAATATCCGGTCAGCCAGCCGCATCTTTCTGGGTGATGCCGAGGTAGGGGCCAGTGGCAAGCCGGCAGACCATCCGCAAGCAGGCGTCCAACGCAACATTCCCTTTGTCGGTTATGCGGATATCTCCGGAGATACCATCGAGGTGCTGGTGCAAGCAGCCAACTACAGCTATTCGTCCGGCGGCATCATTTCACCCATCCTCTTTGGCGATCAGCAGACGATTATCCAGAGCCGCGAGTTTGCTTCCGGAATTGACTGGATGTCGATTGTCGGTTTGTTTATTCCCGCGTGTATGTTCATGCTTGTCTCTCGCCTCCGCAAGAGTGAATCGGCTATGCTCTATCTCGGGTTGTTTTGCTTGGGGGCCATGCTGTATGTTTTGACGCATGGAGAGAAGCTGCTTGGTATTCTCATACCTGGCATGGATTATGTCATTTTTATGAAAATCCAGTTTTTTTGCTCCGTGCTCGTCTATTATTTTCTGCTTCGCTACGTCGCGATTTCACTGCCAGGGACGGTAATTCCTGTCATCTCCAGAGCAGCATTCTGGGTGACTGTAGTGATGGCAACGGCTTCCATTGTTCTTCCGCCGGTTATTTTCAGTCAAGTGGAAGATTTCATGCTGGCGGTGTCCTTTATGAGTGTGGGCTACGTCTTGTATGCCATGATTAAAGGCTTGCAGCAGCAATCCGAAAATTTGTTCTTCATGATGGTGAGTATTTATAGCATCTTGGCGATCATCATGATTAATATTCTTTTTCTGCTTGGCTTGAACATGCCCTACTACTTGATGCTGTTTGAAATTATTGTTTTTGTTTTTGCCCAGGGTGTATTGATGGCGCTCCGTTATGCGGCTTCCTTCCGCGAAGTGGAACAGCTATCGGTGCGGCTGCTGACATTGGATGGGTTAAAAGACGAATTTTTGGCTAATACATCCCATGAGCTGCGCACGCCATTGCATGGAATCGTCAATATGGCCCAAACGATGCTGGAAGGCTCGGCTGGACCGCTCAGCCGCAAGCAGGCAGAGCATCTGTCGATGGTTGTTTCAACAGGCAAGAGGCTCTCTGCGCTAATTAACGATATCCTTGATTTCGCCAAGCTCAAAAATGGTGATATTGTCATTCAACGAAAACCTGTCGATCTGCGTATGATTGCAAGCTCCGTCGTAGAAGTTATTCGCCATGTCGACGCCAAGACCGGCGTGGAGCTGCGGGTACGCTGGCCGGAATATTTGCCACTGCTGGATACGGATGAGGACCGGCTGCATCAAATTCTCTTTAATCTGCTGGGGAACGCGCTCAAATTCACAGAACAAGGCAGTGTTACGCTATCCGCTGATATTCAGGGCAGCCTGTTAATCATCTCAGTCGCCGATACGGGGGTCGGTATTCGACCTGAGCGGTTAGGTTCTATCTTCGATGCTTATGATCAGAATGGCTCGGCGGTTCACCGCAGTTATAAGGGGACGGGGCTCGGGCTTAGTATTACGCGCAAGTTGATCGAGCTTAATGGCGGACGCATCTGGGCAGAATCGACGCCGGGCGTCGGTTCGGTGTTTCGCTTCACGCTGCCGGTTGCGAAGGATCAGTCCCTGGCTGGACAGGCTACTTATTCGGCTCAGGCCATGACGGCCGCTGCATTGGCGGAGCATCAGGAGGAAGTCGCGATACCGCGGGATGGTGAACGCTGCCAAATCCTTGTGGTGGACGATGATCCCGTGAATCTGCAGGTGTTGATTAATGCACTGTCGCTGGAGCGGCATGTGGTTATCCCCGTGCAGAGTGGTCGGGAGGCGCTGCTGGAGATTAACCGCAATCCGGGAATCGATCTGGTGATCACGGACTGGATGATGCCGGAGATGTCGGGCCTGGAATTGTGCCGTCAGATTAGAGAGCATCGCCTGCTGTCTGATTTGCCAATCTTGATGCTGACGGCTCGCAGTCGTTCGGAGGATAGTCAAGCGGCCTTCGCCTCCGGAGCCAATGATTATCTAAGCAAGCCGGTCGACCTCGGCGAGCTAAGAGCCCGCGTGCGGACCTTGCTGGAGCTCCGCTCATCCGTCAAACAATCGATCCAGACCGAGATTGCGTATTTGCAAGCGCAGATCAAGCCTCATTTCCTGTACAATGCAATGAATACGATCATCTCCATTTGTTATGATGATCCGGACAAAGCCATTCAGCTCTTATTTGAACTGAGTCAATATTTGCGCAGCAGCTTCGATTTCCAGAACCGGGAGCAGACCAAGCCGCTCTCGAAGGAGCTGGAGCTGGTCAAATCGTATCTTGCACTGGAAAAAGCCCGCTTCGACGATCTGCTGGTCATCGAGTATGATATCGACGAATCCGTGCGCGTGCTGATTCCGCCGCTCAGTATCCAGCCTATTGTGGAAAATGCTGTCCGGCACGGGGTCATGCAGCAAGAGTCCGGCGGAACGGTTCGTCTGTCCATCCGGCAGGTCGGACAAGAAGTTGAATTTGTAGTCGAAGACGATGGCGTAGGCATGTCTGCAGAGCGAGCCGAGGCTGTGCTCTCAGGCAACAGAGGCCCGGGCGGCGTGGGATTGCGGAATATCAATAAGCGTCTGCAGTCCATTTACGGAACAGGGCTGGAAGTGGAGAGCAGAGAACAGCAAGGGACGACCATCCGGTTCCGAATTCCTGGAGGACCGCGTACGATGATATCCGAGGACAGGAGTGAGTAGAGCGATGAACGCGATTCTGATTGATGATGAGAAGCCGGCCCTGCAGCAGCTGGAGCGACTGCTCAAGAAGGATGGTCGGATACAAATCGCGGGCAAGTATACCTCTGCTCGCAAAGGGTTGGAGCACCTCAAGGAAGAAAAAACAGACCTCGTATTTTTGGACATTGGGATGCCGGAGATGAATGGCCTGGAGGCAGCGGAGCACATCCAGGCCATTCATCCTGGCATTCGGATTATCTATATTACGGCATATGCCAACTACGCTGTCGAGGCGTTTGAACTACACGCTTTGGATTATTTGCTCAAGCCCATCAATCCCGAGCGATTTCAAAAAACGTTGGAGCGCATCGAGCAATCGATGCAGGCCGCAACCGAGCCGCGACCGGAACCGGTGAAGCCCGCTGCTCCTGCTGCCGCTTCCATCAGCTGTTTCAAGCGGCTGGAGCTGTATCCTGCCGGCGACGCCAAAAAACGGCTGAAATGGCGCACCTACAAAGCCCAAGAGATGTTCGCCTATCTGCTGCATCATAACGAAAGATGGGTGCTGAAGGACCAGATTGTAGATAGCGTCTGGCAGGAATATGAGCAAGACAAGGCCGTTACTTATCTGCATACAACCGTCTATCATATTCGCAAGCTGCTGAAGGAGTGGGGCGTACAAGCCAAGGTGGAGTTCTCGCAAGAGCGTTACCGTCTCCTGAAGTCGAACCTGCAGACGGATGTCGAGCAATTTGAAGCGATCATCGACTCGTCCCAGATTAGGGATGAAGCGCATGCCAAGCGCAACGAGCAGGCGGTCTCTCTGTATCGGGGCGAATACTTGGAGGAGCATGATTACAGCTGGGCTTCGGCCAAGCGCAAACAGCTGCACCAGCAGTACATAACAGCCAATCTGCGTCTGTCAGAGTACGATTTTGACAGAGGCCGAAATGATGAAGCACTGAGCCGGTTGTTGCAGTTACAGGACAAAGAGCCATACTCCGAGGAAATCTGCAAGATGGTCATGAAGGGGTATATGAAGGCGAGTAACCAGGGGCAGGCAAGAGTGCATTACCAGAGCTACGAAACCCTGCTTCGGGAAGAACTCGGAATCGAGCCCGAGCAGGAATTCCAGCAATGGGCCCGCACCCTGCTATCAGGTTGAATGATAGACGAAGACAACTACGCGGGGGAGAATCCTTCTTCCTGCAGATAAGCCCGGGCTTCGGCCGTTGTCTCAAATGCCATTTCCAAATTTGGGCCGTCAAAGAGATACCAGAGATTGTCTTCATGCGAGAGGACAAGTTGTTGTCCATCGGCATTGATCCATGGACCAGCAAGCTTAGTTTTTTTGCCAATGGGAGGCGGCTCGCTTTCATTGCGGACAGCGAGGGAATCGATAGCCGCCCGGAGCAGCTCGCGAAGCTCCTGATCACTGTGAGAGCGAATGTTAATAAAGCCTTTCTCATCCGTTTCTAATCCCGGAATGCGTGCAGCATAAATGAAGCCGTTGCCGTTAGGGTGCAGATGATGGACCACCGTTTTTTTCTCATACTTGCTGTCTTCGTAATGGAAGTTTACACGGCCCAGCGACACATCCTTGCGGGTCAGCTCGGGAAATTCGGCCATAATAGCAATTTTTTGTTCAAAGGTCAGCATGTCAGCCCTCCAGTTATCAAGAGTTGGAATGTTGGCGCCGCCGATATTAGATGCGACGGCCGATTCACGTTGATACATCATAGCATAACACAAAAGGTCATGGCCATCCGTTTAGGAGGTCATGACCTTTTGTGTTGCATTTAACTTGTATTAGATTCCGGGGGCCCCCGCAAAGTACCTGAGTACGCTTCGAAGCCAAACCCCACTTTGTGGGGACATAGTTACCACCGGGCTGCCCCGGGCATCGGACAGCGTGATCGCCGAAGCTTGGCTTTCCAAGCCACCAGGCAGCCGCAATGCTGACAGGTGGTTCCGTATTGAAGCGAGGGACAGTCCCGGCACAACGCCAACCGCTCATCATAGAGCTCTGGTTCTGCCAGATCCTCGGCGGGCAGCCGGCCCATCCGTTCCCAGAGTCTGGCCATCTGCTCCTCAGACACCTTCACATCAGCCGAGCAGCCCTTGCAGGGCTCCCGGCCGCTTGCGGTTTCTGGCGCGCGACTCATTTTATTGAAGCTTCAGCACAAGTACGGATGCAGCAGGAACTGTCAAAGACAGCTTGCCGTTCTCCAGCTTGGCATCTGTGAAGGCTTGCGGCTTCACGGCTTCCGGCTGCTCGAAGCTGTTGTGGCCCTGCAAAGCGTTATGAGACAGAACGGAGCCGCTAACCGTTGTACGGTTGTTGTCTTCCAGATCAATCGTAATGGTTGCCGCATCTTCATGGTGCAGATTACAGATGGAAATGTTCAGCGCGTCAGTGCTGTCGATGGATGCAGACAGGCTCAGTTGTGGAATGCGTTCCGCCCCAAACGTATAATCTGGACTTGTGAATTCCAATGCCACATGACGGGCATCCTGATGCACTTGATACATATGGAATACATGATAGGTAGGCGTCAGTACCAATTGGTCGCCCTCGGTCAGGATCATCGCTTGGAGCACGTTGACGATTTGGGCAATATTAGACATGGTGACACGGTCGCAATGATTATTGAACAAGTTCAAGTTAATACCGGCAACAAGCGCATCACGCATTGTATTTTGCTGATACAGGAATCCAGGATTGGTGCCCGGCTCGACATCGTACCAGGTGCCCCACTCATCCACATACAGGCCCACGCGCTTCTCCGGATCGTATTTGTCCATGATAGCGGAATGCTTCTCGATCAAGGTCTCCATTTCGAGCGTGCGTCTCAGGGTTGTAAACCAGGCGGCCACATCAAAATCTGTCGCAGAGCCTTTGCTCTTCCAGTCGCCAGTAGGCAGGGTGTAGTAGTGCAGCGTGAGCGCATCCATGTATTTGCCGGCATTGCGCATCAGCACTTCGGTCCATTCGTAATCGTGCGAGTTAGGACCGCAGGCAATTTTGGTAAGTTTGTTGTCCCCATAATTACGGACATACGTGGCATAGCGACGATACTCATCGGCATAGTATTCCGGACGCATGTTGCCGCCGCAGCCCCAGTTCTCGTTACCCACGCCAAAATACTTGAGCTTCCACGGCTCTTCCTTGCCATTGGCACGACGCTCATTGGCCATTGGAGATTCACCGTCAAATGTCATATACTCGACCCATTGCTGCATCTCATGGACCGTGCCGCTGCCCAGGTTACCGTTAATGTAGGGCTCTGCGCCGATCAGCTCGCACAGGCGGAAGAACTCATGCGTGCCAAAATGATTATTTTCTACAACTCCGCCCCAGTGCGTATTGATCATCCGTGGACGCTGCTCGGCAGGGCCGATGCCGTCCCGCCAATGGTATTCATCTGCAAAGCAGCCGCCAGGCCAGCGCAGGACGGGAACCTTCAGCTCGCGCAGGGCTTCCAGCACGTCATTACGCATGCCTTCGGTATTCGGAATCGGGGAATCATGACCAACCCAGATGCCTTCATAGATACATCTGCCCAGATGCTCGGAGAAATGACCGTAAATGTTTTTGTTGATTGTACCTTTACTTGCTTGCGAACGAACGGATACTTGTACCATGGAATACCATGCTCCTCTCAAATTAGGGGGTGAAGGTTTCTCTAAGAATCAGTGTGGCTGGAAGCATGCGGTGCACGCTTTCCTGCTCTGTCGGAATCGCGTCGCTGCTGAGGAACTGCAACAGTTCAGTTGTCAGCAGCTTCATATCCAGGTCAAACGTGGACAGGGACGGCGTAAACTGGGCAGCCAGCTGGATATTGTCACAGCCCAGCACAGCCAGTTTCTCGGGGATGGCGATCCCCTGCTCCTTGAACCGCTGAATGAGTCCGACCGCCATCCAGTCATTCGCGGCAAACAGCGCCTTCGGCTCATCCTCCTGATACAGCCACGATTCCAGCTCAGAGGCTGAATGATAGCCTCCAGACCAGTTCATCTTGCTCGTTATTGTAATCGGTTGCAGGTTGCGCTCATGGAGCTTGTCGAGGAATCCCTGCTTGCGCTGATTCGCCGATGGGAAGCGGTCAGGCCCGCTTAACAGGGCAATCTTGTGATAATTGGATTCCAAAAACAACGCAGCAGCACGCTGGCCAATCGCATAATCATCGAAACTGAGATGTACCGCGCCTGGCAGATGGCCATCCCCCTGAACCACAATGATGGTTCGGTAAGCCTGAGCCAGTTTTGTCTTAAGGGTATCGGAGATGACACCAATGACAACCAGCGGCACGTGGGGATCCTGCAGAGTAATCTGTGACTCGTGGACCATCTGCAGCGTCATCGCCTGCAGCGCTGCGGTCGTGGTAATCTCGACTAGAAATTCGTTATAAAACGGGTCTGTTCCCTTAATGTCAGGCGAGCAGAACAAATGCAGGGTCCGGACCTGGGAACGCGGAGTAATGTATGTGCCTCTGCCCTGAGTTTGCGACAGCAGCCCTTCCAGAGCCAACTGCTTGACGGCCGCTCGGATGCTGATCCGGCTGACGCCAAATTGTTCAGCTAGCGTTCGCTCAGGAGCGATACGAACAGGTGAGGTCGTCTGCAGCTGCAGGATTTGCTCGCGCAATCTCGTAGCCAGCTGCTCGCGGAGCAGCGGTTTTTTGTCCATTCCATCCCTCCAGCTGATTGCAATACCAATGCAATACCTTTAATGCCAATAGAGTACCAATAATCAAATTGGTTGTAAAGCGCTTTTTTGTGTACACTTGCATTAGGAGACTAACACGAGAGACAGAACAGAAGTGCAGGAGGAGCAATGAGGAACAGTAGAAGCGAGTCGGGCAAGCAGGAGCAGATTTTATTATTTGACGGGGTCTGTGGCCTGTGCACCCGCAGCGTCCGTTTTGTACTGAAGCGGGATCAACGGAGACAGTTTCAATTTGCCCCACTGCAGAGCCCGGTTGGTCAGCGTATCGTCGATGCGCATCAGGCTGCGGGGGCCGACAGTTTTATGCTGCTGCAAAACGGAGAGCTGTATATGAAGTCGGAGGCAGCGCTGCGGGTGGGCCGGCAATTGGGTGGCTTGTGGCGGTTATGCGGCTTGCTGCTGTTCATTCCGCGGGGGCTGCGCGATGCCGTATACGATTGGATTGCGAGCAATCGCTACCGGTGGTTTGGCAAGATGGACGCCTGCATGCGGCCTGATCCGCAGGACCGAGATCGATTTTTGGAGGACTAGCAAATCTCAATCAAAATCTCGTTCGCGTTCTTATGAGTCGTTGCGAGAAGAGGGAGCTTCCGATCGCTGTTGTCCCCCAGATTTCTTGATTTAACCTCTCAGCGGTTGAAATCCGGGGACAAAGGCGAGCGTTTCACTTCTCCAGCTTCCCTCTTCTCTCCACTCAACTCTGACCGCGTAATAAAATTTGAAGGCGTTTTGCTAGTTAAATAGGATGTAGGAAAAAAGGCTGTCTCCCTGTGCTGCATTGCAGCCGGGAGACAGCCTTGTTGACTTAATAAGTTGTGGAGAAGGCTTATTAGCCGTTAATAATCTCGCCGCCATTGATATGCAGCATTTGACCGGTCATGTACGAGGAGTCGTCGCAAGCAAGGTACACGTAGGCTGGAGCGAGCTCCTCGGGTTGTCCGGGACGCTGCATCGGTGTATCGGCGCCGAATGTCGCTACCTGGGATTCCTCGAACGTCGAAGGAATGAGCGGCGTCCAGATCGGTCCTGGTGCCACCCCGTTCACCCGAATGCCCCGGCCAGCGATGTTGGTAGCCAGCGAGCGCGTAAAGGCGACGATGGCTCCTTTGGTCGAAGAGTAATCAAGCAGGTTCGGACTGCCCCGATAAGCTGTTACCGAGGACGTATTGATAATGGCAGCGCCTTTCTTCAAATGCGGCAGCGCAGCCTTGGTTAAGTAAAACATCGAGAAGATATTGGTACGGAAGGTTTTCTCCAGCTGCTCGTCCGAAATGTCTTCCAACTGCTGCTGGGGATGCTGCTCCGCGGCGTTGTTTACCAGGATGTCCAGCTTGCCAAAGGTTTCAATGGTCTGCTTGACTACATCGGCGCAGAAGGTCGAATCGCCGACGTCTCCGGCCAACAGCAGGCAGCGACGCCCGGCTTGCTCAATATGACGCTCTGTCACTTTGGCATCCTCATGCTCGTTCAAATACACGATTACGACATCGGCACCTTCCTTGGCATAGGCGACGGCTGCCGCTCTGCCAATTCCACTGTCTCCACCTGTAATAATCGCTACTTTATCCGTGAGTTTGCCCCCGGGGTGAAATGAGGCGGAGTCAAATTCGGGTTGCGGATGCATCTCGGACTCCAGCCCCGGGCGGCGATCCTGATGCTGAGGCGGGTTAATCTTTTTTCCATTGCTTGAAGGCATAAGTATCCATCCTTTCCTAAGGCGGGACACGCCCGCGAAGATATTTACTTTGCGTTTACCCTTATAACGACAGCAAGAAACGCAAAATCCTACCTCCAAAAGGATTCGTTGGATCGGGTTAAAATATACTCCAGTTATATTGAGCGGAGAGCTTTTGCAGTAGATGAAGTCCGGCTGTGCTGTTGCCTTTCCTATTGAGGGAAGGTCCAATGACACCAATGCCATAGCGTCCAGGAACCAGGGCAAGAATGCCGCCGGAGACACCACTTTTGGCCGGAATACCAGCTTGAATGGCGAATTCGCCGGAGGCATTGTACATGCCGCATGTCACCATGAAGGTCTTGGCGATCTGCACGTATCGGTACGGAATAAGCTCTTGGCCAGTAACCAGATCGAATCCGCCATTGGCCAGCACCATCCCCATCCGGGCGAGTTGCTCGCAATTCACTTCAAGGGCGCACTGCCGGAAGTAGACATCGAGTACATCTTCGACCTCCGTGTCATCGGAGAGCACATCATTATCTTTTAGAAAATAAGCCAAGGAGCGATTGCGGTGTGCCGTTTGCTGCTCAGAAGTGTAGACCCCGTGATTGTAATCAATATCAGGGTTACCGGCAATTGTACGGAAAAAATCGCGAATCCGTGTAAATTGCTCATCCGTGCTGTCTCCTTTGATTAGCGCGGTGATTGCGATCGCGCCCGCATTGATAAGGGGATTGAATGGCTTGCCAGGCTCCACGAGCTCAAGCTTCAGCATGGAGTTATAGTCATCACCCGACGGCTCCATCCCGACATGGTTAAACACTCGCTCTTCTCCGCGGTCCATCAGGGCCAGCAGCAAGGTAAAGACCTTCGATATACTCTGCATCGTGAACGACAGACTGCAGTCCCCTGCGGTAACGGTATTACCATTCGTATCAATTAAAGTGCAGCCGAGCGCATCGGCAGGGGCGTGGGCGAGCTCGGGAATATAGTCGGCAACTTTGCCTTCGGAGGCAGCATGACGACTTTCCTCTAGCCATCCCGGCAGGTGCTCTGTAATATGTTCCATTTCGGTTGGCATGATGATGCTCCTCTCCACAATCGGTTTCTCCAGACTACTTAACTTCGACACGGGTCCCGGCTATCCTTGCGAGTGTGCGCTCTGCGTGGTTGTTCGCATGCAATATGTATGCCGCCAAGCCAGCCAAAATATGCTATCATTGAGGTTAGATTGTTTAAGAGGCTGTTCAAAAAAAGGTCAGGAATTGAGCTGGAGGGGACCTATGGGGAAATTTTTAATCTTTTCATTGCTGTGGTGGATTGTTGGCAATCCGTTTATTGCCATTCTGATTTTACTGGTTGTTCTATATTTGTTGGATCGCCGATTTCTGGGGTTATCGCCCAGCTTGACCAAGCCGCTGCGCAGACGGAGCCGGATTGCCAAGCTGCGCCAGCAGCTGCTTCTTAACTCCAATGATATTGCAGCCAAGCATGAGCTTGCACGGGCGCTGCTCGAACGCAAGAGTTACCGGGATGCGCGCAGTACGCTGGAATCGATGGGCGACGCGATGACGGACTCCGCGGAATACTGGGATGACCTGGGGACGGCCCTTCTCCACACCGGTGAGGCAGAACGCGGTGCTGAGGCCATCGAGCAGGCGTTAAGCATTAATCCAAGAGTCAAATACGGTCAACCATACCTGCGGCTTGCAAAACTGCATGGGGACCAGGGCAGATCGCAAGAAGCGATACGCTACCTGGAGGCCTTTCGCGATATCCACTCCTCATCGAGTGAAGCGTATTACAAGCTTGGGTTGCTCTACCTGGGTCTGGAGCGCAAGGCAGAAGCCAAGCAGGCATTTGATGAAGCCGTGCTGATCTATCAGTCGCTGCCCCGTTACAAGAAGCGTCAGGAGCGACGGTGGGCACTGCTGAGTAAATTGCGCAAGCTCCAGTCCTGATGCAATTGCGGATGCACGAGAACAATTAACCAGGGGATGTTGCAAGAGGATGAAGCGAAATCTGTGGTGGAAGTCCCTGCTAGTTGTCATTGTTATTGTTGGCAGCACGCATACGGTTTATTATCTGCTGACCAAGCAGTCGCTGGAGCGCAGCCTTGGGCATGAATTAAGCGCGGTGGCTGGTCAGATCGAAATTGCCATCGAGCAGTCCAGGCTTGGTGCGGAGCAATACCAGGAGCAGATCGGACGTCAGCTGCGCAGCGTCTCGATCGCGGCCCAATACGCGCTTGACGCCGACATTGAGAACGTGCGTAACGAGCAATTGGAGGAATTGAGCGAGCGGCTGGGCGTCCTCCATATTACGCTGCTCAAGCGAGTTGAAGATAATATCGTACTCTACAAATCCTCCGATCCCCAGCAGTTGGGACTCAAGACGGCCAACTGGACTCCATGGTACGAGGCGTTCAACCAATTGTTTGACGAGCGGCAAGTGACTATTGACTGGGGACAGTCGTTGGATAATTTCTGGACCGGCCCCTTCGAGGTTGCGACTTCGGATACGAGCAAGGTCCGCAAGTGGGGCTACTATTACGACGGGACGACCAATTACATCATTGATCCTTATGTAAGCTATGACATGCAGCGGGAGTACGAGGAGCTGACGGGAGCCGACCGGCTGATCGAGCAAACCTTGAACAAGAATCCGTCGATTCTGGAAATTGGTGCGATCAACCCCAGCACATTTCCGCTTGGCGAAATTCTGACCGAAACGGAGCTGGGCGAGGAGCTGCGTCATATTACACAGCTGCCTGTGTTCTACGGGTCCAACACGTATACGGACCCTCGGGAGCTGGAGTACATCGAGACAGTCTACCAGACAGGCGAGCCGATTACGATCAAGGCGAACCTCCAGGGCAAGTCTGTGCTCAAAAAGTACGTTCCCGTGGCGATTGATCGCGTGGCCAGCATTCTGGACGCTGATGGGGAGCCGCTCGATCGCTACGTGCTGACCGTCGTATCCGACTACGGACAGGTGCAGCAGTCACTGACCAGACAATGGCTGCTGCTGGCAGGCATGGGTGCTGTGATGCTGGTCTGTCTGCTCGTTATCGGATGGTCGGCGAGACAATCGTGCAGCGCCAAGGCTTCAGCGTCTGAGCAGCGTTTAGAGGAGCATATGCGTCATGTCCGCTCCCTGGCAGAGCAGGGACGGCTGGAAGAGCTACAGGACTATACGCGCAAGTGGCTTAATTTTAAGAGAAAATAAGGTAATGGTCTTCACACCCCAGTGGCGTGAAGGCCTTTTTTTATGCTGGAGAGAGTGGGGGAGAAATAATAGGTCTCTTATTTTCCGCTAAACTGTCCGTAATGCGCATTCATTCAAGAATATGGCTTCTATTTTCCGCTATTCGCTATACATGCCAAGGTAACCAATGGTTAGTTAGCCAGTAACGGAATATATGCTCCATATATCTGGTAGAACCCCCGTTATGCAGCGAATAACGGAATATATGCACCATAACCATCCAACCTATCGACAACCATCCAACCTTTCCACCATCGCCGTAGCCACTGTATCGCACATCCTCGCTGGGAATTCGCTAGCTAGTCTCCCCAACAAGGGGGAGTCACTTTCTAGGCGGAGTTTGTGGTATAATTATAAGATGCCTTAATGGAACGGAGGAGCTGCGGATATGACTGCAAGCCTTGCCGAAGGACAGTGGAATGACATAAATAAACAATTGATCTCCCGTGTTCCCAAGACGGTATTGGAAGAGGGCATGTCCTGCTTTCGCAACGGGCTGGTCCGATCGGTGGAACCGACGGCAGAAGAACGCATTTACGGCTTTGTGTCGGATGATCGGATTCTGGCCGTTATTTTAGATCTGGAGCAGCTCAACTACAGTAAATGTTCCTGTGAGGGAGGGGCGATCTGCAAGCATCTGATCGCTGTCTGGTATGCCTTCTGCGCAAGATTGGCCATTGATCCGCAAACGGTACACGAGCATCTGCTGCGGGGAGAGGTTGCCGGGCATCAGAGTGACCGGCGCCAGCCTGGCGCTGCCAAGCGGCCTCAGAGTCCTGGAGAGGACGGCAGCGTCGAAGCATGGCGCAGCTGGTTCCAGGATGTGTACGGGGAAATCTGGCAGCAATGCAGACAATCCCTTCACCCGATGCAATCGGTCCTTTCCGAGATGAAGGGATCAGCCAAGTATTGGGACAAGGCGAAGCAGCGTTATCACTGGCTCCATACGATTGAATTTGTACTCGAACAGGTGGAGCTTGCCTATGCATCCACCGATTCCTATAGCCGTTATTATTATGAAATGTCCTTTACCCGATCGGTCGATCCTTGGATTGCCCATTTCCAGGAGCTCGCCGAATCCTTGAACGTAGACGGAATGTCGGAATGGGAAGACAGCTGGCTCTGGGCGCTTATCGGCGCGCTTCGCACCCGTGCGCTGGATAGCGAAGCGAGTCTGCTGCGCTGGGACCGCCTCTACCACCTGGTCTGGGCGCAGCTGATTGAGTCAGAGAGGTGGCGGCAGACCGAGCAGCGCATGCTGGAGCAGACATTGAGCGGGGAGAGCATGACGGGTCAGCGGCAGCTAACGTTTGTCCAGTCGGCGCTGGCGCATTTCGATGTGGTGGCGGGGGCAGACAGTAACGCGGTAGAACGTCTCTCTCAAGCTGCATTTGATCCCATTGCGGAGCTGGTCTACGGATTTGCAAGCCAGCGTCTGGAGGAACGGAATTGGTCTGCTGTCCGGCTGTGGATGGATTATCTGCACGAGCAATTGGCAGATTGCCGCAATGCGGCGATTCTTCGTCCTTACCTCACCCTATGCCGTCAGGCAGACATCCGGCAGGAGCAGGCGGGTCAGCAGTGGACGGAGCGGATGATTGCCCTCCTGCCTCATGCCTACAGCGAGCTAGCGGAGCACTGGTTAGAGCGTTCGGACTATGAAGCATGGGCAGATCTGCAGCTGTTCATCGGTGCGAGACCGCAGGAGCTTGATCTACAGGATCTGCGCACCATTACCCGGCATGCGCCATCCGTTCTGATACCGATGTACCATCAGGCGGTCGATGAGGCCATCCTCTCTCGCAATCGTCAGGGCTACCGCAACGCCGTCAAATTAATGAAGAAGCTGGAGAAGCTATATCAAGCGGATGGAAGAACAGGGCAGTGGGAGACGTTCGTCGAGCAGTTGTCCAACAAATATCTGCGCCTGCGCGCTTTGCAGGAAGAGCTGTGGAAAGGAAAGGTCATGACATGAGCAAGACGATAGAGCAGAAGCAATGGATCGTTGACGCCCGTTGGCTGCCTGGCGAAGGCTTGTGGCTGGCGGGTTCGGGCTGGCAGGGTCCGCTGCAGCGGCTCAAGTACTTGCTGTTCGCGTGGCATGAGGGCTCCTGGTATGGTGCCGAAGCGGAAGAGCGGCGAGTGGACGGACACGACGGCTTGCTGCTGCCGCCATTACTGGCGATGGACTATGCCTCCCAGCCGCAGCCGGTCAGACTGCTTGCCGTGCAGTGGTCCAATCAAGCAAGACAACTGCTCCAGACCGCGGCGTTCATCCGGCGTTGTTTATTGAACGGTTGGTATGCCCCGCAGCCCTCCGGGTGGCAGAGCGGTGGACCGCGTTGGCAGCTCTGGCTGCCCCCGGCGGAGAGCCGGGAAGCCGCAGATGAAACGATCATGCAAGAAGCGGATCCGCTCATTCTGCATGACTGGTTAAGCCGCGCGGTCGATGAAGCGATTGCTCGCAATCCGGGTGCAGCTGCGGCCGCACAGGAAATGTCCAACCGTCTGATGGGTGGCGAAGGCGGAGAAGACGAGGAAGAATGGTGGGTAACGGTCGGCTGGAAGCGTGATGATACGCCATTTCGCGTTCTTCTTCAGCTGTTGGAGCCGACTGAGGAAGCGGGCTGGCGGCTGGCTGTCGTGCTTCAGGACAAATCGCAATCGTCCAGACGATATGAGCTCCGTCAGGATGAGGGGCAAGCGGGCTGGGTCGTTGCAGGCGATGAGGAAGATCCCCAGCCCGCGCTTCCCGAAGAATGGCAGCGGCAGCTTGCGCCTATTCTGGAGAAGGAAGAGCGGCGCTGGGCGCGCATCTTCCCGGACTGGGAGGACGCGCAGCAGCCAGGCAGAATCCGGCTTGAGCTTGCCGAGCAGGAAGCGTGGACGTTTTTGGAAGAAGGCAGCTTAAGGCTGCTGCAGGCTGGCGGCTCTGTCTTGCTGCCAGGCTGGTGGGAAGCGGTTCGCAGTCGCAAACCACGATTGAAGGCCAAGGTGAAATCGTCGGTGGGTTCATCCGAGCAATCCATGTTCGGGCTGGACCAGATCATCCAGTTTGACTGGAAGCTGGCTGTGGGCGACCTCGATTTGAGTGAAGAGGACTTCATGCGCATGGTTCGGGAGAACCGGCGGCTGCTGCGGATGGGCAATGAATGGGTGCATCTGGATGCCGGCGATTTGCGGCGTCTGCAGCAATGGATGAAACGATCGGGCAAAAAAAGCGGTTTGACCTTCCGTGAAGTGCTGGAGCTGCATCTGCGAGGCGAGTCGATGGAGATCGAGTCCCCGGAGGAGCACGAGGAAAGCTTGCAGACCGAAGTGGAGCTAAGCAGGCATCTCGAGCGGTGGCTGGAGCAGCTGCAGACCGTATCCGAGCTGCCGCTTATCGACATACCTGAGGGATTCACGGGTGAATTGCGGCCCTACCAGCTGCAAGGCGTCTCTTGGCTTGCCTTCTTGCGGCGTTTTGGACTGGGCGGTTGTCTGGCCGATGATATGGGATTGGGCAAAACCATCCAGTTTACAGCCTATCTGCTGCACGTCAAGGAATCGGAGCAGCGCAGACAAAGCCCGTCGGCGTCTGGCAACGAGCAAGCGGCTCCGCCATCGCTATTGATTTGTCCAACTTCGGTCATCGGCAACTGGGAGAAGGAGCTCGAACGATTCGCGCCGTCGCTGCGAATCAGAATTCATTATGGCCCGCGCCGCGCCAAGGGCGAGGACTTCGCAGCCTCTGTTGAAGGGGCGGATCTGGTCATTACGTCCTACGCGCTCGCTCCGCTCGATGAAGAAGAGCTGGGCAGCATGGAATGGAACGCGTTATGTCTGGACGAGGCGCAAAATATAAAAAACATCTATACCAAACAATCGGCTGCCATTCGCCGCCTGCCTGCCGCGCATCGAATCGCCATGACAGGGACGCCTATGGAAAACCGGCTGACAGAGCTGTGGTCCATTCATGACTTTATGAACCCAGGCTATCTCGGTCAGTTGGCGCGGTTCCGGCGTGAGGTCGTCCAACCGATCGAGCGGTCCCGGGATGCTGAGCAGATCCGGCGGCTGAGGCAGTGGGTGAATCCGTTCATGCTGCGGCGGCTCAAGAAGGATCCCGCCATTCAACTGGAGCTGCCAGAGAAAAATGAGGCGCGGACCTACATCTCCTTGACAGTTGAACAAGGGACGATCTATGAGAATACCGTGAGTGAGCTGCTGGAGAAGCTGGATACCCTCTCTCCCATGCAGCGTCGCGGTCTGATTCTCTCAACGCTTACCAAGCTGAAGCAGCTCTGCAACCACCCGGCCTTGCTGATCAAGGATAGCAGGCTGGCCCTCGAGCACTGGGATCCGGTGCGTTCCAACAAGGTGACGCGTCTGCTGGAGATGGTGGAAGAGATTGCCGCAGAGGATGAGCGTTGCCTGATCTTTACGCAGTTTGTCGGGATGGGACGGATGATTCAGCAGCAGCTGGAGAAACAATTCGGCTGGCAGGTGCCTTACCTGCACGGAGGTGTGCCCAAGGCGGAACGCGATGCGATGATTGATACCTTCCAGCAAGGCAACAATCAGGGGGGCGCCTTCGTATTATCGCTCAAAGCTGGGGGCACCGGTCTCAATCTAACGGCGGCCAATCACGTCTTTCACTTTGATCGTTGGTGGAATCCTGCTGTTGAGAACCAAGCGACGGACCGAGCTTTTCGGATTGGTCAATCGCGGACGGTACAGGTCCACAAGTTCGTGACGCTCGGCACCTTGGAGGAGCGAATTGATGAAATGATTAACCGCAAGCAGCAGCTGAATGAGCAGGTGGTCAGCGCTTCGGAAAATTGGATCACTGAGCTCTCCAATGAAGAGCTGGCCTCGCTGTTCACACTGCGCAAGACATTAGTGGACGGGTAACGATGGAGAAAGAAGGGATGAGATGAGTATGAGCGGCGATCCAAGGCAGCGGCTAAAACAGTTGCAGGCCCGATTGAAGGGGGAAGTTCCGCCGGTTAGCGCTGGTGGCCCGCCGCCATCCGAGAGTGGAGCGCATGCAGCGGGCGAGGCCGAAGAGCCGCTGCGGGGAGATGCTGATCCGCAATGGCAGGTCATGTATGAGGGCGTTCGCGAGTCCGTGTTGAAGCTGCGATCCACGCCCAAGTCGAAAGACGAGTGAGTTAGTCCTCGGACAGCTCGTCGAGCGTTTTGCCGAAGCTGGGGGCCATATGGGTGAGGAACCATTCCACCTCGGGCATCTCCAGTTTGGCCAAGGCTTGCTCGGTCTGGCCCTTCGCAACCATGAACTCCCGATTGCCAGAGGAAAGCTCAGAGAGACACTTCAGATAGGCATCCAGCAGATCGGCTGCCTTCAGATAACGCAGCAGCACTTGATCCGGAAGCCCCGCGGGATTGCCTTCCGGGTCTGTCTGCGCGCTTTTTGGAAGAAGCAGCGGCGCATAGGTGTCGTGTAGCGGCTCGGGCACCATCCCGAGCAGACGCTCGGCGGCCATCCCTTCGATTTCCCGGAAGCTGGCCAGCATTTTGGGATTGTGATGCTTCACAGGGGTAGGGATATCGCCTGTGAAGACCTCAGTCGCATCGTGGAACAGTGCCATGGCGGCCGCGCGGTCGGCATTGAGGCTGCGTCCGTAGACTTGGTTGCCGATCTCGCACAGCATGTGGACAAGCAAGGCTACGTGATAGGAATGCTCGGCCACCGTCTCGCGTGTTGTATTACGCATCAGGCTCCAGCGTTCAATATATTTTAGGCGGTACATGTAAGCGTAGAAATGACTTTGCATCGGCAGGGCTCCTTCTACTGCGGAATTATAGGATGTGCTTGGTTCATCATATCAAGCAGGGTGAAGCTTGTACAGACGTGGTAGAGAGGACATAAACGGACAGGCTAGCAGATGCCGGATAGCGGTTTCTGTGATATGATAGATTCATAATGAGAACGTTTGAAAAGGGGAGAGCGTACGTCATGATGCAGCATTTTGAACAAAGCGTATACGATCTGATCGTGGAGACTTCGACCAATTTACCTGGTGATGTAAGACGGGCCATCCGCGCCGCGAACGAAGCCGAGGACCGGGCGACACGCGCGGGACTGTCGCTCTCGACGATTGCTAATAATATTACAATGGCTGAGAACAAGGTATCGCCAATCTGTCAGGATACCGGGATGCCAACGTTTGTTGTGCACACACCTGTCGGTGCCAATCAATTGATTATGAAGGAACAGATCCGCTCTGCGATTGCCAAGGCGACCAAAGACGGCAAGCTGCGGACCAACTCTGTCGACTCGCTGACTGGTTCCAATACCGGTGACAACCTTGGACCGGGAACGCCGGTCATCCACTTCGAGCAGTGGGATAAGGACGATATCGATATCCGTCTCATTCTGAAGGGCGGCGGCTGCGAGAACAAGAATATTCAGTACAGCCTGCCAGCCGAGCTGGAAGGTCTGGGCAAAGCCGGCCGTGATCTGGACGGCATCCGCAAATGTATCATGCATGCGGTGTACCAGGCTCAGGGCCAAGGCTGTAGTGCAGGCTTCATTGGCGTTGGCATCGGTGGCGACCGGACGACCGGCTACGATCTGGCCAAGCAGCAGTTGTTCCGTCGTGTCGATGACACCAATGAGAATCCCGATCTCGCGGCGCTTGAGGAATATGTCATGATTCACGCCAACCAGCTTGGCATCGGGACGATGGGCTTCGGCGGCGAAGTGACATTGCTCGGCTGCAAGGTCGGTGTGATGAACCGTCTGCCAGCCAGCTTCTTTGTCTCAGTTGCTTATAACTGCTGGGCGTATCGCAGACAAGGCGTGCTCTTGAACGCGGACACCGGCGAGATCAAGTCCTGGATTTATCCACAAGGCCAGGAGGTAGAGATGACGTCTGCAGCCTCTGAAACAGCTGCTGCAACTCCAGTGGAGGAGCGCCGCGAGGTTGTGCTGCAAACGCCAATTTCCGAAGAACAGATCCGCAGCTTGAAGGTGGGTGACATCGTCGTCATTAATGGCGAGATGCATACTGGCCGGGATGCGCTGCATAAGCACTTGATGGATCATGACGCGCCGATTGATCTGAACGGCTCGGTCATCTACCATTGCGGACCGGTCATGCTCAAGGATGAGTCCGGTTGGCAAGTGAAGGCGGCAGGACCGACCACAAGTATTCGCGAGGAGCCGTATCAAGGCGACATTATCAAGAAATTCGGTATTCGCGCAGTGATCGGCAAAGGGGGCATGGGCGCCAAAACGCTTGCTGCACTCGGAGAGCACGGAGCTGTCTATCTGAATGCGATTGGCGGCGCTGCGCAATACTATGCCGAATGCTTCAAAGAGGTGAATGGCGTAGATTTCCTGGAATTCGGTATTCCCGAAGCGATGTGGCACCTCAAAACCGAAGGCTTTGCCGCAATCGTAACGATGGATTCCCATGGCAACAGCCTGCACGCAGATGTAGAGAAGGATTCCTTCGCCAAGCTATCTGAGCTCAAGGAACCCGTGTTCCAATAGAAAAGAGGCGTTAACAACGCGTTTATTCGGATTAACGTTTAATAAATGGTTTGAGAAATGGATGTTTCTCATTGTCCCCGGATCTCTTGTTCTGGGGTTTCTTTTTTCTGGCGCTTTATCGCCCTTCGTTTCCTGGGTGCCGTATCTGTTCGCTTTTGTCACGTTGACGATGGCCATTGGTTGCAGCCTGGAGGCGCTTCGGGTCGTCCTGCTGCGGCCGCTACCAATCGTGTGGTCGCTTTCCATTGCCCATATTGTACTTCCGCTGATTGGTTTTGCGATGGGAACGGTGTTGTTCGGAGCGGATTCACCCTATACCATCGGTTTTGTCCTGTTTGCTCTCATTCCGCTCGGCGTTTCCTCCGTCATCTGGGTCAGTCTCTCGGGAGGGAGCATCGCCCTGATGCTGGCCCTGGTCGTCGTCGATTCGGCGATTAGCCCGCTTGTCGTGCCCGCAGGGATCCAGCTGTTCTTTGGAACCGGCGTAGAGGTAGAGATCGGCAAAATGATGGGCGATCTGCTCATCATTGTCGTGTTACCGACTTTGGTCGGCGTGGTGCTCAACCAGCTGACACGCGGACGCATTAACGAGACCGTCCGACCGGTTGCAGCGCCGCTCTCCAAGCTATGCTTCGTCGCGGTTGTGGCTTTGAATGCCTCGGCGATCGAGCCTTACGTGATGCAGCTTAAGGGAGATTTGCTGGTGCTCGCGCCAGCGGTGATTGCGCTGGTCGGCATTTGCTATGCCGCCGGATTTTTCAGCTCGCTGCCGTTCCGCGATCATGAGCTGCTGGTGACACTGTCCTACGCCTCGGGGATGCGCAATATCTCGCTGGGAATTGTACTGGCACTGGGGTATTTCAGCCCGCCAGCCGCCGTGCCGGTCGTGCTTGGCATTATGATTCAACAGCCGATAGCGACTTTACACTTCTACGTTTTACAAAAGTTTAACAAACGGAGGACTGGCATTCCCCGTCAGGGACAGGTACGATAGTCACGGGCATGATGCGAGCAAAAAGGCGGGATGAGGGAATGAACCGGTTTCGAGTAAGACTCACCTTAATTATTATCGGCATGATCGGCCTGTCGGTCCTTACGGCAGGTCTGTTCATGGCGCAAACGTTCCGCAATAATCATCTCGATGCGCTGCAGGACAACATGCTGCGAGAGATGAAAATTATGATTGCCAAGATGGAATGGCCCACAGGCAACACCCAAGATGTCTACACGTATTTCACGGAGACGGCGAAGATGTACCATGATATTGCCGGTGTGAGGGTGACCTTCATCCGTGGGGACGGTACGGTGCTGGGGGATTCGGGTTATGACGCACAGTTAATGGAGAACCATTTCAACCGCGAAGAGATCCGTGAGGCACGAGAAGACGGCATTGGTCGGGAGATTCGTCGCAGCGATACGACCCAGGTCAATTCCATGTATGTGGCTATCCCCATCGATCCTGGCTCTCCCACAAGTGATTATGTGCGACTTGCGATGAGTCTGCAGGACGTGGATGAGAGTGTCGGCGAGCTCTGGACCGTTGTGCTGATCGGGCTGGTAGTGCTGTTCATTCTGGCTGCGCTCGTCAGTTACCGAATCGCGCGGGGACTGACACGGCCACTGGAGTCGATTACCCGAGTTGCCCAGCGTATCAAGAATATGGATTATCAGGCCCGGGTCTCGGTTCGCAAGACGGACGAGATCGGCGAGCTGGCGCATGCCATCAACGCGATGGCTGACAGTCTGCAAGGTCAGATGCGTCAGCTGAAGCAGAACGAAACTCGGCTCGAAAGTGTCCTGGATAACATGATTAATGGCATCGTCATGATCGACCGGGAAGGGACCATCGTCTTGCTCAATCGGATGGCTGAAGAGGTGCTCGGGTTCTCGGCGCGCGAACTGGTCGGGCGGCACTATGCCGAAGCCAAGCAGCAATACGAGCTGGCACAGATCATCCAGGAAGGGCTGGAGGAGCGGGAGCATATTCGGGAAGAGATTACGTTCTATTATCCCGATGAACGCCTGCTGGAAATCCATCTGGTTCCGGTCTTCCATACCCGGGAAGAGTTCGGAGGGGTGCTGCTCGTACTCCGGGATGTCACGGAGATTCGCAGGCTGGAGCGGATGCGCAGCGAATTTGTAGCCAATGTATCGCATGAGCTCAAGACACCGATTGCCGCTGTCAAAGGCTTTGCCGAGACACTGCTGGGCGGTGCGGTGAATGACCCGGCTACGGCAAATTCCTTCTTGCAGATTATTTTTGACGAGAGTGAGCGACTTAACCGGTTGATTGGTGATATCTTGGAGCTCTCCAAGGTTGAATCGAGACGGGTGCCGCTGCAGCTCTCGCCTGTGGAAATGTCGCCCTTCGTTGCGCGGACGATGGAATTCATCTCATCTGAAGCGACGCGCAAGCATATCTCGCTGGAGATGTCCGTCGAGGAAGGCCTTTATGTAGAGGCGGACGAAGACCGTTTGAGTCAAATTTTGATTAATCTGCTGGCTAATGGCGTGAACTATACACCGGAGGGCGGCAAGGTTTCTATCACGGTTGAGCCGGTTCATAAATCCGGGGTGAAGGATCATGAGAACTATGACATGATCCGGATCAAAATCGCCGATACCGGTATCGGGATTCCCAAGAAGGATCTGCCTCGAATCTTCGAACGCTTTTACCGGGTCGACAAAGCCCGCTCGCGCAGCTCCGGAGGAACAGGTCTGGGTCTCTCCATTGTGAAGCATCTGGTTGAGCTCCATAAGGGAACCATTGTCGTGGACAGCTCACCTGGTGTGGGATCGACCTTTACCATTGAACTGCCGGTGCTGCACTCATAGTAATGCATCGGCAGGTGTGGTATGCTAGGGAGGAAAAGGTCGCACCCAGCCTAGGGTGTGCACTGGACGGACAAGTGATTGTGCAAGAGCAGTACATTACGCGGTAGGATGGAACGCGAAGCTGGAGGTTTTCATGTCGCAGAGGGTGCTGGTCATCGAGGATGAGCCGACTCTGGCTCGTCTATTATCGTATAATTTAACGCAAGAAGGGTACGAAATTACGGTAGCGGACCACGGCGGAGAAGGATTGCAAACGGCGCTGCAGCGCAATTTCGACCTGATTATTCTGGATATTATGCTGCCGGGAATGAACGGGTTTGAAATCCTCAGCAAGCTGAGGCAGAACGGAGTGGCTACGCCGGTCATTATCCTTACGGCCCGCAATGCGGAGGAAGAAGTGGTACAGGGGCTCAAGCACGGGGCGGACGACTACATTACGAAGCCGTTTGGCGTGGCCGAGCTGCTGGCCCGGGTATCCGCTGTGCTTCGCCGCACGCGCAATGAGGATGTGCGTCAACAGAATACGAACGAGAAGGTCATCGTAGCGGGTGAGCTCTCCATCTATCCCGACAAGTATGAGGTGCTGCTGCAAGAGGAAGTCATCCCGCTGCGGCCCAAGGAATTCGAGGTCCTGCTCTACTTGGTTCAGCGACCAGGCATGGTCATCACCCGTGATGATCTGATGAACGTCGTATGGGGCTTTGATTATATTGGAGGCCAGCGTACAGTGGACGTTCATGTCAGCTCCTTGCGCAAGAAGCTGGAGCTGGGCCAACAATCAGTTCGCATCGAATCGATTCGTGGCGTCGGCTACAAGCTGGTCATGCCCAAAAGACTCACGTCACCTAAATAGAGGTGAGTGGGTCTTTTTTATAGATGATGCAAAAAGGGAGCGATGAGAATGGTTATTCGGGATACCCCGCATGTGCCGCAGATAACAATCGGTCTGATTGGCCCTGAGCCGGCGGTTGCCTCTATGAAAGAGGTCGCGCGCCGATTCCCTACGTTTGCCCCGCTGTCCCGCATCGCAGAGCATGAACGAGAGGCGGTTCAGGCGGCAACCGAGCTGGCTGCACAAGCAGAAGTGCTGCTGATCGCAGGCGATCGATTGCATCGGGCAGTTAAAGAAGAAGTCGAGGCGGGGATCCCCGTGCTGCATGTACCCCTGACGGATGTGGCTTTGTATCGTTCGCTGATGATGGCGTGGCAGGCAGGTAAGCTGGTAGGTGGACTATCCATTGACTCTCTTACATCTACCATGGTGAAGCGAGCGCTTACCGAACTTGGCTTGAAGGATGTAGAGGTCGTCCTCTATGACGGACCTTCTCATGCATCAGAAGCTGAGTTGTTGCGTTTCCATACGGCGCAGGCTGGCAGGTGCAGCGCTGCGTTAACCGGAGATGGAGCGGTCGCGGAAGCGCTGGAAGTGGCCGGTATCGCCAGCTGGCATCTGGCTCCCTCCCCGCAGGATATTTCCGTCGCTCTGGAGCGAGCATTGCTGTCTACGGAGTCCAGGCGCAGCAAAGAATCACAGATGGTGATCGGCATGATCAACATTGATGATTTTAACGGCCTTGTGATGCGCAGTGTTAATGAGCATGAGGTACAGCGACTGAAGCTGGATATCCATCGCTTGCTGCTGGGGTACGTAGCGACGCTGGACGGGTATCTGACGGCGCTGGGGGGCGATGAATATCTGTTCATTACAACCCGGGGCATCTTCGAGCGGGAGACCGGAGGCTACAAGATGATTCCGCTGGCCAGGGAAGCTTCCAAGTCTTACGGACTGTCGCTCAGTATCGGTGTGGGCTTCGGGGCTTCGGCCAATGAAGCGGGCACCCATGCGCGGGCGGCGCTTCGCAAAGCCAAGGAATCCGGCGGTAATGCCTGCTTTATCGTCCGGGAAGACCGAACGCTCATCGGTCCACTCGAGATGACGGACCCGGTACAAGCCGTTTTGGCGCCGACGGAAGCCGGGGTGATCAAGCGCGCGGAGGACGCCGGGATGACGAGCGCCTATCTGAGCAGGCTGCTCGGCAGCAAAGCCAAGTTCGGCAAAGTGGACTATACCGTGCACGAGTTGGCCTCGCTGCTCGACATCACGGTTCGTAGCGCTCACCGGCTGCTATTATTATGGATGGATCATGAATTGGTAACGATCGCAGGAATGGAGAAGGTCCCGAAGGGCAGGCCACGCCAAATTTATCGCATAGCGTTCCTGCAGGATGTGTAATATTCGTTTCATGAAGTTGAGCCAGGTATGTGCCAACCGAAGGCAAGCTCCTGGTTCTTTTTTTTGCTTATTTAAAGACGATTAAAAGATTTGTCTTTATATAGGATTTCTCGGTAAGATAGCAATATCAAAGTCAGCGAAGGAGGAACTTACGTGATTCAATCGGTACAACAATTGGAAGATCTCTTAAGTACGCCCAGTGAGGAATTGGTGCGCGATTTGGCGGCAATTGATGGAGACATCATGGTGTTGGGGGCTGGAGGCAAGATGGGGCCAAGCCTGTCAAGACTGGCAGCTCGTGCAGTCAGGGAAGGCGGACTTGGGGGCAAGCGCATTATTGCTGTTTCCCGTTTTTCCAGCGCAGAGGCGCGTCAGGAACTGGAAGAGGGTGGCGTGGAGACCATTGCCTGTGATCTCTTGAATGATGAGGAGCTAACCTCGCTGCCGCAGGCGGCCAATGTCATCTATATGGCTGGCAACAAATTCGGCACGACCGGCAATGAACATTTTACCTGGGCTATGAACACCTATCTTCCAGGTCGGGTGGCCAACCATTTTAGACAATCCCGCACGGTCGTCTTCTCCTCCGGCAACATCTATCCCTTCACCCCGGTGGGCAGCGGTGGTGCCGATGAATCGGTAGCGCCTGAGCCGCTCGGTGAATATGCGCAATCCTGCTTGGGTAGAGAACGGATCTTCGAATATCATGGCCGCAAAAATGAAACCCCTATGGCCATGTACCGGCTGAACTATGCCGTTGATCTGCGCTACGGCGTGCTGTTGGAGATTGCACGCGCCGTCCATGAGGGCCGTCCGGTCGATGTGACGATGGGGCACGCCAATGTCATCTGGCAAGGCGACGCCAATGCGATGGCGCTGCGTTGTCTCAATCTGTGCAGTAACCCTCCAACCATTGTTAACATTACAGGTCCAGAGACAGTCTCGATCCGTTGGGCGGCCCACGTCTTCGGTCAGCGTCTTGGCAAAGAACCACAAATCATCGGGACCGAATCGGAAACGGCACTCCTCAATAATGCTTCTCGCTCGCATCAATTGCTCGGCTATCCCAAGGTCTCGCTGCTTCAGATGATCGATTGGCTTAGTGATTGGGTACAGGCCGGTGGAGCCACATGGAACAAGCCGACGCATTTTCAGCAACGAAAGGGGAAATTCTAGATGGCAACAAGAGCACTATCTCAGGAGCAGCTGGCAGCGCTCCATGAAGGACTGGTCATTCCGGCACATCCGCTTGCACTGAATGCGGATCGGCAGCTGGATGAGCGGCGGCAGCGCGCTCTGACTCGCTATTATGTCGCCTCCGGGGCAGGCGGCATCGCGGTTGGGGTTCATTCCACCCAATTCGAAATTCGCGATCCGGAGCATCAATTGTTTGAGCCTGTGCTCCGGCTGGCTGCGGAGGAAGTGCGCCGTGCGGCGCCGGAGCGTCCCTTTTTGCTGGTAGCCGGTATTTGCGGTCCTACAGAGCAGGCGCTGCGTGAAACGGAGACAGCCATCGCTCTCGGTTATGACGCGGGACTCCTTAGCATGGGCGGCCTGCAGGGGTGGACAGAGGAGCAGATTCTGGAGCGGACACGTGCAGTGGCGGCGCAGATCCCTGTTATCGGTTTTTATTTGCAGCCTTCGGTAGGCGGACGAATCTTCAGTTATGCGTTCTGGCAGGCGTTTGCCGAGATTCCGGGAATTGTGGCCATCAAGATGGCTCCGTTCAATCGGTACCAGACTATCGATGTAGTGCGGGCAGTGATGCATTCGAGCCGTCGCGATGAGATTGCGCTCTATACCGGGAATGATGACAATATCGTCAATGATTTATTAACCGTCTATCGCTTCCAGGTTGAGGGGCAAACCGTTGAAAAACGTATCGTGGGCGGTCTGCTCGGTCACTGGGCCGTGTGGACACGCAAGGCTGTGGAGCTGCTAGAGGAGGTCAAGCGTGTTCGTGGCGAAGCGGTCATGGATTCGGAATGGCTGACCCGCAATATTGAGGTGACGGACAGCAATGCTGCTTTTTTTGATCCTGCCCATCATTTCGAGGGCTGCATTCCCGGTATCCATGAAGTGCTTCGGCGTCAAGGCTTGCTGGAGGGAACGTGGTGCCTCAATCCACAGGAACAGTTGTCCGAGGGTCAGGCGGAAGAGATTGATCGGGTGTATGCCCAGTATCCGCATTTGCATGACGATGCATTTGTCCGTGAGCATTTGGAGAAGTGGCTGGCCTGAGATATACCGATTGCCACCCAGTGTCAGCAGGAGAAGGGAGCAGGAGCGATGCGCTTCAGAGATGTATTCTCAATTATTGGCCCAAGCATGATTGGGCCCTCCAGCTCGCATACGGCAGGGGCGGCCCGGTTGGGACGCACTGCACGGGCGATTGTCGGAGAGACGCCAGAGCAAGCGGAAATCGAGCTGTTTGGTTCATTTGCTGATACGTATGAAGGACACGGTACCGATCTGGCACTCGTGGCGGGTCTGCTGGGTTACATTCCGAGCGATACCCGTATCCGCGATTCGCTCTCGATTGCGGAACAGGAGGGGATGGCAGTAACCTTCAAAACAGGACATAAACCCGTTGCCCATCCCAATACGGTTCGTATGCGACTCCGAAACGGCGGCCGGGAGCACGTGGTGACAGGCTGTTCGATCGGTGGCGGCAATATCGAGATTACAGGTGTAAACGGATTTGATGTCAAGTTCACGGCGGGGTATCCGACAATTCTGGTTTTTCATGGTGATCGCCCTGGCATGCTTGCGGACATGACGGACCTATATCGGGATGCGGGACTGAATATTGGATATATGGAAGTGGACCGCAAGTCGCGGAGCGGAGATGTGCTCACGGTCATCGAGAGCGACGGCATGCTGCCGGATGGTTCTGTTCAGCTGCTTAGCCGACTTGTCGGCGTCCAGCGGGTGAGCCGTATTGATCCAAGCGAAGTGGAGGGTTCGGGATGAGATTCCAAAGCCTGGCGCAAATTGTAGCGCTATGCGAGCAAGAGACAGTAAGTATTGCAGAACTGATGATTGCTGAGCAGGTACGGGAGAGCGGCGAGAGTGAAATCAAGATACGCGGACAGATGAGCGAATACTACCGCATTATGAAAGAAGCGGTGCAGAAGGGGCTTACGGAGGATACGACATCCAGGAGCGGGCTCACCGGAAAAGATGCCCAGCGGGTACATTCTTATTTGGGCCAGGCGGAATCTCTGCTGGGTAAGGACGCGGGCAATGCGCTGGCTTATGCACTGGCTGTCTCGGAGGTCAATGCATCTATGGGAAGAATTATCGCCACGCCGACTGCCGGCTCTTGTGGCATTATCCCTGGTGTGTTTGTGAGCTGCCAGGAACGATTCGGCTGGACTGACGATCGCTTGGTCGATGGTTTGTTCACCGCTGGCGCAATCGGATATATTATCGCCAACAATGCTTTTATCTCTGGAGCGGAAGGCGGTTGTCAGGCTGAGGTCGGCTCAGCAGTCGCTATGGCTGCAGGCGCGCTGACCGAATTGAGAGGTGGCAGTCCGACGCAGGCCATGCATGCGGTGGGACTGGCGCTAAAGAATTCCCTCGGACTCATCTGCGATCCAGTTGGCGGGCTGGTCGAAATTCCGTGCATCGTTCGCAATGGCTTCGGCGCTGTATCTGCCATGACTGCTGCAGATATGGCCCTTGCAGGAATCCGCAGTGTCATTCCCTCGGACGAAGTGGTGGAAGTGATGCTGGAGGTAGGGCAGGCTATGCCTGACAAGCATCGTGAGACGGCCAAGGGTGGTTTGGCTCAGACCCCAACGGGCCGCAAGATCATGAAGGAGCTGCAAGCCAGCCGTCGCCGTCGGAATAGCACTCCATAAGTATCACAAATAAACGGTTTTAATAGAGAAAAACAGTATTATACGCTTTTTTATATTTTTTTTGCAAAAACACTTGCCAAAACCTAAAAGTCTATGGTATATTCTAATTCCGGCCGAGAGATACGGGCTGGACGAGAAAGAAAATGTGTTCTTTGAAAACTGAACAACGAGCGAAATGTCCTGTAGCTCTTCGGAGTTACAGATAGCAATACCAGCAAGAAATGAGCTATTCAGCTTTCTATCATGGAGAGTTTGATCCTGGCTCAGGACGAACGCTGGCGGCGTGCCTAATACATGCAAGTCGAGCGGAGTTGATGAGAAGCTTGCTTCTCTGAAACTTAGCGGCGGACGGGTGAGTAACACGTAGGCAACCTGCCTGCAAGCCTGGGATAACTGCGGGAAACCACAGCTAATACCGGATACGCAGTCGAG
>NZ_KB899661.1:322634-557473 GCF_000378385.1 Paenibacillus daejeonensis DSM 15491 | reverse complement strand
TGCATACAGTGCTCCTGTACCCATACCCGCGTAAGCCCCGGCGCACGATGCCCGGCAGCATGACGGCGGGTCGGATGGCACCCATACCTGCCCTTGCGCCCTCACCAACCCCAACCCCAACCCCAACCCCAACCCCAACCCCAACCCCAACCCCAACCCCAACCCCAACCCCAACCCCAACCCCTCTGCCGCCACCCACCGCCTTTTGCCCTCGCTCTAACGGCCACCACAGCAGTTATTTGGCTCAAAATCGGCTGTCTGAGATTCTAACGGCCATGAGCGCAGTTATTTCTACTTTTTGTTGTGTGTGACGTCACATTTGGGTCAAATAGCGGCACCTGTGTCCGTTAGATCAGAAACCGCTGCTAAACTGGCCAAATAAGCGCACATATGGCCGTTAGAGCGAGGGAGGAAGCCTTGGTGATCCAACGCCCGCACCCGCACCCGCACCAACTAACTTGGAGCCTAAGTGTAAAAATACCACTACCAATCGGTTATTCGTCGGATTATTGGTTTGCTAAAGGTAAAAGTACAACTAATCCCAGCAAAATATCCACAAATTACCTATTCCCGCCCGATTAATTGCGCTTTTGCACTTACTTTCGCTAGAACCTACCTAAACTAGCCTGCTAAGTGCAGAATTGCAATTAGCGGGAGGGGCTGTCTAGGCGGCCTAAGCGATCAAAAGCTAAATAAGAACAAAGGGTAAGATCCTGCGGGAGCACACATATCTGGAGGGTCAGGCTACATAGATATAGAAGGGCCCCGAGGCCCCCATGCTGCTGTGGAGGGGCGGCGCGTATGTTGCGTTTGGATTTTATGGTATAATGGGGCGTAAAGCTTGCTACCAAGCCCATTTAGAAGCAAGAGGTGAACCGGTTGAAAGTCGGCTTGAAATCAATTCTATGGAGTGTATTGGCGCTTGTACTGCTCGTGTCGGTCGCGCTGCCGGGCATCAATCTGCTCGCTGTGCCAGTCGTCATGGTACCGTTAGTTCTGCTCTATACTACGCTTACAAGGCAGCAGTTTGCGATTCATATGCTGCTGGTGCTGTTGTTTGCTTTTTTAATCAACGGACCTGTGTCGCTCATCTTAGGCTTCTTCTTCCTGGTTCCAGCGATTATCATGGGTCATCTCTACCGCCGTCGCTCGGTCGCCCGGACCGTCGTCACCGCAGGCGTGCTTGCCGTATTGGGCCAGTTCCTGTTGGAGATGGTCCTGTTCAATGCGATCTTCGGGATCTCCATTACCGGCGAGATGGGCAACATCATCCGGGATCAGGTAGCGATGCTGCAGGCGCAGGGACTGATGCCGCCAAGCTGGACGACCGAGGTGACCGAATCTTTCGTTCGTACCGTGGTGCAGTCGATTCCTTGGGTTCTGATTGCGGTTTCATTTACCCTCGTTATTGTCACGCATGGACTGACCCGCAAGCTGCTTTCCCGTGAAGGCATCGAAGTGCCGGGCTTCAAGCCTGCCAAGGACTGGATGCTGCCGAAATCATTTGTTATGTATTATCTGATCGCACTGATTGCGGATCTGTTTGTAGACAGCACGGGCGATTCCTTTATGAATACTGTGCTCGTGAACCTGATTCCGCTGCTGCGGCTTGTGTTTACGATTCAGGCTATCGGATTGTTTTTCTTTATCGCCGATCAGAAGCGCTGGAGCAAGGCCATACCGGTTTTGTTAGCCATACCGGTGTTCCTGTTCCCGCCACTGAGTCTGATCGGGGTGCTGGATGTTGCGTTTCCGATCCGAAAGTCATTTACGAAATCCTAGCTACAGGGGCGGATTAGAATGCCGAAGTTCCTAATCAAACGATGGCACGGCATGGCACAGGTGTGGGCGTTTGTCCTCATGATCATCATGACGGCAGCTCTCGCCTGGTACGAGTGGCCCATCGGGGTGGTTGCGCTCGTTGCCACGCTGGCCTTCGCCTGGTACACGCTGCGCGCGGAGCGCGCGTTTCGCCGGGATCTCAAGAATTATCTAGGTACCTTGTCCTACCGGGTGAAAAAAGCCGGCAACGAGGTCATCAGTGAGCTGCCCTTCGGTATTATCCTCTACAATGAGGAGCGTGCCGTCGAGTGGCACAATCAATATGTCTCGGAGATGCTGGGCCGCGATTCCATTATCGGCTCTTCCCTCACCGAGCTGTTCCCGTCTCTGCAGGCAGCGCTCAAGGACAAGAAGGAGTCGCTCGCTGAGGTCACCCATGAGTCGCGTGTATACGAGTTCCTTCTCAAACAGGAGGAGCGGCTGATTCATATCCGGGACATTACCCGCCGGTGGAAGCTGGAGAAACGGTACGAGGAAGAGAAGCTTGCACTTGGAATCGTGATGATGGATAACCTGGAGGAAGCAACTCAGGGAATGGACGACCAGCAGAGGGCGACCTTCCTCTCCAAAGTAACCGCCGAAATTACCGGCTGGGCTCAGCATTATCATCTCTACCTGAAGCGGCTCACCTCTGACCGTTATCTCATTATTACCGACCAGCGGACCGTGCGTCAGCTTGAGCAATCGCGGTTCGTGCTGCTCGATGAAGTGCGGGAGATTACGATCGAGAACAAGATTCCGATGACGCTCAGTATCGGCATCGCCGTCAATGCGGACAGCATCAGTGAGCTGGGTCAGTGGGCGCAGACGAGTCTGGATATCGCACTTGGCCGCGGCGGTGATCAGGTAGCGGTCAAGGATGGGCAGCGGCAGACGTTCTACGGCGGCAAATCCAATGCTGTAGAGAAGCGGACTCGCGTGCGTGCCCGCGTTGTCGCTCATGCGCTCCGGGATATGATCAAGGAGAGCAGCAATGTCGTCATCATGGGTCACAAAATGCCGGACATGGACTCCGTCGGCGCCGGCATCGGCGTGCTGAAGGCCGCCAGGCTCTTCAACAAGGAAGCCTTCTTCGTATTGGAGTCGGTCAATCCGGCTATCCAGAAGATGATGGAGATTCTGGAGGACGAAGAGCACCTGATGAAGCGGATCATCTCGCCGGAGCAGGCACTCGGTCTTGTCGATAGCCGTACACTGGCCGTCGT
The DNA here is from genome assembly GCF_000378385.1 of Paenibacillus daejeonensis DSM 15491. Lineage (GTDB taxonomy): Bacteria > Bacillota > Bacilli > Paenibacillales > Paenibacillaceae > Paenibacillus_D > Paenibacillus_D daejeonensis. The sequence goes on along the minus strand of NZ_KB899661.1, from coordinate 554,426 downwards.
CGTTGATACCCACAAGGCTTCGATGGTCAAGGAGCCCAGGCTGCTGTCGATGACGGACCGGATTGTCGTGATTGACCATCACCGCCGCAGCGAAGAATTCATAAATAATCCGCTGCTGGTCTACATGGAGCCGTATGCTTCGTCCACCTGTGAGCTGGTGACGGAGCTGCTGCAATATATCCATGATCGTGTCATTCTCGATGTGGCGGAGGCGACGGCACTGCTGGCAGGCATCACGGTCGACACCAAGAGCTTCTCGCTCCGCACCGGGGCGCGGACATTCGAGGCCGCATCATTCCTGCGGCGCAATGGTGCCGATTCCTCACTCATCCAGCGGATGCTTAAGGAAGACCTGGAGGAGTACATCAAGAAGGCGGACATTATTAAGCATGCCGAGATCATCCATGATCACATCGGAATTGCCGTTACCAACACGGGCCGCCAGTATTCACAGCTACTGATTGCCCAGGCTGCCGATACGCTGCTCAATATGACCGACGTGATGGCGTCCTTCGTCATCGGTCAGCGAACAGATGGTTTAATCGGGGTCAGCGCCCGTTCACTTGGTCACATGAATGTTCAGGTCGTCATGGAGCGAATGGGTGGCGGTGGACATTTGACCAATGCAGCGGCCCAGCTGGAGGGCACGACGGATCAAGTGGCAGAGAAGCTCAAGCAAGTACTCGAAGATATCGATAAGGAAGAGGGGTTATTCGAATGAAAGTAATCTTCTTGCAGGATGTCAAAGGACAAGGCAAAAAAGGCGAAGTGAAGGAAGTTTCCGAAGGCTACGCACGCAATTTTCTGTTTCCAAAAGGACTTGTAAAGCAAGCGTCTGACGGCAACATCAAGACGATGCAAAACCAGAAGGCCTCGGAGAACAAGAAGAAGGAGCAGGAAAAAATCGATGCGGAGAAGCTGGCGGAAAAGCTGGGCGAGATGACGGTTGTCATCAAGACCAAAGCTGGCGAGGGCGGTCGCCTGTTCGGTGCCATTACAACCAAGCAAATTGGCGAGGCATTGGCAGAGCAGCATGGCATCAAGATCGACAAGCGCAAAATTGAACTGGCCGATCCGATCCGTGCTCTGGGCTTCACCCAGGTCGGCGTGAAATTACATCCGGAAGTGAAAGGCACATTGAAAGTACAGGCAGCAGAGGAATAAGACGACAACCGGATGAGAGGCAGCACTCCGGGCGGGGCGGTGGCTTGAGGACTGCTATTTTTGGCTTGCCAAGGGCCCAGTGATCGGCGGTGGGAATGCAAGAAGCGTCCTTTTGAAATGGTAACGGCCATGAGCGCAGCTATTCTTAGCTTATCCGGTCCAATGGGCCTGTTTTCAAGGAAATAGCGGCGCCTGTGGCCGTTAGCTTGGGAGAGGCTGCTTTTTCGATGGAATAAAAGCCGTGGTGGCCGTTAGCGAAGAGATAGATGGTACGCTTAACAGTCATTTACAGTTTACCAAGCGGCGCCTGGGCTTGATAATGGGAGAAGACCCCGCGCCTACTCCGGCATCGCACACCAAAGTGCTGCGTGAGCTGGAGTGGGTTGGCGGGATAATTGAACGATGACGCCTGTACCAAGCATTGGGCGGCTGGAAGGCTGCTATAGTATTAAGTAAGCAAAGGAGCTGTAAACGCATGAACCCCGAGATGATGTATGATCGCGTACCGCCGCAGAACCTCGAAGCGGAGCAAGCGGTGTTGGGTGCTGTCCTGTTGCAGGGCGAGGCGCTCATCACTGCCATGGAGCGGGTGCGCAGCGAGGACTTTTATACGGCTGAGCACCAGCAGATCTTCGATGCGATGGTGGAGCTCGGCGAGGCTGGACAGCCCATCGACCTTGTCACCCTGACGGCGTATCTGCAGGATCATCAGCAGCTCGAGGGGATCGGCGGCGTCAGTTACCTGGCCAAGCTGGTCGGCGGTGTGCCGACGGCGGCCAACGTGGACTACTACGCGCAGATCGTCGAGGAGAAATCGATGCTGCGCCGTCTTATCCGCACGGCAACCGAGATTGTGACTGACGGCTATGCCGGCGAAGACCAAGTGAGCGCGTTGCTTAGCGATGCCGAGGCGCGCATCATGGAGCTGTCCAACCGTCGCTCCAGCAGCGGCTTCATCTCCATCCGTGACGTGCTGATGGAAGTATTCGAGAAGGTAGAGCAGCTCTATACCAACAAAGGCAACGCGTCAGGTATTCCATCGGGCTTCCACGACCTCGACAAAATGACCTCGGGCTTCCAGCGGAATGACCTGATCATTGTCGCGGCGCGTCCCTCGGTCGGTAAGACGGCCTTCGCGCTGAATATCGCTCAGAATGTCGGCGTGCGGGCCCGCGAGACCGTCGCTATCTTCTCGCTGGAGATGTCCGCGGCCCAGCTCGTGCAGCGGATGATCTGTGCGGAGTCCAACGTCGATGCGGGCCGGATGCGGACCGGTTATCTGGAGGGTGACGATTGGGAGAAGCTGACGATGGCGATTGGCTCCTTGTCCGAAGCGGAGATCTATATTGATGATACGCCGGGCATCACCGTGGCGGATATCCGCGCCAAGTGTCGTCGGCTCAAGAAGGAGAAGGGTCTCGGTATGATCCTTATCGACTACTTGCAGCTGATCCAAGGCCGTGGCAAGGCCGGGGAGAACCGGCAGCAGGAGGTCTCCGAGATCTCGCGGACGCTCAAGCAGATTGCCCGGGAACTCGAAGTGCCGGTCATCGCACTATCCCAGCTCAGCCGGGGTGTGGAGCAGCGGCAGGATAAGCGGCCCATGATGTCGGACTTGCGGGAATCCGGTTCGATCGAGCAGGATGCTGATATCGTGGCGTTCTTGTACCGGGATGATTACTATGATAAAGAGTCGGAGAAGAAAAATATCATCGAGATCATCATCGCCAAGCAGCGGAATGGACCGGTGGGCACGGTGGAGCTGGCGTTCTTGAAGAACTTCAACAAGTTCGTCAGCCTGGACCGCTCCCATCAGGAACCGGCTTAGCGTAGAGAGATGATAGCTATTTCCGAACATTAAAATATGCTGTATTGTAAATGTTCGCTTTTCGGTTGACAGGCAAAATACGGACTGCTACACTGAGAGTGCTGTCTAAATATAAATGCGAGTTCAAAAAAGTCGAAATCACTTTGTGATCAAAAGCGGACTTTTTGAACCACTTTTATAAGGCAGTAATTTTCGGTGTGTACATACACTGAAGTGGGGGAATGACTGATGTCAACAGTTGTTGTTGTAGGGACGCAATGGGGCGACGAGGGCAAAGGCAAAATCACCGACTATCTGGCGGAGGGCGCTGATGTCGTAGCCCGTTATCAGGGCGGAAACAACGCTGGCCACACGATTATTATCGGGAACAAGAAATATAAGCTGACTATGATTCCATCCGGAATCTTCAATGAGAATAAAGTCTGCGTCATCGGCAACGGAATGGTTATCAACCCGGCTGCCCTGATCGAGGAGATCGAATATATCCATGAACACGGTTTCTCCTCTGAGAACCTGAAGATCAGCGACCGCGCGCATGTGATCATGCCTTATCATATGGTACTGGATGCGCTGGAGGAAGACCGCAAAGGCGATAACAAGATCGGAACCACGCGCAAAGGCATCGGCCCTTGCTACATGGACAAAGCCGCTCGTGCTGGCATCCGGATCGCCGATCTGATGGATGGGGAGATTTTCGAGGAGAAGGTACGCAAGCTGGTAGCTGAGAAAAACCACGTGATTGCACAAGTGTACGGCGGCGAGCCGGTTGATGCGGATGCGATCATCAGCGATTACCTCGGTTATGCTGAGAAGCTGCGTCCGTATGTCGCCGATACATCCGTTGTGCTCAATGACGCGATCGATTCGGATAAAAAAGTGCTGTTTGAGGGCGCCCAAGGGGTTATGCTGGATATCGACCAAGGTACCTATCCGTTCGTAACCTCGTCTAACCCAACAGCAGGCGGCGTCTGCATCGGTTCGGGCGTAGGTCCGTCCAAGATCCAACAGGTCATTGGTGTGGCCAAAAGTTACACCACTCGTGTTGGTGACGGTCCGTTCCCAACTGAGCTGCATAACGAAATCGGGGATACGATTCGTGAGACCGGCCATGAGTACGGCACGGTAACCGGACGTCCGCGTCGGGTCGGCTGGTTCGATACGGTCGTGGTTCGTCACGCTCGTCGCGTGAGTGGTATCACCGGCCTGTCGCTGAACTCGCTGGACGTCCTGACTGGTCTGGAGACCGTCAAGATCTGTACGGCGTACAAGTACCGCGACGAGATCATTGAGCACTACCCGGCCAGCCTGAAAATGCTGGGCGAATGCGAAGCCGTATACGAAGAGCTGCCAGGCTGGAGCGAGGACATCTCCGGCGCCAAGAAGCTGGAGGACCTGCCAGAAACGACACAACGCTTCGTAGCCCGTGTCGCCGAACTGACTGGCATTCCGATCGCCATCTTCTCCGTTGGCCGGAACCGTGACCAGACGAACCCGGTTCGCAAGATCTACGAATAGTACCAAGACCGGACGAACTCGATTCGTCTACCATAAGAAGCACTAACCTATTGAGTCCGGATGACCCGGAGCCGTCTGGTATACAGGCGGCCTGGTCATCCGGACTTTCTTTTTCATTGTGACTACCTTCTCGAGACTGGTGCAACCCAACTTACGAGGTAGCGGCGCAAGGGAGCAACGACGTAACTAAGGAACAACGTAAGAGTAATATAAAAGCACACAAGAGCAACATAAGAACGACATCATGAGAGAGACGCAAGGGAGCAACCCTTGCGTCTTTTTGTGTTCCGTCCGCAGCTTCCAGGGCGCGGGGTTCGGTAGCGTGACGGCGGTCGTAGAAACACATGCGGCACAGACGATTATCGTAGGTTGGGTAGTTAGAGGAAACGAGGGGCGCCGGGTCCGCCGGTTGGTAGAGCATACAGCGGAAGGCGGTAAGTAAACTTTCTTTCCGTGCTCAGCTCCCAGTGCGTTGGGTTCGGCAGCATGGCGCCGATACTCCTACGACCACAACTCAGATGGTTAAAGACAAAAGTACAGTTAAATCCTAATAGAATAGCTTATCTCGGGGGACTAAAGACAATTGTGCAGTTATTATGCTCGTAATTGTATAAATGTGGAATTTATGGAGCGATTGATTGTATTTTTGTCGCTATGACATAGAAGATCGGAGAATACGCAGCATTTCGTTGCACTTTTGTCTTTAGCTAGGGGTGGACGGGGGTTATTAAGTCATCTTCGAACTGACCCAACGGTTGCGCCTGTCCCACAGCTGCAAGCAGGACCAGGTCGATTCATCGGTTGCTTGAGAAAGCCCCACCAAGCACAGGAGCGGATGCGGTGTTCGTGGTCTTCGGGTGATTATCCAGGCTGGCGCGCTCCCAAGAAGGTGTCGTGCCATGAGCGACGGGGTAGCCGAGCGACGAATGTACAAAAACAGGGTAGACATTTTTTCCTGCACTCGGAAAGTTCGCAGAATACTTCACCCCATTGCAAAACGTTCTCCCCCTTCGCTGCTTACGGGGAATGATATAGTTAGTAGGCCTTCCAAATTGGCGAGAGGATTTACATAAACACGGGGTCTCCAAAGTTTGAAAGCGCTACATCTATATCAAAAACTCAAAAGGAGAATGAACATTTCCATGAAACCCATCCACCACCCATTGCATCACAAACGGTTCCTTAGTCTGCTGCTCGCGCTGGTCATGCTGGCCTCGGTCTTCGCTGTGCCAGCGGCCCAGGCAGAATCCCAAGCGGATGTATCGCCGCTTGCTGCGGCAGCCGCAGCAAGCGGTGACACGCCGGAGCGTATCCGGGACGGCGTCATCCTGCATGCTTTTGATTGGAATTTAAATGTCATTGAGGAAAACCTCCAAGCGATTAAGGACGCCGGATACACAGCGATCCAGACGTCGCCAATTATGGGCAGCGCTGCCGGGGTCAACTGGTATTTTGCTTATCAGCCCAGCAACATGGAAGCAGGCGGCAACCGTAACCGGTACGGTGACCGAGACGCGTTTGTTCGTCTGACCACCGCTGCCGAGCAAGTAGGCCTCAAAGTCATCGTCGATGTGGTGCCGAATCACATGGGCAGCCCGGCCAATTCCGATGCTCCGTGGACTGACAGCACGCATTTTCACGATGTGGGCGGGAACGTCGGATATAACGATCGTTTTCTGCTGACCCAGCCTCAGATGATCAGCGGACTGCGGGATCTGAACACGCACTCTCCGTTTGTACAAGAATCCTACATCGCGTACTTGAAGGACATGATCGATGCTGGCGCGAGCGGCTTCCGCTATGATGCCATCAAGCACATTGAGCTGGACGACGACGTGCCTTCCCCGGCGAGTATGGCCGCAGGTGCAACGAATGCGAGATATCCCGGCGGGGAGTTCAAAAGTGACTATGTAAAAAATGTGACTGGTGCCGCCGAGGCTTATTTTGAGGAGAAGGGTAAGGAAAACTTCCAGTACGGTGAAGTGCTGCAAGGAGGAGACCCGAACAACGACCGGATGGCTGGGTATGCCAAGTATATCGACCTGACCGCTTCGATGTATGGCCATCATGTACGTGGTGTCCTGGAGCTGGGAGACATTGGCCGTCTCGACAAATGGGCGGATTATGCTGCCGAGGGCCTGAAGGCCGATCAGCTGGTACCTTGGGTTGAATCCCACGACACCTACAATAACGAAGGGGAGTCCCTGGGCTTCAGTCCGAAGCAGATCCGTCAGGGTTGGGCTATGATTGCCGCCCGTAAAGACGCTTCGCCGCTGTTTTTTGCCCGTAATATCAATGCGGATGGCAGCCAAAGAACCAGCGTACGGACCGCTGACAACGTAGATAACAGCCGGCCTCAGTGGACACATCCCGAAGTCGTAGCCATCAACAAGTTCCACAACGCCATGGCAGGCAATGACGAGAATCTGGTGAGCCTCGGGAACAACGCGGTTATGATTGAGCGCGGTACGGTCACTGATGGCGGTGGCGCGGTGCTGATCAATACCAGTGCAACGGACCGTGTGCTGGGTAGTGTGCCCGTTACCTTCCTGAAGGATGGCTTCTATGTAGATGCTCTGAATTCAGCCAACGTCTTTACTGTCGCAAACGGCAGAATTAGCGGAACCATTCCTGGTAACCCAGCAACCACTTCTACCACTGACACCAGCACGAACCCTGGCCTCGTGGTGCTCATGGAGCGGGACGCAGCAAGCTCTGCTATTCTGGCGGCTATGCCTAACGATGATGATGTAATCGCCGGCAACAGCTTCACAGGCAATGAGCTCCGGCTCAGATTGTCGGCTGTCGGTGTCACCGATACCCTATACACTATCAACAACGGTGAGGCGAAGCGTTTTGCCAATGATGAGACAATTACGGTGAGCGGCAACTATAACGATCCGATTACCGTCACGATGGCGGGTAAGACAGCCGGAGGCCATTGGATCACCAAAGAATTCGCCTACACCAGGGTAGAGCTTCACGAAGAGGCAGCTCCACCGGTCGAGGAGCCAACGCACGTCGACGTGTATTTCTCCATCAACCGTCATGCCAACTTCCAAGCCTGGGGCGGATACAGCTACGGTGTGCGGGTGTACACGTTTAACCCTGAGCTGTTTGGCGGCTGGCCCGGCGGGACGATGACGAGAATGAAATACAATGGTGTCGACACCCATTGGTACAAGATTAGAATGCTGCGGGTGACTGCGGGCGGCATTATATTCAATACGCAAAGCAACGCTGGCGCACAGCAGCAAACCAATCAACCGGCGATTACCGCCTCAATGCTGAATAATGAGCAATTATATTTCTATGGCAGCAACGCGAACAACTTTAACATTAATGGCTCCGCTGACAGCGGCAATAACGCACGTGCTAACTGGGATACGGCATTTGCTGCAGGCAACGGAATCGGCTTTGAAGCCAGTGGTATCTTCCCGCCCGGACGCAATGGCGTGATCTTCAACACGTCGGGCGGCAGCACGATTGCCACGCAATATGTCCGGGACGGTGAACAAGCAACTCGGCCAACCACCGATCCAACTCGCAGCGGTTATCTATTCGACGGAAAATGGTACACGGACGCGGCGTTAACCCAGGTATATGATTTCGCTAATCCTGTAGTTAACACGCTTGGCGACGATCACATTTATGGCATGACCCTTTACGCAGGGTGGATTGAACTGGAAGCCGACAAATTCCTGGTGGATTTCAACACCCAGGGTGGCAGCTTGGTAATGTCTATTCCGAACGTGGCAGGGGACAGTACGATTACTGCGCCGGAAGCGCCGGTCAGAAACGGTTATGCTTTTGCAGGCTGGTTCAAAGATTCAGAGGGTACGCAGGCTTGGACATTCGAGACCGACACCGTGACGGCATCAACGACATTGTATGCCAAGTGGAACGTGGTGCCGTACAACATCGACTATAGAGACGGTGAAGTCTCGGCCGTGATGCCGGGCACTGTACCGACTACCTATACCGTTGAATCACCAACGTTTGATTTGAGTGACCCGAGCCCCAAAGAGGGATATACGTTTGACGGCTGGTATACCGATTCGCAATTCCTGCCGAGCTCCAAGCTCAGCAGTGTAGCAACTGGCTCCACCCGTGACTTGACCCTCCATGCCCGCTTCAAAGCGAATACCTCCCGCATAACGCTGGATTCGCAGAGTGGGTCAGGCGGTACGGAGATGGTAACAGTCAACTACGGCGGCAGATTACCGCTGGGCATCGCCCGTCCTGAGCGAGAGGGCTATTCGTTCCAGGGCTTCTACACCGAGACCGAAGGCAAGGGCCAACAGATGTATAACAGCAGCGGCATTCGGGTGTTTGAGGGTAATGTAACCCACACATCCGATCGTGTCCTATACGCACACTGGATTCTTGCCGGAGAAGAGGTCGAGGTAGACCGGTCCACGCTTGAGCAGGACATTCGCACAGCACAAGCCTTGCATGATGGAGCAGTTGAGGGCACGCAGCCAGGACAGTATCCAACAGGTGCAAAAGCAACACTGCAAGCAGCAATTGCGACAGCTACAGCTGTCTATGACCAATCGTCTGCAACTCAACAGCAAGTGGATGAGGCTGTAACCGCTCTGACAGCGGCAGTCCAGGGGTTCAGAAATGCGATCAATCCTGTCATCATCCCAGTCAATCCAGGTACGCCTGGTGTAACAGTAGACAAATCTGTTCTGCAAACGACCCTGCGTGACGCGCAGAGCCTGCATGATCAAGCAGTCGCAGGCACCGAGGCTGGTCAATACCCTGCTTCGGCAAAAGCAGCCCTGCAAACGGCAATCACAGCAGCGCAAGCTGTAAACAGCTCATCAAGTGCCACGCAAACGGCCGTCAATCAGGCGGATGCGGAGCTGAAGAATCAAATGTCGGCATTCCGTGCGCAGGTGATTGCGGTAGAACCAGGGAACCCAGAGGAGCCAGAGGAGCCGCAAAACCCTTCCCTTCCATCGTTTACGGACATTGGCGGGCATTGGGGAGAAGCTGCGATTATGGAATCCGTAGCATTGGGCTTCGTGAACGGATATCCAGACGGTACATTCCATCCGAATCAGCAGGTCACCAGACTGGAGTTCACCACCATGCTGGCGCGTGCGCTGCGTCTAGCAGAGCCTGCGCAGACAGCACTCGATTTTGCAGATGCAAGCCGGATCCCGGCCTGGGCCGCTCCGTCGGTGACAGCCGCAGTCCAAGCGGGATGGATCACCGGTTACGAGGACCGTACCTTCCGGGGCACCAACCCGATCACAAGACAAGAGATGGCCTCGCTCATCATTCGCGCATTGGGCAGCCAAGTGAATGCGGAGGCAGAATTGACCTTCGCCGACAGCTTCTCCGTCCAAAACTGGGCCAAAGGCTATGTCGCCGCAGCGGTTGAACAGGGACTCATGCAAGGCCAAGGCAACAACCGCTTCGCACCTATGGCTAACGCCACACGCGCCGAAGCAGCAACCGTCATCTTAAACTTGCTTAAACTGCAATCGGAAGCCTAACTAAATACCTGCTAGTCGCAAATAATCCCTTGATCGCTAGAGATGGGGATTATTTGCTTCTCTCGAATTGCCCTATTTGTGATAAACTTTATTAGCATTTATACGAGTCAGACATTTGAAAGCGTGCCGGAGTGGTACGAATCGATTCTGGAGAAGCGAAGCGCTCGCCTTTGTCCCCGGATTTCCACCTCTGAAGATTTTATATAATCAGGAAATCTGGGGACAACAGCGATCGGAAGAATGATTCGTTACCCGCAGGCCTACCTTTCAACAGCCGGACCTTGAGGAAATGGGATGAGCATGAAGATTAAATCTTTCATCGTCGACCGCTATCGAGAAGCGCCGTTCAAGAAGCGCATCATTGCTATTTTTTTCATCAGTGTGCTGGTCCCGATTGTGTGCCTGGGCTGGGTTTCCTTGTACGCCATCAACGCCATCTTAACCAATAAAGTCGAAGATTCCATCCAGAGTGTCCTGAAGCAGGAGATTCTGACGCTGGAGAACACCCTGAATAACCTCAATCACGTCTCGCAGCAGCTGGCCTTCGGCATCAATAACAACCGGTTGCTGGAGCAGCATTACTTTGAGCAGGACTTGTACATGAAGTCACGCTATCATAGCGATTTGAAGAGCGATTTGAATGTCGTGACCTTCTCCAATCCGAACGTGGGGTTGACCTTCTATTACTTCGCGGATCGTGGGAACTATGATTTCGAGAACTTCCCGGTGCGGGAGACCTTTGATATTGACCAGTTGCCGCTCATGGAGTCGTACCCGGAGATTACTTACTTTGGCCCACATGTGAGCAATAACCGGATGTACAATGGATTGGTATTCAGCACCATCCGCAAAGTCAATGTCACCCATGAAGAGGTATACGTCTACATCGAGACGGGATTCAAGACAACGCTTAACCTGTTTGCGCCGGACACAGGCATTACCCACTCCCGCCAGCTGCTCATTCTGAACAATAGCGGCGAGGTGACGTATAGCCAGAATGCCGAGCTCTTCCCGGTGAGCAGCGTGTTTCCGTTCACAGGTGAGCAAGACCTCTCGGGGGAGTACAACGGATTTCTGTGGCACCGGGAGGTTAGCAACCAAGGCTGGAGTCTGGTGTCCATCCTTCCCAAGAGCGAGATCAATGAGGAGAAAAATCAATGGTACCTGCAGTTTGCCATTATGGTGTGTATTTTCGCGGTTGCCGTTGGGCTGATTGGGACGTTCATGTGGCGCATGGTCTATCGACCGCTGGAGAAATTCAATTATGAAATCAAGACCTTGATTGACTCCAATCCCGCAGATCGGACGGATCGGCTGCATATTCCCGAGTTCGATTACCTGCTGTTCAAGACCCGGGAGATGAAGAAGAAAATCTGGGAGCTCTACGGAGAAATTGAGCAAAAGGAAAAACGGCGCGCCAATCTCGAAGTGGAGAAGCTCATGTATCAGATTAATCCGCATTTCTTGATGAATACGCTGGATACGGTCCATTGGCTGGCGATGATGAACGGGCAGCAGGAAATCGACAAGCTAGTCCTGTCCCTGAACCGGCTGCTGCGGTACAATCTGGGCAAGATCGGCGAGGAGACGACCATCGGGCGGGAGATCGAAGCGGTCAAGGAATACTTGCAGCTGCAAACCATCCGGTATGATTTTCAATTCGACGTCGATATTGATGTGGATGAGGAGGCCATGTCCTTCGCGATTCCGCGGTTCATCCTGCAGCCGTTAGTAGAGAATGCTCTGTACCATGGGGTGAGCGACAATGGATACATTCACGTGGATATTCGTCTGGGTGAACGATTGGAGATCTCCATTCAGGACAATGGTTCGGGCATGTCACCCGAGCAGTTGGAGAAGCTGCTGCATGACGACGCCATGGATAGTCAGAAGGTAGGGATGGGGATCGGCATGAAATATGTTATCCGCATCCTGCAAGCAAATTACGGGGATGAAGCGACGTTTACGATCAAGAGCGAAGTGGGCAAGGGGACACAGGTGTTCATGGCATTGCCCGTAGACAGAGGTGAGCAGGCGAAATGATTCAGGTATTGGTAGTGGATGACGAGAAGATTGTCAGAAAAGGTCTGGTGTCCTTCATCCCTTGGGAGCAATTCGGCATGACCGTTGTGGGTGAGGCCAATAACGGTGAGAACGCACTGGCGTTTCTGGAGAAAAATAAAGTGGATCTGCTGTTCACGGATCTGGCCATGCCCGTGATGTCCGGTATTGAGCTCATGCGGGAGATCAGCGTCAAATATCCTCAGATTCAGGTTGTTGTCTTGACGCTGCATCAGGATTTTGAATATGTGCAGGAGGCCCTGCGCCTGGGGGCGATCGATTATATCGCCAAGACGGATCTGGAGAAGGAGCAATTCGAGGATCTGATGGCTAGAATCGTCTCCCTGCTGGATATGCAGAAGATCAAACGCCAGACAGCGGCTCCGACAGAATACAGAACCCCGGATCAAATCTATGTCGCTTACTCTCTGGCGCAGCGCCAGGAGGACATGGGCTCGGATGAGGTGCCCTTGGCCTATGGTGCGTCTGAGGCAGAGGAGGGCAGCTGGTACTGGACCTATGAACCGCGGGACTTCGCAGAGCGGGCGCCGGAGTATGCGATGGTCTGTATGAAGAACGTACAGGGGCTGGACCGCAAGGCGATAATGCAGCTGATCCGGGGCTACCGCAGGAATGGGCTGTTCTATGATTATGAGCCGCAGCGGGGCATGCTGGAGATGACGAAGGAGGACATCCGTCCGATCGCCTCCAGTGAGGATTATCACCTGCAGGACCTGAAGCTGAAATGGTTGAACTCGGACTGGATCTATGATGAAGAGGGGTTCGAGGATCGGTTGGCCGAGCTGGCGAGGCTCCGCCTGCCGTCGATTCGGCTGACCCGGCTGTTCTTCTCACTAACGGATGATTGGAACCGCTTGTACGGGTCCTTGCTGGAGCAGCCCATCCTCATCAAGGATTCGTTCTTGTTGTTCGTTGAGCTCGTGGACTGGCTGCGGCAGACGCGAACGATCCTGCATGAATCGACGATGAAGCCGCAGTTCTCAGTCGAAATTCAGAGCAGTATCGCCAAGGCCAAGTCGATCGCACAAGGCTCGGTGGATCAGTCGATCTCGGCCAGCGACATGGCCAGGCAGGTCAATATGAGCTTGAGCTATTTCAGCCAATGCTTCAAACAGATTGTCGGTCAGACCTACACCGACTATGTCAGAGATATTCGAATGGAGAAGGCCAAGGCATATTTGACCAATACGCAGAAGACGATTCAATGGATTGCCGAGCAGGTCGGCTATACGGATGAGAAGTATTTCAGCCGGATCTTCAAGGAGCATGTGGGCGTACTGCCAAGCGATTTCCGACAAATGAATCCGGGACCCCGCTCCAAGTAAAGCTATATGAGGGTGGCGAAGCGGGACCACCGAGGGGGTAAGCCTGACTGAAAACAGGGTAGACGAATTTCAGTCAGGCTTATTTTTTTGTGACATCCTCTCCCTTACACCAGATGTTCCTCTAACGCGCATCTCCGGGAGCAGATTTATAATAAGGATAAAGCTAACCAATAGCTTCACTACAAGGGGGAAGTAAAAAGTGAGTAAACGAGTTAAACTTACCGCGATTGGCCTGATTGCTGCCTTTACGCTTAGCGCCTGTTCGAATACCGGACCGGCCAATACCAACTCCGGGAGTACGCCGCCAGCATCGGGAAATACGAACACTACAGAGCAAGTAGCCGTTGATCCTTTTGCCAAGTACGAAGAACCGGTAACCGTCTCCCTGGGCCGTTCCATTGACCCGAACTACAAATATGAGGGCTCCGACACGGCTGAGGATAATCTGTACACACGCTGGCTCAAGGATACGTACAACATCGTCATTAACCATGAATGGGAAGCGGCGACTGGGGATTATGCTCAGAAGGTAAGCCTAGCGATCGGCAGTAACGATCTTCCTGATGCCATGCTGGTCGATGAGAGTCAGCTACGGCAAATGGTGAAAGCGGATCAATTGGCCGATTTGACCGAGGTCTATGAGCAGCACGGAACTGAGCGGCTCAAACAAATCTATGACTCCAATCCAGGACTGCTGGAGAGTGTGACCTTTGACGGCAAGCTCTATGCTCTGCCAGAGACCACGCTGCCTTCTGCACCACTGACCTGGATCCGCAAGGATTGGATGGATGAGCTGGGTCTGTCCGAGCCTAAGTCGCTGGAAGATCTGGAAGCGATTGCGCAAGCATTCATCGACAATAATATGGGTGGCCCGAATACGGTTGGGGTTGTTGGTACGCAGCAAGGCGGTTCCTTGTACTCGACCTTCCTGTCCTCCAGCGACCATTACATGAATCTCTCGCCGGTGTTCTTCGCGAAGGATGCTTATCCAGGCATCTGGATCGAGGATGAGAATGGTCAGGCCACGTACGGTTCGACGACAGAGAATACGAAGCAGGCACTGACGACCTTGAGAGATTGGTATGCCAAGGGCATTCTGGACCGTGAGGTTGGATTGAGAAAGAGCTCGCAAGAGCTGCTGACAAGCGGCCAGGCTGGCATCTTCTTCGGCCCATGGTGGTCGCCATACAACCTGATGGACTCTATCAAAAACGACGATCAAGCCAACTGGCGGCCGTATGCGGCACCACTGAACGAAGAGCAGCAGTTTAACTCCAATCAGGCGACAGGCAGCACCTTCATCGTGGTGAAGAAGTCGTTCAAGAACCCGGAAGCGATCATCAAAATGCTCAATATCCACGTGAATGAAAAGCAAGAAAGCTACAAAGAAGCAGTCGGCAAAGAAATGACGTCGCAGGAAATCCCATTGTTCCTGATCATGGGCCTCGGCGATCAGCTCGAGTACGCGGTCAAAACCACGCAAAAGGTACTGACCGGCGAGCTGGAGCTGGAGGAAGTCGACAAGGCCAACTACGGCTTCACGTACGAGATTGCCTCCCATGTGAAGGAAATCAAGACGGAGCCGTTCGACAACTACGACATTCAATACTGGGATAAAGAGACCAACCCGGATTTCTTCCCGCATGTTTACTCGCACTTGAACGGCGGCTCGACCTTCGTTGATGCGGATATCCAATGGACGCGGAGTCTGGCTACGGCTCAGACCAAGACCATGCAGTCCCGATGGTCCAACCTGAAGAAGCTGGAAGACGAAATCTTCCTGAAGATCATTATGGGCAGCGCCCCGCTCGAAGAGTTCGATACCTTCGTAGAGAAGTGGAATCAGCAAGGCGGAAAAGACATTACAGCAGAGGTCAATGAACTCAAGTAAGGACGTGAAGTCAAGGCAAGCGGACCTCCGCTTGCCTTGATCTCCCCTTAGTTAAGGAGTAGGTATTATGTTGAATCGCGGGGCTTACAAGCATTATTATGTCATGCTGTTGCCAGGCTTGATCTGGTTGTTTTTTTTCAACCTGTTGCCAATGTATGGCGTGCTCATGGCTTTCAAGGATTTCAACCCCGGCCTGGGAATTATGAAATCGGATTGGATTGGTCTGGAGAATTTTAAGTATATGTTCCAACTGGATGACAGCAGGCAAGTGTTTCAAAATACGATTTTCATCGCCGCTCTCAAGATGGCTGGCAATTTGATTACGCCCCTGATCTTCGCTCTGATGCTAAATGAAGTGAAAAACCGTTTGTTTACCCGTTCGGTGCAGACGATTGTGTATCTGCCCCATTTCCTGTCCTGGGTTATCGTCGCAGGAATCATGCTGGATATCCTGTCGTACACAGGCCCTGTAAATCAGGTGCTGGCCATGTTCGGCTCGGAGCCGATTCTGTTTTTTGCCAATGAACGCATTTTCCCTTGGATGGTCGTGCTGAGTGATGTGTGGAAGGAATTCGGGTTTGCCGCCATCATCTTCTTCGCAGCCTTAACCTCCATTAACCCTGAAATGTACGAGGCCGCCGCCATCGACGGGGCTTCTCAATTTAAACGGCTTCTGCACATCACCCTCCCGAGCGTCATCCCGGTGGCGATTCTTCTGGGTACGCTGAGCTTGGGTAACGTGCTCAATGCCGGCTTTGACCAAATCTTCAACTTGTATAACCCTTCGGTTTACTCGACCGGGGACATTATTGATACCTGGGTGTACCGGGCAGGTCTGCTCGATATGCAATACGGGCTTGCTACAGCGGTTGGTCTGCTGAAGTCGGTCGTTGGCCTGGTGTTGATTGCAATCTCCTATACGTTAGCATACCGGTTTGCCAACTATAGAATTTTCTAGCGGAAAGGTGGGGCAGCAGTGATAGAGGAGCGCTCTGCGATATCCAAGCTTTACAACGGCCTCAATGTGTTCCTGATCCTGTGTATTACGTTGGCGTGCATATTGCCCGTATGGTACACGTTAGTCGTCTCGCTAAGCGACCGCTCGGTCGTGGCGGCGGGCGAGGTTTTCTTTTATCCCAAAGGGCTGACGCTATCCTCGTACCAGATGATCGTGGAGGACAATCAGTTTTTCCGGTCCTTCTGGATCTCGGTGCAGCGGGTATTTTTTGCAACGATCATTACCTTCTTTGTCGTCCTGCTGATGGCCTATCCGTTGTCCAAGACGTCCAAGGACTTCAAGCCAAGAAACTTCTTCATGTGGCTGTTGATCTTCTGCATGCTGTTCAGCGGTGGAATGGTGCCATGGTTTATGACGATGAAGTCGCTTGGACTGATCAATTCGATCTGGGGACTGGTTCTCGGCGGTGGTCTGCCTGTCTTCAATGTCATTCTCGTGATGAACTTCTTCCGCAACCTGCCCAAGGAGCTGGAGGAATCGGCGATTATGGACGGTGCGGGACCTTGGCGAATTTTGCTCGGAATCATCCTGCCGCTCTCCATGCCTGTTATGGCGACGATTCTGGTGTTCACGATCGTGGGTCACTGGAATGAGTTTTTCCAAGCGCTCTTGATTATGACTAAAAATGAGAACTATCCGCTACAGTCCTATATTCGCCAGGTATCGGCCAACGTCGATCTGACGAAAATCGATGCCGAGTCGGCCAAACGCCTGACCACGATGTCCAACCAAACGCTCAACGCGGCCAAAATCTTCGTCTCGATGCTGCCGCTGCTGGTCGTGTATCCGTTCTTCCAGAAGTACTTTGTAAAGGGGATTACGTTGGGGTCGGTGAAGGGCTAGCAGAGTATAACGTGCGTGATGGGCGCTTAGAGGAGAGGGAGCTTCCGATCGCTGTTGTCCCCGGATTTCTTGAATTTCTAACCGCTCTAGCGGTTGAAATCCGGGGACAAAGGCGAGCGCTTCGCTTCTCCAGCTTCCCTCTCCTCTCTGCTTGTGCCGCATCGTTATTCAAAAAAAATAAAAATAAAGAATTACATAGTCGTGCGAGTTCAAAAGTTCGGTTTTCAGCACCGAGAAGGTTGGATGCAGGAGGAAGTGAGGAGCGGAGCGTAGGTGAACCTACGTGAGCACCGGAAATTCCGAATGCATTCAAGATTCGAAGTCGAAACCACTTCAATGAAATGACTTCGTGATCAAAAGTGAATTCTAGATCGGAGAGAATTGTGAATGCAAACGAGTGAGACAATCCATCCGGATATGATGGAAGCTACAGTACCGAACAGGAGGTGGACGCCGGGGCGTCTGGGAGCTGCGGTAGAGCCGCAGAAAGGAATCTATGTGATTCAAGCGGAGTTTGCCCAGATTCTGCTCCAGCCCGTGAGTGATGCCATCGTCCGCATCAAGCTGCTGCTAGATCCGGGCAAAGCCTTCGACCGGGAGGATCTGAACAGCACGATTGCCGTGCAGCAGGAAGCGTTTGTCCCTGTCTACAGTGAGCTGAAGGAAACGAACGATGTGTATCGCCTGTTCCTGCCCGAGCTGACGGTGGAGCTCAATAAGACAACCGCGCAGATCGATTTCTACACGCAGCAGGGTGAACTTATCGCCTCGCAGGAGGAGATTTACAGCAGCAACCGTGGGGAATATGTGTGCCGCAACCGCATGGAGGCGGAGTCGCACATCTACGGCCTGGGCGAGAAGACGGGCTTTCTGGACAAAAAAGGCGAAAAGTACGACATGTGGAATTCCGACGTGTTCGATCCCCATGTACCGGAAATCGAAGCATTGTATGTATCGATTCCGTTTCTCGTCCATTTTCAGCCTGGGAAGACGTCTTATGGCCTGTTCCTGGATAATCCCGGCCGCACGTCCTTCGACATGCGCACGCAGCCGGATGCGTATACGTTCCAGGTGAACGCGGGGACGATCGATTATTATTTTATCCCAGGACCTGGTCTGCCTGATGTCTTGAGGAAGTACAGTGGGCTCACCGGCACCATGGACATCCCGCCCGCTTGGGCCATCGGCTATCATCAATCCAGATACAGCTATATGAACGAAGAAGAAGTGATGTCGATTGCTCGGACGTTCAAAGAGAAGCGGATTCCGTGCGACGTCATCTACCTCGACATTCATTACATGGACGAGTATCGCGTGTTTACGTTTGATCCGGTTCGCTTCCCGAACCCTCGTAGAATGATTGAACAGCTGCAGGAGATGGGCATTCGGATCGTTCCAATCGTCGACCCTGGAGTGAAGAAGGACCCGGAGTATGGGCCTTATCAGGATGGGGTGCAGCATGATTATTTTTGCAAAAAGCTGGAGGGTGACCTGTTCATCGGCGACGTATGGCCGGGAGCCAGCGCGTTCCCTGACTATACGGAGGAGAAGGTTCGCGACTGGTGGGGCGAGCAGCACCGCTACTATACCGAATCCGGCATCCAAGGCATCTGGAATGATATGAACGAGCCGGCGGTATTCAATACGACGAAAACGATGGATCTGGATGTGGTCCACGGCAATGACGGGACGCCAAAGTCGCATCGTGAGCTGCATAATCTGTATGGCATGCTGATGTCGATGGCCACGCAGCAAGGCTTGAGAAAACAACTGGGTGGCGAGCGGCCGTTTGTACTGACCCGGGCAGGCTATGCAGGCATTCAGAAATATGCCGCGACTTGGACAGGTGACAATCGCAGCTTCTGGGAGCATCTCGCGATGTCGATTCCAATGGTGCTGAATCTCGGCTTGTCTGGCCAACCGTTCGCGGGTCCGGATATCGGGGGCTTTGCGCATCATACGTCGCCGGAATTGCTGGCGCGCTGGACGCAGGCCGGAGCTTTCTTCCCGTATTGCCGCAACCATAGCGTACTCGAATCGATCCGCCAAGAGCCATGGGCGTTCGGCGAGCAGATCGAAGACATCTGTAGAACCTACATCCGGCTGCGTTATCGGTTCATGCCATATCTCTACACGCAATTCCACCAAGCGCACACGACCGGGATGCCCGTCATGCGGCCACTCGTGCTGGAGTATCCAGACGATCGCAAGGTGTATGAGATGTGCGACCAATTCCTGGTCGGCAGCGACCTCCTGTTTGCGCCGATTCTACGTCCACACACCGAGTCGCGTTCGGTCTACCTGCCCGCAGGGGAGTGGATCGACTACTGGACGGGAGAGCGGTATAGCGGGGGTCAGCATATCCTGGCGTATGCGCCAATCGAGCGGATGCCGATGTATCTCAAGGCTGGCGCGCTGATCGCCGAGCTGGCCGATGATGAGGCATGGAAGCCTGAGATGAGTGCGCAGTCAGCGATTGAACTAGTTGTCTATGCGGGCTCGGCAGGCACCACCTCGACGGGACAATGGTATGAGGATGATGCTCGCACCTATGCGTATGAAGAGGGTTCTTACAATTTGCTCGACACGAAGATGAGCTTCAACCAGGGGGATATTGTCTTGGCAGGCACCTACCGGGTGAGGAAGCTGCCTCTGCTGCGGGAGCAGTTACAGCTTCGCATCAAATGGCTGGCTTATGCTCCTGAGCGAGTGACGCTGACAACCTCAGATGGGACCGAAGAGCTGGAAGCCCTGGGCGGAAGCTGGTCTTACGATGCAGACGCACAGGAATTGAAGCTGCAATTGCCGAATACGCATGATGCGTTTGAAGTGGTGGTTACTTCGGCGGGGACAGTATCGTAGCTGGCATGGAGATATACGAGTGATAGCAGAGCAGGGAAGGGGAACGATCCTCTTCTCTGCTTTTTTGTTACACGTGGAACGAAATTTGCGTTAATTGGTTATTGGGATGAATGAAATAAGACACTTTTGTTCCTCTATAACCCAGCATATCCACTATCTATCCACCTACCTACCAGTCAACCCGACCAATCAGATCCACCTTTACACGTCGAAAGCGGGTGGGGGGACGAGGCTGACATTGCAACGAGTTAAGCTGGATGGAGTGGATACGTCTTCAAGAAGAGTTGCCGAGAGGTGAATGCCCACTCTGCCGCTTGCCCATACTGGTAAATATAGTGAACGTATGGGAGGTACACAGACATGTGGAAGGTAGCGAAAGTAGCGGAGTGGCTGGGTAAGACGATGGCAGCGGCGGTGCTCATCAGCGTGTTGTCCATCTGGACCACGGGTGTCATTGTCACTAGTTATGTGGACGGGATATTGAAGCAGTACGAGCTGCCCCTGGAGGTACAACCGCTGGCAATGTCGGGCTTGTGGGGACAGCTGTGGGGTGCGGAGCCGCGGAAATCGGGCAAGACGGAGACAGCGGAGCAGACAGAGCAGCAGAAAACGGGGCGCGAGGAGGAAGCAGCCCTTGGCGGCACGGGATCCGGCAGTGGCACTACCAGCACAGGCGGCCTCCGGGGAGATGGCGAGGATGACGATGTGGACGCGGCGCTCGGCGATGGTGAAGGTGAGGGCGGCAGTGGCGATGGCCCCGGAGGTCTCAGCGGTGGATCAGAAGCAGGCACCGACGGCACGGGCGCCGGAGGTCTTGGTGGTGGGTCCGGCCCCGGAACAAACGGTGCGAGCGGGGAGCCGGGATCCGGCAGCAGTGGAGGTCCCGGCAGCGCAACCGGCCCAGGTGGCGAAGCGGGCATGGGAAGCGAAGAGGAGCAAGGCCCGCCGCTCTCCACGGAGACCGGCAGCGGCACGGGGACGCGTGCCGAGGGTGGTGCGGGAGGCGATTCGCCTGTGATGTCATCAGGCGAGATTGCCGAAGCCAAGGAGCAGATGAGCGACGAGGATAAGCAGCTGATGTTCGGCCTGCTCATGAACAAGCTGCCGCAAGAGGCGTGGCAGAGTATTTCGACCTATATGGAGAACGGTCTGACGGAGGAGGAGCTGGTCAGCGTCCAGCAGATCGTGGCCCAATATTTGAATGATGAGGAATACGCTCAATTAATGAATATTCTAAGTAAATATTAATCTCCCAAGCCCGGAAGTGCTGTTGATCTGCCATTCTTGCCTATGCTAGAGTAGAAATCGTGGAGAGCCGTCCTGACTCACGGAGCCGGCTCGATGAGACAAGTCTATCTAGCTGGATGAGCAAAAAGGAGCAGATCATGACCTTAGGAACACCACCATCAAGGAATAATAAGGTAGGTCCTGCGAATCAGGCGAAATCTACCAACAAGCAAGATGGCAAGCTCAGAGCCCAAGACACAGGTCGTCCATTGACGACACCAGGCAAGCCTTTTCGCTGGTTGACCCGCAAGCCCTTCTGGCTGACAACGGCAGCACTGCTGCTGCTCGTCATGGCAGGGTACGGGATTGACCGCTATATACAAACGAATACCGTCACCTACTACCATCTCTATCAGAATGGTGAGCTGATCGGCGAGATTGCCGACCCGGCGCGGGTGGATGAGCTGCTGGAGCAGCGCCTGCAAGAGGCGCGCGAAGCCAACCCCGAGATACATATGGAGCTCGACTCCGGTGAGATATCGTATATCCGGGATAAAGCCTACAAGGCGGACCCGGACACGGATTCCGCGCTGCTGGTATTGGGAAGCAGACTCAGTACCCATGCCATTGGCTATGAGGTGAACGTGAACGGCAAGCTGATCGGCATTGCAAAGGATGAGCGTACAGCACACAAGGTACTGCAGCAGGTGCAGGACCGCTATGCGATTGAATCCATCGAGCCCAAGGGACCGCAGGTGATGGCGCTCTCGCATAACCAGAGTGCGGTGGACGCCTCGGCGGATGAGCGGGAAGTCACCTCGGTCGAGATTCTCGAAGAGGTCGGCACGGGTCGTACCCAGGTCGAGCCAGAGCGTGTAACCTCCGAGGACGAGCTGTATCGCAGGCTCGCCGAGGGCGTAGAGAAGCCGATCAGTTATACAGTGCAGCAAGGAGATTGCATTGGCTGTATCGCTAGCAAATTCGGCATCTCCTCCCAGGTGATCTATCAGAACAACCCGTGGATCGAGGGCGACACAATCGATGTCGGTGAAGTCATTGACCTGACGGTCGAGCGACCGGCGATTACGGTACAGACGGTAGAGCAGGTCAAGGAAACGATTGAGATGGAAGCACCCATTGAGGTCAGAGAGCATCCCGAGCTGATGGCTGGCACCTCCAAGGTAGTGCGTCCGGGCCAGCCGGGCCAGAAGCAGGTCACGTTCAAGCTGATTAAGCAGAACGGCTATCTGATGCACGAAGAGCTCGTCGAGGAGCAGGTGCTGGTGGCGCCGCTCAGCGAAGTGGTGCTCAAGGGCACCAAGGTCATTACGGGCGAAGGCTCGGGCACGTTTGCCTGGCCGGTGAATAACGCACGGATGACGAGCAGCTACGGCCCGCGCTGGGGACGGATGCACAATGGCATCGACCTGGTTGGCAACAAGAGTATTCTGAGCGCCGACCACGGGGTTGTCGAGTTCGTCGGCACACGCAATGGCTACGGCAAAACGATTATCGTGGATCACAAGAATGGCTACAAGACGCTATACGCTCACCTGGACGCTTATTCGGTCCAGCAAGGCGATATTGTGGAGAAGGGCGACAGGCTGGGCGATATGGGCAACACCGGCCGCTCGACAGGTACGCATTTGCATTTCGAAATTCGTAAAAACGATACGCCACAAAACCCAAGCAAATACCTCAATTGAACTCATACCGAAATACCGATCGCCGTAGTGGACCGCTGCGGCGATCTTCTTGTAAAGGGGAAGGACTTCCCGAACATTGGCTGTAACGGGGGCACCCAGATATGGTAAAATAGAGAGCGAACACACAGAACGACTAACGACCGCAAGCTGCGGTCCTTCGATACACAAATACGGACAAGCGACGGGCGGTGTAACTTGTGCAGAGGAAAATCCTGGTTGTTGACGATGAGCAACCGATTGCCGATATTATCAAGTTCAATCTCGAGAAGGAAGGGTATGAGGTCATCTGTGCCTTCGACGGCGGAACAGCGGTAGAGCTGGCGCTGGCGGAGCAGCCGGACCTCATCCTGCTCGATCTCATGCTGCCGGTCAAGGACGGTATGGACGTCTGCCGCGAGGTGCGGCTCAAGCTGCAGACGCCGATCATCATGCTGACGGCCAAGGATACAGAGCTGGACAAGGTGCTGGGGCTGGAGCTTGGTGCGGACGATTATGTGACCAAGCCCTTCAGCACGCGGGAGCTATTAGCGCGAGTGAAGGCACAGCTGCGCCGGCAGCAAAAGAGCGCATCGTCACAGGAGCCAGCGGAGAGCGAGAAGCAGGGGCTGAAGATTTTCAACCTGTTCATCGACACCGATATGTACGTCGTCTACAAGGACCAGGAGCCGCTCGACCTGACCCACCGCGAGTATGAGCTCGTCTACTACATGGCACGCAACAGTGGCAAGGTCATGACTCGTGAGCACCTGCTGCAGGCGGTATGGGGCTTCGAGTACTTCGGTGACGTGCGGACGGTGGACGTGACGATTCGGCGGCTGCGGGAGAAGATTGAGGATGATCCCAGCAAGCCGGAGTACATTCTTACCCGCCGGGGCCTCGGCTACCTGATGCGTAATCCCAAAGCCGGCGGTTTTGGCTACGGATGATGAACAGCATTCGGATCTTCCGCACGATCCAGGTCAAGCTGATCATCATCTATGTGCTGTTAATCCTGATCGCGATGCAGCTGATCGGGGTTTATTTTATCAGTACGATGAAGACCTCGCTGACCGATTCCTTCACGAACAATCTCAATGAGCAGGCCGACATGCTGACCCGTCTGGTGGAGCAGAAGCTCGCGCCGTCGCAGCTGACGGAGGAGCAGATGATTGAGGATCTGCGGGGGCTGGTTAGTACGCTGTTCAGCATTAAT
Source organism: Paenibacillus daejeonensis DSM 15491 (assembly GCF_000378385.1). Taxonomy (GTDB): domain Bacteria; phylum Bacillota; class Bacilli; order Paenibacillales; family Paenibacillaceae; genus Paenibacillus_D; species Paenibacillus_D daejeonensis. The sequence continues at coordinate 530,263 of NZ_KB899661.1, read as the reverse complement.
GAAGCCGAGATTCAGGTGCTCGACGCCAGCGGCAAGGTGCTCACCACCACGGTGGTGGCGCATCAGTCCTATGTGGGCAGCAAGAACACGACGCTCGCGGTCAGCCGCGCGCTGCAGGGCATCAGCAACAACGAAGAAGATATTATCGACGCCGACAATGTCCGCAAAAAGGTGATCGCCAAACCGGTCATCTCGCGGCCTGGAACGAGCCAGGCCAAGATTGTCGGCGCCGTCTACATTGTAGCCTCTATGAATGAAGTGAATGACACGATTAACCGGGTGAACCGGATCTTCGTCTCCGGGATGCTGATTGCGCTCGGCATGACGGGCGTCCTGTGCGTGCTGCTGGCGCATACGATTACCAGCCCCATCAAAGGCCTGACGCGGCATGCGTCGGCGGTGGCGGAGGGGGATTTTGACCAGCGGGTGCCGGTGTACGGGGACGATGAGATCGGTCAGCTCAGTCAGGCGTTCAACAATATGACCGACCGGCTGCGCGAGGCGCTCTCCGCCAATGAGGAGGAGAAAGAGAAGCTGGCGTCGATCCTCGCCAACATGAGCGATGGCGTTGTCGCTGCGGACGACCGCGGTCAGGTCATCGTCACCAACCGGCGTGCTCGGGAGATGCTGGGTGTGAAGAAGCATGACGGCGAGTATCTCGGCCAGCTGCTCGGTCTGACAGAGGAGCGTGTGCAGGAGCTCGTTCAGGGCATAGAGCATACGGCGATTATCCGAATGGAGCCGTCGATTGAGAAGGAAGACAGCCTGATTCGCGTCACCTTCACGCCGATCTACCGCCGCGACAAGAGCGCTGCAGGAACGATTGCGGTGCTGCAGGACGTTACGGAGCAGGAGAAGCTGGAGCAGTCGCGGCGCGAATTCGTTGCCAACGTATCGCATGAGCTGCGGACGCCGCTAACGACGATTAAGAGCTACGCGGAGGCGCTGGATGACGGCGCGATGCAGGAGCGGGAGCTGGGCGAGCGTTTCGTCGGTGTCATCCGCAATGAGACGGAGCGAATGATCCGACTCGTTACTGACCTGCTGCACCTCTCGCGTCTCGACTCCAACCAGGCGCCGCTGCGGCGGCAGCCGACAAGCGTGCCGGAAATGCTGGAGGAGGTCGCCGACCGGTTCTCCTTCCAGCTGCGGCAGAAGTCGATTGGCATGTCGGTGCGTGTCGAGCACGGGATCTCGTCGGTCTGGCTCGACCGGGACCAGATCGATCAGGTACTCGACAACCTCGTCTCCAATGCGATCAAGTATACGATGGATGGCGGGCGGATCGAGATCGCTGCGATGAAGCCGGAGCCTGGTGTGATTGCCATCGGCGTCATCGACACCGGGATTGGTATTCCACAGCGTGATTTGAACCGGATTTTCGACAGATTCTACCGTGTCGACAAAGCCCGCTCGCGGAATATGGGCGGAACGGGTCTAGGTTTGTCTATTGCCCGGGAAATTATTAAGGCCCATGGGGGGACTATTGCCCTGGCCTCGGAGTATAACGAAGGCACGACGGTGACCTTCACGCTGCCTGCCCTCGAGGAAGGGGGAGAGTCCGCATGATCGAGAAGTTCAAGACGGGTGCATTGGTGCTGCTGGTTGTACTGAGTCTGGTGCAGAGTTATTTCCTGGCTTACAGTGTCCCATCCCTGCGGACCACCACGACCACCGAACAGGACTATGTGCAGACGGAGCGTATGGGTCCGGAGGAGCGGATTGAGAACCTGATCTATCCTGAGGACATGGTGCTTCATCTGGGTGAGAATCGACATACCGTGTTCTACCCGGGGACCAACTTCTATGAGCGGATTCTGGAGAAGCTGCGGGGCCGCGAATTCAAGGGATTCCAACGGAATGCGCGGACCGCAGTGGACTGGAACGAGGTGCGTAACCGCGACCAAGGCGTAGAGCTGCGATTCGGCAGCGCGATGCCTGTCGAATTGCTGCAGAGAGTTCTGAAGCTGGAGGCAGATCCACAATTCCTGGCCGATCAGATCGACCGCATCTGGATCTTCAATCCGCAGGGGCGCGAGGAAGTGCGGGTGTACTTCTTCAGCTCCGACCGCCAGGTTGTGTACGAGTCGGTCCGGGCGGATCTGACGATCAGTGATATCCAGGAGTATGTCGGTTACGGCGCCTACTGGCCATCGTACCAGACTAATGATGGATTGCTCTATCTGCCGACCGAGCCGCTGGAGACCGTGCAGGCGGTGGTGGGTTACGACAAATATACAACCGAGCAGATGCAGCGCAATCTGTTCTTCGATCCCGCGGTGACGCGGACGATCCGTGACCGCAGCGGCACGCAGATCTTCACCGACGGCAAGCAGGGGCTGCAGGTTGAGCAGAACGGCCAATGGGTGCGGTATACCGACCCCGTCGCCTCTAGTGGCAACGTCAACAACTTGACGGAGAACGTGATGGCCGGGCTGCAGTTCACCAATCAGCACGGCGGCTGGGATGGCAAGCACCGCTTCGTCAATCCTGGCAGCGCCGAGGGTGGACGCGGTGTCGTGTTCCAGCAATACTGGCATTCGCTGCCGGTCATTACGGAGCCACCGCTGCGCTTCGGCCAGATTCGGCTGACCCTGCAGCGTGGCGTTGTCGGTGAATATGAGCGCTCGCTCATGACTCTGAGCGGTGAAGCGGACAAGACGATCCGCTACCTGCCAGCAGGTGAATCGCTGTCCCAGGCCTTGCAGGCGTATGAGCGCCGAGCCGAAGTGCGGGCACTGTACCCAGCGCTCCGCGCAGAGGTACTGGAAGAGCAGCAGATCTCGCTCATGCCGGTCTGGGCGGTACGCTTGACCGATGGCACGCAGGACATCCTCCTGGGAGCCCTCCCAACTGGCACTCAGGTGGAGTCATCCATTCCGGTGACCCCAGTCGAGGAACAGGAGGGCACGCCAGAGGAAGAGGACGCCGAGCGCAACGGCAGCGAGGCGAATCAGACGGGCGGTGAAGGCAGCGGAAGCGAGGCAAACCAAACGGGCGGTGAACTGAACCCGTCTGGTGACACCTTCAACCAGACCGGTAGCGAGTCGCCGGTCAATGAGATTGACCCAGCTGGCGGGGCTGTGAACCAGCTTGACGATGGCATGCTGGACAATGCCGACCCGCTGGACGGCGGGGACTTGACGCCTTCGGCAGGTTGACGGAGCTGGCTCGTGTAAAGAACCGAAAAAACATGACTTTAGTTTACCTTAGCGGTTGGACAGGGGATCAGGAACAGTCAGACGACCCAATGGTTCCCCCTATAACTTGTTCTAACGGCCACATAGGCGCTTATTTCGGCGTTTTAGTGAAGCTAGCGTTTCTAACGGCCACAGGTGCGGCTATTGTCACAAATTCACAGAGAAATCGGCGTTTTTGGGTGTAATAGCTGTCTATATGGCCGTTACAATGTCAAAACACCGATTTGGAGCCAGATAGCAGCTGTGGTGGCCGTTAGAATCGGCAAGTAGGTGTCCGACCGGCGATTGGAAGAACGATCCGCGCCACGCGGGCTTTGCACCACCAAATGGAGAGGAGGCAGGGAAGCGATGGATTGGAGACGGGCGAAGAGCGTACTCATCTTCTCTTTCCTGCTGCTTAATATCATCCTCGGCTATCAGCTGTGGCTGGAGGTTCGCGAGCGGCTGAACAACAGCGCCGATCTGACCGACCTGCCGCAGGCCACGCTGCGAACGATGCAGGAGAAGAATATCCGGCTCAGCGGCAGCATCCCTTCGGAGAAGCCGGAGCTGCGGGATCTGACCTATCGGTTTATTTCCCAGCCGGAAGAACGGCAAGAGCTGGAAGAGCCAGTGCCTAGCACAATCGTATATAATGAGAAAGACTTGTTGCGGGGGCTGGGCGATGTCATCCCGAATCTCGATCAGTATACGTTTATTGATTCGACGGCAGGCAGCGATGGTATTTTCACTCTGTATCGGATGATGGACGGGCTGCCGATGTACGACGTTAAGCTGGAGCTCTACTATAGCAATCAGCAGATTATTGCCTATCGCCAGGATATGGTGGATCAGGTGCAGCCCGGTGAGGCCAAGGCGCAGACAGTGTTATCCGCCCTGCAGGTGGTCGAGAGTTTGATCGAGAACTTCCTTCAGGAGGGCTCCAACATTCAAGAGATTCGGCTGGGGTATCAGGGTCAGATGTTTGACTCGGAGACGCAGGTGTCGGCGCCGTTCTGGCGGGTGCTGCTGGACGAAGGGGAACCGCCAATCTACGTGCATGCGATTAGCGGAGATATCGTGACGGAGAACAGCACGGTGACGCTAGACGGGTTGTAACGGGCTCGAACTAGACATAAGAACGTCATAAAGACATAGAGACATAGAGATTCACAACTACAGCAATGGGACGAGAAAGAAGGCAAGAGGAGCTATGGGACTGCGGTTTACAGTATTGGCAAGCGGATCGACGGGGAATGCGACGATTGTGCAGTCGGAGGACGCAACCGTGCTGATCGACGCCGGGCTGAGCGCCAAGAAGCTCGAGGAACTGATGCGCGAACGCGAGGTCGAGGGCAAGGACATCGATGCGATTTTTGTTACGCATGAGCATTCCGATCATATTAAGGGACTCGGGGCTTTTGCCCGCAAGCATCAGCTGCCCATCTATGCCAATGAGGCGACGTGGGAAGAGATGCACAAGCATGTGGGGGCCATCGAGGCGGACAAACGATTTGTCATGGGCACCGGGACTGCGGTAGAATTAGGGGGCATGCTGGGGCGGATGCGGGTGCAATCGTACGCGATTTCTCACGATGCGGCCGAGCCGGTCGGTTATTGCTTCTACAGCGATAACTGCAAGCTCAGCCTTGTGACCGATCTGGGTTATATGAGCGACAAGGTCAAGGAGCAGGTGATCGAGTCGGACGTGCTGGTGCTGGAGTCCAATCATGACGTGGACATGCTGCGCGTGGGACGTTACCCATGGAACATCAAGCGGCGCATACTCAGCGACATCGGCCATCTCTCCAATGAAGCGGCTGGCGAAGCGCTGTGCGAGCTGCTGTCGGACCGGACTCAGCGGGTGTACCTGGCTCACCTGAGCCGGGACCATAATCTGATGGATTTGGCCAAGCTGACCGTGAATAATGTATTAGAGAGTAACGGGTTCTTCTTCAAGCGTGACGAATTCGCGCTGAAGGATACGTATTATAACCGGTCTACTGAGTGGGACGAAGTGAAGCGGAGATAGGCATCGGCGGCACCAGCGCTGGCATCTCCATCGAGAAAAGCGGCTTTATGGCGAATCTCCTCACGGGAGAGGACACCCTTCTCTACGAGCAGCTCCATCATGGCGCTGACGTTGAGCAGGAGTTGGTAGTGATCATCTTTGAGGTCACCGACGCTGGCGGCGAGTTGGACTTGTTCCCAGGTCGTGCGCGATATCATTTGCATGAGATTAGCTCCTTTTTCGTAACATTTCTATCACTAGTGTAGTCTAAAGATATAGAGATCATTCCTGAGTGGGGGATTTAATAACTATATTGTCTTGATGTCTGAGACATCGAGGGGAGCGGGAAGCTGATGAGTTTATTCGATGACGATTTTTACTCGACCAAGGTGTCCAGGCGAAGCAACCGCGAGCCCCGGCCGTCGTTTGGCGTCCGGCGCTCGGGCCGCGGGTGGTCACCGCTGCAGATCATAGCTGCTTCTTCGCTGATCAGTTCGCTGGCAGTGGTGCTGGTCTTTGGCTTGGTTACCCAGGGCTGGGGTACCGGGTCGGGGACGTCTCCGAGTAAACCGACCACTGGTGCGGTGCAATCGTTGGATCCGTACGAACGGCCCATTCAAGCGTCTGCCAAGATTCGACCGGCAGTGGTCAGCATCATTAATGAGCAGCTGCTCGACAGCTTTGGCTTGCCCGGCGGGTTCTGGGAGGAGGAGGAAGGCCTCCTTCCGGAAGAGGAAGCGACCCTGCAAGAGGCCGGACTTGGCTCTGGCGTTATTTTTGAGAAGGTGAAGGGCAAGGCCCGCATCATTACCAACTACCACGTCATTCAGGATGCGGTTTCGGTCAAGGCGGTACTAACCAACGGGGAGATCCGCGAGGCCAAAATCATCGGCAAAGACCAGATCACCGATCTGGCTGTGCTTGAGATTGATGCCAAGGGGATCGACGTGGTTGCCGAGCTCGGTGATTCAACGAAGATTCGTGATGGTGAGACGGTCATTGCGATCGGGAATCCGCTCGGTCTGGGTGACTCCCTGACGATGGGGATCGTCAGCAAGACGCGCCGTATCATCCCGGTCTCACTGAACCAGGATGGTGTGTATGACTGGGAGCAGGAGGTCATCCAGATCGATGCCTCAATCAACCAGGGCAACAGCGGCGGGGCACTTGTCGACCTCAACGGGCGCCTGATTGGCATCAACAGTATGAAGGTGTCGGACTACGGCGTGGAGGGACTGGGCTTTGCGATCCCGATTAACCAGGCCATGCCGGTCGTGAAGAGCCTGATCGAGTACGGCAAAGTGAAGCGTCCGTATGTCGGCGTATTCACACTCGATCTGGAGCAATACTATCTGCAGGAAGCCATGCGTCAACGTGCGGCGGAGGAAGAGGGCGAAGACCCTGCGGCAGAGGATACGCTGCAGCTGCCTGCAGAGGTGAAGCGGGGCATCATCGTGCTGGAGGCCGTCGGGCCAGCCAAGAAAGCAGGGCTGGAGCTCGACGACGTGATCGTCCAGCTCGACAGCACCCCCATCGGCAACACGATGGAGCTGCGCAAGTACCTGTATATGAAGAAGGCGATCGGCGACAAGGTCGAGGTGACCTTTTACCGGGAAGGCAAGAAACAGACCACCACGCTGACGCTGGTGGAGGTTAACGAAGAGGATCAATAAGACTAGCAGCCCAAGGCGGTTAGCTGGCAGGGAGAGGGCGCAGACGGCCAAATCGGCTGAAAGGCGCCCTTGGCTCTGTCCGCAGCAGCGGGCCATAGAGATGGAGTGTAGGGGTAAACGATGTATTGTGTATGCAAGGAACATATCGAATTGTCGATTGATAAGTTTGTGGATGAATACGAGGATGCCCCGGACGTGGTCGACCTGCGCGAGACGCGCTTCGCCAATTGGGATCCGCCGCTGAAGTGTGAGCTGTGTGAGGAGCCAGCCTCCTACTTGATCGTATAGGGGTTTTGAGTGAGAGACCTCCGTGGAAGGGTTGATCTTCCGATCGCTGTTGTCCCCAAATTTCATGATGGTGTAAACCCTTCAGGGGATGAAATTTGGGGACAAAGGCGAACGCTTCGCTTCTCCAGCTTCAACCCTCCCCCTGCGGCTTCTTCACCAAGCTATAGTGGGTAGTAAATTTAAATGAAGGCACGCACAAAACCCCTCGCGTCCCTACGCATGATGCGTAGGTGACGCGGGGGGTTCGGCGTTAGAGGGGTAGCAACGAACCGATAGCTTGCGCTGACGGACGTGCCTCATCTAACCGAGCCTCCATGGCGGGACAGGCGTTACCTGTTCTGCTAACGTGAGCCCTCTATGCAATCTCTGCATTAAGGTGCCATTGGGGCAGTGTCATCTGGAGCTGGAGTCATTGGATCTTCAGCTGGTGGAGGTGTCGTACCCGGATCCGTCATGGTATTATTCGTACCGTTACCTGCGTCACCGCAAGCTGCAGCTCCGAATACCAGACCTACACTCATAATAGACGTCAGCAACATCGTTACCCACTTTTTACGTGTTTTCATTTTCAACTTCCCCTTTCGCGCTTTCGCGTTTTGGAATTTGCTTGCCTGACATCTATTTAACCGCTAACCAGAAGTGTAAACGGTTTTTTCGGTTAGAAAAGCTTAAGATTCACGTCGAGTTGGGGCGGGTTATGGTTTTGGTTGGAGTGGGGGGATGTAAATAATGGACGGATGTGCGTGCTCAGGGGCTTACGCGGGTAGGAGGCCCTTACGATCGCTGTTGTCCCCGGATTTCTTGATTGATAACCCCTGCATAGGGGGAAATCCGTGGACAAAGGCGAGCGCTCCGCTTCTCCAGGGCCTTCCTACCCTCTTCAGCCATTGACCACTGTGGGACCATCACATCATTTACATATATAGATAGAAGAAGGGAAGGGCAGAATCAAATGAACATACAGATCGTGGCGGTTGGGAAGCTCAAGGAGAAGTATTGGGTGCAAGGCATTGCGGAGTATGCCAAGCGATTGGGGCCTTATGTGAAGCTGCAGCTTACAGAGGTAGCAGACGAAAAAGCCCCCGAGACGATGAGCGCGGCGGAGGAAGACCAAGTGCGTCAGAAGGAAGGTGAGCGTATCCTTGCACAGATCAAACCAGATGCGCACGTTATCGCATTGGCTATCGGCGGGGCACTCTGGTCGTCAGAAGAGCTGGCCTCCCAAATGGACAAGCTGGCCACCTACGGGCGCAGTCATGTCGTGTTTGTCATTGGGGGAAGCAACGGGCTGTCCCAAGCGGTCCTAGCGCGTGCACAGCAGCAGTTGAGCTTTGGACGGATGACGTACCCGCATCAACTCATGCGGCTAATGCTGGTGGAGCAGGTGTATCGGGCGGTGAAGATTAATCGGGGGGAGCCTTATCATAAGTAGCGGCAAGTTCATCAGACAAAATAGAGCACTTTCAAACATGAAGTTATTCAATACTTCTTCTAAACTGAAACAGAAAGGAGATGAGAATGAGTGGAGTCACTTCGATTAATTCGGCAAGCGATAGATTACGTGGAAGAGCATCTGCACACGAACATTGGAATTGAAGATATCGCTAGAGCCGCGATGTCATCGAAGTACCATTTTCAGCGAATGTTCCATTCCTTGACGGGTTTTACGGTATCTGAATATGTTCGCAACCGTAGGCTTACGCTTGCGGCGCAAGAACTGGTAGGAACGGATGTTAAGGTCATCGATATTGCATTGAAATATGGTTATGAGAGTCCGGAGGCATTCGCTAAAGCATTCCAACGCATACATGGCGTAACTCCGCTGGCGGCAAAGAAAAGGAATGTCAAGCTCAAAGCGTTCCCTCAAATCTCCTTTCAAATTCAGATCAAAGGAGAAACAGAAATGAACTATCGGATTGTAGAGGAGAAGGATTCAACAATTATCGGAAAGGACGTTGTCATTCGTAAAGACCCCTTCACGGAGATACCGGCTTTTGTAGAGGAGATTTGGACGAATGGCACGCATGATCGGATTAACGAAGCAATTGGCCGGCCTGTAGGAACTCTATTAAGTGGCTATCACTTCGATTTTAGTGAGGATGGAACTAGGAAGTATTTAATGGGGGCCGAGCTTCCGGAAGGAATGGAAGCCGTAGAGGAGCTGACGATCCTTCATATTCCAATTCAAACCTATGTGGTGATCGACGGGCTAGATATTCAAGATGTCTGGAGACGTATTTATTCGGAGTGGTTTCCATCTTCAAACTTTGAACAAGTGGAAGGACCATGTATGGAGAAATACTACTGGGTGGATAAAAGCCAGAACGAATCCGTGTGTGAAGTATGGATTCCAGTTAGAAGAAAGGAATAATTTCACCATTTGGCCTCAACTATGGGGCCTTTTCTTAACTTAATCGCTATCGTTAGCTCATCTTCATTGGGTTCTTCGCTTCGTAATAGAACGTGCATAGAAACTTTTCAACAATTGGAAAAGTTGCTGCATATTGATATTATACCAACTAATAGGGCCAGTGTCATGCTGAAATCCGAAAAGGGGTTGTCTGGATGTTCAAGATAGGGGCGTTTGCCAAACTGAGCGGCGTGACAGTGAAGACGCTGCGCCACTACGATGAAATCGGACTGTTAAAGCCTGCACAAGTGGACGAAGAGTCAGGATATCGTTTGTATTCAGCAGAGCAACTGCTAACCATCCGTCGTATCGCTGGTTTCAAAGAACAGGGCTTGACCCTTGAGATGATAAGACCACTTTTGATAGGAGGAGCCTCTCTAGCGCAAGCGGAGTACACATTGCTTGAGAAGCGGGAGGAATTGGAACGACAGATACAAGAGGCTCAGCGGCAACTACTAGAGGTCGATGAGCGACTCGAACGGATCGAACACCATGAGGCGGTTGCAGAGGAAGGGAAGTTCTTGCTCCGAAGCGTGGAGCCGGTTTTAGTCGCATACGTCCGTGAAACTGTGCCGAAAAGCCAACTGTGTCTGCTGCTCGATGAACTGAAGCAGTATGTCCGCTCACAGGGTGAAGAGACAGACCGTGAGATGACAATCGTCTGGCACAGGAAGGCTGATAGCAACGAGGAGCCTTCGGATATCGAGGTCGCTATTCCCGTCTCAAGTCCAATCCCTATTAGCCACAGGGTGAAAATTCATCAATTACCCAATGTGAAGGAAGCTGTCTCTTATACCCATCACTGCGACCCCTATAAAGACAATTGTAACGCGAGCGAGACGATACGGGCATGGATCGTTGACAAGGGCTACCGGCCACTCGAGACGATCCCGGTCCGAGAGGTTTATCTGACGCCGGACAAAGATATCTACGGCCATCTGAGAGTGGCAGAGGCAATCATACCGGTCGAACGAATCTTAGAAAGAGGGTTAGAATCCACTCCTTGACTCTCCCCTCTTGGGGAGGGTTTATTATGGTATCGACCATATGACAAGGAGAGGATTTGCAAATGAATTTGAAACGATTGAAAGGTCAAATCGCAGTCGTTACTGGAGCCAGCCGAGGAATCGGGAGAGGGATTGCGCGACGTCTTGCTGCTGAAGGTGCGCTTGTGGCCGTACATTATGGCACACGGATTGATGCGGCTGTAGAGACGGTCTCCGCGATAGAAGCAGCAGGTGGTAAAGCTTTCGCCATTGGCGCCGAGCTGGATTCCCTGGACGGAGTTGAGCTGCTCCTTCAGAGCCTGGATGAGGAACTTATCCGCAAGACTGGAGCTAACCAATTCGATATCTTGGTCAACAATGCTGGAATTGGTACATCGTCGTCATTAGAAGAAACAAGCGAAGAGGAATTCGATCGGCTGTTCGCGATCAACGTCAAGGCGCCATTCTTCCTCGTCCAGCAATCGCTTGGGCGACTTCGGGATGGAGGCCGCATCATCAATATCTCATCCGGGGTGACACGAATTGCCTATCCGCATATCATGGCCTACAATCTAACCAAAGGTACCCTCAATACATTCACCTTACACCTGGCCCAGCTTCTAGGTCCGAGAGGTATTACCGTGAACGCTGTTATGCCAGGTATCATCGATACCGAAGTCAATGCGTCGTGGCTGCATACCACTGATGGTCGTAAAATGGCCGAAGAGATGTCAGCGCTTGGACGCGTCGGCAAGCCTTCTGATATCGCGGACATCGTCGCCTTCACGGCTTCGCCGGATGGTCGATGGGTAACGGGACAGATGATTGATGCGACCGGTGGATCGCATCTGTAAGATAGGTGGGCCTAGTAGTGTGTATAGGTAACAAGTTTAAGGCCATCCGCTTAGGATGGCCTTAAACTTGTTCGTTACAGACAGCGAGTTGAACCATGGGAATAGTGGAAGCAATGGTGGTTTATCCACTTAGTTTGTTTACTAGACAAACTAAGTTTCAACTGCTATTATATTGGTAAACGTTTACATTAACACAACTCGAGACCCTAGTGTTATACCCGGTTCTATCTTCAAATGGAGGGAGGAGCAATGCCGTCATGGATCAAAATATGAAACAAGCGATAATCAGGGGAGAAACCTCGCTTGGTATCGAATTTGGTTCTACACGCATCAAGGCTGTGCTGATGAATCACAATTGTGAAACCATCTGTTCCAGTAGCTATGAATGGGAAAATCAATTGATTGATGGTTATTGGACGTACCATCTGAATGAAATTATAAACGGGCTGCAAGAAACCTATCATCAATTAAAGCAAGAGGTTGAGAATCATTATGGCGTAACCCTGCAAACAATCGGATCCATTGGATGTTCTGCCATGATGCAGGGCTATATTGTACTTGATCAAGCAGGGGAGCTGCTGGTTCCGTTTCGAACATGGCGTAATGCCACAACGGGTACAGCCGCATTGGAGCTAACCGAGAAATTCCAATTCAAAATTCCTCAACGCTGGAGTATCGCACATTTGTATCAAGCGATTTTGAACGATGAAGAACATGTCCATCACATCGATTATATGACGACTTTGTCGGGTTATATTCACTGGCTGTTGACTGGCAACAAGGTTCTGGGTATCGGGGATGCCTCGGGTATTTTCCCAATCGATGAGTCTGCACAGCAATATAATGAAACGATGTTGAAGCAGTTTGCTGATTTAATTGCCGATAAAGACTACCCGTGGAGTCTTAAAGATATTTTACCTAAATTTTATCCTGCAGGTAATCATGTTGGCTATCTCCATGAAGCTGGTGCTCGATTATTAGATCCATCAGGTAACCTGCAAGCAGGTATTCCGCTATGTCCTCCAGAGGGAGATGCCGGAACGGGCATGGTCGCTACGAATAGCGTCAAAAAGCGTACCGGGAACATTTCCGCAGGTACGTCGGTGTTTGTCATGATTGTACTGGAGAAGGATTTATCCACGGTGTATCCGGACATTGACATCGTAACTACACCTGATGGCTGCCCTGTCGCCATGGTTCTAGCCAACAACTGCTCCAGCGAGATTAATGCTTGGCTCGGCTTGTTCGGTGAATGCTATGAAGCATTGGGGTTGAAAATCGATCGGAATGAGTTATTCAGCGTCCTGTTCAACAAAGCGCTGGAAGCAGACGCGGATGGCGGTGGCTTGTTGAGCTACGGCTACTATTCAGGTGAGAACATTACCGGGTTTGCACAAGGCCGTCCGCTATTCGTTCGTTCTCCACAAAGCCACTTCAATCTGGCTAACTTTATGAGAGTCCAACTGTTTACCGCGTTTGCTGCACTAAGGCTCGGGATGGATACGTTGACACAGAAGGAGCAGATAAAGATTGACCGTATTGTGGCGCATGGTGGATTGTTCAAAACGCCGTTAGTCGGTCAAAAAATGTGTGCCGCAGCACTGAATGTCCCTGTGTCGGTCAGGTCAACAGCTGGGGAAGGTGGCGCGTGGGGCATGGCAATTCTGGCATCCTATATGCTTCATAAGGAGCAGGACGAGGGGTTGCCTGATTACCTTGCCACTAAAGTATTCAACAATGGTGAAGGACAAGAGGTTGATCCAGATAGTGCAGATGTGCAGGGCTTTGCCTTGTTTATGAGACGTTACACGGAAGGACTGGCAATTGAGCAGGCAGCGGTAGATCATTTTGTGGTCTCTAAAGTCTTCGAATAAAATTAACAAAACGCGCTAGAACCATAAGTGGTTTGGCGCGTTTCTTATCCATCTAGAAGAGTTGCTTGTCATCTGTCTTCCTCATCGATATTGGGGGAACGGTGGACGGCTCCCCACTCACATAGCCCCTCAAGAATGGGGAGCAGGGTTTTCGCTTTGTCTGTAAGGCGGTACTCAACCTTTGGAGGGACTTGGGGGTATTCTTTCCGATCCACCATTCCATCCTGCTCCAGCTCCTTAAGCTGTGAACTCAATGTCTTGTACGTGATCGCCCCGATTTGCCTCTTCAGATCGTTAAAGCGAACCGGCTCGTTCTCCGCTAGCAGGTAGATGATGACCATCTTCCATTTGCCGCCAATGACCGACAGTGTATATCCAAAGGGAGTGTCTTGGAGACGCTTCACTTTGCCCCTATATTCAGACATACCCATGCTGACACTATCCTTTCTGCTAGTACCTATCCTAAAAGTGCGTACTATTTTTTTGATTGCCTTCATCTTATACTAACCATACTTCGAACGAAAGGAGAACACAAATGAAAATAGCACGAACGTTTAATCACGGTGTGGCATGGGAGGAAGCGAGCGGCATATCCCAGGGGTATTCATTTAACGGCATGATCTATGTCTCAGGTCAGTTTTCCCACGATATGGAGAGCACATTCGTTGGTGCAGGGGACATTGAGGCGCAGACCAGGCAGACGCTTGAGAACCTAGATCGTGTACTTGCGGGGTTCGGCGTCACCAAATCAAACCTTGCGTATGTAGAGGTGTACCTGACAGACGTGAAGGGGTATTTTGAGCCTTGCATCCGGTTGTTTAGAGAATATATGGGGGAGCACCGTCCTGCCGGCAGCCTCATTGGCGTGTCAGAGCTAGCGTTTCCTGAGCAACTCATTGAAATAAGCGCTGTCGCCCATACGTCATAACCCAAGGACAATGCCGGCTCTGTTTTGATAATTCTCAGTCTAGATACCTCCTGCAACAGAGCCCTCTATGTCTGCTTTCAATTGTTCAAACCATGCTAGATTAACCAAGTGATGGGAACGGGAATTTTCGTTCATGCGGCGGTAGTAATCGATTGTACCGGGAAGTTCCTGTGTGTTGGACAGGTACTCATCCAGGAGGGCGATTCGGGTTTTAGTCTGGTCTAGTTGCGACTGGATCAGTTGCAGCAATTTGTTTTTGTCGTATTCATCGGCAAAGAGCAGTGCCCCATAAAATTGCAGGTTCACATATTCCGATTTGGTACCATACTCGACCATTAATTTTTCGAATTCAGCCATCCCCGATTCGGTGATTTTAAAATTCCGAATGTCGCGCCCACTGGTTGAAGGATGCTGCGGAATCTGTTCAATCCAACCTTTTTCTTCAAGTTGCTGCAGATTGTAATAAAAGGAGCCTTTCGTGAAGTTGACAATGTATTTGTAATGGCGTTTTTCCATGAAGGCCAATAGTTCATAGCCGTGAGCGCCGGGGTTTTGGATAAGTAAGCCAAGGATCAGTAAGGGGATCACGGCTGCATCACCTTCGCCATCTGCGCCTCGAATTCTGCGTACGTGAGTTTACCTGAAGCCAAATCCAGGCTATGAAGGTAAATCTGTTCTGTTTTCGAATAATTTCGCTCCACTTTCAGCGATTGCTCCTCCCCTGGGATAGGCTCCAGGACATGGCACTTTCTCGAAAAGGCTTCGAAATAGCGGTAGCCGAATTTGCGTTGCGAAACTGCGTCTACATGAATGCCATCAGGATTTGCGGTCAACTCCGCCGCTGTTACAAAATAACAATTTGGCTGATTGTTAGCGAATGTCTGCAATTGTCCATTGACCTGTCGATACTCGGTCGCGTTCTGTCCAAAACCGGTCTTCCCAAGGAAATCACCAAGTCCGCCAATGATCAACGGCACCTCATCAAGATTCAATTCGTTTCTTAGGGTCTCGATGATAAGGGTTAATTTCTCGTAATACGTTTCATGTAGCGAACGATAACTGTCGCTCTCACCCTGGTGCCACAGGATTCCGCAGATTTGACTGGACCGCAAAGCGAAGCGAGCTTCGGACAAAGCATGCTGAAAAAGGATGCCTTCCGGATGCCAGTCATTCAGGGAACTGCCACCTTCTGCACAAGGAATCAACCCAATTTCTTCATCAGGATTGGCTTTCGACCAGGCATCGGCGAACGACGCCGCCAAGCTTATACCGGAGACCGGACGGTCATAATTAATCGGCTCTGTCATCATCTGCCACTGTCCATTCCGCAGCATTTTTATTTTTTCATGATAGATAGGTTCGACTTCATGCAGGAATCCACGGCCTGCCATATTAGACTGACCTAACATTAAAAATGATTTTATCATTTCATCTTCACTCCTTCATACAACAACCATAGTCTAATTGGACTAGAAGTATTATATAGTCTAATTAGACTATAGTCAATTCTATTAAAAGGATAGACACTAGGCTCCATAGGTTCACCTCACCTTTCTCTGAATCCTACCCGAATGGGTGATGTTTATTTTGCGAATATCGCCTTATAGTAAGGCATAGTGTCGATAATTGGCGAAAACGCATCAGAATGAAAAAGAGGAGTGAGGCTGGTTTATGGTTATAGGTAACAATCAGAAGTTTCTTAAAAAGGGTTTTTTAATTCTACTCTTGGTATTGGTGATGTGGTCCTCCATGTCGTTCCCTCTGCGGGTATCAGCCGCTGACCTTCCCAAGGACATCAGCCAAATGTTCAAGTGTGCGGATGAGAATAAATTATGCTCCTTCCCGGGGACGCAAGACGTGTATTTCGGCGCGAATGGATCCTATGCTTCTGTTACTCGTACCGAAGGCGTTTGGTGTGAAGTCATTTCTATCGGTACTGATCCCGCTTATAGTACACCGAAAGCATGTTACGTGGCTCAAGGGGGCGTGCAGTACGACAGGAATGGTCTGGTGTACGGGAACGATCCGATCGACAGTCATACCTATGAAGTGGGAGATCCGGTTACGGTTCTGGACATCGAGGAGCGGACGAGAGCAGGCTATACCTTCGATGGCTGGAATACGAAAGCGGATGGAACGGGGACTCATTATGATGTAGGCGAAATCTTCTCTATAAGGACGGCAATGGTAAGGTTGTATGCGGAGTGGATACCGACGGGGTTGCCGGTTGAGTCTGTGTATGACGGAACGGGTGTGGAGAGCGATCCTTATCAAGTGGCGACACCCGGCCAACTCGACATGGTCAGAAACTATTTCGGAGAAGGTGTATACTTCCAATTAACGGCTGATATTGACTTGAGCGATTATCAGTCGGGAGCAGGTTGGACGCCGATTGGGGATACGAATCGTTATTTCGAGGGCAGCATGGACGGCAACGGATACAAGATCACCAATCTCTCGATAAATCGACCAACAGATTATTACTTGGGGTTATTTGGTGTTATATATAATTCCGACATTACAAATATGAAACTGGAAGATGTGGATATTAAGGGGGGCTTCGCTGTTGGCGGCTTGGCAGGTTACAACGGAGGAACGATCAGCGACAGTTCCGTCGCGGGAACTATAACAGGAGACGAGAGTGCAGGCGGACTAATTGGATACAATGAGGGAGCGATTAATAACAGCTATACCACGGGAAACGTAACAGGAGGCAGCTTAGTAGGCGGACTGATTGGATACAATGCAGGATCAATTGACAGCAGCTATAACACGGGAAGCGTAACAGGAAGCAATGCTCGTATTGGCGGCTTGGTAGGCGAAAATTGGGGGGGTGGGATTAGCAACAGTTATACCACGGGAAGCGTAACAGGAGGCAGTATGGTAGGCGGTTTGGTGGGCATAAATGCAGGAACGGTTACCTATAGCTACGCCACGGGGAGGGTATCAGGAGAAGAGGATGTAGGCGGCTTGATCGGTCTGAATCAGAGCACCGTCGGCCAAAGCTTCTATGACTTGGATACATCCAACCAATCGGATACGGGCAAAGGCGACGGAAAATCGACTAGTGAAATGAAGACGGAAGGCACCTATACGGATGCAGGTTGGGACTTTACGAGCATCTGGGGGATCGACGCCTCGCTTAATCATGGATACCCTTATCTGGGAGCGATCCAAAAGATTGTATCGTACGACGGGAATGGCAGCGACAGCGGAATGGTACCGACGGACAGCACCCTCTACTGGCTGGGAGAAACGGTCAACGTACTTCGTCCTGAAGAGCCTTTCGGCAAGACGGGCTACACGTTCGCGGGCTGGAACACGCAGGCCGACGGCAACGGTACGAACTATGCCGCAGGCGATACATTCATGATGGGAACGGCGAATGTAACCTTGTATGCGAAGTGGACAGCTGTACCGGCAGGGTCTGTGTTTAGCGGAACGGGAATAGAGAGCGATCCTTATCAGATTGCAACCCCTAAACAATTAGATAGGGTCAGAAGCTATCTGGACACCGGCTTGTATTTCAAGCTTACGGCAGATATTGATCTGAGCGAATACCAGACTGGAGAAGGCTGGACGCCCATTGGGAACCTTGATCATCCATTCCAGGGTCACATGGATGGCAACGGACACAAGGTCACAAGCCTCTTGATTAATGGATCCGATAATTTCTTGGGGCTCTTTGGTTCCCTAGGGCAGCATGCCCGGGTGACCGGTATGAAGCTGGAAGATGTATATGTCAAGGGTTACTTCTCTGTTGGTGCTCTGGCAGGTATGAATAACGGAGCAATCGATAACAGCTACTCCACGGGAAGCGTAATAGGGGAAGGTTATTATACAGGGGGGCTGGTAGCCAGAAATGAGGGCACGATCGACAATAGCTATGTCGCAGGAAGTGTAACGGGAACAGCGCTAGTTGGCGGTCTGACAGGCCGAAACGATGGAACGATCAGCAATAGCTATACCACGGGAAGTGTAACAGGAAGTGAGGTAGTTGGCGGCCTGACAGGCCGAAACGATGGAACGATCGGCAATAGCTATACCAAGGGAAGTATAACGGGAGAATCGCTAGTAGGCGGCTTGACAGGTGAGAACGATGGAGGAACCATCTTCAACAGCTATGCCGCAGGCAGCGTAACAGGAAACTTCGATGTTGGGGGCTTGGTAGCCGAAAATTACGGAACGATCAGCCACAGCTTCTATGATATGGAGACCACTCGTCAATCGGATACAGACAAAGGCGAAGGCAAATCGACTCAGGAGATGAAGATGCCAAGCACCTATGCAGATCCGAGCTGGGACTTCGCGGGCATCTGGGGGATCGACGCATCGCGCAACAACGGATATCCGTATCTGCGGACGATCCACAAGTTCGTGAAGTACGACGGGAATGGCAGCGACAGCGGCAGCGTGCCTGCGGATAGCGGCTCCTACTCGCAGGGCGCAACGGCAACTGTACATGGCAACACGGGGAACCTGTCGAAGTCCGGCTACACGTTCGCGGGCTGGAACACGCAGGCTGACGGCAACGGAACGAATTATGCCGCAGGCGATACGTTCACGATGGGAACGGCGAATGTAACGTTGTATGCGAAGTGGAAAGTCGTGAATATACCGGGCAATGGATCGACGACTTCTAGCGGATGGACGCCTTCCAGCGACAAAGTCACCTCGTCGAATGGCAAGCTGACGCTTCCCGTCGGCAAGTCGGGCGAGGTCAGCTTGGACGGGAAGGTCAAGATTGTCGTTCCTGCCGGCGCTGCCCGCCAAGAACTGAAGATCACGATGGAAGTCGCGGCGGATACAGAGAAGCTGCTCACCAGCCAAGATGTATTGGTCACCCCAATCTATGAAATTCTGAAAAACGTCACGGAAAACTTCAATAAGGACGTTACGCTTACCTTTACCTTCGATCCGGACAGCCTGAAGGATGGTCAGACTCCTTCTGTCTTCTTCTATAATGAAGTCGAGAAGACGTGGGTAGAGCTCGGAGGCGTGGTGAGTGGCAATACGATTGTTGTATCGGTGGATTACTTTGCGAAATTTGCGGTTTTCGCCGTAGGCGAAGAAGTAGATGTAACGGAGCCCGAGACGCCAAGCATTCGACTCAGCGATATCTCGGGACACTGGGCAGAGATGAATATGAAGCAAGCGGTAAGCCTGCACATCGTCAGCGGTTATCCGGACGGCACGTTCAAGCCGAACGCAACGGTAACGCGTGCGGAGTTCGCGGTCATGCTGATGAATGCGTTGAAGCCGGAACAAGACGGCACCGCGCTTACATTCGCCGACAAGGAGCAGATCGGCGTCTGGGCGCAGAAGGCAGTAGCGCAAGCCGCGCAAGCTGGCATCATTCGTGGATATGAAGACGGCACCTTCCGTCCGAATGCCCACATTACACGTGCCGAGATGGCGGTATTAATCTCGAATGCGCTGGGACAGTCCGCGCAAGCGACGACGGCAACCAGCTTCACGGATGACAAGGATATTCCGGCCTGGGCAACAGGCGCAGTGGCGGCCATGCACAAGCTGGGTATCATCGAAGGCAAGGGAGCGAGCCGCTTCGCTCCGGGAGACCATGCGACAAGAGCAGAGGCTGTAACGATAATCCTGAACATGCTGGCGCAAAAGGTCAAGTAACGTAACAAAAACAGGGCTGCATGGAGTCAAACTCCAAGCGGCCCTGTTTTTGTTTTAGTCTAATACCCCTAATTCCTTGGAGCGTTGCAGCGCTAACACGCGATTGTTGACGCCAAGCTTCTTGTACGCATTCTTAATATGATACTTTACGGTTTCACTCGAGATATACAGCTGAAGGGCAATATCCTTGTTCGGCAACCCGTCCGAGATGAGTTGGAGCACCTTGATTTCTTGTTCCGTCAGCAACGGTTTGACTCCGGTGGACGATTGGGCGCGATGCGGCTGCAACGCTTGAAGTAGCTGTCTCACATAGGCGGGAGGAACCGCGTGCCGCTGTCGGGCGCGATCCGAGCGCTTTACTGTCAGATAAGTGGACAGCAGCTCGGTCATGATCTCGCCTTCATCGACAAAGCTTCGAATATATCCATGAGGCTCGGCCAATTGCAAAGCGAGCTCCAACGAAGCAAGAGCATCCGCCGCTCTGCCCGACCGTTGAAGGATGACGCTTTGCAGAATGAGTACCTTGATCCGATCGCGGAGACAGTCCGCCTGGCGCAGCAACGGATTCAGACGGCTTAATACGTCCAACGCTTCATCGAATGCTCCGCTTGCCGCGAGCACGCGCGCGAAAGCCAAGTACTCCAACACGCGCTGGAGCGGGACGTCATCCGTATCCGCTAACCCGCATCGCCTCAGCCAATGGAGCGCAGCCTCGGTTGCACCTTGCCGCAGGGCCAGACAAGCTTGCTCGGCTTCGATCTTCAACAGGAACAATTGATAATCGGGCGTATCGAGCTGCGACTTCAAGTCCGCGAGCAGTTCAGCGGCCCGATTCTGATTGCCGAGCGCTTGTTGGATCCATGAAGAGGTCGTAGCGACTTGCAGGAAAATCCGCGCATACGGCCGAACATCCCTGCGTCGAAGCGCCAGCTCTGCATACCGTTCCGCCTCCTCAAGCCGATCCCACTCGTACAGCAGCTTGCTGTAAGCAGCGAGGAAGGTACCCGCGAGAGGATAGGATGTCTTGTTGCCCAAATCAACCACCCATCGGGATAAAAAAACATCGGCTGCATGCAGATCGTTAATATGCACCAAAAAATCCGTAAACGGGTCATAGCCGACATATTGATAGCGCCACATCGTTTGGAACATGCTTCCCTCCGGCATATAGTGCTCTACCCGCTCGTAGTATTCGGAGGCTTTGACCAAGTCCTTGTGCAGGAACGCGTCGACCGCGCTGAAGAAGTAAATATTGCCCATGGCTTGCTTCCACTCGGCTTCTGGCAGTTTACCTTCCAGCGTCTGAAACCGAGCCCGCGCCTGTCCGATTCGGAAAGAGGCCGCTTCGTGATCCTGTGCGCCCGACAGTACGGTTATATAGAACAGCTCGACCATGGGCTTATCGGCGAAGAGCGGTTCCGGTATAGCTGACATCCACCGAATCAACGAGATGCTCTCCGAGTGAACTAACGCATCAAGATTTGTCTCGATCCATCGAACGGCATCCCCGTAGTGCCCGCCGGCCAAATAATGCTCCATCGCTTCCTCGCCCAACCCGGCATCCTCGAGCCAGTTCGCTGCGTTACTATGCGCTGGCACCCAGTGGCTCGAATCCTCTCTCGCGCCCATACGCTGTAGGAAGTCCGCAAACAAATGATGATAACGGTACCAATTCCTCTGATCGTCTAGAGGAATGATGAATAGATTCAATTGCTCCAATCTCTCAAGATACTGCTGACTATCCTGCCGTCCCGTTACGGCTTGGCACAAGGAATGATTCATTCGACTTAGAATCGAGGTAGCGATGAGGAAGGCGCGCATCTCTTCCGATAAATGGGTGAACACTTCTTCCAGCAAGTAATCCGAAATAAGATGCTGTCGGCCATTAAATTGATCCATTGTGTCGGCTATATTTGCGCTTTGCTTCAGGGAGATCGCCGCCAGCTCCAATCCGCTGATCCAGCCTTCGGTCTGGTGATGCAGCTGCGCCACTTGCTCCGACGTTAACGGTAAATCGGTCGTATCCCGGAAGAAGTGATGTCCCTCTTCGAGCAGGAATCGCATATCCTGCATCGTAATCTGATGGAATTCGCCCTTCGCTCGAAGTCGTGCCGTCGGGATCGCCAAATCGCCGCGGCTCGCGATATAGAGATGAATGCGTGAGGGCAGCCGTTCAATTAAGTAGGATAAAGCATTGTGAATATCGGGGTTTTCGATGAAGTGATAGTCATCTAGCACAATTACAAGCTCGCCGGCGATTCGGTCCAAGTCATTCAGCAATGCAGGTATCGCATGCTCCAACGACGCCCATAACCCCTTCTCGATCACGGCGCGGACCCCTTCGCCGAAGCTTGGGACCGCCTCCTGTATAGAAACAGTGATAACGCTCCAGAATTGCAAGTAGTCATTATCGCGTGTATCCAGCGAAATCCAAGACACTCGCGTCCCGCATTGCTTCGCCCATTCGCTTAACAAGGTCGTCTTGCCGTAACCGGCTTGCGCGGATACATGCGTAAGTTTCCCGTACAAGCCCTCCGTAAGCATCCGCGTTAACCGCGGACGAGTAATGACGTTTCGCCGCACATGGGGGATATGAAGCTTCGTCTGTACAATCATTGATCTCCTCCGGCATCTCCGTTCTCTTGTTCTATGCTATACATTCGACGAATTTCGAGCTTTTCCTGTTGTGATTTCGATCGATCCATGAGCGTTTCTATCGCCAGCTCCCAAGCTGCTTGAGAGCCTATATTTCCACTTCTTCAGAATTTCTTTAGAAAGATCATCAGAAGCAACTAAGAAAATTCTTTTACACTAGACTCACGGTTTAAAAATGCTTGAAAACCTAGGAGTTGATGATTGTGGAACTCATCATGACTTTGCTAAGTCATTATGGATACTTATTATTTTTTATAGCATTTTGTTTAGGCCCGTTTGGGATACCTGTCCCAAATGAGGTGACGATAGTGACAGCCGGCATTTTGACCTCGCAGGGAATATTGAATCCTTGGTTGACAATTGGCTCCATTCTAAGTGGCATGATCACAGCTGTAACCATTGGATATTGGTTTGGTCGTCTGGCAAGCAAGCACTCTTTATTCAGGAGACTCAGTGGTCATAGAAGTTATAAGCAAGCCGAGCGACTATTTGTTAAACGTGGCTCCATTCTTCTTGCGTTTGCCTATCTCCTTCCGGTCATTCGGTACTTCGTGCCAGTAATTGCTGGTGTTAGTGGCATTCCCTTTAAACGTATATTTTGTATTTCATACCCTTGCGCCATCTTATGGGTGGTGTCGTTGTTTTTACTCAGTCGTGCTTACAGCCACGAAGTATGGATAATTATCAACCATCTTAACGAGACATATGTAGGACTTGCCGCTTTGCTTCTACTCCTGCTGTTGGTACTGCGTCGTGTATTTTTCGGTAAAAACCTTCCTGTTGAGAGCCGTTCAACCTATCCACATTAAACTTGACGCAAAGGGTGTGACGAAAGCACGATGAAACAACAGATATTGTTTTTTAAGAAATACCTGAATAACCCCAAACACATTGGCAGCGTGGCACCCAGTTCTCGATTCTTAGCTGAGCGTATGTTGAATGCAGCCCCATGGGGTCAAGTCAAAACTATTGTAGAATTAGGCTCTGGAACGGGAGCCATTACACGGGCGCTGGCACAATGCACCAAACCTGGCATGAGAGTCATGCTGTTTGAAAAGGATGAAGATATGAGAGTAAGGCTTCAACATGAGTTTCCGCATTTTTTGTGCGAAGGAAATGCGATGAAGTTAGTGTACCATCTGAATAGAAATAATATCTATAGCGTCGATTGCATTTTTAGTGGTTTACCTTTCTTTAATTTCTCAACGGCCATACGAATGCATCTTATTAAACAGATTCACGAATCACTCAAGCCAGGAGGTACTTTTATTACGTTTCAGTACTCGCTACAAATGAGAAAACTACTCTCGAATTTTTTTGAAATCGAACGAATCTCCCTAGTCCTGTTAAATTTCCCTCCTGCTTTTGTTTATGTATGTAGGAAGCGGGGTCGGGGAGAATGATTGCGCTCGGTATGGTGGGAATGCTATCCTGACAAAATAACTGTCAGAAGAGGGGGAGGATCGGATGGGCCGTATCCTTATCGTAGACGATGACCCGGAAATCCGGGATGTTGTGCACGTTTATTTGCGGAATGAAGGGTATGAGGTTCTTGAGGCAAGTGATGGAATCGAGGCTCTGGAAGTGCTATCTCATGAGAAGGTAGGACTGCTTATTCTGGACGTAATGATGCCTCGGATGGACGGTATTAATGCCTGTATGAAAATTAGAGAGAAGTATACGATGCCGATCATAATGCTTTCCGCCATGGAAGAAGATATAGACAAAATAATGGGCTTATCAACGGGTGCCGATGATTATATGACTAAACCATTCAATCCTATGGAGCTAATCGCCCGTGTTAAGGCACAATTTCGACGACAGGTGATGACTGCTCCGAAAGAGGAAAAACCGGACGGCATTCACATTCAAGATCTAGTCATTGATGAAGCCAAGCATTTCGTATCGATGCGGGGCCAAGTGGTTAATTTGACTCCGCTTGAGTTCGCGATTCTCACGATGCTTGCAGCCAATCCTGGGCACGTATTCAGCGCAGATACGATTTACGAATCGGTCTGGAAGGAACGCTCGGGTTACTCGGACAATACGGTGATGGTTCATATTCGTAATTTGCGTGAAAAGCTGGAGCTTCGTCCAAAGGAACCGCAATATATCAAGACGGTATGGGGTGTTGGTTATAAAATCGATAAATAAGCGGGTGCTGCAATGGCGCAGCATTCGGTACTCGTTTTTGTGGGCTGCGGTTCTTGCGGTTACGATTTCGTTTGTAGTTACCGGTGTTTTTGGAAGTTCTGTCAATTCCACTGCCCCTAATTATGGTTTAGAATATTACTCCTTCATGATCTATGTTGTACCGGTAGTGTTTTTTGTTGTTTTTATTATTTCGTTCTATTTGCTGACCCGGCGGATCATTATGTACATGTCTATATTGGCGGATGGGCTCGGTATTATCTCTCAAGGTAATTTTCATTACCGTGTGCCGATCAGCCGCAAGGATGAACTTGGAGAAGTAGCCGCAAGCATGAATGCGATGGCCGAGCAACTTGAGAGCCAGAAGGTCAAGGAGAGGGAAAATGAAGCGTCTAAAATGGAGCTAATAATAGGTGTCTCTCATGATCTCCGTACACCACTGACCAGCTTAATTGGCTACTTGGACTTACTTCGCAAGCGATCTTTTCAGGATAAGAGTGAGTACGAACGTTTTGTCAATAATGCCTATAGCAAAGGGGAGCAGCTAAAAAAGCTGATTGATGATCTATTCATTTATACGCGGCTGTCCGCGGGACATATGAAGCTGACAAGGCAGGAAGTCGATATGCGAGGTCTAACTGAACAAGTCTTGTTCGAGTTTGTCCCCATTGCAGAGGAGAATGACTCGGTCATCAGACAGCATATCCGTGTTCTTCGAGCACCGGTCAATATTGACTCGGAGCAAGTGGTCCGTATTATCGATAATTTGCTTATGAATGCGCTGAAGTACTCAACCCCCCCAAAAATGATCGACGTCACATTAAGCAGGGATGAATCGTGGGTCTATCTGACCATTGAGAATGAGGGAGAATGCATAACGAAAGAGCAGGAGGCAAAGCTCTTCGAACGCTTCTATAAAACTGAGCAGGCCATGCAGAATCGGCATGTGCAGGTTGGTGCCGGATTAGGTCTGGCTGTAGCAAGGCAGCTTTCTGAACTCATGGATGGTCGGCTTACGCTTGTGCATGTATCGGGTCACTATGCTTTTACGCTGCAGCTCCCAATTTCATATGATGAAGTATACGAAAAATTCGGAGTAAATTAGACCCATTTAATGGAAGTTCGTATTCTGTATCCGTTAGCATATAGATAGCGAATAGCATTTCGAACCTGCTCACCTTTGGAGGGACTTGGGGGTATTCTTTCCGATCCACCATTCCTGGGAGGAAGGGATCGGCATATCCCAGGGGTATTCATTTAACGGCATGATCTATGTCTCGGTCAATTTTCACTGATTGAAATAAGCGCTGTCGCCCATACGTCATAACGCAAGTGGTCATGCAATGGGCTCCTGAGCTAGGAACCCGCTCTTCAAGAACATGGCGTAGAGTAGAACAGGGGCTAACACGTTTAGTCCCCTTCAACAAGTAACACGAGCTGGAGCAATTGTTATGCTTAGGTTGTAACGGCCACCACGGCACCTATTTGACCCAAAATCACCACTTTGCGATTCTAAAACGGACAGGAGCGCAGTTATTCTGTTGATTTCAGTAGATATGGCCTGTATTTGATGCAACTAAGCGCACCTGTGGCAGTTAGGTGGATCAAGTGGCCATTTTTCGTGTCTAAGCGACTATGGTGGCCGTTAGAACTTGGCGTACACGAAATTCATTCAGCGCAGCCAATATTTAAAGTTTATCAACTTCAGTGACAGTAGTTGTCAGTGAAGTTGTTTTATTATAACGGTAACCACTCCTTAAAGAAGAATGGTTATCTAATAAACTTTATGAGGAGCGCTTAGAACATGAATTCTACCGTATATCTTTATGTGTTTGATACCATGTCCGATTGGGAAGTAGGGTATTTAACCGCCGAACTGAACTCTGGAAGATACTTCAGAAAAGGGCTGGCTCCCGTAAAAATAGTCACCGTCGGCATAGAAAAGACGCTAGTCACTACCATGGGCGGATTGAAAATCATGCCGGATATTCAAGTGGATGAGTGCAGCATCGACAGCATAGATGCGCTGATTTTGCCTGGTGGAACGACATGGACAGAAGCTATGCACGCACCCATACTACAATTTTCCGAGAGGTGTTTACAGGAAGGGATAGTTGTTGGCGCAATTTGCGGGGCTACGCTCGGACTTGCTCAAGCAGGCTTGTTAGATTCACGTTGGCACACAAGCAATGATCTGGGCTACCTTAAAATGATTTGCCCTTCTTACACAGGCGAGTCCTGTTACAAAGGGGAACCTGCTGTTACCGATGGAAAATTGATTACGGCATCTGGAGTAGCTCCATTAGAATTTGCGGTTCAGGTTCTAAACGCACTGGATGTATGGTCTCCCGCAACATTAGATGCTTGGTACCGTCTCAACAAAACGCATGAACCTCAATATTTCTACGAGTTAATGAATTCCGTCCAATAACAGGTGGAGTCACATGTACCTATCATCCGAAGCTCAAGCGCTGTTGGCGCTTGAGCTTTATTTTTCCCCACCTGAAGACGAGGATGGTATAATCACTCTAGCGTGTTGAAACGAGAAGGGTGAGAGCCATGAGTGTGATACGGTTGGAGAACGTCACAAAGAAGTATGAAGAGACTATGATCTTTCGCGATATTTATTTTCGAGTGATGCCAGGGGAACGGATCGGCCTCATCGGCCGGAACGGTGCAGGGAAGTCTACGGTATTTAAGCTCATTATGGGCAAAGAAGAGCCGACGTCCGGCAGAGTAGAGATCGATCCTCAGGTGAAGATTGGCTATTTCTCGCAATTCTCGGAATTGAGCGGAAGCCTGTCCGTGCAGCAGGAACTGGAACGATGCTTCGAGCAGGTTGCTCAGATCGAACGAGAGCTGCAAGAGGTTGGAGATAAGCTAGGTGTAGTTACAGATAATAACGAAATGGAGCAGCTGCTAGCGAGGCAGGCGGAGTTATTCGAGCAAATGGGCCATCTCGATGGCTGGAACGTGTCCGTCGAAATTAATACCGTGCTCACGAAGCTAGGATTCAACGATAGATCTCGTAATCAGCCGATCGATGAGTTGTCCGGGGGCTGGCGTAACCGCGCGGCGCTCGCGAAGATGCTCATTGAGCTGCCGGATGTCGTGCTGCTCGACGAGCCTACCAATTACTTGGACATCGAAGGCATCACCTGGCTGGAGCAGTGGCTGTACCGGTTCAAGGGCGCCATGATCCTGGTGTCGCATGACCGGCAATTCATCGACAAGGTCGTCACGCGTACGATTGAGATTGAAAATTACCATTTTCAGCACTACGAAGGCAACTACACCGAATACGTCCGTAAGAAGAAGATGCGCAAGAAGGAGCTGGACCGCCAGTTCGAATGGGAGGAGCAGTTGCTGCTCATGGAGTCCGAGGCGATTGACGACCGTGCGAACAGGAAGTCTGCATCCAAGGATCGTCTGTCGCGGAAACTGGCGGATAACAAGAAGCGGATTGAGCCGCATCCCGTTAACGTGCTGATTACCGATATTTACGAGCGGCTGCGCTTCCCGGACAAGCTATGCGAAGTGAAGAAGATCGGGCAGACCTACGAAGGCAGGCAGATCTTCGAGAATGTGAGCTTCGATATTCAGAAGGAAGATCGCTTGGTGATCACAGGACCGAACGGCAGCGGGAAGTCCACGCTTATCAAGATTCTTACCGAGGCGGAGAAGCCGGAGTCAGGAGAGGTGACCTGGGAGAAGGGCGTTAGCTACGCCTACTTCAACCGAATGTGGGAGGAGCTTGATCCCAAGGATACCGTCAGTCACTCGGTGAATACGTATGGATTGGGACTGGACGCCCCGCGCAAGAAGGTGGCCAAATTCCTAGCCATGCTGCAATTCTCGGAGGCGGATCTGAGCAAAATGATCGGCAATCTCTCCGGCGGACAGAAGGCTCGCGTGGCGCTTGCCAAGTGTCTGCTATCGGGTGCGGCGGTGATTGTCTTGGACGAGCCTACCAACCATCTGGATCTCACGAGTATACAGGTCATGGAGCAAGCGCTCATCCATTTTCCCGGTGCCGTCATTACGGTCAGTCATGATCGCTTCTTCATTGATAAGATTGGTACGAAAATGTTAACCTTCGACCCGGTGACGGGCGTAACGGAGCAGAGTTTGTAGAATTGAATGGTCACCATCTTAGGTACAAGAAAGGCACACAATGATAACAGTTAATGAATTATCCTTCTCATTCCCGCAAAAAGAGCTCTACAAAAACATCTCCTTTACGATTGAAGAGGGGCAGCATTGCGCCTTTATAGGAACAAGTGGCAGTGGGAAAAGTACCCTGATCGATATCCTGATGGATCCGGAAAAATATTTGTTCGATGGCAAGTTAGAGATCGACCCGACATGCAAAATAGGGTATGTCAGTCAGTTCTCACAAGTAGACACAACGAAAGAAATCACCGTTTTTGAATATCTTGGCGAAGCATTCATTC
Source organism: Paenibacillus daejeonensis DSM 15491 (assembly GCF_000378385.1). GTDB lineage: Bacteria > Bacillota > Bacilli > Paenibacillales > Paenibacillaceae > Paenibacillus_D > Paenibacillus_D daejeonensis. Next base: position 501,157 of record NZ_KB899661.1, on the reverse strand, counting down.
AGATCCAAAATGAAATCACAGCGATTTTTACGGAGATGGAAACCTCCTCGGATATGGACGCATTGCTCGAAAAGTATCAATTCGCTTTGGATGCATTGGAAGCCATGGGTGGGGATGATTTTGAAAGCAAGATTAAGAAGAAACTAAATCTAGCCAATCTCATGAAGTTAAAAGATCAAAGGGTAGCCGAGTTGAGTGGCGGGGAATTCAAACTGATCCAAGTGATGAAGGAAATGCTGACGAGTCCAGACTTATTGATTATGGACGAACCCGATGTGTTTCTAGACTTTGAGAACCTAAATGGGCTAAAAAACCTTATTAATTTTCACAAGGGCATGCTGCTCGTGGTGACGCACAACCGCTATCTATTAAACCATTGTTTCAACAAAATGATTCACCTTGAAAACACAGAGGTCCAAGCGTTTGACGGGCAATATATAGATTATAATTTTTCGCTACTTCAGACTAAAATTGAGCTGCAAGAAATTGCAGTCGCTGAAGATGAAGAGGTGAAGAGAAACGAAGATTTAATTCATACCCTGAGAGAAATCGCTACGGTCCATGCAGATCCATCGAAAGGCAGAGCGCTAAAAGCCCGAGTTAAGTTTCAAGAGAGACTGGAAGCACGGAGAATTAAAGCGCCGTTTGTTGATATTAAGCAACCGAAGATTCACTTTGGTATGGACCATGAGATGAATGAGATGGAAGACACGGTTGTAATCAATGTGAATGATTATCGCGTTTCTTTTGATGAGTTGCTGTTAGACAAGGTTAATTTTGAGATCAAATCGACAGATAAAGTAGCCATTATCGGTCCAAACGGTACCGGGAAGACGACTTTACTCCGAGACATCTTCAAAAATAACCAGGATTCCATTGAAATCAATGCAGATGTGAAAGTGGCTTATTTATCTCAGCAGCAAGGCGAAATGCTCAAGGATTCGAACACCATCCTGGAAGAATTCATTGATGCTGGGTTCAAAACATATGATGCAATTAGATCGTATCTTTCAAACTATGGGCTTGAAGGAGACATCCTTGATCAAAAGATTGAATCTCTGTCGGGGGGAGAAAAAAACATTCTTCAATTGGCTAAAGTTGCTGCCAGTAAAGCAGACGTATTGCTTCTTGATGAACCGACAAGCCATTTAGACACCTACACGCAAATTGCACTGGAGAATGCGATCCAAGACTATAAAGGTGCAATTCTCATGATATCTCATGATTTCTACACGGTTGTAAATGGGATGGATTATGTTTTGCTCATTGAAGATCAGACCATCCGAAAAATGAGTATGCGAAAATTTAGACAGATGATTTATGCTAGTCATTTTAATAAAGATTATCTAGAACTGGAACAAAAGAAGAAATCAATTGAAATGAAAATCGAGCTGGCTTTACAAGATACGAATTTTGAGCTCGCAAAAGGTTTTGTTGATGAGCTAGATGAGCTACTGAAGTTGCTGTAAGGTGGGTTCGTGGAAAAGGATCGCCAAAAAGACACTGATGATGATAAAATCTCAGTGTCTTTTTCAACATTCAAAAAAGTATAGAATTTCCTATCTACTTGGGTGACCGCCCAATGACAATAGACACGATTTTTCGCATATATTTTAGTTAATGAGCCGATTTTACTCCAATAGATATGAATTTTCGAGCTTAATTGAGATTTTTAGACGAAATCGCTCGAATAAGTATGAAATTTCGTGTTTATTTGTGTGCGGTCCTCGATGAATCTCCATCTCGGCTTGGAGCGCGATTATTTCATTTTGCCCTTCCGGTTGCGTGCAGCGTAGATCCACACGGCGGCGCCTGCGAGTACGGCGCTGATGCTAAGTAAGATGGTCCAAATGACGCGCGAACTATTGCTATCTACGGTTGCCAACTTAGACATGCCGTCGGCCGCTACCGTCTCAGCCGTCACTCGCTGTTGCGGCAGGCTCTCCCCCGTGTCTGCGCCGCTGCCTTCGGCGGGCGCTTCCAGGACGGAAATAGGTCCATCGCTGTTGGCATCCAACGGTTGGAGAGGAATCTCCTTATCCTCGAGCCATTTCAGGTCTTCCACTTTGTGTTCGATCAGCATGCCGGGAGAACAGAGCGGCTGCTCCCAACCATCGTCCGTCTTATTTAGATACATCAAGTAGTGACCGCCGACCTCGCTTGAGGCAAAGCCAGCACCCCAGAAGGCATCTTCAAGCACGGACAACTGCCGGTCTTCAATCGTTTTGAAGCTGCGAAGGACGGTGACCTCGGTTTGATTGTATTCACCCGTCTCGCCATACCGTTCCATGGCATCCACTTGACCGACAATGACGGCTTCGTAACGTTCATAGGCTTCCTCTACAGTGAATCCCACGCAAGAGAGCGCATGGGCGGTCGGCGCGGGCAAGAACCCAAAACCTGGTGCAAGTATTGCAACCGACAACAAGGACAGCAACGACAGACGACGAATCGATGTTTGCAAGGAATACTCCCCCTTTTCTATTTAAGAAACGAAAAGTTCCCATCGAATGTTGCACCCGTTCGCCGGGGAGCACCTATGTACAAGTTACATCAACCTGCCCTTACTCCCTCACCCATATCATGGTAGAATCACAGTACAACTCATACGCACGGGAGGGAAAAGCAATGAGCCGAGTCCAGAACAGCGGCTTCTACAAGCTGAAATTCTTGGTTACACCGAGTGAGTTCCAGGGTGTGGTGGAGCTCCTTCAAACCAAGCAAGCGCGATTCCATCAGACGGGCCAAGGGCAGCCACAAGAGGAGGCCGGGGCGGTGGTGGAGGCGTACGAAACCTATTATGGATACTTCACTGCCCAAGAGAAACCGGATTATTATCCTCATTTTGTTTTTTCCATCGTTCTCTCGACAGGCGAAGGGCCGACGGGGTTATTTGTGCGTCATGAAGGCCTAGCGTTTCCTGATGGGGAGCAATGGGCGGAGGACGAGCTGCCGTACCTGATGCTTTCTTTTCCCAAGGGGTATCGGATGGATGAAGAGGACGGGAAGACCTATCGATACGAGGACATCCGTGTCCATCAGCCGCGGGCCTACGGCATCTATGAGGAGGTGGCCCATCAGGTCAAGGGCTTCACTAAACCTCTCCGTTTTATCGCACGTACCACAGCTGGGCCCCAAGAGCAGAAGCCACCGGTACGCATTAGCAAGGTCGCTCTGGACGAGCTTAGCCAAGGCTGGTTATGGAAGCGACACCAGCTTGCCACCCGTCCTGGCTCAGCAAGATAGATAAGCTACTCTTGACGTATTCAAAAAAAATTTTCCTCCTCGCCCCAACCTTTTTCGTTTTCCGTGCAGTATTTAGATAAGTGCCACCGCAAAGAAGGAGCTTTCAGTCATGGATAAACAACAAGCTGACCGTGTCATCCAGGATTACATCAAGCCGCTGTATGGATTTGCATTGAACAAAACGCGCCATATCGCCGAAGCCGAGGAGCTGGCGGGACGCATCACGCTGGAGGTTTATCAGACGCTTCTCACCAAGACGGAGTTCCTGGATCTGAACAGCTACGTCTTCAAGATTGCTCACTATGTGTGGGCGAGGTACGTGGGTGAGAAGGCGAAAGCCTCCAATCAACTGCGGATCGATGATCATGAGTTGATGTCCCAAGACGAGGGCCTCGACACGATGATCCGTCAAGAAACAGCGGGCGCGTTGCGGCGGGAGATCGCCTACTTATCTCAGCAGCAACGTGAAATCGTCATCAAGTACTATTACGGCGGTATGAAAATCAGAGAAATTGCGGCTGCGATGGAGCTCTCGGGTGGCACGGTCAAATGGCACTTATTCGAAGCGAAAAAGGAGCTGAAACACAAGATGCATACCATTCGATCCATGGGCAATCTTGGAATTAATCCGATCCGTATGTCTAGTTTAGGGCACAGCGGATCCCCGGGCAACAAAGGCGACACCTCCGACTTCCTATCGACGGCGATCCGACAAAACATTGCTTTTGCCGCGTATCCCAAGCCGCTCACAGTCAAAGAAATCGCCGAGGAGCTTGGCATTTCGCCTGTCTACACAGAGGATGAAGTCGCAGCGCTCGAGGAATATGGCTTCTTGGATCAGCTGCCGGGCGGGAAATATCGTACGAATATGTATATTGAGGATCCGTCCCAAGCCAAAAGTGAAGCTCTGCACCGAGTGTATGAGCAATACGCGGAGATTGCTGTGGAGCATTATTTCAAAACCTTCTTCTCGATGGCGGAGGCCTTCAAAGAAACGGGTGTCTATATCCCGGACGGAGATTTTAACTTGCTGTTGTGGAGTCTGATTCCGTATGCAGGCAAACAACTGAGCTTCGAAGAGCTGGATAAGGTCAGCCATGAAGAGGTGTCCGTGAGTCGGAAAGATGGTGGCCATTACGCAGCCTATGCGACGATCGACAGAGCGTTTGACGTGAGCTATGACCGCAAGTGGTATGAGTTCTGCGGCTTTATGAACAGGAATTCCGAGGACCACGCAGTAAAGGCCTGGCAAGTCGATACGTGGTGGTGCGGCAGGCAGGGCGGCTGGAGAGACAATCTAAGCTCGGACTTCATCAGCCTCATGCACGTCATTAATGGAGATTTACCCCAAGACCATACGAACATCGATGCCTACCGACGTCTTTTCGATAAGCAATATTTGCTGCAAACGGAATCCGATCCGGAGATCAACATTGTGTATAGTCAAAATAAGCATACCGAAGAGCGCCTGCATGCGCTGCTCTTGCAGCCATCTGCACGAATGAAAGAAGCTGCATTGAAATTGGATCAGGCTGTCTATCAATTACAACTGGAGGGTCAGCCAGCCCATGCACATAAGTATGTGCGCTACTGGTCGCAGAACAGCATGTCATCGGGAAAAATGAGCACCTACGTCCTCAAACATTTGGTCGATATCGGCATGTTAAAAGTACCTGAACCGCATCGGCAAAAAGGCATTTCCACAATGATGTTTATGAATCAAAACTAGTGCGTAGGGAGACTCAAGCACACAAAAAAAGCGGACGAATGGAAGCAACTTGCTTCCCTCGTCCGCTTTCTTAATCTTATGAGCCATTCTCGCTTACTTGGTATGACTGATCCAAGTTTCACTGTCTGCGTTCTTCTCATAATCATGTCTATTGGTAGCTTCCATAATATCGTAGTACGCCCAGTGCACGTTCGTTAAGTCTACATATTGATTGAGCTGAGCTTTATTAAGGTCTACATAACTTCTGTCAGCAGATCGTTCCAGCATACGATTGACCAAGCTTACCACTTCCGCACGCGTGATGTAGTTGCCAGGTTTGAAGGTTCCATCTGGATAGCCTTGAATCCACCCTTTGGCAGCAGCAGAGGCAATGTAATCTCTCGCCCAGTAATTCTCGGGAATATCCGTGAACGTAATAGGCTCGCCTGTGACCAACTTATCAAATCGGGAGGCAATAGCGGCAAACTCTGCTCGGGTAATGGTCGCATCCGGTCTAAAGGATCCGTCGGCATAGCCCGTAATGATGCCGAATTGCTCCATGTAGCCGATCGCATTGGCATACCATCTCACTGGATCCACATCTTTAAATTGAGATGGATAGGTTTGGTTTATATCCATTTTCTCGACCAGCAGCCGCGCGAACATGACCGTCACTTCTGCTCGTGTCATATTCTTTTGCGGAGCGAAGGTTACGTCAGGATAGCCTTGCATGTAAGCAAAATGATTGTCCTTGTCAATGGCAGGTGTCCATTTAGCAGTCAAGGTCAGATTGGAGTCCACCTTGTCGGTTCCGAAATTCCACTCTGTGCCATCTGCTTGATACCAGCCTGCAAAGGTGTAACCAGCTCGGATTGGATCAGCTGGCTTTGTCAATAGCTCCCCGCCGACAACCGATTGCGCTGCTGGTGCTTGCGTGCCCCCGTCCACGTCAAAGGTAATCGTGAACTTAGTTGCTTCGCCAGTAACTGGCGGGTTCTGCGTAACGGGCGGAGCACTAGCGTTAGGATAAGCGATCCCATAGACAGAGAAGTTCTTCACATATAAGGTTAGTGTCCAATCGGACGAATCCAGAGTGAGATACTCTCCATCGGCATTAGCAACCGTGCGAATTACATTGACTTCGTTTCCGTGATAACGATACACGGTATAACTCGACTTTCCTTGCAATTCCGCAGGAATAGGAATCATGACTTTGATAAGTCCATTGGTTTGTTCAATCAGTCCCTCGGAATTCCAATTGTCGGCTTCGGTTACACGATAAAATTTTTCAATAATCATGTCCAGATATAGCCCGATGGTCGTATTATTGTTCCGCGCGTTCGTATTGATCTTCATCATGGCATCCAAGATATCCGCATCGTTCGTCGTTTCATCCACTTTTTCGATAATCATTTCAACCCGTGTGAACCCTGTATTTCCATACTCGTGGAGCAGGTAATCTACGGATTCTGGATGCAGATTATCGATGACGATTGGTGGTGTGCCACTGCCTTGCAGCTTCAAGGCACTGCTAGCGTTGTAGGGGAATATGACGTTCCCAAGATCTACAACCTGTTCAACCCCTCCGACGACAATCGCAATAATGGCTGTCTTTTCGCCCAGCGTGATTGTCAGGTTATACGTCCCCGCTGGTACATCATGGATTGTGAAATGGCCTGCGGCATCTGTGGTCGCCGTGTTTCCGTATTGGGTATTACCCTTCACAATTTTCACAGTTGCTCCCGGAAGGTTAACCGGAGGCGTGCTGTCGTCAATTACGGTACCAATGACGATATAGTCTCCCGTTGCTTGTACGGCTGTCCATGTCGCTGTGTAGCTGCGATCGCCTGTAGAACCTTTGGCTACCGTGACCGTAAGAGTTGGCTCGGACAGCCCCGTTCCCGTCCATCCCGCAAAGGTATACCCTGCTTTTGTTGGGTTAGTTAAGGTAAAGTCCTCACTCTCGACGGTGTATGTTGCAGGATTCAACGGATCGACCGTCCACGCGTCAAGATCATACGTTATCGTGTAGATTTCAGCTGCAAACACAGCCGTATAGGTTGCTGCCACGTAACTACCTGAATCTTCCTTCTGCGGGTCAAAGCTAACACTTGTGCTGACAGATTCACCGTTAGCGTTCTGCCATTCTACAAAGTAATAACCCGGATTTGCTGTTGCTACCGAACCCGTTGCCGTACCGTTCTCGGGGTTCAACGATTCATAGGTCTGGCTGACTGTACCATAGTCGGCATGATTAACGGCATATTGAATCGTCACATGATCGATCTCCGTCCACACGGCATAGAGCGTCGTGGATGCATCGGTTTTATCCCAGTTTCTTTCACTGCTCATGTTCTCATTGTAATACTTTATTGCATCGTTGCCTGTGTGATCAAAATAGCCGAGGAATGTATATCCGGCCCGACTCGGCGTTGTTGCAGCCGGCATAGGCTGGTCATAAGTAGCAGTCACACTACCGCTGCCACCACTGCCACCGTTGTCGTCCAACGTCACGGTAGAAGTCATGGCTGTCCATGTCGCGGTGTAGCTGCGATTGCCTATAGAACCTTGTTCTACCGTTACGGTCTGGGCTTGTTCGGACAGTCCTGTTCCCGTCCATCCTGCAAAGGTATACCCTGGTTTTGTCGGGTTGGTTAAGGTAAACTCATCACTTTCGACGGTAAAGATCGTCGGGTTCGCTGGATGAACCGTACCGCTGTCCAGACTATAGTTGATCGTGTAATCGATCACGTCGAACTGTGCCGTATACGTTTCGTTAATGGCAACCGGTTCGATGGTCTTATCCCACCCGGTAAAGGCATACCCTGGCTCGTTAGTAATACTCGGCGCTATCGGCGTTGCTTGGTAAACAACCTGCAGCGCGGTATTCCCTGTCGTCGATCCCTTAGCCGGGTCGATAACAAAGGTGATGTCATATAGGTTTCTCGTGTAATAGATATCCACGACCGTGCTGCCGTCTGGTGCAATCGTTTCTTGCGTGAACGCCACGGCGGTGAAGCCAGGATAGGTCTGTGCCTCAGCACTTGTTAATTCCCCAGTCGTGCCGCTCAGGTTCTGAACTACAGGGGCTGCGTAACCGCCGTCGATGGACGCCTGATAATGATGTACCGTGTACGCTGTACCGGTGTTCGGGGTCCAGCTTGCAGTATAACCTCTTGCGCCGGTAGAGCCCTTAGTGATGGTGACCGTCATCGTCGGGTCAGTCAGGTCGGTGCCCGTCCAGCCGGCGAAGGTGTATCCCACTCTCGTTGGGTTGTTCAGCGTTAGGTCTTCACTTTCTACCGTGTACGTATCTGGATTGGTGTTGGCCACGGTACCGCCATCCAGATTGTAGGTGATCGCGAAGTCGGTCAAATCGAACTGAGCTGTGTAGGTGTCGTCACCGATTACAGGTACGACGGCCGGATTCCAGCCAGTGAATGCATAACCTGGCTTATCGGTGATGCTCGGTGCCGTCGGCGTTACCCCGAAGAGAACCTGCGCCGCGGTATCGTCTGTTGTCGTTCCCTTAGACGGGTCGATAACAAAGGTGATGTCATATAGGTTTCTCGTGTAATAGATATCCACGACCGTGCTGCCGTCCGGTGCGATGGTTTCTTGCGTGAACGCCACGGCGGTGAAGCCGGAGTAGGTCTGTGCTTCAGCACTTGTTAGCTCCCCAGTCGTGCCGCTCAGATTCTGAACCGCAGGATCTGCAGAATACGTGCCGTCTATTGCCGCCTGATAATGGTGTACCGTGTACGCTGTATCGATGCTCGGTACCCAACTTGCAGTATAGCTTCTTGCGCCGATAGAGCCCTTAGTGATGGTGACCGTCATCGTCGGGTCAGTCAGGTCGGTGCCCGTCCAGCCGGCGAAGTTGTATCCCACTCTTGTTGGGTTGTTCAGCGTCAGGTCTTCACTTTCAACCGTGTACATATCTGGATTGGTGTTGGCCACGGTACCGCCGTCCAGATTGTAGGTGATCGCGAAGTCGGTCAAATCGAACTGAGCCGTATAGGTGTCGTCACCGATTACAGGTACAACGGCCGGATTCCAGCCAGTGAATGCATACCCTGGCTTATCAGTGATGCTTGGCGCCGTCGGCGTTACCCCGAAGAGAACCTGCGTCTCGGTAGCGTCTGTTGTGGTTCCCTTGGTTGGGTCGATAACAAAGGTGATGTCATATAGGTTTCTCGTGTAATAGATATCCACGACCGTGCTGCCGTCCGGTGCGATCGTTTCTTGCGTGAACGCCACGGCGGTGAAGCCAGGATAGGTCTGTGCCTCAGCACTTGTTAGCTCCCCGGTCGTTCCGCTCAGATTCTGAACCGCAGGATCTGCAGAATACGTGCCGTCTATTGCCGCCTGATGGTGGTTAACCGTGTACGCTGTACCGGTGTTCGGTGTCCATGTGGCGTAGAGGGCAGTTGTCGATATGATTTGTGTCTGAAAATTAAATGCCGTGCTGCCTCCATCTGTTGTTACCCAGGTGTCGAAGGTATACCCTTGTTTCGTCGGGGCAGTCGGCAAGGTTGCTTGTCCGCCAGCAAGAATCGTCTGTGCGGCAGGTACGTCATATTTCTGCGTTCCATCATAGAAGGCTACACTGTAGTAATTGATTTCTATGGTGGCATTAGTACCTGAAAGCTGTACCCCGGTATCCTCATCGTTGACATAGATGTCATAAGTCCCAGGCGTGACACTGCCAGCCGAATGGATATTCCCGCTTGCTGCAAGCGTGTGATGGCGGGTGCCGTCCTTCCACAGCTCCACCGTTTGATCCGGATAGCTCGCTCCGTCGAGCAGTAAGGTTACGCTTGGTGAGAAGGTATCGGTAACGGTTACCTTATCGCTGGTCGCAGCGGCTGGTGTAGTCAATCCTGTGCCACTAACCGATGTGATGGTGGCACCGTTAAGATATTCGGTTCCTGCCGTTGCACTAGACGGCACGGTAGCTTCATAGGTCAAGACAGTAGTACTGTTTGCAGGTACGGAGCTTATCACATAAGGGAATGTCGCGCTTGGTTTAGCATCGCCATCTTCTGTGATGCTGCCACCCACAAATGTCAGATCGACGGGCAAGTCATCGTTAACGACGACATTAGCAATAGCGTTGTCAGTCAGATTCGTAACTGTGATATGATAGACGGCTTTTTCACCTGCAGGCACCGAATCGGATGCCGGGGCGATCTCAATTTTCAGTTTGGGGGCAATCTTGCCGTTATTGCCCAGCTTGGTGATAAAAGAGCCGTCATTATCACTGGACCATTGATGCGTGTAAACCTCGGCAGCAGTGTTGGTGATATTACTGCTTTTCGGCTCGGATGCCAACGTATTGCCGCTAATTACTTTGGGGGTGCTAGAGATTACGCCGTTACTCTCGCTAATGTTTTCATAATAATATTTATTGTCCACATTCGGTATGAAGTGCGCTGTGGCAGTACTGGCCACATACTCGTTACTGTAAAATGTACCGGAATCGTAAGTTTCAGCTAATCCTACAGTATAGGTAAGTTGTACCGGAGGAAGATTTGCATTGGAATACTGGCCCGGTGTAGGATTTTGCCGATCGCTGAACATAATTAACGGCACTTCATCGGGACGGATGATCCATTTGATTTCCCTCGTCGCACTGTTGTACTCGACCGTCGTAATCATGTCTGGGAACTCATAGATTGTCACTGTTCCGGATGTTGATTTCACCGTTCCTGTCAAGGCGCCCATGCTAGGGGTTGTTTTTAATTCCATCCCTTCCCCTAACACATCAGTAAGGACGAGATTCAACGGTTGGCCGTCCGCACTGGTCTGTTCGAAAGGGATAATTTTCTCGTTGGTAGCTGCCTCTACCAACGCTGCCAGATCACCAAGCGCCTCATCTACCTTACCCAGATCATTCAAAGAGACAAAATAGATATACTCGTCTGCATACACGTAGCCGGGCGTACCATTAATACCATACTTATTATTACCCCCGGGTGCGCTGGTTGTAAGTGTGTTCAGTTGGGTGCGTACACTGGATAAAACGCCTGTTGAAGCCGACGACAGCGTAATTGGCTTTAATAGGGCTGTGGCCAGAGTGTTGCCTTCGTCCAGACCAAAGGCCACATTAAACCATACGACATCCTTGCCGGCGCTATGCGCGCTGTACGCTGTCTTTAGCTCATCCTTCAGCTTTGCCGCACTCAAGATGGTCAGTGCCGCAATCTCAGCCGTACCGTTCGCACCGCTGCCCGATCTTTGTGTCCCGTTCGGTGGAGAGTTATACCAGTTCGTATAGGCATTGTTGGCCTCACCATCGGTTAGGAGTAAAACATACGGAACCCTTTCCGTGTCTTGGCTACTCGGCGTACGGCCTGTAATGTCATTTTTCAAAGCATCGACAGCTGTGTACAGCCCCAATTGAGTAGCGGTAGCGGGAGAGGTAGATACCGTTTGTTCTGTTGTAGTTTCCGTATCTCCGTCAAGGAATGTCTGAGTCACTCCTGCCTTCCTGGTTATGGTCGTACTGCTGCTGGTGATATAACGGTCCGTAACGGTGGCGCTATCACCGGTTTGCGGCGTAGAATAGGAGGCCAGCGGAAACAATGTCCCGACGTTGTTGGAGGCTCCATAATAATAGATACCGATCCGATTCCTCGGATTGGCAGCCATAATCATATCGATCGCCTTATTGACGGCATTTTTCATGTTGGTAATGCGATCATTGTTATTCATACTCTGCGACATATCCAATACCATCGCTACGTCTGCGGCGGCCTGTTGCCTTACCACACCGGTAGAGGTGCGGATATATTCCTGCGCTAAGGCCGACAGGGTTACGTCAAAGTCAGTTTCGTTTACAAAAACAGATTTGTCCGCCCAAATGCGGCCGTCGTCAGTCGCAGTGCCTAAGCTGGCAGGTCGTGCGGACGTGGATGCATCTGAGCTTAACTCTACGACGTAGTTGTTAAGGCCGTTCAATTGCGCGGCAGGTGGAGCCGCCAAAACCTGTGTCGGCAGCATACCGCTCAGCATGGTGGCGATGATAAGCCACACGACAATGCTGTTCATTTTTTTGTTTCTCAACTTTCTTCCTCCTTGTATATCGTTCGAGTTATAAGCAACCAACAAAATAGGCCTTATGACCCACAAATATTCTACTTGTCTATTGTAAAACATGGATCTCGACAAAAACTGAACAATTTTACCTACGTTCAGCTCCTTTTATTAAAGATCAACTGAATACCCTTGATTTGATGTGCTTCACAAAGGGGAATCTAGATGGGAAAAATAGGTTCTCGATTTTCTTTCCCAAGTCGTTTTTGGTTATGAAACGTGGTATTGTATAGCCATCAAATAGTAACCAAGGAATGAACGAAATGAGGGGATCTCAGTAGATCAGGAACTTTTGACTACTATCGCCAGCGAATTCAAGCAGTCACAGAAGATGCTGAGCGCCATCGGGGACGAAACCAGGCAGGCCATTCTCATGGCCCTGATGCAAGGCCCGCAGACACCCGGCATGCGTGTAGGTGAAATTAAAGTCATCACCCACCTTTCCCGTCCTTCCGTATCCCATCATCTGAAAATATTGAAAGAAGCCGGGGTCATCAGCGTCCGTAAAGAGGGGACCCATCATTACTATCGCCTGGATTCCGGGAGCAAGCTGGTGCTGTTGAAAAGCTTGGTGAATGAACTGGATAAGGTGTTTGCACAATGCCAGGTACATCCTGATCGGACGCTGCGTGAGCAAGGGGATGAGCGTGAATGAACCAGACCGTCACAGCCGTGAACGGAGTTAGCATTCCTTTATTAGGTTTTGGCATCTATAAAATTAAAGCGGGCGAGGCCTTCGAAAAGACGGTCCTGGAGGCCATTCGGGTAGGGTATCGCCATTTTGACACTGCGAAAATCTACGGGAATGAAGCAGCCCTGGGCAAGTCCTGCAAGGATACAAGAGAATAGTGAACTGTTTGATTTTAAACTGACCGATGAGGACATGGGACAGATTCGGCGCTTGGACACAGGCAAGAGGTATTCCGTCAACCCGACTGGACTCATGGTTAACCCGATGTATGTGAAGATAATGAAGTTATTTATGCGTTCGTAAGGAAGAGGATGCCGTGAACAAAACCGATCGAATGTTGGCTATTGTGATTGAGCTACAACGTAAAGGCGTGCTGCGTGCCGAGGACCTGGCTGACAAGTTCGAGACGAGTGTCCGCACGATTTACCGTGACGTTCAAGCGCTCAGCGAAATGGGTGTTCCGGTGGCGGGGGCGCCGGGAGTAGGTTATTCCTTAATGGAGGGCTACTTTCTCCCACCTGTCAGCTTCACGACGGAGGAAGCGGTGGCGCTGCTCATTGGGGCGGATTTCGTCCAATTGAGGCTAGATGCTGAGTACGGCACGAAGTCTCGTCGTGCGCAGGAGAAGATGGAGGCGATTTTACCGGAGAGCGTACGGGAAGAGACCGAACGGATTCGCTCCGTTATCCGACTGTTGAATGAAAGGGGGACGAACACGCGCGGGCAGGAAAAAGAGACGTTCGAACAGCTGCGTCTAGCGATTTTGCGGAAGCGCAGCGTTCGTTTTCGCTACACCAAGAACGTACCGGATTCGGATGGGAATTGTCATAGCGAGCGTACGGTGGACCCGTATGGGCTCGTGTTTTCCCGAGGAGTATGGATGCTTGTTGCGTTCTGTGGGCTGAGGCATGACATCCGGCACTTCCGGCTGTCTCGCATGAGTGAAATGACCATGCTGGAGGATTTGTTCCAGGTCGCACCGGGGTTTAACCTTCAGGAACACCGTTCCCTAGACGATCGGAATGTGACCGTCCGCCTCTTGGTCGAACCGGCCATTGTGGAGCGGGTTCAGGAATCGGACAATTTCTATATGGAGACGTTCGAGCCAGGGGACGAAGGCTGGCTGGCAACGTTCCGCGTCCGGCGGGTGGAGGATCTTCTGCAATGGACGCTCGGATGGGGCGCCGCGGTGCGTGTGCTGGAGCCGGAATCGCTGCGCGAACGAATGCGTGAGGAAATCAAAAACATGTTAGAACGCTACTGACACATGGCTGTCGGTAGCTTTTTTGTATATGGGGATAGATTGACATACATTTATCCTAGTGTTAGGATATTAATATCCTAACACTAGGATACATACAAATGAAGTATGAGGAGGGGCACGAATGGGGCTGACGATCATTAAGCCGCAGAATCAAGGCAGAGGGGAATTCGACGGCGGCAAGCTGTGGGAGCAGAAGCCGATTGGTTTTTCTGGTGAAGGATCTGTCGTTAATCGGCTCGGTCCTCTATTTTACTGGGCTTGGGCACAATCTACTGGTGAAGCAGGTATTGGCCTTCATCCTCATCAGGGTTTTGAAATTATAAACTATGTTATCAAAGGAAGAGGCCGTCACAAGGATACGCTGGGTACGGACAGTATTGTGGATACTGGCGGTGTTCAAGTGATGCAAGCAGGCTCAGGAATCTCCCATGCGGAATCCATCCTTGAACCCTACGAAGGCTTTCAAATCTGGCTCGAGCCGAATTTAAAAGAAGCCACGAAGCGGCCACCGACCTACAGAAAGTACGTCCATGAAGATTTTCCTAACGTTTCTGAGAATGGGGTCACCGTCAAGACCATCCTGGGTGAACATTCGCCCATCCAGATCGTAACAGACGCCCAAATCTATGATGTACACATGGAAAAGGGCGCAGCATATACGCATGTTCTTGCACCTCATCGGACATTTGCTGCTCTGGCCATCAGAGGGAATGGTTCCGTCCTAACAGAGCGAGAGGTTTCATTTGACCACAAGGATTTCGTTATCATGGAATCCGAAAAGGAGGAGACCCTTGCTCTGCAATCAACAGGGGAAGAACTTCGCATGCTGCTCATCGAGATTCCAACGGAAGTGGACTATCTGCTGTATCGGAAGTCACACTAACAACACTACTCACTACGCTCTGAAAGATGGTTGATGGTATGAATCAAAATGAACAAAGCCAGCTTGATTTACGACTGTTTCGGATCTGGATGAAAGCCTCCAAAGTGGTTTTCGACAACGTTCGTAAAGATGTTGATCGGTATGAGATCAGTCCGGAGCATTTTATGGTTCTTGAACTTCTCTATAGCAAGGGACCACATCCCGTACAAAAGATCAGTGAAACCTTATCAATTCCCAGTGGAAGCATTACGTATGTTGTCAATAAGTTAGAGAAAAGGGGGCTGGTTGAGCGGCAGGTAAATCCCACCGACCGCCGCGCATACCACGTGGTCTTGACCGATCAAGGAACGATACTCTTTGATGAGATTTTCCCGCAGCACGTGGCAACGATATCCGCCAATCTCGCATCTGTAAGTAATGAAGAAAAGGAGCAGCTCCTGCTGTTATTGAAGAAAATTGGAATCAGCGCACAAGATTTATAATCCTTACTTGGAGTGTGATCAGGCATGAGTGAAGAATTCAAGCGGTATGTTGGACAAGATATTGATGTTCTCTTTCACCCCGACAAATGCACGCATTCGGCCAATTGTGTAAAAGGGCTACCGAGCGTGTTCAATGTGAAGAAGAAGCCATGGGTTCATGCGGATGGAGAATCGGCGGATGCCATTGCCGCTCAAATTGAGAAATGTCCAAGCGGCGCTTTGGAATATAGAAGAAAATAAACCAAACGAGATGGGGAATCGGTATGATGGAAATCAAAGAAGCGACGAACAGCTTTTATGTAGGGGAACCAGATCATAAGGACGCAGAAATCCATTTTGTGCGGAACGGCGAGGATTCCATTATAATCGACCACACCATCGTTTCCGATTCTTTGCGCGGACAAGGGGTTGGACAGGCGTTGGTAGAGCGAGTCGTCGAGTATGCCCGGACAGAAGGGGTTAAGATCATGCCCCTATGTCCTTTTGCGAAGCGTCAATTTGACCGGCATGAAGCGTATGCTGATGTTTTATTGAAATAATACAGATTATTTGGGACGGGAAATACGCTCATTGGCAAGCGCTAAGCTGCGTCGGGGAAGAAGCTGGCTGACCAGGGCCGCAAATTGATTGGAGCGCCCGTCAATGATATAGCTTCTGCCCTTATCAATGCCGCGAAATCCCGCTTGAACGACGCGCTGGGGGGTGGAGAGTGCGTTCCCCTTCACCATGTCCCGGCTGCCAACCTCATCAAAAAAGCCGGTATCCGTGGCACCGGGACAGAGGGCCATGACACGGACGCCGCGTCCGCGTGTTTCGGCCCACAGAGCTTCGGAGAAGGATAGCACGAATGCCTTGGTCGCGCCATAAACAGCCATATAGGCGCAAGGCGCAAATGCAGCCATAGATGCCACATTGACCACAACTCCCTCCTTGCGCTTCAGCATGCCGGGCAGATAAAGATGCGTCAGTTCGACCAGCGCACTGGTATTCAGCATGATTTCCTCTTGCTCACGGCCCGAATCAATCTCTTCAAAGCGGCCATAGGTTCCAAAGGCCGCGTTGTTAATGAGAATATTCACGGGCAGGCCAAGCTCAGAGATGGATTCAGCCAGCATACGGGGAGCGCCTGCTTGAGACAAGTCACATGGGAGCGCATGCGCCTGCACGCCGTGTACGCGTGTAAGCTCGCTGGCCAGCGCTTCCAGCTTGGTTTTGCTGCGCGCGGTCAGTATCACATGACAGCCTCGCGAAGCCAGTTCTCTAGCATAGGCTTCGCCGATGCCAGATGATGCGCCAGTAATGAGTGCCGTTTGGTCCTGATAGCGGTATGAGTTCATCTTAAGTTCCCCTTTGTCGTTGAGTGAGTTGATCATATCAATGACAAGGAGTGGTAACCACAGTGCCCTCCTACTATTAACCGGACTAATAGGCTAGGAGAATGACGACAACCCGGTGGTTTGTGCCAGCAGACGTGCGAGCTTCTCCTCCGTACCAGAATCTGGAGTTGGCACAAAGAAACACCAATGCAGGCCAGGATCATTATCGATAGCAGCGGCGCAATGAATCGTGAACGTCAGTTCCAATCCATCCGGTAGGCGGCAATGGATCGGGACGGCAGAATGTTTTTGCCGGATCTCATGTCTCTCCCACAAACGTACGAAGTCTTTACTGCCGTTTTTTAACCGTTCAAATCTCTCCATATACATCGGATTGTCCTTGTACCGGTCAAAGCTTGCCCGAATCAACCCCGTCATATAACGAGCGAATTCCTCCCAATTCATTACTCGTTCAGGGTACTCGGGCTCCAGGAACAGCAGAGTCATCATGTTTCGTTCGTCTTGTGGAAGAAGGTCAAAATCGGCAATCACCAGCTTTGCTCCCTGATTCCAAACTAGGACATCAGCCACCTCATTAGCAATAAAGGAAGGATAACGCAATTGATTCACAAGGTTTTGCAGAAATTCGGAATCGTAGTTTTCCTGTCTCGGTTCCGAGTAGGAGCTGACGGGGGCTGGCGATGCCAGGTCGAATAAGTGTTTCCGCTCGTCTGCATCCAACTGTAACGCTTGGCTAATACCAGACAAAACTTCGGGGGAAGGGTTGGTCTCCCTCCCTTGCTCGAGCCAGGTATAGTACGTCACGCTGACATTGGCAAGATACGCGACTTCTTCTCTCCGAAGTCCAGGGGTACGCCTTCGACCGGGGAAGGGCTGAATTCCTGCTACTTCCGGCTGAAGCCGATGTCGACGTGAGGTAATAAATTCCCCCAATGCGGAGGAGGTATGTCGAGTGTCCATGGCTGCCTCCCTAATCCATATTTCAAAAATCTACCTGTATCCCTATCATATCCGAACGTTGGATCGAGCACAAAGACGGGATGTGGTGAGCAGGCGAATTGAAGGAGCTGTCGCAACAGCTCCTTTTGTGTTTTTCCTCTAAGCTACTGACAATCCTTAAAAAAGGGGTCTTGGTGCGGGTCCAATATTATGGTATATGTAAGATACTGGATTCGCTCCAAAACAGGAGGTACCCTATGAGTTCGATTCATACAGTCATAGAGAAGTTAAAGTTGAACGTCTTGTATATTGAAGATGTCCCAGAGTCATATAGTTCCGAAGTCTACAAACTCACTCTTGCCAGTGGAGAACACGTATTTGTGAAAGTTCCTTTTAACAAGGATAAACTATTCCGTGAATACCAGATGCTAGAAACATTGAAGGATATCATACCTGTTCCTACAGTTTTGGACATTTGGTACGGGGATGAACGTATGACTGGCGCATTGCTGCTTTCAGCCATTCAAGGAAGTCCTTGTAGCGGAGACGTGGATGAGAAACTCTCTTTTCAAATTGGCATGTATCTGGCTATGCTCCACGAAGTTAGCATGCCTGGATATGGTTACCACATGGCCGATGGTTATAAGTTACTCGACCCAAATAATTGGAGATTACATATCAGAAGTAATGTTGAAAAGTGGAAAGAGCCTTGCGAAGAGATGCTCGACTCAGCATTGTTCGAAAAATGTATGCTTTACTTTGATGAAGCTTTCTCTGCTTTACCGGATCCTGATGGACCATGCATTGTTCATATGGATTTTAGACCAGGCAATATATTGGTGAATGGTAACGAGGTGGCTGGCATCATTGATTTCGAGAGTGCCCGTGGTGGATCATCCGAAATAGATTTCACAAAAGTGAATCGATACATGTGGGAAGTCAGTCCAAGTACAAAGATCCCATTCATGGAAGGATATCAAGCCATTCGACCGATGTTGGCTCTGGAGAGCGTGCTGCCATTTTTACGATTTTTACGACGCCTTCAGCGCAATTGTTTGGTGTAAAACCAGAGGAATGGAAAAAAACCAAACGTTTCTTCAGGAAAATATACTTACTTTAAGGAACTCGGTCGGTTATTGAGTTCGGGGTGTATATATTTTGGAATGGTGGTGTTAGGGTGCCGAAACGATTATTTGACCCAATGGAACATCCCGATTGGATTCCGCCGCAGACTGCAGAGTGGCACGAAAATTTGGCGTTAGAAACCGGAGGATACAAGTATCCATGGAACTCGGTATTCGATGAGCCGCGGGCCGAGGTAATCTTTGCAGACAAAATTACAGCCTGTCTCAGAGAGAACTCACGCGTTCTGGATGTTGGCTGCGGCCATGGTGAATTCACAAAAACGTTTGCTACCAGATCAAGGGAAATAGTGGGAATTGACGTCGTTGAGGGATACATTGCATCAGCAAAAAAGGACTCAGACAAATCCATTACCTTTGATGTGGTGGATGCCGACAAACCGCTTCCATTTTCCAATGATTCCTTTGACGTCGTCTACACAAAAAAGGGACCGTGGCTATTCCACAAGGGGATGAAGGAAGGTCATCGGGTCATTAAACCCGGGGGCATGGCGCTAGGGTTGTATCATTGTGGAACAGACGGGGGACTACGGAGCCTTTTCCCTGGGTTGTATTCTCCACTCCCGGACAATTACCTGGAGGAGATTAAAGCAAAGTTCGAACGTCAGTTATCCGAAAGTAATCTAGAAAAGATTGAATTGAAAATATTTGAAGAAATTGAGTATCTGTCGAGACCGGAGGATGTCTTGATCAAGAAATGTTTTGGCCAGAAGGAAACATTAAAGGAAATCGTCTGGGAGAAATGCCTGGAAGATGTGGAGGGAATATTTCTTCGACATGCTACCTCAAGAGGTCTAAAGGTCGCCAACTATTACGCCTTGATGATCGGGAGGGCTACATAAGAAAAAAGAAGCCATCCCACAAAGGATGGCTAAAATTCTCCCGTTATAAACAGTACGGGGTTAAAATTTGTCTCCTAGCGCCCCAGTCAATCTACCACGGCAGCTCGCTGTCCATATAATAGAAGCCGCCAGTGGGTCCATCCGCACTTAGGGTTGCCAGCCTCACAGCGGTCTTGGCACCGTCCTCTACGGACAGCTCTGATTGTTCGCCGCCCATATCGGTTCGTACCGAGCCGGGATGTACCGTGTTGACGAGGATATTCGTTCCCTTGGTACGTGTCGACCAATAGGCAGTTAGCATATTCAGCGCAGCCTTGGATGCGCAGTACGCCGGTGTGGCCAGACTCTGGACCAGTTCATTGGTTAGAACAAGTGAGATGGATCCCAGTCCACTGCTTTGGTTGACAATTCTGCCCGCCTCGCTCTTTTGCAGGAGCGGCAGCAGCGACTCTGTGATATAGAACGGAGCGAAGGTGTTCACTTCAAACGAATCTCTTAGCGCGTCTCCTTCATAGGCTGCCTTCTCCAGATGTACGCCAGCATTGTTGACCAGAATATCCAGGCGTCCATAGGTACTCTCAATGAACTGTGTTAGCTTCTTAATATGATCTGCATTGGTTACTTCTAGCTCAACCCCAATTGCATCTATACCCTCCGACGCGAGTTTAGTCGCCGTTTCTTCTGCCACGGACTGGGTTCGAGCCGCCGTTAATACCGTGATGCCTTGCGCGCCTAATTGTCTTGCGATTTCATAGCCAATGCCTTTATTTGCTCCAGTAATCAATGCGATAGTCTTCGTCATTGTTATGCCTCCTTTTATTTGGGAACGATCATTCTAATAAGCGCAAAAAAATTTAGTTTATCTCTTTAGCATCTGCATGGATTGTTCTGCGATTCGGAACAATTTATCCTCGGGTGTCGATGTGCGCGTCATGACGCGCAAACCGGTGATGACGATATACAGGTACTCTGCTAACGCCTTGGGATCGCCGGATTCAGAGAACTCTCCGCTCTTCTGGCCGCGGGTTACGACGTTTTGCAGGATCCGTTCCGTTTGAGCGCACTCATCGACAGTCTTGGCGTCTACTTCTTTATCGGCATGCGCAAGCTCAACGGCTGAGTTCACGAAAAAACATCCCGGCGGTGAATCATCCTCACCCTTGATGACGAAATCAAATATGAAGCGCATCGCATCTTCTGCCGTGCCGGCGCCTTTGATGCCCGATGCCCAGCGGCCGGTAATCCGCTCACCGAATCGGTCAAGGGCTTTCAAATACAAGGTGTGTTTATCGGTGAATGTATCGTATAGGCTTCTTCTATGGATGCCCATATGCTCCACCAGATCGTTCATCGAGGTCTGGGCATACCCTTGTTCCCAAAACAGCTTCATGGCTTTGTCCAATACAACATTTTCATCAAATTCTTTACTTCTGGCCAACGGTCATCCCTCCAGAGCTCATCATAACAAATCGAGAACGATCAGTAAAGAATGGGCAAAAGAAGAAACGATATCCTCCTTGTGATCGTGCACGAGATGCTCTGGGTGACAGCATTAGGTTATCGGCCTCACTCCTCTCTAATGGGAATGATCATTCTAATTATGTAATAGCGATGTAACGACTTACAAACACATCTTATCAAATTGAGAACGATCAGTAAAGAATTATTTTGTCATGGATTCTCAAAGAAGTTCGCAATTGATAAGAATGCGTCTAATTTTGATCCTCTATAATTTAAACATGGCAGTGCGAAGACAAAATGGTTAAAGTAAAGGGGAACAGAGATATGATCGTTAAAGCAGCTCAGTTTACAATTCTAGTGAACGACCAGCAAGAAGCCAAACAATTTTATACGGAAAGACTCGGTTTTGTGGTTTGCGCGGATATCGAATTTGGTCCGGGATCTCGATATGTGGCGGTTGCTCCGAGAGAGGGTAATGAGACTGTATTCGAATTGGTAAAAGCCGACACACCAGACCAGATAGCGTTGATAGGTAAACAGAGCGCCAATCAGGTCTTGGTCATGTTTGAAACAGATGATATAGAAAGAGACTACACAGAAATGAAAGCGCGCGGTGTTTTATTTCACGGAGAACCATCGACTGTTCCAGGAGGTAGAGGAGTCGGCTTTGAAGATTTGTACGGTAATCCATTTGACCTGTTTCAACCGGAGACATAAATACAAGATGACTAATGATTTTTATAGAGGGTGATACCTAATGTCGCAAGAAGAAGTGTTAACAGGCGGAAATGTAAATCACATTGTCCGTAAGGAAAATACGGTTCTGCGACCGACGGGTTACTGGAGTCCGTGTGTTCATGAGCTGCTTACACATCTAGAGCAGCAAGGCTTCGAGGGGGCACCAAGATTTCTCGGCGTCGATGATTCAGATCGTGAGATATTGACATACCTTGCAGGAGAAGTCCCGGGTAATGACTATCCTGAGGTTGAGCCTTATATGTGGTCGGATGAGACGCTGGTTGGTTTAGCACGTCTGCTACGCCGATTCCATGATGCCACTGCAGGTTCTACTCTCCTGACACAGGGCAAATGGCAGCTGAGTTACGCCGATGATCGTGAGCACGAAGTAATCTGTCATAATGATGCGGCGTTGTACAATGTGGTATTCCAAAAGGGAGCCCCTGTAGCGCTGATCGATTTTGACATGGCTGGACCGGGTCCACGGATGTGGGACATTGCATATACCCTCTATACATCGGTTCCCCTTGCAAGCTTCTCACCTGATCTTATTTCAGGAAAAACGGGTGCATATCGAACCGATTTACACGCTGAGGAGCGCCGACGACGAATCCATTTGTTTTTCGAATCGTATGGCATCCCCGTCCCTAATGAACTGCATGAATGGATTATCCGGCGGTTGACGACCATGTGCGATACGTTACGAAATGGGGCCGCCGAAGGAAATTTTGCTTTTCAAAAATTAGTGGATGAGGGACACTTGGCTCACTATGAGAGCGAGATCCGATTTGTAACCGATCATCATAATGATTGGATGTAGGTCAGCCAGTAACGGGTTGGCCTATTTTTTATGTTCATTCCACGATGACAGCAGTCAGGAGGAGGTCAGAGCCCCTCGGGTATATCCGGGGAAAAATGTATATTGATCTCAAGGTCTCCAAACGTTATAGTGGGCGGTACGTTTATTCTCCCAGCAGGCCAACCCCCCTACTTTGTCGAAGAACAAGGAAGCGCAACCATAGAGAGAGGGTCCTTCATGAAGAGAAAATGGTTTTATCGTCTGCTGCTGTCGTATACACCGATCCTATTCGTGCTGGTGCTGCTGCTGATTCTGTTCTTCTATGGGAAATGGACGGCGGAGACGAAGGTGCGGATTCAGAATACGAACGGGCTGTTTGCGACCCATGTGATGAGTGTACTGGAGTCGGCGATCAAGTCGACAGAGGAACTGGTGATCCAGCAGATGCTGGCGGACGAGCAACTGGGGGATTACCTGCACACACCTGGTACAGTACCGCCATATACGATGTACGAGCTGACGGAGCGATTGACAGACATGCGGGCGCTGTTCCCCTTCACCGGCGATGTCTACCTGTACAAGTCAACCAGTGGCGAGGTGGTGTCGAGCTCCGGGCTGTTCAAGCCGGGTGATGCGTTCGCGGACGAGGCGTTTCTCGGAGCCGCCGTGGAGGAGCAGGAGGACAGCTACGGCTGGTCGGCGCCACGGCCGTATCGGCTGTATCCGGCGGATGCACCAGTGACGGTGATCTCGCTGGTGAAGCGAGTGCCTATCACGTCGGCTGTCCCCAAGGGGCTGGTCGTAGTGAATGTTCAGCTGTCTGCGATTGAAAGAGCACTGCGTGCGGCTAATGCCGACACGGCGGGCTTCCTGGAGTTAACCACTGCCGACCAGTCGACGGTCTTATATCAGGAGGAGACACCGCCGCGTGCCGCCTGGGGGATCAGCACGGTGACATCAGCCTACACGGGGTGGCACCTGACGGTCGGGATCGCCCAATCGGAGCAGCAGCTGATGTCGGTGTTCCTGAATGGCTGGACGCTGCCGGCGCTGATCGCCTTGCTGCTCAGTATCGTAGCACTAACTTACGTGACTCATCGCCACTACAAACCGATTGAAGAGATCATGATGCGAATCGATCGTTATGCCCTGAAGCGCAGCTTCCAGCTCGGGCGCCGGGACGATCATAACGAGTTTCAGTTCATCTCGCTGGCGCTGGACAACATGATGGAGAAGTCCAACGAATACGAAGCCAAGCACCAGGACGATCTGATGATTCGCAAACGGTACTGGTTCAATGAGCTAATCGCCGGTCATCTGTCGCTGACGGAGGAAGAGTGGGATCGCGAGGCGGCCGAGCTGGAGATCCCGCCGTATGACTCGCCTATGATTGTACTGGTTACGGTGCTGGATAACCGGGAGCAATTCAGCGGCGAGTACAACAAGCGGGATCAGCTGCTATTTAAGTTCGTAGTGCAGGGCGTACTGGAGGAGATGAGCCGGGGGCAGGGCTGGTCGGTATGGTCGGAGTGGAAGGATGCGGACCGGCTGCTGTCGATCCTTTATTTCGACGATCCCGCTCAAGGATCAAAGGTGCTCGACCTTGCCTCTCAACTGAAATCGTGGGTCAGCAGCAATCTCCAATTCACGGTCTCGCTGTATGTGGGTACGACGGTGCGCTCGATCGAGGATATCCATCAATCCTACAGGGATGCGATGCAGGCTGGACAATACCGCACGCTGCACGGGTATAACCGTATCTATGCAGCGTCAGACTGGAAGCTGCGGGTGCAAGGCGATCTGTACACGCATCTTCATACGGCAAGGCAGACGGTGCGGCAGCTCCGGGCGGCCGATGACGCCTGGCGCGACACCTTGGACAGGTTGTTCCAGGACATCCGGAAGGATGAGCTGTCCCGCGAGCAGACCCTGGAGGTGGTTCAGTACATCTTCTACGCGATCCAGAAAGACATGAACGAGATGCCGGAGGACATGATGACGGCATGGGCAGAGCCGTTCCATCGGCACGCGCTGCCAAGCATCGTGGAGAAAGAGCTGATCGAAGACATGCAGAGCGGGCTGGCGAGCCTGCTGCAACAGCTGGCGGAGGCCTTGCAGGCCTGGCATCATCGTCAACCCGAATCGACACCGGCGCGAGAGATCGAGTCGTATCTACGGGAGCACTTCCGCAACACGGATATTTCCCTGGATCATCTTAGCGACCGCTTCGGTCTGTCGCCACGCCTCGTCAGCAAGCTGTTCAAGGCGGCGACTGGCGAGCGTTTCGTGGACTTCGTCATGGAGCTGCGGATGACGGAGGCCAAGCGGCTGTTGCGCGAGACGGAGCTGCCTGTGCAGGAGATCAGCGAGCAGGTGGGGTATACGCAGGTCATTTCCTTCATCCGCTCGTTCAAGAAACTCACCGGTACCACGCCCGGCGAGTACCGCAAGTATCCCGGGGATACCGATATACCGTCAAGTTAACGATGGGAAAATTGCATATTGCTTTGTTTCATCCGCGCAGAGGGAAGCCCAGCAACGGGGTTATCCTATAAGTCCCCAAACAAAAAGGTTGGGCGAGAAACCGTTAGGTTTGCCGTCCAGCCTTTTTGTTTTGAAAATCAACGAAACGAACGCGCTGGAGCTCTAACGGACACCACAGCCGCTATTTCGCCCAAATCGAATCACTGTGAATTCTAACGGCCACCAGCGCAGTTATTGGAGGGTTTTCGAGGCTCCAGCGGTCTGTTTGGCCACAATAGGCGCATATATGGCCGTTAGAAATGATGAGCTACCTTTTCAGGGCAAATAAGCGTATATATGGCCGTTAGCCGGGAGGGCAGCGAGAACGCGTAGGATAGGCGATGCCTAGCAGTAGGTCGGCGGCTGGACAACCACCCTCCTCTGCTCTAACGGACACCATGACGTTTACTTTCGCTGAAATAACTGCGCAGGTGGCCATTAGAGCAGAAGTGATTTTGTAAAGGAGCCGTCCACCGATCAGCTTTCACTGACGTTTTGGACAGCCCCTTTACATTGTCGTCCGCCTTCGCATCTCACAGGAATCTCCTGTTTCAGCCGCTCTATGACAAGCCTTCGACCAAGATGTTAAGCGCGAGGAAAAATGAACATTGCCCGCCACCGCTTCCCGGCCTATAGTCAAGGAAGGTTCAGAGGATTGCTGCAGCAAATCAAGAGCCGAAGACAGGCAGGGAGGGGGTGAACCTATGATCCGGCTATGGAGACGCAATATTCCTCTATACATGATGTTCGTGCCCGTGATCATTTTCTTTATACTGTTCAAGTATGTGCCCATGTTCGGTGCGGTCATCGCCTTCAAGAAGTACAATTTTGCCGATGGGATCCTGCATAGTCCTTGGGTCGGTTGGGATAACTTCAAGCTGTTGTTCAGCACGCCGACGACATTGCAGATTATCCGCAACACGCTAGTGATCAGTCTGCTGAGTATCTTCGTCGGGTTTCCGTTCCCAATTATGTTGGCGATTATGTTAAATGAGGTTCGGCGCATGTGGTTCAAAAAGGTGGTGCAGACGCTTGTCTATCTGCCGCATTTTTTTTCGTGGATCATTGTAAGCGGAATCGTCATCACAGTCTTCTCCCAGCAGAACGGCCTGGTCAGCGGGGTCTGGGAAAGCCTCACGGGCTCGACCTACCCTTTCCTGTACCGGGAAGGCTCATGGCTCGCGATCTTCGTTGGCTCGGGCATCTGGAAGGAAGCGGGCTTCAGCGCGATCATCTACCTGGCTGCCCTGACCAGCATCGATACGACACTGTATGAAGCGGCCAGCATGGACGGCGCCTCACGGTGGCGGCAGATCTGGCATGTGACGCTGCCGGGACTGCGGCTGACGATTGTCCTGATGTTCATCTTGTCCATGGGGCGGGTGATGGAGGTTGGCTTCGATCAGGTCTACATGCTGCAAAATTCGACGGTGTCGAATATTTCGGAGGTCATTAGTACGTACATTTACAAGATTGGGCTGATGGGCTCGCAATTCAGCTTGACCGCTGCCTTGGGATTATTCGAATCTCTGGTCAGTCTCATTCTCGTCCTGATCGCCAACGGGATTGCAAGAAGATACGGCAACGGACTATGGTAAGCCGATGCTTACGAAGTAGTTTTCCTTCGGAAAACTTTGAGGAGGGCTAACATGAAACCGTCTTTCGGCGAAAAAATCTATCTGCTGGCGGTGTATCTCGTGCTCGCCGTGGCCGGTCTGCTCTGTCTGCTGCCGCTGGTGCATATCGCGTCGGTGTCCTCCAGCTCGCTGCAGGCGGTCGCTTCGGGGCACGTCACGTTTTATCCAATCGGCTTCTCGCTGGATGCTTACAAGCAGCTAATCGAAGGCACGCCGATTATGCGCTCCTTCCTGAATAGTGTACAGATTACGGTATTCGGCGTTATCTTCAGTATGCTGTTTACGATTCTGGCGGCATATCCGCTGACGCGGTCGTACTTTATCGGGCGACGGACGTATACGTTTGGCATCGTCTTCACAATGCTATTCGGCGGGGGTCTCATCCCGACGTATCTGACGATTCGCAGCCTGGAGTTGATCAATACCTATTGGTCCCTGTGGCTGCCTGGTCTGGTCAGCGTCTTCAACCTGCTGGTGCTGCGCACCTTCATGGAGAATATCCCAACCGAGGTCGACGAGGCCTCAAGGATTGACGGCTGCGGCGAGTGGCGCTATCTGCTTCGCATCGTGCTGCCATTGTCGACGCCGGTTCTGGCCACGCTTGCTCTGTTCTATGGCGTCGGCTATTGGAATGCGTTTTTCAACGTACTGATGTTCATCAACGAGCCCGCCAAGTTCAATCTCGCCGTGCTCGTGCAACAGATGATTCAGAGCCAGACGATGCTCTCACAGATGAACGCCGCCTCCGGCTCTTCGGAGCAGATTATGCTGACACCGGAGATGGTCAACGCGGCCGCCATTATCATCATGGTGCTGCCAATGATGGCCGTCTATCCGTTCCTGCAGCGGCATTTTGTGAAGGGTGTCATGATCGGCGCGGTCAAGGGATAATCCAATTCGAATATCTAATATAAAGGGGATTAGGGAGCATGAACAAGTGGACCGAAAAATCGAAATTGGTAGCAGCCTGTCTGTTGGGAGGCACGGTGCTGCTAGCAGCCTGCTCGAACGGGGGCCAGGAGCCAAGCGGAGGGACCTCATCGGAGAGCGCTTCGACTAGCAAGCCGAAGATTACCGTATCCATCTATGATCGCGGTAATGTGCCCCAGGAGATGGGGACAATCGACAACAACCGCTGGACCCAGTGGCTTAACGAGCATGGCACGGTGGAAGCGCAATATGTGCCAATCCCGCGCGGCGAATCGGTGCAGAAGCTGAATCTGCTGTTTGCCTCGGGCGATGCCCCGGATGTCGTCACCGACTTCGCTACCAGCTTCCGCAACCAGCTGTATCAGCAGAAGCAGATCCTGGCGATAGACGACCTCATCGAAGAGCATAGCGTCCACTACAAGCAGCTGCTGGAGAAATATCCGGAGCTCAGAAAAGCGGCCACAAAGCCGGACGGCAGCATGTACGAATTCGGCCGTGTTCAGCAGCTGGTCGGCTTCCAGGCGCTGTTCATTCGCAAAGATTGGCTGGATAAGCTAAACCTGGAGGTGCCGGAGACGGTTGATGAGCTGTTCGAGGTCGCCAAGGCATTCGCAGAGCAGGACCCCGACGGCAACGGTCAGAGGGATACCTTCGGCATCGCACTGAGCGGCGAGACAGGGGCTGTAATTAATACCATGTTCCGAGACGTGGATTGGGTGCTGGAGGACGGCAAGCTGGTCCGCGGTTGGGAACAGCAGAACAAAGCCAGCGAGTTTAAGAAAAAGTTGTACGACGCGGGTCTGGTCGACAAGGATTTCCTTGCCGACAATAACGGTCAGAAGGCACAGCAGGACTGGAACAGCGGCAAGATCGGCATTTTCGTCGGCCGTACAGTCGATCCCGTCAACGTCTCTCAGTATTATGAATCATTGAAGCATAATGCCCCTGACGCCGAGGTAATCGCCATCAAGCTGCCAAGCTCGGAGTATGGCCGTTTTGCCGCGGGGGTGAACAATCCGGTGCAGATGACGACGGTCATCAACAGACAGGCCAAAAACCCGGAAGCCGCGATGCAATACATCGACTTCATGGCGTCGAAGGAAGCTGGCGAGATGCTGCGCTACGGCGCGGACGGTACTGATTCGGTGAAAGGTGAGAACGGCTGTCCGAGACCGAAGGATGCCGCGCAGTTCAGCAAGGAAGTTTCATGGAACCTTGATTTCCAGCTCCTGATGTCCCAGATCGAGCTGGAGCCATGCGCTGGTATCCTGAGCCAGCTTGACCCAGAGAAGCCGTTGGAGGCAGAGTTCCTGGAGCTGGTGAAGCAGAATAATGAAGCCAATCTCGGTGCCGACGTCGAGTATGCCTCGATTACGCATGGCGAGCATATGCCGACCCTGCCGGACGACTTGGGCGTGGTCCAGACCAACGTCTCCAAGATCGATGATATCTACAACAAAGCCATCGTCGGTGGCACGTCCTTCACAGTTGAGCAGGCCTACGCAGAAGCACAGGATCTGTGGAATCGTTCCGGCGGCGAGCAGTTGGAGACATTCTATGCGCAGTGGTACGAAGAGAACAAGGACACGGCGTTCCTGGCGAAGGACATGTGGAAGTTTGTGAAGGAGTGAGGAGGAACGAAAGAATGAACATGATGTATACGGATACCGACCGTGGACGGCCGATGGCCAAGGACCCGGCGGTAGTGAAGCACCAGGGTAGGTACTATATGTATTACTCGGTACCCCCTCATCTCCAGCCCGAACAGGCGGCAACCGGCTGGGGCATCGGAATCGCGGTCAGCGACGATCTCACGACGTGGCACAAGGTGGGAGAGGTGCCGCAGGAGCAAGATTGTGAGCGCAACGGAATATGCGCGCCCGGCGTCATATTGTTGGATGGCCGTGTCCACCTGTTCTACCAGACCTACGGCAACGGACCGAAGGACGCGATCTGCCATGCGGTATCGGAGGATGCACTGTCATTTCGCAAAAACGCATCCAATCCCGTCTTCCGGCCGACAGGCGGGTGGAACAACGGACGCGCCATCGATGCCGATGTGATTGCGTATGATGATCAGCTGTGGATGTATTTCGCCACACGTGACCCGCAGGGCGAGGTCCAGATGCAGGGTGTAGCTACCGCGCCGCTGGCGTCCGACTTCGGTCAGGAAGCTTGGACGCAGAGGTGTGAGGATTCCATCCTGAAGCCAGAGCTGCCTTGGGAAGAGCAGTGTATCGAAGCCGCGGCGCTCGTAGAGCGGGAGGGAAGATTGTATATGTTCTATGCGGGCGCCTACAACAACCGGCCTCAGCAGATCGGCTGTGCCGTGAGCGAGGATGGAATCTCGTGGACGCGGCTTTTCCAAGAACCCTTCCTGCGGAATGGGGAGCCTGGCAGCTGGAACGCCAGCGAATCCGGCCATCCGTTCCTGTTTCGGGACGAAGACGACCGGACGTATCTTTTCTACCAAGGCAATAATGACTTGGGCAAGAGCTGGTACTTGTCCATGCAGGAAATTGGCTGGCGAGAGGGCTTGCCTTATCTCATGATTACTGACTACCTAGCATGACCGTAAAAAAGAGACCTTCCTGCGCGTTTCGTACAGGAGGGTCTTTTTGGGCTTGGAACTAGAGCCGTGAATGCTAACGTCTCCGGAATGCTCCGCCGCGAGCCAAGGCGAAGAAGATCAGCAAGGCAATGATAGAGCCTACGATTGCCGGGATAATATGAAAGCCCCCGATGACCGGCCCCCTGGGCCCCAGCAGCTCCGTACCCAGCCACGAACCAATAAAGCCAACAATAATATTGCCCAGCACGCCTCCCGGAACATCCCGGCCAATCAAATTTCCACTTAACCAGCCAATCACACCGCCAACAATGATTACCCAGATCAGATACATTGAGTTGTCCCCTTTCGGTGGGTCTCTTTCAAGGTATGTTGGGATAAGCAGGAATTGAACTTGGTTTACAAAAAAAGATTATTTGTCTCAGACGCAATGCTTCGTTTCGTCATTTGGAGAAGTTATGCTATGATGAAATTTACCAACAACAATTGAGGAGTGGTATTCTGCGAAAAAAACAACCGATGTCATTTGACGATCTGCTAAAGGATCTGCAAGGACAGAAAACAATCGAAGACGATCCCAATCAGCCTTCTTTGGAGAAGCTTTTTCATTCAGCCTTCATGAAAAAGTACTCCAAGTTCAACAGCTTCCAGGAGTTTCAGGAAAAAGGCAACTTTCAGGCTGATACGCTGCAAGACATCGACAAAATATCCGGTGAGCTGTTCGATCGGCATATTGACCGAGAAACGGATTTTCCGGATTGGAAAACCATGCTGGAAACAGCGAACAAGGAGTTCGAGAAAGAGAAATAGACGGCCAATCGGTCAGGGCGACTGCGACTCTTATGTCAGCCCAATCATGAAAAAGCACTGCCAACCATTCGGCAGTGCTTTTTGCTGTGTGCACCGCATGCTTAAGGAGAAACAGCTGTGTTTTTCAGTTCTTGTAGAGTAGCCCATGATATACATAATTATAATTTTCCATAATCTGTAGATAGCCTATCCAAGGGGGATCGAAGCAACTGTAGAAACACCAAATCAATCGTAAAAAGGAATGATCTGAAATGCAAAGCTACACAAGTCAATTGAAGAGAGTAGGAATCGTTTTCCTGGCTTTTCTTCTTATTTTCACAGGAACGGGAGTGAACTTAGGCACACTGGTCAGTCACGCGGCTTCCTCAGATGTTTATGTAGCCAGCAATGGTGATGACGACGCAGGCGAGGGAACCCGAGAGAATCCTTATGCTTCATTGCAAAAAGCTTATCAAGAGGTTAATGACGAGGGAACGATTTATGTCCTGGACAATATTACATTGCTGCGTGTCGGCGGACAGTTTGTCAGGTTTGAATTGGACAAGGTGGTTACGATCTCAACGGCTCCTGCAGTTGAGAATCCCGCTGTGATTCAACGTGGCGAGATAGGCACTAGTTCAGGCGGGACGCTTTTTGACTTAACCAGTGGTCGTCTTACTTTGAAGGATATTATTATTGACGGCAGTTTTGGGCAAGGTCCATCCAATGGGCGAATCATTAATGTCAATACAAATGCAGCTTTGACCATTGAAGAAGGGACGATTTTGCGTAACAATTTTTCCGCCTACGAGGGAAGTGCAATCTTTTTAATGGGCGCTAATCCAGTCTTGGAAATGACGGGTGGGGAAATCGTCGGCAATAGGCATGCCAGTACAGGTGCAGTCTATATCGGTGGAGCTAATGCAACCTTTAGGATGACTGGCGGGACGATTACTGGAAATAGTGGGGGCGGCGTACATGTCGCACAGGGCTATTTCCACCTTTCCGGTGATCCCGTCATTACGGATAATACGTCAGGAGCTTCGCCACGAAATGTTTTTTTGACCGGCTCAAACCTTCTTAGGCTGAGCGGAGATTTTACGGGACAAGCGGGGATTACGGCGCAGAGTCGGATGACTGCAGGAAGCCAGTTTGGAATCGCAAATCCAGATTTAATACCTGTAACCGGATTGGACAATCTGTTTCCCGATACCGGTACCCTGGTTGCAGGGTATGCTGAAGGAACCTCAAATTTGGTATGGCGCGAAGTCGTAGCCGTGGACAAAACACAGCTGCAAGCAAAAGTGAATGAGATCCATGATGAAGCTCTGGTCCCATCGACGTACACGGAAGAGAGCTGGCAAACGTTGCAAGATGCGCTGGATGCAGCACAAGCCGTATTGGACAGTGACAATGTTACTCAGGTTGAAATCGATCAAGCTCTTTCCCAGGTGGAAGCCGCACGAGATCATCTGACAGCCATTGTGACTCCACCTGCATCCCCAGGCGGAGTGTTGGACGGATTACTTTCCTGGGTTGATGTGGGGAGAAGTGCGGAGATTGTAAATGGTAATGTCACGCTTTTGAATGATTTGGCTGTTAATGAGCAGTGGGCACGTCATAGCACCAATGCTAGCATTCCATACACGGCTGCCGCGGTGAATTATAACCCGGGGATTACAATTACTGCCGCATCTGCTTACTTCATCAAGCCAACAATAGGCTCGACCGCGGATACCGAGCGTGAGGTCTTTTCTGTTCAGGCTAGTGACAGTTACGGAGGTTTTCCTTGGGATCTCGGTGGTACGGGGCCCGCGACTTCGGTTTACGGACTGGATCAAGGTGGAAAGATTCGTACGTATTTTGGCTCAAACATAAACAAAACAGTTGATGTTCAGGGTGTTGAACTGAAGAAATCCCGCGTGATGAATATCTGGAGTTCTCAGAGCGAGGGATGGTCCTTTTCTTTGGACGGCAAGACATTACTAGAAGAGGCTAACAATCAGAACACCGTCCATTTCGGATATGCTGCAGGCAGGGCGTACATTGGCGCAGGACACAATAGCCGATTTAATGGATCGGTATCGGAAGTCATCGTGTTCGACAGAAAATTGAATGAACATGATCGTCTTAGAGTCAACAGCTACCTTGCCTTGAAATATGGCCTGACTCTGCCCACCGATTACATAGACAGCAGCAGCGTCGCCATGTGGACACAAGGTGACAGCAGCGACCATAGTAATCGCATTGCAGGCGTCGGGCGTGATGATTTAAGCGGCCTATACCAAAAACAATCGAGGTCTCAGGAAGTAGGAGCCCACGTCACGATTGCATTGGGGCATTCAGTGGCAGCGTCTAATGAAGCCAATCTGAGCGCAATCAGCAATGACAGATCCTTTATCGTATTTGGCGATAACGGGATGAGCACAAGCTTTGTCGATTCGATCGATAGAGCAGATGAGCAACTGAAACGCACGGAACGCGTCTACAAAGTGAAGAAGACAAACTGGCAGGACATTAACCAGCTAACGGAATCGGATACAAAGATCACGTTGCAAATCGATCCCGTAGAAGGAGCAGTGGATGGGCCGCTGTATGTTGTATTCAGCTCGGACGACCAGTTTGATGCCACCGATTCGTTCTATTTGATTGAGGACGGTCAGGTTACGATCGATACCAAGGATTTTGGCAACGTGTCGTACTTCACGCTTGCGGCGTTGGTGCCGACGCTTGAGACGGCTGTACTGGAGCAACCCGAGACGGGCGGCCCTCGTATCGTGCTGACATTGGACCAAGAGATTGGCTTGTCCAATCTGAATGGCTTTACCATCACGATTAACGATACAGAAGTCGACATCAGTACAGTTAATTTTGAGGTTGATCCTGCTAATAAGGACCAATTGATTCTGAAGCAGCCAGTGGGAACTGTGGTGACCGATAACGAAGTGAAGGTCATTTATGATGGGACAGGTACATTGAAGGGGACAAACGGTGTTCCTGCGGCCCCATTTGAGCAGGTGGCAGCCGATGAATTTGCCTCCGCCTTGCAGATCATAGAGCCTAGCAGTCAGATTGTGAACGTCAGCAGGCCTGCGATAGAAGGGACATCCGTTCCAGAAGCAACTATCTCAATCGTAATCAGAGATGCCGAGGGCCATGTAGTAAATGGTGCCGGAGGTACGGTAGAGGCAGAGGAGGATGGGAGCTGGAGCTTCACGCCTCCTGTCGACTTGGCAGAGGGCTCGTATACGATAGAAGCCAAAGCTACCAAGGATGGCAAAACTGCCACCAAAACAAAAACGCTGACCGTTGTGAACAAAACGGCGTTGCAATCGGAAGTCGATGAGATCAACAACGATCTTGAAGAGACGGATTACACGCCTGATAGCTGGCAAGAGCTTGAGCAGGCGTTAAGCAACGCGCAGCAAGTGCTGGACAACAGTGAAGCTACACAGGAAGAAGTCGATCAGGCGCTGGAAGCGCTGGAGACCGCACGAAATGAGTTACAGCGCATCACTGTCCTACCAACACCAGTAGCGCAGCTCAGTGAAGAGGGCGTGCTGAGTTGGGAAGAAATCACCCATGCGGACACGTACGAAGTAACGATTGAAATCGAAGGCCAGGAGCCGCTGGTTGTTGTGGTAAACGAAGGAACGGAGCTGGACCTTTCGGGTTTGGAACCGCCACTGACACCGGGCACTTACAGCGTGAATGTCGTTGCGAAGTCGAGCAACCCGGCTTATACGGATTCGGAGCCATCCGAGGAAGTGACCTACGTGGTCTCAGTAGCTTTGCCAGCACCAGTAGCGCAGCTAGGCGAGAACGGTGCGCTGACTTGGGAAGAAGTTACTCATGCGGATACGTATGAAGTGACGATCGAAGTTGAAGGTGAAGAACCGCTCGTCATCGTTGTGAGCGAAGGAACGGAGCTGGACCTTTCGGGTTTGGAGCCACCACTGGCGCCAGGCACGTATAGCGTGACTG
Organism: Paenibacillus daejeonensis DSM 15491; assembly: GCF_000378385.1. Classification (GTDB taxonomy): domain Bacteria; phylum Bacillota; class Bacilli; order Paenibacillales; family Paenibacillaceae; genus Paenibacillus_D; species Paenibacillus_D daejeonensis. The sequence continues at coordinate 466,095 of NZ_KB899661.1, read as the reverse complement.
TGACTGCGAAGTCGAGCAACCCGGCATACACAGATTCGGACCCGTCCGAAGAAGTGACTTATGTGGTTGCTGTCCCTGTGGATAAAACTGCATTGCAGAACAAAGTGACCGAGATTAACGAAGCCCTGGCTGAGGAAATCTTAGTGGAAGAGCAATACACGGGAGAGAGCTGGCAAGCCCTCCAAAAGGCACTGTCAGATGCAGAAAACGTGTTGGCTGACCCAGACGCCTTGCAAGAAGAAGTAGACGCGGCGCTCGACGTGTTGGAGAACGCCAGAAAAGGTCTGGTTAAGTCCAAACAGGTCACCATCATACCATCGATTGGGGCACTGAGCCCGACAGCGAATGACGGTGTGTATACCATCACTGTGGGTCACAGTACGAGCCAGATTTCGTTTACTGTCACACCGGCCGACCCGGATGCACAGATTACAATTCACGGTCAAAATGTAGAGAACGGAGTGGCCAGCAGCCCAATCGCCTTGAATGTAGGCTTGAATGAGATTACGATCCTGGTCACAGGGCAGGACGAGATCACCAGAACTTACAAGATTCAAGTGACCCGGGAAGCTGCGCCAGAAACTCCGGTCATTATCCCAGTCATCCCAAGTCCTCCGTCCACAGTGGAGCGAATCACTGTAGACGTGGAAGCAAGAGGGAAAGGGGTGGTTGCGCAAACGGAGATTTTGCGGACAACCAACTCTGACGGTACCAAGAGTGATCAAGTGTCCTTTGGCGCGACCATTGCAGAGGAGTCTGTACGGAAGACGTTGGAGGCAGGAGCGACTACCGTGCGCATCGTCATCCCGGATGAAAAGGACGAAGTAAAGGAAGTGAGGGTCGATCTGACGGCGGCAGCGTTGGCAGTTGTTCAGCAATCGGGACTGGACCTGGAGATTTACACGGACAATGGTTTGATTACCATTCCGAATGCCTCACTGACCGGCCTGGACAACAACCTTTACTTCCATCTGATTCCGATCAAGCAGGAAAGTGAACGAAAACTGGTGGAACAACGGGCGAAGACAGAGGAGCTTGTTCGTGAACTGTTAAATGACGGCAATGTCTATGTGGTTGATCGTCCGTTTACGATTGAGACCAACATGCCAAGCCGTAAAGTCTACCTTACGCTGCCGATGAACGACAGCAACGTGCCGACAGGGACAGCGAATCGGGAAAGATTTTTATCCGATCTAGCGATCTTTATCGAACACAGCGATGGGGAACGGAAAGTGGTGACGCCAGAGATCGGAGGCTATGCGGAAGGTAAGCGGGGTCTGACGTTTGGTATCGAGAAGTTCAGCACCTTCACCATTCTGAATCTGGATAGTCATGCAGATGGCATGCACTCGGCGTATATCATCGGCTATCCCGACGGAACGTTCAAGCCCCTTCATGCTTTGACAAGAGCGCAAATCGCCGTGATTTTGCACCGTGTGCTGGAACTTGAAGGCGGGGACACAGAAATGTATCCCGACGTGTCATCCAGCCATTGGGCCAGCGAAGCAATCAGTTATGTCTCGAGTATCGGATTAATGGAAGGCATGCCGGATGGCAGCTTCCAGCCGGACAGGGACATTACGAGAGCAGAAATGGCCATCATCATCGCGCGTTTGAAGAATCTCAATGGAGAGGCCAGCCATTCCTTCAGTGATGTGGTAGCCGGACATTGGGCAGAACAAGACATTGCCAACGTACTCGAAGCAGGATTGATGGAGGGCATGCCGGACGGCAGCTTCCAGCCGAACAAAATATTGACCCGCGCTGAAGCGGTGACCGTATTTAACCGGGTGCTGGGAAGAGGTCCGTTATACGGTATGAACCAGTCGACTTGGCCAGATGTGCCAATGGATCACTGGGCGTTCCATCAGATTGAAGAAGCGTCCCAGGACCACTACTATCAACTGCGGCCGACCGGCGGGGAAGTTATTGTGAAATAGAGCTTATTTGAAAAGAGCATACAAATATCGCAACGAAAAAAAGGCGACGCAGAGGAATTCCTCTTGCGCCGCCTTTTTCACTTTTAGACTACCTCAAGTCTTGCCCTAGTCCCCCGACCAGTCCCGTCGCAGCGTGAACAGCTCGGTCAGTGCTTCAGTCGACAGCTCGGTAATCCAGCCCTCGGAGCTGGTGATGACATTGTCGCTGAGCTGCTGCTTGTTCTCCAGCATCTCGTCGATGCGCTCCTCCAGCGTGCCAAGGGAGATGAACTTGTGCACCTGGACGTCGCGCGTCTGGCCCATCCGGTAAGCACGGTCGGTGGCCTGGTTCTCGACGGCCGGGTTCCACCAGCGGTCGAAGTGGAAGACGTGGTTCGCTGCGGTCAGATTAAGCCCGACACCGCCCGCCTTGAGCGAGAGGATAAACACATTGGGCTGCTCTGCGGCCGGAAGCTCGCGGGACTGGAACTGCTCGACCATCCGGTCCCGCTGCAGCTTCGGCGTACTGCCGTTCAAGTACAGCACCGGCTCGTCCAGCTCGCGTTGCAGCACGTCCTGGATCATCTTGCCCATGCCGATGTATTGGGTGAAGATCAGACAACGCTCATCCGCCTCGCGCAGCTCCTTGACCATCGCGACCAGCCGCTCGAGCTTGGAGGAGCGGGCGGCGATGGCCTCTGGCGGAGGCGGACCTTCCTCTGGCTCCGCCCCCGGATCTTCATCCAGCAGCGCCGGATGGTCGCACGCTTGCTTGAGCCGCGTCAGGGCACCGAGAATGGCGCCTTTGCGCTGTATACCGTCCAGCTTCTTCACCCGATCCAGCAACTCCTTGACGGTCGTGTCGTATAGGGCGGCCTGCTCCGAGGTGAGCGGAACGTAGGTCTTCATCTCGTTCTTGTCCGGCAGGTCCAGCTGAATGGCAGGATCCTTCTTCTTGCGCCGCAGCAGAAATGGTTTGACGAGTCGCTGCAGCTCTGCCGTTCGCCGCGCATCCCGTTCGTTCTCAATAGGAGCAGCGAACCGGTTCTGGAATGCCTTGGCCGAGCCGAGGTAAGTGGGTACGATGAAATCGTAAATGGACCACAGCTCGGCCAACCGGTTCTCAATCGGCGTTCCGGTAAGCGCAATGCGATGAAGGGCAGGCAGGCTCTTGACCGCGATGGCCTGCTTGGTCTGGGCGTTCTTGATATTCTGTGCCTCATCCAGACAGACGGCTCCCCATTGGAACCCGGCCAACGTCTCCTGATCCAGCGAGGCAGTAGCAAATGAGGTCAGCATCACATCGACACTGCGGGCCTCGGCTTGAAACGCTGCGCCGCTCTTGCGCTTAGAGCCATAATGCATGGCTACACGAAGTGATGGAGCGAAGCGGGACAGCTCCTTCTGCCAGTTCCCTAGCACCGACGTGGGGCAGATGATCAGTGACGGGAGATGGGCTCCCTCATCCGCCGACTCCTTGACATGCAGCAGATAGGTTATTAACTGGACCGTCTTGCCGAGGCCCATATCGTCCGCCAGACAGGCCCCGAGTCCGAAGCGACGGAGAAAGGCCAGCCAGGAAAAGCCATCCCGCTGATAGCTGCGCAGCTCAGCGTGCAGGCCGGCCGGAGGCTCGAGCGACGGCCACTCACGCTGCTGGTTGATGCGGGCGATCAACCCGGTCAAGTGGGCATTCAGCTCGACTTCCAGCTGAACCCGGGTATCGGCCCCGGACGCCTCGGCGCTGTCGCCTGTCCCGCCAGCCGCCTCGCCCTCCATCTCGCCCTGCGATAGCAGATGCAGTTGCAGCACGTCCTGGAAGCTCAGCCCCTCATTCTTGTCCATGCCTTCCATCATGCGGCGAATCTGGGCGATCAGCGCCGGATCCAGCGCGATCCAGCGGTCCCGGAATTTCACCAGACGCTCCCCTCGTGCGACCAGCGCATCGAATTCCTCTTCGTTCAGATCGGCATCGCCGATGGAGATGCGCCAGTTGAAGCTCAGGATGGCGTCTAGCCCAAATAACGACTTGCCGCCGCCACCACCGCGCTTCTTGGACTCCTCTTCGGATTGCACCGCCGCCCGCAGGCGCGGCTTCTTGCGGCTGGCGGCCTCCCACCAAGCGGGCAGCAATACCTGCCAGCCGGCTTCGAGCAACTGGCGGCTGTCCGTGTTCAGAAAACGCCAGGCCGCCGCGTCGTCCAGCGGCGCAGCCAGCACATCCTCGCCGCGCCACAGCCGCTCGGGGGGCAGAGAGGCCCGCAGCCGGTCCAGCCAACCCGCCGAACGGCTGCGGATCGGCTCCGCCCATGCGTCAGGCCATTTCCCTGTCGCTTCCCCGTTGCCGCTGAGCTTCACCCGGCGGAGCTTGGCCGGATCGCTCTTGTCCTGCAGCACGAGCCGCAGCCACCAGCGGGAGCGCTCGTCTCCCTCCCACGGCTCGATGAGCTGCAGCAGGGGTCGGAACGGGGCGACGTCTGCCTTCCAGCCAATCTGCACGAGCCAGGTCTCGCTGTCCAGTCCGGCCGTCGCCGCTACTACATTCTGGCGTGCGAACAGGGCAGGGAATTCCTGACGTAGCTCGGCCTCGTCCGCCTCGGTTCCGTAATAGCGGCTCGTAACCGCCGCCGAGAAGGCCGCCTTCAGTCCGGCGAGCGCCTCCTCGCTCCAGCCGCTGCCCGCTGAGTCTGTAGGGCTGAGACCAGCCTGCCGCCAGGCCGCCTTCATCGCTGCCGCCTCCCAGCTCCAGCGCAGGGAGCCGCTGCGGTAAGCCGTCAGGTCGGGCACATACTGTCGCTTCTCTAGCAACTCCTCCAGCAGTGGTGCCAAGGGCTGGAGCTGCGCAGCATCGCCTTCCCACGTCCACTGAATATGGGCCAGCAGCAGCCCTTGGGCGAAGAAGGGAATGACGTCCTCGGCAGGCAGCACCACGGCCTCCAGCTCCCCAACCTGATGGACCTCCAATTCGGTACCGTAGAAGGACGGCTCGTGCCACGCAAACAAGCGATGCTTCAGCTGCAGTCCCGTCGACTCCCGCTGGGTATCCGGGTCTGCGAAGAACAGCGCATCGCCATGCGACGTGAGCATCATGCGGACGGCGAGCGTCTCCAGGTGATTGTGGGATGTCGTCATGGGATCAGCTTTCCTTTCCTTAACTCTTCCTGGAGGGCGCGCAGCCGGCTGTGCCGGCGGGCGAACGTCTCGATGTATGCTGCCCACCGCTCCTCACGCTTCAGTTTCTTGTACAGCTTGGCCAGTCGTTTGAGCAGCTTTACGGCCCGTTTGTACCCGTTGCGGTTTTTGAGCAGCACGTACTTCTCTGCACCCTGATGATAAAAAGGCAGCAGCGCCTCGGGCGCCTCTTTGTCGATGGGCTGCAGGTCCTTGACACGAAAGTCTAGCGGGTCGCTGCCGACACTGAGCTGATAATCCACCCACTGCCGCCAGCGGCGGTAGTGCAGCAGCTTCTCCTCATACAGACTACGGGAGTAGGGGAGCTGGCTCTTAATGCCATGCCACATGCGATCCTCTGCCTCCGGCACGCGCTCCACGACAGCGTCCCAATAGCGCCCGTACTTCTCCAGGGTACCGGGGCGACGCCCAATCCGCTCAGTCGCGCATTCGCTCAGCCAGGCTTCCAGCCGATGCCATTCGCCGGCTTCTTCCAGCACGCTTAAGAAGCGGAACACGTGTCCAGGCTGGAGCTGATGACGCTCTGCTATCTCGAGCAGCTGCCATGCCTTGCGGTCTTCCACGAGCCAGAGCTGCATCCAGGCACGGGCGACGAGGAGGAAGAGCTTGTGCGTCTTGCGGGGCCCGTGACCATACGTTGAGCCGGTTAGGGAGGTCGAATCTGCCTTCTCTGCCGCCAGGACCGTCTCCTCAGCCTCATTCAGTCGCGCAAGTTCTTCTTCGAAGATACGATTGCCGTCCGCCTTGGGGGCAATCATCTGAATCCACAGTTCAACATAGATGTCTAGAAAGGCAGTGGGTGACCAATGATGAGTGACAGCTGTTTCCCGAATGTACGTGGTGGTCTCCAAGAGCCGGTCCCACTGTCTGGCTGCAATATCCAGCGTTGAGCCGTGCACCAGGTGATTTGCAACTTCCTGGATTGTCTCGGAGGCTGCAATCTGAGCAGCGTAACTTGAGTGACCGCTGGTTGACTGCTTGCGGAGCAGGAACAGGTGGATGTTCAGGTCGAACAGCCAGTCTGCTTCGGCTGTCAGCTCCGGCAGGGCTTCGCGCACCAAGGCGCGTACCTCGTTTCCATATTCTTGCTGGTAAGGGGTGCTTCGCACGTGCTGGGCATGCTCAGCGATCCATTCCTGCCACTGGGCGATGCTGAGCTCCGCCAGGCGACCGGGTTTGATTTTCGTCATGAGGAGGGCATTCCTTTCTTGAGCCTGTTTTACCTTGACCGCTCTTGAATCCGTATCTTCATTATACATATGGACAACGCAAAAATGGAGGATAACCCCGAAGAAGGCTGGAATAAGCCATCTTGGAGTAACCCTCCATTTGAACAAATTAACTATTCATTGATAAAGTTGAGCTGGAGAAGCATTTGTTTTAACGAGACGGTTGCATGGGCTCGTGTCACAGGCAATGTGGGTTCGAATTTGCCGTCAATACCGGTATTCATAATTCCCAGGTCAAGCATTCTCTTAATATCGAGGGCGGACCATTGAGGGAAAGCGGCTGAATCCGATGGTGTCCCGGAGCCAGCGTTCTGCTGAACATTGCTGATTGCTACACCAGAATTTCCAGCATATTGAATGGCTCTATTAATCATGACGGCCATCTCTTGGCGGGTGATAATTCCGTTCGGGTTGAATCTTCCCTCTGTATCTCCCTTGATTAAGCCAGCTTGAGCAGCCGTGCTGGCCGTCAGGGCGTACCAGGCATCCGGCTTGACATCTATGAATTTCATCGCGCTGGCTTGCGATGTCGCTAATCCGAGTGAGCGCACAAGCAAGGTTGCGAACTCTGCTCTAGTTACCGTGCGATCCGGTGCAAAAGTCTTGTCCGTGATTCCGAGGACCACCTTCTTGGCAGCCAAAACTTCAATGTCATGCTTCGCCCAATGGCCTTCCAGATCGGTGAAGGTTTTCGAGGAACTGGCCACGGTATAGATGCTATTATGCGGAGTCTTGACCGCAACGGTTGCCTGATCTCCCTCTTTGCTCACAAAAGCAGGTACGAAACGAGAGGATCCCGTCTTTGGATCGTAGAGCAGAGCCGTTAGCGTACGAGCACTTGCTTCTGTTGTGAGAAGGAAGGTGCGGGTAAGATACAGGCCATTAAAATCATTCAACGGCATGGATTTCCCCTGCGCGTCCAACGTAATTGTAAAGTTGTAGGCATCTGTCAGTGATTGCAAGCCTTCCTTGGCTAACTGCTCTTTGATCTGGTTATTAAGAGAGCTACTTGTTCGTGATATTGCAATCGAAAGCTTAATGATGTCTAGATCTATATTGCTTCCCCATGCTTCTTTCAAGCTGCTGGCAGTAATCGCTTGGACGGGAAGATCGTAAGTCACTTCATCGGCTTGAATGGAGAGTACGGCCGCCGAGTCCATCTGATTCCCTTGCAAAAAGACACTTGCAGGAATTTGAATCGTTGCTCCGTAGTCAAGCTTCCCAATCGACATGATGAGAGTTGGAATAACGGCGCTCTCCTGTTCCTCTCGTTGTGCTTCTGCACCTGCCTGTGCATCGATTAGCGATTGCTTGAGCTTCTCAGGGTCGGGTATGAACAAATGTGTTGTATTGCCCGATGAATCGACGAGTTTGCTCGCATTCATCGCTTCCTCGGGTAGTATAATGGTTGGTTCAACCTTGGAAGCAGGAGGAGGCGTAACACCCCCGCCACCCCCGGCAGGAGGAGGAGAAGGTGGAGTCCCGCCACCACCCCCGCCACCCCCAGCAGGAGGAGGCGAAGGCGGAGTCACGCCGCCTCCTGCAGGTGGAGGAGTACTACCGCCACCCGGATTAATAGGGCAGGCGTTTATAGCCACATGGGCATACGCCGCTGCAAGAGATGGAGTGTCCAATGCGGAGACACTTTCTTGCTGCAGGGAGTATGGCAGTACGGTTGTACCGCCATTACGAGAGTAGGCGACCAAGATTTCATCCGGCTGATTGCCCGGCATGATGGCTGCAGCAGTCGCCGGCAATGCAATTTGTCTTTCAAGCAAGAAGCTTGAAGAATAATTGTAGATGCTCAGCGTTGTTCCGCTCAAGGTATAGAACTGACTAAGGTCAGGAGAGAACACGATGCTGCTGAACGGCGCTATCGTGTCAACAAAGCGCATGTTGTTTTCTCTCGTGAGCGAGCTTGTAAAGATGGTCCCTGCTCCATTGAAGAGAAACTGATGGTCTGGGGATATCCGCAGATAGGTGGACATTGGATAGTCTCCGTGATAAGGAGAATCATAACCACGCACATCCGGTGGCAGAAATTGACCGGTATAATTTACGTTATAGGCATGAATGTCTCTTGGAGATACATCTGTATTAATAGAATGAATAAGATCAGGTCGATATTGCAAATAGGACCTTTGACGAATACTGGATTTACCAATCAGCGAATAGTCGGCGGGGGAGTAAGAATGAATCTCCGTATGCTGACCGGAGCCGGAGGATACATAAATAACGCCAGCTTCATTTACAACTAAATCGAACGGGTCGATGGAAATATTGAACTGTACGATCGTCTCCAGTGAGTGTTCGTTCAGGATCGCGATACTGCCTGTCTGGTCTTCTTTCCACCAAGTATAACTATGTGGTCGATCAACTAAAGCGACATACAATTTTCCGCCAGCGGTATAAATCCTTTCCACTTCGCGATCCAAAGTTGTGGTGCTCGTATCACCTGTATCCATATTGGCCATGGCGACCCTGCGACTATTATTGTAAATGGTATAGATAATCGGTTCTGTCGGATGCTTAATCATTTGTTTCACAGTACCGTTGAAGTGGGCCCACCCTTCGCCTGCTGACGAAGACGAGCTGCTCGTACGATTAATAACGGATACCTTACTGAAAGAAGGCAAGACATTCCCGCTCTGATCAGTGACTTTGACAATATGAGAATAATGCGTATAAGAAACTTGCACGTCATCGGTCTCAGAGATTTGCTGTCTCAATGTTAACATGATCCTTCGCCCTGCTGACGAAATCTCAGAGAAAGGGGAAGTGATCTCCTTACCGTTCACATGCAATTGAAACGTGTCTCTAACTGCGCCATATCCCGACTTTATCGGCTCGTTAAAGGTCAATACGAGCTGATTGCCTTGAATTCTTGCCGTATTCAGAACGGGCGGTGTAGTATCGTCCGTCAGGAAGTAGCCTGTGGTGGAGTCTGGACGAACGCTGTTGCCGTTGCTCCCCTTCAGATTGGATACGGAGAGCTTATAGCCATTCTGCGATACAAGCGTAGAGGTCGTTAAGTACACGATGCTCGCATCTGTGCAGTCCACCTCTACCTTCGTAATCTGCGGGTTGGAATAACTGGAGATCAATGATTCCATCTTATAATTGGCGGCATTGCCGAGTGTAGAGAAGCTCATCGGCTGGTCGAATACAACGGCGACAACGGTGCTTCCCAGTGCAACAGCTCCCAGTACTTTAGGGCTCCTTGAATCCTTGATCGCTGTTACGGTCCACTGCTGGGCAGTTCCATCTTCTGCAGTAACGGTGTATAGCACTGGCTGTCTTAGGTTGACCGTTGTTCCGCTTGCCGGGGAAATGCTGGCTCCTTCAGAGAGTTCAATGGAAGGTTGAATAGCAGATAAGTTATCTGTCTCTTCCACATACAAAGTAACTTTATGCTGAACAGCATCAATAATGGCAGATCCCGTTAATATGTCTGCTTGGAGGTCAATAATGTCATTATTAGCAGCAGGATTAAGTATTGAGCCTTGAACCAGCCATGTCTGAGATTGTCCATTGTTGGAGGTGACTGTATAGGTCACAGGTTTTGTAAAATCTTGAACTATATCTCCACCAGGGGTTATAGTCGCGCCTGGTGAAATTCCGATTTGAGGAACTAACGCCGTCAAATCTGTTCCGTATTTCACACGAAAGGTAACGGTATGTGCCAGGGTATTAATCTCAGCGTGCCCGTCCATTCCAGAAACATGGAAGGAGATAATATTGTTCTCATTATTTGTATAGGGGAGTCCGACTGTTGCCCAAGCGTCCTTAACGATCGCAATGATGTCATTGCGTTGGTTCTCGGCTAGGTTCAAGTCGCCAGCAGCCAATACGAATGCATCACGCCCTGCCTCGAAGTCGGAGGTAGGCGTGAGATAGGAAGTTAGGGCACCATAGGTGATATGGCCAAGCAAAGCCCGACCTTGTCCTTGTAAATCAGGCCGTGCATCGATTCCTTTGGCAATCAAGTAGGCAGCATGATTCGGAATTCCGCTATTGGTATGAATGCCTCCGTTATCATGTGCACTATCTTCAGGGAGATGGACATAGTCGGACATGGAAGCGGGCTGGGGCGTTAAGCTTCGTTCAGGATTTGCGAGATCGCGAAGTACACCGTGCGCGCCGGTGATACCCGAATCTTCCCCGATGGCCCAGTCCTCCGCATCGAAAACAACAGCCATGATATCGGCTATCGATTCGTTAAGCGCACCGGATTGCCCGACGTATTCAAGATTAGCGGTATGTTCAATGACGCCATGTGTAAATTCATGCGCGATAATATCATTGGCGCAAGTCAAGCATTCGAATAGATCTTGGCCGTCTCCAAAGACCAGCTCGTAACCATTCCAGTAGGCATTATCAATCGCACCGACATTTACAACAGAAATAATGGACATCCCTTTGTCGTCCAGACTGTTGCGATTATAATTGCTGGCATAGAAGTCATACACTTGTCCGGCAAAGTAATGAGCATCCACCGCATCCGGATCGTTAAATCGGATCGTGTCGGACTCGATCGGGAAGAAAGGGTTAGTAGCGTCATAGGTTTCAATTACGCCAACTTCTCTACCATATTCAATGCGGTACATGTCTTTTGTTTTGTCAGATAAATAAAAGCGATTCTCAGCTTCTTTGGTAACTGAAAGGGCTCTTGTGACACCGTAGTAACCAGCGCTGTTGCTTGTTTCTACTCCAGCAGGCAGGGCCCGTGCAATGCGGTCAAACTTCTTCAGTACTTCCCCCGTGTGTGCATTCACGAAGCCAACCCACCGACCGTCCACCGGTTGGGAGTATGTAAGTTCTACGCGATAGGCAAGAAAATAGGTATCATTGAAAGGATAGATGAGGAGCTCTGCTTGGGGCTCAGTCTTTCTGAGGATGTCGTCTGAAGCGTCAAAAGTGATCGTATACCCTTGCTCTTGTTCAATAGCAGCCTGCAGATAATTGATCGCATGGCTCTCCACAATGGTTGGCTGGGTATTCAATACTATATTTTCAATTTCAGTCGAAGAATCATTTGTAATCGCATAAATCTTCTTGTCCGTTCCTATATGTGCTGTGATGTACATGCCGTATACAGGTATTCCATTGTAATGCTGCTGTAACCGATAGTGCTGCTTGCCTTGTGAGTCACTGTTTCGATCGACGATTTGAAGCGTGCTTTGAGCTTGTGAACGTCGGAAGGAGTTCTGATTTCCAGATAAATAGTTGATGAGATCGGAGTCGGAATGAATTTCACCCGAAAGCTCACCTTGCAGCATACGTGACCCCATGCTAGCATCCATATTGAGGCTTTCTGCAAGTAACCATGGGTCAGAGGTTGTCATCCCACTGGCTGTTACAACAGGTGCTGACTGAAAAAACATAGTTAAAATGAGAGAAAAAGAAAGAGTGAGCGAGAGAAGAGACTTAGAACGCAATAGCGACACTAATGATAGACCCCCTTGACGAAATGGCTTTAACAATATAGGTAATTTTTCCTACAATTTAATATAATATAGTTTCTAAATCTAAACAATACCTATTAAGTGAATGATAGAGTTCCTCAACTCCCCAGGATTATTGAAGACTGAACCTGGACATCTACATGCCTTGTGTGAACATACGTTAGTTATCATAGGGAAGGTTGTCGAGAGGTTCTCGGCAGCCTTTTTCATATTACATAATGTAATATATAATTGACATTTAGTCGGGTGGAGTGATATATTGTTCTGGAAGGAGCTGGGGCGTCTTGAAAAATAAAAAAATGAAGATTGCCAGGATAGAAGCTGAAGTATCGCAGGAGCGACTAGCCGAGATCGTAGGTGTCACAAGGCAAACCATTAATTTAATTGAATCAGGCAGCTACAATCCAAGCCTTAAATTATGTACTGAAATCTGCAAGGCACTGAATAAAACATTGAATGATTTATTTTGGGAGGAATGAGCATGCGTGGTGAAAAGTCAGTTCAAGAGGCTAAAATGGTTATGATTGTATCGCTGATTGTCAGTTTCGTCATTTTGACCTTTGGTCTTGTAACCAATCAATGGGATCTCGTTGTATTCTCGGAAAACAAAGCCTTTTTCGCCTTGTCCCTTTTACCGTTAAGTCTGGCCCTTGTCTCTTACTTGAAGCTATCGCGGATCAAGAAATCTCCTCAGAAGATGCGGGCAACCCTTATTAGAGAGAGTGACGAAAGGCTTGTCGCATTAGGCAATGAAGCGGATGCCAGAACCTTTAAGATCCTACAGGGCGCCTTATTTCTGGCCTATTTCGGATACACGTTTATTTTCCCGCAGGACGTTTTTGCGTCAGCTGGCTGGTGGATTTTACTCATCCTTTTGTTGGGTTCGATGGTGGTCCAATCCTTCTTTCGGCATCGGACTTGTGGAAGCCATTCATAATCGCTACACTGTAACCTAGACGCGGGAGCGTCATAATCGTCAGTTGAAAAAAAGGGGTTTACGTATGAGTGAGCAAGGCTTCAAAGCGTATAAGCTGAGCGGAGACATTACCCGCTCGTTGGATAGTTTGGGCTATCGTCAGCCAACGGAGGTCCAACGCAAGGTGATTCCGTTTGCGCTGGAGCGCAAGGATATGACCGTCAAGTCCCACACGGGAAGCGGCAAGACGGCGGCATATGGCATTCCCATCTGCGAGCTGCTGGCATGGGATGAGAACCGGCCGCAGGCTCTGATCTTGACGCCGACTCGTGAATTGGCAGACCAGGTCACGCAGGACATTATGAATATTGGCAGATACAAACGGATCAAGGCCACTGCGTTGTATGGCAAGCAGCCGTTTCATAAGCAGAAGGTGCAGCTGCAGCAGCGGAACCACGTCATCGTAGGCACGCCAGGGCGGTTAATTGACCATATCGAGAAACAGACCATTGATTTGGAGAAGATCAAGTTTCTTGTGATCGATGAAGCGGATGAGATGCTCAACATGGGATTCATCGAGCATGTAGAGAAGATTATAAGCGAGCTGCCCCAGGATCGGATGACGATGCTGTTCTCGGCGACGTTGCCGAGGGACGTGGAGCAGTTATGCCATAAGTATATGCATCATCCCCTGGACATCGAGGTGAAGACGGAGGCCCAGACGACCAGCCAGATTGAGCATGCGATGTATGCGGTGCGGGACGATAACAAGCTGAAGCTACTCCGCGATGTCACGACCATTGAAAATCCGGATAGCTGCATTATTTTTTGCCGGACCCAGATTAGGGTCGAAGTCGTGTTCAAGGAATTGCACAGGCACGGCTATCCTTGTGGTCGGATTCATGGGGGCATGGAGCAGGACGATCGCACGAAGGTGATGAACGCGTTCAAACGAGGCGAGTTCCGTTATCTCATTGCGACGGATGTCGCCGCGCGAGGCATTGATATCGACAGCATCAGTCTGGTCTTGAACTATGATTTTCCGCAGGAGAAGGAAAGCTATGTCCATCGGACCGGACGCACGGGAAGAGCGGGACAATCGGGGAGAGCCCTCTCCTTCGCCACACCAACGGAGGACAAATTCGTTGCCAGCGCCCAGGGATACATCGGGTTCGACATTCCGACCAGAGAACATCCTTCCAAGGAGGCCGTTGCACAGCACCGTCCTGTTTTTGAGGCGAAGATGAATCATCGACGTGCTGTGAAGAAGGACCGGAGCTCCCGTGCGAGTCAGGAAGTGTTGAAGCTGTATTTTAACGGGGGCAAGAAAAAGAAGATCCGGGCCGTGGACTTCGTTGGCACGATTGCCAAGCTGGACGGGGTATCGGCGGATGACATCGGAATCATCACCATCGAGGAAAACGCCTCCTACGTGGATATCCTCAATGGCAAAGGCCCCCTTGTTCTGGGGAAAATGAAGGACACCACGATTAAAGGCAAGCTGCTGAAAGTCCATGAAGCGAACCGGAAATAAAGCGAACCGAAAATAACAAAAATGCCTCTCATCACGTGTCATCCGTGGGTGAGAGGCATTTTATATATCGGCCTATCTAGTATATGAGAGGTTGGTTGCGGGGGCAGGATTTGAACCTGCGGCCTTCGGGTTATGAGCCCGACGAGCTACCGGGCTGCTCCACCCCGCGATAGTGTTACTGAGCATAATCATCTTTATGCGATGATTAGGTGTATTATACTACAGGAGTTTGCGCCCGAATGCAAATGCTACAATTACAAGCACAACAAACACAGCACTAATAATCTTCGGTTCCTTGTACGGAAGGAACTTCATGCTGATGGCCAGCCACAGAAGGGCAGCGACGATCGTGAGGGTGATCGCTGGCCACCGCGTCAACAGGTGCGGCGCTTGAAGAACGAGAATCAGGCCGAACAATCCAAAAACAATTTGCCCCAAGGCGGCAGCCGTATTCATGCCATAATAGTATGTTGTCTCCACGCTTGGCGTACGTACGCCCCTCAAATGCTGCGATACCACATCCACCAGGAACAGCATGATCCCCGACAAAATAAGCCACCCATAGGCCACTATCCACCATATCATATTCTCACCCCCGCGCCATCGCACTTGACATGGTGTCCGAGAAATATTTCCCGGCAAACCGCAACAGCTTGGAGAAGCCGGGAACGACTCGCTTTTTGTTATGTGCCATTCCTTGAATGCCATGCTTAACGAGCGTATCCAGGCTCATGCTGGGGATGGGGCCGCCCTGCATGTCAGGTTGAAGGTTGGTACCTGCGACGAGGGGCGGCACGAGCTCCATGACGTGAATAGCGGGGTTGGTTTTGCGAAGCTGGACCCGCAGTGCATTGGTAAACATTTGCACGCCTGCCTTGGTAGCCGAGTAGACCGGATGGAGGGGGGACGAGACATAAGAGAGGCCGGAGGTTACCGTTACGATCATCGCTTCCGGCTGCCTGGCCAATTGCGGGAGCAGCGCTTCGGTCATCCAAATGGTTCCGTTCAGATTCGTATCGACCTCTGCAGTGGTCCACTCCAGATCGAGGGTGTCGTCCATTACATTAAACTCCCGCATAATGCCAGCCGAGTTGAACAGAATCGAGACCTCCGGGTGATGTTCCCGCAGATAGGTAGCCATGTCGCGAACGGAGGCCGCGTCCGAGACATCGCCTTGCAGCCCGATGAGCCGGGGATGATTGCGCACAACCTGGTCCAGAGTGGCCTGATTCCGTCCAATAACGATCACTTTATTCCCGAGTTGGAGCAAATGGAGGGCAAAGGCCAGACCGATACCGGACGTGCCGCCTGTAACAACAATGGTGCGATCATTAAGCTTCATAGGACATTCTCCTTTTTAGTTACACTTTTTATTTTTTGTAACCCGCGAATGGAATAAGCATACAATCGCAAGTTACAAAAGTCAATAGTTGTAACTAAGGTCGGCAAACGGTATACTAAATTCATGAAAAACTTAAGTCGAGAGCTCATAATGGAAACGGCGCATCGCATGGTTGTGGAGCAGGGGATGGAGAAAGTCAATCTGTCCAAGGTCGGCTCAGAACTGGGTACGACCCATGCGGCGATTTACAAGTATTTTTCGGGAAAGGAAGAACTGTGGACGGAGCTTGCCCTGTCATGGCTCGATCATGAGCTGGGGCGGCTGTTTCCTTTTGATACGGATCCATACTCATCGAAGAAGGATATCGTACACGACTGGCTATGGACATTGAGCCATTCCAAGTACGAGGCTTATGTGCGTGAGCCGGAAATGTTCAAGCTCTACACCACCTATATTGATAAGAGCCCCGTCGTACTCCAAAGGCATATTGGAGATTTGCTGGGCAGTCTGAGGGCAGCAAGCGGGATAGAGGATGCAGGGCGGCTCATAGCCATCTTGATGGCATTCTCGTATTTCTCTGCGCCTGCGTATGCAGACAGTTGGCTGCGAATGGATTTCAAGGCGGAATTCGAAGGGGTCTGGCAGCTGATTGAAGCGGGGATCGAGGAGGGAGCAGAATGAACGATAGACTGCGGGAGCTCCCCAATCTTTTGGCGTGGGAAAATGGGGAACAGGTAGCAAGCAGCGTGGACTGGTCTCCAGGTAGAAGAGACGAAATTCTCGACTTGTTCCGCGAACATGTCTACGGCAGAGCCCCCGTCGAACGACCGGCATCCATGCGTCTCCGGACGCACGAGACCACGGACATGATGAATGGCCGGGCTGTACGCAAGACCCTGTCCATTACTTATGAGGGACCGGGTGGTCAAGGTGAGCTCCCCTTTGTGCTGTTTGTGCCGAAGGAGGCGACCAAGCCTGTGCCTGCCTTCGTGCTCATTAATAATCGCGGCACTGGACTAGCTGATCCCGACCGCCAGCGTGTGGAGGGTTTCTGGCCGGCGGAGCTTATCGTGGAGAAGGGATATGCTGCGGCTGTCTTTCAAGTGGAGGACGTAGATCCGGACGAGCATGATGGATTTCGCAACGGTGTCCATGGGTTGTTCGATTCGCCGGATGAAGATCGCGCGGGTGATGCCTGGGGGACGATAGGCGCATGGGCATGGGGCGCTTCGCGTGTCATGGATGCGCTGGAGGCGGACCCGGCTATTGATGCGAAGCGGGTTGCACTTGTAGGCCATTCCCGTGTCGGGAAGACCGCGCTGTGGGCGGGAGCGCAGGATGAGCGATTTGCAATGATCGTCAGCAACAACTCGGGCTGTACAGGAGCGGCACTCTCCAGAGGCAAAAAAGGCGAGCAAATTGAGCACATTAACAAGCAATTTCCACATTGGTTCGCTGACAATTACAAACAGTATAATGGGCGCGAGGCGGAGCTGCCGGTGGACCAGCACATGCTGTTGGCCTTGATTGCGCCGCGCTTGCTCTACGTCTCCAGCGCAACGGAGGATGCGTGGGCAGATCCGGCATCCGAATTCCTCTCCCTTGTAGCCGCAGAGCCGGTGTATCAGCTGCTTGGGCATGAGGGACTGGGTACGGATGTGATGCCAGAGCCCGATGTCCCGATTAGCGGAGAGACGTGCGGCTATCACTTGCGGACTGGTGACCATGATCTGACGACCTACGACTGGCAATGCTTCTTGGCCTTCGCGGATGCGAGGCTGCGTAATTCACTGAACGAGTAATAGGTTAAAAAACAAGCGATCCCAGCCGCTGGAGCTACCGGGGGGTGGGATCGCTTGTTGTGCGTTGGGGCAGTTTGCTGAGGGAGGTCTCGTCCTGTTCGGTCAGATGCTTGATAAGCATGGAGCTGCATCCAAGGTGCCTTAGTCACCTCTAAGTAAAGTTTCTATACTTACAGCGATCGCCGAGGCGGTCTCAGCAGCCTCTAAGTAAAGTTTCTATACTTACAGACACCGTCGGGGCGGTCTCAGCAGCCTCTAAGTAAAGTTTCTATACTTCCAGCCATCGTCGGGGCAGTTTCAGCAGCCTCTAAGTAAACTTTTTATACTTACAGTATCCCCGCATCCCTCCGCCCACGCTCCAACGAAAGTTTCTTGCCTTGCAGCACCGCCGCAGCCCCGCGGACATGCTCCAACGAAAGTTTCTTGCCTTGCAGCATCGCCTCGGCCCCACGGACATGCTCCAACGAAAGTTTCTTGCCTTGCAGCAACGCCGCGGCACCACGGACATGCTCCAACGAAAGTTTCTTGCCTTGCAGCACCGCCGGGGCCCCACGGACACGCTCCAACGAAAGTTTCTTGCCTTGCAGCATCGCCGCGGCACCACGGACATGCTCCAACGAAAGTTTCTTGCCTTGCAGCATCGCCGGGGCCCCACGGACATGCTCCAACGAAAGTTTCTTGCCTTACAGCATCGCCGCGGCCCTGCGCACACGCTCCAACGAAAGTTTCTTGCCTTACAGCATCGCGGCCCCCCACGCCGCCCCCCCCCAGCCGCTACAATAGCCGCCACGCAAAAACAGACGGGAAGTCCGCGCTTCCCGTCTGTGTGCAACTGTCGCACCACTCCTGCGCAAACTGGCTCACGCCACCTGCCTCAGTGCCTACCAGTCGACCGTGTTCGTAGCCTCATCTCGCACCGGTTCGCCTACGGAGCTGAAGGTATTGTCCTTGAGGAAGCTCGCGTCCACACCTGGGGAGAGCAGGATGCCAACCCCCGAATGGCTGAATTGGTTCCCTTCCAGCAAGGTAGCCAGCACGCCCGTGCCTGTGATGGCGGTCGGGGTACGGAAGGCGATAGGCATCGCGGCAGGCACACCACGCAGGGTGGCTACATTTTCCGAGCCCTGGCGGTTTATCGTGTTATTTTTAAACTCGGCCCCGTATACGATGATTACATCGATATGGGTTCTGCCGCCTCCCAGTGCGGCGTGGACCCCGGCCCAGGTCGTGCCGAAGTGCTCGGACGCCCCGGAGAGGGAGTTGCCCTTGACCTGAACAAAATAGACCGGCTCCGGCGAGTTCACATCGGATTCGCGTCCCCAGAGGGAGATGCCCTGCGTATCATCGGACACATTGCCTGCGATCACCGCATCATGCGTGTTGTGATACACCTGAATGCCGCCGCGGCTGTTCAGCGTCACATTATCCGTCACCACGACATCACGAGCCACGCGCAGCACGCTGAATTTACTTGTGCGGTCGGGCACAATCGTCCATGGCTCATCGACGGTCGCTACATTGTTGGTAAAGTTCGTAATCGTTCGCAGCTGCCCGAGACCCTTGCCTTCGACGATGACGATATTCCATTGCTCCGTCCAGCTTTTCCCGGCGACCGTGCGGTCAACCCCCAATGTAGCTGTCGTTGACGTTGCTCCGAGAATCTCTCCCTTGGCAAAATTCGAACCCGGATTCTCCATCAGCAGCGTCTCACCATCGTTAAATTCCGAGCCGACGCCCTCCACGGTGTTGGATGCCATGTAGATTTCCTCCGCATTCCAGCCGCGTGAGCCGATGCCGAATTTGATGCCCCGGAAATTGCCTCCCTCGGTCACCCCAGGGATTAGATGTCCGGTACCGTGATTGCCTTCAATGACCATTCGCTTGGCGCCAGCATTGAAAATGTTGCCTTCGGCAATATCAAAGCTGTTGTTGCGCGCCGTCAGCTTGCGCTCAATGAACGGGGAATAGATGCCCATCTCATAGCCTGTAAACTCGTTATCCAGGAACAGCACATCTTCCTTGGCGCCGATAACCGCTGCCAGTCCGATGTTCGGATCATCCAGTGGAAAATCAGCGACCGAGTTGTACACGAAGAAGCGGCTGGCTGTCTGGTTTGCCGTGTTCCAGGGGTGTCCCAGCGTGAATAAGCTGACGGTCTGGGTCAAGGCACTCGTATTTGCTGTAAACGTCAGATTGGCAAATCCCGTCTTGCCCACGGTGATGCCGTCTCCCTTGCTGCCGAACATGTTCCCACCGGTCCCCGTACCGGTGTAATGCAGAATGGCCGTGTCCCGGTCCTCGCCCTGCAGCACCACACCCGCCCGCATCTTCAAACCCGTGTGAAGATAGGTGCCCGCGGGCACGAGCAGCACGCCTCCGCCATCATCAGCGATATCGTCAATGGCGGCTTGAATCGCTGTCGTATCATTGGTGACCCCGTCGCCGGCCGCGCTGTAATCGACCTGGATATCACGGACTTGCGTCCAGTTGAAGTCCCTGGCCCAGGACACATCCAAGCCGAGCGGATCGGGATTGGTACCCGCATCCACGACCGTTAGCGTCTCACCTGCCAGACGGCTCCATGGCACATTCGAGCCGTTCCTGACTTCTACCGCGTACTCGCCTGCAGGTGCGCTGTCCACGTCAAAATCCAGCGCATACGGGGATACAGCAACAAGTGTCACTGGCTCCACCTGCTGGCTAACGGTGTGCACCAGGCGCACCTCTGTATTCGTGGTTCCTCCGAATTCGGCTGCGTCGAGCTGGCGGCCGATCAGCCGAACATTCATCCCCGCGAATGCCTCACCATCCGGCAGCCAGCGCGGATCGGCGCCATTGACCACGACGGTGTCGCTCAGCCCATAAGCATTTTCCACCCAGACCGCGTACATCCCATGAGCTAGCGTATCCGGTACCACCACCCGGACGAAACGATCGCCACCCGATTCCTGCTGCGCTGGCGTCAATTCAATTGCGCTGGAGGAGGGAGCACCAGGAACTGAAGACCCTGTCAACGGCTCAATCCACACCGAAGTGTCCGATTCCATCATGCCTCCACCGTAGAGGGACAGCACCTCGCCAGCCTTGACGGACTCCGATGCCCGCAAGATGACCGGAGGCTGCTCCCACGCCTCGGACAACACCGTGACTGCCAGTCGTTCCTCGGCACCGGACAACAGGTTGGTATCATCGGGCGCAATGGAAGCGACCACCTCATATTCGCCCGCATAAGCAGCTGTCCAGCTGACTGCTGCCTTGCCGTTGGCATCCGTTGTCGCTGTGCCGATCGTGCCCGGAATGGCCTGGCCCACATAAGGCCCTTCCAGATGGAATGAGATCGTTTTGCCTGCCAGCGGGGTTGTGCTGCTACCTGTCGTGGACTCGAACGTGAGGCCTACACTCACCGTCTCTCCAGCATCCAATGTGAGCTCCGCCTCATCGAAGGTCAGTTGGGTCGCTGCGTAAGCAGGCAGGGTAATCGTGGCGCCGCTAGAAGGGATCGAACGCAGCTGCCCGTCCACATTTAGCAAGGCGTATTCATAGGTAACGCCTGCCTCCAGATTTTCATCCAGGTACGTCGTGATGCCTGATGCCGCTCCGCCAATCTTATGGAAGGCATCATCGCCCTGGCGCTTCCGCCAGATATCTACAGCTGTCGATGCGGAGTCGTCCCAATCGAGCTGCACCTTCCGGTCACCCAGACTCTGAAGCGTCAGATTGGATGTCGTCACGGGCACGGGTTCGTCAAAAAACATGCCCAGCGCATACCCGTAATTCCCGCTTAGCTTGGTAATCCGCAGCTTGAAATCGCCGCTTACTTGAAACGTGACATAGACGCCCTGGTTAAGGGTATCGAGGGTCTGTGTCGCAATCACCTGATTCTGCGCATTGAGGATGTCGAAGCGTTGCACTACGGTCTCCAGATTGCCAAAATCCGTCGCGTACACCGTGAACAAGTGTGAATCGCTATCATTAAGAGTGAAGCTGTACGTGCCGGCCGTCGAGACGTACGCGCCAACTTTTTTCCGGGACGTTCCGTCCGGAGTCTGAAGCGCGCGTGGATCGTTCGGCGGGTAAGTCCAGTAGTTCGTGTTACTCTTGGAGTAACCGCTTACATAACTTGGTAAAAGGGCCACATCGGCTGCAGCCGGCGTATCTCTTCCGTTGGTTAGAGTGGTCGAATAGAACGGCAGCACGTAACCATCCGCTCCATAGACTCCAACCCAATTGCCCTGCGTCACGCGATCGGTGGACAGTACTTGCGCCGACGTCGTCGAGGCCTGGACCTGACTGACCGGACCTGCCGGTGCGAGCAGAGAGACGCACAAGATGAAGACTACTGCAGTTATCCATTTGCTTCTCATCAACATCATCCTTTCTCCATCTGGAATCGAGACCTACTATAGCACGTGGGCTCGTTTCGATACGATTGACACTTTTTCTCTCCTGAATTACCGGATATTTCGGTAGCTGTGGGCATTAGGATTGACATTTACCGGAAATGGGCTATGATAAAAGAGACCGATCGGTTTTTAACTCGGGTCAAGTAAGGAGCACACCATGTCAAAAGGACTCGATACCCGCAACATGATCATTCAGAAGTCCGCCGAGCTCTTCAACCGGAAGGGCTTCACCGGCTCGGCCATGTCCGACGTTATGAAAATCACGGGCTTGGAGAAAGGGGGCATCTACCGCCATTTTAAAAATAAAGATGAGTTGGCGTTAGAGGCGTTTGATTTTGCCATAAACGTGATGCGCCGTCGACTGCGGGCCGCCTATACAAGCGACAAAACAGCGACAGGCAAGCTAATGGCCGCCATGTCCATCTATACTCATATGGACGACGACCCGCTGCTCGCCGGGGGATGTCCCCTGCTGAATACAGCGATCGATGCCGACGATACCCATCCACTGCTTAAGGAGAAGGCGCAACAGGCATTGGATGAATGGCGGACGTTTCTTGCCGCTATCCTTCAGCGAGGCATCAAGACCGGAGAGTTTCGTGAGGACATTCGCGTGGAGGAGGTCGTGGTGTTCCTAGTTTCAGCTTTTGAAGGGAGCGTCATGTTGCAGAAGCTGTATGGCAAGGATCAATACATCCAATTGTACTTGAACCAACTCCATCACTATATCGATCAATGCCTTGCTGCTTAATTTTTTTGACCAAAAGAGACCGAACGGTCTCTAAATGACTCTGCATACGAGGAGCGATAGTCAATGATTAAGAAATCAATCGAGGTCGACGGGACCATAATTGCTTATTTGGAGGAGGGGAGCCGCCTAGATCCTTGTGTGCTGATGCTGCATGGCTGGCCGGAAACATCGCTCATCTGGAAAGACATCATTCCCGCCGTCGTCGAATCAGGGTTTCGGGCCATTGCGCCGGATCTCCCGGGGTTTGGACTCAGTGATGCCTTGGAGGAGGAGCCGACCTTGGAGCGGTATGTATCCTTTGTCAGTTCCTTTATGGCGAAGTTACATCTGACCCATGTGCACTTGTTCCTGCATGACTGGGGAGGTATGATTGGATTAAAATGGGCATCCCAGCGTCCCTCGCGGGTCTTGTCGCTCCTCATCAGTGATACGCTCTACACCCACCAGGCAAAGTGGCACCCGCTTGCCGAAACGTTCCGAACGCCGCAGCTCGGTGAGCAGATGATGGCAGCCTTTGCGGACTGGGGGAGGTTCAAGGGCACAATGAAGCAAGAGATTCCAACCGTAACGGACCGGGTGGTTGAGGACTTCTACGAGCTGCTCAGCACCGCAGAGGGCCGAGACCTCTCGTTGCAATTGTACCGGAACACGAACTTCGAGGAGCTGCTGCCCGAGGCTGGGAAGCTATCCCGTGTACGAACCCCTGTCACCATCGTGTGGGGGGAGCAGGATGAGCACACCCCGCAGCAGATGGCGTATCTCATCAAGGAGAACGAGCTGCCGCAGGCAGAGGTACATATCATTCCGGAAGCCGGCCATTTCATCCACCTGACGTGTCCCCAGGAGGTGCAGGCTATCGTGAGAGCGCATTTGGATGTATTTGATGATGAAGCTGCGTGGAAGCAAGCCAGAGTTTATTGACAAAGGGAGGCCCTTAAATGACAGATGTACTGGTCACTGAGCGTTTAACCTTACGGCTACTTGAGCTAAGCGATGCCGAGGCCATCGAAGCATTGGCAGGAGACAAACGGGTAGCGGATACGACGCTGAATATTCCTCATCCGTATCCCAAAGGCTCGGCCACACCTTTCATCCGGGCAAGACAGGAAGCAGCCGCCAGAGGAGACGGTTATTCCTTTGCGGTTACGCTCACCGAGGGCAAGGTGTTCCTGGGGGTGGTCGGACTGCATGTGAGCAAGGCGCACAATATGGCGGAGCTGGCCTATTGGATGGGCAGTCCGTATTGGTCCCGCGGGTATTGCACAGAGGCCGCGTCTCGGGTTGTCCAGTTTGCTTTTGACGAGCTGCAGGTCAATCGAGTGTTCGCCGCAGCGATGACGCGGAACCCCGCTTCATACAAGGTCATGGAGAAGATCGGCATGCAGCTGGAGGGCACCCTGCGCCAACATATCCGAAAAGGCGAGGTGTACGAGGATCTGAGGTATTATGGGGTTTTGAGAAGTGATACTCTATCCTAACTCAACCAGGGGTTGAGTGCTCCCGTTTGCCTCCATACCCAAGAGGAGTATCGCGCGGTAAGGTATAAGAAAAACCAAGGAGGTCTCTATCTATGGAGAAATTACATGGGATGGGGAAGAAAATTGCGCAGCTCCGTCAATCACACGGGATGACTCAAGAAGCACTGGGAAAACGGTTGTCCGTATCTGCCCAGGCGGTATCCAAATGGGAGAATGGCGATTCACTGCCCGATCTCTCCCTTGTTGCAGAACTATCGGTGGTATTTCATTGTACGACCGACTATTTGCTTGGGCGTGAGAGCGGGCTGGAGGCGTTGCTGCCTCAAATCCGGGAATCCTTCGGAAGCCTGTCCACAGAACAGAAGGTCAGCTTTCTCGGACAGATCATTACGCTGGCTGAAGCGCCGCTGTCCACGCCATCGACTGAGCCTATGAGTCACCCTTCACTGGTTCAGAGTTACCTGGGGCCGACAGGAATCGGATTATGGGCGCAGGACCGGATGGTGTGTATCGCCACGACAACCTTTCTAAACGAAGCCGTTGAAGCGCTAGGGAAGGAAGTCCAGTTCCCCCTCCACTTTGTACCGGATGAGATTCGTCACGTGCTGTTGGCCCTGCTGCGGAGTATGGAAGATCTGAAGCCTGACTATGCCATGGATGAGAAGACGCTGCAGTCTATAGTGCCCAGCACAGTAGATTGCCAACACGTACTCCAGGAATGCATTGAACTCGGTTTCGTAGATCGGGTAAGAGGCGGCTACCGGCTTAACTTCAAGGGAGACCTTGCGGTACGATTGCTGGCGCTGTTGCATCAAACGATCAGCAAGCCAGGCATGATGAACGTGACAGTGGGGAACTCTTGAGCTTCGTTTTGACATAACTGGCGGCGACATTTTCGTGCACGAACTGCAAGGTCAACGGGCGCTGCCTGCAATACAATTGATCATGAAAGGAGGGAATGCGATGGATTGGCTGGATCGGATGAATCGTGCCTTGGATTATATCGAAACGAACCTTGCGGACCAGATTTCACTGGATGAGATCGCGAGACAGGCTTGCTGCTCGACCTATCATTTTCAACGCATGTTTCCGTTTATAACGGGTGTATCGCTGTCCGAATACATTCGGCGCCGGCGGCTGACCCTGGCTGCATTTGAGCTGCAGACGACAGAGGCGAAGGTCATTGATGTTGCGATGCGGTATGGCTATCAGTCACCGGAGGCTTTTGCACGGGCGTTCAAGACGCTTCATGGGATCATGCCGATGGCTGCGCGCACACAAGGCACGGCTCTCAAAGCCTACCCACGCATCTCCTTTCACATTTCAATTAAAGGGGACCTTGCTATGAATTATCGTATTGAACAAAAGCCTTCATTCGAGATGTTTGGCGTCTATGGAGTGGTAAATGCAGACCGACAAACGGCCTTCTCTGAAGTGCCGCAATTCCGCCAAACCTGTGATGAGGATGGTAGTGTGGAGCATATGAATGCAATACTTGGACGGCCGAGCAACACGGTCCTTCATGCAGCGCTATATGACCACACGCCAGAGCACTTCAAGTATATGGTTGGATATTATTTGCCACAGGGGCTAGACATTCCTGAGAAGATGAGCGGGGAAGTGTGGATACCGGTTAAGAAGAAGTAAACTTCTTAAAAACGGGGGTGTGAGAATGAATGAAACACCGGAACAGTTAAGAGAAAGATTAAGACAAGAAGAATTAAAAAAGAATCCTTCTAGTGCCTTTGGCGATGGGGTCAATCGTGCGGAATTTGGAAGCTTTACTGACTTAATTGGCGGTATGGGCTGGAAAGGAACGGGGTTCCTAGTAATCGTGTTAATTGTCGGCTACATCATTTATGAATTGCTATCTTCGTGAAGCCGGGGTCAAGAGGGGCTCTTAACCTAATTAAAACCACGCAAGGTCAATGTCTACCCCAGCATTATCGTATTACTCGGCAACGCAGACTATAAACGCTTTATGCAGCTCTACGGAACGGTACTGTTCTTAGTGAATGAGTCGTGGATTGGGGTGTATACTATCATTGACGGGCGTAAAGATATTTCGTATAATTTCCAGTAACTTGAATAATATGAAAAGCGAAGAAGAGAAAGAGTACCTTGATGACGTCTTTGAACAGAGAGCTCCGGCAGCTGAAAAGGAGCAAAGAACAGTCAGGGGAACATGGTCTCAGAGCTGCGCATCGAAACCTCATGAGGTTTCGATGCGCCGGAACCCGCATCCGTTAACGTGCTAGGGTATCACGCCAAGCGGCGTCGTACCTGAAGAGGCGAATGCCGTGAGGCATTTTGATAAAATTGGGTGGTACCGCGTGAGCACAGCTCTCGTCCCTTTGGGATGAGGGCTTTTTTTGTATTTCAAAAACAAGGGAGGACCTGTTATGGCGAATATATTCATCGGGGGCGCATGGCCCTATGCGAATGGTTCTTTGCATCTGGGACGATTGGCAAGTGTATTGCCGGGGGACGTGCTAGCACGTTATTTCCGGGCAAAAGGAGACAAAGTGCTGTATGTGTCAGGCAGCGATTGTCACGGGACGCCGGTTGCCGTACAAGCGATTCAAGAGGGCGTCTCGCCGGGCGATATCGCAGACCGGTTCCATAAGGAATTTACGGATTGCTTCCATCGTCTGGGCTTCACTTATGACCTGTATACACGGACCGATCAGGATTTCCATCATCGGGTTGTACAGGACTTGTTCCTAAGGCTCCTGGAGAACGGGCATCTATATAAGCAAACGATCCTCCAAACGTATTGTGAAACGGATCAACGCTTCTTACCTGACCGATATGTGGAGGGAACTTGTCCAGTTTGCGGACACCGGGCCCGCGGAGATCAATGCGACTATTGCTCCACCCTGCTCGATCCGACAGACTTGGCCGACAAGACATGCAAGCTATGTGGCAATCCTCCAACCCAGCGGCCAACGGAGCATTTTTACTTGGCGCTGTCCCAATTCCAAGCGATGTTAGCAGATTATGCAGAGAAGGCTAAGGGTTGGAAGGAAAATGCGGTGCAGTTGACAGCGAGGTATTTGAAAGAGGGGCTGCAAGACCGCGCGGCCACTAGGGATCTGGGATGGGGCGTTGACGTGCCGATTGAAGGATTCGAAGAGAAGAAAATCTACGTTTGGGTGGAAGCTGTTTGCGGGTATTTGTCTGCCAGCAAGCAGTGGGCAGCTCAGACAGGTGGCAGATGGGAGGACTTTTGGCTGGACGAGAAAGAGGAGCTGACGGCGTATTACGTGCACGGGAAGGATAACATCCCTTTTCATACGCTGATCTGGCCTGCGTTGCTCCTTGGTGCAGGAGATTTACATTTGCCCGATCGCATCGTTTCATGCGAGTACATGACGTTGGAAGGGAAGAAATTCTCCACCAGTCGCAACTGGGCTGTCTGGGTACCGTATATTCTGAAAAGGTATCAGCCGGACTCGATCCGTTATTTCCTGATCGCCAACGGTCCGGAGAAGCGCGACACGGACTTCTCGTGGCGGGAGTTCATTCATAGTCACAATGGGGAGCTCCTTGGAGCCTTCGGTAATTTCGTGAATCGGACGTTGGTTTTTATCAACAAATCCTTTGCTGGGAAAGTGCCAGCCGGTACGCTTAGTGAGGAATGGAGAGGGGCAACGGAAGCGATCTATCAGGAAGCGGGAGCTTTGATCGAAGAAGGACGCTTGAAGGAAGCCCTTGATCAGATTTTCAGCTACGTTCGCCAAGCCAACAAGTATTTTGATGCGCAAAAACCGTGGGTAAGTGTAAAGGTAAATCGGGCGGACTGTGAGAACACTCTCTACTCCTGTGTGCAAATCATAGCCAATCTTGCGAATCTACTCCAGCCCTTCATTCCTTTCTCGTGTGAGAGGCTTAGAGGGTTCCTGTCCCTTGGCCAGCCGAGCTGGCAGTTCATTGATACTCCGGCTGAACTCCAACTTTGTAAAGTGGAATTGTTGTTTGAACGCATGGATGTCAGTCGAATTGAAGAAGAGCTGGATGTGTTGAAGCAACAAAATAGCGAGGAGGGGACGCATTGAAGCTGCGATTCATCCTGGTTCTATGCCTGCTGCTATTGACGGCGTGTACGAACGAGGAAGACACCCATGGTTTTATCGAATCCTCTTATGGAAATGTGTATGTGGAAGAAAAACGGGAGGACAAAGAAAGGTATACGATTGTCGTTCGTTACCCGAACAGGCACGATGATTTTAAGAGGGTGGAGATCCAAGTCGAGAACAAAAATATCTGGAATCTAATCGAAACGAACAGGGAGTACACCATGCATTTTGCAAAGTCAGCAGATAGCGTTAACCGGTTGTACACCGTTGAACCTATGTGAGGTTATTCTCGGGATGGCGATGCAGTGATTACAGTCTATAAGACATGACGATCTCCCTTATAGACGAACACGGGAGAGACAGAGTACCCATTGAAACAGCTACGATGACCATTCCGATCCAACTTGTGGAGTCGGAGTAAGGCTTGTCGACGGCGTTGCTTCCTGAGCAAGATGGCTGTATTTTGAAGGATAAGTTACTTCTAACGGCCATATATGCGGCTATTCCCGTGTTTTTGGTGGGGGCGCTCGGCTAACGGCCATGGGCGCAGTTATTTGGACAAAATCAGGGGTGAACAGGCCCGAATGAGCACAATAGGAGCCTATATGGCCGTTACAATCCCAAACCCCCAATTTCGAGTCAAATAAGCGCTGTGGTGGCCGTTAGCGCAGGGCCGTCTGCCCTCCTGAGTCCACCTTCCGCAGCATGGCCCGATTCAAGTGGACCCAGTCGTTCGCGCAGGCTTCGGTGTAGCTGCCGATCTTAGCAGGGTAACAAAGATATGGGCAATAGCTGGCACTTGTTCTATGCTGGAGATCGGCTGGCGGGATGGAGTGCCTTACTGGATCACCAGCTAGACTCGTGTACGAGAAAAACGCCAAAAAAAGCGGTTCACCAGGGCCAAGGCCGGATCAACCGCTTTTTTTTGGCGTTGGGTGCATTAGATGCAGGTGAACCCTCCGTCGATGATGAAATCTCCCCCTGTGGCAAATGAGCTGGCGTCACCAGCCAAGTAGACGGCGATGGCCTGAAGCTCGTCCGGACGTCCCATGCGGCCGACGGGAGACATGGCGTTCCATTGTTCAATGAGCGGCTTCAACGAAGGTGAATTCAAGGTTAATTCGGTGCCGATGTACCCCGGACTGATGCTGTTGACACGAATGCCTTGCTCTGCCCACTCTACCGCTAGTGATTTCGTCAGTTGAACTACGCCTGCCTTCGAAGCGTTATAAGAGCATTGCGGCTGAGGCGTGTTCACGATATGCGCCGACATGGAGGCGGTGTTGACAATTGAACCGCCATGTCCTTGTTTCAACATTTGCTTCCCGGCGGCTTGAGCGGTCAAGAACACGCCTCCCAAGTTGATGTCGATGACTTTTTTCCATTGCTCATAGGTCATCTCGGATGCCGGTACATTAATGCAGATGCCGGCGTTGCAAAACGCGATATCCAGTTTCCCGAACGACCCTACGATCTCCGCCATCATGGCATTAACTTCGACAGGATTCGTGACGTCGGTCTTCACCGCAATCGCCTGCCTGCCTAAGCCCTTCAGTTCTTCCGCGGTTTGCTTGGCTTCCTCTATATCCAGATCGACAATGGCCACATCGGCTCCGGCTTCCGCCAGCGCGGTGGCGATACTTTTTCCGATACCTCTCGCACCACCAGTCACAAAGGCCTTCTTGCCGTCCAATTTCATTCTCTCTAGGATTCCCATATTGTGCTCCTCGCTTTCCCTTCCCAGGTGTTAGGTGCCGTTAGGTGATATCGCTTACAATTCAAATTATACCGGAAAGGACAAACGGTATCTACTAATCCTCTGAATCAAAGGAACGAACATTTAAAAACTTTGTCGAAATCGTAGTTACTTGCTTTAGTATCTGGTACGCTGGTAACCAGTGTTTTTCGAGGGGAGGATGGAGTGACTTTAGTTTTTGGAGGTAAGGCATATGAGAAAAAAATGGATATTCGCGCTCATCACTCTAATTGTGATTCTTATTGCTACCTACGTGTATTTAGACCGCGAAATCATCGCTTTGAAAACGGGCAGGCAATTACCCATCGTGTGGCAATATCCCTATTCAGATGAGATACCCATACAACTAACTGAGGGTAACCAGACCCTATCGAATCCAGACGTCAACCTAACTCCATTCTACTACCTGCCAGAAACGAAGCAAGTTCATTTTGGTTTGTGGTATAAGAAATGGAAGTACCGCGGAGAAGACATCGCATTTGCTGTATTCCAAATTTCTTTGGAAAAAGAAAATGGCGACATCACGACGCAGGATGCGTTCGCGAAAATGCCGCGAGGGGTATTGGACGTCTTTCATTACCGACACATCCCTATAGACTTAGCTAACGAAGACAGCATAAAAATGACGATCTCCCTTATTGAGCAACAAGGGAGAGACAGAGTGCCCATTGAAACGGCTACGATGACAATTCCGATCCAACTTGTGGAGTCGGAGTAAGGCTTGTCGACGGCGTTGCTTTCTGAGCACGATGGCTGTATTTCGAAGGCTACGTTATTTCTAACGGCCATATATGCGGCTATTCCCGTGTTTTTGGTGGGGGCGCGCGGCTAACGGCCGTATACGCAGTTATTTTGACGAAATCAGGGGTGAACAGGCCCGAATGAGCGCAATAGCAGCATATATGGCCGTTACAATTTCAACCCCCCAATTTCGGGCCAAATAAGCGCTGTGGTGGCCGTTAGCGCAGAGCCGTCTGCAGAGTGGTGAGTGGGGGCGGGACTACCCCCAGGCGGGATGCCTGCTGCCCATCGTCATCCACCAATTGGCTATAATATTGGAAGAGCTACGAAGTCGTAGAGTTGGATAACTAAAGCCCTCCCGCGTCCAAATGGACAAAGAGAGGGCTTTTCGTTTTACTCCATTCCGTAGACTTGCCTTGTTATCTGAACAAAAGTAACATCTAGTGATTCTAAGTAATACTAAGAATTACTTAACGCCATTACCCCTGCGTCCCGGTCGAAGCCAGTCCATTCTGGATGAACCGCTGCATGAACATGAACATCAACATGATAGGCAGGGAAGACAGCACCGCCGCCGCTGCAAACAAGGTCCAGTTCGCCGCAAACTGATTGGTGATGAACGTCTGGAGTCCCAGCGCGAGGGTGTGGTTGGACGGATTGTTCAGGAAAATGGAGGTGATGACATATTCGCTGTAAGCCGCAATGAAGGAGAATACAAAGATGACCGCCAGCTGAGGCCGGGCCAAGGGTATGATGATGCTCCAAAATACGACCCGGTGACTCGCGCCAGCGACGAAGGCTGCTTCATCGAGCTCTTTGGGAATCGTGTCGATATACGCCTTGAGCAGCCAGATGTTAAAGGCGCTACCACCCGCCAGGACGAGGATGAGGGTGAACAGGCTATCCGACAGGCCGAACCGGTAGATGAGAATGTAAAACCCGGATACCGCCATGCTGCTGGGGAACACCTGCAGAACGAGCAGGGTTAGCAAGCCGTTTTTCCGGCCTGGAAAGCGCATGCGCGAGAACGCATAACCCGCTGTACTGGTCAGCATGAGCTGGATGATGGAGACGGCCAGACAGATTTTGAGCGAATTGCCGACCCACGTCACGAATTCCGTCTCCGCAATCAGACGGGTGTAGTTGCTTGTTGTCAGAGATGAGGGGAATAGTGAACTGCTAAAAAAGCTCTGCCCCGCAGAAAAGGATGCCATCAGGATCCAGCTTGTCGGGAACAGGGTGCAGAGGATGACGAGCCAGATGACGATCCGGCTCATCCAGAGCGCCATCCGTTGATTTTTTCGCATAGAGTGGGCCTCCCGTTTCACTTGTAAAAGTCAGACGACGTCCTGCGCCGCTACTCCTTGAACGCCCCGGACATCCGGAGATTCACCAGCGTCAGCGCACCAACAATCAGGAAGATCACAATGCTGAGGGTCGCCGACAGATCGTAGCGGTTGGACCAGACGGTCATCTTGTAGACCATGCTGGCGAGAATGTCTGTGCTGCCCGCAAACTGCGAGTTGACCTTGGCCGGACCGCCCTGAGTAATCATATAGATATTGCCGAAGTTGTTGAAATTGGAGGCGAAGGAGGCAACGACGAGCGGGACGCTCACCTTGACCGTGAGCGGCAGCGTGATGCGCCGGAAGGCGTGCCACCGGGACGCGCCCTCTACGTTAGCCACCTCATACAAGGTCGGCGGGATTGACTGGAGTGCCCCCAGACAGATGCTCATCATGAAGGGGAAGCCCAGCCACATATTGACGAGAATGATCCCCGTTCTGGCCCAGAAGGCATCGGTCATCCAGGGGATGCCCTCCGCCATGCCGAAGATCGTCAGCACTTGGTTAATCCCGCCATATTGCTCATTGAACAGCCCCTGCCAGGACAATAGGGCGATGGTTGCCGGCAGCGCCCAAGGAATAATGAGGAGCGAGCGATAGATCCGGGACTCGACCATCAGTGGATTGTTCAATAGAACAGCCAGGCCCAGCCCCATAAAGTAGGAGAGCAACGTGCTCAGGGTCGCGAACAGGATCGTCCAGAGCAGTACCGAGAAAAAGACGTTTTTGATCGCTCCCTGCAGCAGGATCTCGTAGTTTTTCCATCCGACAAAGGAGTACCCGTCCAGATTGTACATGTTGTAGTTGGTGAACGAGATAAAGACGGTATACACGACGGGCAGAAGGGTGAGGACGAAAATGGACAGCAGAGCCGGCGACAAATACGTATAAGCAGTAAGATTGGATTTGACTTTGTTCATCTCACGGTCTCCTTACAGTCTTCTAGGCACCTGAGTGCATCAGCTCGATGGCTTCCTTCAGTTGGGCTTCGATATATTGAGCGGCCTCTTCTGGTGTTACCATTCCTCCGAACATGAGCCGCATATTATCGGCGTACAGCCCCCACAGCTGCCCGAGCTCAGCGACCGAAGGCAGCGGCTCCCCGTCGGCGATCTGCGTCATGAAGCTTTCTGTCGTCTCGTCCCTGTCAATCTGCTCCTGGACGCTTAGCTTGGCTGGAATGCGGTCGCCTACCTCATAAAGTTCAACTGCTGCTTCGTCGATTAGATACTGATAGAAATCCCAGACGGTCTCTTG
Source organism: Paenibacillus daejeonensis DSM 15491 (assembly GCF_000378385.1). Taxonomy (GTDB): domain Bacteria; phylum Bacillota; class Bacilli; order Paenibacillales; family Paenibacillaceae; genus Paenibacillus_D; species Paenibacillus_D daejeonensis. Next base: position 432,885 of record NZ_KB899661.1, on the reverse strand, counting down.
CTTGGAGGATTTGGAGCTGACGAAGCCGACCTGCGTACCTACCGGTGTAATAAAAGGCTTGTCGTTCAGTGTAGGCATAGGAGCAACTGCGAAGTTCACTCCGGCAGAAGTGAAGGCATCCACGTCCCATGGGCCGCCAATATAGTAGGCCGTTTCACCATTCTCGAAGGCACTTCGAGCAATATCGAAGGTGATATCAGCAGAGAGGAAGCCTTCGCCGACCATCTGCTGGATGTAGTGGTATGCTTGCACGGCGCCTTCATTCCCCAGACCGATATCCTCGACATCATAGGCATTGTCCGCCCAATTGAAGATGTAGCTGTCAAAGGCCCGGATAAATCCGAGATCGTAATAAATGCTGGTCGCATCAAATTTAATGCCGCCGCTGTCTTTGGCGGTTTGCAGCAGCTCATCCCAGGTCGTGGGAGGGGCCGACACCTTATCGGTGTTGTAGAACAGAGTGACGGTCTCCACTGCGATCGGGACGCCAAAGCGCTTGCCGTTAATGTAGCTGGCTTGGACGGCCGCTTCTACATAATCCTCGTCATTATAAAAGTCATCCGGCACTTCAGCCGCGAGATTAGCGGTTACGAAGCTGGCGAGTTGATCATTGGCGATGCCGAAGATCCCATCCGGTCCGCCTGCGCTGTTGGTCGCTTGGGCAAATTGCTGGAGCTCAATACTGTTGTGAACGATCGTCGCCTCGTTGCCGGTGGCTTCCGCCCATTGGTCGGCATAACGCTGCAGCAGATCCGCTTCTACTTGGAAGTTGGTCCAGAGCGTGATCGATTCTCCACCTTCTGTATTGGACGAGCCGTTCGAAGGTGCCGGTGTCGTGTTGCTGCATGCCGATAGTAAGGCCAGCAGCGTGACCGAAGCAAGACCAATTCGAATTCCTCTTTTCATAGTTAAAACTCCCCCTTGAATATTGTAAACGCTTGCAAGTAGAACAAATGAATGCCTACCCGATTGTCGAGGCAGATGAGCAGCTAAAAATCCCGAATCGTCTTCAGCACGGGCAGCGCCTGGCCTCTGTAATCGAACATGGCCAGATTGGCCCAGACATTGGCGGCAGAGTCGTTCTTATGCAAGTATCGGATGCCCGCCTCCTTGCCCCAATGAGCCTGCGACAGACTAATCCAGGTTGGCTCCCAGTAATAGAACCCCAGTCCCCGCTGGCCTTCAACCGCCTCAAGGGCTGTCATCAGGTCTCCCAGGAAGGCCTGCTGACCCTGGGGATCAATAGAGTAGGGCACGGTGTCGGCCTGAGCCTCGGTAAAGATCATCATCTCACTGTCATAGGGCTCCGTCGTGAAAGGAAAGGCAGTCTCGGCAATGAGCACATCTTTGTCATAGCGCGAGGCAATATCATTCATGTTGGTGGTCAACTGCTCCAGCGTGCCGTGCCAGAAGGGATAGTAGGACAAGCCGATGATGTCATACTCAAGCTTCGCCTCTGCAATGGGGTCGAACCAGCGCCGGTACAGCGCATTGTCCCCGCCCCAGTCCAGATGAATAATCGTCCGAATGGACGGATCGGAGTCCTTCACTGCGCGAATACCGGCTGCCAGCAGCCGGATCATGCCGGGGATATTGTCGAGCTTGCCATCAGGCCAGAGCAAGCCCCCTGTAATCTCGTTGCCGATCTGTACCAACTCCGGGGTCAGGTCATGGCGCCGGAATTCCTGCAGGGTATTCCAGGTATAACGGTAGACAGCCTGTTCAAGTGCTTCACCGCTTAGATCCTGCCACGCTTTTGGTTTGACTTGGGTCGAGGGATCGGCCCAAAAATCACTGTAATGCAGATCCAGCAGAAACCCCATTCCCTGTTGAGCGGCCCGCCGAGCAAGCAGGATGGTGGTGGCCAGATCATTAGTTCCTCCGCCGTATGGCTGGCCGTCATCGTCATAGGGGTGATGCCAGAGCCGCAGGCGGACACTATTGATGCCATAATCACCCAGGATTTGAACGGCGTCGCGCGGTGAACCATCGTCATAATACGTTGCGCCTAATTGCTCCATTTCATGGTGTACGGAAATATCCACGCCTTTGATAAATGTCATTCCCTCACCCTTTGAATAAAATATTTATTTATTACTTAGTAAATTATTTACTTAAGGTGATGGTAGCACAGGCTGGGCTACGCTGTCAACGAATAAATGAGAGCGGTTTCTGGAACAGCAAAAAAGCAGCCGGCAGGCGGCTGCTTCAGGGCAGGGACATGAGCTCAACAGCTTTTTCGGAAAATCGGCGTGCCGTTGATATAGACGGACTTGGTGGTCGTCCGGTCTTTCAGTACGCGTTCGAGGAGGAGATCAAGTGCCGAGCTGCAGATGATGGAGATATCGATATGAAAGGTGGTGAGCGGGGGGGAGACATATTGGGCGATACCGATATCATGAATGCTGAAGAAGGACACCCGGTCCGGAATCTCCCACTTCTGCTCATTGAAGGCCTGCAGGGCGCCGATCGCCAATGCATCGCTGGCCACGCAGAATGCGGTGGGCATGGCATCCTGCAGACGGTTAATCGCATCAAGACCGATGCGATAGCCTTCCTTGACCGTAAACCCATCAGCAATAAAGATGCTCTCTTCATTCAGCAGGTTGTAATAAGACATCGTCTGCCGGAACGACCATTCGCGGACATCCATGAGCGGCTTGCGGGTCGTCATGTCATAATCGGGGCCACCGATAAAGCCGATTTGCTGATGACCTTTGCCTACATAATAATCCACGATCTGCCGCATCATCGAATCCTGGTTGGCCTGCACGCTGTCGAACACGCTCTCGTCAGGATTGGAGTTGACGAACACCCCATTGGACGTAATACGTCTCAGGTGCTCCACCTCCGCCTGATCAAACCAGCCGATGGCGATAAAGGCCGTAATATCCCCGCTTATGGCTTCTATGCCATCGCCCTTGTCATAGGGGACAACATTCATATTCCGACTCTTGGCCTGCTCCAGCATCTCGCTGCGGATGGTTTCAAAGAATACGTTGTCAAGCTGTTCCCCTTCGTCTACCCAGTACAATAAGGCGATATTATCTATTTTGGGGTTGATTTTCTTCTTCTTGTAGCCGGTCTCTTCCGCTGCCTTGAAAATCGCAGCCCGTGTCTGCTCGCTGACCGATAGCTTGGGGTCATGGTTCAGCACCCTTGAGACGGTGGCATTAGAGATGCCCAGCATCTCGGCAATTTGCTTGATGGTAGCCATGCATGTCCTCCTGGTTAACTGATTAAGTAAATATTTTACTTGTTATACAGGGGGTTGTCAACAAGGAGACATGGGCTACTCATGAACAATATTGGGTGACGAAGTCCTTAAAGGAAGTTGGTGGTGTGCCAGTCACAGCTTCGACCTCGTTGGTAACCCGGTCCTCCATGCCGCCGGCAATCAGATGATCGGCTTGCGCCAGCATCTCAGCAAACTCTGGCGGTAGACCGGAGTCGATGTGGAGCTGCTGGAGCTCATCGACAGACACATGCTGATGGCGAACAGAGTTAGTCCGGACGGAGCTCATGATCTGTGCCACCTCATCGTAGCTTATGGCCTCTGGTCCCGTCAGGAGCAAGTCACGATTAGGCGGTGTCTCGGATAACAGGATGTGAGCCGCGGTTCGAGCGATGTCCTCGGCATTGATGAAGCCGACGCGGCCGTTCCCCGTAGCTGATCGTAGGATCCCTTGTTCACGGATGCTATAGGCATGAGGGTGCTGGCCGACGAAGTTCTGCATGAACCAGCTCGGACGGAGCACGGCCCATTCGGGGAAAAGATCGGGTAGCGCATCGTGAACCTGACCCAGACCTGTATCCCCGCGCTGGATGACAGTGGCACTGAGCAGCACCACCCGGCGCACGCCGGCCTGGCGTGCGCCGGTCAGGAACGGCATCATCACAGGCAGCGGATCGAGGACACCGGGGGGTGGCACGAGGTACATGCGCTCGATGCCCTGCAGCGTCTGATGATACGTCGCAGGATCAAACCAGTCGAATCGCACGGACGTCGCCAGAAGATTATCTTGTGTGTCCGGCTGCCCGCTGCGGCTGGCTGCCCGGACTTTGGCACCTTGTGCCAGAAGGGATGTGACGAGAGCGCTGCCGGTATTGCCGCTCGCCCCCGTGACTAGAATAGAGAGATGCTCATTCATGATAGTTTCCTCCTCATTGACTTAAAGGCTGCTCCTGCTACATTAAAACTTGAATCGCAACCGCTGCCTGGGCGAGTCGCAGCTGTGTCTAGCCATCGGAGTTCAACGCCATAAGCGGGTTGAAATAATCTCGTTGGAGACGAATCAGACCTTCACGGGTATGTAAAACGACTACGTAGCGATTGTCGTACGCTTCGCCCGTCGTCTGTACTGTCCCGCTGGCGGTCAGTTCGGCCACTATCCAGTCGGAATCAATCATGGGGTGGATGCGGACATTAGTGAAGCTATTAAAATCAATGGTGGCTGGTGACGATTGGAAGTAAGAGAGGATGTTGTCTTTGCCGCTAAGACGCTGGGGTTTCCCCGGTGGGTTGAAAGGTAGCTCCAGCACAGCATCTTCGCCTAGCAGAGCAATCCATGGCAAGGGATCGTTGGCCCGGAAGCCAGCCAAGGCTCGTTCAAAAACTTCGGCAGCCCCCGGAACCTCTCGAGTGGCATGGGTGGTAGCGTTCGTCATAAGTGAATAACCTCCAATTCACATTTGGGATGGTAAGGAGTATAATTGACAAGCGGACTAATAGTCCGTTTTAAAGAATTATACGGACCGTCGGTCCGTTTGTCAAGGATGTGAGGCAATGAGTAATGTCAAGGAGCGGGCAGATGCAGCCCGCAATCGTCAAGCCATCCTCGAAGCAGCGCTGGCGCTCTTCGCAGAGGCCAAGGATCCAGCGGCGCTCACAATGAACGCAGTAGCGGAGGCTGCCGGAGTCGGCAAAGGCACACTATTCCGCCGATTTGGAGACCGGGCTTCCTTGCTTCGGGCGGTTTTTGACATCCAAGTGGAGCAGGTTGCACAATGCTTGGCGTCCGATTCCTCGCCGTTGGGGCCGGGTACCCCGCCTGCGGAGCGGATTACTGCCATCCTTCATGCGATTGTCGACCTGAAGCTGAAGAATCGCTCGTTGACGCAAGCGGTTGAGGCACTTGCACCTGCAGCCAGTACCAGTCCGTTTGTGTCAGACCATTATTCGTCGATTGAAGAGCTGCTGAAAGAGCTGTTGACCCAGCTCATTCCCTTATCTGAAGTGTCCTTCACCGCTCATGCACTGCTGGGCGCTGCCCGGATGGACTTGCTGGAGTACCTTAGCACCCACGAAGGTCTCACGGATGAGGAGATCCGGCAAGGGCTCGATGCGTTTGTGTATCGTGTCCTTAGAGGCCGCCCTGCATCGGACGAAGTAAGCTGACTTTCCCCCCACCAAACGCCCCTCGCTCTTGATATAGCGGAAGGGGCGTTTGGTGTGCAAAGAAAGGTCTGAGTTTTTAGACCCCCGGTTAATGGTAATATTAAAGAGGTACAATGCTGACAAATACATACAGATAGCGCAGGTGGTTCATTTGACATTTTTGATTATCTCCATCATTGTCCTGTTTATTGCTTCCAGCTACTTCTCGGGGAGTGAAACCGCCCTGACGGCCACGAACGAGATGAAGCTGCAAATGAAGGCCGCGAATGGCGACAAGAAGGCAGCACGCCTTCTCAAGCTGGTCAATAATACAGAGGAGTTCATCCCTGGTATCCTCATTGCTAACAATGTGCCGAATATCGTACTGCCATCGATGGTAACGATCGTTGCCCTGGAATACGGCTGGCCGATAGGGATAACTACAGCGGTTCTGACCGTGCTGATCATCATATTTGCAGAGGTACTGCCCAAGTCGATAGCCGCGGCGTTTCCCGAGCGGATAGCCTACCTAGTCTATTATCCGACCCTGATTATCCTGATCCTGCTGAAGCCATTTATCTTCTTGCTGAATCTGCTGACGAAGACAGTCATTCGCTTGCTTGGGCAGGACCCCGACAGTCATATTACAATTTCCAAGGCAGAGATGCGGGCGATGGTCGATATTGCGCATACGGAAGGGACGTTCAAGAATGACGAGATGTATCGTCTGAAATCCGTCCTGGACTTCAAAAGCCTGAATGTCGCCGATATGCTCAAGACCCACCGGACCGAGATGAAAGCCATTGCCGCCGATACGACATTCAAGGAAGCACGCGAGTTTTTGATGGCCAATCAATACACCCGCTATCCTATCTATGATGGCGATGTGGACCATATTATCGGGGTCTTCCATGCGAAGTTCATGTTCGTTTGGGCCGAGAACCCTGAGCGCAGCATTCGTGATTTTACTGACACAGACCCTCTCTATGTGTATGAGGCGCAACCGGTGGATGAGGTGTTTGCCCGCATGATGAAGGAAAAACGCCATCTGGCCATCGTTTTGGACGAGCATGGAGGAACAGAGGGGCTGATCACGCTGGAGGATCTGATTGAGACGATGATCGGCCAGGATATTGAGGATGAGATGGATGTCGAGGATAAGCTGATTCACAGCCAAACGGACACGCGGATCGTATGCGATACGAAGCTGTCCATCTACCGTCTCAATAATGTATTCCAGACGAACCTGCCGGCGGAGGATGATAATTTGGCGGCTTTCGTCATCAATCACCTGGGCTATCTGCCGAAGGCTGGCGAGACATTCACCTATGACAATCTGACATTCACCATACTGGAGGTCAATGAGCGGCGGGTAAGCCGAGTGGAGATTGAGAAGCGGGAAGTGGAAGAAGAGGACGAGGATTGAGGACCCTACAGTGATGCTGAAATGATGGAAACCAGGTAGAGCTACCCAGTGCGCCAAGTTCTAACGGCCACCAGAGCCGCTTAGACGTGGAAAAAGGTAGGTTGGTTGGTGTAACGGCCACAGGTGCGCTTATTTGCATTAAACGTGGGCCGTAGCTGCTAAAATCACCAGAATAACTACGCTCCTGTCCGTTAGAATTGCGAGGTGGTGATTTCCGGTCAAATAAGCGCCGTGGTGGCCGTTACAGCCGAGATGGGGTTTTTCTAACCCGGTTTATGCGAGAAGCACAACCAGATCTGTTCCTTCCGAGCGCTGCTACCGGCGCGAAGGCCGACAGCATGACGGCGGTCATACGACCATCCCAATCACCACAAAAAAGAGCTTCCCGCCAGGCACTGCTTGGCAGGGAAGCTCTTATCTATGTCTAGGATGAAACTGCCTTGCCGACTTCATGCGGAGATAGCTGTATCGCCTTAAAAGTATGCGTTCTACTCATCTACTTCGCTGCGATTGCCCGGAACGAGGGGATAACCCGCCGCCAAAGGCGTCGCTACCTCCTAAATTACCTTTTCGACGAGGTCGTCACCAGCTTGCCGCTCCCGCTGCCGCTAACCTTGCCGCGCAGGATGAACTGAACAACCAGCATCTGCATGGCTAGCAGGAAGGTCATCGTCAGAAAAATCGCAGGAAACGGGACGCCCCAGTCTAGGGCGGTGGTAGCCAGCGCGCCGCCGATGGCGCCGGACATGAAGTTCGTCATGCTGAACACCCCCATGCCCGCACCGAGCCGCTGCGCCGGCAGCAGCAGGGAGACGAGCTTGGACATGGACGACTGGACGAACACAAATCCGATGTTCGGCAGGATCAGCGCGATCGCAATCATCCAGGGGCCGGTCCAGGCAAACCCGGCCATCAGTACAAAGCCGGTAATCATCAAGGTCGCGGCCATGAGCAGGATCGGGATGCTGCCGAAGCGGTCCGTCCAGCGTCCGCCGAGCCGTCCCATGAACGCTGCTGCAATAGCTGCAGGGAAGAGGACCATGCCGATGCCCTGCGCCCCGAAGCCGAACATGGACTCCAGCATGAGCGGGACCAACAGCATCAGGCTGAAGGCGGTCATTGAGGACAGGAACATGGCCAGAATCGCGTACCGATACGGGCCTTCCGTGAACAGGGACAATGCGATGAACGGCTCCTTGACCCGTTGACTGCGCAAGATGAACAAGAGCAGCAGCACGGCGAAAATAGCGCCATAGATCACAGCCTGCAGGTTGCCGATGTTCGTAATCGTCAGCATCAGCATCGCCACGGCACCAGCCAACAGGCCAGCGCCGAAGGTGTCGATCGTTCCCGGTCTGCGTCCTTCATCCGGCAGCGCCCGACGCAGGAAGGGCAGCACGACCAGCGTGCCCAACGACAGCAGGAAGAGATATTTCCAGTGCAGGGCGCCAGTGACAAAGCCGCCGACAATCGGGCCGATCCCCGCCGACAACGCAATGAACGAAGCGATCAGCCCCATCACCGCGCCGCGCCGCTCCGGTGCAAAATATCGGGCCGGAATCAGCATTGCCAGCGCCGGAATCGAGGAAGCGCCCGCCGACTGCACGAGCCGACCGATCAGCAGCCAGGCGAAGCCCTCGGATAAGAAGCCGATCAACGAACCCACACTAAACAGGATAATACCAATCGTCATTAGGCGCTTGAGTGGAAACAAGTCTGCCAGCTTACCATACATAAGTGCACCAATGGCATACACCATCGCATAGCCGGTAATGACCCATCCGGCCAGACCCGAGGAGATGCCCAGATCACCGGAGATATCCGGTAGCGCGACATTAAATACCGTCACGTTCATGACAGAGAAGAGCAGCAGACATCCGAGCAGATAGACAATCGCTTTGCCAGGCTGTCCCGTAGATCCGCCATTCCCGTCAGCCGTACGGGCCGCAGGTGATGCCGTTGCTTTAGACTTGTCGTTCATGTTCAGACCTTCCTTCCTCATTATGCACCTCGGCACATACATTGCTCAGCATGCGTTTCAACAAAGAAACGAGCAGCTCATACTCCTCATCCGTCATGCCTTGGCGGCTGACGCCTACCAGTCCGCGCAGCCTGGCCCGCACGTGAGGGAGAACTTCATACCCTGCTTCCGTCAGGTACAGCTGATTAAACCGCTGGTCCTCGGCGGAAGCGACCCTTTTCACATACCCTTCGGATTCCAGCTTGCTGACAGCCTTCGCCGTTGTCGTCTTATCAATGACCAGCTCTTCGCTGAGCCCCTTCTGCGTAATCCCCTCTTGATCTGCAATCGTGATGAGAAAAATATACTGGCCGCTGCCAATTCGGTAAGGCTTCAACCCATCCGCGATAAGCATCTGCAAATGCCGGTAGATCGCCGAGACGTATTTGCCTGCGGACTCTACAGGTGCATCGGAGCAAACCGAACGCCCACTTTCTGTCGTGCTCATCCAACATCCTCCTATATAACATGCTATTGCAACTAATTGACTCTTATCATCTTACTCGAGATAGGATGTTATTGCAACTAAATACGAACAATGTTCTTTACGAACGTCGTTCGTTATGATATAACTAAATCAAACGTTGACGATCACAATCAATTCTATTCAAGGAGTGGTATATCATGACATGGTCTACATCGGCACGGATCGGCATTATCGGAGCTGGCCCGGGGGGCTTGACCCTGGCTTTACTGCTGCAGCAAAAAGGCTTTCGTCCTGTCGTCTATGAACAGGAAGCTCGGGACCGGAGCCGGGACCGCGGCGGTTCGTTGGATATTCACGCGGATTCTGGACAGTTAGCCTTGCAAGAAGCTGGGCTGTATGAAGCATTCCACAGGATCGCCCGGTATGAGGGAGAGGATTTTCGGCTATTTGACAAGAACAAGATGCTCTACTGGGATGAGGAGGCGGAAGCGGATGTCATGGGCGTGAAGCCAGAGATCGACCGCGGGGAGCTATGCGAGCTGTTGCTCGGCGCACTGGATTCGAGTTGTATTCATTACGGTCACAAGCTCCAGCGCGCCGAGGAGGCTGGCGGCGGAAGGACGAAGCTTTATTTTGACAATGGCGTAGTGGATGAGGTGGACCTGCTGGTTGGGGCCGATGGTGCGTTCTCCCGTGTGCGTCCGCTGCTGTCGGAGGTGCAGCCGGAATACTCTGGTCTGTCGATGGTCGAGCTCAATGTCATGGACGCTGCAACGAATCATCCGGACCTGGCAGAGCTGAACAGACGGGGCAAGATGTTTGCGCTGGGCGACCGCAAGGGCATTCTGGGACAGTTCAATGGAGACGGGCGTATCAAGGTGTATGCCAGCTTTGAGGTGGAGCGGGAATGGCTGGATACCTGCGGGATTCGTTACGAGGAGCCGGAGGGTGTGCAAAATCATCTGCTGGAATTGTTCGCGGACTGGGAGGACTCTCTCAAAAATTATATCCGATATGCGGATGGCGAGATCCTGCCCCGGAGAATCTATATGCTGCCCATCGGCTATCAATGGACGTCCCGTCCTGGTGTCACCTTGATTGGCGATGCAGCCCACGTCATGTCCCCTTTTGCAGGGATAGGGGTTAATCTGGCCATGCTGGACGCCCTTACGCTGGCGCAGGCTCTTGCGAACCATCATAATAGGGAGGAGGCCATCGCGGCCTACGAACGCGCCATGTTCCAGTATGCAGCGGAGAAGGCGCAGGAATCCTACGATAACATGAAATTATGCTTTGCCGATGATGCTGCCGTGAAGATGGCGGAGCTGATGAACCATTATGTCCACGAAGCACACGGGGCATCGCAATAACGGAAGGAGGCTGAGCTGTGATAAACGGCCCGAAACGAACCATTATTAGCCGCAGGGCCAGACCCGCCAAGGAACCGTTGAGCCACGAACAGATTGTGCAGACAGCTTACAGACTCCTGGAGGATGAAGGGCTGCCAGGCATGACCATGCGCAAGATCGCCAAAGCACTGGACACCGGACCCTCGTCCTTATATGTATACGTCAAGAATGCCCAGGAGCTGAATGCTTATGTCATGGATTACGCACTCGGACAGCTCCAGCTGCCGCAGGAACACGATGGACCATGGAAAACAAGGCTGTTCGGCGCCCTGGAGGCTTATTTTGAACTGCTGCAGCATCGCCCGGGTCTTGCCGAGCTGGCGGTGACGACAATTCCGGCAGGCGTGAATGCGTTAAGTCTGACCGAATATTTGCTGTCCGCACTGCATGAGGCAGGCATCGTCTCACGGTCGGCGGCGTGGGGAGCAGACTTGTTCATGTTCTACGTGTCGTCCTTCTTGTATGAGAAGACCTCGGAAGCGCGTGGGACGATGCCGATGCCGCTCATTCAAGAGACGTACCGGTCGGCGGATCCCGCACGATTCCCGCACATCGCCCGGCTGCAGCAGGAGATATTCTCTGGAAATATCGAGGCCAGGGAACGCTTCCGCTGGGGACTTGAGGTCATCCTGCAGGGACTGCTGCAAGCAAAACAGGACAATGCCTAAGTACAGAAGGACCGAGCCAAATGGACGTTGGCGGGTCCTTTTGTCGCTTAGCGGGAGCCCTCTTCTTTCTACTCACCAGTCGGACAAAAATCATGCTAGAATAAGAGAGTCAGGATTATATTTTACATAATTGGAGGCGCTCTCACATGGAGGATCAAAGCTTGCAGCAGGAAGGTTATTTCGGGGAATTTGGGGGCAGCTTCATTCCCCCTGAGCTGCAGGAGGTTATGAATTATTTGACCGAGCAGTTCAACAAGTTCAAGGACGACCCGGAGTTTAAGGAGGAGCTGTCCTATTACCTTCGGGAATACGTAGGTCGGCAGAGTCCACTGACGTATGCGGAACGGCTGACGGAAGCCTGGGGCGGGGCCAAGATCTACTTGAAGCGGGAGGACCTCAACCATACCGGCGCGCACAAAATCAACAATGCGATCGGTCAGATCCTGCTGGCCAAGCGGATGGGCGCCAAGCGGATCATCGCCGAGACCGGAGCTGGACAGCACGGTGTGGCCACGGCTACGGCTTGTGCCATGTTCAACATGGAATGCGTCATCTATATGGGGGCCGAGGATACGCGCCGTCAGGCGCTGAACGTGTTCCGTATTGAGCTGCTCGGGGCCAAGGTCGTACCCGTGGACAAAGGACAAGGCCGTCTTAAGGACGCGGTGGACGAGGCCTTGGGCGATCTGGTGCAGAATTATAAGAATACCTTCTACCTGCTGGGCTCGGCCGTCGGCCCGCATCCGTTCCCAACGATGGTCAAGCATTTCCAAGCGGTCATCAGTGAGGAGTCGAAGCGACAGATTCTTGAAAAGGAAGGACGTCTGCCGGATGCCGTCATTGCCTGTGCAGGCGGCGGCAGCAACGCCATTGGTGCGTTCGCCCATTATATCGATGAACCGAGCGTCCGCCTGATTGGCGTCGAACCCGATCAGGCGCCTACCTTGACGGAGGGCGTGCCGGGTGTGATCCACGGCTTCAAGTGCCTGGTGCTGCTGGACGAGCAGGGGGAGCCCCGCAAGACCTATTCCATCGCAGCGGGACTGGACTATCCGGGCATTGGACCGGAGCACAGCCATCTGAAGGTGTCAGGTCGCGGGGAGTATGCGACCGTCACCAACGAAGAAGTGCTGGAGGCGTTCCAGGAGCTGTCCCGTACCGAAGGCATCATTCCGGCCCTGGAGAGCGCCCATGCGGTCGCTCATGCCAAGAAACTGGCGCCGGGGATGAACCGCGATCAGATTCTGATCGTCAACCTGTCCGGACGCGGCGACAAGGATGTTGAGCAAGTCTATCATATGCTTCGCGCGTAAGCGCACTTATCGTGTGAACAGCCCTACGGACCCTGATTCGTAGGGCTGTTGGCGCTGGCAGCCCCAATTTGGGGCGGTATTCGAGCAATTTTAGGCAAAAGGATGGCGATCATACGTTCGCAATCGGGACTTCGGTACGAACGACGGAACTGTAAACACTTGGTATAATATTGGTTAAGTATTACCCAGGTAGATCGTTTTTCAACGAGAGGAGTCGTGTCATGATAGCGTTAACCGAGTCTCTGGTCGATACGTTGGCGCCCAACAGCGCCGCAGCCAAAAACGGCCGCGATCTGGTCAAGAAAAACAAACTCACGAAGCTTCACAAATCCGAAGACGATTCGCTAATCTTCGGCGAATGCGCCGGTAGTGGCAAGTCGGGATACAGCTGCTCTGCCGACTTCAGGGAGAGTGATACGCCGCTGGTACGGTGTAACTGCCCAAGCCGGCAATTTCCGTGCAAGCATGGCCTCGCTCTGCTCTATGCCTATGCAGGAGGTGCGGCGTTCACGGTCGCAGAGGTGCCTGCTGATCTGGAGGCCAAGCGCGAGAAGGCGGAGAAACGCTCGGCGCGCAAGGCGGCCCAGGAGGAGTCCGCTGCCACGGCAGAGGCACCAGCCAAGCCCAAGAAGATCAACAAGGCAGCTTGGGCCAAGAAGATCAAGGCTCAGCTCGAGGGGCTGGAGATGCTCGAGAAGCTGGTATTGTCCTTCATTCGTGGCGGTCTGGGTACGGTGGACAAGCGGTCGGTCACGCAGCTGCGCGAAGGGGTCAAGTCACTAGGCAACAGTTACCTGCCCGGCGCGCAAAATGAGCTGCGGGGACTAACGCTGGCGCTAGAGCAGGCGGTAAAGGCTGGCGATGTGCAGGAGCAGGTCTATGCGGGGGCGCTGGAGCGGCTGCTGCGCATCCATGCACTCATCCGCAAGGGACGGCCCTATCTGGAGGCCAAGCTGGAGGATCCCGACCTGACGCCGGATATCGAGAGTCCGATCGAGGAATGGCTCGGCCATGCCTGGCAGCTCTCGGAGCTGCAGGCGCATGGACTGGTTCGAGCCAATCGGGAGCTTATTCAGCTCGCCTTCCACAGCTATGATGATGGCGCCCGTGGCGAATATGTCGATGCCGGTTACTGGCTGGAGCTGGACACGGGTGAGGTGCATCGTTCACTTAACTACCGGCCCTATAAGGCCGCCAAATATATTAAATCCGAGGACAGTACGTTCCATGCGATCCGGGCAGGCGAGCTGTATGTGTATCCCGGCACCTGGAACCGGCGCATCCGTATGGAGCAGACGTCGATGGAGGAGGTCCTGGAGTCGCATCGCCAGCGGGCTCGCGAGACGGCGGAGACTTCGGTCGCGGAGGCGGTCAAGAAAGTGCGCGGGGAGCTGAAGGATCCGCTCGGCAACAAGAGCCCGGTCCTGCTGCTGCACGCCGCTGCCATCCAGGCAACGGCAGATGGACAGCCTGTGCTTGTGGATCACGCAGGCGCCAAGCTACAGTTGGGCGATGTGATCGGCTGGCAGGCGACGACCCCATTGCTGCGTGTTCTGCCTCAGGAAGCGCTAAGCGATGCGGTATTCGTCCTGCTGTTCCAGCATGATCCGCTGCAGCAACGGCTGGTTGCGCAGCCCATCGCCATCATTCAACCGACCGGGATCACCCGACTATGGTAATCGTGCAGGTGGTTCAACCACCGGACAGGAGGCAATCGTCATGAGCGTCGTATTATTAAAAGAACTCTATAGCGAAGTGTCGCGCCTGTATATTGCGGGCAGCGATCTGGCGGCGGGAGATTTCCGCCTGAAGCGTATGCTCCCAGGCTTGCAGCAGGCAGGGGAGAAAGCGCCGGTCTTCCGCAAGCTGGGCGAAGGGGTGCAGGGACTGGTAGAACCGGCAGGGCAGGAGGAGGGCTCCTCTGCTGCCCGGCTGCAGGAGCTGACGCTGCTGCTCAGCTCCATCCTGCATACACAAGGCAGTTATGCCCCGGAGGGAGAACTGCGAGAACTGGATAGCCAGCCTGTGACTCTGGGGACAGAGCAGCCCTACCGCCGAGTGGCGGAAGTTATCGAAGCACTGAGCACCACGGGCAGCGGACGTCATGAAATCGTGATTGAGGCGTTCAAAGATGGTCTGTTCCAGGATTTGCGTCTGGTGCAGCACGCTGTCCGGGCCCTCCACGACCCGTACGCCGAGCTGGCGGACTATGCCCGCGATACCATCCTGCCAGCATATGGCCGGACCATTCTGCCGCTGCTGCGGGAACGGTTCGACCGAGCTGGCGGCAAGGGGGATGCGCGGACAATCGAGGTTCTGGCCAAGCTGGCGGAGACCGACAAAGAGTGGACGGAGATCTACGAGGCGGCCGACCAGGGCTCATCCACCGTCCGTGTAGCAGCAATTCCGCACCTGGGGACGCGGCCAGCCTATGAAGCGGATCTTATCCGATGGGCTGGCGACAGCAAGAAGGCCGTCCGTGCGGCAGCCTATCTGGCGCTGCCTCATCTGGACAGCGAGGCGGCTCACACCAAATTGTATGAGGCCATGGGCCGTGCCGACGCAGAGCTGGCATCGGATGCGCTTGCCCGTGTGAGGAGCCATCCGATTGCTTCTCAGCTGGCCAAGGATGCCGGGCAGCTGCTGGAGGAGCTGACTGCAGGCGGGAAAGCGAAGGAAGACAGCAAGGCAGTCGCTGTGCTGCAGGATAAGCTTCCCGTGTACTGGCAGGCACTGCAATACAAGGACGATCCAGAGAGCAAAGCGCTCGTCCACCAACTGTTGGAGGCGGCGGCCCCTTTGCACAAGCTGAACCTGGACCATATTTTGCATGGAGCAGCATACGTTGCTTCCGAGTCCCCTTCGTTGGACGTACTGACCCAGCTGCGACGGCTCGAGAAGCTAAACGACAGCTACCTTAGACATTCCTATCAGATGGCCCGGCAACTGCTGACGCCAGCGGAGATCTATGAGGCGTTCTCGGGTTACGACCGTGGTGCGTACAAGGATGAGCTGGTAGAGCTGATGGAGACAGAGCTGGTGACGAAGCAGTGGCAGGCAATTGAGGCCACGTGGGAAGGTGGACCGGGCTACGGATATGTCACGACCTACAAGTCGGAGGATGAAGTGGCTCAGAGCTGGGATTTCCGCTGGCTGCCATGGGCGATATCCCGCAAAAAGCCGATTCTGACGGCCATGTTGGCCTCCAGGTCGCGAGCAGGCACAGCAGAGGAAGTAGAAAGTATGCGAATTGCCGAGATTTTGCTGCTGGAGGAGCTGGAGCGAACGTTCAAGGACTTCCAGGATGACTTCAGTGTCATTTGGGAGGGCCTGCGGCGCTGCGGCACAGAGCTGGGCATCTGCCAACAAGCCATGCTGAAGGGGCTGGAGCGGCCGAAGCGGCTGCGCTATTATCTGTCAAACGACGTATTCTATGAGCTGAAGCGGCTGCCTGCCAGCTATCTGGAACGTTTGGGGGCGCTGCAGGGACGAGCGGACCGAGAAGTGGCAGTCCAACTGCAAAACGTGATGGATTCGATAAGTGAGGTGCAGACGTAATGACAACGAAGCAAGAGACTGTGCAGGATACACTCCGGCAGCCATCGGAGCTGCTGTATCATCAGGAGCTGGAGGCCCTGAAGGCAGCAGATACCGGCAAGGTACCGGCGGGCTGGCAGATGTCGCCCAAGGCCGTGCTGACCTTCATTACCGGTGGCGAGGCTGGCGGCGTGGCCATTACGCCCAAGTATATCGGCAACAAGCGTCTCGTCGAGATGGCCATTGCGACGCTGGTGACGGATCGCGCGCTGCTGCTCATTGGCGAGCCGGGCACCGCCAAGTCGTGGCTATCCGAGAATCTGACCGCCGCCATCTATGGCAACTCTGGCCTGGTCGTGCAGGGTACGGCGGGCACGACGGAGGAACAGGTGCGTTACTCGTGGAACTACGCTATGCTGCTGGCGAACGGACCATCGCCCGAGGCGTTGGTGAAAAGTCCGATCATGCGGGCCATGGAGGCTGGCGGCATCGCGCGGTTCGAGGAGATCTCCCGTTGCGCCTCAGAGGTGCAGGATGCGCTCATCTCCATCCTCTCCGAGAAGACGATAGCCGTCGCAGAGTTGGGACAGGACGTGAGCGCCCGCAAAGGCTTCTCCATCATCGCGACCGCCAATACCCGCGACCGCGGGGTCAATGACATGTCAGCCGCGCTCAAGCGGCGCTTCAACATAATTGTCCTGCCGTCCCCTGCAGATGTGGAGACGGAGATCGAGATCGTTCGCAAGCGCGTCGGCGAGATTGCCGCGCAGTACGATCTGCAGGCAGCGGTTCCGGGCGATGAGGCGCTGCGCAAGGTCGTCACCATCTTCCGCGAGCTGCGCAGCGGCGTGTCGCTGGACAAGAAGGAGAAGATCAAGTCGCCAGGTGGCGCCATCTCCACGGCCGAAGCTATCTCGCTGCTGACTGGCAGCATGGCGCTCGCGGCCAGCTTCGGCGACGGTGAGCTGCGGGATGCGGACCTAGCCGCCGGGCTGCAGGGCGCCATCGTCAAGGACGACGACAAGGACCGCCTCGTCTGGCAAGAGTACATTGCCAACGTCATGAAGAAGCGCGGCGAGACCTGGCGCGGGCTCTACAACGCCTGCCAGGAGCTGAATTCATGAGTACCGCCTCCGCCGCAGGCATCCAGGTGTTCGGCATCCGGCATCTGTCGCCCGGCGGCGCGTGGCATCTGCTGCGTGAGCTGGAGCGGGTGCAGCCGACGGCTGTCCTGGTGGAGGGACCGTCCGACGCGACGGGGGAGATCCGGCACCTCGTCCGTAAGGATACGAAGCCTCCGGTAGCGATCCTGGCCTATACCGAGCAGGTGCCGGTGCGGACGGTGCTGTGGCCGTTCGCCTCCTATTCACCGGAGTTTGCCGCGCTGCAGTGGGCTCACCGCCATGGCGCGGAGGCATCGTTCATCGACTTGCCGTCGAGCGTGACGTTGGCGCTGCAGGCGCGTGAGATGGAGGCGAAGCGGCCCGGTAAGGCAGAGACGGAGGTCACACCACCGATGGCGGAGCCCGAGCGGCCTGCGTCTGGCGGGGCAGGAGGGAGCCACCCTCCGAGGTCTGAAGGGTCTGTGCCGGCAGGCGGTAGCCAGGCAGTCATCGAAGCTCCGGGAGGTGAGGCCGTTGGAGCCGACCCTGCTCCAGCGGTGCCAGACGATGCCCCGGAGGCGAACGAAGGTCATCTGTATGACCGCATTGCCGAGCTCGCTGGCGAGCCGGACTATGATACGTATTGGGAGCGGCACTATGAGCATAATCTGTCTCCAGATGCGTATCGTCTAACCCTGTCGGAGCACTCTCGGTCGCTGCGGGAGCTGACGGTGGAGGGAGAGCGCATGCGGTCTGTCCAGGCGTTCGCTCACAACGCCGTACGGGAGAGCTACATGAAGCGCAATATCCAAGCGGCAATCGACGCCGGGCATGAGCCCGGGCGGATCGTCGTCGTCTGCGGCGCCTATCATGCAGAGGCCCTGGAGACAACCGATGGGGCGATGACGGATAAGGAGCTGGCTGCCCTGCCCCAGGCAGTCGTGCGGCAGACCCTGATGCCTTACTCCTACTACCGGTTGTCCTCGCTATCTGGGTACGGCGCGGGCAATCATGCGCCGGGCTACTACGAGCTCATGTGGAACAGCATGCGGGCGGGGGCGCTCGAGGAGCTGCCCTATGTCTATCTGACGGGCGTAGCCGCCCAGCTCCGAGCGAGCGGCACGTTTCGTTCCACAGCCGAGGTGATCGAGGCCGTGCGGATGGCGCGGAGCCTGGCTGCCCTGCATGACGGTAGTCAGCCTGCGCACGCGGATTTGCGCGATGCGGCTAAGACGTTGCTGGGGCGCGGCGAGCTCTCGGTTGTTGCTGAAGCGCTGGCGCAGCAGGATATCGGTACCGGGATCGGCAGACTGGCGAAGGGCGTCAGCCAGACGCCGGTCCAGGATGATCTGAACCGACAGCTGAAGCAGCTCAAGCTGGAGAAATACCGGACGGCGGTTGCCCAGGAACTGACGCTCGACCTGCGGGAGAATCGCCGGGTGGTCTCGGAGGCTGCGGCGTACCTGGACCTGAACCGCTCGTTCCTGCTGCACCGGTTGTCGCTCATCGGGATCTCGCTGGCGAAGCCACGTCGCAGCGCCCAGCAGGATGCCAGCTGGGCAGAGCAGTGGGTGCTGCAGTGGACACCGGAGGCGGAGATTGAGACGGTCGAGGCCAGTCTGATGGGCGAGACGGTAGAGGTGGCGGCTGCCCGTACCCTGAGCCAGCAGCTGGCGGCATGCGATAGCATCGCCGAGGCTTCGGCGCTCATTCGAATCGCTTGCTTGTGCGGGCTGGCCTCGCAGCTGCAGGCCAGCCAGACCACACTGGATCACCTGGCCGCTGACAGCCGGGATGTCGTGCAGCTTGCTGCGGCGGTATCGGAGCTCTCGCGCGTCCTCGCCTACGGTGACGTGCGGCGGCTGGATACCACGCCGCTGCTGCCGCTTCTGGACAAGCTGTTTACCCGAGCAAGCTTGTACTTGGTAGAGGCGAGCGGCTGCAATGACGAAGCCGCCACGGCCATGACCGAGGCCATTAGCAGTTTGCACGCGGCAGCTCAGGAGCATGCTGAAGAGCTGGATGAAGCGCTCTGGCTGGAGCGTCTGGGCGAGCTCTCCTCGCGCGATGACCGGAATCCCCGGCTCTCGGGGCTGGCCTGTGCCATCCTGATGGAGCGGGGCGTGCTGTCGGCGGCTGCGTGCGAGCAGGAGGTGTCGCGGCGGCTGTCGCCCGGCATTCCCGCCGATCTGGGGGCGGGCTGGTTCGAGGGGCTGGCGCAGCGCAATCGGTATGCGCTCGTCTCGCGGACGGCGCTCTGGGAGCAGCTGAACGCCTACCTGGCCGCGCTGGAGCAGGAGCAATTCGCAAGGGCGCTCGTCTTCCTGCGCCGCGCCTTCAGCGTGTTCTCGCCGCGCGAGAAAGCGATGGTCGCCGAGGTGCTTGGCGAGCTATGGGGCATTGGCGGAGAGCAGGCGTCCGAGCTGCTGTCCGGGGAGATGAGCGAGCAGGAACAACAGCAGATCGAGGAGTTGAATGAATTTGACTTTGAGGACTTTTGACGATGAGTGCTAACGTTGATCAAGACCTATGGTCCCGCTGGCGGCTGGTATTGGGCAAGGAAGCAGAGGCACCGCTCAGTGAGCAAGCCGGAGGCTATGGACTGACGGCCGAGCAGGCGGTGATGGATGAAGCGCTGGCAGCCATCTATGATCCGGTAGCTGATGCGGGAAGCGGCTCCGGCCGCGGCGCAGGCAATGGTCCGTCGGCACCGCGGCTAGCTAAGTGGCTGGGCGATGTGCGGACGCTGTTTCCCGAGGAGATAGTCTCGATCATTCAGGCGGATGCTATGGAGCGCAAGGGCTGGAAGCAGCTGTTGTTCGAGCCGGAGCTGCTGGCCTCGGTCAAGCCGGATATCGGCCTGGTCGGGACGCTGCTGACGCTGAAGGGACAGATCCCGGAGAAGACCAAGGACACGGCGCGTCAACTGGTCATGGCGGTCGTCGAGGAGCTGCGCAAGCGGCTGGAGCAGGACCTGCGCCGCGCCGTGACGGGTGCGCTGAATCGGCGCCGCCATTCGCCGCTGCCCTCCCTGACCGGAATCGATTGGAACCGCACGATCCGCCGTAATCTCAAGAACTATGACACCGGGCTACAGCGGATCATTCCAGAGCGAATCTACTACTACGACCGCGCTCGGCGCAGCCGGGAATGGACGATTATCGTGGACATCGACCAGAGCGGTTCGATGGCCGATTCCGTCATCTGGGCGTCTGTGACGGCCTCGATTTTTGCCAGTATGCCCGCGCTGGATACGCGGGTCGTTGCCTTTGACACCCAGGTCGTGGACCTCACGGAGCAATGCGGGAACGATCCCGTGGACATGCTGTTCGGCATCCAACTGGGCGGGGGCACAGACATCAACAAGTCGGTGCAGTATTGCGAGCAGTTCATCACCGAGCCGAAGAAGACCATCTTCATCCTGATCTCCGACCTAATGGAGGGCGGCAACCAGGGCCGGCTGGTCCGCCGCATGCGGGAGCTGCGCGAAGCCGGTGTCCAGACGCTCTGCCTGCTGGCGCTCTCCGACCAGGGCCAGCCCTACTACGACGAGCGGCTGGCCCGGCAGTTTGCCAAGGACGGTACGCCATCCTTTGCCTGCACGCCGGACATGCTGCCCGCACTGGTTGAGGCCGCATTGAAGGGCGATAACCTCTCTGCCTTCGTGTCCAAGCAGACTAGCGCGGCGAAGCCGTAGGCTTTGTTGGGCACCCCTCCATGTGATGCACATGAGGACCGTGAAGCACCTGCCCGTTGCAGGCGCCTCGCGGTCCTTCGTGCCATCGGAGACGGGGTTGCTCGCTCGCGTACCCCCGGGCACAGTCGCACAATTTGCCCTCTGGATACAGGCACCCACCTGGCTCCTAGGACTCAGGCGCGCGGACGACCGGCACCGCACTGATACCACCTTACTCGCCAGGACATAGTTGCTAGCAGTCACGACGGCACCTTTTCGGTAGGGTACAGTCGCGCGCCCTGCTCACGGAGTACGGTGGGTCGTCTTGCCCCCGGGGCGCTCATTTTACCTGCGGGACACAGGCACCCACCTGGCCCCAGGGAGCGGTTGCTCTAACGGCCACCATCGCGCTTATTTCAGCCTTTTCGAGGGTCTTGTTCGTCTAACGGCCACCAGCGCAGTTATTTCACCATAAACGGGTTGAAACTAACCTCAAATGCTCCAATAGCTGCATATATGTCCGTTAGAATTCCAGAACACAAAATTAGAGCCCAATAGCTGCTGTGGTGGCCGTTAGAGCGTGCGAATGGACCAAAATGTCGCGCAATTGAGCAGGAGCGGTGTAAGAATTAGTTAGTTGAAAAACAAGGAGGAGGAGCGAGCATGAGACAACAGGCGGTGTTTGGCATTGTAGGAGGTGCGGGCTTTCGGGCACAGTATTTCATGCGGATTGCCAAGGCGCTACCAGAGCAGTTTCGGGTGAGCGGGATGGTTGTGCGCGATGCGGCCAAAAGGGAGGCGATGGTGCAGAAGTGGGGTGTGGCGGTGTATGCTTCTCTGGATCAACTGCTGGCGGAGGAACGACCGGATTTCATCGTGCTGTCCGTGCCGCCGGCTGCTTCTCTGGCGTATATGGAGGCGTTGGCGTCACAAGGCATGCCCGTGTTGACGGAGACCCCTCCGGCTCCGGACTTGGAGGGACTACTTCAGGTACATGAGCGGCTAACGGCCCAGGGTGCACGAATCCAGGTGGCGGAGCAGTATCCCCTCTATCCGGCGCAGGTGGCTCGACGGGCCTTTGTGGAGACGGGAATGCTAGGCGTGATCGACCAAGTGACCGTGTCCGTATCCCATCTCTACCATGCGGTTGCGCTCATGCGGTCCATGCTGGCGATTGAGTTTGAGGATGCAGAAATTCGCGGCAAACGGTTTGTGTCGGAGTGGGTGGCCGGGCCCGATCGGAGTGGACCGCCCACGGAGGACAAGCTGGTACCTGCTACCCGGGATTTGGCGTGGTTGGATTTTGGCGGCAAGCTGGGAATCTATGACTTCACGGCCAACCAGCATCGGTCGTGGACCCGATCCAATCATCTGTCGGTCCGGGGGCAACGGGGAGAAATCTGGGATGACCGCATCCGTTGGCAGACTCCGTCCTGCACCGAGATGCAACTGGAGTTGCGGCGCATCAACAAGGGAGAATACGAGAATGCCGAGGGCTACTTCCTCAAAGGCATTATGGCAGGCGAGCGCTGGCTCTACGAGAATCCCTATGCACCTGCCAGACTGTACGATGACGAATTAGCCATTGCCACCTGTCTGACTCGTATGGCAGAATACGCGGCTGGAGGCCCTGCCTTCTATGGCTTGCCGGATGCCTCACAAGATACCTACCTTGGCCTACTCTTGGCGGAGGCGGTCCGCACGGGCGAGACGGTCCGGTCAGAGCGTCAGCCTTGGGCGGAGTGGAGGGGCAAGTAATCTCCCTCCCGAGTCGATGTTCGCGATTAAGCCGACCGCTTCGAACGCACTAATCGACGGCACAACGAGAGGGTTAAGGAATCTACACATGCTATTCTGCCTAGAAGCAGCATTTTTGAAATTTAACGAAACGAAATCACCTTATTTACTGGAAAACTAGCGAAAAAGACCTTTTGAAACGATATAAGGCCCTGTAGTTTCATTAGCCGTCTAGATATGGCGTTTCATGCGATATAGCGTTATCCAGTTTCGTTAGCGCACCTGCCATATAACGTGAAGAAGCAGAGGCTCAGGTGACTGAATTCGTATTAGAACATAAACCAATCAATCCAGATAGACACAACCAATGCGGAGGCTAGAGGTAGCAACCAGATTCTCTTGATGCTTTGATTCTTAGCTAATCTATACCGCGCCCACCTGTCCCCCAGCGCATACAAGACAGCGGTAACTGCCCCGCACCAGACGAATAGCGGAATCATGAAGAGCAATCCGGGAACCAATCCGAAAACTCCATGGAGAGCAACATAAAAGATGCTTCCAGCTAGTCTGACCACTTTATGGGAGGCTCCTGCGTCAGGTGTATCGTTTTGTCCCAGTTCGATTCCCAGACGTATCCGCTTACTCAGCCATCGTTCAGCGGCTTCAATGCAGAGAGAGATAGGCGTACCATAAAAGAGACATCCGACTCCTGCATACATGCCGAAGACGAGGGTAGAAGAAAGAACATATATAATACCATTACTATAACTGTGCACATCTATATGCCAAACCGCAGCCAACGCCACCGACAGCATCAGGGTGGCAAAGTACGCCGCCGTCATTTTGCGAAGAACAAGGTTGGAAAGTGCATCCAATATCATTCTCGCTTCCTCCTTTGCGCTGACATGATGGTTATCCTTCCCTGTTGAGACTACGCCGATCGCCTTGACCTAGCTAATCATTGGTTCAACGTGTGACTAAGGAAACTACACATGCTTATTTTGGCAGAAATCAACCATTTTGGATGCTAACGAAACGTCATCACCTTATCTGCCGAAAAACCAGTGAAAACGCCACTTTAAAATGAATTAAGATGCTGTCGTTTCGTTAGAACACGGGATGCAGCGTTTTAAGTAGTATAGCGTTACGTTGTTTCGTTAGCGCACCTGTAGGTGTCGTGGGTACTAGAACATAAACAACTCAATTAAGATAGACACAAACAATGCGAAGACTAACGGTAGCAGCCAGATTCTCTTGATACCCTGATTCGTAGCTAATCTATACCGCGCCCACCTGTCCCCCAATGCATACAAGACAGCGGCAGCTGTACCGCACAACACCAACAGCGGGATCAAGAAGATGAAGCCGGGGATTAATCCGAATATCCCATGAAGAGCTACGTAAGAGAAGCTTCCAGCGGATTTGCCAGTGTCAGGTGTATCGTGTTGTCCTGGTTCGCCTCCCAGATGAATCCGCTTGTTCAGCCAGCGTGCAATGCCTTCAATTAAGAGAGAGACAGGCGTTCCATACAAGAGACATCCGATTCCTGCATATATCCCAAAGATATAAATAATATTTCCTACATAAGCGAACCCATTGCTGCCGGTAGGGGGGCCGATGCCTAACCAAGCGACAGCCATCCCCACTGAAAGCATGAGGGTGGCGAAGTACGCCGCTGTTATTTTGCGAATAGCAAGATTGGCAATTGCATTCTTCATCATTGTCGGTTCCTCCTTTGCCTTGGTAGGCGGGGGAATTCAGCTTACTGTCAGTGTACTAGGGTTCGCAGCTGTCTGGCAGTGCTATCTTTTGTAGTACCCTCTAACCTGTTATTGAGGAAAGGAGTGATGCAGCCATGCTGCTGGAGGTTATAGCAACAACCCTGCAGGAAGCCAAAACCGCAGCGCGCCACGGCGCCGACCGCATTGAGCTAGTGACAGCCCTGACGGAGGGTGGGCTGACGCCAAGTATCGGGACGACTGCCTCGGTATTGGAGCAGGTAGACATCCCCGTTAGAATTATGGTACGCCCCCATTCCCGCGGATTTGTGTACGATGCGGACGATCTGCAGGTCATGCGACGCGAGATCAGACATATTCGCCACGCGGGAGGAAGCGAAATTGTACTGGGAGTGTTGCGCGCCGATCGGACCATTGATACCGATAGCTTGGAGGAGCTTCTTGCGGAAGCCGAGGGGATGAAGGTGACGTTTCACCGGGCCTTCGACGAGGTGCCGAATCAGCTGGAGGCGTTGCGGACGCTGACCCGTTATCCGCAAATTACGGACGTGCTGACATCCGGCGGTCGGGCTACAGCTTTGGACGGGGCGGAGCAGCTGTACCATCTGCATAGAGAGGCCGCAGCGACATCGATTCAGCTTCTGGCAGGCAGCGGCTTATCCGCCACCAATGCGGCCAGCTTCATGCGGCAAACCGGGATCCATCGCCTGCACGTCGGCACGGCAGTACGGACAGGTGGACAAGCATTGGCAGCCATTGAGCCGGAGCGGGTGGCTACCATTCGGGAGCTCATGCTTAAGCGGACTTTCGGAGCTGATGGATATAGCTTTCGGCTATAACCAGCTATAGGATATCGGTAGAACTTAATAACAGGTAGGCTGTGCTATAGTAGGTTTACTACTTAACTGACCAAGAGGAGAATGACCGATGAGCACAATCACCGAGACCAACCAACGTACCGTTACTCCGTTCCGATATGATATTGTAGGCAGCTTTCTGCGGCCTCCTGCACTGAAGGCAGCCCGACTGAAATTCCAAGCAGGCGAGCTGACGGCAGACCAGCTGCGCAAAGTGGAGGATGCCGAGATCATCCAGCTCGTTCACAAGCAACAAGAGGTGGGACTCCAGGCTGTAACCGACGGCGAGTTCCGTCGTTCGTGGTGGCACCTGGACTTCTTCTGGGGGCTGGATGGCGTAAAGCGGACAATTATTGAGCAGGGCTATCGTTTTAACGGGGCGGAGTCCCGTCCGGAGACAGCACGTCTTACCGGAAAACTCGGCTACAGCAACCATCCGTTCGTGGCGGACTTTGCATTTCTACAGAGTACAGTTGGCGAGAACACGGTAGCGCGGCAATCGATCCCGGCGGCCGCCCAATTCCTGTTCGAGCTGGACCGGGTGGAGAATAAGGCAAGCACCCAGGCGATCTATCCGGACCGGGCGGAGCTGCTAGCCGATATAGCAAAAGCATACCAAGGCGCCATCCTGGCCTTGTACAACGCAGGCTGCCGCAGCCTGCAAATCGACGATTGCACTTGGGGCGCGCTGTGCGATGAGCAGTTCATTGTAATTATGACCCAGGCGGGCGTTGACCTTGCTACCTATGCTGAGGAGCTGGCGTCCCTGAACGAAGCCGTCGTATCCGGGCTGCCAGAGGATCTGGTTGTGACCACGCATGTATGCCGCGGCAACTACGTTTCCACCTATGCCGGCGTGGGCGGCGGGTACGAGCCAATTGCGGAGCAACTGCTGGGTATCGACCGCTATGCGGGCTTTTACCTGGAGTACGATACCGACCGGGCGGGGGATTTCCAGCCGCTGCGGTTCCTGAAGGATCATCAGCAGGTCGTGCTTGGCCTATTTTCGTCCAAGTTCGGCGAACTGGAGGACAAGGAGGCCATTCTCCAGCGCATCGAGGAGGCCCGGCAGTATGTGGACCTGGACCGGATCTGCCTGAGCCCGCAGTGTGGCTTTGCTTCCACCGAGGAAGGCAACCACCTGACCGAAGAGCAGCAATGGCGCAAGCTGGCGTTCATCCGGGAGATTGCGGAGGAGATTTGGGGATAGATAAGACGAGGGACAAAAGGCAGGGACCGTGCAGCGCTCAGGAGGATGGGCGCTGCACGGTCCCTCCTTCGTGGAACGGGCCGGCAATCCGGATATGCTCCCAGGGCTCGGACGGATTGGCAATTCGCCGGAGCAGCCGGTCCGCTGCCTTGTAACCGGTCTCGCGAATCAGCAGCTCTGGGCGACTCAGCAGGGGACAGGCCGCCACCGACCCGTTAGTCAGTCCGATAACGGATAGCTGCTCGGGCAATCTGTAGTCGAGCACCTCCAGGCTGCGAAGCAGTCTCCCGACCTCCTCGTCAATCCCGGCAATGAGAGCAGTGGGCCGCAGCGTCTCTAATTTCTCCAAGAGTGCGACTTCATCCCAATTGCCTGCCAACTGGTCTCCACTAGCACAGGTGAGTCCGTGCGCACCCATCATTTCCTGAAAAGCCTGCCAGCGCCGGACATAGCCACGCTGGCTATCCCGGTCCCCGACATACATAATCCGCGTATGGCCCTGCCGGACAAGCTTGTCCACCGCCAGACAGACCGCTTCATAGACGTCCCAAATCACGCTGTCGACGGCGGATAAAGGCTTGGGATAGTTAATGAGCACCTTCGGCACTGGCAGTGCGAGCAGCTGGCGCTCCATCGTATCTGATACCAGCCGGGGGGCGATGAACAAGCCGTCGGCTGTCAGCAGATTCGTCTCCTCCAGCCACTCCCGGAATGCCCGGTCCGGGAGGTCGGCATCTAGCGTATGGCATTCCAGCCGATGTGCGAGCAGCTCCAGCCGCTGCTGCAACCCGCCCGATAGCAGCTGATTGTAGTTAGCAGATTGACGGGACTGGATGAGCGCAAACCGCAGCTGGAATGTCGGGTAAGGCGCAATGCCGCGGCTGGCTAGCTCCCTCGCCTGAGCGACGGTCAGATACCCGCGAAGATAGGCGGTTCGCGCGATCCGCGAGCGGGTTTCCTCGGACATGCCGGGCTTGCCGCTCAGCGCTTTGGAGATGGTCTGCACCGACAGGCCCAGCTCAGCTGAGAGATCGTGCAGGGTGATTTTTTTTCGTGTACCCATGGCGCCGCTCCCCTACGTTAAACTAAAGTTAAACTCTTCTTGCATCGAATCCCTGTTTATACTGACAGTAAGTTGAAGGGAGGAGATTGTCAATGCAACACATCTCAGCAGATGTTGTCGTGTGCGGGGGCGGTCCGGCTGGCATCAATGCAGCCCTGGCCGCAGGTAGAAGCGGAGCGCGGACGGTACTAATCGAACGATATGGATTCCTGGGGGGCATGTCGACCGCGGCGCTGGTCTATCCCTGGATGACCTTTCATACGACAGCAGGCAAGCAAGTCATTGCGGGAACGGCGCAGGAGATTGTGGAGCGGCTGATGGCTGCGGATGCATCACCGGGTCATGTGCGGGATACGGTGGGATTCGTGCGGACGATTACCCCGTATGATCCCGAAGTGTACAAGGTACTGATCGTTGATATGCTGCGCGAGGCGGGCGTACGGGTGCTGCTGCACAGTCTGATGGATGAGGCCGTGATGGACGGTGACCGGATCTCGGCGATCCGGCTGGCGACCAAGTCGGGGCGCTATGAGGTATCAGCAAGGCAGTTCGTGGATACGACGGGGGATGCGGATCTTGCCCAGTTGTCCGGGGTTCCCTGCCTGAAGGGACGGGATGGCGACCGGCTGACCCAGCCCATGACGATGAAGTTCCGAATGCGCGGTGTCGATCTCGACAAAGTAAAGCGCTATATGCTGGAGCACCCCGACGAGTTCTATCCCAAGACTCCGTTCAGTGAGCTGGAAGAGCTGCCGCTCTCCGGCGTCCTGGGTTACTTCAAGCACTGGCAGGAGGCCAACCTGCCAATCAATCGGGATCAGGTGCTGTTCTTTACTGGGCCTGGACGGGACGAGGTGCTGGTCAACACGACGCGAGTACAAGGGCTGGATGCCACCGTCCTGGATGACCTCACCGAAGGCGAAGTCCAAGGCAGAAAGCAGGTGCTCATGGTTGCCGATTTCATGAAGCGCCATCTGCCGGGCTTTGAAGGGGCCTCCCTCTCCTCGGTAGGTGCCCAGATTGGGGTTCGGGAAAGCCGCCGTATCGAGGGGCAGTATACGCTGCAGGTCTCGGATGTGGTGGAGGGTCGGGCCTTTGACGATTGCATCGCCCGCAGTGGCTACCCGATTGATATTCACGATCCATCGGGCAAAGGCGTGCAGGCCGCATGGGTACAAGGTGATGGCGCCTATGATATTCCCTACCGCTGTCTCGTTCCCAAACGTGTCGTTAATCTGCTGGTAGCTGGCCGCTGCATCTCTACCTCGCATGAGGCACTGGCGACGACACGGCTGACACCCAGCTGCATGGCAACGGGTCAGGCTGCAGGAACGGCTGCAGGCCTGGCATTCGAGCAAGATACCCTGCCTCATGCCCTGGACGTCCGCCAGCTGCAGGATCGTCTCCTGGCGAACGGGGCGCTGCTGCACAGCTCGCAAGCGGTATACGAGACCATCTAAATCGGGGTTGACCGGCATGAGCGCCGGTCAGCCTTGTTGTTTGTTATGCAGGGCAAGCAAGGTATGGAGCAGACAATCTCACCATCTGTCGTATGCGGAGGGTAGAGTGAGGACATGTTATTGCGGCAGGGGCTGCTATCACACGCGGGGCTCTGGTACAATAGCTGTAACTACAACCGGAAAAGGAGCTCCTGTATGCGGAAATGGATGCTTGGCTTACTATCTTTGATGCTTATTTATCTTGGGTCTGTGCCTGCCTATGCTGACCATTCAACCGCCTTCAGTGACGTGCCGACTGGATTCTGGGCAACTGGCGATATTGAGAAGATGGCGGGTGTCGGTATCCTTAATGGATATGAGGGCGGACTGTTCAAGCCACATCATTCGGTGTCCCGGGAAGAGCTCGCGACGCTGCTGGCCAATACTTTCTATCTGGAATCCTCGTCTGTGAGTCCGACCTTCTTCGATGTGGCACTCGATCGCTGGTCGTATGCGGCGGTGGAGGCCGCCCAGGCGTATTTGCCTGGATATGTCCCGAACGACGGGAGGTCTTACTTTGCTCCGAGTGCTGCAGCGACGCGGGAAGAGGTAGCGGCGTCGATTGTCCGGGCCCTGGGCTACACAGAAGATGCGAATTCGGCAGTCCCGTTGAGTCCGTTCAAGGATGCTGCTGAGATTTCGCCGAGCGTCGTCGAAGACGTCTTGTTGGCCGCCAAGCTGGGGCTGGTGCAAGGCTACGAGGATGGGCGGTTCCGGCCCCGGCATAGCGTTACCCGGGCGGAAGCCGCAGCCATCCTGCACCGCGCACTGTATGGACCGATTGCCCTGCTGGAGCGGAAGACGGCGGACATGCCGGCAGCGATGCTAACGGATTTTGCCGAGGCGGTGGGGTGGTACGGTACGGTGGCTCATACGAGGGACGCAGACCGGGTCAAGACAGGGGATACATCCCTTGTCCTCACGACCGATAAAGAGCACACCACAACGGGAGCACGTCAGCAGCAGCTGTCACTGGACTTGGGGGCGACCCGTAATCTCCTGCTGCGCCTCTATGTCGAGGATCTGGAGAAGCTGTCCAAGGTTGAAGTGCGATTGGCCTCCAATCCCGACATGCGCGCTTACCTGTCCTATGCCCACACCCGCTGGCAGTTGGTTCCCGGCTGGAACGAGGTAATCATCCCCGTGGAGCGTTTCGTGTCGGTGGGAGATGAGAGCCTGGAGCGGACCATGACGACCCTGCAGGTGTCCGTGACGCAGCGGGGCGACCTTCCCGTTAGTGTCGTGTACGATGCGCTGTATCGTGATTATGAAGCCAAAGGCAAAGTCCTCATTCAGTTCGATGACGGCTGGTCCTCCGTCTACACGGAGGCGTTCCCCATGATGCAGGAGCGGGGCTTCGTCGGCAACGTTGGAGTGGTTAGCAATCTTGCGGGGATGCGGAACTATGTAACGCCCGAGCAATTGAAAGAGATGTATGCGCAAGGCTGGGATATGTTCAATCATACAGCCAGCCATCCCCGGCTCACGCAGCTCAGTGAGGAACAGATTGTGGATGAACTCAGCTCTGCCCGGGCATTTATGCTGCGGCATCAGTTAGGACGTGCGGCTGATTTCATCGCTTATCCTTACGGGGATTATGACGATAGGGTTATGGAAATTGCCAGCTGGTACAGCCGGTATGCCCGGACAACGACGCCAGCGTTTGAGATCGGCCAACCTGTTAATCCATACCGGCTGAAGACGATTGAGCTAGTGAACAACATCGACCCGGCCATCTACCGGGAGGCGCTCCGCACTGCGGCCAGCCACGGCACCACCGTCATGTTCCTGCTGCACCGGATTGAGGCGGAGGGGACGAGCTCGATAACGCTGCACCCGGATGACTTCGAAGCTTTCCTGGACGAGCTGGAGCTCTTCCGGGATGATGTGGACATCCTGTCCATCAGCCAATGGTATGAGACGCTCTACCGATAGGGATGGTGATGTGGTCGTCCGACCGCGTCATGCCGCCGGCTCCCGCGCGTGGGGCACGTGGGGGCAAGAGGGAAGAGGCTAATGCTAGCCAGCTGCGCTTATCGCAACGGAGCGCTGATTGCGCATGCGGCGCGATTAACTCCGCAGTTCCCCCACCTTAGCCAACACGTGATGCCCAATAATGATAATGGTGCATGTTTTACAAAAGCGGCTTCTATTTTCCGCTATTCTGTCTTTTTGCGGGGCTCGCATCGTTTTGTGGCGCATATTTTCCGTTATTCCAAGGCTAGCTCCCTATATTTCGGCTTGTTTGCGATAAGAACATTCTTTTGCTGTCACGATCGTACTTGCGTGGCCCGCCTGACGAATACAACCATGTTGTCATCCAATGGTCTCACCTCGGCTACCTCCACGGACCCCTATTAACTCCGATCCGCCAGATCCACCGCCCGCAGCAGCACAACGAGTGCTTCCGCAGAGGTGACCGGCGCCTGAGGGTCGAACACGTGGCCGTTCCGTCCCTGCAGGATGCCCAGCCCGCTCAAGGCGTAGACGCTATCCCTTGCCCAGCCAGGTAGGGTGTTATCGTCGGTGAAGGGCTGAGTTGAAGTAGCCGCATTCACGGGGAGCTTCAAGGCTCGGGCCAGGATGGTAGCCAACTGAGCGCGTGTCACTTCGCCCTGCGGGCGGAAGCTGCCATCCTCGAAACCGTTGATGACCCCGGCTGTCACTGCAGCCGCGATGGCTTGCTGCTGCGCTTGTGTCAAATGCCGTATATCCGGGAACTGTGCTCGGTCGGTAGCCTGATCCATCCCAAGCGCTCGCACCAGCAGCTCCACCAGAGCCGCCCGCTGAATCGGCGCATCCGGATTGAACGAACGGCCTGCTGGCGGACCCTCCCAGAGTCGTTGTTCGATAGCGCGCTGGAG
Organism: Paenibacillus daejeonensis DSM 15491; assembly: GCF_000378385.1. GTDB lineage: Bacteria > Bacillota > Bacilli > Paenibacillales > Paenibacillaceae > Paenibacillus_D > Paenibacillus_D daejeonensis. Next base: position 400,960 of record NZ_KB899661.1, on the reverse strand, counting down.
CTCGGCCTTGGCCCAATGGGCAGGAATTCGGGCGGTTAGCATGCGCACCCGGTCCCATTCATCACAGGTTCCCGGCTCCAGCTCGCACATGTCCGACCGCTGCTGGGATACCTTCAGATCGTCGTACCAGATATACGAATCATGGGTGGGCGCATATTCCGGCGTGCCGCCCCCGTAAAACGTGGCAAAGTAAGCCTTGTCCACCTTGTCGCTATTAGTGACAAACCGCAGCCCGGTAATCTTGGCTCCGGCTTGACCGTTATACCAAACCTCAATCTCGCCATCGGGATGGGCTTGGCCGTTGGTGACGGTGTTCACCTTGAGCCGCTGTACCACATTGAACCATTCTCCGCGTGGATAAGTGACCGGCTCGCCAGTCGCATCGGTGAGATAGACGACATCGCCATAAGGGCCGGGATGGTCCATGGCATAATAGTAGACGGCTGCCCGACCACCCTCCCGCCACAGCAGACGCGAGCTGAAGCCGTTGTCGCCCGTACACGTTTGCCCGCCGGAACAGGCGGCACCACCTGCCAGACCTAAGCCCAGCTTACCCTCCGAACGCCGAGTGCCCCAGCTGAAATCCTCGCTGAACCGCGCCCAGAACGACACGTAATACTCATTCGCGGGCTCCAGCTGGAACGGCGCCAGATATCCCGAAGCCTCTGGCATGTACTGGCCGGCGGGGTACCGAATACGGAGCGATTGGCTGCCACTTCGGCTGACCTGGTCATCCAGTTGACTGCGTTCGTCGCCCAGCATCCATGGCGAGATCCAATGCGCCGCTGCCCATTCATCCAGCCCATAGGGCTCACCAGCCGTCCCCGACTCAAAAGACTGCTCTAGCAATGCCGTCGGCTCGACCGCCGCAGCGGTCAGACTCAGCATCAGCATGCCAGCCAATACCAGCCCCAGCGTTTTCTTCATCCTGCTCACGTTTACACATCCTAATCCGGGTTCATGGTTTACTTCCTCACTTCTATACTATTATTGTCGCATTTCATGGTTAGATTTGTTATATTTATGAGCCTTTCTATAAAAAAGACAATGGATTCCCCAACGGGAGAAACCATTGTCTTTTTGCCGTTTATCCCCACCAACACCGCCAGAAACCCGCCCTTTTCCATAGACAAACGCATCAAGGGGAGAGATGCATCATGGGCAGCCAGGGGGAGAGATGCATCATCGCGGTCCCTTACTGCGAATAGGCAGGCAAGCCCTCCACACCTTACGATGAAATCAGATGAACAGCCTGTTGAGCATGGCCGAGCGATCCACAATCGTAGGCTTCATATCAATAGTCTGGAAAAGGAGGGAGATGCCCATGCCCGAAGCTTCACTGGATCGAGGGGGTCTGCAGCGGCCCGGGGCGAAGGCGCCGCAGAGCGGCTGGCGTGAGGTCTGGCGGCGGCTCAAGCAAAGCCGGTATTATTATGCGATGTTTCTCATTCCGTTTTTGTTTTTCGTAATTTTCTGTTATGTTCCGATGTTCGGCATCATCATCGCCTTCAAAAACTACAACGTCTTTGACGGCATCGCCGGCAGCCCGTGGGTCGGACTACAGCATTTCAAGAATTTTCTATCGGATCCATACTTCTTTGTCCTGATTCGCAACACCATATTAATCAGTGTCTACCAGATCATCTTCGCCTTCCCGGCACCCATCATCCTGGCGCTGCTGCTGAACGAAATTCGCCATGTGCTGTTCAAGCGGTTCGTCCAGACGGTCAGTTATTTGCCGCACTTTCTGTCCACGGTCGTGGTGGCGGGAATGATTGTGAACTTTGGCTCCTTTGATGGCCTGATTAATCAGTTCCTGAGCGTGTTCGGGGTCGAACCGATTCAGTTCCTGATGATGCCGGAGTGGTTCCGGACGATCTACATTTCCTCGGAAATCTGGCAGGGCATCGGGTGGGGCTCCATCATTTATCTGGCTGCGCTCTCCGGGATTGATAGTCAGCTCTATGAGGCGGCGAAGATCGATGGGGCGGGCCGCTGGCGGCAAATGTGGCATGTGACGCTTCCCGGCATTGCACCGACGATTATCATCATGCTGCTGTTCAGCATCGGGGCGATTATGGCTGTCTCGTTCGAGAAGGTGCTATTGCTCTCCAACGGCTCCAATTTTGAGACGTCCGATGTCATTGCCACTTATGTGTACAGACGGGGGCTTGTATCCAGCGATTTTAGCTATGCCACCGCCGTCGGCCTGTTTAATTCCGTCGTGGCGCTCTTCTTCCTGGCCACCGCCAACTATCTCAGCCGCAAATTCAGCGAAACCAGCCTATGGTAGCAGAAAGGAGTCCGCGATGAAGACCAGTCTGGGTAGCCGGGTGTTCGACACGGCCAATGTTATCTTCTTGTTGGGTCTTGTATTCGTGACGTTTTATCCGATCTATTACATCTTCATTGTCTCGGTTAGTGGGGGCAATGCCGTCATGCGCGGCGATGTTTCATTCTGGCCGGTGGATTTCAACTGGCAGACCTATCTCTTGGTGTTTGAGGACCCTTCAATCGGGCGCTCTTACTTCAATACCATTCTGTATACGACAGTGGGCACAGCAATTAACCTAATCTGCACAACGCTGTGTGCTTATCCGCTCTCCAAGCGGGACTTCTATGGACGGGGCTTTTTCACCCTGATGATTGTATTCACCATGTTCTTCAGCGGTGGCCTCATTCCATCCTATCTGCTCGTACAGAGCCTGGGCATGATGAATACGATGTGGGCCCTGGTCATTCCCGGTGCGATCAGCGTTTGGAACATGATCATCATGCGGACGTTTTTTCAGAACATTCCTCATGAGCTGTACGAATCGGCAGCGCTGGACGGCGCTTCAGAGTTCACTTCCCTGGTACGCATCACGCTGCCGCTCTCCAAGCCGGTCATGGCGACGATGGGCATGTTTTACGCGGTGGGGCACTGGAACAGCTTCTTCCCGGCCATGATTTATCTCGACGAAAAAGCGAAGTTTCCACTTCAGATCATCCTCCGCAACATGGTGGTCATGGGCGAGATGTCCAGTCAATCGCAGGAGATTAGCGGCGTCTTTGCCAGCGTCACGGCGACCAACATCAAATATGCGGTCATCATTATTGCCGTCGCGCCGATCCTGCTGATCTATCCTTTTATACAGAAGTACTTCGTGAAAGGCGTTATGGTAGGCTCCCTCAAGGGATAACTCGTGGTTGTTCAGCCGGTTTCCAGCAGTCGTCCAGTTGACCTGTTGGCAGGCTCGAATAATAATAAGACTAAGAAGACAGGGGCGATCAATCTATGGCAAAACGAAAAGGGTACTGGGTAACGCTCTGCATCGTATTCGCATTGCTGCTCTCGGCGTGCAGCAGCGGAGGCACGGGCAATGGCACAGGTGGCAATACCGGAGGCAATGCGGAGCCGGCGCCGGGCACATCGACGGAAACGGCAGGCCAGGAGCAAATCACCGTGCGTATGATGCGTGGCGAGAACCCATCACAGGTGATCAAGACCGACACACCAGTATTGCAAGAGATTGCACGTCAGACGGGCGTCACCATTAACCTGGAGCCGGTGCCAGGCAGCAACTATCTGGACAAGAAACGTGCGCTGCTGGCCACCAACAACATTCCGGATATTATGGGCGTGGAAGCGAGTGAAGTGGCCGAGTTTGCGGGCACGGGCATGTTCGTGACCATCTCGGATTATCTGGATCAGATGCCGAATCTGCAGGCGGCGATCGAAGAGAATCCGGAGATTAACAAGCTGTTCATCGACGGCAAGCTCTACTCTCTGCCAATTACGGAGAAATTCAAGATTCAAGGTGGCAAAACACTGCTGATGCGGATGGATATCCTGGAGGAAGTGGGAATGGAGGTGCCGACGACATTTGATGAGCTGTACGAGGTGCTCGCGGCGATGAAACAGGCCTATCCCGACTCCTATCCGTGGACGACACGCGGAATGTCCTTTATGGATGCGTTCTCATTCGGGATGGGCAGCGGCTACGGCATGACGCTTGATCCGGACACCGATACGTATTTTTATGGAACCAACAAGCCGGAGTTCAAGGAAGTCCTGAGCTATCTGAACCGCCTATACAGCGAGCGCTTGCTCGATCCGGATTTTGCGGTCAACACCAAGCAGAACTGGGATGAAAAACTGAGCACGGGACGCTCATTCTTCTACTACGATAATAATCAGTTTGCGGTCAACTACAATACCATTCTTCAGGAAAGTAATCCCGAGGCACGCTTTGACCGGCTGCCGTATCTGGAGAATGCCCAAGGCCAGACCCGGGGCTGGCTGTATCCAAAAGGCTGGCTGATCGACAACTATGTCATTAGCTCCAAGACCAAGAACCCGGAGGCCCTGATCAAAATGTTCGACTGGATGTACGGGGAGGAAGGCACAACGGTTACGAACTATGGCGTCGAGGGCGAAACGTATGAGGTTGTGAATGGGCAGCCGGAGATCAAACCGGAAGTGCTGGAGCAATACGCCAATGCTTCGGACCCGGCACGCGTCATGATGTCGGAGATCGGGGGCGGTCTGCTGGCACTGGCTGTACGCGTTGACGAAGGTCCTACCCGGCAGATGGCGCCACCGGATCTTGTCCGCTGGGGCGAAGAGCTGGTAGCGGATCCGGGCGCAGTCATCGTACCGGGCTTGTCTCCAGCCTTCACGGATGAAGAAAATGACCGCATCAAGGACTATACCACCCGGATCTCCGTCCTGGAGCAGGATGTGGTGAAATTCATCATCGGCACCAAGTCGCTGGATGACTTCGACGCCTGGGCAAGCGAGCTGACTGCAGCCGGAGCCGAGGAGATGGAGCAGATCTACAACGAAGCCTACACCCGCACTCCTTAAGTCGCTTTCCATCACGAAGTAAATCAGGATGATAATTCGGCATCGAATATTGAATGCAGTCGGAACTAAGCGGATGCTTACGAAGCTAGTTTCCTCCGGAAACTCTGAGGTGCTCACGTAGGTTTGCCTACGCTCCGCTCCTCATTTCCTCCTGCCTCCAATCTTCTCGGTGCTGAAAACCGACCCTTAGTAACAATGAAAGGAGGACTTGAAGATGACGAAGTGGCTCGCTTTGCTGAGAGTAAACAAGTTGTTCTTCAAGATCCTCCTGTATTTTTTGTCGCTGCTGGTGCTGGTTATCGTCATCGGTGTGTTCTCGTATACCAACTATGTCAAAGAGTTCAAGCGCGATTACAATGACAAGCTGACGATGAACCTCCAATCCTCCGCAGATGCCATCGACGGCTATCTGCAGATGATTCACGAGTCGGGCGTCGGCTTTTTTGGCGATCCGGTTGTGAAGCGTCTATTGAAGCCGCGCTCCACCTACACGGAAGAGGATCTGGCGGAGTTGTATCTGCTGCCGCTGAGCGTGGGGCGGACGCGCTACAGCTTGAACCGGTTTATCGATGAGGTATTTGTCTATGCCGATGATAGCAGCGTCTTTACAGCAAGCGGACTTAACGCGTTCGACTCCTTCTTTGGAAAATTCTATCACTATCTTGATTATGACAACACGTACTGGAAGGATCGTCTGGAGAGCCGCTTTTCCATTGAGATCGTCTACCCGGCTACCGTGGATAATTCCTTCGGCACGAAGCGAGTCATCTCATTCATTGCCACCAATCGGGATGGCGCGCATCCGGCCGTGCTCGTAGCAACGATCCGGGAACGGATGCTCTTCCGAACGATGGAGGTCATCCTCGAACCAGGCGTGACTCGTGTACTGGTCGTAGACAATCAAGGCGAGATTGTGCTGAATTCGGATTCGTCTTTTGGAGCAGAGTCAGTCTTGCGGCAAATCCGTGGGGAGGCTAGCGAGACACCAGAGGCGCCACAAGCTGCTGCCGCCGAGCTATCGCTGGATGGAGAGTCGTATACCGTATCGTCGGTTACAAGCGGACTCTATGGGTGGACCTTCTATGCCCTTACGCCGGTGGATGAGTTTCGCCGCCAGGCCTCGGGCATGCTCAGTCTGATCGTCGGCATCTGCGTGCTGCTGGTTGTGATTGGCGGGCTGTTCTCCTTCATTTTCTCCTTCCGGATTTATAATCCGATTCGCAAGCTGGGCGAGGTGCTGGCCCAGGAGCAGAGTGGCTTGAACTGGGGCAAAGAAAGCCAGGCGCATGCCGGGGACTTGCAGCAGATCGGCAGTGGCATTCATGAGCTAATCTCCTACCGGCTGCGGTACCAGCATGAGCTGCACATGCTCACGCAAGAATACCTCGATCAGTCGCTGCTGCGGCTTATGCACGGAATCGACCAGCGCGAGGATCAGAATGAGGAGCTGCTGCGGACGATGCGGCAGCGGCTGGCTTTTGACCAGTCCGGATTTGTGTGCATGATCGTGTCTGTGGAGTTCCTGACGCCGTTCTATCAGGACATCCAGGACGTCGATCGAATCGTCATTCAGAGCAAGCTGAAGAAGATTATGGACGGGCTGCTGCGCGATTTTATTACGGTGTATGTGCTCGAGTCCCGCAAAAATACATTCCTGTGCGTCGTCAATGCAGAGGATGAGACGATTCGCGAAGCCATCGGCCAGGGGTTGGAGCGGCTGGTGCAGACCTTTATTCATGATTGGTCCTACTGCCGCATCCATATTGGGGTTGGCAAGTATCATGACCATGTGCAGGGTATTACGAGATCCTACCGCGAGGCGGTTACGGCCCTGCATGCGATTGAAGATAATGAACCGTTTACTGTCCGGTATGCCGAGGATCTGGGGAGCGCGGGGGCTCAGCATTACTCGTTTGCCGATGAGAACCGCCTGCTCAATCTGCTGAAGGTGGGCGACAAGGGTGGGCTGGAGGAGATGGCGGATGAGCTGCTGGAGATGTCGGAAAAGCGGAGCGCCCCCTACCGGGTACGGACGCTGCTGCTTGGTGAGATGTACCAGACGGCGATGCGGTATGCCCGTGAACGTGGAATGGATGCGGAGTCCTTGCTCTCTGACGAGGATCATGGCCGGATGACGGGTCCGCTGGAGCGGCCAGAGGATTTCAGGCAGAGCCGGGCGCTGCTGGTTCGCTTGTTCCACGCTATCGCAGATCGCGAGGCCGATAACCACCGTCCACCGGGCAAGTCCACGGAGCTGGCGCAGCTGATCAAGCAATATGTAGAGTCGCACTTTACCTCCGATCTGTATCTGGAATCGATTGCCGAAGAAATGGGCGTCTCGATGAAATACGCCTCGCGTGTATTCAAAGGGAAATATGATATGAATCTGACCGATTATATCAGCTTTCTGCGGATCGGCAAGGCGAAGGAGTTGCTCGCAGGCGAGCAGACCATTGCCGAGGTTTCGGAGCAGTGCGGATTTTTTAACCGGACGACCTTCCTCCGGACCTTCAAGCGTCTGGAGGGTGTGTCGCCCAATGACTATCGCAAGCTGATACGAAAGGATGAGCGACGTGACAATGCAGCATCTTCCTGACGGAAGTGTATATACCAACGCGATTGGCATGCAGCTGATGCGCATCGAGCCGGGCACGTACAAGAGGGGCAGTGACAGTGGCGATCTCGACGAGCAGCCCGTGCATCAGGTGCGGATCAGCCAGCCGTTCTACATGGGCAAGTATCAGGTGACCAACAAGGAATATGAGCGCTTCGATCCGCGTCACCGCGAGCTGCGGGGCAAGCTGGGCTTCTCCTGCGGCGACGATGAAGCGGTCGTCTTCGTCAGCTGGCACGAGGCTGTGGCCTACTGCCGCTGGCTATCGGAGCGCGATGGGCGGCCTTATCGGCTGCCTACCGAAGCGGAGTGGGAGTACGCGTGCCGGGCTGGAACGGAGACAGCGTATGCGATGGGTGAGGAATTCCCACGCAGCCAGTACCGGAACCAGCAGCACAGCTGGTACCCCGACCCGGTCAAGACGAAGCGGGAGTTCGAGGTGGTGCCGCTGACCGTGGGCGAGTTCCCTCCTAACGATTGGGGTCTGCATGATATGCACGGCAACGTCGAAGAATGGTGCCAGGACTGGTACGGCCCTTACGTGGAGGGCGAGCAGACCGATCCTGTGGGCAGAGTGGATGGGGACTTCCGCGTCACCCGAGGCGGCAGTCACTCAACGGACCCGCGCTACCTGCGCTCTGCCGAGCGAATGGCCACCCTGCCAGAGGACAAACATTGGCTAATCGGCTTCCGCGTCGTACTGGCAGAGCCGGTAGCTACGGAGCCGCTGCCGCCAGCCGAGCCTTATCCCTATCAGCTGGGGGTTTCCCAGACGGTGATCGCGCAGGAGCCCACAGAGCGGGGAGCCCCTTATTTTGCCCCGCCACGTGTCTATGTGAAGCTGGAGCCCTCCGAGCGGGGACCGTTCTTCCGGCATAATCACTCGCCATATGTAGCTGAGACGCCCAACGGAGATCTGCTCGCGGCCTGGTTCACGACGAATGAGGAGAGCGGGCGCGAGATGAAGCTGGTAGCCAGCCGGCTGCGGTACGGCTCGGACTCCTGGGATGACGCTTCGCTATTCTGGGACGCCCCGGATCGCAACATGACGGCGGGCGCCCTCTGGCTCGATGAGCAGGGCAAGCTGCTGCATATTACCGGACTGGGAGCGGCGGGCACATGGGGCACCTTGGTGCAGGTGCTGCGGACCTCGGAGGATAATGGTGTCACCTGGAGCAAAGGCCGTATTCTCTACCCCGAGCATGGCGTGCGGACGATGCCGATTCCCTCGCTGTTCCGGATGAACGACGGCACGCTGGTGTTCTCCTGCGATGCAGAGACGGGCAGCACGGGCGGCAGTACCGTGTGGCTCAGTGAGGACGACGGCGATTCTTGGTTCGATGGCGGCGGTCTGATCCGAGGCATCCACGCGCCCGTCGCGGAGATTGCAGGCGGCCGGCTGCTGGCCTATGGCCGCGGCGATGAGGTGCATGGCCATATGGCACGGAGCATTTCCTCGGATCGGGGCAAGAGCTGGGTGTATAGCGAGAGTGAATTTGATCCGATCGGGATGGGGCAGCGCGCGGTCATGCGGCGGTTGCAGGAAGGCGTGCTGTTCATGGCCTCGTTTGCCGATGGTATGGAGATCCAAGACCGCGACGGTGTGAGGCGTCCGGTGCAGGGGCTGTTCGCTGCGGTCTCGCTGGATGATGGAGAGACGTGGCCCTACAAGCGATTGGTGACGACCGATGAGGATGGCGGCAAGTGGGACGGCGGCGCCTGGACCGGCGAGTTCCGGATGGACCGCTCGCATGCCGAGCCCAAGGGTTATCTGGCCATGGTGCAGGCCAAGAACGGGCTCATCCACCTGCTCAGCAGCCGTATCCATTACTGCTTCAACCTGGATTGGGTCATGGCGCTATCGCCTGGGCTTGGTGGAGAGGGCGTGGAGTCGAGCACTGACTAACGCTTTCCACGCCGTTTTCCCATCACTAATACTCTTATTAGAGATGCTGCCACTGCCACTATGCTTTTCGCACAACCTGCGGAGGTAATCGGCTGAGTCTTGCAAGTAGAGAAGATTAAGGAAAGAGCATGTAACAACAGGAGGGGTGAAGCGATGAAGAAGCTGTACGGTGTGACAACAGCGATGGTGACGCCATTTGACGCCCAAGGCGCGGTGGATTTGGATAAGGTGGAGGCGCTCACCGAGTTCCTGATTAGCAAGGGCGTGCACGGCCTATTCCCGCTCGGGACAACGGGCGAGATGGTGCGGCTGTCGGAGGAGGAACGGATGGCGGTTGCTGAGACTGTCGTCCGGCAGGCGGCGGGGCGGGTCGTCGTCTACATCCATGCGGGCGCGATGACGCAGGAGGCAACCATCCGGTTAGCTCAGCATGCACAGCGCATAGGCGCGGATGGGGTCGGCGTGGTGACGCCAATGTTCCTGGGCGCAAGCGACCGGGAGCTGGAGGCGTATTATGTGGCGGTGGCTAATAGCCTGCCGCAGGACTTCCCGGTCTATCTGTATAATATCCCTCAATGCTCGGCCAACGACCTGAAGGCCGAGGTAGCAGCCCGCGTTGCAGAACAGTGCACGAATGTGGTCGGGGTAAAATACAGCTGGCCGGATTTCCTGCGTACGGACGAATATCTGCGCATCAACGGTGGTGGCTTCGCGGTCATGCAGGGCGCGGACCGCCTGATGCTGCCCGCGCTGGCGCAGGGCTGCGACGGTGTCATCTCAGGCGTCTCGTGTGTGTACCCCGAGCCGTTCGTGGCGGTATATGACGCCTACCAGCGCGGCGACCTGGAGCGGGCACGGACCCTGCAGCGGACGGCCACCGCCTATTGCGAAGTGCTGCGCAGTGGCAGCAACATGTCCTACTTTAAGGAAGCGCTGCGCCTGCGCGGCATCGATGCCGGTGTAATGCGTGCGCCGCAGTTGGACCTGCAGCCGCACGAGATCGAGCAGCTGCAGACCGAGCTGGCCGCGCTGCCGTCCATAGACGAGCTCTAGCCTGGCCGTGCACTGAGGCGAAGCTGCAGAGCTCCCAAAATCTCTAGGAACGCAGACAACAAACCCCTTCAAGCCCCAACTAACCCGTGAAGGGTCAGTGCTTGAAGGGGTTTCATCTTGCCCATATAGTAGCCGGACCTATCCAACTGCCATTTGGCATTTCATTCGGCCCGCTATCCAACAGCGGCCGGAATGAACTGCATTTTCAGACTACCCTTAAAATGGCCGGAGTGGCACGGCATCGAATCTGAAGAAGCGAAGCGCTCGCCTTTGTCCCCGGATTTCAACCGCTAGAGCGGTTAAAAATTCAAGAAATCTGGGGACAACAGCGATCGTAAGATCGATCCGTGACCGTAGGCTTCCTTTTAAAAAGTTTGTTACGGCAGTTAATACCTACTCAACTATCATTTCCTTCACCGTCTCACCTTCAACCAACACAGGCTGGTAGTAGTTGGCGGCTTGCAGGTCTTTCTTGCCTTGCAGGTTCTTGATGATCCAATCGGCCGCGTCCCGGCCCAGCTGCTCCTGGGGGTGCGACAGCGTCGTGAGGCGGAGCTGAGCGGTTTTGGCGAGGTAGGAATTGTCTTGTCCGATCAAGGACAGCTCGTCCGGGATGGAGATGCCCAGTCTGCGACAAGCATGCATGACCTCCAGCCCCACCTCGTCGTTATAGCATACGATGGCAGTCAATGACTCCCGGTTTTCCTGCAGAAAAGCGTCCAGGTTGGCGGGCAGCTCGGGCTTCGAGGCCGTATCAAACGAGAGGACTTGCTCCGGATGAAATCCGATTTTGCCTTCACCCAGCGCCTTGATATAGCCCTTCATGCGGTACTTGCCTTGCAGATCATCCATCTTGGCAATCAGACCAATCTGGGTATGGCCCTTGGCAATCAGCTCCCGGGTCGCCAGGTAGCTCGACTGCACGTCATCCAGACAGAAGAACGGCACCTCCAGCTCTTCATAGAAGGCATTAATCATCGTGAACGGGACGTCCTGTTCCTTGAACGACAGGTAGTAGGCAATGTTGGGATTATACAAATTGCTTTTGGTCGGCTCTACGATCAGGCCATCCACGCCGTAGGAGAGCATCATTTCCAGCGCCTTTTTCTCCTGGGCGACATCATTATTCGTGCTGGCCAGCAGCAGCGAGTAATTGTCCTCATTGAGTCGGCTTTCGATGCCGCGAATAATAGACGGAAAGATGTAGTCCGAGATGTAGGTGGTGATGACGCCGATGGTTTTGTTCGCGGTATTCCCGCCGGACCGGTTGCGGTACTGCTTGCTGACATACGTGCCCGACCCTTTCTCGCTGCGCAAAAACCCCTCATTCGACAGCTCCAGAATCGCCTTGCGCACCGTCTGGCGGCTTACATTATAGCTCTCCTGGAGGGCATATTCGGTAGGAATCTGCTGGCCGATCGCATAGGCACCCGAGAGAATCTGACTTTTTATATCATCAATGATGACTTGATATTTGGGCTTCACACCATCCACTTCTTTCACTTGTAAGTATAACTAGTATACATTATTGACAAATGTACGTACAAAAAATATACTTAGGCTGACACTTAAAGGAAGCGCCTTCTTCAAGCTGGTGAACAAAGTATGCCTACAGGTTGTGGATCGTTCTTCCGATCGCTGTTGTCCCCAGATTTCATGATTGTAACCGCATTTAGCGGTTGAAATCCGGGGACAAAGGCGAACGCTACGCAGCGTATGCTTTCGAAGTCGCTTTCTTTCAGAAAGCGTTAACCAGAATCGATTCCACACCTCTCCGGCTATTTTTCACCAGCAAACTTCATTATATGAATTCTATTATCTACTATAACAAGAGAGGGGATGGACGTCATTATGAATCATGAGGCGATTAAGCAAGCCATCGCTGCGGGCGAGACGTCGCTAGGCATTGAATTCGGCTCGACCCGGATCAAGGCTGTGCTGATTGACAGGCAATTCACAGCGATTGCATCCGGTAGCTATGACTGGGAGAACCGTCTGAAGGACGGCTTCTGGATGTACGAGCAGGAAGACATCATTACCGGCATGCAGACGGCTTACCGCGAGCTGAAGCAGGAGGTTGAGCAGACGTACGGCGTGAAGCTGCAGACGGTCGGTGCAATTGGATTCTCCGGTATGATGCACGGCTACATGGCCTTCGACAGCGCGGGTGAGCTGCTGGTTCCGTTCCGGACCTGGCGGAATTCGACGACCGGTGAGGCTGCTCATGCGTTGACGGAGCTGTTCCAGTTCAACATCCCGGAGCGGTGGAGCATTGCCCACTTGTATCAGGCGATTTTGAACAAGGAGGCGCACGTGAGCCGCATCGATTCCATCACCACTCTCGCAGGCTATATCCATCGGGAGTTGACCGGCGAGCGCGCGATCGGCATCGGCGAAGCGTCGGGCATGTTCCCGATCGACGATGCGACGCATGATTACCATCCGTCAATGGTGCAGCAATTCAATGATCTGGTTGCTGACCGGGGCTATCCTTGGAAGCTGTCATCCGTGCTGCCCAAGATCTATCTGGCTGGCGAGCAAGCCGGGCAACTGACCGAAGCGGGTGCGCAGCTGCTGGACCCGGCAGGCGATCTGCAGCCAGGCATTCCGTTCTGCCCGCCCGAGGGCGATGCCGGTACAGGCATGGTGGCCACGAACAGCGTCAAGAAGCGTACGGGCAACATTTCCGTCGGCACGTCCGTGTTTGCCATGATCGTCCTGGACAAGGAGCTCTCCCGCGTCTACCCAGAGATCGACATGGTGACCACGCCGGACGGCAGTCCGGTTGCAATGGCGCATGCCAATAACTGCTCTAGCGATATCAACGCCTGGGTCGGACTGTTCCGTGAATTTGCCGAAGCGATGGGTTTCGAGGTCGATAGCGCCAAACTGTTTAGCGTTCTGTTCAACAAGGCGCTTGAAGCTGATCCAGACGGCGGCGGACTGCTCAGCTACGGCTACTACTCCGGAGAAAACATTACCGGTCTGGAGCAGGGACGTCCACTGTTCGTGCGGTCGCCGGAGAGCCGCTTTAATCTGGCGAACTTCATGCGTACGCACCTGTTCTCGGCCTTCGGGGCACTGAAGATCGGCATGGACATTCTGACCGAGCAGGAGCAGGTCGTCATAGACAGTGTGTTGGCGCACGGCGGCTTGTTCAAAACTCCAGTAGTTGGACAACGCATTGTTGCTGCCGCCTTGAACGTTCCGGTATCCGTCATGTCCACGGCAGGTGAGGGCGGAGCATGGGGCATGGCGCTGCTGGCTTCCTACATGGACAACAAAGGCGCGGAAGAATCGCTGGCAGACTTCCTGGAGCAGCAAGTGTTTGCGAATGTCGAGGGCGAGACCATTGCACCGGAAACAGCCGATGTTCAAGGCTTTGAGACCTTTATCGAACGCTACCGCAAGGGCTTGGCCATCGAGCAAGCCGCAGTCGAGCATTTAATTAAAAACAATAACTAAACCAAACGAAATGAGGTTGATTCATATGACAGCAGCAAAAGAGTTTTGGTTTGTCGTAGGTTCGCAGCATCTGTACGGTGAGGAAGCACTTGGAGAGGTCAAAGCCAACGCCCAAAAAATCGCCGATGCTTTGAACCAAAGTGGGGTACTGCCTTATCCGCTGGTCCTGCAGGATCTGGCCGTCAGCGCCGACAAAATTACCAGCATCATGAAGGAAGTCAACTACCGCGACGAAGTGGCTGGTGTCATCACCTGGATGCACACCTTCTCTCCTGCAAAAATGTGGATTCGCGGTACCAAGCTGCTGCAGAAGCCTCTGCTGCACCTGGCGACGCAGTTCAATGAGAGCATTCCATGGTCGACCATTGATATGGACTTCATGAACCTGAATCAGGCTGCGCATGGTGACCGTGAATATGGCTTCATCAATGCCCGTCTGAAAAAGCAGAATAAAATTGTTGTCGGCTACTGGGAGCGCGAGAACGTGCAGCAGCAGATTGCGGACTGGATGGACGTCGCAGTTGCTTACAATGAAAGCTTCAATATTAAAGTCGCACGCTTCGGCGATAACATGCGCAATGTCGGCGTAACTGAAGGCGACAAGGTAGAAGCCCAGATCCAGTTCGGCTGGACCGTCGACTACTACGGCATTGGGGATCTTGTGCAATACGTCAATGAGGTCAAGGAAGAAGAAATAAACGACCTGATGGCTGAATATGCGGACCAATATGAGTTCGAATATGGCGACAACAGCAAAGAATCGTGGGAAGCTAGCGTACGTGTACAGGCCAGCTACGAGATTGCCATCAAACGTTTCCTGGACAATGGCGGATACACGGCGTTTACGAGCAACTTTGAGGATCTGCATGGCATGAAGCAGCTGCCAGGTCTCGCGGTTCAGCGTCTGATGGCCCAGGGCTACGGCTTCGCGGGCGAAGGTGACTGGAAGACTGCAGCGCTTGATCGCTTGCTCAAAATCATGAGCCATAACCAAAATACTGGTTTCATGGAAGATTACACATACGAGCTGGCTGAGGGTCAGGAAGCGATCCTGCAATCCCATATGCTTGAGGTGGATCCATCACTGGCTGCGAACAAGCCAAGAATCGTTGTATCCCAGCTGGGCATCGGCGACCGTGAGGACCCGGCACGTCTGGTATTTGACGGCAAGGCGGGCGAAGGTGTCGTGGTCTCGATGGCAGACTTCGGTACGCATTACAAGCTGTTGATCAACGAAGTCACAGCCTTCGAACCAACTGTGCCAGCTCCGAAGCTGCCAGTTGCCCGTGTGATGTGGAAGGTGAAGCCGAACTTCCAGGACGGCGTCAAAGCCTGGATCGAAAACGGCGGCGGCCACCATACCGTTGTCTCCCTGAACCTGACCACCGACCAGATCGTCGCCTACGCGAAGCTGGTTAACCTGGAGTACGTCATTATCAAGTAACTTATTGGCACGTAAAATCCCTCAGGAATGTCTAAGCGAAGCACCTGAGGGATTTTTTTGCGCAAATGTCCCCGCCAACCGCCAGCTGTAACGCACCTTTGTTCCCCTATTTGCTCGCACTCCCGTCCTCCACCTGCAGTAACGCACCTTTCTTCCTCTATTTGCTCGCACCCCCGCCTTTCGCCGGCTGTAGCACACCTTTGTTCCTCTATTTGCTCGCACTCCCGTCTTCCACCCGAAGTAACGCACCTTTCTTCCTCTATTTACTCGAATCCCCGCCTTTCGCCAGCTGTAACACACTTTTGTTCCTCTATTTGCTCGCACTCCCGTCTTCCACCCGCAGTAACGCACCTTTCTTCCTCTATTTACTCGAATTCCCGCCTTGCGCCAGCTGTAGCACACCTTTGTTCCTCTATTTCCTCGCACTCCCGTCTTCCACCCGAAGTAACACACCTTTCTTCCTCTATTTCCCTGCACCCCGCCTTCCACCCGAAGTAACACACCTTTCTTCCTCTATTTACTCGAATCCCTGCCTTGCGCCAGCTGTAACACACTTTTGTTCCTCTATTTGCTCGCACTCCCGTCTTCCACCCGCAGTAGCACACCTTTGTTCCTCTATTTGCTCGCACCCCCGCCCTCTGCCAGTTACAATGCATCCTTCTTCCACACAAAAGCACAAAATAATTCGCCATTTTGGTGCTTCCATACAAATCTTGTTCTTTACACCCCTCTCTATTGATGTTAGATTTTATAACATAATGGAGAGGGGTGTTGTAAACATGCTGCTGCACGAGTTGATCAGGGATACGATTATGTCCAAAGCTCACATCCTGGCGGGAACGCATGGGAGCGAGACGCGCGAGGTGCTATCGGTCAACATTATGGACTCGCCGGATATTGTCGTGTTCCTGAGGCACGGTGATTTGCTGCTCACCAACGGTTACCTGCTCAAGGACAGCCCCGACCGGCTGATTGATGTCATACGTGGCATGCACGAGAAAGGCTGCGCGGGCCTGGCCATCAAAACCAAACGGTTCTCGCTCGTCATTCCCCCGGCGGCGCTGGAGGAGGCTGACCGCCTGGGTTTCCCCATCCTGGAGCTGTCGATGATCGAATCGACGCTGGGGGATATTTTCAGAGAGTCGATCGGCGTGCTGCTGGAGAACAAAAACCAGGAGCTCCACTACGCGCTGACCATCCATAAGCAATTCGCTGATCTCATGATGCAAGGGGACGGGCTCACCGGGATCATCGACAAGCTATCCTCCATCCTGGGCTCTCCCGTGCTGTTATTGGACGCCAAATGCGCGCCCCTTGCCATGTCCGAAACGCTTTGGTCCCCGGAGCTGGCAGACGTTCCGGAGCGGGTCTCCCTCGCGCTGAGCCAGCAGAGTCTCCCGGACGCCTCGACCTCGCTGTGCATTCCCGGCATCGGGGACCCTCGGTACAGGCAGCTGGAATGTCTCTCGATCTTCACCTACCGCGAAGAAGGATATTTGCTTGCTTTTCCCCCGGCTTATCCGCTCCAGGGGCCGGAGCTGCTGGCGCTGGAGCAAGCGGCACACGTTATCGGCCTGGAGCTGACGAAGCGCCATGCCGTGAAGGAGCGTTCGCGGCGGTACAAGAATGATTTCTTCTCCGACCTCATCGAAGGGTTTGTCGGCACCGAGCAGGAGGCGATGTACCGTGGTGCCAAATACGGCTTGAAGCCGGAACGCAGCGCTATGCTGATTGTCGCTCGGGAAGACGCGGAGCAGACCGCCCGGACGAGCACCAACGCCGAACGCGTCAGCGCGGAGCGCGACAGGCACTATCATATTTTGAAGCAGGGATTCGCCAGGCTGGAGGCCGAGTTCGTCATGTTCGCGAAGAACGACATGTTTGGCTTGCTGCTGTTCGAAGGGCGGGGGGACTGGAACGAGCATGCGCTGGTAGGGAGGTTGGAGGAGATGGTGGCGGATATCCACCGAAGCGAGGGACTTAGCTATTCGCTCGGTATCGGCAGTCCCTTCGCGGCGGCACTGGATCTAGGGCTGTCGTACAAGGAAGCGGTCCGCGCCCTGCAGAGCGGCATCGGGATGAACCGCAGGCGGTTCGTCTCCGTGTATCGCAGCCTGGACATCGGAAGACTGCTCCGCATGCTGCCGTACGAGGAGCTGGAGCGTTTCTATCACGAAGCGTTCAAGGAGCTGCTGGGCAAGGGAGATCAGGAGCAGAACGATATTCTCCGCACGCTCCGCGCTTACTATGACAACCATTGCAATCTGATCGAGACGGCCAAGGCGCTCTTCGTGCACCGCAATACGGTCGTCTATCGGCTGGACAAAGCCGAGAAGCTGCTGGGCCGCAAGCTGAAGGATTCACAGACCGCCTTCGGCTACCGGGTCGCGTTTGCCATGGAGGACGTGCTTCGATTGGACTCTTTTGTACGAAGAAGCTAAAACCATTTTGTTTTTCTATACGCATGCGCTAATGACAGCAGGGCGAGCAACGTTTAAGATAGCAATATAACAAATGTTATATTTCCTAACATCAACGGTAGCGGAAAAGGGAAGGGGTTGGGGATGTTGACAACAAGTGCAATCAGCGTATCGAATGTGACCAAGTCGTTCGTCAATGCCGAAGGACAGGAGATCGCCGTGCTGAACGACATTACAATGGACATCCAGGAACGTGAATTCGTCAGTATTGTCGGGCCGAGCGGCTGCGGCAAGAGTACGATTTTCAATATTATCGCGGGGCTGCTCCAGCCTACGTCGGGAAGCATTACCGTAGGAGGCGCGGACATTAAGCAATCAACCGGCCACGTTGGGTACATGATGCAGCGGGATTTGCTGCTCCCATGGCGGTCCATTCTGGACAACGTCATGCTGGGGCTCGAGGTGAAGGGCATCGGCAAAAAAGAGCGGCGCGACATCGCGATGAGTTACCTGGAGCGCTACCATCTGGAGGCGTTCGCGGGAGCTTATCCCTCCACGTTATCCGGCGGCATGAGACAGCGGGTGGCCCTCATTCGCACCCTGGTGACACAGCCGGATATTATCCTGCTGGACGAACCGTTCTCGGCGCTGGACTACCAGACGCGTCTGGTGCTGGAGGACGAGATCCTGTCCATTCTGCGTGACGAAGGCAAGACGGGTGTGCTCATCACGCATGATATCGAAGAAGCGATATCCGTCTCCGATCGGATCTTCGTCATGAGCAAGCGTCCCACCTACGTGAAGAAAACGTACGATATCGGCTTGTCCGCTCACTACGGATCGGCGATGAAGGCGCGAAGCGATGTGAGATTCAAAGGATTTTTTGAAGACATATGGTCAGAGCTTGATATTCAGATGGGGAGGGTAGGCTAATGGCGAATACGACGACAACAGGCAACACCAGCGTCGCTTCGGCGCATGTGGCGGCAAAGGGAAAAAGCGAATTCGTCCGCAAGCGGCAAGCGGCCGCCGTCAAAGCTTGGTTGATGGTCGTGTTCTGGCGGCTGGCGATTATCGGCGCAGTCCTCGGAATCTGGGAAGCGCTGGTGCGCGGCGGTGCCATCAATGCCTTCCTGCTGGGTTCACCAAGCGCGATCGCCAAGATGGCGGTATCCATGATTTCGTCTGGTCAGCTGATGGAGGATGCTTACGCAACGGTACGGGCGACGGTCACAGGTTTCGGAATTGGCAGTGCGATCGGCTCGCTTGCAGGCTTGCTGCTCTGGTTTTCCAGAACGGTATCCCGCATCATCGATCCTTTCGTTGTTGCGCTGAACGGAGTGCCCAAGATTGCGCTGGCGCCGATGATCATTATCTGGTTCGGCTCCGGTATTTTCTCCAAGATTGTGCTCGCGGCTGTGTCTACGTTCATCGTTGCGCTGCTCTCGGCTTATCAGGCGACGCACCAGATCGACGATTCGCAGGTGAATCTAATGAAGTCCTTCGGTGCTAGCAAGATGCAGATTTTCTCCAAAATTATCGTGCCGTCGTCGCTGCCGTGGATCATCTCGGCGTTCCGCATCAACATCGGCCTGGCGCTGGTGTCGGTGGTGGGCGGGGAGTTCATCTCCTCGGATAAGGGGCTTGGGCATATGATCTTCGTGGAAGGCAATCTGTTTAATCTGCCCGCCGTGTGGGTGGGGGTCTTCACGCTCATGATCGTCGCGGCGGTGCTGTACGCTGGCGTGAGCATGCTGGAGTCGCGTCTGCTGCCGTGGAGCGAAGGCAAGAGCTCGAAGAGTCCATCGGTATAATCGATTAGAAGTCAACTATAGAGAGTGGGAGTGGATGAGGATGAGATGGAGCCAAGCTGTGAAAATGACAGGTGTTGCGTTGATCGGTTCGCTGGTGTTGGCGGCATGCGGTAATGCTGGCGGTTCGGGAACGACGCAGGGCGCGAATGGTGGAAATACAGGGACGACGGAAACGCCGCAGGTTCAAACCGATGTAATCGCGGTTGCGGAGGTATATCATAATCTGTTGTATTTGCCACTGTATGTGGCCAAGGACCAAGGCTTCCTCGAAGAGAACAACATTGAGGTATCGACCATTACGGCAGCGGGTAGCGGCCCGGCTGCACTGGCATCCGTCCTCTCCGGCGAGTCGACGTTCTCCTTCCACGGACCAGAGCATGTCTCCTTCGCTAAGGCGAAGGGCGGCGAGGCGAAGTCCATCAGCATCCTGTCCGGCAGCGCTTCAGTATGGGCGGTGGCGCATGAGGGGACAACCATCTCGACGCCGCAGGATTTTGTGGGCAAGACGATCGTGACGGGCATCGCCCCGACCAGCTCCAACAGTCTGCTGCGCAAGCTGTTCGCGGATAACGGCATCGATCTGAACAATGACGTGACGATTACGGAGGTGCAGAACGGGTCGGAGCTTGGCACGCTGATGGCAGGCAAGGCGGATATCGCCGTTGTGTATGAGCCGCAGCTGGACCAAGGCCTGGTGCAAGGGCTGGAAATCGTCTATGACTTTACGAAGGACTACCCGGATTTCGCCTTCGCCACGCTGAACACATCGGACAAAGTGATCCAGGAACAGCCAGATCTCGTGCGCCGCATGGTGAAGTCGCTGGAGGCCGCGCTGGATTACATTCACGAAGATCCAGAGGGCACGAAGGAGATTGCGAAGAAGGAATTCCCGAACCTGGAGGCCGAGGTTGTAGAGAACGCGGTGCAACGCATGATCGACAGCAACGTGTACCCTCAGGATGGCACCTTGACGGAGACGGCGTTCCAGGCAGCGATAGATATGCAACGATTCATCGGCAATTTGGACAAAGACGTGTCTTACACCGACATGGTGGACGCGAGCTTCATGCCCTAACCAGAAAGGAGCGACGGCGCCATGACGACGGAACCTAAGATGAACTACGAGCAATTCCTGGCGCTAGAGAGGGAGAAATACCAAGGCGGACCCGTGACGAAGGAGGAGCGTACGGCTTACGAGAGGGAGCTGCGCTTGCTCCGGGCGTTCCCTCTATCCGATCACGTAGCTCCCAATGCCGCGACCGGTGAGGAGGCGAAGCTATGATTGCGATCTCGGGACAAGTGCTGACGATTGCCGAGGCGGGCAGGCTGATCGCCGCCAGACGGCTGTCACCCGTAGAGCTGACGATGGATTGCCTGCGACGGATCGAGTCGCTGGAGCCGCGAGTCCAAGCCTGGGTGACAGTAGATGCCGAAGGCGCGCTGCACGCGGCGAAGGAAGCCGAGCGGCTGCAGATGAAGGGCGGAGGGCTGAGCCCCTTGCACGGCATTCCGTTCGGCGTGAAGGATATCATCTGCACGGCGGGCATGCGCACCTCGGGCGGCTCCCAGGTGAACGGTGATTATGTGCCGGATTACGACGCGGCTGTCGTCGAGCGGCTGAAGCGGGCCGGGGCGATCCTGCTGGGCAAAACCACAACGACGGAATACGCGTACCAAGGCGGCGAGCCGCCGACGCGCAATCCTTGGCTGCTGTCGCACACCCCCGGCGGCTCCAGCTCGGGGTCCGCGGCCGCGGTAGCGGCGGGCATGGCGCTCTTCACGCTGGGCACGCAGACGTTCGGCTCGCTGATCCGGCCTGCCGCATACAACGGACTCACCTGCATGAAGCCCACGTTCGGCAGGGTCAGCCGATACGGCGTGTTCACCGCCAGCTGGACGCTGGATCATATCGGCGCGTTCACTCGGACTGCGGAGGATAACGCGATGGTGCTGGAGGTGCTGACGGGCGCGGATGATCGGGATCCCTCGACGTTAGCAGGCACGTCGCCGTCATTCACCTCTGCGATGCGCAGGGAAGTGAAGGATATGGTGATTGGCTTGCCCGATCCCGATGGCTTTTTCCGGCCCGAGACCGCGTCCATCGGCCAGGCGGCAGCGGAGGCGGAAGGCGTGCTGCGAGCGCTGGGGGTGCGGTTCAAGGCCATCAAGCTGCCGGCTTGCATTGACGAAGCGGTGGCCGCCCACAAAATGACGATGCGTGCGGAAGGCGCCGCTTATCATATGGATAGCTACCGCGAGAAGCCGGAGCGTTACGGCCCGGCGATGCGCGAGCAGCTGGAGCTGGGGCTGGAGCTCAGTGCGGCGGACTACTTGCGCGCCCAGCGCGTGCGGACGGTGTTCCGGCGCGGGATGATGGAGCTGTTCGGCGAGGTGGATGCCTTGCTTACGCCGGCAACGCCTACACTGCCTTTGGAGGGCTACAAGACGGGTAATCCGATGTTCAACGGGCCGTTCACCAACACCGGCTTGCCCTCCATGACGGTCCCTGCGGGGATGGACGGAGAGACGGGACTGCCGATCGGCGTACAGCTGGCGGGACCTCACCTTGGCGAGGAGACGCTGCTGGCGCTGGGGCACCGCTACCAAGAGGCGACGTCATGGCATCTGAAGACCGCTCCGATTCTTCATGAGTCGGAGAGCCTACATATGAAGGAGGAGCTCTAATGACCACCATCTATACATCAGATAAAGCGCCGAAATTCCCGTTGCCGTTCTCCCATGCCGTCAAGGCGGGAGATATGGTCTACGTGGCGGGACAGGTCGGGGTGAACCCGGCAACGCTGGAACCGCTGGAGGGCATCCGCGAGCAGACGGCTCAATGCATTCGCAACATCGAGGTGATCCTGCAGGAGGCAGGATTGACTCTGGATCATATCGTGCGCATCACCACGCATTTGGCGTCGCTGGACGATCAACCAGGGTACAATGAGGTGTACGCCTCCATGATCAAGGAACCGTACCCGGCCCGGATGACGGTCTCCAGCAGTCTCGGCCCGTTCTTGATCGAGATGGAGGCCACGGCGTACGTGGGCTCCAAGCGGGGCGAGTAGAGAATCCAACCGGGGTTAAACAAGGTGAAATGGCTAAGACCGTCCTTTGGCGGCGTCGCAAATTTCATTCCACAAAGAACCTGCCTCTCAGCCAATCGGCTGAAGGGTAGGTTTTTTCATTGATTAGGAAACTATTTTTTTTATGTTGTGGATAAGATGTGTCCGCCAACCAATTAATTGGCCGCTGTAACGTACCTTTGTTCCTCTATTTGCTCGGCAACCTGCTGGTCGGTCGTTAGAGCAAGGGGATGAGTCTCTTAGAATCATCCGCAGGATGATTTTGTTCTCGTTCCACTTAACCGATTTCTACTTCCTTATCACTTCTTTACCATCCCCAAAAAGGACTGGTATTTCAAAATGAAAGCGCTATAATAATTAATCGCATGGTCTAAGCGAAGGGATGGGAGAGGATCGATATGGCTGTATTAGTGCTTAATGCAGGTCGGAAATACGCCAAAATCAATAAAAATGTATATGGGCATTTCTCAGAGCATCTGGGAATCGGAATTTATAATGGGATTTTTGTGGGTGAAGACAGTCCGATTCCTAATGTCCGCGGCATACGAACGGATGTGGTGGAGGCGCTCAAGCAGATCGGGGTGCCTGTCTTGCGTTGGCCGGGCGGGTGCTTTGCGGAATATTACAATTGGAAAGACGGCGTAGGCCCCGATCGCAAGCGGATTGTCAATGCAGGCTGGGGCGGCGTGGTAGAGGATAACTCCTTTGGCACGCATGAGTTTCTGGATCTGTGTGAGCAGGTCGGATGCTCCGCGTATATCGCTGCCAATGTAGGCTCTGGTACGCCTCGAGAAGCAAGTGAGTGGGTGGAGTATATGACCTTCGCCGGGGAATCTCCGATGGCGGACTGGCGGCGTCAGAACGGCCGTGATGAGCCGTGGGATGTGGAGTTTATAGGGATTGGCAACGAGAACTGGGCCTGTGGCGGGCACATGCGGCCTGAATTCTATGCGGACGTGTACAAGCAGTTCGAGACCTATATTCGCAACTATGGGGATCGCAAAATCTACCGGGTAGCCTGCGGCGCTGACGGGGCGGACTACGAGTGGACGGATACGCTCATGCGGATGGCCGGGAAGCGTATGGATGGCTTGTCGCTGCACTATTACACAATGCCAGCGTATTACAAGACAGAGGAGTACCCGTGGGAGAAAAAGGGCTCTGCTACGGAATTTGACCAAGGCAGCTATTACCGCACACTTCGCCGGGCCTTGTACATTGATGAGCTGATCCGCAGACACAAGCACATCATGGATCAGCACGACCCGGAGGGCCGCGTGTCGATTATTATGGATGAATGGGGAGCTTGGCATCAGGCTGAGCCTGGCACCAACCCGGCCTTCCTGTTCCAACAGAATACGATGCGAGATGCCATCGTGGCCGCCGTGTCGCTTAATATCTTCAATACACATAGTGACCGGCTGCAGATGGCCAACGTGGCCCAGATGGTCAATGTGCTCCAATCGGTCATCCTAACCGAAGGGGAGCAGATGCTGCTGACACCGACGTACCACGTCTTCGACTTGTTCAAAGGGCATCAGGATTCCACCTGCATTGAGAGCTATGTGCAACAGGATCTGACGGGGACGGAGGACGCCCAGGTGCCTGCGCTGCATGTCAGCGCCTCGGAGCGGGCAGATGGTAAAGTCCATGCGACGGTAGTCAACTTATCGGCGGACGAGCCACGCGAGGTGCGGATCATGCTGGCCGGCAGAGCGTTCTCTTCTGCTGCTGTGCGGTATGTTGGCGGGGACATGACGAGCCATAACCGGTTCGGGGAATCGCCAGAGGTGAGCATCCAAACGATGCCAGACATCGAAGTGAGCGAGAATAGTGTGATGCTCACCCTGCCAGCCTGTTGTGTGGCGGAGCTTGTATTGGAGTAGTGGGAGGCAGAGCAACTGAAACACCCCCCTCTGGGCCGTAGAAGGCCTGGAGGGGGGTTGTTTGTGTCTTGCTTCTACTCCGGCACGCCCTGCGTCACGCCGTGCACGTAGGTCTGCCAAGGGGTGTCCAGTGCGCCATTCCCGGGGTTGTAGGTGAAGAAGTACTCCACCGTGTCCCCCTGCTGCAGACCCTGGACGGGATAGGTGAAATTGCCGCCGCCCGTATTGGTCATCGCTACATTGAGCTGACCGCCGCCGTTGATCTTGTAATGCAGATCGGCAAAGGTCGCGCCGTTGACGTAGAAGAGCAGGTTGTTGCCGGTCTTCTTGAGGCCGCGCACGCTGTCGCCGATGACGACGGTGGTTGGCGGTGGCGGGACGACGGTGATTGTTGCGGTCGCCGTCCGGTTGCCGTCTGCGGTCGTCGCGGTGACGGTTGTAGTGCCAGCAGCGACACCAGTGACTATGCCGCTCGCGTTGACTGTAGCAATGCTGCTATTGGCGACCGACCAGCTGACCTGCTTGTTGGTTGCATTGGCTGGTGCCACGTTCGCGCTCAGCTGGGCCGTCTGGCCGACTTGGACTTGCGTCGTCGCAGGGGTTACGCTGACGCCGGTCACCGGCACGTTCGTGCCAGGATTTTGCCCGCCGCCATTGCCTTCTTTGTACACCCGCACATAGTCTACCTGCATCGTGGCAGGGATATCGGATGGATCCGGCGTCCGACCGCCGTCGAAGTGTCCGCCCACTGCCAGGTTCATGATGAGGTAGAACGGCTGGTCGAACGGTGCGTTCGGATTGTTCGGCGCTGCAACGGAGTACCACTGCTCACGGCTTATCTTGAAGAAGAACTCGCCGTTCACATACCACTTCATGTTGTCCTCTTCCCAGATCATCGTGTACACATGGTAGTCGCTCTCGAAGGTCTGCCCCTGCGGGAAATGATACTCCCCGGCAATGTACCGGTTCACCGGCCATTGGCCGCCGAAGTGAATGGCGCCGCTGACGGTACCGGGCAGACGCCCCTTGGCTTCCATAATATCGATCTCGCCTGATGCTGCCCATGCGCCGTAAGCCGAGTCCTCCGGCAGCATCCACAGCGCCGGCCAGATGCCATCACCTGTTGGGAGCTTGGCGCGAATGTCCACTCGGCCGTATTGCAGGGACAAATTGTCTTTGGTGTTGATTTTGCCAGAGGAGTAGGTGGCGTAGCGGTTCGGGTCCTGCGGGAATGAACGGTAATCGTTCAGCGCCCGGATATTCAGCTTGCCGTCTGCCACAAAGACATTCTGCGTGCTGTTCGTATAATGCTGCATCTCCGCGTTGCCCCAGCCCCACAGATTAGGGTCGTTGCCGATATAGTAGCCTGTCTCGTAATTCCATTTGTTCAGATCGAGTGCGGTGCCGCTGAATTCATCCTGCCAGATCAAGTTCCAGCCTGCAATCGCCGGGTTGGTCGGCGTTCCGATCTCGACATCCCCCTGGTCCGTCACGTCAGGACGAGGTGCGTTGGGATTGCCGATGAAGGAGTACGTGACATAGTTGCTGCCCACACTGCCGCCGGACTGCCCGTTCACCGGATAGCCGATACGGATCTGCATATTTTCCTGAATCGGCTGGAACCAGAGGCCATAGATATAGTCGGCCCAGTAGCCCCACTGATTCGCATCTGACATATTGTTATAGCCGTTGCCGGCATAGACGAAGCCGCTCTGTGCCGAGTTGCTCATATCGACCCACTGGCCGCCGATGTTGATCTGATAGACGAAATTGCCCAGGTCGCTGCCGATTGCCGGACTGCCGCCGATGCGTGGCAGCGGGAGGCCAATGACACCGCTCGCGTCAGCGCTGTAGGTCGTGCCGTCATACGGTGTCAGGGTGTAATTGGTGCGTACTGGTTGGTTGAAGGTGATGGTGTAGATGAGGCTCGCGGACGAGGTTCTAGATTCGAGCTTGACGTTGATGGACTCGGTGACCGTGAACCAGTAGCCGCCTCCGCCTTCGGTGAACTGGCCGAAGTTGCTGTCGTAGATCCAGCCGCTGGCCGCATTGTTGTCAATGTCGATCCAGGTGCTGCTGGCGACTGGCTTGACATACACTTTCAGATCATTGGCCACCGCTTCATACGGAATAGCCGGGTTGTTGTTAAAGGTCGGATACGTGAAGCCGGCCCCGCCAGTATAGCCTGCTGTCAGCTGCGGTCCTTGGGTCGGTGTCATGGAGGTAATGGTGGTCTGATTGACATTCTGGAAGACAAGCGTGTAGCCCAGGCTCACGTTGCTGTTGGCTTTGGAGTAGAGTTGAATCTCGGTGGTGGAGGAGAGGGTAAACCAGTAACCATAGGTGCCGCTGTCGTTCCAGTGTCCCCAGTTTTGGTTGTAGACGAAGCCGCTGGCGCTGTCGATATCGGTCCAGGTGCTGCCGACCTTGACGCGAACGCCTACGTCGCCGGATACATCGTTCCAGGTGGCTGAGCCCCCGTTGAAGACCGGCATCACGAAGCCGTAGCTCGCCTGTCCGACCCCGGATTTGGTGATGACGGGACCGTCATTAGCCGAAAAATAGCTCATCGCTGTGACGGTGGTTGCCGCCTGTACGGCTTGGACCGGAAACAGGCCGATGCCCGTCAGCATCGTCAGTGTCAGAAACAAATGCCACACCTTTCTTTTGATTCGTTGGTCTACCTTGTGTTGTCGTTTCATGCTTGCCCTCCTTTAATCCAATTGGTGTTGCCTGGAAGAGAAGTTTCCCTCGTTTGGAAACCGCTTACAGGCACACTTTTATTCTATCGGATCGGGCAATCGTGTGAAAAGAGACAATAATTGTTGTGCTAGCCCACTTTTTTGGGTTCAGTGACAGCGCTTGGCTCGCCTACGAATTAAAACCGTCCCTCATGGACCTGCTCCTCCCAGTCGGCGCGCTGACGCATCTGCTGGCGGTACTCGGTGGGCTGCATGTGCATCGCTTCGCGGAAGGCTCGTGTGAAGCTTTTGTAGCTCTCGTAGCCGACCAGTACAGCTATCTCCACAACCTTGTACTCGGTCTCGGCGAGCAGGCGCCGGGCTTTGTCCAGCCGCACGTCGCGCAGGTACTCGGCAAAGCCTTTGCCGACATTTTTCTTGAAGAGGTTGGAGAAATACGCATAATTCAGCGACACATGATTAGATACCATGGCGAGATCCAGCGGCTTGTGATAATGCTCGTGGATGAATCGGATGGCCTCGTTCAAGTCATGGGAGTTGCGGTAGCTGCACTTGTAGTCGTAGTAGAGCTGGTTAAGCCGGAGCAACAGCTGCTGCAGGGTCTGGATGTACTCACGGATGCCGGGATAGTCGAACAGGTTGCGGACGGCCTCAATGTCCAGCCGCTCCTCTCCGAGGTAGGGACGGATCACCCGCTCATATTCCTCCAGCAGCTGCACCATGGCCCGGCATAGCTGCAGCGTGTAGCGAATCGGATAGCGCTGAAGCACCTGCTTGTGGAACAATGACGACAAGCCTTGTGTGATGGCCTCACCATTCTTGCTTCCCATCTGGTGGAACAGAGCGTAGAGCTCCTCATAGGGCAGCTCCCACTGGGCTTCCAGCTTCTCCAGATGGACGGGCATCAGGCATCGTTTCTCAGGAAACAGATAACTGTGGCGATAGAGCTCCTGGCCCTGGTTATAGGCGGCAGGCAGCTGTCTTAGACCCGCATAAGGATCAGTCATGATGGTTATCGCGTCCAACTGGGCGGCCTGAAGCGCCGCCGGCAGCGCGCCGGACTCAATCTGGGCATCGACGGCCAGGATCAGATAGGGTCGGTGCTGCAGGCAGACACAGCCCTCCCGGCCGTAGATGCGGTAGGCAATCGATTCGATCTGCGAAGCATTGCTGGCTAACGGCTGGCCTATTGACCGCTCCTCCCGCAGCAGGCAGAGCCGGTACTGCTGCCACAGCCTTGGGTGCAGCTGGGCGGTCCGCGTAAGCCGTGATTCCTCGACAGCTGCACCCTGCATGTACAGACGCAGCTCCTTGCGGTCTGTCTCAAGGGCGAGGCGGGAGACCTGCTTCAGGTTGTCCGAGAGCGCTTGTCCCGTGCGGATCTCCTGGAAGACATGCTCGACCGAGGCTTGCAGATCCTCACGTTTGACCGGCTTCAGCAGGTAACCCTTGGCGCGCAGGCCGATCGCCTTCTGAGCGTAGGCAAAATCGTTGTAGCCGCTAATAATTAGGAATTCCGCGCGAATCTGTGCCTCCCGGACCTTCTCCATCAGCATCAGTCCGTCCATATCCGGCATGCGGATATCGGTGATGACGAGCTGGATGCCGTGGCTGCGCAGCAGCTCCAGCGCTTCTACGCCATTGCCGGCGCTGTAGATGTCGCCCAATACCAGCGGGAACTGGCGTAGCATCGCCTGCAGGCCGTCGCGGATCGGTTTTTGGTCATCCACAATGAGGAGATTAATCATCTCTACCACCCTCCAAGATTGGCATCATGCCAAGGTAGACGCAACGTCACACAGGTATATTCACCCAGCACGCTGTCAATCCATAGTCCACAGTCCTTGCCGTAATGCAGCTGAAGCCGCTTATGGACGTTTTCCAGCCCGAGCCCGTTTTTGCTTGTGTCGATAGGCGTCTCCGTGTCACCGCCCAGCACCGCTTGCAAGTCGCTTAGCTTCTCCGGCTCGATACCTGCACCGTCGTCACGAATTTCGACTAGCAGCAGATCATTGTCCGCCACCCGCACATTCATCCGGATATGGATGCGGCCGCCCGGAGGCGCCGCGTGATGGACCGCATTCTCTACAATCGGCTGCATGCACATCTTCGGAATCGGGTACCGCAGCACCTCTGACGGGAGATCCGCGGTTAGCACGATCTGGCTGCTCTCCATGAAATTGATGAACTGGATATAGCTCCGGATATTCGCCAGCTCCTCGCTGAGCGCTACGGTATCACTGCGCCACTGCATGCTATACCTCAGCTGTGCGCCTAGTGCCACCAGCGCTTCGGCGATGGCTGGCTGCCGCTGCACCTCCGCCAGCATCCGGATTGACTCCAGTGCGTTGTACAGAAAGTGCGAATTAATCTGCGAGTGCAGGGAGTGGAGCTGCGCATTTTTGGCAATCAGTTGCTTATCGACCACCTGTGTCATCAACTGTTGGACCTCACCCAGCATATTGTTGTAACTGACCGCTACCTCATCGATCTCGTCCCCGCTCTCGCGCGCGGTTAGCCCGGTATCGATCTTGGCATTCAGATTGCCCTTGCGCACCTGCCGCATGGATATGAGGACGCGGTCCAGCCGCCGGAAGATCTGCCGGGTCGTCAAGGAAACGAATAACA
This sequence comes from Paenibacillus daejeonensis DSM 15491, assembly GCF_000378385.1. Taxonomy (GTDB): domain Bacteria; phylum Bacillota; class Bacilli; order Paenibacillales; family Paenibacillaceae; genus Paenibacillus_D; species Paenibacillus_D daejeonensis. The sequence goes on along the minus strand of NZ_KB899661.1, from coordinate 371,090 downwards.
GAATCAGCAGCATGACACCCAGCGAAATGGCCACCACCAGCGTGTACCAGCTGCGGGGTCCCTTCATCAATACCTGATGGGAGGCGATATCCACCACATAGGCGTTCAGAGGCGCAACATACCGATAGATCGCATAGTAGGTCTGATCCCCGCTCCGGACCTGGGCAGGGCGCTCTTGCTGGAGCGCATCCAGCCGGCCGTGCACCCGGGCAAGGATGTCACTGAGGGATTCGCCAGCCTCCTGAACGAATGCATGGCGCGCATTGTAGACCGTCCGGGACGGATCGTCAGCATCCATAACGACAGAGAAAAAATCACCTCCGTCCTCCGCCAACAGCTCGCTGAAGACGGTGCTATGACGGGAACGCACCTCCATAATCGTCGGCAGTCGCTGCTCCCCCTGCAGTCTCACAAGCCGGTAGTAGGACAGCGTCTGCCCGCCTTCCCGAAACGCAAACAGCTGGTAGGCGCCGCCGCCAGCCTCGCGCAGCGTTCGCCAGTAATCCTGCGGTGCAAACCGATCATAATGATAAATTTCGGGCCAGATCTCATGTAGCTGGGGATTATCGACATAGAAGCTGACCTCGCTGATTAGCTCATGGCTCTGAATGATGTTATGCATTTGCTCATATTGATTTTGCCGGAATCGGACCAGTCGCAGGCCGTCGGCACGCATATTGGAATGAATGAAATCCACGAAAGACTTCTGCGTCAGTGCAGTCGATGAAGCGTTTTCAAGGGCCTCCAGCCGGTTTCGCAGCTGTTCGTTCAGCCGCGAGACATGGCTGCTGCCGTTGGCCATCGCGTCCTTGTACAGCTGGGTCTCCTGCGTTCGGATGAAGAGGAGAGACACCAGGACGGCGGGGATGGCGATGGCGAGGGTGAAAGCCAAAAAGAGCTTTTGCGAGATGCGCAGCTTACGATACAGTTTGCCTATATGAACTAGCAAAGCCTTCATTCCCTTCCCTCCCCGTCTCCGTAATATACCATATATTTCAAGGAGAAATGGTGTGATTTTATGGCAGCAGGGAAAGGGAAGGCCGGCCGCCTCACGGCGGCCGGCTGAACTTCAATGCATGGGAATGGTGGAGCACGGGCAGGCTATTCAGCCATCTTGGTCTTGCGTGCATCCAGCTCTGCCTGTCGGTGAGCCATGACCTCTGCGAAGCCGTAGCTGTCCCGGCGGTCCAGGTAGCTGGAGAAGATCTTGTCAAACGCTGCCTCATCCTTGGCGGTAATCAGCTCTGGCAGCACTTCCTCCCAGTTCTGCGAGATCCGCGCCCAGTCGACTGCGACATCGGAGTCGCCGAGCGGATCGAGCCCTTTGTAGATACCGCTGTCGATATCGGCCTGGGCGTTGGCGAAGTCCTCCATCTGCTTGATGACAGGGGCTTTCTCGGGACGCCACTGATTCACGATTACCGGGTTGCGCAGCATCCAGTAGGTGTCCATGATGCCGTATTCCTTCTCCAGTCGCTCAATGTCCGACTCCAGCAGGGACACCATCTCCGGCTTCAGCTGCGGCTCGCCGCCTACCATATCCCACGTCTCGCCTTCCTTGCCGAGGAACAGGTCACGCTGGCCTTCTTCGCTGGTCAGGTAGGTCAGGAAGCGGATCGCCCGCTCCGGGTGTGGCGTGGACTTGCTGATCATCGTCACCATCCAGCCGTCCATGTTGCCAGGGAATAGCTTGGCGCTGTCGCCCTTGCTGTTCTGCGGTCCATCCACGGCGATATAATACGAATCCGGGTTGGCGCTGGCGGAGAGCATCGGATTAACGGCCGCCATACCGGTCCATTCGCGGACCATCATGAAGTAGCGGGCATTGTTGGTTTTCTCCTCGACCTGTGTATCCGAATCGACGAGGAAGTCGACGTTAATCAGACCGCGCTCGTAGGCGGTGCGGAATGTTTTGAGCCAGGTGATGTAGTCGGGATCGGTCATCCGGTCATACACCTGACCGTCCTTCTCATGCGGGATGGCCAGCAGGTTCTGCAGGTACTCGGTCATACCATAAGGGACATTGCCCTGGGCAAAAAACGGACTCATCGGCTGACCCTTATACGTGGAGAACTCATCCTTAAGCTTTTGCAGTGCGTCCAGGAAGCCCTCGGGTGTACTAAGGTCGGGACGTCCCATATCCTCGTACAGATCCTTGCGCACCAGGAACGTCTGGTTGGCCGCGGTCATACCGGTCTCGTGCATCAGATTCGGGCTGTACGAATCATTGGGAACGCCGTAGGTGTTGCCATTCTCCTGACGGTACCACTTCAGTGTGCCATCGCCAGCCACCTTGAAGAAATACGGGTCATACTGGTCGGCAAGCTCATTGAGTGCATACACATGGTCGCCTTCCCACAGCTTGGTGACGGCGGTCTCCCATGATCCCAAGGAGATCAGATCGGGCAGCTTGCCGGAGGTCATCATCAGCGTAATCTGCTCATTGGGTTCGCCCGACGGCACCTCCAGCTTGACGTTAACGCCGGTTTTCTCCGTCACATACTTCGAGGCCAGGCTCTCGCCCCAGGAGTGAGCGTACCAGGAGGCGCCGACGAACCAGGTCAGATCAATGGGGCTCGTATCCAGCGACCAGGCGGGCTCATCAGGATTCAGCGTGGTTGTGGCATCATTTGGCTGTTGTTCTGTGGTATTCGTAGGCTCTGGAGCCGGGGGCGGGTCATTATTCTCGGAGTTGGTACAGGCGGCCAATGCCAGCGCGAGTGCGCCGGCTATGACAACTGTCAGACCTTGCTTGATGAGCGGGTGTTTCATAGTGGGATCATCCTTTCTTTTTCTATCCGGGTGGTTATGAAATTTGAATGGTGCCAATACCCGTGCACCAGGTACGCGTCTTACGGCCTCGCTCACCCCTTAATTGCGCCGATCAGCACACCCTTGACCAGGAAGCGCTGGATGAAGGGATATACCATTAGAATCGGCAGGGTGGCAACAACCATCGAGGCGAACTTGATGGAGTTGCCCGGCAGACGTGCACCGAACTGCGCCATCGCTTGCTGCTGCATGAAGGACATCGAGTTCTCAGCAATGATTTTGTAGAGCATCGTCTGCATCGGCAGAATCTCCTGCGAGCGAATGTAGATGACCCCCATGTAATAGTCATTCCAATGATACACCGCCGAGAACAGGCCGATGGTGGCCAGAACCGCCATACTGTTGGGCAGCACGATCCGGAACAAGACGCCGTAGTCTGAAGCCCCGTCGACCTTGGCTGACTCCTCCAGGCTCTCGGGGATCGTGCGGAAGAAGCTCATGAAGATGACCATATTGAAGAACGTATACATCGACGGAATGATGAAGACCCAGAAGTTATCGTACAGCCCCAGCTTCGTCATGAGCAGGAACGTTGGAATCAGACCGCCTGAGAACAGCATGGTAATCAGCGCAATCTTCATATACACTTTGCGGCCGATCAGCTTGTGCTTGCTGATGCCATAGGCGACGATAGCAGTAAACAGCACATGCGCCACCGTTCCGATGACGGTGCGGAGCGTTGTGATCAGGAAGCCGTTCATCAGGCTTTTGTCATTGAACACCACACTGTAGCTCGCTAGCGAGAACGCCTCCGGAAACCAGTTGACCGTGCCGAGCATCGCCTGCTCCGGCGCATTCAGCGAGTTGATGAAGACGAACCACATCGGATACAGCGTCATGAAGCACACCCCGAGCATGATCAGGGTATTAAAGAAGTCGAACACACCGAAGCGCCGCATGCCACGTTTCATAGGCTAATTTCTCCTTTCTACAAAAGTCGCTTTTCAGCACCGAGAAGGTTGAGAGAAGGTGGAAATGAGGAGCGGAGCGTAGGTAGACCTACGTGAGCACCGGAATTTACACCTGAACTCAAGATTCGATGTCGACTCCACTTCTGTGGCTTACTTCGTGATCAAAAGCGATACTAAAAAATACTGTCCCCTGTTAGTTTTTTGGAGGTATAGTTGGCCAAAAATAGCAGCCCCAGCGCCACAATCGAGCGGACGAACAACACAGCGGTAGAGAACGAGTGACGTCCGGATACCAGGCCCATATTGTAGATGTACAAGTCCAGACTCTCGGCCATCCGCATGTTCATATTGTTCTTGAGCATGAAGATCTGCTCGAAATTGCTGCCCAGCATGCCGCTGACCGCCAGAATGAACAGGATGGCGATGGTCGGCCGAATGCACTGAATCGTAATATGCCACATCCGCTGCCAGCGTCCGGCTCCATCGAGCTCCGCCGCCTCGTACAGCGCGGGATCGATACCAGCTATTGCCGCGATATAGATGATTGCACTCCAGCCGGTTTCCTTGAGCACATCGGAGAAGTAGATAATCCACCAGAAGTACTTGGGATCGCTGTTGAACAGAATCTCACGGTCCTGCAGGCCCAGCGCGATCATCAGCTGGTTCACCACACCACCCTCGCCCAGCCAGTTCAGCAGAATGCCGCCGAAGATCGTCCAGGCAATGAAATGCGGCAGATACGAGATCGTCTGCACGGTCCGCATGAAGCGCAGACTGCGAATCTCGTTGAGCAGCAGCGCGAACAGGATCGGAATCGGAAAACCCAGTACCAGCTTGATCGCACTCATCCCCAGCGTGTTGCGGATCGAACGCCAGAACCGCTCGTCGCTCATGAAGTCCTGGAAGTGCTTGAGTCCGACAAAAGGCGACTCCAGCATCGGTCTGGCAATGCTGTAATCCATAAAGGCGATGATCAGCCAGAACATCGGAATATAGCAGAAGATGATCATCCAGACGATGCCTGGTACAACCATGCTTTGCAGCTGCCACTGCCTGAAAAACGCTTTCAGTTGATCGGTTCGAAATGGAAACATGTGCGGGGCCCCCTTCCATTCCATCGTATGTAAATCGCTCCGTGAAAAAAAGGTCCGACGTTTTTGACCCTATCCCATTATTTTAGATTGGATTGACCTGCCGCGCAGATGCCGTATGCTGGGGGTACAGGAGAGGAGAGGGCAAAGCATGAATCAAGGGATGAATGAGCTGATCTGGAAGCAGGAATTTACGGGGAAAGACGTCGACTTGGGCGCATGGAACATTCGGGAAGGCAATGATCTGCTGGACAACGACGGTAAGCCGATTCACCCCGGCTGGGGCAATGGGGAGCTGCAGTATTACACCGGGCACGCGGGAAATCTGTTCCTGGATGAGCAAGGCTTGCACCTGTGCGCACGCCACGAGGAGACCCGGACAGAGGACGGCCGTACATTTGCCTATACGTCGGCCCGGCTCGACACCAAGGATCATTTTGCCTACTGCTATGGCAAGCTCATCGTACGGGCCAAGCTCCCCGTCGGGCAGGGACTGTGGCCTGCGATATGGCTGCTGCCCCAGGATCAGGCCTATGGCCCGTGGCCGGCTTCTGGCGAGATCGATATCATGGAAGCCAAGGGGCGTCTGCCTCGTCAAGTGTCAGGAACGCTGCATTATGGCAAAGATTTCGAGAATAAAGTGACGGACGAGAGCACCTATCAGCTGGAGGATGGCGATATTAGCCAATTCCGGGAGTATGCGCTGCATTGGGGGCCGGACCGGATGCGCTGGCTCGTGGATGGCCACTGCTATGCGGAGCGCCAGCTGGAGCCGGGTGTCATGCCCTTTGACCAGCGATTCTACCTGGTGCTGAACCTCGCCGTGGGCGGCTGGTACGACCGGGTCGACGTCGATGAAGGGGTGCTGCCGGGGACCATGACGGTAGAGGGGATTTGGTTGTATCAGTAACGCCACTTAAGCGCATCATCCGCTTTCGGTATTACATGCCGAGAGCTTTTTTGTGTACGTAGAAGAATATGGATTGGAAAATATGGGAAGGGTAAGGCTGACTAATCAGGAGGAGGAATCATTGTGGCAGACCATCAGGATCAGCAGCCTACATCGGACAGTCAGGCAAAAGACCGGAAGACACTCACAACGCGGCAGGGCCATCCCGTGCCCGATAACCAGAATATCCGCACCGTTGGCAACCGGGGGCCAGCGACGCTGGAGAACTATCATTTTATCGAGAAAATCTCCCATTTCGACCGCGAAGAGGTGCCGGAACGGGTGGTTCATGCGAGAGGGGCGGGCGCATTTGGCTACTTCGAGACGTATGGCAAGGTCGGTGACGAGCCTGTAGAAAAATACACCCGCTCCAAAGTGTTCTCCGGCGCCGGCAAGCAGACCCCGCTCATGGTGCGCTTCTCCACAGTCGCAGGTGCGAAGGACTCCCCGGAGACGGCCCGTGACCCGCGTGGGTTCGCAGTGAAGATGTATACCGAGGAAGGTAACTGGGATCTGGTGGGCAACAATCTGAAGATCTTCTTCATCCGCGACGCCATGAAGTTCCCGGACATGATTCATGCGTTCAAGGTGGACCCGGCGTCGAATGTGGCCAACCCGGAGCGGATGTTTGATTTTGTCTCCCGTACACCGGAAGCGACGCATATGATTACGTTTCTGTTTTCACCGTGGGGCATCCCCGCCACTTACCGCCATATGCAGGGTTCCGGTGTGAATACGTACAAGTGGGTCAACGATAAGGGCGAAGCTGTACTGGTGAAATACCATTGGGAGCCGAGGCAGGGCATCCGCAACCTGACGCAGGACGAGGCGGATGCCATTCAGGCCAAGAATGTCAGTCATGCGACGCAGGATCTCTATGAAGCCATTCGGGACGGCGACTATCCGGAGTGGGAATTGTTCGTCCAGATCATGTCGGATGATTACCATGAGGAGCTTGATTTTGATCCGCTGGATGACACCAAGCTGTGGCCGGAAGAGCAGTTCCCATGGTTGCCAGTAGGCAAGATGGTGCTCGACCGCAATCCGGTTGACTACCATGCGGAGATCGAGCAAGCGGCCTTTGGGACGGGAGTACTCGTGGACGGTATGGATTTCTCGGATGACAAAATGCTGCAAGGCCGCACCTTCTCGTATTCGGATACCCAGCGCTATCGCGTAGGGGCCAACTATCTGAAGCTGCCGGTCAATGCGCCCAAAGCGCCGGTCCATACGAACCAGCACCGGGGCCAGATGGATTTCCGCGATCCGGCGGAGGCTGGTGCCAACCCGCATATCAACTACGAGCCGTCTACGCTGGGTGGCCTGCACGAAGCAGACAGGTCGGAGCGGCCGCCGCATCGCCCGATGTACAACGCTGCGGTGATGAGCGAGCCGATCGACCGGCCCAACAATTATGGCCAAGCCGGGCATACCTATCGCAGCCTGGAGGGATGGGAGCAGGATGAGCTGATCAGCAATCTCTCCGCTGCGCTGGCGGTATGTGCAGCTCCGATTCAAGAGGCCATGATCAATCACTTCACCCAAGCTGATGCGGAATACGGGCGTCGTGTGAAGGAAGGCATTCAGGCGAAGCTGGAAGCCATGGGCAGCGGGCAACAGGAGAGCCAGGTGCCGGGACGCGAGGCAGGCAAGTCCAAGTACGGGATTAGCACCTTGGCTGCCAACCAAGCAGCGGACGACGCCGTGCGCGAGGGTCATCCGGCGGATCCGTATTAAGAGATAGGTAGAGTTGTGAGTAGCAAGGGGTGCCGTTCGTGAGCATCCCTTTTTTGTATGCACGTTGCCTCCTTACCCGCATGCCTATTCGCTGGACCCTGTTGGAAGAATGGCGTGTCCGGGCGTAACCAGGCGATCTAGTAGGAGTAGGAGTGGGTGGAGTAGGTGTCCGAGCACATTCAGAGGTAAAAGGTTACTTGGATCGATTTAAAGTGGACGTGCGGGTGTAACCAGGGGTAAAAGGTTACTTGGATCGAGCGGAATTCGGCGTGCGAGCGCAACCAGGGGTAAAAGGTTACTTGGATCGAGCGAAAGTGGACGAGCGGGTGCAACCAGAGGTAAAAGGTTACTTGGATCAAGCGGAAGTGGGCGTGCAGGTGCAACCAGGGGTAAAAGGTTACTTGGATCAAGCGGAAGTGAGCCTGCGTGTGCAATCAGAGGTAAAAGGTTACTTGGATCGAGCGGAAGTGGGCGTGCGGGTGCAATCAGAGGTAAAAGGTTACTTGGATCGAGCAAAAGTGGGCGTGCGGGTGTAACCAGGGGTAAAAAGTTACTTGGATCGAGCAAAAGTGGGCGTGCGGGTGCAACCAGAGGTAAAAGGTTACTTGGATCGAGCGGAAGTGGGCGTGCGGGTGCAATCAGAGGTAAAAGGTTACTTGGATCGAGCAAAAGTGGGCGTGAGGGTGTAACCAGGGGTAAAAAGTTACTTGGATCGAGCAAAAGTGGGCGTGCGGGTGTAACCAGGGGTAAAAAGTTACTTGGATCGAGCAAAAGTGGGCGTGCGGGTCAACCAGAGGTAAAAGGTTACTTGGATCGAGCGGAAGTGGGCCTGCGGGTGCAATCAGAGGTAAAAGGTTACTTGGATCGATTGAAAGTCGGCGTGCGGGTGCAACCAGAGGTAAAAAGTTACTTGGATCGAGCAAAAGTCGACGTGCGGGTGCAACCAGGGATAAAAAGTTACTTTGGCCGTGTGGCTCTTAGGGTGTACCTTTCTCTCTCTGCAGCACCTTGGTCGCGGGGCGGTCTGCTCTAAGGCAAATATCTTTCGTGGGAGCGCTAGCAGCTGGGTCGTAGCTGTCTCTAAGGCAAATTTCTTTCGTTGGAGCGCTGGCAGCTGGGTCGTAGCTGTCTCTAAGGCAAGTTTCTTTCGTTGGAGCGCCGGTAGCTGGGTCGTATCCATCTCTAAGGCAAGTTTCTTTCGTTGGAGCGCTGGTAGCTGCGTCGTAGCTGTCTCTAAGGCAAATTTCTTTCGTTGGAGCGCTGGCAGCTGCGTCAGAGCCATCTCTAAGGCAAGTTTCTTTCGTTAGAGCGCGATCAGCCGCGACGGAGCCACCTCTAAGTAAACTATCTATACTTGCAGCCCTCGCCGAGGACGTCGTAGCCACCTCTAAGTAAACTATCTATACTTGCAGCCCTCGCCGAGGCCGCCGCAGTCACCTCTAAGTAAACTATCTATACTTGCAGTCACCGCCGAGGCCGCCGCAGCCGCCTCTAAATAAACTATCTATACTTGCAGCCCCCGCCGCAGCCGCCGCAGTCACCTCTAAGTAAACGATCTATACTTGCAGCCCCCGCCGCAGCCAGCGCAGCCACCTCCAAGTAAACTATCTATACTTGCAGCCCCCGCCGAGGCCATCGCAGTCACCTCTAAGTAAACTATCTATACTTGCAGCCCCCGACACAGCCTGCTCAGCCACCTCTAAAACACCGTTGTCCTCTGCAGCGCCTTGATCTCGGGAGCCGCCTGCTTTAACGCACCATTCCTCTATAGCACCGCCATAGCACCGCCGCCCCAAGCTACTTTTTCTTTTTGGTTGACAGCCTACGAAAGAACACTATATAATTCTCAATAGACTTGACGATGATAATCATTATCACAGTGGTGCGAACACAGAAACATAGAAGTTCGAACGCAGAGACACAGTCTGGAGAACAAAAAAGACACAGTAACGCGTGTAAAGAAGCTCCAGAGACACACAGACAAAGAGAGAGAAACCATTTTAACTCAAGAAAGGGTATGAACATGAACTTTCAACAATCCAGCAAGTCGCTTAAAATGCTCCTGATGCTTATTGCCATTATGCTCGTCCTCGCTGCTTGCGGCGGTCAATCGAATGAGCCTGCACCTGCAGACCCGCCTGCCGAGACAGAGACCAATACGAACGCGAACGGTAATGCCGCCAACGACACCACCGGCGCTGCAGATGCCGACACTACCGAGTACCCTATCGTCATCAAGCACGCACTTGGAGAAGCTACACTTGAGAGCAAGCCTGAGCGTATCGTTACGATTCAATGGGCCAACCATGACGTAGCGCTTGCTATGGGCGTCGTGCCTGTAGGCTTCTCTGCTGCCAACTTCGGCGTACAAGATGACAGCGGACTGCTGCCTTGGACCAAGGAGAAGCTCGATGAGCTGGGCGTAACCGACCCTAACGTCTTCATGGACACCGACGGTCTGGACTTTGAAGCAATCAATGATGCGAATCCCGACGTCATTCTCGCTGCCTACTCTGGTATTTCTGCAGAAGACTACGAGACCCTGTCCCAGATCGCGCCTACCGTAGCGTATCCGGTATCCCCGTGGACGACAACGTGGCGCGAACAGGTTCAGCTGAATGCAGCAGGCATGGGCATGGCTGAAGAAGGCGACCAGTTGATCAAGGAAACGGAAGAGATGCTTCAGGAGAAACTGGCTGACTATCCACAGCTGGATGGCAAAAAGGTCGTCTGGGTAAACTTCAGCGCTGACGATTTGTCCAAGCTGCACATCTATACGCCAGTGGATTCCCGCGTAGCCTTCCTGCAGGAACTTGGACTTGAGATTCCAGAGAGTATCTCTGCGCAGATCACTGATCCGACAGCATACTCCCTGCAGCTGAGTGCAGAGAACGCTGAAAATCTGTTTGACGCCGACCTGATCGTTGGTTACGGCAATGCCGCATTGCTTGAAACGCTGCAAGCCGATTCCCTGCTGGGCAAGATTCCTGCGATTGAAAAAGGCGCCGTTGCCTTCATCGACAGTGATTCCCCACTGGTAGCTGCAGGAACACCAAACCCGCTCTCCATTGCTTACACCATCGATGAGTATCTGGAGATGCTCGGAGAGGCGATCAACAAATCAAATGAATAATCGGACGGTCCCGCCATACGCGGTTCACCGGACCTTTCCTCTCATTCTAGCCATCTGTCTGCTTCTGCTTGTTGGTTGTGTGGTAGCCTCGCTAACGCTGGGCTCCCGCGTCACCAGCTTGCAGGAGCTGATGGACGGCTTGTTCCGTCCAGAGGCGGATAGCTATGGGGCGAACATTGTCCGGAAGCGAATCTCACGGACCGTCTTTAGTCTGTTGTGCGGGGCGGCCCTTGGTGTGTCCGGTGCGCTCATGCAATCGGTGACGCGCAACCCGCTTGCCGATCCCAGTATCTTGGGCGTGAATACCGGGGCAGCCTTGTTTGTCGTTCTCGGGATGGCTTTTCTGCAAATTAATTCTCCTGGCCAATCCATCTGGCTGGCCATGGCGGGAGCTGCACTTACCGCAGTCTTCGTCTTCGGCATCGGATCGCTGGGACGAGGCGGGGCTACCCCAATCAAGCTTGTACTTGCAGGGGCCGCGACCAGCGCCGCGTTGTCCTCGCTGGTGACGGCCGTACTGATTCCCCGCTCGCATGTCATGGATCAATTCCGGTTCTGGCAGGTTGGGAGTGTTGGTGCGGGAAGCTGGGGTGCGGTGACCACGTTTCTGCCGTTTCTCATTGTTGGTTTGAGCATCGGATTCCTGGCATCCCCCGCGCTCAATGCGCTTGCGCTCGGCGATGACACGGCCAAGGGACTTGGCGTCCGGACCAAGACGATTCGGCTCACGGCCTCCCTCGCTGGCGTCCTGTTGTGCGGCGCAGCCACCGCTCTGGCGGGACCGATTGGTTTTATCGGCCTGCTGGCCACGCATGCCGTCCGCTTGTTGATTGGTCCGGATCTGCGCGTAGTCATTCCGCTGTCTGCGTTGGCGGGTGCTATAATACTAACCTTCTCGGATGTGGCGGGACGGCTCATCGGCAGCCCTGGAGAACTGGAGGTGGGCGTCGTGACGGCCTTTATCGGTGCCCCCATTCTTATCCTGCTAGCCATTAAATCGAAAGTGCGTTCACTATGAAAAATGACACGATAGCTATAATTAAACAAGGACGTCGACAGCGCCGCCGCCGCTGGCTCTTGGCCACGAGCCTGCTCGGAGCGCTTGCCCTTGCCCTGTGCTGCGCGATGCTACTGCTTGGCAATACCATCTATCCGGCACACGTCATCTGGCGTGTCCTGATGGGCGAGACCGTGGAAGGGGCCTCGTTTGCTGTGAATACGGTCCGTTTGCCGAGAATGGTTGCTGGTTTATTCGCCGGTTTTGCCTTCGGCGTGGCGGGATACACCTTCCAGACAATGCTGCGCAACCCGCTTGCCAACCCTAACGTCATGGGGATAACGTCGGGCTCCAGCGCTGCCGCTGTATTCTGCATTACGGTGCTTCAAGCCAATAACTCGGTGATCTCTATTGCCTCCGTCGTTGCCGGGCTAGCGACCGTTACGGTGATCTACCTGCTCTCGCGGGGCAAGACCTTCTCCATCGGGAGGCTTATCATTGTCGGCATCGGCATCCAGGCGATGCTTGACGCCTTCATTTCATACCTGCTGCTGACAACCTCACAGCAGAACATCCCAGCCGCCATCCGATGGCTGGCAGGCAGTCTCAACGGCTCCAAGCTATCCGAGCTGCCGCCGCTTATCATTGCCGTGCTGGTGCTTACGCCCATTCTTGTCATCATGGGTAAACGCCTTAGCCTGCTAGAGCTGGGCGAGCAGATGTCCACGACGCTGGGTGTACGTACGGATCAGACCCGCCTTATTCTGATCCTGAGTTCAGTAACAATGATCGCCATCGCCACCTCGATTACAGGCCCGATCGCCTTTGTATCCTTCTTGGCGGGGCCGATAGCGAAGCGGTTAGTAGGCACCAGCTTGTCGGGGCTTCTGCCGGCAGGTCTGGTCGGGGTAGTCCTCGTACTAGGGGCTGACCTGATCGGGCAATTTGCCTTCACCTACAAGTACCCTGTAGGCGTCATTACCGGATTGCTGGGCGCGCCTTACCTGATCCTCTTGCTTGTCCGAATGAATCGAAAAGGAGAATTGTGATGAAACCTGCACATCAATTTTGCGCCGACAAGCTGGTCTCTGGTTACGAGGGCAAGACGATTATTCATGGTGTAGATCTTGCGATTCCGAGCAACCAGATCAGTGTTCTGATCGGCTCCAATGGCTGCGGCAAATCCACTCTCCTCAAGACATTAGCCAAGCTGATCAAGCCCGCATCCGGCAGCATTACCCTCGATGGCAAGCCCATTGGCAAAATCCCGCCCAAACAGCTGGCGCGGACCGTAGGCTTGCTTCCCCAATCGCCGATTGTGCCGGAGGGGATAACGGTGGCGGACCTGATCGGCAGAGGGCGGTTTCCCCACCAATCCATGCTGGGGGGATGGAGCAAGAGGGACTATGAGGCCGTCGGGGAGGCGATGGACCTGATGCGCATTACTGAATTCGCCAATGTCCCGATGGATGAGCTGTCCGGCGGTCAACGCCAGCGGGTGTGGATTGCCATGGCGCTGGCGCAGGAAACCGACATTCTGTTTCTGGACGAACCGACGACCTTTCTGGATATCGCATATCAGGTGGAGATCCTCGACCTGCTGACCGATATCAACCGCAAGCAGGGCACGACCATCGTTATGGTGCTGCACGACATCAACTTGTCTGCCCGGTACGCCGATTACATCTATGCGCTTCAGGAGGGCAAGCTTGTCGCCGAAGGCCCGCCGCAGCAGGTAATTACGAGCCAGCTGATCCAGGATGTGTTTGGATTGGAGTGCACGGTCATCGATGACCCGGTTTCTGGCTCGCCGTGCGTCATCCCGATTGGGCGGCATCATATGAGAGAACCTGTATTGAGCAGGTAAACGAAATCCGGTACTTTGCTGCCTCCCGCAGTAGGACCGGATTTTTGCTGTTTATCGAGCGGAGCATATTTTCAAATCCTTTCCAGTGTGAGAAAATTTAATGACTACTTCGTCATCTACGGGGAGGGTAACAAGCCATGCAAACGATACAAACCATGCCTATAGATCCTGAGCTTCAGCAAGAGGCCAGCAGCCGTGCGATCGAGCTGGCTGCCGGACAGTGTACAGTCATCCAGTGTAACCATGAGGTCGGTCGCTCGCTCGTGCTCTCCTTCGTCGGCAAGGACAAGGACACGCTCTGCCGTGTGTACTACAAAGGCGAGCAGCTGACGCTTACGAATCAGGCTACCGCCAGACAGACGGGGCTGTGCGCCCTGGACGAAGGACAATACCAGCGGCTCAAGGTTAGAGAATACCTTGCGTTCTGGGCAGAGCTATATGGGTGCCGTCCGCCGCTGAAGGAACTAATGGAGCGATTCGGACTGGCACAGAAGGCGCAAGTGCGGATATCCCGCCTGAGCCCCTCCGAGCAGCGGCTGCTTGGCTTCGCCAGAAGTCTGCTCCATGATCCTGAGCTGATCATCTGGGAAGAACCGGAGCAGCAACTGGACCTGGGCAGCAGTATGATCGTTCGGCGGATGATTGCAGAGTTGATCGCCCGGGGCAAGACGTTGCTGATCACCTGTTCCACGCTAGAGCAATCGCTGTCCATCTCGAGCCGCATCTTCCGGCTGTCAGATAACCGCTTTGTGCCGGTCTCCGTCCAAGAGACAGCCGAGCCGGAGGAAGCGGAGCTCCCTGGTACCGAGGCGCTGGAAGAGGCGGTCGCCGAACAGGGAACAGCACCACTGACGAGCCAGACGGCACTGCCGCTGCCGGCCAGGCTTATGGTGAAAACCGAGGACAAGTATCTTTTCATCGATCCGCTTGATATTTATGTGGTCGAGAGCAATGAGGGCCAGACCCATCTATATACCAAGCTTGGCAGCTTCGTCTGTGCCTGGACGCTAGCAGAGCTGGAGGTCAAGCTGCAGCCGTACCGTTTTTTTCGCTGTCACCGCTCGTATATTGTGAACCTGGCCGCCATCACGGAGCTTATTGTATGGAGCCGCAACAGCTACAGTCTGGTGCTGGGTGATGAACAACACTCCCGAATCCCGCTAGCCAAGAGCAAGATGGAGGAGTTGAAGGTGCTCATCGAGCTCTAGTAACTGTTTCTTTTACCCTCCAAAAGGCTGAATTCAGCCCTTCCAGTACTCCATTCAAGGCGAATAAGCGGTTATTCGTCTGTTTTCTCTGTAATCTCGAATGGAGCCAATGCGCCAAACAGTCAAGGGAAGGTGAGGAACATGCAGTCTATTATCGAGGTGGAGCATCTCGAGAAGCGCTACAACAAGAAACAGGCGCTGAAGCAAATCAGCTTTCAGGTCAGACCGGGAGAAATCTTCGGCTTCCTCGGTCCCAGCGGGTCCGGCAAGACGACCACGGTCAAGATTCTGACCTCTCAGCTCAGGCATTCGTCAGGCCATGTCCAGGTGCTGGGCGACGATCCCAATCGAAGTCGGCATGCCGGGTTTCTGAGCAAGATCGGTGTGCTGACGGACAATAGCGGACTGTATGAGCGGCTGAGCGTACATGATAATTTGATCTTGTTCTGTCGGTTGTATGGCGTGCCGGACCGGCGTATCGACGAGGTGCTGGAGGCCATGAATCTGTCCGATGACAGGCATACGCAGGTCGGCAAGCTCTCCAAGGGCATGAAGCAGCGGGTGACGCTGGGACGGGCGATTCTTCATGAACCAGCCATCCTGTTCCTGGATGAACCCACGTCCGCTCTGGATCCCGTTAATGGCGGCCGGATCCGGGAGACACTGCGGGAGATGAACAGACGGGGGACGACGATTTTTTTGACGACGCACAATATGGAAGAGGCCGAGGAGCTCTGTGATCGGGTGGCGTTTCTAAATCACGGCGAGATCTCGGCGCTGGATACTCCGCAGGCCTTGCGGTTGCAACACGGGGACCGTTCGATTACGGTGACGACGGCACACGGCAAGCAGGTCGTACAGCCGAATGCGGAGGGAGCGGAGTATATTCGGGAGCTGATGCGCCGCGGGGAACTGCTCGCTATCCATTCCAATGAACCGACGCTGGGTGATATTTTCGTGACATTGACGGGGAGGGGCTTACAATGAACTTCTCTATGCGCCGATTCCGGGCGATGGTAACCAAAGAGTGGAAGGATGCCACCCGGAATCCGCAGATCCTCCTCAATGCAGGGATGCCGATTCTGCTGGCTGTGCTCTTTGGTCAGAGGGGCTTCGAGCCCGGCGATCTTGCTTATTTGTCTATGCCTGTGCTCATAGCCATCTCCGTCACGGGGGCCTTCGTGCAGGCCAACATGATTGCTGAAGAGAAGGAGAAGCATACGCTGCGTGCGCTCATGCTCTCACCGGCCTCCAAGCTGGAGGTGCTAGCTGGCAAAAGCGCGACGACATCGTTGTTTGCTCTGATCGTCTGTGCCATCTGCGTGCTCGTATCCGGCATTCCTCCTGTTCATTTGGGTTACGTGCTACTGCTATCCTTTTTGCTGCTGCTTATTTTCATGGCGCTGGGCACCATCATCGGTCTGATCGCCCGGACGGCATCGGAATCGTCCATTGTCGGGCTGCCTATCCTGCTGGTGTTTGTGTTCGGTCCAATCTTTGTACCGGATTTTGATCTGCCTGCACTCATGGAGTTCGTACACTGGCTGCCATCCTATCAGTTTGTGCTGGCCTTTACCGAGCTCCTTCAGGACGGAGGACTTCGGCAAATTGCGGGTTATCTGTTCTATCTGCTGGCCTGGGCGGCAGGTACGGGCGTGCTGAGCTTGCTGATCTACAGCCGCAAACGGTTCGACAAGTAGCCAAATGGAGGGATACGAATGAATAATAAAGTCGTGAAGAACATCGTTATTGGTGTGGTCGTGCTGGCCGTGGCCCTCATCGTTCGGAAGTTCTGGCTACCTGATGGAATCTTGGGGCTATTCGAATAAAAAAACGGGGCTGTCCAAAAAGTCAGTGAAAGCTGATCGGTGGACGGCCCCTCACTTCTGTACCTAAGGCTCCAGTCGCGCCAACCCACCCATATAAGGCTGCAACGCCTGCGGAATCCGGATCGAGCCATCCTCCAGCTGGTGGTTCTCCAGCAAAGGGATAAGAATGCGAGGCGTAGCAATGGCAGTGTTGTTCAGCGTGTGGCAGTAATGGGTCCTGCCCGCTGCATCCCGGTAGCGGATGTTCGAGCGCCGGGCCTGAAAATCCAGCAGATTGGACGAGGAATGCGTCTCGCCATACGCCTGCCGGCTCGGCATCCAGGCCTCAATGTCCCACTGCTTATACGTCTTCTGGGACATATCCCCGGTGCATACGGCCAGGATGCGATAGGGGAGCTCCAAGAGCGACAGGATTTCTTCGGCATGGGCCGTGATTTCCTGGAAGAGCTGCTCGGATGCCTCAAGACTACCCTCGCAGAGGATGACTTGCTCGACCTTGGCGAACTGATGCACCCGGTAGAGGCCATGAACATCCTTGCCCGCCGAGCCCACTTCATTGCGGAAGCAAGACGACACGGTGGCCAGCCGGATGGGCTCAGTTACGTCTACAATCTCATCATGATAATACGAGACAAGCGGAACCTCGGAGGTGCCGACCAGCCACTTGTCTTCATCCACCATCCGATATGTCTGGTCCTGGCTCAGCGGGAAGTGCGCGGTATTAAGCAGAGCCTCCGTCCTCACCATGAGCGGAACCTCAAGCAAGGTGAATCCTTTTCGCAGCAGGACGTCCAGAGCAAGCTGTTGCACAGCGCGGTGCAAGAGAGCACCAGCTCCAGCAAGATAGTAATTCCGACTGCCAGCTGTGCGCACGCCCCGAGGAATATCGATGATCTTGTGGAGCTCGCCTAGCGTGACATGGTCCTTCGGGTCAAACGCAAATGCCGGCAACTCACCCACTTGTTTAATCTCCACATTGTCTTGATCCGATGCTCCTGTGGGTGTATCCGGTGATACGACGTTGGGCACGCGCAGCATGAGTTGGTTATAGTAGTCTTCGACTTCGGTATAAGCCGTTTCCAGCTCACTTAATTGGGAATTAATCTCCCTGACCTGGTGTTTGTGTAGCTCGGCTATCTCTTGCTCCTTGTTCCGCAGCAGCCCACTGATTTCCTGACTGAGCCGGTTGCGCTCTTGGCGCAGCTGCTCCAACTGGTGAAGCAGCGCCCGGCGTCTGTCATCGTATTCCAGTAATTCAGAGACCGAGATAGCAATCCCCTTTTGCTCCGCGATTGTCTGCACAACCGCTTGATGCTGCCTAATCCATTTGATGTCCAGCATGGCACCCTACTCCTTTTCATGAGAATACAAAAAGCGCTCTCGTCCAGATTGGGACGAAGAGCGCTATTCTCGCGGTGCCACCCAAATTGACCAGACAGCGTCTGATCCACTTAGTTCCGCGGTAACGGGCGGTGCCGGCTAACTTAGGGAGATGGATGATCTCCTTGACGAAAACGCCTCCGAGTTGGATTCTCTTCATCGGCCTGGTGTCTTTATTCTGATCAGTATAGCGTAATTGGCTCGTTTTATACAAGGGCAGAGGGAGAATATTTTACTTTCTCCCCTCAAGACAGTAGGATTAATATATAGATGTTTTGGTACCTTCGCAGGTTTAAGTGGAAAGGAACGTGACGAATGGTCAATCCGGTTTTATTGAGGCGTCTGATAACCATTGGCTTGGTGCTTATCGCAGGCGTGCTGGTGTACTTTTATTTCTCGGCGTTGTTGCCGCTGCTGCTTGCTGTACTGACAGCGTTGATCTTTGAGCCGCTTGTCCGCTGGCTGCAGAAACGACTGAAGACGGAGAAGAGGCTGCTTCCCGTGACGATTGTCTTCACCACCTTCTGTGTCGTTGCGGCCCTCACCTTCTATGTCGTCTTAACCCGTGTCATCAATATGATCTATCAGTGGTCGTTCAACATTCCGCAATATGCGAGGACCATTCAGCAGTTCGTGGATGAGAAGATCGTCCAGTTCAATGAATTTGTGGACCAGATTCCACAAGGGGAAATGATTACGGCAGAAATTGAGAGCAGAGCTGCTGGTCTGACGGAGACAGCCGCAGAGTTCACGGCACAGCTGATCGGCTGGATTGGCACCTGGCTGCAGTCCATTCCCAATACGTTGCTGGTTACCTTGATCTATTTGATTACGTTCTTCCTGATCAGCATGGATCTGCCGCGGCTGTTGAACTTGTTCTTCGGCGCCTTCAAGGCAGACACCTCCAGCAAGCTGGAGTTCGTGTTCCAGCGGATGGGCAAGGTATTCTTGGGCTACTGGAAAGCTCAGTTCATCATGAGTATCGGCATACTCATTGTGACCTATATTGCGCTGCTGTTCATCTCTCCGAGCGCTGCCTTAATCATGGCGATCATTATCTGGGCAGTGGATATCATTCCACTCTACGTCGGGCCTGCTCTAGTGCTTGTTCCCTGGGCGGTTCTGGAGATGATTATGGGCAACACGAGCGCCGGCATTCAGCTAATTATTCTTGCACTGGTCTTGCTGGTGCTGCGTCGGATTATTGAGCCCAAAGTGCTGGGCCACTCCATTGGCCTCAATGCACTGCCTACGGTCTTGTCGATGTATGTGGGCTATGTTTTCTTCGGCATGACAGGCTTGATCCTGGGACCATTTGTGTATATGGCTTTCCGCTCGGCCAAGGAATCGGGATTGTTCGATTTTTATCTTAAAACCAAAAAAGTATAAGTCTCCTGCCGTCTCTACGATGAATGAACGACATGGAATGCAACCATTCCCATCCTTGGGTCGTTTAGTAAGTAGGACATACATCTCAGGAGGACGGTATGAGACGATTTACAATGATGGGCTTAGCCTTTGTCATGCTGATGGGCAGTTTCATGCTGCTGGCGCCGACTCAGGCTCTCGCATGCAGCTGCGTGGAGCGGCTGGACCCAGAGGCAGAATTGGCGCGTGCGGACGCGGTGTTTGTAGGGACTATAGTGAAGAGCAAACCGCAACGTCAACAGGAAGGGATGACAGGCCCGATCGTAAACCGGCAGGCTAATTTGTTTGAGGTGCAGTCAAGCTGGAAGGGTGTTGAGCAGAGCCAGCAGATCGTCTATGATACTGCGTATCTTTCTTCGTGCGGGATGAATCTCATGGAAGATGCGACTTATCTGGTCTACGCACTGGAGATTGACGGTGAGCTCGTCACCAGTTTCTGCAGCCGTACAGTGGGTATCGAGCAAGCCGAGGAGGATCTGGCTGCGCTCGGACCGGGCTATACTTCATTTGATAAGGTCAACCTGAGCGGCCAGATGCGGTGGATCACAGACAAGGATTACGACAAGTTAATCGTTGGCGGTGGCCTCCTTCTCCTGGTAGCCATTCTTGTTCTTCGGATGGTTCGGTACAGGAACCGCAGTTAGGACAGCAATCGCTTGCGGTAGCTGCTTGGCGATTGACCACTGCGTGACCGGAATAGCCGATTGAAATGCGTGTAGTTGGCAAAGCCGCACTGCTCGGCAATTTCCTGCAGGCTGGAGCCGCTGACCAGCATTTGCTCCTTGGCCATCCCTAGCCGGACATCAATGGCGTAGTCCATGATGGTCTGGCCGTATATCTGACGAAACAGCTGCGAGGCTCTCGAGATGCCCAATCCCGCAGCTCGCGCCGCCTCCTGCAGCTTGAAGGGCTCAGCGGCGTGCCGTTCCACGAACGATTTGATCAAGGATGCAGAGCGGCGCTGGTAGACATCGCCGCTCTGATCATCTCCCGCTTGACGCTGCAGATGAAGCAACAGGCTTCTCGCCAGCCCGTCGAGAATCGCCGGATGGGCATCATTGACCCGGCGGCGCTCTTGCACGAGCGTTTTACATAACGATACACTCGTTACATCCGCCCCGGTATGCAGCTTCGTACGTTCCCCCAGCGAGCCCCAATATGCGGCCATCCAACCATCCGGCCGAATGCCAAAAAAGTAATCTCCACTCGAACCATGCTCAGACGGCTCCTGTAAAATATGCAGCTGATAGCTATCCCCCGGCTTGCAGAGCAACAAATCCCCCGGACCCAGTTCATACCTCGTGTCGTTCACGAAGGCGTGACAATGCCCCTCCACCTGCAACCTCACCAAATATACCTGATGCACACTGCTGGAATGAAAAGGCTTCGTATGTCTTGAGTATCCGGCGCTGACTACCAGTAGCATGGGATCGCCTCCTTATATATGAGTATCTTGTATCCATTGTACTTGGTATGCGTGCTTAGGGATAGAAATATCGGAAGATAGGTCAACAAAATCGGAAATCCGGTCAACGACAATGAGAACGCTTAAGCGGTATACTTGAACTCGAACGCAAGATACGGAGGCGCTGTTCGCGGTAGGCAGTATCGCCTGTGGAACGGCAAATAGATCAAGGAATGACTTAGCCTGAAGGAGGACACAAGAGCATGGGTAAAACATTGAGATTGGGGATTGTGGGCACGGGGAGTATCTTTACGACTGCGCATTTGCAGCCGCTGCTGGACCATCCGGAGGTCGAAATTGTTGCAGTATGTGACATTAAGCCGGGGAGGGCTGCGGAGGTCGCCGAGGCGAATGGTATTACAGGCGTCTATGAGGATTACAACGAAATGATAGCTCAGGAGGAACTGGATGCGATCGACATCTGTACCTCGAATCTATACCACTCCAAGGTTGCGGTGGCTGCGCTTCAGGCGGGTCTGCACGTCTTCTGTGAGAAGCCGGACGCGATTAATCCAGATGAAGCACAAGCGATGGCAGACGCAGCGGCAGCGAGCGGCAAGGTGCTCATGACGATGCGCAACAACCGCTTCACGCCGGCGGCACAGTATATTAAACGCTACATTGAGAATGGTCTAATGGGCGAAATCTATACGGGCCGCTGCGGCTGGCTTCGTCGGCGCGGCATCCCGGGCAAGGGCGGCTGGTTCACGACCAAGGAGCTATCCGGCGGCGGACCGCTGATCGATCTGGGCGTACATTTTATCGACCTCGCAGTCTGGCTGATGGGCAATCCCAAGCCGGTTGCAGTGTCAGGGGCGACGTACACCAAGTTCGCAGAGGATGAGCTGACCGATTCCGTCCATAGCAACTTCGGTGACCGTGTTAGCGGCAGTGAAGCAGTCTTCGACGTAGAAGACTTGGCCACGGGCTTTATCCGCTTTGAAAATGGCGCCACGCTGCAGCTGGAATTCAGCTGGGCCTCCAATGTAGCCGAGGAAATGAACTTCGTAGAGCTGCGCGGCACCAAGTCGGGCTTCAGTCTGAAGCGCGGTGAGCTGGAGGTGTTCACCGAGACGGCCGGTCAACTGACAAATCTGAAGCCAGCATTTAAGGGGCAGCCGTTGCCCGCGCATGGCGAGCACCTCAAGCATTTTATCGATGTTGTGCAACAGCGGGCCGAACCGATCAATCTGCCGGAGCATGGCGTGGATATGATTAAGATTCTCTCTGCCATTTATGAATCTGCCGCCTTGGGGCGTGAGATTCGGCTCAATGACTAACGATATGTACAACACAGGGCACCGGGCTTGCATATGGCGAGCCCAGTGCCCTTTTTGCGTTGGTGAGTGGTAGAATGAATCTAACGAAAGAGTTAGTCTTCCCGATATAACACCATACCCGCATGGTACAAGACGTCATCAACAAAATCCCCATCGGCCGTAAAGCCGGTGTCATCTACATATTCGATGTGGTCGCCCGTAATCGTGTAACTGCCCTGGTACGCACTTTTGCGGTCGCCGCGCGCTTCATCATAACGTCCATTCGGGAGCAACTCGTGCCGGATATAGCCATCCGCTGTAACCCACATGCCGACATAGGGATGGGGGTCGGGATGAACATTTGTCATGGAATCCACTCCTTTCCCAGAGGGTGTTTCAGGATTGCAGGCCTGTAGGGCCCAAGGACCAGCGAGCACAACAAGTAATGCAAATGAAATCCATTTGGCCATCTTGCTTACCCCTCCTGTACAATAGGTATAGCTCTATTATGACGAGGCCTATTAGCTGTCGGTAGCCCAATGATTCAGAATTCTTGCCTAATTGTCCAAAAGGAGGATGCAGCGTGCAGCAAACATTCAATGACCTGATCAAGCAAGACGTTAAACCCTTTCTTCTCGAGCATGGCTTTGTCAGGAAGGGGTTGAATTTTTATCGAAGCACAGATGCACTTACTTACATCATCAACATTCAGAAGTCTTCGGGGAATACAGTGGACAGGGTGATGTTCTATGTTAACTGCGGCATTTACAGTCCCGAGCTGGCGACAATTCAGGGCAAAACCATCCAGAGTCCGCCAACAGAAGTGGAGTGTCATTTCCGGTCCCGTATAGAGAGCATTGCAACATCGATGCCGGCCCGGTTCGAACTCACTGAGGATATAGATGTGGAAATCATCCGACAGACGCTGCGGGACGGTTTGGAGGAGGTTATCCGCTTCTTTGAACAGATGACAAACGCCAGATCAATCGTGGATTACTACCGCACCCTGCCGGCACTACATATGAGCGAGGAGGGCCTGCACTTACTGCTGCAATCCGGAGCGATCGAGGAGGCCAGAACCTATGTAGCGGCTTTGCGGGATAAGCATGGGGAAGAGAATCGGTGGTCGATCTTTGAGGCGAAATACCAGGCGATATTTGATGAATATGGGGAAGCTTTAGGGGCGGAGTAGGAGGCTTGATCTCCAATTAGTTAGGCCTTTACCCAGCATAACCATACGGCAGCCGCCATCACCAGTAGACCTGATCTAGCAAGGATGGCTGCTTGCCGTGTATGATACAATCCTTTCTCCGATACAGTCATGAGAAAACCCCCCTCAACACATTGTGCTCTCATTGTACTAAGGGGGTGGATGGCGCGTATTGACTTAAGTCAAGAAGAACAATTATATGTCAAGTTAGCAGCTATGGACCGTAGTATGATCATCCCTCCAGTGAGTTGTTGATCTCCTGAATTAGGTCATAATTATAGACAATATCGTCCTGGATTTGGTTGTAGAGCTCTTGCCTGTATTCCACAGAATCTCGCCATTCCTCCGGGTCTTCAATCTCCCTCATCTCATCCATCAACGCGCTTAGATAGAGCCAGCTTCGATAACCCTCTCGCGTAGTCTCCGCTTGCCAATACTCTTCTTCCGTCATGCCCTTGCGCTCTAGTGTTTGAGCCATTACTTCAATGGCCATTGCCTGTTGCTCGTCAGATGGATCGATTTCCTCTAACATTTTTCGCTGATGAGCGATTTGTTCATCGACGTCTTCTTCAGGTATTGTGATACCCTTCCGAATTGCTTTTTCGGCAACCAACTTGGGGGTAATCAAATTTTCGATGATTTTTTCATCACTCAATTGTATGAAAGGATCCTCTGGCGAAGCAACACCTACCGAAACTAACATGCGACGATTTTCTTTGGACTCCCTAAACTCCTCTTGCTCCACCGCGACCCCTTTGACCTGAGCCACCGCCGTGGGACTCATTTGATTGCCCATGAAATGAGTTGCTACGAAGGCACCGGCCACCACGCAAACCACCAGAATCGATAGGAGCCATATTCGTTGTTTCATCTCGCTGTTCTCCCCTCTCTTATTATCTAGACACCTAAAAATCTCCCCGTGCTCTAACGCTTGCCACCGCACGTTACAGCACATCATTCCTTGAAAAAACACCAAAATAGCAATTCGAAACGGCTTCATTTGGCATAAATAGAGCTTGTCACGAGAGTGTCGATTCATGCGGAATGGGTTTACCGCGCATCACTCAGGATTATTTTTGCTGTAACGGCCGCCACAGCACCTATTAGGCCTTCAACGTCCCAATTGCAATTCTAACGGACAGGAGAGCAGTTATTCACGCGTTTTCAGCCGAAATGTCTAGTTTTAGAGCAAATAAGTGCGCCTGTGGCCGTTAGCGTTGTAAGAGTCCATTTTCTTTATGATTAAGCGCTCTGGTGGCCGTTAGCAATTTGAGGTCAGCTAATAATCCACACTCTCGTCACAAGCGTTAGAGAAGTAGCCAGAGCATTTTTGAAAAAAGAAACAATTCCCACTAAAGGTACGTTTAGTAGTTATACGTAGAAGTTGGGTGGGGGGATTCATTGAAAAAGGAAATGCTCATATTACTGTTATTTATTGTCGTGATCGGCAGCTTCACGTTCTCGCCACAAGCACAGGCATGCGACTGTGCAGATCCAGGAGGTCCGGCGGAAGAGCTGGAGCGGGCTAAGGCCGTGTTTTCAGGTAAGCTCCTCTTCTCCAAGATCGAACGTCAGCAGGAGGGTATGAGAGGCGCTATAGAATACTGGAATGTCTATCTGTTTGAAGTCCAGGAAACGTGGAAAGGTGTCGGCCAGACCCAATTTATTGTTTATGATACGACGAGTAATTGTGGTGCTTTCTACCAAGAGGGAGCGACCTATCTTGTGTATGCCTATGAGCACAAAGAGAAAGGGCTATACACCAGTAGCTGTCATCGTACCATGGAGCTATCCCATGCCCAAGAGGATCTGTATGTGTTAGGAGCAGGTCAGACGGATCTTGAAGAGGTGAATTTGAGAGGCAAGATGAGATGGATTACTGACAAAGACTATGATCTGTTTATTGTCGGGAGTGGATTCATAATTACAGTGATGCTCCTTCTTTCGCTCATTAGGAAGCTGCGGCGAAGACCGTGATAGTTTCGAAATAAGCCACCCCTAGAAAGGTGGTTTTTGTGTATACAAATAAATATAAATACACTATTATGTATAAATATACATTTGGCTTGGAGGATTATTTAATGAAGGTATACATAGACGGTCAATACGGCACAACGGGGTTGCAAATTCACGATCGGCTCCAAAGCAGGCCTGATGTGGAGTTGCTATCCCTACCTGAGATGTACAAAAAAGATACTGAGGCAAGGACCGCATGCATGAACGAGGCCGAAATTGTCTTCTTGTGCCTGCCAGATGAAGCTGCTAGAGAAGCCCTGACGCTCATTACCAATCCAACTACTCGGGTGATCGACAGTAGCACGGCATTTCGCACAGACGAAGCTTGGGTGTATGGTTTGCCTGAATTGGTACCCGATCAGAGGGAGAAAATAGCTGCTTCTGCACGTGTTTCCGTACCAGGCTGTCACGCTACGGCCTTCGTACTATCCGTGAATCCCCTTGTCCAGCAAGGGATTTTGCCGCGGGATTATCCCATAAGCTACAACTCATTAACGGGTTACAGCGGAGGGGGAAGACCAATTATTGAGCAATACCAGAATGCCTCGAACAGAGGAGACAGTCTGAGTCGACCGCAGCACTACAGCTTGGGGCTGCATCACAAGCACCTACCGGAGATGAAGAAACGGACAGGCCTGGACTATGAACCAATCTTCTTGCCTACGGTATGTGATTACTATAATGGCATGGTAGGGACAGTGCCTTTGGCTGGTCGTCTGCTTCATGGTCAACCAGGTCTCCACGACGTCCATGCGGCACTTGCAGCGTATTACGAGGGGGAGCCCTTTGTCCGCGTGCTTCCACTGGACGATATCAAGGAGATGCCTCCGCATGCCCTCGATCCGACCCGATGCAATGGTACGAACCAAGCTCAAATTATGGTGCTCGGCCATGACGAGCAAATTCTTGTTGCCTGTAGACTGGACAACTTGGGCAAAGGCTCGTCTGGTGCGGCTGTCCAATGCATGAATCTCATGCTAGGATGGGAGGAAGAGTCTGGATTGTAGAGGAGGCCAACATGGAATTTGCTTTTGTGTTAGATACGCATGGAACCTGTGTACCTCAATTGCGGGATGAGCTCGTGCCGCTGGAGGAGCTGGCCCAAGCTTGGACCTTTCCCTATGGTATTGTGATTGCGCTGCGCGTGCTGCCGGAGAGCTATGGCCGCAAGACGTTTCGGCGGTTCGATAGCAAGGAGCAGGTACTGTACCTGGATATTAGTCTCAGCTATGAGCAGTATCTGCGGCTGTCCAAGCATGAGCAGCGGGAAGCGTTAGGGCAGCAACTGGATCAGTACTTATACGAATCGGTAGCCAAATACCCGAAACACGCCGACAAACCGACACGAGATGCGCTATTGAAGCAAGTGCGAGAGTGGATGGTGGCTAACGACTGGCTGAACGGTAGACTGCAGCGGGCGCGTGAGCTGCTGGATCAGGACATTGGACTGCATGAGGTTAGTAAACAACTGGATCTGCCACTAGCCGAAGTTGAGCATCTCTTGCTTCGTATGCACAACGCGGACGAGCCAGCGAAGATCCATCCCGACAACGTATCCGCTGGGGGTGCTTTGTGAACAAGAAACAAGCCACCACCCGATGGTCACCAGAACAGACGGCCGAGTTTCAGGAACAGCTGGCTGCCATAACGGGCAAGCGAAATCTGCACAAAAAAGATCGTGCTTTCCCATCCTCGCCCTTCGGAAAGACAGAGGATGGTTACGCGGACTTCAGAGGGGTCGCCCTGACGGAGGCGATGGAGTATCTCACCTTGGAGCGGGTCGATTTGTCCTATGCCCAGTTTCTGGATGCTGCTACGCTGCGTTCATCGACCCTGTCCCATTGCCTGCTCCAAGGCATCAAGCTGAGTAACCGATTCGTGACGCGTCAATTCGACCACTGCTCCTTCCGCCAGTCCAATCTCAGCCAGGCCAGGTTAGGCGAACGGTTTGTGGATTGTGACTTTACAAGCAGCAATCTGAGTAAGACGGTCGCTAGGGATGTGTCATTCGTGCGGTGTCGATTCAATGACGCAAAGCTTCGCGGGGCCATGCTCATGCATTGTGTGTTTGAAGACTGCAGCTTCGAGGGTAGCGTACTCGGGGGCGGCTCCTTCTACGGCAGCCGCTTCGTTGGTGAGTCGGATGCGCTCCCTGACTGGGGCGGCACGGACACGATCGTGGATGGGGTCAAACTAAATGGCGTGCCCTTGGCACAGCTATAAAGGGAGCCCTATCAAGGCTCCCTTTTCACACCCTCCATGATATCAGTGTCTGCATCGGCCGTGGGAATAACGGACATATTCCGCCCGTATAGAATACGAGCTGAGGATCCGAGATGAGCAGACGTTTTGTCACACGATCTCCCTCATGCTATGATAAGGCTACCAAGCAGAGACGAGGGGAATGAACGTATGGCGCCGTTGAACGAGGAGCAGCTGGAGTCGATTCGCCTGGAGCGCAAGCAGCAGATGATGCGGGCGGCGATCAAGGTGTTTGCCGAGAACGGAATTAAGCTGACGAAGATCAGCATGATCGCCAAGGAAGCCGGAGTCAGTCACGGGCTGCTCTATCATTATTTTGACTCCAAGGAGGAAGTGCTGCACCAGAGTCTGGAGTGGGCCATGGAAGCGACGGTCGTCCAAGAGGATATGGGACAGCTGATGAAGGTGGAGATGCCTGCGGTGGAGAAGATCAGGCTGTTCACCCGATTCGCATTTGAGGAGAGCAATGGCGACATCTTCCGGGTCATCCAGCACGTGGACAAGTCGGAGGATGTACTGGAGAAAACGCAGACCATGGTAGAAAGCGCCGGAGGTCTGTATATCGGGATGCTGACACCGCTCTTCGATCAGGGGCAGCGCGAGGGAGACATCATCGATGGCGAGCCGTCGGAACTGGCCAATCTGTTCTTGACGGTGATCGCCGGGATCATTACCGACAGTTTAGAATGGTGGAAGAAGGGTCTGGACAGCAAGCTGGATATTCTCATGCGGATGATCACGGTACGTTAGAGGGGAGAGGATGCGCGAGCATCTTCTTTTTTTGTGCAAAAAATGCCGGAGGACAAGCGGCCAACAATAACCGTTGACAGATTCAGTCAACCCCCTTATATTTATTATTGACTGAACAAGTCAATCAATAAAGGGGGAGTGCAAATGAGAGCTCCAGCTATACAAGTACGCGGCCTTAAGAAGTCGTATGCCCATAAAGTAGTTTTGGATGACGTTAGCTTTGAGGTGGAACGGGGGCAGATTTTTGCCCTGCTGGGGGAGAACGGGGCAGGGAAGACCACAACTGTACGCATCCTATCGACACTCATTCAGGCTGATCGTGGCACGGCCTCCATTGATGGCTGCGACGTAACCCTAGAGTCGGACCGGGTGCGGCAGATCATCAGTCTGACAGGTCAATATGCCGCGGTGGATGAGCTGCTGACCGGGAAGGAGAATCTTCATCTCATGGGCGGCCTGCTCCATCTGGACCGTCAAACGGTGAGGCGGCGAGCCACGGAGTTGCTCACGCTCTTCGATCTGACCGACGCCGCTGGCAAGATTGTCAAAACCTATTCCGGGGGGATGCGGCGCAAGCTGGATATCGCGATTAGTCTGCTGGGTTCACCCAAGGTTATCTTTCTGGATGAGCCGACGACCGGCCTCGATCCGAGAAGCCGGGCAAGCATGTGGGAGATGATCCGGCAGTTGGCTCGCGAGGGGGTCACCATCTTCCTGACGACGCAATATCTGGAGGAGGCGGACCAACTGGCCGACAAGATTGCAGTGCTCGCCGAAGGGCGGATCGTGGCGGAGGGGACGGCGGAACAGCTCAAAGCGGTAATTGGCGAGGAGAGGCTGGAGCTGCATTTTCACAACTCGGCCGACGGCAGGCGAGCCGCGACCCTATTGCACCTACCCATGGAGGGCGACGGATTGCAGCTAAGCCTACCCGCGGGAGGGACGACCGATAGTCTCCGCAGCGCCCTGAATATGCTGCATGAGCACGATATTGTTCCCGCGACCGTGAATTACCGCAAGCCAACGCTTGATGATGTGTTTATGGCCCTGACAGGGAACACGGAAAAGGAGGTTAGACATTATGCGTAGATCTGCCTTGTATTGGACGCTTCATGACAGCGGCATGATGACCATCCGGAGCATCCGCCATATGCTGCGCAGCCCGGAGTCCCTTCTGCTGAGTGTAGGCCTGCCCGTGATGCTCATGCTGCTCTTCGTCTATGTGTTCGGTGGCGCGATCCAGACCGGAGGCGAGTATATCAACTACATCGTTCCCGGCGTTATCGTGACTTGCGTCGGCTACGGCAGCTCCATGACCGCGATGAG
Source organism: Paenibacillus daejeonensis DSM 15491 (assembly GCF_000378385.1). Lineage (GTDB taxonomy): Bacteria > Bacillota > Bacilli > Paenibacillales > Paenibacillaceae > Paenibacillus_D > Paenibacillus_D daejeonensis. Next base: position 341,440 of record NZ_KB899661.1, on the reverse strand, counting down.
TGTGGCACTGGATATGAACGGCGGCTTGTTCGATCGGCTGCGGAGTATGCCAGCCAGACCGGCGGCGCTGCTGGGAGGCCATGTGCTTGGTACCTATGTCAAAAGTCTGTTGGGGACGCTGCTCGTTTTTCTGTGTGCCATCGCGATCGGCTTCCGTCCCAGTGCGACGCTGCTTGACTGGCTGGGCATCTTCGCTATCCTGAGTCTGTTCCTGCTTGCCATTAGCTGGTTGGCTGTGGTATTTGGCCTGGTTGCAGGAAGCGCTGAGACAGCCAGCGCCTTTTCCTTCTTCATCATGTTCCTGCCGTATGTGAGCAGCGCGTTTGTTCCGACAGAGACGATGCCTTCCTGGCTGCATGCCTTTGCCGCGCATCAGCCGATGACGCCGCTGATTGAGACACTGCGCGGTCTGCTCATCGGCACACCAATCGGTAATCAAGCCGTATGGGCTGTCGTCTGGTTCGGGGGGATGCTCCTGTTGTCGGCCACGGTGGCTTCGATTCTGTTTCATAGGCGGCGTAAGGTATAGCCAATTCGATATCAAAATCAGCAGATTGTTATAAATTCCCGCAAATAGCCTTGACCGTCCTTGCCGGAGGGCGGTACACTCTGACATAATGTTACGCCTGCCCGCGCGCGTAAGTCTCCTTAATCCACAAGGAGACGGATGGCCGGGCAGGCCATCTTACGGAGTGGAGTGGTCAGCCGATGAAACTGATGGGGCATATCGCCGGCAGGAAATTTTTGCAGCGCATCCTCTTTTACTTCAACCTCTCCATGGCCGGGCTGCTGCTCATTACGGCTCTGTCCTTCTACCTCTTCTCCCGCGAGACGATCCTGCAGACCCAGCAGGAAGCCAACCAAAAGGTCCTGACGCAAATCAAGCACAACATCAATTATATTCATGATATCGTGCGCAACCTCGGCATCGTCGCCACGCTCGATCCCAGTATTATCTACTTGATGAATGCAGCACAGCCGGATCCGGTCATGAAATTCCAGACGCTGCGCAAGCTGGATACGTTGGCGGATTCCACGTCCTTCGTTGACTCCATTGTCGTCTATAGTGGCACCGCTGACCAATTCTACAGCGGCGGCTCCGGTGTGTGGTCGCGCCAGCACTGGCCGGAACTCCAGAGCCGGCTGATGGAGCGGCTGGGTCCCTCCGACGCCGGTTCGCTGGCCCAGCTCATTCCGCTCAAGCTGGATGAGAACGGGTCTTATGTTGATCTGTTCTCCTATATTGTTGTCGATCATTATCCCGGCCAGGATGCAACCCCAAATGCCGTGGTGGTCAATATCCGTCCGGAATGGATCTTCGAGAACATAATGCAGCTGGACAACATGACCGACACGCAGAGCGGTATGGTGCTGGTCGACGAGCGAGGCCGCCTGCTGCAATCGGACGATATGGACGTCCTGCAGCCAGCAGCCGTTCAGGCATATCTGTCGGAGTCGCCTGCTACTACGGGAGCTGAGGGCACGGCAGATTTCTCGATTCGCCGCATCGGAGGAGACCGGTACGTCATCTCAGAGCTCAGTGTTGGCGTAAGCCAGTGGAAGGTTCTGAATATCCTGCCCTATGAGCAGGTCATGGGCCGGGCCGAGACGCTGCGCAATGCGATGCTGCTGCTCATTGGAGCATTCCTCGTCGCCAGCTTCGTGCTGTCGCTGGTCATCTCGAACCGGCTGTACCGTCCGGTGGGCAAGCTGTTCGAGCTGTTTAAGCGGACCGGCCTGCCAGGCAGTGATGCAGGTGCGGCCCCGGCTGCTGCCAGTGAGGATGAGATGCGCTTCATTACGGATGTCTATCAATCGACACTGGAGAAGCTGCGCGAGGTGGATCAGGAGGGGAACCGCAGCCGCAAAATTGTCGGCGACTATTATCTGCGTCGCTGGGTTGCAGACAGCGCAACGATGACGGAGGAGGAGCTGCAGCATTGTGCGGAGGCCAGTCCGCAGCTGTTCGCGACTGGAGAGACGGCTGACCTGCACTGGGCCGCAGCCGTCGTGGCGCTGGACCAGCCGCAGGCCCCCGGGGGCGTGATGTCGCCAGCAGAGGCGCGGCAGGAGAAGCTGTACCGGTTCGCGGCCTGCAATATTATTGAAGAAACAGTGGCCAGGCGCTACGCTAACCGGGTGGTAGATATGAACGGGGAGTATCTAGTTGTCATCCTGCAGGTAGAGACCGGGGAGGTGGACATGAGCGGGCTGGCGGGCCTGCTCGGCGAGGCACAGCAGACGTACAAGCGGTATTACCTTGGCCGCACCTTTGCAGCGGCACTAGGCCAGGCAACTGTGACTTACAGCGAGCTGACCGCAACCTACGAAGCTGCTGTACAGCAGCTCATGTACCGTCTGGCGCTCGGACCGGACGCCATCATTACGCCCGCTACGATTCAAAGCAATCTGGCTCGCCAGGACTTCTCGATTCCGGCAGAGCTGGAGCACAAGCTGGCGGAGAGCCTGCGGGCCAAGAACGCAGACGCCGTGCAGGCGGTGCTGGGACGGATGTTTGGACTCATTGCGACGATTCACTACGACTATATGACCTATGCCGTGATGCAGGTGATTCTGGTCATCAAGCAGATTCTCCGCGAGCCGGCTTTTGCGGTGCACGCAGGTTCAGTGGAGCTGCAGCATTTGAACCGCAAGGTGCTGCAGGCTGAATCGCTGACGGACATGCAGGAGCTGATCGGCGGGTACCTGGCTCAGATCTGCCAAGCCGACCATTCCCCGCTCAAGGAGGACCGCAACAAGCTGGTCGTCGATACGATGAAGGAGTTCATTGAGACGCATTACGCCGACATTAATCTAAGCCTGCAGTCGATTGCGGAGCATCTGAAGATGTCACCGGCCTATGTCGGACGCCTGTTCAAGCAGTACGAGCAGTGCTCAGTGGGGGATTATCTCAACAGCTATCGGCTGGAGAAGGCCTGCGAGCTGCTGGTCGGCAGCAGTTACAATGTCAAGGAGGTCGCCGACTACCTCGGCTTCAACAATGCCAGCTACTTCATTACCCTGTTCAAGAAAAAATACGGCATGACCCCCAAGGAGTACCGCCTCAACGCAGCCTTGGGTCAGTAAGTTTAAACCCGGATTTTAATATAAAATTCAAAAATTATAACCCGGCTGCGCATGATTCACGGATTTTGGGATATCCTCAAACGGCCGCCGCTTGTCACAATACAGGGGCAATCCATTTCATAGTCAGGGAAAGGATGAATGCAGTGGCAAGAGAGAAGCGATGGTTGGTGGGGCTGTTGGCCCTCACCGTGGCCTGGACGGGGCTTCCCGTCCCAGGCGCACAGGCGGAGCCGGTCACGGCAGCAGAGACGGCGATTTATGTATCGCCAAATGGAAGCGATTCCAATAGTGGCACAGCGCAGGAACCGCTGCTGACGCTGGAGGGGGCAAGGGAGGCCGTTCGGGAGCTAAAAGAAGAAGAGGGGCTGCCCGAGGGTGGCATCACCGTCTATCTACGGGAAGGGACCTATGCGCGTTCGGCGACGTTCGAGCTGGGCGAGGAGGACTCCGGTACAGCGGATGCGCCGATCGTGTACCGGTCGTATCCTGGCGAGACGGTGCGGCTGACCGGAGGACAGGAGCTGGATACGACCGGCTTCCAGCCCGTCACCGATTCCGATGTCTTGGCGCGCATCATCGAGCCGGATGCCCGCGGCAAGGTGCTGCAATTTGACCTGTCCGCAGCAGGGATTACGGATTATGGTCAGATCAGTCGGCATGGCTACTGGAAGGCCAACGATCTCAGTCTGGTTCCGCCGATGGAGCTGTATGTTGGCGGTCAGGGCATGACGCTGGCTCGCTGGCCAAATGAAGGAACGGTTCAGATGAATGAGATTCTCGATCCTGGACCGACGGTCGACGATGCAGATTTGCATGAGCGTGGGGGCACCTTCTCGTATACGTACGATCGGCCCCGCTACTGGACACAGGCCGAGGATATCTGGCTGGACGGCATCTTCGGATACAGCTGGGAGTGGTCCTACAACAAGGTGGCGAGCATCGACACCGACAACAAGACAATTACGCTGGCGCATGGCGAAATGTCGGGTCTGCTCAAGAACTGGTACCCCGACTTCCATTTTGCAGAAAATCTGCTCGAGGAGCTGGATGCGCCGGGCGAGTACTACATTGATCGGGATGCGGGTCTGCTCTATCTGATGCCCAACGCGGCCTTCCGCAGTGGTGAGGCAGAAGCGACAGTGACCATGCTGAAGACGCCGATGCTGCGCACGACGGGGGCCTCGCACATCCGCTTCGAGGAGCTGGAGTTAGCGTACGGAAGGGATGTCGCAGCGATCATTCTCGGCGGCAGCCATGTGGAGATCGTGAACTGCGAGATCAGCAACTTTACCAACGGTGGTGTGCGCATCAACGCTCCAGGCCGCTACGGCTACGACGGTGTGGAGAATGACCGTAACGGTAGTCATCATGCCATCATCTCCTCGCATATCCGTCATGTTGGCGGTACGGCGGTGACGCTGAATGGCGGCGACAAGGAGACGCTGGAGCCGGGCAACAATCGGGTGGAGAATTCGCATATCCATGACTTTGCCTACTACCACAAGGCATACAACCCCGGCGTGCTGTTCTCTGGCGTCGGCAACCAGGCGATCGGCAACGAGATCCATGACGCGCCACATCCTGGCATCATCCTGTACGGCAATGATCACCTGATCGAATACAACAACATCTACGACATCTGCAAGGATTTCCAGGATCTTGGGGCAATCTACATGAACGCCGGGATGATGCCGGATGAGCGCGGCACGATCATCCGGCGCAACTATTTTCACCATATCGGGGAGAACCTGCACGGTGTGGAGGGCATTTATCCCGACAATATGACGATGGACATGACGATTGAGGAAAATATTTTCTACAAAATGGGCAACAGCGCCATCAAGAGCGGTACGGGCTCATACATCTACGCGGCCAACAATATGTTCATCGACACCTACGTGCCCTATGAAAATTACGAGATGTTCATGAGCCGTGAGCCGGGCAACCGGGTGGATCGTGACTATATGCCGAAGTGGCTGGAGCTGTTCGAGCGCTTCAACAACTTCGAGGACTCGATCTATGCGGAGAAATACCCGGCGCTGCTCACGTTCTTCGAGGAGGACCGCTACTTCCCAACGACCAATCACTTCAAAAATAATGTCATCTATAACCCGACGCTCACCCGTTCGAATCAGACTAATGCGAATGGGGCAAGGGACATTCATAATTTGATGAACTATGAAAACAACTGGATCGCCAGCAGCAATCCCGGCTTCGTAGATCCGGCGGCGGGCGACTTCCGGCTGACTGCGGATGCAGAGGTGTTCACGCGGATTCCTGGCTTTGTAGAAATTCCGTTCGAGCAAATCGGTACGCAGGGCAAGGTGGGCGTGTCGCATCACCCGGACACCATCGAGGTGACTGCTGTGCATCTGCCTGCAGAAGAGGTCACGATGGCGATCGGACAGACCGTCTCGCTGCGGGCCGAAATCGTGCCTTGGGATGCAACAGAGGCAGGCGTGACATACAGCAGCAGCGAGCCGACGATCGCTGAGGTCGACGCGGACGGCCGCGTCACGGGGCTGCTCCCGGGGACCGCGGTCATTACGGTCGTCTCTGTGGCCAACCCTAACCTCACTGCTGAGGCGGTGGTGACCGTTACCGAAGGGGCCGGTGTCCTGCACTTCACCGACTTCGAATCGGGCGGCAATGGCTGGCTGGTCGATGCCAATCACAGCATTACAGCTGACGAGACAGGCAATCATTGGTACCGGATCGTGAACGGGGCGAATAGCCAGCATCCTCGCCTGTTCGGGGACTATGAGCTGAGCTTCCGGCTGCGTACCCCGGCTGAGATGCCGGAAGGCGGCGTGCTCATTCTGTATGACCGCAATGGGGAGAATGGCAGCGGCCATATCCGTTACCGTCATTCGGAGAGCGGCTCATCCTGGATTCTATATGATGCCCAGTGGCGAACGCTGGAGGAGGTCACGCTGCCCGGAGCGGGCTTGGCCGCCAATACGGACTATGATGTACGTGTAATTGCGCAGGGGCCGTCCATCCGTGTTTTCCTGGATGGTGAACTGGTCCTCGAAGGCGAGAATCCGGGACATAGCCAATCGGGCAAAATCGGCTTCTATGTGGAGGGCTTCACCAATCTTATGTTTGATGACGTGACCGTCTCCATCGTCCGTATTCCGGTGACCGGACTGTCGCTGAGCAGCGAACCGCTGGTCTTGTCGCCGGGAGAGCGGCGGCGGGTGGAAGCGACCGTGACGCCGGTAGATGCAACGGATAAACGGCTGGTCTGGCAGTCCAGCGACTCTGCGGTAGCTGTAGTGGAAGGGAACGGCATCGTGAAGGGCGTCGGACCCGGGACCGCGGTGCTGACAGCTTCAGCCGCGGCCTATCCGGAGATCACGGCAGACCTGGAGGTAACTGTAGGGGAGCAACAGGACTATCCCGTCATCGACCTGGGCGAGCATCTGGGCCGTAGTGAGGATTGGGTCGGCGGGGAAGGATTGTCGTTCGGCGAAGGCACGGTTCGCCTGAATGGCGAAGGCGTATTCGGCTATGAGGGCGAGCGCTTCGGCAGTGGCCTGCTGCGGTTCCGGGCAGATTTCGATGAATTTGGCACGGGATGGTACGGCTTCGCGCTGCGCTCCGATCGCACGGCAGACCCGACCTGGGTGGGCGCCAACAAAGGCTACCTGGTCGTCATCAAGGCGGATCAGATCGAATTCCAGACCTGGAAGCCGGGACAGACGATGGTCGAGATCGTCCCCAATACGGTCATGCTCCCGAATCAGGAGCACGAGATCGAGATCGGGGCCATCGATGAGGAGGAGGGTGTGCGCTTCATCCTGCGCGTGGATGGCGTAACCGTGCTGAACATTCTGGATGAAGATGCGGCCAATCCTATTGCCGATGAAGGCTACCTGAATGTCTATCACTATACCGGGGCAGCCAACACCTTGGAGCTGAAGCCAGCATTAGCGCTGAGTGAGCTCCGGCTGGACCGGGCGCAGTATAACCTGACCACGGGCGGTCAAACACAGGTGTCTGTGGAGGCCGTCTACAGCAATGGGGACACAGCCGAAGTCTCCGAGGGTGTGGTCTACGCCACGAGCAATCCGGGCGTAGCAACGGTGACGCCTGAAGGCAAGCTGACCGCAGTCGCAGCAGGCACGACCAAGCTGATGGCGACGTATGGCGGGCAATCGGTCGAGGCCGAGGTGCGGGTCACTGCGCCAAGCACAGGCGGGCCGATCTATGTGCCGCCCGTTACGCCGCAGCCTCAGGAACCAGAGCCGGAGCCTGAGACGGAAGAGGGGCTGCGCATTCTGACGGCCGATGATGTAGCGGCAGCGGACGAGGATGGAACCGTCGCTGCCCGGCTGGAGCCGGGCGAAACGAGACTGCAGATACCTGCTGAGCTGCTGGCGCAGCTGAAGGGCCCACTAGCGGTCCGCAGCGGTCCGCTGACGCTGACGTTCCCGCTGGAGGCGCTGAGCACCATGGCGGAGGCAGCTGAGGAAGCTTCCGAAGCTGACGAAGCTGTGCAGGCAGAGGGTGCCTCAGACGCAAGCAAAGAGCCAGGAACAGCGCTGCAGGAGTCTGGCGATACCGATGTTCTTCCTGCCGATCTACTTCTTGTCATCAGCCAACCGACGGTTGCCCTGCCGCAGCCGGTAGGAGCCGGACACCAGTATGAGGCTGCCGAACCGCCATATGATCTGACGTTGTTTACGGTTCGCAACGGGGTGCGCACCGCTTATGAGGGTGAGTTGCCAGAGCCTGTGCAGCTGAGATTGTCGCTGGCCGATTTCACAGGAACCGCTGCTTGGCTCGGTCTCTATCTGCCTGCAGGGGATGGTACCTGGGCTTATCATGGGGGTCACGTAGCGGCTGACGGCAGTGCGTTCCTTGCCGAGCTGGCTGCTCCCGGAACCTTTGCCATGCTGGCGTATGAAGCACGCTACGCCGACCTGCCAGCTGGTCATTGGGCATCAGAGGCTGTGAAGACACTGGCCGCCCGTCATATCGTGACCGGCCGCAGCGCCGATCGCTTCGACCCGGCTGCTCCGACGACACGTGCCGAATTCGCTGCCTTACTCGTCCGCGCCTTGAACGTTCCAGACTCTGGAACCGCGGCGCCATTCACTGACGTGCGGCCATCGGACTGGTACGCTGGCGCTGTCACAGCGGCCCAGGCCGCAGGTTTGGTCCTTGGAGCTGAAGAAGGCAACTTCGCCCCGGCGCGGACCATTACCCGCGAAGAGATGGCCATCATGCTGCTGCGGGCCTATACCTACGCCGCTGGCCAAGGAGCTGCGAGTCCCGGAGCTACGCCAACGGACCTCGCAGCAGCTGCCACTTGGTCCCGCGAAGCCATTGGCGAGGTCACCAGCCTCGGGCTCATGCAGGGCTATCTGGGCGGCGCCTTCGAGCCCAAGCAGAACGCGCGACGGGATGAGACCGCACAAACCATCTACAACTTGCTGCAAGCGCTCCAGGCTGCAACAAAAGCGCCGTTTTAATACGCGATTTGATACTTTATCCGCTTTTTAGGATTTATTTTGCCCCACCCCCCATGCCATGATGAAGGCATCACACCGGCTGGACTTATGGTGGAAAAACGCCGTAGAGGACGGAATCGTTCTGTAGAAGCGAAGCGCTCGCCTGAAAGCTTTTCGTAGAAAAGCTAGCTTCGGAAGCATACGCTGTCCCCGAATTTCACCCCTTTAAGGGGTTACATATTGAAGAAATTTGGGGACAACAGCGATCGAAAGAACGATCCGTAACTAGAAGGCCTGGTTACACACTTTTGGCAAGGGGGGTGAACAACCTGAAGAAGCTGTTCCGCATGGGAAAGAGCGACCGCGAGCTAACATTGCTGGCGCTGCCTTCTCTCCTGTACATCTTCGTCTTCAGCTATCTGACGATGTTCGGCGTCATCATCGCCTTCAAGAACTACCGGTACGATCTCGGCATTCTGGGCAGCGAGTGGGTCGGCTTCAGCAACTTCCGCTTCTTCTTCATCTCGGAGAAAGCGTTCATCGTCACCCGCAATACCATTCTGTACAGTCTCTGGTTCTGGGTCATTACGACGCTTGCTGCACTGCTGGTGGCGATTCTGCTCAACGAGATTTCCCGCCGCTGGAGCAAGTATTACCAGACGATCATGTTCCTGCCGACCTTCGTTTCGTGGGTCGTCGTCATGTTCCTGGTGCAGATGTTTCTGAGCCACGACTACGGATTCCTGAACCGGTTCTCTGAAACGCTGGGTATGGATCGCGTCCGCTGGTATCTGGAAGCCTCCTACTGGCCCGCGATTCTGACGTCGGCACATCTGTGGAAGTCCATTGGCTTCTCGGCGCTGGTCTACTACGCGGGTATCGTCGCCATCGATCCGTCGTATTATGAGGCCGCACGCATGGATGGCGCATCCCGATTCCAGATGGCCCGCAAAATTACGATTCCGATGCTGGCGCCGCTCATTATCATTCTCATGATTATGGCGATCGGCAACATGTTTCGAGGCGATTTTGGCCTGCACTTTTTTGTGCCGAACAACTCGCCGCTCCTGTACAACACAACGGATATTATCGACACCTTCGTCTACCGGGCGCTCAGCGTCAGCGGCGATATCCCGATGGCGACGGCAGTGGGTCTGTATCAATCGGTTGTCGGTCTGATACTCGTCGTAGCTGCCAATTACACCGTCCGCAAGTTCAGCGAAGAAAATTCATTATGGTAGGGGATTGACCGATGGAAACCTATGCAATGCGGCGCAGCGGCATCGTCAATGCCCTGCTGAATACCTTCTTTATCCTATTGTCACTCGTCATTATTGCGCCGTTCATCCTGATTGTGGCCGTATCGCTTACCGATGAGCGCGCGTTAACGACCTATGGCTATTCGTTCATTCCCACTCAGTTCAGCTCGCTGGCGTATGAGTACCTGTTGCAGACCCCGATGGTTATCCTGCGGGCCTACGGCAATACGGCGTTTATCACCGTTGTCGGAACGCTGCTCAGCATCCTGCTGACGAGCATCATCGGCTACACCATTTCGCGGCGCGATTATTCGTTCCGGTCCTGGGTGACAATTTATGTGTTCATTCCGATGATGTTCTCCGGCGGTCTGGTGCCGTTCTACATCCTGATGACGCAGTATCTGCACCTGAAAAACTCCCTGTGGGCGATCATCCTGCCGGGGCTGCTCTCTCCCTTCTACGTGCTGATTATGAAGGGGTTTATGGGCAAGATTCCGTTCGAGATCATTGAGTCTGCCAAAATGGACGGCGCCGGCGAATGGCGGATCTTCTTCCGCATCATCCTGCCGCTCTCGACACCGGCATTGGCTACACTGGGACTGTTCATCGCCTTTAATTACTGGAACGAGTGGTTTAACGCCCTGCTGTTCATTGATGAGGATCGGCGAGTGCCACTGCAGCTGCTGCTGGTGCGGATTATGAATACGCTTGATTTTCTGCGCAACAACAGCGAGTACATCCAGGGCCTGGGCCTCGATATGAGCCAGTTCCCCAACGAATCCGTACGAATGGCGCTGGTCGTCATGGTGGCAGGACCGATGATGTTTGTGTTTCCGTTCTTTCAGAAGTATTTTGTGCAGGGGATGACCGTTGGTTCCTTGAAGGGGTAAGTGTTGAAAAACCAAGCCTACGGTCACGGGATCGTTCTTCCGATCGCTGTTGTCCCCAGATTTCTTGATTGTTAACCGCTCTAACGGTTGAAATCCGGGGACAAAGGCGAACGCTTCGCTTCTCCAGTAACGATTCCGTGCCTCTTCGGCCTATTTCAACACAACCTGAATTATATAGTAGATGGAGGGGTTCATATGAAAAAAATGCAACGGGTGCTGCTGGTCTGGCTGGGTTGTCTGGTCTTCCTGGCGGCTTGCAGCAGCGGCAATAACAATCCAGGCGGGACAAATACAAATCCTGCTGCGCCGGGCAATAACGGGGAGGAGCCGGTCAGCGCGGAGACCGACGGCGAGCTGCCGCATGTGGAGCTGATCTGGTACTATGGCGTGTCGCAGGTATCGCCGGATCAGCAGAAGATTGAGGACGAGGTTAACCGCATCGTAGAGGAAAAGCTGAATGCGACAGTGAAGCTGCGCCCGATTGATTTTGGCAGCTATACGACCAAGCTCAACACCGCCAGTGCAGCCGGAGAGAAGTTCGACCTTGTCTGGACCGCCAACTGGGCGTTCAACTATGACGAGAATGTCAAAAAAGGTGCATTTATTCCACTCGACGAGCTGCTGGAGCAGCATGCACCACAGACGCTGCAAGCGATCCCTTCGTTCACGTGGGATGCGACCAAATATCAGGGCGAAATCTATGCGGTGCCCAACTACCAGACGATCACCTCGCGCTACGGCGCCAGCATCCGCAAGGATCTGGCCGACAAATATGGCTTTGACGCGTCGACGGTGGAAACGTTGGAGGACCTGGAGCCGTTCCTGGCCTCGGTCAAAGAAAATGATCCGGGCATCACTCCGCTCATGCTGACGGGACCGGGTACGAAGTTCGAGCCGTTCATGTACGGCTTTGACGACAATGGCGTGCGAATCGGCGACGATACGTTCCAGACACAGATTCTGGAGGAGACGCCGGAGTACAAGAGCTTCGTCGAGCTGATGCACAGCTGGTTCGAAAAAGGCTATATCAACGACGATGCCTCAACCGTCAAACAAATCGACGCCATCTACAATGGCAAGTATGCTTCCGGTCTGGAGAGTGCGATGAAGCCGGGCTACGAGGCGGAGAAAAAAGCATCCAATGGCGGGTATGATGTGATCGGCATCCCATTCACGGAAGCCACGACGCGTCGTACTTCTAACATCACAACGCTGACCGCAGTCAGTCGCACCTCGGCCAACCCGGAGCGGGCGGTCATGCTGATCGAGCTGGTCAATAACGATCCGGAGCTGTACAACCTGCTCAGCTTCGGCATCGAAGGGACGCATTACGAGAAGCTGGACGACAACACTGTCCGCATCGATCCGAATGCTAGCTACCGCGCCCAAAACTGGGTATTCGGCAACGTCTTCAACGGCTACCTGGTCGAAGGGCAGGCGGCGGATACGTGGGAAGCGACTAAGGCGCTCAATGAATCGGCCTTTGTCCAGCCAACGTTTGGTTTTTCTTTTGACGACACGGCGGTCAAGGCGGAATATGCCAATGTGATGGCCGTCAAGGCGGAGTATGAGCCGCTGCTGATGACCGGTACCGTCGATCCCGCGACATATCTACCCGAGTATCTCACCAAGCTGCGCAACGCCGGAGCCGACAAGGTCCGCGAGGAGCTGCAGCGCCAACTCGACGCCTGGGTGGCGGAGAACGTGAAGTCGTAATTGACAGAGGTGGACTATGGCCCAGTGCCGCAATTTAAGTAACAAAGTGCACCTAAATGTGCTGAAAACCGCTGGATGGTGCGAATTAAGTAACAAAATGCACCTGAAAGCGTGGAAATCCACTAGATGGAGCAAATTAAGTAACAATGTGCACCTAAAGCGATGGTACTCCGGTTGATATGAAGAGTGTAAGGTTACTTGAATTGAGTCAAAGCGGGCGTGCAGCACAATCATACGCGTACGCCCAATCAGTGGTGCCCCCAGTCAACTTAGGCTTAGTAGCCAAAATTCTAACCAACATCCATCATTGCACGTCTAAATCACCTATGATATGCTTACAATAGAAAAAGGGGACTGCGTCAACAGCCCCCTGGTACACAGCCGCTTTAAAGGCGGTCGGCTTCAGAATTGCGGCGGAAATAGACCGAATCCTTGTCCAGGGCGGTCTATTTCTTTTTGGTCATAGCAGCGATGATATTAACAAGCAATCCAATGAGTGAAATAATCAACACACCGAACGCAAGCATTAACGTTATCGCGTCTCTAACCTCCATGGCCTCACCTCCCTTCCGGGAGATTAGCCGACCGCCCTTATTAGCCGTTCTATGTACCTGCCCCAGATTATACCATAACGCTCCCGATTCGGGGGCTTTTCTTTTTCCACCACGTCCTGTTTCATCCTATTGCTCCCCACCTCTAGCAGTTGTACTTGCAAAACCTAAGTGAACTCGAAAAATCGAATTTAATTCGCTCCGCAGACACCGACAACGTACAATAAACATGATATTTCAACCTTATTAAGCTGTTTATGGGCTAATCGAGCCAAATAAATACGAAAAATCGAATATAATGGCGCCAGACACGCCGAGTGCTCGATGCGAACACGAAATTTCATACGCTTGGCCACAAGTGTACTGTGGATTCCTCGAATAAGCGCGAGAAACCCAATTCATTGGCTCAGAAGAGGCCATTTGCGCAACGACCGCCCGTCCAGACTCTCAAGTCCTTCTGCGAGACACCTTGCCACAAAGAGCACAGAAAGACAGGACTGCTCATACGCCGCGTGGTAGGATGGGAAGTAAGGAGAGTGAGAGTATGGAATGGCTGACACGGATGCAGGATGCGCTGAGCTTCATTGAGGACCATATCACGAACCCCCTTGGTATTGAGGAGGTGGCCCAAGCGGCTTATTCGTCCCCGTTTCATTTTCAACGGATGTTTCGTATGCTGACTGGGGTCTCGGTGGGGGAGTATATTCGACGGCGGCGGCTAACGCTAGCTGCGCAGGAGCTGGCAGTGACGCAGGCCAGGGTGCTCGATGTGGCGTTAAAATATGGCTACGAATCACCTGAAGCATTCGCCAAGGCGTTCCGCAAAGCGCACGGGATCACCCCTTCGGCCGCTCGTGAACCCGATGCCCAGCTCAAGGCGTATCCGCGACTCTCATTCCAATTATCCTTGAAGGGGGACCAGGACATGGATTATCGTATTGTGACGAGAGAAGCTTTTACAGTAACGGGCAAGACACTAGTAACCAGCTGTGTGGATGGCGAAAATTCGCGTGAGATCCCTGCGTTCTGGAACACCTGCAATGCAGATGGCACATCGCATCGGTTGGCCCAACTGGGCGGAGGAGAGCATGACCTGCTAGGTATCTGTGCTGACATGAACGCGCAAGGGGACGAGTTCACGTACTGGATTGCGGTGGAGGCTGATCTTCCGGATGAAGAGGGGTTGTCCACCCGGGTCATTCCCGCTGCGACATGGGCCGTCTTCACAGCCGTGGGTCCGATGCCGGGCGCCATTCAAGAGGTCTGGCAGCGTATTTTCCAGGAGTGGTTCCCGTCGACAGGCTACGAGCACACAGGGGGTCCCGAGTTCGAGCTCTACCCGCCTGACGATCCCTTTGGTGAAGACTACCGCACCGAGATCTGGGTACCGGTGCAGATGGCAGCGCGGACGTAAGCTTTCTATAACATGCAAAAAACACCGTCAGCAGGTCAACTGCTCGCGGTGTTTTTTGTGTACCTGCACTTTTAAGCATTTACAGCTCTAGCCTGCACCGAGTACCGATTGTTGTCGATCAGGAGAGCGGCATCATAATAGCCACGGTCCCGGTCTCTACATTCATAGGCACCCGAGCATCCGGTAACGAAGAATTTCGTGTTAGGAAAGCCGGGCCAGACATTAGAGGTTTTCTGGAAGAACAAGTGGGCGTGGTGGGTGAAGATGGCCAGTACGTTGTTGCGGATGGAATTCGGTACGGCGTCGAAGAAGCGTCTTGTCTCGGCGGGGCTGAGTACATGGGAAGGGTCGACCGTTAATCCGCTTATATTCAGGGGCCAATGGAAATCGAAAATATAGTAGTAGCGGCTGTCATCCAGGCTGCGCAGCAGGTTGAGGCTGTCCGAGCTGAAGCGGCCGGTAGCATTATCGAGCCAGATATGTCTCACGCGACCCTGAGTGCCCGGGAAGCTTCGGAAACCGTACTCCGTCCCGAGATAGTTGCGGAACAGGCTGCGTGTGGTGGTCTCCCAGTTGCCAATGGAGGCTTTGTACGGAATGTTACGGGGACCGAGCACTGAATTGACGGTATCCCGGAAGCTGATGTACCGTGCCTGTGCGAACTGGCCATGGTCAGCTCCGGCATGCGCATTGTCGCCGCCGAAGATGACAAGTCTTGTATTGCTACGAATCGCCCTTGGCAGCAAGCGTCGAAAGATGTTTTCACTATTGCCGTATCCGACATGACTGTCACCAATAACGGAAAACCGCAGTACGGTTTGACTGATGCGAACACGCCTGCGCTTAATCTTCGGTTGCTGCCGCAGTTTGCTTCTTAACTGGCGTTTGACGACACTGGCCCTCTTCACGACTCTCCTCACGTATCCTCACCCTTTTGTCGAAGTAGTAGCTTGTTCAGTATATTCGAGGGTTCGTGCCATGCCACGGCGAAGCGGACGAGAAACATAATGGCTAATAGAAAATGTAACGCTAAATAATACTAAGTATTTCTTGGTGTTACATTTTCTAAAATGCACCAATCCGACAGCCACCCAACCGTTTGCAATGGAAGGTAGACGTTGGACAATTGGCGCACGTCATGGCGAGAATGTTCATTGAATGGAGGCCGGGGGCTGCCTATACTGAAAGCGACAAATTCACGGCGCAGGAATTTGTAAGCGTTTTAGTATGTGGCGCCAATCCATCAGACCGGAGGTAAAGAAATGAAAAGATGCTTGTCACTCCTATTGTGTGCAGCGCTGTGTTTCTCTCTACTGCCTGTGTCTATGTCGGCCGACCCTGGAGAGCCTGAAGTGGCGCTCCCTGCTTTTCCCGGCGCCGAAGGCTTCGGCGCAGCTGCTGCTGGCGGCCGCGGGGGCGAGGTGTACCACGTTACCAGCTACGATTTGACCGGACCCGGCACATTTCACGATGCCCTGACGACAGTCGGCGATACGCCGCGTACGATTGTGTTTGAGATCTCAGGAGAGCTCACGATTCCGCAGATCATCGTCCGGGGCAAATCGAATATTACGATTGCCGGTCAGACGGCACCGGGGGAAGGTGTAACAATCCGGGGCAACAATATCCGCTTTATTGACTGCGATGATATTATCATCCGGTATTTACGCTTCCGGATGGGCGCGCAGGAAGCGCAGGACGATACGATGTATTTTGAGAACAGCCGCAATGTCATGATCGATCACTCCAGCTTCTCCTGGGGGACGGACGAGGTCTTGTCGATCCTGAGCAAAGACTATGACAATCCGACCTCCAGCGACATCACTGTGCAATGGTCGATAATGTCCGAAGGGCTGCTGACTCACTCCATGGGCGGTCTGATCGAGATGACCACGATTAGCATGCATCACAACCTGTACGCCCATAACAATGATCGGAATCCCAAGACCAAGGGACAGATCGATTTTGTGAACAATGTCATCTACAACTGGGGTGAATTCCCCTATGTGGCAGGAGGAGAATCAGGAACCAAGGGCTACGGCAACGTCGAAGCCAACTATTTTGTCGCAGGCCATAATTCCGCCGATCCTCATTATGCGGTCGTTCGCGGGAATGAAAACTATAGTCTCTATCTGCATAACAATCGCATCGACAGCAACAAGAATGGTGTGCTGGACGGTGAGGATACGGGCGCAGATATGATGGAGACAGCCCGGCCGAGTGTGCTGGTACCGGAGCGCTTCAATTATCCACCCGTTCATACCCAGGCACCGGAGGTGGCCTATGCGCACGTGCTGAACCATGTCGGGTCCTCGTTGTTCCGCGATGCGGTGGATGAACGGATCATTGCCGATGTGCGGAATCAGACCGGCGTTATTATCGGACATGAGGACGATGTAGGCGGATTCCCTGAGCTCGCCCGTGCTACAGCGCCTGTCGATACGGACAGAGACGGCATGCCCGATGCATGGGAGCTGGCAAATGGACTTGATCCCCACGACCCGGAGGATCGCAATGCCCGGACTGCGGAAGGCTACACCAATCTGGAGACTTACTTGAACGAGCTGGCAGAGCCGGGCTTCCCTGAGGCTTATCCGATGCAGCCACTGCCCTGGACAGGAGAGCCGTTCGAGCCGCCAGTGACACCGGAGCCGGAGGAACCGGTCGTGATCCAGCCGGTGATGGACGGCGAGTGGATTCGCAATGCGGTGGTCAACGATAACAGCAGCAGTGGCGCTGCCAATGCACCACTCTGGTCGATTCAGTCCAATCTGCAGGTTGGGGATCTTGTGGCCAGTGACCGCACGACCGGCAGCCGGGCGTACCGGTTCGCGAGTATTCCGGAGGAAGTGGCCGGTGCGGAATGGGTGCGTTCACCCGTCGCATCGCGGGCTGCTACCAATGACGATGTGCTGTCTTTTTTCCTGATCGCAGATACCAATGTGTATATTGCTTATGACTCGCGAATACCATCGCCCCCGGACTGGTTAACATCCTCCTATGAGGATACAGGACTAATTATCGAAGATGATCAGCCGGTGACGTTCAAGCTGTACAAGAAGAAGGCAGATGCCGGAGCACAAATTATCACTGGCCCCAACAACGGGGCATCGCGTATGAATTATTTTGTCATTCTGCAGCCCGTTGATCCACAAGGGGAAGTACCGGAGCAGGCGCCAGCGGAATTGGCGGGCGAGTTGACCGGCCCCGACACGGTCTCGCTGACATGGAGCGCTGTAGATCATGCGGACCGCTATCTGATCTACCGATCATCCTCCAAGGATGAACAGTTCCGTGCAGTCGCAGGAGTCGAGACAACGACTTATGAGGATATGGACATCGAGCAGGGCATTACCTACGAGTATAAGGTGACGGCGCTGGGTGCCGGCGGTGAATCAGCGGCCTCGGAGCCTGTGGAGGTGTTGACCTATGATGCCTCACAGCCTGCACCTGAGGCGCCAATTGCTCTAACGGCTGAACGGACGGGCAGTCTGTCCGTCGAGCTCACCTGGGAGCCGATTGATCAGGCCTTGAGCTACACTGTGTACCGCAAGGCTGACAATGGAGAAGAAGAACGGTTGGGCAGCGCACCAGCCGCACGATTCACAGATACCCGCGTAGAGCCATCCACGACGTATACGTACCGGGTGACGGCAACGGGAGCCGGGGGAGAATCGGAGAAGTCGGCAGCGCTTGAAGTGACGACCAACCCGCCTGTTACTCTGCCGGAGGTACCGACTGGATTGGCGGCAGCAGAAGTGACAGCAGGGTCGTTTGGCTTGACGTGGTCCGCTGTTGAGGGGGCGGATAGCTACATCATCTACCGCAAAGGGGAGAGTGAGGCCGATTATGCCCCAGCCGGGGAGAGCTCGACTCCTGCCTATGTGGACCGGCAGGTCAATCTCGGACAGGCTAGCTACATGTACAAGGTAGCGGCGGTCAATGAAATGGGAGAGACGGAGCCGTCAGCAACGATCGAAATCACGATGCCAGTGCCCGGAGCCCCATCTGATCTGTTCGTTGGGCTCTCCGGTGAATCCTTCGTGGGCCTGATCTGGACAGACGGGGGCGGCGCGCAGGAGGTCCGCATCTACCGCGCAAGTGGCGGCGTCACAGAGCAGGTTGGTACGGCCAAGGTCAACACCTTCTATGACCGGACGGTCGAACCGGGTGTCGAATACACGTACTACATCAAGGGCAGCAATGCCAGCGGAGAGTCGGAGGCGTCCAATACTGTTACAGTAACGCCAGGTACTTAAAGCGCGAGACTTTCCTTCATAATGTAAAAAGGACACTCCCCGATGCTACATATGCGCATCGGGGAGTGTTTGTTTAAGAAATTATGATTTCTGCATGCTGTGAATAGACTGTCCTCGCCACCCGCTGGCTGTAACGCACCTTTCTTCCTCTACAGGTCCGAAGATCCGCCA
>NZ_KB899661.1:162815-322287 GCF_000378385.1 Paenibacillus daejeonensis DSM 15491 | reverse complement strand
ATCCGCCACCCGCTGGCTGTAACGCACCTATCTTCCTCTACAGGTCCGAAGATCCGCCAACCGTCGCCTGTAGCGCACCTTTCTTCCTCTACAGGTCCGAAGAACCGCTACCTTTGACTTTGCTAGCCTCTATGAGTGTCTTAAAATCATCCGTAGGATGCCTTTAGTGCTTAACGAAGTAACTGCAGCACGCCCTGCGGTTGCTGATTAGCCTGGGCAAGCATCGCTTGGGCCGCTTGGGTGAGGATATTGTTCTTGGTGAACTCCATCATCTCTTTGGCCATATCTACATCGCGAATGCGGGATTCGGCTGCCGTCAGGTTCTCTGCGGAAGCGCCCAGATTGTTAATGGTGTGCTCCAGACGATTCTGGAACGCCCCCAGCTTGGAACGCTCATTGGAGACCGATCGGATCGCATTGTCTAGCACTTCGATCGCAGCGGTCGCTTTCTCCGATGTCGTGACATCCAGACTATACTCCACGCCTGTGTTGTTCGTTCCGTTGGTTACGGCTTGAAAAGCGGAGAACGCTGCACCGGCTACAGAGCCCTGTGCTGCGCCTGCGCTTGTACCGGAGATGCCCAGGGCCAGGGAACGCATGTCGCCGATGTCCACCGTCAGTGTTTGTCCGTTATTGGCGCCAATTTGCATTTTCAGACCTTGATCCACAGCGTCAGCGCCTACTGTCGATTGAGCTCCCTCGGAAGCTGTCAATTTCAACGTTTTGGCAAGCTCGTCCGCACCGATGGATACCGTTCCTTCAGCACCCTGCGTTCCGGTAGAAATGACGAATTTGCCATCCGCCAAGCTGACCGTTGCATTGGCCAGAGCAGGGTCAGCCGCTCGAATCTGGGTTTGCAAGTCGGAAGCCAGACCGCCTGCAGTATAGTTGCCCACTGCCAGTTCAATATTCACTTCAATGCCGTCAATGAACAACGTGCCAGTGTGGTTGGCATTCTGTCCCTGCGCCACCTCTGCCGAGCCAAGACCAAGCGCAGCCGATGCACTACCTGTAATGGAGCCGATCGTACTGTCAGTGCCTGTCAAATTGTTGGTGATGACCAGCTTGTTGTCCGCCGTGAAGGAGGCCTCGGCATTGCCTAAGCCAAATGCGGTGTCCAGCTTGCTGTTCAGATCGGTCAGGAAGTCCGTACGATCGTTGACGTCCGTGAAGTCATAGTTGCCATCTGCGAGGGTCACACTCTTCGTCACGCCACCGACCGTGACGGACAGTTGATTGTTACCCGATCCTTCTGTGCCAGTTGTGAATGAAGTTCCAACTAACGCAGCCGCGCCGCCTGTGCCAACAATGGCGAACTCGTCTGCAGCATCCGCCGTTGAGAAGACAATATTGTTATCGGCGTCGAAGCCAACCGACACGCTTGCGAATGCGCCGCCCAGCGCTTGAATTTTGCTCTCGATATCATCGATGAAATCTTGCGCGCTCAAGCCGCCAAGTGCATCGGAGTAGTCTTGCGTAGCCAGGCTAATGGTCTGCTCCACGCCGTTCAAGGAGACCGTCAGCAGATTGTTCTGGCCGCCTTGCTCATAAGCCGCACTAGTCAAGCCGAGTTCAGCTGCCGCCGAGCCCGTAATATTGGTAATCGTGCTGGCTACGCCCTCTACGTTGTTGGTCAGTACCAGCCGGTTCGTGACGGCCTCGAAGGAAGCCACGACATTCCCATTGCCGAATGTACCGTCCAATTGCGTATTCAGGTCCGCCAAGAAGCTATTGCGACCGGCTGCATTCGCCATATCATACGTATCAGCAGCCAAGCTGATCGTCTGGGTATTGCCGCCAACCGTCAGCGTAAGTTCATTGTTCGGCGTATCCGCTCCAGCGACCAGGTCGGAACCGTCACCGGCTGTAGATAGATGGGTGAGGGCATTGCCGCCGACTAAGGCGAAGCTGTCACCTGCATCAGCGGTTTTGAAAACAAGCTCGCCATCACCGTTGAAATTGACCGTTACGTTGGCAAAGTCCCCGCCCAGCGCTTGAATCTTGGTTTGCAGATCGTCTCTGAAATCAGCTGCAGTGGTACCTGCACCACTGTTGTCATAATCGACTACAGCCAATGAAATCGAGGCAGAGACCCCGTTCAGGCTGATCGTAAGCTCGTTGTTATTCGCATCAACATCTGGACCTACGGCAGTCGTATAAGCGGTCGAAGAAGTAATTGTCGCCCCTTGAGTAGAGGCGTCGACAATGGTGAAGGTTCCGCCAAGCGTAGCGGCATCTACCGTGCCCGTCGCCGTTGCAGAAGTAGCTTGGATGTTCGGACCGCTGCCCGCGTTGGAAGCATCGCTATAAGCCACATTACCGGTTACCGTACCGCCGCCGATCGCAGAGATGTTAACATTGCCTAGCGCAGAGCCTGTAGCAGTTGCAACTGTATCTGCTGCTGTAATTGAAATCGTGCCGGAGACAGCTCCGCCAGTTACGTTAGCCGTTTTTGCCGTCTCCACGTTGAGCTCACCTTTGAGCAGGCTCTTGGTGTTAAACTCGGTTGTATTGCCGATCCGGTTGATTTCGGAGGTCAGCTGGTTGACTTCCTCCTGAATCGCCTGACGATCCTCCGTGGAGTTCGTGCCGTTCGCCGATTGCGCAGCCAGCTCGCGCATGCGCTGCAGAATGCTGTGCGTCTCGCTTAGTGCACCCTCAGCCGTTTGGATCAGGGAGATCGCGTCCTGCGAGTTGCGGGTAGCCTGCTCCAAGCCGCGGATTTGCCCCCGCATTTTTTCGGAAATCGCCAGACCCGCCGCATCGTCGCCGGCACGGTTAATCCGCAGACCGGAAGACAGCTTCTCCAGTGATTTGCTTGTGCCCACGTTGTTCGTTGCCAGCTGCCGGTGCGTGTTCAATGCCGCGATGTTGTGATTAATTCTCATTCTTTTCTACCTCCGTGTGGTGTGATTCAGGATACCTCTCCATTTGCATCCTGTTTGAAGCCCATGCGTGAGACCTGCCGCGCTCACCTTGCCAATCGCGCGCTGATTGCAAGCCGTGAGGGACTTCACGCGGTTCTTCCCTGAACACACCACTCTTCCTTAAGTGGTAGATAATAAGAATGGTTGTCGCTAGTCGTTATTCGTTATCTTGCGTGCTGCCGCTCCGTTCCGCCAACTCACCACGAACGATGGAGATGTGCCGAGGTGCATCAATGGCCAGACGCAGATGTCCCTCATCGCTCTTGATCACCTTCACCATAATGTTGTTGTCGATCATGATAAATTCTCCTGGCTTTCTCCCTAATACGAGCATGGGCTCATCTCCCTAATCTTGGTTGGTAAAATGGGTACAAAAAAATGAGCAAACATATCGCAGCCTTCTTCGTCCTGAAGAGTAACGGCGATTGGTTTGCTCATCCCTAAGACTGATATGGTTTGTGGTGATGGTACCTGAGCGCACAGCAAAAAGACGACTAGCGCGCATGGCAAGGTGAAACGGCTAACGTCGTCTTTTGGCGGCGTCGCAAGTTTCATTCCAGGGAAATACAAGCCAAGTAAATAGGAGAATCCTATACTTTCTTGTATTTTGAAGAAGAACGTAATCGTCCCTGAAACACCTGCGCTTCTACTCGTCCTTGAGGAAGCGGATATCTACTTTAGCTCTTTCATCGGCATAAGGAATACATTTATTTAGAGCTTTTTAAAAAATAATCTGCGCACGTGCTGGATTAGGACTGGTGCCATTATCTTGATCTCCACATTGCCTTTCTTTTGCCCAATTGGGTAGAGTGGGTCATAAAAAATGGGGTGACAATTTGGGCTAAATCGCCCGGCAGTTCGCGACGCTTATTCTTGACCCACTGGATCAATACGCTGGTTGAAGAGCCGGCAATGGAAGCTGTTAAATACTCAATGTGTTCTTCTGGTAAACCAATTGCGGAATCATTTTGTTCGATATAAATCTGTTTGAGAATTTCCGAGTAGGCATCGGTCAAAATGTCCGTTCTGTTGATCTTGATTATCGTTTCAAGCAAATCGGCGTGACCGGACCAGAACGTAAAGAACGGTGCCGTTGCAGCTGAGCTCGTCAGGTCGCCATGCTGCAATTGATAATCGACGAGATAATCATTGAGACTTAAGCAGGTTTGGTGGCACTTATATCTAAGCACGTCATCTTTATGTTCAAAACTTCGGTAAAAGGTGGATCTTCCCAAGTTGGCTTGATTGACGATATCCGTCACACTGATATCCTCGTAACACTTTTCCTCGATTAGCTTTTGCAAGGCCTCATAAATCCACTCGCTGGACTGGATGGAGCGTCTATCGCAGCTGATATGATACACAAACAGCCCTCCTGTTTCACATGTCTTCCATTTATTGACTGAGCATTTAAGGGGATTATATAATAACAAATCATACGGAGCAACAGTATCCGTCGATAACATGTTTTCACATCAGATGTACAAATTGAAGGAGGAGTTTTTATGCCAAGCGTAACCTTGAACAATGGGGTGGAAATGCCGTTAATAGGATTTGGCGTGTATCAAATTGAAGACCCGGAGCAATGTGAACAGGCTGTGCTCGACGCTCTTCTGGCAGGCTACCGCTTAATCGATACGGCTGCTCTTTATATGAATGAAGAGGCGGTAGGCAAGGCAATCAAACAGAGTGGTATTCCAAGAGAAGAACTGTTTATTACGACCAAGCTATGGGCTCAGGATGCGGGCTACGAGAAAACCAAGATCGCATTTCAGAAATCACTGGAACGGTTACAGCTGGAGTATTTAGATTTGTATTTAATTCACGTGCCTTACGGAGATGTATACGGATCTTGGCGGGCGATGGAGGAGCTCTATCACGAGGGTAAGATAAAAGCGATTGGCGTTAGCAACTTTTACCCCGATCGGCTGGTGGACCTGATTCTTCATAATGAAGTCGTACCTGCAGTAAATCAGGTTGAAACCCATCCTTTTAATCAACAAATAGAAGCGGAAAAAGTTATGAAAGAGATGAACGTGCAAATCCAGTCCTGGGGACCTTTCGCTGAAGGAAGAAACAAACTCTTTCAAAACGAAGTCTTGGCTTCTATTGCAAAGCAGTATAATAAATCTGTAGCTCAGGTGGTCTTGCGTTGGTTGACCCAAAGAGGAGTCGTTGCCATTCCCAAATCTGTGCATAAGGATAGAATTATCGAGAATTTCAATAGCTTTGATTTTGAGTTGAATGCGTCAGATATGGAGAAGATTGCCGGCTTGGATAAGGGCGAGAGTGCATTTTTTTCGCATAGTGACCCTGAAATTGTGAAGTGGATGGATACCCTCAGACTTGATCAGTAAACGTCTAGCATAGAACGATAGGTAATCGCTGCCCAGACAACTTGTATTAGAGATATAAAAAACCTCTTAACACTTTAAAGTGTTAAGAGGTTTTTTTGTTAGGAAGTTGCACCCAGTGCGGCAGCTAGAACAACAATATTGCATGCCCCGGCAAGCCGTTCCCGCTTGCCCCGGCATGTGGTTCCCACATGCCCCAGCAAATAGATATGTTAATCCAACTCCAATAGTGATAAAATAGAAAGGTATATAGTGATTCGGAGGGGTGTATGATTCATCTGCGCTCGGGCTTTGCTGTGGCGTTTTAAGCTGGAGCGCCGGCATCCTTTCTGCAAATCTTAAGATATAAGGATGGTAATGATGGGCAACAGACAAACGACAACAGATGTCATCTTGATCGGTGCCGGCATTATGAGTGCAACGCTGGGCTCCCTGCTGAAGGAGCTAGCACCCGATTGGAGTATAACGGTCTTGGAAAGACGGTCTACCGCTGGCGAGGAGAGCTCTAACGAATGGAACAACGCCGGAACCGGCCATGCTTCCTTGTGCGAGTTGAACTACACGAACGAGAAACCAGACGGTACAATGGATATTAGCAAAGCCGTCAAGGTCAATGAGGAATTCCGCGTTTCCCAGCAGTTCTGGTCCTATCTGGTTCAGAAGAAGATGATCAAGAGTGCGCGCGACTTTATCGTGCCGCTGCCGCATATGAGTTTCGTGCAAGGTGAGAAGGATGTAGCGTTTTTGAAGAAGCGGTTTGAAGCGATGTCTGCCAATCCGCTGTTTGAAGGCATGGAATATTCCGATGACCCGGCCAAGCTGAATGAGTGGATTCCTCTCATTATGAAGGACCGCAACACGAACAAGCCGATCGCGGCTACCAAGATTGATTCGGGAACGGACGTCAATTTTGGTTCTTTGACGCGCCTGCTGTTCCAACACTTGAAACGCAAAAAAGTGGATATGCGCTACAACCAAAATGTCGACGACATCAAGCGTGCCAGCGACGGGACGTGGCAGCTCAAAGTGCGTAACACACAGAATGGTGGCATTGAACGGTTGAATGCCAAGTTCGTCTTCATCGGCAGTGGCGGTGGCAGTTTGCATCTGCTCCAGAAGTCGGGCATCCCCGAGGGCAAGGCGATCGGCGGCTTCCCCGTCAGCGGGATCTTCCTGGTCTGCCGCAAGCCGGAAATCGTCGCCCAACACCACGCCAAAGTATACGGCAAAGCGCCAGTCGGCGCACCGCCAATGTCGGTTCCGCATCTGGATACCCGTTTCATCGATGGCAAGGAATCCCTGTTCTTCGGACCCTTCGCTGGCTTTTCACCGAAGTTCCTGAAGTTTGGCTCAATGTTTGACCTAATCACCTCGGTGAAGGGACATAACCTCATTACGATGACGTCTGCAGGGGTGAAGAACGTCCCGCTGACGACGTATCTGATCAAGCAGGTCATGCTCTCCAAGGAAAAGCGGATCAATGAGCTGCGAGATTTCGTACCAGGCGCCAAGAGCGAAGACTGGGAGCTGCTGGTAGCCGGTCAACGGGTACAGATCATTAAGAACACGCCGGCAGGCAAAGGAACGCTGCAGTTCGGCACGGAGGTCATCAGCGCGGCTGACGGCTCCATCGCTGCCCTACTCGGTGCTTCGCCGGGTGCTTCGACAGCCGTATCCGTTATGCTGGAGGTTATCGAGAAGTGCTTCCCGAGCCAGCTGCCTGAGTGGGAGCCCAAGATCAAAGAGATGATCCCCTCCTACGGGAAGAAATTATTGTCGGAGCCGGAGCTGATTCGGGAACTGGATGCAAGCAATGTACAGGTGCTAGGACTTTCGGGCAAGACGAAGAAAGTCAAGCAATCGGTGTAAGTATGGATACGGAATGGCCTTTATCTCTCGTCGGGGGATAAAGGCTGTTTTTTTGCTAAATTGCGAATCCATATACCGTAGCTCCCCGTATTAAAGCGGAGACAGCATAGATCTAGCAGTACTCCTAGCCAATCAGAAGTTACATACGAAAAAGGAGGCTAATCATAATGTACGAACAATTATCCACTAAGCTGGCGAACACCAAGGCGATCCGCTGGTTTCCGGGTCACGGAACGGACGAGGCATCTATTGCGGAGGCAGAGACAGAGTTGGGCTTCGCCTTGCCGCCTTCGTATCGCTGGTGGCTGCTTCATTACAACAGCGGCCACTTGAACGGCGGGGACATCTTCGGTTTGGCGCCGGCAGAGCACCGGGATATCGCTGACAATGATGTGCTCTATAATTATCGGCTTCATCTGGAGGATGAGGATTGGCGGAGACAGTTCCCGAGCCGCTTGGACCTATTCATACCGGATGCGGACGAGTTGTTCTTCTTTGACACGTCGGCTCGAGACGAGCAAGGGGAATTCCCTGTCATGTGCTTCGATTTGATCAACGCAGAGATTTTTGAATACGCACCGACATTTGCTGCGTTTTTAGAGCAATTGATCGATGAACGGGAAGGCGGGCGATAAGCCCGTCTTTTTGCTGTGCGGTGGCTGTTTGTAAAGCTATAATCATGCTGCTGTACCCCAGGGAGAGGCAGATACGGGTGCGGGTGCGGGGCTACGATTTTTGATCATTGGGAGCATTTTTTCCGCTAAACTGTCCGAATGGTGCATGAAATTAAGAATAGGGCTTCTATTTTCCGCTATTCGCTGCAAATGCCAAGGTAACCAATGGTTAGTTAGTCAATAACGGAACATATGCGCCACAAATCCGTTAGATCCACCTATATGCAGCGAATAACGGAACATATGCACCATATCCATTCACCCTAGCGATTCACCATATCTACCCCACCCCCAAAAGAACCTTGTCAAAGCATACAAAATGTTTCGGTTTGATACGTACCCTCCGCTCTGGGCCGCTGCTATAGTGAAAGAGAGGCAAGGCTGCCAGATTACTTGGTAGCGCTTGCAAATATGAAAGCGGAAAGGTGAAGGGATATGGGGGAAGCATCAAAGGGGATATCACTTCTGCTGGCGGTTTTGTTAACGGTCAGCTCGTTCACATTCTCCTGGAGCACGCCGAGGGCAGCAGCAGAGCCAGTGCCAAGCGCGGCAAACGGGGGATTCGAGCACGATTTCTGGCAGGACGGCTCCTGGACTGTGGAGACACAGAATTGGAATCAGGTGGACGTGCAATATTATGCATACGCTGAAGACAGTTACATCACGCCATACGAAGGCGCGCATGCCTTCAAGTATTGGATCAATGACCAAGCGGCAGCCGCGCAGAGCATTACGGTGAAGCAGACTATTCCGGCATTGGCCGCAGGTACCTATGCGCTCACGGTCGGCTCGATGGGCGGATCAGGCGGCGAGGCAGGACGGGTAGAGCTGTTTGCGGGCGGCGATAAGCAGGAACCTGTCGCCACGACGGGCTATAATGCGTGGGGACAGGTTCGGTATACCTTCGAGCTGACAGAGGATACAACGAATCTGGAGATTGGTGCTGTCATCCACGGTAGTCCGGGGGCGTGGGGCTATCTCGACGGGTTCACGCTACAGCCAGCGGGCCAACAGACGAGTCCCGTTGATGCTGACATCTTCGTGAAGAAGGTTGAGGGGTTGACACCGGACTTTATCCGTGGGGTCGACATCTCCAGCGTGATTGCGTTGGAGGAGAGCGGCGTGCGCTTCTACAACGACGAGGGCAATGAGCAGGACATGTTCACAACCTTCAGCGAAGCGGGGGTCAATTATGTACGGGTCCGCATATGGAATGATCCGTATGATTCCGGGGGCAATGGGTATGGAGGCGGCAACAACGACCTGGATACGGCCATTGCTATTGGAGAACGAGCGACAGCGAACGGGATGAAGCTGCTCGTGAATTTCCATTACTCTGATTTCTGGGCCGATCCGGCCAAGCAGAAAGCGCCGAAGGCGTGGGCAGGCCTGGGCTTCGAGGAGAAGAAGCAAGCGCTCTATGACTATACCAAGACGAGTCTGCAAGCGATGGTGGACGCTGGCATCGATATCGGCATGGTGCAGGTCGGCAACGAAACCAATGGTCAGATGGCTGGTGAGAATAACTGGACCCGAATGAGCGAGCTGTTCAATGCAGGCAGCCGCGCGGTCCGGGAGATCGACCCGGACATTCTGGTCGCCCTGCATTTCACCAATCCGGAGGCGTCAGGCCGTTATGCGAATTATGCGCAGACGCTCCAGGCCAACAACGTCGACTATGACGTCTTTGCCAGCTCGTATTATCCGTTCTGGCATGGAACCCTTAGCAATCTGACCGCGGTACTGAAGCAGGTGGCGGATACCTACGGCAAGAAGGTCATGGTCGCCGAGACTTCCTACACGTATACGCGGGAGGACGGTGACGGCCATGGCAATACGGCACCGGGCGGTTCAGGCCAGGCCATCAATTACCCGGTAACGGTGCAAGGGCAGGCGCATGCCCTGCGCGACGTCTTCGAAGCGGTCGCAAAGATTGGCGAGGCGGGGATCGGCGCTTTCTATTGGGAGCCAGCCTGGCTGCCGGTAGGACCAAGCGAGAACCTGGAGCAGAATAAGACGATTTGGGAGCGATATGGCTCGGGCTGGGCCTCCAGCTACGCTGCGGAGTACGATCCGCATGATGCGGGGGAGTGGTACGGCGGCAGCGCGGTTGACAACCAGGCGCTGTTCGACTTCCAGGGCCATCCTCTGTCCTCCATTAATGTCTTCAAATACATTGATACGGGTGCAGTCGCGCCAATAGCCATCGATGAGATCAAGGACATCGCGGTCGATGCGATTGCCGGGGAGACCATTTCGCTGCCTGCAACCGTGAGTGTTACCTACAATGATGGGAGTACAGACGCCACAGCAGTGACATGGGATGAGTCCGCATTGGAGCAGGCCATTCAGCGCGGACCGGGCACTTATACCATCCAAGGGCGCGTAGCGGCCGGGAACAGTGTCCGTGCGGTGCTCACAATTAAGAAAGAAAACCATGTGCACAACGGCAGTTTCGAGAGTAGCGACCGGAGCATGTGGAAGATCACCTATGGGGAAGGAAGCTCCCCGCATACGACTTACCAGAACAAGGCATCGGATGCCCGCACGGGCAACTACGCGCTTCACTTTTATTCTGCTGCGGGGGTAGATTTCCAGGTCGAGCAGACAATCACCGGACTGAAGCCGGGATACTACAACCTGTCGATGGCTATCCAGGGTGGGGATGCAGCCAATGCAGATATGCGTCTCTATGCCGTCACAGGCGGCAAGGAAATCGATACTGCTACCAGTGTGCGGGGCTGGGTGCAGTGGAGTACCCCGTCCATTGAAGACATCCTGGTCACCGATGGCACGCTTACGATCGGTGCACGAATGAAGGCGGGTGGCGGTGCCTGGGGAACAATTGACGATTTCTATGTCAGTCTTGACCGAGCGTACACCGCGAATCCGCCGGGAGAGAATCCAGGTGATCCTGGCGCTCCCGTCCATCCTGGAACACCCGTGATACCGGTCACTCCTCCGCCAACCGAGCAAATTCCGGATGAGACGGAGGAGGAGGATCCGCCAATTAGCAACCCAGAGACACAGCTGCCACCGGCTTTCGGGGCTTATATGCAAGGCTATCCGGATGGAACATTCCGTCCAGATCAGGCGGTGTCGCGTGCGGAGTTCGCAGCGATCCTGTCCCGAATCGGCGCAGCTGCCGCTGCTATACATGAGCGAGCGAATTATATTGACAGCTCAGCATTTGGCTGGGCAGCCGAGGCAATCGGTGCTGTAACTGACGCGGGATTAATGAGCGGCTACCCGGATGGTTCCTTTGCTCCTTCGCAGGGCATTACACGTGCCGAGGCCGCGCAGATTCTTGTCCATTGGAAGAGTCTGCAGGGCGAAGCGCCGAACGTATTTACGGATACTGCAGGTCATTGGGCCGAGAAGAGCATTGCTCTTGTGCGGCAAGCGGGGTATATGAGAGGTCTGCCGGATGGCAGCTTCCGTCCAAGCCAGGCTCTTACCCGTGCTGAAATGGTCACGCTCATCAACCGGGTGATGGGACTTGAGCCGGCGGACGGCTCCAGCGAGTCGTCTTGGTCTGATGTCGCATCCAGCCATTGGGCTTTCACACACATTCAGACGGCAACCAGCAGCAAGTAACTTGAATTCTGCCTTCAGCGCCATGCACACGTGGCGCTGGAGGTCTTTTTGCGATGTTCTGAAAAAAAGTTAACCTCCAAAAAAAGGTAAGGTCCCCTGTATACTGGTGTTAAGCGGAGGAGTTAACCCCTTAAATAAAGTTAATGTGCAAGCGTTATCTCGAAATGATATTATATGGGAACCTTTGCAGCAGCAGGTTGCTTACGGCTGTAAAGGGTACGATGACCGAAAAACTTGTGGACAGGAGGCTGAATGTCATGAGGATGAACTGGTATTATCGAATGATGCTCTCGTACACGCCGATCTTTTTCATCGTCATATCTTCCGTTATCTTTGTCCTGTTTTCAACCTTGAACCATCAATCAGAAAATCGGTACATCGAAACGAACAAAGCAATTGTAAGCCAGATGATGCAGAATACCGAAGCCAATCTGCAGCTCATCGAACGCAATGCTGTGAGTGCGCTGATCACAGACCGCGTGCTGCGGGATTTTTTTTCGGACCATCCCAAAGAAATATACGACTACTACACGATTCAAAAAAAACTACTGGAATTAAAGACGACCTTCCCTTTCGTTGCTTCAATCTATCTCTATAACGAAGACAATCACATGGTGCTGGCTGATTCTAATGGCTACGATCTAGAAGCTTTTGCTGACCGGGAGTTTTTAATGGGGGCCCTGGATACGTCAACACAATCAGAATGGACGGGACCGCGGGAGTATACGTTGTCCACCATTGACCGCAACCGCCAGATGGTGGTGTCCTTGGCCAAAACGTATCCGTTTTCAACGCAGCAAAAAGGCACGATCGTCATTAATATTTATGTCAGCTCCATGATTGAATATTTGAACCAATACAATCAGGAAAATCGAGGCAAGGTTCATATCTTGGATGCGAATCAGCAGCCGTTCCAACCCAGAGATGCCGACTTGTCCAATACTCCGCTGCGAGCGGTGTCGAGCTATACCGGGTGGACGTATTATGTCGATCGTGTCAATGCCTCCGGGTATTCAGCGCTGTCCCTGCTCTCCAATGTGTGGATTATCCTGGTGCTTGTCATTATTGTGCTGGCCCTGGTCTGGTTTACGATTATAACGCATGTGCACTACAAGCCGATTCAGACGCTGGTGGAGAAAGTCAATACATTTGCAGCCAAGAAAAGCGGTGCCTTGGGCCTCAAAGGACCCAACAATGAGTTCAAGCTCATCGAATCGGCCATTGATCAGTTGCTCAAAAAATCCGTTGATTACGATACGCTGCATGCTGCCGATACACAGCATCGTAAGCGTATTCTCTTGCAGGAGTTACTGGAGGGGCATCGGACCGTAAGCGACCTGCAATGGAAGGAGCAAGCTGACCAGTTGGGATTGCCGACGACCTATGCACGTCTTGGCGTAGTAACAATTGAGATTGACCGTTATGCCGCATTTACAGAGGCTTACAAGCCGACGGACCAGCGGCTGTTGAAATATATTGTCGAAAGTGCATTTCGTGAACATGCGCAGAATCGCGGGATTGCGCTGTGCAATGCCTGGACCAAGCCGCATCAGATGGCTTTTCTACTCTTCCTGGACGAATCGGCGGAAACGTATGCCCAGACCTTATTTGACCTTAGTGAGGAATACCGGGAGTGGATTAGTAACAATCTGCAGCTGACGGTCTCCGTCGGAATCGGCGCCATCTCCGATGAGATGGATGCCATTGCCCTCTCTTATCGTAATGCGGAGGCTAATGTTTCGTACAAAGCCGTCTTCGGTACCAATACCGTCATCGATAATCGGATGGCTGCAGCCAAGTCGGGGGAGGAGGAATACGTGACGTACAATGCTCTGCCGGAGCTCGCCCATCTGCTGCGCAAGGGCGATGGCCAATGGCGTGAGCGACTGGCGGACATGATCCAGCGGTTGCATCAGCGGAGAATTGCCAAGACGGACCTGACCGCACTTGTTACCGGAATCATTCAGCACCTGGAGAAGGATATAGCAACTCAGTCGACAGAGTTGAAGTCCGTCTGGCAGGAGGCATACAAAGAGCAGTTCCTGACGATTATGGAGGAAGTCGAGACGCTGGAGGAGCTACATCTGGAATTGGAGGCTGTTCTGGATAAGCTGGCAGGCGAATTCGAACGCTTGCGGGAGCGCTGCAGCAACCACTCCGTTGCGATGCAGATGAAGGAGAAGATTGATGCCAGTTATGCTGATCCGGGACTGTCTCTGCAGAGTGTGAGCGATGAATTTGGCATCCCTGCCAGTCACGCAAGTGTGCTCTTTAAGAAGGAGACGGGAGAGAAATTTATTGATTATATGTTGAAGGTTCGCCTGGAGCACGGTCGCCGTATGCTGCTGGAGTCCGATGAGCCGGTACAAGCGATTGCTGAGAAGGTAGGCTATTCGCATGTATTGTCCTTCCATCGGGCGTTCAAGAAGCTATTTGGATTCCCGCCTGGCGAGTACCGGGCGATTCACCGTACGCAACGTTGATTCCTACAAATCTGCTGGTGGACAGCAGATTTTTTTATGGGCGTTAAGTCTGAAAAAAAGGTAAAGGCCCTTGGAAAGCCCGCATAAAGGCAGGCGTTAACCATCAAATTCCTGTCAATATGCGAGGGCTTTCACCGATGGTACATTTACATACGTCAGACCGGCTGAGACAACATTGCAACGGAAAGAGGGGAGACGATGGCAACAACTACAAACCCGAAGACTCGGCGGGCACCACGATGGCAGGTGAAATCCCTTGTTCGCGACTGGCAACTGTACTCCTTGCTGGTGCTCCCTATGATCTACTTCTTGCTCTTTAAATATGGACCGATGTTTGGCGTAGTCATTGCATTCAAGGACTACAACATTTTTCAGGGCGTGCTAGCGAGTCCCTGGATCGGCTTCGACACCTTCAAAGAAGTGTTTCAGATGAACGGGTTCTACCGAGCGCTGCGCAATACGCTGCTGCTCAACCTGCTGGATCTGCTCATTAGTTTCCCGATGCCGATCATCCTGGCTATCCTGCTCAATGAACTACGGATCAAGTGGTTCAAAAAAGGGGCCCAGATGGTGCTGTACCTTCCGCACTTCATCTCGTGGATTATCATTGGCGGGATGGCCATTCAGCTGCTGGCCACCAATACAGGCATCGTCAATAATGTGCTGAAATCGTTCAGTCTCCAGGCGATTCCCTTCTTGACCGAGCCCTTCTACTGGGTCGCCACTTATCTTGGTATTGGCGTCTGGCAGAGCGCCGGCTGGGGCACGATAATCTATCTGGCTGCCTTAACGGGCATCAACAAGGATCTATATGAGGCGGCAGAGGTGGACGGAGCGAACCGGCTGCGCAAGATGTGGCATATTACGCTGCCGGGTATCAAGCCGACCATCATTATTCTTCTGATTATCAATATTGGCCATATGGCGAGCATTGGCTTTGACCGGCCTTTTGTCCTTAGTAATCCGCTGGTCACCAACGTATCCGAGGTTATCAGTACGTATGTATACAAGATTGGTATCCAGTCGGCCCGTTATACGATTGCGACGGCAATCGGCTTGTTCCAGGCTGTGGTGGGTTTGATCTTCCTGCTGTCTGCCGATTATATCTCTCGCAAAGTGAATGACCAAGGAATCTGGTAAGGAGGCGATTCACCTATGAAAAGCAACGCTCACGCGGCATCCCGGGCTAAAGGGAACAGCAGGGTGATGGATATCCTCATCGTCGTTCTGATTTCAATCGCCAGCTTGCTGTGTCTGCTACCGATGGTTCATATTCTGGCTTTGTCCATGAGCGGGAACAGCGCCATCATGGCAGGCAGAGTCACGCTGTTCCCGCTGGAGATCGATTTTACGGCTTACAAAACGGTGTTCGGCAATCCGCAGATGATTCAATCGCTGGGCTTCACGATTATGCTGGTCGCGCTGTTTACGGTCATCTCCATGACGATGACGATTATGGCGGCCTACCCGCTCACCAAGAAGCACTTGAGAGGGCGCGATGTCTTTCTGTTCGTCATCGTCCTGACGATGTTCTTTAGCGGCGGCATGATTCCCGAATATCTGTTGATTCGTAATCTGAATCTGTTGGATACGGTCTGGGCGCTGATTTTGCCCGGAGCGGTCAATGCCTTTTATCTACTCATTATCAAAACCTTCTTCTCTTCGATTCCCGTGGAGTTGGAGGAGTCTGCCCGGATGGATGGCGCAGGGCAATATCGTGTCTTGTTCAGTGTCGTTCTGCCGCTGTCGTTGCCGGTCCTGGCGACGCTCAGTCTGTTCTACGCCGTAGGACGATGGAACGGATTCATGGATGCGCTGCTCTACATTACCAAGCCGGAGCTGTACCCGCTCCAACTGCGGTTATACGAAATGGTTGTGAATAGCCAAGTCAACAGTATGTTGGAAGGCCTCAGTACGGCGCCTCCGGTGCCCGAGAGCTTGAAGGCGGCTTCGATAATGTTCGCTACGGTGCCGATTCTGTTGGTATATCCTTGGCTGCAGCGCTATTTTGTGTCTGGTATGATGATTGGCGCGGTCAAAGGCTAATGGCGCTGAAGTGGCGCCCGATTGAGGTAGTCGCTGCTGCCGGGGAGACCTGGTGGACGTTGCTATATAGTGTATATTAATGACTAGAAGGAGAGGGTCTCATTGAAATGGTTAACTGGTCCATGGTCCACGCGTACGATGGCTGTTCTGGTGGCCGCTGCCCTGATTGCCGGTTGCAGCAGCAACAACGGAGGCAGTGGGGGAGAAGGTACGGGAACTGAAGGCAATACAGGAACGACAGGCAATAATGCCGCACCGATTACGCTTCGGGTCGAATTGTTCGACCGCAACAACACGCCGGCCGGTGCGCCGCCGATTACAGATAACTTCATGACCCAATATGTACAAGAGAACTTCGGCGATCCGAACAACATCAAGGTCGAATTCGTCGCTGTCCCACGTACCCAGGAAGTCGAAAAGCTGAATGTGCTAATGGCTGCGAATCAAGCCCCTGACCTCGTGTACACGTACGACAAGCCTACGGTGGAGAAGTATGTGAAGGACGGGGGACTGACCGATCTTGGTCCACTGATCGAGCAATACGGTCAGAACTTGAAGGAAGTTCTGGGTGAAGAGGTTATGGCCTATGGTGTGTTCGATGAGAAGCAATATGCCATCCCGGCGCGTCGTGTCCTGCTCCCGCAGAGTACAACGATGATCCGCAAGGATTGGCTGGATGAGCTGGGCTTGCCAGTCCCAACGACAACCGAAGAGTTCCACAATGCATTGAAGGCATTCAAAGAACAGAAGCCTGGCAAGTCAGGCGACAATGTGATCCCGTACAGCAATATTGACCCGTTCCATCTGAAACCGCTTCAATACTCGCTTCTGGATTGGAACAATATTACCGACGAAGATTTCTTCGCTGTGCCCGAGTGGCTGCTGCCAGGCAACAAGGAAGGCTTCCGCTACATCAATCAACTATACAATGAAGGGTTGCTCGACCCGGATTTCCCGCTTACCATGAACAAGGATCCCCAGAAATTCCAAAAGGATCTGATCAATGGATGGGTAGGAGCGGGTACAACCAACACCAATGAGCCTGTCTACCAAGGCTACTTGGCTGAGGTGTACAAAGCGGACCCTGAGGCAGAGCTGGTTCCGATTGACCCGTTCAATACACCGGACGGCAAATATCCCAAAGCGCTCTACTCGCCGAACGGACTGTATATCTTCGTACCGAAAGCCAGTAAAAACGCAGAGGCCGTCATCAAATATCTGGATTGGATGGCGCAGCCAGAGAACGTCATCGCGCTGCAGAACGGGATTGAAGGCGAGACGTACGAGATGCAGGACGGCGTACCGGTAGTATTGGACAACGATCTGGCCAGACAGACGCTTTATAATTATCCGGACTACGCCATTATCCTGAATGGCAAGTTCGTTAGCGCCACCGATGAGAGTCTGAATATTGCTGCGAATGCGTCCGAACCGAACCATAAGGACTTCACCATCGAGAGTATTGAAAAAGGCGGCAGGGACGGGGTACTGCCCGTGCGCACCAGCACGCCGATCGAATCCGAGATGAAGTATGCAGGAACGCTGAAGGAGAAGCATGATGAGATCTTCGTCAAGGTTATCACGGCCAAGCCGGAAGATTTCGACCGGATTTACGACAGCGAAGTTCAAGATTACATGAATATCGGCGGACAAGAAGTGATGGATGAGAAGCTGCAAATCTATGCCGCTGAATACAAATAAAAAGCATTAGTAACGCTCGCCCCCTGCCTATGGCAGACGGGGCGAACGTTTTTTGCGTTGCAGGCTGGAGCAGGCATCCTAAGTAAAATTTCTTTCGTTGCAGCACCCGTATGCGCCTCGCCAGCGTCTCTAAGTAAAGTTTCTTTCGTTGCAGCTCCCGTATGCGCCCCGTCAGCGTCTCTAAGTAAAGTTTCTTTCGTTGCGGCTCGCGAATGCGCCCCACAAGCGTCTCCAAGTAAAGTTTCTTTCGTTGCAGCTCGCGAATGCGTCTCGCCAGCGTCTCCAAGTAAAGTTTCTTTCGTTGCAGCACCCGTATGCGCCCTGCCAGCCTCCAATAAGGAGAGCGTGGCAAGCATTAGCGGCATCGGCGTACTTTGGTACCGGGCATAGGGGGGCACGCTCCATAAGTGATTCCAGCAAACGAGCCATCCTCTAAGAGGACTGAGTAAGAATGGTCGAGATGAGGAAATAGGTAAGCATACCTGCAAAGAAAATCAGTGCGTATTTCAGCTTTTTCATGATTACCCTCCTTTCCATACAGTCGGTCTTCCATTGTGTTCGGAAGGGCTTGGTTGTCTGGTGTTCATCACCTGCCGCTTCCTTGATTTTCCTAATTATATCATACCGTTGGTGTCCTGTTTTTTAGGCTACTAATCAGAAAAAAATGGTATAATTGGAGAACGACGATCAGAAAGGATCGATACCATGCTCGGAAGAGTTAAACAGATGTTTGAGGACAATCAGGCGCGCGAGATTCGGCGGCTGGGACAGGTGGCAGATCGAATCGAGGCTTATGCTCAAGACCTATCGGTGCTTCAGGCTGGAGAACTGCGAGCGAAGAGTGAAGGATTTCGTGGGCAACTCCAAAATGGCGCCTCACTTACATCCTTGATCCCCGAGGCCTTTGCCGTTGTCCGCGAAGCAGCCCATCGAGTGTTGGGAGAACGGCATTTTCGTGTGCAGCTGATGGGCGGGGTTGCGTTAGCCGAGGGACATATTGCGGAGATGCAGACCGGCGAGGGCAAGACGTTGACTGGCACGCTGCCGGTGTATCTGCATGCGCTGACAGGCAAGGGCGTGCATGTCGCTACTGTGAATGATTATCTGGCCCAGCGCGATTGCGGAATGATGGGAGACATTTTCCGTTATCTTGGTCTCTCTGCGGGCTGTGTTGTCAAAGGGATGAGCCGCGAGGAGCGGCGTCTGGCCTATGCCTGCGATATTACGTATGGCACATCGAGCGAGTTCGGGTTTGATTATTTGCATGATCACTTGGCGGTGCTCGATGAGATGACGGTCCAGCGACCGCTCTACTATGCACTCATTGACGAGGTGGATTCCATTCTGATCGATGAGGTGCGGACCCCGCTTATCATATCTGGCCGTGCCCGGCAGAGCACGGAGCATTATTTCCGCGCCAATCTGTTCGCCGCTACCCTGCGGGCAGAGTCGGGATTTAACGTAGATCCGCATCTGAACGCGATTGTACTGACCGAGACCAGCGTACGCCATGCGGAGGAGTACTTTGGCATTGATAATCTGTTCTCGGAGGATCATGTTCTGATTAATCATCATATTAATCAAGCGCTGCGAGCCCATCATATGTTGCGCCGGGACGTAGATTATGTGGTCAAGAACGAGGAGATTGTCCTGGTGGATGAGCATACTGGGCGGCTGATGGACGGACGGCGTTACAGTGACGGGCTGCATCAGGCGATTGAAGCGAAGGAAGGTCTCCAACTGCATGCAGAGAGCATGACCCATGCGGCGATTACCTTGCAGCATTATTTCCGAATGTATCCACGGATCGCTGGCATGACCGGTACGGCACGTACGGATGCAGACGAATTCCGCAGAGTATACGGCTTGCAGGTCGTGACGCTCCCTACCCACCGGCCAAACATTCGTCGTGACCTGCCAGATGTCATCTTCAAGACGGAGGCGGCCAAGTACGGCGCGGTAACGGAGGAAGTGGCGAAGCGGCATACGGCGGGTCAACCCGTGTTGGTCGGAACAGTCTCTATTGCGAAATCGCAACGGCTCTCCACTCTGCTGACGGATAAGGGTATTCCCCACCGCGTTCTCAACGCTCATGCGCATCAGCAGGAAGCGGAGATTATTCGGGAGGCCGGGCAGCGGAGTGCGGTGACCATAGCGACGAATATGGCGGGACGGGGTACAGATATCCGGTTGGGTGAGGACGTGGCGGAGCTCGGTGGTCTGCATGTGATCGGTACGGAGCGCCACGACAGCAGGCGGATCGACAATCAGCTCCGGGGCCGGGCAGGTCGGCAGGGTGATCCCGGATCGAGTCAATTCTTCTTGTCGCTGGAGGATCAGCTGATGCAGCGATTTGACTCGGCTGCAATGAAGGCCAAGCTGGAGAAGCAAGGCTATGACGAGCAGGCCCCACTGGAAGGCCTTCTTATTACCCGCAGCATTGAGACGGCTCAGAATATCGTCGAAGGCATTCAGTTCGAGGCTTTGACGCGGGTCATGCAATTCGATGAGGTGCTGGACCGTCAGCGCAAGCGGATCTATCGCGACCGGGAGGATATCTTGCGTGGGGGGGATACCAGAGCAATCATGAAGGCAATGATTGACTCGGTCCTGAAGCAGGCGTTGGTCCTTTATTGCCCGGAAGCGGCTATTCCTGAGCATTGGGAGCTGGACAAGCTGGTATCTTACGCAGAACAAAAGGTTCTGGATCCAGCAATGGTGACACGGGAGGAGCTAGTGGGCAAGTCAGTGGAAGAGCTGACCGAGGTGTTAGCCGCGAAGGCCATGTCTCTCTACGAACGCAGGGAAACGATTCTTGGTGCTGAGGCATGTCGGAGCTTTGAGCGCTTCACCCTGATTCGGATGGCGGATCAGTACTGGCAGGAGCATCTTCGGGATATGGAGCAGCTCCGGGAGGGGATTCACCTGAGGGTGTATTCGGGACAAGATCCACTCCAGGAATATGAGAGCGAAGGCCATAATCTGTTCAAGCGCATGGTAGCCTCGATTGAAGAGGAGAGCGTGCGGGCTATTTTAAAAATCGCAATTGTAGAGAGGAACACGACCGATGCCCAAGCCCCGGATTCTGATTGGCAGTCCAATCAGGCAGACCCCGACCATTCTCAAGCTGTTTCTTGACTCGCTGCGGGGGCTGGAACAGCCGGAGCACGAGATCGATTATATGTTTTTTGATGATAATACGGATCCGGCCTCCTCAGAGCTCCTAGCTCAGTTCTCAAGAAAGACGGGACGAACACGCGTCATTCGAGAAGCTAACCCGGTGAATGAAGGTCAACAAGGGGAAGGCGCCCATCAGTGGCGGGAGGCTACCGTATGGAAAGTCGCGGCGATGAAGGATCGGATTCTCTCAATGGGCCGGACAGAGAGCTACACCCACGTGTTCTTGGCAGACTCGGACCTGCTGTTCCATCCGGCTACGTTATCCCAACTGCTGCAAGCCGATCGAGATATTGTCTGCACGGTCTACTGGACCAGCTGGCAGCCGGGCACGCTGGCTATGCCGCAGGTATGGGTGCATGGGGAATACGAGCATGATCCGCTCATGCGTCAATTAGAGTTGTCTGAAGAGGACAAGTTGTTGGCTGCGGAGCGATTTTTTGCTCAGCTAAGAAGTCCTGGTCTGTACAGTGTTGGCGGCTTGGGAGCCTGTACTCTCATTTCTCGCAGTGCGATTGAGCGAGGGGTCAATTTCCGTGAGATTCCTAACCTCACCTATTGGGGAGAGGATCGCCATTTTTGCGTACGTGCGGCGGCACTGGGCATCGGCCTTTTTGTCGAAACGACCTATCCGGCTTACCATATCTACCGGGAGGAGGACCTCGCAGGAGCAGCTGAGTATAGGGCAGTTCCGCAACAACCGAAGCAAAGGTTGACGGTGCCGGCAGATGCCCATAGCAGGGGTGAAGCGATGCTCGCCTATGGCTATGAAAGAGCAGCGATGGAGCAATGGCTCAGAAGCTGGGAAGCGCGGGAGGGGGAGCCTCTGCAGCAAGTGAAGGTCGTCTTGGCGCTGGATGCGTACTATGGAAGACAAGGGGATGTCGGGCGGGGCAGGACGTTGCTGCTAGATGCCCTTGAAGAGCTTCGCTATGCTGAGCTGTACTGCCGGCTGGGCTCCAAATGCATGGACAGCGGCAACTGGCAGGAGGCAGCTTCATGGTTCCGCGCTGCCGTTGGGACGCCAAGGCCCGAAGACTGGGAGCATTCATCGGATGTGAGCTCCTGGACGTGGAAGCCCTATATTCAGTTGTGTGTGTGCTCTGTCCAATTGGGTGAAACCGAGCGGGCGTTGGAATATAATGAACGCGGCTTGGCCTTGGAACCGACGCATCCGACGATGCTGTCCAACCGTCAGGCACTGCTCTCGATGTTGGGGAAACAGAGCTCAACCACAGCATGATCAGAGAATTGCAAAAAGGACCTCAGACACCAACAATTAGTTGGGATCTGAGGTCCTTTTGACTGTCTATTGGCGTGAAAGGCTGAAATCCAACTATGGAAGGATGCGGACCTCGTCCTCTACCCATTCCATGAGGCGGGGTTGATCGTCGAGGATCGAGTAGTAGTGTGCCAGCGAGCCGAACTGGCCTTCCGGATCGAGCTTCATATAGCGTTGAAACTTGCTTATCCGGTGCAGCGGGTCGGACCATCCCATATGCTTCACTCGAAGGTCGGACAGGCCGTTGGGCAATCCAAAAATATTGTCGGGGTACCTGCCGCAATGCTGCGCCGTTTCCTTCCACCGATAGTTGAATTCGGACTGGTATCGGAGCAGCAAGGGGCGGTAAATTACGTGCGCATGCCACAGCTGATCCTCCCGGTAGGCGGTCCGATTCCAGAAATCGTAGAGCCGGAAGCTGTAGAGGTCGGTGTGGTTTTGGTCCATGAGTGTATGAAGGTCAAGGGCAAAACGGTCCTCAAACCACTCATCCGCATCAAGGTTCAAAATCCAGTCGGGTGACGTAGCGATGGTCTCTTGCCACTGCAGCTTGCGCAGCAGGATTTCATTCTGGAACAAAGGCACCGGATTCCGGACCAGCTTGACGGGCAAGGGATGCAGGAGCTCCACGCACAAGTCAGGGGTATGGTCGGTGCTGGCATCGTCAATTATGACCGCAGCATCGATATAGGCCCGGTGCCGAGTCAGCGCCTCGATCAGGTAACGGTCCGCTTCATTGCGGACCACCATGGACAGCGTTACATGTGGGCGAGCTTGGGGCATGGGCTCAGCCTCCCGAAGACTGCAGGCGCTGCTTGAGATAAGCCCGGTTATCCGTGATCCGCCGATCGTCGGTAAGGTAAGTACCTGCCTGCTCGTTGGCTTCATAGGCCAGGGCATATTCACCCAGCCGGTCATAGCACACGCACAGTTGAAGGTAGGGCAGCCATGTCCAGCAGGCATGGATCAAGAGAGCTTGGCTGTCAGTGGGCATAGTCAGCTGTGTAGCCGCCGTATACCAATGGACTGCCTCAGAGTAACGTTGCTCCAACAAAAATGACTGC
This sequence comes from Paenibacillus daejeonensis DSM 15491, assembly GCF_000378385.1. Lineage (GTDB taxonomy): Bacteria > Bacillota > Bacilli > Paenibacillales > Paenibacillaceae > Paenibacillus_D > Paenibacillus_D daejeonensis. The sequence continues at coordinate 299,113 of NZ_KB899661.1, read as the reverse complement.
CCTAGCCGACAGCAGTTTTCCGCTCGGGGCAGGGCGTAAGCGAAGGATTGCAGGGCCTTAAGTCGTGCCTGGTCCAAGCGATTCAGCTGGATATAACACTCAGAAGCTTTGCCGCAGGCTCCGATTCGATCCTCGATCCATACGTCTGACATCGTCAGCAGGTGCTCATACTGCTCGGCTGCCTCTTCCCAACGGCCATGATCGTAGAGCTCATTGGCGTAATAATACACATCGCGTGCACCGAACCGGTCGCCTTGACGGAGCCGTGTCTCATAGAGATCCAGGTTACGTGTTGTGGCTTCATGGACACGATTATGCGTGACAGCTATATCGCTCGCAAGCATGCTGCCGTGAACCTCCAGGTATTCATGAACCCAGCCAATCCATTGAAATCCCTTGCTGCGACGGACAAGACGATTGCGCCTGATGCTGCTCGCCACGTTGCCTTGCGAATCATGATGCAGATGGTAAGCCATGGAGACCGCGTCGGTAGGGTAGGGGAGCGCATGAATAAGCTCATGTAGCCGCTCCCGGTCCTCCGGCAAGAAAATATCATCGGCATCCAGCCACAGAATGTATTCCTGGGTTGCCTGCTGGAAGGCATAATTGCGTGCCATCGAGAAATCATGGACCCATTCGAAGTCAAAGATTCGGGCGTTGAATTGCGCGGCAATCGCCTTGGTGCGATCCGTAGAGCCAGTATCCACGATAATAATCTCATCCATAAGGTCCGCCACGCTAGAGAGGCAGTTCGCTAGCGTGGCTTCCTCGTTTTTGACGATCAAGCACAGGCTGACAGTAACTGGACGGGTCTCCTGCATCAGCAGCGTCATCACATCCCCGCCCCACTTGTCCGTAGCCGCCTGCCGATTCGTCGCCAGTCGTTCTCCGAACCAAGACGGGTTCTCAGGAAACAAAGAGGGAGGCGCCGTGTACGTAACGACAGCGTTGTGCGCGATACATAGCTCGTAGCCGCCTCTTAAGGCCCGTAAACAAAAATCATCATCTTCGTAAGATTCCAGAACAAATCGTTCATCAAACCCGCCGAGGGCGTGAAAGCTCTCTTTGCGTACCATCATCAGGAAGCTGAGGAGGCGCCAGGTACGGCTGACCGTACCGTTCCGGGAGAGAAACGCTTGCCGCTGGTCCGCGGGTAAGTGAAGAATGGCCTTCACGGGAACCTCCGTCTGTTGCGGCCCGCTGATGCCATGACTGAGCGGGCCGGCTACTGCCGCCAAGGGATGCTCGTCGAGGCCATGGGACAGCGCTTCAAGCCAGCCGTCGGAAACAGTCACGTGATCGCGCAGGAAGACGATTCGCTCGCCATGGGCGGCAGCGGCCCCCAGGTTGTAGCCCGTAGCCACCCCGACCAGGGAGGGGGTGGCGATGACTTGTATGCTGGGATCGGTGTAACGGGCAATGACCTGAGTGATCTCCTCTTGATTGCCATCATTGATAATAAGCCATTCGGTAGGTTTAGACGTATGCTGTTTCAGGGCAGTCAGACAAGCGTCCAGCAATTCGGCATGCTGGGCTAGAATTACGATGCTGAAGGTAGACATGGTCAGCTCCCTGTCCTTAGTTGAGTTTAAAGATAGTGATGGATGCACCGTCTCCGGTGCTATGTTCTACCGAGCCGTTATAGCCATATAACTGCAATTCAATGGTATCGCCGGCATTCAGCTGAACAATAAATCCATTTGAGAAAGAGCCGCGACCTGCAGTTCCGATGATTTGACTCTGTAGGAGTCCGGTTCCGTTAATTGCAACTTGAGTATTGAGAGCTGGGTGAGGGGTCACAAGGTTGATATCATATTGCACGAAATAATGCCCGGATTGAGATACCGTGAAGGTTGTTGAATTAGTAAGTGTAATATGCGGACTATTATAGCTAATGCCATCGAAAGAGATACTTATCCCGAAGTTGAATACGGGTGATATGCCGCCACTTTTGCTGGCAAAAGCATACTGGCTTACTGCTCCAGGGCCCGTAGCGCCTGTAGCTCCTGTGTTGCCTCTAGGTCCGGTCACACCAGTGACACCGGTAGCGCCAGTGGCTCCAGTAGCTCCCGTTACGCCGGTTACACCAGTGACACCGGTAGCTCCTGTGGCACCTGTAACTCCAGGCGAACCAGTCGCCCCAGTAGCACCAGTAGCGCCGGTCACACCCGATGGCCCTGTGGCACCAGTTGCGCCCGTAGCCCCAGTCACACCCTGCTCACCCGTAGCGCCCGTCGCACCCGTGGCTCCGGTGACCCCCGGCGTCCCAGTGGCGCCAGTCACGCCGGTGGCTCCGGTCACGCCTTGCTCGCCAGTAGCACCCGTTGCCCCAGTGGCTCCGGTCACGCCTTGCTCGCCAGTAGCACCCGTCGCCCCGGTGGCTCCGGTCACGCCTTGCTCACCGGTAGCGCCCGTCGCACCTGTAGCTCCGGTGACACCCGGCGTCCCAGTAGCACCCGTCGCACCTGTAGCTCCGGTGACACCTTGCTCGCCAGTAGCCCCGGTCGCTCCAGTGGCCCCAGTTACGCCTTGCTCACCAGTAGCGCCTGTTGCCCCGGTGGCTCCGGTCACGCCATCATCGCCCGTTGCACCAGTGGGCCCGACAGCGCCAGGTTGTCCAGGTGCACCGGTAGCGCCGGTTGGTCCAACAGCACCTGGTAACCCAGGCGCTCCAGTGGCCCCAGTTATACCGGGTTGCCCTGAGAAACCCGGTGCTCCCGTGGCTCCGGTGACACCCTGTTGACCAGTTGCCCCGGTAGCCCCCGTCGCACCAGTGGCCCCAGTAGCACCCGTAGCGCCCGTAGCTCCTGTTTCACCTGGCTTAGCCAGCTCCAGTAATTTGGCCTGGATGGCATCCAGCTCAATAGCTTGATTGGTCCTCTCAATGTATTGGGCTTGTCCGTTTTCTGCAACAATAGAGACCGCTTGTCCAACACGAAGCAGATCCACACCGATGGCCTGCGAGGCTTGGTCATAAATAAAGGTCTGATCAGAGAGGCTGAATGTAAAGGTTCGACCGCCGGACGCGACAGCCAGTTGATTGGCGCTTACCGCCTGTATGACACCGTAATGGACGCGGTCTGTTACTTTGTTGTCCTGAATCAGAAGATAGGGCAGGGTTTCATTCAGCATTTTGACCATTTGCGCGCGGGTCACGCTGTCTTGGGGTTTAAACTGGCCGTCGGGGAATCCGTTAATAATATTTAAGGCAGAAGCAAGATTGACGGCATCAGCATAATCAGCGGATACTTTTGCCTTGTCTGAGAATGAAGCGGGTACCACGGAAAGTGTCTGCAGGCCATTGGTATGTAGAATGGTGCGTACAATGAGCTCAGCGGCCCATTCACGGGTAGCGGCTTGGCGCCCCCAACTGATTCCGTCAGGAGACACAAGCTCGGCTTGTCGAATCAGCCCAAGATCGAGTGCAAGTCGGATATAAGGCTGAGCCCAAGCATCGGCGGGAAGACCACTAGCTCCTGCAGATAGCCCCTGATCAGCATTCAGCAGTCGAAGTATCATCACCAGCGATTCTTGGTGCGTTACGTTCGCTTGGGGTTCAAACCTGTCATTGCCTCTCCCTTGAACAACCTCAAGAAGACTCATTTGGGTGATTTGTTTCTCAGCCCAAGGCACGCTGTGCAAGTCCGTAAACAGATCTTTGGCGGTAGCGGCCGCGTTCGCGGCGTTTGACAAAATGAGGGTGAAACTAAGTCCTGTCATGATCGCGCGTCTTTTATCCTTCATCCTTACACTCTCCTGATCTCTTCGAATAGTAAACCTTCATAGCAGAAAATTGGCATGTTGAAATTAGTATAAAATATGTCACTGAACATTTACTGAACACAGTCCCAATATATGGATGTTTGAAAGAGGGAGGATATTAAGCACTGGTGTTTCAAGAACAATATGGTATATTGAAGCTATTCTACTTTGGGAAGAGACGGAGATTACGCATGCTAAGGAAGCGAATCGTAGCATTTTTCCTCACAGTCATGTTGACTTGCCTGGTCATTGTTCTGACGATGCCGCAAGTGCTGTCCCAGGTTAAGCTCGGGCTGGATCTGAAGGGCGGATTCGAAATTCTATATGAGGCGCATCCGGTGGCGGAGGGGAGTGCTATCACGCAAGATGCCCTGCGCCAGACCGCAAGAAGCCTGGAGGAACGCGTCGATGCGCTGGGGACCTCGGAGCCTGAAATCTGGACAGAGGGCGATAATCGCATCCGGGTACGGCTGGCTGGTGTGGACAACGAAGCCAAGGTACGAGAGCTCCTGAAGAAGCCGGCGGAGTTAACGGTTCTGGGACCAGATGGGACCGTGGAGCTGCAGGGGACGGACTTCAAAGAAAGCGGCGCCGTCGTCGTCCGGGTCGAAGGCTTCCGTCCAGCAATTCAAGTTGAAGTCAAGGACAAGGCCGTGCTCGAGGAGCTGTCGGCCCGCTTGCTGCATCAGACGATTTCCTTTACGCTGGACGACCGTGTGCTGACCAGTCCGGTGGTGCTGGCAGTTATGGACAATGGTATCATGCAGATTACCGGGGATTTTCCTTATGAGGAAGCTTCAGAGATCGCGGATATTATTAACATGGGGGCGCTGCCGCTCAAGCTGACCGAGAAATACAATCAATCCGTCGGCGCCTCGCTGGGTAGCCAGTCGTTGGAGCAGACTCTGTGGGCAGGCGGTGTGGGATCAGTCTTAATCCTGCTGTTCATGCTTATCGTCTACCGGCTCCCCGGTCTGGTAGCTAGTTTTACGCTCATCACTTACAGCTGGCTGCTCATGCTCTGCTTCAACTGGGTGCAGGCGACGATGACGCTCCCGGGGATCGCTGCTTTTGTGCTGGGGATTGGGATGGCAGTGGATGCCAATATCATTACCTATGAGCGGCTCAAAGAGGAGCTGCGGTCCGGCAAAAGTCTGCTGTCTTCGGTCAGAGAAGGCGCGAAGCATTCCTCGCGTTCCATTCTGGATGCCAACGTCACCACACTGGTGGCTGGCCTTGTTATGTTTATGCTGGGTTCAGGAGCCATCAAGGGCTTTGCTGTTACCCTAATCTTGAGCATCGTCTTAAGCGTCCTGACCAATGTGTATCTGTCCCAATGGCTGCTGCGGTTGTTGGTCAGTTCCGGCCTGGTTCAGCAGACGCGATGGTTTGGAGCAAATCTGGGCTCAAAAAGCGTTGCAAATGCGTCGGAAAGGGCAGCGCTTACCTTTGATTTTGTTCGCAGAACGCGTGTTATCTTCTGGGCATCCCTGGTCATCGCAGCGCTTGGCATTGGGAGTCTTGCTGTGCAGGGTCTCAATTACGGGGTAGATTTTAAGGCAGGCACGTCACTCGATCTGTTGGTGCCGGGGGGCGTGGCACAGTCGGAGGCGGAGCACATTGTAGGGAGCGCAGGCTATGAACCGTCCGTGTTGACAGTTGGGGGCGAGGGCGGTGATCGGGTGTCCCTTCGTTTTGATCGTGTATTGGACCCGGAGTCGGGAGACGCTGATCTTCTGCGGGAGGCTTTTGCCTCCAGCTTGGGACAAGGCGTCAGTGTAGAGGCCAATACGGTGGACCCGGAGATGGCACGCGAGTTTGCCCGCAAGGCCGTCATGGCTGTGATGATCTCCAGTCTGGGTATTCTATTCTATGTGTGGGTGCGCTTTGATCGGCGTTTTGCGGCTGCGGCAATTGTGACGCTGGTTCACGATGTATTCGTCGTGGTGGCCTTGTTCTCTCTGTTGCAGCTGGAGGTGAATCTACCGTTCATTGCCGCGCTGCTCACCATTATTGGCTACTCCATTAATGATACAGTGGTCATTTTTGACCGGATTCGTGAGAATTTGCAGAGCGCCACGATTAGAACCCGCGACGACCTGCGCGTGCTCGTCAATGCGAGTCTGAACCAAACCCTTCTCCGTTCACTCAATACGATCCTGTGTGTTTTGTTTGCTTGTGTTGCCATTCTGTTGTGGGGAAGCGAATCGATTCGTCTATTTTCTCTCGCAATGACCGTTGGCCTGCTTGCAGGAATGTACTCGTCCATCTATATCGCCAGTCAGCTCTGGCTCTTCCTGACAGCTCGTAAGTTGCGAAGCGAAGGGTACTCCGGTATCGGCAAACAGGAGCATTATCAGATGCGGCCGCTAGAGAGGGCCTATGAAGATTAGGTAATCCGTATACGCTATTGCAGCTCGTCTGCCATCTCTTCCAGCACCGTGCCCCACCAGCAAGCAGCGCGCAAGGCCTGCGCGTCAATAGTCTTCAGCTCCCGCTTGAGCTGTCGGAATAAGGACGCCCGCTGGCGCCGGGCTTGCTCATCCTCGGGGTTGCTTACAGGCCGAAGCTCGCCATTGCGGAGCTTCTCCAGCCGCTCCTTCATCTGCTCTGCCGTCCATACAGAGGGCGGGGGAGCAGGAGGAAGGGCATCCGTTTGCTTACGAAAACCAAGGATGCGATCCATGAAGGTAAGCAGGCCGGTGATGGAAGCGTTCATGTAGACAGGCTTCTGCTGTTCCCCTTCTGAGATGGCCCATACGACACCGGATTTTTGATCCATTGTAATGTAGAGACCTTCCTCCCAGATTTCCCTGCCGATTACGACATGCGAAGGCAGCTCCTGCCTCAGATAAGGTGCCTCGAAAACCATCCCCAGCGGCGGCTCTTTCCCCGCGAATTGAGGTAGCCCCCACTTGCTAAGCTCTGCTGCCAATTCAGAGGACAGCCCCAGCTCGCCGAGGCTTTCCGCTGTAAAGTCTAGGCGGCCTTCGGTATATAGATGATCAAATGTCCTCACTTCACATTCCTCCCCAGACGATTAACCAGGTCGTTACTCCATGTATCCTCTAAGTATAAATCATCTCTGACGGCCTTCCCAAGGGCTTGGGACTTATTTGACTGTCAATTATACCGAAATTGCTGCACCCGCTGCTGCAGCGTCTCGGCGGTATGCTCCAGCTCGTGGGAGGCGGCTGCGACCTCCTGAACGATGGCGTTCTGCTCCTGGACGGAGGAGGCGATGTCTCCCAGACGGGCGGCGTTGTCCTCGGCGGTGTCGGCAACCTGACGCGCATGGTCCAGAATGAGGCGCATCTTGACGCTCTGCGTATCCATCAGGCTGGCGACCTCTTCAATGGTCTGAACGGTCCGGTCGACGGAGCCAAAGATGGTGACCATCGACTCCCGGCTCGCCTGGGTTCGCTCCGACTCCGTTTGCATCTGATTCGCCTGTGCTGCCATGCGTTCCGACGCGATAGCCAGATCACCATGGATATCTTCAACTAACCGGGAGATGTGCTGTACTTCTTCGGAGCTATGCTGCGCCAGCTTGCGGATCTCCAGTGCGACAACCTCGAAGCCCCGTCCCTGATTCCCTGCATGTGCGGCTTCAATGGAGGCATTGAGGGCAAGCAGATGGGTACGGGCCGAGATGTCCTTGACCACCGAGAGAATATCATTGATGCGGACGGCGTGCGTCTCCAATCGTTTGACGATAGCTGCCGTTGCCTCGCCGTCCTGAGCCAGCTGTTGCATCGCATGAGCCAAACGCTCCATGGCAGAACTGCTGCTAACGGCTGCTTCTTGCATGTGTGCGACGTCGGCACGCGCCAGCTCGGTTTCTTTGAAGGCGGCTTCTGTCAGCTGACTCATATCCTGGACTGTGCCGTGCATGGATCGGGAGAGCTCCGCCTGGGTGTCCGTATTATGCGTCATCGTGTCAACCCGGGTGGTAATCTCCCCTAGCTGGGTTGCGGACTGCTCCGCTGCCCCTCGCAAGTGACCGGCCTCACTGCCCGTCGCCGTAGAATGGCGGTCAATATCCGTTACGATACCGCGCAAATTGCCAATCATATGATTGAACGCGAGCGATAGCGCATAGAGCTCATCCTTGCCCCGGGGCAGCGTCACCTCTTCCGTCAGTACGCCGTCAGCGGCTTTACTGGCCGCACGCTGCAGCGCGTTGATCGGGCGGACGAGCATCCGGGCGGTTAGCCAGCCGAGCAAACCCGTCCAGAACACTCCCATACCGAGTGTCATCGTTGTGAACAACCAGGTAGACATGTCTGGGGCAACAATATCTTTTACGACAAAAATAAAAAATGCACTGGTGGCGTAGGTCGTCGCGGCGACGAGTGTGATCCCCAGGACAAGCTTGCGGACCAGATTCCAGCGGCTAATCATTGATGTTCTCCTCCTTGGGCTGTGAGCCTTGTTACAGTCCAAGATATCAAAATGTGAACGACCGGGCTGTGATCAAAATCACGTTATTCACGGCTCTGAGGACAAGTTTTGACGAGATCTTGACGTCTCCTCAGACATCCACTAAGATAGTCATAATCTGTAAGTGAAAGTTAAATGAATAATGAAATGCTTGGACCAAGGATATGCTGCGTGTTGCAAGTCGTTGCAGAGAGGGCGCCCCCGGTGAGAAGCGCCTACGACAGACATTCAGCCCCGCCTTGAGAGCAGCAGCGGCGAACTCTAGTAGCCGTTGCCGGTAGCCAGCCGTTATTGGTTTGAGGATCGCCCATTCGGGTGGTCAAATCTAGGGTGGTACCACGAGCGCATTCGTCCCTGACGAATGGGCTTTTTTTTGCGTTAACGTCTATACCAAGGAGGAGAGGTTATGCGTCAATCTCAAGCTTTAATCCCTACCCTGCGAGAGGCTCCGGCAGAGGCGGAGGCAGTCAGTCACCAGCTCTTGTTGAGAGGAGGCTACATTCGCCAATTGGCTTCGGGCGTGTATAGTTATCTGCCGCTCGGTTTAAAAGTGCTGCAGCATATCGAACGCATTGTCCGCGAGGAGCTGGAAGCGGCTGAGGCGCAAGAGCTCCTGATGCCTGCCCTGCAGCCAGCCGAGCTGTGGCAAGCATCTGGACGTTATGCCGTCTATGGTCCGGAACTCATCCGGCTGCAGGACCGGCACGACCGGTCTTTTGCCCTTGGGCCCACGCATGAGGAGGTCATAACTACTCTGATCCAGCAAGAGATTCACTCCTATCGTCAGCTGCCGCTTACGCTGTATCAGATTCAGACCAAATTCCGCGATGAACGGCGGCCCCGGTTCGGACTGCTGCGCGGGAGGGAGTTTGTGATGAAGGACGCCTATTCCTTCGCAGCTACCTGGGAAGAAGCGGACCAGGCGTATCTTGAGATGTTCGCAGCTTATGAACGAATCCTCCGGCGCTGCGGTCTGGCGTTCCGGGCCGTTCAGGCAGACTCCGGCGCTATGGGCGGTGAAGGGGGGACGCATGAGTTCATGGCGCTGGCTGACATTGGGGAAGACACCATCGCGGTCTGCACCAGCTGCGACTATGCGGCCAATTTGGAGAAAGCGGAGGCCCGGGCACCAGTCGTATCCGTATCGAACGAGGCACCGCTGTCAGAACCCGAGATGCTCTATACGCCGGGTGTACGAACCATTGCCGAATTGAAGACAGCGCTTGGCGTGGAGGCACAGGCGATCTTCAAAACGCTCCTCTACATCGCCGATGACCAGCCGGTGGCGGTGGTGGTGCGGGGCGATCACGAGGTTAATGAAACCAAGGTAAAAAGCGCACTTGGTGCGCAATCGCTAGAGTTGGCAACGCCAGAGCAAGCGGCAGAGCTGGGGACGCAGCTGGGATTTGCCGGACCGGTCGGCCTGGAGGTGCCCATTCTGGCGGATACCGCAGTCTGGGAGGCCCGGGAGGGCATTGCCGGAGCAAATGTGCCAGATAGCCATGTCGCCCATGTCGTGCCGGGGCGTGATTTCGCGGCGGAGCAGGTCGGCGATTTCCGCAACGTCCAGGCCGGCGAGGCTTGCCCGCACTGCGAAGCGGGTCAATTACAACTCCATCGCGGTATCGAAGTCGGGCACGTGTTCAAGCTGGGGACCAAGTACAGCGAGGCGCTCAACGCAAGGTATCTTGATCGGCAAGGCAGGGAGCAGCCGGTCATCATGGGCTGCTACGGCATCGGCATCTCGCGGCTGTTGGCCACGATCACCGAGCAGTATCACGACGAGCAGGGCATCCGGTGGCCGGGCGAAATTGCACCGTTCCAGGTGCATGTGATCCCTGTCTCGGTCAAGGATGGTGAGCAGCTGCGGCTTGCCAGAGAGCTATATGCCGAGCTTAGAAGCAAGGGGTTCGAGGTGCTCCTGGATGACAGGGATGAACGGCCAGGGGTCAAGTTCAAGGATGCCGACCTGATCGGCTCCCCGGTGCGCATCATCGTCGGTAAGGCAGCGGGCGAAGGTGCCGTGGAGTACAGCGACCGGCGTTCCCCCGGCAAGCAGCTGGTGCAGGCGGCGGAGGCGACGGAGCGGGTGATGGGGTACTATGGAGCTAATTAGTCATTCTTAATACATCACTAATCTTTGGAATTAGAACTTAAGAACTATAGTTCGACAAAATTATAAGGGCAATAATGGTAAATGCGTGATACAATGTAGAAAAATGATAGAGCTGTCTTCAGCCGAAGAGAGGATAGCAAGAAATGAGATCTAAACTTAGAAAAGCTGGCGCAATTGTGAAGTTTCTATTTCCAGAAATCCAGCTATATGGCCTGCTTAAAGAAAAGGGCTTTGTTAATAACGATACCAATACCCGATCTGATTTACAGGGGCACTCACCGTCACCTCAATACACCTCTTCCAACCCTATGCAAAGGGGTAACGTCGGAGTTTATGGTACGAGTCCACATGTGCCGTCCCCACCGCACGCTCGCCCCGTTGAGTCCGTCGAGGACATATCATCCAAACGCATGGACGAAATTTTTAATAACGCGCGTAACAGACTAAACGGAAGAGTTATTGGACAACAGCCGTTCATTGCTGATTTAACGGCAGCTTTTAAGCAGGGGTATATGAATAGCAGCAATAGCAACGTTAGAAATGTGATCCTGTTGACCGGTTCAGCGGGAACAGGAAAAAAAACGGCTCTCGATATTTTAATTCAAGAGCTATACCAGCATAATTTGTCAGCCTCTGAAGACACAGTTGAGATTGACTTAAGTCATTACGAAGAAGATGACATATCAGGCAATTTTATAAGCGATATGGCTGATGCCTTTGAATATTCAGACGAAACGGTAGTTTTTCGTAATATTACAGAAGCTGACCCGTCAGTTATTCAGTTGGTAGCCCAGTTGGCTAGAGAAGGGAATTTCCGTACCAAAGAGGGAGTTCGCGTCAGTGCAGCAGATTGTTTTATAGTGTTCTATGTTGATCACCCAATCGATGAAGGGGAAGCATCACAGAAAGTTCCCAGTTCATTGGGCGGAGTTATTCCATCCAACATTTTGAAAACAATCCGTACAGCCGCCGTTTCCTTACCATTAGATAAGTTGAGAATGCAAGTAATTGCTGAATTCTTGATGAAGCAAACAGTGTTGCAGATCTCACACCAAGCTCAATTGAAAATTGTAGTGGAGGACTCGGTGTATGAGGCTCTTGGACATATGGCTACCTCCTACAAAACGTTCGGAGAAGCAGTGCAAGATTGGATAGAAAAAGAATTTATTGTTGTTATCACTGGTTTACGAGCTAGAAATGAAATTCGGCGTAATGATAAAGTGCAAATTAGATATGAAGAGGATGCCTTTTACGCAGTAACTAAGAGCATCCGCGTTCCCATTAAGGCTTTTTCCTTTGCCCGTACCGAATCCCTTGCTGATGTCATGAATGAGCTAAATGAACTTACGGGACTTGCTTCAGTGAAAACGTTCGTAGAAGAGCTTATGAATACGGTAGACGTAAATCAGAGACGTTCCCAAGAAGGCAATAGAAAAGTCTCGATGGCTATGCATATGGTGTTCACAGGGAATCCCGGCACGGGTAAAACGACGGTTGCCCGCCTGATTTCTCGGATTTTAAAAGCTATGGGTTTGTTGTCACAAGGTCAACTTGTGGAGGTGTCAAGGCAGGATTTGGTGGGCCAGTACGTAGGATCAACGGCACCCAAAACCATGGCTAAAGTAAATGAGGCTTTAGGTGGTGTTTTGTTTATTGACGAAGCATACACTTTGGCAAGAAGTGAGCACGACTCTTTTGGTCTGGAAGCTATTGACACAATCGTCAAAGCCATGGAAGATAATCGCAATGATCTAGTTGTAATCATCGCAGGTTATACACAAGAAATGGAGACCTTTTTGCGTTCGAATCCGGGATTGCGTTCCAGATTTCCGTTTATTGTAGAGTTCCCAGACTACTCTCCAGAAGATATGTTGGACATCCTGCTGCGAATTTCTGATTCTAATGGTTTTCAAATTGAAAGGAATTCGTTTGAAGGTCTTAGGGAATTGTTTGGCCAGCGACAGATTCCAGGCAGGAATGATAGCGGGAATGGACGCTTGGTTCGTAATTTGTTTGAAGAAGCTGTCCGTAAACAATCAACACGTATTGGAAAAGAGGGTGCTGCAGATCTCCAACTTTTAATCGGAGAGGACTTCGGCATTGGTGAAAAGGAAGCCTTCAACATCGAAAATGAATTAGCCGGTGTTGTTGGATTGGAAAAAGTCAAAGCTTTTGTCAGAGCACTGGAGAAACAATTAATTGTTGATCAGCGGCGGAAAGATGCAGGTGTGAGCGTAGATACGGCCCAAATGATTAATATGATTTTTTCTGGTAATCCCGGCACCGGTAAAACTACCATGGCAAGATTGCTGGCGGGTATGCTGAAGTCGATGGGCTTTCTCAAAAAGGGTCATTTGGTTGAAGTCGATCGATCCGATCTTGTTGCCCAATATGTGGGGCAGACTGCATCCAAGACAAAAGTGGTCGTGGAATCAGCGCTGGGAGGAGTCCTGTTTATTGATGAAGCCTACGCTCTTGCCCAAGATGGGGTGCAGGGTGGTGGATTTGGCAAAGAGGCGATTGATACTCTTGTACGATTAATTGAACTGCATAAAGACAATTTGGTTGTCATTCTAGCTGGCTACACAGAGGATATGGAGAAGTTTGTACGTGTTAATCCAGGGATGGCTTCCAGGTTTCCACTGCAGATTGAGTTTCCGGATTATACGGCTGAAGACATGGTTAGTATAGCTGCCCTTATGATCAAAGCAAGGGGATTTCGAATGGAGCCTAATTCTGTTCAATTACTCCAAGGCTATTTTGAACAAAAGCAGATCCCCGGCAAAAAAGACGGCGGCAATGGACGACTAGTACGAAATACATTGGAGACTGCGATTCGCCGACAGGCGGAGCGTCTTGCAGATCGGCCTAATACGTCAACTGAGTTCTTGAATGAGTTAATAGCCGAAGATTTTGGCCTATCAAGTGATGCAGAGCTTGTTTCCGCAGGTTCAAAAAATGCACTGAGTGCGTTGGACGCTGTAGTTGGTTTAGGCTCGGTCAAGTCGTTTGTGAAGAGCCTGTCGGCCCAGATTGAAGTTGCCAAACGAAGAGAGCAGCTTGGGCTTCCGGTTGCAAAGGCACAAACCCTTCACATGATTTTCAAAGGCAACCCTGGTACGGGTAAAACGACGATTGCAAGAATCTTGGCTAGCCGATTGAAAGAGCTGGGTGCCATTAAATCGGATACGTTGATTGAAACCGATCGTTCAGGTTTAGTCGCCGGTTATGTAGGCCAGACGGCATTGAAAACTAAGGAAGTCATCGAACGGGCGCTTGGGGGTGTTTTGTTTGTCGATGAAGCCTATGCGCTTGCGGAAGGAGATCAGTTCGGTAAGGAAGCCATTGATACCCTTGTCAAAGCGATGGATGATTACAGGGACCGGTTAGTGGTTATCTTGGCAGGCTATGACGAGGATATGGACCGTTTCCTGGATCAAAATGCAGGGCTGCGTTCAAGGTTCCCTAATATTATTACGTTCCCCGATTATTCTGTGGATGAGCTGTTGCAAATCGCCAAACAAATGGTTGAGGCCCAAGGGTACTTTATGATTCCCGAGGCAAATGACCAGCTTCGCTTAATACTGAACGGTTATCATGGGCAGATGAGTGCAGGTAACGGGCGGCTGGTACGTAATCTTGTTGAAAAAGCTATTCGTATCCACGCTTTACGTCTAAGTGAGAAACCGGATGCCACCGCAGATGAGTTATCAACTATTGTGGCGGAAGATTTTAAGGATGAAGGTGATTTGTAGTGAAATGGATTGTTGCGCTTTTTTTTCATTCCATCATGCTTGGTATGCTCATCGTCGGTTTGCTTTTCCCCTACATGCTTTATACGGAGTGGGATGAGATTATAAAAAAAGAAATCCCAAGTGATATGCCTGCAGCTCTATTGCTTGGACTAGCGGCTCTCTTTATTTATATTGCTACCAAAAGTGATTTTTTTGGAAAGCCATATAAAAAAATTACAATCTTGCTTCCATTGCTTCATTTGTGTATCTATACAAGCCTTGCCATGATTGTAGCAATAAAGATTTTAAATACATGGGCGGATGCCGGATCCATGTCTAAAGGTTTGGCACTTACACTAGCGACACTAAGCTTTATAGGCATTCGATTGTTGATATCGGTATTATATTGGAAATATCCTATTAGTTCGAAAAGATACGACTAAGAATGCGGGGGAAACACATGCAGTACAAAGGGAAAAACCGGAAGCGGGCGGAGCGTTTAGACCAACAGCCGAATCAGGAACGTGTTGAAGACATTAAGGAGTATAAAATAAGAGAATCTCACCCCCTATCGAGAGGTAACTCAAAATTAAAGCATCAATTCATCATTGGCGTTGTTGCTTTGGTTTTGATTGGTTTTGGATTTTTCGGCAGTCCGTCATCCCCTACACTTTCGGATGTCCAAGCAGATGGCATTGGTAAAGGTATGAAGGCTGGTGTCCGGTTAGTACTAGACGATGTGGACTTTACGTTGGCCGCGCGGGATTACGAGATTGAGATGAAGCCCGATACAGAAACCACACGGGCCCTAATCTGGGACTCTGCGGCGGAGGATGGAGACGTGGTGACGGTGAAGGTTAACGGGAATGTGTTGGCAGACAAAATTCATCTTCTGAATAAGCCAGTTCCACTGGATATCCCTGTACCCTCCGTTGTAGAGATTGTTGGCGTCAAGGACGGTTATGGCGGTATCACTTATGCTGTAAAATTCTCAAACAATTCACTTGATCAAACCTACTTTAACGTGGCTCCTGAGGGTTCTTCCAACACGTACACGCTGAACCTTCCTTAGAGAGCAAAGCAGGGGCGGCTTTATCCTGGCTAGGATAGGGCCGCTCCTTCTATAGTGTTTTACTATAGACGCAGCGTAATCTGAGCCTTATCGGCTTATTAAGAAAATTATAGTGGTTGTGTGATGGCAATATCGGCTGCAAAATCTATGCTATAATGGGCTCAAATCGGAGTGTGAGCTATGAGCAAAAGACTGGTATACGAAGTCGTCTATGACGAGATTAAGCGGCGAATTGAGCAGGGGCAGTGGAAGGTGGGGGAGCGGATTCCGACTATCGAGGAGATCGCGGCTGAGCTGAAGGTGGGCGTATCCTCCGTCCGGGAAGCGGTCCGGATTCTGGGCAAGCAGAAGATCCTGCTGGTGGAGCAAGGCCGGGGGACCTTCGTCAGTGATCAGCTGCCAGAGCAGGCGGACCGGTATCTGGCGGTGCTGGAGCACAGCTCTTGGCTACAATTGACGGAGACGCGGCTCATCATTGAGCCTGAGCTTGCGGCATTAGCAGCCGAGCGGGCAACCGATGAGCAGAGAGAGCGGATCGTACAGGCAGCCGAACTGATGCAGAAGAAGGTGCTGTCCCGGCAATCGTTCCTCCGCGAAGATATGAAGTTTCATGAGGAGATCGCAGAAGCCTCACAGAACGAAATCCTGGCTAATACGCTGCGCATGTTGGGCGATGTTCTGCTCGACAGTCGCCGCCAGACTATGCGGATCCCCGGCATGGACGACAAGGCTGCCGCCTACCACCTGCTTATTGCAATGGCAATCAAGCATCGCGATGTGGAGCAGGCTAGGGAACTAATGCGATTGCATATTTCGGATATGCAACGAGAGCTCCAGAGCGGTTTAATTCAGTAACCGTATTCCGTGTTCTATGTAAATAGCAGGCCCGCCAGCTTCCAGTTAAGGAAGCCAGCGGGCCTATTCTCATGTATGAAGAAGGAAATGCGATGGCTTACTCTGTCGCAGTACCTTCATCGGTGTTATCTGGCGTGTCCACATCGACGTCAACATCTGTGTCCGGAGTTTCAGGAACCACTACATTGGTGTTGCTTTCAGGTACGATAATTGTATCGCCATCATTCCCGTTGTTTCCGTTGCCGCAAGCTGCTGCGCCAAACACGAGCGATACGCTCATCACGGCGGTTAACAGCAAGGTAGTCCATTTCCGTTTGGTTGTGTTCATGTCAATCATCCCCTCGTTTATAGTGTGATGCTGCTAGTTACTGATTACCCAATCGGACTAAAGAGAAACATCTCGTGCCCATTTAGTTTGAACAAACTCCGTGAGTTTGGAATCAGGATTTACACTATATATTCATATGATGTATTATGTAATTATGTATATTCATCATATGAATTATGCGAAGGAGCGATACACAAATGAAGATTCGTTCACTGGAATTGTTCAAGGTGCCGCCGCGGTGGCTGTTCCTGAAGGTGACGACGGAGGATGGTCTGGTCGGCTGGGGCGAACCGGTTGTTGAAGGCCGGGCGGATACGGTCAAAGCGGCGGTAGAAGAGTTGAGCGAATACCTGATTGGGCGGGACGCCAATGCCATTGAGGATCTGTGGCAGGTGCTGTACCGGGGTGGCTTTTATCGGGGCGGGCCCATTCTAACAAGTGCCATCTCGGGGATCGAGCAGGCGCTCTGGGATATCAAAGGCAAGCGTCTGGGCGTGCCGGTCTACGAGCTGCTGGGCGGACGAGTGCGAGACAAGATGCGCGTATACAGCTGGATTGGCGGGGATCGTCCGGCAGATACGGCAATGGCCGCCCGGGAGAAGATGGATCAGGGCTATACCGCCATCAAGATGAACGGCACCGAGGAGCTGCACTGGATCGATTCGTATGACAAGGTCGAGGCAGCAGTGGAGCGTATTGCCGCAATCCGCGAGGCCGTCGGGTATAAGCTTGGCATTGGCATCGATTTTCACGGACGGGTGCACAAAGGTATGGCCAAATTGCTAGTAAAAGAGCTGGAGCCATTCAAGCCCATGTTCATCGAAGAGCCGGTGCTACCGGAGAACAATGAGGCGTTGCAGGAGATTGCCCGACATACAGCGATTCCAATTGCTACGGGTGAGAGGATGTACACACGCTGGGGCTTCAAGGAGCTGCTGCAGCGCGGCTATGCAGATATCATCCAACCCGATCTCAGTCATGCCGGTGGTATCTGGGAAACACGAAAAATTGCAGCCATGGCCGAGGCATACGATGTCGCGGTAGCGCCGCATTGCCCGCTGGGACCGATCGCGCTCGCGGCGTCGCTCCAGTTGGATTTTTGTACACCGAATGCGTTTATTCAGGAGCAAAGTCTGGGCATCCATTACAATGAGGGGTCAGACCTGCTCGACTATCTCAGGGATCCAAGCATCTTCCATTACAAGGACGGATTCGTCGATCTGCTGACTAAGCCCGGCTTGGGCATCGAGGTGGACGAGGAGAAAGTGAGAGAGATGGCGGCCATCGGACACGGCTGGAAAAACCCGGTCTGGCGCCACGAGGATGGCAGCATTGCGGAGTGGTGAGTGGACGGTGGAAGGTAGATAGTAGTTTTCAGGTGAAAGATGCACATTCTAGAATAGCAGATCAATCCGCCAGGGCGGTTGGTGTTTAACGGCAACCCAGGCAGCTATATCTGCTTTTTCGCAAAGGCTCATATTTCTTACGGCACCCGCGCAGCTATTAGCACAAAGCCTGTCTAACGGCCATATATGCGCCTATTTCGCTCTTTTTGCGTCCCTCAACCGGCTAACGGCCACAGATGCAGTTATTTTGCTATGACATAGGCCCGAATGTGCGAATATCATCGTAATAACTGCCATGGTGTCCGTTAGAATCTTAAACGCCCCATTCAGGCCCGAATAGCGGCTGTGGTGTCCGTTACAGTGGCGAGGGGAGCGGATCTGCGCTAGACTCAGCAACAGCGTGCTGGAAGAAGAATGAAGGGGAATCGAAGCGCAAAAAGACAGACCAGCAGAACAACAGCCCTACCAAACCGGGCAGGGCTTGTCGTCTGCCATCACGCTGACCAAGCCTCTCTTAAGTCGATACGCTATTCAGCACCGGCCGGTCCTGACGGTACAATTCCATATCCGGGCTGTACCCCTGCACAATATCATCGACAATGACATTCACCAGCGTCTGGCTATAGACGGTGCCATTGTCACCGAAGGCGAAGATAAAATAGCAGTGCGGGTAATCATCGTACTGGCCGATCAGTGGCAGGCCGTCGCGAATACCGCCATAGAATGCTGTATTGGCGTACGCCAGTTCGAAGCTAATATCAGGGAAGCGTTGGCGCAACGCATCCATTAGCTGCTGCTGTCGGTGGTGAAGCTTGTTGTCCCGCTGCTCCGCAATGTCGGTCGTCTCGTCCAGCCCTCCGATAATTACGCGATCATCAGCAGTGGTGCGCAGGTACAAATAAGGCCGGGCTGTCTCCCAGATCAGCGTGCGGTTGTACCAGGAGGAGAGGTCGGCTATCGGCTCGGTCGTCACCGTGTACGTACTGACGAATGAAGCCTGTGGCTCCTTGCGAATATCGATTCCCTCATAACCGGCCGCGAAGATAACGTAACGGGCGTCAATGTGATGGCCGCCCCGGGTGGTGACGATCATCCGCTGACGTTCCCGGTCATAGCGGTGACCGTTCATGGCGGTGTGCTCATAGATGCCTACACCCTTGGCCGCAGCGTCCTGGAGCAGTGCATGCGTGAATTTAAAGGGATTGAGCTCAGCATCCCCGTAGGAGTATATAGCGGCTTCGTGACTGAATGGGTAGTGAGCTTTGACGGTTTTGCGATCCCAGAAATCCAGGCTGCAGCCGTGGTCCTTTAGATACTGATATTCCTTGTGCAGCTTAGCGACATCCTCATCACAGCTGGCAAAATACAACGTATCCCGACGACGGAACTCAAAATCCATCGCTACGTTTCCGGCGGTTGTCTCCAACTGGTCAATCGCTTGGCGCAGCAGCTGAAGGTGACGGGCAGTTGCCTCCTCGCCGAAGGTATGGATTAAATCGGTGAACATTTTCTCGCCCGAGTATTGGATAAGGGCGGTATTGGTGGCGGTGCTGCCGCTGCCAATGGTATTTTTCTCAATAACGACAACACGCAGACCGCTGTTTGCGAGCGCATAGGCGCTCTGTGCCCCCGAGCTGCCGCCGCCAACGATGAGGATGTCACAGACAAGATCCTCGCTCAGTGCAGGGTAGGTCGGAGGATCGGGCAGCGTAGCGGGCCAGTAATAAGTTCCGGATTGTAAATTCATCACATCGCCTCCTGTAGACACAGATGGGTATGCTGGTATTATTGCCAATCCGGGCTGTGACATGCATGGGGTTAGTCCACTTGAAGCAGGTGAAGCACGTCCTCGATCTGGCGGGTGTTGGCCTGATAGCCTGCTGCCAGCCAGTAGCTGACCTCGACTTCATGAGCGTTGCCATTGCGGACAGCAGGGAGGTTCTGCCAGAAGGGACTGTCGAACAGCTCCTTGGCCATCCCCTGTGCGGCTTCGCCTTGAACCATGTAGAAGATATAATCAGCGTCCAGGTCGGGCAGCTTCTCCAATGAGATAGGGAGAAACGTCTCCCAAGCTGTCTCCTTGACCATAGGATGCGGGGTGAGCTGCAGCTCATCGAACAGCGTTTTGCCTGAGAAGTTCACACCATCCATCAGGACGTAATCCTGTGCCCGCACGCGGACGACGGCAAAGGTTTTGTCCTCTGCAACCGCTGCTAACTTCGTCTTGGCACCTGCCAGCAGTTCTTCGTAGGCTGCAATTTTCTCTTCCGCCAACTCATTTTTGTCCAATAGCTCGCCAAGCTTGCGGAGCGTTCCCTGCCAGTCCCCTGCTGAATCTTCGTAAACATAGGTCGGAGCAATTTTGCTTAACTGCTCGTATCTGCCATCGGCTGCCATACCGGTGCTGTACAGGAAAATGAGGTCCGGATTTGCCTCCAAGACAGCTTCGAGGCTCGGTCCGCCACTGGAATAATCCACGGGCGGGACATCTTGCAGCTCAGTCTCCAGATATTCTTGCACGTAATCGCCGAGCGACCACTTTAGAACAGGAGTCACGCCGAGCGTCAATAGGGCATCCTCCACATAAGGCGCAAAGATGCGAGTGGGCGTTTCATCCAGGACGGTCTCTCCCATCACATGCGTAAATGTCTTCGGGTAATCTGCTGTCTTCTCTGGCTCAGAGGCAGGAGTTTCATTCTCTGCGGCCGGAGGATGGTTCTCTGCAGGTGTTGTCCCGCTGTTCTCCGTCCCGCAGGCGGAGAGCAGCAGGAGTGCTGACAGACAGAGTGGAATAAAATAACGTGTGAGTTGCATGATGCACCATCCTTAATTGATATCAATTTTCATTATCAATTAGCATCATAACACGCTTAAGCGTGCTGCTCTATGTCTGGACGTGCGATGATTCTGTTGCTATTTGTGCGGTATCTGGAGGTTCGGTGGAGCATCCTAACAGTTCCGAAGCCTGTGCCACCATGAGCCGGTGCGCTTCCGGACTGTATTCCAGCCAGGGATACTCCTGAACCTGGTACACCTGTGCTTGTCTGACGGCCGGCAAGCTATGCCAGCTCTCACTGTCCTGCAGCCGTTCCCAAGCAGACTGTGAGGCAGGAGAATGGTCAATGACGAGCAGGAGGTAATCGGGAGCGTTGAGCGCCAGCTCGGCCTCACTGAGCGGCTTCTCCACGGCAAAGTCATCCAAGTCATAGGGGCAGACTAGGTTAAGATCTTCATACAATACAGTTCCCACATTGCGCCTGCCATACACCACCAGTTGACCGAAGGTTAGGCGAATCAGCATCACCTTGTCTGAACCGATCCGGCGGGCCAGCGATCGGCGAGCTTGGAGTACGAGCCGATCATAGTCGGCCAGCCACGCTACTGCAGCTGCTTCCCGCTCGACCAGACGCGCAATCTGGAGGAAATGACTTCGCCAGTCCCCTGCCATCCAGGGGATAATCTCACAAGGCGCAATCTCGGCCAGTCGTGTACCCGCAGTCCCCTGCATCATGAGGTCATCGCCTAGAATCAGGCTGGGCTGGATTGCGCGAAGCTGTTCGATATCTGCCTCCAGCAGTTCATCCTCCCGGAACATGGTCCGCCGCAGGTGGACGGCTATGGCTGCATGCACTTGAGACCTGTGTGCTTCGCGTGTGGGATCGGCCATCGCAGCAAGCGGGATCATGCCAAGAGTCAGCAGGTGTGAGGTATAGGTATAGGAAAGAGAGGCAATCCGGGCCCATTTATCCTTGTGATACGCGGCTGGGGTAATCCCGACCACCTGCTTGAATTTTTTGCGAAAATAAGCCTCATCGCCATAACCGCTGCGCTCGGCTGCTTCCCGGACGCTGCAGCGGTGCAGGATTAATAGCTCCTTGGCATGGTTAATCCGTACCTGATGCAAGTACTCCATCGGAGCAATACCCTTCCATTTCTTGAAGAGATGCGAGAAGTACCACGGACTAAGTCCAGCCACCTCGGCAATCTGATTGCGCGTCAGCGTTCGATCATAATTCATCCGGATATAATCGGCTGCCCGCTCAAGCGCATGCTGGGAGGTGTCCGCATCAGGTTCAGCCAGCTCCATCAGATGATAGATTAATTGCTGGAACAACAGCTCCGCAAGGTTGCGCCGCCGCTCTGGTCGCTCTTGAACAGCTGCTTCGATGCGGGTCACCAGATCGAGGATGATGGGCATCAGGGAAGTGGGCAGGGGGCCATACCAGGGAAGTGTCCCGCTTCGCTTGTAATAATGGCGTTCTTGATCGGTCTGGGAGATCTCCAGCAGATCATCAAAGCAAATCCAGATGATATCCATTCCTCCGCGGGGTTGCAGCTCGTAATCTTCGCCATGATCAATGAGAATGCCGTCGCCCTCAGAGATGGAGTAGTGATGACCTGCAACTGACATCCGACCGGAGCCTCTGACCGTGACACCGAGCAAATGAGAGGTCGCTTGCTGTCGGTAAGGCTCTGGAGTGTAGCTCTGACGGTAGTAATTCTGCATGATAAACATGATGATATCGGCCCTCCATCCGCTCATTATTAATGTCAAATTGCGTTCCGAGTTGATTTGGAATCAGTATAGCATAAGCCTGTCTGAGAGCGCAGAATTTGAAGGTTGCAAAAAAATGGCGGCGACTGCTTTTTACCTTGTCAAACGCTGTCATTCCGTGGTAAGATACTACTTGTGTTCCTGGAACACCTTGTCTAGTGTGGAGCTGTGGTGTAGAGGCCTAACATGCCTGCCTGTCACGCAGGAGACCGCGGGTTCGAATCCCGTCAGCTCCGCCATTTACCTTTTGAATACATAACCTCACTAAGAAGGGCGGCTAATGCTGCTCTTTTTTAAATTTTTCTCGTCATCCGTTACGTGGAGGGTGGTGCAGGATGTCTATCGTGAGAAGAGGCCGGTTCGCGCCAACACCGTCAGGCCAGTTTCATCTGGGCAACGCGTTTGCAGCGCTTGTCGCCTGGCTGCAGATCCGGCAAGCGGGCGGAACATTCATTATGCGGGTGGAGGACATCGATAAGCCGCGCTCCAGAGTCGCGTATCGAGAGCAGCAGCTGAACGATCTGCGGTGGCTGGGTCTGGATTGGGACGAAGGTCCGGACCAGGGCGGCCCCCATGCGCCTTACCTGCAGAGTCTTCGCGATTCGCTCTATGAGGAGGCAATAACGAGGCTGGAGACGGCCGGTCTGCTGTACCCGTGCTATTGCAGCCGTGCCGAGCTCGCTCAGATTGCCAGCGCACCGCATGGCTTGTCCTCCGAGGGGCCAGCCTATCCCGGCTGGTGCCGACATCTAAGCGAGCAGGAGCGCGCAGAACGGGCAAGGGTCAAGACGCCATCGCTCCGATTTAGAATGCCCGATGCACCAGTCGACTTTAGAGACGGAATTTATGGCGACATGCATTACGAAGGAGAGGCGCTAGGCGACTTTGTTGTGAAGCGCGCGGACGGCATGTACAGCTATCAGCTGGCTGTCACCGTAGATGATGCCGCCATGGGCATCACGGACGTGGTCCGGGGAGCCGATCTTCTGGATTCGACCCCGCGTCAACTGGCACTGTACAAGACGCTAGATCTGCAGACTCCGCGCTTCGCTCACGTGCCGCTGCTAGGGGACGCTGGGGGCGAGCGATTCTCCAAGCGCGACAAATCGCTTGCGCTGCAAGGGCTTCGCGAGCGCAGGGTCAGGGCTGAACGGCTGGTTGGGCTGCTCGCGCATCTGGCTGGCTGGCTGGATCGCCCCGAGCCTGTTACTGCATCCGAGCTCGTGAGGCATGCGGACCTGGCCACACTGCCCCGAACGCTAATACCAGTCCCAGATGCTTACTTGTCTTGGCTGAGTCAATGACGCTCAGAAGAAGGTGCTTGAAGCCTTGCAAGGGCTTTGATATAATGCTTGGCACAACAGATGGAGAGGAAGGAGCGGGCCTATGAAGCGATCTCAGCATAGCTGTTCAGCCAACGGCAAAGCGTTTGGCTTGGCGCTGCAAGCCCTGGCTCTGATGACGGACCATCCCTGCAGGCATCCCAGTAGTCATATTGCAGACCACCTGTGCTCTGAGGCGACTCAGATTCGCCGCATTCTCGCCAAGCTGGCGCAAGAGAACATCCTGGAGGTGCGAGAGGGACGCGACGGCGGATATTGGTTGGCCCGCGACCCGGCTTCCCTGACTTTTGCAGAGGTCTACAAGGCGCTACATGTCAACGAGCCGTTTGGTGACGGGATGTTGGACTCCACAGGGGATCACCCTCTGGGTGTGCGGATGCACGAAGCCTTGTTGGGCATGGCCGAGGAGATCAACCAGTCGATAATGGAATTACTGGGGCAGCGCACGATTGCCGATTTGGTCACCAAAGCGAGTATTGATGCAAATTAGGATTGACAGAAGATTGAAGGGGGAGCTATACTGTGTTTACATTCACACAGTTAAAGCTCTCTTTTTTTGATTTTAACTGTGCAAATTATTACTCAGTTTAAAACACAGAGAAAGAATAGGGAGGAATAACACATGGAGAGTCAAACCAAAGAATTGCAATCTTTTCTACAGGTAATCAAGGAGCGTCGCTCGGTTCGTCACTATGACCCTAGCGTGACGATCTCGGAGCAAGAACTAAAGGAGATTCTGGCAGAAGCGACACTGGCACCGTCCGCAGCCAACCTGCAGCCGTGGAAGTTTCTTGTTATTACAGAGCAAGCATTGAAGGAGCAACTGCTGCCGATCGCCTACAATCAACAGCAGGTTGCCGATGCTTCTGCAGTCATTGCTGTACTGGGGGATCTGCAGGCGCATGTGCAGGTTGATAAAATCTACAGCGCCTCAGTTGAGGCGGGGTACATGACGGAGGAAACCAAGCAGGTGCTTGTGGGTAATATTACGGCGGGATTCGCAACCTTGGATACTACCGCTCGTCAAAATGGCGTCATGACGGACTGCGGCTTGGTCTCCATGCAGCTGATGCTTGCAGCCAAGGCCCGCGGCTACGATACCGTTCCGATGGCAGGCTACAATGCAGGCAAATTCCGTGAGATGTTTGCGATTCCTGAGCGGTATGCTACGGTAATGCTAATTGCCGTGGGTAAAGCGGCACAGTCCGGACATCCGACATTCAGGTTGCCTACAGAGGATGTGACGTTCTGGAACGGCATCGCCGAATAATGTGCTTCTTGGGGCTGCGATACCGCTAGATGCCGAATGGCACGAAGTCGTGAGGGGGTCGGCGACGGATTCACAGCCACTTGGGAAGCGTGCCCGTCGCCCGACCCAGCTTGTGAGGATTGGAGATGAGGTAGATCGCCCCAATCGCCGATCCGTCGGGCACAGGCTCCAGGGCGAAAGCCATGGGAAGCAGTCCCGCGCGCTCCAGCAGTAGTCCAGACTGGCCGCTCAGCCGGATGGGGCGCAGACGGCCTATGAGCGAGCCCTTGCGGGCAATGCCAGTGAAAAATGCGGCAATTCTCTCGCGTCCAAGTATGGGACGAAGTGCGGAGCGAACAATGCCGCCGCCGTCGCTGAGCAGGGTTGCATCCTCTGCGATCAACCGCAGGAAGCCGTCGAAGCTGCCGGAGTTAACGGCTGTGGTGAAGGCCTGCACGAAGCGATCCATGGCGTTGTCGAGCCTGGTGGAGTCTTCCGAGAGCGTCATCACGCCGAGCTTGGCGGCAGCCCGGCTGTAGATTTTGCGGCAGGCGGCTTCTGTCTTTCCCAGCATCTCGGCAATTTCCTTGTAGTCGCAGCCCACGGATTCCCGCAGCACGTAAACGGCACGCTCCGGCGGGGTGCAGGTCTGGAGCAGCACGAGCAGGGCATAGCCCAGCCGTTCCCGCTGCAGCAGCTGAGTCTGGGGACCGTCGTCCTGGACGCTGTCCAATATTGGCTCCGGCAGCCAGAGGCCAGGGTAGTGCTCGCGACTCCGAGGCGCGGCCTTCATCATATTGAGCGCGCGGTTGGTCACCATCTTGATTAGATATGCCCGTGGGTGCTCAATCTCCAGTTCCGTCTGTCGGCTCAATGTAACAAAAACATCCTGCACGGCATCCTCTGCTTCACTGTGCGAGCCCAGCATCCGATAAGCAACCGCAGTGAGCAGCGGCTGATACTCCCGGTACCACCGTTCGATTCGCTCTTCCTCGATTGGGTCAGCCATGGCCGCCCACCTCCCATTTCTTAGCGCTTCTTGGTTCTAGTGTACCTTCCATAAACCGCCTTAGCCACCATGTTGGGTGACTGAGGCGGTTCGTGTAAGAACGTACAACCGGATGCTTCCGGTCAAGCGTCAAAACAGCCAGGATACATTCCCGTTGCGATGGCGATGCGGTTCCAGCAGTTGATGGCGTTGATCGCCATAATCAGCGCCACGACTTCGCTATCGTCATAGTATTCGCGAACTTCGGCATACAAGTCATCGGACACCCCTTTTTCCGCTACCAGAGTGAGTGCCTCCGTTAGTGCCAGCGCCGCTTTTTCCCGGGCCGTGAACAGGGGCGCATCGCGCCATACCGATATCAGGTGGACACGCTGCTCACGCTCTCCCATTTTGCGCAGATCGGTCGTATGCATATCGAGACAGAACGCACAGCCATTGAGTTGTGATGCTCGAATCTTGATGAGTTCAAACAGTACGGGATCCAATCCCATGCCCTTGGCGGCCTCCTCCAGCTTCAAAAGTGCCTGAAAGCCTGCGGGGTTCGCTTGTCGATGATTCATGCGTAATTGCATATCGTATTCCTCCTAGCTAGTAATGTTGTTCACTAAGGTAGACAACGGAGGCTGATGATTTGTGACACCTGGAGGACAAAGTTTAATTGACAGCGATTTCAAAGGTTGAGTAAGATGGGGGTAGCAACTATCATGGTAAGCCAAGGAGGATGTTATCCACTATGTCAGGATTGCTGGGGAACAACGTGATTACGCAAATCGGGATTCTTGTTCATGATATCGATAAGGTAAGCCAGGCCTATGCCGACTTCTTCGGAGTCGCGAAGCCCGAACCCATCCTAACGGACACGCTGGATAAGACACAGGCGGAATACAATGGCGAGCCGTGTCCTGCACGTGCCAAGCTGGCTTTCTTCAATATGGGCTCTCTTCAGCTGGAGCTGATTGAACCGGACGAGCATCCGAGTACGTGGCGTGACTATCTGAATGAGCATGGCGAGGGGCCGCATCATATCGCATTTGTCATTGAGGGCATGAAGGAGAAAATTACATTGCTGGAGAGCAAAGGCTTCCCGTTGCAGCAAAAGGGCGAGTACACAGGTGGGCGTTATGCCTATATCGATACAATTCCGCAGCTGAAGGTGCTGGTGGAGCTGCTGGAGAACGACAAAAAGTAACTATAAGGGGCAAAGGAGGAAGAGAGATGAACCTGCTGATCACCGGAGCCAACCGGGGACTGGGCTGTGAGCTGACGGCGGAAGCGCTGGAACGTGGACACCGCGTCATTGCCGGTGTGCGCTATCCTGAGGCCGGTCACGACCGGCTCACGGCGCTGGCTGCGGAGTATGCCGGACAGCTGGAGGTGCTGCAGCTGGATGTGACGGAGGAAGGCAGTATTGCCCGTCTGGCAGAGCAACTGAGCGAGGCAGGACGCACGCTGGGCGGCATCGTCAACAATGCGGCCGTACTGCTCGCCCGCAATACGCAGATCGAAGAGCTGGACATGGAAGATATGGAGCGTACCATCGATATCAATCTGTACGGACCGATGCGGGTGGTCAAGCATTTCCTGCCGCTATTGACGGAGCCGCAGGCGGTCATCGCCAATATCTCTTCAGAGGCAGGCAGCCTCACGAACGCTTATCCAGGCGATTACCCGTACGGCATCTCCAAGGCCGCGCTGAATATGTTCACCCAGCAGCTGCAGTCCTATTTGAAGGAACGCGATGTGGAGGTGCTCAGCATCCACCCCGGCTGGATGAAGACCGATATGGGCGGCGACAAGGCACCGGGCGACCCGCGCCAGAGCGCCCGCGGCATCCTCGACCTCATCGAGCGGAAGGTTGTGCCGGAAGGGCGCCTGCGTTTCTTCGACCAGACCGGCAAGCCGATGACCATTTAGTTCAATGCATGCTGGTTAATATGATGGGCCGTTCACTCCGCTTTGGCGGAGGGGCGGTCTTTTTTGTTATGCTCAAAAAACGAATGGACAAGTGTGACAGCCCATTATAGTATGGGGTTATACATAATTTGGTTTATCAAGGGGAGTAGAAGGAATGCGCTTCTTCATAGGTGGTTTGCTGCTGATATTAGCATGGGGGACGTTAGTTGGGACGAGCGTTACGGCAAAAGAGGTAGAACCGATAAGAGTTTACGCGAATCAGATAGAGCTAGATCTTGCAGTACCAGCCATCATGCTTAACGGCAGTATTATGCTTCATGCCAAAAGTATTCTGGATGCGCTCAAGATCAAATCGACCATTGATGCTAAACAGCTGATCATTTCACACGAAACTAAATCCTATCGGATCAATGTGGGTCAAACACGTGTACATACAGGTGGCACCGAAGTTAGTTTGGCGCAAGCCCCTGTCAATTTGGAAGGGCGAATCTATGTGCCAGCGCGGCTGATCAGTTTGGTCTTGGATCAGTCTGTAAGTTACGAAGGGAAGACGAAGCAGCTTTTCTTCGGTCTCAGTCCGGCTGCCAAGGAGGCACTGCAGAGAAGCTTGTTTGAGGCGGTACGGGTGGGTGACATGGAGGCCATCCATGAAGCGGTGAGCAAAGGAGCAGATCCCAACGGAAAACTGTTCTATCTGGACCATACCCCTCTTTGGTATGCTATCGATCATAATCACACGGAGGGGGTTCGAACGTTGATTCATCTTGGCGCAATCCTTACCCCCGATGAATATGATCTCGTCGGGAAGGCCATCGCTCATAATAATAATGATATGTTGGAGCTCTTGCTCGAAGCAGGGCTGGATCCTAACCACACCTATGGAGGAAGATCATTTTTGGAGATGGCATCTTCTTCTGTAAATGGGCAATACGGTAGTCCCTTGATTGAACCTTCAGTAGCTACAGTTGACCTGCTGCTTCGTTATGGAGCCGATCCGAGTCGGGATCGTTCCCTAGACCGGGCTATAGAAACGCAACACTATCCCATTCTACGGGCTTTGCTCCGAGCAGGGGCTGATACCCATCAGCCTGATGAGTTTGGAGTAACGCCGTACGAGCGGAGCCAATTGTATAACATTAGCAGCTGGATGGAAGATCAAGAGTTGCCCGGGATGCGAATTCAAACCGCAGAGGGGCAAGAATTGCGCGAAGGCAGACTTCAAATCCGATCCTCTTCTTCACAGGTCCATATTAGTCATGCACAAGGTATTAGCTGGCGATGGAGAGATATCTATATTGGTCAACCTGTTGGCGCATACCACGTCATGAGCATTCGGTCTGGTTTCAGTACATACTTCCTACCTAAGAGCTTTACGCTCACCGTCCAAGGGGATCAAGTGCTGTCCAACCCTCTAATATTGCCTGTGATTAATGTCCGTGGACAACTGACGAGTGACAAGGTATCTATTCAAGACGGCAATTTGTTGGTCTTTGATACTCAGAATCAAGTGATTGAGCACGTATACGTGCAGGGCCAAGACTTCCAGATGTCTGCCCCGGCAGGTAACTACAGAATTATAAGCTATCGCGATGACAAGGACGAAGCTCATTTTCTTAAAGGCACTATTCAAGTAACCGGTGATAAAGAAATCGAGCGACCAATTGTTGTTCTGGAGTAGACATGAGGACGTTTTGAAAAAGTTGATGGCCGCCGAAAGGCGGTCTTTTTTGTCATGCTTATCCAACGAACACGAAATTTCGACCTTATTCCGGAGAAAAACGAGAAATCCGCTCAATAGATATGAAATATCGAGTTTATTCGGCGTTTTTGCTCCATATTCTTTAAATAAGTATGAAAAATCGAGTTCAGCGGTACCTTGGAGGCGCGCTAAGGCTGGGGCAGTCTAAATGGTGCTGGTATGCACGAATGGACTTCCCAACTTCCCAAGCAAGTCAAGCCAGCACGTAGGAAAATCGCTTCACGCGCTCCTCACCTGCTGCTTCAACTTGTGTTACAGCCGACTAATATCGGTTAATGCTAACCATAACGTGCGAAAACAAGTATAATCTCAGTAAATGAGCCGAACGATAGAGTACAGTACCCAGAGGTTACGCTCATGAAGTGAGTGATACAGTGAGTTTTTCTTCGGAAAACTTAAGTCCATGCTTCCGAAGTGAGTTTTCCTTCGGAAACGTTTGAGGAGGAATCGAGATGACACAACATGGTGACATCAGCGGTGCAGGGTGGAACTTCGATAACAGCTATACTCGGCTGCCGGACATGTTCTTCTCCAGACTGGAGCCGACGCCGGTCAGCTCACCGGAAATCGTGGTTGTGAATGAAGCTGTGGCCGCTGAACTGGGCTTGGATGCCGAGAGTCTGCGGACTGCACAAGGCGCTGCGGTGTTGGCTGGGAACACAGTCCCTCCGGGTGCGGACCCGCTGGCGCAGGCCTATGCCGGGCACCAATTCGGGCACTTCACGATGCTGGGAGACGGCCGCGCCATTCTGCTCGGGGAGCAGATCACGCCAGGAGGCGAGCGGCGGGATATTCAGTTGAAAGGCCCAGGCCGAACGCCATATTCCCGTCAGGGAGATGGCCGGGCGGCGATTGGTCCGATGCTGCGCGAATATATCATCAGTGAAGCGATGCATGGCTTGGGCATCCCAACCACCCGTTCATTGGCGGTGACATTGACGGGCGAAGAGGTCTACCGCGAGGAAGTGCTCCAAGGCGCGGTACTTACCCGCATCGCGGCCAGTCATCTGCGTGTGGGTACGTTCCAATATGCAGCGGGACTGGGGAATAAGGAGCATCTGCAAGCGCTGGCTGATTACACGATTAAGCGGCACTATCCTGAACTGGAGGAGTCAGCCGACCGCTATCTGGGGCTGCTGCGGCAGGTGGTCAGCCGGCAAGCATCTCTTATTGCCCACTGGCAGCTGGTGGGCTTCATCCATGGGGTTATGAACACGGACAATATGACTCTCAGCGGCGAGACCATCGACTACGGACCTTGTGCATTTATGGACGCGTTCAATCCAGCGACGGTCTTCAGCTCCATTGACCGGCAGGGCCGCTATGCCTACGGGAATCAGCCAAAGATCGGCGTCTGGAATCTCGCGCGCTTCGCAGAGACACTGCTGCCGCTGCTGGATGAGGAGACGGATGCTGCCGTTAAACTGGCAGAGGATGCGTTAGGTGCCTTCAGTACCGAGTTCGAGAAGCATTGGCTAAGTGGCATGCGGGCCAAGCTGGGATTATTCACCGAAGAGGAGGAAGACGGTCAGCTGCTGCGGGATCTTCTGGATCTGATGCATGCGGAGAAGGCCGACTATACCAACACGTTCCGTGCTCTGACATTGGGGCAGCCGGAACAATCACCGCTCTCCTGTGCAGCGGAAGGCGCCGGATGGCTGGAGCGCTGGGAAGCGCGACGCAGCCGCCAGCCTGAGCTGGAGACGATGTCGCAGGCACTGATGCGTCGCACGAATCCGGCGGTAATTCCTCGTAATCACCGCGTTGAAGAAGCGTTGGCTGCGGCAGAAGAAGGAGACTATAGCCCACTTCACGAGCTGGTGAAGGTGCTGCAGGATCCGTTTGCTTATTCGTCCGAACAAGAAGCGTATGCAGGATTGCCTGACAACGAAGGGTTGCCTTACCGAACCTATTGCGGAACCTAACTAACTTAGACAAAGGACTGAGCGCAATGGACAACTGTAGTGGCTGTTATCCCAGCGAGCCGATTTATGAGCTGCGTGTGGAAGGGGAGCCTAATCTAAAGGTATTAGCGGGCATGGCGGCGATGCTGCGCCCGCTGGAGCGTAACGGAGAAAGCAATTGGCAGGAGCTGCGGCTGCGGGAGAAGGAC
This sequence comes from Paenibacillus daejeonensis DSM 15491, assembly GCF_000378385.1. Classification (GTDB taxonomy): domain Bacteria; phylum Bacillota; class Bacilli; order Paenibacillales; family Paenibacillaceae; genus Paenibacillus_D; species Paenibacillus_D daejeonensis. The sequence continues at coordinate 267,515 of NZ_KB899661.1, read as the reverse complement.
ATGGTTGGTCTTGCTGACTTCTGCTCCGATCATATGGAGCTCGAGGGCATGCATTACCGCCAAGGGTCTGAGTCTCGCTGGCAGCCGTTCAGTCGTCTTGGGGATACCCTGTCGAACCGCTGGGTGGATGAGGTTATCCTGCAGGAGCGGGTCGTTTCCTGGGCCCAGCCGATCTTGGATGCAGAGGGCGGGCTGTATGCACATGAGATGCTCGCCCGTTTTCGGGGGGCGGACGGGAGCCTATTGTCACCGGCTGAGGTGTTTGCTGCCGCAAAGGCACGCAATCGGTTGTATGCCTTGGACAAGCTGTGCCGGATGACGGCGATTCGCAGCAGTGTGCATTTGCCGGCCAAGGTGTTCATCAATTTTATCCCCACCTCGATTTATTCCCCGGAGCACTGTCTCCGGTCGACCATCGCACTCTCGCAGGAGCTCGGATTCGAGCCTTCCAAGTTCGTCTTTGAGGTCGTCGAGACCGAGAAAGTCGAGGATTTAGAGCATCTGAAATCGATCCTTCGCTATTATAAGGCGCGAGGCTTCCGTTATGCATTGGATGATGTAGGAGCGGGCTACAGCACGGTCGAGCTGCTCGAGGATCTGCAGCCGCACTACATGAAGCTGGATCGCTCTTATGTAGACGGAGTTGCTGTGAGCACGGACAAGCAGGCTGTGGCAAAACGCATGCTGCACGCTGCACGCACTACCGGTGCGGTTCCGCTGGCGGAGGGTGTGGAAACAGAAGCGGATTTCGAATGGCTGCGGGATGCGGGCTACGAGCTGTTCCAAGGTTACTATTTTGGCCGGCCGGAGCCGGTGAGCGGTGCAAGCAAATATTAGGTATAGATTGCTAAGGAAACGAGAGAGTCTTATTTTAAGCTGTTTAGCGGAGGATAACGATACACAGTGTCGTTAGCGATAAAGGGGGATTGCAGACGGAACGGTACAGGAACTCATACATACAAGAGTAGGAGCCGTCTCTTGGGAGACGGCTTTTTGCGTTCTTTTTACCGGTTAACGAGCCGAGTCCAGCGTTAATTCAATTACGGATACAACACGGAGAATGAAATATCGTTAACCTTCCAACCATCCTCGGTATGGAGCAAGGTGAGACGTCGTTCGAGAGGTCCAGAGTCAAGAGAAGCATAGCTGAACTGGGTAATGGAGCCTTCCGTCCCCAAGGAATACGTGTGGGGCTGTTCGGTAAACCGGTACTCATTGCCGGGCCCCCCTTGTATCAACAGCTTGTTGATGTACGCATCGGTAAAGTAAGGCCTGAAATGAGTACGTACCTGCTTGTAATCAGACAAACGGGTCGCTTCATTGGCTTTGGCCACCAAGGCATTGATTCTGGCCTCGGTTAACTCTGAGCGGTTGAAGGAATTAGGCGTTATGACGGGAATCCTCGCACCCTGCCAGAGGATGCTGGCAGAGCGAGTCTCGGCGTTGTAGTCGATGGCTGCGTTCAGTCCCTGACTGACGAAGCGGATGGGCACAAATGTGACGCCTTGACGAATCTGGGCAGGGACATCGAGGGTCAGGGACTCGCCCTTCCTGGTGACCTGTGTCGAGCCGATTCGCAAGCGCAGTTCGGTCTCTCCGTGGCGGATCGTGACAAGCTTGCCAGCAGGCTGCCAGGTTACATCTGCGCCCAGGTAGGCGGAGACATGGCGAACAGGCACTAGTATCCGGCCCTCCGAGATGACTCCGTCGATGGGGGAGAGGTTGTTTTCGTTTGCGGTAATAAAGTGGGGCATGGCAGAGAACAGCAGAGAGGCTGCAAGGAGGGATCCAAGCAGTCTTTTTTTGATGGATGACATGAGTCAGCTTCCTCCTTGTGGAAGTTTCTATAGCAATAGACTAATCCGCCTAGCAAAAAGTTGCAGGTTTCCTCTACACCGCTTCGGTATCTTAAAATTGTTAAGCTTTCTTAAAGGTTGCCTCGCTACAATAGGTTCATCAAGAGAGGAGATGACCCGCGATGGCGATCGAGGTGTTCAATAGATATGAGAACAAGTACTTAATGGATACGGCTGCTTTTCACCGGCTCTATGATCGGCTGCTGGAGCATATGGAGCCTGATGAGCACAACCGGGACCGGCAGTTCTATACGATCAGCAATCTGTATTATGATACCGAGCACGACAGTCTGATCCGGACCAGCTTGGCGAAGCCCAAATATCGCGAGAAGCTGCGGATACGGGCGTACGGTGTACCTGAACCAGACGCGAAGGTGTACCTGGAGCTGAAGAAAAAGGTACGGGGGCTCGTCAACAAGCGGCGCACGGCGCTCACGCTCGGGGAGGCGTACGCTTTTGCAGGTACCGGTGTCGCACCTCCCTCGCAGCCTTATATGAATGGGCAGGTGGTCAGCGAAATCGCCTATTTGCTCTCCCGGTATTCGCTGGAGCCCAAGGTGTACCTGGCGTATGAACGAATCGCGATGTTCTGCAAGCAGAGCCGTGATCTGCGGATTACCTTCGATACCGGGATTCGGTCGCGGCGCAGCGACCTGCGGCTGGAGAGTGGGGATCACGGCGAGCTGTTGCTGCCCGAGGGGCAGTGGCTGATGGAGGTCAAGGCGGAGAAGACGGTGCCGATGTGGCTCGCCCGCCTGCTCTCGGAGCAGGGGCTGTTCCGGACGAGCTTCTCTAAATACGGCAATGAATACAAGCGGATGCTGCAAGCCAGCAGTACGTAAGGGAGAGAGACATCATGTTAGAGACCTTGTTTCAATACACGGCTACCGACGCCGCGTTAACCTGGCAGCATGCGCTATGGACGCTGCTCACATCCATTATTCTGGGAACTGTCATTAGCGTGACCTATATGAAAACCCAGCAGGCCTACACGGCGAATTTTGCCCTGACCCTGATTGTGCTGCCCTCGATTGTCGCTATTATCATTCTGCTTATCGGCAGCAATATCGCCCGGGCCTTCAGCTTGGCCGGAGCCTTCTCGATCATTCGCTTCCGCAGTGCGCCGGGAGACCCGAAGGACATCGCCTATGTGTTGTTCAGTATGGCTGCCGGATTGGCTTGCGGAGTAGGAGCGTTTGGCTATGCCGTCTTGTTTACCCTCGTATTGTGCGCGCTTATGGTGGTGCTCCGCTGGATTCGTTTCGGTTCGCGTCAACGACTGCAGCAGCAACTGAAGGTGACGATTCCGGAGAATTTGGCGTATGAGGACGTCTTTCGCGAGATTTTCGAGAGCTTCGGCGTGACCTATGATCTGAAGCGCGTCCGCACCTCGGAGCTGGGCAGTCTGTATGAGCTGGTCTATGCGATTACCTTGGCGCCGCAGGCGGATGTCAAAGCGCTACTCGATGCGATCCGCATCCGTAACGGCAATCTGGATATTTCACTGACCATGACCCCTCCTGTGACGGAGGGCTATTAACCTCTAGGCAAGACTCTGCAAAAGAAAGGGAGCGATTGTGATGAAAAAATGGATCCATCATACCTGGAGCGTTCTGCTCCTGAGCAGTCTGATTGTATCGGGCTGCAGCAACGCAGCTCAAGGCTCGGAGTCAACTCCAGCAGAGAGCGCTGCACAAGCTGTGGAGACAGCGGAAGCAACTCCGACGGGGGAGACGGCAGGCGTGCTTCCGGCGATTGCAGAAGTCGTCACTTATGATGAGGATGACGCCTATACAGACTGGCAGGTGGAGCAGACGACAGCGATTGCCCTGATAGGGAATGGAGCGACGGTGGACGGTGCGGGTGCGGTAGCTGAAGGCAGCACGGTAACGATTGATGCAGCTGGGACTTATGTGGTCAGTGGCGTGCTCGACGACGGGCAAGTGATTGTAGATACGGCCGATGATGGCGTTGTCCGGCTCGTATTGAATGGCGCCAGCCTCCACAGCAGCACCTCCGCGCCAATTAATATCCAATCCGCTGGCAAAACGGTGATCAGCCTAGCGGATGGGACGGAAAATCAGGTGACGGACGCGGAGACCTACGTGTATGCGGATGAGGCGACGGATGAGCCTAACGCAGCAATTTTTAGCAAGGATGATCTCACCATCAACGGCACGGGCAGCTTGCAGGTAGAAGGACGCTATAACAATGGCATCACGAGCAAGGACGATCTGAAAATTATCGATGCGACCCTCGAAATTAATGCAGCGGATGACGGGCTGATGGGGCGTGACCTGCTCGCTGTGCAGTCGGGTGCTGTGACCATCCAGGCAGGTGGCGATGGCATCAAGACCTCCAACGATACGGATACAGACAAAGGCTACATTGCCCTGTCTGGCGGCAGCTTCGCGATTACAGCAGGCAGCGACGGCATGCAGGCGGAGCGGAGTGTGCTGATCGAGGGTGGTTCTTACAGCATTGTGTCCGGTGGAGGCAAGACGATGGCAAGTGACGCTGAGGATGCGCCGAGCACCAAAGGCATCAAGGCGGCAGTGGGCATCCGAATTACAGACGGAGATTTCACTATTAACGCAGCAGATGATGCCATCCATAGCAATGGCACCATTGACATCGGCGGCGGCACGATGGAGCTGGCGACCGGTGATGATGGAATTCATGCCGACGAAGCCATAACGATTGTGGGCGGTACGATTGATGTGACGGACAGTTATGAGGGAATAGAAAGTGATACGATCACGATTAGCGGTGGTAACATCCAGGTGGTAGCGAGCGATGACGGCATCAATGCCGCTTCGGGAAGCGAGGCGACAGGGAACGCTGGTGGCGGGCCAGGGCAAGGTGGCAGCAGCTCGCTTACTATAACTGGAGGCTATATTGTCGTCAATGCGGGCGGCGACGGACTGGATGCCAACGGCTCCATTGAGATGAGCGGGGGAACGGTGCTGGTGCATGGCCCCACGATGAACGGCAATGGGGCGTTGGATTATGACGGTACGTTCACGATGAGCGGCGGGGTGTTGGTTGCAGCAGGCAGCAGCGGCATGGCCCAAGGAACCTCGGAGGCTTCGACGCAGCCTTCGGTCGTAATGACTTATCCGCAGTCGCAAGCGGCAGGCACGTTAGTGCATCTGGAGGACAGTGCGGGAGAGACGATCGTGACCTTTGCTCCGGAAAAAGCCTATCAGTCTGTGGTCATCAGCACTCCTGAGCTGCAGGTGGGAGGCAGCTACTCACTCTACAGCGGCGGCAGCAATAGTGGTAGCGAGGCGGGCGGATTGTACAGCGAGGGTCAGTATATGGATGGCACAACCGTGGTCTCTTTTGACCTCGCGAATACGGTAACCTGGCTGGACGAAAATGGCGTAACCGAGGCTCGCAATGGCGGACCCGGAATGGGTGGCGGCCCAGGTATGGGCGAAGGGAGAGGCGGCAGGATGTCACCTACAGAAGATGGTACGCGGCCGGAAGGCGAAGCGTTGAATGGCAGGATGCCGGGTTCCGGCGAAGACGGGGTCATGCCACAAAGGGATGGCGAGGATAGGCCGCTGATGAACGGTGAGATGCCAAGCGAAGGCGCTGGCACGCCTTCAGCTGAGGGCCAAGCCATACAATAGCTTATTTCAAGACTCCTGGACGGTGCATCTGTTCAGGGGTTTTGTTCTTTTGCCGACCTAACACGTCTTAGATGATGAGATTCTTTTAATAATTGAACCAAATGTTGTATAAACAGGAATGCAATTGTTTAATCAGGGGACTTACGGGGGAAGGGAATATGAGGAAACAGTTTCCAGTGGGGGTTGTTTTCTCGGTATCCTGAAGGAAAGGAGGTCAAACCATGAATAAGTTTAGTCGAATTGCACTGGTGCTTGCCATGGTGCTTGTAGCGTCGTTCTCCTTTGGAGCGATGGCGTCGGCGGACTTCACTTACTGGTTCAATGACGGCTCGGGGACCTGGGCACAATTGTACTTCTCGAACGATCAGGGCATCTGGGCTTTGCCGATTTACCAGAACTCATTTGGCGATGTGATTAACTTGAGTGAAATACGGGAAATTGAAGTCGTTTATCTTCAACAAGTACAATAACGTTGCGAGGCGGTGATTCCGATGAACAAGCTCAAAAAGCGGCTGATGACCCTATTTACGGCTGTCATCATCAGCAGCTTCGCATTGGTGGGCTCCGCTAGCGCCACGTCAGGGGATGGCGGATGGTCCTACTGGTTCTATGACGGGTCCGGCTGCTGCGCGATGCTCTACTTTGCACCGGCCGGCGGCGGGGAGCACATCTTCACAGGCATGTATCAGGATAGTAATGGTGAAGTCTTCTACTATGCTGTGCAATAGGTGAAACATAGGATGTATCTAAAGAGGCTGCCGGATGACCGGCAGCCTTTTGCTGTGTGCTCATGCTTGTCTTGTGCATTGCGTGTGTTGGGATGTGCAAAGTGCAGTTAAATCCCTTAAGGCAGAATATTGCCTGCAGCGCGGTAGATAGCGTACCACTCTTCGCGGCTTAACTGTACATCGGCAGCTCGGCAGCAGTCCAGCAGACGCTCAATGTTCATCGTCCCGGTGACCGGCTGCATGCCAGCCGGGTGACGGAGCAGCCAAGCGATGGCGATCGTTGTGTTGCTTACGCCGTGCGCTTCGGCAACTTCGTCGATTTGTTTGTTCAGCTCAGGGAACTTGTCGCTACCCAGGAATACGCCCTCGAAGAAGCCATATTGGAACGGCGACCACGGCTGAATCGTGATGTCATGCAGACGGCAGAAGTCGAGAATGCTGCCATCGCGGTTCACGGCCGCTTCATTTTCCATATTCACGTTGAAGCCCTGGTCGATCATGGTCGTGTTGGTAATGCTCAATTGCAGCTGATTGGCGACAAGCGGCTGTTTGACGTATTTCTTGAGCAATTGGATTTGGTTCGGGTTCTGGTTAGAGACACCGAAGTGGCGGACCTTGCCGGAGCTCTCCAACTGGTCGAAGGCCGCGGCGACTTCTTCTGGTTCCACCAGTGTGTCTGGACGATGCAGCAGCAGAACATCCAGGTAGTCGGTACGCAGGCGCTGCAGGATGGCATCCACAGAACTCAGAATATGCTCCTTGGAGAAATCGAACATGCCTTTGCGAATGCCGCATTTGGATTGCAGAATCAGCTTTTCACGTACGGCAGGACTCATCTGCACGGCATCTGCGAAGATTTCTTCGCAGGTTCCGCCCCCATAAATGTCCGCATGGTCAAAAAAGTTGGCGCCCGCCTCCAGCGAGGTCTGCACGAAGCGCTCGGCCTCCTGCTTGTCCAAGCCGTTAATGCGCATGCAGCCTACAGCGACCACAGGCACTTGCAGCGAGCTGCTTCCCAATGCAATCGTTCTCATGAATATATAGCCTCCTTATATGTATCAGGTCAATTTTCGTCGTGCTACCGTTCATTATACAGCATTCCCGTTGCAATAGGAAAAAAGCGGCCCGCCCCCACGAAGGAGCAGACCGCCTGTACAGCTTGCCGGGGCAAGCCTATTCTTTTGTAAAGGTCACTTGATCGCCTGTTGCAGCGTAGGTGTAGCTGTCGCCACGGTAGCGGATGCCCCGTACTGTCGTATCGCCCCATAGCGGCGCTTCCGGCGTGAGCTCGCCATTAAGCGGTGGCGTCAGCCCAAGACCGCCGAGGAGCACGGCTGCTGCGGGCATACCGCTCCAGCCCTGGAGATCGGAGCCTTTGCCGTACACGGGATCGAAATACTCCACCGGCGTCAGCCATTGACGCTCCAGGCCGTACGTGAACCAGCGGGTAAGCGGGTACTCCCAATCGTCCCGGCGCAGGCGGAGCTTCGCCATCGCGAGTACGCCGCTCCAGTATGGCCAGTCGCTGCCGTTGTGGTAGCGGAACGGGTAGGAGGATTTTTCGACCAGATGCTGAATGTGCGTGTATTGCGGGAACACCGTCATAACGCCCCAGTCGCCGTGCGGCTGATCCGGGTTGTTGCGAGTTTCCAGACGTGAGGTGATTAGATCCAGCACGCGCTGCTGGTCCGCTTCCTCACCGATGCCAAAAGCAGGGGCAAGCGCCTGCTCAACGGAGATGTTGTCCTCCAAGGCATCCTCGCCGCCGATATTGTCGTAGTTGCGGTAACCTACAGCATCATCCCACAGCCGCTCGCGCAGGCTGCGTGTCAGAGCTGCCGTATCGCCGTCCCAAGCCTGCTTCTCCGAGCTTGCCTGCGCCCAGTTGCCAGCGAATACCTGGAGCTCGCCATAGCACGCGCGGGCACGCAAGTGCAGCATCGCTGCATAAGCGACAGCCCCTTGACGGACGACATTGTCACACCAGTCGCGACGGTTGTCCGGCTTGACCATCAGCTGCAGCTCCTGATCGATCAGATCGTTCATCTTGGTCATGCAGCGCTCGGTCAGCTCGAGAATGGTGCAACCATTCACGACTTCCTGAAGCAGGGAGATATCGTGAGACCAAGCCAGATAATCGTGCAGCATCATGATGAAGAAGGACGGCGAGTCGTAATGATCCGGCCAAAATTGCTCATACTCGTCACGCAGCACATTGTAGATGACAGCACTCGGACAAGAGCCGTCTTCGCCGATTCCCTGTGCCAGCGTGACGATCTCGTTGCGCACCCAATCCGGCTTGAACGGGAGCAGCGGCAATACCGTCCAGTAACCGTCACGGAAGTAGGTCCGGGAAGGGCTTTGGTAGTTGACGCCCGCATAGAAGGCTGCGAATTTGCCGCCGCTTTCCTTGTACATCGAGTGGGAGACGTTGAGACAGGCAGCCATTATCGCATCCAGCTTGTCATGTCCGGGAGCGCTGAAGGCTGTCAGCCATTGCTGGTATTGCTGTGCTGCTTCCCAAGCCGCGTCGGCGCCAGTGCTAAGCTCAGCAAGGGGCAGCGGCTCCAGACCGCCGGAGACTGCAATGGTCATCACGATCTCCTGGCCGGGAGTGATCTCATCGGGATAATCCAGCACCATGCGCGAGCCATCCTGCTCGATGCGCGAAGGGGAGTGGCTGGACGTCAGATGCACACGGTACGAGTCGCCGAAGACAGCTTCCCAGCCGGTGTTGTCATTATGCCAGGTGTCTTGCATTGGCGCTTCGGTATAGGTTCCTTGCTTGGCGACCATGGCCGCCATATAGCTCTTCAGCTCCCACTGCATCCCTTGACGCAGCAAGAGGCGCGCAGGCTGAGTGCCGTGGTTGGCAAAATGGAACCGTAAATAGATGGCATTATTGAGATCATCGCAATATTGTTCGGCCGTGACGGCAACGCCATCCAGCTCTTGCTCGGACTTAAAATCAATCTCCATGGCACGGCCCAGTACGCGAACGTTCTTGCGGTGCTTGGCTGGGAGACGGCGGCCATTCACGGACCAAGCCGTGAACCATTCGCGCTCGGTGAGCAGCTGCCATTCGCCGGCTACGGAATATTTGGAAATGCCGCCATTTCCGTCGAATTGTGCGAGCAGACGGCGGTTGGACACATCGTAATTCAGGATGCTGTACCAATAGGCTTCGGTCTCGATGTGATGCCCGCGTGGGGTTGTGATTGTCGTCATCTTCAGCAGCTCCATTCTAAATTGAATTCGTGAGGCACGTGCGCTTCGCCTCGTTTAAACGGGCATCCATTCGATGAAGGTGCCAGTTGGAGAGGTCGGAGAACAGTAGAGCATTCGTAATTCGTTCAGTTCTGTTTGTCTATTCTGGCCGGGGAAGCACACCGGCCAATGCGCCCATCGCACCTGCCCGGTTGCCGAGGGTCGCACGGGCGATCTTGGTTTCGATGGGCGTCAGTTTCTTCACCCGTTCGCGAATCTGCGTAACGTACCATTCTCCCGAGTCGGCGACACCGCCGCCAATGACGACCATGGCCGGATTAAGCAGTGAAACGGCGTTGGCTACACCGATGGCCATGTAGTCCAGCGGCTGCTGCAGCACCTGCAGGGCTTCGGGATCGTCCTGCCCGGCAGCAGTCAGCACATGACGCGCATCCACCGCGGCGGGGTCGTTCCCGGCCAGCTGAGCTATCCGGGACGTCCGGCCTTGATTCGGGAGCTGGGCAAGATACTCACGGGCAAGTCGGCCAATCCCGCTGCCCGAGGCCATGTCCTCAAACTGGCCGAAGGCGTTGCCGTCGGCTGGCGCTCCAGGCGCGCTGCTTGCTGGGCTGGCTGAATGGGCTGGCTGTGTCACGGGGGCGGCCAGGACGCTGTATCCGAGCTCCCCGGCTGCGGCGCCTGCGCCACGATAGATCCGTCCGTCCAGAAACAGTGCACCGCCGATGCCCGTGCCTACCGTCACCATCAGAAAATCCTGAATGCCACGGGCGGCGCCTTGCCACTGCTCACCGAGCGCTGCAGCATTCACATCGTTATCCAGGTAGATGGCTCCGTCGAATTGCTTGCGCAGGATCTCAGCTACCGCTGCTTCCCGCCAAGGGAAGGCGGGGGCATGCGTTAAGATCCCTTGGGGACCGATGACCCCCGGGAATCCGAAGCCGATCCCTTGAATCGCGTTCGGGTCGTGGCCCAATCGAGAGGCTTCGGCTCTTAGCGAGCCCAGAATCGCCGCAAAGAATGTCTCCGGTTCGGTCTCCACGTCCGATGTGGTCCTCCACTCCGAGAGGATGACGCCGTCCGCACCGGCGAGCATCATTAATGTCTTGGTTCCGCCGATGTCTACGCCGGCGTATAGCGGGGCATGCAGCATGAATGTACCTCCAATCAGTCAGGTTGTTGTGTGGTCAGGTGTGGGCAGTCATAACGACTCTTGAATCTGCGTCATGGTGGCAGCTATCGCAGTCTGTACCGCACCAGTCAGCACGGACTCGCTCCCCAGGGTGGCGCTTACCATCTGCGGAGGTGCGCTGCGCAGATTGAACAGCATGGCACCCAGTGCATGCAGGAGCAGCGGATCCTCGCCGACTCGGCCGCCCAGCACAATGCGCTCTGGAGCGAGGAGAGCGGTCAGATTATGCACCGCTGCGGTTAGCTCTTCCACGTAGCCGTCCAGCGCCTGACAAGCCGTTCCGTCCCCGGCTCTCGCCGCGTCGAACAGCGTAGTTAGCGACAGGCTGTCTGCTTGTCCCAACAGAGAGGGCTCGCTGGAAGATGCCAGAGTTGCTCGTGCACGGTCCAGCAGCGCCTGCTCGGACAGCTTCTCTTCCAGTCGGCTGCCGTCCGCTAATCGCATATCACCGAGTTCCCCGGCCGCGCCGCCCAACCCACGGAGCAAGCGACCGCCAATCATAATTCCCGCGCCGACCCCGCTGTCCAAGAATAGAAAGGCAAAAACCTCCTCTGAGCCTTGGTTGTTAGCTGCGAATTCCGCCAGAGCCGCCAAATTGACATCATTGTCCGTCAGGACCGGGCAAGGGAAACGCGCCGCGAGAGAGGCTTGGCTAAGCCCGGATTCGCACCCCTGGAGGTGAGGAGCGAGCATGGTAACATCGCCGGTCGCACTGACCACGCCAGGAATGGCGAACGCGGCGTACCCGACATGCTCCCAGTCGATTCCCGCCTCTGCCAGGAGGTGTTCCGCTTGGCTGCGGATCGCCTGGAGCAGCTCTTCAGGGTTGTCGGCATTATGCCTCATGCTCAGCTCGCCGGAGACAAGCGGCTGAGCCTGCAGGTCGGTAAGCACAACACGGATGCGGTCAGCTCCTAACTGAATGCCCAGTATGTGGCGATAGGAGGCTGAGAATTGCACCAGCGTTGGCTTGCGGCCCGGTCCGGCCTCGCCCTGGCCAATCTCTTCGACTAAACCGAGCTCCAGCAGATTTTTGACGGCTGCGGACACGGTGGGCTTGCTCAGTCCGGTGAGCCGGCTGATCTCCGCCCGCGAGAGCGAAGTGTGCGTGCTGGTGAGCTCCAGGATGCGCCGTTCGTTAATGCTGCGGATCAGCTGCGGATTGCCGTTGGATTCCTTCATGGGAGGCCTCCTTTCATGAGAATAAAAGTTGAAATAGAAGCCTACAGTCACGGATCGATCTTCCGATCGCTGTTGTCCTGGACAGCATATGCTTCCGAAGCCAGCTTTTCTGCGAAAAGCTTTCAGGCGAACGCTTCGCAGCTTATGCTTCCGAAGTCGCTTTCTTCCAGAAAGTGTTGACCAGATTCGATTCCGTGCCTTTCCGGCACTCTTCAACCGATATTTATTTAATTTAGCAAGATAATAAGTTAGTAAACCTTCCTAACTAATTATAGGGGGATGATTAGTTGTTCGTCAAGAAAAGAGTCCAAGGGAAAAACCCGGCACTAGGGGCCGGGTAGAAGGACTATCTTTTTGAGTTATATTTTTTGCGTGTAATCAGTGTTTGCGATGAACACCAACACTGTCGAGAACACTTCCCAAGATGCGCACCGGCACCTCGGTCGTTTTGACGACACCGTTCGTATACTGCACTGTGAACCGAATACGCTGAAGCCCCTTGGGCAGTCCCTCTGTGAGCGAGCTCCAGCGTTCGTCATGCAGCTCGGCGGTGTAGCGCTGGGTCGTACCGATTCGAGTCAAGTTGGTTGAAGTGAGCAGCCGGCGATTGTTCAAGCCTTGTGTATCCAACACCGCCGTGACGCTCTGCACAGGGGCAGGGGAGGTTACGGCCTGGAGGACGAAGATCTCTCCGGCATAGAAATCTTTGGGCGCTGTCGTCGTTTCATGACCGGCTTCTTTGTGCTTGTCCAGCCAGAGCGATGTGTGATGCACCTCGCCCGTAATTGTGAGCGGCAGGACCGTGATGGTCTTGGTCACCGTTGCCGACTCCGTGCCATCCGACACGGTCAGGGTCGCTGTGTAAGCTCCCGGCGCTACGCTGGCCATTTCTGGAGAGGCAAGGGTCGACGTGAACAGCGTGCCGTTCGGACGCCGGATCTGCCATCGGTGCGTGAGCCGGTCGCCATCGGGATCCGACGATTGATCAATCAACCGCAAGCGGTCGCCTTCATATACCGGCTTGGGCTGCCAGTCAAACTCGGCCACCGGTGGCCGGTTCGTAACAATGCGGAAGAACTTCGGCGCGCTCCATTCTCCCCATACCTGGCCATCGTGGGCGCGGACCTCTACATACATGTTTACCACTTCAGGCAAATCGACGGTCGGCACATAGTGCTTATTGCTGCTGATCACCTCAGCCGAGACATGCTGTGACACGCCGCCATACCTATAGATGCGCAGCTGGTATCTTGTCTGCGGATCGCCATCCACATCGTGATAATTCCAGGTAAAGTTCGGTCGCAACTCCGTCAGCACGGTCGGGTTGTTCTGATTGGTACTCGACGGGTTCGTCACATTCGTCGTTGGCGGAGCATTCACGATGTTGACGGTGTGCTGAATCGTCGCTCTCAGACCGCCTGAATCTTCAACCACTTGCCGGATGTAGAACCGGCCCAGGGAGTTGAAGCTTTTTGTCCAACTGGTTCGAGAGGTACTGGCCAGAGCCTCTGTAGCTCCAGGCTGATCGCTCTGGATATAGTACCAGTGCTTCAGATTCTCGCGCGCTCCATCTTCCGCATCATGGGCAGTAGAGTTGAAGGTAATCTCTACCCCGCGGAAGGTGTTTGTATGGGTCTGCGTAAAGCCTGGAACCGGCGGTGTGTTCGGGGGGTCAGCATCCAGGAAAAGCTCCTGCTCGTACCAGTCCGACCATGCGCCATACTCGTCCCGAACGCTCAGGCGCAGCGTATACAGGCCTGCATAGCTTGGGCGACGGAGCTGCCCATCGAATTTTTCCCCTTTCGGGTCGATATACTCATAGGTGTAGCTTGTAATGCCTCGCGTTTGACAGTAGTTGATACCTGTATCTTCACGGGAGCAGGTCCCATTCAGCAGATAGCGGTCAGGATCATAGCTCGTATCCGTATAAGTCACCAGATAATCCGCCGACTGCCTCACAGTAAACCGAGCGATCGGACGGCGGTGAATGGTGACATATTGCGTGTATTCGTCCGCCCGCTGAATGTAGGATGCAAAGGTTGGATCCGGATGCTTGTACCCTTCCGGCGTTGGATCATCTTTGGCTGAATAAGAGATGGAGTAGACGCCGACCTTATCCAGACTCTCGCGCGGCGTGGCGTAGGTCTTCTCATGATGACTGGACAGACCGGACAACCCATCTCCACTATTCAAAAACTTGTTGGGATCCGTATGCACATACGTCCATTGGTCATCCGCCTCAATCCGGCTATCCTTCTCCACATCCTCGAACGTGACCGTGTAGTTCAGCTTCTCCCCGGCAAGCCCGATATTATCCAGTTCGTTGTTGGCCTCAATCGGGACCCCAATGACCAGGTTTCGGAAGTTGGAGCCATAGGCGTTCATGAAGAAGCCGTATGTGCCTTCCTCGAAGGTGCTATCGGTTACTTCAAATAGTGGGAATCCCTTGTACCGTACCCTGATTCTGTCCCCTCGGGTGGAGACCTTGACGGTCGTGAACTCATCTCGATTAAGCGTAATTGGCGCCACTCCGAGTTGGGTCCGTTGCCCGTTGACAATCTTGGATAGGGCCATCACCCGATCCGAGATTTCCAGGCGGTACATATTGCGATGGTTCTGTGCCCGGAAATTCAACCCCGATGGATTATTTGCTAGCGGATTGACTAGGCTCTGACGAACATCGAATGTATAGTCCGCATTCTGAATCGTCGTATCTTTTTTGAGCACTTGGCCAATTTCATTGGAGCCATACGGCCGCAAAGGCATAGCCTGTTCAATGGTGTACGTATAGACGTTGGTATAGGAGCCGCTTGTACCACCATATGCTTGTGATCTGTTGTACTCTTCCGCCAGTTTTAAGATGAAATGACCGTCAGCCGTAAAACCTAATTGGAATATAGTGAATTTTTCTTGATTGACATTACCATGATCGCAAGTGTAATTATATCTTGGTGTTTTATTAAGTGTCTGGACATCCTTGATTTTGTTTCCATGCTTGTCCAAGACGTGGATTTTGTTAAACGTCTCGACCACATAGATAATTCCGTCTCTTGATACTGCAAAGGTGACGTCCGTGAAATCATTTTGTTGTGCAATGTATCCTCCAGAAACACTACATGATGTGCCAGAACTATATTCGTACTGAGATTTATTGGTGTATATATCGTACCTTGACTCAGTGCCCGTATGTTTATTAACAAAACTCAGATGTTGTTTTATGGATCTGTCATAGTATGGATACGATCCTCGGTTTTCTTGCCTACGATGGGAGGTTACTTTGACGTCCTCATCTTCAAAGAGAGTCTGGGTCACGGTGTTCCAACTCATTTCCATATTTGAGCCGGATGTCGTATCTCTCTCAAAGTAGTAGGGGTGGACACTTGAATTCACAGGTTCTAATGTTTCAATATCAAACCATCTAAGAGAAGTACTCCAATTACTAGCATCCCATCTCTCGCTAAAGCCAATCTTCGTCCCATCACTACTGATCTGTATTTTCCCGCCCGTAATTCCATTGAATCCATCTTTTAAGAGCGCTAATGAGTAGGGGTTCTCATCTCGTTCTGAAGTAGTTGGCCTTGGAGCTGTATAGGTCCAGCTCACATCTCCATATTGATCGGTACGAGTGATTTCACAATCGTACGCATAGTAAGTTGTGTATTCTTCTTGTCTATCTATCCTGTTCAAGCACTTGTAAGCAAAAGAACCTCCTTTAATATCATGCGCAAGATATATTCTTGAAAATGAAGAAACACTATCAGCTGTTACTTCATTCCCAAGGAGTTGGTCCACCCAGTATGCGCCAGTGCTCGGACGTAATTTCCCCGTTCCATAATCAGCAATCGTACCCGACATTCTTTGGTACGGCACGCGTCCATGGATAAATGGGAGGTTTTTCTCGCCTAAAGTGCCGGACCGTATGATGGTTGGATCAGTTACATATTCACTATGATTTTTTCGGATTGCGTGATATCCATCCAACCGTTCACTTTCCGTACGCACCACTGCATTGCTTGGTGGAGAGATGTATGGATTTCTGGCATAGTTCGCCGTAAATGACTGTCTGAACGTATTGAAAGTCAGATTAAGGTCACTAAACAGGTTCAGATTCGGCGTAGATAACGTAGATCCTTCCCAACTGTCCCCGAGTACCATTAGAAGCGTGTTCTCATTTGTCACATCGAATTGAGGCGGTTCTGGGTTTTCGCCTTTCAGAGAGAAGCCCACTTCAGGTGTCTCATTGACGACTTCCAAGTAGAAAGAGTCGTTGTGTTTGAGACCCCAGTCCTCTTCAACTTCAATATCGAATCGATAATTGCCGACTTTTAAGGGTTTGAAAGTCCTTGATTCACCGACGGCTAAGACAAAGGGATGTGCAGGTTCGTCATCAAACCGTCCATCATTGTTGGAATCATACCGGTAACGAATGGTGCTGCGTACGATAATATCGCCATCTGGACTCTCAGAAGTATTGGTGATCTCAAAGCCTTCCCGTAAGGCACGCTCCGGCAACTCGAGACGAGCAATAGGCGGCAAATCCGGCACGACATTGATGTGTTTGATATCCTTCATCTCTGGAATATTTCGCACCCCGAGGTTATCGGTAACCTCAAGTTCAACGGTCTCGACACCAACATTCGGATACACATCTCGTTTGTTGGTCCAATGATAATCACGGATCGTTCGACCTGGTGCTGCGTAACTTTGATCCCCGTTAATGCCATTCTCCGGTATCGGGCGATTCTGAACGACACGTGTAGGCACCGTGATAATCGGCGTCGGTTCGGGGGAAATGACTTGAATCGTCGCTGTCCGGCTTGCGCTCGCTCCTCTGCTATCGACGGCCATGGCCGTTATCGTGTGGGTACCGACCTCGGTTGTCAGAAGGTTCGTAAAACCCATCTGCGTAGCATCCAGTCCATAATCTCCTGGCAGACCCTTGATCCATTCACTTGGGCTCTCGCCAAAGTTCCAGAAGTAGCTGATCTCATCTCCGTCCGGATCGTAGGGCATGCCCCCAAATTCAGGTGGCAGCGGATTAACGATGACCCGAAGATTGACGCGTTCTCCCCGTAACACCATGTGGGCATCCGGTTCCCAACCATGCAGGTTGTTCTGTTTGAACCAACCGATGTTGAAGACAGGAGGGCGGTTCGTTGGATCGCTAATGACTTGGACGGGTTTGCTTACTGTTTCGGTAAGACCACATGAGGTCGTGACGGTAAGATGCGCCATGATGGTGCCTAATCCCATACCATCGTACGGCGGAACGAGAATAGCGTGCTGTGCCATGCCATTCGAACGCTGTGGGAACGAGGTAATGGTCCCCTGAGTAAATGTGAATGTATGGTCGTTGTAGCGACAGCCTGCACCTGTAACCGCGATTCTCGGCGTAAATGTGTTTTGATCACCAAAATACATCGTTGGTTTTTCAATATCAAAGTCCACGGAAAGCCCAGGCGGACCGGTCTGCTCTTTATCGTAGAAGAAGACAACATAACCGGTATCACGGCTTGAAGTAAGAGCTAGGGTAAAGCTATCTCTTCCTGAAACCGCCGATGTGGGGAATCCCGTGTACGAAAATTGGCCCGCTGTAACCCTGCCATGGGTGGACTTCGCACGGACAGCTTGCTCGCCAGGCAGTTTCGCCACATGAATGGTTTCTTCTTCAGCAATTGTCCGTGTGGTGTTAGGCGGTGTTCGAACCAAGTGACGGACAAGAATTTTGCCTTCACCGCTAGTGATAGGTGGTTTGAGATCGTAGTAAAAATGGACTTGATAGTTATAATTCCCGTTAAATGTGAAGCTTGGCGGATTAGCGGGATCACGAATAAGATCATTAAGGTTAGGAGTTGCTCCAGTTGTGGTTTTACTATGTCCGATGTATGTATAATTTGGATGCACTTTATGAGTGAAACTGTATGGACTTCCTTCAATTAATGTTTTAACTGGAGGGTCAGGCATCTCAGGTATGCTTCGACCGTCTCGGGTCATATGTTTTTCTGTTGCAGTAAACCTACCTGTAGGTGGGCCTGTCTCATAGTAATAATTTATAATGTACCTCTCCATATCATTATTAAAAACAAAGCTATGGGCCTGTCCTGGTGTAATCTGCTGCGCTTGTAGTACGTCTTCTTTACCGCTGTCTGTCTTCTTGTGACCTACGTAGTTGTAATTATCATGGGTTGGTGGAGCAGATGGATACCGCGTGCCCCTCACCATCTCATTGACCGAATTCCCAAACACAGAGTTCAAAGACTGGCCGCTGGTGGTAAAATGCCGAATTTCGATTTTTGCGTCTAGTTCGAATTCGAAGAGGATGGGGAAGTAGTAGCGTTGGCCTTGCACAAGTTCTGCGCAGTTTGTACAATGTCCTCCTTGCGTCCTTAAATTGTATGGATACCCAGATGAGTCTGTTCTTAAAGTTCCTGTCATAATAACATCAAATTTAACAGTAGAAGTTCCTCTTCCTACTTCATTTGAGACTATTGGATTGCTTGCATTTGTGCCAAAATGCATTTCAAATGAACTATAATCTTCATTTTTTCTGGATTCAGAAAAATAATACTCGTGAATGGGGACGGCAGAATTAAAAGTTCTTACCGAAACATTCTTAACTGACCTCCCAGGAAAAGAAAAAGTGTATGGATTACTTATCCTTACTCCTGATGCCCCCGGTCTATGGGTTGTCCATGCTCCCGAAGAATTACTCCATATATCGATGTAAGCAAAGCCGACCGCATATCTTTTAACCGATTTTTCATTAGGTAAATAAGTTGTGCCAGAAAGTATCCCTTCGCGCACAGTTTGAACATGAGAATTACTAATTTCTGTAGCATTAACTTCATTCTTCTGCCATATAAAAAAGGTGCTTATTGAGCCTATCAATATAGCGGCTACTAGTATAATTGAAAGCCCCTTTTTCCACTTCATATCTAGGACCTCCATTTATTTTTAAATAATACTGCATTATCTAAGTCTCTTGGTACTGCAAAAAAGTCTACTTTCTTAAGGTCTACTTTTTTCTGTTTCGCATAAGCTAAAGCGCTTATTGATACATAACGAACTCTAACATCATTATCAAAAGTATCTCTTAGAAATGATCCTTCTTGGCGTATTTCAAAGTTCCCTTTTTCTAAAACGAATACCGGCATTCCTATCGTACCTAAGAATGTAGTAGAAAATCTAAGATACTGATCCCCTTTATTATCATAAGCAAGATCCAATCGATAAATATTATAATTTCTAATTTTTATAGGTAGATCGCTATCTTTAATCACATGAGCGTTAGCTATCGTTTCACCACGTTTCGATGCATGATGCTCAAACCCCTTATAGTAGTGTAAGTAAGGCTTAAAGTCTTCCGCAGGCACCGCATCCGCAATATCCGGAATCTCCTTATGCCCAATCCACACAAACTGGTTCACACCATCCCATTCTACTGGAGTGCCCAAACCTTCGCTGACGGCTCTCAGTGGGACCAGCGTTCTACCTCGTTCGACCATAGCAGGCTGATTCAACGTGACTGCTGTTCCATTAAAAGAAGCCGCGCGAGAGTTCATTGTTAGCTTAAGCGTTCGGTTGCCTTTTACAATGGTAATGTCTTTGCCATTGACGGTGAGTTGACCGCCCAGCTTATCCGAGACAAAGCGGATCGGGACGAGCACAGTGCCGTTTACCATTTTGGGCTTCACATCGAAAACGATCTTACGCGCGTTGTAGAGCACTTCCAGTGGCATATCGGCACGTACGATCTTTGTTGAGTTTGCTTGGGTGGTTGGGGCAGGGGCCATCGTCATCATCATTGCTCCTGCAAGTACGGTGACCATCAGTTTTTTCATCATGTGTAATCCCTCCAGGGTTCAAAGTATATGGGCAGATCGTTAGTTCCATAGTCCTAATCTTTTTACTAATATCGGCGCTCCAACCCCCTAACTGAATACTAAACCTGCTAGGTTCATCCAAATTACCGGTTATACTAAGAAATACTTGATAATACTTGGTATCACGACCAAGCTTCTTTCACGTCGGATACGCATAAAAAAACACCCCAAAACAGCAATTGCTGTTGAAGGGTGCTTCCCGTTCACGAATCAATTTATGGTTCGATTATAAGCGATCGGGCAGAGATTCGCAAGAAAAATTATACAATCCTGGAACAACGCTAGAGTGTGGGGATAGGAGTGACATCGAGATTAAGCATACATTAACAATTCAACAAGTATGAAATTTCATATAAAATGAGCGGTTTCGCATGAAAATCACTCAATAAGTATGAAATTTCATATCTATTTAAGACATTTGATCATTAATCAGCCAATAAGATCGAAATTTCGAGTTTATTCGTTTACTTGCTGTGCCCCCGCCCATGAAATCCAGCATCTCCCCGCCAATGCCACCAACCCGTAGCCCATCATTGATCCGCCTTCGAACAAATCCAGCCCCACGCCGTACCTCCTGACCACCAACCAATCCAACCCCACGCCGTACCTCCTGGCCACCTACCAACGAAACCAAACTAGCCGCCTACTCTGCTACCTTCACCGCGCAGATCCGCAGTCGGCGGTAGTCCGCCACCCACTGGCCATCTACGTAGATGGCCGGGCGCAGGTGGTCTTCGACCATCTGGTAGATCGAGGCTTTGTCGGGGGCGCTGACGTCATGGAAGAAGTCGTCGGCCAGCACGTCCAGCCAGTCACGCACGCCGCTCTCTCCCTTGAGTGGGGTGGGGCGGTCCAGTTCCTGGGCCCACATCACCCGGAAACCGCGCGCCTCCAGCAGAGAGGCGTACTCCCCAACCGTGGGAAAATACCACGGGTTCCGCCCGGCCGGGTCATAGCCATGAGCTGCCAGCGCCGCCTCGGTAGCGCCGACCAAGGCCGCCACATTGCCATGCCCACCGAACTCGGCGACGAAGCGGCCGCCGGGACGCAAGGCAAGCGCCACGGTCTCAGCGACGGTACCGGCGTCTCGCATCCAATGCAGCGCAGCATTGGAGAACACCGCATCAAACGGCTCCTGCGTCCGATAGGTATACGCATTCTGAACGCTCAGGTCCAGATGCGGATATTTGCTCCGGCCCCTTTCAATCATCTCCGCCGATAAATCAATCCCCACGGCCACCGCACCAGCTGCTGCAATCTCAGCAGTCAGGTCGCCTGTGCCGCACCCCAGATCAAGAATGCGTTCGCCGGCCTGTGGCTGCAACAGTGAGAGAATGCCATCCCCCAGCCGTGAGACAAAGTCCAGTTTGTGATCATACGTGTCGGCCTGCCATTGGTTCGTAGAAGTCGAATGAGTCATGTCGCTTCCCCTCCTTTGACACTGATTATAGACCTGTCGTTCTTATTTGTATAAGATATATAACTTATATAATTGATAGTTTTTAACTATAAATGGACAGTTCCTGAATTTACTTACTCTTAAAAGGGTAATGTTCCACCAAGCGCCGCTCTCGTGTAATATAGAAGATACTTACTCATACAACTCCCGATGACGTTTCTTAAGCTTAATGTAGGTTTCATCCGTTTTGGCTTGCTCCCACTTGGCTTTAAAGATGGCTGCGGCCTCGGCCTTAACCGGGTCGTTCTGATAAGGCAGGATGGAGCCATCCTTCTTGGAGTATTTGCGGCCGCCCTTGTGGTTGGTATAACGTCTGGCCCGGGTGTAGCCCATTTGGAGGAATTTGCGAGCCATGTCCATCCCGACAAAATCCTCCGCGTCCTTGTACTCCAGAAACATGTCGTAAATGCGCTCGGACGATTCCTTGGCAATCTCGGGCGTCTTGAAGCGCCAGTGGGGCAGAATTTCGCTTTTGTAGGGCTCGACCATTAACACGCCTTGCTCCCCGCGGCCGACGGTGTATAACTCGGGCTGCTTGCGCAGATCCAAGTTGTCATAGTCGAGCTCATAGTCAAACTTTTTCATGTCGGACGACCCCCAATCCAGATTAGTATAGCCTTACCCGTTGAACGCGCGGCACAAACGACTCGGCAAGACCCACCTGATCATCTGATATGGAGGCGATTCCTATGTCATCAAGCAAGAACAACGGCGTCACAGTTGCCACGAAACCGGCATTCCAGGCCATCGGCCTGCATTGGGAAGGTACGTTTACGCAAGCAGGCAAGGGTGAGATTCGTAATCTGCAGGCTGCATTAAAAGAGAGACTGGACGAGATCCCACACCGCACCCATCCAGAGCAGCTGCTAGGACTATCCTATCCCGAAGAAGATAATGGACTGACGCACTACGCGCTAGTCGAGGTAGCCCAAGTGGAGAGTATCCCGGAAGGCATGGTGACGATTGCGCTGCCGGAGCTGAATTACGTGAGGTATCGTCATGTGAGTGGACAAGATATTGGCGAGTCCTATCAACTGGTAGAGGATTATATGAAGACCCAAGGGATGCGCCAGCCGGATGACGAGGTCACGCATCTGGAGATCTATCCGATGGAGCAGAATTCGCACACGGACCAGCCTGAATTTGTTATTATGATGCCTGTCAGCGTGCTCTAACACAGTTTTGAGAATTCATCCAATTCAATGGAGGTGGCTTTCATGAAAGCGCTATTTATAGGAGGAACTGGCACGATCAGTGCCGCAATTACAAGACAACTGGCTGAGCAGGGATGTGAGCTCTACGTACTCAATCGGGGCAACCGCAATACGAAGCTTCCGGAAGGCGTGCGTACCCTAGAAGGAGATATTAAGGACGAGGCGCAGATCGCCAGTCTTATCGAGGATCTGTCCTTTGATGTGGTGGCGGATTTCATCTCCTTCGTACCGGAGCATGTGGAGCGTAACTATCGGCTGTTCAAGGACAAGACCAAGCAGTTCATTTTCATCAGCTCGGCCTCGGCCTACCAGACGCCGCTCTCCGACTACCGGATTACCGAAGGCACGCCATTATCCAATCCTTACTGGGAATATTCGCGTAACAAGATTGCTTGTGAGGACTATTTGATGAAGCAGTATCGCGACCATGGGTTTCCGGTAACCATCGTGCGGCCGAGCCACACGTATGACGAGCGTTCCATTCCGCTTGGCGTCCATGGGTCAAACGGTTCCTGGCAGGTGGCCCGCCGCATGTTGGCCGGCAAACCGGTCATCATCCACGGCGACGGTACATCCCTGTGGACGATGACACATAACCGCGACTTCGCCAAAGGCTTCATCGGACTGATGGGCAACATCCACGCCATCGGGGAATCGGTGCACATTACCTCCGACGAATCGGTTACCTGGAATCAAATCTATCAAATCATCGCAGATGCGCTGGGAGTGGAGCTCCATGCGCTTCATGTCCCGTCAGCCTTCCTCGATGCAAGCAGCGACTATGACTTCAAGGGCGGTCTGCTGGGCGACAAGGCGAATACGGTCGTCTTCGACAACAGCAAGCTGAAGCGGCTTGTGCCGGATTTCGTGGCGACGACGCGCTTGGACCAGGGTATCCGCGAGACCGTGTCCCACATCTTGGCGAATCCAGAGCTGCAGCGGGAGGATCCGGAGTTCGACGAATGGTGTGATCGAGTCGTTCAGGCGATGGAAGCCGCAGTCAAAATGGTTAAAGGGTAGCTCACTGAGATGGTCTGCAGACGGGCCATCGATTTAATTGAGCAGGTAGGTCTGCCATCTGCGGCATAGTCTAGAGAAGAAGCGATAGAGGAGGAACGAGCATGACCTTTGCCAGACCACCTAGCTAAGAAAGCGTCCATCGACGTGCACGTCCGCCTCCCGGGGCATGAGAGAGAATTCACATTCTAATCTCATGATGAGGGAGACGAACCATGTACAATTACGCTTATAATCTCTATTGGCTTTACGCGATGCGCTTTTTCTCCAGTCTGATCCCTGCCTATGTTATTGAGCGTCTGTACTGGGAAGAGCGGGGAATGACAATTCAGATGGTCATCTATACGGAGATCATCTTTGCCGCCACGGTGATCCTCTGTGAGCTGCCCTCCGGTATCGCGGCCGACCGGTGGGGAAGGTGGCGTCTGCTGCTGCTGGCTGGTATACTGGGCTGTGCCGAATTTCTGCTGCTGGTGTTCGCGGAGAACTTCTGGCATTTCGCGGTGGTGGTGCTGCTCGCCGGGATCGGACGCTCAGCCAGCAGTGGTGCCGAACAGGCCATGCTGTATGAGTCGCTGCTTGCCCAAGGGAGAGAGCGGCATTACGAGCGGCATGTCGGCCGTCTGCATGCCTTGGACATCACCGCCACGGTCATTGCCGCGCTCAGCGGAAGTGTGCTGGCGAGCTTATACGGTTTTACGTTCAATTATTGGCTGTCGCTGACAGCTGCCGCTTTGGCTCTGCTCTTCGCTTGCCTGCTCCGGGAGCCGCCAAGGGCAATAGGAGGGGAAGAACCGGAAGAGGCGCCGATGCCCATTCGGGCCTATGTTGTGGCATCGCTGCGCTTTTTTCGACGGCAGCCACAGCTATGTCTCGTCTTGTTATCTGCGATGATTATTGGTGCTGCAGTGAATTTCATTGATGAGTTCTGGCAGCTGTATCTCGACCGGGTGGGTATTCCTGTACTGTACTTCGGGCTGGTCTCTGCCGGAATCTACGCGCTTCGTCTGCCAGGCAGCTTACTCGCCTACCTGTTGAAGGGCAAGGTGACGTACCGGATGCTGCTTGGCGGGGTGCTTGCTCTGATGGTTACCGGGTTTGCCTGGTTGGCGGCAGGGCAGGGCATCAGCGGATTGGCGGCTATTGCGCTGATCTGCCTAGCGTCGGGCTTCCTCGAACCGCTGGTGTCCGGCTACATGCAGCACCGGGCCGACCCCGCGATGCGGGCGACGCTGGGTTCGTTCCATTCGCTTGGAGAGCACGCAGCCGTGATGCTGTCCGGGCTAGGATTCGGCTATTGGGCGGGACGTGCGGATGTGTTTGGTGGATTCGGCTTTGTAGCTGTAATGTGCGCGGTATATCTCGTCATGTACATGGTGGTTGCTCGGAGAGTGTTGAACCAATAGTGGTAAAAAAAGCCCTGCGCCTCACCTCGCCTTAGAGGCGGGGGGTCGCAGGGTAGGGGAGCAGGCGGCCGCGGGGCCGTCTGCTTTTTATGGCCCCCACAAAGGTCCAGGCTAAGCTTCGAAGAAAAGGCTCCACTTTGTAGGATTGTTTGATGATTGTCTCTTCGGAACCCGATGGCCTGTCAACTAGCCTTGAGCTTGAACGGACAAGGTGGCTAGCAAGCCTCCTGCGAGGATGCCGCGCTACAGTGTTTTAACCATGATTAGATGCGGGATGCCATCCTCCATAAACACGTCGGAGGCCGGCTCATAGCCCAGCTTGGCGTAAAAGCCTTTGGCTTGCTCCTGGGCGTGAAGCTTGGCTTTGGTCCAGCCTTTTTCGCTCGCGATGCGCTCTAATTCGGCAATGATTTGGCGGCCATAGCCAGACGCGCGGTAGGCGGGGAGCAGACAGATTCGCTCCAGCTTGGCTACGCCTTCGACCTGCCGCAGACGTGCCGTGCCGACTGGCTCCTCGCCTTCATAGACGAGAATGTGCTCGGCTTCTTCCTCGTACTGGTCCAACTCGTCCTCCTGCGGCACGCCCTGCTCCTCTACAAACACCTCTATACGTATGCGAAACGCCGCCTCCAGCTGCGCCTGATTGGTTACACGTCTAATTTCCATTGCTGTCTCTCCTTTTGCTAGTTCTGTGTGTTGTACCAACATACCAAAATCCAGCGGATTTCTCTACTATGAAAGTTTGTCCAGTTCCCTTTCGCTAAAGACAAAAATACAACTCATTATGGCGAATTGGCTATGTAGCGGGTGGATAAAGACAAAAGCGCAGTTAGTTTGTGAATATATGGAAATAAGTGGGTATTTGAGCGTTTTTAAGTGTATTTTTGACTTTAAGAGGGGGCTGGATGGTGTTTGGGGGAGAAATAATTGTACTTTTGTCGTTAGCGGATGGTGTGTGGTGAAGCCAATCAAAAAAAGGACAGACCAGATACCCATGATCTGGTCTGTCCTTTACGAGTCGAGTGTCTCCATCCACTAGGGGGCTAGACTCAATGCTTCATGAAGCGAAGCTGAAATTGCATCAACTCCCAAGTGTGGTCATGCGTGTGCACAGGGTAGATGATCTCCAGCTTAGAGCCGTGCTGGGCCAATACGGGCTCAGGTGCATTCGCCGTGACGTCGATCGTCAGGCCGGGGAGCTCCCAGCGGCCGGGGGTTACAGTGGCTTCGGAGAGCAAACCCTGCGCCGTCGCGCCTTGCGCCGTCGCGCCCTGCGCGGCCGTGCCCTGCGCCGCCGTGCCTTGCGCCGCCGTGCCCTGCACCGTCGCGCCTTGCACCGTCGCGCCCTGCGCCGTCGCGCCTTGCGCCGCCGTGCCTTGCGCCGTCGCGCCCTGCGCCGTTGCGCCCTGCACCGTCGCGCCCTGCACCGTCGCGCCTTGCGCCGCCGTGCCCTGCGCCGTCGCGCCCTGCGCGGCCGTGCCCCACGCACCCGTCACCTCGGGTGCTGAGACACCGAGCTCGAAGACTAGCTCGATTGGCACGGGGCAGTGCAGCTCAGCCGTGATATCCAGCTGCCGTTCGCTCGTCTCCACCCGAAACGCCATGCCGCGCAGATGCGAATTCCAGGTCTGGCCGACCTCGCGCCGTACCATCCGCAGCGAATACCTGCGGCCATCCGGTCCTTGCCAGTGGGCGGTGGCATTGTGCATCTGCCCGTTCGTGTTGCGGCTGCCGGAGAGGCCGCCAATCATCAGCTCCGGCGAGATCCAGGCTCGCGCGGTACAGACATTGCGGTTGTGCGGCGGCAGGTCCCGCTCGCACAATTCGTTGAACTGGCGGTAAGCGAAGCGCTCGCCCCGGGAGGTGCGGAGCTGTTGACGTACGGCCTCCGGCATATCCACGCCAACCAATGCGATCATCGGATCGTGGCTTGTCTCGCAATTGATACCGGTCAGATGGTTATATTCCGGCCCGAGGGCCAGATACAAGAGCACGCCGATCGAGCTGTGCTCGGTGATTTCATTCTCATAGCTGCGCGCATACGGGCCGCAGAGATTCTCCAGCGACGGCTCATAGAACTCAGCAATATCTTCCCATAGGCCATGCTCCAGGACGCGTCCGGTCTCCCGGAACGAGTCGCTGCGGCCATAGCGCCGCCACATGCCCAGGACGGTCAGGTCTACACCATAGTACGTGCTCGAATTAAACTCAGCAAATGAATGGAATGCGGAATACTCCTCCAGCAGGGCCGCTGAGGCCTGCTCGGCATGGGTAATCCAGTCGGCCCGACTGTAGCGGTGACCATAATAATGTGTAGCAAACAGATGCATCAGCTCAATATTGGTATTGGTCGGGATCGACTGGGAGACGAACCGCTCCAGCGAGGCGGCGACTGTCCGCGTCATGGCCTCATCCATCCGCTCCACAAGCGATGAAGGCAGCTGGGATTCAAAATGCTCAAGGATCATCGCAAACGTACAGGCGATGAATTCCCGCCAGTTCGGGTCGAAGCTGCGCCATACACGCGGATAGACCTCATCTACGGCGCGGCGAAACAGGGCAAACAGCGGGTCCCTGCCAACAGTCCTTGCAAGTTCCGCGACGCCAGTTGCCTGCACGGCGAGTGTCCCAGACCCCGCGCCTTGCGAGGCGGGTCCCCCTGACTCCAAGGGTCCAGCAGATGGTGGGGGAGCTGCCCTTCCGACTGCCTCCGAACCCGGCGAATCGATCCCGGTTTCCCCGGTAGCCCTCGCACCCGCCGCCCCAGATCCCGCGCCTCTATCGACGCCCGCGCCTTCCCCGAGCAGACCGCCATAGGCAACGAAGCGGCGGTACACCTCATCGAGCGCGTCCGAGTTGGCATAGCCGAAGCCTGGCGAGAAGCGCCCCCATGCCGAATGGCCCGAGGGCGGGAGCGGGGCATCGGGGGATTTGCGGAAGGTGCCATCGTACAATTCATTCTGAGCGACTATCTGCATGTCGAGCACGCGCGCGATGACGCGATGCGCGGTCTCCGCATCACCGGGCGCGCCTCGCAGCAGCAGACCCAGTGCATAATGGGCACTCTCTCGCGTACCGTGCCGGGCTCCGCCTTCCCCAATCATTGCGGCCTCGGGATCATAGTGCCCATCCATCCATGTCATTGCTTGCTCAACCAGGTAGCGTTCGGAAGTCGACATGTCTGTCAGCAGGTTAGTGGTCAAGTTGAACCGCCCCTTTCTGTCTGTTCTGACTGCGAATAATCAATACCAGCAGCCCAGCGCCCAGCGCTGCGCTGATTGTACAAGCTAGGTTCATGGCATCCGGTCCGCCTGTCTCCAACAAGTAACCATTAAGCAGGTTGCCCAGCATGCCCGCCAATCCGGAGAAGACGATGGCCAGGATGCTCTGTCCAGTCGTTCGCATCTCCTCGGGGACGATCCGGACCATGTATTCAACGGCGGTGACATAGAGTAGGCCAAAGGAGAGGCCCTGCAGCACTTGCACACCCACCATGACGCTCGGGATCGGATACAGCCACTGCAGTCCCCAACGGAGAATATAGGCGATCGCACCCATCAGCATCGTTCGTTCCACCCCGAAGAATCGGATAATGTAGGTGGACAGGAACATGGAGGGGACGTTGGAGAAGGCGGCAATCATGAGGGCGATGCCGGATAACTGCGGGCTGCCGCCCGCCATCTGAAAGACGACGACAAAGTACGTATTGAATGCCGTCAACGTCTGATTAATCAAGAGACATGAGAGTAAGAACAGCAGTACCGTGCGGTTCATCAGTACGTCCTTGAGCCCGTGGGAGAAGGACTTGCGTTTAATCTTGATGTCATCCTGGCGCGGGAAGCTTAACAGAACAAGAATCCCGATGACAGCAAATAGTAAAAAAGGCAGGCCCAGCAAACGAGGCACGTACATAGCAACAAAGGCACCGGCAATATAGCCGCCGAACGCGTTGCCGATGCTCTGGAAGCAGCGGATCGTTCCGTAGGAGGAACCCGCCTTGGCCGCTGCCGTCACGGCATAAGCATCACTTACCGGGGCAAGCGGCGCCGTAAAGGCAATATAGAGCATATAGACGGCTATCATCAGTGCAGCCGAAGGCACCGCGAATAGCATGGCTGCCGCCGCGGGAACAGCCAGGCTCAGTACAAGAATTAGCCGGGTGGCCCGGTATTTGTCGGCAATCCGTCCCCAGAAGAGCTGAGCCACAATCACGAGCAGCGAGGATAAGGCCATTATGCCGCCGATGCTGTCGCGGCGCAAGCCCTGTTCGATGAAAATCATACTAATATAAGGGTTAAGCATACCGAGTGACAAGCCGGTCAGCAGGTAGAACACACGCAGCTTGAACAACAGCGGGGACAAGCTTTTCACACGTTCCATCGTCGAGGTCAAGGAGAATCCGGTCATCTGCCTTAACCCTTCACCGCGCCAACCATCGTGCCGTTCACAAAATACCGCTGCAGCCACGGATAGACAAGCAGGATCGGAACGGTGGCAAAGATGACGCTGGCGGCCTTGAGGCCTTCGGGCATAATTTCGAACATACCGACACCTTCACTGCGCAGCAGATCGCTAGCTTGGGCATTGCTGACGATCTGGTAGAGCTTGAGCTGCAGCGGATAAAGATTCGGATTGGTAATGTACATCAGCGTATCTTGGAACCCATTCCAGCGGTTGACGGCATAGAACAAACTCAGTGTTGCCATGACCGGGGCAGAGAGGGGCAATACAATACTGAAGAGCGTGCGGAAGTGACTGCTGCCGTCCACGTCGGCGGCTTCCTCCAGCGAATCCGGAATGCCCTTGAAGAAGGTGATCAGAATGATCAGGAAGAAGGGGCTGATGAGATTGGGGAGGACCAGCGACCAGGTCGTATTAATCAATCCGAGGTCCCGGACAAGCAGATATTCGGGAATCATGCCGCCGCTGAAAAACATCGTAATGACGATGAAGAACATGATGAGGCTTTTCCATCGCAGCGAGGATTTGGCCAAGGGATAGGCCGCCAGAATGGTCATAATCATACTCAGAATGGTGGTAATCACCGTCAAGTACATGGTGAAGCCAAGCGACCGCAGCATCGAGGCATCGGTAAAGACGCGCTTGTACGCTTCCCAGGTCACTTCAATCGGGAGCAGCGTGACTTCTCCGGACATGATCGCCCGTGAGGAACTGAGGGAAATAGCGATAATATGGATAAAGGGCGCAATACAGACAATCACGGCCAGTGTAATCAGGACCACGTTGGTCAGGTCAAATAGGCGGTTAGCTTGCTTCTCGGTCATCAGGTAGTCCCTTCCTTTCGTTTGTGTCCTAGATAATGCCCTCGCCGTTGAGTTTTTTCGCGATGGTATTGGCGGCCAGCAGGAAGATCAGTCCGATCACAGCCTGGAAGAGCCCCACGACTGTGGCGATGGTATATTGGCCAGATTCAATGCCGATCCGGTAGACGAACGTACTGAGGACATCTGAAAAATCACGCACCGCGAGATTGCCAATGACATACGGTCGCTCGAAGCCAATGCTGATCATATTGCCTAGCTGAATAATAAGCAGGGTGACGATGGTCATCCGGATGCCGGGAATTGAGACGTGCCAGATGCGGCGGAAGCGGTTCGCGCCATCAATCTCGGCAGCTTCGAACAGCTCGCGGTTAATCCCCGTCAATGCAGCCAGATAGAGGATGGTGCCCCAGCCGGCGCTCTGCCACACACCCGTAGCGAGATAGGTCGCCAGCCAGCTATTCTTGTCCGTCAGGAACGGGATGCTGTCCAGGCCAAGACCATTCAGCACGTTGTTAATCATCCCCGACTGCGTGCCGAACACTTGCATGACAATTCCACCAATAATAACCCAGGAGATGAAGTGCGGAATATACAAAATCGTCTGGGAGATGCGTTTGAACCAGTTAATATTCAGCTCGTACAGCATAATGGCGAGGATGATCGGGGCAGGGAATGAGATGACCAGATCCAGTCCGTTCAGCATGAGCGTGTTGCGCAGCGTTTTGTAGAACTCCTGGTTGTTGAACACCTCGCGGAAGGCCTCGAGACCGATCCATTCACTACCATGAATCCCTTGGAAGAAATTAAAATCCTTGAAGGCAATCTGTACACCGTACATCGGGCCGTATTTGAAGATGACAAAATAAAGCACCGGCAGCACCAGCATGGCATATAGTCGCCAGTATCTTGCGTAGTAAATGCTTGCTCTCATGCGAATGCCTCCTTTGGTGGGCGGGCCTGCCGCCTGAATGGAGCAGCAAGCCCGCATAGCGTCTGGATAAATAACTGCGGCTTTACTTCATCATGTCCTCATACACCTTCGTGCGTTCGTCCAGAATCGCCTGGCCGCCGCCCGCCATGTACTCGTTCATGAGGGAATCGTAGGTTGTATCGAAGGTATCCGGGCTGGACATCGTCAGCTTGACGATAATTTCATTCAGCTTTGCTCTCAGCGCGCTGCCGTACCTGGATTCCGCTTCAATGGGCACAGGCATAATGATCGGCGCGGATTTGTTGGTATCGGAGATTTCCACCGATGTGCGCATCATGTCATGATAGACCTCAGGCACCTGGCGGATATAAGCCTCGGCATTTTTCTCATCGTCGCCCATATACTTGCCGTTCACGATAATCGCCATGTCGCCGTAATTGTACAGGCGATCCTTAATGTCCTGCGAAGCGTCGGCGTTCGCCACCGGGATGCCGTCCACGAGAGTGTAATTTTCGCCTTCCACGCCATTTTGCATGAAGAACAGATGATCCTCGGAGGCCATCCAGTCCAGGTACTTGATAGCTTCTACTGCCCGTTTGCTGGACTTGGGAATCATAATGAACATGGCGTTCGGGGCATAGCCCGGCTTGGCGGAGAGGCCTTCGGCATTTACGTAGGGATCGATCGGCGTCATAACGGCGCCAGGTGAATTGGCCTGAAGGTTTTTGTAGGTGCCGTTGTATTCGAACAGCAGCTCGCCCGCATCCTCAGAGTAGGCGCCGACGAGACCGTTCTGTACGTCCTGCCAGAGCAGCTTCTTATCCTCGTCGAGGGCAAAATCCTTGCTGATCAGCCCTTCATGATACAGCTTGTTGAGGAAGCGCAAGCCTTCCTTGTAGCCGGGCAGCAATACCGGATAGTCCGATGAGCCCAGCTTCTGGGTACGGGTGATGCGCTCCTCATCGCTGATGGGCTCCACGAATGACCAGAGCAGGGAGTCCAACTGGGCGGGGGCAACACTCATGCCGAGCGGGATTACCCGGCCGCCAGTCTCGCCAGGATCTTGTTCTTTGAAGGCTACAAGGGTGTCGTAGAGCTGTTCTGTTGTAGTCGGAACCGGCAATCCGAGCTTGTCCAGCCAATCCTGACGCACATAGGAGGCATACTTGCCCAGCACCAGGCGGCGGCCCGGAATCGCCAGCTGCTCCCCGTCGATCTGTCCATAGGCCAAGGCATCCTCGCCGAGGAAGGCTTTCAGATTCGGACCATACTCATCCAGCAGCTCGCCCACCTCGGTCAGTCCGCCCTGCGAAGCGTAGCGGTAGAACGTGCCTGAGTCATACGTGAAGACGATGTCCGGTACATCGTTGGCGCTCGCCATAAGAATATTCAGTTTCGCTGTCTCTTCGGAACGCGGCACAGGATAGAATTCCATATCGATGTTGTTGGGCGTCCCGAAATTGTCTTGTACATAGTTCGTCAGATAGTTGTTGGAAATGGTCATGCCAGATGGTGCGTTGCCCCGGTCGAATACTTCTAACTTTAACGTCACACGCTCTCCCGAGCCGCCGCTTGCGCCTTCCGGCTGTGAAGCCTCGCTTGGTGATCCTGAGCCCGAACAGGCGCTCAAGAGCAGACTCATACTGAGGGTCATCGGGATCAACAGCTTGCCGTACGATTTGATCTTGGACTTTTGTTTTTCCATGGCATTACACTCCCCTGTATTCGTATCGTCCCCCGTTGGCATGAGCCGCTGGGGATAGTCACAGTATGCTTGCTGACATCGCTTGGAGACAATAAACTTGTTTTCTGCAATAAACCCGAGTATTAGAGAGATTAGGTGACGCAATAAACCGAATTTCATCAATAAACCAAAAGAAAACCGCATGACATAGCGGTTTTCTTGAAATTGTGTTAGAAAAACTGACGTAATGGTTAAGGGTAAAGAGGTAATGTATGATGTGAATTTAGGCCTGGATGGATTGCTTGCGGTATTCACCTGGTGTCATTCCCATCGTCCGCTTGAACATCCGGCCGAAGGTAATCGAATTGGAGTAGCCCACGAGCGTAGCAATTTCCTGCTGTGAAATATCCGATTCGGTGAGTAGTTTTTTCGCCTTGGTGATCCGGAGCTGCTGCACATAATCGCCGAAGTTCTCCCCGAACGATTCCTTGAAGAGCTGGCTGACATTTTTGCCGTTCAGTTGAAACCGGTCACTCAGATGCTTCAGGGATAAATCGGGGTGATCGTAATGTGCTTGAATGTACGCTCGCATCTCCAGCATCACCGTCTGGAAGCTGCCGCTGTCATGGAGCTTCTCATAAGACTGATATGCGGTCTCCAAGGCGAGAAGGACATCCTCTTCCAAGGAAATCAGATCATCATAGTACAGCCGGGCACCCGACTCGCGGATGTCTGAGGCCGCCTGCTCGAGGGTGGCGGCACCATCGAGCGTTTTCTTCTGCACCAGCTTCAGCAGTGCGTCAATCATGCCGAAGATCGTCCGGTCGCTGACCTGCTGATCCTGCAGCCAGGTGAAGAGATGCTCGGTCTTGCCTCGCCAATGCTCACTGCGCATCTGGAACAGCTCTCCGATCTCGGTGACCAGCGGCCAGAACTGCAGCCATGGCTGATCGGAGCTCTGGCTGACGTGCGTGGCAAAGATGATCTGGGCATCCACGCGGGTCAAACGGTGATCCAGCGCGCGAAGCGCGTCCTGGTAGGTACGTGGGATGGCAGACCAATCCCGGAACGGTGTGCCGGCACCGAACAGAAAAGAAACATCGAAATGCTCCTCCACCCACTCCCGGCACTGTTGGGTGCGCAAGCGAATGGCCTCTTCTCCGCAGTCATCCCCGGTCAGCAGAATCATCCCCAGCCGATTGCCGTAAATCCATTCACACCATACCGTTTCGCCGTCTCCGAGTACATCCTGGATGACGTTCTGGAGGGCGAGCCGCATCAGCGATACCTCATCCTTGTCCAGCTCGAGCCGCTCCAGCTCAACGTGAGCTACCAGCAGCAGCTTGTCCTGCTCCTCGCCGGCAGACACCTCTAAGGGAACGTGCGCTTGCCACCCTTCGGGTGAAGCGGGTACCGTGCCTTCAATTAGATCAATGAAAAGCTGGCGCCGGCGTGTCAGCAGGTTATCCTGGCTTTCCCGCTGATACTGTGTCATCTGGTCTGTCAGGTCCTCCAAGGCTTCCTCGATAAACCGGACATCATCCTCCTCGGCCTTGGTCAAGGAGGTTTTGAGCTGGATGGTCTGCAGCTTGTTCAGAATGAGAGCGATCGGGCGGTAGCTGCGCCTGGAGATATAGATGACGTAGATCGTGCTGAGCAGCACCACAGCCACCCCGGCTGCAATCCAGGTGTAGGAGATCAGCTCAAACCATTGGGAGAACTGACCCGATTTGATGCCGCTCCGAATGCTCCAGGCTGTCGCGTCAATAGGCATCTGAGCCAGATAGGCGATTTTGGATCGTTCCTCCGCGGAGGGAATGGATTTCTCAGAGGAGAGCACCACCTCGCCGTCGGCGTCAATGATATCGAGGTACGTTAACTCCCGGTTTTTGCCCAGCATGATGTCGTTGGCGAAGCCATTGACCTTCACATTGATGACCGCCACGCCGTCCTGGCCAAAGGGGAGAGGCAGCTGCTTCACAAGCGAAATGACGGAAACGCTCCGATTGTCCTGCCCCGGCACCGTGCGTACCCCGGACCATCGCCTGCCCATCTCTTCGCTGCTCCCGATAGCCGTCTGCAGGAACTCCCGGTCGTAGAACTGTGAGAGCGTCTGCTTGCCATTAGCCATTAAAACCAAGTTGTCATGGGCGCGGTAGAGATAGATCGACTCCAATAGGGAATAGTCGGCCTCCAAGCCGCGAAGGGAGGACGCGATCTGGTACAATTGAATGCTTTCCGCTTCCGTACCTGTAGGGCTGTCGAGGAAGTCCATCATGCTGGCGTTAAGTGTAAATTCTTTCAAGAAGGCCTGCTCCGTTTCGGATAGGGAACCGACGATGACCTCCGAGATGTAACGGGCAAAAATCTCATTGGCCCGCTCTGTCTCCCGGCGGGAGATGTCCGATACGGCGACCATTCCAATCACAACAATCACTGTAATGGTCAACAGGAAGATGGGGAAGTAAGACAGGAGTTGCTTCTTGTACCAATTGTTCATGGGGCTCACCTCTTCTCCGAGTCGTACAAGACGCTATATGTCAACATCATACTGGAAAGAGGGCCGCCTCTCAACATAAAAATAACAAACAATGTTTGTAAATATGACGCAAACATAAAGAAATTAGATTTAATTTTTAGTGGACAATGACGAATTGTTAGTTTAATTAACATTAATCATGTGGGTCGAGACACGCCTGGAAATATTGTAAAATAATTATAGTTAAACGAGGCGGGAAGCGCCAGAGTAATCAGTTGCAGCATGCACCAGTGAGGGGTACACTGAGGTCACTGAAGACTCAGGTACGGAGGAAGTCATGAGATACAAATTAATGATTGTCGAAGACGATGCCAAGATTGCCCGCCTGTTGCAAAGTCATCTCGAGAAGTATGGGCATGAGGCTGTTGTAGTCGAAGATTTTGAGGATGTGTTGGGCGCGTTCAAGGCTCACCGGCCGCATATGGTGCTGCTGGACATCAATCTGCCGCGCTTCGATGGCTTCTATTGGTGCCGGCAGCTGAGGACGGAGTCCACGTGTCCGATTCTATTCCTGTCAGCGCGCAGTGACGAACCGGATCAAGTACGGGCGATTGAAAATGGCGGCGACGACTATCTAACCAAGCCTTTCAGTTACGAGATTGTGATGGCCAAGATTCGCAGCCAGCTGCGCCGTGTCTATGGGGATTATGCGACGGCCACAGGTGAACGCAGTGTCGAGTGCTCGGGTCTGATACTGTATCCAGAGAGGATGGAGCTGCAATTGGCCGACCGATCGGTAGCGCTAACCCCCAGGGAGACGGCACTCATGGAGGCGCTGATGAAGCGGGCTCCGCGACTCGTCAGTCGAGAGACGATGCTGGAGGCCTTATGGGATGACTATACCTATGTCGATGACAACGCCCTCAGTGTGAACGTGACCCGGGTCCGCCGCAAGCTGGCCGAACTGGGTATTGCGGATAGCCTGGAGACGGTGAGGGGCACGGGTTATCGGCTTAATACTACATGGGGGGCGGATCGCCCGTGAAGCTGTTCTGGCGCGACCAGGTGTCGATCATCCTCGGAACCGTCATTCAACTCATGCTGGTGGTTCTTGTCTTCTATCTCGACGGATACCGCAGTCTGACGATCCCGGCTTACGCACTGTTGTTAGGGCTGCTGGCTTGCAGTGGTTTATTGGTCTACCGGTGGATCTCCCACAGGCGGTTATACCGACTGCTCTCGGACGACCAGCCGAATGAGTACCGAACACTGGAGCCGATGGACATGTCTGCCGTGCCGCAGGCTGTGCAGGTGCTGCTGGAGAAGCAGCATCGGCATTACATGCAGCGCGTCCAGCAACTGGAGAATCAGCAGGCCCAACATCTGTCGTTCATGCAGCTGTGGGTGCATCAGATGAAAACGCCATTGTCCGTCCTCGACTTGATGCTTCAGGATAGTGGGGAAGCCAGGGACGAGAGTATGCGGGAGGAGACGGAGCGGCTGAAATCGGGCCTGGAGATGGTAATGTACATGGCACGGCTCCAGACCTTCGAGCAGGATTTCTATATCGAGCGTGTGACCCTGCGGGAAGTGGTCAATGAGGTCATTCTGGAACACAAGCGTCTGCTGATCCGGAGTGCATTGTATCCGCAGCTGGCGGTGGATGAAGCGCTGCAGGTGGAGACCGACCGCAAATGGCTGCGGTTCGTTCTGCAGCAGCTCATCACCAATGCAGCCAAGTATGGGGCTAGCGGTGGCAAGCTGGCCATTCGCGCGTACACCAGTGGACGCGCGGTGTATTTGGAGGTAGAAGATGGAGGCGTGGGCATTCCAGCTGCGGATCAAGGGCGGATCTTCCGTCCTTTCTTCACCGGAGAGAACGGACGCGCCTTCAAGGAATCAACAGGCATGGGGCTGTATATCGTGAGCTCGGTGCTGGAACGGATGGGGCACCATATCGAGGTCGAGTCGGTGGAGCAGCAAGGTACACGAATGCGGGTGATCTTCCCGCACGGCGCCAAGTCGACATGGAAGCGATAGGATAGAGCCGGAGACCAGCCGGTCAAGCAGCGGACATGGGAGCGTCCGGTGCTTGACCGGCTGGTCTTTTTCGTAGGACATCCCAATCTTACAACGCTGACACCTAACTGTAAGTCTGGGCGATAGGAGACTGTCGGGCCGTCCAGCTACAATAAGTTTATCTTAGTAAGAGAAGGAGCGAGACAGGTGGAACTGGTGCGAGTAAGCAAGCTGAACAAGATCTATCCTGGCAAGGTAGGCTATCGGGCACTGACACAAATCGATCTGGTGATCGAGAAGGGGGAGTTTGTTGGCATCATGGGCCCGTCCGGGAGCGGCAAAACAACACTGCTCAACATGGTGTCCACGATTGACCGGCCGACCTCGGGCGAGTTGCGAATTGGTGGGGAGGACCCGTACGCGCTGAAACGGGAGGAACTGGCGTATTTTCGCCGTCGTCGTCTCGGCTTCGTCTTCCAGGCGTTCAACCTGCTCGAGACGTTGACGGTGCGAGAG
Organism: Paenibacillus daejeonensis DSM 15491; assembly: GCF_000378385.1. Lineage (GTDB taxonomy): Bacteria > Bacillota > Bacilli > Paenibacillales > Paenibacillaceae > Paenibacillus_D > Paenibacillus_D daejeonensis. The sequence goes on along the minus strand of NZ_KB899661.1, from coordinate 229,801 downwards.
AATATTATGCTGCCCATGACGCTGGATGGAACGGATCTGACCCAGATGAAAAAACGCACACAGGAGCTGGCCGAACGGCTGGGCATCGAGGGGATTCTGGACAAGCGAACCTATGAAATCTCGGGCGGGCAGGCCCAACGAACGGCAATTGCCCGGGCACTGGTGCATGGACCGCAGCTGGTGCTGGCGGATGAGCCGACTGGAAATCTGGACTCTAAGGCAGCGCGCGATGTCATGGAGCTGATGAGCCGGATGAACCGGGAGGAAGAGGCGACCATGATGCTCGTCACCCATGACGCGATGGCTGCGAGCTATTGCGACCGCGTGGTTTTTATAAAGGACGGCCGCTTGTACAGCGAGATTCATCAGGGGGATAACCGCCAGGTGTTCTACCAGAAGATCATCAACGTGCTGTCCATGCTGGGAGGGGACGATCATGCGATTCCGCCAGTTCGCGTTTAATAATGTGCTGCGCCGCAAACGCACGTATGCCGCACATTTTATGAGCAGCGCCTTCGCGGTCATGATCTTCTTCATTTATGCGGTGCTACAGTATCATCCATCCCTGCAGGGTCAGTTGGCAGCCAGTAGCCCTACTGTATCGGCGCTAGGGACGATAGGACTGAAGATATCCCAATATTTTGTCTTCGTGTTCTCCTTCCTCTTCCTGCTCTACTCGGCCGGAGCGTTCCTGCAGGTGCGGAAGCGGGAGTTCGGTATTCTGATGATGCTGGGGATGTCCGAATCGCAGCGGACGAGGTTGGTTTTCATTGAGAATATGATCATCGGCTTGCTTTCCATCGTTACCGGCATTGGTGTCGGGCTCCTGTTTACGAAGCTCTATCTTCTGCTTGTTCAGCGGGTGCTCCTATTGGAGCAGGGCTTGGACTTCTATGTATCGCTCCCGGCCATCGGAACGACGGCTGGCGTATTTTTTGTCATGTTTCTCGTCCTCGCTGGATTTGCTTCACGCATTGGTAGACGTCATCTGCCGCTTGAGCTGATCCGGTCAGAGGAAAAGCCTCGTGAAGAACCGAAGGCTTCCCTCTCGTTGTCACTACTGGGTGTTTCGCTGCTGGGAGCGGGATACGGACTGGTGTTTTATTTTGTGCTCGGCGAGGCGTTTTCACTGCCCGTTCTGACCGCGGCCGTCGGGTTTGTTGTCCTGGGCACCTATTTCTTGTTCACCCAACTGAGTGTGTATGGTATTCGGGCGCTGAAGCGGCGGGAGAAGCTATTGTTCCGGCAGATCAACCTACTCACCTTGACGGATCTGGCGTACCGGATGCGCGACAATGCGGTCATGTTCTTCATGGTGGCCAATGTAACCGCTGTGGCGATCTGCGGAATTGCGGTCTGTCTGTCGATTGGTGATCCGCGATTGACGGAAAAAAACGATCCCTACGCATTTACTTATGTCTCAGAAGAAGGGCATCCGCTGGCTGATTCGCATGTGCAGCGGATCGAGGGACGGCTCCAGGAAGATGGAATTCCGTATCGTTTGGCTGTGGTCACGTTTGGCTGGAGGGATCGATACAACCCCTTCATTCGTCTGTCGGACTACAATGCAGCGGCTCTGGCACTGGGCTACGAGGCGAGAGAGTTGGCGGGTGAGGATGAGGCATTTGTACTGACTGGCAATAGCGAGCGGTCTCAGGAGATTGTAAATTTCCCCAATATTCAAACGATTGGTCAGGAGAATGGTGGCCGGACTTTCCGAATTCAAGGTCGTGTACATGATCAGGTGCTGGCCTGGGGTGCAGATGTGTACGTCATTCCTGACGAAGCCTTTGCCTCGTTGATTGCAGAGCTGTCTGACCAGCGTGTGCCATCGGTCTACCACTTGGTTGTGATCGACGGATGGGAGAGGAGTCTGGATGCTGGACTGGAGCTGAAGGCGGAGATGCCAGGCACGGAATGGGAGGATGGCTATGCGCTGAGTTCACTTGCCGTCAACTGGCATCAGGACCGACAGATGAATGGCGTTCTGATCGTCATCAGCGTACTGATGGGCGTGGTGTTCTTCACCTTTGCCGCCAGCTTCATCTATTTCCGACTGTATGCTGATCTGCAGAGGGATGAGAAGCAGTACCAGCTGATCAGCAAGCTCGGACTGAGCCGCCAAGAGCTCGGCAGTCTGGTGAGCCGCCAACTGGCGCTCATGTTCTTCTTGCCTCTCGGCGTAGGGATTGTGCATAGTATCGTGGCGTTCATCAATATGGGACTGCTTCTTCAGTTTTCTATGGCTAAGCAAGCGTTCATGATCTGTTTATGCTTCCTGCTGCTGCAACTGGGCTACTTCCTGCTGATCCGCTGGCGGTATCTGCGCCATATGCATGCCAAGCTCATCTAACGTACAGAACCCCCGAGCCATTAATGGCTGCGGGGGTCTGTCGTTTTGTCCTCTTTAGGAATCTATAATTTTGTTTGCTGTGGTGAAGATATGTCCGCCCGCTGTAGCGCACTCTTGTTCCGTTATTTGCCCGTCAAACTGCTGGTGGTCGGCTCCAACGCACCGGGGTGGGCGTCAGAGCCAGGGATAAGTCCCTTAGAATCACTGGCAGGATCACTTTATCATTCCGGGAGGAAGGAACTTACAGCCGATACACGGCAAAAGGCTTGCCGTAGCGTGTCTCCGCGCTAAGCTCGTCCAGGGCCTGCATCAGTTCGTCGTCCAGCTCGATCTCCAGGCTGGCGGCGTTCTCCAGCAGCTGCTCCGGCCGGGTAGCGCCGACAATGACCGAGCTGACGGCAGGCTGATGCATCAGCCAGGCCAGCGCCAAGGCGCTCGGCGTATAGCTCCGCTCTTCAGCCAGCTCGGCCAGCTGCTGTCCCAGCGTCAAGGCGCCGTCCTGCAGGAAACGGGTGAAGTTCGGGTCCGTGTCCGCCCGGGAGCCGGACGGAATCTGGTCGGCTGAGGTGTACTTGCCGCTCAGAATACCGCCTGCCAGCGGGAAATACGGGATGATGCCTACGCCCTGGTCGAGACACAGCGGCACCAGTTCTTGCTCGGGCGTACGATCAGCCAAGGAATAGCTCGTCTGCATCGAGACATACCGCGGCAGGGCTAGCCGGTCGCTTATACCCAGCGCCTTCATGAGCTCCCACGCCGCATAATTGGAGGCGCCGATATAGCGGACCTTGCCGGAGCTGACCATATCCTCCAGGGTCCGCAGAGTCTCCTCGAGCGGCGTGTCGGGATCGAAGGTGTGAATCTGGTACAGGTCGATGTAATCCGTCTGCAGCCGCTGTAAACTGCCCTCGAGTTCACGCATTAGATGATGCCGCGAGGAGCCGCGATCATACGGTCCGTCACCAGTTGGAAGTCCAGCCTTAGTGGCAAGGATCACATGCTCCCGGCGGCCTAGCAGCGCCTCCCCTAGAATGGTCTCGGAGGCGGTGCGGGCATAGATGTTGGCGGTGTCGAGGAACGTAATGCCCAGCTCGATGGCGGTATCGATGACACGCTTCGAATCCTTGGCATTCGCACGTTTGCCGAAGGCGTTGGTGCCTAGGCCCAGGGCTGACACCTGCAGCCCGCTGCCTCCCAGTCTGCGATAGTGCATACGGATCATCTCCTTATTCATGTTGGCCTTATTATACTCGTCCAGTGCGAGTCAGGACAAATCCCGCCGCTGCAACGACGGTCCTATCTCTTTCCGCCGCAGTTCCCGGCGTGCGAGGGCCGATTGTATGATGGTGGAAAGGCGATGGAATGTTAGTTCGACTGGCCGACTACGAGAACCCAGTCGAGTGTCACCTCCAACTGGCCCAACCGGTGGATGGCCTCAAGTGCTGCAGCAGGTGCGCGCCAGGCCAGGGGAGTCATCCGCAGCATGTCATGGATCAACGGGCCTTCGAGGACCATACGCCCTGTAATACGACGTTGTCGGCATACCGGGAAAGCGTCCCTGAACCGGGCCATGCTGGCTGTGCCTTTCATGGGCACTGTGTGATCGCCATATAGTAGCTGTCGCAGCTCCTGCAGGTAGTGCGGTCCCGGCATCACCTTGATGACCTGGCCCCCAGGTGCCAACAGACGGTGGAAGCTGGGGTAGTTGGAGGGAGACAGGATATTCAGGATCACGTCAAAAGACTGACTGGCACACGGGACTGCCGCCAGATCGCCGACACACCAGAGGGTGCTGGCTGCATCTTGCTTGGCAGCGGTGAGGATGGCGTCCTTGGCCAAGTCGAGACCAACGCCAAGGATCGGCGCTTCCGTCCGGGTAACGAGCCTGCTGATCAGATCTGCGAGCAGCGAGCCTTCCCCGCATCCGGCGTCCAGCAGCCGGTAAAGCTGGCATGCACTCGTCAGCGGCCGCAGCTCCTGCTCGATGGCTTCCTGCAGTGGCTGGAAGAAACCGAACTGATGAACGCGGCGACGGGCGATGAACAGCTCGCGATCATAGCGTTCGCTCCCCGTATAGGGGCGACCAAGCAAGGGGAGATAACCGTCACGAGCCAGATCGAAGCGGTGGTTAGCCGGGCAGACCATGCTGTGGTCATCAGAGAGATGCAGCGTGCCCCGGCAGTGTGGACATAGAAACAGAGCATCATGTAAGGTAAGCAGCTGAGCTGCACGGATTTTACGGTTTAATTCCAGCACAAAAAAAGCACCCCATTCATTCGTTTTAGGTGAATGCAAAAGGGCACAACAAATAAGCGCGGCTATGCTCGTTTTTTTACGAGTGCCCGACGCTTTTCCCGTTGTGCCTTGCTTACCTTAAACGCATATAACGAATGTAATGGGACATGCTTTCTCGCATCCTTTTTCTATGGAAATGACTCCTCTAGCATAACACGACACCCGTCCCCAGAAAAGGCTGATAAATCCAGCGCTCTCTGTCCATACTAGCGAAGGAGTACAGCTATGCATACAAGGAGGAGTAGGAATGGCAGGACGGTTTAATAACAAAGTGGTCGTGATTACAGGGGGCGGATCTGGCTTGGGGCGGGCAGCTGCGCTGCAGCTGGCAGCGGAGGGCGCTCATCTGTCGCTGGTTGATATTAAGATGGAGGGTCTGGAAGCAACCAAGCAGCAAATTACGGATTCGGGCGCTGCCGGAGAAATATTGCTTCTAACTGCTGACGTGTCGGATGAAGCGGCTGTTCAGCGGTACGTCAGCGAGACGATGGAACGTTTTGGACGGGTCGATGGCTTCTTCAACAATGCCGGTATCGAAGGCAAGCAGGCCTTGACCGAGGACTACGACAGCAGTATTTTTGACAAGGTCATTGCAATCAATCTCAAGGGTGTCTTCTATGGACTGAAGCACGTCCTGCCTGTCATGAAGCAGCAGAAGAGCGGCTATATCGTCAACACTTCATCGGTGGGCGGAATCCGCGCTGTCATGAATCAGATTGCCTACGGGGCCAGCAAGCATGCAGTTGCCGGGATGACCAAGGACGCGGCCATCGAATATGCCGAGCATGGTATCAGTGTGAATGCGATTGCACCGGGTGCAATCCTGACGGATATGGTGATTGGCTCGTTCAAGCAGATCAATCCGAATGATTGGGAATCTGCAGCCAAGGAATTTGTGAAGGAGAATCCGGCCAAGCGGCTGGGCAAACCGGAGGAAATTGGTCACTTGGTCGCTTATCTGCTATCGGGCGATTCGCCATTCCTGAACGGAACGATTATTCCGATTGATGGCGCACAGTCGGCCAAATACTAATTGCACCCATGAAATGTAATGAAGCTGCAACTGAATTTTCAGGTTCATTTAAGATAACGAGCCTATACTAATAACTGACCCCCCTTTATGATAGATATACATTGGACCCGCGGCTGCAGGCTGCGGGTCTCTTTCTGTCTGCAGACGGAAACGGCATGGCGGCCCTGTCGATTACATATGATGGTACGGACGTTTCGCCCGGGTGAGGATGGGTTATGGTATGATTGATATTAGTGCTGTAAGATATAGTAAATCTTAACATGGATGAGATGAAGGGAGTGGCGTCATGTTCTGTCCTTCGTGTGGATACAAGGCGGGAGAGGGTGCGCGCTTCTGTCCGGGTTGCGGCAACGAGCTGGCCACGGCGGAAGCGGCGGCCTCGGCGGAGACGGCTGGTGCCGGACAGCGGCAAGAGGCGTCGGCGGGTCCCGCTGAGGGGGAAACGAGGACAACGTCGGGCGGTGGTATCTTTCAGGATTTTGCAGATAAGCTGCACCGGGTGGCTGGTTTTGAAGAAAAGGTCGAGATCAAGATTAAGGATATCTTTACTGACACCTTCAAGAAGCATACAGAGGAAGACGCCGAACGGCTCTTTATTGCGGGGACTTCTTCGACAACGCCTACCATGGATCAATTAATTGATACTTGGCCGAAGCCGTGGTTGTTTATGCGGATTTTTATTGTGGGACTCATCGGCTTCCTTGGGTTTTATTTTGGCTTTTTATTTTTTGAGAATGCCAATTTGCTGCCGGGTCTGATCATTGTGGGGTCGTTTGTAGTGCCGGTTGCCTTGCTGATTTTCTTCTGGGAGATTAACGCACCGCAGAATATTCCGCTGTACCGGTTAATGTATTATGTGTTCATCGGCGGCATCCTGTCGCTCATTATTGCGCTGTTGTTCTTCGAGACCGTTGGAAATCTCGCTGTGGCTCCAATCGTCGTAGGCATTATTGAAGAAGTGGCCAAGGTACTGGCAATCCTGTGGTGTCTGCGCAAGCGTCCCAAGGACCATTACATCCTGAACGGACTGCTCGTGGGTGCGGCGGTCGGCACAGGCTTTGCTGCTTTTGAGTCGGCGGGCTATGCCCTGCGGATGGGGGCTGCGGGATCAAGTGAGATGTTCTCGACTATCTTCTTGCGGGCACTGTTGGCCCCAGGTGGACATATCGTTTGGGCGGCACTCTCGGGAGCTGCAATCTGTATGGTCAAAGGGCGGGGGGCTTGGGACTGGGGGATGCTCAAGGACTCCAGGTTCCTGCGCATCTTTATTATCGTCGTTGTCCTCCATGCCACCTGGAACTCTGGTATCAGCGGCACCTTGTTTCCAGTCAGCCACCTGCTGCTGACGTTGATCTCCTGGATCATTGCCTTTGCGATGATTCATGTGGGGCTCCAGCAGGTGAGTAAGCTGAAGAAACGATACATCAAGGATAAAGAGCGGGAGATCGAGAACAAGGGGGCTGCGGGTGAACCGGCCCCGGGCGATGTGAAGCAAGAGGATTATCGGCCGATATAAGCCATATGTATGGGATGTCTTTGCCATGTTGGCAGGGGCATCCTCTTGTGTTCCCGGCGGAAATTTGGGACAATAGGCTGTGAATGCACAGGTGTGTTGCGTGTGCCGCGGGTAGTCATACCGCGACGTCCGATGCGCTATTTTTGAAAAGAGGGTAACCATGAATAAACCATCCATCTATGGATTAACGCAGGACCAGCTGACCCAGTGGCTGGGCGAGCGAGGACATAAAAAGTTTCGGGCCACCCGAGTCTGGGAAGGCTTGTATCGTCAGCGGGAAACCGACTTTGCGGCTATGGCGGAGGTGCATCCGGACTGCCTGCCGCTGTTGAATGAACACTTCACAATCTCGACGCTGCAGGAGCATACACGGCAGGAATCCGAGGATGGCACTGTGAAGTTCCTGTTCCGGCTGGAGGACGGCAATCTGATTGAGACTGTGCTGATGCGCCACAAGTTTGGTCTGTCCGTCTGCGTCACTACACAGGTCGGCTGTAATATTGGCTGCAGCTTCTGCGCGAGTGGACTGCTGCCCAAGAGTCGGGATCTGACGGCAGGCGAGATTACGGAGCAGGTCGTTAAGGTGCAGCTCTATCTGGATGCGGCGGGCAAGGGCGAACGGGTCACGCATCTCGTAGTGATGGGGATCGGTGAACCGTTCGACAACTACGCCAACCTGAGTGATTTCCTCCGCACGATCAAGGATCACAAAGGGCTGGCGATCGGTGCCCGACATATCACTGTCTCCACCAGCGGGCTGGCAGACAAAATCAGGGAGTTCGCCGACAGCGACCTTCAGGTGAATCTGGCGATCTCGCTGCATGCGCCGAACAATGAGCTACGGACGCGCATTATGAAGATTAATCGTGCGATTCCAATTGAGAAGCTGATGGACGCTATCGACTACTATCTGGAGCGGACCAACCGGCGCCTGACGCTGGAGTACATTCTGCTCAAAGGGATCAACGACGGCGAAGCGCATGCGCTGGAGCTGGCGGAGCTGATCGGCAGCCGCCGGCCGCTCGTCAACGTCAATCTCATTCCGTACAACCCTGTCGATGAGCATGGGCAATACCAGCGCCCGGCGCAGGAGGCAGTGCGAGCGTTCTTCGATACGCTTAAGAAGCAGCAGGTCAGTGTCAGCGTTCGCTTGGAGCATGGCGCCGACATCGATGCCGCCTGCGGCCAGCTGCGGAGCAAGCAGGTCAAGGCTGACCGGGATTCCGAACGACGCGGCGCCACAGTGTGAGTGGATAGCTAGATAGCATGAGCCAGAGCGGCGCCTGCCTTGCGGTGGGCGTCGTTTTTGGCATGCGCGGAGTTGTCTAGTGCGGGGGTGGTCAGGCATGTGGTGCCTGTGGTGGCCGTAGCGAGAATGTACTTGCGGCGTGGCGCGACGAGAAGACCACATGTCGGGATAGCTGTTATTTGGCAGTTGGATTGGGCTGAGGCGGGCAGAAGAACGGGAATAGATGCCGAATGGCAGTTGGATTAGCGCAATAGTCGGGTGACGCCGCGCAAGAGCTTCTCAAAAGTACACCAGCCCAACGTTGCTAATAGTAAAACGCATTAGCCCTGTAACGGCCACCACAGCCGCTATTTCGCCCAAATCGAGTCACTTTGAATCTAACGGCCGCCAGCGCAGTTATTGGAGGGTTTTCGAGACTCCAGCGGTCTGTTTGGCCACAATAGGCGCAAATATGGCCGTTAGAAATGATGAGCTACCTTTTCAGGGCAAATAAGCGCATATATGGCCATTAGCCGGGAGGGCAGCGAGGACGCGCAGGATAGGTGACGCCTAGCAGTAGGTCGGCGGCTGGGCGCAACCACCCTCCTCTGCTCTAACGGCCACCACAGCCGCTATTTCGCCCAAATCGAGTCACTTTGAATTCTAACGGCCACCAGCGCAGTTATTGGAGGGTTTTCGAGGCTCCAACGGTCTGTTTGGCCACAATAGGCGTAAATATGGCCGTTAGAAATGATGAGCTACCTTTTCAGGGCAAATAAGCGCATATATGGCCATTAGCCGGGAGGGCAGCGAGGAAGCGCAGGGTAGGCGACGCCTGGTAGTAGGTCGCCGGCTGGGCAAGCCAGGATGGGGAGCGGTATGAGGTTGTGGCCGAGGCCGGGACGCTGGGGGGAGCCCTAGCATTATGCCAGCGATACGAGTTGAAAGAATGATGTTGATCGAAATTGATTATTTCGCACACAAATGATCATGGGTTATGGTATAGTGAAAAGAAAAAAAGGAAACGATGCTATGACCAACATGCGCGAAGAACGAATCCTTGCTTTTCTGCAAGAGAAGTCGCCGCTGACGGTGGAAGAGCTGGCTGTGCTGCTGCAGGTGTCGGAACCGACTGTGAGGCGCGACCTGGCTGCGATGGAGCAGGATGGGGTAATTCTGCGGCAGCGGGGCGGGGCGTCATTGCCTGGACTGGGCTTTGAACCGCTGTTCAATCAGCGTTCCCGACACAACCAGGATGACAAGAAGCGGATCGCCCAGTATGCAGCCAGTCAGATTGCGGAAGGCGAGGTGATTGCGCTCGACGCTGGGACGACGAATGCGGAGCTGGCCAAAGAGCTGCTGAAAATGTCCAATCTGACCGTGTTTACCTACTCTCTTCAAATTGCCTTTATTCTCTCCCGTAGCCAGCATAACGTCTATGTCATCGGGGGACGCTTCCGCAAGTCGGAGCAGTCGATGGTGGGGACGCTAGCTAAGGAAACGATACGCCAGTTCAACTTTGACCGCTTCTTCATGGGGCTGGCAGGGTTTAATGCCGAGCAAGGTCCGACGGATTTTAATTTGGAAGAGGTTGAGATCAAGCGCCATATGATCGAACGATCAAAGAAGGTGATTGCACTGGCGGATGGCTCCAAATATGGCGGTGCCTCGCTAGTGAAGGTGTGCGACTACAATGAGATTGACGAGTTAGTGACAACGGCGATTCCGACTTCCGGCGAGGAGTTGGGTTTCCACGGCCGTTTGACGATTGTGTAGAAGGATTAGATGAGTCTAGCTTGCTTAGCTGCACGGTGCAGCCGGGCAGGCTTTTTTTGTTATGTTTAAGTTAGATAATATGACGTTATCGCTGTTGTGTCGGCAGTATGTCCGATTAAAATTGATCAAAACTTGATTGATTAAAGATCATTATGTGATTATAGTTGACACATATTCAAAAACGTTCTATAATCGGAACTACCAAAGCTAGTTCGCCTAGCAAATGTGTTAGGTTATATAACATAATATTGGTGGGGAGGCTGAAGCAGGGATGACGATTAGCCAAGTGAGTCCGGAGCAGCGTGAGACCAACCGGACCGAGACCGTCCCGATTATCGACACGGATGTGCACGAAAGGTTCGCTTCGATCCAAGAGCTGCTCCCGTATATGAAGGAGCCGTTCCTGAGCTACATGGAGCATTGGACGGGTTGGGGAGAGCTGAAGTATATTCATCCGATCGGCGGCTCCAAGCTCGATTCGCTGCTCCCGAACGGTAATGTGCCGGGCTCGGATCTGGGCGTGCTGCAGGAGCAGCTCATGGACAAGTACGATATCCACAAGGCAATGCTGACAGGATTGTTCTACCCGGCCACCATGGAGGCCCAGTTCGAGCTAGCGGCAGCGCTAGCCTCAGCCTATAACGATTGGATGGTCGAGCATTGGCTAGATAAGGATGAACGTTTTCTCGGCTCCATTCACGTTGCGCCCCAGATTCCAGAGCTGGCCGTACGGGAGATTGAGCGGATGGCCGATCATCCGCGCATGGTGCAGGTGCTGCTGCCGATCGGCACAGCGGCTTACGGCGATCCTTTCTACCACGGCATCTATGAAGCCGCCGAGCGCAAAGGATTGGTCGTCGCTATGCACCAGGGCAACTCGGTTCGCAGTCCATTCGGGCAGCCGCGCTACTATATCGAGTGGCATACGATTTTGTCGCAAGCGTTCATGGCCTCCGTCGTTAATCTGATCGTGAACGGCGTGTTCGACAAGTATCCGGGGACAAGGATTGCGATGCTGGAGGGTGGCTTCTCCTGGCTGCCGTCGCTGATGTGGCGGATGGATCAGAACTACAAGTCGCTGCGGCTCGAAGTTCCGTGGGTCAAGCGGCTGCCGAGCGAATATGTGAAGGAGCACTTCCGCTTTGCGACGCAGCCCATCGAAGACCCTGATCCGATGCACATGCTCAAGATGGTGGAGCTGATGGACAGCGACGAGCTGTTGATGTTCTCGACGGATTATCCGCATTGGGATTTTGACTCGCCGCTGCGTTCCCTGCCGACTAGCTTCAGCAAGGAGCTGAAGCGCAAGATTTTCTACGAAAATGCCGCCAAGTTCTACGGATTGACTTAAGGATGTCAGTGAATAGCGGGCCAAGCATTTGTGCATTTATTTTATTCTGAATATTCAGAATAGAGTGTCTAAAGATTCAGGCTGTTGAAAAAAGGCCGGAGAGGCACGGAATCGAATCTGGAGAAGCGAAGCGTTCGCCTTTGTCCCCGGATTTCACCCCAAGAAGGGGGGAAAATCAAAGAAATCTGGGGACAACAGCGATCGGAAGATCGATCCGTGACTGTAGGCTTTTCTTTATCACCAGCCTTAGCGTGTTTGAAAAGGAGGAAGCCGCAGGTGAAGAAGCATATCGTGTGCAGGGAAGAGGAGATGAACCCGGGGAGCAAGCGCAGTGTGGAAGTCGGCAAACGAGCTTTTGTGCTGGTGCGGACCCCGGACGGCAGTTACCAGGCTCTGCGGGATGTCTGCCCGCATCAGGGCGCCCGGTTGTCCGACGGGGAGCTGACGGGGACCAATCTTCCCTCTTGCGTGGGGGAGTACGACTACGGGCGCAAAGGCGAGATTCTTCGCTGCCCCTGGCACAGGTGGGAGTTCGATGTAACCAGTGGTGATGCGCTGGTCGCGGACCGACAGAGCCGGGTGAAGCATTACGAGGTGACGGTAGAGGATGGGTATGTGGTTCTTCATTGTTAATCTGACTCAAAAGGAGAGAGATGCCATGTCTGCGATGGCTGCCAAACACCTGCCTTCCATCCCGGAGGCGCGGGAGACCGCACTGGAATTCGTCAATATCGGCAAGGAATATCAGCGGCATACCAAAGAGAAAGTGAAGGTCGTTCGGGAAGTGAATCTGAAGCTGGAGCGGGGTGGTTTTCTCTGCGTGCTGGGTCCAAGCGGCTGCGGCAAAACAACGCTGATGAACATGGTTGCAGGCTTCGAGGAGCCGAGCGAGGGTGAGATCCGGATGAATGGCAAGGCCATCAAGGGGCCAGGCCCGGAGCGGGGAGTTGTGTTCCAGAGTGATACGGCCTTGTTTCCGTGGCTGACGGTGGAAGAGAATATCGCCTATGGCTTGAAGATGAAGCGGCTGCCCAAGGCTGAGATGAAGGAGCGCATTCACTATTGGATGAAGCAGGTCGGCTTGGAGCAGCATGGCGCCAAATTTCCCGGGGAGTTATCCGGCGGCATGAAGCAGCGGGTGCAGATTGCCCGGGTTCTGGCAGGCGATCCAGAGATTCTACTCATGGATGAGCCGTTCGCAGCGCTAGATGCGCAGACGCGCACGTATCTGCAGCAGGAGCTCTCGGCACTCTGCCGCAAGGCCGGCAAGACCGTGCTTTTCATCACGCATGACATTCAGGAAGCGCTCCTGCTGGCGGATCGTGTCATCGTCATGGCCCGGGCGCCGGAGCCCAATATCAAGGCTGATCTTCCCGTGGATCTCCCTTATCCAAGAGAGCGGATGACAGAGCCCTTCGCCAATCTGTACAACCGCCTGTTGGATGAGATCGACAATCCCTTCAAGGCCAGTGTGCATGTCCTATGACCTCGCGGCGGCCCTTAAGCTGGCGATGGCTGATCGGTCTGCTTGGCACCTTGTGTTTTCTCCTCCTGTGGCAGATTGCCGCCTGGCTGTCCGGACCTTCTTTTCTACCAGGTCCGATCCGGGTCCTGCTGTTATTCTTTGAACAGATTCAAACGCGTGAGTATCTCGTGACCGTCGGAGCCAGCTACCAGCGCGTCATGCTGGGCTGGGGGCTGGGCAGTCTCTTCGGGCTCGTCCTGGGCATCGTGATGGGGCGTTATCGGTGGTTTGGCACGATCATCTATTCACCGATGCAGTTCTTCCGGGTGATCCCGGCGGTGGCGCTTGTGCCGATTCTGGTCATCTGGCTGGGTGTAGGCGAAACGATCAAAATTCTTATTATCGGTTACGGGGTGGCGCTCGTCGTCGCCATCAATATCGCCGAGGCGGTGCAGCGCGTAGCGCCTGCCCGGCTGCAGGCCGCCCGCTCCATGGGCGCGGGGCCGCTACGGATATTCTGGGGCGTACTCATCCCATCGGTTATCCCGGAAGCACTCAAGGGCATGCGTGGCTCGCTCGCTTTTGCCTTCATGAGTATTGTCGGCATTGAGACGCTGGCGGCCCAGGAAGGTGTCGGTCAGATGATCTGGAGCGCCCGGGTGCTGCATCAGACGGATGTGGCGCTGCTCGGCGTGCTGACCCTCGGGTTGATGGGCGTACTTGCGGACACGGTGGTACGATTGGCATTTCGAATCTTTGGCTATCGATTTATGTTGCGGGGGTGATGGAGATGAAGCTGCAATCCAAAGGCATGCAAGCCTTGCTGATCCTACTGCCCTTCGCGGTGGCACTGGCTCTCTGGGCGTCCATGTCAGCTATGGAGGTGGTGCCGTCCTTGTTCCTGCCGCCGCCTGCGCAGGTGTGGGACGCCTTCGTACAAATGCTGCAGAACGGTCTGATATTTGAAAGTCTGGGCGTCAGTCTGCTGCGGCTCTGCGCTGGGTGGCTGCTTGGCCTGTTGCTCGCCACGTGCATTGGCTGGGCGCTCGGTATGATCGGATGGCTGCGCAGAGGCATCCAGCCGCTGTTGTTCCCACTCCGGTTCGTCGAGCCGGTCGCTTGGCTCAGCATGATTATTCTCTGGTTCGGCACGGGTGAGATGTCCAAGCTGATTCTGCTGACGTATGCTTCCTTCTTCGGCTCGTTCCTGTACATCATGACCGGGGTGGCGAGCATCGATGAGGTGAAAATCCGCGCAGCCCGTGCCATGGGGGCCAGTGGCTTCCGGTTGTTTCGGACAATTATTGTCCCCTCCACAGTACCAAGCATCCTGGCGGGGGCACGGATCGGCATGAGCTACAGCTTCCTGACGATCGTGACGGCCGAGATGATGGATGCAACGTCGGGGGTCGGCTACATCATCAAGTATGGCAGTGTGTATATGCGGATGGATCAAATCTTCGTCGGTACGATTCTCGTCGGACTGCTGGGCATCGCGATTGACTATACATTCAGGCAGGCGATTAAGCGAATCGGTCGGCGCTATTTTCTGGATCAACTCTAAAGGCATCCTATATAAAAAGAGTGGAGAGATGAGCAGGATGAAAATCAAACTGTACGTTGCAGTTATGGTGATGGCAGTGAGTCTGGTCGTAGCGGCTTGCGGCAACAGCGCGAGCACGGGCACCTCAGGATCGACGCAAGGATCGTCTGAAGGCACAAATGCGGTGAACAATGGCGGGGCAGAGCCTGCTGTGGAGCTGCCGTCGCTGCGAATCTCCCGGGAATCCGGTCCTTCCTCGGGCCTGCTATTCATTGCGGATGATCAGGGCTTTATCTCCGATCAGGGACTGGATTATGAGATTGTCTCGTTCGCCAATGGCGCGGAGGCGGTCGATTCCCTGCAGGCCGGACAGATCCAGGTGGCCTTCGGGGCAGCGGACACGTTCCCAATCCGGGGTGTCGACATCGGCATCACTGGACTGACAGCGGTTAGCCAGCAGCCCGAAGCGGTCAGCATTGTCGTCAGCAGCGACGTCGAGGGGCCTGAGGATCTGAAGGGGCGGAGCATCGGGATCGTACCGGGCTCGGTCAGCCAGTATGTGCTGGAAAATATGTACCTGGCCGATGCCGGCCTGACGCGGGATGACTACAGTGTGACGCAGACCGGACCAGCGGAGATGGTAGCCTTGATGGCGCGCGGCGATATTGATGCTTTTGCACTGTGGGATCCGTTCCCGGCCAACGCGGTGAAGGCGCTTGGTGACAAGGTCAAGCTGATCACCACCTCCGGCGAACTGGGCATTCCCAATACAACGTACCTGCTTGTCTCGAAGGGCTCGCTGTCGGATGAGGCGTACACGGCCGCCTACGGCAGGCTGATCCGCGCATTGCAGCAGGCGCAGACGTTCCTGGAGGAAAACCCGGAGGAGGCCGGCAAGATCATTGGCGCCGCGACCCAGCTGACGGAGGAAGAGATGGCCGAGCGGCTGGCCCAGCTCCGGCTGGAGGTGTTCATGGACGACTCGGCAGTTGATGAAATCGAGAACTACAACGAGATTTTGTCCTCAACCGGCGCAGTGCCGGAGAAGATTGATATTAGTCAGGTACTGGATCAGGAATTCGTCAGCCGAATCGCGGACTAACAGCAGAGCAGACAAGGAGGGACGTCTCAGATGGCCAAACATCACTTGAATCCCTCGCCCGAAACGGTTCATTGGGGATATGTCGGCGGGGCGCAGGAGCCGGCCTTGGAGATTGAACCTGGCGATTCGCTCGTGCTGCGCTCGGTCGCTGGTTCACCGGATGATCCCGTGCCGGCAGCCTGGATTTCGCCGGAGCTGCGCAGCATCCATGAGCACGTGACGGATCGGGGAGCCGGGGTTCATATCCTGACGGGGCCGGTTGCAGTGAAGGGCGCCGAGCCCGGGGACACCCTCGTAGTGCGTATGGACCGAATTCAAATTGATGCGCCTTACGGTTTTAACTATATCGGTCCGATGTCAGGACTGCTGTACCATGCGTTTGATGAACCGGATACTGCCATTCTTACTTATAACGAAGATCGCAGCACGGCCCAGCTGGGCCGGTTGCAGCTGCCGACCCGCCCGTTCTTCGGCATCATGGGCGTAGCCCCGCCGGAGAGCTGGGGCCGGGTATCGAGCATCACGCCGGGTCGCTTCGGCGGCAACCTCGACAACAAGCAGCTGATTGAAGGTACAACGCTGTACTTGCCTGTTATGCGGGAAGGCGCGTTCTTCTATGCCGGCGACGGGCACGGCGCCCAGGGTGATGGCGAGATTGACGTAACGGCAATTGAGACCGCCCTGGAGGGGGAGTTTCACTTTGAGCTCCTGAAGGGCACGGATCAGCGGTGGCCGTATGCAAGACGCGGTCATCTCCTGATCAGCATGGGGCTGGAAGAGAGTCTGACAGGGGCGCTGGTGGCCGCCACCCGGCACATGATCGAGCTGCTGGAGACGCAATATGGCTTGTCATACAAGGAAGCGTACCGCCTGTGCAGTCTGGCCGCCGATTTTCATATTACCCAGGTCGTCAACGGCGTCAAGGGTGTCCACGGGATGCTCGACACGTCGGTGATCGGTCCGGCGCAAGCTGGCTGACCCCGGGCGTACGCAGATGTCCAACACCATGGAGGGATGAACACATGCTGTCACACAAAGATAACGAGCGCATCACCCAGGTCGGGGCAGGCACGCCGCTTGGCGCGCTATTCCGCAGCTACTGGCTCCCGGCACTGCTCTCGGAGGAGCTCAAGCCCGGCGGGGCGCCGGTGCCCGTCAAGCTGCTCGGCGAGCGCCTGGTTGCTTTTCGCAACAGCGGGGGCAAGGTTGGGCTGGTCGGGGAATTTTGTCCGCATCGGGGAACCTCCCTGGCGCTGGGCCGCAACGACGATTGTGGCCTGACCTGTATCTATCACGGTTGGGCATTCGATACGGATGGCTCATGCACGAATATGCCTTCGGAGCCTGACTACAGCAAATTCAAAGATACAATCAAACAGAAAAGCTACCCGATCCATGAGGCGGGCGGTCTGGTCTGGACCTACATGGGACTTGCCGAGGAGCAGCCGCCGTTTCCCAACCTAATCTGGACCTCGCTGCCCGAGTCGCACCGGATGGTGGCCAAGGTGTACCAGGAGTGCAACTATCTGCAGATTTGGGAGAATGAGATCGATTATATGCACGCCGCTTTTGCCCATCTGGCCCTGCAGGAGCAGGACATGAAGGAGGGGGCGCTCAGCACCGAGCTGGGCATCAATCCGTCGCATCCGCTTGTCACCTCCCACAACCCGCTGTTGACGGTGGAACCGACCACCTACGGCTTCCGCAATATGTTCGTCGGGCAGTCGGGGGAGGAGGAGCAGTTCATTCTGGAGGCGCCGATTCTGATGCCGAGCTTCGCCTACACCCCGCGGGTCAAGGAGGAGGATCATCTGTTCCACGCCTATGTGCCGATCGACGATCATACGACATGGTCCTACGACATCCACTTCACCCTGGATCGTCCGCTCAATCATGACACGCAGAAGGAACGGCGCGGGCTCTGGGTGGATGAGAACTACCGCAAGCTCTACAACAAGAGCAACAACTACCAGCAGGACCGGGAGATGATGAAGGCGGGCAATTTCTCTGGTATCGTCGGCATCAGCAATCAGGACCACGCCGTGACCGAGAGCATGGGACCGATCGTTGACCGTTCCCGCGAGCAT
Source organism: Paenibacillus daejeonensis DSM 15491 (assembly GCF_000378385.1). GTDB lineage: Bacteria > Bacillota > Bacilli > Paenibacillales > Paenibacillaceae > Paenibacillus_D > Paenibacillus_D daejeonensis. The sequence goes on along the minus strand of NZ_KB899661.1, from coordinate 212,052 downwards.
CTGGGGACCAGCGATGTTGGGGTCATTGCGTTGCGGCGGATGATTCTAAAATCACTCAAACGGATGGAGCAAGGCGAGAAGCCGCTGGGGCTGGACCCGGACATCCCGATGGACAAAATCTACAGCGAAGGCGTTATTGCGCCCAAGGGCATTCCCTGGAAGGAAGCCTGCCCGCTGGACCCGGCGTTTGCTCCGGTCAAGAGCGAGAAGGCCAAGTCAGGGCAGGATAGCACGGTAAAAGCGTGATTGTGGTAGACGCGAGAATGGTTAGTGCCATCATAAGAATGCCTGTAAAAGTACGCCGAAGTGTGCGAGACAACGCGGAGACAATAATCAGACATAGCGCGGCACGGGGATCGTTTAAGCCTATACAAAACAGGCGGACCCGTGTTCTGGAGAGGAACCCCGGACATGGGAGTGGCGGGGAACCATCGCATTAGATCGGCATTCAACAAGAGAAGGCGAGGTGGGCGAGCTGCCATCGTATACATTGGGGATCGACATCGGGACCACCGGGGTCAAAATTATTCTCCTCTCGCGGGATCGCATCGTCTATCAGACGAGTGTGGCGCAGCAACTGCGTTCGCCGCAGATTGGCTGGGCCGAGGAGGATGCCGGTGAGTGGTGGCAAAATACACAGACGGGTCTTCGCCGCATGCATGAGCGCGTCCCTGACGCAGCTGGCGGCATCGTTGCAGTGGGGGTCAGCGGCATGGTGCCGGCGATTGTTCTACTGGACGAAGCGGGTGAGCCGCTGCGGCCGACCATCCAGCAGAATGATGCCCGCGCAGTCGCTGAGATTGCTGAGGTCACGGAGACGCTGGATCAGGACGCGTTGTTCCGGCGCACCGGCGGATATACGAATCAGCAGCATGTGCTGCCGCGGATGCTGTGGGTGAAGCGGCATGAGCCTGAAGTCTGGCGTGGCATCGCTACCGTGATGGGCTCGTATGATTATATCAATTACAAGCTGACGGGCGTTCGGGCACTGGAGATCAATTGGGCGGTTGAGAGTGGCATGTATGATATCCGCAGCCGGCGCTGGCTAGATGACTCGCTTGCGCTGCTGGGTCTGCCGGAGACCGTGCTGCCGCCCGTGTATGAATCGCAGTCGGTGATCGGCGGGATCAGTGAAGCCGCCGCGGCGCTTACGGGTCTTCCGGTAGGCATCCCGGTTATTGCTGGCAGTGCCGACCATGTGGCTTCGACGCTGGCGGCGGGCATCACCGAGCCCGGGGAGCTGCTGATCAAGTTCGGCGGTGCCGGCGATATCCTCTATTGTACGGAGGACATTCGCCCGGATCCCCAGCTGTTCTTTGACTATCACGTCATTCCGGAGGCGTACCTGCTCAATGGCTGTATGGCCTCCAGTGGTTCGCTCGTGAAATGGTATGCGAATGAAATGCTGCAGGATTCGTCGCCGGAGCTATTCGCTACCTTGGATAAGGAAGCGGCGGCGGTCCCTGCGGGTTCGGACGGCTTGATCATCCTGCCGTATTTTCTCGGCGAGAAGACGCCGATTCTGGATCCCGAGGCCCGGGGCGTGTTGTTCGGCCTGACGTTATCCCACGGCAGAGGTCACATCTTCCGGGCCATCCTGGAGGCGGTCATCTACGGCTTCCGTCATCATCTGGATGTCCTCCGCGAGCTGGGCTGTGAGCCGACTCGGGTACTGGCGACTAATGGCGGTGCCAAGAGCAAATTCTGGTGCCAGATTGCAGCCGATGTGCTGGGTGTCCGTATCCGTGCCTATCCGGCACACCCGGGGTCGGCGCTGGGCGTCGCTTTTCTGGCAGGCAAATCAGTGGGGCTCATGGAGGAGTGGCGGGAGATTGACAGCTTCCTGACGGAGTATCGGGACTACGAGCCGCAGGAGGAGCAGCGCCGCATCTACGACCGGGCGTACCAAATCTACCGGGAGCTGTATCCGCAGCTGCAGCCGCAGTTTGCCCGTGTGAATGCATTATACAGCCAAGAGCAGCATGAGCTCATGACAGGAGGACACAGAGGATGAAGACATTGGGCGGACAGGTAGCCGTCGTAACAGGCGCGGGGAGCGGGATCGGCCGCAGTATTGCCATTCATCTGGCAGTGGCAGGCGCGACGGTGATTGCAACCGACGTGAACGGGGATGCTGCGCACGAGACGGTCACGCTGCTGGCTGCTCCGGTAGACAAACCGCATACATCGCGTGTACTGGATGTTACGAGCAAGGAGCATGTGAGCGGGGTGTTCAGCGACATTCATGCCGAGTACAGCCAGTTGGACATTCTGGTCAACAATGCGGGCGTGTCGACCATGAACCGCATCGAGAATTTGACGGAGCGAGAGTGGGATTTTAATTTTGATGTGAATATTAAGGGCATCTTCCTCTGTACGCAAGCGGCTTACCCCTATCTGAAACTGCAGCCGACCTCCCGCATCGTCAATACCGCCTCCATGGCAGGTAAGCGCGGCGTCCCGCTGCTGGCGCACTATGCAGCATCCAAGTGGGCGGTGGTTGGCTTCACCAAGAGTGCGGCGATTGAGCTTGCTCCGGATGGGATTACGGTCAACTGTGTCTGTCCCGGCTATGTGAACACGGGGATGCAGAGCCGCGAGCTGCTCTGGGAGGCTGAGCTGCGCGGTATGACGCCGGAGGCGGTGCGCGAGGAGTACATTCGCATGACGCCGCTCGGTCGTCTGGAGGAGGCGGAGGACGTAGCCAAGGCTGTCGTCTTCCTCGCTTCACCGGGCGCGGATTTCATAACGGGCGAAGCACTGGACGTCACCGGCGGTGCTGATCTGCTATAGCCCCTGTGGATGGCAGATTCAGTGGGCCAGAGAGGAGAAAGAGATGAACACAGACGCTTCGCGGTACCCCCATGCATCTAAACGCACCACGCTCTATGCCCGCTCCGGGATGGTTGCCGCCTCTCAGCATCTGGCGGCCCAGGCCGGGCTGGATATGCTGAAGAAAGGCGGCAACGCCGTCGACGCTGCCGTCGCCACGGCGGCTTGCCTGACGGTCGTGGAGCCATGCTCCAACGGCATCGGCGGCGATGCCTTTGCCCTCGTCTGGATGAAGGACCGGCTGCATGGCCTCAACGCCAGTGGTCCGGCGCCGATGGGCATCTCCGCCGCCAAGCTGCGGGCGCAAGGGCTTACCGAGATGCCGGTCTACGGCTGGACGCCGGTGACGGTGCCCGGTGCGCCTGCTGCCTGGGCGGCGCTCTCCGAGCGGTTCGGGCGGCTGCCCTTCGATGAGCTGCTGGAGCCCGCCATCCGTTATGCGGAGGAGGGCTACGCCGTATCGCCGACCGCAAGCAAGTTCTGGAAGAAGGCGTTCTATGAATATGAACAGGCCATCGAGGGCGAGCAGTATGCTACCTGGTTCAAGACCTTTGCGCCGGGCGGCAGGCCGCCGGAGCCCGGGGAGATTTGGGCTTCGCCGGGTCATGCGGATACGCTGCGGCGGATTGCGCAAAGTCAAGCAAGGGATTTCTATGAGGGCGAGTTGGCTGACCGAATCGATGCATTCTCCCGCGAGCATGGCGGTTATTTGCGCAAATCGGATCTGGCCGCCTTCCAGCCGGAGTGGGTGACGCCGATCAGCAGCCATTACCGCGATTGCGAGGTCTGGGAGCTGCCGCCCAATGGCCAGGGCATCGTAACACTGATGGCGCTTAATATTCTTAAGGCGCTGGGCGAGCCGCCGGACGATCCGGCAGCGGCCTGTCACCAGCGAATTGAGGCGATGAAGCTGGCCTTCGAGGATGGCCTGTGGGCGATCACCGACCCGGCCCAGATGCCGGAGGAGACAGTGAGCCATCTGCTCTCGGAGGCCTGGGCTGCGGAGAAGGCTGCACGCATCGGTGAGCAGGCACTGCTGCCCGAGATGCGATCGGTCCCTCGGGGCGGGACGGTCTATCTGGCGACAGCGGATGGGGAAGGCAATATGGTCTCTTACATCCAGAGCAACTATATGGAATTCGGCTCAGGCCTAGTTGTGCCGGAAACCGGTGTCGGCCTGCATAACCGGGGGCACACGTTCACTCTCAATGAGGGACACCCCAATTGCCTGGCGCCGGGCAAACGGACGTATCATACGATCATTCCCGGCTTCCTCTCGCAGGACGGCCAGCCGATCGGTCCGTTCGGCGTTATGGGGGCTTTCATGCAGCCGCAGGGTCATCTGCAGGTGCTGCTGCACACGCTCGAGGAAGGTTTGAATCCCCAGGCTGCCCTGGATGCGCCGCGCTGGCGCTGGGAGAGGGACCGCCAGGTGCTGATTGAGCCGGATTTTCCGGCGGAGCTGGCTGAGGCGCTGCGCGCCCGGGGCCACGAGCTGGTTGTCTCCGAGCATGCCGGGCTATTCGGCCGGGGCCAGATCATCTGGCGCGATCCGAAGACCGGTGTCCTCTGCGGGGGCACTGATCCCCGCACCGACGGCGTGTTGGCCACGTGGTAAGGCGAGCGGTGAGGCGGTGTTCTGCGGGTGAGACTGTCAGTTGTAGGGATGACACGCAGCAATAGAACTGGTGATGGCGTTCGCGCGTTGCGAAAGGAGAAGGTAGCATGGCTGTACTACGGATGAAGGAACAGACCTTTGAGGTGGATCTGGTCATCTTCGACAAGGATGGACTGCTCTTTGACGCTCGTTATTTCTGGCAGCGCCTGGCCGAGGCACGGATGCGCGTGCTGCAGCCGCTGCTAGGGGAGGCGGGCTTGACCGAATGGTGCGAGCTGATGGGTATCACGCATACGGGCCTGACGGCGCTCGACATCGATCCCGCCGGAATCTTTGCCCTGGCGCCTCCCCAGGAGGAAATTATCGTGACCGCTTCGCTGCTCAAGGTATCGACTGGCGGGGACTGGGGGGTCGCCCGGGAACGGGCGGCGGCGGCCTTCCGGCAATCGGATGAGCAGTTCGATCTGCAGGGGGCGCTGGAGCCGAAGCGGGGGTTTCCCGATATCTTTTGCCGCCTGCAGCAGGCCGCGATCCCGTTTGGTATTGCTACTTCGGATGACTACGATCGCACGATCCGCTCGGTTGGTCGGCATGTGCCGATTGAGTGGCTGACGTGCATCGTGACGCCTGTCGACGTAGAGCGTGGCAAGCCCCACCCCGATATGCTGGAGCTGATCTCGCGGACGACTGGGGTGCCGCTTCCCCGGATTGCCATGATTGGTGACTCCTTCGTCGATGTGGCGATGGCGAGCGCCGCGGGCAGCATAGGCATCGGAATTCCCGATGATCCGGTTATGGCAGAGCGGATGCTGCCCTGCGCCAGTATCATTATTGAGTCGTTGGACGATATCCTCATTGAAACAGCAGCAGTCCACATCTAATAGAAGGAGAGATTCGTATGAATTGGTTACAAGAGTTGGTCGGTGTAGACAAAGGAATCATCGCCATGTGTCATCTGCAGCCGTTGCCGGGTGATCCGCATTACGACGAAGTGAGGGGGATGGATTATGTGGTGGAGGCGGCCCGGGCCGACCTGCTGGCTCTGCAAAATGGCGGCGTCGATGCGGTGATGTTCTCCAACGAGTTCAGCCTGCCGTATCTGACCGATGTCCGGACCGAGACGGTGGCGGCGATGGCCCGGGTCATTGGCGAGCTGATGCGGGATATCCGGATTCCCTATGGCGTCAATGTGCTGTGGGATGCCAAGAAATCGCTGGATCTGGCAGCTGCTACAGGTGCGCAGTTCGTACGGGAGATTTTCACAGGCGTATATGCCAGTGATTTTGGTTTGTGGAACACAAAGGTGGGCGAGACGATCCGGCATCAGAAGGCGCTGGGTGCTTCCAACGTCAAGCTGCTCTTCAATATTGTCCCTGAGGCGGCCCAATACTTGGCGCACCGCGATATTGAGAGCATTGCCCGCTCGACGGTGTTCAATAATCGGCCCGATGCCCTCTGTGTCTCCGGCCTGATTGCCGGTGCCGAGACAGATACGCAGCTTCTCAAGCGGGTGAAGGATACGGTGCCGCAGACGGTTGTGCTCGCCAACACGGGGATGCGGCTGGATAATGTGGAGACCCAGCTGTCGGTTGCAGATGGCGCGGTAGTGGGGACCACGTTCAAGAAGGATGGCGTGTTCGAGAATGCGGTCGACGAAAAGCGGGTCAAGGCGTTCATGGATAAGGTCAAGGGCTTTCGCGGCTCGACCATGACGCTGGCCCCGGCCCTGCCTTAAGATGGGCGCGGCAGGAGGCGGTCCCGCGATGGCGATGAAGCCTCGGACGCATGCAGGAACCGAGGTGGGCTCTGTGCAGCTGCGGGTGAGTGATATGGCGCGGTCTGAGGCGTTCTATACCGAGGTATTGGGGCTGCGCGTGCTCAACCGGTACCACGGCTTGACGCGGCTGACGGTGGATGGCATTCATCCATTGATCGTACTGGAGGAAATAAAGGATGCGGTGCAGGTGCGGCCGCGTTCAACCAGTGGTTTGTATCATTTTGCGCTGCTGGTGCCGACCCGCAGCGATCTGGGGCTCGTGCTTCGGCAGCTGGCAGAGTGCAGGGTTCAGCTAGGCTCCGCAGACCATGATGTGAGCGAGGCGCTCTATCTGTCTGATCCCGACCACAACGGAATTGAGATCTATTGGGACCGCCGGGTGGAGCAATGGACCCAACTCGCGGGCGGACAGATCTACATGAGCGCGGATACGCTGGACGCGCATGGACTGCTCCGCGAGGCTGAGGGGCGGGAATGGAACGGCATGCCGGCGGGGACCCGGATGGGGCATGTACATCTGCATGTGCGGAACCTGGCGGAGGCAGAGCGTTTCTATTGCGGGCTGCTGGGCTTCAGTGTGAAGCTGCGCTATGGCCCCTCGGCGCTCTTCGTGGCCGCGGGCGGCTACCACCACCATCTCGGCCTCAACACATGGGCCGGAGAGGGCGCGCCGCCGACGCCGGAGAAGGCCCCGGGGTTGGCGAGCTACACCATCGTCAATCCCGATGTAGGGCACATCGAAGACATCTTGGTCTGGCTCGAGGAGGCAGGCATTGTGGTGGAGACCAAGGGCGACGGGTGGTACTTCCGCGACCCGAGCGGCATCGGCGTGCGCCTGACCACGTGCCCGGTATTGTAATTGCAGAAGACCCAGGGTGTGCCGATATCCGGTGCGGCCCGGGTCTTTGTTGTGTTGATTTAAGGGGATGGGGGGGCGCCGCTGAACCAAGGGCAAAAAGTTACTTGGATTGCGCTGAAGGAGGGGTTTCCACCCAACCAAGGGTAAAAAGTTACTTGGATTGCACCAACGGAGGGGATTGCACCCAACCAAGGGTAAAAAGTTACTTGGATTGCACCAACGGAGGGGATTGCACCCAACCAAGGGTAAAAAGTTACTTGGATTGCACCAACAGAGGGGATCCCACCCAACCAAGGGCAAAAAGTTACTTGGATTGCACCAACAACTCCCCCAGCCGCTCAAGCATCCTCGTCCCCCAACAGTTCTCCCAGCATGCGCTCGCTGTTGTTCATGAACTGCTTGGTGACGATATAGTGCTCCGTTTCCTGCCAGGCTACACGGCGGATGCCGTCTCCGTCCAACTGATAGATCCAGGCGTCGGGGTAAGCCATCAGGATTGGGGAGTGGGTGGCGATGAGGAACTGGGATTGCTGCCCGACGAGCTGATGCATGCGTGCCAGCATGGCCATCTGTCGGGAGGGGGATAGCGCAGCCTCGGGCTCGTCCAGCACATACAGGCCTCTGCCCCCGAACCGGTGCAGGAAGGTGGCAAAGAACGATTCGCCATGCGATTGCTCGTGCAGCGAGCGTCCACCATAGGATTCGATAATCTTAGGCGCCCGTGCGTCTTGCCGGTCCAGCTCCTCAATATTCGTGGCCAGATTATAATAGCTCTCCGCCCGGAAGAAGAACCCGTCCTTCGGCCGTCTCGCTCCCCGCACGGGCCGCAAATACTCGCTCAGCTGGGAATGGGTACGGGCCGTCTCAAATGTAAAGTTGCTCGTGCCGCCCTCCGGGTTGAAGCCGAGCGCCACCGCGATGGCTTCAATCAGCGTCGATTTGCCCGTGCCGTTCTCACCGACCAGAAACGTCACCTTTGGATGAAGCGCCAGCGTATCCAGCTCGCGTACCGCATCCAGATGGAATGGGTAACTCCCAAACGAAGGTACCTGCTCCCGCAGCAGCTCAATTCGAGAGACATAACCCGCCTGTTCATATAAGGACATTAGTGACTTCCCCCCAAGCATGTCATCATTTCCTCCAGTATAGCGCAAAATAGAAGGTGCTGCCGTTGTGAGAAAGAGACGTGATAGGATAGGGCCACCTAATAGTAGGTGAATGAAAAGGTGGGCGGGTATGAGAGACAACCATTGGGTAGTGGTGCTAAGATAGAGGCTTTGGAGCTGGACGAAAAAGACGACCGCCCCGTAGGGCAGCCGTCTCAAGTGGAGCTGTAGTTAATGTTCTTGCGGGATGACCGGTCCGGCACCTGCGCCAGTGTTGCGGCCTTTGCGGTGGAACAAGCGGTCCATGCCTTTGTGCAGGAGCGGCAGGACGTAGCGGTCAAGTCCGAAGCGTCCGGCGTTGGTGCCGCCCATCAGGACGAGGACACCTAGCAGAACCAGCCAAGGGTTAGTGCTTACCGTTCCGGCGAAGAGGAACATGAAGTTCATCATCAGTCCGAAGAAGGCGGCGGTGACGGTCAGTGTACCAAGGATTAATCCAAGTCCGACTAGCAATTCGCCCCAAGGGATCATAATGTTGATCAGCTTGACGTTCGGCAGTGCGAACGTTTCAATGAAGGCGTTGTAGGTCGGGTAGACGGCCGCGCCAGTCGCTTTGTCGAGGACCGGGTTGGTCACGGCGTTGGTCAGGTAGCCGGTGGCGTCGAAGCCACCAGTAAGTTTGCCCCATCCGGCTGTCAGCCAAGCATATCCGAGTACGATACGGATCACCGTCAGGATACCGGCTGCCCATTTATTGTTTCTCCAAAGTTTCATCATGATACTCACTCCCAATTTGTAGTTTAGTTGTTTTCATTTCTCTTTATGGCTTAAGTGTAGCGGACTTTTCTCTAGAAGTATGTGATTTTAATCACAAAGTCTGGTATAAGAAAAGGACGTTTAAGAGTTTTGTGAAGCAAAACTAGCTTCGTAAGAATAAGGTATCAGCCATTTGATCTTGCACCATCTCTTCATGACCTTCACTCTCCCTCTATGTTATTGACCGAAACAGCGACTTGCGCGATTCCTTCCGGCCCTGGATCTTCAGCTGTGAGGTTTCTCTCTGCTGTTTGTGTTGCCGGTGTGTTGTTTGGCTGTTTCGTTTTCTTTCTGACTTAAGTATATAACGAGATCACGGGGTGGGATGTGATTTATATCACAATGTAGAGCTTTTTTTGAAAATAGTTTTTCGCCGCTTGTCCCTACCTTAAGATAGAGCACACTCCATCCGAAGTATGATCCGTATACACGCATTGTAAGCGATTTTATAATGAGAGGCAGGAGGGGAATCCATGAAGACGAACCCGGCTGTTCAAGAAAACAAACCTATAGGTGCTGCTTCCAAGCCATCGCTGGGGCGGCAATTGCGCAAGCAGCTCACGATCCAGATTTTTGTGTGGCTGGGCATGGCGTTCCTGCTGGTATTCAGCTTTACGCCGATGTTTGGCGTTATTATGGCGTTCAAGGATTACAAAATATCGACTGGCATTGCGGGAATCTTCACGAGTGAGTGGGTGGGGCTCAAGTACTTTCACGAGCTGGTGAACGACTACAGGTTCCCGATGCTGGTGCGTAATACGCTGGCCATTAGCTTGCTGAAGCTGGTCTTTGCTTTTCCGGTGCCGATTCTGCTGGCTATCATGATTACAGAGGTCAAACAGGCGGTAATCAAGCGGCTTGTCCAAACCTTCAGCTACTTGCCTCACTTCATTTCGTGGGTCGTGGTGGTCGGTATCGCGTATGCTTTCTTCTCGACCGAGATTGGCATTATCAACCACGCATTGATCACATTGGGGATTATACATGAACCTCTGACGGTCTTGACCGACCCGGATTCCTTCTGGGGCCTGGCTGTTGGTACGGCTGTGTGGAAGGAAGCGGGCTGGTGGACGATTATCTTCCTGGCTGCCATCGCAGGTATTGACCCTGGACTCTATGAAGCAGCCCAGTTGGACGGGGCCGGGCGTTTGCGCCGCATCTGGCATGTAACCTTGCCGGGTATGCGGGGACCCATTGTAGTCGTCCTGATTTTGTCGATTGGCAGTATGCTAGGCGGTGGGCTTGTAGGCTCTAACTTCGAGCAGTCGATGCTGCTCGGCAATACGATCAACAATGACAAGTCGCAGATTATTCAGACGTATGCCTTTAATGTCGGCCTGGCTCAAGGACGGTTTGCTTTTGCCACCGCCATCGATCTAGTGCAGTCTATCATCGCCGTGTTCCTTATTCTCACGAGCAACTTTATCGCCAAGCGCGTATCGGGCACTGGCCTGTACTGACCACGGCAAGGAAAGGAGATGCCTGTATGGCCCGTAAGACAAGAGAAGATTATACTGTCGATACGATCAATTATATATTGCTCGCGCTGGTAGCGCTTATTACGTTGTATCCATTCTATTATGTCCTGATAGCTTCCTTTAATCTTGGTCAGGATACGGCACGTGGTGGATTGTACCTGCTGCCCCGGGCATTTACGCTCAATAACTATATCTATTTCTTCAATGATAAACATTGGGTCAACGCCTTCTTCATTACAGTGGCACGGACCGTTGTCGGCACGCTGCTGGGCGTCATCTTCACCTGTCTGGTTGCCTATGGCTTGTCCAAGCCGTATCTGTTGTTCCGTCGGTTCTATTTCCTGCTCATCGTCATTGCGATGAACATCTCGGGCGGTCTCATCGCTTTCTACGTGGTGCTGCGCGGCCTGGGTCTGCTCAATACGTTTGCCGTTTATGTCGTGCCGACGATGCTGAGCCTGTTCTTCCTGCTCATTGCTGTCTCCTTCTTCCGGGAAATACCCGAGGAGATCGGCGAGTCGGCTCGGATGGATGGAGCGGGAGAGATGACGATTTTCTTCCGAATGATCTTGCCGATTTCTCTGCCGCTGCTGGCAACGATGGGCTTGTTCCTCGGCTCCAATCAGTGGAATGCTTGGTTGGACTCGGCCTATTTTGTCCAGGGTCAGGGGCTGCGGACGCTGGCGTACCGCATGATTGAGGTCATCAATCAGACGATGATCAACACCGATGCGATTGGTGCAGCGTATGCCGGCAGCATGCAGGTGACTTCATTTTCGGCACAGGCCACGGCCATGGTGATCTCCGTTTTCCCGATTATCTGTGTGTATCCTTTCATTCAGAAGTACTTCGTACAGGGCATGATGCTGGGCTCAGTCAAGGGCTGACAGACTGCTGGTGACAGGTTCCGTTTCTATCGGGTGCCCGGGATCCCGGGGGACGGACTTTCATAGATAAGAATCGCAAGCGTGTTCAATCTAATCGAGGGAGTTGTCCGATATGAGAAAGGTACAAAAGGGGTCGGCTTGGCTGATTACAGCCAGCCTGATGGTGCTGCTGCTCTCCGCATGCGCCGGCAATAACGCTACACCAAATAACGGCGGCAATGCAGGAGAGACGCCTGCTGCGTCAGGCAACAATGGCCAGACGAACGGAGCGCCGGAGCAAGTGACGCTGGATCTGTTCGTGGATCAAACCTGGTGGCCGATGAAGGATTGGTCGGGCGCGGTAGCTGAAGAGATAACAAAACAAACAGGCGTGAATCTGAATGTAACCGTCGCCACGGATGATAAGCAGCTGCAGGTCATGATTGCTTCGGGCGATCTGCCTGATCTGGTCGTCACCAGCGGTCAGGTGAAGCGGATGTCCGATCCGGATCTGTCGCTGGCCTGGAATGACCTGATTGCCGAGTATGCCCCGGACTGGGAGCTGGAGCAGGAGCGCATCGGCGTGAATACGGCGGAGGACGGCAACTTCTATACCATCCGCAACTTCTTCTCGACGGAAGCGGAGTGGGAGGAACACAAGGACACAGCGCTGCTGTACACTGGTGGGATCTCGGTGCGTCAGGACATTATGGAGGCGCTGGGCAACCCAGAGATTGCTTCACTGGAAGACCTGACGGCACTGTTCCAGACGGTCAAGGACACATATCCCGACATGATTCCGCTGGTCTTGAACCCGCCGAACTGGCATCGGGCGTACTTCGAGCAGCAGTTCGGGGCGCTGAGCGGCTTCAATGACGTGAACGGTCAGTTGGTGTACTCCCTCAACATGCCAGAGTACAAAGACATGTATCTATATATGAATGACCTCTACCGCAAAGGCTTCATCCGGGCGGAGAACTACGCGTACAAATCGGAAGATCAAGGCAAGCAGCTGATGTTTAACGGCACTGGCTTTGCCTACTCCTGGACAACGCAAGGCTCAGACCAGCTGACATCGGCAGCGAAGGAGCAGGGCGGTCATACCTTCGTCAACCTGCCTGTACGCCTGACGGATAACCTGAAGATCGTCAACTCGGCAGTTGGCTGGCAAGGCGTATTTATTACCAAAGAGAACAAAAACCCCGAGGCCTCCATCAAGCTGATGCAGTTCCTCCAATCGGACGAAGGCCAGAAGCTGGCGCTGTGGGGTATTGAAGGCGAGCATTGGGATTATGCAGCGGATGGGGATTACCCTGTGTTCAAATACAACACCATGGACGATGCGGAGCGCGTAGCCCGCGGTGCATTCTATTGGGGCTTGCTGATCGGCTCGACCACGACAGAAATGCGTGCGCTGTATGAACCGGACACAGATGCAACACGCACCAACAAGGTCGTTACGGACGAAACCCAGTTCATTCCGGCGATTGGCCTGGTGGCCCCGGATGCGGATTCGGATGAGCAGGTTGTGCTGACGAATATCCAGGAAATGATTAAGAGTGAAGAGAGCAAGGTGCTGCTCGCTACATCAGAGGAGGCAGCCTCCGCGGCATACGATGCGATGGTGGAGCAGGCCAATCGGATCGGTCTGGAGCGGCTGGAAGCGTGGGCCAATGAACGCTACGAGCAAGCCAAGGCCCAGCTCGAATCTTAAAAACCAGGGGAGTGGACCTAGGGGTCCTGCTCCCCTTTGGCACGCCATGGTTTGTCGCAAGTTAGCGGCCCAGAGGCAATGGACAGGCGTGCTATACTAATAGAAAAAGACCGCCGAGGAGGCTTTTTTATTATTATACAATTTATAAGTTTTCGGGGCCCCCCGCAAAGTATCTGGCTAAGCTTCGAAGAAAAGGCTTCACTTTGTGGGGTTATTTTATGACAGCGCTTTATAGGTGGATCGACCAGCTGCGACATTTGCGCATCGTCCCCAAACTAATCATCGGCTATGTCCTGCTGGTCTGTATTCCCTTTACGCTGTTCGGCGTCTATTTCTACCATCAAATGTACAACAATATGAAGTCCCAATACCTTGTCGACCAGGAGAAGTTTACGGAGCAGTCGCTCGCCAACCTGGAGATTGAAATGTCGAAGATCGAGTCCGTGCACTCCCTCTTCCAGAATAACGATACGCTGATCCGCTATCTCGAAGGCGAGTACAAGACGGATTGGGAGATGATCTACACCTACCAGAATGATATCCGCACGACCTTTAATTTTGCCTTGAAAAGCGTACCGGCGATCCAGAACCTGAGTGTCTATATGCGCAACGACCAGGTGCTGAGCCTGGAGCCCGATCTCACAGAGGGTGCTGCTTATGGGGGCCCCTTATCTATGGAACAGATCACTGCGCTGCGTCCGAACCAGGGCCAGTGGACCTATCTCCCCGATGAGGGCAGGCTGCCGACGGTGTACTACATCAAGAACCTCTACAATGACAATTATACGGAAAGTCTGGGGTTCCTCGTCGTGGAGGTTAATCAGCGGTTGTTTGGTCAATTCGCAGGAGCATCGCCGCAGGCTTCCAATAGGTATTGGGCGATTGTCGGTAAGGACGGTGAGCAGGTGTATGAGCAGACGGCTCCCGGCTTTGTGGAGGGCGAACTGGCGGCACTGGCAAGTCATGCACCGGAGCGGGGCATCACGAGCTTTTTTGTCCATGGGGATGATTATCTGACGCACGCCATTCGTTTGACAACGCTGGGGCTCATTATTGTCGAGGTCGGTCATGTGGTTTCCCTGCTGGATGTCCGTATCGACCAATGGTGGTTGATTGGGGCTGGCGTACTCATGTTGATCATTTTGTCGCTCTGTTATTTCGCCGTCGCTTCCTCCGTGACGAACCGGCTCCTAAGGTTCTCCCGGCATTTGAAGCGGGTCGATGACCCCCGGATTGCCGTCTATAGCGGTGCGAGCGGTACGGATGAGATTGGTTTTTTGATCCAATCGTACAATGCCATGATCCGGCGGATGGATGAGCTGTCGCGGGATTACCACCGGTCGGAGATGCTGAAGAAGGAGGCGGAGATCAAGATGCTGCATGCTCAGATCAAGCCTCACTTCTTATACAATACGCTGGAGACGATGCGGATGATGGCGCTCATGCGGGGGGAAAAGGAGCTGGCGGAGGTCGCGTCGTCGCTGGGCAACCTGCTGCGATATAGTCTGGTGCGCAACCGGGATGAAGCGCTGCTGACCGATGAGCTGGCGCATGTGCGGGATTACATCGGCATTCATCAGGTTCGGATGGGGGAGCGGCTGCAGTTCGAGCTGCACATCGATGGTGACATCACGGGTGTGCGTACGCCAAGGTCGATTCTGCAGCCGATTGTCGAGAACAGCATCCTGCATGGCCTGGGCAACCGGCGCGGCAAAGGGGAGATCGAGTTGACGGTTACGGAGGAAGCAGACTACTGGCGTATTGAAATTCGGGACAATGGACCGGGGTTGACTCCAGAACGGCGGCAGCTTATTACTCGCATGCTGGATGGACAGCTGGAGACAGACGAGGAATCGAAGCTGGGAATCGGACTGCGGAATGTGCATGAGCGGGTAAAATCGTACAATGGAGAGAATACGGGAATTCGGCTGAGAGAGGAAGCGGGCGAAGGAGCCGCGTTCCAGATTCTGTTGGTCAAGAGAGGAGCGGAGATGCATGCTGAAGCTGCTGATTGTGGATGATGAGCCGATTATCGTGGGTGGTCTGCGGCATATGATTATGGCGGAGCGGTCCTTGTTCACGCAGGTGGACTGCGCCTACGATGCCTTCGAGGCGCTGGAGCGCATGGATTGTGAATCGTACGATCTGATGATCACCGATATCCAGATGCCGGAGATGGATGGACTGGCCCTCATTCGGGAGGCTCAGCTGCGTCAAATGCAGCGCTTCGTCATTCTCTCTGGCTATGACGTATTCGATTATGCGCGGCAGGCGATGCGGATGGGGGTGGAGGATTATCTCCTGAAGCCAATTCAACATCGCGAGCTGTTTGAGGTTCTGAATCGGCAAGCGATTGAGATCATGGCAGCCAACAAAGATGAACCGGCCTCGCCGCCTGCATTGCAGGCGGCAGAGCTGCCGGTTATCAGCAAATTCAAAGCCTACGTGCAGGAGCATTACATGCACGATCTGGCACTGGAAGAGGTGGCCTCCCATTTGGGGATGCATCCCAACTATTTTTGCAGTGTGCTGAAACGGGAGACGGGCATGACCTTCGTCCATTACTTGAACAGCGTGAAGATCGAGCGGGCCAAAGAACTGCTCGTCCACCCGCAGCAGCCGACAGTCGAGCAGGTGGCGCGCAGCGTTGGTTACGAGAGTATCCGTCATTTCTACAAAGTGTTTAAACAGTTTACCACACACACGCCGGGTACTTATAAAACGGCTGTCATGGGAGAGGCAGAGCGTTCTACTAGATGATATCCAGCGGCACTTTGCGTTTCGGTGCAGGGAATGCCTCCTCCAATTGAGCCAGCGTATCCTCACGCAGGTCAATGCTGGCCGCCGCAGCATTCTCGCGTACGTGGTCGGAGCTGGAAGCTTTGGGAATCGAGAGCACGCCGCTCTTGCGAATGGTCCAAGCCAGAATCAGCTGCGAAGGTGACACTTGGTATTCCTTAGCAATACTTTGCACGACTTTATTCTCCAGCATCCCTTTCCGCATCGATCCACCTTGTGCCAACGGGCTATAAGCCATCATGGGAATGCGTTGCTGTTGCAGCCAAGGCTGGAGCTCATACTCAATTCCGCGCGATGCGATATGATAGAGCACCTGATTCACTGCACATGCTTCTCCACCTGGCACCTTCCAGAGCTCCTGCATATCGGAGGTGTCCAGGTTGGAGACGCCCCAGCGGCGGATTTTGCCCTCAGCTACCAGCTGTTCCATTCCTTGAACCGTTTCCGCCAGGGGGATGCTTCCACGCCAATGGAGCAGATACAGATCCAGGTGATCCGTCCCGAGCCGCTGCAGACTCGCTTCGCAGCTGCGCGCGAGCCGTTCGCCGCCTGCATTGTGCGGATAAACCTTGGAGACGAGGAACACTTCATCGCGTTTCCCCTTGATCGCCTCACCGACTAGCGACTCTGACAACCCCTCACCATACATCTCCGCCGTATCCACGACCGTCATGCCGAGCTCGATACCCAGACGCAGGGCCTGAACTTCTTCCTCCCGTCGTGCGGGATTGTCGCCCATATTCCACGTGCCCTGACCTAGTGCCGGGATCCTGGTACCGTCGGGCAGCGTAACGGTACGCTGGCTCAGCGCCTCCCGAATGGTCTCGTCGGATAATGTCTGCATGCTATCAGCCTCCTTGGGTTTCGTTGGACTTATTGTGTTGGACTTATTGTAGCACACTGGAAATTCGCCTCAAGGCTCTGGTTTATGTGTTTTAAATGGCCGTCTATGTTAATATGGACAAAAAGTTGTCGAATGAAAGGCTGATAGAGATGCAAAAATTAGGACGTAACGACAATTGCCACTGCGGAAGCGGGAAAAAGTATAAGAAATGCTGTCTCGACAAAGACCAGGAAAGCAATATCACACGCATCGGCCCTAAGGCCGAGCCTGAATGGAACCTGGAAGACGCGATGAACAATGTGACCCGTTTCGATTCTGCTGCGCCAGAATTCAATCTGGAAAAAGCGATGAACGAGGAATTGGTATGGGATATTCCCATTCATCTCGAAGTGGCCAAGCTGTTTGTAGAGCACACGTCGGGTCGGTATGACGATGAAGATATTTATGATCTTGTAGTCATTTGGAATCAATTTGCCGCTGAAAACCAGCCAATTATTCGCAAAGTAGCGGTTTTTCCAGCCGTCTTGGAAAATATGCTCGCAATTTTGACGGATACCTTTATTACTCAGGCTGATCTAGCGAGAAAATACGGGGTATCGGCGGCGACAATTTCAAACAAAATGGATCAAGTATTTGATTATTTTGTGGCTCAATGGGAAGCAATGGAGGATTCAGTGGGGGAACCTCCCATGAATCTTCAATCGCGTAATTCGATGGAAGCTCAAATGAAGGCGATTCAGGACATGTTGGCCAATCAGGATTTTGAGACGATGGAAGAGGCACAGGCATTCTTGAAAAACCTGATGCAAAACGATGGCGCCATGCCGGCACCTGCGGTTCAAATTGGTTCAAACAACAAGGCCAAAGGACGAAATGCCGCAGCATTATTGGATCAAGCCATGTCCCAGAACGATCCTGTCAAACGTGAGAGGCTTGCCCGCCAGGTCATCGAGGTCAATCCGGATGAGGCTGATGCTTATTCCATACTTGGGGAGTTAGCTCCTAATCCGCGTGTGGCCGCTTATTATTACCGGGAAGGGATGCTTGCTGGAGAGCGGGCGCTTGGGGAAAAACGATTCAAGGCAGCCAAGGGACATTTCTGGATGGATGTTGAAACCCGGCCGTACATGAGGGCGAAGCTGAATTATGCTCAGACCTGTGCGACGATGTTCAATCAGGAAGAGGCGATTCTTCAGCTCGAAGAAATGCTGGAGCTCAATCCGAACGATAATCAGGGTGCGCGTGATTTACTACTGATGGCGTATCTGGAAGAACATGAGTATAAGAAGGCATCCCAGTTGATAACCGCTTATGAAGAGGACGCCAGCGCGTGGTTTACTTACAGTCGGGTATTAGTGGAGCAGGGATTGGACAAGCCGGAATCAACCATCAGGCACATGCTGCGCCTGGCTATAGAGGCTAATCCCTATGTACCCGCCTATCTGATTGGCAAAAAAAAGCTGCCCAAAAAATCGCCAGAATATGTCGGCTTCGGGGATGACCGGGAAGCAATATATTACGTGCAAGGGAACTTCCACTTGTGGCAGCTGCAGCCCAAGCTGACGAAGCTGTTGGAGGGGATGATCTGATCCACTTTTGATGAGAGTGGGAAGATGCATCAGGTGGGTACGGTAGATGAGTGCGGCGAACCAGGGGCAAAAAGTTACTTGAATTGTGCCGCTGTCCGTGATTACGCTCAACCAGGGGTAAAAAGTTACTTGGATTTCAGTGGCTGGGGGGTTCTCGCTGAATGAGGTGCACAATGTTACTTGAATTGCTCGGAAGCGGGCAGGTGAGCTAAATAAGGTGCACAATGTTACTTGAATTGCTCGAAATCGGGAGAGTATGCTGAATGAGGTGCACAATGTTACTTGAATCGCTCGGAAGTGTGCAGGTGAGCTGAATGAGGTGCACAATGTTACTTGAATTGCTCGGAAGCGGGCAGGTGAGCTAAATGAGGTGCACAATGTTACTTGAATTGCTCGGAAGCGGGCAGGTGAGCTAAATGAGGTGCACAATGTTACTCGAATTGCACTGCCGTAGCGCTGCCAGGCTCACTCCCCCCCATCTCTAGCACTCTACGTACCCTGCGCAACCTACTCAACCCACTCAACCCACTCAACCACCTATCTCATCTACCTTGGGCATTAGCCCCTCACCACACGCCAAAAAAGCCTGCCCGGAACTAACGCAATAACCGGACAGGCTTTTTGTCATGCACTTATACTTCTTACTTCTTGTTGTTATAGAAGTACATCGTCAGCGGCGCGAACACGGCGACGAGTGCGGCGGAGATGATGAGCACCAGCGTCACGTCACCAGCTGCGCTCGGTCCATGCGCCAGGCCGCGGACCGCATTGACGACGAGCGTCACCGGATTGATGTCGACGACCGCTTGCAGCCAACGCGGCATCGTGGACGTGTCGACGAAGACGCTGCTGAGGAAGGTCAGCGGGAACAGCACCATCATGCTGATCGCCATGAGCGCCTTCTCCGTGCGGACGATCAGGCCCAGCAGGGTCCAGATCCAGGAGAGGCTGAAGGCGAAGACGAGCAGCAATCCCACGCCGAGCAACAGCCCGCCCAATCCGTTGTCCGGGCGGAAGCCTAGCGCATAGCCGAGACCGATCATGATCGATGAAGCCAGCAGATAGCGGACCGTATCGACCATCAGCGCGCCAACGAGTACGGCAGGCCGCCAGAACGGCAGCGTACGGAATCGGTCGAAGATTCCTTTTTGGATATCCTTGTTCAGGTCCGTGCCCGTGTACATGGTGATCATCGACACCGTCATGACCAGAATGCCTGGGAGGACGAAGTTCAAATACTCGCCCGTCGATCCCGAGATGGCTCCGCCGAACAAGTAGGTGAACATCAACAGGAAGATGACCGGGAACGCCGTCACATCAAAGAGCTGCTCTGGGACGTATTTGATCTTCAGCAGCGCCCGCCAGGCCAGCGTCAGACAGGCGGTGAGCGGACTCGGCCGCCGGGGCCGTTGCTTGAGCGACAGCACCTGTTCCAGATCAGGGGCACTATCCGGCCTGATTAACATGGTTATCGCCTCCTTCTTCCGTTGATGCGGGTTTGCCCGTCAGGGTGAGGAATACCTCATCCAAGCTAGGCTGGCCCATGGAGAAATCGGTAATCGGGATGCCTTCTGTAACCAGTCGGCTGAGTGCCGCTGCCGCTTCGCTGTGATTACCAATCTGCGCGATCAAGCGGTGGGCGCGCTCGTCGATTTCAACAGTCTCGCCTGTGATTTCCGCCAATACCCGATGGGCAACCGGCAGATCATCACTGGATTGCAGATGTACGGTCAGTCGCCCGGCGCCAACCATAGCTTTCAGTTCGCTGCTCGTCCCTTCGGCAATCAGCCGCCCGTGGTCGATGACACCGATTCGGTCCGCAAGCTGGTCGGCTTCCTCCAGATACTGCGTGGTCAGGAAGACGGTTGTCCCACTGTTCACCAGTGCCCGGATAATATCCCAGACCTGGTTGCGACTACGCGGATCCAGCCCGGTTGTCGGCTCGTCCAGGAAGAGCAGATCCGGCGCAGTGACAATGCTGGCCGCGATGTCGATACGACGTCGCATGCCGCCCGAGTATTTTTTGACCTGGCGGTCTGCCGCGTCCTCTAGGTTAAATGCACGCAGCAGATCCATGGCCCGCTGCTTGGCCCCTTGCCGAGTGAATCCGACCAGTCTGGCAATCAGGATCAGGTTTTCCCGGCCGGACATCTCCTCATCTACCGACGCGAATTGGCCAGTCAGACTGATGCATTGCCGCACGCCATCCGGATCCTTCCGCAAATCATGGCCCATGACCGTGGCGTTTCCGCCATCTGGCTGCAGCAGCGTAGCCAGCATTTTGATCGTCGTTGTCTTACCTGCCCCATTCGGACCAAGAAATCCATAGATTGAGCCCTTTTTAACTTTGAGCGAGATGCCATCGACGACCTGCAGGTCCCCGAAGCGCTTGACCAGATCTGTTGCTTCGACTGCCCACTCTTCTTGCGGCTGATGTGTACGCATAATGACCTCCCATTCCTTTTCCTATCTCCCTTGATTATACGCAATCGCCAAACCTTCATGTCTTCTGGATTGCTTAGTTCTCCTTAGCAGTATACCCGTGTATTGTTGACAACAGTTTGTCAGGGAACGGAGGGTGATTGAATTTTCGTTCACTAGGGTAATGCCGTGTAGTTTGTCCTATGTCTGTTACCCACCAGAAACAAGGAAGGAAGTGCATGATGAGCGATCACAAAGTACCCGTTAACCGTAAACAGGAGCAACTTGAGGAATACAAGGTCACCGATCAAGGTCAGGCCCTAACAACCAACCAGGGGCTCAAAGTTGCGGAGGATGAGTTTTCCCTAAAGGCGGGCGAGCGGGGACCGACCCTGTTGGAGGACTTCCACTTTCGCGAAAAAATGACGCACTTCGATCATGAGCGGATTCCCGAGCGCATCGTGCATGCCCGAGGATTTGCTGCTCATGGCGAGTTTGAACTCTACCAATCCATGAAAGAATATACAAAAGCCGGTTTTCTCCAGGACCCAGCCGAGAAAACGCCGGTCTTCGTCCGGTTCTCTACAGTTGCCGGCTCCAAGGGCTCTGCTGAGACGGTACGAGATGCGCGAGGCTTCGCCACCAAATTCTATACGCAAGAAGGAAACTATGATCTGGTTGGCAACAACATTCCTGTCTTCTTCATTCAGGATGCCATCAAATTCCCGGATCTGATCCATGCCGTCAAGCCCGAGCCGCACAACGAAATGCCGCAGGCCGCCTCCGCCCACGATACGTTCTGGGATTTCGTAGCTAATAATCAGGAGACGGCACATATGGTCATGTGGGCGATGTCCGACCGAGCGCTTCCCCGCAGCCTGCGAATGATGGAAGGGTTTGGCGTGCATACCTTCCGTTTCATCAATGATCAGGGCCAGGCGCACTTTGTAAAATTCCACTGGAAGCCTGTACTTGGCGTTCATTCCATCGTCTGGGACGAG
Organism: Paenibacillus daejeonensis DSM 15491; assembly: GCF_000378385.1. Lineage (GTDB taxonomy): Bacteria > Bacillota > Bacilli > Paenibacillales > Paenibacillaceae > Paenibacillus_D > Paenibacillus_D daejeonensis. Next base: position 190,332 of record NZ_KB899661.1, on the reverse strand, counting down.
GCTCAAAAAATTTCGGGTAAAGACCCGGACTTTCATCGCCGCGACCTGTGGGATGCGATCGAGAATGGGGATTATCCAGAATATGAGCTAGGCGTCCAATTGCTGAAGGAAGAAGACGAGTTCAAGTTTGATTTTGATATCCTAGACCCGACCAAGATCTGGCCGGAGGAGGAGGTGCCGGTCAAGCTGATTGGCAAAATGACGTTGAATCGCAACGTGGATAATGTCTTCGCGGAGGCGGAGCAGGTAGCCTTTCATCCCGGACATGTCGTGCCAGGCATTGATTTCTCCAACGATCCGCTGCTGCAAGGCCGGTTGTTCTCCTATACGGATACCCAGCTGATCCGGCTGGGCGGACCGAACTTCCACGAGCTGCCGATCAACCGGCCCGTCTGCCCGTTCTTCAACAACCAGCGTGACGGGCACGGACGTCAGACCATCAACCGGGGAGCGGTCAGCTACCACAAGAACTCGTTGGCCGGCAATACACCAGCCCCTGTTCCGGAATCCGAAGGCGGATATGCCCATTATCAGGAGAGGGTAGAGGGGCACAAGGTCCGCGCACGCAGCGAGAGCTTCAAGGACCATTTCTCCCAGGCTCGTCTGTTCTGGAACAGTATGTCGGAGCCGGAGCAGCTGCATATCATCCAAGCCTTCTCCTTTGAGCTGGGCAAGGTGAAGAGCAAGGATGTACGGCAGCAGGCCGTGGATATGTTTGGCCATGTGAGTAGCGAGTTGATGACCCAGGTGGCTGACAATATTGGTGCGAACCCGCCACAGGCCGAAGAAAGTAAGGTGACCAAAGCCTCGCCTGCGCTCAGCCAGTTGAACACGACGATGGCAGCGGCTACCCGCAAGGTGGGCGTCATCCTGGACAGCGACGCGCCTGTGGAGCAAGTAGGTGAGGTTCTGTCTGCATTGAAGCTGGCTGGCATTCAGGCTGAATTAATCAGCAGTAAGCTGACACCTATCAAGGGAGCGGACGGTCAGGAGCTGGAGCTGGATCATACATTCCAGACCGCGGATTCCGTCATCTTCGACGCCATCTATGTGGTGGGCAGCAAGCGCGGTGACAAGAAATTCGAGGAGGAGACGCGCTATTTCCTCCGTGAGGCTTTTGCACACGCTAAGCCGATTGGTGCATCCTATGCCGGTGAAGAGCTGCTGGAGAAGGAGTCCCTTAAGGGTAAGCCGGGTGTCCTCACAGCTTCATCTGCCGAAGATTTTGCCCAGGAGTTCATCGGCGCCATCACACAGCACCGGTTCTGGGAGCGAGAGTTGGCCTAATACACCTTCATACACAGGAAAGAAACCGTCAGCATGGTTCGAGGCAGCGCCTCGGCACATGCTTGGCGGTTTTTTTATTAATGCATCACAGGGAGCTTAAGTTGCACTTTGCGGGGAACCACCAAGCCCAAATTTCGTAGTAGCAGATTGAATACATAATGACGATAACGAATAAGTGGCCGCGTTTCCTTCAAATACGAGTTAAACAACCTTATGCAGTACAGGTTGCATTTTATACGACTTGTGCAGCAGGAGCTGCAACTCATCCCGATTCGGTAGCGGGGGGCCTGGGGAGCAGGCATACTATAGATGAGCAGAGGGAGTGGATCCCGCGATATGAAAATCAAGATTGAAATTAGTGAGGAGCATGACGAGCCAACGATCATCATTCAGGCAAAAGAATGGACGGATGAGCTGGCAGCGCTTATGAAGCGGCTGCAGTCCCAACCCACCCGGCGGCTGGTGGGGGTGGATGACGAACGGTCTATTTTGCTAAATCCGACTGAAATTGATTATGTCTACGCAGAGAATCGCAAAGTGTTCGCGGTCCGGGAGAGTCAGCCAACCGAGCTGAAAATGAAGCTGTATGAAGTCGAAGAGCAGCTGCAGGAGCATCGTTTTCAACGGTTCTCCAAATCCGTGATTGGCAATCTCGATCAAATTGACCGCTTTGAGTTGGTCTTTAACGGCAATCTGTGCGTACATTTCAAGTCAGGCAGCAAAGAGTATGTTTCCCGTGGCTATGTTGCAGAGTTGAAGAAACGCCTCATTCTGGGAGGAGGTGGCGATGGTGATCACTAATGTCCTATACCGCGTGCTGGGGGGATTGGGATGCTCGGCCATTTTCACCTTCATTGCGCTAACTGCACTGGTCATTGGAGACACGGAGGCCGCTGTTCGGGACATCTGGCAGCATATGGCGGGCAGTATGATTCTCGGTGTAACCTACGGGGTGAGCTCCTATATCTTCGATTACGAGCGCTGGAGTCTGCTCAGACAGCTGGCGGTTCATTATCTGCTGACGTTAACGGTCTTCGCGTTGGTTAATCTCTGGGTGGGCTGGGTGCCGTTAACTCCGCTGTCCCTATTGCTTGGATTCGTTATCTATAGTGTGAATTACACGCTTTTCTGGTTTGGATTCAACTGGTACTTCAAGATGCAGGAGCGGGAGCTTAATCAATCCTTGAATAAAAAATAGGGAGGGCATGTCATGAGCTACGTGCTTGAAGTGGAGCGGGTTGTCAAAACCTATGGCCAGACACAGGCGCTGAAAGAGGCCAGTCTGAAGGTCAGAGAAGGCACCTGCTTTGGGCTGCTGGGCCCCAATGGCGCCGGTAAGTCGACGATGATGAAAATGATTACTGGCATTCTGCAGCCGGACCGGGGCACGATCCGCGTCTTTGGCCAGGAGAACCGCAAACCTATGGATGCCATTCGCAGCCAAATAGGCTACGTCCCGCAGGAGATCACGCTGCATGACGAGCTGAGCGCCAACCAGAATCTGAAGTTTCTCGGCCAGACACAGGGCGTACGTGGAGCGGAGCTGCAGCAGCGGCTTAGCGAGGGACTGGCGCAAGTCGGACTCTCTGACCGTGCGAAGGATACAGTCGGCAGTTACTCCGGCGGCATGAAGCGGCGGGTCAACCTGCTGGGGGCGCTGCTCCATCAGCCCAAGCTGGTGATCCTCGATGAGCCGACGGTCGGAATCGACCCGCAGTCACGCAATCTGATTTTTGAAATGATCAAAGAATTGCGCGGCCGCGGGACAACGATTATCTATTCGACGCACTACATGGAGGAGGTGGAGGCGCTCTGCGACGATGTCGCCATTATCGATCATGGTCAGGTGATTGCCCAGGACAGTCTGCATGGCCTATTGGATCAGCATGCGACGCAAGCGGTCTATGTCGAAGCGGAAGGGCTGGAGCAAGCGCCCGAGCTGGCAAGTGTCAGTGAAGTAACGGCCAAGGGCAGAGGCTGGGTCCTGCAGAGCGCGGAGCCGCTTTCGGTGATGCAGCAGCTTACCACCCTTTTGGTTGGTAAAGGTTCGCGCGTCCGGGCGCTGGAGCTGATGCATCCATCGCTGGAGAGCGTGTTCCTGAAGCTGACGGGTACGCAGCTGCGGGATGGATAAAACGAATCAGGAGAGGAGGGATCGCATGGTACGGACAATCGCGAGTAAAGAGATTGCGCTTCAACTCAAGGATAAATCGGTTATTTTCTGGCTATTCGTATTACCTATCGTATTCATTGTTATCTTCGCATCCATCTTTAATGCATCGGGTACGACAAGCTATACGGTGCCTTATTATGATGCAGACGGGTCAGGGCAGTCGCAGCAGTTGGTTGGTATTCTGGAAGGGATTGATGGCTTCGAGCTGGAGACGGATGCCGAGCGTCCGCTGCAAGAGCAACTGTCTCAGATTAGTGAAGGCCGCCAGACGATGCTGCTGGTTATTCCGGAAGGGTTTGGCGAACGGATGATGAGCGGCGAACAGGCCGAAGTCCAGTTGCATCGGGATGCTACCCAGGATGCGGCTGTTGGACCCGTGCTGGGGGTTCTGGAAGGCGTGGCTGGCAGGTACCAGGAGGAAAAGCTGCGGGCAGTCATGACCGAGTATGTGCCCGGTGAAGCCGTAGAGGGTCTACTGGCCGCACCGGTGACCGTGAACGACATCCGCGAGCAGGCGACGGAGAACGATCCGATTGCACAGATCGTGCCGGGCTACACCGTCATGTTTGTTTTCTTCGCCATGATCTCGATGATCACCCGATTCTTGAAGGACCGCAGCTCCGGGATGCTCTCCCGGCTGCAGGGAACGACGATGAAGCCCCGTCAATACCTGATGGGCATGTGGATTCCCCACATACTAATCGTCTTCATTCAGTCGGCGGCCCTGCTGACATTTGGCCGCGTCGTCTATGGGCTGCAGTTGGGTAATCTACTGGCGCTCTCGGTCATTGTACTGGCTCTGGCGATCTGCGTCACGGGACTGGGGCTGATGCTGTCGATGGTGGTGGGCAGTGAGAACATGGGACTTGGACTGGTGCAAATCATTGCGCTCGGCGGTGCCATCCTCGGCGGACTCTGGTTCCCGTTCGAGATGCTGCCGGCATTCGTCCAGACCATGGGCCAATTCACACCACAGTACTGGGCACAGCAGGGCCTGCAGGATGTGCTGCTCCGCGGAGCAGGCGTGGGAGACATCTGGCCCAACCTGCTTATCTTGCTCGGCTGTGGCACCGTTGGACTGGCACTGGCCGTCACGGCCTTCCCTCGCTTTGCCCGCAAGGCGGCGGCGTAGGGGCCGTAGTCCATTGTTGGCCGTGAATGTCACAATGCATAAGCAAAAGAGCTGGCAACGAAACCGAATGGTTTCGAGCCAGCTCTTCTTGTCATTCATGTGAGGCATATATCAGGTGCACAATGTTACTTGAAATGCGCCGCTCGGCGGGATTCCGCTGAATGAGGTGCACAATGTTACTTGAATTGCGCTTTTCGGCGGGATTCCGCCGAATGAGGTGCACAATGTTACTTGAATTGCGCTTTTCGGCGGGATTCCGCCGAATGAGGTGCACAATGTTACTTGAATTGCGCCGCTCGGTGGGATTCCGCCGAATGAGGTGCACAATGTTACTTGAATTGCGCCACTCGGCGTGCTTCCGCCGAAATAGGTGCACAATGTCACTTGAATTGCGCCGCTCGGCGGGATTCCGCCGAGTGGGGTGCACAATGTTACTTGAATTGCGCCGCTGGGCGGATTTTCGCCGAATGAGGTGAACAATGTTACTTGAATTGGGCCGCTGGGCGGGAATCCACTGAATGAGGTGCACAATGTTACTTGAATTGCGCTGTTCGGCGTGCTTCCGCCGAATCAGGTGCACAATGTTACTTAAATTACCCCACTCAGCGGGAAGCCGCCGAGTGGGGTAAGCAATACAGGCTGTTGTAATGGCCGAAGAGGCACGGAATCGAATCTGGTCCACGCTTTCTGAAAGAAAGCGACTTCGGGAGCATACGCTGCGGAGCGTTCGCCTGAAAGCTTTTCGTAGGAAAGCTAGCTTCGAAAGCATAGGCTGTCCCCGGATTGTGGGCCGCTAGAGCGGTTAGAAAATCAAGAAATCTGGGGACAACAGCGATTGGAAGATCGATCCGTGACCGTAGGTTCCAATAACAACAGTCCTATATTTCGCTGCTCGGCGCAATCCCGCCCCAAAGCCGATCTGCTGCCTCAGCCCAGGCGCCGCTTGCGACGGATGCGCTTGGCCGCGCTGCGAAGAGAGAGCAGCGGGTAATAGCCTTCCCAGAGCAGATCGTGAGCTGTTCAATGCAGCGTCTGCAATGCCTCCGCTCCAAACGGCTGCAGCTCATCTGTGCGGCCTTCTCGTACCTTGGCAGCCCAAGCTGGGTCCTGCAGCAAAGCGCGACCTACAGCAACAAGGTCAAACTCTCCCTGCTCCAGACGTTCCAGGAGACGATCGATTCCCTCACGTTCAGCGCCTTGCCCTTCGGCGAACAGACGTGTGAACTCGCTATCCAGGCCAACCGAGCCTACAGTAATCGTTGGCTTGCCGGTCAGCTTTTTCACCCAACCAGCGAAGTTGAGGGAAGAGCCTTCAAACTCCGGCTCCCAGAAACGGCGGGTCGAGCAATGGAACAAGTCCACGCCAGCCTCAGTGAGGGGAGCGAGGAACTCGCCCAGCAGCTCGGGGGTTGGTGCCAGTTTGGCCGTGTAGTCGCTGGATTTCCACTGCGAGAGCCGCAGGATAATGGGGAAATCTGGACCTACAGCCTCGCGGCAAGCCGCAACAACCTCAGCAGCGAACCGGGTACGGGCCAGCATACTGCCACCATAAGCATCCGTCCGGGCATTTGTTTGCTCCCACAGGAACTGGTCAATCAGGTACCCGTGCGCGCCGTGCAATTCAATCCCATCGAATCCGATCCGTTGGGCAGCAGCCGCCGCCTCGGCGAAGCGTTGGATCAGCCCATTGATGTCCTCTTGGGTGAAGTGATTGACATCGCCATGGGTCCCCATGTGCCAGATTTGCGGAACAATTTTGCCGCCTGCTGCATGGACGTCCTCTACAACACGAGCCCAGCCTGCGAGTGCCGCTTCTCCGTGAAAGTGCGGTACACTTGGTTGATTCGACGCTTCGGGGTGATCGATGACCGTACCTTCAGTGACGATGAGACCTACACTATTCTCCGCACGGCGGCGGTAATAAGCAGCTACATCGGGGCCGGGTACGCCCTCTGGCGAGAAGCCGCGTGTCATCGGGGCCATCACAATGCGATTCTTCAAGTGCAGCGGACCTGCGGTAAATGGAGCAAATAACGGTTGAACGGATGAAGATGTAGACATAAATAGCCTCCTGAAATGGTTGATTTTTGACTAACTGGTCAAGAAAAGGGCAAAAAAAATTAAGGCGCCAGTAAAGAAAACGCAGTCTTCAAAACGGCGCCGGACTGGTCGGCGGAAACGCCTGATTTGGCCAGAACCTGCGAGCCTCGAATGACATTGGTCAGATGAGCGGCAAGTTCAGGGGCCGTATGACGACGTGTGATCTGCTGCTGATCTTGGCCACGCACGATGATGGTGGAGAGGATTCGTTCCGTCTCGGCATACATCGTTTCGACTTCACGCAGAACCTCCTCATCGCTGCTGCCGAACTCAAGCGCGGTATTAATAATAAGACAGCCTTTGCAGTTCTCATTAGTATAGCCCAAAACGAGATTGCCTACCGCCTGCAGTTGCTCCATTGGCGGCGCTTCGTCAGAGGCCAGCTCTTCCAGTTGGGAGATACTCTGCTCACGATAAAGCGAGAGAGCCTTCAGGAACAAGGCACGCTTGTTCTCAAAGGCGCCATACAGACTCTGTTTCTTGACTCCAGTTGTCTCTGTCAGGTCGTCAAGACAGGTTGTTTGAAAGCCCTTCTCCCAGAATACTTCCATACATTGATGGAGCGTACGCTCCACATCGAATTCTCTTGTTCTGCCCATGCAGCTACCTTATCACTTTCTTGACCGCATGGTCAAGAACAAAAAATAAAGAAGTGCATCTTCCAGTATGAAGATGCACTTCAGGGAAGTGACGGCAAGAAAACACAGTCCTTCATCAAGACTACCGTTTCCAGACGTCGGCGTACTCGGCATGGCGTTTGAACTGGGTCAGCACATACGAGCAAGTCGGCACAATCAGCTTATTCTCCATGCGAGCAGCAGTTACAACACGCTGTAGCAATCGCTGGGCAATATCCCGGCCGCGATATTGGGGGATCACATAGGTATGGTCAGCTGCCCAAGTATGATCATCTAGCGGGGTATAGGTGATTTCGCCGACCAGACCGTCCCGTCCGTAGATGACATATCCATTGCCTTCCTTGACCATCTCGAACCGCTCAGCTTTGGCATCGGATTCTATGGGGTCGTCGGTTTTGAAGGTTTGACGCAGCTCTTTCAGGTCTCCCTGGGTGGCCTGCTTCAGCTCCTGGAAATTCGTTTTTGCCTCATCCATCGAAGCGCTCAGATCTTCGCGGGTTTCCTTCAGCTCCCCCAGCGTCCCCTTCACATATTCTGCTGATTGTTTGGCTTGCTCAATGGTACTTTGAATATCCGTTTTCATCGCATCCGTTGCTTGCTTGATGTCATTTATATTTTCCTGTAATTGCTGAATAGGTTTTTTCATAATGGACCCTCCTTAAAAGGATGTATCCATCATTACCCGGTTTGCTGAAAATATACACATGGGCGCCAAACGCAATATGAACAATTCTGCGTAAGCTCGGTTTAGTCCATTTTCAGGACATACTCGGCAATGTTCTTACTGTGGTCACCCACACGCTCCAGATTGCTGATGATATCAAGGAAGATCGCACCGGAGTTGCCGGAGCAAAGATTCTGGTTCAGGCGGTTGATATGCGCGGCCCGATAATCTTTTTCCATGCGGTCCAGTTCAGCCTCACAGTCCATTACTTCCTTGGCGACTTCACGGTCATGGTGCTCCAAAGCGTAGATGGCTTTGCCTACCGTCTGGTCCGCCAGCTCCAGCATCTGCTTGAGCTCTTGCTCAGCATCCTCGGAAATGTCCACTTTGTTCTCAGTGCAAAATTGCGTGAGCTCGACGATATTCTCGGCGTGGTCACTGATTCGTTCAATATCATTAACGGTGTGCATCAAGCCGGTTGCGCGCTCAGACTCTGATTCCGGCAATCCGTTTTGATGAATCTGCACCATGTAATCGGTAATTTTTCGTTCCAGCTCATTCACCAGTTGTTCTTTTTGCAGTGCCTTGTTCGCCAGCTTCACATCCTTGCGGAAGAAGTAGTTGGCTGCATCCTCCAATGCTTCCCGGGCGAATTTGCCCATCCGGAGAATCTCATGCTGCGCTTGTCCCATTGCCATAGATGGCGTAGCCAGCAGGCGGTTATCCAGAAACTTGGGTGCAAACTCCAGGTCCTCGGACTTGCCTGATACCAGCTTAGTTACAATCCAAGCCAGGAACGGAATCAGCGGGAAGAATATAATGGTATTGGCAATATTGAAAAAGCCATGAGCATAAGCGATTTGGAGGCGTACATTCACATCCGCACCGATCCACATAATAAAATTATAGACAAGTGGTAAGGCAAACATAAAAATAATTACGCCTAACACATTGAATACGACGTGCACGAGAGCGGCTCGTCTTGCAGCAACACTGGCACCAATCGAAGCTAGAACTGCTGTAATCGTTGTTCCCAGATTATCCCCGAACAGGACGGGCAGCGAGTGTCGGAAGCTGATCATGCCTTCATCCGCCAGGGTTTGCAGAATACCAATTGCTGCAGTAGAGCTCTGAATGATGACCGTAAATATTGTCCCGGCAATGAGCCCGAGAATCGGATATTGAGACATGTCAACGATGAAGTCTGAGAATTCGGGCAGTTTACTGAGTGGTTTGAGCCCACTGCCCATCGTGGACAAGCCCAAGAAGAGCATACCGAAGCCGAAGACGACTTGGCCAGCATATTTTACCTTTTGACGTCCAATAAAGAAGAGCAGTATCGCACCTAAGCCGATAATTGGCAGGGCATAGGATTCGATCTTGATGCCGACAATGAACGCAGTCATCGTCGTTCCGATATTGGCGCCCATGATGACGCCGATGGCTTGTCTGAGTGTCATGAGTCCGGCATTAATCAAGCCGATGGCCATAACCGTCGTGCCTGTTGATGATTGAATAAGGATCGTTACTACAATGCCGAATAGCACACCCAAGAAAGGGTTGGACGTATACTTCTCCAATAACCCTCGCATTTTGTCTCCTGCGGATTTCTGGAGTCCGTCCGACATGTATTTGATGCCGAACAAGAAGATGCCCAAACCGCCGATAAATTTAAAAGCCACATCCTGCCAATCCACTTACTCTCCCCCTGTAACGAAAAAGATTGTTGTAGTGCATACCACCCTATTATAGAGAAATTTACGAAAGGTTAACATTCTTTTTCATAAAGAATGCTGTCGAAAGATGAAAATCTCCTCATTTTTGTGCCGAATGCACCCGTTAATGCGGATAAGGCATGCTATAGTAAAGCAAAAAACGCCTCCAGTTGGAGACGTTAACGAACGGAGAGAGACCAGATGCAGCCATTCACCGCACAAGTCATCCATATTATTCAATCCATCCCTGCCGGCAAAGTGATGACCTATGGTCAAGTTGCCGCGTGTGCAGGTCAGCCAAGAGGCGCCAGACAGGTCGTGCGAATTCTGCATAGCATGAGCGAAGCCCATCGCCTGCCATGGCACCGCGTCGTTAACCGGCTGGGCGAGATCGCACTGGCCGATCCTGACGGCCGCATGAGCCAGGAGCTGGCGCTGGAGGCGGAGGGCGTCGAGATCACCCGCGGCCGAGTCGACCTCGAGGTGTACAGGTATACACCTGGAGAGGGGGAGACAGAAGGGAATGAGGCGGGAGGGAGCGACCCGGAGCCAGTGAAATAGAGCGGGTCGCTGCCGAGTGGCACACCTTTCTTCCTCTAGTTGCTCGCACGCCGGCCACGTGCCAGCTGCAACGCACCATTCTTCCTCTACAGCCGCCGCCTGGCCACCGTGGCGCGTTTTACGACCGCAGGCGCTTGCGGATCTCCGAGGGTGAGGTCTGGCGGACCTTCTTGAAGGTGCGGCTGAAATAGTAGATGTCTCGGAATCCGACATCGAGGGCAATTTCCGAAATCGTCATACCAGTGTTGTGCAACAGGTACTCGGCCTGGCGGAGCCGGATTTCGTTGACATATTCCGTCACCGTGCGGTCGGTCAGCTCCTTGAATACCCGGCTGAAATGAAAGCGACTCAGGCCCGCCTGATCCGCCAACTGAGCAACGGTAAGCTCCTCATCATAGTGCGTCTCGATGTAGTCCAGCACGGGCTGAAACCGCTCCAAGTGGTGACGCCGCTGCTTGTAATCGCTCTGCGGCAGACGGGTGGACACATGCCGGCGCAAGAGGAGCGTCATCATGCGGAAGAGATGAGATTTGACGGACAACTCGTAGCCAAGCTCCCGCTCCCGCAGCTCTTGAATAATGGAATAGATGCAGGCGCAGATGTCTCCATCCGCAGGCAATTTATTATGAAAAACAATATGATTGCGTGTAATAGGTGTAATAAATTTGGTCTCCGCCGCATCAAGTGAGGCACTATGCAACAGAGATGGGTCGAGAATCATCACATAATAAGACAAATCCTCCGACAGGCTGAAACCGTTGTGCAAATCATGGCTGTTCACGATAACCAGCTCGCCTTCGCTCGCCGTCAGCCGCTCTGAATTGCACTCGACTGCGAGTGTGCCGGACTGAATGAACAGGATTTCCAGATGCTTGTGCCAATGCGTGGGGAACATGACCCGGCCATACCCGTGCGCTTTGCAGAGATTCACCTTGATGGGGAAATCGGGATCGGGCATGTCCATGGGTTCCAGCAGCGCCAGCGGCTTTTTCATCATACAGCCTCCCTTGAATGATAAGCTCGACTCTCACAGCACAATTGTGCAAATGTAGAGCAGTCTACGTCATGGAGACGCTTCTCACCTCATTATATGATAAAGGCATAGTCTATAGCGAGCAGGAGGAGATTATTGGTTATGAGTCAATTCAAAATTGGAGTCATTGGTGCCGGTTCCATCTCAGAAATGCATTTGGGTTCGTACAAGAACAATCCGGATGCTGAAATTTTCGCCATCTGCGATCTGAATGAAGAACGGGCCCGGCAAAAAGCAGAAAAATATGGGGCTTCCCATGTCTATACCGATTATAACGAACTGCTCGCCAATCCGGAGATTGACGCAGTCAGTATCTGTACCTGGAACGATACGCATGCCCAGATCAGCATTGCAGCTGTTCAAGCAGGCAAGCATGTACTGGTCGAAAAACCACTCTGCCGCTCGGTCGAGGATGCACTTGAGGTGCAAAAGCAGGTTCGTGAAACGGGCAAGCTTCTGCAAGTCGGCTTTGTCCGTCGTTACGATCCAAACGTTACCATGCTGCGCGAGTTCCAGGACAACGGGGAGTTCGGTGAGATCTATTATGCCAAGGCATCGCTCATTCGTCGTCTGGGCAATCCTGGCGGCTGGTTCTCCGATGTGGAGCGCTCTGGCGGCGGACCGCTGATTGATATCGGTGTCCATGCTATTGACCTGTGCTGGTACATGATGGGCCGTCCGGCGGTCAAGTCGGTCAGCGGCAATACGTATCACAAGCTCGGCAACCGCGCCAACGTCCGCAACTTGTCCTTCTACAAGGCGGCAGACTGGAATGCGGATCACAATACAGTGGAAGATATGGCTAACGCGATCATCCGCTTCGAGAACGGCGCTTCGCTGATGGTGGACGTGAGCTTCACCTTGCACGGCAAGAACGAACAATCCATTCGTCTGTATGGTGAAAAAGGCGGCATCGAGATCGAGCCGGAAGTATCCATCGTTACCGAAAAATACGACACCATCCTCAACATTCAACCGCAAACCGATCATAGCGGCTTCCAATTTGAAGCGGCGTTCCAAGCGGAGATCGATCATTTTGTACAATGCCTGAAGAACGGCACGGAGCCAATCAGTCCGGTCGAGGACGGCGTACAGTTGATGCGCATTCTTCGTGCAATCTACGAATCTGCGGAGACTGGCAAGGAGGTGCAGCTGTGAAACTCGGAATCAGTACCTATAGCCTCTTCGGAGCTACCAAGACGGGTGAGATGACGCTTCTGGACGTCATTGATTATATCGCCAATATCGGCGGTGAGCATGTGGAGATCGTTCCGCTCGGCATTACGCTGACCGAACATCCGGAGCTCGTCCAGCAAATCGTAGAGCGGGCTGCTGAACGTAACATCGAGATCTCCAACTATGCAGTAGGTGGCAATTTCAGCGGCAAGTCTGCCGCAGAGATAACGGAGGAAGTCGAGCGTCTAAAAGCCGAAGTCGACGTTGCCGCGGCACTCGGTGTTTCCCTGATGCGTCATGATGTTGCTTCATCGCAGGACATCTCGATCGCGCATTTCCTCGAAGAGCTACCGACCATTGCAAATGCATGCGCCGAAGTAGCGGACTACGCAGCAACCAAGGGCATCACGACCAGTGTAGAGAACCATGGATATTATGTGCAGGCGAGCGATCGCGTACAGGCACTGGTGAACACGGTCAATCGTCCCAATTACAAAACCACACTGGATATCGGCAACTTCATGTGCGCTGATGAAAACCCGGTGGTTGCCGTGGCCAAGAACATCGGTATGGCTTCGATGGTTCACCTCAAGGACTTCTACCTGCGTCCGGCTGCAGACAACAAGGGCGAAGGCTGGTTCCGTACGAGCCATGGCAACTATCTGCGCGGCGCGATTGTTGGCGACGGAGATATCCCGATGCGCGAGGTATTGCGGATCGTCAAAGAATCCGGCTACGACGGCTACCTCTCGATCGAGTTCGAAGGCATGGAAGAATGCAAACGCGCAACCAAGATTGCGCTGGATAACGCTCGTGCGATCTGGGACAGCATTTAATATATAGGCAGCCATATACTACACCCCGAAGGGAGCATTTGCTATGAGTACAATCTATAAGCATAAGATTGGTGTGATCGTCGATAGTTTCCGCCTTGGCGTGAAGGAAGGCCTGATCAAGTCCAAGGAGGTCGGCGCGGACGGCGTACAGATCTACGCGGTACAGGGAGAGATGGACCCGGCCAACCTGAACACAGCGGCGCGTAAAGAGATGAAAGATTATATCGCCTCGCTGGGACTGGAGATCTCCGCGCTGGTTGGCGACCTGGGCGGCCATGGCTTCCAGGACCGCTCGGTCAACAAGGAGAAGATCGAGAAGTCCAAGCGCATCCTCGATCTGGCCGTTGAGCTAGGCACCAACGTGGTGACTACGCATATCGGAATCGTGCCCGATGACGAGAATAGCGAAATCTACGCATCCATGCACCAGGCTTGCGATGAGCTGAGCAACTATGCGACCTCGATGGGCGCATACTTTGCGATCGAGACGGGTCCGGAGCGCTCCGCGCATCTGAAGCATTTCCTCGATCAGCTGAGCTCCAACGGTCTGTCCGTCAACTTCGACCCGGCCAATATGGTCATGGTTACTGGCGACGATCCGGTTGAAGGGGTCTACAACCTGCGTGACTACATCGTTCATACCCATGCCAAGGACGGCATCCAGCTGCGTCCAATCGACCCGCGCGATGTCTATGGCATGCTGGGCTATGACAAAAACACCGGCATGAACCACGAGACCATGGCTACCATGGTCGAGGAAGGCGAAGCTTTCCGTGAGGTACCGCTGGGTGAAGGCGGCGTGAACTGGCAGGCTTACCTGGAAGCCCTGACTGATATCGGCTACAAAGGCTACCTGACCATTGAGCGCGAGGTCGGTACCAGCCCCGAGGCTGACATCTCCAAGGCCGTTCAATTCCTGAAGAAGCTGCAAGGTTAGTTGGAAACGAGGCTCAAGGTCATGGATCGTTCTTCCGATCACTGTTGTCCCCAGATTTCTTTCTCATTAACCCCTTTAGGGGGTGAAATCCGGGGACAGCGTATGCTTTCGAAGCTAGCTTTTCTTCGAAAAGCTCTGAGGCGAACGCTTCGCAGCTTATGCTCCCGAAGTCGCTTTCTTGCAGAAAGCGTTGACCAGAATCGATCCTGCCCTTTTCGGTACGTTTCAACGAAAATAAATAAAAAAGCAACGCCCCGAGGTCGGGAAGACCTCGGGGCGTTGTTTGCGTTTTGGGCTGAGTCATGGTTGACTAACAACTCGTATGGTGCTCGTCTGCTTGATAGTGACTAATGCTAGGGGTGGGAGTCGTGAGTTATACCCTCTAACGCTTGTACGGAGAGTGTCGATTCATGCGGTAGGTTATCGCTTATCACTCAGCTTATATTTTTGCTGTAACGGTCACCACAGCCGCTATTTCGCCCAAATCGAGTCACTTTGAAGTCTAACGGCCACCAGCGCAGTTATTGGAGGGTTTTCGAGGCTACAGCGGTCTGTTTGGCCACAATAGGCGCATATATGGCCGTTAGAAATGGTGAGCTCCCTTTTTAGGGCAAATAAGCGTATATACGGCCGTTAACCGGGAGGGCAGCAGCGAGGACGCTCAGGGTAGGCGATGCCTAGCAATAGGTTGGTGGATGGACATCCTAAATTCTGGTTTCTGACATTCGCCTATCATCCTACCAGATCCTGTAGGAACCGACAAGGCTCAGGTAGATTTCTGCGCCACAACGCTATCAACCCAATACAGTGCCATTACTGCACAATAGCGTTCCTTATACCCCGCCGATGCCGTTGCTACAATGGGATTACATTAGAAGAGAAGGGCATCGCCGGAGCCATGTTAACTAGCCTATTCCACTTCGGCGAGAGCACCCGGCAGGACGAGGAGGATACCTGTGAAACGATTACGAACCGGGATACATGATCATCATCCGATCGGCTATTTGTTTGTACTGCCGAGCATGCTGGGCATCACGATGTTCTATTTGGTGCCGGCACTGATGTCGTTTGTGATGATGTTTACCGACTATTCCTTTATGAACCGCGGTCAGTTGAATTTTACCGGACTTGAGAATCTGGAGCGGCTCATGAATGACCCTTCATTCCACAATGCCGTGGGCAAGACGCTTGTTTTTCTGTTGACCGTTCCGGCTTCGATCATTCTGGCGTTCCCGATTGCCTACATGCTTAACCAGAGCGTGTACCTGAAAAAGCTGCTGCGCACGTTGTATTTTCTCCCCTATATTATGAATGGGGTGGCTATCGCCTTCGTCTGGATGCTGCTGTTCCATCCGAGTATGGGACCGATCAACGGCGTCCTCCGACTCATCGGCATCGACAACCCGCCGGGATGGATGGCTGAGACAAGCACGGCAATCTATGCGATCGCGATTATCCAGGTGTGGATTATGATCGGCTACAACATGATTATTTATCTCGCGGGGTTGCAGGATGTACCCAAGGAGCTGCTCGAAGCTTCCAAGATCGACGGCGCCAAGCTGTGGCACACGATCCGGTATGTGACAATTCCGCTGGTATCGCCAACGACTTTCCTGCTCTTGATTACGGGATTTATCTCCGCCATCAAGACGTTTGGCATCATTCAGGCCACCACTGGCGGCGGCCCCGGAGAGTCGACGAGTGTTCTATCGATCTACATTTACAAAACGGCGTTTCGTTATTACGAGATGGGCTATGCCTCCGCGATATCCTGGATGCTGTTTGCCATCGTCATGCTGATCATGCTGCTGAACTGGATCGGCCAGCGACGCTGGGTTCACTACTGAGGAGGTCCCCATGAAACCAACCACTGTAACCGCCCGCGGGGCAAGCTCTATCCGAAAAGGCCATTCCGTACGTGAAGGACTCCAGCTCTGGAAGGTACTGCTGACTGCCGTTATGCTGGGGATGGGTGTCCTCCTGCTGCTTCCTTTTGTGTGGATGATCTCGACTTCGTTCAAGACACCACTGGAGGTATTCGACTTCCCTGTTCAATGGATTCCGGAGCAGTTCATCTGGCGTCATCATCAGAATGTCTGGACCGGCCCGATGAACTTTGTCTCGTTTTATGTCAATTCACTGCAAGTCTCCATTATATCGACGGTTGGTGCAGTCGCTTTCGCTGCACTGGCTGCCTACGGCTTCTCCCGAGTGAAGTTCCGGGGGCGCGAGCCCATGTTCCTCATCTATCTGTCGATGATGATGGTCCCGCCGCAGATTCTGTTCGTGCCGAAGTTTGTGCTCTTCGAATGGTTGGGCATCTACAACACGCACTGGGCGCTGATTCTGCCGGGCATGTTTACGATCTTCGGGGTGTTCCTGCTGCGTCAGTTCTTCATCACCGTACCCCAGGAGATTAGTGAGGCTGCTTTCATTGATGGAGCGGGTCATCTGAAAATTTTCTGGCATGTGATCCTACCGCTCGCCAAGGCGCCGCTGGCAACCCTGACCATCCTGGACTTCTCCTGGCATTGGAACGATTACGAGAACGCCTTGATTTTCCTGGTCGACAAAAGTCTGTACACGGTGCCGCTGGGCTTGCAGAACTTCGTATTAGAAAACTCGGTGGACTATAACGGCATGATGGCGGCTGCGACGGCGGCGATGATTCCGATGATTGTGGTCTTCCTGCTGGGCCAGCGCTTCATTATTGAAGGGATAGCCAGCGGCGCGGTCAAGGGCTGACCGGATTCCGTACCTCTTCGGCACTTTTTCACCAAGCTGGTATTACACATTACTATTTACAAAGGAGTTCCCAACCATGGCAAAACAGCTACACCAAACGTATGATGTGGTCGTTGCAGGCGGCGGGCTCGCCGGCTTCTCGGCGGCTATCGCAGCGGCCAGACAAGGGGCGCGAACCTGTCTGGTTCAGGACCGTCCGGTGTTCGGCGGCAACTCATCCTCCGAGATCCGGGTGTCGCCGCATGGCGCAGCGTGCTTCCACGCGTATGCTCGGGAGACAGGCATCATCTCGGAGCTGCTCATTGAGGAGCGGGCCCATAATCATGAGCTGATCACCGAGAATGGCTGGACCAACAGTGTCTGGGATATGACCATGTATGATATGGCGATGCAGACGGAGGGACTGACTTTTCATCTCAATACCTCTGTCCTGGGTGTGACTATGGGCGATGAGGGCAAGCTGCGTTCGATCCGGTGTTATACACACAATGCGGAAGTCGAGCTGATCCTTACGGCCGAGCAGTTCATCGACTGTACGGGCGACGGGGTACTGGCCGATCTGGCAGGCTGCGAATGGCGAATGGGCAGCGAGGGCCGCGATGAATACAACGAGCCGCATGCACCTGAGCAGGCAAACGCCGATGTCATGGGCAACTCCATTCATTTCAAGGCCAAGGATATGGGGCGTCCCGTACCGTTCACGCTGCCGGATTGGGCCATCCATTATGAGGATGCGAGCTTCTTCTACGAGCAAGGGCGTCCGCCTTATGATATCCGCAGCGGTTACTGGTGGCTGGAAATCGGCATTCCTTGGCATACCATTGATGATGCAGAGCAGATCCGCCATGAGCTGACGCGCCACACACTGGGGGTATGGGACTGGATCAAGAACCGGGACCCCAACACCCGTGAGCTGGCAGCCAACTATGCGCTGGACTGGATCGGGCAGGTGCCGGGCAAGCGGGAGAGCCGCCGCATAATGGGCAAGTATCTGATGACCGAGCATGATCCGATGGGCCGGACGGTGTTCGAGGATGAGATTGCCTTCGGCGGCTGGTTCCTGGACCTCCACACACCAGGCGGTCTGCTGGCACCGACGAGCGAGCCGACCAGTGCAGAGCATTACGACCAGACGACCGACTATGCGGTCAAAAGCTATTGCGGCCCCTACGGCATCCCGCTGCGCGTCTGCATGTCCAAGGACGTAGACAACCTGATGATGGCCGGCCGCAATGTCAGCGTGACGCATGCTGCGCTGGGGACGGTGCGGGTCATGGGCACGACGGCGCTGATGGGGCAAGCAGTTGGTGTCGCGGCTGCTACGAAGGTGCGTGAGGGTCTAAGCGGAGAGGAGCTGTTGGCGCAGAAAATGGAATTCATCCAACAGACGCTGCTGCGTGATGGTTGTTTCCTGCCTAATGTCAGCAATCAGGATGAGCAGGACCTGGCCCGCACCGCGCGCATTACTGCAAGCAGTGAAGCCCTCTCGCACGGCGTTGGGCCACACTCCTCCGGCACAGCCGAGCTGCTCGTGGATTGGAAGGAGACCAAGCCCAAGGCGCCTGAGGCGCCACAGCATCCCTATGATCGGGATCGCCTGGTGCGCCGTGTTGGCCAGTGGGTGGCGGTTGGCGATCAGCAGGTGGAGCGACTGGAGGTCTGTCTGAGTAATCTGTCAGGCGAGCCGCAGCAGGTACAGGTCGTCATTCATGCCGTAGAGGGCATCTGGGATTACCGCACGGACCCTGGCCAGCCGCTAGCGGAAGTCGTGCTTGCTGTTCCCATCGGAGATGAGGTGTGGATGCCGCTGAAGCTGGACTTGCAGCCTGGTCGGGACTATCCGGCGCACAGTTACCTGCGGATCGATCTGCTGGCACAGGAGCAGGTGGCCTGGATCAAGGCCGGGACGGTGATTCCGGGTCATACAGCGGCCTACGAGATTGGCAATGGCAAAATGCGCAGCATCAAGGAAAACCGCAGCTTCCGGATCTTCCCGCCGCAGAACTGCTACACGCCTGCACAAGTCCAGAGCGGGGTAGCCCGTCCTCACGGCTCCACCAATCTGTGGCGCTCCGATCCACAGCAGCCGCTGGAGCAGTGGCTGGAGCTGCAGTGGCAAGAGGCGCAGCGTATCCGCAGCGTGGAGCTGACGTTTCCGGGTCATCTGTATCATGAGTATCATCATTATCCGCCGTTCTATCGCGATCCGCAGTGTGCCAAGTCATATAGCATCCAGGCCTGGCAGGATGACGCATGGGTCGAGGCGGCAGTGCAAAGGGACAATTATCAGCGTCGCAATGTGCTGCGTCTGGGTGGCGAGGGCGGCGTCGTAACGGATCGGCTGCGTGTCCTAATTCACGAGACCAATGGCGACCCTTCGGCTGCGATCTACGAGATTCGCTGCTACAGCTGACAGCCAGCAGGCTGCCCGATACGGGTGGCCTGATTTGCCATATCCGGGACCCGAAGGGTCTGCTATACTGGGCAGTATCAATGATGTACGGAAGGACAGAGTGCCGGTGAACTGGAGACGATGGTGGCCCGAGAGTTTGAAATACCGTATGTTTACGGCTTATATTCTATTGGTTGTCGTGCCATTCTCGGCGCTGTGTCTGGTTGGTTTCCACAAGATCGAGCAGGTGCTGAAGCAGAATCAGATTGGCCAAAATTCACGGGAGGTCGAGAGCTTTCGCAGCGATTTCCTTGATCTGACCGGGTTGATGACCAGGTCGCTCATTCTGATCTCCCAGAACCCGGCCTTTGAACAGTACCTTGGCCCGGAAGGCCAGGCCGCCCCACATGAGGCCAGACGGGAGATCAACCGCAATCTGGACTCGCTGGCCAATTCCTTTTTCCTCTCGACGCCCTCCGTCTATATGACCGTGGTGGATGGGGCAGGGCAGGCTTACTTTAACTACACGCCCCGGCAGGCCATCGACGGTGCGGCACTGTATGAGGAGATCACCGCCGAGCTGTCTATGAACGGGGGACGGGCCAGCTACTATTGGCAGGAGGCCCCTACTTATGTAGCCAAAGATATCGTGCAAGCGGAGACGATGCTGACGATTGATGCGCTGCTGCTGGACGATCAACGCCAGCCGTTCGGTGCTTTGCGAATCAGCATCGATCACCAGCGCTGGCTCACCCAATGGTCGCGCTCTGCGGATGCGCAGGCGGACTACCTTGTCATTCATGCCGGCAACCAGCCGGTCTTCCGCAGTCGGGATGAGGCCGGAATGCCTGCGGAGCTGTCTGCCCGGCTGGCGGCAGAGCTGCAGTCGTATCCGGATAAGACCGTCTATGAGACGAGCGATCAGGAGGCGGCGATGTACCTGGCCAGCTATATGCCGGCCCTGGACTGGATGCTGGTGAAGAAGATTTCTCTGGAGGAGATGTTCGCCGAGACGAATGCCATCAAGCGCAATGTCCTGCTGGCTGTGCTGGCATTCACTGCCCTATTCATTGCAGCGACGCTGCTGCTGTCCTCGGCCGTCACCAAGCCCCTTCAGAAGCTGCGCTACCAGATGGGCAAGGCGGCAGACAATGAGCTGCGGGTGACGCTGCCGACGGAGCCGTACAGCGGCGAGATTCTCCATCTCCTGACGAGCTTCAACCGCATGATTGCGGATATCCAGAGCCTGATCTACCGGCTCAAGGTCGAAGAGCGGCAAAAGGAGTCGGTGCGGTTTCAGATTCTAGTTTCCCAGATGGATCCACATTTTCTGCTCAATACGCTGAACCTCATCAAGAGTCAGGCGATGAAGCATCAGGACCGCGTCACCTTCGATATCTGCGTGTCGCTGGGACTGCTGCTGGAGACCAGTCTGAATACGGAAGTCGATCTGGTCCCGCTCGAGCAGGAGATTAGCTTCACGGAAGCCTATATGCATATTCAGAATACGCGGTTCAACGGGCGGTACCAGTTGGAGATCAGCCATGATCCCTCCCTTTCCTACGCGCTGGTGCCCAAGTTCACGCTGCAGCCGCTTGTGGAGAATGCAATTCTGCACGGCTTCGCCGATGCGCCGGAGGGTGGCAGAATTGCCATCGATATCGCCAGCAGTGAAGGACGGGAGCTCCGGCTGCTCGTGAGCGACGATGGACGCGGCGTAGAGGCTGCCAGGGAGGCAACTGCCCAGTCGAGAATCAAGCGCAAGCGCAAAGGGATTGGAATAAGCAATATTCGGGAACGTCTGGAGCTGCTTTACAGAGGGGGAGCATCGCTTCATCTGCATTCAGGCGAGGACGGACGGGGAACGACGGTGGAAATCCGTATTCCGCTGCTGGTATCAGAGCCTTACCGGAGGGAGGGAACAGAGCATGTATAGCGTGTATCTGGTGGAAGACGAATCGTATGCACTGGAGATGCTGAAGCATCTGATCGTCTGGGAAAAGCATGGATTTGCCATCAAGGGGGAATTCAGCAACGGGGCTGACGCCTATGCGGCAATGCAGCAGGACATGCCGGATGTTGTTATTACAGATATCGTCATGCCCGCCATGGACGGAGTGGAGCTGCTGCGCCGAAGCCGGGAGTCCGGCTGGGATCCGGCATTTATCATGCTGACCTGTATGTCTGAGTTCGAGTATGCCCAGCAGTCACTGGAGCATGGGGCGATCGGCTATGTGCTGAAGCTCTCGCTGCGTCCGGAGCGGCTGGTTGAGCTGCTGGGCAAGGCGAAGGCGAAGCTGGAGCAGCGGGACAAGTGGAAGAAGCTGCATGCCATCAGCCATGCTGTGCAGCTGGAGACCGGCGAAGCGGCGGAACGCCTGACGGATCATCCCCAGGTGGATCGGATCGTCGCCTACATCTCGGAGCATTACAACCGCGAGATTACCCTGGGGGAGCTGGCCAAGCTGGTCAATATGGAGCAGACCTATGTCAGCAATGTGTTCCGCAAAAAGACAGGCCATACGATAACCAACTTCACGCAAAAGGTGCGTGTCGAAGCAGCAGTGCATGAGCTGCTCAGTACGACGCTGCCGGTATCAGCCATCTCGCAGCGCTGCGGCTTCGCCAATGATAACTACTTTATCAAGGTGTTCAAGCGCTGGACGGGCAAAACGCCCAGTGATTTTCGCCGCTCCTAGAGCTGCTAGTTCCTGGGCATGACCAATCTCCCAAAATCGTAGCACCAGAACCCAAATGCGTGCCTATCCGCGAGAAAGGCAGGCATGGTACACTCACTATTGCAAACGCTTCCAAAAATAAATTTAATAAGGAGGTAATGAAGGTATGACAAACGTAAGGCGTGATTCCAGGCGGGGCTGGACCCTGCGGACAGGCATGGTGGTATTGCTGGTGTGCCTGGTGTGGGGCGGCTTGCCAGGGCTGTGGTCGGCCCCTTCTGCAGCAGCGGCGGATCGGTTCGATGTGCTGCGTGACAAGTGGAAGGTGATGCTGACAGGCGGGGCGGCAGCCGCAGGCAGCGATCCAGATATCATTGCTAAGCGGACGGCAGTCAACCAACTTGCTGAGACGTACTGGGATGCCATGGACACCTCTGCCACCAGGACGTGTCTGTGGACAGACCTCTGCAGTCCCACCAATTCCAGCCACATCACGAGCAGCTATGCCCGTCTAAAAGACATGGCGATCGCTTATGCTACCCCAGGTGCTGCGTTAGCTGGCGATCCGAATCTTCTGGCGGACCTGTTGTCAGCACTGGATTGGCTGCATGCCAATCGGTATAACGCCAGTTCGACCGTCTACAATAACTGGTGGGACTGGGAAATCGGCACACCGCTGCGGCTCAATGATGTGATGGTTCTGCTCTATGATGAGCTGGGAGCTACCCGTATTGCGAATTATGCAGCGGCCATCGAGACCCATTCCCCCGTCGTTGAGATGACCGGGGCCAACCGCGTATGGAAAATAACAGTGGTGGGGCTCAGAGGCGTCATTGTGAAGGACGCGGCCAAGCTGGCTGCAGCCAGCGGCGGACTGAGCAGCGTATTCACTTATGTGACAAGCGGCGACGGTTTCTACGCGGATGGTTCGTTTATTCAGCATTATCAATATGCGTATACCGGTGGTTACGGCTTGTCTTTAATTAGCGATATTGCTAATGTGCTGTATTTGCTGGACGGTTCCGACTGGGAGGTCAATGACCCCAAGCTCGGCCATGTCTACCGTTGGGTCTACGAGGCGTTTGAGCCTATCCTGTACAAGGGATCGCTCATGGATATGACTCGTGGACGTGAGATTTCACGGGCCCTCTATCAGGATCATTATGCGGGCAACCGGGCACTTCAAGCGATCCTGCGGCTCTCCCAGACGGCGCCTGCAGCTGATGCTGCTGCATTTCGAAGCCTGGTCAAAGCTATGATAGCCGAGGATACGTTCTATCCTTTTTTCACCTACAGCAGTATGTACAATATGGTTCTGGGCAAGCAGTTGATGAGCGATACCTCTGTGGTCCCGCGGCCAGAGCCTCGGATGAATCATGTGTTTGCGGGCATGGACCGGACGGTTCATTTGCGGGAGGAATACGGATTTGGAATTAGCATGTCGTCTGAGCGTGTCTACAACTTCGAGTCCATCAATGGGGAGAACCGCAAGGGCTGGTTCACCGGAGACGGCATGACCTATTTGTATAACGGTGATCTGTCCCACTATAGTGATGACTATTGGGCAACCGTCGATCCGTATCGGCTGCCGGGTACGACGGTCGATACCAATCCCCGGCTGGACGGCTCGGGTTATGAGTATCTGAGCTCGGCCAGCTGGGTGGGTGGTGTAAGCCTGGAGGGGGCCTACGGTGCCACAGGGATGGAGCTGGACGCTTGGGGCAACACCTTGACCGCCCGCAAGTCTTGGTTCATGTTCGATGATGCGATTGTCGCACTGGGTGCGGGAATTAGCAGTACGGACAATCGGCCGATCGTGACCAATGTCGATAACCGCAAGTTAATCGGCGCCGGC
The DNA here is from genome assembly GCF_000378385.1 of Paenibacillus daejeonensis DSM 15491. Taxonomy (GTDB): domain Bacteria; phylum Bacillota; class Bacilli; order Paenibacillales; family Paenibacillaceae; genus Paenibacillus_D; species Paenibacillus_D daejeonensis. The sequence goes on along the minus strand of NZ_KB899661.1, from coordinate 166,410 downwards.
ACTGAGTTGTTAACCGTGGACGGCGTGCCACAGCCCACAACGCCAGGCTCTGCACAATCGTTGGTTGGTACGCAGTGGGCTCACTTGGCGGGAGGCGTACCGGGCTCAGACATGGGCTACTACTTCCCGGACGGGGCAACGATCGAGAGTCAGCGTACCGCCCGTCAGGGCAGCTGGCAGCAGATTAATACGACGGGCCCTAGCACGATGATTACCTGGACCTTCCAGTCCCTCCGGATCAACCATGGCCTCAATCCGACAGGTGCTTCCTATAGTTATGTTCTGCTGCCGGGGATGTCGAGTGCACAGGTAGAGGCTTATGCGGATGACCCTGGTGTGACTGTTCTAGCCAATACGTCGGCTGTTCAGGCGGTCCGGAATGAAGGACTGCAGGCAACGGGTGCGAACTTCTGGACGACAACGGGTGGCAGTGCTGGCGGCATCACGAGCAGCGGCCAGGCCTCGGTCATGACGCGGACCTCGGCGAACGAGCTGCACGTGGCCGTCTCCGATCCGACACAGAAGGCAGCGGACTACCTGATCATCGAGTTGGATCAACCGGTGACCAGTATTGTATCGGCGAGCCCGGGCGTCTATGTCACCCGGTTTGCTCCTACGACCAAGTTGTACGTGGATGTGCAAGGCGCCAAGGGGGAGAGCTTTGAAGCGACACTCAGCCTAACTGTACCGCCTTTGGGTCCAGGTACGGATGTAGCCGAAGTCCCGGATAAGAGCGATTGGTTGTTCCATGATAGCTTCACATATGGGACAGCTACACGCTGGGAGCCCATCAACGTGGCAGCAGCGGGCACGACACCTGCATGTGGTTCAGGACATTGGAACGTGGCCCGCATGGGCGCTGCTGACTTTGCCTACGTGACCAGTCAGCCTGCCGGAGAGTGCCGCAGTCTGATTCGGAACGTGAGCGCCTCCAACTACAGCATCGAGCTGACTGGCGGGGCGACGCAGTTCTCCGCGGGAGGCAGCGCGCTGACCATGATTGGCCGGTATGTCGATGCGCAGAACTATTATCGCTTCGGCTTCACCGCGACTGATGCGGCAGGCAACGGCAACTGGCGCATTCTCAAGCGGCAGAGTGGCGTATGGACCGTGCTCGCGACAGGGCCGGCCGTGAACGTATCGACGGCGGCTGACTACAAGGTCAAGGCTGAACTGCAAGGTTCGCAGCTACGTCTGTACGTAGACAGCGGCAGCGGCTATACGCTGCAGGCCTCGGTGACCGACACCAGCTTCGCGACGGGACGGACGGGACTGCTCACGTTCAAGGCGGGCAGCCGGGTCCAGGAGATGCTGCTGCGCTCGCTGCCTTAATTGGAGCTTTCCCCAAAAATGTCGCATTACAACCCAATTGCGTTCCTATTGCGAGGGCAGGCCGGGTGATAAGATAGAGCTAGCAACAGACAGCCGGGTTTGCTCATAGGGGCTGACAGACTAAGGGAGGTTATGCAAGGTGAGGGGAAAACAAAAATTACTACTGACATCCATGCTGGCGTTATCGGTATTTGCAAGCGGTTGCGGGGGCAACAATGGTGGCGGTAATGGTACGGGCGGCAATACGGAGCCAGTAACGCCGGGCACCAACTCAGGTTCAGGTACAGAGAATGCACAGACCATCACGCTTAAATTCTGGGGTGGTGTTCCGGAGGAAGCGGGACCGCTGGATATGGTTCAAGCCTGGAACGAAGCCAATCCGAATGTTCAAGTCGAATATGTACGCTACGTCAATGACGACAGCGGCAATCTGAAGCTGGACACCGCCCTGGTGGCTGGCGAGAGCATCGACCTGTATACCAACTACGCCAAGTTCATGCTGGAGAAACGGGTGCAAGCGGGTAGCGCCCTTAATCTGAGCGAGCTGGAAGGCTATGATATTGAAGGCAAGATGGGTGAGCAAGTGAAGGATTGGCAGTTCGATGGCAGCTATTACGGTCTGCCGACGGTATCCGCCAAGACATTTATCTGGGTGAACAAGGATGCCCTGGATGCAGCCGGGCTGCCGTTGCCTCCGCTGGATTGGACGCAGAGCGATCTGGCGGAATACGCGAAGAAGCTGAGCGAGAATCACCTCTATGGGTATGTGCAGCCGACCAGCATGTACGCCTTCAACATCGACGGCGAGCTCCAGAACGAATTCGTCAAGGACGGGAAGTCCAACATGGATACGCCAGTCGTTCGCGGCTCACTGGAGACATGGCACCGCATGATGCACGAGGACAAGAGCATACCCACTTACGGTGAGCAAGTGGCGACCAAGCTGCCGGTGGATGCTTCCTTCCTGAAAGGGGAAGCGGCTATGTTCGGCGCGGGCAACTGGATTTTCCGCAATGCCAACAACCTGACGGATTATCCGCGTGACTTCAAGATTGCCTTCGCTACGGTGCCACGGCCAGACGGTGGGCGCGACGACTTCCGGATCGAAGGCGGACTGAGCGACGTGGTCGCGATCAACCCGAATTCGGCCTACAAGGAAGAGGCGTGGGCGTTCCTGCAGTGGTACGCAGATGAAGGTGTGACGTATCTGAGTAAGGGTGGTCGCATCCCGGCCTCCGGCCAGATCGACGACAGCGTCACCCAGGCCAAGCTGGTCGAGGGCAATGAAGAGCTGTACGATCTGGAGTCGCTGGGCAACGTCCTGTTCGGCGAGCAGGAGAGCTACATCAACACCGTCCCTGTCCAACTGAACGACCTGCGCTTCGAAGAGATAGAGAACTATTTCCTGAATAGCCGCGATCTGGACCAAACGATGGAGAACATCGTCAAGCGCCACAACGCGCTGATCGAGCGTGGCGGCTAAGGTAAGGGGCTAGTTTTCGCGGAGTGCAGCGTTCTTTAGGAGAGCGGAAGGAAGCTTGCGTGTGGCGCAAGCTACTCTAGCTAGAACGCAGTATTATCAGCTTGCAGGAACGTGTATAGCGCTCCGCAGTGTGACCCCCGGTACCCCATCCTCTGGATGGAAGCCGGGGGTCTTTTTGTTGCGCAAAGGCTTGGATCGGCGGTAGGTGGCTCGTGCAAGGCAAGAAACTTTCGTTGGAGAGGTGGTACGGAGGTGGGTGGCGCGTGCAAGGCAAGAAACTTTCGTTGGAGAGACGGTACGTAGGTGGATGGCGCGTGCAAGGCAAGAAACTTTCGTTGGAGGGGCGGTACGGAGGTGGGTGGCGCGTGCAAGGCAAGAAACTTTCGTTGGAGGGACGGGACGGAGGTGGGTGGTGCGTGCAAGGCAAGAAACTTTCGTTGGAGGGGCGGCACGGAGGTGGATGGTGCGTGCAAGGCAAGAAACTTTCGTTGGAGAGGCGGTACGGAGGTGGGTGTCGCGTGCAAGGCAAGAAACTTTCGTTGGAGAAGCGGTACGGAGGTGGATGGCGCGTGCAAGGCAAGAAACTTTCGTTGGAGGGGCGGTACGGAGGTGGGTGGCGCGTGCAAGGCAAGAAACTTTCGTTGGAGGGACGGGACGGAGGTGGGTGGTGCGTGCAAGGCAAGAAACTTTCGTTGGAGGGGCGGCACGGAGGTGGATGGTGCGTGCAAGGCAAGAAACTTTCGTTGGAGAGGCGGTACGGAGGTGGGTGTCGCGTGCAAG
>NZ_KB899661.1:26167-162715 GCF_000378385.1 Paenibacillus daejeonensis DSM 15491 | reverse complement strand
ACGGAGGTGGATGGTGCGTGCAAGGCAAGAAACTTTCGTTGGAGAGGCGGTACGGAGGTGGGTGTCGCGTGCAAGCAGTACGTACGGTGGTGTGAGAGCCAGGGGGCTAGTCGCCCCCCTGCTCCTAGAGCATAACGGATCATATCTACGAGTCCAATTTCAGTTCTTTAGGCACAGCTGAATCAAATCATCCACATGGGCGGTAGCCAGACATTCCACCGTGTCGGCGGCACCGTAGTAGATTTTCACCTCGCCGTCCTCCTCCAGGATCATGCCGCCGGGGAAGATGACGTCGTTGCGGAAGCCGCCGTCCGTCTCGTAAGGGGCTTCCGGGGCAAGCAAGGGCGAAGTACTCATGCCAAGGATGCGCTTCGGATTATCGAGGTCGAGCAGCATAATGCCCGCCGTGTAGCGCTTCCGCCAGGCTGGCTCCCAGCCGTTCTTGCCTCTGGTCGGATCTACATCGACCGCGTGGAAGGTGGTCAGCCAGCCCTTGCTCGTCTTCACCGGCGGCGCCGCCGGACCGATCTTGTCGTTGGCGAACGGCACTTGCTCCACCGCCAGCAGCAGCTCGGAGCGGCCCCAGTACACGAGATCCGGCGACTCCGAGATCCAGGTGTCGAATCGGTCGGCCCCACCGCGGCTATACACGGTGAATGGCCGCTCCAGCCGGACATAATTGCCACCAATCTTCTCTGGGAAGAGCACCATATTGCGGAGGTCCGGCGTCGAGAGACTCAAGATTTCGAATGATTCGAAGTCATCCGTGACCGCAACGCCGCCCCGGATGCCGTGCCGCGTATCGACGGCGAAGCACAGGTAACAGCGGCCGTCGATGACCGTTAGACGCGGGTCGTAGGCGCGCACAATCTCTTCATCGCGGAGCTTGAATACCGGCTTCCGCCCCGCCGTCCAGTTCACCCCGTCATCGCTGAAGGCGATCCCCAGATCGGTCGTGTGCGACGGCTCGATCGTTTGGTGCTCCAGCGAGCCATAATCATTGCGGAACACCATAATATAACGTCCATTGAATTTGGCAACGCCTGCATTGAAGACAAGCGCTGTTGGATACGGCACACGGGCCGCATCCAACACGGGATTGGCCGGGTGCCGCCGGATCACCGGGCTCGACGTCAATGCCCCGATCAGGGGCAATTTCGTGTGTGGCATTTTACTTTCCTCCTATCCTTTGTCTCTGAGCCATACTTAGACTAGCCGTCCATGACCCTCGAACGGATAGTCGATCGTAATACGTCCCGTCTGGCAGTCGCCGAGGCCGCTGTAGAGATCAGCCTTGCCGTCCGGGCGCATCACGATGCCCGAGGCAAACACGCAGTCGAGTAGATACGGCTTTTTGGTTGGACCGGGTGGATAGCAGGGACGGCTGCCGATCAGACGGAGATCCATCGACTCCCGGGTGACCGGATCGAATACGAAGGCCATATTCAGGTAGACCCGCTGCTCCACCTCGGATACATCCTGGTCCCGGTAGCAAATATGGCCGATGATGCCGATCTTCCCGCTATCGAGCAGATACGCCTGATTGACGCCGCCCCAGTCGCCTTCGCCGAAGATGCCGTGGATGTAGGGCGCACGCTCGATGCTATCAGCGGTCAACTCGTCGAGCGAGTCGATGACCGTGAAGCCGATCATCGATTCGCTGCCGTAGACGCTGCGCATCTCCGCGCTGCGAGGCCGGGAGAAGACGCCGATCCGTCCGTCTGCCAGCGGCACGAGGCGGATGTCTTTCATTTTGTTGGGGCCGGTGGTGAAGTAATACAGATCATGCAGATCGGTTCCCCGGAAGAAATAGCCGAAAAATGTACTGTATTTGCCGCTTTGGTACTGTACATGCGTCCCGCCCAGCACCAGTTCTCCGTCGATCTCGCTGATGTACGGGTCCTCCAGCGTATAGATCATGCTGCCCTCCACGACGGTCCATTCATCGGCACCCGTCTCCTCGAACAGGCGCACCCACGAGCGAGCCCATTCCTCTCTGCGTTCCACGCGTCCGAACAGATACCGCTTGCCATCCCGCACGAACGGAACGGATACATTGTAGACATCGAAGCCCTCTACGCCATGAAACGTCAGCGTTGCACGGTCGTAGATCTGTTTGGCGGCTTCAAAAGCGATGCGTTGCTCCTTTAAAGTCACAGCTTTCACGCCTTCCTTATTCTCTATTGTTCCGCCAGGTACGCTTCAAACTGCTTCTGGTATTCTGCCACGACCCGGTCGAGTCCGGCTTTTTTCATCTTGTCGATTGCTGCAGGGAAGGCCTTGTCGTAATCCTGGACGCCCATGTAGATCGGCGTGATGCTGGCTGTAGCCTCGGACAGAATATTGGTGTACTCTGTTCGAACATTCGTCGGATCGAAGACAAAATTGGCTGCGATACTGTTGATCGCCTCGGGATTTGGCTCGAACAACACCTGATTGTTCTCGGGAATGCTGCTCTCCAGGTCAAAGCGCATGAAGTTCACGTTGCCGTTCTGCGAATCCGAGCCTCTGTACCGCGAATTGTTGTTGTTCTGCGGGTCGCGGATCGGCGTGAAGCCCTTGTCGCCGTCCTTCTCGTAATGCGTACCCTCGATGCCATACTGAACCAGATCGTAGTTCTCCTGGCTGGCCAGCATCCAGTTCATGAACTTGACGGCCGCTTCCGGGTGCTTGCTGTTGACCGGCACGGCATTGCCATTCTTGAAGGCGAGCGGACGCAGATATTCCTTCTCCGGGTTGAACCAGACCACGCCGATATCGTCCACTGTCGCATCCGGGTTATACTTCTGCATCCCGGTCAGGCTGCCGCCCGTCCCGAGACGCACGAACCATTCACCGCTATCGAGCTGGGCATCGACCTGCTCTTGCTTCATGACGAGGATGTCAGGGTTGGTCAGTCCTTTGGTGTAGAGCTCGCGCATAAAGGCTGCGTCTTGCTTGAATTCCTCGGTTTCGAACCAGGATCGGATGTCGCCGTTCTGATTGACATAGAAAAACTTATCCTTGACGGTGAAGGGGAACGTATCGTACGTACGGTGCAGCACCGACGTGTGCAGAGAGATCGGATCGAAGTCCGCTCGCGTGCCAAGATAAGGCTTATTGCTGCCTTTCCAGTTGTTCATGACGGTCTCCCAGGCGCTGATCAGCTCCGCTGGCGTCGTCGGCTCTTCGAGATTGTTCTCGCGCAGGATATCGCGGCGGATATTGAATTGGCCTTCGCTTGCCATCTCTACCCAGTAGGTGGGGACGATATAATGCTTGCCGTTAATCTTCGCCCCGTCGAAGATATCTGCCGGAATATTCGACTTCAGATGCTCGCCATAGGCCTCGATCTCCTCGGAGATATCCGCTAGCGCGCCCCGGTTATAGTAGCTGGAGAAGGGCGTCCTGTCCTGCATGACATGGAACAGATCGAATTCCTCGCCGGTGGAGAGCATCAGGTTCAGCTTCTGATCCCACGCATCCCACGGAATATAGAGCTTCTCCACCTCCACGCCGACGCCGTCTGCCGCCAGCTTCTCGTTGACCTTCTGGTACACCTGCTGATAGTCCTTGGGCTCGGTGCCGGGAACGACATATTTGATCTTGACCGTCTCGGCCGTCTGCTCGCCGTTCTCTGTCTGCGGCGCCGTAGGCGTGTTGGATGAATTGGACGGGTTGGAATCGCCCGCGCACCCAGCCAGCGCCGATAGCGCCAGTACCGCCGACAACGTGATGGCCATCTGCTTTTTCATAAGAATTGACCTCCTTGGTATGGTGTTCATCTATCATCAACCCCGAAGGGGATCGATCAGCCTTTGACCGAGCCGATAACCAGCCCTTTGACAAAATACTTCTGCAAGTATGGGTAGAGGAATACGATCGGCCCGATCGTCACGATCGCCGTCGCCATCTTGACTGATTCCGCAGGCAGTGTCACGTCGCTCGAACCGGCCAACATCGTCATTTCATTGAGCATACTGATTTCGGATTGCAGCTGCAGCAGCATGAACTGGAGTGGATACAGCGACTTACTGTCGATGAGCATGATGGCATTCCACCAGTTGTTCCAGTAATCCAGACCGTAGAAGAGCGCAATCGTTGCCAATACTGGTGTACAGAGCGGCAGGTAGATGCGGAAGGCAATCGTAATATCGTTGGCCCCGTCAATCGTCGCCGACTCGCGCAGCGAATCCGGCACCCCGTTCATGAAGTTGCGCACCAGGAAAAGATTGAAGGGACTGAACAGCAGCGACGGGATAATAAGCGCCAGAATGTTGTCGGTCAGTCCCAGCATCCGGTTCATCAGGTACCAAGGCACAATACCCGCTGAGAAAATCATCGTGATAAAGAAGTAGAGCGCCATCCAGTTGCGGAATTTCACATGCTTGTTTGCCAGCGTATAGCCGGCCATCGCCGTCACCGTAACGGCAAGCAGCGTGCCGACAACCGTGACGAAGATGGAGATGCCGTAGCTCTGCATAACCTGGGAGCCGCCCGTGAAGATCAGCTTGTAGGCATACAAGGAGAAATTGTCCGGGAAAAAGCTGTAGCCATTTCTTAAGATCGCATCCTCGTCCGTAATGGAAATCATCAGCACCAGCAGCATCGGTAGCAAACAGATGGCCGCATAGAGCGAGATCAGCGTATACATGATTGCACTGCCTAACGAAAATTTCCTCATCCTTTTACCTCCTTAGTACAGGGCGCCGTCTCGGAAGAATCGGCGGGTAATCGCATTGGTGCCGAAGACGAGAATAAACCCGATCACCGATTGGAACAGCCCGACCGCCATCGCCTCCGAAGGGTCGCCAATCTGGCGTAAGGAACGGAAGACATACGTGTCGATAATATCCGTCGTCGAATACAAGGTGCCATTATCGCCGACCAACGCATAGATCATGCCGAAGTCGCCGTACATAATCTTGCCGATCGACAGCAGGGTCAGGATGATAACCGTCGGCATCATCAGCGGCAACGTGACGCGCAGGCACATCTGCCAGCGGTTGGCCCCATCGATCTCTGCGGCTTCGTATAACGTCTCGTCGATGCCGGTGATGGTAGCCAGGTAGATGACTGCGCTCATCCCCGCGCCCTTCCATACATTCATCGCGGTGAGGATGGCCGGCCACACCTCCGGCTCCGTATACCAGTTGACGGAGGCGAGGCCAAGCGCATTGAGTGCCTGGTTGATGATCCCCATATCCATGGAGAAAAACGCATAGAGCACGTAGCTCACCACAATCCAGGAGATGAAATGCGGGAACAACATGACCGATTGACTGAGCTTGACGAACAGCTTCTTGCGCAGCTCGTTCAGCAGCAGCGCTATCGCAAGCGCGGTCAGCGTACCGAACACAATAAAGAGCAGGTTGAGAAACAAGGTATTGAAGGTGACGCTTACCGCCTTATAAGAGCGGAAGAAGAATTCAAAGTTTTGAAAGCCCACCCACTCGCTGTTGAAGATGCCCTTCGTATAGTTAAAGCGCTGGAACGCAATAATCATATACGGGTAGGTCATATAGCCGAAAATAAACGTATACGCCATCGCCGGCAGGATGAGCAGATACGATGTCCCGTTCCTGCGGATATCCGAAAACAGGCCGAACGCCAATCGCCTTCTCTTTTCCACGGTTGCACCCCTCCTAAAAGTGTCTGCCCTAACTCTATCCCAGCCGGGAAGCGGTGCCAATTTAAAAGATCGGTTTTGGCTTTCATATTTCAGGACCAGGGCTTTCAAATATCCGTCCTGGGCTTCATTTTTAAGGAATGACGTATCTTTTTGAGGGGCTTTCAACTATATTGAAGAGGCTATATCAGCAGTAACGGGGGAATTTTTATGCGCATAACGATGGGACGGCTTGTCCGGTACAAAGCTTTTCAGAAGCTTACCATTTCCTATTTTCTACTCATTCTGCTTACGGTCAGTTTGCTCTCGACCTATCTGTTTTATTTTTTCTCCAGGAGCGCTGTCGAAGAGATCGATCGCAATTCCAGAGCGATGTTATCCCAGATCAGCTACGCTTCCGATGTGGTGTACAACCAGGCGATGACGATCGGCAATAGTCTGCTGACCCAGCCGGAGATTGCTTCCTTTCTCAATGATACTGCAGAGGACAAAACGGAAAACTACCATATCTTCCGTCAATTGTCCCAAATACAAAGCGCTTATCTGCACATCTATAGCATCGGGATCTATCGTCCTTCCACCAACACGATCGTCGACACGGCCGGACTGCCGTTCGATTCGTCGCTCTATGCGATCAGCGCCGAGCAATACATGGAGTTCTATCCACGCAAGCTGCTTGTTCCAAACCGGAACGGCAATGAGCCGCTGCGCTTGCTGACGTTCTTGCTGTACCCGGATTATTCGTTGCAGACGTCGGGCAATTCGCTCATCTATATTAATGTGGAGGAGGAGTCTATCCTCAATACGATCCGCAACATCGGCAAGACCGAGGCCGGCAATAATGTGTTCGTGATGAACAAGGAAGGCAAGGTGCTGTCTCATACGGATGCTAATCTGTTTTTGAACGAGATGTCGTACGCGCCGTATGTGCAGCGGATTCTCGGACAGGATACGAAGCAGAACAGCTTCATCGCCACCATCGACGACAAAAAGCAGCTCGTCGCGTATGTGAAGTCCGAGGAGCTGGACTGGTATTTTGTAAGCGTTACCCCCTATGCCAGTCTGATTTCCAACATTGATCGGCTCCGCCAGATGACCTTGCTGGTGACGGGAGGCCTCGTGCTGATCGGACTGCTGGCGTCGGTCTACCTGAGCAAGAGCATTTATCGTCCGTTCTCGGCCTTGTTCGAAAAAATCATGCAGCGGTCGGAGCCGTTGAAGACATCCTTCGTGGACGAATATCAGGTGATGGCCGATACGTTCTCTTCGCTGGAGGAGCGGGAGCGATCGATGCAATTCGTCATCAACCGCTCTTCCCGGACGGTGCGGGAGCATTATCTGCATTCGCTGCTCAGAAGCCACACCCAGGATGCCACCGTACCCGAAGAGCTGATCGCGGGGCTGGAGGAGGAGCTTGCCGGCTCATATTTCTGCGTGGTGGTGTTCAAGTTTGATAACAGTCCGGAGCCGTCGTCCGGCGGGACGGAGATCGGGCACAAGCCGCTGCTGCGCTTTGCCTTGGGGAATATCGCTAAGGAAATGCTGGAGCCGTTTGGCGCTTGCGATTACTTGATTACAGGGGAGAATGAGGCGGTGGCGCTCTGTCAATATGCCCAAAACGAGCGGCCTGCGGGGCTGGAGGCTGCGCTGCGCGAGGTGCAAGGCTTCATGGAGCGATACTTCAAGCTGTCGGTCTCGATGGGTGTTGGAGATGTGACCTACGGCCGCAAGAATATCGCGCTCTCCTACACCTCGGCGCTGCAATATGTCAGGTATCGTCTGATCTATGGCAAAGGTTCGATTCTGGATGCCCAGAAAACCCGATCGCATATCATGACTTCAATTAGTTATCCGACGGAACTGGAGAAACGGCTGATTGAGGCCGTTCAATCCGGCAAACCGGAATCCGTCCAGGAAGCGGCTGAGCGTTTCATGGCGCACGTTTCTCCCGGTTCGGTTAACCAGGTGGTCACATACAGCATCCAATGCATGCTCTCCCTGCTCAAGCATTTTGATTACCTGCGGCAGCTCCCGGATGCTGATTTTGCAGCGTATCTGGATGCGGTGGCCGAGATCGAGTCAGCTGAATATGTGGAGGATATCCTGGGTCTGTTCAACCGGTATGGAACCAGAATATGTAGTCTGATTGAGGAGAAAAATCATTGGCTGAATGCACAAAAGCATAATGTCGTGATGGAGAAGGTACAAAACTATATTCAGGCACATTACGACGAGCCCAGTCTATCTCTAGAGTTGCTATCCAATGTGGCTGGCTTGTCCTCCAGTTACCTGGGGAAGCTGTTCAAGGGGGCAACCGGGCAATCGTTCAGCGAATACCTTAATGGTATCCGGCTGGAGAAGGCCCGGACGCTGCTGGCGACCACCGATCATACAGCCGCTAAGATCAGCGAGTCTGTGGGAATTTACAATACCACCTATTTCTCTACCCTGTTCAAGAAAAAGTACGGTATGTCGCCGTCAGTTTTCCGGGAGCAGGAAGCGATGAAGCGAAGAGATAATCGTGGCGAGCGTTAGAGTGAAAATATGGGGGCGGGGCAGGTGCTAACGGAACTGACCGACGTTATCCAAGCGCAATGCCCAAGTTTTCTAAATCTAACGGAACTGAAAGACCTTATGGAGTTCAAAACCTACGTTTTTATCGGCATTTTCATTAAATAACGGCGCTGAGTTCCGATAGAATGCAAACACATGCTGAAAAAACCATAATAAGGTCGCTCAGTTCCCTTACAGGTTGGCGATCCTCAATTATCGCTCCATATACACGGTTGCTCACCAATAATCGACACTCTCGTGGGGAGCGTTAGATTCGGGAATGGCTGGATACTGGCATGACGATATGCTCTTCGTACTGTGTGAGACCCCCGGCTCCTATCCTTTAGATAGGGAGGCGAGGGGTCTGTTTGTACGCTTGGCGACGCTAATGAATAGGAAGTGAAGTCTCCTAAATGCCGAGATGGTTCAAGTACTAGCTGACTCGTAGTACTTCCTCCGTGAGGAGAGATAAGGGCCCGCCCGTTCGAAATTGTGAGAGTCCTATGCGCATGCACTAAAATTCGCGAAGTAAAACATATAATTGTTAGGGCTAAAAATCAACAATTTACAATCTATAATTAATTAGGTAAGAGTCTTTAGTTTAATGTGGCGAGGAGCTTTCCGCGAGAGAAAAGACCAGATTTTCAGCAACATTAAAAGTTTGGTGTTCCAAAGGGGGCTTAATATGAGAACCATATCAATGTTGATCCTGCTGTCCGGCATAATCCTGATTATCGCCTCCTCTTGTAACACCCATCCACAAATAAAAGGCGAAGAGGCAGCCGCGGTTGCTTTATTAAAGTCAAAAGGCTTTACTATTCATTCTTCTCTTGGCGAAGTGAGTTCTTATCAGTTAGAAAAAGATATGATGACGCGGCCACCATATATGAACATATGGGCTGTGCAAGATGTTGCTCCTGAGCAATACTGGGGAAAGAAGGTAACAGTTTACGGCTATGTAGTTACGAATCATCCTTTGGAAAAGATCTACGCTTCAATTTATAATGATCAACCCTACGAAACCCAAGTTTCCGTACTTTATGTTGATGGGCAGGCCGTAGGCGGTACTTCATCACCTGTGAGCAAGAATGGTGCGGCCTCCCTGGGGGGGCCTTACTCTATCGATGGACAGACACTTGAGGAGATCACAGGGATGACTTATAAGGATTGGCTTGCAGCGTGGGAAGAGAAGTATGGCAGCTACAAGCCAAGTGGAGAACATTAGCGGCGTAACCAAGAGACAAAAGTTGTGTTAGTTGCCAACTTAGTCACTCTTCTCTTCATTCGTCGAACAAGCGGGTACCATCGTTACGCCTGCTGACAGCCTCTGGTCGATGACCGAGACGACCTGCTGCAGCGATTCGATTTGCCCAAGGATGCGCTCCCGATGCTCCAGCATCAAGGCGTAGAGCTCAGGATGGGACTCGGTATTTTCCAGCTCCGCCGATAGAAATGGCTTCATCTCCTCCAGCGGCATTCCTGTTTTCTTCAGACAAACGATCAGTCTCATCTGCTCGATATTGGTCTGACGATAGGCACGGTGGCCGCCACCTGTGCGATCAGGGGATGGGAGCAGACTAATTTTCTCATAGTACCGGATCGTATCCTCGGACAGCCCGGACAGCCCCGCCGCTTGCTTGATCGTATATGTGCTGTCCTCAGTAAAAGTGGACGTTGGCTGATCGTTCATGGACTTTTCCTCCTCGACTGATATTATCTCCATCCATTATAAAACCTGGAGTCAACTCCAGGTCAAGAGATTCATCCCCTCCCCATGTCCCTCCAATTTCTTGCTTGACTTGGAGTCAGCTCCAAGTTATAGACTGGTCAAAAGGACGGTAAACGCATCCCGATTATTCTGGAGAACAAACAAGGGGGAGTATACATGCACAATCAATCTAGCGCCTACACGGCACTTATCACCGGGGCAAGTAGCGGCATTGGATTGGCGCTCACGCGTAAGTTGCTTGGTGAAGGCTGGGATGTGGCAGTGCTGATTCGTTCGGACTTCCCGGCAGACGATCAGCTGCTGCAAGAGAGCCGCAAGCGTGGTCAGCTCCGAATTTACAAGGCCGACGTCTCTAGCTTCACTAGCTTGCGCCAAGGACTGGAACAGATCAAGTCCCAGGAAGCATCGATTGATGTTCTCTTTAACAATGCCGGTGGCAGCTTCGACAAGCTGATGTATTCCCCACAGGGACGCGAGCTGCACTACGAGGTGCAAACCGTCGCGCCGTACATCATCACGATGGAAATGGTGGAGCAATTGAAACGAGGCAGGCTGAAGCGCGTCGTCCACACCTCCTCGAACGCCTTCGACTTCCTGAAGTCGTTCGATGCCGCCACCCTGGCACGCCCGGCATCCTTCAAGAAGCTTACCGGACCGTACGCCACGACCAAGCTGGCAATGTCGCTCTGGACACAGGCAGCGGCGGCAGCCATGGAACAAGAGCATGGGATTGTTATGCGGAGTGTCGACCCTGGCCCCAACAACACCCTTCGTAAAGGAACCGGATCAGGTTTGCCCTTCTACGTAAGGCCGTTAATGAAGTTCTTTTTCCCGCCCCCAACCCGAGGTGCCAGCTTGCTCTACGACGGTGCCATGGGGGACGCTCCGGCTGGAAGCCTGCTCGCCAAAGGAAAAATTAAAGCATTGCCGTTTGCCACGCAAGCCCAAGCGGTACTGTCGCAGATGGAGCAAATTTATAACCAAGAATACCAATCCGCAACGCCAATAGATCCCCCAGCCCCGCAGCAGCAACTGGTAATTCCTAGTTGACACCTTTTTAAATACGATGCTATGATAGTCAGCATACTTGAAAGGAAGTTCATAAAGCCCGCTTTTGATCACGAAGTACATGCTGACGAAGCAGGTTCGACATCGAATCTTAAATGCAGTCGGGACTCCGTTGCTCACGTAGCTTTGGCTACGCTCCGCTCCTCATTCCCTTCCTGCCTTTAACCTTCTCGGTGCTGAAAATCGATCTTTTTGAACCCAAATTTATAACACGAACGAAAGGGAGGTGCAAAGCTTATGAATCCACGGCAGCAGAATGACCAGCTGAAACACGTTGTTCTATCGGATGAACGCAATCTACGGTCCGCTACGTATCCATCGACGGTTCTATACGCCAATGGGGCGTTTGCCAATTTCAATCTGCCCGGATATCAAGTGCTTTGCAGCCCCCTATTCTTGCCGATGTCGCAAGCGGCCTAGCCGCCTGACGTATATGTCGTTCAAGGATAAGGGAAGCCCCCTGCCTGTAAAGACTGCTTGATGCCGGTCTGTCCTTTGCTGTAGCCTATTGCTGCAGAAGGGACAGGTGGCGCAAGCAGTCTATTTTTATGTCTGGGCATTTGTTTAAAAGAGGAGTGAGAATGTGGCTATCGTACAAGTAACATCGACCAACCCCAAGTTTACGTTTCTGATTCGCAAAAATCCGGGCACCGGCATGCAGCTGCGCAGCGTGCGCAAGGGCATGGCCTATGGCTGGTATACAGACGAAAGCACCTACAACGTGTACTTTAAGGATGCGGATAACGAGGTGTCCTTTAAGCAAGAACGGCAGGAGCAGTTCGAGTACCTCAATGTGTCACGCTACAACACACCACTGTTTGGACTCAGTGCCATCAATGAGTTTTTCTCGTCGCCACTGAAGAGTCACCATGAACAGGATGTCCCGGGATACCGTCATACGCTGCACATCCCGATGATTCATATTGAGCGGCTGCATTTCGTGGCGTTGTTCGAACGCCATCTGACCGACTGTACCTTCGAGACGGTGCATCAGGCGCACAAGAGTTACTCATTGACCCTGTCCACGGAGCGCAGCCTGTATCATCTGTTGCACGTGGCAAGCATGCTCTGCTTGTTCCTCTCCTTGCTGGGCAAGGAGAATATCGATATTTCGGATTCCATTCTGGACAAATATATTCCGAGCCTTGGCGTTATTGATGCACCGTTTTACATCCGCAGCCTGTTCGCCAGCCACTTCCTAAATGCGCGGGACCGGTTTGCCAAATACAAAGCCGCGCTCGAGCAGACAGAACGCTATTCAATCTCCCTAGCCTACGGCCGCACGGGGATGCAGCGGCGCAACGTCATCACCGAGCACCTGCCGTTTGACAAAGCGATCCTCGATCTCGGGTGTGGCGAGGGCTTCTACGCCTTGCATTACGCGGGGCGGATCGAAGAGAGCTACTATGCCGTGGATATCGATGAGGAGCTGCTGGCCGGGGTACAGCGCAAGGCGGCGGAGCGGGAGCTCGACAACCTTGCCACGTACGCTTCGCTGGATCGTTTTCTGGAAACGTACAATGGCGAAACCGTTGACGTGATTCTGACGGAAGTCGTCGAGCATATGCCTGAGGATGAGGCTGCTGCGCTGGTGGCGCTGGTGTGCCGTGAAGTCCAATTTGACCGGCTGATTATTACGACGCCTAATGCTGACTTCAACGTCTACTACGAGCTGGACGGCTTCCGGCATGACGATCATAGCTGGGAGATGGGGCAAGCGGCATTCCGAGCGTGGCTGGAGCCAATCGTCAGCGCACCTGACCGCAGCATCGAGTGGATCGGCATTGGTGACCGAGTGGATGGCATTCAGACAACCCAAGGCGCCATCGTGCGCAGAAAGGAGGCTTGACCCATGAAAATCACCACAAAAGTGCATACCATCCTGATGCTCGTCGGTTCGACCGAGTGTGGCAAGTCGACCTTTGCGCGGGAGGTGCTGATACCCCAGCTCGCCAAGCAGGATGAGGAGCGGCGTGTACGGAGCAATGTCCAACTGCTGTCCTCTGACGATATCCGCCAGGAGCTGCTGGGCCACGACTATGATAAGTACGATCAGACGATGTTGGAGGCGAGCTCACAGGCGTTCGACCTGCTGCTCACCAAGCTGCGCTTAGTCACTTCGTATCCCGTAAATGCTGAGTTTGTTATCGTGGATACGACGGCGCTGGCGGAGGACTTCCGGGAAAAAGTGCGTCAGGTGGCCGAAGCCAACCACTACCGCGTCGAGGTTGTCCTCTTCGACTATCGCAAGCGCGAAGACTATTATGCCTCCGACCGCTCCAAGCGGCTGATTACAGGTCACATCAATCGGCTGCGCCGGGAGGTGCTGCCCGTGCTGGCACGGGAGGGCTACGATGCGGTGCATAAGGTGAGGGCTAAGGATTTCTACGTGCCTGAAGAGGGTGTGGCGAATCCGGAGTATCAGGTGGCAGTAGAGAATTGGGATGACTATCTGGCCGCGACGTTGCCGCATACGCATAGCTATATCGTGGTAGGGGACGTACATGAATGCGTGGACGAGCTGCAGCAGCTGTTGATCGGCTTTGGCTACCGTATCGAGGATGGCCTGATGACAGCGGGACCCAAGGCGGCAGGCAAGCAAGTGGTGCTGGCGGGCGATTGGATCGACAAAGGCAAACAGACGGCGGCTACGATTGAGTTTCTCTACGCCAACCGAGAGCATTTTCGCTTTGTGCTGGGCAATCATGAGAACTTTGTCCGCCGCTACATCGAGGGGGGCATCAAAGGCGCGGATCGGGAGCTGGTCGAGACGTACTTTGACTCGATTGCCGTATTGCAGGCGCAGCCCGAGCTGTGGGAAAAGTTCTTGGTGCTCGTCACCGCAGCACAGCCGTTCTATCGGTTCATCGGCGAGGGCAGCCCCTCGTTCTATGTTACGCATGCGCCTTGTCGCAGCAAATATATCGGCAAGTTGGATCCGCAGGGGCGCCGTCATCAGCGCACCTATCGGATCGACCGCGAGGCACCAGTCGAGCCGCAGCTGCAGTTCCTTCAGGAGGATGCGGTGGCCAATCACCCGTACCACCTGTTTGGTCACGTGGCAGCAGCCCGCGGTTTCCGCATCAAAAACAAGCTGCATCTGGACAGCGGCTGTGTGCACGGCTACGCACTGAGCGGCGTTGATATGGGTGGACGGCTGTTCTTCCGCAGCATGCGGGCGACAGCCGCGGCGCGGCGGGAGGAATTGCCGGAGCTGTTCAAGGAGGACCGCCGGGTATCGCTGGCGGAGCTGGACCTTGAGGACCAGCGCCGCCTCCGTTATGTGGCGCGTCACGGCATCAACCATATCTCCGGCACGATGTCGCCAGCAGATAAGGATGCCGAACGTGGCGAGCTGGAGTCGCTTCAGCAGGGACTCGCCTACTTCGCCAGACGCGGCGTGCGCGAGGTCGTCTTGCAGCCCAAGTACATGGGCTCGCGCTGCACGATCTATCTGCACCGGGACCCCGAGCAGTGTTATGCGGTCAGCCGCACCGGCTACCGTGTGCAAGGCGTCGAGCTGGCACCCGTGTATGAGCGGCTGCTGACGCGCTTTGGCGGATACATGCAGGATAACGGCGTCGAGATCATGCTGCTCGACGGGGAACTGCTGCCTTGGCGCGCGATGGGCGATGGCCTGATTCGGCGGCAGTTCGAGCCGATCAGCAAGGCGCTGGAGCTGGAGTTGGATTTTCTGCAGCAGAACGGGTTCGAGGAGGCACTCGGCCAGCTCTCTGCCGAATATGAGGCGAGCGACTTCGAGCAGGAGCGCCACCAGATGAGTAAGGGCGCGCTCAGTGAGAAGTACGGCACTGCACTCTATCAGAACTACAAGGTGATGAAAGAGGTTCAGGACCGCAGCATGCCACTGGCAGCCCATAAGGAGGCGTATGACGTGTATCGCCACCAGTTAGAGCTGTATGCGGGCGAGGCCAAGCTGGATTACAAGCCATTCGGATTGCTCAAGGAAGTGATGAAGGATGGCACGGAACGATTCCCGTCGCAGAAGACATCCGACTTGTACCGCTTCCTCTCCGATGACGCTTACGTGGTGATCGATCTGGAAGCGCCGGACCACTTGGAGCAAGCGGAGCGTTTCTATGAGCGTCTAACCACCGCCGAGCGGATGGAGGGAGTCGTCATCAAGCCGGAGACCGAAGGGAATTCAGTACCGTTCATGAAGGTACGCAACAAGGAGTACCTGTCGATCATTTATGGTTACGACTACACCTTCCCGCACAAGTATGCACACTTAATTAAGCAAAAGAACATCGGCGCCAAGCTCCGCACCTCAGCAGCCGAGCACCGGCTGGGCCGGGCCATGCTCGCCATTCCGCTCGCTGAGATCTCTAAGGACAACGAGGCCTACAAGCAGGCGGTCGCCGACCTGCTGTTCGAGGAAGCCAAGGAACGGGAGATCGATCCACGGCTGTAAAGTTGGAATCTCAGCGGGAGAGGGGCGAGGAGCATGAGGAATAGAAGGTTGCTAGTGCAAGTGATGATGTTTCTAGTGCCCGTGGTCATGCTGGTCATCTTCATAGTCGCATGGCAGATGCGAGAGGCGGAGCTGGAACGACAGGAGATTCGCACCTTCCTCGGGACCAAGCATCAACTCATCTCGTTAACACTGGGCAGTATCGAGTCTAACGAGTCGGATGATCTGGTTATTGGACAGTTGCGGGCTCTTTTAACGGGTGGTTCGGGCTTAAGCGCCATCGAGTCGACTAGCATGAACGGATTCATAGACTACTGCATTCGGGAGTTGATTGGCGGCAACGAGCACGATGTGAGGCACGAGCTTCGAAGCGCGCAAGCAATCGCGAGCCGGGTCCACAGTCCATTGATGGATAAGAAGGTAGCTATAGAGGATTGGAATAACTTCCTCGCCAATTTTCCATTTAACCCGACGCCTGAATAGATGTAAGAATCCTCCAGCCGTGGACCGGCTGGGGGATTCTGCATATTGGCTGACTAAATCTATCCAACCCGTGCATGGTTAAGTGGATTCAGGCCTCATCAATAAACACGAAAAATCAGCTTTATTTGCAGCCAAATCGTTAAAAATGCAAAATATATATGAAATTTCGCACTTATTGAGCCCAAACAAGAAAAAAGGTCTAATTATACACGAATTTTCGTGTTTATTAGACATTTCTACCAGACATATTGGACCTTATATCCACCTCATCCTGCGCTCGCTAGGAATCTCGCTGCCCGATGTGGTAGACTTAGAAGTTAGACAAAGAGATATCATCATTATCGGAGACAAGGAGAAGGAATCAATGGAGTGGAAAAATCTGTTGCGGGGATTCGCCATGGGCACGACCGACCTCATCCCCGGTGTCAGCGGCGGTACACTGGCCGTTGTGCTTGGTATCTATTACCGGCTGCTGGAAGCGATCAGCGGCTTGTTCAGCAAGGATTGGAAACGTCACTGGGGCTTTCTCATCCCGCTTGGCCTTGGAATGGTTACAGCTATTGTATCGCTTAGCCGGGTCATTGAATACTTACTGGAACACCATTACGCACCAACGCAATTCTTTTTCACGGGACTAATCCTGGGTGTGCTGCCGATGCTGATCCGGCAGGCTGATGTCCGACGGAATTTCGGGACGAAGCACATTGTCGTTCTGTTGGTGGGGCTGCTGCTTATGGCGTCTATGGCCTTCATGTCAGGCGACAAAGATGCCGGACCGCAGACGACACTCACGCTTTGGTCGACCATTGGCCTCTTTTTCGCCGGGTGGGCAGCCAGTATGGCGATGCTGCTGCCGGGTGTCAGCGGTTCCTTCGTCCTGCTGCTGATTGGTGTCTATCCTACGGCGATCAATGCATTGTCGACCTTTAATCTTCCGATTATCTTTACGATCGGATTCGGGGTTCTGGCTGGATTCTTCTTCAGCAGCAAAGCGATCCGTTACCTGCTCGCTACCTACCCACGGATGACGTATGCAGTTATGATTGGTTTAATTACCGGTTCGGTGTTCGTCATCTTTCCTGGGTTCGTAAGTGGGATCGGACCAACCATCATCTGTCTCGCAGCTTTTGTAGCTGGCTTATGCCTCGCAATGTACTTTGGATCCGTCAAGCGTACGTCAGCAACAGAAGCATAGTCACCCTATAGCAAAAAGGGCCATCCGCAATGACTGCAGATGGTCCTTTTTCGATGCTCGCCTGTTGCCTCGCTTACTTCGCAGTCGTCACCGTAATCTCTGCCCGATCAGCGTGCCAAGCTACCTGAGCCCCAAACAATTCACTAATGAAGCGTAGTGGCACATGCGTCTCGTTGTTGTAGATGCGGATCGGACCACCGAGCTGGATTGGCGCTCCATTCACAGTGACTGTCGCGTCACCTGGAAGCATCGATACCTTTTGACCGCCGTAGCTGATCGTCACTCGCTTGGTTTGATCCTCGAATCCTAGTGTTGCTCCGAGCGGCTCAGCCAGCTTACGCAGCGGTACCATTGTTACCCCCTGATGAATAACGCCTGGGTAATCCTGACGTACGCTGTTGATGATGACGGTGCCGGTGTCGAGGATGCGGGTCGGCCGCTCCTGATAGGACTTCCAATACACGGATCCATCGCCTAAGTACCCTGAAGCACCGTTACCCCAACCGTATAGCTCTCCTTTGGTATCCAGAGCAAATAACTGACCCACGCTAGCATCAATTGTTGTGACATCCGTTAGGGAGGAGATGCGATGCGGGCGCAGTTGCTGGTCTATTTGTGCCTGGGTGAGATTATAATATTGCCCGGGAGCCACCCCGGCCGTGTAGAGGGTACCATCCGTTTTGAGGAACAAGGCTTGGTGTACAAGGGCTATAGCTTGTACGTTATCGATACCCGGGATTTGTACAGGTGCTGTTAACGTTCCCCCGTCGTCGTATGTTGATTTCATCTGCAGGAAGTTCTGTCCCCAGGTATGTACCTTACCGGAAACATCTAGCGCCAAAACATTGGTACCATGCATATCAATCGCGGTAATGGCCGGTAGATTGTGTACCTTCACAGGTGTGATACGATAGCCTTCCGGATTGGCTGCCGTAACACGGCTGCTATGCGGCCAACCGCCCCACGTGTACACTTCGCCTTGCTCGGTCAGCGCCAGACTGTTATCGCCGGCAGCAATGGCTTTCACCTTAGTCAAGCCCTGTGCTTTCTGCACGGGAACATCCCACGAATCACTGAGCTGCCCGTTGCCAAGCTGACCTTGAAAGTTTGTTCCCCAGCCCCATACCGTCCCGTCCGCTTTTAACGCCAACGTATGAATTCGCCCGTTCGCAAGGTCGATAATATCTGTCAGTCCAGGAATCGGTGCCGGCGTCAGATGCTCTTCCCTGGGATAACGCCATACCGTACCATCCTCGAACAGTACAATGGTATCGTAATCGGCAGCTACGATTTTTTTGGCAGGCTGCGGTAAATCCAGACGGGTAGGCACCGATTTGAAATAACCGAATTGCCACACGCTGTTATCGCTCTTAAAGATGTAGGTATACGTACCACTAGTTTGGACATCGATAATCTTCGGCGTTGCTGCAAACGCCGGCGCAGGTACAACTGCCAGGATGGCCAAGGCAAGCAATGTGGTCAGGAAGGTCCATTTTTTCATTGTCAGTCTCCTCTTCTATCCCTAAGGATGATGCAAAAATTGGAATTGTTTGTTCGATTATTAGACGTAGAACCTTCCATTAAGTTTCAATAGATGAAGATTTCAACAGACTAGCTCGGGAAGAAGTGGAATGATGGCTTAAATTAAGCCCTTTTTGACGGGGATGTCAGCTCTCAGAGTAGGGGATCTGTTATAATGAAAGCACCAATAGACCGCTGGGCGGAGGACAACATAGATAGGGGAGTGGCAAGATGAATCCGCTACTGGAGCTGTTAAAAAAAGAAGTGGCCCCGGCCGAAGGGTGTACGGAGCCGATCGCGGTTGCGTATGCCGTATCCCTGGCTGCGGAGCTGCTGGATGAAGAGATACAGAGCATGAAGCTATGCCTGAGTGGCAATATTATAAAAAATGCGCTGGGTGTGGGGATTCCGGGAACCGGCCAATCCGGCCTGCCAATCGCAGCAGCCTTGGGCGCCGTGATTCCACGGTCGCACCGCAAGCTGGAGATTCTCTCCGGACTATCCCCGGACGAGCTGGAAGCGGCCAACCGGCTGCTTGCCCGGGATGTGCTCCAGGTGGAGCTGAAGGAAACACCAGAGAAGTTATATATTGAAGCACGGCTGCAAGGTCCGACAACTGACGTGCTGGTCGTCATTGAGCGGGAGCATACCCGTGTGACAAAGCTGCTGCGAAACGGCGAACCGGTAGAGCAGGGACGAGAGAAGGCGGATTGTGAGGCTGAAGTAGTGGATGATGTGGCCTCTCAGCTGACGCTGGACGGGATCTATTCCTTTGCTACTGAGGTGGCCTTGGAAGATATCGAGTTCCTGCTGGAAGGCGTGGCGATGAACAAAGCCATCTCCGAGGAAGGCCTGCGCGGTGAATACGGTCTGCAGGTCGGTCGCAAAATGGCCCAGCAATCGGCGGTCAATCTGTTCGGCCAAGATATGGCTACAGGCATTATTGCTGCTACGGCGGCGGCCTCCGACGCGCGTATGGCCGGCAGTGCGATGCCGGTCATGACGACAGCGGGCAGCGGCAACCAAGGCATTGCCTGTACGCTACCCGTGATTGCGCTCGCGGAGCGGATTGGGGCTGATGAGGAGAAGCTGGCCCGCGCGCTGGCGCTCAGCAACCTCGTGACCGTGCACATCAAACAGTATATTGGTCGACTTTCGCCGCTTTGCGGTTCCGGAATTGCAGGGGGCGTCGGTGCGAACAGCGGTATCATCTACCTGATGGGTGGGAGCCTTGCTCAGATTAAGCGTGGCGTCCAGAGCACGATCGCCTCGCTGAGCGGCATGATCTGCGACGGCGCCAAAGCGACCTGCGCACTCAAGATCTCGACCGGCACGAACGCGGCCATTCAAGCCGCGACGCTGGCGATGAACGACATCTCGCCATCACCGAGCGACGGCGTCATCTTCGATGAGGTCGAGGACACCATCCGCAACATGGAGCGGCTGGTCCAGGAGGGACTCGCGAACACCGATTCGACGATTCTGGGCATCATGCTCTCTAAGTCCGGGAAGGAAACGTAGCTGGCGGCAGACGTTGCCTGGCAGCGGAAGAAGGCGCTGCGTCACGTGCGTAATAGCGTTTGCTAGTTTGGGTTAGTGAGGGAGTTTCGAGTAACAATGTGCACTTGATTTGGCTAAGTTCAGTCTGGTGGCGCGATTCGAGTGACATTGTGCACCTAATTGGTCTGAATTCCGGCTAGAGAAACAAATTAAGTAACATTCTACCCCTGAACGAGGCGGATCGCACTCAAGGAAGCAAACCAAGTAACATTTTGCCCCTAATTGAGGCGAATCGAGCTCAGGGGTGCAAACCAAGTAACATTTTACCCTTGGATGAGGCGGATCGCGCTCAGGAGTGCGAATTAAGCAACAATGTGCACCATATTTCGTGTGAGTGGCCCCGTGGCCGAGGCATTGTGCCTTGGCTGCGGGGCCGCTGTTTGTGGTCTAGACATCCATCGGTGCATCCTCCGCCTTCATTCTTCGTCAGGAGTAGTTGAGATGGTATGCGTCGGGTCTGCCAATAGCATTCAATCTGATTGCACTGAGCAATTGCCCGCAAACTCAGCCTCACTGCGGAATCCGAAACCACACCACCGTGCCCCAGTCGGGTCTGCTCCAGAGGTGAAGGCCGTGCGGCTGCTCGTACGTGAGCATCAGTCGGCGGTTGGTGTTGGCCAGTCCGATGTGATCCTCCGCTTCGCCATCCAGCAGCAATCGGGCCTGGACCTCCTGTAGCCGCTCTGGCGTCATGCCAACACCGTTGTCGATCACAGCAACGCGGGTCCAACCGTCCGCCGTCTCGATCCGAATCTTGATACGGCCGTTGCCTTCCTTTTCCTTAATCCCATGATACAAGCTATTCTCGATTAGCGGCTGCAGCACCAGCTTGACGATGCTGTACACCTTGGCTTCTTCCTCGTCATAATCCCAGATGACATCAAACTTGTCCTGGTACCGCATCTTCTGCAGCGCGATATAGCTGTGGGTGATGGCGACCTCCTGCTCCAGGGTCACGATGCGGCCCGGCGTATCCAGCGAGTAGCGCATCAGATCGGCCAGGTTCTCCAGCATGTGGTTGGCTTCGTTAGGCCGCCGTGTCAGCCCCATGACCTTCCAGTTGATCGTCTCCAGCGTATTGAAGAGGAAATGGGGGTTCATCTGCGATTGGAGCGCGAGCAGCTCGGCGGCTTGGAGCCGGTATTTTTTCTCGGAGAGCTGGACGCTCAGGTAATGATGCTCAATGAAGTTGCGCGTCATCGTCTGAATGATGTAATTGGTCTCGTCATCGGAGCTGCTGCGCGCATCGGGCTGTTGGGGCAGCGGCAACCCCTTCTCAGCGGACTTGATGATCATCATCATCCGGCGGATATGACGCAGCGAGCGTCCCGTCAGATAATACGTCAGTGCCAGTCCCAGCAGGAACGATAGCAGCACCACGTAGACCGTGAATTCACTCAGCCGAAAAGCAACCGGATGTATCGCCTGATCCGGCACCAGCGAGAGGTAACGCCATCCCTCATAGCGACTGGAGGCCAGTTGGGCACCCGCATAGGACAGGTCGGAATCGCGCAAGGTAAAGGAAGCATTTGTCTTGGCAGCTTGTTGTACCGTATCGACCTTCAGTTCCCCCAGCTCCCGGCTCTGGAACAGAATCCTATCGTCCTCATCCAGTACGAGCAGCAGTTGCCCGGGGTAGGTTTCGTAGGTGCGCAGCAGGCGCTCCATGTACTCGGTGTAGATATTCAGAACGATGACGCCAAACGGCTCCCGGAGCACACTGGAATAGAGCGGCTTGAAGAGGGTAGTAACCGAGATCGGCTGCTCAAATGAATACCGCTGCACCAGTCGTTCCTCCGTCCAGATCCCCGCGCCAGCCTCCTGATGATCGAGAAAGCTGCCCCACCACGAGAGATCATGGAACTCCCGCAGGTTGGTCAGGCCGGTGCCGCTGGCGAGGAATTGATTATACGGATTGCGCACGTAGACATAGATGGATTCAATGTATGGCCGGGCGTTCGCTGGGGCATCGATGAAATTTTGCGTAGCTTGAACCAGTCGCTTGTTCTCCAAGGTCACCTGCTGTGTGCGAAGGATATCCTCCAGACGATACAACGTCTCCACATGACCGAAGTTCAAGCCGAGGGCGTCCATCTCATTGAAAATCAGCTCAATATTGCGGTCCATCTGGTGGAACAGCTGCATCTGGTTGCGGTTGATCTCTGCCTCATTGTAGCGCTTGGTTACAATAATGGAGAGCGTACCCAGCACGATGGTTGGAATGAGGAGGGGAATGAGGAAGAGCGCCAGATTTTTGATGAAAAATTTTCTCCGCATGCTAATCCCTTGTTCCTTCGTAATTGTTGCGGTATTCGCGTGGGCTCACGCCATGAACCCGCTTGAAGGTGCGGGTGAAGTTCTTGGCATAACTGTAGCCAACCATCTCGCTGACCTCATAGGTTTTGTAACGGATATCCCGCAGCAGCTCGGCCGCCCGTGCCATCTTCACAGCTG
Organism: Paenibacillus daejeonensis DSM 15491; assembly: GCF_000378385.1. Classification (GTDB taxonomy): domain Bacteria; phylum Bacillota; class Bacilli; order Paenibacillales; family Paenibacillaceae; genus Paenibacillus_D; species Paenibacillus_D daejeonensis. Next base: position 140,109 of record NZ_KB899661.1, on the reverse strand, counting down.
TCACGTAATCGGAGAAGTTCTCGCCCGTCTTTTCCTTGAAATACTTGCTGACATAGTGAGGGTTCATATGGACAATGCCCGCTGCTTCCTCCAGGGTGGCTTTGGCATAATTGGATTCGACGTACGCCTGAATCGCCGCAATGACTTGTGCATTGAAGCTGGCGCTCTGCACCTCGCTCTGGCCTGTATCACGTGCAGTGGCTTCATCAAACTCCAGCTTGAGGGAAGAGAAGACGTCGAACAGCTCCGTATATTTGGTCGGTTTGACGATGTAATGCTGGATACCGTAGGTCATCGCCTGCTTGGCATAATCGAAGTCTTTGTAGCCGCTCAAGAAGACGACTTTAATGCCGCTTTTGCGTTCGTACAACTGCTGCGCGACCTCCAGCCCCGATAGAATCGGCATGCGAATATCGCAGAGGAGGACATCGACCGCCCGCTTTTCCAGAAACTGCAGCGCCTCCCGTCCATCCGCACATTGGCCCACCAGCTCGAAGCCCACCTCATGCCACGGGAAATATTGAGAAAGACCGCTTCGGATCTCTTGTTCATCATCGACTAGCAGTAGGGTATACATGGTGCTGCACCTCCCAAGGGTTGTCTATCCCCTGCTACAATTGCAATCGTTTTCACCAGCATAATCGATCCTCCAGGGTTTGTACAGGCGCCACATCTCTCCAAAATAGCCGATATTTCTCGGAATTTAAGCTGAATGTCAACTTCGGATACCTTTGAGCAAAAAAGCACAAGAAATGATACCTTTCGTCATTTTGTATGCCTTTTCATAGCTTGGACACGCCAGTATAGTTAGAGTCAACTACACGTGAGGGGGCAAAACAAATGAGACATAGAAAAGTCTGGCCATCTGCGCTAAGCGCGATTCTACTGACCGGTGTGCTCGCCGGATGTGCCGGAGGCGACGGAGGCAACAGCCCGCAGAACAGCGGCAATAGCGGGGGCTCGGGTGACGATTCACCACAGGAGGTATCGCTGCGCTTCTCCTGGTGGGGCTCGGAGGTCCGGCACAAGGCGTTGCTGGATGCCATCGATCTGTACACAGAGAACAATCCGCATGTCACCATTGAACCTGAATACAGCGGCTTCGACGGGTATTATCAGAAGCTCGTCACACAGTTTGCGGGTGGGACTGCACCGGACCTGACACCGCTGTCCGTCGATTGGATCGACGAGCTGGCAGTGAAGAGCGATCTGGTTGTCGATCTCTACACCTTGGACGAGTACATTGACCTCGACGCCTTTGATGCCGATTTCCTGGAACGGTATGCCGTGTTCGATGGCAAGCTGGCTGGTCTGCCGATGGGCGTCAATGGCATGGTGAATTTGTACAACCAGGACTTTTTTGATCGCTTTGATATTCCCGAGGATACCGTATGGGACTGGGAGACGATTCACACAATCGGCAAGCGTGTCCACGAGGAAGATCCGAATGCTTACTTGCTGGGTATGTTCGACTACCGCACGTTCCTGCAGCCATTCGTGAATCAGCAGACGGGGAACCAGTGGATTCAGGATGACAAAACGGTGGGATTCGAGGCAGATGCGCTGGAAGCGGCGTTTGCTTACTACCAGCAGCTGCTGGATGACGGTGTGATGCAACCGATCGCCGAGAGCAGCCTGTACAAGGATCTGGCGGAGAACCTGCAATGGCAGGAAGGCAACATCGGCATGATGTTCACGCTGGCCTCGACGATTGCCAAGGTGAAGACCTACACGCCGAACCTCGGCGTTAGCATGTATCCGGTGCCGGCAGATGCGCTCACCTCGGCGGTGCTCGTGAACCCGAGTAACCCGCTGGCGATCAGCAAGGCGTCCAAGCATCCAGAGGAGGCGGCCAAGTTCGCCAGCTGGTTGCTCACTTCCTCGGAAGCAGCAGCCATCCTGAAGGATGTCTATAGTGTGCCGGTTGTTGCGGCCAACGCGGAGCAACTGGTGGCGGATGGCGCGATTGATTCGACTGTGGCTGAGGCGGTACAGATTGCCATGGAGAACCCGGGCAACCCGGTCAACGGACTGAGCAACAACCAGGAGCTCAACCAGATTGCCCAGGATATTCTCGATCGCGTTGCGTTCAAGCAGCTGTCCCCAGATCAGGCAGCAGCGGACCTCATGGCCCGGCTGGATGAGAAGCTAAGAAGTATGCCCTAAAGGGCTGCCGCGTTGAAGTGGCTATTGCGCCAGCAGCCGGGCGCAGTGCCGAAATACCGACCAAGAGATTATCTCTGAATGTGGGAATCGTGCCCGACGGTCCAAACCAAGTAACGTTTTACCCCTGGATGAGGGGAATCGAGCTCGACAGTGCAATCCAAGTAACATTTTACCCCTGGATGAGGGGAATCGAGCTAGACAGTGCAATCCAAGTAACATTATACCCCTGGATGAGGGGAATCGAGCTAGACAGTGCAATCCAAGTAACATTTTACCCCTGGATGAGGGGAATCGAGCTCGACAATGCAATCCAAGTAACATTTTACCCCTGGATGAGGGGAATCGAGCTTGATGGAGCAAATCAAGTGACATTTTACCCTTGGATGAGGGGAATCGAGCTCGACAGTGCAAACCAAGTGACATTTTACCTCTGAATGAGGGTATTCGCGACTGGCGGAGCAAATCAAGTGACATTTTACCTCTGAATGAGGGTAATCGCTTCTGGTGGAGCAAATCAAGTAACATTTTACCTCTGCTTCAAGCGGCAGCAGAATCAAAGCAACCCGTCAGACATAACAAAGGGGCACGAGGCGTGAGTCGCCCGGGCCCCGGTACAGACAAGGTGTGAGACACATGCGAAAACAACCGGCTACAGGCGCTCCTGAGGCACCGACACTGCAAGCCCCGCGCAAACGCCGGGCCAAGGGGGAACGGATCGGCCTCCTGTATATCAGCCCCTGGATCATCGGCTTCATCGTGCTGACGCTGGTGCCGTTCATTGCCTCGCTCGTCTATTCCTTTACGGATTATAGTATGGTGCGGGAGCAGCGGTTCATTGGGCTGGCTAACTATATCGAGATGTTCACCAAGGATCCGGTGTTCTACCAGTCCTTGCGAGTGACGCTGCTCTATGTATTGTTCGCCGTGCCAGCCAAGCTGGTGGTGGCTCTACTGGTGGCGATGCTGCTGAACCGGCAGATGCGCGGCATGGGAATTTACCGAACGATCTATTATCTGCCCTCGATCCTGGGCGGCAGCGTGGCCGTGTCGGTGCTGTGGCGGTTCCTGTTCATGCGTGAAGGGCTCGTCAATGAACTGTTGTCCTATCTGTCGATCCCGCCGCTCAACTGGCTTGGCGATCCGGAGCTGGCACTGTTCACCATTGCATTGCTGCCGGTCTGGGAGTTCGGCTCCTCAATGGTGCTGTTTCTCGCAGGGCTCAAGCAGGTGCCCAAAGAGTTGTATGAAGCGTCTACAGTGGACGGCGCAGGAAAGGTAAGGGCTTTTTTCTCGATTACACTGCCGATGCTGACCCCAATCGTTCTGTTCAATCTGATCATGCAGATGATCAACGCCTTCCAGCAGTTCACCTCTGCCTTCGTCATCACGGACGGCGGGCCGATGAAGGCCACCTATCTGTACGGGTTGATGCTGTACGACAATGCGTTCCAGTTCTTCCGGATGGGCTATGCCTCTGCGCAGTCCTGGGTGTTGTTCATCATCATTCTGGTGTTTACCTTCGTACTCTTCAAAACAAGCAACCGCTGGACACATTACGAGGATGGAGGGGACAGCCGATGAAATGGACCCATGTTGGCTATGTGCTGCTGTTGTCGGCGCTCAGTATTCTCTTCCTGTATCCGCTGCTCTGGCTGGTGTCGGCTTCGGTTAAGCCCAACAACGAGATTTTTTCCAGTATCGGGCTGATCCCTTCAGAGATCATCTGGGGGGCTTATGAACGGGGCTGGGAAGGCGTTGGACGGACGAGCTTCAGTCGCTTTTTCAGCAATACGTTCTTGCTCGTTATCCCGGTTGTGCTGTTCACGATGGTGTCGAGTCTGATGGTTGCGTACGGTTTTGCCCGGTTCAAATTTCCGCTTAAAAAGCTGTTCTTCGCGCTGATGATCTCGACGCTCATGCTGCCCGATGCCGTTATCATCATCCCGCGGTACATTCTGTTCCGTAACTTCGGCTGGCTGAACACGTACCTGCCGTTCTATGTGCCCGCCATCTTCGCCGTCAACGCATTCTTCATCTTCCTGATCGTTCAGTTCCTGCGGGGCATCCCGCGCGATCTCGATGAGGCAGCCGTCATCGACGGATGTAATTCGTTCAGCACGTTGCTCCGCGTCCTGCTGCCGCTGTCGGTGCCGGCGCTCATCTCGGTCTGTATCTTCCAGTTCATCTGGACGTGGAATGAGTTCTTCAACGCACTGATCTACATCAACAGCGTCTCCAAGTACACCGTCGCGCTCGGCCTGCGGATGGTGCTGGACAACGAGGGCGCCGTGAACTGGAATCAAGTGATGGCCATGTCGGTCGTGACCATCGTGCCATGCATCATCGTCTTCTTCCTGGCCCAACGCTATTTTGTGGAGGGGATTTCCACCACTGGCCTAAAAGGTTAAGCTATAGGAGACAAGTAAAAAGAGGTCCGCCCGTTTGTGCAGTATTCTGCGCGAGCGGGCGGACTCCTGCACGTTATTCGCTTTACACGTTTAAGAGAGGGAGAGATGCAGCATGAGTACGCGCAAGCAACCGAATGTGATTGTGTTTTTTACGGATCAGCAGCGTTGGGATACGACGGGCGTGCATGGCAATCCACTGGGGTTGACGCCGAATTTTGACCGGATGGCCCGGATGGGGACGCATCTGGACTATGCCTTCACGTGTCAGCCGGTGTGCGGTCCCGCCCGTTCGAGCCTGCAGACGGGGCTGTATGCGACGGAGACTGGCTGTTACACCAACGGCATCCCGCTGCCGGAGGACATGCCGACGCTGGCCAAGTATTATAATGCCGCTAGTTATGAGACCGGATACATTGGCAAATGGCATCTAGCCTGCACCCGGGACCAGCCCGTACCGCCGCAGCTGCGGGGTGGCTACAAGCACTGGCTGGCCGCCGATGCCCTGGAGCACACGTCTGACGCGTACGATACGAAGGTGTACAACGAGGCTGGGGAGGCTGTGCAGCTGCCGGGCTACCGTGTAGATGCGCTGACCGATGCGGCAATCCGTTTCATTGATCAGCAGAGCAGGGCGGACAACCCCTTCTTCCTCTTCCTGTCCTATCTGGAACCGCATCACCAGAATCACCGCGACGATTACCCGGCACCCGATGTCTACCGTGATGCCTACACGTCTCGCTGGACGCCGCCAGATCTGGCAGCATTGACTGGCACTGCGCCCCAGCATCTGGGCGGCTACTACGGGATGGTGAAGCGGCTCGACGAGGCGCTCGGACGTGTGATGGACGTGCTGCGCAGCCTGCGGCTGACGGAAGAGACGATCATCCTCTTCACATCCGACCACGGCTCACACTTCAAGACGCGCAACGGTGAGTACAAGCGCTCCTGTCATGAGAGCTCGATTCGTGTGCCTACGGCGCTCTATGGGGGAGATTTCATAGGTGGCGGACGTGTCGGCGAGCTGGTGAGCCTGGTGGACCTCGTGCCGACACTGCTGGATGCTTCAGGGATCGAGGTGCCAGCGCATATGCAGGGCCGCTCGATCGTACCGCTGCTGCGTGGGGCGCGCGCGGACTGGCCACAGGAGGTGTTCGTGCAGATCAGCGAATCCCAGGTTGGCCGGGCGATCCGCACCCACCGCTGGAAGTATAGCGTCAGCGCGCCGGACGCCGACCCAATCCGCGATGCGTCTGCACCGGTCTACCAGGAAGAATTCCTGTACGACCTCTATGCAGATCCCTACGAGCTGAGTAATCTGGCGGGATACGAATCCCACCGCGAGGTAGCCGATACACTGCGCGAGACGCTGATTCGACGCATCGTCGAAGCGGGGGAGGCGCCACCTGTGATCGAGCCAGCGCCAAGCGTCGCAGCCGGCCAGCGCAAGGTGCGCCCGCAGGAGAATGTGGAGTAGGCGAGCAATTGCAAGGTCGTCCGTCGGCCGTTTGGATGAAGAGTAGGCGGCGACGTGAAGTAGCGGGCCCCCAGGCAGCTGCGTAAGTCGTCCCACCGCCGTCATGTTGCAGACAGGCGCGCTAGGAGGTGTATGAGGAAGGGCTGTTTTGCCCAGATTTCACCTGAGTTGCTCAACAGTGGGGAGGCATGGGCGACAGATTACGATGTGGCGTAAGGCGGCGACGTGAAAGTAGCGGGCCCCAGGCAGGCAGCTGCGTATGTCATTCGATTGCTGGTTATTATGTCCCACCGTCATCAGGCTGATGGCTCGCGTGCTGGGAGCTCACCAACTCGCCACTGATCATTTACCACCAGCTGAACTGCTTGACCACCATCAAGCAGCGAATCCTGGGGCACTTGTGGGCGTCCCACCGCCGTCATGCCGCCTGACCCCGCGCTGGGCGCTGTGCGCGAAAAGAAAAATCGTACACGGTGCATCATCCATCACCAATCAGGTCCATGGCCGCCCTGTGTGAAGGGGGCTCCTGCTGTAACGGCCACCACGGCCGCTATTAAGCCCGAAAAGGCAGGTTTAACATTCTAACGGCCATGGGTGCTCTTATTTGGACGGGTTTAGCCAATTCCACTCACTTTTGGAGCAAATAACTGCGCCTGTGGCCGTTAGCCGCAAAACTCATCATTATTCCGGGGAATAGCTGCATATATGGCCGTTAGAGCAAAAAGACGGCATCAGACGCATCGGGGGCCTCGCGGATATCGGGGGCAGAGTCGGGATATTCCGCATATTTCGCAAGGGGCCGCCCACCCGTCTAATTGACCCTCAGACATACTTCGCCGCAAAGGAGGCACGCGCCAATGAAGGCCAACCGCAGAATTGAGAAGACGCCCGGGACGTTGTTTTTTCAGCCGGGCTTTCCGTTCTATGTAAATCGAATTGAGGAATCGTTCGAGCTAATGGAGCATTCTCATGATTTCTATGAAATCAGCTACGTGGCAGAGGGGCGTGGCTACCATCACATCGGCGAAGAGACGATTGCGGTGCGGCGGGGGGATTTGTTCTGGATTCCGCTGGGCACCTCGCATGTATTCCGTCCTTCGGATGCTCGGGGGCGGGAGCCGTTGATCGTCTACAATTGTATCTTCACAGAGGAAGCGTTCGGGCGGGTTATGGACGAGGACGGGCAGGTGCAGGGACTGCAGCAGGTGACGGAGTGGCGTCATGTGCGCGAGCAAGGGGCGGAGTTTGCTCAGCTGCTCGAACCGATGCTGCGTGAGTTTCTGGGACGCAAGCCGGGTTACCGATTGTGGGTGCAGAGTGACTGGAGCCGGCTGATGATTCTGCTGCATCGTCGTCTGGTTGACGAGGGCTCCGCAGTGCGTCCCGCGCGTGCGCTGGCAGAGCTGCTGGACCAGATTGCCCTCTACCCGGAGCGGAGCTACACGCTGGCTTGGGCGGCGGACCTGCTCGGTTGGAGTGTTCGGCACACACAGCGGCAGGTGAAGGCACATACGGGGGTTCCTTTTAAAACCTATGTACACAATAGTAAAATCCAGGCCTGCTGTGAGCGGCTGCGGGAGACAGACAGCACAATTCCTGAGATCGCCCGCTGGGCCGGATTTCAGGATCTAAAGCATTTCCACGCGCTGTTCAAGCGCAAGACCGGCATGACGCCCGGGCAATATCGCAAGGAGCATCAAGTCTAGTAGAAAGTCAATGAGCGCAAACGAGGGCGGGGGGTGCATCCTGCTTTTATCTTCGTGAGACAGCGAGCTCTTAATTAGTGATGCAAGCCTTCGTGTTCCGGGTAATCAGAGGCATCCTGCCTCCGCCCGACCGGAGCGGACGCAATCACTCACTGACAAGGGGGTCGTCTCATGAGTATGAAGCAACCGAAAACGTCTTCTTTTCTCCGTTTTGACTGGCCGTATCATTTCGTTACGCTGCCGCTTGCACTTGTCCTGCTGGTCTGCTCCATCCTGCTGCTTATCCGAACTGCCCGGGTGGACGGAGATAACGGACTTGCTCTCCTGGTTACTGGTTTTGCGTTAGCGTTGGTGTTCGCCCTGATGCGAATGCGCCGCTATGCTACCAAAACCCAGGACCGGATCGTGCGGATCGAAGAGCAGTTCCGCCATTACCGGCTGACCGGCAAGCCTCTCCATGAACGATTGACGATCCAGCAGATTATCGCTTTGCGTAACGCTGGAGATGATGAGTTCCCGTCTCTATGTCAGCGAGCAGTGACAGAGCGCCTGGAGCCTTCGGCGATACGTGAGCAGATTAGTAACTGGCGCGAGGATACGATGCGCATTTAGCGGTAGAGGGAGGCCTGGAGCCTCTCTTTTTTGCTGCTCAGTGTCTCATGTTAGCTGGTACAGCCCAACAGATCATCGGTGTATCAGTAGAGCTAAGTCCATACTCGTCGAGTTGTGGATTGTCTATACCCCGCAGGCATGTTCAGCACGCCTTGAATAGTGTACGATGGAAGCAAGGAATCCGGCTGCAAGCTGCCGATCCTCATCCAGAGAACGAAGCGGGGTGGACGGCCATGCTGTTGGAGATCGATACGGAAGGCCATGAGATTTATCTGTACGAGAAGAAGCATTCGCAGAAGTATGAGTTTGCGGATCATTATCATAATATTCACCAGATCGTCTACGCGCTGGAGGGGACGGGTGCGGTCGCCTTCGATGGACGTCAGCATACGATTAGCCCGGGCAAGGCGGCGGTTATCACGCCAGGCACCGTTCATTCGATTCGCTCCGATTCACGCCTGACCCTACTCGTCGTGGCGCTGTCCGATCAGATCTTTTTGCAAGGGGAACTGGCAAGCCGTGTGCTTCAGCGTTCCCGGGTGATCTCGCTGTCTGCTCATCTCGACAACGAAATTCGCCGGCTGCTGCGGACGATGCTGTTCGAACAGGCGCGACGCTCGGAATTTTACACGATTGCTCTGAGCTGCCATTTGACGGAGATCTGCTTGATCTTCCACCGGACGCTGCAGACCGAGGACCAGGGTGTCGATCTCAACTATGTGCGGGCCGAGAGCATCCGTGACTATATCGATATGTATTTTTATGATATCAGCAATCTCACCAGTGACATTGCCAACAAGCTGAACATCAGCTCGCGCCATGCAGATAACATCTTCAAGGAATACTATCATGTCACGCCGCGCAAGTATCTGACGGAGGTGCGCATCGAGCACTCCAGGAAGCAGCTGGCGGAGACCGACAAGGATATTGTCACGATCTGTTTTGAGGCAGGCTACGAGAATCTGTCGACGTTCTACCGGACCTTCAAGAATGCGACCGGACTCTCGCCCAATAAGTACAGGCAGACGTATAACGAACAATTCCATGCCGAACAGCATATGGCGCCAACTGAGTAATTTGTTGTGGGTAAGCCATTCCACAAGCTCTTTCCGTACAGCGACGGGAAGGGCTTTTCTATATGTCGTCGCATACTCCGGCAGATATGATACTGTCATATGAATGTTCTGACAGGTATGAATAGTTGCGCGTACGATGCAGCTATACAATACATACAGGACAGCTTGCTGTAGCTGGGCTGCTCAGGTTTATTCATAGGAGGAAAGACATGAAAACGAGTGGGGATGCGTTGCAAATCGAACCCAATCAAAGCGTGTCGCAAGCCGCCGGACGCATCCGTCTGCTGGATATTTTGCGCGGTTTTGCGGTGCTGGGCACCTTGGGTACGAACATTTGGATTTTTGCCAACCATGAAGGGATCAACAGTTTTTTGACTTCAGACAGTGTGCCATGGTGGAACTCTCTGGAAGGCACCATCGGCATGCTGTTCGGAATTCTCGTGAATGGTAAAATGCTGGGGATGCTGACGATCATGTTTGGCATCGGCATGGAGATGAAGTACCAGCAAGCCATGCGGCGCGGCAAAGCCTGGCCGGGTATGTATATTTGGACCGCCTTATTCTTGATTGGGGAAGGCTTCATTCACTTCGCGCTGGTGATGGAGTATGATATTCTCATGAGTTATGGATTGACTGCTCTGCTAACGGCATTGATCCTCAAACGGGGAGATCGGGCAATCAAGCGAACGATGGCTTGGATGGGCGGCCTCCATGTGGTCGCCATTCTCGCCCTGTCGATCGTCCTTGGGGTGCTGTTCATGGGTGTAACAGCTGACCTGGATTTGAACCTCCAGGATACGGCCTTATTGTATCAGCAAGGCAGCTGGCTGGAGCAGGTGCAGTACAGAATGGACAATTTCCTTGCCCTGCGGGGAGAGGCCATTCTCATTCTGCCGATGAATATGTTTTTGTTTCTTTTGGGCGTGCGCCTGTATCGAGCCGGTCTCTTCGCCATGGACGAGGAGGGGCGGCATAAACGAAAAAAACTTATGCGCTACGGCCTGTGGATCGGCGTGCCGCTTAATGCGTTAATCCTATTGCCGAATGGCGTCTTTTTATTGACTGCGCGTTATGTATTTGCTCCAATCTTGGCGCTGGGTTACATCGGTGTGATCGGATGGGTGTTTGACAGGCGAGGCAAGTCGCCGCTCTGGAACAGGCTTGAGCAAGTAGGCAAGATGTCATTGAGCAGTTATGTAGCCCAAAACATAGTGGCCAGTCTGATTTTCTACGGTTGGGGTTTGGGACTTGGCGGACGCGTGGATCATCTGACGATTACGTTCATCTTTTTTGTCATCTGCCTGTTGCAATTGGGATTTGCAGCGTTGTGGCTGCGTTATTTCCGTCTGGGACCGCTGGAATCCACGCGGGTGGCGTTGCTGAGGAGGATACAAGGGAACAGATAACGATGGATACAGGGGCCGGTTCAAACATGAAACGTTTAGTTAACGGAAGAGATACGGGACAATCTATTTTTTTTGATATCCTTGTTTTTTTCTCCTACTTTTTTTATGAGTCGCTGATTAACAGTGATGGCTTTCCGATCTTGCTGCGGTTGTTGATTGTCGGGCTGGTATTCTCGTGTTATTTTATCATGAGGAGACACAACAATTGGCGTTTGCTTGGGGCCTTCCTGTTCAGTTGCGTCCTACTGCCCGTAGCAGCCATTTATGGGTCGGAATGGTTCTTGTACTATGGTTTCATTTTTGCCAATCTATTGGGTCGGACCAGCAGGAAAGGCTATATTGCTGTAGGTATGACGGGCATTGTAGCGATGTTCTTATTCTACATCCTGCAATCGGGAGAACGGGATTGGTCACTGGTGGTCGTACTGCTGGCGCAACTTGGGATGCCGCTGTTCGCGTATGCGAGACACCAGGCTGCCCGGCTCACGCTGGAGCTTGATGAGGCCCGCATCCGGCTCGCCCAGGAAGATGAACGCCACCGGATCGCCCGCGATCTGCATGATACGATCGGACAAACCCTGACAATGATCAAGCTGAAGGGTGAATTGGCGAAGCGCCTTGTGGACAAAGACACGACGCAGGCCAAGGGCGAGCTGGATGAAATTGTGGAAACCTCGCGTGAGGCGCTCGGACAGGTGCGAGAACTGGTGAGTGGCATGACGCGGGTTACCCTGCAGGTGGAACTGGGTTCAGCACAAGAAGCGCTGAGCAGGGCAGGAATCGCCTTGGACATCAAGCCAGGGCTGATGACCCTGCCGGGAGGCGGGGACGCGGTTGTACCAGGGTCACCATTTGAAGCAGATCCAGGGCTTCGGTTCGCCTCACCGACCGTAGAGTCCTTCGTGGCCCTGTCGCTGCGGGAGGCCATTACCAATGTTATCCGTCATAGTGGTGCAAGCCAGTGTCACATTGACTGGCAGCAGCAGGGAAGTGAGGTCGAGTTGAGCATCAGGGACAACGGCTCGGGTGCATGGGGCAACAGTGCAGGGAATGGATTGCGTTCCATCAACGAGCGCATGGCGCTGATCCAGGGTGAGATGATATGGTCCTTGAAGCCTGGCCAGGGTTCAACATTGATGCTGCGCTTCCCGTTGCACGGAGAGAAGAGTAAAGGAGTAGGGGCATGATTCGGATTGCAATCGCCGAAGACCAGAAGTTGTTGCGGGATACACTGGTGAAGCTGCTGAAAATGGAGGATGACATAGAGGTAGTCTGCCAGAGCGGGGACGGTCAGGAGGCACTGGATGCGATCCGCCGGCTGAACCCGGATGTGTGCCTGCTTGATATCGAACTGCCGTTGTTGTCCGGTCTGGAGATTGCCAGGCTGTTGCGTAGTGAGGGGCATCCGGCGCGGCTGATTATGGTGACAACCTTTGCGCGGGCCGGTTATTTGCAGCAGGCAACCGAATTGAAGGTTGAAGGGTATCTCTTGAAGGATGAACCGATCGACGATGTGCTTGAGGCGATTCGTAAGGTCGCGAAGACAGGGGAGCGGGTGGTGAGTAAAGAGCTGGCTGCGGCTTTGTTCGCCAGGGAGGCAGCGCCGCTGACCGAGCGTGAACTGGACGTGCTGCGGCTGTCTCATCGCGGGTTCACGACCGATGAAATCGCCGGGCAGCTTCATTTGACTGTAGGTACGGTACGTAATTATCTGTCGTTGGGAATTCAGAAGCTGGGCGTGCAGACACGCCAGCAGGCAACGGATAAGGCCCGGGAGAACGGATGGTTGTGAAGTTGCCTGACGAATCGGAAGTGAAACGATGATTAAGTGAAGACTGTATGAACCGCCGTTCGGAGTTTCGCTCCGGACGGTTTTTTTGCGCAGCTCGGGCAATGTCGGAAATTGCTGCAATCGTTTCCGAAATTAAGAATACGCTTCCTAAACTCGTAAGACAGGAGCTTGGCGGCAGCGTTATGATAAGGGCAACCGCTCCGAAGAGGAGCAATCCACTACAGGAAGATGAGAGGAGATTGTCCTATGACTACGCATCAAGTTGGGATTATCATGAACGGGGTTACCGGAAGAATGGGTACCAATCAGCATTTGATCCGTTCCATTATTGCCATTCGAGAAGAGGGTGGCGTCAAGATGCCAAACGGCGACATCATCATGCCGGATCCGATTCTGGTTGGACGTCAGGAGCATAAAGTAAAAGCGTTGGCCGAGCGGTTTGGCCTGGAGCGCTGGAGCACAGATCTGGATGCTACGCTGGCTGATGATCACAACGTGATCTATTTTGACTCACAGATGACGAACTTCCGCGCCGAGAGCATTCGCAAAGCCATTAAAGCAGGCAAGCACATCTATTGCGAGAAGCCAACTGCAGCTGGACTGGAAGAGTCACTGGAGCTCGCTAAAATCGCTAAGGCAGCAGGTGTCAAAAATGGCGTCGTTCAGGATAAATTGTTCCTGCCAGGTCTGATCAAGATGAAGCGTCTGGTGGACTCTGGCTTCTTCGGCAAAATCCTCTCGGTCCGCATGGAGTTCGGCTACTGGGTATTCGAAGGCGACTGGCAGCCGGGACAGCGTCCTTCTTGGAACTACCGCGCGGAGGACGGCGGCGGCATCATCGTCGATATGTTCGCTCACTGGCGTTATGTGCTGGACAATCTGTTCGGTGAAGTCCGTTCGGTTTCTTGCCTTGGCGTGACGCACATTCCGGAGCGTATTGACGAGAATGGTGAAGCCTACAAGTGTACGGCTGACGATGCGGCTTATGCAACCTTTGAGCTGGAAGGCGGCATTGTGGTTCAGGCGAACTCCTCTTGGGCTGTCCGCGTGAACCGCGAGGATCTGCTGACGATCCAGGTCGACGGCACAGAGGGCAGTGCAGTTGCCGGTCTGCGTGACTGCAAAACGCAACATCGCGTTAATACCTGCAAGCCAGTCTGGAACCCGGATATCGAGAATCCGTTCAACTTCCGCGAGCAGTGGGAAGAGGTGCCGGACAACCAATTGTTCGACAATGGCTTCAAAGTCCAATGGGAACTGTTCCTGAAGCATATCGTCACCGACAGCCCATTCCCTTGGGACCTCCTCGAAGGCGCAAAAGGCACGCAGCTCTCCGATCTGGGTATGCAATCCTGGAAAGAGCGCCGCTGGATCGACGTACCAGAACTGAAACTTTAAGCACATGCTTCCGAAGTGAGTTTTCCTTCGGAAAACTTTTAGGAGGGGATCGATCGTATGAGCAGCATTATTAGATTGCCACAGGTCGGCGGAGCGCTGCAGGATTACACGCTTCGTGGGCCTGGCGCCTTCGAGGTGCCGCAGGGCAAGCCGTTTGAGAGCAGGATCGCCTATTCCGCCGCTCACGTCGTCTGTGATCCTTTTGCAGGGACAGACCCGGGCAGCAATGGACAAATCGACTGGGAGGGAACGCTGGCGTACCGGCGTCACCTCTGGTCGCTGGGCCTGGCCGTCGCCGAGGCGATGGATACCGCACAGCGGGGCATGGGCCTGAACTGGGAGCGGTCACAAGAGCTGATCAGTCGCTCGGTACAGGAAGCCAAATCCGTAGGTGGACGCGTCGCCAGCGGCGCAGGGACAGATCATCTGCTACCGAAGCCGGGCAACACCATCGATGACGTGCTGCGTGCCTACGAAGAGCAATGCAGCTTCGTCGAGGGCGTAGGCGGACGGATCATCCTCATGGCCAGTCGGGCGCTTGCTGCCTGTGCCAAAGGGCCGGAAGACTACGAATATGTATACGGCAAAATCCTGAGTCAGGTCAAAGAGCCAGTTGTTCTGCACTGGCTGGGCGACATGTTCGATCCGGCATTGTCAGGCTACTGGGGACATCAAGATCTGGACCAGGCTATGGACGTCTGCCTGCGCGTCATTGAGGCGAATGCGGACAAGGTCGACGGCATCAAGATTTCTCTGCTGGATGCAGACAAAGAAATCAACATGCGCCGCCGTCTGCCGGCTGGCGTGAAAATGTACACCGGTGATGACTTCAATTACGCCGAGCTGATTCACGGGGACGAGCAGGGCTACAGCCATGCGCTGCTGGGAATCTTCGACGCCATTTCACCGGCTGCTGCCGCTGCGCTGCATGCGCTGGACGCCGGCAATGTCGAGAAGTTCCACGCTATTCTGGAGCCGACGGTTCCGCTGTCGCGCCATATTTTCCAAAAGCCGACGTACGCGTACAAAACCGGTATCGTGTTCATGGCATACCTGAATGGTCACCAGTCGCATTTCCGGATGATCGGCGGTGCCGAGGGCATGCGCTCGATTACGCATCTGTCCGAGCTGTTCGTGCTGGCTGATCAGGCAGGCTTGCTCAGCCAACCGGAGCTTGCGGTAGAGCGGATGAAGAAAGTACTCGCCGTCTCAGGCGTGGAGTAAGGGGGATGACCATGCAACCATTACAATCATTTGACCGGCTCAGTCTGAATCAGATTACAACGAACCAATGGACGCTCAAGGAAGCGGTCGAAGGCAGCCTGCGTGCAGGCGTGCCGTGGATTGCGCCATGGCGCAACAAAGTGGCAGAGCTGGGCCTGGCCGAGAGCAAGCGGATCATCCGCGAGTCCGGGCTGAAGGTATCGAGCCTGTGCCGCGGCGGCTACTTCCCGGGCGATACCGCTACGCAGCGCCAAGCCAATCTGGAGGATAACTTCCGGGCGGTCGAAGAAGCGGCGGAGCTCGGTACGGATACCCTCGTGCTCGTATGCGGACCGGCTGCGGACAAGGACCTTGCTACTGCTCGCCAGCATGTAGAGGAAGGGATCGCCAACCTGGTCGAGCACGCCCAATCGCATGGCATCAAGCTGGGCATCGAGCCCCTGCATCCGATGTACGCTGCCGAACGCTCGGTCGTCGTATCGCTCGCGCAGGCCAACACCATTGCGGAGCAATACAAGCCAGAGCAAGTAGGTGTCGTTGTCGACGTATTCCACGTCTGGTGGGATCCCGATCTGTATGCTCAGATCGAACGGGCGGCGGGGCGTATCCTCGGCTATCATGTATCCGACTGGATTGTACCGGTGCCGGATCTGCTGCTTGGACGCGGCATGATGGGCGACGGTGTCATCGAGCTGCGCAAAATCCGCGAAGCCGTGGAGAAGGCCGGTTACAACGGTCCGATCGAGGTCGAGATTTTCAACCAGGCGATCTGGGATATGCAAGGTGACGATGTCATGGAACTCATGAAACAGCGTTATCTGGAGCATGTGTAAGGCAGGAAGTGGGCGTGCATCCGAAGAAGTAAACTATAGATAAGCACTATGGTTCCACTTCCGGGAAATAGCACAATCTCGACCGTTTTTTTTGAAATTCTTATCAGGAAAAAGGGCGTGGGGATCCCCCGGCCTTTTTCCAATTCTAAGACTTTATATAAATATATATTGAAAAAAGTGCCGGAGAGGCACGGAATCGAATCTGGAGAAGCGAAGCGTTCGCCTTTGTCCCCGGATTTCACCCCTAAAGGGGTAAAAATCAAAGAAATCTGGGGACAACAGCGATCGTAAGATCGATCCGTGACCGTAGCTGCCTTTTTTCAACTGAGGACGGAGGAGAACGCGCAAATGGCAAAAAAACGGATGGCCTTGGCAGGCGTGGGCGGCTTCGGAGGCTCCCATGTCCGTGTCATCAGCAAGCTTGTCGAGCAGGGAGAGCTGGAATGCGTCGCCTGTGTGGACCCCAACCTGGAGTCATGCAAGGACAATGTTGACATCCTGCGTGGTCTTGGAGCCGCTTACTTTACCAATTATCAGGAGATGCTGGATGCCCATCCGGACCTGGATTTTGTCGCGTTGGCCACACCCATCGCACTTCACAAACCTATGGCCATTGAGGCCATGCGGCGCGGCATGCACGTCCTGACGGAAAAGCCGGCAGCAGTGTTGCTGGAGGACGCCGTGGAGATGGCAGCCGTGAGCCAGGAGACCGGCAAGCGGTTGGCTGTGCAGTATCAGAATACGTCTGGCGAGGCCTTCAACAAGGCGCTGGAGCTCATTCGGAATGGAGAGATTGGAGAGCTGCAGCGGGTCACAGGCCTCGGTATGTGGAAGCGCACGGACCAGTACTATGAACGTACAGGCTGGGCAGGCAAGCTCAAGCATGGCGGCTCTTACGTGCTCGACGGAACGTTGCATAATCCATTTTCCCACTTGTTCTACAATACGCTGACGGCTGCGGGACGCGGGGATGCGCTTGGAGCCGTTCCCGTCTCGGTGCAAGCGGAGCTCTACCACGCCCATACGATCGAGTCGGAGGATATGGCGTGTCTACGGGCACGGATGGCTAACGGCGTGGAAATGCTGCTCTATACGACGCTGTGTGCAGGTGACAATCGTCCGGAGCCCTACATCCGAATGGAAGGCAGTAAGGGCACGATTATGTGGCACTACAATGATATCTTGCATTGGACGGGAGCAAACGGCGAGGAACAGACAGTCGATTACAGCGCTGACTTTCAGCCCAATGAATTAATGAGTCGGCTGTATCGCAATTTGATGGCTGCCATGGATGACCCGTCCCAGCGTTTGTATGCTTCGATTGACGGTTCCATTCATTATCTGACGGTCACCAATGGTGCCTTCCAATCCTCTGGTGCGGTGCATACCGTGCCGGACTCTGCGATCGACCGCTTTCCTGAAGGCGGGAGCATGGCCACCTATATTCGCGATATTGAGGCGACGATGGAGGCTTGTGCTCAGGCGGGTCAGCTTTTTTCTGAGTATGGAGTGAGCTGGGCAGTTCCGGGTACACAAGTAGGAGCAGAGGAATTGGCTGACGTGTCTAAGCACTGGTGGAGAACCGATAAGTAGATCACTTGCAGCAAAGGCAAGCCACGCCTTCGGCCCTCGGGTCGGAGGCGCTTGACGTTGGGCAATCATTGCTCAGAAAAGTAAGCGTATATAAAATAGCTAAACTCTGCTATTCTACTCGTATCTTATAGACTGGGAGCGAGTGGAGATGAAGAGAGTTACTGTATACGACATAGCCAAGGAAGCAAGTGTGTCTGTAGCTACGGTGTCTCGTGTGCTAAATAATACGGCCCCGGTCCGGCAAGCCACTAAGGACCGGGTGCAAGCCTTAATTGATAAGTACCAGTTTCAACCGAACGCGCTGGCTCGCAGCCTATACAAAAAAGAAACGGGAATGCTAGGTGTCATTATTCCGGACATTACGAATCCATTCTTCCCCACGCTGCTTGCGGGGCTGGACCAGAGAGCCCGACAACTTGGGTATACCATCTTTTTGTGCGATACGGTCTCGACAGAGGGGGAATACGAGGATCAGTACCTGCGAGAATCCGAATACTTGAATCTCCTCATGGAGAAGCGAGTGGACGGCATGATATGGATCGGCGGGCGCATCAATCTGGCTCATCCCAGCGAGGATCTTGTGAAGGAAATGATAGATGTCAGCAAACGCGTCCCGTTGTTGCTGGTCAATGGACAGGTCCCCGGAACAGATATGCATAGAGTGTACGTAGATGAGAGAGAAGGGGCTCAGTTAGCAACGCAATATTTAATTCATCTCGGACATCGTGAGATCGCCTTTGTGGGGGGCTATGTCCATATGACCAATACGCTGGAGCGGCTGCAAGGCTTCAACGAAGCGATGCGGGACAACGGGTTAACACCACGCAAGGAATGGATGCTAAATGGAGACTTTTCT
The DNA here is from genome assembly GCF_000378385.1 of Paenibacillus daejeonensis DSM 15491. Classification (GTDB taxonomy): domain Bacteria; phylum Bacillota; class Bacilli; order Paenibacillales; family Paenibacillaceae; genus Paenibacillus_D; species Paenibacillus_D daejeonensis. Next base: position 121,565 of record NZ_KB899661.1, on the reverse strand, counting down.
GTGGAGAGTGGCAAAAGATATTTTAACCGGCTGCTCAGTTTGCCCAAACTGCCTACAGCGATATTCTGCGCCAATGATTTGGTCGCTGTAGGGGTCATGAAAGCCGCCCACAAAGCTGGCATTCGAGTACCGGAGGATCTGTCACTCATTGGCTTCGATGATATTCCCTATGCTGCTAACAGCATTCCGGAGCTAACGACGGTGTCTCTGAAATGCTATGATGTGGGGCGAATTGCTGCGGATCAGATTTGCGGGATGATGAATGGAGAGTTAGTGTCCAAAGCGATCAAAGTGAAGCCCGAATTAGTAATTCGGGAGTCTGCCACCCCCCTAAATATAGTTGTTGACAACGCTTACAAATTTGAATAGAATGAGAATACAAAAAAGCATAGGCTTCTAAATGTAACCCGTTGCATCATGTTTTTATTGGCATAAAGGAGCAATACGGATAAGCACGCTACTCGATTTGCGTGCTTTTTTTGAACCCTGAATGTAACGGGTTACATTATAGAAAATCATTTTGATTGACTATTCTGGAGCGTGGAGGAACCTTTATGAGCAAGTTAGAGGAGCTAGCGCCAGTCGTGGAATTCAAAGTGGACGGCGTTCACATCCGTCAACAATCACACCTTATATTATGTGCTTCCTTATTTTACTTCCGAATTCCGCGTGCCTACTGGAAAGAGCGCATGCAGCAATTGGTAGCGCTGGGCTACAACTGCATCGATGTCTACTTTCCATGGAATTATCACGAGCAGAGCGAAGGAGACTGGTATTTTGAAGGTGAACACGATGTTTCAGCCTTTCTGGCAGCGGCGGCCGAATCGGGTCTCTGGGTTATCGCTCGTCCAGGCCCTTATATTTGCTCGGAATGGGACGGGGGCGGATTGCCGGCTTATCTATTGGTAAAGGATGGTATCCGGTTACGGGATAATGATTCGCAGTTCCTTAACTATGTGGGGAGCTGGTTCGATCGTATTATGCCGCTGCTCCGTAATTATCAAGAGGGTGAGGGCGGTTCAATCATTGGCATACAGTTGGACAATGAACTGGACTTCTACAATTGCTACGATCCAGCCGGATACATCGGGGCTCTCCGGGATATGACTCTTGCACATGGAATTACAGTACCCCTATTCGCCTGCGCTGGCCAAGGCGGGCTGGAGGAGGCGACCGGTTGGGCAGCCGGCGTTGTGCCAGCCTGCAATGTGTATGTCGACGACCGCGCGCCAGAGTTGGAGGCCAAGGTGCTGCATTATGAAGGCATAGTCAGGAAACGCGGCCATCCGCTGCTGGTGACGGAGACGAATCGTTCGCATTATTTCTTGCGTCGACTGCTGGCTTGTGGCGCCAAGCTGTTGGGACCCTACCTGCAAGTATCGGGGACGGACTTCGGATTCACCAACGCAACGAACAATTGGGGTCAACCGCTTGCTTTTATGACGTCGGATTATGATTTTGGAGGCATGATTTCACCTGAGGGCGAGATCCGGAAGGAAGGGTACGAGGGACGGCTGCTGAGCAGGTTAATCCGAACGTACGGTGAAGCGCTTAGTAGGGCTCAGGTGTGTGATTTCGCGCAGGCTGGATTGGAGCTGGGAGGGGATATATCGGGCATAGCACAGCCCCAATTGCTCCGGTTGAAGGGTGGCGGCTATCTCCTGTTCCTAACCAATCTTGAGGATAGACCCAAGCGGCTCGTCTTGCGCAAAGAGGGCGAGTTTGAAGAAAGTTACCATCTCTCGGCCGGGCGATCGCTGGCCTTGCCGCTCGGCGTTCCATTACCCAGCTTCGGTGCACGAGGCATCCTGGTGATGGCTGCCGCTGAGTTGTATCTGTCAGCATTACGGGACAACGGAGCAACCCTGGTATTCCATGCCGAGGAGAAGGCGACGCTGCTGCTGCGGGTAGAACAGCCGAAGCAATGGGAAGGTCTAGGGGTTGCAGTTATCTATCGTAATGGGATGCTAGTGATTGAGACGGAGGGGACAGCTGAAGCAAGTTGTCGGATTCTGTTCGCCGACGGAAACCAATTACAGCTCATAATTCACTCATTGGATAAAGCGCTTCATTTGTCATATTTAGAAAAAAATAACGAGCTGGTAGTTGAACAATCGCCTAATGCTGTACCCTCTTCAGTACCGGTAACCAGCGAATGGAGGATGACTGCGATTGAAGCAGGAAGGCCAATCCCGGGCGCTGCTGGACCCATTAGACAAGCCAAGCCAGATTATCTGGAGAAAGCAGGTATCTATCGTGGTTATGCATGGTACGAAACCCATTCTTCCCTACCGAGTAGGGCAATTAAGGGGATATTGATTCGGCGGGGCAGCGATGTTGTATCACTCTATGCGGACGGTGAGTATGTAGGCACATCGATACCTGGCGGCTCCAGCTCCTATATGCCGCTGCAAGAGCCTGCAACCATCGGACAACTGCAGGCGCGGGTGGAAATTTGGGGACACTCCAACTTTGATGATGTGCTCCAGCCTGCACTTGGTCTGCATTCGATGAGGGGGCTGCAGGGAATGATTGCGATCTCGGAGGTTCATCGACTTAGTGGCAACTGGCATCTCAATAGATCACCTTATCGTGGATCCCTCACCGTGCCTCTCGATGCTGGTAATGCAGACACTTGGCCTTTGGTAGGGTTCGGAGACTGGACTTCGCCGGATCAGCCGGCTCTGGAATGCTATCGGCGCACGTTTACGCCAGCAGGTGATGCGAACTCGTGGACACTGCACTTCCCGGAACTACAGGTGTCAGCGCGATTATATATAGACGGTCATGACCTTGGCGAGATCAGTCCATTCGATCCTTATGTCGAGCTGACAGCGTTCCTAATACCCGGCAGGACGGTTGAACTGACCGTGGCCATGGAGCGGGCAAGAGGACTTGCACGTGGGCAAGTTATTCTGTACGAGGGTGTTGAGACTACGGATTGTTCGATTAGCGCAGCAGGAGAAGCAGAATGGCTGCAGCATGCTACATCATGCTTGCCACAGGCTTCATCGATCTCATTGCCATTGGTCCTGGACCCGGGTCAGGCGGCATGGCTGTTTACCGAAACCGCCGAGTCACAACGAGGCCACGGATGGCGGGTGGCGGTTGAAGGTTCTGCGCTGAAACTGACTGCTTTCTTCGCTGGACGCATCGTAGGCCGATTGTGGCTGAACGAAGGAAGTAAGGGCCCCACAATGCGTGGCGGGGATCCTGTCTCCTTCTATCTTCCGGGCGCTTGGTACAATGCACAAGCAGCAGGACAGCTTTCCCTGTTGCTCGAGGCAGTGGACAAAGACGCGCCGGGGCGACTGGTATCCGTTCGGTTCCAGGACGTCTAATCACGACACAGGGAGGGCTTGATATGGCAGTCAAGGTTGAAACGGAGCTTCCTCGCAAGCGGTTGCGGACCGAGAACGGCAGAATCAGACGATGGATGAACAACCGGACTCTTATTCTTATGTGTTTGCCAGCCATTCTCTTTTTCATTGTTTTCGCATACTTGCCGATGCCGGGACTTTACCTTGCTTTCATCCAGTTTAACTACTCAGACGGTATTTTCCGAAGCCCGTTTGTTGCCTTTGACAACTTCAGATTCTTGGTGATGAACGGCGATCTGTGGCGCTTGACGTTCAATACAGTGGCCTACAATCTTGCATTTATCCTGCTAGGCAATGTACTGCAGATTTTGGTGGCGGTACTGCTGAATGAAATCCGTCGCAAATGGTTCAAAAAAGTGAGTCAGACCATTATGTTTTTACCTCACTTCATCTCTGCAGTACTGATCGGACTTATCGCTTACAATATTTTGAGCTATGAATATGGATTGTTGAATCAAATGCTCCAAATGATCGGGATGGAGCCGATCAAGACGTACTCCAATGCCTCTATCTGGCCCTTCATCATTGTTCTGGCGTATCTATGGCAGACAACGGGCTATGGCTCGATTATCTATTTTGCTGCAATTATGGGATTGGATAACGAGATTGTGGAAGCGTCGGAGATTGACGGTGCCAATGCCATACAACGGATCATCTACATTGTACTGCCTTGGCTGAAGCCGACATTTATCATCTTGCTGCTGTTCTCATTGGGTGGCATCCTCAAAGGCAATTTCGGGCTATTCTACAACCTTGTAGGTGCTAATAATACAGCCCTGTATCCGACGACGGATATCATTGAAACGTATGTGTTCCGAGCCTTGATGACGAATTTCAACTTCTCGATCGGCAGTGCTGTCAGCCTCTATCAATCCGTCTTCGGTCTGATCATTATTTTGACGGCGAACTGGTTCGTACGCAAAGTCTCGCCCGAGAACTCATTATTCTAGGAGGTGGCGCAGGTGCAGCATTCAGAGCCTAACAGAAGGATACGCGCAGACGCCAGCGAGACAATCGTCCGGACTTTCGGTTACGTTTTCATCAGTATGTTTGCCATGAGCTGTCTCTTGCCATTCTTGTTGGTGATCGGCACCTCATTTACGGCGGAGGGGATGATCAAGAAGTATGGGTTCAATATCTGGCCCCGTGAATTCAGTACGTTCGCGTACAAAATTGTGTTTGAAAACCCGGACCAGATCCTTGGCGCTTATATCGTCACCATGGGCATCACAGTGGTTGGAACGGCCGTCGGTCTCTTCATCGTAGCGATGACGGGCTATGCGCTTCAGCGTCCTGACTTCGGATTACGCAACAGCATTTCCTTCTTCATTTACTTCACAACCTTGTTCACTGGTGGGCTAGTGCCGTTTTATCTGCTCATGACCCGCTACCTGAGCCTGCAAAACAACTATCTGGCCGTGTTGCTGCCAGGACTGCTCACACCATTTCTGATCATTATGATGAAGAGCTTCGTACGCTCGATCCCGCATGCTATTACTGAGTCTGCGAAGATTGATGGGGCGGGAGACTTCACCATTTTTATCAAGCTGATCCTTCCGATGACTACGCCTGCACTTGCAACCATCGGCCTGTTCATCGCATTGGGCTATTGGAATGAATGGTACCACTCCATGCTGTTTCTGTCGGCGGATATGGATTACCGGCCACTGCAACTGTTTTTGTACAATACGGTCACCACGGCAGACTTTGTTCGCAACTCCGCCGCGGCTTCCAATGTAGAACTGCGCGATGTTCCGCTGGAATCCATGAAGATGGCGACCGCCGTTATCGCTACTGGCCCCGTTATTCTGTTCTATCCGTTCGTCCAGCGCTATTTTATCCGGGGCATTACGGTCGGCGCTGTCAAAGGCTGATGTGCAGCGGGCCATTCTCAGGTCCGTCCACATATACGGGCTTTGCCCGATTCTATGAAACCAAAGGGGAGAAGTGGTATGTTTACGTATAAGAAAACGATGGCCTTGCTGACAGCTGCCGTCATGACATTCTCGCTCGCGGCCTGCTCAGGCGATAATAGCGGAAGCGGCAATTCCTCTGGTACCAACACTGGGTCGACTGGTGGCAAAAGCGATACGACAACCGAAGGTGAGCAAGGGATTGATACATCCAAATTTGTGAAAATAAACTATGTCATTCTTGGGAATAAGCCAACCAATGGACACTTCGATAATGCGCTGGCCGAAGTCAACAAAATTATGAAAGAGAAGATCAACGCTGAATTGGAGTGGAAGTGGGTGGAATGGGCCGACTGGCAAACCAAGTATAACTTGCTGCTGGCTTCTGGTGAGGCGCTCGATCTTATTACGGTTGCTACGACGTGGCTGGATACGTGGGGCAACGCTCAGCGCGGGGCCTTCAAACCGCTGGACGATTTGCTGCCCAAATACGCGCCGTTGACGTATGAATCTATTTCCGCAGAGCATTGGGAGGAGAGCAAATATAAAGGGCAAATTGTTCTGATTCCTGAGAATGATTACACGCAGTGGGTCAACCACGGGTTCTTCTATCGGGGGGACTGGGCGCAAGAGGCAGGTATCACCGAGCCGATTAAGGACTGGGAGCAAATCGGTGACTATCTGCAATATATTAAAGACAACAAGCCTGATGTAATTCCGTGGGATGCCATTTCACAGGTGAGTACATTTGGCGGCTTCGTTCAGTCGTATACCGACGAGCTGGAATTACCGATATCGACTGGTTATCTGCCTGTATTTACGACCCAATCCTACGATGAGAAATTTACGGTTGTCAGCCCCGTCTTTGAAGATACGTTCATTGACTACGCGACGATGATGAAAGACTGGGCTGATCGCGGCTTCTGGCGCGAGGATGTGCTCAACAACAAGAACGATACCCGTGTATCGCTGCGTGCCGGTTTGACGGGGATGGATCAGCATCATACACAAACCTTCTCCGGACTTCGTGTGACGATGGATCGGGAGCAGCCGGGCTCCGAGCTGCAGATGTACCCATTCTCCCGAACAAGCGGCAACTTGCTCGATCTGGCAATAACGCATGGTGGCACCTCAATCGGAGCGCATAGCAAAAACCCAGAGCGTGCATTGATGGCTTATGACCTGATTCGTAACGATGAGCAAATCTACCATCTGATCAACTATGGGATCGAGGGTGTGCAGTATACAATTAAAGACGGCAAGCGTGCGCTGCCTGAGGGCTACAATCAAGCGAAGGACGAGTTCTATTCTGACTTCTGGGGCGGGCGCGTAGATAAGTTTGAGATTCCAAGCGAAGCGACCTGGGACCGCATTGACACACTGTATGAAGAGTATGATCAGATTAGAAAACCGTATCCGTATGGCCGATTTGTATTTGACAAGACCCCGGTGGATGCCGAGCTGACTGCGATTACGCAGGTGACTGGGCAACTCGGTCCGGCTATTGCCTTCGGCAAAGCAGGCGATCCCGTGAAAGCGGTAGAGGAGTTCCGGGAGAAGCTGAAAACTGCAGGGTATGACAAAGTGTTGGCTGAACTGCAAAAACAGATGGATGAGTTCAAACAACAAATTGGCGGCTAACATGTGAGGACGTGAAGGGGAGGGTGACCGCTCTAGTAAGGCAGCGGTTTATCCTCCCCGTTTTGCTGGATCCTTCGAGGAGATCACGATATTGGTATTTGGGTGAGATTCGTTTGCATTTTCTCCGCTTTCCCTGAGGCATGGATGCACTTCTACCCGGATTCTTCCAACCGCCAGCAGCTCAAACCAGTCCCGTATCTACGCGATGTGTGCCAATTCGACTTTAGATTTGTGTGAACCTGTCGACTGTTGTACTATTAGTTAGAAAACATTAATCTGCTTTGGGACTGTAGTGGCTTGTCCTGCATCACTTTATATGGCAAAGTATTGCCAAAGGTATTTTTTATAACTATGGATATCGGGAGGAAGAACCAGATGAATCTGCATTTTTATGTAGGTAATGATAACGGCAACAGTGAACATGATCTGATTATCGACGGCAAGCTGATCCAGCAGCCCAACGTCAACTGCACAGTGGACGAGATCCCTTGGAGCGATGAGCAGCCGCCAGAGAGCTTTATCAAAAATCTCCATGAGCAACTCGTGGTGACCATCGATTCACCATCCGCACGTCCGGGCATGTATTATGTCGGCAAGTTCGCGCTAGAGAGCGGCGAAGTGCTGGACAACCTGCAAATCGGTATTGATTTGAAGAGTGATATGGATCTGCCGGTCATCAACACGCTGGCTCAAATTGCAGCTGCAGCGGTACAGAAGGGCTATGAGCAAGACAAGAAGATTCCTGCTCAGATCGACGTTGAGGTGGATATGGCGACAGCGCTTCCGGTAACCCAACACTCCGACGAGACGGCTGCCAAGTTCGAGAAGCGTTTCACATCCGGAACGCATCATGTAACTGTGCATTTGGGACTGCAGCGGGTAGCGGTAAAAATCGTATTCCCGTTCACCAAGGTTGTACCGGAAGCAACGCCTGTTATCTTCACGCTCCAGAAGGATTCGGAAGGCAACTGGCGCGAAGGCGATATTTTCAAAGAGTTCACAGAGACATACAAAATCGACAAGAAGTTCAACGGCAGTTTCTTCAAGGAAAAACGGATCCTGCATGTCGATATCGGTGATGGCTCGACGGAGTATCCGATCACGGAAGGCAACAAGTTCCTGCGCCAGTTCGTGTACGGCACACATCACGGAGCAGGCTACGCCATTGAGGAAGCACTCGATGAGTTCAACCGTCTGATCCATCTGCCGGACAGCCCCCGCCAGTTCTTCAGTGATGTACTGAAGAATCCAAAGCACAAGTACCATGCGCGTGCCATCAAGACGCTGAAGCGTCCGATGGAAACCCAAGTCCGTCAGATCGTTCAGAACGTCAAGCGTCAATTGGCCAAGGCGCGCAACGAGATTGATCTCATCTGCGTATACGGCGGCGGCAGCATCCTGATGCGTTCCGTTCTGCATCCTGCGCTGACTGAGCTGGTGGCGGAGCGTGAAATGCAGCTGCTCTACGTGCCTGCAGATTATGCGGTTCAGCTCAACGCAATGGGTCTCGATGCATTCGTACGTGGCAAAATCTACGAAGCTCTCAAAGGCAAAGCTGTTCAACCAGCCTGATCCAGCAGCAGCGACGAGGATGAAATCGGACGACCGGTAGGTGAGTAGAAGCATGAAAAAACAAAAGCTGCCCGGGGAGAATATTAGCCTCAAGACCAAAAAGTCTGAGGACCCGGCGGTCATGGAATGGATTAATACGCAGACCAATCTCATGGACTCCATCCGATATCTAATCGAAAACGAGATCATTCAAAACCGGATTCGCAACCTGCAGACAGTCATCCCAAGCGAGCGCAATATCTCGCTGGCGATGGCCGAGCAGGCTGCCGGAGCCGGAGAGGTTGCGGCTGCAGAGCCGGAACCGGTGATCGAGGATGAGATTGATGATGAGGATATCGAGTCTTGGATTTAAACGTTTTTGAGTGGAGTGGCACCAAGTATTACTTGGTGCCACTTTTGTTTATTGTGTTTAAGAGGGGCGGCAGACCCCTGGCTGTGGCTGTCATGCACTTCTGTTCCTCTATTTGCTCGTCGCTCCACCATGCGCCGCCTGTAACACACTTTTGTTCCTTTATTTGCTCGCACCCCAGCCGACTAACCACGTCAGAGCAGTGGAGGGCCAAGCAAAAAAACCTTTGCCAGCTAGGAATTAATGCTGACAAAGGTTAGCAAAATGAAAAACTATTCTTGAGAAGGTTCCGTCGCAAGGTCTGGCGTCTTCGATAAGGTAAAGCTCACATCAGTAAAGCGGATCTCACTGTCTTCTGGCAGCTCCAGAAGCTCAGCCAAATCAATGACGATGCGGAACGGATAAGCCTCCTCCAAAGACTGAGGCCCCTCCTCTGCCGTGGTATCATCGGTCGTCGAAGGCGTGCTAGGTGTGTTGTCGGAGCCAGTAGGCGAGTTAATGCCAGGCGTATCGCTGTCGTCAGCCTCTGCATCCTCTCCATTCGCTCCTGACGTTCCCGGACTACCTGTGGTGCCACCACCCGTATTGGTCGAGTTTGTGCTAGTTGTAGAAGGGCGCGCTGCGGCCGCACCCCCAGACACGACTGGCGATTCTTCATTGGCTGAAGTGTCACTATTCGCGGTGTCGTCGTTCGAAACCGGACTGTTAGTTGGTTCGCCATCTGTTCCAGAAGCATCTGGATCATTGGCGTTATTTCCGGTTCCCGGCGCGCTACCTCCTGCATCCTCATCCTCAGAAGTTGGCTCCTCACCGCATACTGCCTCATAGCTCATATTACGAAAGGTATGCTCCTCGCCGTCTGGTGTTTCAATGACGAAGGTGCCCGGCTCACCGGCTTCTAAAGCTGCACAAGCGGCTGCTTCACGAAACAGGAGAATGAGATCGGTCGTTGCAGCTGCCGTGCCCTCGTCCGGCTGATCGGCGTAGGCCAGCGTCGCTGGCCAATCCGTAGCTGGCGGTTCGGCATCCTCTGGTAGTAGCGATTCGTTCTGCGGACCGCCTACGCCCGGTGTTGTCGGTGCTGGCGCATCGTCTGATAGCACGAAGCTCAGCACCACCAGCACCGCCCCGATTGTTACGAGTGACGAAAAAAAGAGCATACCCCGCTTGCCCCGCAGCAGCTTGCCCAACGGGGAAGCGTGCTCTGAACGGGCCTGAGCGAAAATCGATTTCATGGCTGGTCCTGCACCGTCATAATAAGCACGCTTGTTGGCCCGGCTCTTGAACGCATCCCGGTCATGCGTGCGGAAATAAGCAAGCACGGCTGCTGAGTAAGCTGGCACGAAGCCTCGTGGACGCATATACGCGGGATGATCCTCCGACCACTGGAAGAACTCGTACAAGACTTCTGGACCCTTCGCATGCTGACGCAGAAATTCAATGAGTGCCGGGTAATCAATCATTTGGACATCCGAGCTGTTACAGAAGGCCAGGGTAAGACGTCCGAACTGTGAGGCATCCACCTGACCGGCGAGCCAACGCCGCCCGAGCTGCTGGACTCGGTCAATCTCAGCAGGCTCCAGTCCGTCGAACACACGCTGATCCGGCTTAGGGCGGACAAACCAGCGGTATGCCGCCTGTAGCACAGCTGCATTGGATTGCAGTCGGCTATCGAGCCGCTCGTTCCATTGCTCGACCCGGCTGGTGTCTTTGAGAAACTCAGCCTGGTTCAGCTGCTCCCGGGTCAGTGTCTCCCAGGACAGCTCTGTGAGCATGGTACGGTACACGGTTATTTGGAGCTGTCCATTCAGCTCTCCGAGCTCCTCTGATTCCACGGGAGGCAGGGCCGCCTGAGCTTCCGCAGCGAATTTTTCCAATGCTTCGAACGCCTTGGACGCAGCGGTGAGCGGCTGACGGTCTCGAGCCATCAGCTCGGCCAGCCGCGTCCGCAGCAGAGCGGAGAAGGCAGGAGAGGACAGCAGCTCCACATGTCTGCTCAACCACTGCAAGGCGAGCTGCATGACGTCACGGAGCTGACCAGCTTCCTTCAGCTTGCCTTGCAGATAAGGCTCGAACAACTGCTCAGCCATCCGCTCATCAGCCAGCACCTTGCGGAAAAAGGCCTCCGCCAGCTTGGGCTGCTGCTCCAGCGCCCGGTAATAGGCGGCGGTTTCCTCCCACTTGTTCTCCCGGGCAGACGCTTGGATGGCAATAAGGAAGTAGCGAACCAACTGGGCCTCAATGGCCGTGCCACCAGCGGCATAGAATTCGGCGAACACGTGCACGACTGCCGGCTCGGGCAGGCGCCCGGCCTGCAGCTTGCCCAGTTCCTCCTGGAAGCGCGCGCCCATCAGCTGCACAAGCTGTGGCTTGCGCGGCATGGCGCCAGCCGGCTTCAGATAGCTAAGCGCGCTTCGCAGCACAGCCAGCCGTTCAGCTTCATAAGCGGCATGATCGCCCTCGCTGACACGGAATAGCAAGGCAAGATGGTGATAATCCGCCATGGAGGTGTGATGCTCCGGCCCCATATCAGCCAGCATGCGTTCGGCGAACTCCGCGAACTGTGCTGCACGTTCAGGCTGTTCCAGATGCGACCAAGCCAGGTCCAGAAACGCTTGATCCTTGCCTTCATAGTTGACGTTGACGACCCGGTCATTCGGCATATCGAAGACAAACTCGCGCTCCAGTGTCCGGTCGCCTGGTCGCAGGGTGCCTTTTTCCACAAACATCAGATGGACAGACTTGCGGCTCTGCGGCTCCTTGGCATAGGTGATGAATCCGAGTTGTCTCTGAAAAGGAGCCGGCAGTGCGGCATAGATTAACTGCAGCAGTTGCCTGGCTCGCAGCGGCAGCTCGTGAATCGGGACATTCAAGGCGACGTAAACCTTCTTCTTGCCGCCGATTGCCGTCATGACGGCGAAGAGCAGCTGCTTGTAGTGCGTCTCGTCAATGCCGATCTGCCGCAGCGCCTCTGCGGCGCTGCCCGGCTCTCCTGACAAAGCAGGCGTGCGCAGGGGGAGCTCGTCCAGATCAGGTAGCTCCGTACCTTGATCTATCGCATAGTTGTTCCGAAAGTCAGCATTCAGCCAGGCTGGCGCTTGACCGGGGGTATCCTTCAGCAAGGCTACCGGAATGACGTAATTGTGCGTGAAAAACGTACTGCGCAGACCCGTAAAATCAGTTGGCACATAGACACTCCGTCCGAGCAGCAGATCGCCGCTTTCCAGCCGAAGCGCATGCATCGTCTCAGGGTAGGCGGCGGCATCCTTCTCGCCGCGTCCCGCCAGCTCAGCAGGGGCATCGTAGACGCAGTACGGGTGGAGTTGTTTTTTGACCAGTTGACTGTCCAGACCAGCCGATAACGCAATCGTGTCGTAACCCTCGGTCGAGCGGAACACGCCGCGGCGTTCGCGGGTGTACAGCTGTTGCTGGATACTGGCGGGGGTAGGTAGCGGCACTAGTCTCGTCTCCCCTCAATAAAGTTCAGTTTGTAGAGCAGCCAGAGGAATGGTTCATCGACCCGTATCGGCTGCACCACCGTCTGCATCTTCTGATCGACCGGATTGCTCCCGAGCGCGGAGACGGCGTAATAGGCGGTATCCTTGAAATACACGTCCATGGTCCCCTTGAACGGCCGGTCGACCTTCTCGATGAAGCGGCGAATCTCCCCGTCAATATTCTCAAATTCATTCAAATTGAAGTAGTCCCGGTGCACCATATTGTTGAAAATGTTGCTGTTGGGCCGGATGTATTCCCCGTCTTCTTCCTTGAGCGCATGCAGCATATCGCTCTTGGTGAGCACGACAGCGGTCGGAATATCCGTTTTGCTATTCTCCTGGTAAGCGATAAAATCACCGAACAGGCTCAGCACAACGTCGCGCGGTTCATCGTACTGCGGCACGAATTCTCCCGCGGCATCGCCTGACTGGATACGGATGCGGTCGCGAATCGAGCGGATCTGCAGCGGGTCGACCAGCAGCAGAATACCGGCGGAATTTTTGATATGCTGGCCATGCAGACTCAGATAATCCTGCTCCACCATACCCTCACCAGCCACATCGAAGAATACGAGCGTCAGCGGCGGCTTGTTCTCATCACGGAACACGAATTGGAAAATAAACGGCTCCTGCATCTTCTCCTTCTGCGTCGAGGCCAGCAGGTCGCCCCGCTCAAACAGCGGCTCCTCATAAAACGTACGGAACTTGCGGCTAATCTCGGTCGTCAGCGGCATGCAGGCCGCATTAAAATGATCCGCCGTCGTATGCTGCAGCGTGTGAATGAGCGAGGTCATGTAAACGGACTTGCCCACCTGGGAGGCGCCGATAATGGAGATGATGTTGCTCGGTACCTTGCCTGCGGTGACCGGCAGCTCGTTGTGGCACTTGGGGCAAAGACGCCGCCGTGTCACTTCACCATAGCGGTCGTTCAGTCCAATGAGCACCTCATCCGAGTAGATCCGGCGTTCCTCCGGCACATCACGGGGATGCAGCACAGCCTCCATATCGTGGACCGAATCCAGTCCAAACCGCTCCCGGTACCGGTTCAGCTCCTCATCCTCACCCAACGCATAGTCCTCGTCGTCCTCCCGGTAATGGGTGGCGCGGAACACGACATCATCCGGCGTGAACTTGCTGAAGCAGTAAGGGCAGACGATATCGTAAAACGGCGGTTCCGGCTCGGGCTCCGGCTTCCGCTTGAACAGGTCGAAAAATCCCACGGGCGCTCTCCTCCTTTTAGGTGGTAATATGAAACAGCAGTTCGTTGAAAAAAAGGGGCCTGCGGTCACGGATCGATCTTACGATCGCTGTTGTCCCCGGATTTCTTGATTCTCTAACCGCTTCAGCGGTAGAAATCCGGGGACAGCGTATGCTTCCGAAGCTAGCTTTTCTGCGAAAGGCTCTGAGGCGAGCGCTCCGCAGCGTATGCTTTCGAAGCCGCTTTCTTTCAGAAAGCGTTGACCAGATTCGATTCCGTGCCTCTTCGGCACTTTTTTCAAATAACAGATTTTCAGGTAGATCAGGGTAGTGGGCCAAACCAAGTGCACAATGTTACTTAAAACCTGTAATCTTGGGTCGATCAGCTCTATTAGGTGCACAATGTTACTTGAAATGTGCGAAATCGGGCTTATGGGCTTAACCAGGTGCACATTGTTACTTAAAACATGCAAAGTTGGGCGTGTGAGCTCAATTAGGTGCACATTGTTATTTAAAACATGCAAAATTGGGTGGTTGGGCTCATGTAGGTGCACATTGTTACTTAAAACATGCAAAGTTGGGCGTGTGAGCTCATATAGGTGCACAATGTTACTTAAAACCAGCAAAGTCGGGCGTGTGAGCTCAATTAGGTGCACATTGTTACTTAAAACTAGCAAAGTCGGGTGATTGGGCTCATGTAGGTGCACAATGTTACTTAAAAATAACAAAGTCGGGCGAATGAGCACATATAGGTGCACAATGTTACTTAATACCAGCAAAATTGGTGGATTGAGCTCATATAGGTGCAAATTGTTACTTGAAACCAACAAAGTCGGATGGGTGAGCTCAGCCAAGTAACAAAGTTCCTATGGTGTCTGGTAACAACTGCTTTTTAGCAGTTATATCGGTCGGATTGCCCGCGTTTGCGCATTTTAATCGTCTAAGGTAGTGCTTATTAAATGCTTTTTAGCAGTTATTTCGGCCGGAGCATCCACGTCAGCTCGCAGGAACCGACTTCCAGCAACTAACTCTGGCACCGAGCGTCAATGCTGGCTCGGAGTACCTGCCATCCGGCAGCTAATTCGGCCCCGCGGCCTAAGCCAACTCACAGTGAGCCCCTGGCATCAGCTCGCCGAAACTGCCATCCGGCAGCACTGCAGCTGCACCAGCTGCACTCTCATCCGTGCGAGCTACTGTTCCGCGATTAGCTCGTACAGGGTGCCATAGGTCTGGCGGTCGGTGAAGAAGAGGCGGATTTGCTCCTGTTTGCCGATTTCGATGGGGGGCAGCTCGTTTCTGCCCGCAGCGAATGGCGTGATGAACGGGTAGCGAATGCCGTCCTCGGTGCTGGTCGGGGAGCCGCCTTGCTTTTTCACGTAGCACAGCACGTCTTCGCCAATCGGCACCTCCGGCGAGACGACAATCTGGACCGTCTTGTGCTTGCTCAGCCAATTACTCTTGTAGCGGATCGAGTAGTGAATCTTGGCTCGTCCGGCGCTCACGGCGATGGCGTTGTCCCCGTCTGGCTGGAGAATCAACAGCGGACTGCCGATGCTCTCTGGACAAGCATAGACGGTATAGATGGCCGCACCGACCCCCTCTATGCGGAAGGTGTAGCCATGGTTAGCCTTGTACTCGGCCCGCGTGTACAGCTTGAGGCTGCGGGGCTCCGGTTCTTGACTGTGCAAGGGTTCCTTGGAGCGGCCGATATAGACCGCGTCCAGGCCCATCGGCCAAATCCACCGCAATGTGCAGCGGTCGTCTTGGATCGTACGGGCGAGCCCGGTAATGATGGGTGAATCCGGCTGTGCCAGCTGGAATCGCATGCGTAATCCCTCCGTAGGTTCATAGAAAAGTTAACTCACTCAGCTATCGCGCTAGAAGCCCCGATGACGGCGGTCGCGCACGGGTCGGTCCTCGTCGTCCGTAGGCCGCCCGGTGCGAACGGCACGCCGGGTCTTGCCTGTGCCTGTCGTCTGGCCGCGGTTGTTCTCGCGAACAGGAACCAGCAGCGGGAAGAGGCAGATAAAGAAGGCGATAATCAGCAGGGTAGCCAGCCTTGTCAGGCCGTCGGTAAAGCCGGCGCCGGAGAGGCTGTTATCGAGCAGCCAGCCGCCAATCAAACCGCCGACCGCACCACCGATACCGAAGCTGCGAGCAAGGTAGCGATTATCGAAGAAGAGGCCCATGCCGATACCCATCAGTCCACCAAGCGCGACAATAGCCAGGATGCGGAACCATTGGTAGAACGTACTGTCGGCGGATGGGCCATCGCGCTCGGTCACCAGGGTCCGGTCTTCGACTGACTCATCGTAGAGGGTCTGATAGATCAACGATAGCTCGTCTGCCTCACGGACATCGTGATAGGAGCCCCCGGTCACCGAGGAAATCGACTCCAGCGCGGCGACGCCAGAGGCATCATCGAGGGCGAGCCCGATGGTGTGCAGGACGATCTCTTGCTCCACGAATCGATCCAATTGACTCTGAATATCCGCATCGCTCTGACCATCAGAGAGCAGGATCGCCATGACGCCGCGGTCCGGATTGGAACGGTTCTCGATTAACTGCAGGGTCTGGTCGAGCGCCGCTGCAAAATCGGTCCCGCCGTCTACCGTCTGCAGGCTGTCGATCGCCGCATAGACTTCGTCCTTCTCGATCTGCCGGTCCATCCGGGTGAACGGCTGGACGACCTCTGCCTGGTCCGTGAACACGACGACCGCGACCCGGCTATCGTCCCGCATCCGGTCAACCAGCTCGCGGGCCGACGTGAAGCGGTCATTGTTCGGATCCGTCTGCAGCATGCTGCCGGAATTATCAATCACCAGTACATAATCACGAACCTGCCGTTCTCCGCCCAGATGCAGACCGTAGAGCAGCTGGAACAAGCTGCCGCCCAGGAACATCAGGACTAGCGTAGCAGGCACTAGCAGCTTCCAGGACAGATCGGTGTACCGAGCCCGCCAAGAGGAGCCGCTGAGGATCGGCTGCATGAGCTCCGCAATCATCGTGCAGATGCCGATAGACAGCGCAACCACGCCGAAGTATAGACCGATCAGGACGGCGCGGGGCATACTGTCCCCATAGACACCCAATAGCAGCTCGCCAAGGACGAAGCCGATGCCGGCGCCCAGCAGGCCTAGCATCAGCAGCAGTAAATTAACTTTTCGTTGCATGACATTCCCCTTCTCCCATTGGAGGTTAAACACGCATTCCAAGCGTAGTCCGGCGCCGCTCTGAAGCTATAGCAGCTCCGGCAGCGTCTCGGCATTGTGGCCGTGGAACTGGTAGCCGTTACGCAGATACGTCTCATAATACATCTTGTTATTGCGGTAGTAGATCAGGTCCTCTAAGTGAAAGCCGCCCATCAAGCTCAGCTTCTCTACGCTGCTGCTCCGCTTCTCGTGAACGACCCCCAGCTTGTGCAGCCGGGAGGAGGCGTCCGCGCCCAGCGCATAGCGGACAAAGGCACTCTCGCCATCACCGAACAGGTAGCTCTCCTCATGCCGGTGCTCATGCGTATAATCGAGCAGCCGGATACGGATCGTCGCTTGTTCCTGGAGTGTCCGATACAGGCGCAGGAACAAATCCTCTCGCGAGAGCGCCTCGCGGTTGTCGTAGGCAACAGAGACGTTGGCGCGGCGCAGCAGCTCCTCCTCGAAGGAGAGGGCGAAGGGCTCCGCAGGCAGCAGCTGTTCACGGCAAAAGGCAATCAACCGCTCAGCTAGCGCGCCAACTCCCTGCTCCAATAAGGCATCGACATCCCCAATGGCCCGAGGCTCCCGCAGGAAGCCGGGGCCTCTGCGCTCCTCCATTTCCAGAAATAAATCCGCAGTGACCCGCTCGTAGTAAGCCAGAATATTCTGGCCGGTATAATCATCCGTTCGTTTGATGCTAGCCAGTGCTTCTTGTCGTGTCAGCTCTTCCAGCTCTTCGAGAAGCACAGCTTTGCGCTGCGCCTTCGGATGGAGCAGAGCCAGCGCCTCGGCGAAGCGTCGACAGAGCTCGCGCTCCAGCTGCAGCTGCAGCAAGTCCCATTTGCGGCCGTACACCTGCTCGAAGAACACCCGCAGGAAAGCCCGCGTATTATGCTTGCCCAGCAGCGGCAACCGCTGGAACTTCAGCTCATCTACCCGCTGGGCCAGCGTCTGCTCCAGCTCTTGCTCGGCCAGTTGAATGGCCGTGCCCAGCTCGCGGCTGCGGCTCTGCAGCAGTCGGATGGCTTCGCCAGGTTCCGGCTGCTCACGCGTCCAAGCCGCGAGCTGCGGGAAATGCACACCGGGATAGCGATCCGCTCCCCGGGTCAGTGCTCGCTGGAGCTCCTCACCTGGTCGCAGCTCCGCCAGCCGTGAACGCATCACGTCCTCGAATTGGCTGCGGAAGAAACGCTCGGCACCCTGTCCGAGCAGCGCGTCTTCCGCTTCACTCAGCGTCATGCGTCGCACCTGGTCGAAGGAGACCGCATGCGTCAGCATACCATTCATGTCCTCCAGCCGGTCAGGGTCGGGCAGCAAGGAGGTCATCCGCTTCAGCATGGCATCCTCATCCAGTCCGAACACGGACAGAACCTCCTGCGCATTCAACCCGGGATCGGCCTCCAGGCGCCGACGCAGTTCACGTACGCTGTGATAGAGCACAGTCAGCGCAATGGCGTGATTGGGGCGGCGGACGGTAGCCAATCCGGCGGACACATAGCCTTGGCGTCCGGAATCTGCCTTGAGGCTGCTCCGGAACGAGGCATTGTTGTAGCTATCCGTGTGCAGGACGCTATCCTCATCGTCCAGACGGCGCTTGCGGTTCTTCAGCAGCAGAATGGTGCCGATCAGCGCAGCATTGTCTCGTGGACCGTCTGCGACACTGAGACCGCGCTCGTCCCTGTCAGAGAGCACATAGACGAGGTCGAAGAGGGGGGCCGGACCGTGAGTGACCGGAATCGCCAATCCATCGCCCGTTACCAGCAGTTCTGCCTCGAAGCGGTAATCCGGATGCTGCACACCTGACAGCTCGCGCAGGAAGCTGATGCCTGCTGCACCCGAATAGCCGTAGTCTCCCTCTTGATCGCGCTCCTGGATGAGCGTATACAAATCCAGCTGCACAGACTTGAAGAGTTGATGGAAGATGGTTCGGGCCAGCAGCGTGATCTCCGGAATCAGCACATTCAGCGGGTCGTCGACCCGGGTGATGACCGCCATGTGCAGCCGATCAAACGAATGGTAGAGGCGTCCGTAGTCGGCAATCCGGTCGCTAATCTGACGAAGCGCGCGATTCAACTGCTGCAGGCAGCCTGGATTATCGGTGAAAGCCTGCCAGATCGCCTGACGCGCGGTCTTCTTGTCGCCGGATGCTGCAGCTGCCAAGCCATCCAGCACCGTGCGCATCACGCCTGCTGAAGTAGCCCCACGTTCGCTTCCGCCTGCCAGCTCAGGTGCTGTAGCTGCGGCATTCCCCGAATCCGAAGCAGCGTCTGCCTCGCCGCGGGCCGTCACCTGATAATAGATGACGCCCGCATGGTTATCCCAGCGGACGTTATTCGCCTGCATCATCGGCTCTACGGCATTCTGCACCCCATCGCCGATGAAGAGAAAGACCGTGGGGTAGTGGATGCTGCTCTGATCGTCGTGCCGGCCGCTCAGCTTGTGCTGGGCGGCCTCATATTCGGCGGCGTACGTCTGAAGCATCTGACGTGTCATTACTTCAGCTTCCTACGCATGTCATGGAGTTTGGTTGTCATGTTCTTGTAGAACTGATAGAGCTCCTCGCCGCCAGCGAGCTCCACCTTCTCGTACTCCAGCCGTTCGCGGGCCTCGAGGAATGTGTTGAACATCGCATCCAGCTTCTCCAGAAGTGGAGCCGTATCTTCGGAGGACGTCATGTCATTCACCCGGCGGGCGCTCTTGCGCAGCAGGATGCTGCGGCTGCGGTCATCCAGCTTGCGGAAGCTCTCAAAAATCTCATGCTCCACATAGTTCCCGCTTTTCACCAGATTAGCGAACGGACTCCAGGCTTCCTCTTCCGGATCACGGTCGTAGACGAAGAGGGCGCCTTTTTTCTGAATGGTATCCGTGTACAACGCCTCGATGAATTGATCGTACCATTTATCTTCATCTTCATGCAGCGCCAGCAGCTTCTCCAGCTCCGCGGCTTTGCGCTCAATGGACTCGTACTTGGCCAGCTCCTCACGGACGCGGCGCAGAAGCTCCGGCGAGCGGATCAGATTTTCTTTGGCCAGATCCTCGTTGTAGCTGCCGAAGATGTCTTTGGTCGACTCCGATTCCAGCCCGTCCGTCTGCAAGCGACGCAGCTCGCGGTAGGCGCGCTTTACTTCGCCCAGGTTCGGCTTGGAGGCGCCGAGCTGCATATGATAGTCTTCCAGCATGGCTGATAGATCAAAGTATTTGGTCATCCGCACCGTATAACGGCTGCTGGTTGTGTTATCCACGTCCTTCGGCAGGATGATGCCGTAGCCCATGGCTTTGTCGAATTCGTCGCGCACCCGGGCATTGTACGTTTTGACCCGCGGGTTGACATACGTATCGCCCCAGGACTTCTCAGGAATCGGCGAAGGCAGGTAGGTCCAGTTGACCTTGTCCGTCTGCACGAGGTGACGGCCAACGCCTTCCTTGTCCAGGATGGTCCGTTCATAGCTCTCCTCGTATACTTTGAGCGGGGTATAGACGAAGAGAGGCACCCCATTGCGCGTATTGAGCCAGAAAATCCGGTTCTTGACCTCGCTCTCCTTGATCGTGAAGTGCGATTTCCCAAGCGCATTGTTCTGGTAGTTGCGAATGCCCTTGAGGATGCTCGGCGCCTTCACGGGTACCGAGACGAAGCCCCAGGACGGCACGTGCAGGTTGCCTGAGCTGTTGCTCAGATGGAACACCGGGATCGCTTCCTCATCCAGCTTGCTGGCGATGTGACGTTCCACGAACTTCTCGATGGACTCGTCGTTGCCGTACTTCATGACCAGGAACTCTTCCATCGACTGGGTGATCAGATCGCCGAATTTGTCCGACAGGAACGCCGAGATCGAACCGATGATGTCGATTTCCTGTTCTTTGAGCCAGAGGTCAGAGTGGTCCAGGAGTGCCTGCGTGAAGTCACGGATCAGGTCGTCGCCATCGCGCTTGTCCATCATATTGGTGATCATCTCCGAGATGTCCGGTACGCTGACCAGATTCCAATAGTAGGTCTTGTTACCTTTGTGATCGACCTGCTCCTCGCCGCCGGTCAGCAACTCGCTATTCTTGGAAAAGATGCCGTTCAGCACGTTCAGCGTCTCGGTGAACACGTTGTAGATCCGGCTATTTTCTTGATTGAGCAGTTGATAGAGATCCTCGTAGAACTCGATCATTTGCTCATTGCGTTCGATATCTGCACGCAGCCAGTATTCATGGATCTTGGCTTCGATGTAGCTGTTTTTCTTCTTATCCTTCGAGACAAAAGCGCTCTTGGCATCGCCCATCCGCTCGTCCGCTTGATCCTGGGCCTCTTCAATTTCCCGGGGAATACGGGCCAGGTTCTCCTTGAGGGTCTCGATGTAGGAGAGCAGCATCTTCAGAATGCAGAAGCCCTTCTCGGTGTAGAGCAGGCGGGAGACATAGAATGGACCTTGCTCCGGATGCAGGAAGCTGCGGCGGATCTGGTCCGTGAACTGGCCGACAATCTCGCCCGGCATCTGCTTCTTGGACTTGATATATTCTTCGCGTGCACGCGTCAGGAAGGTCATCTCCAGCTCCGTATCCATGCTGACGGACTGCATCTTGATGACATTGTTGTAGCTCAGGCGTTCGCTGTTCTCGAAGCCCGGCAGGGGATCTGGCACCCGCGATTCAAAGGCCTTGACGACGGAGTCGAGGTCAATGCCCAGCTTGCGGGCGAACTTTTCCACGTCCTCCTGGCTAGGGGCTTTGTCGAACATCTTGTCCATTTTGTCGAACAATCGGTAAGCCAGATACGTCGTCATTTCTTCAATCGGGAGTACGGCCGATGAGGCACCGATGATGTTGTAGTCATAGTTGGCCGGATACAGCTTGTTCATCTGCGCGATGTTGGTCCGGATGTTGCTGATATAGTCATGAATCGCGAACTCTTCGCCGGACCCTTTTTCCTCGCTGGCCATGAAGTTCGTAATGTTCTCAGCCGTCACGTTCATGCAATAGTCGTAGGCATTCTCCAGCAGCTTGCCCTCGGCATTGGTGGCAGAGATCAGGTGACACAGGTTAAAAGGCGGCAGCGGCGAATTGACGTTGAGAATGTTGCCATACTGCTGCCGGAACCGGTCGCCGCGGCTGTCCACGTTCATCCAGTAGTCGAGCTCCTTGAGCGCGGCATAGCCGTTTTTCTTGATGTATTCGCGCGTATGCTCGCTTAGGCTCTTGTTGGACAGGTTGATGTCCGGCGTGAAAAGATAACCCAGCGTATTGACCCGGTCGATACCCGCCGAGCCGTGATCACGCTCGATAATGCCGCGCACGATGTAGGCGATGTCCAGAAAAGCGCCGCTGCCCGTACCGCCGGAGAGACCCGTCAGCATGAACACCATCAGCTTCTTGTTGGTACCGACGGATAGGGTCTTGATCTTCTTGTCGATACTCTGCACGACCTGGTTGATCTTGGTGAAGAGCAGCAAGCGCCCGGCCTGGCGGACGCCGGCCGCGCCGTTCATGCCGTCAGTGATGCTCAGCTCGGGCGAGAGCCACTCGGTAATGTAAGGCTCCAGAATGCTACGGTTCTGCAGCAGACCGCCAACTTCGGCATTGGAGAGCAGCACAAACTCGTTGATCGGGTCGAGCCCGATGCCCTTGTAGCGCTTGTTGCGGTCCTGTTCATTGGTCTCGAACGCGAGGAACTCTACGTTGTCCGGCTTCTCCATCTTGCGGCGGGATACAGGATCCTCAGGCAGCTTGAAGCGACGGTTGATCTGGTATTTGAGACGCAGTAGCGCATCAATGCCTGTGCCCCCCAGACCGATGATCAGGATGGGATTGTCGATTGTGTCGACGCGGATTTTCTCGCTGACGATACCTCCGCCAAGCGAAACGTCCAACTGTTGAATGTGTTCTCTCACAACTGGTTTCATAGGTTTACCCCCTGTACTTCTTAATAGTTAAAACCTCAAACCTCAAATGTCGAGCTCTAACGGCCACATATGCGCTTATTCTACAGATATTTGCCGGTTAAATGATCTAACGGCCATGAGCGCAGTTATTCTTGCGTTTTCAGGCGCTTCGGCCTCGTTTTCGAGTAAATAACTGCGCCTGTGGCCGTTAGCATGTAAAAGGTGCTTATTTTGGTGAAATAGCGGCGCTGGTTGGCCGTTAGCGCTAAGTTTGTGACGACTCGATTCATCCGTACACTAATCTGGAGCGGCTCATTCTCACATATGAATTCGTAACGGCAACCAGGATCTAGAATCTCGCACCGCATATATGGAACCAAGTACCTCGTATCTGAACCTTGCATCTCGACCCCCGTGCGTGAAGCCGATGTCTGAACCCAAGCCTCCGAGTTCTTGCCACCAACTAAGGGCCGATTGCTGTTCCAATCACACGATATATTCCACGCTAATCGTCTTGTCTACTTGTTGGAGCACGACGGTGACGCGGTCGCCGTTTTTGAGCTCGATGCCTTTGCTGGCATCAACGGCGCGGCCGGAGCGCTCGATGGTGCTGCCGGAGCCGTTCTGGAGCAGCAGGCGGTCGTTCTTGCCGTGACGGAAGACGATGCGTTCCGTTTCCTTCATCTCGGGTGCCAGTTGCAGCAGCTGGTGAAGGTTGAATTTGCCCTTGAACACGTTCAGCTTCTTATACTGCGGATGCGACTTGTCGCCGGTGGCTTCGTCGCGGATCTCCAGGACGAGCTGGCCGACAAAGCCGCGATTAGCTTGTTTCAGATATCGCATCAGGAAGTAGCCCGCTACCAGCAGGCCGCCGATAATCCCCCCAATCAGGGGCAGCAGCGGGAACGATGACTCCTCCTCGCCAGCCAGCGGCGGCGGTGTCTCCTCGCCTGCAGCTCCGCCTTTGGCGCTGACGGTCACGGGGGAGCTTTCCCGGTAGAAACTGGACTCCTCCGCGCGTACGAAAATTTCGTAATCATGCGCTTCGGCGAGGGTGTAGGTCCCTTCAAATTGCGCACCGTTTACTGTCATCGCGACTTCTTCGGTCTGATCGGTGTCTATATCTTTGACGTGCATGACGGCAGTCATGTTGCTATATTGGCTCGCATCCTGCAGCGGCTGGCCTCCGCTGACAAGGGAGGCGGTGATCGTCACCTCATCGCCTGGCGAGTAACTGCTCTGCGCCGGAGGGTCGATAGCGAGCTCCAAGTCATAGGTGAAAATGAGGTTGATATCGATCCGATCCTGCGGCACACCCTTAATCTGCAGCGTCCATTCCCCCTCGGTCGGACGGAGCAGCTTGATCAGGGAGTAACTGGCGGAACGGGTGAGCAGCACCTCATCCGATGGAATGGCGACTTCATTGCCATCCGGGTCGAGCAGACGGGCCTCGACCGGCTGAGAGGACATCACCGAGATATTGGCCTCGAGGACGTTGGCGTTGGGGACTTGAATGGGAATGTCCCTAACGTTGCCGTCAGCTGTAAACGAATCGACCGGCACGATGTTGAGCTCCTGGTGGCTGGCGAAGATCTCGCTCAGAATTCTCGGCAGATCCTCCGCCGTATTCGTCGAAAACGAGAGACCGCCCGTCTGGTCCGCGATGTCTGCGAGCACGTCGCTGTTCAGGCTTCCGTTGGCGTTAAGTCCAATCGTGTAGACCGGAATGCCGCTGTCCTGCGCCTGCTGCAGAGCGGCGGCCTTCTCCTGGTCAGAGTCGGCGGCTGTGCGTCCGGTGCTCGGATCATAGTCGTTGTTGCCGTCGGTGAACAGGATGATCAACGGCTCGTGATCCGGATCGGCGCCGTCTCGCAGCTGCTGCATAGCAGCCGTCAAGCCGACGGAAGTATCCGTGTAGGTGCCTCTATCCAATTGGTCAATGAACGCCTTGAGCGTATCCTTGTCGGCTTGCGACTGGATGGACAGCATCGCTTTCTCTCGCTCGATGCGGTCGGTGTAGGCGACGATGCCGACTTTGTCCCCTTGCACGGAGAGCATATCGATAAACATCTTCATCGCTTCATTCCCAATATTGCTAGGGTCGCTGCTGTTCATCGATTTGCTCACGTCGAGCAGCAGCACAGCATCCATCTTGGCGCTCGCCCCCGCCTGCGGCGAAGCAGGAGAGGCATGTGCAGGCGCTGCTATACTAAGCAGCATAACCAGGACAAGCAGCATGTATAGGTACGTTGAGCGTATACGTAATGGCATAGGTTAACTCCTTTGGGTGGATTAAGTGGAACGTGATATACTATAGAGTATAACTGATGACTGCCCATATTTCACATCTTACGCTGCCGGAGGGCCGCAAGCGAAGAAATGAGGTGCCCACATATGGTTACATACGTATGTATTGGAATAGTGTTTCTTTTTGCTAGTATAAGAATTGCGCTGTACTACGTCCGGGCCAAACGCACCCCTGAGCCGAGAGAACTGGAGCAGACGTTGTACACCATCCTGAAGCAGGCCAGGCGTGATTCCCGATGACAACCAAACAACCGGTGTTATTGAAGCCGTTTGAACGTCCGGAGTACGCCTATGAGAAGCTGCGCCGCTGCCGGGGCTGCGCAGCCTATACGGTGCTGCAGGAGAAGGAGTGCCCGTCATGCCACAAGCACAAGCTGATTCCACTGGAGCACGAAGCCTTATCCCGGGCCAAGCTGTCGATGTGGTTCGAGCGGTTGGTGGTGCTGGTACTGGGGGTTGCCGCTGTCTACTTTGCTGGGGAAGACGTGCCGCTGTTGGCTTTGGCGCTCGGTGGCGGCATTCTGGCCCTGGTGCTGCTCTGGCGGGTCCAGCTCCGTATGCTACCCCAGCAAACGCTGCGCCGTCTGGGCCAGATGCTGGAGCGGGAGGGAGACCGGATCGTTCACGGATTGATGGAGGATCGTGAGGATGCGATTGAAGTGTTCCGCAGTGGCGACAAGCCCCGGACGTATGAGATGCTCAGGGAGATCGGTTATCTGATGCGGACGGACCCGATCAAGATGGAGCAGGTGCTGCTCTTGCAGACGTTCATCCTGCGCAAGGATATGGATCTGATGCTGGAGCCGCTGCTGATGGACCATTTCAATGTTGATCTGGCCGCTTATATTGGTGAGATTGCCCGCCTGCAGCGCGACCTGATCAAGGAAAAAACGTTCCGCTATGTTATGGTTTATGAGTCGGAATTTCGCAGAATGGAGGGTGGCGAGGATATACTGGCGCTGGTGGCCGCTGCTGCCGTGCGGCGCTCCCGTTACGTCAAGCTCTACCCGCATCTCTTGATGCGCTACGCGCATCGTCTGCCCAAGGACCGGTTCATGCGGCTGTACCGGATCATCGCCGAGCGCCCCGCTGCGTACCGCGACGAATTGGTCACCGAGACTTATCGCGTCTACAAGGAGAAATACCAGGTCTGACCCATCTGGCGTAACCCCACCACGAGAGACAACGCATAAGGCAACGCATAATCAAATGAGAGGGTGATTGGTGATGGCTGTATTTCATGGAATCATACCATTGTTCCGGATTTTTGATGTGGAGAAGGCCAAGTCGTTCTATCTGGATTATCTGGGGTTCAAGCTGGATTGGGATCAGGGACCGTCAGAAGGACTGCCCACGTATATGCAGATTTCGCTGGAGACGTGCACGATTCATCTGACCGAGCATTATGGCGATTGTACGCCTGGAGCAGCGATCCGGATTGAAGTCCAGGGGATTGAGCGGCTGCATGCTGAGCTGCTGGGCAAAAACTATCTCTTCTCGCGCCCGGGCATCGAGGTCACGCCTTGGGACAGCCGCGAGGTCACGGTTCTCGATCCGTTCGGCAATCGGATTACATTCTACGAAAATGATAGTATTGGCTAATTATAGGTTGTTTTGAAAACGCACTTATAATAAAATCGCACGAAGCCCAGGCAAACACCTGGGTTTTTTCTATTGAGGATAGGACAGGGGAAGAAGCTTGAGTGCCAGTAAGGACAAAAATACAGTTAAATCTGCAATCAGCGGTGATATTCCGTCTCGCAACGACAAAAATACATTTAACACCGCCAAAATATCCATATTTAACCATAAACGAACGGATTAGTTGTACTTTTGACCTTACCCTCGTCGTATCGCCAATATCGAGGGCTATTACTTGCACTTTTGTCTTTAAACTAGCACGGCTGGGCACGGGGGGAACGGTAGAATATCTTGTCAGGATCTACGACTGGAGCGACGCCGGACAGAGTGCGGCTGTATCAAAGAATTCAAGCCTTCATTCCATTGAAATTGTGGGATGAGGGTTTTTGTGTCTTATGAGGCAAAATAAGCTGCCTGATGTGACCTTTTTCACATTGACACTAAACGCTTCCATACCATATACTTGACTTCTTTGCAAGTCAATTTAAGCTTCTATATTGCCTGACAAGCAGTAGAGAGTTACTGGAGGATTGTTATTCATGGAAGCAGCTGTGCAAGGCAGCTATAGTACCCCGCAGCAAAAGGACCTCCGCGTCCTGCCCATTATGATCTCGCTGCTGGTCAGTGGTTTCATCGGTTTGTTCAGTGAAACGGCGCTTAACATCGCCATTCATGAGCTTACTGCCGTCTTCGATATTTCCAAAGCAACAGCTCAGTGGCTGACCACGGGCTACCTGCTGACGCTCGGCATTCTGGTGCCTGTATCCGGCCTTCTGCTGCAATGGTTCACGACCAGGCAGCTGTTCATGGCTTCCCTCGCATTCTCAATCGTGGGTACACTGATTGCCGCGCTGGCTCCCAGCTTTGCAGTGTTGATGGTGGCCCGCGTCCTGCAGGCGGCAGGAACCGGTCTGCTGCTGCCGTTAATGTTTAATACCATTCTGATTATCTTCCCTATCGAGAAGCGCGGAGCAGCGATGGGCGTAATCGGTCTAGTCATCATGTTCGCGCCAGCGATTGGCCCGACAGTAGCCGGTCTCTTGATCGAAAAACTCGACTGGCACTGGATTTTCTGGCTGTCTCTGCCGTTTCTGCTGATTGCCCTGCTCTTCGGCATGCGCTTCATGCAGAATGTAACGACAATCACCAAACCGCGCATTGACGTCATGTCGATCGTGCTCTCGTCCATCGGCTTCGGCGGGATCGTCTTCGGCTTCAGCAGTGCTGGTGAAGGTGGCGGGGGCTGGGGCAGTCCGCTCGTCATCGGATCAATGGTCATTGGTTTCATTGCGCTGCTGCTGTTCTCCCTACGACAGTTTAAGACAGCTCAACCGATGATTAACCTGCGCGTGTTCCGCTATCCGATGTTCGTCCTGGGATTAATGATGGTCTTGTTCTGTATGATGATCATCCTCTCGTCGATGCTGATCCTGCCGTTGTATCTCCAAGGGGCGATGATGCTCTCGGCACTGTCCGCGGGTCTGATGCTGCTGCCCGGCGGTCTGATGAACGGCTTGCTCTCGCCTGTAATGGGCCGCCTGTTCGACCGTTTCGGACCGAGGGGGCTGGTCATTCCGGGACTGATTATTGTCTCGGCAGCGATGTGGTTCCTCTCCGGGATTACACCCGAGACGCCGATTGCGCTCATCATCGTGCTGCATTCCAGCATCATGGTTGGTATCTCGATGGTGTGGATGCCATCCCAGACCAACGGCCTCAATCAATTGCCGCCTGAGCTCTACCCGGATGGCACAGCCGTTATGAACACCCTGCAGCAGGTAGCTGGCGCCATTGGTACAGCGGTAGCTGTCAGCATCCTCTCCAACGGAGTGGCCCGCCAGCTGGCAGGAGCCGCGGACCCGACCGATCCGGCAACCGTGCTGCAAGCGACAACGGTTGGCACGCAGCATGCGTTGTTGTTCTCACTGGCTGTAACGGTCTGCGGTCTGATCATGGCCTTGTTCATTCGTCGTGTCATCGTTGATGCGCCATCGCATCGGGTGCCAGGGCACTAATATAGCGGTTTCCCGGTTGATGGCAGTGATGCTCGGCCGGGGTTTTAAACGGAAAGGCAAGATTTTCATTTGATACGTGGGAGCGTGCCTCGAGTGGCAAATTGGATCGCTTTGATTAAGAAGGGCAATACCTCTTCAGCAGTGGCTTCACTAGGCAATACAGGCTTGGCCATTATCAAGGCGATCGCGGCTTCGGTCAGCGGCAGCGGCACGATGTTCGCGTCGGCCATGCACTCCGTTGCGGATGCCATCAACCAAGCGTTTGTGTTCTTCGGCAGTGTCCTGGCGGAGAAGGCTCCAACGCGCCGGTTCCCGACCGGCTTTGGCCGGGTCATCAATCTGTTCTGTATGGTAGCGGTCATCGTCGTCACCGTTATGGCATACGAGACCATTCTGAAGGGCTACAAGCTGCTCAAGTATCCTGAAGAGGCTAGTAATTTCTGGTTAAATGTCATTGTCCTGCTCATTGCGGTGGCTATCGACGGGGCCATTCTGATCAAAGCGATGAAAGAAATCGTCAAGGAGTCGCGTAGCGAAGCCAAGGGACTGGCTGTCATTCCCGCGGCATTCCGCAATGCCGGCCGGGCCGCCCCGCCGACGCGCCTGGTTTTCTATGAAGATATTGTAGCTACGATGGGCGCACTCTTTGCCCTGGTGGCCATCGTGTGCACCCAGTTCCTGAACATCCGTATATTGGATGGCATCGCGACAATTCTTATTGGCTGTCTGATGGTGTTCGTGGCCTTCAAGGTGGGCTACGATAACATGGTCGGTCTGATCGGCGTTGCTGCCCCCAAGGATATCGAAGACCGCGTGGCCGGTCTGATCGTGAGCGATCCCGATGTTGCGGATGTGACGCGTCTACGGATCGTGCAGGAAGGACGAACGTATCATGTGGAAGCCTATATCGAGCTGCGCAAGGGCTTCACGCTCGCAGATGCGGGTCTGGTCAAGCAACGGCTGCGCAGCAAGCTGCTAGGCGACCCGGATCTCTCGGATGTGACGCTGGGTCTCACCGAGGACGACGGCGTTCGTACGTGGGGTTCGGATGGCGGGAATTGACGAGCATGGTATACTATTAAGAAATTCTATTCATGCAAGGAGAGAAGCGTATGTCCCTTATTACAAATTTGATGGAGTTTAACCGCACCTTTGTCGATGATAAGCAATACGAAGCCTACCTAAGTGATAAATTGCCGCAGAAGAAAATGGCAATTCTGACTTGTATGGATACCCGTCTGTTCGAACTGCTACCCAAAGCCCTCAACCTGAAGAACGGCGATGCCAAAATTATCAAAAATGCGGGCGCCATCCTGACCCAGCCGTTCGGCAGTGCGATGCGATCCCTGCTTGTTGCTGTGTATGAGATGGGCATTCAGGATATCCTTGTGATCGGGCACCACGGCTGCGGCATGACCAACCTGGATACCAAAGGGCTGATGTCGAAGTTCGCAGAACGTGGTATCCCGGAGCTGGCTGTACAGACGCTGGAGAACTCGGGCATTCGCTTGGACAAGTTCCTGCGCGGCTTCAAGAGTCCGGAAGAAGGCGTGCTGCACAGTGCCAAAATGATTCGGAATCACCCGCTGATGCCGCGTGATGTCAATGTACACGGCTTGATCATCCATCCGGAAACCGGCGAACTGGAAGTCATTGTAGAGAACTACCAGGGTGACGAGGCCTGATTCTGTTAGTTAAGGCCAACTCCGACCTGCATCGGGGTGCTGCCCCGACCCGGGGCCAGTGCATCCGGGAGCAGATTTTTATATAATAGGGGTATGAGCACTTATACGAATGCAACCCAGACTGTTAACCTGTCGATGAGACAACCTACCGTTCCAGCCCGGCATCGACAACCGGTGCGGCGGCCGCAGACCCGGACGCCGCGCCGCAAGAAGAGCCGGTTTGGACGGTTTTTGTTTTATATGCTGGCCATTCTCTTAATCTATCTCTACCTCGATGAGAGTCAAATGCTGGAGCGGCCGCTGCCGGAGATCATTAACATTGAGCCGCCACCTCCAGTCACAGGGCTGCATCCGGTCGTGGAGCAGAAGAAACAGGAATTGATTGCCCGTACGGAAGAGATCGGGATTGAAATCTTGATCACAGATGGGCATCGGAGCGAAGAGGAGCAGAATGCGCTGTACCGGCAGGGCCGAAGCGAGGAAGGTCAGATCGTCACCAATGTTCAAGGAGGCGGCTCCTATCATAATTATGGTCTCGCCATTGACTTCGCTCTGCGCACACCAGATGGCCGCGTGCTGTGGGATCTTGAATACGATGGCAACGGCAACGGACAATCCGATTGGATGGAAGTGGTAGCGATTGCCAAGGAGCTGGGCTTTACTTGGGGCGGCGATTGGCAAGGCTTCAAGGACTATCCGCATTTGCAAATGGATTTTGGCTACAGTATTGCTGAGTTGAAGCGGGGCAAGCGGCCGCCGGATACGCCGGAATAAGGGATAAGAGGAGAGGGGCGAATCGATGAGAGCCAGATGGCTGATGATCGGGTGCCTGATCACGCTGCTGGTCTTCACGGCGGGGTGCGCCAAGGGGACGGGGCATATCATCATTAACAAGGATGGCAGTATCGACTTGCAAGCCGAGATGGTCATCAGTGAACGCGTCCAGGGTCTGCTGGGCGACCGTGCGCTGGAGCGCCTGCAGGAGACGCTTGCCGAACGGGGACTTGCCCTGGAGACCGAATCGGAGGGAACCTCTACCGTCTATCGTTTATCCCGGCAGTACGCTTCAATTGAAGCGATGAACGAGGATCTATCTTGGCTTACTGACAGCCGTGATCCGATGCTGAATGTGACGGCCAAGGACCGGCTGCTCTTTACAACCTATGATATTCGAGGCCGGTTGGATCTGGACCGTCAGGTGTCGGATGCGGCGCTGCTCGCAGGCAGTCTGATCCCGGCTCCGATGGTCAAGCTGCTGCTCCGGCAGGTCGACCTGGATATTCGCGTTACCTTCCCATACAAGCTATATGGCGATAACAATGCTGACCGTGTGATAGGAAATACGCTAATCTGGCAGCTGCCACTGGACCGGCCCACACCGATTCAATTGTCCGTCTATGTGCCTGATCTGCGTAATATTGTGCTGGCGGCCGGGGCACTGATTGTTGTGGCGATTGTCGGTCTACTGTTCTTGCTCCGCAAGCGCAAAAGCCCGCCGCGTCAGATGTGAACCGTTAGCCATACCTTTCTCAACCTCCCCTTATACCTAGCTAAGACTAGCGTATGGGGGAGGTTTTTTTGGATAGATAAAGTGATCGCTTCAGCATTCCGCGTTGGTCATCTCGCTCGTGAACATCCGTTTATACTCCTTTGGCGTCAGTTTGCTGGCTGACTCCGGAGCATAGTGGAGCTGGATAGAGCGGCGGCGCTTCGTAGAGAAGTTCGGTGGCGTGCCGTGGTGCAGCAGGCCGTGGAAGATCAGCACCCCGCCGGGCTTCAGCGGAACGGCAACGTCGCGCTCGACCAGAACTGACCGGTCGCACAGCTGCCAGTCCCGCTCGGCATAGTGGGGCGAGCCGCCCTCGCGGTGAGAATAAGGGATCACATGCATGCAGCCGTTGTCGAGCTCAGCGGGGTCCAGCGCAAACCACATGCCGATCACCGCTTTGTCATAAGCCAGCGGACCATAGGCCATATCCTGGTGCCATGGCTTCTCGGCGCCGCCTGTAGGCGGTTTCAGAATGGCCTGATCCTGTGCCACTTTGGCTTCCTCACCGAACAGCTTGCGCATCGTCTGCAAGACAGAGGGGTGGTGGGCGATGGCCCGCAGCCGTAGCTCATGCTCGAGATAACCGTGGATTTTGCGCGCTGCATATTCGACTTCTTCCAACGTATGGAGCTCGCTTCGCGGCTTGACGAATTGAATCTTGGAGCCTGTGGAGACACCTGACAAAATGTCCATAATGGCATCCAGCGCTTGCTCGACTTCTTCTGGTGAGATCGCTTCCTCGACGACCAGATAGCCCTGTGACCAGAATTGCTTGACATGCTCCTCGGTTACATCCGCCAAGCTCGCGATCCGGTTCTGCTCGATCTGGTCATACCGGTACAGCTCCGTGGCGATCCGGTTGGCCAGACTCAGCTCTTCTTCGTTCTTGTACGCATACAAGGTCTTATCATCTGCTGTCATACGGTATCACACTCCAGATAAGAAGGTAATGAATCTAGATCCAGAGTAACACCTGCCATGCAACGATGACATGGCCTTTACGCGCAATTATTTATACCCAAACGGATAATACGTCGGGAAGCTCTATCGATGTGGTCGAGCCTTGGCGTGATGCCTCTGAAAGGCGGACGGCGGCAAGCCGGTGTAGCGCTTGAATTGCTTGCTGAATAAATAGACTGACGAATAGCCCATTGCATCGGCCACCTGCGATACGTTCATCGAAGACTCGCTGAGCAGATGCTTTGCCCGCTCCAGGCGCATCTCGGTCATATACTCCTTCATCGACCGGCCCGTGTACACCTTGAATAGCTTGGCCAGATAGGCATGCGACAGCCCAACCAGATCGGCAAGCTCTTCATAGGGCCGCCCCTGCCACCCTTCTTCCTGGATCGTGCGCATGACCTGTCTGACGGCCTGTCGCTGCTTGGTAGTGAGGGGGCTGCCCCGCGAGGAGAGCTGCTGCTCCAGGCAGCGCTGCCTGTGGATGAGCAGTTGTTTGCCGATGCAGTCAAACTCCTCCGCCGACCATTCATCAGGGTGCTGCGAGGTATCCAGGAGCTGGTGCAGCAGCCGTTCGGGCTCATACACCTCACTGAAGTAGACGACACGCTCCTGCATCAGCTTGGACATCCTATGTGCATCTGGATTTCCGGTGCGATGCGAGAGTTTGAAATGAATATAAATGACTGTAAGTCGGTCATCCGGATGCTGCTCTGCGGAGGGCGTATCCCCGGGATGAACGAGAAAACAGGCACCCTTGCGGATGGGGAAGACCTCGCTGTTGATTATCATCACGCCGCTTCCCTGCACGGCATACCACAGGTCATAGTCTACCAGCGCTCCTGGTCGCCAGTTCCAGCCGGGCTCGCATTTGGCTTTGCCACGGTTGCGGACATCCAGCAGTTTGTATTCCACGCGGTGCACCTCCTTGGGACCATTCTATCATACTAAAAAAGCAGGGAAACGAAATCATAGACCGGCTTGTCATACTTTCTCGCAGTCTCTCATATACTCTAGTAATCATTAATACGAGAGATGATCTATGGGAGGTTGTTCATGATGCGTGCTGTCGGGATAAGAGAAACGAACGGTGATTGTCTGCATCTTGTAGCGGATGCGAAGAGAGTTGTGAAGATAAGTATCCTGCTCTTCCTGATGCTGATGGTCTGCTGTTCGTTTGCGACAGCATCCGAGACGAGAAAGGAAGGGGAACCTACCACTGTAGCCTCCCAGGAGGGGATATTCGCAGCTTTACAGCGAGGGGAGCGAGTCGCAGTAGACCCGGACCCGGCTTTTACCCGGCCCGAGCAGAAGACGGTGTACCTCTCTTTTGACGATGGGCCCAGTAAATGGACGCCTCAGGTATTGGATATTCTAAAAGAAGAACAGGTGAAGGCTACCTTCTTTGTCCTGGGTGAGCAGGCAGAGCAGCGGGGAGACGTCGTTCGCCGGTTGGTCCGGGAAGGACATGCCTTGGGCAATCATACCTATAATCATACATACGATGAGTTATATGGCAGCTTTGAAGGCTTCTGGCGGCAAATTGAACGGACGAGCCAGATCCTCACTTCGCTGGTCGGCAGGGAACCGGTGCTGCTGCGGGCACCAGGCGGCACGCATGGTCATTTTGATGCCTTCTACTTCTATTATCTTGAGCGTGCGGGCTACCGTATTCACGATTGGAATGTCGATAGCGGGGATTCCCGCAAGCGTGATGTCCCGGCAGCTGATATCGTGCGCAATGTAAAAGAGGGCAAGCTGTCTCACGAGGTCCATGTGCTCATGCATGACAGCAACGGGCATGGCGAAACGGTCAAAGCCCTGCCTGAGATCATTAGCTATTACAAGTCCAAAGGCTATCGGTTCGCCGCCTATACCAGCACTGTGGAGCCGGTTCAGTATCGGTTAGCCACGCCGAGACATACTCGGAGCTATAGCTTTGCAGGGCATCAAGCTACGCTTGCAACCGTCATCCAGGCCAAAAACGCCTCTGAAAGCAGGGAGAAGGCATTCGCCGGTCAGTCAGTCGCGGTCCGTAAAGAAGCTGCTATAGCCCAGCCCAAATCTCTTGCGATGAAGCTCAGAATCGGGGGGCGAGAGGTTGAGCTGACGCAGGGAGGCTATACCCTGCGAGATGGTCGGATCACCATTCCGCTGCGGCTGCTGGCTGAGCAGCTGGATGCGGGCGTGCGATGGGATGACAAGCGCAGGCTTGCCTATCTGGATTATGAAGGCAAGACATACATCATGAATCCCGAATTCGGCACGATCCGTATGGAGCGCGCCGACGGCGCAGATGTCATACGCTCGTGGCCTGAGATGCACTTGCATCATGGCAATCTGCATGTACCGCTAAGAGCGGCCGTGGAGCTCCTGGGCTGGACGGTGAGTGACTATACGGCCACCAGCACAGGCATAATGGTCGTTGCCCAGCGCGCGGAGCAGGCAACAGACGCGCGGCCGCAGCAGAAGGTCCGGCTGGCTGGCTGGAGAGGCTGGCTCACCTCCGGCCAGTCGGTAGTTTACCGTCAATTGCTGGTTACTACTATGAGTCTCCGATCCGCCCGTAATATTTTTTGACCGCATGATAAGCCAGCTTTGGTCTGCGGTAACGGTCAACGATACCTTTACTATTCTGAGTCATGGCGCGGCTGAGCAGCCAGCCTGTCGACTCGGTGACACGGCAGTCGCAGAATTGCCAGATCAGCATACCGGAGATATAGGGGCGCTCGGTGTAGGCCTTCAGATTCGCCTCGATGATATCGGCATGACGCTCTTCCGTACCTCTGGCGCGACCTGGATCGCGGTGGCCGTAATAGCCGTCTCCGCCGAACTCGCTCATGATCATCGGCTTGCCTCTGCCGCCAGCAGCATCTGCCCAGCCGCGAGCCTGATCGCATAGCTCGCCAGGGTCCTCATCGCCGTACCACCCAGGGTAGAGATTGAAGGAGACGATATCCACGAGGTCGAAGCACAGCTCCCGGCTCCGGTGGTGACTGGCAAAGGTGAGCGGTCGGCTGGCATCCAGACTTCGGATTTGTTCCAACTGGCTTTTGTATTTCAATCGGCCTTCCTCCGTATCGCTCGCGCATTCATTGAGAATACCCCAGATGATAATCGACGGATGATTCGCGTGCTGTTCGACCATCTCCCGGTTCACTTGCTCGCATTGGGCGTCAAACCGGGGATGCTGCATCTGCTCCAGGCTGAGTCCTCGGGCGTGATTTTCCTCCCATACATAGAATCCCATCTCATCACATAGATCCAGGAACCGTTCATCGTTGGGGTAGTGACTTGTCCGCACGGTATTGCCGCCCATATCCCGCATTAACTCCAGATCGTTGACCATCAGCGGGATGGGGAAGGTTGGACCAACGGCCGGATGGTCCTCATGTCGGTTGAAGCCCTTGAGTATAAGATCCTGTCCATTCACTTGGATGCGTTCGCGCTCGGTTGTGACCATGCGGAACCCGACCCGCTCAATCAGATCATCAATCGGTTGATTGCGGTCTGTATGGACTTGCATCCGCAACAGGTAGAGCTCTGGCGATTCGACTGTCCAGTCCTTGGCTGTGGGACATGGAAAATGGCCATGAAGCGTGCGTGACTCCTGGGGCTGCAGCTCCGTCTCGGTGAACAATAGGCGTTCACCTGTGAGCGAGCCTTCCAGGCGGATGGTTTGTAAGGTATCCGTGAGGTTGCGTACGGTCACCTGTACATCGGCATGCCACCCACTATCCCTCCAGTCTGGAGTGAATTGAATTCTCTCAATGAGGATGTCTTGCAGGTGTTCCAGGACGACCGGACGGATGAGGCCGCCATAGGTATGGTAGTCATTGGCGATGTGGAGGGCGGAGCCTTCGTGAAAGCGATTGTCGACGACGATTGTCAGCTCATGCTCGCCTGGGGCGGCATGCGCTACCCGTGCTTCGAAGGCAGTATAGGCATTGTAGTGATGCGCGACCGGCTGTCCATTCCAATAGACGTCCGCGGTGTGGCTCGCACCCTTGAACAGGAAGCGCAGCGGGCCGGGCTCCTCTACCCGAATCCATTTGCGGTAAACACCTCGCCCCTGATACGTCAAGAGTTCTGGGTGAACCTCCCAGCAGCCAGGCACATGCAGTCGATAGCGATAGTCGGCAGATGCTGGCTCATCGTGCTCTCCCAGCACAGCAAATTCCCAGAGACCCTCTAGTTCTTCGATGTGTCGCACCTCATTGGTACGGAAAAGGCGTATCATCCGATCAGCTCCTTATTCAAATGATGAGAGTGTTAGTTCTGATGCTAGCCGAGCACGGTATGGATTACAAGTCGAATAGAACGTGAATATATGGATTTATGTCCAGTCTGATCAGAGGTGAGGGGACGTGGAGGCTGGCATCTTGCGCTGTGTCGGGGCAAGCGGTATAGTGGAGGCAAACCTACTAGGGAAAGCGAGGCTACACCTATGAAATCCATGCTGTCAATCGACCCAGCACAGCAGAGTGAGCGGGAGAATTACAAGCTGTTGATCGGAAGCATTGTCCCGCGTCCCATTGCCCTCGTGACGACGTTATCGCCGGAGGGGGTGCTTAACGCAGCTCCCTTCAGCTACTTCAACATCGTCAGCAGCAAGCCGCCCCTGGTCTCCATCGCCATTCAGCGCAGAGGGGGCAAGCCAAAAGATACGGCACGGAATGCCATGACGGAAGGCGCTTTTGTCGTCCATATCACGGATACTTCATACTTGGAACAAATGAATCAAACGGCAGCCAATCTGCCGCCGGAGGCCAGTGAAGTGGCGCTTGCCGAACTGACCCAGGTTGCGAGTGAAGCGATCGCCGTGCCCGGATTGGCAGAGGCGCGCATCCGTATGGAGTGTGTGCTGGAGCAGGCACTGCCGTTGGGCGAAACGTCAGAGTCGCCGACAACAGATTTGCTGCTCGGGCGGATTGTGCGGTTCCATATCGATGCGTCTCTCTACCATGAGGGTCGGATTGATATTGTGGCACTGGACCCGGTCAGCCGTCTCGCGGGATCGGACTACGCCCGTCTCGGAGAGGTCATCTCGTTGCCGCGTCCAGACTGAGCCGAGGCGGCGTATGAAATAATGGGAATTGTGGCATAATCAGGAGTGTCTTGGCGGAAGCTGCATGTATGCGGCCTCCGATCCTGAATTGCAGGAGGAATCTGATTATGCATCCCATGTATACCGCAACCGTGACGGTAGAAGGCGGCCGCGATGGCAAGCTGAAGTCCAGCGACGGCGTCCTGGAGCTGCCGCTGCGCATGCCCAAGGAGCTGGGTGGCCAGGGTGGACAAGCAACCAATCCGGAGCAGCTGTTCGCCGCAGGCTACGCTGCTTGCTTCGAGAGTGCGCTCAACGTTGCATGTAGACAGCGTGAGGTCAAGTTTGAGAGTACGCGAGTAACCGGCCATGTGACCATTGGCAAGGACGAGGCCGACAACTATGTGCTGGCGGTCAAGCTGGAGATTGCCCTCGGTGGAGTCGACGAGAGCACTGCTCTCGATCTAATCTCTGATGCTCACGAGATCTGCCCTTACTCCCGCGCGACCCGTGGCAATATTGAGGTTGATCTGGCGTATGTCAGCATTTAAGTAACTGCGGCACATTGGAAGGCCTCTTTCTTCCCCGGACATTGGCGGGAAGGAAGAGGCCTTCTTGAGTTCAATGGACCTCGTATTCCCGCCAACGGCCCGCTGTAACACACCTTTGTTCCTTTATTTGCTCGCAACCCCGCGCCGCGCCCGCTGTAACACACCTTTGTTCCTCTATTTGCTCGCAACCCCGCGCCGCGCCCGCTGTAACGCCCTTTTGTTCCTCTATTTGCTCGCAACCCCACGCCGTGCCCGCTGTAACACACCTTTGTTCCTCTATTTGCTCGCAACCCCACGCCGTGCCCACTGTAACACACCTTTGTTCCTCTATTTGCTCGCAAACTCGCGCCGCGACCGCTGTAACACACCTTTGTTCCTCTATTTGCTCGCAAACTCGCGCCGCGCCCACTGTAACACACCTTTGTTCCTCTATTTGCTCGCAAACCCGCCCTGCGCCCGCTGTAATGCACCTTTGTTCCTCTATTTGCTCGCAAACCCGCGCCGCGCCCGCTGTAACACACCTTTGTTCCTCTATTGCTCGCAACCCCACGCCGCGCTGGTGTGAGTCTGGCTGCCATAGCTAACGTCCCGGTCATGATTGGAAAGGTAGTAGAGGTTGCCCAATGTGAGGAGTTATTCGCTAATTTGTGTTACATATATGTAACTTATATAGAAAACACCCAGTATGAAAAAGAAATGACTATGTTTTCATCACAAAGATAATTCGACATCCTCGTATTATAATCAAATTACGTTAAATAAACTGACACGTTAACAAAAAACAAAGCAAAGGGGCGAACGAACAGTGGATAAACCAGCTTCCGTAGGAAACGGACCGAAGACAACGCTACTGCAAGCCCGGGGTCTGACGAAACGATTCGGCTCCCTGGTCGCCAACAACAATATTGATCTGGATATCGATGCAGGCTCCATCCATGCTGTGCTTGGAGAGAACGGAGCGGGCAAGAGTACGCTGATGAAGATGCTGTACGGCGTATATGAACCCAACGACGGAGAGGTCATCATGGATGGTGAGCGGACGACGCTGCATCCGCCGATCAAGGCCCGGGCGAAGGGTATCGGCATGGTATTCCAGGATTTCCGACTGGTCCCGGCGCTCTCGGTGCTAGACAATGTCGCACTGGCGGTATCGACGGGGGGATGGCGCCTCAGACGCAAGCAGCTGCGGGAGCAGATCCAGGAAGTATCAGCCAAGTACGGACTCGCCGTGAATCCCGATGCGGATGTCTGGCAGCTCGATCTCGGTCAGCGGCAGCGGCTGGAGATCGTCAAGGTGCTGCTGGTACCAGGTACACGGATCATCATCTTCGATGAACCGACCAGTGTGCTGGTGCCGCAAGAGGTCGAATCGTTCCTCAAGATGCTGGACCTGCTGCGCAAGGATGGCTACGGCATCGTCCTCATTACACACAAAATCAATGAAGTGCTGGCCTGTGCGGATCAGGTGACAGTGCTCCGCGCCGGACAGATTACGTATCAGGCGAGTCGCAGCGATGGACTGGACGGCGATACCCTGATCAAATCCATGATGGGCGTCAAGCCGCTCAAGACCGTTACGAAGCAGACTGCAGTAGATGCAGCTGCGGGAGAGGTTGTCATGGAGGTGCGGGATGGCATCATCAAGGGCAATCATGGCGAGACGGTCATCGAATCATTGGGACTTACGTTGCGGTCGGGAGAGATTACAGGTGTCGCCGGGATCTCCGGCAGCGGTCAGCGGGAACTGGCAGAGGTCATGTTCGGCCTGCGTCCGCTGGCTGCGGGTTCGCTGCAGATTAAAGGTAAAGCTCTTACTGGTGGTCCGGCGGATTTCATGAAAGCTGGTGTCAGCTTCGTCTCCGAAGACCCGCTGAAGGAATCCGTCATCCCGGGCTTCACCATCCTGGAGCATATGGTACTCGACGGTATCTCCGTTCAGAACAAGGGCACGGGCATGGACTGGAAACAGATTCGCAGCGAGCTTGGGGCAAGCGAAGACGCAAAGGCCTTGGCACTGGCTGACCCGGATCGGCGGGCGGATGAGCTATCGGGTGGCAATGTGCAGCGAATGGTACTCTCGCGGGCGCTGATTCGCAAGCCCGACATTCTAATTATTAGCTACCCTAGCCGGGGGCTGGACATTGGCACCACACGTACGATTCAGCAGCAGTTGATTACACTGGCTGAGCAGGGCACGGCCATCCTATTGTTCTCCGAGGATCTGGACGAGTTGTTCAAGCTGTCCGACCGGCTGGTTGTCCTATCTGGCAAGCGGCTGTCGAGCGGCTACCGGCCGTCGGAGACGACCACCTCGGAGATTGGCTATCTAATGTTGAAAGGAGAATCGGCATGAAGCAGCAAGCAGCAGCAGCATCCACACTGGCCACAAGGCCGCTGGGCCGCAACCGTTGGAAGCCCCTTGGCATCCAGGCTGGCTTGATCGCGGCGCCCTTTCTTCTCTTCGGACTCTTCCTGATGTTCTACGACGTCAACCCCATCAGCCTGTATGGCTCGATGATCTCCTCTACCTTTGGCGATTTGTATGGCTTCGGCGAGGTGCTGATCAAGGCGACGCCGATCATCCTCACGGGACTGGCGGCGGCCTTGCCGGCCAGAGCCGGCATGATCAATGTCGGTGGTGAGGGACAACTGGCAATCGGAGCTTTATTCGCCACCTGGTTTGCCGTCTTTTATCTCCATAGCATGCCTTTCTGGCTAGGTATTCCACTGATGCTGATCGCAGGTGCGCTTGGCGGCGCCACCTGGGCAGGCATCACGGCTTTTCTGAAAGTGAGAGGCAATCTGAATGAGACGATCTCCAGCTTGCTGCTCAACTATGTCGCGGTATTCACGGTCGGATTCTTCGTCCATGGGCTGCTGAAGGACCCCGAGTCGTTCAACTGGCCGTTCTCGCCGGAGATTGCCGCTACGCTCCGCCTGCCAATCGTCAACGGAACCCGGCTGCATGTCGGCATCGTCATTGCACTGGCGCTGGTTGCAGTGGTCTGGTACGTCCTCAAGTACACCAGGCTGGGCTTCCGAATTCGGGTGCTGGGCAGCAATAACCTGGCCGCTGAACGTGCAGGTTTCAAGGTAAGCTGGATGCAAGTCGGTGTCTTGCTGGCGGCGGGCGCTCTCGCTGGCGTGGCTGGCATGATTGAAATTGCGGGTATTGAAGGTCGTCTAAGGCCGGCAACAGGTGCCAATTATGGCTACCTTGGCTTCCTGGCTGCCTGGATGGCCTGGAATAGTCCGATCCGGCTCGTATTCACGGCCTTTATCCTCGGTATGATTACGGTGGCGGGCAACTCGCTCGAGATTTCCTCGGGACTCCCATCCTCGTCGGTACACATTCTGATGGGATTGGTTCTGTTCTTCTTGCTCGGCATTGGAAGGAGGTTTAGCAGATGATTACAGATATTCTGACAGGAGCGATACGCTCCGGCACATCGGTTATGTATGCCAGTCAAGGCGAGCTGATCTCAGAGCGTGCGGGGGTCATTAACCTGGGTACGGAGGGCTCGATGCTCTGTGGAGCGCTTGGGGGCTTTGCCGTTACGGTCTGGACCGGCAATCCCTGGCTCGGCACACTCGCTGGCGGCCTGTGCGGACTGCTGATCTCTATGATTCACGCATTTCTGGTTTTGACCTGTGGCGCCAATCAGCTGGCGACTGGCCTGACCATCATGTTTTTCGGAATGGGGATTACCTCCTTCTTCGGACGCGGGTTTGTCAGTGAACAAATCGTTGGCTTCAACCCGGTGCCGATTCCGCTGCTCTCCGAGATTCCGTTTCTGGGCAAGGTATTGTTCAACCATGATCCACTGACATACTTGTCCTTTATCCTCGTGCCGTTGCTCTGGTATCTGCTATTCCGAACCCGACTGGGCGTCATTCTCCGGGCAACCGGTGAACGTGAGGATGTGTTGTTTGCCAGCGGCATCAACCCGCAGCTGATCCGTTATGCAGCTGTGCTGGCAGGGGGCTTCTTGGCTGGTGTAGGCGGGGTGCAGCTGTCCGTCGCCTTTACCCACAGCTGGGTGGAAAATATGGTGCAAGGCCGCGGCGTCGTCGCGGTGGCGCTCGTCATCTTCGCTTCCTGGCTGCCGTTCCGAGCCATGCTGGGTGCGTACCTGTTCGGTGCCGCGCAGGCGCTGCAGCTGACCGTTCAGCAGACGGGGCTTGGTATTTCACCTTTCTTCCTATTCATGGTGCCTTACATTCTCACCTTGGCCGCACTCTACATTGTGGAGCGCAAGAAACGAAGCCAGACGCCAGAGGCGCTGCGCAAAGTATTCACCGGAACATCAGCAGGTTGACTCGCCGGTGGCGGAAGGCCGTGAAGGTCGGGTGCCAGAACCGGCTGCTCATACAAACACAGATATCATAAAAGTGGAGGGAATTCTCATGTCTATGAAAACATCCAGCAAGCTGTTCGGATTGGTCTTGGCGCTCGTTATGCTCATTACCGGCTGCAGTCAGCCCGGCGTTACGCCTGCCCCGGCGTCCGGTGCTAACGCAGAAGGCGGCGAGGCGAGTGCTGCACCAGGTACAGACAGCCCGGCCGTAGGCTTCATCTTTGTCGGCGCACGTGATGACTTTGGTTATAATCAAGCCGCTTATCTCGGCAGTATGGCTGTGGAGAAAGCTTATCCGGATATGAAGGTTCTGCGTTCAGAGAATGTGCCGGAGACAGCTGAGGCAGAGCGTGTCATGGAGCAAATGATCAAGGACGGCGCGAAAATTATTTTCCCAACCTCTTATGGTCACCTTGACCCTGCACTGAATGTTGCGAAACGCCACCCCGACGTTGCGTTCTTCCACCAGGGCGGCCTGAAGACAGCTGAGAATCTGGGCACATACTTCGGCACGATCTGGGAGCCGGTTTATCTGGCAGGTGTAGCAGCAGGCAAAATGTCCGAAAGCGGCAAGCTTGGCTATATCGTATCGGTACCGATTCCGCAAGTATTGCTCAATGTGAATG
Organism: Paenibacillus daejeonensis DSM 15491; assembly: GCF_000378385.1. Lineage (GTDB taxonomy): Bacteria > Bacillota > Bacilli > Paenibacillales > Paenibacillaceae > Paenibacillus_D > Paenibacillus_D daejeonensis. The sequence goes on along the minus strand of NZ_KB899661.1, from coordinate 78,222 downwards.
CATTCCAACTGGGTGCACAATCGGTGAACCCGGATGCTACAACTTCGGTTGTTTTCACTGGCAGCTGGTGTGACCCGGGTCAGCAGGCAAATGCGGCTAACTCCTTGATTGACAGCGGCGTCGATGTGCTGAGCCAGCATCAGGATTGCACGAAAACCGTTATTGAAACCTCCGAGCGTCGCGGTGCGATGACAATCGGCTACCACGCCAATGCAGCCACGCTTGCTCCACAAGGCTGGATTACCGGCTCGGTGTGGAACTGGTCTGACCTGTTCGTAGACATGGTGGACACAGCGATCAAAGGCGAATTTAAAGGAAGTAAGTACGATGGCAAGTTCCGCGGACGTCTGAGCGAAAATATCGTTCAGTTGACCGAAATGGGCTCCGAAGTACCGGATGACGTGAAGCAGTTTGTGGAAGAGAAGAAGGCGGAGCTGGTAGCGGGTACGTTGAGCCCATTTGCTGGACCGGTTCTGGATCAAGCGGGAGAAGTGCGGTTTGCAGAGGGAGAGGAGCCGACACTGGATGAGCTTGAGGCAGCAGACTTCCTGGTGCAAGGCGTCATTGGCAACATTCCTAAATAAGATAGCGGAGGTGCGGGTGCGATGAGTGGATTGGGTGGACTGAATAAATCGCCTGACGGCGTCGTCATCGGACTGGCCCAAATGAAGCTGCCTGTGGTGGAAACACCACAGCAGCTGGCGGAGCAGACGGCTCGCATCGTTGAGATGACGGCCAAAGCCCGGCGTGGGCTGGGAACCATGGATTTGATTGTATTCCCGGAGTATTCGCTGCACGGCTTGTCGATGAATATGGACCCGGCCATTATGTGCCGGGTGGATGGGCCGGAGGTAGAGGCCTTCCGGCAGGCATGTATCGATAACCGGATCTGGGGCTGCTTCTCGATTATGGAGGCGAACCCGGACGGCAACCCGTACAACACGGGATTGATCATTGATGATCAGGGCGAGATTCGGCTGAATTACCGCAAGCTGCACCCATGGGTGCCTGTGGAGCCTTGGGAGCCGGGCGACCTGGGGATCCCGGTCTGTGACGGGCCCAACGGCAGCAAGCTGGCGCTGATTATCTGTCATGACGGGATGTTTCCGGAGATGGCCAGAGAGTGCGCATATCTCGGCGCAGACATCATGATTCGCACCGCTGGGTACACTGCACCGATCCGGCATTCGTGGCAGATCACCAACCAGGCCAATGCGTTCTGTAATCTGATGTATACCGTCTCGGTCTGCATGAGCGGCAGCGACGGTACCTTTGACTCCATGGGCGAGGCCATGATCGTGGGCTTCGACGGTGTGCCGCTCGTTACGGGCGGCGGACGGCCCGATGAGATCGTTGCCGGTGAGGTGCGGCCTGCGCTGGCGCGCGAAGCCAGGCGGCTCTGGGGCGTGGAGAACAACATCTATCAATTCGGTCATCGCGGATATGTCGCTGTGGATGGCGGCGCGATGGACTGCCCGTATACGTACATGCACGATATGGTAAAGGGCGAATACCGGCTGCCGTGGGAGGATGAAGTCGCGGTCACGGACGGCACTTCCGAGGGCTATCCCAAGCCGGAGCGCAAATACAAGGAAGAGAAGTAGCTAACTGCTGTATGATGCAAGCGGTCATATGAGGCCAGACAGGTATCGAGAAAAGGGGGCGGGGTAACGTTGGCTGAACACGAATACGGGCGTCTGTCTGCCTTAGGTAACCAACAGTGGAAACGGCCCCGGCCGACTGGAGCCGCAGCGGTGAAGCTCAGTGGTGAAGTCGTAGCGAACCCTTACGCGTGGCCGTACGACGGCAGACTGATCCCCTCTCGCACAGCCTTGCTTGTGCTGGATATGCAGACGGATTTTTGCGGCAAAAGCGGGTATGTCGACCGGATGGGCTATGATGTGTTCTCGACAGCACGGGCTATTGAGCCGACTCGCAGGTTGCTGGAAATGGTGAGGTCGATCCCTGAGTTTACGGTGATTTATACCCGAGAGGGCCACCGGCCTGATCTGGCCGATCTGGCGCCCAACAAGCGTTGGCGGAGCCGATTAATCGGTGCGGAGATCGGTACTGAGGGACCGGCGGGACGCATCCTGGTTCGCGGTGAGCCCGGCTGGCAGATCGTCCCGCAGCTGACGCCGCTGCCGGGGGAAACGATTGTCGACAAGCCGGGTAAAGGCAGCTTCTATGGAACAGACCTGGATCTCATTCTGCGTTCACGGGGGATTACCCATCTGATCCTGACGGGCATGACGACGGACGTTGGCGTGCAGTCCACGATGCGTGAGGCTAATGACCGGGGGTACGAATGTCTGATTCTGGAGGACTGCACAGGTGCGACGGATATCGATAATCATGTAGCGGCGCTCAATATGGTGACGATGCAAGGGGGCGTGTTCGGCGCAGTGACCACGTCGGATCAGCTCATCCGGGTCCTGCTGCGATTGTCACTGGAGTCTGCCAGACTAACGGAGGGCGAGTTGACCATCTGAGGTTCGCAGGCAGTGGAAGGGAAGGGGATTATGATGCATCAGAAAATAACCGTTAACGAGGCGCGGCCCTACGCTTATTCATCCGGATTAGAGCAGACGGCGCTAGTCGTCATTGATATGCAAAATGATTTTTGCAGTCCGGGCGGCTTCGGTGAGCTGCTCGGCAACGATATCACGCCGGCACGAGCGATTATTCCTGTGATCCAGACGGTGCTGGAGGCGGCGCGTGCGGCGGGGATGATGGTGGTTCACACCCGTGAGGGGCATCTGCCTGATCTCTCCGACTGCCCGCCAACCAAGCTGGCGCGGAGCCGTGCGCAAGGCGCAGGCATTGGCGACGAAGGGCCGATGGGCCGCATCCTGGTGCGCGGCGAGCGCGGCCATGCGATTGTGCCGGAGCTGGCGCCGCTCCCCGGCGAGCTGGTCATCGACAAGCCCGGCAAAGGCGCGTTCTATGAGACGGCCCTGCAGGAGGCGTTGGCCGCTCGTGGCATCACTTCGCTGGTCGTGTGCGGCGTAACCACGCATGTGTGCGTCCATACCACAATCCGCGAGGCCAATGACCGTGGCTACGAATGTCTGCTGCTGGAGGATGCCTCGGCGGCATTCGACCCCGGCGACCACGAAGCGGCTGTGCGGATGATCTGGCAGCAGGGCGCCATCTTCGGCTGGACCGCCACAGCAGCGGCATTTCAGTCCGCACTGGAGCGTAGTGCCGCAGCGGCGGGCGGCCGGGCGTAGAGGGCATGACTGCGCTGACCCGCTGGTTTTATTCTCTGCACTGCCTAACCACATGATCACCAATCTTCGTATGGGGGCTCGGTCCGCCAAGCGCCGCTTGCGGCTTCCCGCGCCATTTGATACTAATGAGCCGCTTAGATGCTGAAACAACCGAATAAACCAAAATCACCGTATGAATTCTGCTCGACAGACGCCGCTTTGCTTCACAAAAACCACAAACACGATATTTCATTCGAATAGCCTCACTAGCTTGGCGAATGAATCCAATGAACTCGAAAAACCGAACTTAATTAGCTCAACAGACACCGATAACGTGCAATAAACACGATATTTCAACCTTATTATGCTGTTTGTGGTCTGAACGGGCCGAATAAGCTCGAAAAACCGAATACAATCGGCTGCAGACAGCTGAGTGTGCGTTGCGAACACGATGTTTCATACACATGGCTCCACTAGTGTGCTGAACCGACCGAATGAACTCGATAAACTAAATGAAATGAGCTAAGCAGAGGCAATTTACGCACCGACCGCCGAATGACACGAAAAGCCCTTCAATAGCCACACTTGCTAAGCACTTCATCGAAAAGTCGCCCCATTGCCTCCCGTTTGCGGGACGATGGGGCGATTTCTTATGGAATTTGGTACACTAGGCAATGGAAAGTAAGCGGAAGAACGGAGAGGAGGGAAAGTCATGGAGGAGGAGCTGGGACTGACGGTAGGAGAGTTGTTCCGAATGTCCCATTTCAAGGAGGCGGTTATTCTGGGCGGCCGGGAAGGACTGGATCGCCTGATAAGCCGCATTAATGTCATGGAGGTCCCTGACGTCATCGATTGGGTTCGTCCAGGGGAGTTCCTGGTGACGACCGGCTATCCATTCCGCAACCGGGTGGAGATGATTGCGCCATTGATTGCCCAGCTGGCAGAGCGTGGGGTCGTGGCGCTTGGCGTGAAGACGACGCGCTTCATTGGAGAGGTCCCGGCGGAGGCCATTGAGGCGGCCAACCGTCACGGCTTGCCGCTCATTGAACTGCCTGCTGACATGGCGTTCTCCGATGTCGTGCGCAGTGTCATGGAGCGGGTGCTGGTGGCGGAGTCCCGTCATTTGTCGATGCTGCAAGGACGGGTCCAGCGCCTCTCGCAAGTGCTGCTGCATGGGGGCGGACTGGCAGCCTTCCTGGAGCATCTGGAATTGCTCGTTCGCAACCCGGTCCTATTGCTGGAGCCAAGCGGTCGATGGTCGGCTTCACCTGCGGCGGAGTCCCTGTGTCAGCAGGTCGAGACTGAGGAGTGGGACAAGCTGAGACGGGAGCGCACATTGGAGACCGGGTTCATCCGGGTAGGTGATACGTATGTGCGGACACATGCGACGGAAATTGAGGATGCGCGCGGGCAGTCTTTTTTGCTGGTGATGCTGGAGGTGCAGCAGGAGTACGGGATCGTTGATACGCTGACGATGAACTGGGCCAGTGAATTGGTTGGGTTTGAGATCAATAATGCCCAGGCCCGCAGTCGGATTGAGGCCAAATATATCGACCAATTCGTCCAAGACTGGCTGGCTGGTCGAATCATCTCTCCGGTGGATCTGCGTCTGAGGGCAGAGGCCTGTGGCAGTCCGCTTGCTGATGATTCTGTCTATGTGGCAGGTATCGTCAGGTTTAAGTCAACGAGACCGACGATTGGACAATTGCAAGAGCTGGCTCGAAGGCTTAACTGGGATGCGGCTGGTCAGACGGGCGAGCCCTTGGCGCGTTGGACGATACTGGAGGAGGAATTGACGGTGCTCTTTGCGATCTCCTCACAGGAAGGTACGACAGCAAGTGCAGCGCAGCCTGGCGATTTGCCTGTAGCCAGGGAGTCTGCGGGTCAACTCGGCCCGGATGCTGGCACGGGAGAGGGGGCAAGCGGACGCTTGGTCGTTTCCACCACTTCCACCACTTCAACTTCCACTGCCTCGCATATGGCGGAGCGGCTCCTGCAAGTGGCGGCCGCCCAGCTCGCGAGACTCGAGCAGTTGTTCCCGGACCGGGCCGTCCAGCTGTGCCTGGGACGACAAGCAGCTGGCCAGAGCGAGGTGCCGGTGAGCTGCCGCGAGGCGAAGCGGGCGGTGGAAGTTGCCACGGTCTGCGGCATGACGGAACCAGTGGTGCATTACGGCGAGCTCGGCGTATACTTGCTGCTCTACCGGCTTCAGGGGACGCTGGAGCTCGAAGAGTTCAAGCGCACCTACCTGGAGCCGCTGCTTCGCTACGATGCCAAGCATCAGGGCTCGCTGCTGCACACCTTGCGCGTGTATTTTCAATGCAATGGCAACGCCCGAGAGACAGCCGATCAGCTGTTTATTCACTACAACACCGTCACCTACCGTCTCGACCGGATTCGTACGGAGCTGGGCTTGCGCCTGGACGACCCCGAGACGCGTCTGCAACTCCAGCTGGCGGTGAAGCTGGTGGATATTAAGGATGGCTAGCCTAAAGAACTGAACATCAGATTACCATAAATAGATATCCCTCTACCCTACTCCCGTGCGGCCTGGCATTCTACAATGATGGAGGATGAACTTACGTTGCAGCTTGTCTACCGGATGAGCGATTTCATAACGGCAAGGGAGAGTTGTAAAAAAATGAATCAGGAAATGCACGCAGACGTCGTCGTCCTTGGTGGGGGCACGGGAGGCACGGCAGCGGCACTGGCCGCTGCCAAGAGTGGGAAAACCGTCATTCTGACGGAGGAGACAACCTGGATTGGCGGGCAGCTGACCAGCCAGGCCGTACCGCCGGATGAGCACCGCTGGATCGAATCGTTCGGTTGTACACGTAGCTATCGGCAGTTTCGCCAAGGCGTGCGTGACTATTATAAGCAATATTTTCCGCTGACAGCCGAAGCGCGGGCACTGCCGCACCTAAACCCTGGCAATGCGATCGTCAGTCGGGTGGCCCACGAGCCACGCACGGCGGTAGCGGTGTTAAACCAGATGCTGGCTCCGTATGTCCATAGCGGGCGGATACAGATTCTTTATCGCCATGTCCTGGAGGCTGCAGAGACTGGGGGGGACCAAGTGAGTGCGGTGACGGTCCGGGATCTTGAGGAGGGGACGCGGCGTACGCTGCTCGCGCCTTATTATATTGATGCCACGGAGTGCGGGGATCTGCTGCCGCTGGCAGGTATTGAATATGTGACCGGCGCGGAGTCAATTCACGATACGGGCGAGCCTCACGCGGTGGACGGCCCGGCTGATCCGATGGAAATGCAAGGCTTCACTTATTGCTTCGCCATGGACTACATCGACGGGGAGGATCACACAATTGAACGTCCGGCGATGTATGATTTCTGGCGAGATTACAAGCCGGACTTCTGGCCAGACCATCTGCTGAGTATGGCTGGTGTGCGGCCAATGACGCTGGAAGCCATCGAGTATGGGCTGTTTCCCGATTCGGAGCGCTTCTCTCTCTACCTGTACCGGCAGTTGATCGATCATAACCAGTTCGCTCCAGGCACGTTCAGCGGTCCGCTCACCCTCGTGAACTGGCCGCAGAATGATTACTGGCTGGGCTCCATCATTGATGTGAGCGAGGAGGAGCGTGCCCTTCATCTGGAACAGGCCAAGCAGCTCAGTCTCTCCTGGCTGTATTGGCTGCAGACCGAGGCGCCGCGGCCGGATGGCAAGCGGGGCTACCCCGGGCTGCGACTGCGCCCGGATGTGGTGGGTACGCAGGACGGTCTGGCGATGTACCCGTATATTCGTGAGTCACGGCGCATCGAGGCGGAGTTCCGTGTGCTGGAGCAGCATGTGGCGACTGACTGCCGTCCGAGCGGCGTGGCAGAGACCTTTGCTGATACAGTGGGCATCGGCAGCTACCGCATCGACTTGCATCCCAGTACGGCGAACCGGACGTACATCGATATCTCGTCGCTGCCGTTCCAGATTCCGCTGGGCAGTCTGATTCCGAAGCGCGTGACCAACGTGTTGGCTGGCTGCAAAAACCTCGGCGTCACCCATATCACCAACGGCTGCTACCGGCTTCACCCGGTGGAGTGGAACATTGGTGAGGCGGCGGGGTACTGCGTGAGCTACGCCCTGGATCGCGATCTGACCCCATCTGCCGTGCGTAACACCGAATCGGAGCTGAAGGCGTTCCAGCAGCGTCTGGTGCAGGAGGGCATTGAGCTGGCGTGGCCAACTGTGGGCGCTGTTTAGGCGAAGCTCGTACGAGCGGATGAAGCTTTGAGTTTTTGATCGGATATAGAAATACCATTTGCTAGTGCTTGAGCCCGCTGTCTATGGATGGCGGGTTTTTCTCGTTATCCAGATCGAGCTCTGCTCTTCTCAGACATATTTAATCTACGGTGCAGCAGGAATGAAGCGCACGCTGTCAAATGGGTAGAGGAGAAGATGGTACATCAAAGGAGAGGTTGCAGCATGGCTCAGTTTGGAGTAGAAGGCGATCATTTCGTTTTTAACGGAGAGCAGATACAGCTATTGTCAGGTGCGATTCATTACTTCCGGGTGGTCCCGGAGTATTGGGAGGATCGGCTGATTAAATTGAAAGCGCTTGGATTAAATACGGTGGAGACCTATATGCCCTGGAATGGGCATGAGCCTCGCAAAGGGGAATTTTGCTTTACAGGGCTATATGATTTCGAAAAATTCGTGAAGCTGGCGGGCGATCTGGGTCTGCATGTCATCCTGCGACCCAGCCCTTACATCTGCGCAGAGTGGGAGTTCGGGGGACTGCCGGCCTGGCTGCTGGCGGAATCGGATATCCGGCTGCGTTGTTATGATGAAACTTATCTGAAGCATCTGGATGCGTATTATGATGAGCTGCTGCCACGGATCGAGCCGCTGCTCTGCACCCATGGCGGTCCGGTCATCGCTCTGCAGATTGAAAATGAATATGGCAGCTACGGCAATGATAAACAATATCTGGCGCATATCCGGGATGCGATGGTCAGCCGGGGCATGGATGTGCTGTTGTTCACCTCCGATGGTCCGACGGATTCGATGCTGCAAGGCGGGACACTGGAGGGCGTTCTGGCAACGGTCAATTTTGGCTCGCGGGCGACAGAGGCTTTCGCTACATTACGTAAGTATCAACCCGAAGGTCCTCTCATGTGTATGGAATTCTGGAATGGCTGGTTCGACCACTGGATGGATAAGCATCACACCCGCGAGGCGGCCGATGTGGCTGTGGCGCTCGATGAGATGCTGGCAGCCGGGGCCTCGGTCAATTTCTACATGCTCCATGGCGGCACCAACTTCGGCTACCTGAACGGGGCCAACCACGTCCATCGGTACGAGCCCACCGTCACCAGCTATGATTACGATGCCTTGCTTAATGAAGCGGGCGAGCCGACAGCCAAATACTGGGCGGCACGCGAGGTGTTGGGACGTTATGTTGAGCTGCCCCCGCTGCAGTTGCCGGAGCCGACGCCCAAGCGGGGCTATGGAACTGTGCGCTTGGAGGAACAGGGCTCACTATTTGGACAGTTGGATGCCTTGTCCGTGCCTGTGCAAGCCACATGCCCGGAACCGATGGAGAAGCTGGGTCAGGCTTACGGATATATATTGTACTCTACGTTTGTCCCTGGACCGAAGAGCGGGATGAGCCTGCATGTACAGGAGGTCAGGGACCGGGCGATCGTCTATGTGGATGGTCAATACCATGGTGTCGTAGAGCGCTGGCAGCCGGAGCCGCTGAAGCTGGATATCCCGGAGCAAGGGGCTCAGATCGACATTCTGGTGGAGAACATGGGCCGGATTAATTACGGGCCGCTGATGGCTGACCGTAAGGGCATCACCGAGGGGGTACGGCTGGACAATCAGTTCCTGTACCATTGGACGATTCGGTCGCTGCCGCTGGAGACGCTGGAGGGCGTAAGCTTCGTGGACGAAGTTCTGGTAGAGAAATCTGCTAATGAAGGGCAACGGCCGGCCTTTTACAGAGGGCATTTTGAGGTGGATGATCTGGCTGACACGTTCTTGCGGCTAGATAACTGGACCAAAGGACAAGTCTATATCAACGGCTTCTTACTCGGCAGATACTGGGAAGCAGGACCGACGAGAACCCTATACATCCCTGCGCCGCTGCTGCGGGCAGGTCGCAATGAGCTGGTGGTCTTCGAGCTGCATGGTACACGATCTCCCGATGTTGTGTTAACCGATGAAGCAGATTTGGGGTAGTTGACCAAGAGAGGGGCGGGTAAGATGAGCATCTCCATCCAAGAGGCGGCACGAATCGCGCCTTCGAACAGACAGTTGGCTTGGCAGGAGACAGAGTTTTACGGTTTCATTCATTTTACAGTGAATACATTCACGGACCGCGAGTGGGGAACGGGCGAAGAGTCGCCAGCGGTTTTTGCGCCTACCGCGCTGGATGCCTCTCAATGGGTAGAAGCATGCAAGGTCGCGGGGATGCGGGGGCTCATCCTGACCTGCAAGCATCATGATGGATTCTGTTTGTGGCCAAGCCAATATACAGAGCATTCGGTTTCGAATAGTCCATTCCGGGAGGGCAAGGGCGATCTGGTCCGAGAAGTCGCTGATGCCTGTCGGGAAGCCGGATTAAAGTTCGGCATCTACCTCTCACCCTGGGACCGACATGAGCCGTCCTATGGCGATTCGGATGCGTATAATGCGTTCTTCGTTCATCAGCTGACGGAGCTGCTAACGGGCTACGGCGAGGTATTCGCGGTGTGGTTCGACGGGGCTTGCGGCGAGGGACGTAATGGCAAAAAGCAGGTCTACGACTGGGACGCTTATTATGAGGTCATCCGCAGGCATCAGCCGGGAGCTGTCATCTCTGTATGCGGTCCGGATGTCCGGTGGTGCGGCAATGAAGCGGGCCGTACCCGGCCGGTGGAGTGGAGCGTCGTTCCGGCAACGCTGCGGGACAATGAGAAGATCCAAGAGGAGTCACAGCAAGCCGACGATCCTGCGTTTGCCCGGCGGATCGGGACCAGCGAGGATGATCTGGGCAGCCGGGCGGTGATTGCGGAAGCAGAGGAGTTGGTCTGGTATCCGGCCGAGGTGAATACGTCCATTCGGCCGGGCTGGTTCTATCATGAAGCGGAGGATGGGGCAGTGAAGTCCGTCGCGGAGTTGGTTGACCTGTATGAGCGTACGGTCGGCGGTAACACGACCTTCCTGCTCAACCTGCCGCCGGACCGGCGCGGCCTGATCCACGAGACGGATGCCGCGCGGCTGCGGGGGCTAGGAGAGTATCTGCGTCGCAGTTATGTCCATGATCTTGCGCGGGGCGGGCGCTGCGAAGCTTCGGCAAGTGCTGATGCGCGGCATGAAGCTGCAGCTGTAATCGACGGTCAGCGCGACACCTATTGGCGTGCTCCTGCAGGTGAGGAGCAGGCTTGGATCGAGCTGGAGCTCGGCGCGGATCAGACGTTTGACCGCGTCGTGCTTATGGAGCAGATCGCCGAGGGTCAGCGGATCGAGCGATTTGTGCTGGAGCGGCAGGAAGGCGACCAGTGGCTGCCCTTCTACGTAGGGCGGGTCGTCGGCTACAAGCACATCTGCCGCTTTGAGCCTGTGCGAGCCCAGCGTCTCCGCCTGAGTATCGAGGCCTCGCGCTGGTACCCGACGCTGCGGGCGTTTGAAGTGTATGCTGCGAATGGCGGGGTTTAGTCACGCATGCACTAGAAAAGAGCTTGTAGAGAGATGGACTTATAGAAGGAAAGCCATACTGCAATGCCGGAGTATCCGCATTGCAGTATGGCTTATTTTTCTTCCCTCAGTCAAGAAAAAGTTGTAAAATTATAGTAAGTATTTAAATGCGGTGATACTGCTTCTAAGACCGTGGAAGTGAGGCGAAAGATGAGAGACAGGAATGAAGACATAAAAGGTCTGCTCATCATAAATACCATCTTTTTCGCAGCCTTTGCATTGCAAGTTGTGATAAATTGGGGAGCTAATGCAGTGATGTTTTATTTGTATTTAGCCGTGCTTATACTAACGGCCGCCCGGCTATTGTTTCAGCTTACAATCTTAATTCAAGATAAATATCACTAGGTTATTGCTCGAGGTTTATCAAGAGAGCGCTCTTGCCTACGCAACTCATCTACCCGCCCTGGATCGCTTCTCCCAAGACAGACCAGTCCTCAATGTGCGACGCATCAAACAGCATGAGCCCGTCGCTATGCGCCAAGGCGGTGCTGCATGCTTCATGCAGCAGGCCGGATGCCTGCACATTGGCGATAGCAAGCCCAGTGTAAATAGGCAGCTCGCCTTCGGTGACGATCTGCGCCTGAGTAAGGTATTTCTCAATCTCGCCTGCTGTCTGCTGATAAGCGCCAATCATCAGGAAGTCCAGGTGGTCAATATAACCAGTGCCGATATAGTCGCGGGTATAGAGGGAGGCGGGGACCAGCTCCAGCTTATCCGCATGTCCGAAGCGCGGGCTGCACCAATTGGCGCCATGCACATAATAGCTTTCATACCAGGAGCCGACGTAGGCGGACACTTCGATTCGGCGACCGCTTAGGTTCCCGTAAGCCTCAGCCAGGGCCCTAGTTTCCTTCAAAAAATCGCCGATGATTCCCGCCCTAAACTCCCACCAATCCTGCAGTAAGGGGCCGTCGATACGCTGATCACCAGCGTAACTATAAATATCGGATGGCCAATCGCGTAGTTGTTTGCCTCGATTCGCCAGGAAGGTCTCGAACTTGCGCCGCGAGGTCTCGCTGAAGTCGGCATGGTCATTATCGTAGCGGCTGCGATCATGGACGATACCGTCGACCTCATAGTTCATCATAATTTCTTCAAACGTGTGAAGCTGGTAAGCGCGCGCTTCTTCGTGCGCCGGGTTGACGAAAGCCACAACTCCGGGGTCAGCGCTCTCGCGTTGACGCTTGATGGCACCTCCGTCTCCCAGGCAGCGAACCTGCTCCTCCCACGCGAGATGCTGGTTCAGTACACCATACTCTCCATACAGTATCGAACCCTCGGCGAACACATTAATCGAAGCGTGAATTTCAAGACCCAGCTGGTGTCCGTAGTGGACGAATAGCTCCAGTAAATCCAGGTCCGGATGGGCACCAGCTTTTTTTGCTGCATGGATGCGGCTTGCATGGGGGCGGCCAGTCATTGTCGTTTTCTGATACGTAACAAACCCCTCGACCCCCAACACATCGAGCACAATCATCGTGACGCCATTCTTTTGGGCCTGCTCCAAAAATGCTGCGACTTGTTCAGGAGACTGGAACTTGCGGCTGTTGGCCCCTTGATCGACCCATAGGATGACCCGTGGATCTTGTGCGTGACTTCGTGTGGATGTAGCGAAGGACGCCTGTGCTGTCGCGAGCCTTGTCAGGCCCTCTCTGCAGAATACAATGACGCGCTGCTGATCCATCACCTCTCCGTTCAGTTGAAGCCGCAGCTTGATCTCATTCGTTCCAGGAGACAGTGAGCAGTCAACAGAGAACGTGCCGTCATTAGCAATAGGTGCGGCAGTCTCCTGAACATACAGCTCAAGGTGCTGGCCGTCCGACCCATTACCGATACTGCCGCTAATCGTAGTCTGACTAGCCACGCTGGTGAGCATGGCGTACTGATCCAGATGGAGACAGGGGTGATTATCGTTGCGCAGACCGCGGATGCCAATGAGCTGACCGCCCCTGCGCAGCTTCACACGGTCCCCGGGCGTAAAGCAGGTGGCGAGATACTGATGCTCTGCGCCTTCTGAATTGTGGTCGGCAGATGAGGTGGAGAGTACGAAGCCGCCCGCTGGAATGGTGACATGGATCGAAGCCTCTGAACGCCAAGTGGAGTTTTGGGCGGCGGGCTCCGGTCGAACAACCTGCGTCACGGTCAGATTCGCGCCCACTTGTACGGCGATATGCCGAGCAGGTAAGCGGACGGTATCACCGTAGTCATCGGTATAGACGACCAAGCCCGACCCTTCGGCAGGTTCGGCTGTATCCACCGTGGCTATTGGCCATCGAGGTCCCTCCACGGTAATCGTGATATCCTCGGGAGCCGCCTCGATCTCAAGTACGGCAGGGGCAGTGGGGCGATGTTGTTTGTGATGCTGCATGGATGAGCCTCCTCCGCGTGAAGCAAGTGATGGTAGTTGCTAAAAAGTACCCGTTACATCAAGCTGTTGCGCAGACGCCAACTCCTTATTGCAAAATAGCTAAGGTTTCGCCGGGAGTCCCGGCCCGTCCACTCACCCGCCTTTAGCCCAAAGAAGGACCCGCCGGCGGCGAATCCTTCTTGGTGCCACGGTCGCAGCGAGGGCGACTGCACCAGCGAGCCCCATCGTTTACTGGTTCGAAGCGAACCACTCGTTGGCGGCTTCGACCATTTCTTTGCCGCCCTCGGCATGCCATTGGGCCAGGAATTGATCATAGTTAGCGATCGGCTCGGAGCCGGCGATAAACTTCAGTACATTGTCGTCGAGCAGCTTGTTGAGCTTAAGCGTGTTCTTGGACACCGCTTCAATGGGTGGCGCCAGCGACATTGGATCGACAACGATGATGCCCTCGGCGTTGGCCTGGAATTGCTCGTAGTACGATTGGAGCGTTGCGTCCTTGCGTACACGTGCTTGCCAGAACGTCGGATAGTTCTCTTCATCAACTGCAGTCATGAAGGCACTGGCATTGTTCAAGTCATCGTTGAACTTCGGCAGGATTGGGAAGTATTTGCCGTCCTTCACCTCATGGTGCACGCCTTCTTCGCCGATTGCCATACCTTTGAAGGTCTCAGGCTCCAGCTTGGCGTTCAGCAGCTTCATAGCGCCATCTTTGTTCTTGGACGATTTCGGAATGGCGATGAACCAGGTTGTATTGGCCAGGGTGCCAATTTGAGCGACGCCGTCTTGATTTTTCAGATACGGAATGGGAGTTACAGTTGCATCTGGATTGTTATCGTTCAAGGCAGAGATGGTGTTGCCTGCATTCCACCAAGCGAGCTTGTAGACGCCAGCGCGGCCGCTGGAGAATTTCTCGATTGCCTTGGCTGCAGTGTTGATCGGCATTTCGGTATCAAGCAGGCCTTCACTGTACAGCTTGTTCATGTATTCGAGGAAGTCTTTCATCTCTGGCAGCTCGGCCCGGTGTTTCAGCTCACCGTCGACCTCTTTCCACTCGGTCAATACGCCAAAGGCTGCGGCAATATCGCCATAAATCGAGTCGTTGCTACCTGTCAGTGGCACAATGTTCTTGGCATCGCGAATGGCGACGAGTACATCGTACAGCTCATCCGTAGTCGTAGGCATCTCAAGACCGAGCTCTTCCATCCAGTCCTGACGAATGACGAGTTCCTCGCCAATGCTTACGCCGGCGCCAGTCTCTGGCAAAGCGAAGATCTGATCATTAATGGTGGCACTGCCCCAGGATTCAGGCTTGATGGCGTTTTTAATGTGGTTGCCGTGCGTCTCAATCAGCTCATCGAGCGGCTCCAGCGCACCGGCAGTGGCCAGGTTGTAGAATTGGGCGGCGTTCAGCTTCATCAGGTCAAAGCTCTCGCGATTCGCCACCATCAGGTTGAGCTTCTCATCGGCATTCTCGGCAGGGAGCATTTCGTAGGTAACGTTGAAGCCGGTCTTTTCCGAAATGTATTTGGCGGTATAATCAGTGTTCGGATCGAAGCGGCTGTATTGCATAATCATTTTCAGATCCGTGTTGTCGCTGCCAGCGGATGTATTGTTGGTGCCTTCATTGCCCGGAGTATTCGCAGGGGTTGAGCCACCGCTACAGCCAGTGACCGCCAGGCTGACGCCAAGCGCGAGTGCAAGCATACTAGTTTTCTTGTTCATAGGTAATCCTCCTTGATATCTTAGGTTTCATTAAGACCACGCCCTTGTTGCATGCCACCAGAACCGAAAAATGCAGTCATCACATCCCTTCAATAGCGATAAAAGAGAAGCGTCTTTCAACCTTTTGCAGGAGGCTGAGCCCTAACCTTTTACGGATCCGACCAGCACGCCCTTCACAAAATACTTCTGCAAGAACGGATACACCAACAGGATCGGCACCGTTGCCAGCAGGATGGACGAGGCCTGAATGGATTGCGGTGTCGTGTTTAGTGCAGCATCCACATTGTCCTTCAGAAAATCACCGGTTGAGGAAACGAAGAGCTCCTTCAGATACAGCTGCAGCGGCTTCAGAGACGGGTTCGTGATATAGATCATCGATGCAAAATAGTCATTCCAGAATGCAACGGCGAAGAAGAGTCCGATGGTTGCCAGTACGGGTGTAGAGAGCGGCAGAATGATCATCAGCAAAATTCGGAAGTTGCCGGCGCCGTCTAGCTTCGCCGATTCCTCCAGGGCGTCGGGCAAGCCTTCAAAATAGTTTTTGATGATGAGCATGTTGAAGACGTTGACCATTGCTGGTAAGAACAAGACCGGCAAAGTGTTGACCAGTCCCAGGTTCTGCATGAGCAGATAGGTCGGGATCAGACCGCCGCTGAAGAGCATCGTGAAGATAAACATCAGCAGCAGGCCTTTGCGTCCGCGCAGTCTCGGCTTGGAGAGCGGATACGCTGTGATGGTCGTCAGTAGCAGGCTAAGCGCTGTGCCCACGACTGTCAGGATGACGGAAATTTTGAGCGCATTGAGAAACATGTTGTCCTGCAAAACATATTGATAGGTGCCCCACTGGAAACCGATCGGCAGCAGACCAACACGACCGGAGATGACGGCTTCCTCACTGCTGAACGACTTGGCGATCAGATTGACGAAGGGCAGAATGGTAATAATGCTCATGAGAATAAAAAAGGTATAGTTGAAACCCGCAAAAACCTTTTCTCCCGTCGACGGCTTGATGGACGATACGCCGACGGCTGCGTTGCTTGGACTCGGTTGTTCTGTATTACTCATCTGATCCCTCCTCAAAGCTTTCTTGATGGAAAGCTGGCTTCAAAAAGCATGTACGTAAGCTGTCCGCTGGAAAGCTGGTACACGTGGTCATGCTGCCTCCTGTTCGAAGCTGGCATTATGGAGTGGCGGGTGTTAGTGATGATGCGCTCTAACAGCTACAGGTGCGCGAATGGTGGCAATGCCGTGCTCTAACGGCCACAGGTGCGCTTATTTTACCGATTCCGAGGGTCATTTTCGTCTAACGGCCACAGGTGCAGCTATTTGCGTGAATGCAGGGGGAAATGGGTCTCATTAGGCGCGATAGCGGCATATATGGCCGTTAGAATTTGAAAACACCAATTTTGGGTGAAATAAGCGCTGCGGTGGCCGTTAGAGTGGAGCGTGGACGAAAAACCCACCCAGCAGCATCCTTCAATCACCACGTCACTGCGCTACCAAATCCCGCGTTGCAGGTACTTTCTGCTCATCGAGTTACCGACAATAACCAGCGTGAACGAGATGACAGCCTCGAACATGCCGACGGCGGTGGTAAAGCTGTAATCCTGATTGCCCAGGCCCATTCGATAGACGTAGGTGCCGATGACATCGGATACCTTGTAGACGACCGGGTTGTACATGACGAGGATCTGCTCCGTGCCAGCCTCAAGGATGTTGCCCAGACGCAGGATGAACATCAGGACGATAATGGGTGCAATGCCCGGCAGGGTGACGTGCCAGAGCTGGCGCATTTTGCTGGCACCGTCCATCTTGGCTGCTTCATAGAGCGACGGGTCGATCATGGAGAAGGCCGCCAGGTAGACGATCGTGCTCCAGCCCGTTTCCTTCCAGCCAGCCGAGGTAATCAGTACGCTGCGGAAGACGCTGTTGTCCAGGAAGAACGAGATTTGTTGCATCCCCAGAGAGGATAGCAGCTTGTTGACGAGACCGCCGTCCGTGGACAGCAGATCGATGAACAAGCCGGCAACGATAACCCACGACAGGAAGTGGGGCAAGTAGACAATGGTCTGCACGGTCCGCTTGAACACCATTTTGCGCAGCTCATTGAGCATGAGGGCAATAATGATGGGGAGCGGGAACAGAATGACGATCTTCAGCAGACTGATAATAATGGTGTTCATGAGGACGATGCGGAAGTCTGGCGATGTGAATAGCTTGGCAAAATGCTTGCCACCAACCCAGGGGCTATCCGCAAATCCGGCAAAAATGTTGAAGTCCTTGAACGCAATGATGATGCCGTACATGGGGGTGTACTTGAACAGCAAAAGAAACAAGATGCCAGGCAGGAGCAGCAGGTATAGATCCCACTCTCGCCGTATATCAAGCCCCAGCCGCCTTACGTACCCCTCTCTGCTGCGCTTCACGGGCGATGGGTCCAGCTCAGGCTTCATGGTCTTCTCCTCCTTGTAAATAACGTGTTAATCCAATACTAGCGCGGAACGAATTTGAAGAGTAGGAGAGACTCATATCCTTTTTTGGTACTTTGATGTTGTGTGTGGATGACATGAAATTGCCCGAAAACAAAAAAACGCCAGTGGCCGATGGTTCTTAGCGGCTTGCGCGCTTATGATTTTTGTGGGAATATTTGTGAGAATGCGAAGGTGTTATAGAATGGGGGAGGGGGTTCACATGCTGATCTTATTGTTACTATCGATTCCGGCGAGTGCGGTTGCTTTTTTTCTCCTTTTTCTGCAGGTGATGGCTAAAATCAGGGCTAGAAGAGATCCGCAGCGATCGGTGACGCTTGCTTGTCTGATGCTGGGGTATGCGGTATTGGGGTTGTGCTACCTAATTGTGGTGGTGTCGGGCGTGTAGGGAATTGCATGTCTAAATATCCTGTGCTATGCTTATAATTAATAAAGGCCCGCAGATGCTGGATACATCTGCGGGCCGGATACACAGCCGCTTCAAAGGCGGTCGGCTTCGGAGTAGAAGTCAGAAATAGACCGATTCCTGTCCGGGGGCGGTCTATTTCTTTTTGTTGGTTATGGCGAGAACGACGTTAATAACCAGCCCGATGAGTGAAACAATCAACGCACCGAACGCAATCATAATCGTCAACGCATCTTTAACCTCCATGGCCTCACCTCCCTTCCGGGAGATTAGCCGACCGCCCTTATAAGCCGTTCTGTATACCTGTCCATATTATACCATAGGCCTCCGTTGAGGGGGCCTTTTTGTTTTGTGGTGTAAGGAGACGGGGATAGCAAAATGATAGAGGTTCAATCCCATTCTGGGTGTGACACCAGCTACTTATGGCAGTTAACGCTTGTGTAGGCTTTATATCAAGTCAGCTCTAATTAAGGCTTATACTCCCCCGGGTTGACGCCCCAGTATTTGCGGAACACCTTGGTGAAGTAGCTGACGTCGCGGTAGCCGGTCTGGCGGGCGGCGTCGTAGACCTTGAGGCCTTCTTGCAGAATGGCCTTGGCCCGCTCCATCTTGTGCTCCAGCACATAGGCGGAGAAGGCGACGCCCATCGACTGCTTGAACAGGCGGCTGAGATAGGAGGGGCTAATGTACAGCCGGTCGGCGACGGTATGCAGCGTGAGGTCCTGGTCAATCTCGCGCTCGACGATGGCGAGAATATCCTGGACGACCTGGTTGCTCGTCGTGCGGCGCTGTTCCTGCATGAAGGCCGTGATGCTGCGTGCCGTCCGGTTCAGCCAGGAGCGAGTCTGCTCGCGGGTGCCGAGCAGGGAGAGGTTATGGAGGTACATCATATCCTCGCCCATCACCTGCCGCACGGTCCAGCCCTGCTTGTGGATCAAGCGGATGAACAAACTGCTCAGATACAGCACGAATTCCTGCACATCCTCCGAAGAGGCGGCTGTATCCTGCCCAGACTCCCACAGTGCGGTCAACGCCTCCAGCGCCTTGGCCTCATCGGCTGTCTCGAGCGCAATCTCCAGCGCCTTTTCCAGCGGCTCCTGCGACAGAGCAGGCGGCTGCTCCTGCCGGGGTGCTTCGCGATACGGGATGACAATGTCCGGGCCGTAGACGAGCCGTTCCTGCAGCGCCCGGCAAGCCTGGGTGTACAGCTGGCTCATCTGCTCCAGGTCGCCCGGTGCCTCGCAGATGCCAGCGCTGGCCGTCAGCTTCAGCACCTCTCGCATCTGGGAGAGCAGCTTGTCGAGAGCGGCCTGGATATAGAGCATGGCCTCCTCGGGCGGTTGCTCCGGTGGCAGGACGAAGACGAGCAGGACCCTGTAGTCGGCATCACTGCTGATCCAGCAGGAGGGATGATCCAGCAGCTCCTTGGCCATGCACAGCAGAGTGAACTGCAGGAGCGGCAGGTCATGCGAGAAGAAGCGGGTATTGCCTTCGGGAATCGGATCGACACCGGCGACGGCGACCGCAATCCGGTCTTTTTCCTGCAGCTCGATGAGCAGCTCTTTACTCTGCTTCAGCACCTCCCAGCCGGTCAGCTCGCCAGCGGCCCAGCGCTGGAAGAAGTGCGTATGCAATCCCGGCAGGTGGGCTTCCCACTTTTGCTCCAGCATCGCCTTGCTCTGCCACTGATCCAACTCTTCACGCAGCTCGCTGGCGGCATCCAGTACAGCCTGGAGGATGACCTCTTCGCCAGCAGGCTTCAGCAGATACCTCGTTACTCCGTGTTCCATGGCATCCTGGGCATAAGCGAAGTTATCATGGCCGCTCAGGATGATCATCTTCAGCAGCGAGCGCCCCTTCTGCTCGTGCAGCTTGCGGACCAATGTCAGACCGTCCATCTGCGGCATCTGAACATCAATAATCATCAGGTCTGGCGCCTTCGTTGCAATCAGTGCCAGTGCCTCCACACCATTGCGAGCAACACCGATCACCTCGATCTCGTGTTCCTCCCAGGGCATATCATGCACGAGCGCATGCCGCAGCCTTGGCTCATCCTCAACGATCATCAGTTTCATCGCTAGACTCTCCTTCCGTGTTGTGTTCCATGTTGTGAGTTTTGGCAGCTGCCCGGACCGGCTCTCCTCTCCGGAGAGGGATATGGATCTCCACGCGGGTGCCTGAGCCAGTTGCGCTGTCGATGATCATGCCCGACCCTTCACCGTAATACAGGCGCATCCGCGTATAGACGTTGCGAAGGCCGAACAGATCCCCTGCAATTTCTTCATCACGCGATAGAGAGGTGATACTGCGTCGCTCCATCCGCTGCAGCTCCTGGCGAATATAACTCAGTCGCTCGGGTGGGATGCCTGGACCATTGTCGGTCACGGCGATTTGCAGCGAGTCATCGTCCATCTGGCTGTGGATGCCCAGCAGTCCGCCGCTTTCCATCCCCTCCATGCCATGCAAGATCGCATTTTCCACCAAGGGCTGCAGCAGCAGCTTGAGAATAGGAATACGCTTGGTCTCCTCCAGAATCTCATACGTCACGGTGAAGTTGTCCATGAAGCGCAGCTGCTGGATGCGGATATAGTAGTGCAGGTGTACGAGACTTTCCTCCAGTGTGAATTCCTCTTGCCCTTTGTTCAAGCTGAGCCGGAAAAACCGGGAGAGGTTCATGACCATCTCACTAATTTCGTCGCTATCGTAGCTTTTGGCCATCCAGTAGATGGAGTCCAGCGTGTTGTACAGGAAATGCGGATTGATCTGTGATTGCAAAAATTTGAGCTCCGTCGTTTTCATGCGCAGCTGCTGCTCATAGTGGTCTTCAATCAGATGCTTCTGATCGGTGGCCATCTGGTTGAAGGCATCCAGCAGAACCCCGAACTCGTCACGGCGCTTGTTGTCGAGCCGGATATCCAGCTTGCCGCTGCCGATCTGCTTCATCCCTCGTGACAGCCTGGTCAGCGGAGAAGCAATGCCGCTATACACGACCCAGGCGATCCCAATGGCCAGCAGGATGCTGATCGCAATGATGGTGTACGTGAACAGCCGGAGCTGATCCGATTCCTCGTACAGCTCGCTTTTGGGCTGAACCAGCCGCAGCTGCCACATCGAGTACTCTGAATGGACGGCGACTTCCATCTCGTCTGCAGCGAGCGGGGCAGCCGCTGTCTCGCTGGAGCGGTCAGTGGTGACAATGACATCGTCCTGCTCGTTGAGCAGCGTAATTCGTGTATTGGCGGTCGGTCCCAGAGTCCGCAAGACATGCTGGAGCGAGTTCCTGTTGATCGGAATCATCAGCAGATCGAACTGTCGCTCGGTATTGTACAGGTCCATGGAACGAACAAGCGACAACGTATCCGTGCCCAGCATTTCGCCAAAGGTCGTATCACCCGAGACAGCGGTATCCGGCAGCATATAGCGGACCCCGGTGCCGCCAGAGCGAGCCAGCTCCAGCAGCCAGGCCTGGGCAGGCTCAGATTGGATCTTGCGGCCGCCAAAGCTGGTCGAGATCAGCATATGGGAGGCCTGGTGATACAGGGAAATCTGGGATGAAAAACGATTCACCGCCTTGAGATTGGACAACTGCTTCAGGATGGCGGAGAAGTCGACAATTGCCGCTGGCGGCAAATAAGCTCCGTTCGCATTCAGCCGTTCTATGATCGAGGGGTCGGCAGCAATCACGGCCGACAGCTCCTCGACATTTTGCAGCGCCAGATCGATGTATTCCATGGTCGAGGCGAGGGCGACCGCTGTCCGCTGCTCGGCTTGCTGGTACAGGATGTCCCGCGATCGCTCGATGGCGAACAGACTGATGACGACCAGGGGCAGCAGAATCAGCAGGAAATAGAAGGTGAGCCGCACCTGGATATTGCGCGTGAACCAGTCCCGCAGCCGGCTATAGAGTTGTGTCATATCAGTTGCCCTCCAGCTGCAGCTGCTTGCGATACCAAGCATTGACCTCGGCCGTAATCTCGTCGCCGCCCTGCTGCTTCCAGTCCAGCACAAACTGATCGAAGGCATCCAGCGGCTCAATCCCCATGATAATACGTACAAATACCTCCTGGAGCTCGGCGAGCTGGCGATCGTACTTGCTCATGGCGGGCGTAGGAACGCCGTAAAATGCGCTCGGAATGACATGGTCATGAATCGTCATCAGATTGTCGTACAAGTTGAAATCGCCGAGGGAATCCAGTCGCTGCTTGAACAGCTCTTGATCCGGTACATCCACCAGCGATTGATAAATACCCCTATACAAATGCTTGTCGTGCATCGCGAAATCCGTTACCATGCGGCCGTTTTCCATTCGCCAGATCTCGTTCTCGAATCCCAGCTTCAGATTTTTATAGTCGTCCACGATGAAATCAAGCAGTTGAATGACCCGCTCAGGATGAGCGGTGCTGGCAGGAATGACATTATAACCGCGAATGCGATCCTTGCCCTCGACACCGCTGGCACCGCCTGGACCGACAGGATAGGGGAGCTTGATCCATTCGGCTTCGGGATCACGGCGTTTGTTGGCTGCGATGGGGCCACGGGTATCATACCAGGTGGCCGAGAACAAACCGACGGTGCCGTTCTCTACCTTCTCATAGAGATTGCTGTGCAAGTTGAGGGGGAACTCCTGATCCAGCAGCTGCTCGCCGTAGAGCTGGGCCAAAAACGCGAGCGCTTCCTTGGTTTCGGGAAGGATGCTGCCGTTCACCAATTGTCCGTCTCTCTCGAACCAGGAACCGAGTTGGACGCCAAAAGCGCCAAAAAACGGCGACGAACGTCCAAGATCAACCATCATCGTCATCCCGATGGTATCGCGCTTGCCGTTGCCGTCCGGGTCCTCCAGCGTAAATGCGCGAATGACCTCGTAATATTCCTCCAGCGTCTCAGGTGGCTCCAGGCCGAGACGGTCCAGCCAGTCCTTGCGCGCATACATAATTTCGTTGCCGATAACCTCATTTAGACTCGGAATCGCGTAAATCTGACCATTGTGGCGTACGCGCTCCCAAAGCTCCTCGGGTATCTTTTGTAGCAGATTCGGACCATAGGCTTCCAGCAGGTCATCGAGCGGGAGGAAGGCGTCTTTCTTCAAATAATGATCGAACCACACCGCTTCATAGGTATGCAGCATATCCGGGAGCTTGCCAGAGGACATAATGACATCGAGTCGTTCCTCATAAACCTCCGGTGGTGGCGTGATGACCTGCACGGCGAGGCCCGTCCTGCTCTCAATATAGCTTAGATAGGGGTTCTCGTTTTCGTCCAGCCCTTCCGGGAAGGAGAGCCCCAAATTGTTAATCACGATATTCACTGCGCGTTGCTCAGTGGATGCTTCTTGCTTCTGCCCAGAGGGGCTGGTGGACAAGCACCCGGCGCAGAGCGCGCAGAGGGCAAGGGTGGCTAAGGGAGCGAAGGTACGCGTCATTCGTTTCATGATGGGGTGCCCCTTTCGAACATAGTTGAGCTTTGACTCTATGGGTAGACGAGTTCCCGTTCAACTTGGATGATTCGATAATTCGACAAGAAACCGATTTCACCTGCTGGAAAAATAAACGCCTATGATTTGGACATGTAATAAAACATAACCTTTTCGCTTGTGTTTGTCATTATTCACAAAAGAAATCTAGGTACTATTGTGAAATTTATAAAGACAAATCAAATTTGTTGTAATATAATATGACACATAGAAGAAAACGAGTAAGAAAACCTAACATATTACGACCGAGCCTATTAATCACAATGGACTTGGGAAGGGAGCTCACATAGATGAAACAAGTTACAGCACAACCGTACGCATGGCCTTACGATGGCGCAATTGATCCCGCCAAGACCGCACTTGTCATTATTGATATGCAGATCGATTTTTGTGGCAAGGGAGGATATGTCGAGCAAATGGGCTATGACCTGTCGTTGACTACCCGGCCCATTGAACCGATTAAGCGGCTGCTAGCCAGAGTCAGAGAAATCGAGGGCTTCACTGTCATCCATACCCGGGAAGGACACAAGCCGGACCTCTCCGATCTGCCAGCCAACAAGCGTTGGCGCAGCAAGCAGATTGGAGCCGAGATTGGCTCGGTTGGACCAGCAGGACGGATTCTGGTGCGGGGTGAGCCGGGCTGGCAGATCATTGAGGAGCTGGCACCGATCGCAGGGGAGCCCATTATCGACAAGCCGGGCAAGGGCAGCTTTTATGCCACAGACCTGGATTTGATCCTCAAGAACAGAGGAATTACACATCTTATTCTTACGGGAATCACAACCGATGTATGCGTCCATACCACGATGCGCGAGGCCAACGACCGAGGCTACGAATGCTTGATCTTGGAGGACTGCACGGGAGCAACAGATGAGGGCAACCATCAGGCAGCGTTGAAAATGGTAACCATGCAAGGCGGCGTGTTCGGCAGTGTGGCTGGCTCGCAGGATGTCTTGAAGGCACTGGAAGGCAAATAAATAGATAAATACATCGGAGGGAAGTCACATGTGGAAGAAAAACAAACCAACCTGGCTGATTATGCTGCTTACGCTTGCTCTTGTCGTCACAGGCTGCGGAGCGTCTGGCAATTCGAATAGTGGAGATGAGAGTACGGGCGGAGAATCGGGCGAGTTGAAAAAGGTCGTGCTTCGGCTGAAGTGGGTGCATCAAGCCCAATTCGCTGGCTTCTACGCAGCGGTAGAACAAGGATATTACGAAGAGGCAGGTCTAGATGTTGAGATTCGTCCGGGCGGTTCCGACTTCCCGTCGGTCCAAATGGTCGCTTCCGGCAGTGAGCACTTCGGTGTTACCGGTGCCGATCAAATCCTGTTGGGACGCGAGAAGGGTGTGCCAGTCAAAGCATTGGCGACAATCTACCGCGAGACACCATTCGTATTGTTCGCACTGAAGGAGTCGGGCATTACCTCAATGGAGGATCTGGAAGGCCAACGTATTGGCGTGAAGCTGGGCGGCAATGAAGAGCTGACATACCGTGCAATGGTGAACAACGCTGGTATTGATGGCTCGGCCGTGGATGAGATGCCAGTCAAATTTGACCTTAGTCCGCTGCTGACGGGTCAGGTCAAAGCATGGCCGGGGTATGTCATCAATGAAGTGCTGGCCGCTGAAGCGCAAGGCCATGAAGTGAACATTATCAAGCCGCAGGACTATGACATTAACTTCTACGCAGATACCCTGTTTGCCAAGGAAGACCTGATCGAGAAGGATCCGGAACTGGTCCGCAGCTTTGTTCAAGCCTCAATGAAGGGCTGGGAATATGCGATTGACAATCCGGAAGAGGCCGCCGAGATGGGGTTGAAGTATGGAGAAAATCTGAAGCTTGACCACGAGATTAACATGATGAACGCCAGCATCCCGTTGCTGCAGCCGGACAATCGTCCGCTCGGCAAAATGGAGGAATCGGCGTGGGATACCCTGCAGGAGAGCCTGATGGAGCTGGAGTTTTTGAAGGAAACCCAGGATCTGTCGACCGTCTTTACGAACGAATTCTTGGAATAGGAGGCGAGCGCTATGGGAACACCCATGCGAATTTTGGAGGAACGCACGGCGGGCCGGGTTGACACGCGGCCTGAGGCGGGACGCGAGCTGGCTGTGTCACTGAAGAACTGCTCGCTTTCCTTTGGTAAGGTGCAGGTACTGAACAATGTCTCGCTTGATGTATATAAGAACGAATTTCTGTCCATTCTCGGGCCCAGCGGCTGTGGTAAATCCACGCTGCTGCGGCTGATGCTGGACTTGCTCAAGCCGTCGCCAGGCGGTGAGATCGTTTATGCGGACAAAGAGCCGTCCATCGGGATGGTTTTCCAGAAGCCGGTGCTGATGCCTTGGCTGTCTGCTGTGCAAAACATCGTGCTGCCGTTGACGCTTGGAACGAAGAAGAAGCTGGGCAAGCGGGAGGCCAAAGAAAAGGCGGAAGATGCATTGAAGCTGGTTGGGCTGCAGGACTTCCGCAACCATTTCCCGCATCAGTTGAGCGGCGGTATGCAGCAGCGGATCGCCATCGCACGGGCCCTGGCGGCTGAGCCGACCGTTCTGCTGATGGATGAGCCGTTCGGTGCACTGGACGAATTTACCCGCGAACGCCTCAATTTTGAATTGCTCCGGTTGTGGGAGAGTCCGGATAACTCGCTAAGCTCCGTTGTCATGGTGACGCACTCCATCCAGGAGTCGGTAATCATGTCGGATCGCATTATTATGATGTCGCCGCGTCCGGCCGGTGTCGAAGACGTTGTTGATGTTCCCCTGCAGCGTCCCCGCGAAGTGGGGATGGAGGAGCTGCCAGCTTTCCATCAGACCGTCAAGGAACTCCGGAAGCGGGTGAAGCACCAATGAGCGAGAAACTCAAAACGGTTCTTTACCCGGTTGCCTTTGCCCTTGGTTTCATTCTGCTGTGGGAATTGGCTGTGCGGATCTTCGATACACCGACGTACCTGCTGCCTGCCCCGAGTGCCATTGTTGGCGTAGTCGACGGCTCACTCGGCGGGCACATGATGGTGACGCTTATGGAAGCGTTGGTCGGATTTGTGCTAGCTAATATTCTGGGCTTTATTACAGCTGTTATATTTGTTCATTCCAAGCCGATTGAAAAGGGAGCTTTTCCGCTGGCCATCGCACTCAAAACCACGCCACTTGTCGCACTGGCACCACTGCTGGTCGTTTGGATGGGAACAGGCTATTCCTCCAAGGTGGTCGCTTCCATGCTCATCTGCTTCTTCCCGATCCTGGTCAACAGTGTCAAGGGCTTGAAAGCAATCGAGCATGAAGCATGGGAGTTGTTCTCGACCTACAAAGGCACGCGTTGGGAAATATTCTGGAAGCTGCGGCTGCCTACAAGCCTGCCTTATGTGCTGTCGGCTCTCAAAATCTCCAGCTCGCTGGCGATTGTTGGTGCGATCGTAGGTGAATTCGTTGGCGCCAACAAAGGACTCGGCTATGTCGTACTGGTGTCCTCGTATCATATGGATACGCCGGTCATGTTCTCGGCCATCATTGCTTCGGCGTTGTGCGGGCTTATGCTGTTCTGGACCATTAGTTTACTCGAGAAGAAAATCATATTCTGGCAAAGGGCGGATGACCTGTGAGGTGTCAAGTAGTCAAAGTGCCAAGCGCATCGCCCAGTGATGTCATTGGTTTGCGCAAGTTGGTGGAAGAGGGGGCGCTGCTTCCCTCAGACGTAGTAGCTGTGCTGGGCAAGACCGAAGGTAACGGCTGTGTCAATGATTTTACACGGGGGTATGCCACCCATTCCCTGCAAGATTTCTTCCGGGGCGCCGGCGGCGAGTCTTCGATCTCCTATGTAATGTCGGGCGGCACGGAGGGCATACTCAGCCCGCACTTCACCGTAGCGACACGCAGTCTGGCAAATGACGATGCGGCAGCGGAAGGACAAAAAGCGCTGGCAATCGGCACGGCCCGTACCCCTTCGTTCCGTCCTGAGGAGCTCGGACGTCTGGCGCAGGTAGAGCAGGTGGCCAATGCAGTGAAACAGGCAATGGCAGAAGCCGGTATCGAGGAAGCGGCGGATGTGCATTTTGTACAGATCAAATGTCCGCTGCTCACCGCTGTCGAAGTGCATGACGCGCAGCAGCGTGGCCTCACAACAGTGACAGAGGATACCTACAAATCGATGGGGTACTCCCGTGGAGCATCCGCGCTGGGTGCGGCGTTGGCGCTAGGCGAAATCGACGGTGTGCGGGATGAAGACATCTGCGGCTCGTGGGAGCTGTACAGCCGGGTGGCTTCGACCTCGGCCGGCAGTGAGCTGGATTACTGCGAGGTTGTCGTCTTCGGCAATTCGTCTGTGGCGACCGGCGATCAATTCATCGACCATGAGGTGATGAAGGATGCCATCGATGGTGCTGCATTGATGCGAATCCTGCAGCGTCATCCGGGTGCCGAGGTCGTACAGGTGCTGGCCAAGGCAGAAGCGGACCCGACCGGCTATGTCCGTGGACGTCGTCATACGATGCTTAACGATTCGGATATTAACCATACCCGCCATGCTCGTGCCGTTGTTGGCGGTGTGCTGGCCTCACTGGTCGGCGACCCCATGATCTACGTATCCGGCGGCGCCGAGCACCAAGGCCCCGCAGGCGGCGGTCCGGTGGCTGTTATATTTAAAATATAAAGTCGGAAGAACAAACCATTACCTTGAGAATTCAGACAGTTGAAAAAGGCCGAAGAGGCACGGAATCGAATCTGGAGAAGCGAAGCGTTCGCCTTTGTCCCCGGATTTCAACCGCTAAAGCGTTTAAAAATTCAAGAAATCTGGGGACAACAGCGATCGTAAGATCGATCCGTGACCGTAGGCTCCTTTTGAGGGTAGTCTGAGGATTGCCCCTTACCACTATGAAGGTTGGAGGAATGACGGCATGATAACAACACAAGAGACAAAGGTTCTGAAGGGCTCGGAGATGACATGGGATCTGATGCCTAACCATATTGAGCTGTATCACCGGGAGATCGTTTCCGCCGCCGAGGCGGATGGCATGGGCATTCGCACCAGCTCGGTGCTGTGGGAGAAGATCGGCGTAGGCGGACAGGTGCTGCCACACTATCATGATGTGGTAGAAATCATCCATATTACAGTGGGCAAGGTGAAGCTGCTTTGCAATGGGGAGTGGAAAGACTACGAAGCGGGTGATACGTTCCAGGTGCCTGCAGGCGTCATCCATTCGGTAGCCAACGCGGGCAACAGTCCTTCCGAGCAAATCAGCATCTTCCTGCCTGCTGAGCAGGATGTGCCAACCAATTCATTCTTTAATACGACGCTGGTGGACGACGTGTACTCCGCCAGTATCCGATAAGGGAAACGCAGGAGTGTGGCGCTGGTGCGCCACACTTCTAGTACTATGGCGATTTCTCGAGAAGTGAGCGGCAAGATCGGCTTCACCTGCGGCGACATCCTGCTGATTCCGGACTTCAAGGATGCCGTGGTGCTGGCCGGCGCGAGTGGTATGCAGCGTGCCATTCACCGCGTCAACGTAATGGAAGTGCCGGATGTCATCGACTGGGTCCGACCGGGTGAATTTCTGATCACCAGCGGCTTTCCGTTCCGTGACAATCCCGAAGTGCTCTCGGCGATGATTCCTCAACTGGCGGAAAAGGGTGTGGCCGCGCTCGGCATCAAGACGAAGCGCTTCATTGACCATATCCCCCAGCAGGCACTGGAGCTGGCGGAGCAGTTGGGCTTTCCTATTTTTGAGCTGCCGCCTTCGACCGTATTCTCCGACGTGGTGCGCGATATTATGGAACGTGTGCTGGTACAGGAGGCGCGCGAGCTGTCACTGCTGCAGAGTCGATTCCAAAAGCTGTCTCAGCAGCTGCTCTACGGCAAAGGTCTGGAGGAATTCCTGCAGACGCTGGATGAGATGCTAGGGAACCCGGTGGTGCTGCTCGACGATGCCGATCACCTGATTCTCTCACCCCAAGCGGAGCGGCTCTCTGCCGATCCGGCGGTGTGGTCAGGGCTGCGCGAATACAGCAACCTCGGTGTGAGCTTCATGACGATCGGCGGCCGGCGGATTCGCGTCTACATCTCTGCCGTAAATGGCAATCACCATCAGCGTTGTCTGCTCATGCTGCTGGAGTGGGATCAGGAGCATACGGTCGTCGATCAGCTGACCATTGACCGGGTCGGTGTGCTGGTCGGGCTGGAGATGATTAACGCTCATGCCCGCAAGGAAGTAGAGTCCAAGTATGTGGACCAGTTCCTGCAGGACTGGCTCACGGGCCGGATTGTGACGGCGGAGGATCTGTTGATCCGGGGCGAGGCTTGCGGCTGCCCGATGCCGGAGGGCCGCAGGCTCTATGCCGGGCTGGTCCGTTGGCTGGATGGCAAGCCCCAGACCCGGATGCTGCAATCGTCGATGCGGCGACTACGGGCGCGGATGGCGCCGTATATCCAGGTGACGCTGCTGGAGGGCGAGCTGGCGCTGCTGCTCTCGGTGCCCCCGGAGGGAGACCCCGAGGCGATGCTGTCGCTGGCGCTCTCCGAGCTGGGCGATGTCTTTGGGGCTGGGAGCTGCTCGATCTGTTTGGGCAATGCGGTGATTTTGCCGAATCAAGTGCACTTGAGCTATCAGGATGCCCGGAAGATCCATGCGATCAGCGTCATCTGTGACTTCCGCGAGCCGATCATCGATCATCGGCGGTTGGGCGTGTTCGAGCTGCTCTATCTGCTGCCGGACAACGAGGAAGTACGGGGATATGCAGATCGCTATATCGCCCCGCTGCTGGCGTACGATGCCAAGCATAAAACGGCGCTGCTGGAAACCGTGAAGCTATACTACCGGTACAACCGGAATGTGAAAAAGACCTCGCAGGAGCTGTTCACCCATTACAATACGGTGACCTATCGCATCGAACGGGCCTGCGAAATTCTGAACTTGCGCCAGGATGAAGGGGATGACCTGCTGCAGCTGCAGTTGGCATTGAAGCTGCATGAGATGCGGCCTGTGGAAACGGATAAAGAGAGGATGGGGCATAGATGAGTGTGGAAGCCTATGAAATTCCTGAGTTGTTGTCGGTTGAAGAATTGCGGGAAGCTTACCGCAAGGGTGTAACGACGCCTGGGGCTGTCATACAGGAGATTATTCGCCGTGCGGAAGCGGATGGGGCAATGAACCTATGGATTACCCCGCCGTCGCTGGAGCGGATTCAGCCCTACCTGGACCGATTGGCGAAGACTGGGCAGGATCTGGAGCGGTTGCCGCTGTGGGGAATCCCGTTCGCGATTAAGGATAATATCGACCTTGCGGGCGTGCCGACGACAGCGGCCTGTGAGGAATTCGCTTATACGCCAAGCGAAGATGCGGTAGTGGTAGCGCGGCTGATCGCAGCTGGAGCTATTCCTGTCGGCAAGACCAATCTCGACCAGTTCGCCACCGGATTGGTTGGCGTGCGCAGCCCGTATGGCGAAGCCCATAACGCGTTGCGTCCCGAACTGATTAGCGGAGGCTCCAGCTCCGGCTCTGCTGTCGCAGTGGCGCGAGGACAGGCTTGCTTCTCCCTGGGGACGGACACAGCGGGGTCGGGCCGAGTGCCGGCGGCGCTGCATGGCCTTGTTGGCTACAAGCCGACACTGGGCGCATGGCCGACCAAGGGTGTGGTTCCGGCGTGTGAGAGCCTGGATTGCGTCAATGTGTTTGCCGGTTCTTTGGACGACGCACTTGTCGTGGATGCTGCGTTGCGAGGGCTTGAAGTGAGCGATCCTTGGTCGCGCGAGATGCCGCGGTCCGCATCGAGCTTGCCTAAACGACTGGTGCTGCCAGACGGTCCATTGGAGTTCTACGGTCCATTCGCGGCGGAGTATCGTCAGGCGTGGGAGTCGGCGGTTGCTCGCGTGGAGGACATGGACGTGCCGGTAGTCTATGTTAGCTATGAGCTGTTCTCGGAGGCAGCGAAGCTGCTGTATGAGGGACCGTATGTGGCGGAACGCTGGGCGGGGCTTGGTGATTTCGTCGAGGCCCATCCTGGTGTCACCTTCCCGGTGACGGAGCAGATTCTGCGGTCCGGTGCGGCTCCGCAGCACACGGCAGCCTCGTTGTTCCAGGCCATGCACAAGCTGCAGCGCTACAAGCAGGAGGCACGCGAGCTGCTGCAGGATGGGGTGCTAGTCATGCCAACCTGCGGCGGCACCTGGACCCGCGACGAAGTACGCGCGGAGCCGGTTGCAGCCAACAGTGCGATGGGCAAGTACACCAACCATTGCAATCTGCTGGACCTGTGCGGCGTGGCCATTCCGGCCGGCCTGGCAGGCGAGCGGCTGCCATTCGGCATCACCCTGTTCGCACTGGCGGAGAGCGAGCACCTCATCTGCGGCACGGCCGAGCGCTTCCTGGAAGCGGGCGGCTCGGCG
Source organism: Paenibacillus daejeonensis DSM 15491 (assembly GCF_000378385.1). GTDB lineage: Bacteria > Bacillota > Bacilli > Paenibacillales > Paenibacillaceae > Paenibacillus_D > Paenibacillus_D daejeonensis. Next base: position 46,479 of record NZ_KB899661.1, on the reverse strand, counting down.
GGCGCGTTGTATACCGATGCCGCGGTACGTGGGGTTGGCGTTGTGGGTGTGTCTTCCAAGTCGGGTGGAGGTGCGTCGGCAGCTTCCGTTGGCGCCGAAGGCTCGCAGAACTCGGCTGTGCCGAGTGCAGAGCAACGCAGCGAAGCAGTCGTTGGGGCTGTGTCGACCGCGGGGGCGGGTGTGCCAGCTGAGGTGAAGAGCGGGCCAGGCGGGACTACTGCGGCAATGACGCAGGTGGCCGTCTGTGGTCTGCACATGCGCGGATTACCGCTGGAGAAGCAGATGCTGGAGCATGGTGCGCGCTTCCTGCGGGAGGCGCAGACGGCGCCGCGCTATCGCTTGTTCAAGCTGGCAACCGTACCGGCCAAGCCTGGCCTGGTCAAGCAGTCGCAGGGCGGCGTGCCGATTGCCTTGGAGGTATGGGAGATGCCGCTGGAGCGCTTCGGCTCGTTCGCTGCGCTGATCCCGGCACCGCTGGGCATCGGCAAGGTCGAGCTGGAAGACGGCACAGAGGTGCCGGGCTTCATCTGCGAAGGCTACGCCGCTGCCGGCGGCCTGGGTAAGCCCGAGGACGTCAGCCACTTCGGCGGCTGGCGCCGCATGCTCGCCGCATCGGCGGAAACAGTAGAAAAGTAAGACTGTAGAGGCCGTTCCCCGGCACAATGGAGCTGTTAAGCCATCGTGTCGGGGAACGGTTTTTGTGTGCGCAAGTTTGGCAGGTCGGATTACCTCAAAAGTAATGACCGTAGAGACAAAAGTACAACTAATAACAGTAAAAAATGCGTCTGAGGTTAGTTTAAAGACAAAAGTGCTGTTAAAACTCCGGAAAATGGATAATAGTGGTAATTTTTGTTTGATTAACTGTACTTTTGGCGCTGCGAGTCTCATATTCGGAGAAACTAAGGAATTTAGTTGCACTTTTGTCGTTAGCTGCAAGCAGATGCAAAGACCAACGTGTGTTCAGCGAATTCTTGATAAGCTTTGCCTCAGCGAACATTAGATTTAAAGGTTACAGCAAGTGATAAGCATCCTTTTTCAGCGTATAGCGCATTGTGCGAAGATTATCTTCACTTTGAACAGGCAGCAGGATCCCCTTTTCAGACAGGGAATGTAGCTTTCTCGCGCTGGTGCGTGGATTGAGTCCTAAATGACGCTCCACATCGACCGGGCGTAATGTAGAACCGAGACGGTAGGCTAATCTAATCAATTCCTTTTCTAATGGCGCGGTTTTATGGACAGGTGTGGAAGTGGGCTCGTAACGACTAAGCACCATCCGCAACAGGGTAATGCAGAGGTCTGGCCTTGATGCGACGTCGTCGTATGCGAATGAAATGACTTGGAAGCCCATTGCGGTCAGGAAGGTTTCGCGGTTGAGCTCGTTGCAGTACTTCTGCCGGTCCATGTCCCGAACATGCGGACCGAAGCCTTTAATCTCAATAATCAGCTTCAACATTGCTGTTAGCCATGCGAAGTCACAGTAATATTTCCAGCCTCGCAAGTCCGTAACTTCGTATTCCGGGTGGAGGTCTGCGAAGCTACCTCGCAGTGGCCACCAGACGTTCTGGCAAAATAACTTCTCGGCTTCCCGGTGTCCTCGCTCCAGTCTGCCTCTCCGCTCCCCCGTTCGCCGCCGAAGATGTTCTTGGATAAACGAATGATGTTCCTGTGCAAATTCCATTTTCTTTCCTCCTAAGCATGACTATTAACGCAAAAAAGCACGCCGGTTCATACTGCCAAGGCAGTATAGCTCCGGACGTGCTTCGTCTCGTGAGGTTAGTATAGCCGGGTGGGGGCGAAAAAGCCAGCTAAAAATGACAGGAGCAAAATAGAGGAGGGGTTAGGGTGGAGGTAAATTGGTAGGGGGCGCTCTGATGGGGAAGGCAGCATAAGTTACTGTAAATGGAGGAAGGAGTCCCGGTGGTGCTGTAGTGCGAAGGGGGCGCTCCAGTGGTCTGACGGCAATCGTAGCCTTTGTGCAGCAAAGGTCTAGCCAAGCAAACAAAAGACCCGACCAATCAGCGTCGCTGACTGGCCGGGGCGGTTCCCTTGTGCCGATATTGATTACTGCTCCCGACGCTCTTTCAATCCGTCGATGAAGGCTTGCTCGCCCTCGAACAGCTCGGTGCCCATGACGTAGGACATGATGCGCGGCAGGTCGGTGTTGTTGATCAGGCCGACGAAGTGCTCGGCGCCAACGCCGTAAGCGTAGACGGGCAGCTCTTCACCGCTGTGGTGACGGGTGCCCCAGCTCACGAGTGCGTGAGCGGAGTAGACGGTACCAACTTCGTTGGAAATGTTGCCGGCGTTCGCCCAGTTCACGCTTGTGAGGGTGCGCAGATCCGCATCCGTAAGTGTCAGGCCAGTGATTGGCTCAGCTACCGCTTTGATGTCGACCAGGTGAGCCTTGATTGTGCCAGGTGTGTCCTGGGAAGTTGCGATACCTGCTTGTACGCCCATCAGGTCGGCAGCGATACGTACGTTCATGTACGCTGTACCGTTGTCGGTGATATACCCGTTCTCGATGACGTTGTTGCCAGCTACGATGGTCTGCTCTGGCAGATTCAGCGTGAATGGCACGTTGTCGATGTTGATATCCACCAGATTCGTTGCGGCATGGTATTCCAGGCTGCCGCCCAGTTTGTCTACCCATTGGCGAGTTGGCACGTAGTGCTCGCCGTTTACGGTTCTTACATTGTCCAGCTCGACAACATCCGCTGCGCTCAGCAACGCATCGCGTACAGCGTTGGCACTGCCTGTAGCTTCGGATAGAACAGAGATGTTCTCCGCATAGCCGCCTGGCGTGTTGCCGATGTTCAGGCCGCCTGTTTCGTGGTCGCCTACGACGACTACAAGCGTTTCACCGTCTGCTTTGGCGTACTCCAGAGCCACGTCTACAGCGTCTTCGAACGCCAGCATGTCATGAATCAGGGCAACCGGGTCATTGGCATGACCGGCCCAGTCGATTTGACTGCCTTCTACCATCAGGAAGAAGCCCTCATCGTTTTTGCTCAGTACATCGATCGCCAGATCTGTCATTTCTGCCAGACTAGGCGTGTTAACCAGATCGCGGTCGATTTCGTATTTCAGGTCGCTCATTCCGAATAGTCCAAGCACTTTGTCGGACGTTACGTTGCCGAGCTCGCTACGGTTGGTGATGTAGTCATAGCCAGCTTCTTGGGCTTCTGCTACGAGGTTGCGCTCTTCTTGACGACCACCTTCGGAGACGGGCAGGAACATGTCGCGGCCGCCGCCCAGAATAACGTCTACGTTATTGATGTAGTCCAGTGCCAGTGCAGGCTCGTTGCCGCGGCTTGGATCGTGTGCTGCGAATACAGCTGGTGTTGCGTGGGTGATCCGCGAAGTAGCTACCAGACCAGTGGATTTGCCTTTTTCGCGCGAAGCATCCAGGATGGAGTCCGGCTGCCCACCATCAGGTGTAACCGAGATGACACCGTTGTTGGTTTTGTAGCCTGTTGCCATGGCTGTACCGGCAGCGGCAGAATCCGTGATATTGGTATCGGCGGAGTAGGTTTTCATCAATCCTTTCACATACCGCTCGAACGAAAGTTCTTCTCCTTTAAAGATCCGGGTTGCCGTAAGATAACTGATGCCCATGCCATCGGGAATAAGCAAAATGACATTTTTGGCACTGCCCTTCTCTGCTGCCTCGACACCACCTGCAAAGCCTCCGCTAGCGAGCAAACCCACAGTCAAACATACCGCTGTTGCTTTTGTGATCCATTGTTTCACGTTAAAGATCCCTCCATTCCAGATTTCTTACATGGTAAGCTTGTACCTTCATTGGAGTGTTAACGAGAGATAAAGGTATTGTAAAGGAGCTGGAAAGACAGGGAGGAAGGGTGAACAATCACAAGCGGGGAAAGACATGAAAAAAAGCAAGGGAATCACCCCTTGCTGGATTGTCGCTGCTCGGCCACGTACCGTGAGGGCGGATACCCCATAATGCGGGAGAAGGCCTTGCTGAATGACTGGATCGTTTCGTAGCCGAGCTGCTCCGCCACATGTCCGATGGACAGATGCCCGTAGCCCAGCAGCTCGAGAGACTTTTCAATTTTTTTGTGATTAATGTAACGCTGCAGTGTCATGCCGGTCTTGTTCTTGAAGGCGTGGGACAGATAGGTCGCATTGTAGTTCAGATCCGCTGCGATCCCCTGGATGCTCTTGAGCTCCAGAATATGATTCTCCACATAACGAATGACCGAATAGACGGTATGGCCTACCGAGTGCGGTGTGCGCTGAGGAGCGGCGTGGCCTGCACTGCCGGTGAAGGAGCGGTACGCAGCAATCAGGAGCCCTTCACAGCTGTTGCGGACCATCGGCTCTGCGTACGGCTGCTGGGTGTAAAACTCATCGATCCCCCGCATGAACGGCATGAGCATATGATGGGTGTCGCGGGCCATGTGGTACGGCGCGGATGCCAGAAAGGAGCGAAGCTCCGCAAATGAAGGATCGGCCGTCTCATTAAAGTTGAAGCCCATGTAAACAAACCTGAGCATATCGGAAGCGCCAGCTTGGATGGCGTGATCGTAGCCGGGGTTATTGAACACCAGATCGCCCGCGCGCACCTGCAAGACGGTGTCTCCGATCTGGAAGGTGCCACTGCCAGAAACGATATAGCTAAGCTCCATGCAGACCTGCGGATGCAGAGCGATTTCATAGCCTCGCTCACAGGCGATCTCGCCGATCTGCCTCAGGTCAATCATGCCATAGGAGGCTTCTCCAGCCCCGAACAGATTGTCAAAGTGAAACAAGCGTCCCGCTTCGTGGGAATCATGGTTATCCATGAACACATCGCCTCTATTCGCGAGTTGTGGCAGGGAGTGCGATCCATTGATGCGGCTGCGCCATCGCTTGGGCTCCATATTCAATGCAAGTCATAATCGCAATGGTCTCGGCCGAATCAACGGGTGGTCTGCCAGTTTGGAAGAATTGTAGCAAATGTTCAATGAACGATGCAAAAAAGTCCGCCTCTGCCGTCTGTGCCGAGGCTTGGCCATCCTTCTCCTGCCAGGCGAGCCGGAACGGTCCGCCCTGGAGATGCGCCATGACCGCCTGTCTGCCGTCGGGGTAGCCGACCAGCAGCGACGGCGTCTGCTCGGTGCCGATGGACATGATCCGGTCCGGGTTTGCACCCATCAGCATAACGATGGGCTCCAGCTGATGCACAGCGTAATTGCTGTAGCGTCCTGGACCTTGGCTGAACAGCATATCGATCGGCTTGCCGGCTGCTTCTTTGTATTCCGGCGCGAACCGGAGCGCTGAGGAAGAGAACAGCGGCGTGCCATGCTGCTCGGCCAGCTGGAACAAACGGAGGGCCGTCTCGCGGTCCGGTGCGAACGTCTTGTCAATATAAGTAGGCTTGCCTGAGCGCAGCGGCCGTTGGGCGAGCTCTTCATGATACTCCGGATGGTCCGGCGACAGGACGATCAGATAGTCACAACGTTCGATAACCTCCTCGATACTGCCAAGCAGCTCGATATCCATGTCGCGAGCCCAATCCGCGTTGGTCCGTCCTGCAGGAGCGTCCGCCAAGCCGTAGGCACAGGTAACCTTAAGCTCACCGCCTGAGGCATCCGCAATCCACTGCGGATACTTGTTGGCATGCCATTCATCCAAATAATAATCAATAAAACCAATCGTTTTCATGGATTAGCCTCCTGTATATAGTCAAGTTCAACCCTCGTGATCAAAAGCGGAGTTTTTGAACAATATTATTCAAAGGTGATTTCGCGTTTGGCGTCGGAGGAGTCATAGATCCCTTGAATGATCTTCGACGACAGGATGACGGTATCGATATGAGAAGGTAGCTTCTCGCCGGTACGGATGCTGGTGAGGAAGCCGTCGATCTCCGCTTGGAACATGTCGACAGAACGGAAGGTAGGCGAGGTTTCCAGCAGGACGCCATCCTTGGCGCTATACACCTTGAAGCTGCTGCCATACTGCAGTCGGATGCCCGCTTTGTCGCCGAGGAAATCGATGAACATCTCTTTTTCGCCAATATTTTGTGCCCATGCCCCGTTCATGCTGATGGAAGGCCCCTCTGTACGAATCATGGCCGTCACGAAGTCATCCACATCGTACGTTCCTTCATAATTAGGCGGGCCGGCCCACATCGATTCATAAGCATAGTTCGGCATATCGACACCGAGTTTGCTGAAAGCCTGACCGGAGACGGTCTTCGGCTCAGGATCACCTGCACAGTACATGACAATATCGAGAAAATGCACGCCCCAGTCAATCAAGGCACCGCCACCGGCAATCGACTTGGTTGTAAATGCGCCGCCCAGACCTGGGATTGAGCGATGGGAGCGGAAGCTGACGTACACATGATAGAGCTCACCGAGCTCGCCGTTCTCGATCATCTTCTTAATAAGGTTGACACTGGTGTTGAATCGGTTAACGACACCGATGTTCAGGGTTACGCCAGTCTCGTGCTGGACCTTCTGCATCTCCAGCGCTTCTTCGTACGTACGGGCAGCGGGTTTCTCGCAGAGCACATGCTTGCCTGCGCGCATCGCATCAATGGAGATGGAGGCATGGACGTGGTTGGGGGTGCAAATGGATACTGCTTCGACCTCAGGATCTTCGAGCGCCACCTTGTAATCGGTGATGGCCACGCCACAGCCATAATCAGCAACGGCTTGATCGGCCTTGGATTGGATGATGTCGCAAAAATATTTGATCTCGGCGTCAGGGTTGGCCAGGTAGGATTTGATGTGAGCGGCGCTGGCAATGGTGCCGCAGCCAATAATAGCAACTTTAAGGGTAGACAAGGTGAATTCCTCCCATGAATTAAGTTATCCCTATTATAGCTTTCGGAAGCCCTAACAGGGAGTGAAAATGAGCGAAGTTAGTTATCCGAATTTGTGGTTTTGGGCAATGGGTGTATATGGGTGTATAATAGGAGCAATCTAGAGAACGGACTGATACGCGATGGGAATTACCCGCCACCAATTTATGCTCGTCGTTGCCGTTGCTTTTGGCACGTTGCTTAACCCTCTGAACACTACGATGATTGCCGTGGCTTTTTCAAGGCTGCAGGAGGACTTCCAGGTTACTTACGAGAGCATCTCCTGGCTGATTGCCAGCTTTTATCTGGCCAGTGCGATCTCGCAGCCGATCTTTGGCAAGCTGGCTGACCGTTACGGCCCCAAGCGAATCTTCATGATTGGCCTGGTGCTAGTCGCGGGGGCCTCAGCCTTGTCGCCGTTGTCTCCTACATTCGGCTGGCTGATCGGCTTTCGGGTCGTGCAATCATTGGGCAGCGCAGCTCTGTTCCCCGCAGGCATGAGCATTATTCGATCGTCGGTCACGGACAATCAGGCACGGGTGCTGGGCGTACTCTCGATCTTCTCTTCCACCTCCGCGGGGCTGGGACCTTCACTGGGTGGCGTTCTCATCCATTATGGGGATTGGCCACTCATTTTCCTGATTAATTTCCCATTCATCCTGTTGTCAGTTATCCTTGGATGGCGAGTGATGCCAAGGGATCGGCAGCAGGATCGAGGGCAGCGACAGCCGCTGGATATCCCGGGCATGGTGTGGTTTGGGCTACTTATTACAGTAGGGATCGTCTTCCTGCTGACGCTGCAGCGTGGTCCTTACTATTTCTTGCTGGCAGCTGCTGTCCTGTTAATCATCGGTTTCTACCGCTATGAGGGGGGGAGAGCTCATCCGTTCATCGACATGCGCTTTCTAAAAAGTAATCCCGAGGTCTGTGTGGTGTATGTGCAATTCATTCTCGTCAACAGCGTCTTCTATTCCGTGATGTTCTCGTTGCCCTCCTACTTACAGGAAGTCCGGCAGTTCGACTCGCAGACCGTCGGCATCGTGATGCTGTCGGTGGCAGGGCTCGGTATCGTCATCGCACCGCTGGCCGGACTGTGGATCGATCGGGCAGGTTCACGACTGCCGCTTCTTGTCGGTACATTTTCCCTGATCGGCGGATCGGCTCTGATGCTGTCATTGTCGGGCGATACCTCCGCATTGTGGATCTTCTTCGTTCTGTCGATGGTCGGATTTAGCAACGGCTTTCAAAACATTGGACTGCAGACGGCATTGTACTCGCTTGTGAGCAAGCGGGAAACCGGGCTGGCCTCTGGCTTGTTCATGACCTCGCGGTTCTTGGGCACCCTGCTGTCTTCTGCCTTGTTGGGGCTGGTATTCAGCGCTGGCATGACGACAGAGCGGCTGCATCAGATGGCTTGGGCCTGTACCGTCATCAGCCTCTGTCTGCTGCTACTCACCTTGCGGATGCCGCGCAAGGCGGGAGTCCAAAGTAAAGGCTTGGAGTAAAAACAGAAGCTGACAATGCCCGAACATTTGGACCTGCATACTGGGGGATGACAAATGTCGGCCCTGCACATCGTAAGTAGCGTCAAAGAAGCCCTGAATTGTTCTCAGCAACTTGAGAGCAATTCGGGGCTTCTGTCGTTCTGTACTATTCTTTAATCGCACCGATCATGACGCCTTTGACAAAATACTTCTGTAGGAACGGATAGAGAAACAGGATGGGCAAGGTAGCGACCATGATGGTCGCGTACTTGATGGTCTCTGCTACAGGCATCCGGTCGCCCCCGCCGACACCGGTCATCATGCTGTCCGTATTGTTCTGAATCAGAATTTCGCGCAGGATGAGCTGCAGCGGGAACAGATCACGGTTGCGCAGATAGAGCAGGGCATCGAACCATTTGTTCCAATGCCAGACGCCGTAGAATAGCACCATGACGGCAATGACGGGCATGGAGAGCGGGACGATGACGCGCATCAGAATAGAGAAGTCGTTGGCTCCGTCGATGCGTGCGGACTCTTCCAGGGCAGGCGGAATGGCCTGAAAGGAGGTCCGCATAATGATCAGGTTCCAGGTGGTCATGGCACTTGGCAGGATCAGCGCCCAGCGGCTATCCAGCAAGCCGAGATTGAGCATTAGAATATACTTGGGAATGAGACCGCCATCAAAAAACATCGTCAGTACGATAAGGATCATGATCGTCGTTCCCCACATCACGTTGCGGCGGGACAGACCATACGCCCCTAGCGCCGTCATGATGAGATTGAGGGTGGTACCTACAAGGACATAGAAAATCGTGTTGATATAGCTGGTGACGATATTGGGATTTTGAAATACCATCTTGTACGACGCCAGGGAGAACCCTTTGGGCCAGAGCAGAATCCCGCGATGCTGGACAAACGCGGAGGATTCGCTGATGGAGGCGAACAGAACATAGACAAACGGGTACAAGGTGACAACCGATAGCGCGATCAGGAAGAAGATGTTGGACAGATCAAACATCCGCTCGCTCCAAGGCTTGGTATAGTTCATCGTCGTGTCTGACCTCCTACATCAGCTTAGTGTCACTGAATCGTTTGCTCATATAATTGGCTGAGAAGAGCAGGGCAAAGTTGATTAGCGAATTGAACAAACCGACGGCCGCACTGAAGCTATAGCTGGCCTCTAGCACCCCTTTGCGATACACATAGGTGCCGATGACATCGGCGGTTTCATAGGTCATCGGGTTATACATCAGCAGAATCTTCTCGTCCTGGAGCGCCATTAACGAGCCAATTCGCAGAATGAATAGAATGATAATCGTGGGCATGATGCTCGGAATGGTAATGCTGAGCACCTGACGCAGTCGTCCCGCGCCATCCACTCGGGCTGCCTCATACAGGGAGGGGTCGATGTTGGCGATGGCTGCCAGATAAATGATCGAGCCCCAGCCCACCCCCTGCCACACAGCAGAGGAGGTATAGAGGAAGCGGAACCACTCGGGCAACCTCAGGAACGATAGCGGTTCACCGCCGAAGAAGCGGATCAACTGATTGATCAGCCCGTCCATGGACAGAAAATCGACCATCATGCCGATGACGACTACGATCGAGATAAAGTGCGGCAAGTACGTAATGGACTGCACCGTACGCTTGAAGATCCGGCTTCGCACTTCATTGAGCAGTAAAGCCAAAATAATCGAAGCTGGGAATACAAAAATCAAATCGTAGAGCCCCAGCAAAACGGTGTTGACGATAATACGTTCAAAGAAAAAGCTGCTGAAGAAATTCTGGAAATGCTCGAAGCCAACCCAAGGACTGCCGGCAATGCCGAGTCCGGCGGAGAAGTTCTTGAACGCCATCTGAATGCCGTACATCGGGCCATAATGAAAGACACCATAAAATGCGATGACGGGCAGCAGCATCAAATAAATCATGGCATTGCGCCGGAAGTCCTTTACCACACGCTGACGGAAGGATGGCTTATACGATGCATGTGGGGTTGCGACTGTCTTATGAGGCTGCATGTTCAGCCCTCCCGGCTGTTGAAGCGGTCAAGCCCGGCTTGTTGAAGCTGGATGGCTTCCTCGATGCCCATGCCCTTAATGGTATTGACGAACTGCTCGAACTGATCGAGGGGGGTTACGCCCATGATGAATTTATTGACCATCTCGTCATAGTACGTTTTGACGTCGTTCATGATGGAGGCGTAGCGAGAGCTTTCCTCAGCCGTTGGCGAGAGGGTCGGCATCCACCGGCTGTTGTCCGCTTCCATCCAGGTCGCGATGGCTTCTTGCTGCTCGGGCAGTACGGCATATTGCTCCATGTAACGGGCGTCCTGTACAAAGGGGCCCGAGTAGTTGGCCAGCATATATTTGGCCATGACTTGCGTGATGGGGAGGTCGGGATTGTTCATCACCTCATCCGTATAGGTAGGATAACCATCAACCATTTCATAGCTGACCCCCTCAATACCGAAGTTGAAGAGCATATGGCCTTCGTCGCCATAATTGTAATCGAGCCATTTGACCGTCTCTTCTGGATTAGCATTCGCCTTGGTGATGGCTGCTCCGATGCCGCCGAATGGCGCCTCCCGTTGCCCCAGCAGCGGCTGATCGTCTTTGTTCAACACAACATTGGGGGCGCCCGCCAGCTTGAATGACGGGTTGCTGCTCTCCATCAAATCGGTATACCGCCCAATGCTGCTGCCTGAGTAGCCCACAAAAGCGCCGAGCTGGTTATTCGTTACCTTGGCGTCCTTCAGCGTCCCGTCAGTGGCCGCATAGTCCGCATCAATGAGGCCTTCCGCATACCACTGGCTCATTGTGGTCAGATATTCCTTGAACTCCGGTTGCATGGGGCCATAGTGCACTTGGCCATCTACTTGGTAGAAGGCATCGGTAATTCCCCAAGCGCCCAGGAATGCTTGATTCAAGGCCGTCATCGGGATGTCCAGCAGCAGCGGAATTTCGTCGGCTTGCCCGTTCTGATTCGGATCACCCTCCTTGAATGCCTTCAGCGTCTCATACCACTCATCGATGGTCTCGGGCATCGGCAAGTTCAAGGCGTCGAGCCAATCCTGGCGGATAATCAGACCGTTATAAGTGAGGAGATTATCATCGCCACGTATGAATGGGAACACATAAATGTTGCCGTCATCCGTCGTGATTAATTTGCGGTATTCCGGATTGTCAGTCAGCACCTTAGTCAGATTAGGCGCATGCGCTTCAATGAGTTCATTGAGCCTGATAATCGTGCCGTCTGCAATCGCTTTGTCCGGTCCGCCGGCTACACTGGACCAGGTGTGCTGGATGACATCGGGAACATTGCCGGAGGAGACCATCAGATTAAAGGCATCGAGCTCCTGTCCCTGCGGCGGATGCTGGAATGTGACTTGCGTGCCTGTGATCTTCTCGATCTCTTGGTAGGCGGCAATTTCACTGGCATCCTTCATCGTTGCGGACACGTTGGAGTTCAGAGAGACCCAATAGGTCAACTGATCGGGATAACCGACCTCGGCGCTTTCTACGGGCGTCGTGTTCGCGGGGTCAGCCGGAGCTTCCGGTGGTGGGGGATTGCCATTGCCGTTGGAGCACCCCGTGATAAGAGCTGCGGCAACGGCCGAGACGACGAGTCCCTTTAGGTTAATCGTGTTTTTTTTCAATTGCAGACGCCTCCTTTATGTGGTGGTAAGGCTGCTTGCTCTGGCCCAATTGTACTTAGCGGCGGTTGGTCTCGTACATGGTACAGATTCATGATGCATGGTCGGATCTTAAGATACACGTTAATCTGCACCTGCCAAACTTAAGATCGGTGCATTTCCTTGTACTTGCCGGGAGTAATGCCTTCATATTTCTTGAACATCCGGATAAAGCCGATATCACTGGAATACCCAACCTCCTCGGCAATTTTGCCAATGGTGTGGTCCTGCTCCTCCAGGAGCCTCTTGGCATGTCTCAGGCGCACCTGAGCCAGATAGTCGCTTAAGGTTACGCCGCTATTCTTCTTGAAGAAAGAGGAGAGATATTGCGGCGTAATCTGAAACTGCTCGGCGATATAGGCCAGACTGAGCATCGGATTGGCATACTGCTCATTGATATACGTCTTCATGCGCTCCAGCATCAGCAAGGCAGGGTCACCACGATGGGCATTTACATGTGCGCATACCTGCTCATACATCGAGACGACATCCTGATACAGCTCTTCAACAGAGCCCGCTTCATTCAGCTTCTCCAGCGGCCCCCTGGCATCTCCGAAGATATCCTCGTATTGCAGGCTCAGAGTATTCAACAGCTTAAATAGCGTACTGATCAAATTGGAGAATAGCAGCTTGCCCAGCTCGGGTGTCATTTGGCTGCTGCCAAAATTGCTGGTATATAGCTGATGAATGACCTCGGTGGCTTTGGCTGCATTACCGCTCTTGGTCGCGTTGATCAGCTGCACTTCGGTTTCCAGAGGGAAGTTGTACGAGACGCCTTTTGTATTTTTCACTTGCTCATACACAAGCACGGGCTGGTAGTTGACGAAGATGGCATAGTCCATCGCCTTCATGCATTCCTGCAGCGCCTCCGGGACGGCTTGCAGGCTCGTATGCACCTCACTTACTGCCAGGGTGGCCAGCGTGCGGAACCGTTCCTTTAGTACAGCATTCAGCTGCTCTACCCACTCGTAATATTCCTGCTTGCTATGTCCTGCAGGCAGATTGAGGATCACGGCAAGCGTGCTTTTGTCCAGTTCAACGGCATAAGAAGGCAGCGTGGTCATCTCCTCAGCAATCTTGCCAGCGACAAACCGGATTAGTGCCCACTCGCTCTCACTGTCATTGCGTATGAACCCACTCGCATCGTCGAGACGAATCAGAATGACGCTATAGTGATCGTGTGGAAAAGAGATCCCCATGAAGGCCAGCGTCTCCGGCGTCAGCTGATCCCATTCCACATACCCTTTGAGTAGCCTGCTGATAAAGTTGGCCCGGATGACGGGCGTCTGCTTAATGAGCTGATCTTCGAGCTCTGCCTGCTTGTCCATCGAGTGCAGCACCGAGGATTTGATGTAGTCGTATTCATCCATATATTGCTTTTCTTCGCCCGGCTTGCGGCTGCCGATGGAATGAATAATTTCCTTAAGCGGGCGGTATGCACGATAACTCATTAAGCTGCACACAACCCCTCCGGCTACAAGACAGAGGATCAGCATGCTCAGCGCTTGCATTTTGACCTCGTTCACCCGCTCCCAGAACACCTCGCCCGGAACGACAGATATGTATTCCCAGCCGCTCTTCAAGGAGAGAGTGGACACGCTCATATTGTCTTGCTGCGCCGTCAGCTTTGTGGGCAGCTCGATATCGGTATCGCCAGTGCGCAGGAGTACCTGACCTGCTGCATCTTTAATGAAGAGAGCGCCGTTGTTGGCCTTGATAATCTCAGCCATCAACTGCTGGATTTCCTGCTCGTTGATGAGGATGACAAGCGCGCCGGAGGGTGCCGTTCGTTCACCTATGGGCAAGGATTGCATGTACGTGACGACATTGCGCTGCGTATAGCCGCTGCCTATAGTCGCTGAGGGCAGGAAACGTTTGAACTGTGGCTCTTGCAGGAGCGCTTGCCATTGCTCATAGTCCAATTGTTCATATCCGTAGATGCTGGAGTAGAACAGCTGGCTGCTTGTTTTCATCGTTGGTGTGAGCACCGTGTCGCTTTCATGAAAATAGATATAGAAGTCGCTAATGAACGTGCTGATATTACGGTAGCGTTCGAGTTCATCCTTGAATCGGACAAAGTCATAGGATTCCGGCCCACTGAGCGGAACGGAATGCCGAAGCAAGCTGGGAAGCTGGGGATGAGTATAGATATGTCTGGCCAGCTGATCCAGCTCCTCCAGTCGGCTATCAACGACCTGCTTGACTTGCTCAATCAAGGCCGAGTTGGCATTGTTGGCATTCTCGATCATGATGGACTCCACCTGATTGTACAGCCCCAGCCCAATCCCGAGCGGAATCATCAGCACCATCATATAAGAGAACATTAACGTCGCGAACACGCTCATTCGGTTGAAGAACTTTATTTTGCGGGTTCGTGCTTGCTTGTAAGATGGCATAGGCATTTTTGTCTCCTTCCCCGTCCCCCGGTGTAGTAAGCAGTCTCTTGATTAGACATTGTAATTCAACCTGAGCAGGACATTTCCTGTTCCCAATTGGTAAATTCAAACAAGATCTTAACAATAGCCTGACGATATGAAGGATGTACTGTAGGTTATGGCGATGGAGTGGCCTAGTATAGAAGCTGATTAGGACGATAGCTTAGGAGGGGATGACCGTTGAAACGCTTGATTGCGCAATGTCTTGTTCTCGTTCTCTGTATCACATCCGTGTCTGTGCCTTATGTTGAAGCGGGGCAAGACGAGGGGAGTATCCGAATGGCTGCAGACAATTTGCTGACTAATGGAGGGTTCGAAATGCTGGGCGGCACCAACAACAATTGGCAGGATGGCATTGCGCCTGCAGACGCATCTTTTTTTCGCAGTACAGGTACGCCTGTCTTCGCGGTGGATGATACCGTGAGCCGCAGTGGCATCCGCTCGGCCCGCATCTCAGCCGAGAGTGTCAGCCGGGGCGCAATTGTCCAGGAGACAAGAGGCGATCACCTTGTAGCAGGGCAGACGTACCGGATTAGCGGCTGGATGAAGTCGGAGCAGCTGTCCAATAAAGCGATCCTACGTATCCAGGCCGGTCGCAGCGGCAGCAATATCCTAATCAATTTCGGTGAATTAGCGGGCACGAGAGACTGGACGTACTTCAGCCATGACTTGACGCTGCCTGATAATATGACCAACCCGGCTTGGATTAAGCTCGAGGCGTTTCTGGAAAATTCGACGGGGACAATGTGGCTCGATGACTTCTCGATCACACTCATTGAGCCTGCCGTAGCGGCAGAGCCTGTGCTGGATCTGCTGTGGCATGCGACGCCCAAAGATACAGCGTTGGCGGGAAAACTGGAGAAGGTAAGGTTCGCTGATCCGACTACCTTGACTTGGACGAGGGTATCGGAGGCGGAGTATGGCGAGGTGAGTGTTGCTGCCGATGGGAGTTTTGTGTATACCCCGGATACCGGATATATTGGCTACGACCGCTTCCTGGTCCGAGCCGAGAGCGGGACGGGCGCTTCTGCGGAGGGTGAGGTGAGGATATTCGTTCTCCCGGATGCTGCGGACGTACTGGCACTGCTGGGGCCTGGTAGCGGTGGGCTGCTGGCGGATGCGTCACGCTGGGCCGAGATCGAGCAGCTCATCAGGGACGGCGATCCGTACATGCAGGCATGGGCGGATGATCTGCAGGCGCTGGCAGACGGAGTATTGCCAACGGAGCCACTGCCACATACCTCTAATGGCGCCAATTATAATGTCATACGTGACCGTCTCATTCAAACTTCGCTCATGTACAAATTGAGCGGGGATGAGCGATACGCGGCAAGGGCTGCTGCAGAACTGGAGGCCATTGCCGTCTATCCGGACTGGTTCGGCCGCACGAACAATCTGCTACCGCTCGCCGAGCTGACGTATGGCGTCGCGCTGGCTTATGATTGGCTGCAAGGCTACCTGACGGAGGAGCAGAGTGAACGGATCGCCGAGGCGATTCGTGTGAAATCTCTCGGTGTAGCGCTCGAATGGTATCGAGGGGAGTTTCGGCATAACGGGGAATTCAACAATATCAATCTGGTGAATAATGGCGGCTTTGCACTGGGGGCGCTGGCGATCATGGATCGAGGCGGGGCAGCGGCCCAAGATGCCGCAGAAGTGCTGCGAGGCGCTTATACCAAGCTGCAGCAAGCGCTGCGCTTCTATACGGAGGACGGCAGCTGGCTGGAGGGTCCTGCCTACTGGCATTACGGAGGCCAATACTTCACCTACATGATGGTAGCCATGAACAACGTGCTGGGTGAAGATTATGGACTGTCTGCCCTGCCGGGTGTTGCCGCCTCAGGCGAGTTTCCGGTCTACCTGCTCGGGGAAGGCGGATTCTTTGACTTCTATGATGGCGGAATCAGTCTGAATCAGCCGGAATCGATGTGGTATGCAGATTTCTATAATCAGCCGCAGCACGCTTGGCACTTGGGGGATCTCTATGACCGCAAGGGGGTATTCGACCCGTTATACCTTGTGTTCTACAAGCCTGGCATGTTTGACACGCCGCCGGTTGCGCTGGACCGTACATTCCGTGGCATCGAGACGATATCGATGCGCAGCGCATGGAACGATCCGAATGCCTTGTTTGCAGCGATGAAGGGCTTCGATGATACGCTGCTCAGTCACCACGATCTTGATGCCGGCACATTTGTATTCGACGCGCTGGGGGTACGGTGGGCAATGGACTCGGGCAATGAATCCTATAGTCTACCGGGCTTCTGGGATTATAACGGGGCCAGATGGCAGTACTACCGCAAGACGGCGGAAGGACACAACACGATTGTAGTGAACCCGCAGGATAATCCGATTATGCAACAGCAGCACAACGCCAGGGCGCTTTTGATTGATAGTGAGATCAAACCTCGAGGGGCCTATGGCATCCTGGATTTGACGGAGCGGTACGCGCGTGATGCGGTATCGATGAAGCGGGGAATGATGCTGGCAGCGGATCGCCAGGAGTTGATCGTACGCGATGAGATGCGATTCAGGCAGCCGTCGGAATGGTACTGGTTTATGCATACGCGGGCGGAGGTCGAGATTGTAGAGGAAGGCAGAGCGGCGGTGCTCTCCTCGCAGGACAAACGGTTGTACGTCAAGCTGTTGGAAGCTCCGGCAGGCGCTGAACTATCCGTGATGGCTGCCCAGCCGCTGCCCACCTCACCGAATCCCGAAGGCCAATCCATGAATTATGGCATCCGCAAGCTCGCTGTGCATATGGAGGGCGTAGAGCAGAGTGATCTGACGGTATGGATGGTTCCACTGCGGGAGGGTGAAATGCTTCCCCAAGAAACGCCAGCGGTGGGCGCGCTGAGCGATTGGTCGATTCCAGATGGCGAGCTGCCTGAGGCTATCGTCCCGCCGCAGGCGAGGAGCATAGCTATAGACGGTCAGCCGCTGTCCGGGTTTAATCCGAAGCAGACGTATTACGAAATCGTCGTACCGTTCGACCAATCCGAGGTTCCCGTTGTGACTGCAGTAAGCGACTACTCTCTGTCGGTTCGTCAGGCAGAGGGCTTACCAGGCCGAGCGGTCGTGGAAGTGACGGACCCGGCGCGACCGGGCGCGGTGGAGCGCTATACGATTCGATTCGAGTCCGGCCCCATCGTTGGAGAGCTACCCGCGATCAATAAGTTACCCGTTGTGTCTGTAACAGCCAGTGCCGTTCCCGAGGCGGCTCAGGGCAATACGCCAGACAAGACAATCGATGGCCATTTGGATACCCGCTGGTCTGCTGCAGGAGAGCAATGGATTCAGTATGATCTGGGAGAACCCAAGGAGGTGGGTGCGATTTCCATCGCCTATATGTTCGGCGATGCAAGACGCTATTATTTTGACATTCAAGGGTCGTTGGACGGAACGGATTGGGTTGAGCTGTATGCAGGGCAGAGCTCGGGGTTGACGAATGAGCCTCAGCTGTACCCTATATCTGACACACAAGTTCGCTACATCCGAATCAACGGTCAAGGCAACTCCAGCAATAATTGGAACAGTGTTACGGAAGTCGCCATCTTCCGGCCTTCACCGCTCGCGCTGCGGGTAAGTGCGCCCGCACAGGTGACTGCCGGAGAGCAGGCTACAGTTAGCGCCAGATGGAGTTATGGTGATGGACGGCGTACAGACGCAGAAGGACTGATCTACACGAGCAGCAATTCAGCGATCGCTAGTGTAGACGAGCTTGGTCATCTGACGGCCCAACAGGCGGGGCAGGTCACAATAGCTGTAGAGGATCCTGCGTACGGGTTCCAAGAAGAGGTGACCGTTGAGGTTGTCCAGCGACCAGAGCCGCCCCTGGTGCCTTGGCCGCCAGCACCGCCAGTGACGAAGCCGGATGAGCCAGAACTCCCGGAGACACCGGGTGGGCCGGAGGGTCAGGATGATCAAGATGGTCAAGACGGTCAAGACGGTCAAGATGGCCATTCGCCTGGGGGACCGCCAACTGCTGGTACAGATGAAGTGACGTTTACGGATATCCGTGGGTATTGGGCAGAAATGGCGATTATTGATGCGGCCAGGGCAGGATGGGTATCCGGGTATCCGGACGGCAGCTTCAAACCGGGCCAGCCCCTGACGCGTGCAGAGTTCACTCGGATGATTGTAGATAAGCTGGGGCTCTCTGGGCAGGCGGGGGAACTGGCGTTTACCGATCGTGGACAGATCGGAGAGTGGGCTGTCGATGCGATAGCACGGGCTGTTCGTGAAGGTATGATTAGCGGCTATCCCGACGGGACCTTCCGCCCTGGAGCAGCGATTACGAGGGCTGAGATGGCCGTCATAATTGCTAGAGCGTATCAAGTCACGCTGAGTGAAGGGCGGGCGAGCACCTTCGCAGATGATGCGAGCCTTCCTGTCTTCTCCCGCAGTGCAGTGGCCGCGCTCCAGGAAGCCGGTGTAATTCAGGGCCAGGGCGGCAATCGCTTCGCTCCAGGCTCAGCCGCGACTCGTGCCGAAGCCGTGATGCTGCTGCTGGCGAGTGGGGACGCACTCCGTCAACGTTGAGCACGCCATTCACGTAAACTTGCTATGGCCCGAGTTTAGGTATATCGTTAAGAGTATACTTGAAGCGAAGGCGGGAGACGTATGGGAATGGGAGTGGGAGTGACTTTGTCGCTGTTGGCAGCGGGGGTACTGGGCGCTGTGAGTTTTGTTACGTGTCATCCGGTTTTTGGCGGCAAACGGGGCAAAGAGGAAACGCTGAGCTATCGGCAATCCCCGGCATATGGCGTCGGTAAATTCGTTAACGTGATTCCCACGTCGATGGGGATGAACTGGGATACGACGAAGACGTTGCTTCGCGATTATGTACGGGGAATCCCGAACCAGCGGCCAGCCCAGCCGCTCCCGGTTCAGCCGGTCGTGCTGGATCCGCTGAAGGGAAGCCAGCAGCCGCGCGCCGTCTGGCTTGGACATTCGGCTGTCCTGCTGGAGATGGAAGGCATGCGCATGCTGCTGGACCCAATGCTCGGCAGAGCACCTTCCCCCGTCCCTGCCGTGGGTGGCAAGCGGTACAGCAAGCAGCCGCCGATCCAGGCGGAGCAACTGGCTGATATTGATGTCGTGTTGATCTCCCATGATCACTATGACCATCTGGATTATGGCACGATTCGTCAGCTGAAGGATAAGGTCAAGCGATTCATTGTCCCTCTGGGCGTAGGCAGTCATCTGGAACGGTGGGGCGTGCCCGCGGAGCGGATCGAGGAACTGGACTGGTGGCAGGAGACCACGTATGAAGGGATGCGGCTTGCCTGCACACCGGCTCGGCATTTCTCGGGTCGCGGACTGGTCGGACGGGATACCACCCTATGGGGCTCCTGGGTCATCGAAGGAGCAGAGAACAAGGTGTTCTTTAGCGGCGATAGCGGCTATGGTGGACATTTCAAGGAGATCGGCGAGCGTTATGGCCCGTTTGATCTGACGCTCATGGAATGCGGACAATACGACGAGCGCTGGTCCGGAGTGCATATGAGTCCGGAGCAGACGGTACGGGCGAACCTCGATGTGGGCGGCCGCCTGATGGTGCCTATCCATTGGGGCGCCTTCACCCTGGCCATGCACACCTGGAACGATCCCGCGGAGCGCGCCGTCCGGGCAGCAGAGGCAGCAGAGGCGCCGATTGCGACGCCAGCCCTCGGTGAGCCGGTGATGATCCGCTCAGCGGACTATCCGCAGTCCGCTTGGTGGCGCAGCTTGGGATAAGCGGCTTCTAATAGGACGAAGACCCTGGTGGCAGTGCGCCAGGGTCTTTTCCTTGTGCAGCATTAGCTGTAGCGCACCTTTCTTCCTCTATTTGCTCGCACCCCTGCCACGCGCCCACTGTAGCGCACCTTTCTTCCTCTATTTGCTCG
>NZ_KB899661.1:0-26042 GCF_000378385.1 Paenibacillus daejeonensis DSM 15491 | reverse complement strand
CCACGCGCCCACTGTAGCGCACCTTTCTTCCTCTATTTGCTCGGACTCCCTCCAAGCGTTCACTCCAACAAAACACCCCACACGACAAGCCGTGTGGGGTGCACTATTAACCAGATTAGAGCGTCTTCCAGATCTCCGCCAGCATCTCGAACGAGCGTAGGCGCGCCTTGTGATCATAGATCTGGGCGGTCACAATCAGCTCATCCGCCGCCGTCTCCTTGAGGATCGCGCGCAGGCGGGTGGCTACGGTTTCTTCGCTGCCGGCAATGGAGTAGCCGAACTTGCCGCGCACCAGCGCCTTCTCCTGGGCACTCCAGAGCGCATCCATATCATCGACCGGTGGCAGCAGCGGACTGGTGCCGCCGCGGATCAGATTAAGGAATTGCTGCTCTTGCGAGGTCGCCAGGTAACGGGCCTGGGCATCCGTCTCGGCCACGATGATATTGACACCGACCATGGCGTAAGGTTCGGTCAGTGCTCCCGAAGGCTGGAAGTTGCTGCGATAGAGATCCAGAGCAGGGAGCAGGTAATCCGGTGCAAAATGGCTGGCAAACGCGAATGGCAGGCCAAGCTGTCCTGCCAGCTGGGCGCTGAAGCCGCTGGAGCCAAGCAGCCAGATCGGAATGTCCAGTCCCTCACCGGGCACTGCCCGTACGCCCGGAGCCCGGCCTTCTCTTGTGGGATCCAGATAAGCGCGAAGCTCGCTCAGCAGCTCGGGGAAGTCGTGACCTCCCGCCGTCAGGCCGCGCCGGATCGCCCGGGCTGCTGGCTGATCCGAACCGGGAGCGCGTCCAAGGCCCAAATCAATGCGTCCGGGATACATGGATTCAAGCGTGCCGAACTGCTCGGCAATCATGAGTGGCGCATGGTTAGGCAGCATAATGCCGCCGGAGCCGACGCGGATTCGCTTCGTGCCGCCAGCTACGTATCCGATCGCAACCGAAGTTGCGGAGCTGGCGATGCCCGGCATATTATGATGCTCCGCTAGCCAATAGCGGTTGTATCCCCAATCCTCGGCATGGCGGGCGAGATCGAGCGTGTGCTCAAAAGCCTCGGTTGCCGTACTGCCTTGCGTGATGGGCGCCAGATCTAGCAAAGACAAAGGTATCGTATGAGATGGTGAAGACATCGTCGTAATCGCCTCCTTGAAGGTGCGAATGTGAGCAGGACGTACCCCGTTATGCGGAACGAAGTCTCAATTCATTTTGTGAGCTACTATATTTTATATTGTACATGGTCGAATCGTACAACACAACCCGGAGTGGATAGTGTTCTCAGGACGAGCCTTATGATACAATCGCTCCAGTAAGAACCAATGGAAAGGGTGGGCGTAGGGTATGTTGATGTTCAGTTACTTCAAGACAGAGGATGAGAAGCTCTATCTGGCTGGAAGCGAAGACGGGTATGACTGGCAAGAATGGCATGGGGGCCAGGCAGTCTTCGCCTCCCCAGTAGGTACGACTCAAATTC
Source organism: Paenibacillus daejeonensis DSM 15491 (assembly GCF_000378385.1). Classification (GTDB taxonomy): domain Bacteria; phylum Bacillota; class Bacilli; order Paenibacillales; family Paenibacillaceae; genus Paenibacillus_D; species Paenibacillus_D daejeonensis. The sequence goes on along the minus strand of NZ_KB899661.1, from coordinate 24,572 downwards.
GTGATCCATTTATTATACGCGGACTGGACGGAATCTATCATCTGGTGTGGACCGACGGCTGGAACAGCCGGAGTATTGGTTATGCAAGCTCCAAAGATCTGCTGCATTGGGAAGGGGCAAAGCTGATTCCGGTTATGGAGCATTTGCCGCAGACCCAGAATACGTGGGCACCGGAAATTTTCTATGATGAGGGAGCAGAGGCGTACCGGATATTCTGGTCTTCGACCGTTGGCGAAGGGCCGCGCAATCATCGAATCTGGTCCGTGACCACCAAGGATTTTGAAACGTTCACGGAGGCGGCATTATTTTTTGATCCCGGGTACAATGTCATTGATGCCTGTGTTACCGATATGGGCGAATCGTATTTTATGCTCTTCAAGGATGAGCGTGGTGTGAATGAGCCCGGGACCGATTATAAGGCGATCCGCTCCTGCAGCTTTGCCAAGGATGGCAGTGATCGTCCGGAAATCATGAACATGTCGGGTCTGCTGACCGCTCCGCTGACGGAGGGGCCAACGCTCTACACCATTGATCGGAATGGCCGGCAAGAGTGGATCATGCTGGTGGACGGATTTCATGAACGTTTCTACAGTACCTATCGCTCAACGGACCTGCAATCCTGGGAGGAAATTTCATCTGAGGTACATTTGCCCACTGGTCTTCGACATGGGGCGGCTTTTAAACGATGATTTCCAGCTGCATATCAAAGGAAGCCGTTCCTCCCAGGTTGGAGTGGACGGCTTCTTTGTGTATTCTTTCATTACAGCCACTTCTATTCTACGAGCGGAAATGATTGAGGACCCAGCAGATGCCATTCTTAGCATCGATGACTTCCCCATGGAGAGCGCCGAAAAAGGTGTCTTCCAGCGGCACAACAATCGATCCTTCTTTCGCCAACAATTCAAAAACGTTTTTGATTTCCTCTTCGTTATCGAACTGCATGATGATTCGGACGTTCTCCCCTTTAGGGATGCGATTATACGAAAAAGCAAAATGCAGCAAGCTGCTGCCCAGATGCAGCTCCGCATGATAAATGGTGCCTTTGTTTTCATTGAGGATTTTGATCTCTCCGCCGAAGATGGGCTGGTAGTAATCCAGCGCATCCCGCACACTGTCCACAATAATAAAAGGACTCGCACTCAACATCTGTATCTCCTCCAATAGCGTATATTTAATCTACTCCTAATTATTCATTTTAATCGGCTACATGCATTATTAACCGAAGGCATCATTTTTTGACCCATATCGCTACCTCATGTCACAAATTCGATTTATCCTCCCCTTAGATGAGTATGCAAGACGAGGGTAATCATTGATCGGACTGGCTACTTATTTGGGACGCATCACCTGTCATTGGACAGATTCGAGTTCGGACATCTTTTGCAGTCGTTTTTTGTCTGAGAACCAAGAGGACTGTCTAAAGTCGCTATTTCCCGGGCAATGTTCAGTTTCGAGCAGTTGGATCTTGGGTCATAACTTGCACTATGATTACTGCAAAAACTGTCTGTGGGATGCCTGCCAGAGTCTTTATATAATTAGTGCAACGAATGGCAGAGGAGGATACGGTATGACTTGGTGGACAGGACACAGGCTGCGTATGATTCAAAATAATCTGCGTGAAATCGATGCCGACCTAGACGTCGATTTACTTATGAGAGAGTTGAAGAAATACGAAGCCAATACATTAATGATGAATGCCGGGGGAATGTTTGCTTTTTATCCAACAAAGCTGCCCTTCCAATATAAGACTCCATACTTAAAAAAGGATCTATTGGGAGAAGCCGTAGAGAAAGCACATCAGCAAGGTATGCGGTTCATTGGCCGCTTTGATTTCAGCAAGGCACACGAGAGTCTTTTCCAAAGCAACCCTGAATGGTTCTACCGCACACGGGACGGCAGGGAAGTCAACTATCATGGTATCGTGCATACCTGTCTGAACAGCGAATATCAGCAGCAACTGTCGCTACAAATGATAGACGAGGTCATTTCGAACTATGAAGTGGACGGCATCTTCTTCAATATGTTCGGCTATCAGCACTGGGACTACAGCGGCAATTTCTATGGTCCGTGCTATTGCGAGAACTGTAAGCGGCGTTTCCAAGAATACAGCGGTGAGGATCTGACCACGTACGATGGAGCTAACCATCCGCTGCATGGGACATACAGGAAATTCCAGGAATTCACAGCGCGGGAAGTGCTCGAGCGTATTCACGATATGGTGAAGGCCAAACGGCCGGATGTCGCAATCTGTACGTATCATCCCCATAAAGTGGACCTGGTACGCAAAGAATCGAACACGGCGCTGAGCCGGCCTTATCCGCTATGGTTGTATTCCGCTTCCGAAAATGTGGTTTCAGTGGAGGGAAGTTACTCCGATAAATGGGCCAGCAATTGCAGCATTAACGCCATTGATCTCAACTATCGGTTTACCGGGGTGTCCCGTCATGAAAACGAAGTGCGGCTATACGAGAACCTGGCGAACGGCTCCAACCTTGATTTCTGTATTATCGGCGTGTTTGAAGGATACCCCGACCGGGCGAATTTCGCTTCCGCGCAGGAGGTTTTCCGGTTTCACCATCAGCATCAGGATGTCTTCGACCGCTTACGGCCTGTCTATGACGTAACGCTCATCAAGCCAGACCATGGGCCGGCACGCGATGAATACCTGGGCATCTTCAAAATGCTGAAGGAACGGCACATCCCATTCACGGTCGTCACACAGGAGCGGATCATCCCGCAACTGGAGCAGCTGCGGCAGGCCAAAGCCGTGATTCTGCCAGGCGTACACAAGCTGGAGGGAGATCAAGTGGATGCGCTGGATTCGCTCTGGGAGGCTGGCATTCATCTGATCGGTACAGGGCTGGCTTTGACCGAAGACACGGCTGCTCTGAAGCGACTGTTCGGTGCTGAATGCTCAGCGATTGAGCAGGATGTAACCGCCTCCTACTTTGACACTTCGGATGCAGAGAGGTTCCGCAATCTGGAGGGCAGAGGCTGGATCATCGGCAGTGACAAGTTTGCGGTGCTTCATTATGAAGACGAAGCGACAGAACAGCTGCTGCCTTACATTGAATCCGCTACGTTCGGTCCGCCAGAGCGTGCATATGGTCATCAGAGCAGCGGTCGTTATGGTCTGGCCTTGATTCGCGGCGGATCGGGACATGGCAGTGCGGCTAGCTACGCCTTCGCACCAGGGGCCTTGTATTACCGCCATGGATATGAGGATCACAAGTATGCGGTTACGGATGTCCTGGAGCAATTGCTGCAAGGACAACTGACACTGCAGACCGATGCGCCGTCTGTCGTTGAGACCTTTGTGCATCGCATTGAAGGGACCACAGGGGAGTCAGATTTGCTGCTGCAACTGGTTAATCTGTCCGGCTTCAACGGCACGACCTATACCGAGGCACTGCCGCTTCAGCCGGTGCGCTATATACTTCAAGGGATTCCTCCCCAGGCCAGAGCTTATTCGCTCAAGACTGGACAAGAGGTTCACCTTGCACATACCGCAGCCGGAACCGTAGTGGAGATCGGCTGTGAAGGACGCTACGAGGCGATCCGGATCGAGCGGGGAGACGTCACACCAAGCGAGGAGCCTAAGCAATGAAATCAGCAAACACTGTACCGAGTGCGGTAAAACCGCCTAATCCGACCAAGGTTCCTGCGCATGGTGGACTATGGGCGCGTGTCAAGCAGCATAAGACCATTTACTTGCTTATCCTGCCTGGCCTGTTATTCTTTATTTTGTTCAAATTCGTACCGATGTGGGGGCTGCTTTTGTCCCTGATGGATTTTAATCCGTACTTGGGATTCTCGGGAAGCGAGTGGGTGGGGTTTGCTCACTTTCAGGATTTGTTCAACGATCCCAAGTTTTATATCATGCTTCGCAATACGTTTATGATTAACTTGATCGGCCTTGTCTTCCATTTCCCGGTGCCGATCCTGCTGGCTTTGATGCTTAATGAAATCCGACATGAAGCCTTCAAGCGCTTCAATCAGTCGATCGTGTATCTGCCTCACTTCCTGTCCTGGGTTGTCGTGGCGAGTATGACCTTTTTCGTTCTGTCCGCTGATATCGGAATCGTCAATAAGCTGATAGCCGAATCAGGAGGCAATACGATCTCGTTCCTCTCGAATCCTAACTATTTCTGGGGTCTCATCACGGCCCAGGTCATGTGGAAGGAAGCAGGATGGGGCACCATCATCTTCCTGGCAGCGATGGCTGGCGTTGACCCTTCGCGATACGAAGCGGCAGTGGTTGACGGAGCGTCGAGGTTCCGCCAGATCTGGCATGTTACGTTGCCTGCAATTCGTCCGACCATCGTCATTCTGCTTGTTCTGAGATTGGGCAACATGATGGATACAGGCTTCGAGCAAATCTTGCTGATGATGAACCCGCTGGTTATGTCCGTGGCCGAGGTGTTCGATACGTACGCCTATACCTTTGGTATATTGAATGGACAGATTAGTATCGGTGTTGCGGTCGGACTTTTCAAAGGGCTTGTAGGCCTTGTCCTGATCGTCATAGCCAATACGGTTGTCAAACGAATGGGTTACGAGGGCATTTACTAAAATCGAACAAGGAGGCTTCGGCCAATGAGCTTCGTACAAAAGAAAGGGCTGACCCTGTTCGACTGGGTGAACTACATCCTGATCGCACTCATCTCCCTGGCTTGTATCTTTCCGTTTTTCTACGTGTTCAGCGTTTCGTTTACCGATCCCAAGACCTATGTTCCGCTTAAGTTCTATCTGTTTCCTGACAGCTGGTCACTGGAATCGTACCGGTATATCCTGTCGACCAACAGCTTCTTGAATGCCCTGTACAGTACCTTGTACATTACGGTGTTCGGTACAATTCTTAATATTGTGGTTTCCTTCACGATGGCCTACGGCCTGACGAAGCGTACAATGCCCGGGTATAAAACGATTATGGGCATGGTCATCTTTACACTCGTCTTCAGCGCCGGTATTGTTCCGAACTACTTGCTGGTCAAGGAACTGGGATTGCTGAACTCCTATTGGGCGCTCATCTGGACGTCACTGACCAATGCGTGGAGCTTGATAGTTATCAAGAGCTTCCTGGATTCACTACCGGGTGAGCTGGAGCAAGCGGCCAAAATTGACGGCGCTTCGGACATGGGAGTATTCCTGAGAATTGTCATCCCGCTGTCCAAGCCGGCGATTGCAACCTTTACGTTGTTCTTCGCGGTCATGCACTGGAACACATTCTTTAATGCCTTGATCTATCTATCTGACTCAAGTAAGTGGACTTTGCAGCTCTTTGTCAAAACACTCGTCATCGATGGAAATTCCGGTGCTGTTGCCCAGGCCGGCTCCAGTGACGAAGCTGTGGTCCCACAGGAGACAATTCGGATGGCCACCATCGTCCTCTCGATGTTGCCGATCCTCCTGGTTTACCCATTCCTACAAAAGCATTTCGCCAAAGGGGTTATGCTGGGCTCGGTAAAAGGCTAAAAATCGGACATAAATCGTCAGGACAATATTTGACCTCTGTTCCCGGAAAACCAGGAGCGATAAGGCTTCATCGGCTCCTGGAGGGACAGAATTTGTCCTCGCGTCGCATGGCATGGATTGTCTGTAGGACGCCTGATCAGGCGGAGCTAAGATGAAGACACGGGAGCGGCAAGGGGCCGTTCCGCAGCATAGGATTTCATTACAGAAAGGATGACAAGCGATGTTTACATGGAAAAAGGGGATGCATGCCGGGGTATCATTTGTACTGGCTGCAACATTGCTAGCAGGATGTAGTGGAGGAACAAATAATACACCGTCGACCAACCCGGGTAATACAGGTGCCTCTACAGGAAATCAGGAGACGGGTGAACAGGAACCAGTAAGCATTAAGATGTTCGCAGGTCTTTACAATGAAATTCCGGATATGAACAATGAGTACTGGACGGAATGGGAGCGCATGACCAACTCCAAGCTGGATGTGGAATGGGTACCATCCGGTGACCTGAACGCCAAGCTTGACCTCATGCTGGCATCGGGTGACCTGCCAGAAGTTGTAGCCTATCAATTCAACAATCGTCCAACCTTCTTGAGAGCGATCAAGAACGGCGCGTTCTGGGATCTCACCGACTTCCTGGGCGACATGAGCGATTACCCGAACCTCAGAGATAATCTGGCCGAGGATGCCTTGAAATATCTGAGCGTTGACGGCAGAGTCTATGGCTTGCCGCGTTCCCGCTCGCGGATTGATGGCGGCATCAAGATTCGTCAGGACTGGCTGGAGCAGTTGGACCTCCCTGTCCCAACCACATTTGATGAATATGAAGAGACACTGAAACAAATTGTCGATGCTGACCTTGACGGCAACGGCAGACGCGATACGGTAGGACTGCTGTATGTGAACGATCCGTTCGCCGCGTTCCAGGTCGGATTTGGTCTATTCGATCCAACTTACAATGATGAAGGCGGATTGATTACGCCGCGTCTGACACCGCAAGGCATCGAGATGACAGCATGGTTCCGCAGCCTTTATGAGCAGGGCTTGATGTCCCAGGAGTTTGCAGTTATGAAGGAATCGCAGGCAGAAGAGCTGTTCAAGACGAACCGCGCTGCATCCTACGGTCGTCCGATCTGGTGGGATTATGACTTTGAAGAAGCCATGCGCATGTCCGGGCAGGAAGATGCCAAAATTCTTAACCTTCACCTCCAAGGACCAGCAGGTGATGCCGTTGCTCTGGAAACTGGCGTAGCTGGTGGTTTCTACATCTCCAAGAAGGTGCCAGAGGAAAAAGTATGGCGTTTGCTGGACTATTTTGAACTGACGGCTTCTCAAGAAGTGTCTGACTTCTCCTACTATGGTATTGAAGGCGTACATTATACGGAAGAAGACGGTCAGAAAATCCTGACAGACCAAGGTGCAAAAGAAGTCAATACAACAAGTAAAGGCGTAGGTGTCCTGACTTACAACAAATACGGCAAAGTCATTAGCGCCTCGGGCGACAAGGCTTATAATGATGCCAAGATCGAACAAGTGGGGCATTTCGATGAAGTCGGTAAAATCAGCCCGAACACGTACACAGCTACAGAAACTTGGATCAACACCTGGCCGAAATACGAAAGCGAATTTAACAACATGTACACCAAGGCGGTTGTTGGTCAAATCACAATGGAAGAATTCGAGGCTCATGTAGATATGCTTAACAACCTGCCAGACATGAAGGAAGCATATCAGACGATGGCAGAAGCATACGAGAACTTCCACAATCAATAATTGCAAGCCAAGATGAACCAAATTCAGCGAGACGCCGGAGAGCAGACGGGCCAACTAAGGCCGTCTGCACGGCGTCTTGCCGCATGGAGGGAAGAACATGCCTGAGCTCTTAAGCAAGGATGGGACGTGGCAGAACGAGCCGCTGCGTATTATTCAGCCGAATCTGCAGGTGCTGGATACGGCGAAGATTAATCCGCGCCAATTGGCGCGTCAAATCAAGGACCTGGGTGCCAATGCCATGGTCTTCAACGTCGGCGGCATCTATGCCTGGTACCCATCACGAGTGCCGTATCACACGGTAAATGAACATCTGCCGAAGGATACGGATCTGCTGCGCGATGTGATTGAGGCTTGTCATGAAGAAGGTGTCAAATTCATTGCACGCTTCGACTTCAGTAAGGCGGAGGATCAGGTGTTCCTTCAGCGTCCGCAATGGTTTGTCCGCAAAGCGGACGGCGAGCCTGAGATTATCGGAGCCAATCGGCCGGGGCCTTGGTCGCTGCTCATGAATACCTGTTTAAATAGCGGCTACCGCAATGAGGATGTTGCTGAGCCGGTACTCCGGGAAGTGCTGAGCGATTATGATATCGATGGCATCTTCTTCAACGCGCCACATTATATGTTCTGTCGCTGCCGTCGCTGCCAGAGCAAATATGAGGCTCTCTACAACAAGCCGCTGCCCGAGACTGGTAAGGAGCTGGAGCCGGACTTCGCTTCACGCTGCATCCGCGACACGATGGAGAGAAAGTACAAGCTGATCAAGGACACGCGTCCTGAAGTGCCGATGATTCTCTACTATAATTTGTACCGGGACAATATCTATGAGCGGATCGAGACGACGGATCTGCTCTGCATCGAGCCGCAAGATGTGCTGTCGCTCGGTCATGCACACATCCCCGAGTTCTGGAAGCCGGCGCTCTGTATCAAGCTCGGCCGTTCGCTTCCGGATCGGCCAGCCCCTCTCGGTATCGTACATTCCTGCCCGGGGATGGATTGGCGTCATACCGGACTGCCGCCGGCGGAGTACCGGTTCTGGCTGGCTCAGATTCCTGCCCATGGCGGTCAGATCTGGCATTCCCTGACGGGCGTGCCGGAGACCATTACCGATAAGCGGATTCTGGATGTCGTTGGCGAATTGAATCACAATGCCGCCAAGGTCGAAGGCTACATGCATCAGGCACAGCCAGCCTCCCAGACCGCCTTGCTGTGGAATGCGGACCGTTCCGCAGAAGGCTGGGCAGACGGACTGATCAATAATCAACTGCTCTTCGATGTGCTGCTGCCGGAGCAGGCGACGGCCGAACGTCTGGCCGCCTACCGGGTCATTATTGTACCGGAGGGTTATCTCTATACGACGGAATTTACCCAGCGGCTGGAGGCTTATGTCCAAGCTGGCGGGCATGTCATCGCCGAGGGTGAGTTGCCGGATGAAGCCACAGGGCTGCCGGGGCTATTGGGCATTGCAGAAGAGCGCTACACCAGCGAGGAGCTGCTGGCTTCGTACCTGCGCTTTGAAAAGGGGAGCGGCGAGGAGAATCCGCTGCAGGCTGGACTCCAGCAGACCGAGCTGATTCCTCATCGGGGCATCGTCACTTACTGCCGTCCGCTGGATGAGCAAACGGAAGTGCTGGCTACGCTGGTACCGCCATTCTCGCCACTAGAGAGTGTCGGCGCACCGCCAGAGCGCGCTTCGCTGCCGGTGTCGCACTCTGACCTGCCGCTGGCTGTGCGTCGGACGCACGGCAAGGGTAGCACGCTATACTTCCCGTTCCAGCTCAGCCGTCTCATCAATGAATTCAAGCTGGGCGAGCACTACCAGCTGCTCTCCAACAGTGTCGTGTCGCTGCTTGGAGAGGATCGGCAAGTACGGGTTACAGCCTATCATGGGCTGCAGATTACTTTGTTCCGCAAGGGCGAAGACTGGCTGTTACACTTGGTCAATGGGGCCGGGAGGCGGCCGCTGGCAACTACATTGCCGTTGCATGACATCGAGATTGAGCTGAAGCTGCCGGATACGGGCAGTGCGTATACAGCGGAGGGCTTGATTGATGGAAACGGGCTTGCCATTGAGCGGCGTGGCACTTCAGTATACCTCACGCTGCCGCGGCTGGAGGTCTGGGAGTGCATTCGGTTTAGCCCGGCTGCAGCGCAGTAGTCCGCGAGGTCTTACACCCGCTGCCCGGAGATTTGCTATACTAGTGGGAGAGGAAGCGGGGGAGATCGATGAAGCAGCTATGGAAACGCATCAAGACACGTCTGATTAATCTGCTGCCAACACATAACTATTGGCAACGGCTCATATGGCTGGGCTGTATCTCCGTGACCCTCCCACTCGTTCTGGCCGGAACGGCATATTACCATTTTTCCATGCGTGAGCTGACGACGCAGTTTCAGAGAGATAATCAAGAATCACTGCATATGATGGTAGACCGTATGGAAAATCTGTTTACCGGCATTGAGCACATGTCGCTTCAGCTCTCGAGCAGCAGTCAGATGCGGGAAGCCCTTGGTATGGATAGCTATCCGACAGATTACTTGAGTCAGTTGGACATGCTGGATTTGTTCTTGTTGTATAAGAATACCAACAATTTGATTCAGGATATTATTTTCTATGATGAGCAGTCGCAGATGGCACTTACCCATCACTATGGACTGGCGCGCATGGGTGACTATTACGGCGCGGAGGATGTATACGAAGCGATGGAGATGCCGGGCTTTGCAGGCTGGATCTATTTGTCCGACTCCGGCCAGCGCGGGTTTCTGAGCTATGTGCGCAAGCTGCCGATCATGAGCACCGAGGAAACACAGGGCGTGCTGATGCTGCAGATTCGGGAGGAAGTGCTGGGAAGCTACTTGGTAGATATCTCAGGTCAGTCCATGGCGATTGTAGCGGCGAATGGGCGAATGATTCTGGACTCCGAGGGAAGCAGCATGTCGGGGGAGCGGTTATCCGATCCGGTGATTCAAGCCGCTATATCGGATGAACGCACCACCAACCATTTCATCACGGATGGCGAGGAAGAGCAGTTGGTGGCATGGTCCAGGACTGCGCAGGGGCGTACTTACATCTCCCAGCTCCCCAAGCAGGCGATGACGGACCAGTTGAGCTGGATTCGCGTCTTGATCTTCGTCTCGGTGTCGATCTTCCTATTGATCGGTATTCTGCTCAGCCTGCTCGTGTCCCGAATGGTCTACAACCCGATCCAGCAGCTGACGCAGTATGGCAAGCATCTGCGCAAGAGCGGCGGCGACGAGTCAGGGAAGCTCGATGAGATCGAGTATATCCGCTCGTGTCTCAGTTATCTCAATGATCAGACGGAGTCGCTGAACCGGTATGTCCGGAACATTCAGCCCGATCTGCGGGACCGCATGCTGCTGCAGCTGCTCAAGCCCGGCGGGCTGTCAGGGAAGCAATCGCTCGAAGAAGAGAGCCGCAAGCATGGCATTCCCCTCACAGGTCACTACGTGGTGCTCGTTACCAAGGTAGAGAATCTGATGCGGGAGAAGCGGTTCCTGCCCAGTGAAGGGCCGGTTATTGTCTTTGCGGTAAAAAACGTCATGTCGGAGCTGATCGGTCAGCTGCCGGATGTACATGGCTACGTTGTAGACAAGGATGACCGGGAAGCGATCGCGATCTTCCGATTCCCGCCGGAGCGTTCCATGCCGGAGGTCCGGCAGCAGGTTGCCGGCTACGGCGAACAAGTGCGCGACGCGCTGCAGCGCTACCTGTCGTTCTCTGTATCGACGGGCATCGGCAGCGCAGTGCCGCTCACGCAGCTCCATGATTCGTACAAGGAAGCCCAGCAGGCACTGCAGCATCGGCTGTTCCAAGCGGATCAGACGGTTTTCTTCTATGAGGATATGATACAGGCTGAGCGTCAGCCGGTATTCTTGTATCCACGCGAAATGGAGGAGCAGATGGTGGAGTTCCTCTGGAGCGGTGATCTGCCACAAGCCGAGGAAGCGCTGCGGCAGTTCTCAGCGCGGGTGAGGGCTTCCGAGTCCTACAATATTATCTTCCAGTGTTACCAGGTGCTGCTGTCGGCCATCGTGCAGTCGCTGGAGGAGAAAGGACCCGGTCTCGCCGGACTGCTGGGGGACAACCTGTTCGATCAGCTCAAGGAATGTCAGAGCGCGCAAGAGGTTCATGACTGGTTCGGCAGTGTTCTCTTCCCGCTGTACCAGCAAGTGGTGGATGAGATTCGCAATCATTCGTCCAAGCTCATCGTCCAACGCGTCTGCAGTTATATCGCCAGTCAGCCGGCGACTTCGCATTCCCTGTCGGAGTGCGCTGAACTGGTGCAGGTCAGCCCTTCGTATCTCAGTCGCTTGTTCAAGCGGGAGATGGGCATTTCGTTTATCGAGTATCTGATGAAGTTTAAAGTAGAGAAGGCCAAGTCGCTGCTGAAGGAAACCGACTACAGTGTATCGGAGATCGCCGAGATGGTGGGCTACTCGGAGCGCAACCTGAACCGGGCCTTCCAACGATTCGTGGAGATGTCGCCCAAGCAGTATCGGCAGTCTTTGCGGTAAACCGATCGCCTAAGGCGGCGGGATCATATTTTAGAGGAGGAATTTCATATGACATGGCAAGCAGAGGGGACTAAGGTAGGGTTTATCGGCATCGGAGTAATGGGCAAGAGCATGGCAGGTCACATCGCCAAAGCGGGAGCGGAGCTGCACATTTACACGCGCACGGCCGAGAAGGCACAAGCGCTGGTAGACGACGGCGCGGTATGGCATGACACGCCAGGCAAGCTTGCAGCTGCCTGTGACGTCGTCATCACCATGGTGGGCTTCCCCAAAGATGTGGAAGATATCTATCTCGGCGAAGACGGCATCATCGCCAATGCCCGGGAAGGCGCAGTTCTGATCGACATGACGACGTCCAGCCCGCTGCTGGCTGAGAAGATATATGAAGCGGCCAAAGCCAAAGGCCAATCCGCGCTGGATGCGCCGGTATCCGGCGGCGATGTAGGCGCGCGCAATGCGGCACTGTCCATCATGGTCGGTGCGGACCAGCAGGACTATGACAACGTGCTGCCGTTGCTGCAGCTGATGGGCAAGAACATCGTCCTGCAGGGCAAGCCGGGTGCAGGCCAGCACACCAAGATGTGCAACCAGATCGCCATTGCCAGCGGCATGATGGGCGTCTGCGAAGCGTTGGCTTATGCCGAGTCAGCCGGACTCGACCCGAAGACCGTGCTGGGCAGCATTGAGAGCGGCGCGGCGGGCAGCTGGTCGCTTAGCAATCTGGGACCGCGCATCATTAATGGCGACTTCGAGCCAGGCTTCTACGTGAAGCACTTCATCAAGGACATGGGAATAGCTCTGGAATCGGCCCGCGAGATGGGCATGGACACACCGGGTCTGGCGCTCGCCCACTCCCTGTACAAGCGTCTGTCCGAACAGGGCTACGAGGACAAAGGCACCCAAGCACTCTTCAAAATTTACCGTCCATAGCAGTGTTGCGATGAAGGTGCACACACTACTATTCCGACCTTAGTAAAGCCAGCCCCACGCGCTCATCATGAGACGTGAATAAAGCCGGCCCCACACACTCATCACGAGAAGTGAACAAAGCCAGCCCCACACACTCATCACGAGGCCGGGGCTGGCTTTGTTGTTGTTTGGTTTATCCTCAGTTGAGGATGAGAGATTGGCTCTTCACTGCTAGCTGCTGGCACCTGCTGTTGCCTGAATTAGACGGAAGAGCTGCTCCGCCGTGCCCTGCAAGTGCGCAGCCGTCGCCTTCGGATCCATGGCCGCTTCCAGCGTCATAGGTCCGCTGAGAATTGGGAAGAGCGCGCTGACGCCTTGGCTATTGAGCGCGCTGGCTTCTGAGCCCACGCTGCCTGCGAGCGCAATCACAGGCAAGCCGTGGCGGCTGGCAAGCCGGGCGACGCCAAGCGGCGCCTTGCCCCGCGAGGTCTGGCCGTCCAGCCGGCCCTCGCCGGTGATGACGAACTGGGCATCGGCCAGCTGTGCCTCAATGCCCAGGCTGTCCAGTACAAGCTCCGCGCCGGACAGCAGCTCCGCACGAAGAAACCCCACTAGCGCTGCACCCAGGCCGCCGGCCGCGCCAGCGCCAGGGATACCTGCGATGTCGTGGCCCAGATGGGCCTCCGCCGCCCGGGCGTATTGGCGCAGTCCCTGGTCCAGTGCTTCGACCATCGCGGCATCCGCGCCCTTCTGCGGTGCAAAGATATAGGCTGCACCGTCCGGGCCATAGAGCGGGTTGTCGACATCGCAGGCAACGCGAAAGGTACAGGACGTCAGCTCTGGCCGAGTGCCGGAAGCATCGATCTGCGCGATACGTGCCAAAGCGCCGCCCCCTTCGCCAACCTCATGCCCGCTATCATCGACGAACCGGTAACCTAATGCTTGCAACATGCCGATCCCGGCATCATTCGTAGCGCTCCCGCCCAAACCAATCACAAATGAACGGCAGCCCCGTTCCATTGCATCCAGGATGAGCTCACCGACGCCCCGTGTTGTTGTCAGTGTGGGATTTCGCCGCTCTGGGCTGACCAGGGGCAAGCCGCATGCGGCCGCAACCTCGATCACCGCTGTCTCACCGTCACCCATGATGCCGTAGATCGCATCGACTGGCTCGCCAAGTGGACCTGTCACGGACGCGGTGCGCAGCTGCCCACTGCTGCCGCTGACAAGCGCCTCCACTGTTCCTTCCCCTCCGTCCGCAAGCGGCAGAACAACCGTCTCCGCATCCGGATAAACGCGCTTAATCCCTTCAGCGATAGCAGCCCCGCCCTCGGATGAAGAAATACTGCCCTTAAACGAATCAATAGCAATGATGACCTTCATGGCTATCCCTCCTGATATGGATGGTGTAGTAAGTAGATTTACTCTTCATTATAGCGGAAAGCCAGCGGAAGTGATTGGTTCTTCGTAACAGGAATTTAGATACATTATTAGTATGTGTAACAATGGTGTGGGTGTGCAAATGCGCATGAAGAACGGACACAGGTGGCGGAGGTGCGAGCAAATAGAGGAAGAAAGGTGTGTTACAGAGGGCGCGTGGCGGGAGGGTGAGCAAATAGAGGAAGAAAGGTGTGTTACAGGCGGCGTGTGGCGGGAGTGCGGGCAAATAGAGGAAGAAAGGTGTGCTACAGAGGGCGGAAGGCGTGGGTGCGAGCAAATAGAGGAAGAAAGGTGTGCTACAGGCGGCGTGTGGCGGGGTTGCGAGTAAATAGAGGAAGAAAAGTGTGCTACAGAGGAAGCGTGGCGGGAGTGCGGGCAAATAGAGGAAGAAAAGTGTGCTACAGAGGGCGTGTGGCGTGGGGGCGAGCAAATAGAGGAAGAAAGGTGTGCTACAGAGGGCGGAAGGCGGAGGTGCGAGCAAATAGAGGAAGAAAGGTGTGCTACAGAGTGCATGTGGCGGGAGGCTGCATGGTGCAGCCAGCGAGACTCCTGCGCCTATCCGGCCACAGCGCCGCCTCCAAGGGCTGCTGCATGGTACAATCGCCCGGGCGCGGTCACCAAACAGTCCCCCTATGGCCTGCCTAGCCGCTCACACCGTCCACGCCATCATCGCTCCTCATCGTCGAGCAGGAGCGCGATGTACAGCTCGACTGAGTCGATATAGTTGCGAGGGTCGAGGCCGCAGGTGCGATGAATCTTGTCCAGGCGGTATTGCAGCGTGTTCTTGTGCAGGAACAGCGCCTCCGCTGTCTCCTTGAGGGACAGGTTATGCGCCTGGTAGAGCCGCAAGGTTTCCCGGTCGCTGGCGTTCAAGAGGCCGATACGGTGGCGGGCATAATCCCGCCGCTGCTGCTGCGGCAACTGGGACAGCAGCATCTCGAGTCCCAGCGACTGGAATTCGCAGACCGGCTGGCCCCCCGCGAGGGCGTGTTGGAGGGCCAGTTGGGCGTGCCGGTACGCCAGTGGCAGCTCCCCCCAGCTGTGCAGCGTACCGATTCCCGCACACAGACGCTCGCGCTCCGCCAGCACGCGGATGTGCCGCAGCATGGCTGCGTATCCTGAAGCGGGCAGCAGGATGGCGTACCGGTCCGGGAACATATAAGCATACAGAGGGGTATCAGACACTTCCAGCAGTTCGGGAATCCAAGCTGCGATGCCACCCTGGGCCCAATCATTTTCTCTGGCGGGTGCAATCAGCAAGACACAAGCTTGGGCGTCGGCAGATAGCCCATAGTGGCGGAGCAGCTCCGAGAGTCCGACCTGGTCCTGGCTCTCCCCGAATAAGAGACGCCGAACCGCGGCATGCCTATACTCATCCGCTCCTTGGCGCACCTCGGCAAGCCACTGCTCACGGATCAGCACCTCCGTAATCTTGGTTAGCAGATAACCGAGCGGCCGGCATTCCTCCACATCGCCAGTGATGCCAATGACCCCGAGACGCTTGCCATCCAGGACGACGGGGTAGTTGATGCCGGGACGGGCTCCGGCGTACTTCGTCTGATCCTCAACCTCCAACACCTGACCGGATGCAAGAGCCTCCAGCGCAGCGCCATGCAGCATCCCGATCCGTTCAGGCGAGGTGCTCGCAGCAATAATCCCGTCGGTACGGATGAAGTTCACTTCGTGCTTGATGACATCCTTGGCGGCCTGAACAATCGTATGGGCAAGTGCATCGCTAATCTCTGCCAAGCGCGTTCCCTCCTTCCTCCTCCAGCTACAAAACATGCCTTGCATCTCCGCAGAGCAGAGGCGCAAGGCATGGGTGCCGATCCCCATTACCGGGGAGTATAAAGCATCTCAAGCAATCAGGCAAATCCAAAATACTCTTTCAAACCATCAACAATGCCTTGGGCAATCCGCTGTTGCATGTCATCGGTGAACAGCTTTGCTTCTTCTGCAGCGTTAGAGAGGAAGCCGGTCTCAAGCAAGACGGACACCATATTGGCATCACGTATAACTTTGAAGTTGGCTTGCTTGACGCCGCGATCCCGGAAGCCTGTCGCTTCCAGCAGATGTTTGTGCATGATTTGCGTAAAGGACTTGCTTGCTTCTTCGTAATAATACGATTCCGATCCGTTCGCGGAAGGAGCGTTCTTCACGGAGTTGGCATGAATCGAGACAAAGGCATCGGCCTTGACTTCATTCGCCTTGGTCCCCCGGTTGCCCAGCTCAATGAAAGTATCGTCATCACGGGTAAGAATAACCTCCAAATGCGGGTCGTTCACCAGCAGTGCTTGAACCTTCAGGGCAATTGCCAGATTCACGTCCTTCTCCCGCTTGCCAGTCGCTCCAACTGCGCCTGCATCGCTGCCACCATGGCCAGCATCGATGACGATCAGCTTCTTACCGGAAGCTACTGGCGGGGGCTCAGGCTGGGTCACTGGGGGCAACTGCGGCCCAGTGCCTGGTGTTCCGGGAATGTCCGTACCTGGAGTTGGCTCGCCTGTCAATTCAACGAGAACTTCATTTGCACTGCCACGCGTAACCGTATAAGGCGCAGCGCTGTTAAGATCCATCACGACTCTAACAGTCGAGGGGCTATTGCTGAACAGGGCATAACGGACGCCAGCAATCTCCGATGAGTTAGCGATGGAGACGACACCTTTTTGACTGGAACGGTCTTCGAGGGCGCGAGAGAGGCTTGTCCCCGGCAGATCGATGACGATTCGTTCCGGTCCAGACATCGTGAATACCTTAGGTTCAACCTTGCCACCTACTGCAATCTTCAACTGACGGCCATTCAGGCTAATGTCGTCCACAGTGACGGTTACACTGTCGCCTGCTGGCGGCGCGGGCCGATTGACGCTTGCGGTCTTGGTCGCATCATTCCAGTCGACATCCATTCCCATCTGCTCACTGACGAAGCGAAGCGGCACGCCGGTAACACCGTTCTTGAGAACAGGTGCGGCTAGCAGCGTCTTCTCCACACCATCAACCAGGGCGGTTTTGCTGCCGACGGTCAAGTTAATCGTCCGACTGCCCTCTGTAATGGAAATGCCACGGGTTTGCGCGTCCCATCCAACTTGGAAGCCGAGATTCTCCGTTACAATGCGAATGGGGATAATGACATTGCCATCAACGATTTCGACACGGGCTCCACCCGTCAGGTCCAACTTCTTGCCGTCCACAATGATTGAGGGCTCGGCAGCGGCTTGTACAGCCCCCGCGAAGACGGCGACCATGACCGTAAGCAGCATGAGCAGACCGAGCTGTTTCCAGACTACACGCATAAACACATAATCCTCCGTTCCGTCTTGCTTATAGTTTGCTTATGTACAGATATGAGTTTAGACGCCAGATATCGCCAAATGTTTCGCGCGCTTCGACCGAGCGAGGCTCTTTGCCGCAAGCGGTAGAATCAGGAAATGACGAATATGTCTCTATTCTAGCGGATTTTGAGAGAGAAAGGGAGAGGTTCATGAATTTTTTTTAATGTTAGAGACCGTGAATCGACAACAAACTGAAAATCATAGCCAAAAACCGCCAGCAGACCCGTCTGCTGGCGGTTAATCAAGCTACATTGGCGATCAGGATTTGCTCCAAATCCGGGTGTTGAGGTCAAAGTGCTCGATGAGGGAGAAGAAGAAATACAATTCCTCGTAGATACGCTCGAATTGCTGCTCCGTCGGCTGTCTGACAGAGGGTTCAAAAAACTTGTCGCTGGAGGAGATCGCCACATACATGCGCGAGCCTACAAAAGCAAACTCGACTTTTTGATCGTGCCAGGACTTGAAAGCCAGGATGCGCTCGATAAAGTTGGGGGAGAGAAGATAACGGGCTTCTACTTCATCGGACGTGTTCGTGTCGAAGTAGCGGTTGAAGTCCGGATTCTCCAGGTCGATATTGGTGATCTTCTGCTTGGAGAACAGATTAGAGACGGAGTTGCCCACCTTGTTAAAAAAACCGCTCGTACCGAGCCAGCCATTGGCCAGCAGGAGGGTCACGCCGCGAAATGATTTGTGGAAATCAGCCACAAACAACACGCCCTTGAAGATGGTTACATGCCGAGTGGTGGATTGGCCCTTGCCATTATTTCGCCTCTCGATCCGCACAAGCTCCAGCTCTGAGAGCTCAAAGTCGGTCAGGCCCAGCCGGCCAGTGATCAGATCCTCGCCATAGATACGATCAATACGTTCGTCGAACAGCAGGCAATCATCAATGTGTCCGTCGCTGATGCGGCTGTCCGGGTGATAAGCCCAAGCATAGCTATACTCCGAGGTCTCTCCTGGTAGCTGGCAGTTCTCAATCAGTTCCCGCACGGTCCCGCGTACGATCTGCTGTTTGAAATCTTCACGATACAGGCTGTACTGGCGGCGCATGCGAATCACCATCACAATAATGGTGACGATGGCCACAATGGCAGTAACTGCGATCGCTTCAGGGATGCCGCTGGCGAAGACAATCGCGGTCATGGCAGCTGCGGTCAGAATGGTCAGAAGACCAATTCGGAAGGTTCGCAGGTAAGCCGCGCGTTCCTCCTCCAGCCGGGGCAGCCTGCCCCGTAGGGCGCCCAGCACATTGTGTTTGGCAGGAAACATTAGTTAGCCCCTCAGAATCGAGCGCAGATCAACGTCTTGTTTCTTGGCTGGCGAGACCTCCAGCAGATCCTTGCGGCGAAAGCTCATCGCGCCTGCCAGGAGATTGAGGGGAAAGGTCTCAATTAACGTGTTGTATCGGGTGACACGGCTGTTAAAGGTTCTCCGGCTGGCTGACAGCTTCTCCTCAAGATCGTTGATCGTTTTTTGTAAATGAACGTAATTGGCACTCGCCTGCAGTTGCGGATAAGCTTCGGCTTGCAGGCGCAAGCCACCCGCCAGACCCTCCATCTCGGAATAGACCTGAACTTTGTCATCCGTGGAGCGGGCGACCTGGGCCTGGTTGCGCAGAGACGTCACGGCCATCAGCGTTTCCCGCTCATGGTCTGTATACGCGGCGACTGCTTCCGCTGCCTGGCTGAGTGCGTCAAAGCGCTGCTGCAAGAACACATCGATGGCGGCAAAGGCCTCCTGTACCTTATTACGTGCTGCAATCAGCGTATTGTAGATGGCGATGACACCGAGCAAGACGACCGCGGCGATAATTGTGGCAACCCACATCATAGTAGCCTCCTTTGGGATCCGTATGTCCGTCATAGATACATTTACATACGTTTCATCCAAGGAAAGGTTACATAAGGGGCGCAGAGCGATCTGAGATTACGAGGAATGGGGTATTGGTCCCTTACCGGGAATAATCCTTGCGTTTATGAAAGGAGAGCGAGCGATAGCGAAGTGCCAGCTGCCGCAATCGGGCAGGGGCGAGCTGAGAAGGATGCAGGTGGAAGCTGCGATTCATGGCAGGCTTGAGGACATGTCTTCCTGGAGAAGAGGAGATATGATAGTTGGCATAGGTTTCAAACTCCGAGAAAGCGAACTGCTTTTTGCGGTTCATGCTCTTCAGGATAGCCCGGTACCAGCTCATGCCATGGCGGGCCTCGATTTTCTGCTTCATCTGCCGCACCTTGGCGCGTTCAAAGAGCATGTAGTGGGTGACGAAGGACGTGCGGGCGGGCTCTCGTCCCATCAGCTTGCGGTAGGTCACAAAATACTCGGGTTGACTCCAATTGCGCGTGTAGAAAATCGTCTTGCCCTCCGGTGTAAGGAAATGATGGGGCCGGATAAGAATGGTATCGGCGTCAATGACAAAATAGTAGGACGCGGTAACCAGCTTCTCCGCCCCCAGCTTCAGAAGCTGCTGATACAGCCAGCCTGAACGCTCCCATCGTGCGGAACGGTAATGGATGTCGCTCTTGGTAATCGGCAGTACGGTGTGTTCATGGACAAACGTACATCTCTTGGTTGCGCACAGCTGGCGCATGCGGGGCGTATCGGGCGCGATGATCAGGAATCGGCCGATGGGGTGACGAACCATGGCCCGGACGCTATCGATGACACGGGGCAGGGTGCCCAGGTCTTTTTCGATGGCCGGAATCAAGACATCAATTGTGGGCAGCGGCACATTCTCATCTCCATTTGTACAAGATTATCCGTGAGTAGAATATGTACATGCCGGAGGCAAGGTTCGCAAAATAGTCAATTCACCCGCGTTGTTCCCCGCCAGAGGAAGCAGACGGAAGCCCCCCGCTGAAACGGACGACGCGATTGCGGCCATTCCGTTTGGCAGCATATAGTGCCTGATCGGCTTGCTGAACAAGTTCTGAGAGTTCACTCTCTGTCTCGCGGATACAGACTCCGAAGCTGGCGGTCATGGACAGATCGCCTGATTCGGAGGCTAGCGGAGAATTTTCAATGGCTCGTCGCAGTCGCTCAGCCAGCAGAGCGGCGCCTTCGGGGGAAACCCCGGAGAGGGCGACGACAAATTCTTCCCCACCATAGCGTGCAAACAGATCGCCGCTTCGGAGCAGGGCCCTGCACACTGCTGCGACATGGCGAAGAGCTGCGTCACCGGTGTCATGACCATAGCTGTCATTAATTTGCTTGAAATGATCGATATCGAACAGAATGACAGCATACGGAGCGTTGGTCTGAACAGAGGAGACGAGCAAGCGGGATGCAAGCTCCATGAAGTGAGTCCGGTTGTACAATTGGGTCAGCCCATCTGTTGTGGCAAGACGTTGCAGCTTGTTATGAAGCGTCATTTGTTCAGTCACATCCGTAAAAATAATCGTGCGGCCGATCAATTCACTCTTGCGGCTCAGTAAGGGCGAAATACGAACCTGGTAGTGGCGGAGCTGCTCCTGAATCGTACGCTCCAGCTTGAATTCCTGTGCGGCATGGTTTTCCGTTGCAGGAATAGCCTGCTCAATCTCGGGAATGGTAAGAATCGAAAGATGTTTGCCGAGTGTCCCTTCACCCAGCCCTGGCAGCAGGCGCGCAGCTGAACGATTGTAATCACCAATCCGCCCTTCGCGATCCAGCACAAGGACGGCGTCGCGCATCGTTTCGAATATCTTTTCGCGGGCAATGGGTGAGACGCGGAGCATACCGGTTGAGAGAATCGCGCCAATATATAGTGTAGATGTGAAGCTCATAATGATAGGTACCGGATCCATGCCATAAGGGGATTGACCCAGCAGGTAGAGCAAGGAGCCCAGCATTGGAATATATAACGTGGCCAGAATCGTTGCCATTTGAATGCGATAGGTTCGTTTCCAGTGCCGAATCAAGATGAGGCCACCGGCCAGTAGGCAGGCAAACGTGTAGCTGCCGTGAACGATATACCATTGGCCAATAACAACATCAATCAGTACAGTTGGTGAGTTATCCCGAACATTGATGGATTGGTAGAACAGATGGTGCCAATCGTTAGTGGCAACCATTAAGCTGGTGATGGCGGGGATGGTGAGAAGTGCTCCGATCGTACGCCGGGTCAGGTATCGCTCCAGATTGACATAATGAAGGACAAGCATAAGAGAGCAAGGAGCAATATAAGGCATGCCAAGATACTCTATGGCAATCCAGAATTTGGCCTCGGCAAGTGAGTTGCTGGCCAGCTCAAAGGCGAAACCGAAGGTATAGATACTGCTGAAGATGCACATCCATACAAAGGTGCGAATGCCGGAGAAATTGGTTTTGACAGTCAGGGCGTAGATGACGAGCAGCATGTGCAGGACACCGGAGATCGAGACGATGACGATATAGTTCTGAATGGCGGAATCCATGGGCTTACATCGCTCCATTGACTGGGATAATAGTTCAATCTATGGTAACACAGAAGCTGAATCGGAGGAAGATCACGCCAATGAACAGTCGAGGGGTAGACAAGCTATGAAAGATTTGTTACTATAAAAAAGTAATTAACATAAAAAGAGATTCAACATCAGGAGGAGAAACCATTTCATGGCACAAGTGCTATTTATTAAAGCAAATAACCGTCCGTCCGAGCAATCCGTAACTGTACAGCTCTATGAGCAATTTTTGAATGCTTACAAAGCCAGCAACCCTGACGATATCGTCACTGAGCTGAATCTGTTTGAGGCGGACCTGCCATATTTCGATAATGATATGATGAACGGCCTCTTCAAGCTGGGCAAAGGCATCGAGACGACACCAGCTGAGCAAAAGGCAGCCGATCTCTCGAATACGTATCTGGATCAGTTCCTCGGAGCAGATAAGATCGTGCTGGCATTCCCACTCTGGAACTTCACGATTCCTGCGCAGCTGCTGACCTATCTCTTCTATCTGCTGCAATCGGGCAAAACGTTCAAATACACGGCCGAAGGTCCAGTAGGTCTTGTGAAGGATAAAAAAGTCATCTTGCTGCAGGCGCGCGGCGGCATGTATAGCGAGCAGCCGATGGCAGCGATGGAAATGTCGCTTAACTACGTGAAGACCATCCTGGCCTTCATCGGCATCGACAATCCGGAGGTTTTGGTCGTGGAAGGCCACAACCAACTGCCGGATCAAGCCCAAACCATCGTTGGTGAAGGATTGAAAAAAGCACAGGAGCTGGCTGCAGCATTCTAATGTGACGCTTCCGAGCTCTGCTAATAGCAGCCCCCAAACCCGCCTCGCGGATTTGGGGGCTGTTAATCGTTTTCAGACCCTTGTAGGGCGCGGGGATTGGGTGTACAATAGGGCGGTCAGGCATGATAACTGTGGAGGTAACCAAACGAATGACTAGCAAACGGCACGAGGCCGACACACCGGTGAATGAGCGCGAGCTGCTGCAATATATTATAGACCAGACAGGCGAACAGGCCGGGGATATTCAACTGGTTCTGAAGCATGAGCAGGCCTACATTGAGCAGGCGGCATCCAAGACAAAAGGCGAAGTGGATATTGATATCGACGATCTGGTTGACTACATCGTTCAGCGCCGAGATGTCCAGCTCAGTGAATTGGCCGTAGACACGATTCTGGAGGCCGAGATGTCCTACCTGATGGATCAGGGCGTTGCGGGCTACCTGAACGACTGACCTGATACTACTCATAACAGGAGGATAATCGAATGAACCAACCCGTAAGAGTAACGATCTGGAACGAATACCGTCATGAGTTGAAAAACCCGGCAGTCCGTGAGGTCTATCCAGATGGCATCCACCAGGCCATCGGTTCGGCATTGCCCGAGCACCATACCGTAACTTACGCTTTGCTCGATCAAGAACAGCATGGATTGACCGAGGAGCGGCTGCAGGAAACCGACGTGCTGCTGTGGTGGGGCCATACGGCACATGGTGAAGTTCAGGAAGAGATTGTGGAGCGGGTGTATCAGCGTGTGCTCCAAGGCATGGGGCTGATTGTGCTGCATTCCGGCCATTTTTCGAAAATCTTCAAAAAGCTGATGGGCACCTCGTGCGATCTCAAATGGCGCGATGTGGGAGAGAAAGAGCGGCTGTGGGTCGTACAACCGGGTCATCCGATTGTCCGCGGCATTGGCGAATACATCGAACTGCCCAAGGAAGAAATGTACGGCGAGCACTTTGATATCCCTGCACCCGATGAGTTGGTCTTCACCAGCTGGTTCGAAGGCGGCGAGGTATTCCGCAGCGGCTGCTGCTGGACACGCGGCAAAGGGCGGATTTTCTACTTCCGTCCGGGGCACGAGACGTTCCCGACCTATTACAATACGGATGTCCAGCGCGTCATTGCCAATGCGGTAGACTGGGCTGCTCCTGTCGGCACGGCTGCCCCGGCTTACGGCAACGCCAAGCCACTTGAAGAACTGACCATTTAATCCTGTGCGAACTGGCGGTGCTGTAGCCTGAGCAGGCATCTCCCGCGAGTTGCATATCATGCAGTAAACAAAAACAGCTGTTTTCCCTACCTGGAAAACAGCTGTTTTTGCGTTGCAGCCGGCGCGTGGTGGGTTTGTGAGCAAATAGAGGAAGAAAAGTGTGTTGCAGCCGGTGCGTGGTGGGTTTGTGAGCAAATAGAGGAAGAAAAGTGTGTTGCAGCGGGCGCGTGGTGGGTTTGTGAGCAAATAGAGGAAGAAAGGTGTGCTACAGAGGGCGTGTGGCGGGAGTGCGGGGAAATAGAGGAAGAAAGGTGTGTTGCAGCGGTCGCGTGGCGGGTTTGTGAGCAAATAGAGGAAGAAAGGTGTGCTACAGCGGTCGCGGTGCAGGGGTGTGAGTAAATAGAGGAAGAAAGGTGTGCTGCAGCGGGCGCATGGTGGGAGTGCGGGGAAATAGAGGAAGAAAGGTGTGTTGCAGCGGTCGCGTGGTGGGTGAGCGAGCGAATAGAGGAAGAAAGGTGCGCTACAGAGGTCGCGTGGTGGGTTTGTGCAGTAATCTTGCAAAGAAGTTCACATGTTAGCCCGAAGGGAAATTTTACAAAAGAGAGAGGTTCCTTTACCGTAATGTTAGGAAGACAAGACGGAAAGGAACCTCTATGGTTAGCATAACGAAGCGAAACGTGTTGAGTCAAGTGCTGGGCATTATGGATCGATC
>NZ_KB899660.1 GCF_000378385.1 Paenibacillus daejeonensis DSM 15491 | reverse complement strand
CCCCGCACCCCGCACCCCGCACCCCCGCACCCAACCTTAGCTTTATCAGCAAACGGGCAGTTTTTTCGTAAATCGCACGTTTAGAATTCTAACGGCCACCACAGCTGCTATTTGGCTCAAAATCGCACGTTTGAAATTCTAATGGCCATGAGCGCACTTATTTCTACTTTTTTTGATGCAAAACACTCGATTTGTGTCAAATAGCGGCACCTGTGTCCGTTAGAAGAGAAGCACCCACTAAAACAGCCTAATAAGCGCATATATGGCCGTTAGAACTGGGTGAGGTAGTTGCACGGTTGGGGTTGGCCGGTGTTGGCGTCTCAGCTTCGATCTGCGCACGAGTGGCGCAACATAAATAAGCGCATATGGCCGTTAGAACTGGGTGATGTAGGTGCGCGGTTGGTGGTTGGCCAATATTGACCCCTCAGCTGCGATCTGCGCGCGAGTGGCGCAACATAGCGTTGTTCGGTAGCATAACGTGGCCGGATACAAAGCAAACCTGTGAGGGTTTGCTTTTTTGCATATAAAATGTGAGTTTGCTTGGCAGGGAAATATTCTGTGGGATGCTGCTGATGATGAAATTTGTGATTTTATGGGCAGCGTCGGTAGGGAGCATTGGTAGGGATCAATTGGCCTAGGGGAAGGGGAGGCATTCCGCTAACGCTTGTGATCCGCTCTAAGCGACCTAATTTG
The DNA here is from genome assembly GCF_000378385.1 of Paenibacillus daejeonensis DSM 15491. Classification (GTDB taxonomy): domain Bacteria; phylum Bacillota; class Bacilli; order Paenibacillales; family Paenibacillaceae; genus Paenibacillus_D; species Paenibacillus_D daejeonensis. Next base: position 931,567 of record NZ_KB899660.1, on the reverse strand, counting down.
AGCAGGATCCACGCGCTAACGCTCGCCACGAGCTCTTGGAAGAGTAAATCGACACTGCTAATTCTTCGCTGCTAACTTCAGCCCACAAGCGTTAGAATTAAAACGGCTGGTAAAAAGGCCGCTAAGATCACGTGACGAGCGTTAGAGATCACTAGTTGTTGGGGGAGAAGAGGTGCGGGTATCTTGTGGTGTTGTATGCTGGTATGCTGCTTTTAACTAATTGTGGTTCGTTTGAGCGCGGGATATCAAAATCGGGTGCTTAAAAACGAACTTGTGTGATTGTGATGTTAGCTATGGCGGTGGCCCGCTTGCTATGGATTGACGTTTCTAGCAATTATGAAGAAATCTTTAAAAATAGCATTGTTCAACTGACAGGCTGGTGTTATAATAGATTCCACAAATATAGTATATTATATTAAGTATACTGTATACATAATTGGCTGGTTTTTCATGTGGTCACAATCCTTGGCATTGAAGGCGGCCGAGCTGGGAGATGGTGCATGGGTCATATTTCGTAAGTCGGATTATGTCATGGTAAGATCCACCTTGCAGTACTGTATCAAGTAGTAGATAGATAAGCCTTAGAGGTCTGACCTACGGGGCAATAAGGAGGAGAAAGATGTTTAAACGATCCATTACAAAACAGTATCTGGCGTTGGTCTTGTCGTTGACCATGCTGCTGGGGGCGATTGCTCCAGGCATCGCGATGGCAGAAGTTGTGCAGGATACGGAGATCACTGCTCCGTCAACTCCACAAACGGATGGCACGACACCAGATCCGGCGCAAGAGGCTGAAGAGCCAGCGTCCCCTCAAGAGGGAGTAGAAGAGCCGGTTCTAGATTCAGAGACACCTGTTGAAGAAGAACCAGCAGTAGAGGAAGAGGCCTTGGAAGAAACGCTGGCTGAAACTCTGCTGGCTCCGGATGCCACGGGATTCGTAGCTTATGAGCATCTCGCTCATTTCACGAATGTGATTGGTACTCGTGTTGCAGGCAGCGCCGAAGAAGTAGCAGCCGGCAACTACATTATGGACCAGTTCACTGCGCTGGGCATGACTCCTTCCAAAGTACCTTTTTCCTATGTGAGAAGCGGAAACGCCGTAAACAGCAACAACATCATTGCTGTTCTGCCTGGTGCATCTACCCGTGAAATTATCGTAGGTGCTCACTATGACTCGGTTCGTACCAATACAACAACTGTTGGAGGCGTAGCTTATACTGGCAAAGGTTCAGACGATAATGCATCTGGCGTAGCCGTTATGCTGGAGACAGCAAAAGCATTGTCTGAATTGACAGTGGATGAGCGTCCTTACACTGTTCGCTTTATTGCATTTGGTGCAGAAGAGCAAGGGCTCCAAGGCTCCAATGCTTATGTAAGAGCCATGAGCGAAGAAGCCAAAGCAAACACGGTGGCCATGATTAACCTGGACAGCCTTGCTGCAGGTGACTTCATGTACATCTACGGAAGCGGCGGCAATGCCGGTTTCATCCGTGACCTCGGCCTTGAAATTGTAAAGAACGATGCTCTTGACGTAATTACAAACGAAGGCAAAAATCCAGACTATCCAAAAGGAACAACGGGCGATTGGAGCGACCACGCACCATTCAAGCGTGCTGGCATTCCATATGCATATCTTGAAGCCACGAACTGGGACATCGGCGACCTCGACGGTTACACCCAGACTGTTCAAGAAGGCAGAGTATTCCACACATACAAAGACAGCATTGCATATATCAGCCAAGCTTTCCCTGGCCGGATTGAGAAGCATCTGTCCACATTTACACATTTGCTGACTGAGATTTTGATTCAAGTTCAAGAACCGCAAGCTCTTGAATTGGATAAAGATGTTGCATCCATGACTGAGGTAAGAACATTTGAAGCCAAATTTGACCTCCCACAAGGCGTCGATGTCAACAACCTGAGCTGGACATACGACGGCAAACCGCTGTCAGAGTGGAAAACCTATGTTTCTGGTCAAGGTGTTACACCTGGGTACAATGGTGCACCGTTCATCAGAGTGGACAGTGTTGAAGAGAACGATGGTGAAGTTACTGCAACAATCACTTTCGATCTTCCTTATGGAACTACTAATCTTTCGGGAACTCCTCGTCGCTTGTATCCATCGTTGATTGGTACATTTGAACTTGCTGCTGTAACCAATGGACAAGCGGTTGCTTATGCGCCTATTAAGCTGACCCCATATGATAGTTACCGCAGTTATGCTGAGCTGAAACCTGAGATTGACCGCATCACCAGTGAAGCGGCATCGACAACGGGGCGTTACATCGATACTTCCGTTATTGGTAAATCGGTTGAAGGCCGAGACATTTACTTCACAGTTCTGGCCAAGGACAAAGCTTCGGTGGACTACTATCAAGATGTGACACACCCTGCTATGTTGAACGATCCGAAGAAATTGGCAGCTGATATTACAAATGGTGTAATCACCGATTACAAAGTGCCAATCTGGCTGAACAACATTCACCCGGATGAAGCGCCAGGCGTTGATGTGATTTTGAATTACTTTGAAACTATGGCTCTTGAAGATAGCATTCAATACGAGACAAAAGTTCAGGGTGAAGATACAACTGTTTCATTGAACATGGAAGAAGCATTAGATAATGCCATCTTTATCTTTGTATACACAAATAATCCTGACGGACGTGTTCATAACACACGTGCAAACGTGGAAGGCTTCGACCTGAACCGTGACAACTCGTATCAAACACAGCCGGAAACCCAAGCGGTTACGGCACAAATCGCAAAATGGTCGCCGTTGTCCTTCCTAGACATGCACGGTTTTGTCGGTAGTTTCCTTATTGAACCTTGTACACCACCGCATGACCCGAATCATGAGTTTGACTTGTTGATCGACAGCATGGTTGAACAGGCTTATGCAATGGGTGAAGCTGGTATTGCCAATACATCTTATACCACTTACCACATTCCTTATGAAGAGCATCGTAAGCTGGCTGCAGATCCAAATTACCGTCCAGTTGGCTATGCTGACGGATGGGATGACGCCTCTCCTGCTTACACAGCTGTATTCGCCATGCATCATGGTGCGCTTGGCCATACGCTTGAGATGCCGCATTTGAACGAAGAATCGCAAAAAGCGCTATACTACACAGCTGCTGCTGCAACAACTTATGTAGTTGACAACAAAGAAAAGTTGTTCCTGAACCAACTCAAGATTTATGAGCGGGGAATTGATGGCATAGATGCCGGAGATTCCGTAGATAAGTACTTGATTGATAGCAAGAATGAAGTTGTCGGACGCCCTCGTCAGGGTAACGAAAACTTCTTCCCAGAGTATTATGTACTTCCTGTGGACAGCAGTGTACAAAAGAATGCCCTGGAGAGCTATCGCATGTTGCAGTATCTGATTCGTAACGGTGTAAAGGTAGAAATCTCTACAGAGGCTGTAACTGTTGCAGGTATAACCTATCCGGCAGGATCTTATATCGTTAATATGCATCAAGCAAAACGTGGACTTGCAAATCTTGTACTTTATGATGGAATCAACGTTTCCGACTTTAGTGCAATGTACGCTGACATTATTCAGAATTTCCACGATATGCGCGGCTTTGATCGGTATGTAATTAGACAAGAGGGTGCATTTACTGGAAAAACGGCTCCTGTGACTTCGGTAACGATTCCGTCGCCGCAAGTGCCGGTAAACGCATCTTATGTTCTCATTCGTAATAATAATAATGACGCAACTAAAGTAGTCAATGAACTGCTTGCTTCTGGAAAAACTGTTACAATGCTTACTCAAAGCGGTGTGATTCATGAAGCAGGTGACTTTGTAGTTGATTATCGCGATTTGAATCCGATTGCCTCCAAGTACTATCTCGATATGAGAGCCTTTAGCAACACTAGACCTAGCGGCAAAGTACTTGAGGCGTCTACAATTGCTGCCAGTGGTGTTCCGGCTTACGTCCTGAGATCGCTTGGCTTTGAGGTAACGACAGATCAAGCGGCAGCGGATGTATTGGTTAATACGTCAGGGTCAACGACGTTGATTAATGATGGCAAGCCGTACATCGGATTTGGCCGGGTATCAATGAACACTATTAGAACAGCAGGTGTCATCCCGGGCTTTAACTTTGCTACAACGGGCAACAGTCACGAAGGTGTGTTCCTAACCAATGTAACACAAGATAATGTTATAACTAGCGTTTATGATGAGCAAGAATATTTCTACACCGTATCGGGATCGTACATTACTGCTGTTCCTGAAGCGGCTAAAGTATTGGCGACTACAAGCGATGGCGATGATTTCTTCAAAGCTGGCTGGTGGCCAAACCATGATAGAGCCAAAGGAAAAGTATTGGCGTTCACGTATACAGAAGACAACAAAAATCTGACTATCTTCTCCAATGAGTTAGTGAACCGTGCGCATACGCAGCATCAGTACCGTCTGCTTACGAACGCAATCTTTAATGCAGGACCTGGTGAAGCGTTTGTTGGACCTACTCCTGAACCTGGAACACCGATTCCTGGTCCAGGCCCTGGCACAGATCCAACGGACCCAACCGATCCTACAGATCCAACGGACCCAACTGATCCTACGGATCCGACCGATCCGACCGATCCGACTGAACCAGGGACTCCGGTAGATCCGGAAGAGCCAGGTGTGCCAACGCCTGAGTTCGGAGATCTGGGTGGCGTTGAGGCTTGGGCAGGTCAAGCGATTCGTGAGCTTGCTGGTCTGGGTATCATCAACGGTGTGGCAGAGAACCAATTCGCGCCACTGAAGCAAGTGACGCGTGCTGAGTTCCTGACGATGATCGTTCGTGCGTTTGATCTGGTGGATGAGAATGCATCGGTATCGTTCTCGGACGTTCAAACCTCAAACTGGCATTACACGTATGTTGCATCTGCGGTAGAAGCAGGTCTGGTCCAAGGTGTGGGCGGCAACCGCTTCGAGCCGAACCGTGCGATCACACGTGAAGAGATGGCCATCATGGCCGCCAATGTACTGAAGCTGACCCAGGATGCATCCATTGATGATGTAGATGGCGCACTGGCGAAGTTTACGGACAGAGGCACCATTGCTTCCTATGCCAGAGAGGCAATTGCTCTCTTGACCGAAGAAGGCGTCATCCAAGGCATGACCGCAACGACCTATGGTCCAAAAGGCATTGCCAACCGTGCGCAAGCGGCCGTTATCATTAGCCGTATGCTGCACTTGAACGACTAATCTCTATCGTTAAACAGTTGGCTTTTTGGCTGCCTCTCCGGGTTTTGAAACCTGGAGGGGCAGTTTTTTTTACTGGCCTTTCCTTAATTGGGCCGCTGCAAAGGTAGTGGCACCCACCAACGTTCTTTTTAACGGACACCACCGCAGTTATTCGGGCTACAAAACGATGTTTTCCATTCTAACGGGCATGGGTGCAGTTATTTCTACGTTTTTTGCTTCTGAGCGCTGTAGAATGGCCGAATAACGGTGCCAGTGGCCGTTAGACTTCTAGACTCCCAGAAATTGTCCGAATAAGCGCAGCTACGGCCGTTAGAGTGGAGAAAGCGCACGAGGCACATGTCGCCATAAAGAGGTTTCGTAGGAATTCAGACTGCGGAGGAACTGAAAGACAGCGCACTAAAGGACGGCGGCAGTCAGTTTACCTTATCCAAATGTGAAACTTGACAATTTTTGTCGAAATATGAATGAAAATATTATATAAATCTTGTAAAATTTTCTCACTTTTCTAATTTTCATGTAGTATAATAGAGTCAAATTCTTTTTCCGAAGGATTCAGGGAAACCGGGAGTGTACTGATGGGTACTGTACTGTATTTCTTATTCTCTGGGATCGAGTGGCTGGCTCTCATTTTGCTAACGTTTGCGATGTTCAAGTTTCCTCTGAAAGGTTTCCGGGGCCAAATCCTTTTTGCATCCGCGATTATGGCGCTGCTTTCACATTTTATATTTGAAGTTTTGGAGTTACGTGTTATTGCGACTCTACTTCAGCCGCCGGTAATCTTTCTTATCTTGTGGCAAATGTTTCGCGTTCATATTTTTTATGCTGCACTGATGACAGTTTATGGATATATGGGATATCTTTTTATTCAATATTTCTTCTTAATCTTAATGATATGGATGGATATACCGTTAGAGGTATTAATGCCACATACTAATCAGGCCTACGTTCTTCAATCTTTATCCGTTATGACTACTTTGGTGATTGTAGGATTGCTTTATAGGTTTCGTATAGGTTATACATTTGTTCCGGATTATGAATATGCTCCCTTAACCATGAGGGGGTTAAATCTCAAACTGTTCTTTTTAATATTAGGAGGCTATGGTGTCATATCCATTACCAATTTTATTGCCTTTTCCAAAAGCACACCTACCCTGGCGATCCTGAATTTTATCATCATATTAGGCGTGTTATTATACGTGGCGCAACGGAGGGAGTATATAGATGATCGAAGCATGGGCTGAAAAACTGGCAGTGTCCATCAAAAACTCCAATGAAAAACAGACCGGCAGCGTCGCAGTCATGCAATATGCCTTGATTATCGTCATTAATTTTTTGATTCCGTACTCGGCGGCTGCATTAGTGGGCTTACTGACGGGGCGCTTGACAGAGACTCTGCTATCAATCGCAGCTTTTGTTCTCGTTCGATCGGTCTCCGGAGGGTACCATCTGCAATCGTCGACATGGTGTATGGTCGCAACATTATTGGTTGTTGCTCTGCCGCCGCATCTTCCGTTTCCCCAAGATGGAATTCTCTATACCTCATTGTTCAGTCTTCTCCTGTTTGCTATCTTAGCCCCCGCTAATATTAGAGGATATGCGCGTATGCCAGAAAAGTATTTTCCACTTATGAAATTGATTTCTCTCGTATTGGTCGGTAGCAATTTAATTCTAGAATCTCCGACGCTAGCTATCATATTTCTATTGCAAGGCATCTCGTTATGCATTCCTAATAAAAGGAGGTGAGAACTATGAAACCATGGCTTGCCAAACAAGCTTCAACTGTTTTGAAGGGGATTGCCGCTTATTTCGCAACGACTGCATCTCCATCAGCAATCCATCGCCCCGAGCTGCCCGAAGAGCTGAAGAAGTAAGGATGGCGTAGTGAAGGAGGGCTGTCGGACAAGCCCGTCAGCCCATACCTTGTTACTGGAGTGGTACGCGACATGAAGTTACATGTGACCCGAGATCCGAGAAACCTGGGTGAGCTCCTCACCCTTGATTTGAAAGATGTCCTCTATATTGAGAATTACGAGCGTACCGTCCTTCTGCACACGACGTCAGGGCGGTACTATTCGCTCGTCCCCAGTCTGTCCACGTACGAGCATCACCTGAAATCTTACGGCTTTAAACGGCTGGACCGCACGAATCTGGTCAATCTCCGTGAAATCGAATCCTTCGACGAACAGCGTTCCCTGGTGTTTTTCAAGAATACACAGAGTGCCAAGGACAAATTCGGTACCGTTTCCAGCCGGATGATGGAGGTTGTGAGGCGTTTCCTTAAAGAGAAGAAGAAATAAGGTCAGCATCCCTAAAATCTAAGGATTCGTTTTACTTTTCGTTATTCCCCTATTTCTGCCTCTCTTTGCTGTAACGATGATGAATTTCCCCCCTGTACTTTTCCTATTCTAGCTGTCAAAACATCCGATATGTTGCAAAATGATGGATTGTCTCATGACCCTGGAGTCCGTATGATGGAGAGGGCGGCCTGTGTTTGATTCCGGTCAATTATCTGGACTGCCTGGCTTGCCCCATCATAACAACTAGGAGTCTTGCCGGATGCCTAAAGTGAACCTGTTTACGAAAATTATCGGCCTTGCCTTGATTATGCTGATTCCGATTCTGACGTTGTATTTTTATTCGAATCGGACAAGTACGGATATTATCGGCGAGGAATTAAATAAATCGAATGCCAGTCAATTGCTTTTCTTTCAAAATGAAGTCGATGCCAGTATCGACGCCATTGCTCTATGGCCGGACCTGCTCATCCAAGACCCGGACATTTCTTCCCTACGGGATATCTTTAACGAGATGCCAGAGCTCGATCTGCGGACCACGACCCTGATTCGCCGCATTCAGACCAAGCTCGCGATTCAAGAGAGCTCGCTCAAATGGCGCAATACGCTGCATATCTATTCGCCAGTGCTGCAGCGGGACATTTCCGCCCTGGATGTGACCGTCTATGATAGCGAGCAGCTCAAGCAGCGACTGCGACCGGGCTGGCAGGTGAGCAACACGGGTTCGGCTGAGCAGCCCCAGTATACCTTCTCTCGGTTCGCGGTGACCCCGTATTCGAGCTACGAGGATCCCGGCAATTTCAACCTGATCATCGAGGTGCGGTTTAGCGGCAGTAATATTATTGATATGTTGGATCAATTCAAAAGCGGCGGCCGTTCCGATCCGTTCTATTACCATCCAGATACGGGGGCTATCTATAACCGCACGGCTGATCGTGAGCTGATTGGCGAGGTTATTCAGTCGTTAGCGAATCGTTCGCTTTCCACGCAAGAAAGTCGTACGGTGCATCTCGGCAATCAGGACTATTTGGTTAACAGGGTTCAGTCCGAAGTGCTCGGTTGGCATCTGATTGATTACATTCCGATAACAGAGATTTTACGTCCAATTGAGCAGGCAAACCGGCTATTTTATATTTCCATCGCGGGTCTGCTGCTGCTGTGCAGTATCGGAGCATACCTGTTATATGCGCAAGTGCAGGTCCCCATCAAACGGCTGGTCATCGGTTTCCAACGTCTCAAGAATGGCGATTACTCCGTACGGATCAAGCCAAAGGGGTCCAGTGAGTTTGGCTTTTTGTACACCCGATTTAATCTGATGGTTGCACAAATTCAGGAGCTCTTCGAGACCGTCTATCTGGAGCGCATTCATGTCCGGGAGGCCCGCTTGAAGCAGCTGCAGTCGCAGATTAATCCGCATTTCTTCTATAATTGCTTCTCCTTCATCTCCAGCATGGCCAAGCTGGAGCAGAACGGGGCGGTAGTGGCCATGTCGCACCATCTATCCGTTTATTACCGGTACACCACGAGACAGGAACGCGAGCTGGTCACGCTCTCGGAGGAGGTTCATTTTGTCACAAGTTATCTGGAAATTCAAAAGATGCGGATGCCAAGGCTGGATTATCAACTGGATATCCCACCCGATATGCTCCTATTGGAAGTACCGCCGCTCATGCTGCAGCCATTGGTTGAGAATGCCGTACTGCATGGAATTGAATCCAGCGCTAGCGCGTCCATCATACGAATTACAGGGATGTGGACAGCAACCGGCGCGGAATTAACGGTTGAGGACGACGGCAAGGGCATGACGCCGGATGCCATGCAGTCGCTGCAGCATAAGATGCACAAGCAGATGGATGAAGAGATGGGATGCGGACTGTGGAATGTGCACCAACGGATGCTGCTGCGCTTCCGTGAAGGCGCAGGACTGATCTTCGAAGCATCGCCGCTCGGCGGCGTACGTGTCACGATCCGATGGCAGCCGGGGCTGCCTGGAGAGGAGCTGAAGCAATGATTGATATTTTATTGGTGGATGATGAAGTGTATGTGACCTCCAGTTTGGCCAAAACCATTCCCTGGGCTGCGATGGGGATCCGTCACGTATACCAGGCCGCTTCTGCATCAGAGGCTCTAGCGCTTCTGGAGGAGACGCCTGTGGATATTGTTGTTACGGATATTGCAATGCCCGAGATGGACGGCTTGGCGCTGCTGCAGGTCATCGGTGAGCGCTGGCCGCATATCAAAAGCATATTGCTCACCGGCCATTCGGATTTTCAGTATGCGCGCAAGGCCGTCCAATTACAGGCGTTTGACTATATTCTAAAGCCGCTGAATGACGAGGAGTTTGTCCAGATTCTTTCCGGTGCCATCGACGCGCTCAAGGATGAATGGGCGCAAGCGGAGAAGATGCATCAGCTGCAATATAGCCGTAAATCAGATTTCAAGGTGCTTCGAGCCAATCTACTAATGGACTTGGTGCTTGGCCGGCAACTATCTCCCAAGACCCTTCAGGAGAAGTTGCTGCAATACGAGATTCCGCTGGTAGCGGATAAGCCTACTGTGCTGATGCTTGTTCAGCTTGGGCGTCAATTCTCACATCTGGATTACAATTCAATCGCCTTAATGGAATTTGCTGTCGGCAATATTGCAGAGGAATCGTTTGATGGAGAGTTCCGGGTGTGGCATGGCAAAGCGCCGCATGAGTACCTGATTCTACTCATTCAACCCCTAAGTGACGCACCTCCGAGCGTACAATATAGTACGGATGGCCGGAACAAACGCCAGGCGCTGCTGGCAGAGCGGGCCAAGACGTTTCGGACCAATGTGAGTAGTTATCTTAAAGGGGATATCTCCATTGTGGTGACTGAATGGTTCCAGTTTCCTGACGCGCTCTCGGCGGCTTACCGTTCTGGCCTAGGAACAATGTTCATGATTGCACAGGAGGATCAGCACACGATTCATTATCTGGAGGAACGCGCCGGGCGGGACCGTATCCATGTCAAGTCATTGGAGAGCCTCTACAAGCCGCCTACGCTGATCACTCTGTTAGAGTCGAAACGGTGGGAAGCGGTCCGTGAGAAAATTGGCGAGGTGTTGGGCGATCTGACCAAGACGGGCTACTCTCGGGAGCATCTCTATGAGGTGTACCTGGCCCTGACCAACGCCTACCTCTACATTGCCCATCGCCAGGGCCACTACGTGACGCAGATAGAGGAGCTGGGGATTGATTTTATCCTGGATCAGACCGTTGTGCTCTCGCCAGAGCGGCTGAAGGCCTGGTCGGACGGAGTATTGGTGAAGCTGGAGATGGAGCTGGCGCAGAAGGACGAGAGCACCAAGAGCTTTATCGTTAAGCAAGTACATGAAATTGTTGCCAATAACCTGAGCCAGGATACCACGGTAAAAACCATCGCAGACCGGGTGTTCTTGCACCCTGTTTATCTATCCAAAGTATTTAAGGCCGAGACGGGCGAGAGCCTGAGCGATTGGATCATTGGCTACAAGATGGAGCGGGCGCTTTATCTGCTCAAGCATACCAATAAGAAAATTTATGAGATTACAAGTGAACTGGGCTATCAAAACCCGCAGTATTTCAGCAAGACCTTCAAAAAATACTATGGCGCGACCCCGCAGGAATTTAGAGATCATTAAACAGGTTGCAAAAGGTGCAGATATGTTCGGATTGTGACATAGGCCAGAGCAAGCCCCCCGCCTATAATTATATATGTAGACATTACTGAAGGGGGATTCCTATGATAGTCAAAAAAAGAGGGTTCGCTCACACCTTGTGCATGCTGCTGATTGTGTCCATGCTGGCAGCTTGCTCCAACAGCGGTGGAGGCAATGAACCGGCAAATCCGGGGGCGTCAACCAACGGCGGCACGGCCGGCACGACTGAAGAAAACCCTTACAAGGACAAATACGATCCGCCAGTTGCCATCTCAACCGTATGGGGTGTTGATCCGGCGCTGACGTTCCGGGATGGGGAGTCGATTGAAAACAGCGTAGCAACCCGTTGGGCGCTGGAGACGCTGGGTATCGAGGTGAAATCGCTGTGGTCGGTTACGGACACCAACAATGCTTTTGTTACCAAGGTCCGTCTGGCGATGTCCTCTGGACAACAAATGCCCGATATTATTACCGTCAATGATCAGCTGCTTGCACAGGATCTGATTGATTCCGGCCGATTCCAGGATGCCGGTGCCTTGTTCGATCAATATGCGAATGAGAAATGGAAAGCTGCGATGAGCCTTGACCCCAATGTATGGAATGCCTATACGAAGGATGGCGTCCGTATGGGCATCCCGGTTCTCGACTACGCTTACAATAACGACTACCTGCTCTGGATCCGCCAGGACTGGATGGATGCGCTGGGTCTGGACGCACCGGAGACCATTGCGGACCTGGAGGAGATGATGGAGGCATTCCGCAACAATAATCCCCAAGGATTGAGCCCAGAGCAAGTAACTCCGCTTAGTGTAGGGTTCAAATCATCTATGAATACATGGATGGGCGATCCATCCTGGGTATTCGGTGCTTATGGGACAATACCATCTCAATGGAACGAAGCCGAGGACGGCTCTCTAATGTATGGCTCTGTTCATGAGGGGATGAAGGAAGGATTGCTCAAACTCAAGGAGTGGCGCGACAAAGGGTATATTCCTAAAGAAGCGGCGCTCTGGGATGAGAATAAAACCTCGGAGCCTGCCGTAGCCGGCACCGCAGGGATCATCCCTGGACCTTACTGGATGAGTGGATGGCCGCTTCTGGATACCGAGAAGAATGTGGAGGGGGCCGTATGGAAGCCCTATCCGATTCCTACGGGAGAAGACGGTACAGCGATGCGGCATGGCACACATTTCTTCAAGGGCGTAACCTTGATTAATAAAGACATGGCGCATCCCGAAGCTTTCTTTACGTATCAAAATTACTTGTTCGACAATCTTGCGGATCCGCAAGAGGGCAGTCCGTTCGAATACGGTGTGTTTGAAGGGTATGATTACGCGCTGGATGCCAACGGCAACCCGCTCTATCTCGACGATGTGCCGGGAGGTACAATCACGGCACCGCTGCGCTACTTCCTGGTTCGCGACGGTGCGCGGATCCCGGATGTGCAGTTCCAGGCTCTTATGAATCTGGCTGATGGCAAAGAGCCGACGACTTACCGGGAGAAGGAGCTTGTCTCCAGCTATGGTCCGGAAACGGCATTGGCGGCTACGGTAGTAATGGAGCAGGAGGAGATTTCTAAGAAGGAAATGTTTGTTGGTCCGCCAACGAGTACGATGAAGTCACGCATGGATTATTTGAAGAAAATCGAGGCCCAGACCTTTAACGAGATTATTTTTGGTGAAAAGCCAGCTGAAGCGTTTGACCAGTTCGTGGCCACCTGGAAATCCTCAGGCGGTGATGATATTACAAGCGAAGTCAATGAATGGTACAACACGATTAAGTAAAGGGTAGAGTCAGGCCCCCGCAACTCGGTGCGGGGGTCTTTCATTAGGTTCAGGGCCGCTGCTAGCGCTCCATGTTCAAGGTTTAAAAATAGTTGTATTTGTACCCTATATGTTGCTTTTTGCCTGCTTATGAGCCGAATGCAGCATTGCTATACTTGAGGTATACAATACAACTTCGCAGGGGGAAGAGGCACATGGAGCAGACACAGACACCGGCTGTCAAAGCCGGCAAGCAGACGCGGGGAAACCGCCCGCCACGCCAATCATTCTTCTATTATCTGGCCAAGCAATGGCCATTTCACGTGATGGTCCTGCCCGCCTTGGTGTTTTTGATTTTGTTTGCCTATTTGCCAATGGGCGGCTTGGTTATGGCATTTCAGGATTTCAAACCATGGCTTGGACTTACCGGCTCAGAGTGGGTGGGACTGGATCAGTTCCGCTACTTGTTCGAAAGAGAGGATTCCCTCCAGGTCATCTGGAATACGCTGGTTATCGCTGTCTTCAAGATGGTGCTCAATCTGTTGGCGCCCTTCGGATTTGCCATCCTGCTCAACGAAATCCGCAAGCAGCTGTTAAAGCGCTTCGTGCAGACCTTGGTTTATCTGCCCCACTTTCTGTCCTGGGTCATCCTCGGAGGCATTCTAACCGACCTGCTGTCGACTGAAGGCGGGTTGGTCAACCGCATACTGACCGGTGTGTTCGGCATGGAGCCGATTTTCTTCCTCGGGAATGGCGATTGGTTCCGGTTTACCGTTATTGTCTCGGACGTGTGGAAAGAATTCGGGTTCGGCACCGTGGTCTTCCTGGCGGCGCTGGCCGGCGTCAATCCGGCGCTCTACGAAGCGGCTGAGGTAGATGGAGCCAACCGCTGGAAGCAGACGCTCCATATTACGATCCCGGCCATGCTGCCCATTGCCATTGTCGTCGGCACACTGGCGCTCGGCAATGTACTCAATGCGGGCTTCGACCAAATCTTCAATCTGTACAATCCGCTAGTCTATGCCAAGGGCGATATCATCGACACCTTCGTCTACAGGGCCGCGATTCTTAACGGGGAGATGGGCTTCGGAACAGCCATCGGCTTGTTCAAATCCGTCATCAGCTTCGTCTTGGTCGTTATGTCCTATCGGATGGCTTACAAACTTGCGAACTACAGAATCTTCTAGAAGGGGGTGGCCTGGATGTACTACAAATCGCCAACCTATAAAATCTTCAATATTTTTAACATCATCCTACTGGTGACGCTGGCGCTGCTCTGCATCATTCCGTTGATTCACGTGCTTGCAGTATCCCTCAGCTCCAAAGTCGCAGCCGATGCCAATATTATCGGCTTATGGCCCGTCGATTTTACTCTGGAAGCCTATAAAAAAACAACCAATAATCCGGTCTTCCTGAGCTCGATGTGGGTTTCCGTACAACGTACGATAATTGGCACGGCATTAACACTGGCTCTGGCCTTTTTGGCGGCCTACCCGCTCTCCAAGGAGACGTCGGCGTTCCGTGGACGCAATGTGTATGCGTGGCTGTTCGTTTTTACCATGTTGTTCAATGGCGGTCTGGTCCCATTCTACATGGTCATTCAACGTCTGGGCCTCATGGATAGCTTCTGGGTGCTGGTGCTGCCAGGGGCAGTCAATGTGTTCTTGACCATCCTCATGCTGAACTTCTTCCGCGGGATCCCCAAGGAAATGGAGGAAGCATCGCTAATCGATGGAGCTGGACACTTCCGGACCCTATTCAGCATCTACCTGCCGGTGTCGTTGCCTGCGATCGCTACGATTTCGTTGTTCAGCATGGTCTTCCACTGGAACTCATGGTTTGACGGCTTGCTCTACATTGGCGATCCCAGCCGCTATCCGCTGGCCACCTTCCTGCAGACGGTCATCATTCAACGCGATATGAGCTCGATGAGCATTAATCCGGCCGAGATGGCTCTTATCTCTCAGAAGACGGTGAAATCGGCGCAAATATTCATTGGTGCTCTCCCTATCCTGCTAGTTTATCCGTTTCTGCAGCGTTTCTTCGTAAAGGGGCTCGTCATGGGTTCGGTTAAAGAGTAGAATATCGGATAAAAGGTTTTGCTATTAATCCAGAAGTCCACTCCGTCTTTACTAGATGGGGTGGGCTTCTTTTTCATCCACAGCATTCGACATTATTTTTATAAATGCAAGAATCTGGAATTCATTTAAACTAGTCTTAAAGTTGCTATGGTACGCTGAGACCTATTCAACTCATAGGAAAAGAGGATTATCGTGAAGCCAAAGAAAAAAACGCAAATTGCAAAAAGATATCTATCGTTCTTGATGTGTCTGACGCTCTTATTGGGGATCGTGCCTCAGGGCAGTGTAACTGCTATAAGTGATTCGCCCGATACTTGGGTCGAGCAAGAGACGACCCTTGGCAATCTGCCAGTGGGAACCGTTGTCCGGGATCAGAATGGGTATACGGCTCCGTGGATTGTTCTATCCCAGTCTCACTTTGGAGCGAATCGCACATTATTATGGGAGCAAGAGACCCGGATCGCCAGAGCGTTTACGGCCACGTTTGTCTTAAGCTGGAGTCAGTCGGAAATGAGGCAGTATTTGCGTACGGAGTTTTACAACAACTTGTCAGCAAGATTTCAAGATAGCATCATGTCCTCAACGACCCACACAGATAATGAAATGAATTCGGACGAAACGGTTTTTATCTTATCTCTGGCCGAATTGGGGTATGAGCATTTGTATTCAGGCAACACGCCACCTGCCACAGATCATGGTAGCAAAATTGAGGGTGTTGATGCTTACCTTCACAATCATGAGTCATATTGGACACGCTCCGCTTTTAATCCAATGACGATTTACTTTTACTACGCCGATGGCTTTGGCAGCGGTCACTTAAACTTCACTGGGACTCATGTCGCCACGAACCACGTTCGTGCTGCAGTTAACCTGCAGTCGGATACAGCGGTTTATGGACCCTATGGCGAGGAAGGCTATTACACGCTATTTGACCCCCTTCCTTTTGCTGGAGGCAGTGGCGAAGAGGACGATCCATATTTGATTGCAACGGCAAGGCATTTGCACAATATCCGGGAGGACCTGAATGCCCAGTATCGGATTGTGGAGGATATCAATCTAGAGGGCAGGGGATGGGAACCGATTGGGGACGTCTTTGAAGGCGGGTTTGAAGGCGCGTTAGACGGGCAGGGATTCACGATCAGCGGACTGACGATCTCGTTACCTGGCAGTAATCAGGCTTTGTTCGGTCATATCGGTCCGCAAGGCAGCGTCAGCCACCTTTATTTGGAGGATGTAGATCTATCACCGGAATTTGGAGATAGCATTGCCGGACTGGCTGCAAGAAACGAGGGCATGATCCATGATGTTCATGTCACAGGACAGATTCACGGCGACAGCTCTGTAGGAGGGCTTGTAGCTGTGAACACAGGCACAATTACGGCCTCGTCTGCGAAGATTCAGCTCTCAGGGGAGAATAACATCGGTGGTCTTGTTGGGGACAATCGAGGACGAATCACCCAATCCTTCGCCCGAGGTACTGTTATAGGGGAGCAACACTCAGGGGGACTGGTCGGATTCAATTTTACAGGAGCCATTCATGACTCTTTTTCAGAGGTTACTGTACAAGGAAGTGAAGCTGTAGGTGGCCTGGCCGGTTTTCACTCCGGCACAGCTGGGGTTGAATCGTCCTATGCTTTGGGGTCGGCTAGCGGAGAAATTGCTGTCGGTGGATTGATCGGGAGGAACTATGGCAACGTAGAGACTTCTTACTGGAATGAGAATGCGTATGCCGCTGACGCTCCGGACAACGAGGTTGGCGTAGCGGTGACCGCAGAGGCGTTGAACCAGCCCTCTACGTTTGCAGGATGGGATTTCGATACCGTATGGTACGCCTATCCGGGCAAAGAACCCTTCCTGCAATGGATGGACCCACTTATTGAAGTGGAAGTCAACGCAGCTCGCACGCAGCTCACGCTGAGAGATCCTATGGCCCAATTAAATGTCCAGGCCCATCATCAGAGCGGCGCGTCGTATGGCGCAACACAAACGGCCCGCTACGAGGTGACAGATGGTCAAGATGTCGTTGAGGTGGATAGCCATGGAGAAGTGACCGCCAAAACGGCTGGTGAGGCTGTCATAACCGTCATCGTATCGGGTGAAGAGAACACCATCG
This sequence comes from Paenibacillus daejeonensis DSM 15491, assembly GCF_000378385.1. Classification (GTDB taxonomy): domain Bacteria; phylum Bacillota; class Bacilli; order Paenibacillales; family Paenibacillaceae; genus Paenibacillus_D; species Paenibacillus_D daejeonensis. The sequence continues at coordinate 914,444 of NZ_KB899660.1, read as the reverse complement.
ACTTGACCGTCCAGGTGGATACAGTTGTAGATGTATCCCGGTTGACACCAATCGTAGTGGAGTATGGAACCGAACGAAGTGATCTAACGCTGCCAGAGCAGGTAGAGATCACCCTAAGCGGGGGTGAAATCGTAGAGACGGATGTGACCTGGGATACCGGGGAGCCGGAATATAGTGGACTGGAAGCTAGAAACTATCGATTCACCGGGGAATTGTCGCTGCCGCTGGGGGTTGTGAATGCTTCAGGGGCCAAGGCGGAAGTCTTAGTAATTGTCCTTCCTCTTATGGAACTGCCAGCGATTGAAGTACCCTTCGGCACCGAACGCAGTGCGCTGCCCTTGCCGAATCAGTTAGAAGGCACTGGGGAGAATGGAGAGACAATAAGTGTAGACGTAACTTGGGACGACGGTACACCAACCTATAACAGGCAGCAACCCGGAACCTATAGATTCGAAGGTGTGTTTAGACCAGATCCGGCTTTGGGGCTACCAGCTACCCTGCGAGTACACGTGAGTGTGACGGTTCAAGCTAGAGTAGAGCAGCCTGGCCCAATCCTTGTACAACCGGGGCCGCCTTCTCCGGGCCCTGGCAATCCTGGAGGCAACACGCCGGATGAAGGTTCGCCAGATGGAGATTCGTCTAATGGTACGGATAGCGGAACAAATCCGCCACCTCAAGAGCCTGAGCAGCCGGAAGTACCCACACCCCAGCCCGTATTTGAACCGATGGATATGGCGGGACATTGGGCGGCAGACAGTGTACGCAGACTGATTGCACTAGGCGCTATTAGCGGCTATCCGGATCATACCTTCCGGCCTAATGCAGGGATCACGAGAGCTGAGTTTGTTACGGTGTTGGTGAAGGCATTGAAGCTGGAAGCCAGGGTAGGACGTACATTCACGGATACGGAGCAGCATTGGGCAGCTGAGGCTATATCCACAGCCCATGAGCATGGCTTGATAAATGGCTATTCCGATACTCACTTCGGTCCAAATGACCCAATCACGAGGGAGCAGATCGCGCGGATTCTTCAGCAGGCGTTCCAGATTCAGAGATCGGAGGATTCTTCGTCGAGTTTCATGGATCAATCGGACGTCTCTCCATGGGCAATCGAAGCCGTGAATGCACTCGCTCAACAAGGTGTTTTGACGGGATACTCGGATCGCCGCTTTCTCCCGAAACAAGGGGCGACACGTGCTGAAGCGGCTGTCATTGTGATGCGTGCTCTGCAGCTTCATTCCTAACCTGAATTGTTGTATTTGGCGCCGATGTCGATCGGCGCCAGTTTCTTTTTTGCGCAGCATGTCTAATGGCCAGACGAGCTTGACAAAGCCTGGGTTTTTCCACTAGGATTAAAGTCGGAATACCTATCGTTGTACCAGAGTAATGAGGAAAGAAGTGGAACCAGATGGGTCGTAAATGGAATAATATCAAGGAAAAGAAAGCGTCCAAGGACGCCAATACAAGTCGGATCTACGCCAAATTCGGCGTGGAAATCTATGTAGCCGCCAAGAAAGGCGAGCCGGACCCCGAGTCCAACCGGGCGCTCAAGGTCGTACTGGAGCGCGCCAAGACCTACAATGTGCCGAAGGCGATTATCGATCGTGCATTGGACAAGGCCAAAGGCAGCGGTGACGAGAACTATGTAGAGCTTCGTTACGAGGGCTTCGGACCAAGCGGCTCGATGATTATCGTGGATGCACTCACGAACAATGTCAACCGGACAGCTCCCGATGTGCGGTCGATCTTCAACAAGAATGGCGGCAATATGGGCGTCAGCGGATCGGTCTCCTATATGTTCGATGCCACTGCTGTTGTTGGTGTGAACGACAAGACAGCTGATGAGGTCATGGATATTATTCTGGAAGCCGACGCTGATGTACGTGACATTCAGGAAGAGGATGACGTCGCTATCGTCTACGCGGAGCCAGATCAGTTCCATACCGTACAAGAAGCGCTGCGGGGTGCCGGAATTGAGGAGTTCGCAATCGCCGAGCTGTCGATGATTGCCCAGAACTATGTGACGCTGGACGGCGATGCACTCGCTCAGTTCGAGAAGCTGATCGATACGCTCGAGGACCATGACGATGTTCAGCAGGTGTATCATAATGTGGAGTTGCCGGAGTAAGACCAACAAAAGAAGCGACGCTTGATGACACAAGGCGTTGCTTTTTTGTTTGTTGACATGCAACCTATAGGTTGCCTATAATCAAGCTATGAGTGATGCTAGAGATGCGATTTTTAAGGCGCTAGGTGATCCGACACGAAGGATTATCCTGGATGAGTTATCTGAGCGAAACGGCCAGACCTTGTACGAGCTAACCGTGCGACTCATTTCAAACCATGAGCTCTCCATTACCCGACAAGGTATTGCGAAGCATCTTGCTGTCCTGGAAGAGGCTGCACTCGTTAAATCGGAGAAAAAAGGGAAGTATCGCGTGTTAATGTTTCACAACGAACCGCTTAAACATTTGATGAGAGGATGGCTGGGTGATTCATGAAAATCATTGTGACCAGTATTTTTGTGGAGGATCAGGACAAAGCGTTGGCTTTTTATACGGAGAAGCTTGGCTTCATTAAGAAACATGACATTCCAATGGGCAAACACAGATGGATCACACTTGTTTCTCCGGAGGAGGAGAGCGGTACCGAGCTCTTGTTGGAGCCCAATGAACACCCGGCTGCAAGCGACTACCAGGAGCGCATCCGAGCGGACGGTATTCCGGCAACGATGTTCGGGGTAAAGGACATTCAGGAGGAGTATAAGCGCTTGAGTGAGCTGGGGGTTACCTTCACCATGGAGCCGACTCAGATGGGGAACGTGACGATTGCTGTCTTTGAAGACACCTGTGGAAATTTGCTGCAAATCGTGCAGCAGGGATAGGAGACTCAAATTATTGCATAAAGATAAACAATGTGAAAATAATCACATACCTCACGATCACGCTCCGTTATACTAAAAGCAACAAAACGAATGGAGCGTGAACGCGATGAGAGCCGAACAAGTAGACATCACCCGAAACCTGTTACACCACTGCTACACTTGTGATGACGCAGGATTCTGCCTGACCGAGGAGGCGTGCCGTCAGTGCTGGCTGGAGCACGGTTTGCTCGGAACAGAAATTGGTGAAGCCAATGAAACGCAGACCCTGATGCAGGCCTACTATGAATAACCGTTAGGGTTGTGGTAGCCAGATACTATTAATTCCTCTATACTGGCATTGAACTAGAATGGAGGATTGTCCCAATGTCTGAATTACCGAATTGTCCCGTATGCGAATCCCCGTACACCTATGAAGACGGAGCCTTGCTGATCTGTCCGGAATGTGCCCATGAATGGAGTGACAGCGCCACGGCTGAACTCGAGGAAGAACGAATCTTCCGGGATGCGAACGGTCATCCATTGCAAAATGGAGATACGATCACAGTCATCAAGGATCTCAAAGTAAAGGGCAGCTCGTCTGTCATTAAAATCGGAACCAAAGTTAAAAACATACGCTTAGTCGAAGGCGACCACGATATTGATTGCAAAATCGACGGTTTTGGTGCAATGAAATTGAAATCGGAGTTTGTTAAAAAAGCCTAACGCCAAGAAGTTTGTCCAGTTAGGAATGTCCACCCTTGCTCGCACATACATTTGTGATGAGGGAGAGTGGAGCAAACATGGTAATCGAGATCAGCGTAGTCGTTGCAGTCCTTGCTTTTAGTTGCTTGGTGTACTACGTCATTCAGATTCTGAACAAGGGAATGTCTACGCTTAGCGAGACCAATAAGACCTTGACAGAAGTCCGGAATGCGGTACATGGTTTGACCAAGGAAGCAGGGCAATTCATTCACACGGCCAACGAGATTAGCACGGAAGTGAAGGGGAAAATGGAGACGATTGATCCATTGTTGGAATCGGTTCATGATGTGGGAGAGGTCTTGCAGAATGTCACCGATTCGGTGAAAAAGGCAACCACCCGGACGACACAAGAAGCAAATCCGCAATCCAGAACCGTCACACAGCCCCAACTCCGGGTAAAAGTGAAATAATGCCAACGGAAGTAGCTTTCGAGAAGGGCAACGCGGCCTAAGATGGCCGCTGTCAGTCTGAAGGCTATTTTTGTGTAGAAAAGAGGAATTACGGTGAAAGCTACTCCAGTGACGCTATCGCATAGCATTCGTTTAGCGGGGTATGCCGCTGACGCAAGTCTTAACGAGGACATCGAACAGGAACACATGATGGCGCGGAGTCAGAGATAGACGGATTGTATGAAGAGATTCAGGCTTGGTTGGTCGAGAACGGCTATGACGAGCAGCCGCGCTCGTTTGATTTCGAGCACTGGATCGGCCAGACTGGCACGGAGTTGGCAACGACACGGATTGTGATTTATATTCCTATATAGCGAGTCAGCAGCAGGTGGGCGATAGTTTCAAGGTGAAGTATCCTTCCTCGGTGACATGTGACGTTATTGCTCTGGGACGTCTTGCTCTAACGGACAACAGAGCCCTTATTTTGTCCAAAATGAGCGATCTGGAATTCTAACGGACATATAGGCGGTTATTGTGCATGAGGGGACCTATTTTCGTGTGTGATGGTTAAAATAACTGCATCTGTGGCCGTTAGGGGAATGAACCCTCCGAAAAGTCGGAAATAAGTGCGCCTGTGGCCGTTACAGGGGCAGCTTCCGATCTGCAAAAGGCCGGTAGGGCTTCCCTTTAGCTACCGGGATACTTCCCTTTTTGTAGAAGGCATCCTTCACCCGCCAGGTATGGCTTTTCTTATCGGATCTGCGAATGTAGACATAATTATACGTGGAGGTCGAATAGACACGATAGCCTGCATGGATGCAGTCTCTCAGAAATTTGGTATCCTCTCCAAGCGAGCGATCGGAAAACCAGTGCTTCTTTAGCACCCTGCGGTGAAAAAGTATCGTTCCACCCTGAACGAACCACTCTGGACGATTGGTATGTTTGGGCGAGCGAATGATGAGCTCCTTGGTAGCTTCTAAGTAGACCAGGCAGGCGTGTTTGCCGATGACGTCGCTCCTCGTGCGGATGAGCGCATTAACTTGCTCCTGCAGGTAGAAGGGGGAATAATAGTCATCATCGTCGAACTTGGCAATGAGCGGGTGCTTGGCTTTGGCGATTCCGCAATTGAGACATTGGCCGAGGGAGAGTTTTTCTGATACTTGATAGATTCGCACATGGGGCAAGCCCTTAGCCATTTGGCGGTAACGGTGCAGCTTCTCGCTGTCGTTATTTAAGATGATAATCAATTCTTTCGTGCGATATTGTTGTCTTGCATAATTGGCCAGCAAATTCTTGATAAACTGCGGACGATGCGTAGCGGTGATGATGGAGACACCCGGACTCCTGCCTGCTCCACTGTTCAACGGTCATGCCTCCTTTATTCTCATTGGTTTAACCTATGAAGGGGTTTAGAGGGAGGTTCGGGCGGTGGGTGCAAAATAGAGATCAAGAGGTGGAAGAGATGGCGGATAACAATGTGGATCGAGGCATTAGCAAGGCTAGCCCAAGTGAAGTAGAAATTATGGACTCCTGGGTACGTAGGATTGCATCCGAAAGTGAAATAACAAGTAGTCATTGCGGAATTTTAGACGTGTATCCTTATTGCTTATCAGCAAGCGAATCAGAGAAGTTGCTATCCTCTTTCGAAGAACATAACTTAAAGTATGAATCAAACTTTTTGAACGTTATGAGTGCTATATATTTGGCAAATAATAAAGAAGTCATTGTTAGCTGCCCCAAAATTCATCTACTGGATGAGATTATTGACGAAGATATCTCCAATTTACAAACAACCGTTTTTAGAGTAACGGAGGTTAAGTATTTGCAACTTTTCGTCAGACTGGCTACAAGAGAGCTGCTTTTTTCAGATTTCTATTTCCCGTATTTAAAGACGCTGATTCAAGGGAATTGGGAATTATGTTTTCCCGTGTTTTCATTGGAAGAGCTGGATTTGAAGAAAGTCACTGATCTGGCACGTGTTCATAACCTCTATGTAAGGCGTTAATCGGGGGAGGTTGACGCTTCCTTCTTAGTGGGATATATTATTAATTAATAAACGTTTATTAATTAATAATGATGAGGTGAAACGTATGGCTCGACCTAAGGCGTTCTCAGACGAAAAAATTTTCCGCGGCGTACTCACGGCATTAAGCGAAGTGGGGTATGCCAAGCTCACACTTAGTACGATTGCTAAGCGAATTGGCGTATCACCGGCGGCGCTGATCCAACGATTTCAAACGAAGAACGACCTGTTCGTGGCTTTTTTTGATGATTTGAATACAGTATCCGAGCAAGCCATCCAGGAGGCCAAGCAGTTGCCGTCCGGATTAGAGGGCATTCGTGCACTAGCTTATCTATGGATTACTGCTGATGGGGATCCGATTCACTGTGCGAATATTGCTTCGTTCTACACGGATTGTATTAGCGAGCCCGAACTGCGGGAGAAGGCTAAACAGCGCTTGATTATGGTGGACCAAGGAATTCAAGAGCTGCTGTACAAAGCGGTTCAGACCGGTGAGTTAACGTCCTGCCCCGTCCCTCAATTGAGCCGGGTGCTGCAGTCGGCAGTCACCGGGGCTTTGCTCATGTGGGCAACGAATGGCGAAGATCCCCCCGAAGACTGGATCAACGATTGTATGGACGTCGTGCTCGGTCCCTATCTGGTTGAAGGGAGGTCACCATCATGAGTCGGAATATGGTGAATCGGAAGGCGAACATTCAGGGTTTCGAAATGAACTACTATACTGCAGGCGACAGTGGGCCTGTCGTTGTGTTAGTACACGGAGCAGGCGTCGACTCGGCGATGTTGTCCTGGCGTGAGGTTATCCCGCTCTTGGCGCAGCATTACCGCGTCTATGCACCGGATATGCCAGGCTATGGATTGACGGGCTACAAGGAAGGTGTGGAGTATACCAACACGTTCTATACGCAGGTTCTACGAGACTTTATTCACGAGTTGCAGCTCGATCGTCCGGTTGTGATAGGGTTGTCCATGGGCGGAGGCATCGTTCTCGAATTTGCATTGACCTACCCCAACCACTTGCAAGCGCTAGGACTGATTAATTCCAATGGCATTCTGGATCGTTGGGAGTACCATGCGTTCACTTATCATTTCTATGTCAATACGCCGCTCAACACCCTCTCCTATAAATGGATGGCCAAGAACCGCATGTTTGCCCGCTCGATTGTCGTCTCCGGCTTATTCTATGATCCCCAGAATGTGACGGAAGGGCTGATGGATGAGGTACAGGAGGCGGCGCGCATCCCGAATGCCGGAAGAGCCTTTGCGATATGGCAAAAAAGCGAGTATCTGGGAAAGCAGGGACTGAGGAGCGATTTCAGATCGCGGATGCCTGACATAACCGTGCCTACCTTTATCGTACATGGCACGGAGGATCGGACGGTGCCAGTCGCCCATGCTCATAAGGCGCATGAGTTAATTCCCGGTTCGGAGCTGTTCCTCGTTGAAGAGGCCCGACACTGGCCGCACAAGGAGAAGCCGGATGAGGTGGTGGGGATAGTGCATGGGTACCTCATGAAAACACTCAAAAATTTATCCTAAACCCTTGAGAATATATGACAATGGAGCTAATTTAAATAGTAGAGAAAAAGTGAATTGGAGGAGAGTATGAAGGATCCCAAAATGCTAGAGAAAAAAGAGCAGTTGTTACAATTAGTCAAAGGATTTTGTGAAAAATATCTCGATGAAGATTATGAGCAGCTAGCATGTAAAATGGTAGAAAAGCTAGGGAGAAAACGGACAGTTCCATTTATGCGAGGCAAGCTTGAGATTTGGGCTGCTGGTATCATTCATGCGATCGGTACAGTAAATTTTTTGTTTGATAAAAATTCTGAGCCTTATGTATCGGTACATGACATTTGTGAGTACTTCGCTACGGCTCAAAGTACGACTTCGCAAAAATCCAATACATTACGTGAAATGTTTAAGATGAGTTATTTTGATGGTGAGTTTGCCACAAAGTCTACGCAACAAAGCAACCCATTAAACAATATGGTTTCGATCAATGGGTTGATTATTCCTGCTGATTTTTTAAGAGATAAAAAATAATAAGCATGCCAATGAGTTACTTTCTTGCGTTCAAGACACATTAATGCCTCCTCTCTTGTGACCAAAAGTACATGACAAATCTTGCTACATTCGTTATGATAGGCAAGACAATTGAATCGTATATAGCTACAGGTGCCAGGGATGATATTGAGATCATGGACTGGTTAAAAGGGAAGCGGGTGTAACTCCCGCGCGGTCCCGCCGCTGTAAAAGAAGAGTTCGTGCCAAATGCCACTGGGTAACCGGGAAGGCGGTACGGATGATGACGCTTGAGCCAGAAGACCTGCCTGTCAGCTTGCAGTACACAATTCTACGATGGATAGGAAGGTGTTTATTTGGTATGCAACCCGTCAGGTTTGCTGCGACACCCCGCGTTCTTGAGAGAATGCGGGGATTTTTGCGTTTGCAGGACCACTGGCGGCAGGAACAACTACAAGCGTGTGAGAGAGGAATGGAAAACAAGAAATGAAACGCAAATTTCTAGCTTTATTTTTAATGCTGAGTATGATCTGGTCGCTAGTGTTGCCGGGAGTATCCTCAGGAAATGTACAAGCAGCAGAGGTCGCGGCGACAGGTTATGTAACAGTTGCGGTGGAGAAATTCACCCTTGGCCAAGGCTATATTCAAGTGCCAATTCAAGTCCCCTATTATGCTGGGGAGACGGCAGCTCATGTGCTGCTGCGGGCGATTGGCGATGAAAAATTAACCTATATGGGAAATGCCAGCAATGGATTTTATTTGAGAGCTGTTCATGATCCCAATGCAGGGGCGGTGCAAATTCCGGCTTACATCCTGGAACACGCCAACACGATCGGAACGCGTCAGAACGAAGCATGGCTGAGCGATTTCGATTATACGGATATGTCGGGCTGGATGTACACGGTGAATCATGTTCTGCCATCAGTAGGCATGGCAGCCTATCAGCCTCAAAACGGTGATGTGATTCGTTACCAATATACGGTGCACGGATGGGGGGCTGATATAGGGTTTGGCTATGAAGAAAACTATATTGAGCCCGCAGATAAGGATGAGCTGACTTCCAAGCTTGCGGAAATCAATAGCGATGCGAAATATATAAAGCTGATGGAGAATGCCGAGCTGCGGACCTCGTATGAGGAAGCGATGGCAGTTGCCGTAAATATCGAGAGCTCGGCTGAAAGCATAGGCAGTGCTCTGGCAAAACTAAGTGCGGCGCTGGCCAAGCATCACTCCGATGAGAGAGAGCGAATAGAGCGTCATCTTGAGAACAGTCTAGCGTACTTAGTAAGTAGTAAGCCTACGCCGATAGACGAACAAGAATGGTCTGTCTTCACATTGGCTCGCTCGGGATATCAGGTTCCAGAGGGATACTACCAGAACTATTATAAAAGTATAGAAGCCAAAGCAATTTTACAATCTGGCAGTTTTGGTACTACAAACACAGAATACGCTAGACGGGCCTTAACCCTTTCGGCAATTGGTGCCGATTTTAGAGATCTCGGGGGCTATGATTTAAGAGTCTTTATGGCAGATAGCACAAATTACAAACAAGGAATTAATGCTTACGTTTTTACCCTCATTGCATTAGATACACGTAACTATGATCTGCCTGTTCTCCATGAAGGTGAGAAGCAGGCTACAAGAGAAATGTTAATCGAAGGTGTTTTGTCTAGAGAAGTTAAAAGGGGGACAGAAGCCGCCGCAGGATGGGCATTCGGATCTGGTGTAAACGGGCCAGACCCTGATATGACAGGAATGGCTATTCAGAGTCTTGCTCCTTATTATGAAACTCACCCTAATGTAAAGGCTGCGGTAGACAGAGCGCTAGTTTGGTTATCGGATAATCAGAAGTCAGATGGTGGATACGAGAGCTGGAACGTAAAAAATCCCGAGAGCCCAGCCCAGGTTATTGTTGCTTTAACTAGCCTGGGTATTGATCCTCATACAGATCGACGCTTTATAAAGAATGGAAATTCTCCACTAGATGCTATGATGGGGTTTGCGGTAGAAGGCGGGGGGTTCGTTCATTCTTCGACTCAAACAAGACCTGATGGTATGGCAACCGACCAGTGCACCTACGCCCTGGTCGCCTATGACCGTTTCCTCAAAGGTCAGAATCGTCTCTATGATATGAGCGATGCGCCGGATAGCCTGCCGGGCGGTCTGCCGCCGATTGAGCTGACACTGCCGACAGGTGAACAGCCGGTCATCACAGTGCCGAACGATCAGCGGGCGTATGTCATTGCAGTGCAAGCGGCAGATCGCGACAAGGATGTCCGCATCGAGCTTGCGGAGGGCCGTACCGCAGCGGTTCGTCTCCAGCTGCCAGCTGGTGAACTGCCGCGCATCGAGGTAAATCAAGGCGGTGTAACCGTAGTTCTGCCGCAAGGCAGTGAAGTGACTTCAGGCTCAGACCAAGCGCTGACACTATTCGGTCCGGCCTCAATTACAGCAGCTCAGATAACGGACAAGCTGGCCGAAGGACAGGAGCTGGAAGCGATTGTCCGCCAGTTTGCCTTGGGCGGCGAGAGCCGCATGGCGTTTGACAGCTATGTGACCTTGACCTATCCGGGCCTTGCCGAGCATGGCGCTGCATTTGCCGAGCAGGATGAGCTGACGTTGATCCAGCACTTCGATAGTCAAGCTGCCGGAGAAGCAAGCGGAGCAGATGTCTTCTCCTACGATGCGGCTGGCAGCCTGGTCATCCAGACGAAGCATTTTACTGATTTCGTCGTCTATAAGCTGTCTCCTGAAGATTCGTCAGGCGGCGGGGGTGGCGGTGATCCCGGAACCAATCCTGGAACGCCTCCAGCTACACAAACCGTTACGGTTTCGGTAGACAAACAAACGATTGGCAAAGGTACTGTACTCGCGCCAACCACTGTTACCCTGCAAGCGGGCGATACGGCCTGGAGTGTATTGCAGCGGACGCTGGATGCACGTAATATCCCTTATGAGAGTAGATTTAGCGGTGAATTCGGTAGTGTCTATGTGGAGTCGATTGCCGGTGACGGTGAATTCGACCATGGTGAAGGCAGCGGCTGGATGTACAATGTCAACGGAACGTATCCGAATGTTGGTGCGAGTGCCTATATCGTTAAGAGCGGTGACAGTATCCAGTGGCGATACACAACCAACCTTGGCGCTGACCTGGGACAAGCGCCTTGGCCTGGTACGGACCCACCAGGCCCAGGTACCAATCCTGGAACTGGCGGAGGCATTCCTGGCGGAGGCGGAGCTTCCGAGCAACAAGCGCTCACTGTTCCTTCCACGCTGACAGCAGATTATACGATCAAGCTGACAGAGGAGCATAAGAAAGCCAAGCATTTGACGGTCAACGTCCCGTCATCCACGCACGCTGTACTGTTGGACCTGGCGGCTGTTGCTTCCAGCATTCCACAGCTGACAGCGACACGCGGGGAGCTGACGCTTCATATTGCGGAGGGTACCAAACTGACGGCTGGTGGTCCAGCCATTCGTTTGCTGCATGCCATTGAACCAACGTTAGAGCAACGCGAAGCCGCCATTCTCGCACAAGAGAACGAACAAACGAAGCTCAGTCGTGCGTTCACGCTGAACCAAGGCGAGCAACGTGCTGCGTTTGATCAGCCGCTCAGCGTAACGATTAAAGGCGGCGCCAAGCAACAGGCAGCTTACCAAGCGGGCGACGAGTGGCAGCAGCTGCGCGTCTATGCAAGTCAGCAAGCGGCACAAGCGTCGCAGCCAGGAGCGGTATATGGTTTCGTGCAGGGCCAGGACCTGGTGCTGCGTACCACCTCGGCTACCGCATTTATTACCTATACGGTGGAGTCGATTACTGCGCCGGAGCCGCAACCCGAACCAACCGATGCCAATGCCATCTACGATGACCGGGCCAGCATGGCTGCCTGGGCTTATGAGGGCATTGCCCGCGCCACGGAATATGGTTGGCTGCAAGGCAGCGAAGGGCTGTTCCGTCCGCAGGCCAGCATCACGCGTGCTGAGTTCACCAAGCTGTTGAGCGAGCTGCTGGAACTGCCGCTGTCCTCGTCTTCTGCGAGTGCATTTGACGATGTGCGTGCAGGCCAATGGTTCCACCCTTATGTCCAAGCCGCGTATGAAGCGGATCTGGTCAACGGCTACGGCAACCGCTTTGAACCGCAGCAGACCATTACCCGCGAGCAGATGGCGGTCATGATCGCCAGAGCCTTGGAGTTGCCTGCTGCATCCGGTAGCACCATTCTGACGGACGCGGCACAAATTGCTACATGGGCCCGTTCGGAAGTGCTAGCTGTCTACGCTGCCGGACTAATGACTGGCGACGCCAATCGCTTCCACCCGCAGCAGCAGGTGAGCCGTGAGATGGCTGCCGTTGTAGCGGTACGGGCGTTTGATTACCTGGAGGGGGCGCCGCTCCCTCCAGCTCCCGAGCCAGAGGTCCCGGCACCGGATGCTATGTTGCAACAGACCCAGCGCACCATCGCCGAAGCCGCTGCTTATCTGCAGCGCACCGTCACCAATCCCATCGTTACCAGTGTAGGTGGGGAGTGGACAGTGTTCGGGCTGGCACGTTCGCAGGAGCAAGTACCATCCGCTTATTATGATCGTTATCTGACTAACCTGGAGCAGACCCTGAAGGAGAAGGACGGGGTCCTGCACCGCTTAAAATATACCGAGTACGACCGTGTCATTCTGGCGCTGACCGCACTGGGACAGCCTGTAGATGATGTAGCGGGCTATAATCTGCTGCAGCCGCTGGCTGACTATGACACATTGATCAAACAGGGGATCAACGGTCCGATCTTCGCTCTCATCGCACTGGACAGCAGGGGATACGAAATTCCTGCGCATTCGGGTAGCGGGACACAAACCAGCCGTCAACAATTGGTTGATTTTATTCTGAACCGGGAGATTACGGGCGGCGGATGGACCCTGGATAGCAGCTCAAGCGAGGCAGATCCGGACGTTACTGCAATGGCGATTCAGGCCTTAACGCCTTACTACACGGGTCAAGCACGAGTCAAAGCAGCTATCGATCGCGGCATCGCCTGGCTCTCTGGCGCGCAAGGGGCAGACGGCGGCTACCTCAGCTGGAACGCCTCCAATTCAGAGAGTGCCGCGCAAGTGGTCGTAGCCTTGACCGGGCTGTCCATCGATCCACACACGGATCCACGTTTTATTAAAAATGGTCACTCGTTGCTGGAGGCGCTGCTAGGTTTCGCCGCTACCGGTGGCGGCTTCTATCATATCCTCCCCGGAGGACCGGATAATGGTGGGGCCAAGCCAGGGGAAGTCGATGTGATGGCGACCGATCAGGCATTGTATGCTCTGGTGGCTTATGAGCGTTTTGCGACAGGCAAGAGCCGTTTGTATGATCTATCCGATGCAAGCTAATTCTCGAAGCGACGGCAGGGGCAAGTATTGCCCTTGCTTTTGCTATTGTTAGGTGGTGCATAAGTAATGAATACACGCAATCGCTGGATCGTAGCGGCCGTCATCGTCTTGATTCTGGTGGTGGTCTTCATCTGGGAGGGTCGGGGGCAGTCCCAACCCTCCGAGCCGTTAAGCGAGAGTGCCGCTATAGAGAACACGCAAGAGACAAACTCAGCTGACAGTGGGAATCGGGATTCGATCTCGATAGCAGGTGGCATGACAGACGGAGAGTTAGAGCCGGATGCAGCCGAGGGCTCAGCCGCGGACGCAGCCGGGACTGGACTGGATGCAGCCGGGAATTCGGGAGTTGACGCTGACGAACATGAAGGCGAAAGCGGGGCTGGAGAGGCTACAGCCCCAGAAACTCCTGCGGCAGACGAATCCGGTTCAACGGCATCGTCTGACCTAGAGACTCAACCAACAACTCCTGAGACCCCGGGTAACTCAGCAGCTCCTTCTGAACAGCCCGCTACTACACCGCCCAAGGCGTCTGCACCGGAGACGGCCAAGCCACCTGTCAAGACTCCAGAAGCACCAGCAGCGGGTAGCAAGGACAAGTATCAGACGGATCCAGTGCCGGAGGGCAAAGCCCCGCCAGTCGAATGGCAGGAAGCCGAGGTGGACAAGAACAAGGCGTTGACCGCCACCTTGTCTGTCTCCGCAACGACACTGCTGGATAAGCTGGACCGGCTGGATCCGAACAAGCTGGAGGTGCTTCCGCAGGACGGTATCATTTTCAAATCGCAGAAAGTCACGTTCTATGAGGGAGAATCCGTGTTCGATGTGCTGCTGCGTGAGATGAAGAAGCACAAGATCCACATGGAATTCGTCATGACTCCCCTTTATAACAGCAATTATATCGAGGGGATTAACAACCTCTATGAATTCGATGCAGGTGAGCTCAGCGGATGGATGTACAAGGTGAACGGCTGGTTTCCCAACTATGGCAGCAGTCGCTACGCCCTGGAGGACGGGGATGTGGTCGAGTGGGTCTATACGACGGATCTTGGCCGGGATGTCGGGGGCGATGGCGCTGCTGGAGGCAATGGAGGATGAGGGATCACTTTAGCTCCAGCCATCCTTTGATCCAAGCCATCTATTTTGTCGCGGTGCTGATATTTAGCATGCTGTTCATGCATCCGGTTTTTCAGCTTCTGGCTCTAACAGCTGCGGCAGCCTACGTCCTACTGCTCAAGGGGAGGCGGGCCGTTCGTTTTCTGCTGCTCGGCATGGTCCCCCTGCTGCTTCTTGCTGCTGTGTTGAATCCGGCTTTTAACCACGCGGGGGTTACCATCCTGTTCTATCTGCGAAGTGGAAATCCGGTGACGCTGGAATCCTTGCTGTACGGCGTGGCAGCAGCATGTACGTTCGTCACGGTCATCATTTGGTTCTCTTGTCTGCATGTTGTCATGACCTCGGACAAATGGGTCTACTTACTGGGGCGCATACTGCCGGCACTATCCTTGCTGCTCACGATGTCGCTGCGATTTGTGCCTCGCTATGTGGAGCAAGCGAAGCGAATCTCGGCTGCCCAGCGCTGTATTGGCAGGGATGTGACGCAGGGAAATTGGCTGGTGCGAGCCAGAAACGGCATGACCATTCTCTCGATTCTAACGACCTGGGCCTTGGAGAACGCCATGGAGACAGCTGACAGTATGAAGGCGAGAGGCTATGGATTACCCGGGCGCACCAGCTTCTCACTGTTCCGCTGGGGGACACGGGATAGCCGACTACTGCTAACCCTGCTGCTGCTGCTCGGTATCGTTGGGCTCGGAGCGGCGGCGGGGGAGAATACGATCCGGTTCTTTCCCTCCATTCTATACCCGGACATAACTTGGCGCTCCATGACAGTTTACACCGCCTATGGATTGCTCTGTTCACTACCGCTACTGCTTAACGGATGGGAGGAATGGCGATGGCGATCTACCGTATCCGCGAGCTGAGCTTCAGCTTCCCAGAGCAGGGAGCTCCTGCCTTGGCACACATTGATTTAAATATCATGACCGGGGAGTTCCTGACCCTGTGTGGCCGCTCCGGCAGCGGCAAGAGCACACTTCTACGCCAGCTGAAGCCGGTCTTGACTCCCCATGGCAGGCGCGAAGGGGAAATACTGTATGCTGGTGAACCCTTAGCATCGGTGGATGCGCGGCGCCAGGCAGCCGAGATTGGCTTTGTCCAGCAGAGTGCTGACAACAGTGTCGTAACGGACAAGGTATGGCATGAACTTGCCTTTGGCCTGGAGAGTCTGGGTATAGACCAACAGACGATCCGGCTGCGGGTGGCGGAGATGGCCAGCTTCTTCGGCATCCAGCACTGGTTTCACGCAGCGGTTTCGGAATTGTCCGGCGGCCAGCGTCAGCTGCTGCAGCTGGCTTCGGTCATGGCAATGCAGCCGTCTGTGCTTATTCTTGACGAACCCACGTCCCAACTGGATCCGATTGCGGCGCTGGATTTCCTGGGCACGCTGGCCCGTATCAACCGTGAACTGGGCACCACGATTATTCTGACCGAGCATCGGCTGGAAGAAGTGCTGCCGATTACGGATCGGCTGGTAGTGATGGAGCATGGCCGCATTGTAGCGGATGGTGCGCCGCTGAAGGCGGCAGAAGAGCTTCGACGGCTCCAGCATCCGATGTTCCGGGCCATGCCATCCGCTGTGCGGATCCATGCTGGAGTAGGCAGCAAGCTGGTTACTCCACTAACGGTACGGGACGGGCGCGGCTGGCTCCTGGCGCACCTGGCTGAAGAGCAGGTGGCTCCAGCCGGAAGCGGGCAGCACGAAGGGGCTTCTTCACAAACCCGCTCGGAGACGGCAGCTGCGAGGGACGTGAACCCGGACGCTGGCGTGGTAGCGAAACAAGCGCTAGTTCCAGCGCTGCGATTCCGTGACGTATGGTTCCGCTATGAGAAGCATGGTGCTGACGTTCTCAAGAGACTTTCATTCGATGTTCAGCCTGGGCAGCTATATGCCATCCTGGGCGGTAACGGTGCGGGTAAATCAACGACCTTGTCACTGGCGGCAGGATTGCTCAGACCTTATCGTGGCCAAGTCCGAGTAGAGGGACGAGATCCTGCCAAGGTTCGTCCCAAGGAGCTGTTCCACGGTGGACTTGCGGTGCTTCCCCAACAGCCGCAGACGCTCTTCGTTCAGAAGACGGTTGCCCTGGAGCTTACGGATATGCTGCGTGACAGCAAGCTGGATGAACAGGCGCGGCAAGACCGCATTCAGGAGGTAATTGCTTTCGCTGAGCTGGAAGACTTGCTGGATCAGCATCCCTACGACCTAAGTGGAGGCGAGCAGCAGCGTGCAGCGCTGGCGAAGGTGCTATTGCTAGAGCCTAAGATCTTGCTGCTGGATGAGCCGACCAAGGGACTGGATGCGTTTTTCAAGGAGAAACTGGCGGACCTGCTCCGGCGGTTGCAGGCCAAGGGGGTAACGGTTGTCCTCGTCTCGCATGATATTGAGTTCTGCGCCAGCTATGCCGATCGGTGCGCGCTTTGTTTTGACGGTGCGATGATCGCTGAGGGCGCGGTGCGGGAGTTTTTTGCGGGGAGCAGCTTCTATACAACAGCGGCCAACCGGATCGCCCGCGACCTGTGGCGGGAAGCAGTGAGTGTGGAGGATGTCATTCGCCACTGTCAGGAGGAGACCACCCGATGAGCCGCCGCACGCTATGGTCTGCAGCCATTATTCTGGTGATTATCCCGGCCACCATCTGGGCTGGCATCTATCTCTTAAATGACCGCCGCTATTATTTTGTTAGCCTGCTAATTATTCTCTACACCATGATCCCGTTTGCGCTTATCTTCGAACGGCGCAAGCCGCAAGCGAGGGAGCTCATCGCCATTGCTGTGATGGCTTCGCTTGCGGTAGCCGGACGGGCGGCTTTTTTCATGCTGCCGCAGTTCAAGCCGGTGACCGCGATTGTAATCATTGCCGGGGTCAGCCTGGGTGCGGAAGCAGGTTTTCTGGTTGGCGCACTTGCAGGTTTCGTATCCAACTTCTTCTTCGGTCAAGGGCCATGGACGCCTTGGCAGATGTTCTGTTTCGGGTTAATTGGTTTTCTGGCGGGTCTCATCTTTCGGCGCCGGGATAAGCTGCCTACTCGTTCCGTGTTGTGCGTTTTCGGCGGGCTGGCGACCTTAGTCATCTATGGCGGCATCATTAATTTTGGCTCGCATCTGATGTTCAGTCCCCAGTTTTCCTGGGAGATCCTGGCCACGGTTTACATTTCCGGCTTCTGGTTCGATCTGGTTCATGCCGCGGCGACGGTCTTCTTCCTGCTGGTATTGGCACGACCCATGCTGGAGAAGCTGGAGCGGGTCAAGACAAAGTATGGACTGATTCAAGAGAAGTCTTAGAAACCGAGGGAGCTTGTGTTTCGTAGAAAGGAAAGGAGTGGTAAACCAACCTTATTACCATAAGGAGGAACAATGACCTTTCGACCCAAACGGGACCGCTGGTTGTCCATTTTAATCTGGGGCACGATTCTACTGATGACAGTGGTTGGACTGACGCCCATGCTTGAAGAAAATCCGCATCCGAGTGGATTGGTGATTGCTCTAATCATTTGCTGGGGGTGTGCTGCGTTCGTTGCCTGGATCTGGCTGGATATGCGGTATACCTTTACGCAGGAGCAACTCGTGCTCAAATCGGGTCCATTTGTGAAGCGCATTCCATACGAGAGTGTGCAATCGGTTCGTCCCACCCGCTCGGTCATGTCCTCTGCGGCAACTTCCATTGATAGACTGGAGATTCGCTATGGCCGTTTTGATGACGTTCACGTCTCGCCCCTGGAGGAGGCACGTTTTATCGAGGAGTTGAGACGACGGTGCCCTGGCTTGCAGAGCGACGGAGAGATATCACACTGAAAAGAATATAGCAAAAGAAGCCTGCTGCAGAAACAGGCTTCTTTGCTGTGTAATAGATTATTATGGCTTCAGCACAACCTTCGTACACTCGTCCTCATGGTCGTTGAAAATACGGTAGGCATCCGCAGCCTGATCCAGTGGAATCCGGTGCGAGATAATAGCGGTCGGATCGATTTTGCCATCCGTAATCATCTGGTAGAGCTCTGGCATATAATGAATAACCGGTGCTTGTCCCATCTTCAGGTTGATATTGCGTTCGAAGAAATCGCCGAGCGGGAACGCATTGTAGGAGGAGCCGTATACGCCGGTCATATGAATGGTCCCGAACTTGCGCACCGCCTGCGAGGCGATCTCCAGCGGACCCAAGGAACCGCCATGCAGCTTCAGTTTCTGGCCGATTTCCTCCAGTGTGGTTTTCTTGCCGTCCATGCCTACACAATCGATCACGACATCGGTCCCGCCACTGGTCATTTCTCGAATGGAAGCGCCCATATTGTCATACTCTTCAAAATTGTAAATTTCCACATCATTCATCTGCTTGGCCTTCTGCAGGCGGTAGGGCAATCTGTCCACTGCAATGACCCGTGAAGCGCCTTTCATCCAGGCGAACTTCTGCGTCATCAGGCCAATGGGACCGCAGCCCAGGACGGTGACGGTGTCTCCTGGCTTCACGCCGGCATTCTCGACACTCCAATAAGCTGTAGGGAGCACGTCAGAGAGAAACAAGAGTGCCTCGTCCTCCAGCTCACAGGATTGCGGAACGACGAAGGGCATGAAATTGCCATAAGGAACCCGAAGCAGCTCGGCTTGTCCGCCCGGGAAATCGCCATAACGGTCAGTAAAGCCCAGGTAACCGCCTGTATGAACATCCGGATTGCCATTGGAATTGTCACATTGGCTCTCCATCTGATGATTGCAATAAAAACAATGTCCACAGGATACGTTGAACGGCAGGACAACACGGTCGCCTTTCTTGACTCGGGTCACTTCCGGACCGGTTTCTTCGACAATGCCCATCGGTTCGTGACCGATGACATAGTCTTTACTCGCCGGCAATGCGCCTTGATAAATATGGAGGTCAGAGCCGCAAATCGCAGTCGAGGTAATACGAACAATAATATCATCGGCTTTGCGGATGGAGGGGTCTTCCACTTGCTTGACTTCGATATTTTTGATTCCCTGATACGTGACAGCTTTCATGATAGTACCTCCTTGTTGTTGGGTTTCTTAGGATTACCCTAATATGCAGGAGATAAAAAGTGGAATTGCATCCCTGTCAGAAAACTGGAATTTAGAACGGATCCCAATATTAAACTTGTGTAAATAGAACTTCCGGTGTGAAGCACAAGAAGGAATCTACCCCCTCATTAGAGAAAAGGTAGGGCATGAAACCGACATCTGCTACAAGTCAACGCCACTCCTTCACACGGATTTGGGAAGTGTTTGTAACGGCGCTTATGCTGGGTTTAAGTTCTTTTGGGGGACCCGCGGCGCATTTGGGCTATTTTCATCAGGAATACGTCAAGCGTCGCCGCTGGATCGACGAGCGTGCGTATGCTGAACTGATCTCCTTGTGTCAACTGCTGCCAGGACCGGCTAGCAGTCAGGCAGGAGCGGCGATCGGCGTTGTCCGTGCCGGTCTATGGGGAGGCGTTGCAGCCTGGGTAGGCTTTACGCTGCCGTCGGCGGTCGTGATGGCCTTGTTTGCGATGCTGCTGGTCAGTGGTGATCTGTCAGGGGCTGGGTGGCTTCATGGGTTGAAGATCACAGCCGTTGTCATCGTTGCGCATGCGGTGCTGGGTATGGGCGGACAATTGGCAAGAGGTCCGATGCGCGGTGCCATAGCGGCGTTTACCGCAGGTGTTATGCTGCTCTGGCCGTCTGCCTCCATCCAACTTGTTCTGCTGGTCTTGGCGGGACTATGCGGCTGGCTGTGGCTGGGCAAACGCGACGACCTTCCCCCGACAACTGAGATGCTAGTTCCGGTCAGCCGTGCGACGGGGCGGGTGGCATTGGGGCTTGCTTTTGGCTTGTTCCTGCTACTGCCGCTGCTGGCTTCCTTCTACGAGATGGGCTGGTTGGCTATTGCGGACAGCTTTTATCGTTCAGGCTCACTCGTATTTGGTGGTGGACATGTCGTTCTGCCGTTGCTAGAGCGCGAAGTTGTGCCGGCGGGATGGGTTAGCGAAGAGCAGTTCCTGGCTGGTTATGCGGCTGCCCAAGCGGTTCCCGGACCCTTGTTTACCTTTGCCTCATATCTGGGGGGCATTTGGGGAGGATGGAGCGGTGCTGTCCTTGCCACTCTGGCGATCTTCCTGCCGGGATTGCTGCTGGTCATTGGCGCGTTGCCCTTCTGGCATAGCTGGCGCCAGCAGCCCGCCATTCAGTCTGCTCTGGCAGGCGTGGGTCCCGCTGTCGTAGGGCTGCTGATTGCCGCGTGGTACAACCCTATCTTCACTAGTGCGATCTTGCAGCCTGCAGACGCAGCATTGGCCATTCTGTTATACTTGTTTCTCGCTATATGGAAATTGCCGCCTTGGCTGGTCGTGCTCGCGGGGGCAGGGGGCGGCATGCTGTTGACAATGATTTAAGATTCACTTATTGAACAACCGCACGACGTAAAAGATGAGGGACAATACGACACTAATGACGATACAGGTAACGATCGGAAAGTAGAACCGAACGTTGCCTTTTTCGTATGCAACATCTCCGGGTAGCCGTCCGAGGTTGAAGAAACGGCCGCCTACCATCCAGATCAGCCCAATAACGACGAGGATGACCCCGGCACCGATCAGAAGCTTCGGGAATGAATTCACTGCTGCTTCACCTCCGTTTTCCTGTCATTGTACCAAGATTACCCTTCTCTTGTCATGCTGAGGGTTGCCCTGCATAAAACCGCATGGGGGCGGACAGCCTAAACAGGTCAAAACGAGAAGGAGGAATTTAGTATGCGTACAATCGCTGATATTATGTCTCAAGAGTGCGTAACCGCCTCAATGAACAGTTCCATTCAGGAAGTGGCACAATTAATGAAATCCCACGACATCGGATTTATTCCCGTAACGGATCAGTCCAAGCTGATTGGCGTCATCACTGACCGTGATTTGGTCATCCGCTGTTGTGCCGAGAGTCACGACCCAAGCAAGGCGATCGGTGAATTCGTGTCCAAGGACATCCGAACTGCTGAACCAAGCCTAAGCGTTGACGAAGCGGCTTCCATCATGGCATCCGAGCAAATCCGCCGTCTGCCAATCGTGGAGAATGGCCATCTGCTGGGTGTTGTTTCACTGGGCGACTTGGCGGTACGCGAGATTTTCGTCAATGAAGCCGGTCAGGCGCTGAATGAAATTTCCGAGCATCACAATTCTACATTCCACTAGGCGGTTATCGCTGCTACTGGCTCAGATTTCCTCATGCGGGAAGTCCGGGCCTTTTTTGCATGCTTGACAAACCTCGTGTATTACTGTGATAATACACGCATAGGATGAAAGCAGGTGATAGCTCGGATGCTTAGCTTTTATGGTCTAAAGTTGAATACACGGGATCCGGTCTATCTGCAGGCTGCTCTGCACGTGAAGCGACAGATTCTGCTTGGTG
This sequence comes from Paenibacillus daejeonensis DSM 15491, assembly GCF_000378385.1. Lineage (GTDB taxonomy): Bacteria > Bacillota > Bacilli > Paenibacillales > Paenibacillaceae > Paenibacillus_D > Paenibacillus_D daejeonensis. The sequence goes on along the minus strand of NZ_KB899660.1, from coordinate 892,501 downwards.
AGGCACAGTCTGGTGACCGGCTGCCCTCCAGGCGGGAGATTGCCGCTCAGCTGCAGATCAATCCCAATACGGTGCAAAAAGCGTTCAAGCTGATGGAGGACGAAGGCTATGTACATACGGTAGGCAATCAAGGCAGTGTCATCTATGTAGATGAACAAATCAGAGAAACCATCGAGAATGAGTTAACGCACGAGCTGGTGACAGAATTTATACAGTCTGCCCAGGAAATTAACCTCTCCTTCAAGCGGGTTGTTGAACTGGTCAGCGAGCTGTGGGACCGTGAGAGAGAAGACGATGCAGGTCGCAAGGAGTAATCACTGATGCGGTGACGCAACAAACCACTGCCGATCTGCATTTTTATTTGTATGACTAACGTGTACTACTTATATAATACATGGAAGAAGGGTTCGTTCATGAAGGGATACTATCGGCTGCTAAATACAGAACTGCAATCGATGATGTGGGGGTTACTTTTCCTCTGCGGGTTAGGCGTCGGCATTCAGCTGTTATTGCTGCAGCTTACCGTGAGCTCCATGTCACGCGAAACTGCGCTGATGCGTTTTGAGGAGCTGTACGCCGCCTCGGGGAGCGTTGTTGCTTTTGCCATGCTGCTGATCTTGTTGATGGGATTATTCGCACTTAATCTGTACGGCAACTATTGGGGAAGCAAAAGCATCTATACTTTACTGACCTTGCCGATACGAGCTTCTGCCGTCTATTGGAGCAAGCTGACAGCCTATGCGGTGGCCCTAATGCTATTTGTGGTGTCTTATGTTCTGGGGATGCGACTGGGTTACAGTCTGGTCCAGGGGGCGATCCAGCGATATAGCAGCGAGGATTGGACATGGGCGGGCGGCTGGTTGATGGCTGTCATTCGCTCCTCCTTCTTGCGCTTGCTCCTGCCCATGACGTGGGAGGGCGTACTCTCCAGTGTGAGTCTGGCGCTCGTCCTGTTATCAGGCTTGTTCTATGTTCTGTTGTGCGAGCGGAGCAGGCGGTTCGGCGGACTGCCGCTGCTTCTGCCAGCCTTGTTCTTTTTTGTCCGTGAAATTCGTGTCCGGACTTCCGACCCCTTCTACGGGGAGATTGGCTTCAGCCGGGTATACTTGGGAAGCTTGGTCTTGTTAGGGCTAGCGGTTCTATTCATCATACTGGGCAGCAGGCTTGTCCGCAGACGTGCAATTGCATGAGGCCACATCAAGGAGGGAGATAAGTCATGATGGACACCATAAAACAGCACCTTAAGTTTCACCTTGTACTCATCGTTTTGCTAGCCATTGGATTGGGTTCAGCCCTGCTATACTTTCCACTCCAAGCGGACCGGGAGCGTCCGATGGTCACAATCCGCCACTTGTCTGGGGACCCGGAAGTGCTAGAGGGGCTGGTGATAAACGGAACGTTTGGCGACAGCTATCACAAGACGGACTTCACCATCTCGAATTATGGAAGTACGGCATCGACGGAGATTTATCCGCTGGCAAGGGCACTGGAGCCTTGGCGTTATGGGACGAGTTTTTTCACCTATTGGATGGGGAATTCTCAGATTCGTGTGCAGGACTATATTGATGAGCATATTATCACGCGTGAGGATCAATTAAATGGGATTTCCTATGGAACAGCGACTATTAGACCAGAAATGCGATATACGCCAATTAAAGGAGCTGTCATGGGGCGGACTTTTACGAACCCGGTTGAGTATGGGATTACGCATATCGGAGAAAGTGTTTATTATATTTTACCGACAACGATAGACTATACTGGTTCCACGTCTATTTATGAATTGGCTTTTATTACAGAAGATATGGTGCGCCGAGGAGAATCAGCAGAAAACCGCAAGGTGGCTGAGATTGTGTTGGATGGTAATGCAGCAGATTCCAGTAATGGTACTACCGTTGAAATCATCGGTCTTGAAGCCGTTGGGGATCAACTCGTGCTGATAACCTCGGAGAATGGCGTACTGACTGCAACAGGATATGATCCAGCTACCGGCCAGGAATTGGGCAAGGCAACAATTGACGCCGTCCGGTTTGGCGAAACTGCACCAAGCGGCTTCAGCTATCGATATAACTATGAAGTTGTTGCTGATGAATCGGCGGACATGCTGCATCTTTATTTTATTACGAATGGCAGAGATGCTGGACTGTTGGATACGACCGTGATCAGTCTGGATGTATCGGACGGCATTTCATTATTAGGGCTGTCTACTGAGGAAATGAAGCCTGAGCGACAATTCGCTACCAAGGCAGTGGCCCACATGAGCTGGCATCATGGCAGACAGTACCTGATTCGCTATGAGGCTATCGAATCCGGCATACCGGGAGTTATGAGTATTCACGGTCAACCTCATCAAGTCGCTATCTATGTCTACGAATCTGGTGAGCGTATCTATTCCGGTGAACTGACGGGTAAAGTAATCGGAGACAGCTTCCAAACCGTCTATCAGATGCCCGATCGGGGGCTTGTCGGCGACACGTCTTCCAATCGTACGCTGGAGCGGATTGACATTCAGAAGGCGGGAGAGGAGGGAAGACCATGATTCAAGGAAGCTATATGGAGAAACGATATCCAGGTACAGGTGTCGCGTTTTATTTGGAGCAGCTGAATATTGGTGCAGGCGAAATCGTTGGGGTGCTCGGCGCAAACGGAAGCGGGAAAACGACCTTGCTCAAGACGATCATGGGTATCACCGAGCTGAGCAGTGGAGAGATCAAGGTGCTGGGCGGCAGTCCACAGGAGCACTATAGTGAGATGGCCTACATTAGTGAAGAGGGCAGCTTTTTTCCGCACATGACCCCGAGGGAATACGGCGCCTATCTGGCAGGTTTTTTTCCACGCTTCGATCTGGTTCGTTACGATCGTTTGCTAGCATTTTATGAGATTCCCGAAACCCGCAAGCTGCGTACCTTCTCCAAGGGACAAAAGCTGAAGGTGGAGATCAGCGCGGGCCTCGCCAAATCCGCCCGGCTTATTCTAATGGATGAACCCTTCCAGGGCAAGGATCTGTTGAGCCGCAAAGAATTCATACAGCTGGCCGTATCGGGTCTGCGTGAAGACCAGACCCTTCTCATTGCCACCCATCTGATCAGCGAAATCGAGAATGTCATCGACCGTGCCATCGTTCTCCATCACGGCCGGTTGAAGGCGGATGTACAGATCGACGAGCTCCGCGAGCAGGGCGGTAGCTTGACCGAGCTGCTAGCCGAATCCTCCGGACGCAATGATGAGCGGATCCAGCGCTTTCTGGAGGACAGCTATTGAGCGTCCCCCGCCACCAGGCGCGAAATAAGTAACAAAGTGCACCTGAATGAGCTCGATCCCGCCATCAGGCGCGAAATAAGTAACAAAGTGCATCTGAATGAGCTCGATCCCGCCATCAGGCGCGAAATAAGTAACAAAGTGCACCTGAATGAGCTCGATCTCACCATCAGGCGCGAAATAAGTAACAAAGTGCACCTGAATGAGCGTTCCCCCACCAATAGGCGGGAAATAAGTGCCAATGTGCACCTAAATGAGCGTTCCCATGCCACCAGGCGGGATTCATAATTGTATGTGTGCTGTTTTTGCGCAGCATACCCTAAGTTTAGGTTTTGTAAACGCACCCATCCATTTCGACCAAACCAATGGCATTTTATTGCCATTGACACCCTTCCAGATTCATCATATACTTCATTATTATCTTTATCCGACGAAAAGGATCGGGATTATTACATGATGATGGGGGTATCCTAGTTGACTCATTCACCGCGTTTCTCACCAAAATGGCTCACCGCTGTCGCACTCTCCGCAACCCTGATGTTCTCTTCCACCGCTGCATTTGCCGCCGAGCCAGTGGCAATTCACGCTTCGCAGCAGGCTTATGCCGAAGGACCATCGCAGTACCAGCAGTTCCTGCAATCCAAATATGACGTTAGCCTGCAAGGCACGGTCACCAAAGGCCAGTTCATTGCTGCTGTCGCTGATATTCTGAGCTTGACTCCGTCTGGCGAAGAAGCGGTCTTCTCGGATTTGACATCGACCCATCCGCTTTTTGCTGATGCAGCTGCACTGTACCAGCAGGGCATCCTCTCTGGCCCGGCTATCCAAGCCAACCAGACACTGACGAACAGCGTAGCGGTTTCGATTGCGATCCGTGCAGCTGGTCTCAAGGAGTTGGCTTACTCGTATCCGGATGCGAAAGTGAATCAAGTCTTGGCGAAACTGGGTGTGAAAAGCGGCGAGCTGAGCAAGAACATGGCGCAAGAGTTGGCTGCAGCAGTGGATACTGGCCTGCTACCTGCGACATGGCATGCCAACTACAAACCTCATCATACAGCTAGCGAATCCCTGGTCAACAGCTTGCTTGGTCAAGTACTGATCAACAAAGGCCTGTACAAGCAGTACATTGGTTATGTATATGACCAAGACATTGCAGCGAAGCTTCAGACGGCTAACAAAACAGCAGATCTGTTCGAAGCACCGAAGCTGCAAGCTTTGGTGAACGAAGCACTCGAGCAAGAGCTGGTTACCGGCTACAATATCAAAGATTCCCGCTATGATGCTAACTTTATTCCTGAGCTGACTCTGACTTATGGTCATTCCAATCTGAAGCATGCCATCCAACTGGTGGGTCTGCTGAAGAGTGAGCACCTGAATGCCAAAGTGCAATATGAGCCAAAAACCTCTGCATTCCTGCATTTGGCAGAGTGGGGCGACCCGGGTCCAAACGTTATACAAATCGAAAATGGAAACTACATTGCCTTCTCGCTGGAGTATGATCTGGTATTCGAATTTGACAATGCGGCTGATAAAGCGGCGTTCCAAGATGTCATCCTTACGTATGCCAAGAAGAATGCTGCAGATCAGCAAGGTCTGATTCATGGATCGTGGTGGCAGCCGCTCTATTTCTCCGAAACCGAGCTGGCGGACTACGAAGTGATCACCAATAACCTGATTACTGATCCAGACAGCACATACAGCGTGCATCCGTTCTCGCTAAATGAAGACTCCGAGCGCGTCGTGGAAGGCTTCAAAGCAATTGATCCGGAAGCAATCATCACACCTTACCAATTCTGGGTAGACAAGCCGTTCTTCAACTACCTGCATGGTGAATCCCTGTAATCTCATACCAATCAGGCGGTGCTATTCAGCACCGCTTTTTTCATGGTAATATTATGCGGCGCTAACGCTTTACCGAAGCCTTAGCACCTAAACTTGACCTTCCGCCCGCCCCTACCATATTTCGGGGGTTGAGCCCCGTTCCCTCGTTCTGCTATAATCGCCGTGACCCGGCCCCGTAAAAAAACCTCACGTCTCCTGGTTGCTTCTTCCCCTTAATTGTTTTACACTAGAGTAAGCGCTTACCCTACTGGCGCCATCTGTCATTTGGATGAGGGGGATTCACTTGCTGAAGAACAACTGGTACCGCCAGATGCTGTTTTCTTATTTTCCGATCTTCCTGATCACTGTGACGATCCTGATTTTTCTATCGTTTATCATAGTAACGGATATTTCTCACAAAGAAACGGTCAAAGCCGACCGAATTACAACGGAATATACAATTGATCGCTTATCCAGATCTTTGGTAGATATTGAAATGAACCTGCTCGAGGTCGTCCAAAAAAATAATCGCTTTCAACAATTCCTGAGTGTCTCCCAGACCGAACAGGATGTTGAGATCATCTACGATGTTGCGGATAGTCTGCGCACGTTGGCGGCAGGAGAGACACTTATCGATTCAGTCTACTTGTATCGGGCGGAAGACGAAACAGTGTTAACTCAGGACGGCTTGTTTCCGCTGGCATTTTACTCGGACCGAGCGTTTATTCTGCAAGCGCTGGAGAATCCAGCCTTCGATGGGTGGTCGGAGCTAAGGGATTATCAAGAGCGTTCGCCGAACCGCGTGAAGCAGGTCTTGTCCATGTATAAAAGACAACCGCTGCCTTTTGGCAATGGGGGCCTTGTTGTAATCAATCTCGATATGTACGCCATTGAGCAGATGATTCGGACGATGAACAACAATGAGCTGTCATTCCTCAGTATTATGGATCGTCATGGAGAGCCGATTTTTTCAACCCATGGGGCCAGCAGCTTTGAGAAGGATGAGCCCGACGGAAGAGTATTGAATCGTCAGCAGTTTGATACGCTCGGATGGGAGTTCGTCAGCGGCAGCACGGCTGGCCAGCTGTTCCTCTGGGTTTCTGTCATTTCTTATGTGTGGATTGTCATAGGCATCGTCACGGTACTACTCGCGATATTGTACATCATCTACATTACACGCAAGAACTATCGACCGATCCGCATCATGTTGAATCGCATTGAGTCGATTCAGATGAATCGGGGAGAGGTCGGACGCAAAATGGATGAACTGTCCATGATTGATCGTACGCTGGAGAGCCTGATCGAGCAAAGTGCGGATTTTGAGAAGCGGCAGAACGAGAGCCTGCAAGCAAGCAGAAGGCAGTTATTTTATGATCTAATCCAGGGAGAGCCGGAAGCAGCAGAGATTAACACGCGCATGCACAGGTTGAAAATCCTCCCGCAAGATACGAAGATTGTCCAGTCCGTTTTTGTCGTCGTCGAGATTGCCCAATACGGACATTTCCGCAGCGATTATTCCATCCGCGACCAGCATACGCTGAAATTCGCCCTCATGAATGTGATTCAAGAGCTAAGCCAGGATCGAGGTATGCATGGTTGGCCGGAGTGGATTGGGGAAAATCGGATGGGGTTGATTCTGGGCTTCAGTGAGGCCGATGCGGATGCCAAGGCCCGTGTCCGTTCGTTTGTGGATACGGGTGGCGGCTGGATTCAATCCAATCTGCGTATGACGCTGCGATTCGGGGTAGGCTCGTTCGACCAAGGGATGGAAGGATTGCAGGCATCCTACAAAGCCGCAATGCTGGCATTGGAACATCGTTTGGCCATGGGCGAGCATTCCATCATCATGAGCGAGGAGCTACCCGGCAACAGTAATAAAACCTGGTACAAATATATGCAGCTGAGCGCCGAGCTGGTCAAGGCATTCCGGCTGCTAAGCGGCGACTGGCGGGAAGCCATCGATCGACTGTTTGAAGAGCTGAGGCGAGATCGTCTCAAGGATGAGGAAATCCGGATGATTCTGGGAACGATGATGGATATGCTCAGCAGCGAATTATCCGAAATCTCGGAAGAGCTGCAGGAGCGTTTCACGCCGGAAGTCATGCAGGAATTAAACAGGCAGGCGGAGACCAAGGATACGTTAGACCAGCTCAATGACTTATATTTGGAACAGTTGACAGACATTTATCGTACCTATGTGGCCCACAGCGAATCCAAGAATCACCGGGCAATGATAACCGAGATTAGAGCCTACATTGAAGAGAACTTTGAAAACCCGGATCTTTCTCTCAAGCATTTGAGCGACCGGTTTAATATATCCGGCAAATATGCCAGCTATCTGTTCAAAGAGGAATTCAATATGAAATTTGTCGACTTCATCGTTCAGCTCCGAATGGAGCGTGCCGAGCACTTGCTCTCGGAGACAACCGATCCGATTGGAACGATCGCTCTTCAAGTGGGGTACGCCAATGCGATTACCTTCGGACGGGTGTTTAAACGGATTATCGGGGTCACGCCGGGGGATTATCGCAAGCTGCAGATGAAGCCCAACTCGTCACGCTAGCACGCGGAAACCCGCGCCAGATCAGGGTTTCGGGAATTTGGTTTAGCATGCGAAGACAGTTTATTGTTCCAGATATTGCATGTTTTCGTCTGAAGTTTATGCATTCGAAACTGGTTTATTGCTGCCTGCTTTTCGGCTATGCCATACTGTGGTCAATCCGGATCACACACGATCGACAGCTTGGTAAAAGCGCTTTCGCTCCAGACCGGAAACATTTCTGAAGGAAAGAAGGGGTAGGAATGAACAGACAACACACGCATAACAAACGTCGCATGTCTTCCAAAGCACTGGTGTCGGCGGTCGTACTCAGCACACTCTTCGTATCAGCATGTTCTTCTAATAATGGACAGAGCAACCCGGGAGGCGCAGCTGAGGGTGGGAACGGCGAACGCGTAACGCTGAAGATTGAGGTGTTTGACCGGGGCAATACGCCGACGGGCATGACCATTCAAGATAACTATATGACGCGTTATGTTCAAGAAAGCTTCGGCGATCCCAATAATATCGATGTCGAGTTTGTTCCTGTCCCGCGCTCTGAAGAAATCGAGAAGTTGAACGTCCTGATGTCCAGCGGCAGTAACGTTCCCGATATTGTATTTACGTATGATCCCAACACGTTCAACCGCTATGCGAGCCAAGGAGGATTGACAGATGTCGGCCCGTTGCTGGATGAGCATGCCCCCAACCTGAAGGCATTCCTGGGCGATGACGTTCTGGAATACGGTAAGTTTGAAGGCACACAATTCTCCATTCCAGCCAAACGCTCTAACACAGGTAAGTATTCATCCTTTATCCGTCAAGACTGGCTCGATGCGCTGGGCATGCCGGTTCCGACAACAACGGATGAGCTGTATGAAACGTTGAAAGCCTTTAAAGAACAGGATCCTGGGCAAACTGGCGGCCAAGTCATCCCATTCGGCATGACCATTGCTTCTGCGCAGTATGAGACGATGCTGTGGTCCTTTATTGAGCCGCTTAGCGATGAAGAGAGATTCACGTTGACACAGCAGCTCGGCTCCAATGACTATCCAACGCTGCTGCCAGGTTTCAAAGAGGGTCTGGCCTTTATGAATAAGCTGTACAACGAAGGCTTGATTAGTAAAGATTTCGGCCTGGATGAGGACAAGAAGAAATTCTACGAGGACATTTCCAGCGGCAAGACAGGATTTTTCTCCGAAGATGATGTCAATTTGTATTACGAAAACGGGACCTACGATATTCTCAAAGCAAATGAAGCGAACGCCAATGTGCTGCCTATCGATGTATTTACCAATTCGGAAGGCAAATATGTGAAGCCTAAATATGCACCAAACGGCATGTACATTATGATTCCAAAATCCAGCCAGCGTTCGGTGGAGGCTATGAAGTACCTGGAGTGGATGGCTTCTGATGATCACTTGTTCCATATTCAGAACGGCGTAGAAGGCGAAAACTTCACGCTGGAAGACGGGATTCCGGTTGCGCTCGAAAACCCAAGCCAAGAAGCCATCGACCGCATGTTCATCAGTGGTGACATGGCGATTATCTCCAACGGCAAGCAACTGGGCAGTGAAGAGGACAATATGAAAGCGCGTAAACTGCAATTCCCGACACGTTATCAGGAAGATGTTGCCCTGGCTCAAGAGATTGCGAATCGCGATACCGTTGAAATGGTCGTTACCGGCAGACCGATTGAAGCACAAACCAAATATGCAACGACCCTGCAAGACAAGTTTAACGAGCTGATTGTGAAATCGACCATGGCTTCCCCCGACCAATTCGATACCGTCTTTGAAAACATGTTGAATGATTACATGACAAATGGCGGTCAGGCGATCCTGGATGAGCGGACGCAGTTGTACGCAGAACTGAACGGTTAAGGAACCAAATGTGATGGAAAGTAGTGATCGTTTATTCGCGATCGCTGCTTTCCCACATCAACTTTACGACCTTCGGTACAGGATACGTAAGCATATGCTTTCGAAGTTAGTTTTCCTTCGGAAAACTTAAGCGTAGGCTTCCGAAGTGAGTTTTCCTTCGGAAAACTTTTAGGAGGGGTAGTCATGAGCTTTAAAAGTTATTTCACTCGTTATTGGCAATTGTACGCGCTCGTTGTACTTCCACTGGCATATTTTCTCATCTTCCGATATGGTCCGATGTACGGGATCCAGATTGCCTTCAAGGATTTCAACTTCTTTCAAGGTATTCTTGGAAGTCAGTGGATTGGATTTGATGCCTTCAGAGAAGTTTTTGGGATGCGGGATTTTTATCTTGCGCTCCGGAATACACTCATGCTGAATTTCCTGGATTTGCTGGTTTCCTTCCCGGCACCGCTCATTCTTGCGATCCTGCTGTATGAGATGAAGATCGTCTGGTTCAAGCGTCTCTCGCAAACCGTCCTGTATATTCCGCATTTTATCTCTTGGGTTATTATTGGCGGGATTGTCTATCAGGTGTTCGGTACGCAGTCGGGCATGATTAACAACCTGATTACTAGCATCGGCTTTGAAGCGATTCCGTTCCTAACTAGCAAGAATGAGTGGCTCGTTACGTACCTGCTTGTCGGTGTATGGCAGAGCGCAGGCTGGGGAACCATCATTTACCTTGCAGCGCTGACGGGTATTAACAAGGAGTTGTTTGAGGCAGCCAGCATTGACGGCGCCGGTCGACTGAAACGAATCTGGCATATCACCTTGCCTGGTTTGAAATCGACTATTGTCATCCTGCTCATTATCAATCTGGGCAACATGATTTCCATCGGTTTTGATCGTCCCTATGTCATCGGTAACTTGGCGGTAAGGGAGTACTCGGATGTGCTCAGTACGTTTGTATATCGCGTCGGATTACAATCCGGACAATATACAATGGCTACAGTCGTCGGCCTGTTCCAAGCCGTTGTCGGCATGATCTTTGTTCTGGGAGCTAACTATACCTCCAAGAAACTGACCGACGAGAGCATTCTTTAATCAACCATGAAAGGAGCATCTCCCTATGAAAGAACAGACTGCTAGCCGCTGGTTCGACATGACCACTGTCATCATTCTAACCGTAACTACCTTGTTATGCCTGGCTCCATTTGTGCATTTGATAGCGATATCCCTTAGCTCGGCAGGTCCGATCACCTCAGGCAAGGTTAGTCTGATCCCGGTTGATTTTACGATGGAAGCCTATGCCAAAGTATTCTCTGACGCCTCCATGATTCGCTCGATGTTCTTTACCATTGCCTTAACCCTGTTGTTTACCGTGATGTGCATGCTCATGACGATTATCTTGGGCTATCCGCTCTCCCGCAAAAAGCTAAAAGGACGCAAAACGATGATGTTGATCGTCGTGATTACCATGTTCTTCAGCGGGGGCATTATCCCTGAATATATTCTGGTCCGTAATCTGGGCATGCTTGATTCCATTTGGGCACTGGTTTTGCCGGGCCTCATTAATCCGTTTTATCTGATCATCATGGTCTCGTTTTTTAACAACATACCAGAAAGTCTCGAAGAATCTGCAGAAATTGATGGCAGCAGCCATTTCCGGACGCTCATAAGCATTATGCTGCCGCTGTCGCTGCCGGTTTTGGCGACCCTTAGTCTGTTCTACGCAGTTGGCCGTTGGAATGGATTCCAGGATACACTGATGTATATTACCAGTCCCGAATTGTATCCGCTTCAGCTCAAATTGTATCAGATGGTCCAGAATTCCATGATCACAGACTTATTGAAAAATGAAGGCGGCCAGCGTAACATGTTGCTTGTACCCGAAAGTTTGAAGGCTGCAAGCGTTATCTTCGCAACGGTGCCGATTCTGCTCGTGTATCCGTGGCTGCAGCGCTTCTTTGTTAATGGTGTCATGTTGGGAGCAGTGAAAGGATAGTCCAGCAACAGCCCGCTACCGGGCTGGGAGGTGAAGATGGAATGCAAGCGTACGAGAAAATCGTCGCCATCAACGATGAGTGGGCTCAGATCGGGATGGAGCGACAAGTATTGGAGCCGGGCAGCCGCTTCTATGGCGGAATTCGGGATCCGCTGACGGGCGTGGCCTGGCCCAGTCACGTGAGCGGGGCACCGACGTATATTGCAACATGGGCAACTGCCTTGCTGTGTAAGGATTCGCGGTACTATCGGGACGAACAGCTGGCAGAGCGGCTGGCACTCGCTGCAAGCTTTCAGTTGCGGTCTCAGCATCGCGATGGTACAATTTCACCAGGGTTTACCAACATGCATTCGCCGCCGGATACGGCTTTTGTCATCAGCGGTCTGGCGCAGATCTATGAATTGCTGACCGCCAGCGACTGGGAGCCTCTGGAGGCGGCAGCCGGAACGATTCGGCAGTTTCTGGAACGCACAGTTCCAGCGATGCTTACGGGCGGCTGCCATACGCCCAATCACCGTTGGGTACTGACTGCCGCATTAGGGTTTCTCTACCGGCTTACCGGAGACATGGCGCTCCGACAGCGGGCTGGGGAATGGCTCGCCGAGGGAATGGATTGTACGGCCGACGGAGAGTGGACAGAGCGCAGCAACGGCATTTACAATTCCGTCAGCGATTTATCCCTGTATTACACGGCTGAACAGTTCGACATGCCGGAGCTGCTGGATCCTGTCCGGCGCAATCTGCAGATGATGACGTACATGATTCATCCGGACGGTGAAGTGGTCACTGACTACTCAGGCCGGCAGGATTTTGGAACAGCAGCCCAGGCCTCAACCTACTTTCTCATCGCATCGCTTATGAGCAGGGAGGGGGCAACTCCCGAAATTGCAGCACTCGCTGCGCATGCAGGGAAAGCGCTAACCCTACCGGGGGGCCTGCCAAACCACACCCTGACAGGCGTGCTGCGATATCCGGATCTGCTGCAGATCCAGGCCGCCTCCGCTCCACTGCCGGAGCGTTACCGGATCGTTTTTAATGCCGATGTGCCACGGGCCCGCTATTTGCAGGACATGAAGCATGCAGGCCATGCTGGAGTCATCTATCATAGCCGCATGCATACGGAATTTGGGGCAGCGGTGGCCCGGCACCGCGAAGGCCGTACGAGCGCTACCGTGATGACGGAGAGCCAGTCCTTTTTCTCCCTGCGTCATGGCTCAGCCCGTCTGCTTGGTGTTCAGGTCGCTACTGCCTTCGAGCCGGGCTTCGTCAAGCTCCAGCAGCTAGAAGTGGCGGAGCAGGGCTATCGGCTTAGCGCCCGGGAAACCAAGGGTTATTACGGCCCTCTGGGAGGCGATCTGCTTCCTGAGACCGCTACCACACCATGCAGCCCCTGGTATTTGCTGCCGCATCATTTGCGGGAAATTACGCATGAACAGGAGCATCGTCTGCAGGTTGATCTAACCGAGGACGGGGAGGGGTGGCTCATTCGGATCCGCTGCGACGAGCCGGAGCTGCTGATGACCCAGGTGTCCTTTTTGCTCAGTAGCGAGGGTGAACTGGCAGGGGAGCATCTGGTGGAGCAAGCTCCGAACCGCTTCATGCTGACGCAAGGCAGTGTGAAATTAAGTGCGGGAGACGACTGGATTGCAATCGATGGCGGCTCACAAGACCATTTGGCTCCGTCACTGCGAACGGTGTATCCCGAGCAATGCCGTACGGTCCTGGTCAATTTGCTTACGCCGTATGATCACACCTTCCGGATTACGCTGTCCCCGGCAGATCCAGTACTACCGGCCACAAGCCCGGTGCAGGCGGATTAGGTCCTGCGTCCTGCACCGGGGCAAGAACACTTGCAGGGCAATTTATTTTAGATGTGGGTTAAGCGCTTAACCCAACGAGAGGAGACTTTATGACGACCATTCGCTTATCGATGTCTCAGGCGCTGCTCAAGTTTCTGGACCAGCAATATGTCTCGGTTGACGGCCATGAGTTCAAGTTTGTACAAGGGGTCATGGGAATTTTCGGACATGGCAATGTGACAGGACTCGGGGAAGCGCTTGAGCGCAGTCCGGGTTCGCTCACCTTCATCCAGGGCAAAAACGAGCAAGGCATGGTGCATGCCGCGGCTGCTTTTGCCAAGCAGCGCAAGCGTCGGCAAATCTATGCTTGCACCTCTTCCATTGGTCCGGGGGCCCTCAATATGGTGACGGCCGCTGCTACAGCTACCGTAAATCGGATTCCCGTCCTGCTCCTGCCTGGTGACAACTTTGCTTGCCGTCAGCCCGATCCGGTGCTCCAGCAGCTAGAGGTACCAGGCGATTATACGATGTCGGCGGTAGATGCCTTTCGTCCGGTCAGCCGATACTGGGACCGGATCGTCCGCCCGGAGCAGCTCATCAGCGCTGCACTGCAGGCGATGCGGGTACTGACCGATCCAGCCGAGACTGGCGCCGTTACGCTGGCGCTGCCACAGGATGTGCAGGCCGAGGCGTACGATTATCCGCTATCGTTTTTTGACAAGCGGGTACATGTGATTGAGCGCAGACCACCTGCAGCAGATGCGGTCACCCGCGCGGCAGCCGTAATCACTGCCAGCCGGCGGCCGCTTATCGTCGCCGGGGGTGGCGTACACTATGCGGATGCTGGTAAGGAGCTGGCGAATTTCGCTGAACAGTTCGGAATCCCGGTGACAGAGACCCAGGCAGGCAAGAGTATTCTGCCGTGGAATCATTCGTTGAACATGGGGGGGATAGGGGTTACAGGTACGCTGGCTGCTAACCGTCTGGCGAAGGAAGCCGATGTGATCATCGGTATCGGCACACGATATTCCGACTTCACCACAGCATCCAAATCGGCCTTTGCCCCAGATGTTCGATTCGTGAACTTGAACATTAACGGAGCGGACACCTTCAAGCTCTCGGGGGTGCCACTCACGGCGGATGCCAAAGAAGGCATTCAGGCGTTGCAGCATGCCCTTAGGGATAGCGGTTACCTCAGCGGTTATGCCGCCGGTGAGCTGGCAGAGCGACAAGCGGAATGGACGAGCGAAGTGGACCGTCTCTATGCGTTGGAATCGGAGGAAGGCTTGGTGCAGACTCGTGTACTCGGTGTCATTAATGAGTCTCTGCAGCCTTCGGATGTTATCGTCTGTGCAGCTGGCAGCCTGCCAGGGGATCTGCAGCGGCTCTGGCGTCCTTCAGAGCCCGGCACCTACCATATGGAATATGGCTTTTCCTGTATGGGGTACGAGGTAAGCGGCGCTTTTGGGGCTGCGCTCGCTGAGCCCGACCGCAATGTCTATGCGCTGGTAGGCGACGGCAGTTACCTGATGCTCCACTCCGAGCTGCTGACAGCGATTCAGGAAGGCGTCAAACTGACCGTACTGCTGCTGGATAACCACGGCTTCCAGTGCATTCACAATCTGCAGCGCGGCCATGGCAGCGATGGCTTCGGCAATGAATTCCGACGCAGGGATGGAGCTAGCGGCCGCCTGACCGGCAACTATCTGCCCATCGATTTTGCCGCTCACGCCGCGAGTATGGGGGCCAAGACGTGGCGGGCCAGCACAGTGGAGGAGCTGCGTCAGGCGCTGCATGAATCCCAGGCCTATCCTGGCGTTTCACTGCTGGACATCAAGGTGCTGCCAGGCACGAACACATCCGGCTACGAGTCCTGGTGGCGCGTCGGTGTGCCGGAGGTATCCGAGAGCGACAAGGTGCGGGCCGCGGCTCAAGAAATGGCCGAACGGTCGCATGAAGCCAGTGAACTCTATCATTTGAACGGGAAGGAGTAGTTGCTATGCTGAATCAATTGCCATTTCAGATCGGAGCGCATCCGATCAACTGGGTGGGCGAAGATGTGAAGGAGCATGGAGCCGATACAACATTTGAGACCATTATGGATGATCTGCAGGCCTTGGGCCTGCGCGGCACGGAGATGGGACGCAAGTATCCGACGGACCCCGTGACATTAAAGCGGGAGCTCGACGCCCGCGGCATTCAGCTCGTGTCACAGTGGAAGTCCGTGCTGTTCTCTGATCCGTCCTATCGTGAGCAAGAGCTGGCGGCCTATCGCAGCCATGTACAGTTTCTGAGCGAGATGGGCTGCAAGGTGGTGAGTACCGCCGAGATCGGTGGTTCACAGCATTTCGACCCGAGACGGACACCGCATGAGAAGGAGGTGGCCAGGCTCGATGAAGCAGGCTGGCAGGCGCTGGCCGAAGGACTGAATCAGGCTGGAGCCATTGCCGGTGAATACGGTCTGAAGCTGACATACCATCATCATGGCGGAACCGTTGTCGAACGCCCGGAGGAGATCGACCGATTGATGGAGCTGACAGATCCGGCTCATGTCCACCTGCTCTACGATACCGGCCATGCCTACTTCGGAGGTGCAGATCCGCTAAGTGTCCTGCGCAAGCATTATGACCGCATCGCTTATGTGCACTTGAAGGATGTGCGGCCGCAAGTGCTGCAGCAGGCTGCCCAGGATGGGACGGACTTCATCGGCTGTGTCCGCAAAGGAGTGTTCACACTACCAGGCGATGGAGCGCTCGACTTTGCCCCGATTATCCGGGAGCTGTATACCCGCGGCTATGACGGTTGGGCGATGCTCGAAGGCGAGCAAGATCCCGCGCTGCATCCGCCGCGTCAATACGCTGAGCGGGCGCTCAACTACTTGGATGGCTTGATGAAAGGAGACAATGAACATGATTGCATTTCCTGAACAGAAATCCCTTGATTTTGTAGCCGTCGGCCGGTTGTGCATTGACCTGAACGCCAACGAAATCAACCGCCCGATGGAGGATACCGTAACCTTCACCAAATATGTTGGCGGTTCGCCAGCCAATATCTGCATCGGCATGGCACGTCTGGGTCTCCGGAGCGGCTTTGTTGGCAAGGTCGCCGACGATCAGATGGGCCGCTTCATCGTCCGTTATCTGGAGCAGAATGGCATTGAAACATCGGGTGTGGTCACGGATCATACCGGAGCAGTGACAGGTCTGGCGTTCACGGAGATCAAGAGCCCGACGGATTGCAGCATTCTGATGTACCGGGATAATGTGGCCGACCTGCTCCTGGAAACGGGCGAAGTGCAGGAATCCCTGATCGCCGGTGCCAAGCTGCTGCTCATCTCCGGCACGGCACTTGCCAAGAGTCCTTCCCGGGAAGCGGTGTTCCAGGCCTTGGCTTATGCCCGCAAGCACGGCGCCATTATCGCCTTTGACCTGGATTATCGTCCGTATACCTGGACCTCGCAGGACGAAACAGCGACCTACTACAACCTGGCAGCCGAGCACTGCGACATCATTATCGGAACCAGAGAAGAGTTTGACATGATGGAGCGGCATGAGGATAACCCCGGCCATGAAGACCGGATCACCGCCTCCAAATGGTTCGATTACCGGGGACAGGTCGTCATTATCAAGCATGGCAAGGAAGGCTCAATCGCCTATACCCGCGATGGCGGCAGTCACCGCACGGGCAGCTATCGGGCGGAAGTCGTCAAGACATTCGGAGCCGGGGATTCCTACGCGGCTGGGTTCCTGTATGGTCTGATGCAGGGCTGGTCCATTGAGCGTAGCATGCAGTATGGCAGCGCGGCGGCAGCGATCGTCGTGTCGAGCCATAGCTGCTCCGATGCCATGCCAACGGCAGACGCCGTCCAGAACTATATCGATACCCATACGATGCAGCAAGCTTAACTATGAAGGGAGATTCGCAATCCTTATGACAACTACCAAACAAGCACATGTCATCACAAACTTCATTGGCGGCCAATGGGTCGACTCCGCATCCAGCACGACGGAACCGGTCTACAACCCTGCGACCGGAGAAGTAATCGCCGAGGTCCCATTGTCCACCCGCGCCGATCTGGATGCAGCCGTGGCAGCGGCCAAGGCTGCTTATCCGGGCTGGAGCCGTACCGCCGTACCGCGCAGGGCTCGTCTGTTGTTCCGTTATCAGCAGCTGCTTGTCGAGCATTGGGAGGAACTGGCCAAGATCATTACGCGCGAGAATGGCAAGAGTTACGCAGAGGCATATGGCGAAGTGCAGCGCGGCATCGAATGCGTGGAGTTCGCCGCTGGCGCGCCGACGCTGATGATGGGCAAAGTGCTGCCAGATATCGCTACATCGCTGGAATCTGCCATGTATCGGTACCCGGTCGGCATCGTAGGGGGCATCACGCCGTTCAATTTCCCGATGATGGTGCCTTGCTGGATGTTTCCGCTCGCCATTGCCTGCGGTAATGTCTTCGTATTGAAGCCGTCCGAGCGGACGCCACTGCTGGCGAACCGTCTGGCCGAGCTATTCGCTGAAGCTGGATTGCCGGAAGGCGTACTTAACATCGTACACGGGGCGCATGATGTCGTGAATGGCTTGCTGGAGCACGCCGATGTTGGGGCCATCTCATTTGTCGGTTCGCAGCCGGTGGCAGAGTATGTGTACAAAACCGGTACCGCACACGGCAAGCGGGTGCAAGCGCTGGCAGGAGCCAAGAATCACTCCATCGTACTGCCTGATGCCGATCTGGATGCTGCTGTCCAGCAGATCACGGCAGCTGCATTCGGCTCAGCCGGCGAGCGTTGCATGGCCTGTGCGGTCGTTGTAGCCGTAGGCGATGTCGGGGATACACTCGTCGCCAAGCTGAAGGAAGCGGCAGACAAGATCGTTATTGGCAACGGGATGGAGAAGGATGTGTTCCTGGGTCCGGTCATTCGGGGGCCACACAAGGAACGTACGCTGGGCTATATTGATCGCGGCGAGCAAGAGGGCGCGCGGCTTGTCCGTGACGGGCGTCAGGATGCGGCTGTTGAAGGCGAGGGCTATTTCGTGGGTCCAACGATCTTCGACGAGGTGACGCAGCAGATGAAAATCTGGCAGGATGAGATTTTTGCGCCGGTTCTCTCGATTGTTCGCACGGAGACGCTGGAGCAAGCGATTGAGCTCGCCAACGATTCCGAGTTCGCCAACGGTGCCTGCTTGTTCGCGCAGGATGGCAGCGCCGTGCGGCAGTTCCGGGAAACGATCGATGCCGGCATGCTGGGAATCAATCTTGGCGTCCCTGCACCAATGGCATTCTTCCCGTTCTCGGGCTGGAAAAAATCCTTCTATGGCGATCTGCATGCCAATGGCGGCGACGGCGTCGAGTTCTACACCCGCAAGAAAATGGTTACGGCACGCTGGTAAGCTACATCATCGCAAGATTCCTATACGATAGCAGCAAGAAAAGGAGCACAAGTCATGGAAAAAATCAAAATCGGGATTATTGGCGCCGGACGCATCGGCAGGATTCACGCAGAGAATTTGGGTCGATTGCACGAGGCTGAGGTCCTCGCCATCAGTGATCCGTTCGCAGATGACAGCTTGCGCAAGTGGGCGCTAGAGCTGGGTATCGGATTGGTAACGACTCGTAGCGAGGAGGTGCTTGATCATCCCGCGATAGACGCGGTGCTGATCTGTTCACCGACTGATACGCATGTGCCGTTAATCAAGCAGGCAGCTGCGGCGGGCAAACACATTTTCTGCGAAAAGCCTGTCAGCCTATCGATTGAGCAGACGGCGGAAGCCCTCGAAGCTGTTCGGTCGGCTAACGTGACGCTTCAGGTTGGCTTTAACCGACGGTTTGATCGTAATTTCCGCAGAGCCAGAGAACTGGTCTTGAGTGGAGAGGTCGGTCAGCCGCACCTGGTCAAGATCACCTCCCGCGACCCGGCTCCGCCAAGTCCGGAGTACATCCGCTCGTCAGGCGGCATCTTCATGGATATGACGATCCATGACTTCGATATGGCGCGGTATTTGACGGGCAGCGAAGCGGTAGAGGTCCATGCCTTTGGCAGCGTGCTCGTGGATCCCGTTTTTGCACAGTATGATGATGTAGATACAGTGATCGTGACCATCCGCTTTGAGAATGGAGCGCTTGGGGTCATCGACAACAGCCGTCAAGCCGTATACGGCTATGATCAGCGTATCGAGGTGTTCGGGTCGGGTGGCAGCGTGGCAGTTGCCAATGACTATCCCAACACGGCGGAGGTTCATACGGCCTCCGGCGTAAAGCGCGACAAACCGCTGCATTTTTTCCTGGAACGCTACACCGAAGCTTATATTGAAGAGTTGAAGCAGTTCGTCTCCGCCCTGGGCGGCAGCATCCCGGTTCCGGTCGATGGCAGGGACGGGTATCAGGCAGAGCTGATGGCATTGGCCGCCCGGCACTCGCTGAAGCTGAATCGTCCGGTGAGACTGGATGAGGCGAGACAGCTCCGCAAGCTTGCGACCACGCATGAAGGAGGCATGTAGATGAGTAATCCATTGATTGTACCATCAGCCAAGCAGCCGGCTGGGGATGGCAGTCTGCTGCGCATTACGCCGGAATCGGCGGGGTGGACCTATGTAGGGTTTGAAGCCCTGCAGCTCGAGCCCGGCCAGTCGTTAGAACGCCATACGGGAGACCAAGAGGTCTGCCTGGTGCTGCTCAGCGGTCGTGCCGACGTGTCGGCTGCCGGCCAGACCTGGGAAGGAATCGGCAAGCGGATGAACGTGTTCGAGAAGATTCCGCCCTATTCGGTTTATGTTCCTGGTGGTGAAGACTACCGGATTACAGCCATTACTTCACTAGAGTTGGCGATCTGTGAAGCGCCTGCCACCGGTGGCGGGCACGCCGCCCGGCTGATTGCACCGCCAGAGGTGGGCGTGGAGAAGCGGGGCAGCGGCAGTACGGAACGGCTGGTCCATAATATTTTGCCGGAGCAGGAGCCAGCAGACAGTTTGCTGGTGGTGGAAGTCTTTACTCCGGAAGGGAACTGGTCCAGCTATCCGCCTCACAAGCATGACCGGGACGCGTTGCCACAGGAATCCTTGCTGGAGGAAACGTATTATTTCCGGGTCGATCCCCCCCAGGGGTTCGCTGTGCAGCGGGTGTATACGGATGATCGTTCACTGGATGAGACGTTGGCGGTTGGCGATAGGCAGGCCGTGATGGTGCCCCGCGGCTATCATCCGGTTGGTGCACCTGCAGGCTACGAGGTGTATTATCTCAACGTCATGGCCGGGCCGCGACGGACCTGGAAGTTCTACAATGATCCAGATCATGAGTGGCTAGTTCGCAAATAGCGCCCAGTGCGAGGAAATGAAGATGAGAGCTACGATCTATGACATCGCGCGGGAAGCCGGTGTGTCCATCGCTACGGTATCCAAGGTCATCAATCATAAAGGGAAGATCAGTGCAGATAAACGACGCGAGATCTTTGCGATTATGGAACGACTCCAGTACCAGCCAAGCCGGATTGCCTCGGCGCTGACTGGCAAGCATACGTATACGCTGGGACTGCTGATCCCTGACATTGCCAATCCATTCTTCGCCGAGGTGGCCCGCAGCGTGGAAGATCGCGGGCACGAGCTCGGATACAGTATCATCATCTGCAGCACCGATAACCGGGACGAACGAATTGCACAATACCTAGCGGTGCTGCGTCAGAAGCAGGTTGACGGCATCATCATCGGTACGGGGCTGAGCAGCACTGAGGTGCTCGGCGAGCTGAGCCGGACCACGCCTGCCGTTGTCATCGGGCGGGAGGTTCCCTCGGTAGAGGTTCATACCGTGGTTGCGGATGACCGCTACGGCGGCCGACTCGCTGCTGAACATCTGCTGGCCAATGGTCACCGCCGGGTAGGCGTACTAGTGGAGCAGCTGGGTATTGTCAGCAGCAGGGAACGGCTGCGGGGCTTTCGGGAGCGACTCGCTGAAGCTCAAGTTGAGCTGCCCGAGACCGCCTTGCGTGAATGCAGCTACCGGATTGAAGATGGCAAGCGCCAGGCTGCCCATCTGCTCGCTGCGGCTGATCGGCCCACAGCCCTCTTCTGTTGTAATGATCTGCTTGCCGTAGGTGCGCTGCAAGCCGCCAGAGAAGCAGGGGTCGATGTGCCCAGACAGCTCTCCATCATCAGCTTTGATAACACGATTCTGGCCAATGTGACGGACCCGCCGCTCACGGCGATCGCACAGCCCATGGCGCGTCTTGGCGCGGCGGCAGTAGATCTGTTAATGGAGGAGTTTGGTCACGAGCCGACAGTGAAGAGACGAATTGCCCTGCGCACCGAGCTGATCGTGCGGGCGTCAACGGCGGCAGTGACCTGATAATACTAATGAAGTGTTTTGCTAATGAGCCACATGTGTGCACGTGGTCCTCACGTACGTCGGAAGATACCTCCGGCGTTCGCGAGGACCTTTTTTTTACATTTATATTATAGTTTCCCGTGGATGAAATACGATTCGTTTTGCATGATTATGTGCTAGTGCTATTGACTGTGGTTTAATGGTATGATTAGAGTATTGTAAAAAAAGGAGGCGGAACCTATGACGACGGCATCTACTATTCTTAATCGTCTCAAGGACGAAACGGCGCCAATGCACGAGCAGATTGAAGAAAATGAATATGCCACCGCCATTATGAATAATCATCTCACGATGGATCAATATAAAGCGTATCTGGTTAAATTTTACGGATTCATCAAGCCGCTGGAGATACGTTTCGAAGACGTCGAGCAGCCCCCGGGAAGCGCACTTACCGAGCCTTCCCGCAACAAAACAGCCTGGCTGGAGCATGACCTGATGGCACTTGGCCTGGATCGGACTGCACTTGATACGGTACCTCAATGCGATTCCTTGCCGGATGTGTCTACACGCGCCAGGGCTTTGGGCTGCTTGTACGTGCTGGAGGGCTCCACGCTGGGAGGCCAGATGATTACGAAGAAATTGTCGCAATACCTGCCGATCGACCCGGCGGATAACGGACGATATTTTAATAGCTATGGTGCAGACACGCGGGAACGCTGGCAAGCGTTCCGCCAGGAGCTGCTAGCGGAGGCAGACAGTGCAGAAAAAGAAACACAGATGATTGAGGCAGCTAGGGATACGTTCGTGCTGCTGGACCGCTGGATCACCGATACCTTGCCACCTGCCCATTAGAGTTAGCATTATAGAAGGGAATGGAACGGATGTCTGATGCGAGCAACAAGAACAACAAAGAGCTGCTGAACCGTACGCTCCTCACCGAGGGCGATTATATCCTCAAGGATCCGATCGACCTGACCAATTGCGACAAGGAACCTATCCATATCCCAGGCAGCATACAGCCGCATGGCGTCCTGCTGGCCGTTTCCACAGAAGATTATACAATCATTCAGTGCAGTACGAATACAGAGCAGGTGCTCGGCATCGAACATGCGTTGATGCTGGGCATGAGCTTGCGCGAGCTCGTCCCTGCGCAGGAGCTGGACAATATGGTCAAGCTGTATCGCAACCGCTCGATTCCCTCCGCACTGAATTACATGCATGTGACGCTGCAGACGCCTTCAGGCAACAAGCCTTTTTTCGCCATTATGCATGAGAGTGACAATACGCTCATTCTGGAGCTGGAGGCGGGGGACGATGAGGCTTCCACGGAACAGAACGATTTTGAATGGATTCAGACGTTCTTCAATATTATTAAGCAGACTGGCAGCAGGCTTGAGGCGAGCCAGGTCACGGCAGAGCAGCTGCGTCTTATTCTTGGTTATGACCGGGTGATGGTTTATGAATTTGACGACAACTGGAATGGCAAGGTTATCGCCGAGGCCAAGAAAAAAGGACTGGAGCCGTTTCTGGGGCATCACTATCCAGCCTCGGATATTCCCAGACAAGCACGAGAGCTCTACCTGCGGAACTGGCTGCGTACGATTGTCGATGTGAGCTATCAGCCGGTACCGATTCTGCCGGTGCTGCATCCCCAGAACGGCAAACCGCTCAATCTAAGCTTGTCCACCTTGAGAAGCGTGTCGCCGCTGCACATTGAGTATTTGCACAATATGGGCGTGCAGGCGACAATGACGATCTCTCTTATTCATGAAGGCAAGCTGTGGGGACTGATTACATGCCATCATAATTCGGTCAAGTATGTGACCCATCGGATGCGCAATCTGTGCAATTTCCTGGGAGCCTTCTTCTCCAACGAGCTCTATCAACGACAGCAGCTTGATGACTATCAGGAAGAGGTTGAACTGAAGACCAGGGTCAATCAGCTCTCCAGTATCTTCATTGGCAACACCACAGCCGCCGCTGTCATGAAGCGACTGAAAGCCTCAGAGTCTGCTTTGCTTGAGTTGATGAAGGCATCAGGGGCAGCCGTCTGTTATCAGGGTGAGCTAACCTTGTTCGGCTCGACCCCTGGTCGTGGTGAGGTAGAGGAGCTCGCAGCCTGGCTGTCGGATCAGGCGGTAGACCATGTCTATCATACGTCCCGACTCAGCAAGGAATTTGAACCCGCACGGGAATACAAACATTTGGCATCGGGTGTCATGTATTTGGCGCTTGCAACTGAGCATAACGAATTTATCATCTGGTTCCGCCCTGAGGTCATCCAGATTGTGGATTGGGCCGGCGACCCCGCCAAGGCTGTCATTCAGGAGAACGACGGGGTGCGTCTATCCCCTCGCAAATCGTTCGAGAAATGGCGGGAGGTGGTGGAGTCGACTTCTCTGCCATGGCGTGAGATGGAGAGTCGTGTGATGCCGGATTTTAGTAGCGTCATGCTCCGGCGAACGGAGCATCAGCTCTTGCAGGCAGAGGAGAAGGCGCTGCTCAATATGCGCATTATCAAGGAAAACGAGAAGCGGTACATGCAACTGATGGAGATTTCGTCAGCCGCGTTCTTTACCTTGACGGACAAGGAGATTGTGTACTGTAACGAACGGGCTGCCCGGTTATTCCGGGCGCAGGATTCTCACACCATGGTAGGCAAGCGAATTGACGAATTATTTTACAATGAGGGAGAGACATTGCTGCTCTCCGAGCTGGATCGTCTGGAGCATTCCACAGAGCAGCTCACATCGATGTCTGAGACATTGACGTTACTGGATGGAACTGTGCTTGAGGTGGAGCTGACGGCTGCGCAGGTGCAGTTCGGAGGCAAGACCTCCTATTGGATCATTGTGCGTGACCGGGAGAGCAGTCAGCGTCAGCAAGACAGCTACACGGATGTTGCCGACCAACTGCAGAAGTATATGAACATGGACCCGCTCACTGAAATCCCTAACCGCCGTTTCTTTGAAGAATCGCTGTTCCATGAGTGGGACCGTTGTTTGAAGGCGGAGCAGCCCTTGTCGCTTTTGATGGTCGACATCGACAATTTCAAAGTGTACAACACGATGCAGGGCTTTCACGGCGGAGACCTGTGCTTGCAGTGGGTCGCTGATGTTCTTAGTGCTATTGGCAAGCAGCAGAACGACGCGTTTATCGCACGGTACAGCGGGGGTACCTTTGCCTTGTATATGTCCAATACGGAATTGCAGGCGATGGCCGAGCTGGGGGAAGAGATTCGCAAATCGGTGATGTCGGTTCAGATTCCCATGGATCAGTTGGAAATGGGCGATTCGCTGACCGTCAGTATCGGTGTTTCTTCTACTGTGCCTACGCTGCAGCGCAGCCATGCCAAGCTGATTCGCCAAGCGGAGAAAGCATTGGCTCAGGCCAAGCGTACCGGTAAGAATCGCGTTGTGAGTCTGTAAATAGAGAGGATGGAAATGATGCAAACCTTGCTGCTGCTTGGCAGCCTGAATATGATTGTCGCTGTTATTTTGGGCGCTTTTGGCGCCCATGCCCTGAAGAAAAAGCTGCAACCGGAGCAGCTAGCCGTCTACCAGACTGGCGTTCAATATCATATCGTCCACGCACTCGGCATTCTTGTCGTCGGTCTGCTCACAGGAGATGCAGCAGTTGGTTCTCTGGCAGTTACTGCGGGCTGGGTCCTGTTCATTGGAATTGTGTTGTTCAGCGGCAGTCTATATGTACTAAGTATTACGGGGATACGCAAGCTGGGAGCCATTACCCCACTAGGCGGATTGGCATTCATCGCAGGATGGGCGATCCTGGTGGCAGCTCTCTTGCAAAATTAGTCTTGTCATCGGATCTTGTCAGAGGAGGGTAACCCATGGAGCATGTGCATGGCAGCCATGATACGGTATTGGTCTTATTCTCATATGTCATTGCCGTCGCCGCTTCGTACACCGTACTCGACTTGGGCGGACGGATCATCACCTCGCGCGGCAGCATCCGCTGGGGATGGCTTGTCTTTGGGGCAGCCATTATGGGGATGGGCATCTGGTCAATGCATTTTGTCGGCATGCTGGCCTTTTCTTTACCTGTTCGGATTCCTTATGATATGGGGCTCGTCATCTTGTCCGTATTTGCGGCCATCTTGGGCTCCCTGCTTGCCTTAATTAGTGTCAGCCGTCCCCAGTTGCCACTCGGACGGCTTCTGGTGGGCGGCGTTACTCTCGCAGCCGGAATATCCTGCATGCATTACATCGGAATGGCCGCCATGCAGGTGAATATTACATACGATCCTTTATTGTTCACGCTTTCTATCATCATCGCTCTGGTGGCGTCGATAGCGGCCTTGTGGCTGGCCTTTTATTTTCGCCAGGCAGGGGGAAGGCATGAAGTTTGGAAGAAGCTTGGCAGTGGTCTGATTATGGGTACAGCGATAGTCGGCATGCATTACACAGGAATGCTGGCGGCCCATTTCGAGTTAAGAGATCCTTCGCAGATGTCTACTGGCATGTTGTTGGATCAGACGTCGCTAGCCTATACCATTTCGATCGGCACCTTACTAACTTTGGGCCTCTCCATGCTTAGTATTGTCATTTCCAATCGTTTTTCTCAGAAGGATAACCAACTGCAAGAGCAATCGGATGAGATCCAGCTCAAAAACCAGGAGCTGCTGCTGCTGAATCATCATCTGGAGGATCTGGTAGCGAAGCGAACCGCGGAGCTGGAGCAAGCGCATGACGAGGCTATCGAAGCGAATAAAATCAAAAGCCAGTTTTTGGCCAATATGAGTCATGAGCTCCGAACACCACTGAATGCCATTATTGGCTATAGTGAGATGCTGATGGAGGAAGCGGAAGACCTGGGTCAACAGGAGCTGATGGAGGACCTCGACAAAATTCGAAGATCCGGTAATCACCTGCTGACCCTCATCAATGACATTCTCGATATTTCCAAAATTGAAGCCGATAAGATGGAAACGTACATTGAAGCATTTGCGCTGGAGGATTTGGTCAAAGATGTTGAATCCACGGTGCTTCCGCTGATTCGTGCCAATGGGAATATATTGGAGATTGCATGTGCCTCTGGTACGATCGTTGGCGATCAGACCAAGCTGAAGCAGGTGCTGCTGAATTTATTGAGCAACGCTGCCAAGTTCACCAGTGAAGGCAAGGTACGTCTCAGGGTGGTGGAGGCTTCGAGGGAGGCTGCCGGCTATTTGTTTGAGGTGGAGGACAGTGGGATAGGGATTGAGCCAGAACAGCTGGACAAGCTGTTTCAGCCGTTTACCCAGGCGGATGCCTCGACTACGCGCTTATATGGAGGTACGGGTCTCGGACTGACGATCAGCAAGCATTTTGTTGAGATGATGGAGGGGGATATGCAGGTACGAAGTGTACCAGGACAGGGCAGCACCTTCCAGTTCTGGATTCCTGCGGCTCCCGCGCTTCAGACCGAGAAGATTCACGTTTCTTGAGAACTTCGATTGTTGACGTAAACAGGCCTCGGCCGGGTATGCTCCCGGGTCGAGGCCTTCGTGTAGATGCTTATGGTCAGTGGGATTTGATAAGCGTGTCGATCGATCCGCCCTGGGTAATAATCTGGATGGCTGTGGCCAATCGTGGGGCCATTGGGATAATCACGAACTTGTTGGAATGCTCTTCGGGAAGAGCGATCGTATTGGTGATGACGACTTCCTCGATATTCGGATTGTCCAGCTTCTGCAGCCCATCTGCGGAGAAGAGTCCATGGGTGGCGCAGACATAGGCATTATGTGCACCGTTCTTCTTCAAGGCCTCAACGACATTGACAATGGTGCTGCCGGTATCAATCAAGTCTTCAATGATAATCGGCGTCATGCCTTCGACCTCGCCAATAATATGCGTAATCTCCGACATATTGTGGGCAGGGCGATTCTTGATCATGATTGCAAACGGACAATCCAGACTGTCAGCCAGCTTCTCGGCTGTGCCAGCTCGTCCCGCATCAGGAGAGACGACGACAGGATTGGCGATTCCCTTGTTCCGCAAGTAATCTGTAATCAGGTCTAGTGCCGTAAGGTGGTCTACGGGAATTTCGTAGAAGCCTTGAATGGGATCGGCGTGCAAATCAATCGTCACCAATCGGTCGGCACCTACCGAGGTCAGAACGTCAGCGACCAGCTTGGCTGTAATGGGTTCACGCGGAGCGGATTTTCGCTCTTGGCGCGCATATCCGTAATAAGGCATAACCAAGTTGATGGTCTTGGCAGATGCACGTTTGGCAGCATCGATCATAATCAGCAGTTCCACCAAATTTTCATTCACGGGATGCGACAGAGACTGGACGATGAAGACATCGCAAGTCCGGATCGGTTCTTCGTACGAGACATGAATTTCGCCGCTGCCTTGACGCGAAATCTCAACCTTGCCCAGCGGAATGCCAAGACTTTTGCAGATCTGCTCCGCAAGGGGCCGATTAGACGAGCCGGAGAATAATTTTACTTTGTTCATGGGTCCTCCTTACGGTTGTTAATCTGCTTGCTATTATAGCATAATCTTGCAAGTGACGAAATGTTGAGCCGTTCAAACAACGACTTGCCCATGGGGAAGAGAAGGACCTGCGAGCTGCGGCAGTAGAGCTCGAAGCTGTAATGGGACAACCGGTTTGAGATTGGGCGATAATAATTGCCAAAACACCCAGCCCTCTAGCCGTCTGCCGCATATCTTGTGGTGTAGCCTAAATTAAAGGAGGAAACAACATGGGTAATGCTGTAGGCGGTTATGGCGGATTTCATGGTACATCCACAGGTGCAATTCTCGTACTCTTCATTCTGCTGGTGATTATCTCCTGCACGTTCCTGTACTAATAGGAGCAGTAAACTCACCTCTGATCTGAACCAGTATCCGCACAGAAACCCCCGCCAGGCTGCTGGTGGGGGTTAGTCGCATATTACGACTCGAAATTTAGAAACACATGCTCACTTCGGTCATAGGGAACATGATTAATATAGAAAGTCAGTTCATTCCAATCGGTGACGATGCCGCAAGAAAGCAATTGGCCGTCAGATGAATGTAAGGAATAGACGTGCAGCAGCGTCTCCAAAGCATAGGCTGTTTGGACATCCTCGTTGTGGATGACTTCCTTCGGTGTTCTCGTAATTGTCACCCCCATTCGAAAATAACCTTAAATATACCATATCTATTTACCTCTGTAAACAGAGAATTTTAGTTTGCTCTTTACTAGGTGGACAAGGCATGTTATGGTTGGCAATATGAGGTGATTACAAGATGAGACGCGAGGAAATAACTCGACTGATTCGCCAGCATGTGATGACAGCATCCGCTGTGAGCGACTATCTACAGATTTCCAAGCAAAGCCTGTCCTCGTTAGTCAAACGGAAGAAACTGACCCCTGTAGTGGAAGAAGGGACTGTCCGGCTGTTCTTGAGAGGCGATGTTGAAGAACGCAAAGTGATGGCCAGCCAACTACGGGAGAAGTACCGACCCTACGAGTGAAAGGTGGTTAATTAACGAGGTGTAAAAGGCTTCATCCACGCGAGAGAATGATGAACAGTTCCTTGCTCTGAAGCACGAGTAGCCCTGCATCAATTACGATGCAGGGCTACTCGTGCGGGTGCTCACTCTAAGGGGGCCAGGTGGTTCTCAAGCATACCGCTGGGTATGGCTGACTCCGATCGTCGCAGCTAACTTGCTCTTGAGCTGGCGTTCCATTTCTGTCAGCTCGGCCTCGGCTTCGGAGCGGTGCTTGCGGCCTTCGTCATAAATCGTCATGGTTTCCTCGAGTGTAGCGATCAGCTCTTGGTGGACGGTTCGCATCGTCTCCATGCTGATCATCCCTTGCTCACTCTGGGAAGCAACATGCAGCGTTAATTCACGTTGGCGCTGGGCACTGCGCTGCATACTCGCCTCAATCTCTCCCTTGATTTGATTATGGACGTCCATTGCCCGGCTGATGCGAGCTTGGGCGCTGCTGGTCACGAGATCCATCTTCCATAGTGGAATCAGATTATAAATGACCGATTGAATTTTCTCCATCATCAGCTGCTCGCCCTGCTGGAGCAAGCGGATGCGAGGGGCTTGGGACAGTGAGATGAAGCGGGTGCGACGAAAATCATCGAGACGAAGCTCCAGACGGCGAATGAAATCCTCTGCCTCGCGGAGCCGCTGGTCTGCCCAGGGATCACTGCCTTCAGCAGCCCGTTCCTGCAGACGTGGCCTTTCCTCCGTCATGGCCTCTTCCAGGCGCAACTGCACCGCTGCGATATGAAGATCCAGCTGTTTAAAATAATCATAGTTGCGTTTCAATACGATATCGAGCAGTTGAATATCTTTTTGCAGCATAATGTAAGAGGCATCGAGCTGGGCGCGTATCGATTCAACCTGATCCTCCAGCGTGCGAGCTTGCTGTGCCGCCCGCTTCGCGCCTGCCATCCATTTGCCTACCAGAGGCAAGTTCATTAGCGACCGTGCGGGCTTCTCCTCCGAGGGACTCTGCTGCAGGGTCATAATGAGCTCCGTAACCGCCGCGCCGACATCTCCGCTGTCCCCGCTTCTGATCTGGGCAAGGATAGAGCCGGCAAATGAAGCAATATCCTCTTGAATGGTGTTGCCGAATCCCGCCACAGATCCAGACTCCTCGACGGACAACGTATCTGCCAGCCTCCGGGCCTGCTCCAGCTCAATGGGGCTCAACTGTCCGAGGATGCCGGACAGGTCGGTGCCTTGGCTTGCCCCTGCGGATTGAGGAGCCGGTGTCGATTCAATCATAGGTTTGTCCTCCTTTAGATTCCAGGCTATTGAAAAGGGAAGCCTCCGGTCACGGATCGATCTTCCGATCGCTGTTGTCCCCAGATTTCTTGGTTTTTTAACCGCTTTAGCGGTTGAAATCCGGGGACAAAGGCGAACGCTTCGCTTCTCCAGATTCGATTCCGTGCCTCTCCGGCCGTTTTTCAAATGCCTGAGACTTAACTTTAGCCCGTTACACGCTCCGAGCGCATAACCTGCTCGAGGGTATTGACTTCCACTTCAATATCAATGAGTTCATGACGCACCAGTTTGCGATAGTATTTGTCGAAGTGTGAACGGAGGCCAGGCAGCAGGCTTTCCATGCGCTTCACCTGGAATTCCATTTCTTTGGTGTATATTTCGCTATGAATCAAACGGTCATATTGTTCCATTAATCCGAGCGCAGTCGGTAAGTAGTAATCATAATGGCGCTGCACCAGGGCCAGTCCGCTGGGATTTTGCCGGATTTTCTCCGAGATGCTCTCGGACGTCGTACAGAGCGCATGGATTTTGGCTGCTACCTCTTGATCGGACAACCGCACGGCTATGGTGCGCAACCGAGTTAGCTGCTGTCCTGCAGTGTCGAGAGCTTGCTGGGCTCTTCCCGAGAGTGGATGCTCGGCCGATGCGAGCGAATAACCTGGGGACTCGGGGAGCGCATAGCCGTCTGCCTTCGCTCGATGAGAAGCTGATGACGGCTGATCTGCTGTGCGTGTCAGCTGTTGCTTGGCCAGCATAATAATGAGAACCATTGCGGCTGCGATAATTAACAATAGAAGCACGAGCGGCACCAAATAGACTTCCTCCTTTCACAACCACATCAGACTTGTCTACAATAGGCAATTTCATTTACCCGAAAATTAACAAATTTAAACAGTAGAATGGGAAAATTGTCCTCCGCCTCCGAAAATACTTGTATACAAGTATCCACAACGAGTGGTAAACTGACAAAGAACAGACCGAAAGGAAGGCGGATTCCGATGACATTTGCACCCTTGGAGCCTCAAGAACGACGCTCGCTGGGCACTCGGGTATACGAGAGCATCCGTGAAGGGATTGTTAGCCTGCAAGCTGAGCCTGGTGCGATGCTGTATGAGAACGAACTGGCCCAGTCCCTCGATGTCAGCCGTACGCCGATCCGCGAAGCCATTAGAATGCTGGTGGGGGACAAGCTGATTGAGGTGCTTCCCCAGCGAGGGACACGGATTGCGCGAATCTCACTTGTACAGGTAGGTGAAGCGCGCTTCGTAAGGGAGCAGCTGGAGACAGGGGCTTTTCGAATGGCAGCTAGAATGTGGAAGATGGAAGACCGCTCGATGATCGAACGCAGGTTAACCGACATCTTGGCGAATCAGCGACAAGCAGCAGAGCAGGGAGATATGTACCGGTTTCTGCAAGAAGATGAAGCCTTTCACCGTCAGATCATGGGAGTTGCAGGCAATTCGATCCTGTTGAATTTTGTAGACCAGATGCGGGCTCACATCAACCGGCTGCGACTGCTGGCGCTGCGTGAGCTTCGGCATGTCGGACCTGTGCTGGAAGAACATACCGAGTTGTTCGATGCTGTAAGGCAAGGCGAGGAAGAGCGAACCGTTACCATCCTGCACTCGCATATCGGTAAGCTGGAGGAGGAGCTTCCTTTGCTCATTGCTACGTATCCCCACTATTTCACAGACTATGAAGAGGAGCGTTTTCGATGAAAATGGTGTTCCGCTGGTATGGAGAAGGCAATGACAGTGTGACGCTCCAGCAGATTATCCAGATACCCGGGGTTGAAGGCATCGCCTGGTCCCTGCATGACGAGTTGCCTGGAGACGAATGGCCGCTTGAGAAAATCCAGGCGCTCCAGGAGCAAGTTGCCCCATATGGTTTGCATCTGGATGTTGTTGAGAGCGTTAACATTCACGAGGATATCAAGCTCGGACTGCCTACTCGCGACGGCTACATTGAGAATTATAAGCGTACATTGGAGAAGCTCGCTACTGTCGGCGTCAAGACGATTTGCTATAATTTTATGCCGGTTTTTGACTGGGTTCGGACCGAGCTGTTCCGGGAACTCGAGGATGGTTCGACAGCCCTGTTTTTTGAGAAATCGAGAGTGGATCAGATGGACCCGCTCGAACTGGTCAGGAAAATTGCCATTAATCCGGATTACTCCATGCCCGGCTGGGAGCCTGAACGACTGGCACATCTTTCGGCCAGCTTTGAGGCTTATCGAGAGGTTACCGAGGCGGATTTGTGGGAGAATCTCCGTTATTTCCTGGAAGCAATCATACCTACAGCTGAGCGTCTTGATATCAAAATGGCGATTCATCCCGACGACCCGCCTTATTCCATCTTCGGGTTGCCTCGGATTATTACCACCCGCGATAATATTCGGCGGCTGCTGACGCTGGTAGATAACCCATATAATTGCGTCACCTTGTGCAGTGGCTCCTTAAGCGCGCGTCCGGACAATGATATCGCCGCGATGGTCCGCGAATTTGGTGACCGGATTCCTTTTGCCCACATCCGCAATATCCGTTTGTATGACAATGGCGATTTCATCGAGACTTCGCACCGCGCTCAAGACGGCACAGTTGATATTTGCGATATCGTTGCCGCCTATCATGAGCAAGGCTATACAGGCTACGCGAGACCGGATCATGGCCGGCATATCTGGGATGAGGAGTGCAGGCCGGGATACGGGCTGTATGACCGGGCCATGGGCATTATGTATTTATGGGGCATTTGGGATTCCTTGCAACGACAATCCATAGGGAGGCATGGAGCATGATACCTATACATCCAGGTTTGGCAGGAAAAACGGCTGTCGTGACTGGTGGCAGCGGCGTCTTGTGCGCAGCAATGGCGAAGGAACTGGGGCGTCACGGGGTCAAGGTAGCCATTCTTAACCGTACCGCAGCAAAAGGAGAGGCGGTTGCCGCCTCCATTCGGGAACAAGGCGGGGACGCCATCGCTATCGCATGTGATGTTCTGGACCGCACGAGCGTTGAGGCGGCAGCGGCGCTTGTAACTAACACATTCGGCGGCTGTGATATTTTGATTAACGGTGCGGGTGGTAACCATCCCAAGGGCAGTACAACGAATGAAACCTACCGCTCGGAAGATGTCGATGATCCTGACACGACCAGCTTTTTTGATCTTAGTGTTGATGGCTTCGGACAAGTCTTCGATCTTAACTTTATCGGTACGCTCATTCCGACCCAAGTGTTTGCACGCGGGATGACCCATCGTCCGGGGGCTGTTGTCATTAACATGTCCTCCATGAGCGCACCCAGTCCTATGACCAAGGTGCCAGCATACAGTGCGGCCAAGGCAGCGGTAGATAATTTCACGCAATGGCTGGCCGTTCATATGGCGGATGCCGGAATTCGTGTGAATGCTATTGCGCCGGGCTTCTTCCTGACGGAGCAGAACCGCCGGCTGCTTACTAATGAGGACGGCTCGTTGACCGATCGTTCACACAAAATTATGGCCCATACGCCCATGCGGCGATTCGGCAAACCCGAGGATCTGCTTGGTACGCTTATCTGGCTGGTGGACGATCAGATGTCGGGATTTGTTACAGGCATTACCGTTCCGGTCGATGGCGGCTTTATGTCTTACTCGGGCGTTTAAGTAATTTATAGGATATGGAGCTCCTGGCCATTGGGCTGGGAGCTTCTTGTATTGGGCTGTCCACTGGTACTAGATAAGATTAGGACTATGAAATCAGCCCCTGCAAGCTATACTAAGGATATAACTCAGGTTGTTGAAAAGAAAAGCCTACAGTCACGGATCGATCTTCCAATCGCTGTTGTCCCCAGATTTCTTGGCTTTTTAACCGCTTTAGCGGTTGAAATCCGGGGACAAAGGCGAACGCTTCGCTTTTCCAGATTCGATTCCGTGCCTCTCCGGCCATTCTTCAACACTTTGATAACTTAAACTAATACAAATCAAATTCAAAAAGATTGCTTTTCAGCACCGAATTACCTTAAAAGGAGGAGTGATGACCATGTCTCGTAAATGGCTGGAAAAAGAAGCTCCCACATGGGTACAGCAAGATATTATCTCCCCGGCACAAGCCGAGAAGCTGCTGTCGTTGTATGATGAAAAAAAACGGACGATCGGCCTGTTGCCGATTTTGGGCAGCTTGCTGGTGGGCATTGGCATCCTGACCTATGTCGCTGCCAACTGGCAAGCCATCGGACATCTATGGCGGCTCCTGCTGCTTATTGCAGTGATGACTGGTTTCTATTTTGTAGGTGAACGTTTCCATCGCAACGGAGATCAGCGTCTTGGTATGGGTCTCCTGGCAATCGGTTTAACCAGCTTTGGAGGATCGATTTTCCTGATCGTGCAGATGTACCATCTGCTGCTGGTACAGTCCACTGCGTTTTTAATATGGGGCCTTGCCGCCGTTTTGCTGACGTGGTTGTACCCATCGCGGATACTGTTCCTGTATTCCGTTATTGTGCTAAATATTTCGCAATATTATAGCTTGTTAGATACAGAACAATTCAATATCTTCCCATTCCTGGTTCTTGCGATTGGTCTTGGAGCGTATTGGCTGCGATACCGCAATGGATGGCTGGCATGGGCGCTTGGACTCAGTCTGGTGTTGCAATCCGTGCTCATGATTGGAATGCAGGAGTGGAAGATCATCTGGTTCTTCCTGCCGGCTATGGCGATCTATGCCGCGGCCGATTGGCTGAAGGATCGCGGTGATGTCTTCGGACTGCAAGGCAGCGTACTGACAGGTATGTATATCTTCGGCATTATCATGGTTCTCTTCGCGGAAGAGATTCCCGTCCTGACCTTTGCTGCTGAAGACTTGATGAAGACGGTAATCTTCTTGCTTGTATTCGCCGGCCTGCTGGCTATCTCGGCATTGGGCAAGCGGAGGCACAGTCGCATCGGGACAATGGGGGACTGGTTATTGTTGCTGCCATGGTTCTTCATTACACAAGGTTCGGGATTCCTTTATCTGCTGGCGCTATGCTTCTACTCTCTATATGTGTTGTGGCATGGTTACTCCGAGCAATGGCGGTTCCGTGTTAACCTGGGTACGTTCCTGTTTCTATTCGCTGTGCTTCTGGCCTATGTCCGGCTGGCTTGGGATTTCATGGACAAATCTTTGTTCTTCATACTCGGAGGAATTCTGCTGCTGCTCCTCAGCTGGTACTTGAATCGGCGGCGGAAAAGCTTTCTGAACGGGGAAGGAGGGGATAAAGATGCGTAATCCCTTGCGTAGAAGATGGCTGCTGGCTATCCTGGTTTCGTTGCAGATCGCTGTTCTGGCAGGGATGGCGATTTCCAACGCCGCGGTGGGCTGGTATGGCCAACAGATCACATTAAAAACGGCTCCCGTTGATCCAAGAGATTTGTTCTATGGGGATTATGTCGTTTTACGATACGAGATTAGCAGTCTGGATGCATCGATGTGGACAGGAGCGGGACAACCAAGCTCGAAGGATATGGTCTACGTCAAGCTGCGCCGCTCCGCAGATGAGGGGGAAATCTACGAGGCGGTAGCTGTCTCACCAGAGCGACCAGACACAGCGGAGAATGAAGCTGTACTGCGTGGTCAGGTCAGGTATGCAGGTGGGCAAGAAATCCAGATTCGCTATGGACTGGAGCGGTACTATGTCCCCGAAGGCACGGGACGTGCGATTGAGGAAGAGCGTGTGAATTTACAGGCTCATGTACGTATAGCCCCCTGGGGACAGGCACGAATTATGGAGCTTATTCTGCCTTAAGACGAACAAGGAATAGGCGCATAAGGTCAATCTCTCCATCCAGGAGAGACTGGCCTTTTTTTTATATGCTAATGAAAGGAACCCTGCTTGTAGATCTAGGTCTATATGCATATTCTTCGTGGAAAAATGGTGCTTATGGGCAACCATTATTCGACGTTTTTTTCTTGATTCTTCTGTTACGCTCAGATTGAACTAAAACGAAATTGCAAATGGAGGAATGATACATGCAATGAACTTAGGAGTAATTGATTCTGATTTGCTAAAACGAAATTATTGAAGGGAGCAATGTCCTGTGTTTAGAAAAAGGTATGTGACGATTTATCTTTCACTTTTAATTATGGCCTTCAGTTTGCCTTCGGCCTTTGCCGATGAGGGGCCAACGGATGGGGCTTTACCGTTTATCCTGAAGAACGTGAATTTTGCTTTTGAAGAGCGGACGGATGCTGTCATTATAGATGCAGGGAAAAATGTAAACGATGCCTCCATTTCTGTAAGCGATTTCAGTGTTCATGTAAAGTCTACAAGAAAAGTGAATCCTGATTTTGTCGTGTATGATGGTCCACGAGTGGTCACGGATGTCTATATCAGCCAAGTGAAGGATACTGGTTCTCCCTCAGATAGCGGCCGATATATCATTGTTGATTTTGCAGATGTGGGCTGGGGCGATGGCGGTACAGCGATTGATGGGGGATATACCCTGGATTCCAAGTATACCATCACATACAAGGGCGACAAACTTTCGTATGCTGACGGCTCATCCCTCGCACCAACTTTTGCCCAGACCGGAGTTGTGAGTCCTGTCCTGGATCAATACAAATATGCCAATCATGACGGGCTGGATTACAGCTACTTCTATAACAATGACGCTCAGGAGCCGCTGCCGCTCGTCGTTTTCTTCCACGGTGGCGGACAGGGCAATGATATCTATACGCCGATCCGATTCAGCAACGGCGGTACGGTATGGGCCAACCCTGAGAATCAGGAAAAGTATCCCACGCACGTGCTGGCTCCACGTAATGCAACGACGGTAGAGAGCATGCACAAAGTGAAAGCTGTTATCGACAAAATGATTAAAGAGGGCAAGGTGGACCCGAACCGAATCTATATCACGGGGTTCTCCATGGGTGGAGGCTCCACCTGGACCTTCTTGCGGACATATCCGGAACTCGCAGCTGCAGCTGCCCCTCTATGCCCTGCTGGCGGACCGCAGAATGTAGAGAATGCTAAAAAGGTAGCCAATCTGCCACTGTGGACGTTTGTTGATGAAGAGGATTTCTTGTACAACTCGGTGGTGAACACGGACAAAACCTACTCGCCTTATTGGAACGATTCCCTGTTGACCATCATTCCTTTTAATCAATTAATGGACCCGCCATATAACGGGCATCGCTTCGATGGTCACTCGGTCTGGCTGCCAGTCTACAACGAATACGTGCATCCAGAGCGCGGCATGCTGATTGATTGGTTGTTCGAACAGAACAAAATCAGAGGCATCGAGGATGTAGAAGTGAGCACGAATGCCAAGGTAGCTCCTGTACTTCCAGATACAGTAGCCGTTGAAGTCAATTCCAGTGCGACAGGAATTGCCACGGAAAACCGTCCTGTGGTGTGGGACGCTATTGATCCACAGCGTTATGCTGTAGCAGGCGTATTTGAAGTAGAAGGTACAATTGAAGGTACGCTGAAGAAAGCAAAAGCTAAAGTAACCGTTGCGTCCGTTACTTCCAGCTCAGCCATGCTGACAGGTCCAGAGGTAGTACAACCGGGTCAACAATTCGATGTCACTTATGGCCTGAAGGACGTAAATCAGGATGTATATGCCCAAGACATCACCATCGTCTACGATGCTGCCAAGCTGGAGCTGGTGGGCTCTCCCGTCTCTGCTCATGCCGACAAGTTCATTATTGTGGACACAGAGGGGCAAGAAGGAAGCATTCGAATCCTTGGCGTCCATATCAATGAAGGAGTGAATGATCCGAATCAGAATCTCATTACCCTGCATTTCCGAGCCAAAAATACAACCGGTGTGACGGATATTCAAGTCTCGCAGCTTGTTATTGCCGATGGCGAAGGTGTGGAATCCGTTGTTGATGGCGATACACATGTCGTTGAAATTCGCAAACCAATTATTCCTGGTGACCTGAATAACGATGACAGAGTAAGCGTTGGTGACCTGGCATTGGTTGCTAAGGCATATGGCAAAACTTCAGATAGTCCAGATTGGAACCAGTTCAAGGCATATGACTTGAATCAAGATGGCGTTATTGACATTGAAGATCTTGTCGCCTTGGCGCGTCTCATCCTGACTAACTAATCATTAAGCTGCAGTCCAAGGTTATCGTTCAGGCCTCATGCGTTCCGTTCGATAGCCTTGGATCTGCTGCCAATGAACCAATTCCAAAAACTGATGTCTATGAACAAGGGAGACGATCTGCTTGAAGATTCGAATACTGCAGCTGCTGCTGTCCACGCTCCTGCTATTCGCGATGCTGCCGACCATGGCGTTCGCCCAGGACAAACCCCATTTCACGATGAGCAGCTCCGTCGGCCTTGCGGACGTTGGTGATGAAGTGATGATTACGGTGGAAGGTCATATGTTGAATGATGTTTATGGCTACGAGCTGCGTCTGTCGTATGACCCCAGCCTGATGAAGTTTCACCAAGCCACCACGAGTTGGGCTGGCTTCACTGTCCCTCCGATTGTTGAGAAGGATAGTATTATTTTCGCCCATACTATTGTTGGGAATAACAAGGGCAAGAGTGGTCAGTCGCACCTCGCCTCCTTGCGATTTGAAGTGATAGGTGAGGGTGCTGCTGCTATTGAGTTAAAACGTGTGAAGCTCGTAGACAGCAAGGGTAGCAGTACAACGACTGCCGAGCCTGGCATTAAAGTCGAGGTCACCAATCCTGCTCCTGTGAAGGAAGAAATCTACTATCAGGATACCGTAGGCCACTGGGCTGAGAAGGAGATTGCAAGAGCAACGGAGATGGGATGGGTTACCGGATACCCGGATGGCCGGTTTGCACCACAAGAAGAAGTAACTCGCGCCCAATTTACGACAATGCTTGCCAGGGCTCTTGAACTGTCCTATCCCTTGGATCAGGTTCAGACGTTCAGGGACCATGATCAGATTCCAGCGTATGCCAAAGCCCATGTGGCTCAAAGCGTAGCTGCCGGATTAGTCAAGGGCTATGAAGACGGCACATTCAGGCCGTCACAGCGGATTACCCGCTCCGAAATAACCGTCCTGGTCATGCGAGTGCTGGGATATGACGATCTCAGAGATTCGAGCGCGCCACTTGCCTTTGCTGATACCAATCAGATTCCGCAGTGGGCTTACCCGGCTGTCGCTGCAGCTTCTGACATTGGCATTGTCCAGGGAAGAGACAACAACCGGTTTGCGCCGGCGGGGTACACCACCCGTGCCGAAGCGGTGACCTTGATTCTGAGACTGTTGGACCAGATGTAAATGTGAGTCATCATAAGCCGGCTCTAAGAACAATAGCCTGTCTATACACGATGAATCGACAGCTTGACGCCGTCGTTCTTGTGTACAGACAGGCTATATCTTTGAAATAAACGGATGATGAGGCGTGAAGAGGAGAGGGAGGCTGGAGAAAGGTTAATGCTTCCGAAGTCGCTTTCTTGCAGAAAGCGTTTAAGCGTTCGCCTTTGTCCCCGGATTTCTACCGCTTAAGCGGTTAGTGAAAATGAAATCTGGGGACAACAGCGATCGTAAGCCCCCTCTCCTCGCAACAGGCATAGGAACGTTATTTAAGGAGCTATCTACTAGTGAGCCTGAGCAATACGGCACCATGCGATGGAACGGTAACAGATAGTTCTCCGTCGGGTGTAAGGTCCTGCTGCTGCCAGAGATCGCGAATTTCACGAAGGGCACCTTCCTCAGACAGGTAGGACTGGAGCGCATATTCCTGGGCGTGCTCGCCAGTATTGAATAAGGCCAGGTATCGATGACCATTGTCATCGCTGGCTGTCCAGACGATGCGTTCATGCTCACGCTCCAATTGGCGGGCGCTATGCCCATGACGATGCAGATTCAGCACGTCGCGATTGGTCAACAGGCTGTTGGTCCAGTCATCATTGTCGCGCAGCTCGCCGCCGAACATCAGCGGAGAGCGGAAGATGGACCAGAGCGTCATCATCGTCACTTGCTCGTCGCGCGTGAAGCGGGTCCAGCGATCACTGCCGCCGCCATCTACCGAGCGAATGCCGATATGTCCGAGCGGCAGCATGTCGCAATCGGGCCATTGACCTGGCGCAACGACCGCAGACCATTTGTCGCAGCGTTCAAACATGCCCTCCAGCAGCTTCCATAAGTCCCAGTAATCGTCCGTCATCCGCCACATGTTGGCATTGGAGGACAACACCTCGGCATGCTCTAACGGAGCAGGCCCGGGGGAGAGACTGAGCACCATGGGACGGCCACAGCGGTCAATCGCTTTGCGGATCATTTCAATTTCGGCTTGATGGAAATGATACAATCGGGAAGCCGCAATATCATCGACCTTTACAAAATCCACACCCCAAGAGGCGTACAGCTCGAATAGCGAATCATAATAGGCTTGGGAACCATCCTTGTCGGCATTCACGCCATACATATCGGTGTTCCAAGGGCAGATGGAATTGGTATGCGCGATTTGGCGGGCTGTCGCTTCGGTGCCCAGAATTGCGGTATCGGCATGAACTGCCTGCCGGGGTATGCCCCGCATGATATGAATACCGAACTTGAGGCCAAGGCCATGGACGTATTCGGCCAAGGGTTGAAAGCCCTTACCGCCTGCGGCAGAAGGAAAACGGTTCTCAGCCGGCATGAGGCGGGAATACTCGTCCATGACCAGCGGGACAAACGGTCGATAAGAGGAAGAGTAAGCGCCAGGCTCATACCATTGGATATCCACGACGACATATTCCCATCCATAATCCTTCAGATGTGTGGCCATATAGTCTGCATTGCCTCGAACTTCCTCTTCCGTCACACTTGCTCCGTAGCAATCCCAACTGTTCCACCCCATCGGTGGCGTCGTTGCGTAGTGATGATGATTCATGAGCTGCAGCAACCTCCTAAGTACGTTTGTGATTATCATAGTACGAGCGCATCACAATAACTATCCTAAATGCTTGCTCCCATTAGCAAAATATTGCTCTCCCAATCATAACAATATAATAACAACGTTGTTATTGAAGAAGTGCAAAGATTGTGCTATAGTGAAGGCAAAGCAAGGCGAAAGCGGGTTGGGTAGAAGATGATAACGATTAAGGAAATAGCCAAGCTCGCCGGATGCAGCTTCAGCACAGTCTCGAAAGCGCTTAACGATAGTCCGCTAGTGAAGGAAGAGACCAAACGCAAGGTGCTGCAAATCGCCGAGCAGTACGGCTACCGCAGAAATCTGCTGGCCAGGCAGCTGGTCAGCGGCAAGAGTCAGATGATCGGACTGATCTGGCAGGATGTCAACAATCCGCTGTATGCCCAGCTCGCAATGCGTCTATTCCAGATGTTCCAGGTTCACGGCTATGAGATCGTTATGATGATGTCGCCGCCGGAGCAAGCCTCGGATTGGTTCAGACAGATGAGAGTAGACGGGCTCATCTTCTGGGGGGACGTCGAGGAGCATGCGCTGCAGCTATCCAAGCGATTGTCCACGCTGGATACGCCGCTGCTGGTCGTAGGCAGCAACTTGCATCTTCCGGTGCATGCGCTGCAAATCGACCGCAAGGCAGGAATTTATGCGGCGGTAGAGCATCTGTTCAAGCTGGGTCACCGCAGAATCGGCTTTATAGGCGATTCGCAAGAGGTCAAGCTGCGCGGCTATAAGGAAGCGCTGTTGGATTTTGGCCTGCCACTCCGGCAAGGAGATGTACTCTCTGGCGGTCTCGCCTGGGAGGACGGCTACAAAGCAATTATGCAGATGCCTGAACAGGACGACTCGCCAAGCGCATTTATCGGCAGCAACAATCTCGTCACGCGTGGGGCGCTCCGAGCCTTCACCGAGCGGGGCATTGCGGTACCTGACAAGGTGTCGCTCATCGGCTATGACGAATTGCCCGAGATGGCGTATGCGGAGGTGCCGCTCACCTCAGTAGGCCCGCCTCTCGAAGAGGTTGCCGAGCGCACGGTGGAGATGATGATGCAGATCCTGCAGGACGGTGCGGAGCACCTCAGTCACACAATCAAGCCTGTGCTGCATACGCGTCGCTCTGTGGGAGCCCCCCGGGCTTGAAGCTGAGAGCCGCTGTGGCTCGGCTTTGGATAACAACGTTGTTAACTTAGAGTACAAGATGGAGGGTTATTATGACTTTGCCTCGTTTATCAAGTTCGCATCCGGCAGCAGCCGGCCAGAGCGGGAAATGGCCCGTCAAGGCAATACAGATCGGCGAGGGGAATTTCATTCGCGCCTTTGTCGATTGGATGATTCACCGCAGTAATGCCCAGGGCTTGTTCGAGGGTTCGGTACTGGTCACCCAGCCCCGTCCGGGCGGAGCACGCAAGCTGGAAGTCATGAAAGAACAAGATGGTTTATTCACGCTAGTGGAGCGGGGGATAAG
Organism: Paenibacillus daejeonensis DSM 15491; assembly: GCF_000378385.1. Classification (GTDB taxonomy): domain Bacteria; phylum Bacillota; class Bacilli; order Paenibacillales; family Paenibacillaceae; genus Paenibacillus_D; species Paenibacillus_D daejeonensis. Next base: position 849,841 of record NZ_KB899660.1, on the reverse strand, counting down.
CGGCGGGGAGACGGTTGACCGGACGGAGCTCATCTCCAGTGTCTCGCAATGCGTTGACCCCTACGCCGAGTGGGATACGTTCCTGGCGACAGCGGAAGATCCCCAGATTGAATTTATCTTCTCCAACACAACGGAGGCCGGGGTTGTCTACACGGAGGAAGTCTATGACGTCTCGCAGCCGATCTTGTCTTATCCAGGCAAGCTGACGGCCTGGTTATACCGGCGTTTCCAATCACTCGGCCCAGACAGTGGCATGGTCATTGTTCCCTGTGAGCTGCTGCCCCGTCCAGGTGACGCCTTGCTGCGCGTCGTGCTGCAGAAAGCTCAGGCCTGGCAGCTGGGAGCGGAGTTCGAGCGCTATATTCAGCAGGCCAACCGGTTTGTGAACTCGCTGGTTGACCGGATTGTGACCGGCTATCCCCCGGAGCCCGAGGCTAATCTACTGCAAGAGCAACTGGGCTATGAAGACCGGATGCTGGTGACCGCCGAGCCTTACTATCAATGGGTCATTGAAGGCGATACTGAATTGGCGCGACGGTTGCCGTTTGCAGAAGCGGGGCTGCAGGTGGAATGGGTTAGCGACCTGCAGCCGTACAGTGTTCGTAAAGTGCGGATTCTGAACGGCGCGCATACCTTCCTCGTGCCCATGGCTTATCTGCTTGGTCATGACATCGTACGGGATGCCATCGCGGATGAGCGGATTGCTTCCCCGCTTCGCCAATTTCTGAGCGAGACGGTATCGGCGATTCTGCCCTTTTCCAAGGATGAATCAGCGGCGTATATTCAGCAGACGCTGGAGCGTTTTTCGAATCCGTTCATTGATCACAAACTGCTTGATATTGCCTTGAACTCGATTCAGAAGTTTCAGACGCGGCTGCAGCCGACCATGCGGGAGTATGCCGCAGCCCAGGGGATTGTTCCACAACCCATGATTGCCTCTCTGGCTGCCTTTATCCGTTTCCACCGCTGCGTATCAGATGGTGTGCACTGGCAAGGATATCGTATCAAGGATGGCAGGAAGGAAGCTTATGAATTGAAGGATAATGCCGATGCGCTGGCTGCCTTCGCTGGATTGTGGACCGTCTATGAACAGACACAGGATATCACAGTCCTGGTTGCGGGCGTGATGGAGTCAGAAGCGATCTGGACTTCCCCGCCGGGCCTTGAACTGCCTGCCGAGCTGAAGGATGGTTGTTACTCGCAACTGGCAAGCGCGCTGTCTGCATTGCTCTCTCAGGAAGAGGAGGAAACGCAATGAGTGCATACATTAAGATCAATCAGGAAGACTCGGTTTTTATCCTGTATCAGGAGACAAAGGCCGGGACGGAATTCGAGATTGATGGTACAATAATAACGTTGCAAGAGGACATCCCTGCCGGGCACAAAGCAGCCGTGAAAGCGATTGCCAAAGGCGAGCACGTTTACAAATTTGGCTATTCCATCGGCGTCGCTCAGCAGGATATTGCTCCCGGTGCATGGGTGCATACGCATAATCTGAAGTCCGGCTTGTCCGGCTTGCTTTCTTATACGTATGAACCACAGCTGCAGGTTGAACCCCATCCAGCCGAGATCCCAACGTTCGACGGCTACCTGCGGGCGAATGGTGAAGCCGGCATTCGCAATGAAATCTGGATTATTAACACGGTTGGATGTATCAACAAAACCTGTGAACGTCTGGAGAAGCTGGCGGGCAGCCGTTATGCAGGCAGAGGCATTGACGGTGTACATCACTTCTCGCATCCACTGGGCTGTTCGCAGCTCGGTGATGATCTGACCTACACGCAGAAGCTGCTAGCCGCGCTTGCCAATCATCCTAATGCGGCTGGCGTGCTGGTGGTCGGCCTCGGCTGCGAGAACAACCAGATCGGTGAGTTCAAGCAGGTCATCGGTGATCCTGATCCGAATCGGATCAAGTTCATGTCGGCCCAAGAGGTGGATAACGAGCTGGAGCGCGGGTTAGAGCTTCTCGATGAGCTCGTTGCCTATGCCGAGACCATGATGCGGGAGCCGATTCCTGTCACCAAGCTGAAGGTAGGGCTGAAGTGCGGCGGCTCCGATGGTTTCTCGGGCATTACGGGAAATCCACTCGTTGGTGCGTTCTCCGACAAGCTTATCAGCTATGGCGGGACGTCGATTCTGACCGAGGTTCCGGAGATGTTTGGGGCCGAGACGATTCTTATGAACCGAGCCAAGGACGAAGAAACCTTCAGCAAGATCGTCTCGCTCGTCAACGATTTCAAGGCCTATTTCATCCGTTATGGTCAGGAAGTCTACGAGAATCCTTCCCCAGGCAACAAGAGCGGCGGCATCAGTACCCTGGAAGAAAAGTCGCTCGGTTGTACGCAGAAGGGCGGTACCAGCAATGTGATGGACGTTCTGCCTTATGGTGAACGCGTCCATGCCCAGGGTCTGAATCTGGTCCAGGCTCCCGGCAATGATCAGGTATCCGTTACCGCGCTGGCGGCAGCAGGCGCCCACATCGTGTTATTCACGACTGGCCGGGGTACACCATTCGGCGGCGCAGTGCCGACAGTCAAGATTTCGACGAATTCGGGTCTTGCCGAGCGCAAAAAGCACTGGATCGATTTCAATGCCGGCCAGCTGATTGACGGCGCTGACAAGGACGAAGTCAGAGACGGGCTATTCCAGTACGTCCTGGATCTCGCCTCCGGCAAGAAGGAAACAAACAACGAGCTGTACGGTTACCGCGAAATTGCTATCTTCAAGGACGGCGTGACCCTGTAGTAGAGCAAACCTAAAAACGGACGATATAGGAGGATTCATTTGACATGACTATTATTGCACAGGATCAACTGGCGGATTTTGTCCGCAAAACGGTCGCCAACCAACCGGTAACCGATCTGCATACCCACCTGTACGCACCGGCATTCGGAGGCTTGCTGCTTCGCGGCATCGACGAGCTGCTGACGTACCACTATCTGGTCGCAGAAGTTATGCGCTGGTCAGATATTTCCATTGAAGATTTCTGGAAGCTGAGCAAGCAGGAGCAGGCGGATCTGATCTGGCAGGAGCTGTTCGTCAACCATTCGCCGATCAGTGAAGCTTGTCGGGGCGTGCTGACTTGTCTCGATGAGTTCGGCCAGGATGTAGGCAGCCGCGATCTGGCGAGCTACCGCAAGTTCTTTGATGGCATGAGCCCGGAAGAGCATGTGGACGCGACGCTGAAGCTGGCCAAGGTCGAGCATGTTGTCATGACCAATGATATCTTTAATGAAGAAGAGCGCAAGGTATGGCTGAGCGGTGTTAAATACGACGAGCGTTTCCACGCTGTACTGCGTATGGACCCGCTGCTTAACGACTATAGCAACACCAAGACGCTGCTCCGCGAGTGGGGTTATGAGGTACAGGACGAATGGAATGAAGCAACCATTGGTGAAGTGCGCCGCTTCCTGACGGACTGGATCGACCGCATGAATCCGCTATACATGGCCGTCTCGCTGCCGCCGGACTTTGCGTTCCCTGAGGATTCCGACCGCTCCCGCGTAATTGCAGACTGCATTTTGCCGATCAGCCGCGAGCGCAACATCCCGTTTGCCATGATGATCGGGGTCAAGAAAAGAGTGCATCCGGCCCTTGGAGATGCTGGCGATTTTGTCGCCAAGGCAGGTCTCGAATCGCTCGAGCATATGCTGCTCCACTACCCGCAGAACAAATTCCTGGTTACCATGCTCTCCCGCGAGAACCAGCATGAGCTGACAACACTGGCACGCAAATTCCGCAACCTGATGGTATTCGGCTGCTGGTGGTTCTTGAACAATCCAGTCTTCATCAATGAGATGACCCGGATGCGGATGGAGATGCTGGGCACGAGCATGATTCCACAGCACTCCGATGCGCGCGTACTGGATCAGGTTGTCTACAAATGGAGCCACTCCAAACGCATCATCGGCGACGCACTTATCGACAAGTATACAGACATCGCCGCAACCGGCTGGAACGTTACAGCCGAAGAAATCGAGCGCGACGTGGCGGACCTGTTCTACAACAATTTCTGGAACTTCCTGAAGCGGGAGCTGCCAGCAGGCTAAGCAACCAGTCTGCCTGCGCTGCAGCCCTGACATCCGATGAATGACTTTGAACGAGCGATGAAGCTGGACCAGCTTCGTCGCTTTTCATATGAAAAGGAGGCCATCCCTATGAAGTTTATCAACTGGCGTGAGCGTGAGGAAATCAAGCTGGGCATTTTGACTGATCGTGGCGTATTGAAGGTGGCGGAGGCGGCTTCTGAGCTGGATATGAACGTCCCGTTGACGCTCCCAGCTACAATGGCAGGCGGTAGCAAGGCAGCGGAAGCTCTGGTTGCTCTCGTAGAACAAGCGGCCGGAGCACCCAATGCGGCAATATATGCACCGATCGATGAGCTGGATTTGGCGCCTTGCGTGACGGATCCAGGCAAGATCATTTGCATTGGACTGAACTACAGCAAGCATGCCGAGGAGACCGGCGCGCGCATCCCGGATTACCCGATCCTCTTCAATAAATTCAATAATGCGCTTAGCGCTCATGGGGACGAAGTGATCATTCCGAAGGTGACGACCAAGGTCGATTATGAAGCCGAGCTGGCCATCGTCATCGGCAAGCGTGCTAAGGATGTCTCCGAAGAGGATGCCTTGTCCTATGTGTTTGGCTACTGCTGCGCCAACGACGTCTCTGCCCGTGATCTTCAGGCACGGACCCGGCAATGGCTACTGGGCAAGAGCTGTGATGGCTTTGCGCCAATCGGTCCGTATGTAGCTACAGCTGATGAAATAGCGGATCCCAATGCTTTGAGCATTCAGACGACGGTCAATGGTGAGCTGCGTCAGAACTCCAGCACGGGCGATATGATTTTCTCCTGCAAAACGCTGGTCAGCTATATCTCGCAGCATATGACGCTGTTGCCTGGTGATATCATTTTGACGGGCACACCGGAGGGCGTCATCGTGGGTTACCCGCCTGAACAGCAAGTCTACTTGCAGGATGGGGATAGCGTAACCATCTCCATTGAAGGTCTGGGTGAACTTACGAATGTGATGCGAGCCGAGTAATCACTAATTTATATATGATTTTAGATGTGATAAATAGGTGCTTTTCCGACCGCCTTTCCTTTATAATCAATAGGGGATGAGGCGGATCGGTCTCGTGAGTCATCTTGAGAACGCTCTCAAAAGCCGTCCTTCGGAATAGGAGAGGGAGTATCATGCTTCGCTACTTAAATGATATGAAACTGCAAAGAAAGCTGATGCTGACCTTTATCACCATTGTATTCGTGCCGGTGATGATCGTTGGAATGTTTCTGACTGGCGAGCTGCGGCAAATGGCGCTATCCAATGCCATGGAGCAAAATGCGCTTAACGTCGACCGGGTACTGAAGCGTACCGCTGAAATTATAAATGTCTCGTATGACATCTCCTACCGGCTATCTTATGATAACCGGCTTAAGGATGTCGCCAATCGGCAATATCAATCCGTCTATGAGGTAGTCAGCGCCTATCGCGGCTATCCGGATTTTCGGGAATATGCCAGGCTGTACAAGGAAATAACGGATATTCGCTTCTATATAGATAACGATACGCTGCTCAATAACTGGGAGTTCATTCAACCGACGGAGCAAATTGTTGAGCAGCCCTGGTATCAGCAGGCACTGGCCACGAACGGGCTGATCTCCTGGAACCGGATCGAGGATGAGCGGGATCAGATTCAGCGCTTTAGCCTGGTGCGTAAAGTTGATTTTCGTGATAATGGCGGTGAGGGAGTACTAGTCATCAATGTGAACACGAATCTACTGCAGTCGATTCTGAATCAGGAAGCGTTCGAGACGATGATTGTGGATGATAAGGATGCCATTATTGCGGCTAACCGTCCGGGCCGAACCGGAAGGACCCTTGCAGACATTCAATTCGATGAAAAGGTCATGCATGAGGAAAGCGGTGCGTTCGATGCGGTGGTGGACGGCAATGCTTCCAAGATTCTGATCGAGCAGTTGCTGCCGCAATCCAGCTACAATGGTATTCGGGTCATCTCGGTTTTCTCAGTAGACAGCATCGTCCGGGATGCGAATCGCATCAACAATGTGGCGCTCATCGTCATCGGCATCAGTCTGGTCATCGCGATCATATTGATCTATGCCTTCTCCGCGCTCATCTCTAACCGTCTGCGCCGGCTGAGCAAGCATATCAGCAAGGTGGCAACCGGTAATTTCGAGACGTCTATGGCCATTGACGGCAGGGACGAGATTGGTCAGCTCTCCAGGCAGTTCAATGCAATGGTTGTCAGTATTGATGAGCTGATGATGGAGGTAAAGGAGTCAAACCGGCAGCGTAGCGAGCTGGAGCTGAGACAAAATGAAATCAAGTTCAAAATGCTCGCCAGTCAGATCAATCCGCATTTCCTCTTCAACACGTTGGAATCGATTCGTATGAAAGCCCATCTGAGCGGACAGCCGGGCATAGCCCGCGTCGTCAAGATGCTGGGACGAATGATGCGGGCCAACCTGGAGGCAGGCAAGCGGACAGTCATGCTGCGCGATGAGCTGGATATTGTGAATAGCTATCTGGAGATTCAGCAGTTTCGTCATGAAGAGCTGCTGTCCTATGAGGTCATCTCAGAGCCTGACGTTGGTCAAGTTCAAGTGCCGCCGCTCATCATCCAGCCGCTGGTGGAAAATGCGGTTATCCATGGTTTGGAGCGCCAGGAAGCGGGCGGCACGGTGCGCGTTAGAGCATGGCGCGAGAGGGATGAGGTCGTCATCCTTGTCGAAGATAATGGACTCGGTATTGCACCCGAGCGTCTTGAGTCGATCCTCGCTTCTTTTGCCGACCGCGAAGAGGATGACGGACATCGAATTGGCATACGCAATGTACACCTGCGTCTGCAGCTCGCTTATGGTGCAGAGTATGGGCTGGAGATGGATAGCGAGCTGGGCGAGGGGACGAGGATTCGATTCCGCGTTCCGGCAGGAGGAGGAACGATATGATTAAAGTCGTTATTGTCGATGATGAGAAGATGATCCGCGAAGGACTGAAGGCGATCATGCCGTGGCAAGAGATGGGCTATGAGGTCGTAGCGACTGCGGCCAACGGACGGGAAGGTGTGGAGAAATTTTCGGAGCATCGCCCCGATCTGATGATCGTCGACATCCGGATGCCGGGCATGGATGGATTGGAGCTTATTGAATCGGTCCGCGCCCTGGGAGGCTCGACCCGTTTTCTCATTCTGAGCGGTTACGCGGATTTTGAATATGCCAAGCGAGCCATCAAGCTGCAGACAGATGGTTATCTGCTGAAGCCGGTGGATGAGGATGAACTGCAGCAGCATCTGATGAAGCTGCGCGATATTCTGGAAGCCGAGGCATCAGAGCGGTTACGGGCTGCTGCACCCAAGGACCGAGACCAGCTATTCCGGGAGCTGCTGGAGGGGACGGTTGAGCTATCGAAAACCGATCAGGATGAGCTGAATTGGACCAATGGACGCATCTTGCTGTTGCGGTTGTCTGGCGTATCTCTGGAGTCCGGGGAGCTGCAGGCGGCTGTCAAGGAACGGCTGGTAGAGGCCGTAGAGCAGGAGGGGCGCGGCTTTGTGTTTTGGCATCAACAGGAGCTGGTGCTGGCACTGCGTGATACGTATGAACTCGACCAGGCGCAGCAGCTCCTCCAGCAAGCGATACAGGATTCCGCGATGGACTGGGTAGCATCGGCTGGCCGGGTAGTCAAAGGGCCTTGCGCGTGGCCGGCCAGCCGTGCCGATGCCCAGGCTCTGCTCAAGGAAGCTTTCCGCTATGCTGGTCGACAGATTATCACGGATGGGGTCGAGCCAGTGGTTCCAGCGTGGCTGCCTGAGGAAGGCGATGTACCGGATAATGCTGCCGCGCTGGCTGACAAAGTCTATTATGCTGTCGATGCCGGCAATACCGAGGCTGCGCAGCGGATGTTAGAGGGTGTGGGCTGGAGCTGGTATCTGACCGGTACGTCGGAGCAAGAGCTCAAATCCCGACTCGTTCAGGCTACACACAGCATCATTCATCGATTAGTGCAGCATCGTCCCGAGCTGACCCGCGAACCGGGCGATTATGCCCCGGAGCTGCTCCATGCATACCGGATGTCTCATTTCACTGATGTGATTGCATGCGTCATGCAGGCGCTGGAAACCGTCGTCAGCCGGCTGGATCAGGGCAGCTCGGACCAGCAGATCAAACGATTGATTGATTTCATCCACCGTAACTACAACCAGCAGTTGCGGCTGGAGATGCTGGCGGAGGTGTTCAATTACAACAGCGCCTACCTGGGCAAGCTGTTCAAGACCAAGACTGGAGAGTACTTCAACACCTATCTGGACAAAGTGCGGATCGAGCATGCCAAGACGATGCTCGCCGAAGGCATGAAAGTATACCAGGTCGCCGATCGCGTCGGTTATCTCAATGCGGACTATTTCCATACCAAATTCAAAAAATATGTTGGCATCTCGCCTACGGGCTATCGCAAGCTCTAGCTTGAAGAAACTTAAACGTCGGAGCTTGGCCATTACTTCAATAGTTCAAAAGAGCCCTTACCCAAAAGGAGATTTATTTACTTTGGGTAAGGGCTTTTTTTGCAATTTCAGATCGCTAATTTTTATATGATTTTAGCCTCAATCCATAGGGTACTGCAACCGCTTTAATTCGTTTAAGATAGCTATAGAAAGCAAGGAGGTATCATCATGGAAGCGATCACAGCCAAGAAACCGGAGAAGCAAAAACCGAAACCGAAATCAGGTCGATTCTTTAAAATTGCCCTGCAGCAGCGGTATCTGTACCTTATGTCGCTTCCCTTCGTTATCTGGGTTTTTGTATTTAGCTATTTGCCCCTGTGGGGCTGGACGATGGCCTTTCAAAATTTCAGACCAGGCCGTTCGTTCTTTGATCAAACATGGGTAGGCTTCGATCACTTTATCGCACTCTTTAGCGACGATCGTTTCTTCCTCGCACTGCGTAATACGCTGGCGATGAGCTTTATGGGACTGATTGCAGGCTTCACTGTACCGATCATCCTCGCGATTCTTATTAACGAGGTCCGTCAGCAGGTGTTCAAGCGATTCGTTCAGACCGTGTCGTATCTGCCGCACTTCGTATCGTGGGTCGTAGTAGCAGGTATCGTAACCAAGATGCTGTCCACGGAAAACGGCGCAGTCAATGACCTGCTAATGTTCCTGGGCGTGATCGATACACCCTATCAATTCATGGCCAAGGGCAATTGGTTCTGGTCGATCGTCACAGCTGCAGATGTCTGGAAGGAAAGCGGATGGAACGCCATCATCTATCTGGCAGCCATCGCTGGCATCGGGCCAGAATTGTATGAAGCCGCCAAGGTGGACGGCGCAAGCCGCATTCAGCAGATCTGGCATGTCACGATACCGGGAATCCGGACGACGATTATCGTCCTGCTGATCATGTCGATTGGTCATTTGGTCAGTATCGGTTTTGAGAAGCAGTTCCTTCTCAGTAACAACCTGGTGAGGGAATACGCGGAAGTATTGGATCTGTACGCTCTTAATTACGGGCTTGGCATGGGCAGGTTCTCCTATGGTACGGCAATCAACATGTTTAACTCTGTTGTCAGTATCCTGCTGCTCTTTATCGCCAACGGTACATTCAAGCGCATCACCAAAGAAAGCATCATGTAAGAGGGGGCTTTACGCATCATGAACAGAACTTTCGCGAGAGCATCCTGGTCAGACCGGGTTTTCGATATCTCCGTCTATGTTATTCTAGCTATAGTTACAGTCGTCACCTTGTACCCGTTTCTCAACGTGCTGGCTATCTCGTTTAACAACTCCACGGACACGGTCCGTGGCGGCATTACGATCTGGCCACGAGAATTTACCCTGGAGAACTATCGCGTCATCTTCTCGTTCCCGTCCCTGTTAACAGGGTTCCAAATCTCGATTCTGAGGACGGTAGTCGGGACATTCCTTGGCCTGGCAAGTGCGGCGATGCTGGCTTATACGCTCAGCCGCGTGGACTTCCAAGGCAGACGTTACATCTCGGTGTTCCTGGCCATTACCATGTATGTATCTGGTGGATTGATTCCCGTGTACATCCTGATTCGCGACCTTGGCATGATGAACTCGTTTGCCGTTTATGTTCTGCCTGGTCTGGTCAGCGCATTCAATGTCTTCATTATCCGCTCCTTCATGGACGGACTGCCCTATGCGCTCCAGGAATCGGCCAAGCTCGACGGGGCCAACGACTGGACGATCTTCTGGCGAATCATCCTGCCGCTCTGCAAGCCGGCGTTGGCGACAATTGCACTCTTCCTCGCCGTAGGGCAATGGAATGCCTGGTTGGATACGTACTTGTATAATGGCTCCAACGCCAGCCTGACGACGCTCCAGTTCGAGCTCATGAAGGTCATTCAGAGTACGACAACCGGTAACAGCGGTGGCGATTATCGCAGCCAGAACATGTCCCAGGTCATGAACCGGGTGTCCCCGGAATCGGTGAAGATGGCGATTACAATTGTCGTTACCGTACCTATTCTCGTCGTGTATCCGTTCCTGCAAGGTTATTTTGTCAAGGGTATGACCCTCGGCGCAGTGAAGAGCTAATCAAGGTGTTTGCAGGGCAACCTGTTAACCTATAGAGAAACAGTCGGGCGTTCCATTTAGCTTTACATTTGAAGAGGAGGGTTTTTGCATCATGATGAAAACAAAGAAATTCACAGGCGTTCTGTTATCTGCAACCATGCTTGTCGGATTGCTGGCAGCTTGCTCCGGAGGCAATAACGAGCCGTCACCTGGTACCAATGGCGGTGAGTCCGGGGACAACGGACAACCGTTGACAATGAGCTTTTTCAGTGCCGACCCCAGTCCGAACTGGGCAGGTATGCAGGATGAGATTGGCAAGCTGCTCACGGAAAGAACCGGTGTCGTTCTGGATGCGGAATATGCGGTAGGCGACCCTGTCCAGAAGATTGCACTCATTGCAGCTTCCGGCGAGTATCCAGACCTGATCAGTGCCAAGCAAGATGTGGCGAAACTGGTAGATGTGGGTGCGATGTTGGATTTGACGGATCTGATTGAAGAGCATGCCCCGAATATTAAAGCTTTGTTCGGTGATTATATGAAGCGCTTGCGCTACAGTGAAGACGATCATGCCATTTATGTTATCCCGACTTATGCTGCAGTAGACAGCCAGAATTTTAATGCCGGAGGCGGCTTTGGTCTACAACACCGTGTTGTGAAAGAGCTTGGTTTCCCTGAGATTCGCACGGTAGAAGATTTCGAAAACGCTATTCGTACGTATTTGGAGAAAAATCCTACGGATGAGTCTGGCAACAAAAACATCGGTTTGACGCTGAATTCTGATGACTGGCGGATGTATATCTCTGTAACGAACCCGGCATTCTTCACCACTGGCGGCAGTGACGACGGTGAGTTCTACATCGACCACGAGACGATGGAAGTCACGTACCACTTCAGACGTCCGGAGGAGAAAGAGTATTTCCGCTGGCTGAACCACATGAACGCAACAGGCTTGCTTGACCCAGAAACTTTTGTTCAGAAGCATGACCAATACAATGCCAAAATCGCAAGCGGCCGTGTGCTCGGTCTGATCGACCAAGACTGGAACTACGGTGATGGCGAGAACGCATTGAAAGCCGAAGGCAAGTTTGACCAAACGTATGGTCACTACCCGGTAACGATGTCTGAAGAGTACCTGGAAACCTCTTTCTGGCCAACTGGTTTTATGTCCGGTAGCGGTGTCGGTATTAGCGTGGACAACCCGGATCCAGTGCGTGCGATCAAATTCCTTGATTATCTGGCTTCTGAAGAAGGACAGATCCTTCTTAACTGGGGTGTAGAAGGCAAGCATTACAACGTAGTGGATGGCAAACGCGTGATCCCTGCTGATGTGAACAACCGCAAGGTCAACGAAGTAGCTAATTTCCAAAGAGAAACGGGTATCGGTCTGTATACCAACATTGGCGCTCACTATGGTGACGGTGTGGAGGACTCCACGGGCAATTTCTACACGACTAGCTTCCCTGAGCAGCTGATTGAAGACTACAACGATGCCGAGAAAGAAGTGTTGGATGCGTACGGCGCAACCCTCTGGAAAGATCTGTTCCCAAGTGAAGATAACTTCCCGATCAAGCCTTGGGGTGCCGCTTGGAACATTCCAATTCCTGGCGACCATGAAGTGAGCGTACTCGATACAAGACTTCGCGATATCACATGGAAACGCATCCCAGAAGCGATTCTGGCCAAGCCGGAAGAGTTTGACGCCATCTGGGACGCGTACATGGAGGAACTGGAGAAGAACGGCGTAGAGCGTGCTGAAAAAGGCCGTCAAGAATTCGTTGAAGCTCGCGTTGCGCTCTGGAACGATTAATTAACCACAAGAAGGAAGGACCCTTGCAGCGGTTGCCGCTGTAAGGGTCCTTTGGTTGTTTGAGGCCCTGACGGGGGACAATTCCATCAACTGGCCCCATCCCTTTGCTATGATGATGAGCCTGACAGGGAACAGGTGACATGCGCTAATGCTCGCGGGAGGCACATTCAGCAACCCGTCTCTAACGGCCACCATGACCGCTATTTCACCCTAAATCGATCGTTTGGAAATGTAACGGCCTTATACGCACCTATTTGCCTTACCGATGCTTATATTAGCTGGATTCCATTGAAATAAGTGCGTGGGTGGCCGTTAGGTTGGCGCGAAGGTCAAAAAGGACGGAATAAGTGCGCTGGTGGCCGTTAGAGCATAAACCAACAGACTTACAACAACGCCGTTAAAAGGAAGGCTTAGCCATTTCAACTTAAGCATTGCTCCGCTTGGGGGATTGTCTTATTCCACTCCGGCGTAGGACAACCTGACGGCCTGCAGCATATGCTGTAGCAAGCACCGGAATGCAGGGTGCAGGGAGGGGGCGTTGGAGTATGCATACGGCGCTGACTTCATTTGGAGCTATAGCCGGATCGGTGATTACCTTTGCCTTTGGTATCTGGCCGCAATCGCTTACGATCTTGCTGGTTGCGATGGCTATAGACTATATGACGGGCGTAGCAGCGGCAATCAAGGAGAAGCAGGGGCTCAGCAGCGTGATCGGGGGCTGGGGACTTGCCAAGAAGGGATTGACCTTATTCGTCATTCTGCTGGCGCATCAAATCGATATCTTGCTTGGCAGCGGCAACATGACGATGGGGGGAGCGATTTTCTTTTATCTGGCCAATGAGCTGCTCTCGGTCGTGGAGAATTGCGGACGTATCGGATTGCCAGTACCGGAGCGAATCTCCCAAGTCATTGAAGTGCTGCGAACCCGCAAACAAGACAAAGACTAGGCTACACGGCCAAGGGACTCGGTTTCACCCATAGATCATGAGCTACACCATCAAAGGACGATACAGCCATTTCAACTTGCCAGCAGAGCATTTGTTCGCTATAATAGGAACAAATGTTCTTGTTTGTGTGAAATGGAGGTAGAAGGATGGAAACAGCGTCACAGTTCCCTTCGGAGACAGAGCAGAGGATACAGACAGAGGGGGATTTGAACCTGGTCAAGCGTTTTTTACTGCTTCGGATTGCGGTTCAGATTCTTGATCATGATATTGGCATAGCGGGGGCTTCCAGCATGAAGCTGCCACGGCTGTACGAATCGATCTTGCGCGCCTTGCAGGATCGGGTTCTGCTGGACCAGGCAGCTGCCAAGCGGGAGATGATTGCGGGCGGCATCCTGATTCACCGTGAGCAGCGACATGCCGAGGGGTTGAAGGTTCAGTATGCCATTAGGGGGTATCAGCATGAGTTCACGATGCTCTGGCCGTTTGTTCGACGTGAGGCTGAGCAACTGCTGGGGCAGTACAGACAACCACGTCAAGCCGCGCAACGCGGATAAATATGTGCTTCCTCTAAGATCGATTCGAACCTCGCGCCTGCGTATGGAGGATGATACGATCGGCAATATAACCAAGCAGTGCATAGCTGAGAACGGTCGCTACATACATCAACAGAACGCTGACCTCGTGGATGTCAATGAAGAGATCCACGAACCAGGCCGGAATACTGAACATAAAGAAGACGAAATTATGGGGGTCATACCCGGTTGAATTGTACAGGCAGAGCGCCAGTCCGATGATTGTGGCAATTATCGTAACGGGATAACGCATGAATATTGAGTCCCCTTCCTTGCTTTTATTGCTAGGTTGCCGTCATTTACGGTATTATTATGTGACAAAGGGGCTTGCCTCATGCGCAAGCGCCATACGTTAGCGAGGAGAGATGTGAACGATGATTACCCATATTGTCTTGTTCAAGTTGAAGGACAGATCACCAGAGAGCGTGCAGGCGACTGCAGATGTTCTTCGTAACATGGAGGGCAAGATCGAGCAATTGAAGAAGCTTGAGGTAGGGACTGACGTTCTTCACACAGAACGGTCCTATGATATTGCTTTGACGACTGTATTTGATTCGTTGGACGATTTGCAGGCCTACCAGGTTCATCCGGTTCATCAAAAAGTGATCGAGCACATGAGCCAAGTTCGTGATTCGGCGGTTAGTGTCGATTACGAGAGCTAATACTTACATTCCGGCATCACCATTTAATAGATAAAAGAGGGATCCCCGATGGACGACAGCAGAATGCTGATGACCTACCTTCTCGTTGTTATCATCAGCTTCATCGTCATGACGATCTGGCTGAAGCGTAGAGGCAGAAAAAAGAAACAATAAAGGCGGGTTAACCCCATGTATTATGTAGACCGCAAGCAAATTGAAGCCCGACTGCACGCCATGCCAGCGCTGGCTCAGGGCATGCAAGCGCTGGCCAGTGACTGGCAGGGCTCTCTTCTGCAAGGCTTGGCGCAGGAGCGGGCTTTGCATCTGGCAGTCGAATCGGTAACGGATATCGGTAGTTACTTGATCGATGCCTTTATCATGCGAGATGCAAGCAGCTACGAGGACATCCTCGACATCATTCATGGCGAAGGCGTGTATCCTGGAGAGCTTCATGAGACATTGATCGAGCTGGTCAAGCTCCGCAAGCCGCTCGTGCAGCAGTACTACGAATGGCCACGCGAGGAGCTGCATGCTCTGACGCCAGTGTTGCCGTCGATCCTTTTGTCCTTTGCGACAGCAATCGAGGATTATATGGCTAGGGAAGCATCTAATTAAGCGACAAAGGTACGGATGACAAGAACAAACCGCGATGCTTGCGGTTTGTTTTTTTGTTGGCAGGGAACCTCTGCCGAGCTTGCACGTAAGACAAATTCATTGTATGTTAGTAGTTATAGGATATAGCCTGCAGTGCCTTGAAACGCGCCGCTATTAACCCCGAGGAGGGCAAGGAGGCCTGACAATGAACGGTAAGGATAATGCGAACATGGAAGAGATGCGCCGTCATGAAGGATCCACCCGCCAGACCATTTTGACTTTGCTGAAGACCAAAGGACCGAGTCATGCGGGATTTTTGGCCAAGTCTCTAGGGATAACAGAGATGGGTGTGCGGCGGCACCTGAATACGTTGGAGAAGGATGGCTTTGTGAAATTGTCCGTTGTTCGACAGCCGATGGGTAGACCCTCACATGTATACGCCCTCACGGAATCATCAGCCGGGTTGTTTCCCAGCAACTATCATACGTTAACGCTCGATCTGTTGGAGGAGTTGGATGATCCGGAGTCCGGAGAACCTTTGATTGATTATGTGTTTGAAGGACGCAAGCGCAAGCTTTTGGACCGTTATGGCCCACGTATGGCTGGCAAGTCGCTTCAGGAACGGGTGAACGAGTTAGCGGATATTCAAAACAGCGGCGGTTACATGGTAGAGGTAGAATCAGGAAGAAACAGTGCCTTCGTCTTTAATGAATACAATTGTCCGATCGCCCGGGTAGCTGACCGCTATCAGCAGGCGTGCCGCTGTGAGCTGGAGTTGTTCAAGCAGCTTTTGGCAGCTGATGTGGAGCGCACCGAATGCTTGGCCAAGGGCGGGAGCAAATGCAGCTATCGCATAGAAGGACCAGCCAGGAAGGATTAACCTGTGGAGTAGAGATTATTTTTGCGGCGCCTGTGTCAGGACAACCTCCGGATGACTATACTGTCATTAGAAACTGGGCATTCGTCCAGAACCACCGGAGAGGAGTTGCTCCCCATGCCTGATCTGCTGACGGGGTGTCTCATTCTGTTAACTGTTGCAGCTCTAGTGATGGCTGCTGCAGCGGTATGGCTGGCAAGAACGGCACGTATCCGTTTGTATGAAATCCAGGCAATGATGGGAAAACTTCAGACAGATACCTCTCTACTCATCGGGGAGCTTCGGGTTTTAGCCCAGTCGGCCGATCAGTCTCTCCAGTATGTGAACCACGGATTGAGTACGATCGATGAGCGACTTCAATCCCGCAGTCAGCTTCGCGGACGTGTTGCTAGTATGCTGGAGCTGGCGGAAGCCGGATGGACAGCATGGGAGTACTGGCAGAAGCGCCGTTCTGATAGCGGAGCAGGGGAGAACACGACGGGCCGCAAGGAACAGCAATCTACAACCGAAGGGAGCAATTCATAATGACAGGTAAACGTGACAATCGCTCGGGAGGTTTTCTCATAGGAGCACTTGTAGGCTCGATTGTGGGCGCCGTAGGGGCGTTGCTCCTGGCACCCAAGTCAGGCAAGGAGCTGCGCAAGGATATTGCTGAGGGTGCGCAACAGGTTAGCGAGAAGACCGTACAGACTGCTCATGTCATTGGAGAACAGACGAGCAAAATTGCTGGTCAGGTAGGAGAGCAAACGTCCCAATTGGTAGACAAAGCAAAAACAGCAGCTGGCAGCGTGGCTGGCGAAGTCCGCGCATGGCGCGAGCGCCGCACGAGCAAAGCCGAGATTTCCTCAGCTGTCTCGGAGACAGTTGATGCGGTTGATGCCGTAGATAGCGTTGATGCCGCGGATGCGGTTGAGCCGTCGGAGCTGCCTGTTGTAACGGTACAGCAAGAAAAAGAATAGTTTTCGTTCAATCCTGAGCGTAAAGGCACACCGCCTTTACGCTTTTTGATTTGCGTTTGCTTCAGCAATTAACTGCTTTCGAAACGTAGAGGGTGTGACCCCTTTCCAGCGCCGAAACTGCTTGGAAAAATAGAGGGGGTCAGGAAATCCAACAGAAGAAGCGACTTGGCCAATCGTGAGGTCGCTGGCGAGCAGACTTTCCGCCCGATGCATGCGAACACGATACAGGTACTGGGAAGGGGAGTAGCCAGTGACTTGCTTAAACATCTTGGACAAGTGCGTCCTGTGGTACCCTAACGTTTTGGCGATTCGGGCGATCGAAAGGTCCTGGTCATATTGCAGCGATAACCACATCGCCATTTGACCTACTTGGCGCTCCATGTCCGATTGACGGGGGCCGGCAGTTGGATGAAAGTCAGCAGGAGCTGAGCCAAGCTGGCGCAACAGTAAGCGGAGTAGACCTCCTGCTTCCAAATCGGCCAAGACGGGCGATGGAATCGTCTGGAGGGCCTGGCGAATCCGGTCGTACAGCACCCGGATTCGCCTTGCATCCGCGTGATGAAGCACAGGCTGCTGTACAGAAATGCCGAGGGCTTCCAAAAGCGAGCTGGCACTTTCGCCGACAAAGCTGACCCATTGATAGACCCAGGGATTTTTGTCATCTGCTATATACGTGAACAGTTCACCGGGAACGATAACAAAGGTGTCGCCTGCACGACAATCATACCGCTTACCAGCAATCTCAAAAACACCGTATCCGCTCTTGACGGTGTGGATCAGATAGTAATTATGGACGGCCGGGCCCATCCGGTGATTGGGCAGGGGCTTGCCGTATCCGCTAAAAAGTACACTTAAATCGCCTTGAGCTGGATGTGTATTGATGCCCTGTGAGAGGTCGTAATGATGAACAGACATATTCGCACCTCCTCTAGTTTAAATTCTTGGATGGTGAGCTACAACAAGATCGTAATCCAACATCCTTCATTTGTCCATATCTATCCTGATTTATTCCATACCTCTTGTGCCAGGAATCTTCTATAGTGAAGGAAGAAAGCTTTCTAGCAAATGAGAACCTAGAGGAGGAAAATCAGCATGTCTAAAATTACGTTTCTTGGTGCGGGAAGTACCGTGTTTGCCAAAAATGTTTTGGGTGACTGTATGCTTACCCCTGCCCTTCAAGAATTCGAGTTGGCCTTATTCGACATTGATGAACAGCGACTGAAGGACTCGGAGCAGATGCTGCTCAACCTGGCACAATCCACGGGAAGTACTTGCCGAATCAAGGCTTACAAGGACCGTAAAGAAGCGTTGCAGGGGGCCAAATATGTCGTCAACGCGATTCAGGTCGGCGGCTACGACCCGTGTACCATTACCGATTTCGAGATTCCCAAAAAATACGGACTGCGTCAGACGATTGCAGATACGATTGGCATCGGCGGCATTTTCCGCAATCTGCGGACGATTCCGGTGATGCTCGATTTTGCACGTGATATCCAGGAAGTGTGTCCCGATGCGTTGTTCCTGAACTATACCAATCCCATGGCTGTATTAACGAATGTCATGAATACCCATGGCGGCGTTCGCACGGTAGGGCTCTGTCACAGCGTACAGGTATGTCTACCGCATATGTTCCGTGACCTGGGTATCGATCCAGAGGGCGTGAAGTCTAAGATCGCGGGCATCAATCACATGGCCTGGCTGCTGGAAGCGACACGCGACGGCGAGGACCTCTATCCAGAGATCAAACGAAGAGCAGCTGAGAAGCAAAAAGAAAAGCATCATGATATGGTCCGTTATGAGCTGATGCTTAAATTTGGTTACTATGTAACTGAATCCTCCGAGCATAATGCGGAATACCATCCCTACTTCATCAAGCGTAATTATCCGGAGCTGGTTGAACGCTTTAATATTCCGCTGGATGAGTACCCGCGTCGCTGTGTAGAACAAATCGAGCGCTGGAAGAAAATGCGGGGCGAGCTTGTAGAGAACGTTAACCTTCAGCATGAACGGTCACATGAATATGCATCTTATATTTTTGAAGCGATTGAGACGGATGTTCCGTTCAAAATCGGCGGTAATGTGATGAACACAGGCTTGATTACAAACCTGCCGCGCGAGGCTTGCGTCGAGGTGCCTTGTCTTGTCGACCGCAGCGGTGTTCAGCCTACGTATATCGGGGACCTTCCGCCACAGCTTGCGGCGCTGAACCGCACCAACATCAATACACAGCTGTTGACGATTGAAGCTGCGATGACTGGCAAAAAGGAGCATATTTATCACGCTGCACTGCTGGATCCGCATACGAGTGCAGAACTGTCCATGGATGACATCATTGCCATGTGCGACGACTTGATTGAAGCGCATGGCGACTGGCTGCCCAACTACCGTTAAGCTGGCTTTACTGGCAGATGCTGTCCTTGAACCTTGTCCTGAATTGCGCTAAGATGTAGGTACGTTTTGGTACGACTGCACATATTCTATCAAGTACTTGCAAGCACATATTAGGCAGGTCAGAAGTTAATGGCAGCAGCGTGAATCTGACAGGAAAGCGGTGTGTCCGTGCAACATCCAATAGCTATCTTAGATTCCGGCGTCGGCGGCCTCACGGTGGCCAAGGAAGTGATGCGCCAGCTTCCGCGGGAGCGAATTATCTACTTTGGTGACACCCTGCGTACGCCTTATGGTCCCAGACCGTATGAGGAAGTGTTGCGTTTTACCAGGGAGATTGTAGATTATCTGGTGCAATTCGGACCGAAGATGATCGTCATTGCATGCAATACGGCGACGGCAGTCGCTCTGGAAGATATACGTTCACGGGTCAACATTCCCGTCGTCGGCGTCATTCATCCCGGATCACGGGCAGCCATTGGTCGGACCAAATCAGGTCTGATCGGCGTTATCGGCACAGAAGGCACAATCCGGAGCAAAGCGTACGAGCAGGCACTCAAGCAGCTAAATCCCAATATTGAGGTGCTCAGCCAGGCATGCCCACGTTTTGTCCCCCTGGTCGAGCAGGGCAATTTTTACTCGCAGGAGACTTACGAAGCCGTGTTTCAGTCCTTGGTGGGATTGAAGAACAATCGCATGGATACGCTCATCCTGGGTTGTACGCATTATCCGTTTCTGGCGGAGACGATCTCGTCGGTGATGGGGCCAGACGTGACGCTCATCTCATCGGCAGAGGAGACGGCGCGGGAGATCAGTACCATCCTGTATGACAAAGGCAAGCTGTCACAAGGCGATGTGATTCCGGTCCACCAGTTCTGTTGCAGTGGTGATCCAAGGCTCTTCAAGATGATCGCGCAGGACTGGCTGGATGAGCAGATCGAATTGACACCGGTCGTGTGGCAAGTCCCTAAGATCGGCTAGGCAAATATCTTGCTCGCTCCGCCCAATTCAAGACCGTTTCCCTGATCTATTGAATCAGGAAACGGTCTTTTTGGTCTTCCTCCTTGTAGACCGCATACATATGAGGTAGTTGCAGTTTTTTTGAGAAAAAAAATTAAAAGAGGTGAAACGTGGATATAAGTAGCTATACCCCGGCTGCATGCGAGGCAGACCTGGATGGCTTGGCAGCGGTTTATCCCTTCTTGCATCTGGAGCAGGTAGGCACCAGTGTATTGGGCAAGCCGATTCACGCTTGCCGGTTCGGCGAAGGAGACTGCCGCATTCATCTCAACGCCGCCTTTCATGCGAACGAATGGATTACCTCTTTGTTGGCCATAGCTTTGCTGAAGGATTTAGCGGCTAGCTATGATGAAGGGCGACCGATTGGCGGGATGGATAGTAGACAGCTCTATCAACGTTTTTCCGTGTGGGTTGTACCCATGGTCAATCCCGATGGGGTGGAGCTGGTCGTGGAGGGGCTCTCCGATTGTCACCCGTGGCGAGAGCAGCTGCTGGACATGAACGGCGGTTCGACCAGCTTCCAGGACTGGAAAGCCAACATTCGAGGCGTAGATTTGAATGATCAATTTCCTGCTTATTGGGAGGAGGAATGCGCCCGCCGGGCTGTGGCGGGACCGGGGCCGCGAGACTTCCCGGGTGAACGGCCGCTCAGTGAGCCGGAAGCCGCGGCAATTGCGGCTTGGACGCAAAAGCATGACTTTGACATCGTCCTCGCTCTACACACCCAGGGACAAGAGATTTACTGGAACTACCGGGATTATGAGCCTCCGGCAGCGGAAGGGCTGGCGCAAGCGATGGCGCAGGCCAGTGGCTATGAAGCCATTAAGCTGACTGACAGCGATGCTGGCTACAAGGATTGGTTTATCTATACGTTCGGCCGGCCGGGCTTCACGATTGAGGCGGGTATGGGCGTTAATCCGCTTCCGGTGACCCAGCTCGAAGGTATGTATGCGGAGCTTAAGGCGTTGATGCTGCAACTACTGCACAATGTGTAATAGTGCATGAACCACCTCTGGCAGCCCAAATAAAAAGTTGCTCTCCAGCACCCATATCCTATACAATGAGGCTACAGCAATTGCAAGGCATGAATCGCTCATGCTGCCAACCCTGTCCTCGTCCCGGCTTGCCGGGACGGGGCTTCGTTACGTATAAACTACACTTACCCCAAGGAGCTGGACCACTATGAAATGCAAAATTTCACGCAATGCGGCCAAGGTACTGCGAGCCGAACTGGACAAGCCGGAGAACGAAGGCAAAACACTGCGCGTCTCGGTCACACATCAGCACGGCGACCATGCGCACTATGGGATGTCGCTCGATGTAGCCAAGGAAGATGATGTTGTCGTGTCGACAGACAAAGAAATCGATGTTCTGCTCAGTCCAAACGAGCCGATGCTTGACGGCGTCCGGATTGATTATTTCTATGTGCCGAAGGAAGGATTCGCAATTACGAATCCGTCGAAAGGCAATCACGGGGATCATTAAGACTGCCGCAGTACGCAGCAGGGCAGGAGATGGGGATTACCGATGGCAACCAATGATATTCGCATCTGTGATAAATGCAAGCACGTCAAGGTCAAGACGATGCTGAACAAGCTGAGCAAGGAGCTGCCCGGCACCGAGGTCAAGGTCGGCTGCAAATCGTACTGCGGGCCCTGTGCTCGCTATGCCTTCATTTTTGTGAACGGGCGCTACATCAAGGCGCCGACAGAGGATGAAGTGATCGAGAAGGCCAGACCACATTTTAAAGCCTAAGCAAAAAGGGCTGCAGATTGCGGAACATAGCATTATAGAAGGACGTGGCAGAGGAATAGCTCTGCCACGTTTTTATTTGCGGGGTCACGAGAGGTACCTATGGGAGCTGACACGCTGACTGGCCGAAGGCTGAACTCGGAGGTTGTACCAGCCTTGCCATGCAAGCTAACACTTGCACAGAGCTTATTTCGCCTCATGGGAGTCTCGCTTGAAATATAACACCTGCCACGAACCTAATTTCGCCCAATGCGGCGTCGCTTGAATTGTAACTCTTGCCACGGAGCTTTTATCATCCAAACTAACTACGTCATAGTCTACTATGGCCCATTCTGCTTGTCTTTGAGCGCTAACGGCCACCAGAGCAACTATTTCGCCTCAAAAGCCTGGATTAAAAATCTAACGGCCATATGAGCGGCTATTCTCACCTTCCCATTCGAATTTGACCATTTTTCAGGCCAATAGCGGCTCTGGTGGCCGTTAGCGAAATGAAACCCCGTTTT
This sequence comes from Paenibacillus daejeonensis DSM 15491, assembly GCF_000378385.1. Taxonomy (GTDB): domain Bacteria; phylum Bacillota; class Bacilli; order Paenibacillales; family Paenibacillaceae; genus Paenibacillus_D; species Paenibacillus_D daejeonensis. The sequence continues at coordinate 827,221 of NZ_KB899660.1, read as the reverse complement.
TTCACCAAATAACTGCGCTGGTGGCCGTTAGCGCAGGGCGTCGTGCGTGCAGGTGCATTACCGGGGTTACAAGACCTGGCCCCGGGAAGAACAAGGAGTCGAACCTTGAGTAGGAAATGCAGCAGTTGCTAAGATCGAATAAGCCTCCATCATTTAACATTAGCTCAGCGCTCCCGCAGACGCGGGAACAGATTGTGCGTAATGATGCGGTCGGAGTGGGTGAGCTGGGCTCTCGCCTGAACCGCTGCTTCGCCACAGGCGGTCGCATCGATGGTCTTCCCGTCGGGGAGGCTGTAGCACGTACCGTGCTCAACCACGCCATCTCCAGCAGGGATAAAATAGCGGTCAGCTGTCGCAAAAGCGCCATTGCGGAAGACGACCGTACGCTCGGGCAATGGTTGCGCCGTCAGAAGCGGTGCTCCCAGCATGAAGGTCTCTTCGGTGCGAATGCCTAGCAGATGCAGCAAGGTTGGGGCGAGATCGAGCTGGCCCCCGCCGGGATAGGTACCTGCCAGACTGCCATCTGGCAGGTGGATAAGCAGCGGGACTTGCCGCTGGATGCGTTCGCGCTGCAATTCGGAGAGTGAGTGGCCTAGAAACGTTTCGAAAGGCGACCAATCCCGGATCGAATTATCGTGATCGCCATAGAACACAACAATGGAGTTTTCCCATAATCCTGCTGTCTTGAGCTCGTCCGTGAACGACCGAAAGGCTTGATCTACATAATGCACGCTCTGGAGATAGTCCCCAAACATCGTTCCATTTAGCGCTCCCAAATCCAGCGTTTTGTAAGAAGCGGGAAGCGAATAGGGGTGATGGCTCGAGAGGGTGATCAAAAACGAGTAGAATGGCTGCCGCTGGGCAGTCATTTTTTGTACGGATTGACGGAAGAACGAGCGATCACCCACTGACCACCCTAATGGTTCGTCCACCAGAAAATCGTTGCGATTGTAGTACGTGTCATACCCCATCGTGTGATACATAACATTGCGATTCCAGAAGCCTCCGTCATAGGCATGATAAACGCTGGTTGAGAAACCGTTATCCCGCAGCACTCCGGGCAGACAGCTGTAATCCTGCTGAGCATAGCGAATAAACACCGAGCCTGTCGGCAGCGGCTGCATGGAGCACTGGGCGGCAAAGTCGGCATCGGAGGTGCGGCCCTGTGCCGTCTGGTGATAAAAGTCAGGGAAATAAGCACTGGCTTGCGTCAGTTCGTTCAGAAAAGGCGTGATCGTCTGTCCGTTGTAGGTGCGCCCAATCATGAAGCTCTGAATCGCTTCGGCTTGTACCATAATTACGTTATGCTCCTTGTAGGCGCCGAACAAGGCATCATCCATGGAAGCCGCTGTGCGGAGACGATGTTCCTTCAGCCATTGCGAGGTTTCGGCTAGTTGGTTCTCCGGGAGCTCAGACTTGCTCAGTTCCTGCTTGACGTACTGATAGGCATCATAGCCATGGAAGCCGAACAGGCCAGTCACATTGTATAAAGAAACATTCCACCAGATGCCGACAAACAGGCCTTGGGCCCATGTACGCTTGGCGATCTGAATGGGCACAAAAACCAGCGCCAGGCTCAGTGCGAACACGATCAGACTAAGCGAGACACGCAGCAGTGCCTTGTGCAAGAGAGGTTGTGGGGTCTGAACCAGAATTCCGCGGGATGATTGCCGGCCAAGGAGCAGCCAGATTCCGAGCGTAATGAGGAGGGGCCAATCGGCGAACAGCCAGATATCCCTTGCTTGCAGCAGTGAACCGATACTCTCACCGAGCGCACCAATCTGTCCGGCCTGCATCAGAACGGGAATGGAGATCAGATCCTGAAAATAGCGGAAATAAATTAAATCGGCATAGAGAATACAGGTCAGGAGAAGATGGAGGATGATCAAGGCCAGTATCCGTGCCCGTTGGGACAGCCAGAGCGTCCAAAAGCTGAGCAGTCCAAGCGTCCCGGCTGCCACAATGACATCGTCAGGTCCCATCCGCATATTACGGACATGAATGGCATGATCAAAGAGGGCAAGCTTGATCAACAGGAGAAGAATAAAAAAAGGCAGCTCCGCTCCGCGGAGCCGACCGAGTACTGAAGCGTTTCGTGCGGCAAACCATACCATGGCAGTTTCCCTTTCCCTTATTTCATGATCGTCTTATCATTATAAGGAAAAAGGCCATGATTTAAACTATTCTCGTTCCTGGTTTCGGAAGGGCGGCAACGGCCCGAGATATTGATAGAGAGCACATTCAATCCGGCCATTGTATAGCTTGCGCTTCTTCTGGGCAGGCCTGCCGTAATCGCGTTCGAATTCCTTCGATGGGCTGAGCGCAAATACAGACCAGGAGGGAGCCGCTTCTACGATATCGCCAAGCTCACGGATGGCCCGGTCTGCTTCCCGCTCGGTTCCCAGGCGCTCGCCATAAGGCGGATTGGTAATAATGCAGCCATAGTCGCCAGAGAGCTTGACCTCGGCGACAGGGAGCGTCCGCAGCGTCAATTCCTTGGCTAGTCCGGCCTTGGCTGCAGCAGCGAGAGCTACCTCGATGGCTTCGGCATCAATATCCGAGCCGGCAATTTCGAGCGGCACATCGTCTCTGACCGCGTCGAAGGCTTCATCCTGGGCATCATCCCAATGCGTCTGACCGATGATGGGCCATTGCTCGCTGGTGAAGCTGCGACGAAGACCTGGCGCGATATTCCAGCCGATCATCGCCGCTTCGATAGGGATGGTGCCCGACCCGCAGAACGGATCGTAGAGCGGACGTTCCGGACGCCAGCGGCTCAGCAGCACCATAGCTGCCGCCATGGTTTCCTTCAAGGGAGCTTCGGTAACAAGCTTGCGGTATCCACGCTTGTGCAGGCTGGGACCGGTTGTATCCAGCACGATCTGTGCCCGGTCTTTTAGCAGCTGCACCTCGATTGCATAGAGCTCACCGTCCTCAGGAAACCACTCTGTCTTATAGGATAGCTTCAGCTTCTCCACGATCGCTTTTTTCACAATACCTTGGCAGGCAGGGACGCTGGTAAGCTGCGATTTGTGCGAGCGTCCCTGAACCGGAAACTCGCCGTTTTTGGGAATGAAGGCGGCCCAGTCGATCGCTTTGGTCCCTTCGAAGAGTTGATCGAAGGTGCGAGCTTCGAATTCGCCCATCTTAATGAGAATCCGGTCGGCCGTCCGAAGCCAGAGATTGGTTCGGCAAATATCCGCTGGTCCTCCGGCAAAATTAACACGCCCATTCTCTGTTCGGGTATCCGAATAGCCCAGATCCTGGAGCTCACGAGCGACAATGGCCTCCAGGCCCATGGGACATGTAGCGATAAGTTGCAAGTTGGTCATGGTTTGTACCTCTTCCGTTCGGAAATTGGAGCGGGGATCAAGATTGTATTCCACCGCGCAAAAACATACAATCAAGTATAGGACAAAGCGTGACAGGTTACAAATGCCAGGGAGGAAAATAATGATGAGTATGACGGAAGAGCAGTATGCAAATCACATTTTGGGAACGGACTCTGATCTGCAGCGAGCCAGTGAGGGAATTCGTTCCGCAGGTATGCCGGAAATCTCGATTGCTCCGGGGTTTGGCAAGCTGTTGACGATGCTGGTTAAGATGTCCGGTGCCAGGGATGTCCTGGAAATTGGAGCGTTGGGGGGAATTAGCGGCATCTGCCTGTCGAGAGAGCTGCCTGAAGGAGGCACCTTGACTTCCTTGGAGTTAAAAGAAGAGTATGCCGCTGTCGCACACAGACATATGGAGGCTGCGGGACTTGGCGACCGCGTAACCTATATGATCGGCGATGCCAAGGCAAGTCTGGCACAGTTGGAGGAAGAAGGCCGTCAGTTTGATTTCTTCTTCATTGATGCCGATAAGGAAGGGTATCCGGTCTATCTGGACTATGCGATCCGCTTGGCCAGGCCCGGAGCAATTATTGCCGGCGACAATACGCTGCTGCGCGGGCGCGTCGCAGACCCTGACAAGAACGGTCCGTCTGTTGTGGCCATGCGCGCCTTCAATGAACGGATGGTAACGGATGAACGATTGATGAGCACCATCCTCCCCGCTTACGACGGTCTGACTGTGGCAATCCGGGTCTGATACCATACCTCCACACCAATAACGCCCGAATACCTGGTCCATAGAGGGGCCTGGTATTCGGGCGTTTTTGCATGTCTTCCAACCTTGTCCATTCATACGTCATGCCACTCCGTTAATTTACCGCAATGGCAGCCGGATGCGGAAGACGGTGCCCTGCTCTGCTTGCGGGATGGCCTCTATCGTTCCCTGATGTGCGCTCACAATCCAGCGGGCGATGGACAGCCCAAGGCCTGCACCGCCATGTTCGTCGCTGCGGCTGCGAGCTTTGTCTTCGCGGAAGAAGCGGTCGAAGACGGCTTGCAGATTTTCTTGACGGATGCCGACGCCAGTATCGCTCACCTCAATGATGATCCGCTGCTCTTCGCGGCGGGCCAGAATGCCAATCGTGTCGCCTTCGGAGGTGTATTTGAGCGCATTGTCCAGAAGGATGACCATCAGCTGGTGGAGCCGTTCCGGATCAGCCATCATGACAAGCTCTTGTTCCAGAGTCGTCAACAGTTGTTTGTCCTGAAGCTCGGCAATCTCGGCATAAGGTTCGGACAGCTCCTTGAGGAATTGGTCCAGTTGTACCTCCTGCACTTCCAGAACCGTCTCGGCAGAATCGGCCCGTGCCAGTGTCAACAGGTCCGTGGTCAGCTTGGACAGGCGTCGGGTCTCGGAGAGACTGACAGCGATCGGCTCAAAACGGTCGACGATACGCTCCTGCGGGGAGGTGAGCAGCAGCTCAAGCTTGTTCTGAATGATCGTCAGCGGGGTCCGCAGCTCGTGGGATGCATTTTCCACAAATTCGGTCTGTCTGCTCCACGACCGTTGAATGGGGAGCATCGTCCGGCTTGATAGCAGGAGACTCGTAACAATTGAGAGCAGGATGAAGATAACTGTGCAAATAATCAGGATACGCTGAAAGCTCGCGACCGAACGCTCCTCCGCATCAACATTAATGAGTAGCTGCGTTGCATACACATTGTTCTCTGCATCCGGGTGCTCGTAGATCAATGTGCGGTAGCGAAAGCTATCCTGAATCGTAATGGTGCGGATCTCATTCACCGCTGCAGTGTTATAGGATAAATCACTGAAGTAGGTATCATAAAACGTTGTGCCAAGTTGATCCTGATTGATAATCTGACCGCTCTCGTCCCACAAGAGGACGGTCAGTCTGGGATTGGGAGGGACGGTCCCGCTATCCGGACGGAACGGGATGCCGTATGGTCCTTCGCCAGAGCGAGGGCCGCTTCCTCCGCCTCCCATACCTGGCATATCCTCGCCTGGAGTACGGTTGGCAAGCTCGGCTGCCCGCTCCTTGAAGCTGCGCAGCTCTGCATCCGTTTGTGTATACATGCTTCGTTGAACCTGGCCGAGAATGATGATGGCGAACAGTGCAAAGATCAATGTAAAAGTAATAAAATTCAAAACGGTAAACTGGAGCTTCTGCTTGCGGAAGACGGCGTTCCTGTCCATGTTACGCCTCCTGATCGCTTAGCATATAGCCAAGTCCGCGAAAGGTGCGGATGTACCGGTCATAGCCGGATGGTTTGAGATGCTTGCGCAAGTGTGAGGCATAGACTTCGACCACCGTTGTGGACGTCTCCGATTCGAAACCCCATATCCGATCGAAGATTTGGTCCTTGGTCAGGATGGTATTTTTGTTATGTACCAAGTACTCTAACAATTCGAATTGCTTGCCATTCAGATGGAGCACCTCATCTTGAATCGTCGCTGTTTTATACTGCAGATTGAGCTGTAGCTCCTTGAAACCAAGCGTCTGGTCCTTCAAACCGCCACCCGCCCGGCGCAGAATGGCTTCCAATCGAAGCAGCAGCTCTTCACGATGGAAGGGCTTGACCAGATAGTCGTCTGCACCCTCGCGAAAACCCTTCAGCTTGTCGTCGATTCCATCCTTGGCCGTAAGCATCAGTACGGGCGTGCGGATGCCCCGACTGCGAAGCTCGCGGAGCACCTCGTAGCCGTTGCGGCCCGGGAGCATGATGTCCAGGATGATAGCGTCATAGATATTATGCTCCGCCTGATACAGCCCTTCATCGCCATCATAGGCCTGGGCCGTCTCATAGGTGGAATGCAGCGTCTCCCGAATCGTATCCGATAGTCCCGGGTCGTCCTCAATGATGAGCAGCTTCATGATTGTTCTTCCTTTCGGTTGGAGTTAGGGACTGTCGAACGAGGCGGCTTCAGCAGCGAGCGACGAACCCAGAACGCGTTGGCCAAGAGCAACACGGCGGAGACCAGGAATACGCCTTGGATGCCGATAAAGCCGGATACAGCGCCTCCAAAGACGGGACCGATCATATTGCCTAGACTAAGCGTGCTTGTATTAAAGCTGTAAGCCCGGCTCTCCATGCCCTCCGGCGTATATTGGCGAATGAGCGCATTCACCGCAGGAATCAGACCGCCAAGGAAGACGCCAAGCGCAAAACGCACCACCACCAGCTGCCCGACCGAGGTGACGAAGGCTTGGGGAATGAACATGATTGCCGAACCCACCAGCGCAATTCCGAGGATGCGTTCACCGCCGATCCGATCACTGAGCCTTCCAAGAACGGGGGAGGAGATCAGGTTGGACAAGCCGGTGACAGACCCGACGAAGCCTGCCCAGAAAGCAAGGTTCTCCACCGACCCATGAAGCTCTTGCACATACAGCGGCATAAGCGGCATCGGTGAGAGCATGGCAAACTGGATAAGGAACGTCACACCATAGAGAGCCATGAGCTGGGGCACATGACTGAGCTCCCGGAAACCCTGCAGCACCGAGACCTGGGGATGCGAAGCCGCTTCCTTGCGGTCGAACGTCTCGCCCACCAGGAACAACGCCAGCAGGGTTGCAATAAAGATTAGAGCACCCGTGATATAAAAGATCGGCCGGAAGCCAAAGGCATCGGCCATGACACCGCCAAAGAAAGGTCCCAGAATCGTCCCGGCAATCGCCCCGGACTGCAGCAAACCCATAGCAAAGCCCATATGCTGCTTGGGCGTGGTTGTCGAAACCAAGGCGACGGCTGCGGGGTTAAAACCAGAGATCGTACCATTAAGCATGCGCAGCAGCAGCAGCTGCCAAGGGCTTGCGGCGAAGCCCATCAGCGTCATAACGATCGCCATGCCAAAGCCGGAGCGCAGCAGCATCACCTTGCGTCCATATCGGTCCGCGAGCTTGCCCCAGAGCGGCTGAAATAAAAAAGACGTCACAAAGTTGCCAGCGAAAATGACTCCGGACCAAACCGCAATCTCGTGCTTGTCGGTGAGTCCCAGATCCTGCTGGAGATACAGAGCGAGAAACGGGATAATCATGGTCATGCCGGCCAGGACAAAAAATTGTCCAAACCATAACACCGCGAGGTTGATTTTCCAACGTTCCATGCAGATAAGGGCCTCCCTGCTAGTAAGTCGGTAGAGAACGAGTCAGGACCGGCTTTTTATAATTATTATACTACGTGCTGCGTCAGGTTACGAATCGGCAAGAAAGAAACGTCAGGCAAGAGAAAAAGACTCCTAACGGAGCCTCTCGGTGGGGTGGGTCAGTGAAGTGTCCGACGGTCGGTCACGTCGTCTTCCGGTTTGCGGTTGTCCTGAATTAGCGGCAATAGTGTCTCTTCGTTGGCATACAAATGTCCATCCTCGATCTTGAGATCGAACTGCCCGCCGCCAAATGTAGGTACAATTTCTATACGGTCCGGTTTCATCTCCGGCAGCAAAAATGAAATATTGCCAATGACCACACTATCTCCAATTTCGTACAAAATACCATGCTTGCGGGCAATCTCCTCCAGCGTGCTCCATTCCAGATGCGGATGAGTCATGTGCAACCGCTCCTTTCATAATTAGAAATAAAGGGTATAGGTTATGTATACTATTACCCAATTCCTTGGGAATAAACAGCTGAATGTGATCGAAGTGTAATAGGGGCGGGGGGATTGTCAAACTATTGTCATACTAGATCGTTTATTGACGGTTGTTAGCAAAAGCCAAAAAGGGCATAATGGAATCGAAGGGAATACGTGAGAAATGGGGAAAGTCGATGAGCTACAACGACCGTTTCATTCGGGCCTGCCGGGGGGAGAGCGTGGACCGGGTGCCTGTATGGTATATGCGTCAGGCGGGACGCTATGATCCTGACTACCGAAAGATTAAAGAGAATTACTCGCTGCTCGAAATCTGCAAGCAGCCGGAGCTGGCAGCCGAAGTGACCATGATGCCAATCCGCAAGCTTGGCGTCGATGCGGCTATTCTCTATTCCGATATAATGAATCCGGTCGCATCGATCGGAATTGATTTTGATATTGTGCAAAACGTGGGTCCGGTCATTCACAATCCGATCCGCGAAGCAGCCGATGTGGATCGGTTGCGTCCCATCGATGTGGAGGGCGATCTTTCGCATGTACTGGAAACGATTCGCATTCTGGACGGGGAGCTGGAAGTGCCGCTCATTACGTTTGCCGGAGCACCATTCACAATTGCCAGCTATTTGATAGAGGGCAGACCGTCACGCAATTATTTGCTGACCAAGCAGATGATGTACAATGAACCGGAAATCTGGTTCAAGCTGATGGACAAGCTGGGTGATATGGTCATCACTTATCTCAGAGCGCATATCGCCGCAGGCGGCAAGGCGTTCCAGCTGTTCGACAGCTGGGTTGGCTCGCTGGCTCCACATGATTTCACTCGCTATGTGCTGCCGACCATTGACCGGATTTTCCGTGAGCTATCCGATTTGGATGTGCCGAAGATTTACTTCCCAGGCGTAAGCTCGGGCGAGCTATTACCTTGTCTGCAACAGCTGCAGGCACAGATGATTGGTGTCGACTGGCGGATTTCCATTCGTGAGGGGCGTCGTCGTCTGGGCGGCAAGTTTGCGATTCAGGGCAATCTTGACCCTGTTATTCTTACTGCACCCGAGTCGGTGCTGGAGGAGCAGGCCCGCCGCATCATCGATCAGGGTCTTGAGGCACCAGGGTATGTATTTAATCTGGGTCATGGCTTGTTCCCGGAAGCGTCGCTCGATAAGCTTCGCCATCTGACGGAATATGTACACCGCTATTCCGCCGAACAAATCAAGGTACTGCACAGGGAGGAGAGCCGTCATGTCTGATAACAAAATTGGCGTATTAGTCATGTCTTACGGCACGCCGGCGAGCCTTGACGAGGTTGAGAGCTATTATACACATATTCGCCGCGGCAACCCGCCAACGCCCGAGATGCTGGCGGATTTGACCGGACGTTATGAAGCGATTGTGGGCGGTGTGTTCCCGCTTCGGGAAAATACAGATGCCCAGGTAGCTGGCCTGCAGGCTGTGCTGGATCGCAACGCGCCTGGTCAGTATCAGTGTTATCAAGGCCTCAAGCACGCGGTGCCTTACATTGAGGACGGAGTGTCTGCGATGGCAGCTGACGGGATTCAAGAAGCCGTAGGCATCGTACTGGCGCCTCATTATTCGGTCATGAGTGTCGGCAGCTACATCAAGCGTGCACAAGAGGCGGCAGCCGAACAAGGCATCACGATGCGCTTCGTCGAAGAATACCATCTGCATCCCAAGCTGATAGCAGCCCTCACCAGCAGAGTCCAAGCCGGACTCCAGAAGTTCGGTGCGCAGACGCCTGCTGCAGAGATCAAAGTACTCTTCAGTGCACACAGCTTGCCAGAACGCATCCTGGAGCTCAAGGATCCCTATCCGCAGCAGCTGCTGGCTAGCTCGGCGGCGATCGCAGAAGGCGCTGGCGTGTCGAACTGGCAGTTCACATGGCAGAGTGCGGGACGGACGCGTGAGCCTTGGCTTGGTCCCGATATTCTGGATACGCTGCAGGAGATCAGAACGGAAGGGACTACGCATGTGCTGATTGCACCAATCGGCTTTGTCTCGGATCATCTGGAGGTGCTCTACGATATTGATATCGAAGCCAAGGATGTAGCGGCCAAGCTGGATCTGAAGCTGGAGCGAATCGAGATGCTAAATACGGATCCACTATATATGGAGACGCTGGCGGATTCTGTCCAGTCGGCGCAAGAGAGAGGTTGAATAATTATGCGGAGCAAGGAACGTGTCGATCGAATTGTCATTATTGGCGGGGGGATCAGCGGTCTGAGCTCCGCTTTTTATGTGCTCCGCCAAGCCGAAGCGCAGGGCAGACAGGTAGAGGTTTCCCTGGTTGAGGCACAAGAGCGGCTCGGCGGACTGATTCACACGCTGCGCAAGGATGATTACGTCATCGAGCAGGGACCGGATTCATTCCTTGCTCGCAAGCTTGCGGCTATAGAGCTGACCAAAGAGCTGGGGCTGGAAGATGAACTCACCAATCAAAATGCTAAGCAGAGCTTCATTATTCATGAAGGCCGTCAGCATCCGATGCCCAAGGGTTTGGTGTTAGGTATTCCAACCGATATTGAGGCTTTTATGGAGAGCGAACTGGTCAGCGAGGATGGCAAGCGCCGGGCGCTTCAGGATCTGGAGCTGCCTGCCCGGCCTCCCGAAGGATCTGGAGGGGACGATGAATCCATCGGTGGATTTCTTGAACGACGCTTGGGCACAGAGGTGATGGAGCGAATTGCTGAACCGCTGTTGGCTGGCATCTATGCTGCAGAGCTGCGACAGCTCAGTCTCCAGGCGACCTTTCCGCAATTCCGGCAAGTGGAGCTGAACCACGGCAGCCTGATTCGCGGCATGCAAGCAAGCAGACAGGCAGCACCTGCCACCGAGGACAAGAAGCCTTCACCAGCAGTGCAAACCAGTGTTTTCCTTTCTTACAAACGTGGACTTAGCACATTAGTGGAAGGGTTGGAGGCGGAACTCCAGGGGATTGACCTTCGCCTGGGAGCCGCTGCTGTGTCGATAGCAGACCGATCGCCATCGGTCGATCACGAGGTACCACGGTATGCCGTTCAACTAGCAGATGGCAGGTGCGTGGAGGCTGATGCCGTAATCTTGACACTGCCAGCCTATCATAGCGCTAACTTGCTGGAGCCGCTCGTCCCGACGCCGGAGCTGCGGGAGATGCGGTATGTGTCGGTTGCCAATATTGTGTTGGCTTTTGATGCAGCAGAATTCGGCCGCGAGCTGGACGGTTCAGGATTCGTGGTGCCGCGTGGCGAAGGTTACACCATCACAGCCTGTACATGGACTTCGGCCAAATGGAGTCATACCGCCCCAGAGGGCAAGGTGCTGATCCGCTGCTATGTCGGTCATGCTGGTGAAGAAACCATTGTAGAAGCAACTGATGCGGAGATCACATCGCGTGTACGTGCCGATCTGCAAACCTTGATGGGGATCGAAGCGGAGCCTGATTTCGTTGAAATTACCAGACTGCGTCGGTCGATGCCACAATATCCTGTCGGACATGTAAACCGGATTGCGGCCCTACGGGAGCGCTTGGCGGACCGGTTGCCAGGCGTTTGGGTAACAGGGATGGCTTTTGACGGTGTCGGTATTCCAGACTGTATCCGCCAGGGCAAGGAAGCAGCTGCAGAGGTGCTGGCAGTTCTGAATGAAGCGCGAGTTTAACGCTTGAGCTAAAATACCCAGATGAAGAAGACCGGAGAGGTCTTCTTTTTTTAATCTAGAATTTCTGTGCAAGCCTGCTATAATAAGCGTTGATAGATGCCAGCGAACTGCCAGGCACAACCAGGGTCAACCAGGGTCAACCCTTAAAGGAGTTTATCATTTATGCCACTTACCCGCTCGGAAGAACATCAACGACGCCTTCAGCAAAAGCGCAAACGCATGCGGCGGCTCCTCATACTTAATAGTGTACTGCTCGGTCTTGTGCTGCTGCTCTCCTCCTATATTTGGTTCAATCGGGAGGCCCTGCGGCCGGCCCCACACGATCCCCCGATAGCTGGTGAGGCTAACAACGAGCAGAGCCCGTCAGACCTGGAGCCCTCCGTGCCGGAAGCGCAGAACAACAACGAAGGCTTGCTCGTGCCGGAGGAAATCGTGCCAGAAGACGAGCCGGGCACTCCTGAGGAATCAGCCGAGCCCGATCCCCCTGTTGCTGCAGAGGATGACGAGGTACTGTTGTCCTTTGTCGGTGACATCCTGCTGGCAGGATCAGTGGAAAAGCTGATGCGTCAGCACGGCTGGGACTATCCTTATGTTCATGCGCTATCTTACCTGACGGATGCCGACTTGACTGCCGGCAATCTGGAGAACCCAATCACGCGCAGAGGCACTCCGGCTGAGGATAAGCAATATGTATTCCAGGGCGCCCCTGAATCCTTGCCATCGCTGAGAGAAGCAGGGTTTGATGTGGTGGGCTTGGCGAATAATCACACGCTCGATATGGGTGTGGTCGGACTCATGGACACGATGGAGCATTTGGATGAGGTAAGGATTCCCCATGTTGGCGGAGGGGCCAATGATACGGAAGCGTTCACGCCTGTCATTCTGGAGTCCAGAGGCATCAAGGTGGCGTACTTGAGCTTGAGCCGCGTCGTCCCCGTCACCGATTGGAAAGCAGATCGGAACCGTGCCGGGGTGGCAGAAACGTATGATCCGACACGGGCCTTGGCAGCTATTAAGTCTGCTACTGATCAGGCGGATCTGGTGATGGTGATGGTTCACTGGGGCAAGGAGCGGGTTGACTATCCATTGGATTACCAGCGGGAAATGGCAAGACAATATATCGATGCGGGTGCCGACCTGGTCATTGGCTCACACCCTCATGTGCTGCAGGGATTTGAACAATACAATGGCAAATGGATCGCTTACAGCCTGGGCAATTTTATATTTAATATGACTGCTACACCAGCAACTGCCGATACTGGCGTGCTGGATGCTCGTTGCACCCGCAGCGGAGACTGCAAGCTGAAGCTTCATCCGATGCGGCAATTCCAATCCCAACCGACACCACTAACAGGGGATGATGCGCTTCAACTGCTGCAGCGGATCTCGGCACTCAGCTATAACGCCGAAATTGACGGAGCGGGCAATATTACAGCCAAATAATAAGAATAAAGAAAGGCGGGGAGAAGGATGGATAACGGGTGTGTCGCCCACCGCGGTGCTTCCGGAGAAGCTCCCGAGAACACGATGAGCGCATTCCGGCAGGCCATGTCGTATGACTTTGTTCAATGGATTGAACTGGACGTCCAACTATCCAGGGATGGCGTACCTGTCGTCATTCATGATGACAAATTAAAACGAACAGCTGCCAGCAAAGGCTATGTGGGAGAGCGAACAGCTGCGGAGCTGCAGAAGCTTGAGGCCGGTCGCTGGTTCGGTCGGTCCTTTGCGGGCGAGCGTATTCCGCGATTGGAAGAGGTGCTTGAAGCTACAGTTGGACGGTGCAGGCTAAACGTAGAGCTAAAAACGTATGGCGGCCGTTATCCCGGGATGGAAGAGAAGGTCGTGGAACTGTTGTATAAATGGCACTTGGCGCATGATACGGTCATCACCTCGTTCGATGCTTCATCACTGAGAACCGTACGCAGTCTCAGCTCCGACATTCAGACGGGACTGATTATCGATGCTGCGCCGACGAGTCTGCTGGACGAACTGGAGCAGTTGGAATGCAGCTTTCTGTCCATTGGTTATCGGCATCTCTCGCGAGCCAGGATGACCGCATTTAAGGAAGCAGACATTCAAGTCATGGCCTGGACCGTCAACGATCCGGCTGCAATGCGCAAGCTGGCTGCCATTGATCCGGCCATTATGATCTGTACGAATTACCCGGACCGGTGGGAGAAGGTTTTCTGGCCGTCAGCAGCTGCGAAGCGTTAAGTCCCGTCAGCTGCTTCGTAAGGCATAGTCTATTTCATATCCCGGTATTGCTCGCGAACAGCGAGGAGGGCGGGGAGTTGTTGCATGAAGACATCAATAATTAGCGGATCAAAGTGACGGCCGCGTTCTTCCTGCAACAAAGCAAGAATTCGATCCAGCTCCCAGGCAGGCTTGTAGACCCGCTCGCTGCCGAGTGCGTCGAACACATCGGCTACTGCCGTGATGCGGGCGAATAAGTCGATTGCCTCCCCCTGAATCCCTCTAGGATAACCCGAGCCATCCCACCGCTCATGATGCTCATGGGCAATGCGAGCCGCGTGCCTCAGGAGTCGTCGGTTGGATTTGTTGAGCAACCGATAACCAATCACGGTGTGCTCCTTCATCAGCTCGAACTCCTGTGCTGTCAGTTTCCCTGGTTTATGTAGTACGCTATCGGGAATAGCGACTTTACCGATGTCATGCATCGGTGAAGCCATTTTGAGCAGCTCAGCCTGCTCAGAGTCCAGACCCATGCCAAGCGCCAGCAAGTAGGAATACTCGGCGACCCGCTTCACATGATTGCCGGTTTCTTTGGATCGGCTCTCTCCGATTTGGCCCATGGTGAGGAGGATTTCTTTTTGGGTCGCGACGATTTCTTCGTGCAGCATGACAGATTCCAATGATTTGCCGGCATAGGACGCGGCTAGTGTCAGGAATTCAAGGTCGCGCTGTGTGAACACATGGCCGGGGGACTGTTTGTTAACAGCCTGATAGGCGCCCAGGATATGACCGTCATTGCCGACGAACGGCACGGTGATAACGGTCCGGGTCAAGTAATTGGTTTTATGGTCATTGTTGGCGTTGTGCCGATAATCGGCAGAGGCGTCCTCAATTAACAGAGGCTCACCATGCTGGATGGAATACCCGACAAACCCTGATCCGATCGGGATCCGGATTTCCTCGGTACCATGAGCAACAGTTGTGTACACTTCTTGGTGTTTGTGGTCAATCAGCCAGACTGCGCACCGGTCGGCAAGAATCATTTGCTGGCCCATATCTGCCATTAAACTCAGCACGCGCTGAAGGCTTTGCTCGTCGGCTATTTTAGCGGTATAGTCAAAGATGATTCGCAGGATCTGCCCTGGCGGAAGCTCATGAAGAGCATTGGCCGAACGTTGTGTAGGGGAAGCCGACTCGTGCAGAGGTAACACTCCTTCATCCCAGTTTAATGACAATAAATGAGAATAGATCAAGCAATACCGCATAATTCGACGTCTTCATGTCGAATCCTGCAACATGTTAAAACAAATGAGGAGCGATGGGCAATGCAATGGTGGCTGACTGTCACGGAGTCTTGGTGGGTACGTCTGCTGTTGGGAATGTTGGGAAGCGTGCTCATCGCCGGGGCCGCCTACCGCCGCCAATCCTTGTCGGGATCAGGTGCCCTGTCTGCCGCTGTCATGGGCAGTGCTTTCGTTACGCTCGGCGGACCAGTCTGGTTCGGATGCCTGATTATGTTCTTCGTGACCTCATCCGCGTGGTCGAGTTGGAAGCGCAGGCACCGGGCCAAGCAACAAGCGGAAGCAAGCTATGCCAAGGGAAGCCGGCGCGATGCAGGTCAGGTATGGGCGAATGGCGGACTGGGGCTCGCGCTCTGTCTTGCTCATGCGATCTGGCCGGATCCGTTATGGCTGTTTGCATTTGTCGGGGTGATGGCTTCTGCCAATGCGGATACGTGGGCAACGGAGATTGGAGCGCTCAGCCGCTCGGCTCCTCGGGCACTAATCGGGTGGCATCGTGTGGAGCCTGGCACCAGCGGCGGTGTAACGTTTCTGGGGAGCAGCGCAGCCTTTGCTGGAGCGGGACTCATTGGCTTGACGGGAGCTGTGTTGGCGGTCGTAGCACCGCTTGCGCAGCAGGTTTCGGCACCGCCTTTCACCCTGCAATTGGGGGTTGTGCTGGCTGTAATAGGAGCCATCGCAGGTCTGGTTGGCGCATTCGTGGATTCATGGCTGGGAGCAGTATGCCAGGTTATGTATCGCTGCAGGAGCTGTGGAAAAGAGACCGAACGAGCCCAACATTGTGATGTTCCCGCCGAGCAGATCAGGGGCTGGCGTTGGATGACCAATGATGTCGTCAATTTACTTGCAGCAGCAGTGGCAGGCCTATTGGCTGTGTTGCTGGCATTTTTGTGGATATGAGATAGAGTAGAGCCAGTCTGATGGGGAATCAGGCTGGTTTTTTGGTTCGCAGAAACTGCGGACGATATACCCTTGACAAAGATTATACAATGCCTCTATACTGACAGTGACTTACCAGTCAGTCATATAGATTATACATACAAACCAGGAGGAAAAACCATGTCATTTTTGACCCGATTCAGTTTGAAAAATGCGGCAGCTGTCCTGATCATCGCTGTTTTGCTAATCGCAGGCGGGGTATACAGTTTCCTGACGCTGAAATCTGATTTGCTGCCCGACATTGAATTTCCTCAATTAACGGTTACGGCTGTGTACCCTGGAGCGTCGGCGGAGGATGTCGATCAGAAGGTAACCTCGGTAATGGAAGAGCAGCTTAATGGGGTTGAAGGGCTGAACAGTCTGACCAGCCAATCGCTGGAGAGTGTTGCCCGGCTTCAACTATCTTTTCCGATCGGTACGGATATGGACGATGTTACACAAAAAGTTGCGGACCTGGTCGCCAGGGCGGACCTGCCCCAGGAAGTACAAACGCCGACTGTAAACCGTTTTTCCTTCAGTTCGGTGCCGGTAGTCAATCTCGCCTTGTTCACTAAAGAAGGTGAGAATGCCGAGCAATGGGTGCGAGAGGTGCTGCAGCCTGAATTGGAGCAGCTGAGCGGCGTGAATTCGGCTGCATTGTCTGCTGTCAGCCAGCAGTATCTCCAGATTACGGTAGACAAAGCGCAAGCGACGATGGCGGGAATAACATTGCAAGCAATTCAGGAGAATATCGATGAAGCTTTCTTCTCTTTTCCTGCCGGTTCCCTAACGGAGGAAGCGGTTGTTGTACCGATTCATATTGAGCAAAAACTGACTAGACAGAGTGAACTGGAAGCACTGACGATCCTTTCCCCGATTACAGGGAGTCCGGTCGTGCTGGGTGACATCGCTGAGATTGCACCGATGGAGACACGAGGTGAAATTGCCCGTTATAATCTGACGGAGAGTATGGCGCTCCTGATCAATAAGAAGCAAAATGCCAATACCGTTGAAGTAGCTGATAGTGTTGTCAGCGTGCTGGACAAATATCAAGATAGGATTTCCTATGTCATGATTTTCGATCAGGCCGATGCCATCAAAAGCTCGATCAGCGAGCTGGTATCCAAAGGGCTGTTCGGTGCACTGTTTGCAGCCTTGGTCGTATTGGTATTTTTGCGTAACTTCCGCGCCACGTTCATTGCTGTATTATCGATCCCGCTCTCACTGCTAATTGCAGCGATTTTCATCAAGTGGTGGGGATTGACACTTAATGTGATGAGCTTGGCTGGTATGACCGTCGCGGTTGGCCGTGTGGTGGACGACAGTATTATCGTCATTGAAAATATTTACCGCAAAATGAAGCTGAATCCGCAAGGTGACAGAACCACGCTAACCAAGGAAGGGACGCGCGAGATGATGAGTGCGATTCTTTCCTCAACCATAACTACGGTGGTCGTATTCTTGCCGCTGGGACTGGTTGGCGGCATCACGGGCGCATTCTTCCTGCCCTTCGCGCTAACGGTTGTTGTAGCTTTGGTCGCGTCCCTAATCGTCTCCATTACAATCGTACCTGTATTGGCGCGAGTCTCCTTCGTGAAGATGCATGAAGAGAACAAAGAGCCTTTTTACGTCAGTTGGTACCTTTCGATCATACGGTTCAGTCTGCGTCGCAAGGCCATTGTCATGGGATCTGCTGTGCTGCTGCTGCTCGGTTCCGGCCTGCTGTATCAATTGAGCAACGTAGGTTTTGTCTTCCTGCCCAATGAGAAGCAAAAAATTCTTTCCGCGACTGTTGAGCTGCCTCCATCTACAACGTTGGAGAAGACGAGCGAGGTCTCGATGCTGATTGAGCAGCGACTGGAGGAAGACGAAGACCGCTATGACAAGCGGTTTGTCTCGATCGGAAGCTTTGATTTTGCCACTGGATCATCACTGCCGAATCGGGCCGTCTATTATATTGAGCTCGCTGACGGCATGGATACCATAACGGAAATCAGTCGATTGGAAACGGAATTCCAGCGTATTCTGGATGAAGCCTCGCCGGCAGCCCGCTTCTCCATTCAGGAACAAGCGACCGGCGGCCCGCCGAGCAATAACAATGTCGATATCGACCTGTTCTCAGAAGATCTGGAGCAGCTGGAGCAAGCCGCGGCCCAAGTGGAAGAGCTGATGCTCGCGCGGACAGACTTGAAAAATGTGTCGAATAATATGCAAGAAAAGCAACAGCAGTGGTCTGTGCAGCTGGATAATGCTAAAATGAAAGAATATGGTCTCTCGTCCTTCATGGTGCTTGGCATGGTATCGGACCGCACCAAGCCGGTAGAAGCGGGTGATCTGGTACTCGACGGCCAATCGCGGGAGCTTCGTCTGGCTTATGACGAGCCGTTGGCGGGCAGCGAGGAGTTAGCCTCCATCATGCTGTATGGACCCGCCGGACCGGTGGCGCTGAGTGAGGTGGCGTCCATCGAACAGACAGAAGTGTATACCTCGATTCAAAAGCTGAATACGCGTGTATATGCAAGAGTAACGGCTGAAGTTGTAGGCAACGACGTCCGTGCCGTTTCAGGCGACGTGTCCGATCAGGTCCGTACGCTGGACCTCCCGGAGGGTGTATCACTGGAATCAGGTGGCGGCAGTGATGAAACGGTGCAGACCTTTATCGATATTGGAATTGCGATGCTGATTGCCGTAGGTCTCGTTTACCTGACGATGCTGATCTTCTTCGGTCAGGCACGCGTGCCATTTATCATTATGACGTCGCTGCTATTCGTGCCGATTGGCGCCTTGCTGGGCTTGGTTATCGCTGGTGAACCGCTGTCCATGAGCGCGATGATTGGTTTGCTCATGCTCATCGGCATTGTGGTGACCAACGCGATTGTGCTCGTAGACCGAATCAATCATAACCGCAATGCGGGCATGACCATCCGCGATGCACTAATCGAATCCGGCAAGACACGCCTGCGTCCGATTCTGATGACGGCGATTGCGACAATTGCCGCGTTGTTGCCGCTTGTCTTCTCGACGCCTGAGGGGGGACTGATCTCCAGAGGCCTGGCTGTTGTTGTGGTGGGCGGATTGACTACCTCGACGCTGCTGACGGTGATCTTCCTGCCGGTCGTCTATGAATTGGCCTTCCACAGACAGCACAAGCGTGAACAACGGGCTGCGGAGAGCGCGGTCCGGTAAGTATAGTAGCAAGGAGGGGTTGGATGTGAGTGCCGCACCGGGCGACAAGTGGACGATCATCCTAGATGCCGCGTACCAGTTGTTCGGCACCAAAGGGTTCTATGAAACCAAGATGTCGGAGATTGCTGATGAGGCAGGTATCGCCAAGGGAACGTTGTATCTCTATTTTTCAAGCAAAGAAGAATTGTTCACCGCAATGACGAAGCGGGATCATGACCGCTTCCTCGGCAAGCTGGAGCGAATACTGCGCCCGCAGCATAGCCTGCAGGAGCAGTTACGGGCAATCGCCACCCATCATCTGTCGTATTATTATGGCGTGAAGCGGTATCCGCGTCTGTTCTTCCAGGCACCCAACAGTGACAAGGCGCTTATGGAGATGATGCATGCCTTCCGTCGTAATTATATGGCTGCCGTAGCCGCCATGCTGGAAGCTGCCGACATCGCGGAGCCTCAGATGCACGCCGCTTCCTTTATCGGCATTCTGGAGGTGTTCAAGATGGATATCTTGACCGCTCAGACCTTTACGGAAGAGGATCTCCAGCAACGGATTGAGTTTGCCGTGCGGCTATTCCATGACGGATGCAGAGGCGCATCGGCGAAGCCAGTCTAGCAGAGGGGATAGAATAACGGCCATTAGAACGTTAATTCATGAGTGGTGAAGACAAAAAAAGCAGGTACCAATTATCGGTACCTGCTTTTCATCTAGGCATATTTTTTGTGGTTCAGATGCGACCGCGAACCGTTGGATGCCCGCTGTAACGCACCTTTGTTCCTCTATTTGCCTCGCGAACCGTTGGGACCCCGCTGTAACGCACTTTTGTTCCTCTAATTGCCTCGCGAAGCGTTGGGACCCCGCTGTAACGCACCTTTGTTCCTCTAATTGCCTCGCGAACCGTTGGGCGCCCGCTGTAACGCACCTTTGTTTCCTTATTTGCCTCACAAACCGTTGAGTGCCGGCTGTAACGCACCTTTGTTCCTCTATTTACTCACATTCGAGCCTGCTTATTATTTCCCTTGAGCTACCAGCTGCTCCATCTGCGAGATCAAATCTTCGAAGACGCTCATCGCTTGACTGATTGGCGCCGGAGAAGACATATCCACGCCAGCCTTCTTCAGAATTTCGATGGAATAGTCGCTGCTGCCGCTCTTCAGGAATCCAAGATAGCGTTCGACAGCCGGCTCACCCTCCTCAAGAATCTGCTTGGAGAAGCTTGTGGCTGCTGAGAAGCCCGTCGCGTATTTATAGACATAGAAGCTAGTGTAGAAATGAGGAATACGAGCCCACTCCATCTCGATATCCTGATCGACAACCATGTCTTCGCCATAATATTTGACGTTCAAGTCATAGTAGATTTTGCTCAGTTCTTGTGGAGTCAGCGATTCGCCTTCGGCCACCTTCTCATGGATGATCTTCTCGAATTCCGCGAACATCGTTTGACGGAAGACGGTCGTACGGAACTGGTCCGCATAGTAGGTGAGCAAATACATTTTTTCTTTCGGATCTGTCGATTTCTCCAGCAAATAATGCATTAGGAGGGCTTCGTTCAGTGTAGAAGCCACCTCAGCCAGGAAGATGGTATACTGCGCATCCCGGTAAGGCTGTTCCTGATCCGAATAATACGAGTGCAAGGCGTGGCCCATCTCATGCGTCAGCGTGAACATGCTGTTCAGGTTATCCTTGTGGTTCAGAAGAACATAAGGATGGGTGCCGAATGCGCCCCAGCTATAAGCGCCACTGCGTTTACCCTCATTCTCATACACATCAATCCACGACTTGTCATAGCCTTCCTGCAGCACCTCAAGGTAATCTTCGCCGAGCGGCTTCAGACTCTCCTTGACGAGCGCTTTGGCCTCCTCATAGGAGATATCCATCTTGAACTCTTCAACCAGCGGAGCGAAGAGATCGTACATGTGCAGCTCATCCACCTTCAAGAGCGACTTGCGAAGGTTCATATACCGATGCATCAGCGGCAGATGCTCATGAATCGTATCGATCAGGTTCGTGTACACATCCTTGGAGATGTTGTCGCCGAACAGGGACATCTCCAATACGGATGGGTACTTGCGCGCATTGGCGTAGAATGTATTTTTTGTCACGTTGGCGTTCAAGGTGGCGGCCAGCGTATTTTTCATTTTGCCGTACGTCTCATACATCTTCTCAAAAGCCTCACGGCGTACTTCACGATTCTTGCTCTCCAGGAACTGAATGTAGCGGCCATGCGTCAGCTCGACTTCTTCGCCATTCTCATCCTTCACCTTGGGGAATTTCAGATCAGCATTGTTGAGCATGCCAAAAATCGTGCTTGGCGCCTGCGATACATTGCCAACCTGGGCGAGCAGCATCTCCTCGGATTTGGAGAGGGTGTGTGCTTTTTGACGACGCATTTCCTTGAGGGTTGAGTGGAATGGCGCAAGCTCTGGATCGGCAATATACTTCTCCAGCTTCTCGTCCGGCAAGGACAGCACCTCGGGCGATATGAAGGAGGTGGCTTCTCCAGATTGCACGCTCAGCTTTTTACTTTTGTCAGAGAGCGCTTGGTATTCGGGAGCTGCCATGTCCTCATGATGACGCATGTTGGCGTAGACATAAAGACGCTCCACGTGCAGACTGATCTCATCTTCCAGTGTAAAACAGGCTTTGAGCTGTGCCGCGTCATCCAGTTTACCTTCGTACTGTGCAATTTTTTTAATCGCTGCGGTGGCGAGGGCATACTCTTTATCCCAGTCAGCCTGGCTTGCAAAAAGATCTTCCAGCTTCCAGCGGTGCTCGGGCTTGGTCTCAGACCGTTTAATAACAGCGTTCATGGGTTTCCTCCTTGGACTATGTATAATATCGCCTGCGCCGGCTGTAAGAGGGCGTTTCGCAGGCTGGTGCCATCCAGCGGGTACAATCAGGCTTAGCGACAGACAGAGCTTCAGCAGCATTGGCCATTTGCTCACGGAGTATCACTTCTCCTCCATAATGTTTGGCCTAGTATGCACTACACTAGCACTTTTGATCACGAAGCAAATCGAAGAAGTGGATTCGACATCGAATCTTGAATGCAGTCGGAACTTCCGGTGCTCACGTAGTCTCCACTACGCTCCGCTCCTCATTTCCTCCTGCCTCCAACCTTCTCGGTGCTGAAAAGTGCTTATAAACTATCCGTCGCTGCCCATCATAAAGAGACTGTAGACGATCAGGAAAAAGGCAAAGGCAATGAGGAAAATCGCCGTCAGCGCCAGTCCACGCCGCAGCCGGGCGGGAATGGATTCCCGATACAGCATGATCACGCCGCCCAGGACGAAGGCGGAAATAATAAAGATGGCGGATACAGTCGTATTCATTGAGTCCTCCAGGGCAATAAGATTAAACTTCTTTTATGGCTGCGATAATGGCATCCCGTTCTTGCTCTCGGCCCTCGTAATCCTCGGGGCGATAGCGGTTCTCCGCCCAATGAAGCAATTGCGGACGGCTCAAAAATTCATGGCAGTCCTCGCCCCATTGATCGGAGATTTCACGGACAACCAGGGTTTTACCGCGAACTTCAACAGTCAGCATATTGTAATTGTCTGTCTTGTAGATGACATGTTTTTTGAACATCGGTCGTCCACCTCCATATTTTTCTTGGTCTTGCTCCCATCATAGCGAATTCAGGCACTCCAGTGCAACCGCCAACCGATCAGTCGACGAAGCGCAGGATCTCTTCGACTTCTTTGCGTGGCAGCTTGCCAGGTACCGCCGCGGGATACCCCAACGCGATAACCATGTTGACCTGGCGGCTCGCTTCGACGCCCAGATAATCCTTGAGCTGCTGCTCTGCAAGCAAGACAGGGCCAGTCATCGGACAGGTTGCCAGTCCCAGGGCATGGGCGGCAAGCATCAGATTCTGTGAAGCCAGGCAGCTGCTCTTGATGCCTTCTTCGCGCCACACATCTTCGTGTGCCAGCTGGATGGGATCAAAGATTTTATCTCTGAATTTCGAAGTGTACGGTGTAGCCAGACAAACAATCAAAGCCGGCGCATCGGAGAATGCGGTCGCGTAAGGACCGAAGGATTTAAGCAGGAGACGGGCTTCCCGGTTCAAACCTTCGGCCTCGGCAGCAGCAGCACGCAGATTCAACTGCTCCCAGGTCATGGCCTCAATGGCTTCAATGGCTTGTCGTCCGACGACGGCGATGAATTCCCAGGTTTGGGAGTTGGTATCGCTAGGGGCATAACGCGCACAATCAATTAATTCGCGGATCAAGGCTTTGTCTACCGGCTGCTCCGTGAAGCTGCGCACACTGCGACGGTCATGGATAATTTGTTTTAACTGTTGATAGGTTTCCGTGTTGCTCATACGTCACCTGTCCTTTCATCCTTATTATAAATGAGGTTGTCCGAAAAGTCGCTTTAGGATCACTTTATCTGCTTCGGAGATGCTTGACCAGGAAACCAGCTGCGGCTAGCAGAGAGATGGTCATACCGACTTGGAAGAACAGGGTGGGTCCATGCTGCTCAATAACGAATCCACCGACTGTCCCGGCGAGCAATCCTGCAAACCCTGTCCAGACCACCGCGTAAATGGCTTGCCCGGAGGCACGATATTCATCCGGAATCAGAACCGAGAGGTAACGAAGGGCTGTCGAGAAAAAGACGCCAAACGTGATGCTGTGCATGGCTTGAATCAGAACCATCCACTCCGGCCCGGTAGCAATGCTGAGCAGCCAGAAGCGCAGTGCATACGTGAGCCCGGCAAAAGCAAGGAGCGGCAGTTCCTTGAACTTGTGGCCATACTTGCCCAGCAGGTAGAGAATCGGAATCTCACTCGCGGAGGATAACATCCACGCCGTCCCGATCATGGACTCGCTGGCACCCATCTGCCTCATAATGATCGCCAGGAAGCCCTCGTTCATACGATGGGCCACAGAGAGGACCAGGATTAACAGGAAGAAGACAACAATCTGCGGCTTGCGAATGAGTTTAAAGAAGCCGGAGAACTCAATTTTGCGCAGCGAGCCCTGATAATCCTTGAGCAGAAACGATAGAGCAAGCGTGATGGTAATCGCGCCTAGCGCAATATACATCGTCGCTCCTGATCCGCTGTCCTGTAGAAACTGGCCAATCAGCAAGGCGGCAATGGAAAAGCCGATGGAGCCGAAGATGCGGATGGACGGGTAGCTCCTGCCCGTATGAGGCTCGGACAATAAGATTAGACTGTCATTCAGTGAATTCATGGGCGTCTGGAAGAAATAAAAGCCACCGATGATGAAACAGACGAGCACAAAATGATTCACCGGGAGCAGCAGTGCAATCATAATCAACTGACCGGCGAGCAGCAGCATCATAAGCTTGCGGATGGTCCGGTATTTGTCACTGGCCAGGCCCATGATTAGATTGGCAAATATCGATACGCTTGGTCCAATGGAGTAGAGAATACCGACTTGCTGCTCGGAGAATCCCCGGTCGTAGAAGTAGAGCGGAAAATAGGATACAACCAAAGCCATGATGGTATAAAACGAAAAGCTGAACGCTCGCAGCCGCCATGCTTCCTGGGTGGCTTTCTTCGATAAAGGCTGCGGGGTGCCGGTTGGTACAGACATGATGATGAATTCACTCCCGTTTTAACGTTGATTACCTGCAATGACCGTATCCATGGGCTTGATAAAGCGAAGCGCCAGGGCAATAAAGCAGAATTCTGCCAGCATGCCAACCGATTGGGCCCATGCGCCGATGGCACCGTTCCATTCGGGTACCTGCCAGATCAGAATTAAAAGCGTCAGCAGGGTGCAAGAGAAATTAGCTGCTTGGGACCCGAGAATGAGCCGTGTCTGGCCGCGAACCATAACAAGGCCGTTCAGAGCATCGAGCCAAGGCATAACGAGCGTCAGCAGGACAAAGGCCTGTAGCGCTTGGAGGGTGGCGGCGTGCAGGTTGCCCTCCACGCCCATCACATACCCTAGAAACCAGTCACCGACTGGCGTGTACCCAAGCAATCCAATTAGCGCTGCAGGAACAAACCCCGTCATCAGCGTGAATTTTCGAACAGCCCCCGGATCAATCCGATAGAAATTCAGAACAATCTGGTGAAAATAGCTAAAGAAGCTGGTAATCAACCCGACGACACTCGCAGCCACGGCAAACGAGGCGATAGCGAGCACGGCATCGAAGGATTTGCCTAGCATGGCATTGATCGCCGGTCCGATCCAGACGGTAATCAAGGAAGAGAAGAGCAACGGTTTATAAAAGGTGAAGATTTCCCGTCGCCCCTGTTCCGGATGCTCCAGGTCGCGCTCAGGCATTTTCTTCACTAAAGAGCGGCCCTCAGCGAAGCTGACAGCTGCCTCAATCATCATGCCGATCAGGAAAATAATCGCACCGACCACACCGCTCGTAATACCGGTATGAATAAAATAGAGCGAAACCAGATACATGCCCAAGAGCCGAACCGCCATACCGATGGTCAGCCACTTGGTGCGCAGATTATAGATGATGACGCCCTGATACAAGCAACGGATGCCCGAGAACAGACTGACGAACATCAGCACTTGATAAATGTTAATGATGTCCCCGACGCGGTCGATCTCGACACCAAACAATCGGGTGAAGATGAAGGTGCCCAAGGGGGTGTAACACACGAGTAAGCCTAGAAAGATAATACTGGCAAAAACAATTTGAGCCACCTTGAGCATCGCTCGGAAGGAGCGTTGGTCACGTACCAGGGCAGAGCAGGTCTGTCGGAGCAGCACCGCCGGACGTTCCGTCATGGCAATCAAACTGAGCGCAATGGCGTAGCTCGCAATGATACGCTCCGGCTCGGCAGCACGGCTGAGCGTGCTGTTAATGATGACGTGAGAGATGGTAACCAGGGAGGCAGCCACCCCGAGCGGCAGAAAAAAAGACCATAATCGTTTCATGGTCACAGGTGCTTGCTGATGCGGATTCATAGGATGCGGCTCCTTTAATAAACGAACTGGCGTCAAACCGCATGGCTTGTTGCAAGTGGCGGCAACAGCCGGTTTGACTTGCATGGTTTCCAGTATACCATGTGAAGGCTGATCTTTCTTGTATTTTTGGTTAACCGGGCCAGAAGTACTGGATAAATGAGTGGTGAAATGGTACATTTAAATTTGGAGGTTTACAGGGATTTCTGAAGATCCGGGAGGACTTGCAGTGAGAGCTCAGCGTAATTGGCAAGCTGCGCCGGCCACGCCGGTAGGGCTGATGTTCCGGATGTACAGGCATGTGCTTCCCTTGGTGGACAAGGAGCTCATGCATTGGCAAGCTGCCGCGGCCAGGATACCGGATGAAGAGCTGCGGTCGCAGGCGCTTGCGAGCATCGAGTCCAAGCGTTTTCATTGTCAGGGGGGTGCGGTGTACGCCGCTGCCGCTCCTGCCAGCTACGATCTGCTGATCCCGTTGATTGTCGCGCTGCAGACGATCAGCGATTATCTTGATAATCTGTGCGACCGTAGTATTTCACTGGACCAAGCGGATTTCAGGCAGCTGCATCAGGCGATGCAGGATGCTACGACTCCCGGCGCAGAGCCGAAGGACTATTATGCTTTTCGGGACATCGCCGGGGACGGGGGCTATCTGGAGGAATTGGTCGCGACCTGCCAGCGCTGTCTGAAGGAACTTCCTTCCCATCCCATCATACTTGAGCCACTCGGTCGACTGGTTGGCTGGTATGTCGATTTGCAGGTGTACAAGCATATCGAGCCTGACCAGCGAGAGGACATGCTCAGGTCGTGGCGGGATCATCACCGAGATGTGAGCTCGCATCTGGAATGGTTCGAATTTTCAGCGGCGACCGGATCTACGCTCGGGATGTTCGCATTGTTCCTGGCGGCTGCCCAGCAGCAGCTGGACGAGACTGAGGCGGAAGCTGTATTTGGGGGCTATTTTCCTCATGTCAGCGGTTTACACATCCTGCTTGATTATCTAATTGACCAGGAAGAAGACCGGCGAGAGGGAGATTTGAACTTCTGCACCTATTACAGAGATAGCGCGACGCTAACCGCCAGGCTCGAGATGATGGCCGCTAGGGCGCTGCAGGATGTTCGTGCGCTGCCCGCAGCGCGCTTTCACCGGATGGTGATTGAGGGACTGCAGGCGTTATATCTGTCTGATGCCAAAGTGCGTGAACAGGAAGATGTCCGGTACATATCCAGAGTCATCATGCGGCGCAGTCCGCTAGCAAGATTGTTCTTCTGGGTGAACAGCAACTATATTCGCAGCAAACGCAAAAGTGAAGTTGGATTCACGAATTCTGAGGAGGAAAAGCAAGATGTCTAACGTAAAGAAAATTGCAGTATTGACGAGCGGCGGCGATTCGCAGGGCATGAATGCCGCAGTAAGAGCAGTAGTACGGAGTGCACTGTACCATGGAATCGAAGTGTATGGTGTCCAGCGGGGATATCAGGGACTGATCAATAATGACCTGCGCCAAATGGATCTTCGGAGCGTGGGTGATATTATCCAACGGGGCGGCACGATTCTCCAGACCGCACGCTGCAAGGAGTTTCTGACACCGGAAGGGCAACAGCGCGGAGCAGATATCCTGACCGAGCGCGGCATCGATGGTTTGGTGGTCATCGGAGGCGACGGTTCTTATCAGGGAGCCCAGAAGCTTAGCAAGCTGGGCATCAAAACGATGGGCTTGCCCGGCACGATCGACAATGACATTCCATTTACAGATTTCACGATTGGCTTTGATACTGCGGTCAGTATTGTCGTCGACGCAATTAACAAGCTGCGTGATACGATGACGTCGCATGAGCGTTCATCGATTGTTGAGGTTATGGGACGCCATTGCGGTGACATTGCTCTGTATGCGGGCCTCGCCAGCGGCGCCGAGACCATTCTGGTCCCAGAGGTCGCTTACGATCTGGATGTCGTTGCCAACCGGATGCATGAGAACTTCCAGCACGGGAAGCGGCACAGTATTATTCTGGTAGCCGAAGGAGCTGGCAAGGGTGAGGACGTCGCCCGTGAAATTACCGAGCGTAATGGCATTGAGCCGCGTGTAACCGTGCTTGGTCACATTCAACGAGGTGGTACGCCAACACATAATGACCGGATCCTGGCCAGCCAATTGGGCGATTTCGCCGTCCGCAAGCTGATCGAAGGAGACTCCGGCAAAGGATGCGGCATCGTTCGCGGTGAATATGTAGTGACGGATATCGATAAAGTTGTCGGTACGAAGAAGGCGTTCAATACAGAACTGTATGAACTTGCTTCCCGTCTGTCCCAATAATGGGCATATAAAAAAACCTATCCTTCCCCTTGTGCTAGGGGGACCAAGATAGGTTTTTTTTGTTTCAATCGTATACAACTTCCGGTGTGTAGCGGTTGCCGGCGTTCCAGAGCAAATATTCATCAATACCTGTATCTTTCAGAGCTCGAATTTGCGCTTCAACCTCTGCTTTGCCATAAGGAATGTATTGTCCTTTTCCTAGCCAACTCGCCGTAAAGTCTTGAATCCACGGGCGGATCACAGGTTTGTAATGCCCGAGCGGTTCCAGCTTCTTGTGCGTGTCCAGCATGGAACCTTTGATTGTCTCGTAGGGAGCTTTGTCCGGAACGTCCTGATTAAACCATCCGGTGCTGTAGTGGCTGGGATAGACCATCGGTGAAATGACGTCCACATGCTTGGACAGCTTGACAAAGTCTTGTCCAATGCCTTCAGCTGCAGGAACCGAGGCTGCATAACCAAAAATATCAACGGAAACCCGGATGCCAAGCGGTTCCAGCTGCTCGCGGGCATATTTGACAAAGTCAGCGACGATTTGCACCCGGCTCTCATCCGTACGGTCAAACGTCAAGGCATCGGCTCGGTTCTCAAAGCCTTCAGGAAACCGAACATAGTCAAACTGGATTTCCTTGAACCCCAGGCGCGCCGCTTCTTTTGCAATGGCGATATTATAATCCCACACTTCCTGGCGATACGGATTAACGAAACTTTCCTTGCGACCATTCTCCCAGACGGCGCCATCTGACTGTACAAACGACAGCTCGGGATGCTTGGCTGCCAGCACACTGTCCTTAAAGACGACGATTCGAGCAATGGGGTAGACTTCATGTTGTTTCAGTCTCTCCAGCAATGCTTCGATATCTGCTATAAATCGGCGGGTCTCACCGAGCTGCAGCATCTCTTCATTAGTACTAGGATAAGTTATGTAGCCGTGATCATCCTTGATATCAATCACCATACTGTTGAGAGCCGTCGTATCAATCAATTCCAGCAGCTGCTCCAGGCGTTCACCGCCAGCGCTGTGGGAGGTGACATAAATGCCTTTGACCACCGGAGCATCGGGTTGGGGATCTGTCTTGACGAAGATATCTGGATTGGGCGGTGTCTCTTGGCCGGGTTGTTCTTGCTGTGCCATACCAGGAATCGGTCCGAGGGCGTCCAGCAATGTCGGCGCATCCCCATTAGAAGGTCCGGAGAGCAAGCCGAACATAACGGCAAGCATTGAAAAAATAACTTCCATTTCTTGTCCTCTCCTTGTCCGTATAATGGTACCAGTATAGACCAGTTGAGGATAGATTGGACAGAGCAAAAGGTAGGATATTGTCGTCTCTTGCGTATTGAATAACATCTGGCAAATAAAAAGCTGCCCCTCACCTTCGCTGGGCGAAAGAAGGGGCAGCCATATCCTCACTGCAATAACACATGCTTCTGGACTTCACAAATACTGTGCTGCACGATTTCGATCGCGTCTTCCGGTTCAAGCACCGCCAGTCCGTCTCGCAGCACGATATTCAGTTGCAATTCGTTTGCTGTCAGGAATGAGTACATCTCCGGTGCAAGCTTCTCGACAATCCGCGATAGTGTTACCGTTTCATGATCCATCTTGCATCACCCTTTCTGCGAAAATTCCAAGAATTATCGTAAGAAATGAGGGACTACCAGTGGCGTGAAACAAAGCATCGAGGATTGTTTATAGTATAACAGGATCACGCCAAAAAACCTAGTCAGGATCCCTTAATTCCATGTTTGTCCCAATTCACCGACTGGAATAGTCGTCAAATGTGCGCTGAATGGGTCTGGAGATGGTTACTTGCGGAATTCGCCCATGACGCCGGCTGTTTCTACAATATTGACGAAAGCGCCAGGATCCAGCTCAGATATGAGCCGGCGCAGTTCGGGAAGCTCATAACGAGTGGTGACTGTCATTAGCATGTCCTTTTCGGCTTCGGTATAAGCTCCCCGGGTCCGGATAATGGTGACGCCTCGCGGGCGCTGCAGCAGTCTGGTCGTCATTTCCCGCGTGCGGTTGGTCACAATAAAAACCGTCACCTTGAGATGACTGATATGCAGCCAGTCTACCATCTTGCCAGCTGCAAATATCGAGAGCATGGAATACAGAGCGAGCCGCCAGTCACCGGAGAGGAAGCCTAGCGCCAGAACAACGAGGCCGTTAAGCAAGAAGATCATACTGCCTACCGGCACATCACGCTTACGGGTAATAATGGAAGCAATGATGTCAAAGCCTCCGGAGGAACCCCCCATGCGAAGCGCAATACCACTTCCTATACCAACCAGAATGCCGCCAAATATTGATCCAAGCAGCAAATCATTCACCAGTGGATCGACAGGCAGCAACTGAAGAAAGAGGGTAGCTGTAATGACGGAAACGATACTCCAGAAGATAAAAGGACGGCCCAGACGCAACCACCCCCAGATTAACAGAGGAACATTAAGGGCAAAATAGAGCCATCCGATGTTCGCGCCGGTTGCATAACCGATAATCATCGAGACGCCGGAAATACCGCCGCTAAGTAAAGCAAGCGGAATCAACAGCATATTGAAGCCGAAAGCAACCAGCAAGGAGCCAGTCATCATCGCCAAGGCAAGTCCAAGCTTGCGTATAAAACGCATGGTTTATCTGCCTCCTGTTCCATGGACACATCCTTACCTTAGCATGTGTATCCAGGTGCCGCTGGTATTCATCGACAGAAGTATGCTATAATGAACAGGATAATTTTCAAGTAAGACGCAGATAAAAAGGAGTTTGAGTACGTTTGAAAACATTTGCTGAATTCGGCTTGGAGCCAAAGGTTCTGCAAGCCATCACAGAATTGGGCTTTGAGGAATCAACCCCAATACAAGACAAAGCAATCCCTGTCGCATTGACTGGCAAGGATTTGATCGGCCAGGCACAGACCGGTACAGGTAAGACGGCTGCGTTTGCGATCCCGCTCATCAATAAGATTCCGGTCACCGAAGACCGCATCGTGGCACTCATCATGACCCCGACTCGCGAACTCGCGATTCAGGTGGCTGAAGAAATTGGTAAGCTGTCGCGGTTCAAGGGCATTCGCTCTTTGCCAATCTACGGCGGACAAGATATTGGTCGTCAGATTCGCGCCCTGAAGAAGCGCCCGCAGATTATCATCGGCACACCGGGCAGGCTGCTTGACCACATTAACCGTAAGACAATCAAGCTGGACGATGTCGAGACCGTCATTCTGGACGAAGCGGACGAAATGCTGGATATGGGCTTCATGGAAGACATTCAGTCGATTCTGAAGCTTGTTCCTGAAGAACGTCACACGATGCTCTTCTCGGCAACCATGCCTCCGAACATTCAACGTTTGGCCCAGCAGTTCCTCAAGGATCCAGAGCATGTGTCCGTTATTCCTAAGAACATTACCGCTCCTCTGATTGACCAAGCGTATATTGAAGTACATGAGCGTCAGAAGTTCGAAGGCTTAAGCCGCCTGCTGGATATGGAATCCCCGGAGCTGGCCATTATCTTCGGACGTACGAAGCGTCGTGTAGATGAGCTTAGTGAAGCGCTGCAGAAGCGCGGCTACTCCGCAGACGGTCTGCATGGTGACTTGTCGCAGAACCAGCGTGACAACGTCATGCGCAAGTTCCGCGACGGCAGCATTGACGTGCTGGTTGCTACAGACGTAGCGGCTCGCGGTCTTGACGTTTCTGGCGTATCCCACGTTATCAACTTTGACCTTCCGCAAGATCCAGAGAGCTACGTTCACCGGATCGGTCGTACGGGTCGTGCGGGTAAGGAAGGAACAGCCTGGTCGTTCGTTACGCCTCGTGAGATTGACCATCTGCATTTCATCGAGCGCGTTACCCGTCAGAAAATTTCGCGCAAAGCCTTGCCATCGCTTGCTGAAGCCATTGAAGGCAAACAGCGCGTAACGGCAGAGCGCCTGCTCGAAATTATCCAATCGGAGGACTTCAACGAGTACAAAGGCACAGCTATTCAATTGCTGGAGCGTTATGACTCAGTTCACTTGCTGGCAGCGGCACTCAAACTGCTGACAGGCGAGAAGAAGGATGTCAACATTGAGCTGACTCCGGAAGATCCGATTCGTGCTAAGAAGCGTCGTCCTGATGTACGGACGAACGGACGCCGTTTTAACGGTTTCAATGATCGTGGACGCAGTGGCGGCGGCTCCGGCTACCGTGGCGGCCAAGGCGGCGGCGGTAACCGTGGCAGCTATGGCAGCAACCGCGGCAGCTACAGTGGCAGCAGCAACCGTGGTAACAGCGGCAGCAGCAGCTACGGCAGCGGACGCGGCGGCTATGGCTCGAGAGACGAAGGCCGTGGCGGTGAAGGTCGCGGTGGTGAAGGTAGACGCCCCCGCAGCTCCTCTGACGATTATGTAAACAACTAATGACAACTACCGGGAACCGATCCATGGCCTTTGCACCCGAAGGTGCAGGGCCGTGGATCCCCGGTTTTCGTCATGCGTCGATTAGCGGTTAGTACAGAAACGTGCGGCTGATGATAACGAGCAGGATGAACAACACAAGAATTGTTCCTGTCGTCGTTCCCAAGCCACCGTATCCACCGTATCCTCTTTCGCTCATGCGGTTAACCTCCTTTTGATTGATTGGATTTGGATTACACCTTATCTTATGGTCAGTGGGTTAAAGCCGATTAGACGCCTGCCCACTTCAGCCAAAATAGGCGTATGACGAATCCGAACCCGAGGCAACCCTTGTATGAGAACGTTTACGGGAATTCGGCCGTTTGCGCGAGTAACACCAGTATAGGGGGAGTCAACATGGAAATGAGAGGCCTCATGGGGGGCTTTTACAAAATCTCCGAATGGATCATGCGGCTGTCCGTAACCAATGTTCTCTGGATTATCTGCTCCATTCCGTTTGTTTTTCTGCTCGCGACCGGACTGCTGTTCTCCAGTACAGAGGATGAACTGTTCTCTGCTCTGATTCTAGCAGCCGTCATTGCACCTTTCACCTTCTTCCCGGCCACTGCAGCGATGTTTGCAGTTGCACGGAAATGGGTTATGGGTGAGGTCGATGTTCCCCTGTTCAAGACGTATTTCCGCAGCTATAAAGAAAATTTCCTGCAGGCGATGCTGGGCGGGATTCTTTATACGATTCTGTACGTCATCATGTACGTAAACTACAGGTTCTATATGAACGAACTGACATCGTTTCAGCTGTTGTCCTTCGTTTTCATAGGCTTGATCGTCTTACTGTTCATTTCGATGTTTAACTACTTTTCCATGATGGTTCATTACCATATGAAAACGTTCCAGTTGCTCAAGAACGCGATTCTGATTACGATTGGCCGGCCTTTCCGTTCCCTTTCGACAGTCATTATGAGCGGCGCGGTCGTGTTTATCAGTTTTCAATTCACCTTTCTGATTCCGTTTTTCATGGGCAGCATCATCGCTACGGTGTCCTTCTACAACTTCTTCCTGATCTATCAGAAGCTTCAGATGCAAGCGGAGAAGGCAGCGGCGGAGGAAGAGGCTAGACGCAGCGCAGAGGAAGAAGAAGACCTGGAACTAGCGCGTATGGATGGGGCCTCGGTCAAGGACGAAATAGAAGACAGGAAGTAATGACCGTGGTCAAAAGTTTACTTTCATGATCAAAAGGACTATAATATCAATACATCCTGCGATGTGCGTTACGGCATTACCTTGTTTTGAACCAATGGCTATGAATAGGGAGACCTAGATTGAGTCGCTGCTGTCATGCCCCCGAAAAGGGACTTCAAACGCGTCTCTGCGGACACCCACCTGCGAGAGCAGGTTCAGAAACAAGCTTGTCGGACGGCATCCGCGGGGATGCCTTACATTCAATCTCTGGCATGCGTGCTGGATTAGACCTTTTCTATAAGCTCGTATAAGTTCAGCTTTCTTATACGAGCTTATATTTCAGCGCAATAGGAGTTGTATACATAGACTAGACGTTGGAGGGGGAGATGTCGTTGATGAAGCGGACACTGATCGGACTGCTTCGCAGTTTTGAACAGACGGGTGACAAAGCCAAGGATCCGTTGTTGAAATCCCATTACTACAAGCTATCCAAAGATAAAGTGTGGGAGGATGTCGTATCGACTCTCAAGAAGATGCAAGGCTACAAGGTACTTCACGAAGTACAATCCGTAGGCGAGATCGTCGTCGAGAAACGAACGGCAACCGGTAGAACAATGGATATTACGGTGTCGGTCATTAGCATCAATCCGGTTACGACGGCAGTCGATATTTATTCTGCTTCCCGGGGCTCATTCGGAGATCTCGGTTCCAACTATCGGGTCATACTTGATATTTACCGTACGCTGGACAAGAAGATGGCCGCCTACAAAACCAACAGTCCATAAATTCAATAAAGCGAGGAAGGGGCTGCCTTCTCTCGCTTTATTTTCGATTATTCGGTTGTTTAAATTCCGATTTAGATCAAAGCGCGTGCAGCTTGCAATGCTTCGTCGTAGTTCGGATGTTCCGTCATTTCCGATAGAATCTCGATGTAACGAATCGTATCGTCTGCATCGATGACGAAGATCGCGCGCATATCCAGCTTCAGCTCTTCAATCAGTACACCATAAGCGCTACCGAAGCTGTTGTCCTTGTAATCCGAGAGCAGGGTGACCTTGTCGACACCAGCAGCACCGCACCAGCGGGATTGTGCAAAAGGAAGATCGACGCTGACTGTCAGAATGACGACATTCTCGCCCAGCGAGGAAGCCTCTTCATTGAAGCGACGGGTTTGCGCGTCGCATACGCCTGTATCGATAGAAGGGACGACGCTGATTAGCTTGACTTTGCCGGCATAGTCCTTGAGCGATACGCTGTCGACCAGAGATTTGTTCAGTACGAAATCCGGTGCCGGATCGCCAACTTGCAGTTCTGGTCCGAGCAGAGTAATCGGGTTCCCCTTAAGGGTGGCTACGCCTTTACGTTGTTGAGCCATGATTATGAATTCCTCCTCCATCGTGTACAAATATTGAATTACCCCATTCATTATAATCGTTAGCCAAGACCCTTGTCCAATGATGACGGGGGATAAAGGAGGAGTTCAGTTGATATTTTTGCGCTATGAGAGCTTTCGCTCCTATCTGAAGCTATATCCCGTCACCTCCGCGCTGCTGGCGCTCAACCTGATCATGTTTGCCATTCTGGAGTTGACTGGAGGATCGACCAATACGTTAAATTTGGTTCGCTGGGGGGCCTTGGTGAAGGCGCCTTCCATTGATCCATTTGGATTGACTGAGCCGTGGCGGTACCTCAGCTCGATGTTCCTGCATATCGGTTGGCAGCATCTGTTGTTTAACTGCTTCTCGTTGCTTGTTTTTGCGCCGCCGCTGGAGCGGCTGCTAGGACATGTCCGTTACGTGGTGTTTTACCTCCTGAGCGGTATTGCCGGCGGTGTCTTGAGTCTGATGCTGTATGATGACTCTATACGCATTGGCGTTTCAGCGGGTGCCTCTGGCGCTATTTATGGCGTATTTGGTGCATTTCTGCATATGGTGCTCTTGCAGCGTCACAAGCTGGATGAGGCATCTCGCAAAACCGTCATTACGATTCTGGTCATCGGTTTGCTGTTCTCTATCTTTGTCCGTCAGATTGATCTGTTGGCACATGTCGGCGGCGGGTTTGCCGGGTTTGCGCTATATGGCTTGTTACAGCGCCGCAAATAGAAGGGGCATGCGATGGAATTAAGACAACTGTATTACTTTGTTCAAGTGGCGAAGAAGGAGCATGTGACTCAAGCTGCAGAGGAGCTGCATGTTGCACAATCTGCAGTCAGCCGGCAAATCCGCCTGTTAGAGGAAGAGCTTGGTCTGCAGCTGTTTATCCAAAAAGGCAGAAATGTGCAGCTCACTCCGGTCGGGCAGTTGTTGTTAAAGCGTCTTGAACATATTCTTGGCGATCTGGAACGAGCTGTCATCGAAGTACGAGAGTTTATGGATCCGGAGCACGGCGAGATTCGAATCGGTTTTCCTCACAGTCTGGGCATCCAGCTGGTGCCGGAGGTGGTCGCTGAGTTTCGCAAGCTTCACCCAGGTGTCAAGTTTCGTTTCAAGCAAGGAATGTATCCGTCGTTGATTAACGAGCTGCTGAAGGGCGATATCGATCTTGCATTTATCTCGCCATATCCGGAGGCTCATGAGCAGGTGAGCGGGGCCGTGGTGCTGACTGAAGAACTGTATGCTGTCCTCCCACCTAATCATGCGTTAGCGGGCGAGAGTTCGATTCGGCTCGATCAGCTGAGGGATGAACCGTTTATTCTCTTCAGCGAAGGGTATTCACTTCGGCCGATTGTGTGGGAAGCTTGTCTGGCAGCGGGCTTTACACCGCGCATCAGCTTTGAAGGTGAAGAAACAGAGACGATTCGGGGCTTGGTTGCCGCAGGCATGGGCGTGAGCTTGCTGCCGGATATGGCCCTGTACGCCCCAAGCCCTCTCCAGCCAGCCAAAGTCCGGATTCATACGCCACAAGTGACACGCACGATTGGTCTGATTCAACGATCACACCAGAAGCTGCCGCAAGTGGCCAAGGTGTTTCAAACGTTTTTACTGCAGTATTTTGAGATGAAGAGTGAGCGATTGCACCGTTAGCAGCCCAAATAAAAAGCTCGTCCCAAAGGTCGATTCGACCAGGGACGAGCTTTTGTTGTGACCCGTCAAGATGTTAGACTGCTTATTCGCGGTTGGAAGCGAAGATCATGATGAACTTCAACAGCTCCAGAAGCGAGATCAGGGCAGCAGCTACATAAGTCAGTGCGGCAGCATTTAGAACCTTCGCCACACCGCCTTCTTCTTCTGAGCGGATGAAGCCTTCGGAGATCATCAGATCGCGGGCCCGGCTGCTGGCATTAAATTCAACAGGCAGTGTCACGAGTTGGAATATCACTGCGAGAGAGAAGAAGACAATACCTGCACCGATCAGGCCGCTAACACTGAAGATGAAGCCTGCAATCAGGAGGAACGGTGCGATACCGGATACCAGATTGACGAGCGGGAACATCTTGTGTCGCAGCACCAGCATTGGATAGCTGTTGGCGTGCTGGATCGCATGTCCGACTTCGTGGCAGGCGACAGAGATGGCCGAGATCGAGCTCTCGTAGTAGACGGGTTCCGACAAGCGCACCACGCGGTTCATCGGA
Source organism: Paenibacillus daejeonensis DSM 15491 (assembly GCF_000378385.1). Lineage (GTDB taxonomy): Bacteria > Bacillota > Bacilli > Paenibacillales > Paenibacillaceae > Paenibacillus_D > Paenibacillus_D daejeonensis. The sequence continues at coordinate 789,667 of NZ_KB899660.1, read as the reverse complement.
TCGTAATGGTCGGTTAGACGGCCTTGGACTGGCTCAATTTGTACATCGTGCAGTCCGTTGTTGTCCAGCATCTGACGAGCCGCCTGATAGCCTGTCAAGCCGCTGGAGGCTTGTACTTCGGTCCATTTATTGAAGGTGCTTTTCACTCGGAACTGCGCCCACAAGGAAATACCAAACGCAATAATGATCAAGAAATCCATCGGGTGAAAAAATAACATCTGGCATACGCCTCCTTTAAGAACTTGATGTAAAGTTACATTAGAGGACCTTTGCCGAGCAGGAACATCAGCGCTTCGATACAGGCAGCTGTCTGTGGCATCAGCTTATTGACCATATGCTTGGCCTGTTGCGGCTTTAATTGCTCGATGACCGGCTCAAGCTCCCTGACCTCGCGCTGGAGCTGCTCCAGATGGAGCTGCAGATCTGTCAGCTTTTGCGAGACCTGCTCTTCAGCGGAAACTTTGTTCCACTGATCGAGGTTCGTCTTGATCTCTTCTAATGTATATTTTTCTTTTTTCAATTGTTCAATACGTTGCAACCGCAGCAAAGTTTCATCACTGTACAGTCGGTAATTTTTGGCGGAGCGGGTCTCTGGCACAAGTAAGCCGATCGAGGTATAGAAGTCGACTGTACGTGAGCTGACATTAGCTCTTTTGGCCAATTCACCGATACGATACAAGGTTATATCCCCAATGGTTTCACCTTCCTTCCAAGCGTACTTACTTTCATTAAGCTATTCACTTTCTTATATCTATATGATACTCAATCGAGAAGTATACAGTCAAACGTAATGCTTTATAGATTGTTACGAAGTGGTGAAGAAAAGCTTACATTTGTTAAATTCACAAATTGAAGCCCTTTCAAATGAACTAGTACATATCTCCTATTGGGCGCCAAAATACGAAGAATTAAGGCTTGACAATCGCTTTTTTATATGAAAAGTGTCTCAAAACTTAACATTCGCCCTCCAAAAAGAGACGAACGTTAGAGTTTTAAGCCGTTTTTTTTGTAAATTTTTAAAAAGTGTATTGTCAAATGACCCTTCTCTGACTATAATGACATTAAGTCTTTCCTGAACTGTTAGGAAACATTACACTGAAGGAGTGGTCATTGTGGTTAAAAAAGTTGTTAGTTCATTAGGTGGGTTGCTCTTATTATTCCCTGCAATGGCCTTTGCTTCAGAGCCAACCCCAACTTCGGTATTGTTGGGTGTTAACCTGCTATGGGTTATGGTAGCTGCAATTCTGGTTATTCTCATGCAAGGGGGCTTCATCCTGCTGGAAGCCGGTTCGACAAGAATGAAGAATGCCGGTCATGTCGCCGGTAAGACAATCTTCACGGTCGGTCTCGGTTCCCTCATTTATTGGGCAGTTGGTTATGGCATTGCGTTTGGCGAGAATGGCAATCTCTTCATCGGACTTGGAGATTTCTTCTATACCCCTTCGATGACGATTACGGACGATGTTGTACCTTCTTCGCTGTTCTGGGTTTTCCAATGTGCGTTTGCGGTCATCTCGCTGTCGATCGCATGGGGCGGGTTCGCTGAACGTGCCAAGTTGTCCTCATACTTAATCTTCACTATCGTATTCGTTGGGTTTATCTATCCAGTCGTTGCTCACTGGATCTGGGGCGGCGGTTTCCTTGCTGAGGATGGCGCGCAAGACTTCGCGGGATCGACCGTTGTTCACTTATCCGGTGCTATGGCAGCTCTGGCGGCCACTATTCTCCTGAAGCCTCGTATTGGCAAATATAATAAAGATGGTTCAGCCAATCAAATTCTTGGTCATAACCAAGTCTTTACTGCTCTGGCAGTATTGCTGCTCTGGGTTGGTTGGTTCGGATTCAATGCAGGTAGTGCGCTCGGCGTTGACGATGGATTCTTCGGTTTTGTAGCGTTTAACACCCAATTGGGTGCAGCTGCTGGCGCAGTTGCAGCTATGCTGATCACTTGGATCGTTCTTGGTAAAGCTGATATTACAACCATGCTTAATGGTGCGCTGGCTGGTCTGGTTGCCATCACTGCATCTTGTGCGTTCGTCGATCCTTGGGCAGCTGTTGTTATCGGCCTGGTAGCGGGTGTGTTCGTATTCTTCAGCATGAAGTTCTTCGAGAAAATGAAAATCGACGATCCGATCTTCGCTCTGTCTGTCCATGGTGCAGCTGGTGTCCTCGGTACATTGGCTAACGGTTTGTTCGCAACACCTGAGCTTGTTGCTTACAATGGTGTTGGTAAAGCGGGTCTGTTCTACGGTGGCGGTTGGGAGCAACTGTGGGTTCAATTCTTGTCGGTAGTCGTGTGTGGCGCATTCGTATTCATCGTTTCCTTCATCGTACTGGCAATCATCAAGTCGGTTATGGGCTTCCGCGTATCTGAAGAGCAAGAGATCATTGGTCTTGACCTCAGTGAGCATGGCGCTTATGGTTACCCTGAGCAAATGAAAAAAGGTACGAACCTGAACGCTTAATTGGACGCAATAACTAACAACATGAAGGAGAGAGCGGCATGAGAGATTCGGCGAGAGAAAAGCTCCTGAATCGCATCGGGTCAGCTGACGGCTATCCTGAGCTGCGCAGGCTAAGGGATCAGGCGCATGAGCGGATGGAATCTCTGCTCTCCTCCATGCCAGTCGAACAATTCTATACCGCTATAAATGAGATCCATGACGCGCTAATCCGGCGCGTCCTGATTCTCACGGAATCGGATATGGCACGGCAGGGGAATGGTTCTCCCCCCGTGCCATATGCTTATTTATTGTTCGGTAGCGGAGGCAGAGAAGAGCAGACGCTGTCCAGTGACCAGGATAGCGGCATTGTGTATGAAGACCCGCCGCAGGAAGAGGAGCTAGAGCAGGTACGCGACTATTTTGCAAAATATGGCGAGCTCACGGTAGAGAATCTTCAGAAGGTTGGTTATCCTCCTTGCGAAGGCAATGTCATTAGCTCAAACCGGCTCTGGTGCGATTCCCTGTCAGCTTGGAAGAGCAAACTGGATGGTTGGTTTGATCGGGCAGAGTTTGAGGAAGTACGTTATCTGCTGATTGTGGCTGATGGCAGACGCGTATATGGCGAGGAGAGCCTTTTCACGAGTTATAAGGATCATTTTTTCTCTGATACGTTAGCTAAGCCCCGCATCGTCAAGCGGATGCTGGATAACACGATGCGGCACAAAGTGCTGCTGGGCTTGTTCGGTCAGCTGCTCAAGGAACAATATGGCGAGCAAGCAGGCAGTGTGGATATTAAGTATGGCGCGTACATTCCTATGGTAAATGCCATCCGAATGATGGCCATCCAAAGTGGTGTGCGCAGTACCTCAACGCTACAGCGAATAGAGGAGCTGGAGGCAGCCGGTGCGGTTACGGAAGAGCAGTCGAGTGCACTCCAGGATGCGTTCCGCTCCTTCCTACGTTTTCGGCTGATGACCATGAAGCAGGATGAAGATGGCCTCTATTCGAGTAACGGTATGCTGTCCCGGCAGAAGCTGGACAAGACATTGACGGAACAGCTAAAGCAAGGGCTGCGAGTTGGCAAACGTCTACAACGCAGCGTATCCAGACGAGTTACAGGCAAGCTAAGGTAAGGCTAGGCGGAGGCGATAGCAATGAAAGAACATCCCAAAGGTGTCGGACGGATGTGGAATCTGTATAAAATGGGTGGCATAACGCCAGCAATTGCGTCCATGATGGGCGCGCAAAACGCCCAACAGATGGCCTTCATTCGATCCGTAGCCAAAGAACAGCGGAAGCTGTCCATCCTGGATGCGCCGCTTAGGGAGCTGGAGGTGGTTGTCTTCGATCTGGAGACAACCGGCTTCTATCCTTATAATGGAGACGAAATCCTATCGGTAGGCGGCGTTGTGCTGCGTGGCGATCAAATAGACCGTTCTCAAACCTTCTATAGTCTCGTTAATCCAAAGCGCAAGGTGCCCAAGCACATCACGGCTTTGACAGGTATCACCAATGAGATGGTTGAGGATGGGCCGGATTTAATGCAGGTGCTGCATGATTTTATGGAATTCGTCGGTAAGCGTATCCTGATTGCTCATGGCAGCGGTCATGACAAGCAATTTTTGAATGCGGCTTTGTGGCGCACCTCCAAGGTCAATCTGACGCATCGTGTGCTGGATACGATGATGGTGTCCAAATGGCTGGAGCCCAAACGAGAGTCCCATGGCTTGGATGAACTGCTGGCAAGCTACGGCGTGCCTGTCACCCAGCGTCATCATGCGCTGGAAGACTCACTTATGACGGCAGAGCTATGGCAAAAGTATTTGGCGATCATTTTTTCGAAAAACATCGTTACCCTTGCAGATTTATACGCTTACCTCAGCAAGCATTAGCGGGTGCAATTCCCCAGCCTGTCCGCGGTACATCTGTATCTGAGGCGGATGGGTACACACGGAAACGATGCAATAGATACCTGCAAAGGCGGGCGGCAATCCGGCATAGTCTGTGGGCGAGGGAACGGGTGCGCCCATGGGATGAGAATGAAAAAAACCAACCAGATGCCGTTGGTTTTTTTGTGCGTTAAAATAAGCTTGTACCCAATCCTGTGGATCAAAAGCAAACCGGTGGTGCGCCTGCTTGCTGCTGTTGCGGATCGGAACGATTTCGTCGATCGGGTCTCCAATACCGCTGGATACTAACAGTCCACAAGCTTCTAGCGGGTGTGCTTCAGTAGCATATTTGATTAGATGCTCTATGGCAGCTGGTGTTATTTCTGCGGTGTCTTTTTCTATATGCATCGTGTACGGCTCCTCTTGCAGCTCTTTCCCCTGAGTATAGCGTACTTGACTGACCCTGCCTAGCCAGATGCATCTCCTGCTTTAGCGGGTGGCTTGATGCTTAGGCATACCATGATGAAGGCGCCTAGCGCGAGAGCTGCTACGATTGAAAACAGCAGGGTTTGAGATCGGTCGGTCAACCAACCGAACAGTGGTGGTCCAACGGCTACACCAAAGAAACGCAGACTACTGTATAACGATGTAATCATCCCCCGATGGCTCCGTTCAACCGACCCTGTAATGAGCGTGTTTAGACAAGGCAACAGCAGTCCTGTGCCGATGCTGCTGACGGTAAGCAGGGGAATAAGCCAATAGAGCTTGCTGTACAAGAAAATGGCTGCTGCAAGGGAAATTGTCATCCCCAGCATGCCCGCAATCATAAACTTCCGCATGCGTCGGCCATCATTTTTAATGAGCTTGCCGGATACATAGGATGTGATGACCAGACCAAGCAGTGGTATGGCCAGCATGCCGCCTTTGGCAACACCATCGATGTTGTGTGGGGGTTTCTCCAGCAGATCAGAGAGAAAGAACAGTACCCCGAACAAAATGAATAGGGCAAGGGAGCCGACAAGAAAGGCAGGGATCAGCCAGTGTCCCTGTTTGCGAAATACGGTTCCAATCTGCCGAATATAAGAGCCTACCGGTTGTGGCTCTTTTTTGCCGTCGGGCTCTTTAATAAGCCAAATCATCGCTACAAGGGATAGCGCGCAAAATAAGGGAAAGGCAAAAAACGGCGCATACCAGATGATGAGCGCGAGCAGCGATCCCAGAATGGGACTGATGACCTTCCCTGTCCCATTGGAAGCTTCGATGAGTCCAAGCGCTTCGCTCTCCTGACCGTCCTTGTATTTGTCCCCTACAAGTGCCATCGCGATAGGCGCTGTCCCTGCCGCACCCAACCCCTGAAGCGCCCGTGCTGAAATGACCAGTCCATATGAGCCCCACAACGCGCCCAATCCAGCCAGTACACCTGCCGTGCCATAGAGTGCCAAGGAGGGCAGAATTACCGCTTTGCGAGAGAACCGGTCTGATAAATAACCAGCCACGGGTATGAAAAAAGCAGCGGTAACCGAAAATAAGGTAACGATCAGACTCGATTGGAATTTGCTGATCCCCATGTTCGTCACCATATCCGGCAGAATAGGAACGAGCATGGAATTGCCGAGTACGAGTACCATCGGAACACTTGCCAGTGCGATATACTCCTTCCATTTGCTGCTCGACTTATTTGATGATTTGGATTTGGAGTTGGATGATTGTGGCGCGGTCGCATCATCATTCGCCAACCGGTCTGGCAGCCAGAGCTTTCTAGATTTCACAAAACCCAAGTGGGAGTCCTCCTCTCAGAATAGGGTACAGTCACAATATTGACCATGTTAATGTGCCCCTGATGTTGAGATGGCATTCTTGGGCATGATATGATCTAGAGGAAGAAAGTTGAGCGGGCAAGTAAGATAACACAACAGGCAAAGGAGGAGACCCATTGAAACGGACCTGGATTATAGTGACGGTCGTCGCGCTGCTCTTAGGAATCGCTATCTATCAAAATGTCGAAAAGCAAGCCGTGATTGCCCAGCAAAGCGATGACGCCAAGCCCAAAACAGGCAATCCGGCCCCTATGCTTGAACTCCCTGATTTAAAGGACCAGGCAAAGCTGGTAGCAGGCACTCGGGACAAGCTCCTCTTGGTCAATTTCTGGGCTTCCTGGTGCGGACCCTGTGAATTGGAGGCGCCAGATTTGCAGGCATTGCACGAGGAACAAGGGGATACTCTCGACCTCTATGCCATCAACGCCACAAAATACGACAAAGAACGGCAAGCTCGTGAATTCGTGGATCAGTTCGGCTTGACCTTTCCGATCCTGATGGATCGGGAAGGCGAAGCCGTCGAGAAGTACAAGGTTGGGCAGTTCCCAACGACTCTACTGATCGACAAAGAGGGGATCATCCGCGAACGTGTAACAGGAGTTATCTCCAAAGAAGAGTGGGAGCGGCTAATCGATAAGTGGTCCTAAGATAAAAAAATGGCGATGCAGCTTGAAGGCTGCGTCGCCATTTTTCTCTTTCGAGGAGGGTTGCGAGTTAGGGGGCGAGCTGAAGTGCGGCAGGATGGGAGGATCGGAGTTAGGGGAGGTTAGGAGCGAGGCGAGCGATGGCTTTGGCTCTAACGCTCGTGGGCAGCGCTTAAAGGTCCCATTGAGCACAATTGCGATTCTAACGCTTGCCACATGCTCTGATGTTCATTGAAAAACCCCCACGTTTCTATTGAAGAGAAACGTGAGGGTTATTTAAATATTAGTGAAAATTCCGCAGTGGGCGGAATCGTTCTGGAGAAATGGAATGCTCGCCATTGTCCGAAATCTGCGGACAACAGCGATCGGAAGAACGATCCGCACCACGCAGGCCTTTCACCAGTCTTTAGTGGTTAATCAGCCCGATGCGTTCACGCTCGCCACTTGGTGCGGGTTCGACCTTCGCGGAGTGGAATAGAGCGTAGCGAATACTGTCCACCAGAGCTTCCCAACTGGCTTCAATAATATTGCTGGATACGCCAACCGTACTCCACTTGTTGTTGTAATCAGTCGACTCAATCAGGACGCGAACTTTAGCTGCAGTTGCATCATTCTCGTCCATGACACGCACCTTGTAATCGGAAAGCGTAATGTCCATAATGCCGGGATAATATTGGACCAGAGCTTTGCGGAGCGCATTATCCAGAGCATTGACAGGGCCGTTGCCCTCGGCGACGGTGTAGACGGTCTGGCCATCCACGTTAATTTTTACGATTGCTTCCGACACCATCTTGTCACCGGTTTTCTCTACAATCATCTTGAACGATTCGAGCTTGAAAATCTCTTTGGGCTCGCCAAAGGCTTCGCGAAGCAGCAGCTCCAACGAGGCATCCGCGCCTTCAAATTGATAGCCTTGATGCTCCAGCTCTTTGATCTGGTCCATAATCTCCCGGGTCTTCTCATTGTTCGTGGAGACGTCCAGACCCATCTCCTGCGCTCTGGAGATGATGTTGCTCTGACCCGCAAGCTCGGACACCAGAATCCGCTGCTTGTTGCCAACCAGTTCAGGCACGATATGCTCGTAGGTTTTGGCATCCTTCATAATGGCAGAGACATGGATCCCGCCCTTATGCGCAAATGCCGCATTGCCGACATAAGGTTGGCCTACAGGCATTTGAACATTGGCAATCTCTGTGATGTAGCGTGCCACATTGGTCAGTTGAGCTAACTGGTCATCCGAGATGCACTCATATCCCATCTTGATCTGTAAATTCGGCAGGATGGAACATAGGTTGGCATTGCCGCAACGCTCGCCATACCCGTTAATCGTGCCCTGAACCTGACGCGCGCCAGCGCCCACAGCTGCCAGCGTATTCGCTACAGCCAATTCGCAGTCATTATGGGTATGAATCCCGATCGGAGCTGTCAGCTCATCGCGGACACGGGAGACGATCTCGTGTACTTCGCCAGGCAGCGTTCCGCCATTGGTATCGCACAGGACGATCCAGTCAGCTCCGGCAGCCTGTGCCTTAAGTAGAGCGGACAATGCATACTCAGGATTATGCTTGAAGCCGTCGAAAAAATGCTCCGCATCGTAAATGGCTTCCAGCCCCTTCTGCTTGAGGAAGGCAAAAGAGTCGAAAATCATCGCGAGATTTTCCTCAAGTGTCGTCTGTAGCGCGGTATGGACATGAAAATCCCACGATTTTCCGACCAGTGTAGCCGCCTTCACACCCGACTCAACGATTCGCAGCAGGCTGCTGTCATGCTCGGCAACGCTATTCTTGCGACGCGTACTGCCAAAGGCTGTGATCTTCGCCGATAAGCCCAGCGTCTGCACCCGGTTGAAGAACTCAATGTCCTTGCTGTTGCTGCCGGGATTGCCTCCTTCTATATAATGGACACCAAGCGTGTCCAGTTTTTTGGCAATTTTGATTTTATCATCTGCTGACAGGCTGATGCCTTCGCCCTGTGTGCCATCTCGCAGAGTCGTATCGAATATCGAAATCTGGTTGGTCATGCGGGACGCGTCCTCCTTTTCACAATCCAAAACAAGTCATAATTTCTTATTATATCATTAAAGCAGGGGGACGGGGGAGGTTTTTTGGGGCGTTTTTCGGAGAAGGCTCACGGGATTGACCTGAAAGGGGGCAGGAGGTATGCTGGAATGGAACGAATATGATCTACAACACTGCAAGGGAGATGCTTGAGCGATGGCTATACTCCTGGAGATGCCTCTGCAGGCATCAGGTTTTATCCTATGAGAACAACAAGCGAGCATTACCCAGCCAAGGGACGGGTAATTCTTCATTTAGATATGAACGCCTTTTATTGCTCCGTCCATGAGGCGGATGAGCCGGAGAAGTATAAGGGAAAGGCGACGGCAGTAGCGGGAAGTGTGGAGCTGCGCAAGGGGATTATTGTGACGAGTTCTTATGCGGCGAGGGCAAAAGGGGTGCGTACCGGCATGACTGTACGGGAGGGCTTGAAATTATGCCCTGAACTGACACTGATTAAGCCGGATTTTGACCTGTACCGGAAATTTTCTCGCGGCTTCATGAGCATCGCCCGCCAGTACACGCCGCTTGTCCAAGCGGTCTCGATTGATGAGTGCTATATGGACATTACCGGCTCCAAATCCTTTGGTACGCCACTTGAGATTGCCGCACTCATTCAGAACCGGATTGCCACGGAGTGGTCGCTGCCCTGCTCCATTGGCATTGCGCCGAACAAGCTGCTTGCCAAAATGGCGTCCGACATGAAGAAGCCTGGCGGCCTGACGGTGCTAAGACTCCGCGACGTGCCCGAAGTATTGTGGCATCAGCCCTGCGACGCCTTGTTCGGGATTGGCCGCAAAACGGCCGAGAAGCTGAAGCGTATGAACCTGAACACGATCGGACAACTGGCTGCCGCAGATGAAGCCTTGCTGGTGAGGCAATTCGGCGTCATGGGCTCCTGGCTGCTGCAGGCGGCGCATGGCATTGATCACTCGGAGGTCAAGGAGGTCCGTGAACAGAGCAAGTCGGTCGGACACACGACGACCTTGCCCAAGGACGTCAAAACCCGGGAACAAGTGTATCGCGTGCTGCTTAATCTGGCGGACCAGACAGCCAGACGGATGCGTAGACAAAAGCTGGTGGCACGAGCCATTCAGATCACGATTCGAACACCGGATATGAAGACAATCACCCGCTCGCATACCTTGGATGCTCCTACCGCAGAAGCGGATCGAATCTACAGGGAGGCCTGTGTGCTCTATGACAGGCATTGGCAAGAGGGCAAGCCGATCCGGTTGCTTGGCATCACACTGCAAAGTCTGGAGCCGGAAGCCACCGCAGCAGTTCAGCTAGATTTGTTCGAATACCGGGAAGAGCCTCGCAAGGCGGCGCTTACGAAAACTATGGATGCCCTGCGTGACAAGTTCGGTGAAGACGCCGTATTGACGGCCGGCATGCTTAGCGATGATCCGTCGGCACTCATCAGAAATCGACGAATTCGCGGGACATCCTTGCAATTGGACGATGAATTGTTATATATTGATGAGTGAGAGATATCACTACGGTGTTTAGAGAGACTACAGGAGGGAATTACCATGGGCAAGTACACTTGGGTAGAGAAGGACACATGCATTGCTTGCGGTGCGTGCGGGGCTACGGCACCGGACATCTATGATTACGACGATGAGGGACTGGCCGAGGTTATCTATTCTAACGATGGCAACCGCGGGGTAACAGAGATTCCCGAGGACTTGTTTGATGATTTGCAGGATGCTTCTGACGGATGTCCGACAGATTCGATTAAGATCGCGGACGAGCCATTTAATATGTAACTATAGATTGAACATTCACCTGCTTCCGCCTGGAGGCAGGTTTTTTTCGTTTCACTATATTGCCAATATATGAAAGTGTGAACTAGAATAGATTTAAAGAGGCTGTTAGAAATCGAATTTATAGACAGAAACAGACTTTATTTTACATAGTTAGCAGGGGGGAACGTATGTCAGTTAAGAAAGGGATGAAGGCGGCCGCTGCAGGCATCTTGATCGCCTTGTTCTGGTCGCTGCTAGCGGGTCTTGGGTCAGGCGGTATGCTGAATTTTGTCGAATCGCCGCTGCGTGACCTGATGCGCGCCAAGAGCGATGCCGAGCGGCAGCCGCATCCGAACATCAAGATTATCAAGGTCGATGATTACTCACTCGAGCGAATCGGTCAATTCCCTTGGGATCGCAGCGTCTATGCGGAGTTGATTACAGAACTCGCCGAAGCTGGAGCTGAAGCGATATTCCTGGATATCGTGCTTGCCGAACCGGGGCAAAACCCCGATGCGGACGCGGCAATGGCAGAAGTGATGCAGAGCTATCCCAACGTTTACTTGCCGGTGGTCTTCCAGTTGGTAGAGCGCCAAGAGACGAAGGGGCAGCTGGATGTGCGCTCTGTTCTGTATCCTGCCTCGACCATAGAGGCGCCAAGGGATCAGGCTGCCCATATCAATGTCATGCCCGACAAGGATAACACGGTTCGGATGTTGACGATCGGTCTGGAAGACCAGGAGGCTGCAATGGTCCCGGCCATGAGTGTAGTCCTTGCCAATTATCTCCTGGATGAGCAGCTGCAGATCCGATATGATGCCAAGCAAGAGACATGGTATCGGGGCGAGCAGGCAATTCCGCTTAACAGCAAGAGTCAGGTGACCATTGACTTCTTCACCAAACCACGCGAGCAGGCCAGCGCGGATACCGGATATGATTCACAATCCTTCTTCGATGTGTGGTCGGGAGCCATTCCCGCTGAATATTACGAAGGCGAAGTGGTCCTGATCGGTCCCTATACAACTGGTCTCCAAGATGAATACTATACGCCGCTCAGTCGCACGACTACGATGTTTGGAGTAGAGATTCATGCCAATATGGTCCAGTCGCTTGTAACCGGTGCCTTTTATTTTGATACGGGCAAGCCAGTGACGTATGCTCTTATTTTCGGACTGACGCTGCTGGGTCTGCTGCTGTTCGAACGGTTTCCCGGACGCACGTCCCTTTATATTTATTGCGGGCTAGTGATTTCTTACGCCGCAGCCTGGCTGATCGTTTACCAGTTTTTCTCTCATTTTATTTCGTTTACCTATCCATTTTTAGCTTTGACCACAGCAGTAGGCTGGGCCGTCGTCTCCCACTATATGGAGGAACGCAAGGAGCGCAGCCGGGTCACGACGATCTTCGGCAGGTTCGTGCCCCGCAGTGTGGTAGATGAAATGCTCGCTTCCGGGCAGGAGGTTAAATTGGGAGGCCAGCGCCGCGACATCAGTGTCATCTTTGTAGACATCCGTGGCTTTACGTCAATGTCCGAGCGCCTGCAGCCGGAGGAGGTCATCGTTGTCCTCAATGAATACCTGGATTTGTGCACCAAAGCGGTATTCAACTGGCAGGGCACGCTCGACAAATTTATTGGAGATGGCGTAATGGCCATTTTCGGAGCCCCCGTAGACCTGCCTGATCATGCCTCGCATGCGGTACGTGCGGCGCTGGAGATGAAGCAGCAATCGGATCTGCTGGAACAGCGATGTCTGGAGAAATACGGCATTGGCGTCAAGTTCGGCATCGGAATCCATTGTGGACCAGCCGTTGTTGGCAATATTGGCTCCGAGATGCTCAGACTCGATTATACGGCCATAGGGGATACCGTTAACTTGTCAGCCCGACTAGAATCCAATGCCAAGCCAGGTCAGATTCTAATCAGCAGCGACCTCTATGATCGCTTGGAGGGCCGGTTTGTGACAGAGGACATGGGCCAGATCAAAGTCAAAGGCAAGGAACAGCCGGTACAGGTCTACGCAGTGCTGGGAGAAGCAGCGCAGGCTTGAAGAGATGGAGACAGAAGAGAGGAGAAAGGTGAATGAGAAGAGCATCTTACGGGCTGCGCTTGCTGTTGGCTATCGTTCTGGTGGCCGGACCGCTCAGCTTCCTGTTTGCTCCTGACGAGGCATTGGCCCAAATTAAAAGGGTTGCGCTCGTTAAGGATTTGAAAGGTACAGTCAATGTGAAGAAATCAGGCGGCTCCAAAGCGTTTGCGGCATTCAAAAACATGACGCTCAATGAAGGCGATACCGTTACGACAAGCAAGGGTGCCAGAGTGGTGTTGGAATTGTCCAGCAGTAAAGCTGAACGCGATTCAGTAACCATTGGCGAGAATTCTCAGGTGACATTTACCAAGCTGAAGGATGACAAGGGCACCAAAACCAAAATGAATATTTGGGCAGGCTCTCTCTGGGTGAAGGTCAAGTCGATCACCAATGCAAGTGATCAGTTTGAGCTGGAAACGCCAACTGCAATTATGGGTGTGCGGGGGACGCATTTCCTTGTCGTTGTGGAACCGAAGACAGGAATAACGACTCTGGCGTCACTCTCCGGTATCGTTACCGGCAAGCATACGTCCAAACAAAGTGATAGTGCAGTCTATCCTTCACAGCAGATTGTATTGCTTCCTGATGAGGAGCCCGGGGAGTTGGTTACTGTTGTTAACTTTCAAGAGCTCATCTCTCAACTGGGCAAGGACATTATAGAAGAAATCATCCGGTCGGCCGATGACATTCGTCGGGAGAATGACCTGATGATCGAGCGGATCAAGCAGCAGTTGCCCAACGGCACGCCACTTCCAGCATTTCTGGAAAGCGCAGATGATATAGATCGGGTAGCAGGCAATTTGGACCGGCTTGTCGGCAATCTTCTCAAAGAGGCCATCGATCAGAACAAGATGTCCAAAGAAGAAGCCATAAAGCTTGTGGGCGAGGTGAACCCCGGTCTCCCGACCAAAAATAAAATTAATCTGGATGACCCGGCTGATCACAAGAAAACGACGAAAGAGCTGGAGAAAGAAAAAAAGGTACAGGAAAAGAAAAAACAGGCGGAAGAAAAAATAAACAAAGAGAAGGCCAAACAACAAGAGGATCGAGATAAGCAAAGTGAATTGATCAAGAAGCTTGAAGAGAAAAAGAAGCTCCAGGAAGAGGCCAATCAACGGGCACTGGAGGAAGCTAAAAAGAAGGCAGAGGACGCCTATAAGGCCAAACTGAGCGAGTTGGAGCGGCAAAAGTTCGAGCAGGAGAAGAAAAAACGGCAAGAGGAGCTAGCAGATAATCAAACGCAGCCCCAGCCAACCTCTCCTGTCACACCGCCGAATCCTCCAGCGGCTGCCCAGCCTACTGCTCGACTGGTGCTTGACCCCGCTCATAATGGCAGTGTCCAGGGGACGGCATTTACTGTGAATCTGGAGCTGAACGGCTTCACAGGATCACGGGCGATCTACGCATTGCAAGTCCGTCTCGCGTACGATGATGAGGCGATCCGTATTCATGAGCAAGCACTGCAAGGCGCGAACGGCCTGACGTATCGTACGGGTGGCGGGTTGTTCCGGATTAATCCCGGCAATAGCAGCAGTTCCGCTTACGATAGTGTCGATGAGTATAACCGCTTTGACAATGGTTTCTTTTATTCGCTTATGAAGTATAGGGGTCAATCGGCAGTTATCGGAAGTCCGACAACCCTAGTCAAGTTGCCGTTCCTGGTCGGATCGGCAACCGGTCAAGAGACCATCCGGATTGCAGAGTTCATTGCTGTGGATGCAGCAGGCAATCCAATCACAGGCATTCAGATTTCGAATTTGACGGTAACTCTGCCGTCTCCATAAATCTCTTGCTAAGGAGCCGCCAATGAAGATGAGTAAACGGAATGTGAAAGCATGGCTGCCTATAGTGTTGGCAGCTTCGCTGATGGTCCTGCCCCCGACACCGGGCGCAGCCGCAGCGGGAGAGCAAAAAGATGTGCTGCTCGACCAATTGGCCTTGTATGAACTGCATACATGGGCAGGAAGCGGTGAGCTTGGCTTGGTGAATGGAACCAATCAGTCGGCTTCATTTCGCCAGCCTACCCGTCTGGTAGCTACTGGAGAGGGGACGATTCTCGTAGCCGATAGCGGCAATCAACGGATTCGTCAGATTACCTCCACCTCCACATCAACGTATGCCGGGCTTGATCTGGGAGAAGATGAGTTTGGCGATTTAATCGGAGCCTGGAATGATGGCGATCGGGCAACGGCCGCCTTTGATCATCCGGCAGGTATTACATTGACCCGGACTGGGATGATTGTGACGGCAGATGCGGGCAACCATGCGGTTCGCAGTCTCAATGCTCAAGGACAGGTCAGCACAATCGCTGGAGATGGGGTCATGGGACTCGTGGACGGTGAGGGAGCGGCTGCAAGGTTCAATGGACCGATGGATGTTGCCGTGACGAACAGTGGCGTGATTTATGTGGCGGATACACTTAATCATGTCATCCGCAAAATCGAGCAGGGCCGTGTCACGACGCTAACGGCACCTTCTGAACGTGCCGTCGAATACTTCCCAGGTGCAGTGGAGCCCGCAGGTGATTATGCAGATGGCAAGCTGGCTGCGGCCAAGTTCAATGAGCCTAGCGGTCTGGTTCTGGACGGCAAGGGCAACCTGTATGTGAGCGATACGGGCAATCAACTGATTCGCTATATTGACTTTGCTGCAGGGACTGTATCTACCGTGGCTGGAGGCAAGGCGACGTACGAATCTGGCGAAGCCTATGCCGAAGGAGGCTATGCAGACGGCCAGGCTTCCACCGCTCGCTTCCATGCGCCGCGTGGACTGTCCCTTACTCCGGAAGGGGGGCTGTTAATTGCCGATTCCTTGAACCATGCGATTCGTTACCTCAAAGACGGCAAGGTGCACACAATCGCTGGCACTCCCGAAGATACAGGCAAAGCGGATGGCTTGGCCGGCTATGCGGGCCTCAATACACCAACTGACATAGTGGCTATGGGCAACGGGAGATACGCGATTGCAGATTCCGCTAACAACCGCATTCGGATTTTGCAGCCCTATCAGCTGCCTGCAGACGTGACCGCTGATGGGCAGATTAAGCTGCTGTACCACAGCGAGCGAGTAGCGACTGATGCGGAACCGGTGATTCGCAGCGGCACGACCTTTGTACCCGTCCGAATCATTGCTGAGCGACTGGACTATGACGTGGTTTTCGACAAGTCAACCGGCCAAGTAACCGTGTCACGCGGGGAGTTGTCTTACCGGCTTCATGCCGGAACGAACTTAATCCAGCGGGGAGAGGGTTCACAACGGACAACCATCACGCTTCAGGCTGCGCCTTTCATTCAGGATGACCGACTCTATCTACCGGTCCGTTTTTTTGCGGAAGAGATGGGTCTTGATGTTCAATGGTTGCCATCGGTTCGTTCGGTTTTGCTTCGCGAACGGATCAGCGGGTAAGATAATCTTTCCTAAATGACCGCCCGGGACTACACCGGGCGGTTTTTGCTGCCGATATAATAGCTGAGAAGGCGGGATTGAAGGGGGCAGCATCTTGAGCCAGCGAGAAGAACAAATTCATCTGAAGCATTATGTGAAGCAGCATCCGGATAACCGGATGGCCTGGTATCTGCTCGGCAAGGAGTATACACGCCTCGGGAAGACGGCCAAGGCCAACTATTGCTTTATCCAGGCTGGTGATGTCTATGAAGCCTTTGAAGATAAGCAGCATCCACTGGTTCAGCAGCAGCAGGAAGCCATTGCTCAATGGATCCGCAGACGCAAGCGAAGAACCATTGTCCGTCGCCTCGTAGCAACGATCATCGTACTGCTAGGCTTGACGGTATTGGCACCCGCCAAAGAGGAGTTGGCTGCGCCGGAGGCCACGATGGCAGAGGAGGAGCTTGCCGGGTCTGGCTGGACGGTGGCATTTGTTAAAGAAGGGGATCGGGACACGATGAGCGGGCTGCTCGCGGGATTGCTGTATGGCAGCGGCCAGCCGCAAAGCCGAGCCATCGCGGTATCGCTGGAAGAACGGGACGAGTATCGGCTCTGGCAGGGCAAACGCAGAATTCTTATGTCGGCTGAACGTTCATCCTCCGGAGGCGAGCTGGATGTGAAGCTGCACGATGCCGCCGCGTGCCGGTGCGAGCCAGCCAGTTCTGCAGAAGCGGAGCAGGAGCTTATGAACTGGAGCCAGAGGCAGGAAGAGCGGTGGACGCTGGCCAGCGCGATTCATCATTACCGGGAATCGACAGGGAAATGGCCCAGCTCGCTTGACGAGCTGGTCAGGCCTTATCCAGCCAATATGATCTCTGGAGAGACGCCTGGCATGCGCCGTATGTTTGATGGACTCCTGCAGGAGATGCAAACCTCAGCTGCAACGGACAAGGACCAGGCGGCAAACAATCAGTCCAGTCCTGTGCAGGGACGCTGGCTGCAGGCGCTGCAGCTCCCAGAGCAGCCGCTAAGAATTGTAGTCGATACGGAGCAGTACCGCCTGGCAGTAATTAGTGGAGATGTCATCGTCAGAAGTTATGCTATTGGATTAGGCGGGGATAAGACGCCTACCGGGAGCTTTACGATCACGGAGAAAGTAAAAAATCCGAACGGCCGGGATAATGGCGAGTTCGGAAGCAGAGGCATGACGTTATCCAATACGCTGTATGCCATTCATGGCACAGACGAGCCAAGCAGCATAGGCAAAGATCTCTCGCTCGGCTGTGTGCGCATGGGTAAAGCAGATGTAGAGGAGTTGTACGACCTCGTGCCGATCGGAACGACCGTTACCATTCAGCGCGGAGGTCTGCCTGGCGGACCGGTTCAGGGAGGCGAGCGTTTCGAGCTGACGCCCCGGCAGGATGAGACCAACCCCGGCAAAGTATACCGGTGGCTGGGTTGATTCTACCCCGTCACGATGATGAGGATGGAGACGACGACGATAATTCCGGCAAGCACGGAGCCCGTTATAATCAATGCTTTTTTGTTGCCTTCGTCTTTGGGCTTGTTTGGCATGACAGGCGGTCTGCGTTTAGCGCTCATAAACCCATAAACACCACCTTTTCTGAATAATGGACGACTATAAAAGCCTATACTGCTAGTGTAATCGTTTTCGCTATGCGGTGCAATGACTTCACGGGTTCGCCTTGGAATACACGGCATCTGACTCTTTTCTTTTAGGATGGAAAAGGCTAAACTTAAGTGATCGAGTTGCCTTAGGCAAGAGAAACGGAGTGAACGAACGTGTTGTATTCGAAGATGGCCAAACCGGCGCTGTTCCGCATGGATCCCGAGAAAGCTCATCACCTGGTGATTGACGGGCTTCAGACCGCAGGAAAAGTGCCGGGTATGCTGCCCCTGTTAAAATCAATGTATGGCGTTGAATCAATCCCAGAGCTGGCTTCCGAGGTATTCGGTCTCCAATTTCCGCTACCTGTAGGTCTTGCTGCGGGGCTGGACAAAAACGCCAAAGCGGTTGATGGCTTCTCCAGCATTGGATTTGGGTTCGCCGAGGTAGGGACCGTTACCCCTAAACCGCAGGCGGGCAATGAGTTGCCGCGGTTGTTCAGGCTGCCGCCCGATGAAGCGCTCATCAACCGGATGGGATTTAATAATGACGGCACAGAAGCTATGCGTCAAAGCCTGGCCAGCCGCCGGGTGCAGTCGATCCCGATTGCTGTTAATATCGGCAAGAACAAAGTTACACCTAACGAGCAAGCCCATGAAGATTACATAGCATGTATCCGGGCGCTGTATGAATACGGCGATTTCTTCGTCGTAAACATCAGCTCTCCCAATACACCGGATTTGCGTGCGCTGCAGCATGGCGACGAGCTCAAGCAACTGCTTGGTGCCGTGCGCGGCGAGATGGATGCGCAAGGGGCGGCACGCGGCCAGGCCGCCAAACCGGTACTGGTGAAGATTGCTCCGGATATGACAGCCGAGCAGTTGGAATATACAGTGGATACGATTCATCAGAGCGGCGTTTCGGGTATTATTGCTACAAATACAACACTTGGCCGTGAGGGATTGAAGCATCCGCATGCCACAGAAGCAGGCGGCCTGAGCGGACGACCTGTGAGAGAGCTATCGACACAGGTCATTCGCAGCGTCTACAGCCAGACTGGCGGACGGCTGCCGATCATCGGCTCCGGGGGCATTTTCGATGCTGGGGACGCATACGATAAGATTTGCGCAGGCGCCTCATTGGTAGAGATATACACGGCACTGATCTATAAGGGGCCCGAGGTGCTCCGAGAGCTGAACAGGGGGCTGCTGGAGCGGCTCCGCCGCGACGGCTTCAACCGGTTATCCGAGGCGGTCGGCTCCGGGCATCGGTAAGCTGAAATGGAGGTAACGGCATGGATGGAAGGGATTGGGATTTATTCTTGCTCCCTTATGAGCAAGCAATCGAAGAGCTGAAGGTCAAATTTAAGACATTACGGAGCGAGCTCAAAGTCCGGGAGTCTTATGCTCCGATTGAATTCGTGACCGGGAGGGTCAAGCGAATCTCCAGCATCCTGGAGAAGGCCAAGCGGCTCGGCGTCCCGATGGATCGCATTGATTCCGGCATTGAAGACATCGCTGGCATTCGAATCATGTGCCAGTTTGTTGAAGATATCCAGCGGGTGGCAGGCATCATTCGCCAACGCCAGGACCTGATTTTGGTTTACGAGAAGGATTATGTGACGAATTACAAGGATAGCGGCTACCGCAGCTTCCACATGATTGTGGAGTATCCGGTACAAACTGCTCTTGGCTTCAAGCGCGTGTTGGCCGAAATCCAGATCCGGACGCTGGCTATGAATTTTTGGGCCACTATCGAACATTCCTTGAACTATAAATATAAAGAGAGTTTGCCTCCACATGTACGAGAGCGTCTCAAAAAAGCAGCGGAGGCTGCCTCACTGCTCGACGGAGAGATGTCCAGCATTCGGGCGGAAATTCTGGATGCGCAGCGCGGCTTCGAAGACCGTTCGAATATCGTATCCAAAGTATTAAGCGACATCCAGGATCTCTATTTCTATACTCGTGTGAGGGAGGCCGCCCAGTTCCAGTTGAAGTTCAATGAACTGTGGGACAGAGAGGATGTCTGGGGGCTGAAGGAGCTGTCGGTTGAAGTGCAGGCAGCCATTATGCGAGCTAAGAAGAACAGCCAATCCTAGCTCCTAGCTCTTAGCTCTGTAGAGCCTGGACAACGAACCCCCCGGGCTGGGCCCGGGGGGTTCGTCTGCTCAGTAGTTGAGAATCAGCCTTTATACTTGTTGAAGAAATCGGCGTACTGCTGCTCGGTAAAGCCAGTGCTGCCATCAATGGTGACGCCGCCTTCCATCTTGTCTACCAGCGCACCGTTCTCATAATAGGCGAGAGTGGGCGTGAATTGAATGCCCATCTTCTGGAAGTAGTCGTCGAACTCTCTCAAGTTAAACTGTGGAAGATCGACACCAACATCCTCAGCGATAGGCATCAGAATCGGGGTAGTCTGCTTGCAGAAGCTGCAGTCGGAAGCGAAATAATACACAAACGTGCCATCGCCGCTCTCAATCTTGCTTTCCAGTTCACCTGGCAGAATAATGTTTTGGTAGTTGGGATCGTCCAGAATGGCGCGGGTTTCGCGGTTCAGCTCAGATACCGGCTTGTTGTAAACTTCATTCACATTTGATTTGTTAAGTACAAAGATCCCGGCAAACAAAATAATGATTATGCCTAAAAAGATGCCCATTTTCTTCATAGCTTTACTTCCTACCTCCATACGAGAATTTAATTGGATAGACACCTTGAAGTTGTCCACTTACTTTAAGTTATTATACACCATGTAGTGTACTTTGGGTAAGTCATCGGACAGAAATCGTTGCAAATCTGTGAACCCGGGAGGAAATGCCATGCAGACAACGCTGCCCCCATTATTTGCCGTGCAAATGAAGAATCTATTGGGCGATGAATTCGTGGCCTTTATGGCGTCCTACGAAGAGGAACGCTGGTACGGATTACGAGTGAACGGACTCAAAATACAGGCCAATGCTTTTCTTGCTCTGGCGCCGATCGGTGACCAGTTAGTCCCCATCCCCTGGAGCCGAGACGGCTATTACTATCCAGAGAATGAGCGCCCGGGCAAGCATCCATTCTATCATGCCGGACTCTATTACATTCAGGAACCAAGCGCGATGGCACCGGTGGAACTGCTGGATGTGCAGCCCGGCCATCGGGTGCTGGATCTGTGCGCTGCTCCGGGTGGCAAATCAACGCAGATTGCCGCCTGTCTGCAGGGGCAGGGACTGCTGGTAGCCAATGATAATGCAGGTGAGCGTGCCAAGACACTGGCCAAAAACATTGAACGAGCCGGTGTCCGTAATGCGATTGTGCTGCAGGAAGAGCCGGGCTCGCTCGTCAAGGCATTCCCACGCTACTTCGACCGCATTCTGGTTGACGCGCCATGCTCCGGGGAAGGAATGTTTCGGAAGGAGCCTGCCATGATGGCCTATTGGGGCAAGCACGCCGCTGCGCGTTATGCCGCCATGCAGGACGAAATCCTCCGCCAGGCGGCAGCCATGCTGGCCCCCGGGGGGAGGCTTGTCTATTCGACCTGCACGTTTACCCCGGAAGAGAATGAAGATCGCGTCGCATCGCTGCTCCATGATCATCCTGAGCTGGCTGTGCTGCCGATCGAGGCCGATCATGGGTGGCAGCCGGGCTATGCGAAGACCGTATCAAGCCGCCCGGATGCGCGGCTGGAGGGAACGATACGCCTTTGGCCGCATCACCTGCGGGGAGAGGGGCATTATGCAGCCGTGCTGGTCAATACCTTAACCGAAGCATCCGCACAGCCGCTCCGTGGGAACGAGGCGTCTGCTCCCCGAGGTGAAGTGCTCCGGACAGGCCAACAAGCCAGCCGACGTGCGCGCAGAGGGGAGTCGCTGGCAGTTGCTGCTAGCGATCCGAGGCGGGGCCGCCCGGGGCGCAGAACGGAAGAGCGTAGGGGAAGGAAAGAGGAAGCTCGTCCAGACGCCGAATCGTTATGGACGGCTTTTGCCGGGGAGCACTTGCTGCTGGAGCAGCCGCTAGCCGGGAAGCTGATTGCATATGGGGCACGTCTGTATCTGCAGCCGGAGGGCCTGCCCGCGCTGGATGGCCTGCGTGTGGTTCGAGCAGGCTGGTATCTTGGCGAGGCGGGCAAGCATCGCTTCGAGCCGTCGCAGGCGCTGGCGATGGGTCTTCACAGGGAAGAGGCTGCCCGTGTGGTCAATTTGGGTGCTGCGGATGAGGCAGTGTGGCGTTATTTGCGGGGTGAAACGCTGGAAATTGCGGAGCAGGACATACAGACACCTGCATCTGATCAACCAGCTGGCGTTCGCAAAGGCTATACCCTTGTCTGTGTTGAAGGCTATCCGATCGGATGGGGAAAATGGCAGGCTGGCGTCCTGAAAAACGAACTCTCGCCAGGCTGGCGGGTCATCTAAACGAAACATCTAACCGACAGGGTCGAAGGGGGAATAATCATGGCCAAGCCGATTCGCCTGGACAAGCTGCTATCCCATATGGGATACGGCTCCCGGAGCGAAATAAAAAAAGCAGTGAAGCAAGGCAAAGTGACAGTAAACGACCGGCTCGTCAAGGATAGCGGCTTGAATGTAGATCCTGAGAACGACGAGGTGTATTGGCAGGACACCCGCGTCATGTACCGGGACGTGATTTACTTTATGATGCACAAGCCGCAGGGAGTTATCTCGGCCACGGAGGATACACGCGAGCGGACGGTCATCGACCTGCTCCAGCCGGAGGATCGTCTGCTGAAGCCATTTCCGGTCGGCCGTCTGGACAAAGATACGGAAGGGCTGCTGCTGCTCACCAATGACGGGCAGTTGGCCCATGAGCTGTTGTCGCCCCGCAAGCATGTCGACAAGACCTATGAAGCCATTGTGGCCGGCAAGGTGAGCGAAGAAGACCGCGATCTCTTCGAAAGAGGCGTGCAATTGGATGATGGTTACGTAACGATGCCGGCAGTGCTGCATATCGATCATGTGGAGGAGCAGAGCGACGGTTCATTCACCTCGCGGATTACACTGACCATCCGTGAAGGCAAGTTCCACCAGGTGAAGCGGATGTTCGAAGCGGTCGGCAAGCGTGTTACCTATTTGCGCCGCATAACGATGGGCACGCTGGAGCTGGATCCTGGCCTGCCTCTTGGCAGGTATCGCGAGCTGACGGAGCAAGAGCTCGTTTCACTTCAAGATCATGCCGCCAGTGTCAAGGCGAAGAAAACGCAGACATAACATGAAGAAGCCGTCCCTGACAGCCATGTCTGGCCTGGGACGGCTTTTTGTATACATCCTGTCGAGCTTAGCAAAGGAAACTGCAGGATATGATGACCAGCAGAATGAAAAGCACCAGAATTGCGCCAGTCGAAGTGTACGCTCCTCCAACAACACCGGACATACTAATTCCTCCCTGTAAACGAATTCCGGATGAAGCTGCCTGCGGAAGGGCATCTCTCATCTTCCGGTACACCACAGTATATGGCGGAAGGCATCAGCGGATTGGACGTCTGTCACGGCCTTGCTTAAATAGGCGATGGCCGTGCAGTCGGCCACTTGGCATAGATTACACGCTCCATGAATATCCATAGATAACTGCATGTCCTGAGTTTGATAACGCAGCAAATGGAGGAGATTGATATGCCGACGGGAACCAAGGGGATTGCGATTACCGGTATTGGACTTGCCCTGCCCGAGCACCAGCTCGAGCAACACGAAACGTCAGCCAGACTGGCAGAAGCGCTCGCCGGTCAACCGGACGCAGCGCGTTGGGCCAGACGAGTCTTCCGCCAGAATGGAGTAGAAACGCGTTACACCTGCGAGCCCAACCTGCTGGCTGAGCCGGCGCAGTGCAGATATTTTCCGACAACTGACAAGGCGGCACCTGCTCCGACGACGTCCGAGCGGATGCGCATATACAAACGTGAATCTGTGCCGCTTGCGCTTACCGCTGCCAGGACTGCGCTTCTGGAGAGCGGCTCGTTACCATCCGAGATTACCCATCTCATCACTGTCAGCTGTACAGGACAATTCCTGCCAGGGCTCGATGCAGAGCTGACCTGGCAGCTCGGACTGAAGCCTGCTGTACAGCGGTTGCCACTGCAGTTTCTGGGATGCGGCGCAGGGCTGAAAGCGATCGGTCTTGCAAGGCAAATTACAGCCTCACAACCAGGGGCCCGTGCGCTTGTTGTCTGCGTGGAGCTCTGCACCTTGCATATCCAGCCGTCAGGCCAGCGGGAAGCGCTCTATGGGGCGTCCTTTTTCGGAGATGGAGCCTCCGCCTGTGTCATCACCGAAGCGGTGGGACAGGGCGGTGTCGGTCACTTCCTGCTGGACGAGCCGTACAGTACGCTGCTGCCTGACAGTGCTGACCAGATGGCATGGGAGCTTGGCGATCACGGCTTCGATCTGTATCTGTCACCAGAAGTGCCCCGACTCATTGCCAGACATATTCCGGGCGAGTTGGATCGTATGCTCGGTGGCAAACTCCCGGACTGGTGGGCGGTACATCCTGGCGGCAAAGGAATCGTCGATGCGGTGCAGCAGACCTTTCATCTGCAGGACGAGCAGGTTGCCCCCAGCCGTAACGTATTGCGGCGTTATGGCAATCTGTCCTCCGCTACGATTCTGTTTGTGCTGGAGGAATTGCGGAGGACACTCAACGACTCGACCTCAGCCGAGCAGCAAAGTGGGTTGGCCGTCGCATTTGGTCCGGGCCTGACCTTCGAGATGCTGCGCATGAGCTATGTCCCGCAGGCAGCAACCTTGCATGCTGTAGACGAGCAGGCAGGTGTTGTCCGTGCTTAAAACGCTATCCCGAAGGGCTGATCGGCCGGAGCTGATGGATGACGCACAGGCTGGGGGTCCGGAGCTAAGCCACGCCCTCAGCCAGCTGCGGGTACTTAACCGGCTATTCCATGCATCCGGTCCAACCGTATATGGCGTCGAACAGCTCTGGCAGGCTGCGGGGAAGCCCCGCAGCCTGCGTGTGTTGGATGTGGGGTGTGGCTCCGGCGATGTGAACCGTTCTCTGTTACGCTGGGCGGACAAACGGCAGATTCAGATCACGATTCGGCTCGTCGATGCCGGTGCCGAGGCCTGTGAGGCGGCACGGGTGCTGCATCGGGCAGAGCAGAGAATTACTGTCGTCCAAGCGGATTTGTTCCGTCTGAGCGATCTTGGCGAGTCTGCCGATATCGTCACGGCGACGCAGTTGCTGCATCATTTCCACGGCGAGCAGCTGCTGTCGGCCGTTCGCGCGCTGACAAGCGTAGCCAAGCTGGGCGTGGTCATTAATGACATCCACCGCCATTGGGCCGCCTGGGTAGCGGTGTGGGGCGCATCCCGGCTGTTGCCCGGGAACCGGTATATCCGGCATGATGGTCCGTTGTCGGTGGCCAAGGGATTCCGCGCGGCAGATTGGGAGAAGCTCGCGGCCGACCTGCCAGCTACGCAGCTCAAGTACAGCTGGCGACCCTTGTTCCGTTACGCTGCTGTAATTTCAAGAGGCGGCAAGGGAGGTGTAGGAAATGGATGAGACGGATGTAGCAATTATAGGTGCCGGAATCGCGGGGAGCGCTGCTGCAATTGCCCTTGCCCGACGAGGTTGGCAGACCGTACTGATTGACCGCCAGCAATTCCCGCGCCACAAGGTATGCGGCGAGTTCCTCTCGCCGGAATCGCTTGCCATGCTGGAGGAGCTGACGCTGCTGGATGAGATTCTTGATCAGACGCCTGCCCGGATCCGGCAGGCTTCCCTTGCGTTGCATGGCCAGCGCGAGCTTCAGCTTGCCCTGCCCGGAACGGCCTTGGGGATCAGCCGGTTTTTCCTGGACTCTGCGCTACATCGGCGCGCGGCAGATCATGGAGCATTGATCCGGACGGGGGTGACGGCAAGCGAGGTTCGTCAGGAGGGGAGTAGGTATGTTGTGGAGCTGCTGGGCGCAGCCAAGAGCAGGATTTACGCCCGAGCCGTCATCGTAGCCAGTGGCGCTTATGCCAGATCCGGTCTGCCTGGTACATCTGTCAGAGGCGAGGCCACTAAACGGGACAGGAAACGTTATTTCGGTATCAAATCGCACTTGAAGGGAATGGCGACAGGTGAGACGGTCGAGCTGTACTTCTGGAAAGGCGGTTATGTCGGAATCTCCCCTGTGGAAGGCGGAGTGATGAACGCTGCGGGTCTGCTCGTGCATGGTGAGCAAGCTGGGGCCAAAGGGGTGCTGGAGTTGCTGGAGCATGCCAGTCGAAGCAACCGACAGCTGCAGCGACGGCTCGAAGGCGCTGAGCCGATACCTGGCACGCAAGCAGCCGTGTCCCCGGTGCTGCTTGGCAAGCGCTCGTCCGTCTGGGACGGCGTGGCGCTGGCGGGGGACGCGGCTTCCGTCATTCCGCCGCTCTGCGGAGATGGCATGTCGATGGCACTGCGTTCGGCTGCCTTGTGTGCGGAGCAGGCGGATGCGTATTTGGCAGGCCGGATTGATCTGCTGGATTGGCAGCGCGCCTATAGCTCAGCCATTCGTCAGCAGCTCGCGCGTCCCCAGCGCTGGGGCAGAATCCTGCAGTGGAGCCTGAGCCAGTCAGCGCTCACCCCTTTCTTTAGACAGGCAGCACTGGCGGCTCCCTTTCTTGCCCATCGCTTGGTTACTGCCACTAGGCTTGCCCCGATGCCTGTTGGCAGCGGGTCCAGCGGGTAAATCGGATGGGCGCCACATGGCTCAGCGGGTGGTTCAGCCGGCATGCCTTGCTGGTTATCGGGGGCTGGCTGTTCTTGTTGATCGTACTGGCTCCGTGGGCCCCCAAGCTGGGGGAAGTACTGCAGGACCATGGACTGGCCGTTGACGGGGAGCACAGCAAGGTACAGCAGCTATTAGAGCAGGCGTATGGGATGCCAGCCAATCCCGTCATCGTGCTCTTCGAAGGGCAGCCGTCCGTTGCCGCTCCCGTCATGGAGGCCTATCTGCAGCGAACGATGGACTGGCTCAGGCTGCATGGCGACCTGGACCTGCTTGTGTCGCCGCTGGAGCAGCCAGGCATGCGGGAAGGCAACACGGCTTATGCGCTGATTACCTTTCAAGCCCCCACTCATAGGTGGGGGCCCAAGATTGACACGGTAAGGGCATATTTGCCGGAGCAGCCGGGAATAACGGTCCGTCTGACGGGACAGCCTGTCATCCAGGCAGAGGTAAATGAGGCCAGCCACCGCGATTTTCGGCAGGCCGAGCTCATCGGAGTGCCGATTGCCTTTTTGTTTTTGCTGCTCGCTTTTGGCGGTTTCGCCGCTGCGGCTATCCCTATCGTGTGTGGTTTAGTGACGGTTAGCACGGCGATGGGTATCATGTACTGGATCGGAACAGAGGTCGTATTATCTTCGTTTGTGCTGAATGTGATTCCTATGGTGGGGCTTGCGCTTAGTCTGGATTTTGCCTTGATGCTGGTCAGCCGCTATCGTGAAGAATTGGCCACAGCAGACCCAACGGACGCGCTTTCCCTTACGATGGCAACTGCTGGCCGGGCCGTTTTCTTTGCGGCGGGAGCGGTTGCCCTTGGGTTGCTCGGAACGTTATGGATCCCGCTGCCGATGTTCCGCTCTGTGGCGCTGGCATCACTTGTCGTGCTGAGCCTCAGTTTCTTGATCGCATGGTCCCTTGTGCCTGCACTCTTATCCCTCTTGACTCCCGCTCTGCGGACGAAGTCGGGCCATCAACGGCGCGCGGCCCTCTGGCATGGCTGGTCTGCCGCATTGATGAAGCGTCCTGTACTGGCTGCTGTTGGTTCAGGAGCGTTACTGCTGCTCTGCTGTTTGCCGCTTATGCGGATACAGTTAACTATCCCGGATGCGGCTTCGCTGCCGCTCTCTTCGGAGGCAAGGCAGGCTCATGAACGATTGGAGGCGCGGTTTGGCCATCCGTCGCAGTCCACACTGTATGCTGTTCTCTCGGGGACTGATAACCTGCCCCTGGCAGCCAAGATGGAAGCCGCCACTTTGCTTGTCAAGCAAATGGGCAGCGACCCGCTCGTCATGGAGGCGGCAGGGTTGCCGCCGGTTGCAGGGGGACCGGCAGTTGTACGGCTCCAGCTTAACGGTGAGCCGGGATCGTCTGGAGTAGACGAATGGCTGAGGCAGTGGGATGCGCATGAGCAGCTGGTATCAGGAAAGCTAATACTGGGTGGCGAGGCGAAATACCGGCAGGAAGTCCAGCAGCTCATTTATGACAATCTCGGCAAAGTGGCATTAAGCATTGCGATATCCAACCTGGTCATGCTGCTCCTTGCCTTCCGTTCTGTCATTATCGCGGTAAAGACGCTGCTCATGAACATTCTGAGTCTGGGGGCCTCATTTGGGCTCTTGGCCTGGATTTTTCGGGATGGCCTGCTGGGCGTGATGCCCGGACCGATCGCCATTATGATTCCGGTCTTTATTTTTGGCTTGGCGTTTAGCATCAGCATGGACTACGCCGTCTTTCTGGTCTCGCGTATTTATGAAACCTACCGCAGCACAGGTAATAACGAGGCCGCCGTCATCTTGGGACTGGCCCGCACAGGACGAGTGATTACATGCGCGGCAGCTATCATTATAGCCGTAACCTTGCCTTTTGCCTGGGGGGAAGTGGCTGGGGTACAGCAGCTCGGCGTTGGAATCGCCCTGGCGATTTTTATAGATGCCACATTAATCCGATTTCTCCTGATGCCGGCACTGATGAAGCTGCTCGGCAAGTGGAACTGGTGGGCCCCTGGCCTGCGCCGCTAGAGCATCTTGCTGCATTCGCCATCCTTGCTTCTTATGATAGAATAAGAGGTATTAATGGGTGAGGATGATCAGAGGATGCTCTATTATTTTGCCGCTCTGCTAGCGACTGCGGCTGTGGTCTGGTTCGTCCAGCCCCGGCGCGCCGCTAATCGCTGGGCAGGCTTGTTTTTGACCAGTGCTGCAATTGGGGGAACGACGGATTGGTTGAGCGATAGTGGATGGGTTCTGGTAGCGGGTGTCATCCAGTATCTGAATCTCACCTTGACTCCCTATACGGTGCTGGTTTTTGCCCTGGTCTATTGCGAACGGCTTCGTACCCCTGCCCAGCGGACGGCTGGCAAGCTGATACCGCTGCTGCCGGTTGTCGGTATGGCCGGGTGGACCACCTTCGCACCAGCATTTCAAATGAACTATACGCTGTTGGCGGTGTGGGCCGGCGCGTACTATGCTGTGGCCTGTTATTTACTCATTGGTGCCTGGGTGCGCGAGACGGACCGGCATATTCGGCGCGGCCGGGGCATAACTGCCCTAATCATGACACCTACGCTGCTGGCGGTTTTTGGCCTTATTTACGTTGGACTTGCGATTGATCCGGCGTTTGCTTTTTTTGGTTACGTGTCCATTTTCGTGACGTATTCGCTTGGCATTGCACTGCTGTTTTCCTTTGTATACAGTGTATTGGGGGTCCGAGTCCGTGTCGAGAGCGACCCACTCGAACCGGCGTTGCAGGCTGCCAGCTCGGGAGCCTCGATGCTCAATCATACGATTAAAAACGAGCTTGGCAAGATTGCGATCAGTACCGCCAACCTGCGCCGGGAACTGAAAGAGCACGAAGCTGCGGAGGACCATCTGCGGATCATCGCCGCCAGTTCTGAGCATATGCTGGCCATGGTTTCGCGCATCCACGGTCAGATGAAGGAGCTTACGCTCCGGCTAGAGCCATGCTCGCCCGCTCACATCATAGATGAGGTTATTCTCGCTCACAGGGAACGGCTTGCAGCAGCAGACATCCGGATCGTCCAATCGGTTGATGCCGAGGTTCTCGTCCTGACGGATCCTGTACATTTGCGAGAGGCCTGCGGCAATATCGTCTCCAACAGTATGGAAGCTATGCCGGATGGCGGGGAGCTGCGGATTGCTGTGGAGATTGGCCGGAGGCAGGTGCGGATTCGTTTCACAGACACGGGAATCGGGCTTGCTCCAGCTCAGGCGGCGCGAGTCTTTGAGCCCTTCTACAGCACAAAGGGAAGCAACGATAATTACGGGTTGGGATTGTCTTATGTCTATCGCGTGATGGCCAAAAGTGGCGGCAGCGTGCAGCTTGCCAGCGAGCCCGGCAGAGGGACGACTGTTACGCTGTCGTTTCCGCGGACACGTACTCGAGAGGAGGAAGCATCATGACGGACAAGCCTCATATCCGTGTACTGATGGTGGAGGATGATGCGGATTGGATCAAGTCGGTCACTGCGTTTCTTAACCATGAGGCCGATCTGCTTGTCGTCGGGGCGGCAACTTCCGAGGAAGAGGCTGTACGAATGGCCAAAAGCCTTGAGTTTGATGTCGTGCTGATGGATATCCAACTGACGCCGAGTGGGCGTGAGGGCATCTACATAGCGATGCAAATCCATGATATTCGTCCCGTTCCGATTATTATGCTTAGTTCGCTGAGCGACAGCAGTACCATTATGCAGTCTTTTACGGCTGGAGCCGTCAATTATCTGGATAAGTCCAGATTTGCGGAGCTGCCGCAGACGATTCGGCATGCCTACCACCAGACCTCGGCGATGGAGCCCCTGCTCCAGGAATTTGCCAGACTGAAGCGGGAAGAACAATTACAAGCGCTAACGCCCGCCGAACGGGAAGTCTATGAGTTGATTGAGCAGGGGTATACCCAATCGCAGATCGAGAAGAAGCTGTTCAAGGCGGAAAGTACGCTAAAAAACCAGGTGAATAAAATGTTAAAAAAACTCGGCGTGAAAAGCAGTAAAGAGGCGGTAGAGCGCGTCAAGCACCGCGGCCTGTTCCGTAAACCGCCTGATTAACAAACCATTAACTCATACCTATGTACGATGGAAGGTACTACATTACGTAGTACCTTTATTTGCGTTGTCCCATAAAAGTTGGTTCTGCCGCAATCTCTCTGGCGCAAGTAAACTGGAGACAAAGGAGGGAGCGGAATGAGCTTGCGAAACCAACATCAGAAAAGACCCATTACGCTACTAATCGATGGGGAATGTATTCTCTGTCACCACGTGACACGATTTGTGATTCGCAGAGATCCGGCCCGCCGCTTCCGGTTTGCCGCCTTGCAATCAGATGTTGGTAAACGGCTGCTAGCGAGAATCGGATTGCCGGAAACCGATCAGGATACCTTCGTTATGATTGAAGGGAACAGCAGCTATGTCCGCTCGACGGCTGCGCTTCGGACACTGCGTGAGATTGGCGGAATCTGGCGGCTTTGCTATATGGGCATGCTTGTCCCTGTACAGATCCGTGACTGGATCTACCGCTGGATCGCTGAAAACCGGTACCGCTTTTTCGGACGTCGCACGCTGTGTGCCTTGCCGGATCCGTGCCAGACCAGCCGCTTGATAGAGTGGGGGGCTGCAGATGAACAAGCGTGAGCCTATCTTTGTCCAATTAGACATGAGAACAGACCTCGATACCTTATGGGAGCATACACAGGTACCACGCCTGCACGAGCAATGGGATTTGCGATTTAGCGAAATCCGCTATCTTCCCCGCAGCTCAGAGGAAGAGCCGCAACATTTCGCTTATCGGACGCGCATTGGCTTTGGGCTGGACATCGCAGGTACTGGGGCAACCCGGTCAGCTCAGACCACAGGGGGAGATCGTGTCTCCACGCTGGAGTTCGGCTCTGAGCAGCCCATTTCCCTGATCTGCAGAGGCTCCGGGTATTGGCGCTATCATCAGCATCCGGGAGAAGACTGCATCTCGTTCTCCACCCGTTTTGATTATGAGACGCGGTTTGGCAAGCTGGGTTATTGGCTGGACCGAGTGCTATTCCGGCCATTGTTCGGCTGGGCTACGGCATGGAGCTTTGATGTATTGCGGATCTGGATCGAGCAACGGATTCCACCATCCATCACGATTCGGGATGCTGTTGCCCATTATGTATTGGTGCTGCTTGTTGGCCTATTGTGGTGTTATCAGGGGCTGATGCCCAAACTGCTCTATCCGGATTCAGGCGAGCTTGCCTTGCTCACTGGCACGGGATGGGCAACCGGCTATGAACGTCAATTGCTGAATGCGCTGGGGTGGGCTCAGGTGATCTGGGGGCTGCTGGTGGTGCTCCTGCACCGCAAGCGCTGGGTGTATATCGTTTCGGCTCTGGCAATTATGGGCTTGACGTTTCCAGCAATTTGGACCCAGCCGGAGCTGCTCCAGCAGCCGTTCCAGCCGCTGACGACCGGTCTGGCCATGCTGGGTTGCTGTCTGGCGGCATCGCGCGCATTGGACCGGCTGCCGCATGCAGGCCGCTGCAAGCGTCAGGCGGACAAGGGCAAGAGAGGAGGGGGCGATTCCGATGCAATCCATCTATCAACAAGCGCTGGGGGCTGATTTTGATCGTCTTCATCCCCGAATCCGCGACAGGTTTGGTTTCAAGAGCAGCAGCGGCATCGCGTGTATCGGTCAAGGAGAAATGGATGAAATCTGGTTTCATCGGGCAGCGTCCATCCCGCTTGCCTTGGGGGCACGTCGTCATCTGATGTTTCCGCAGCGTGGCGTGTCTATCCCGTTCACCGTCCATAATTATGCCTACAAGGATCAATATGGACGAGAGACGGTCAGTTGGGTTCGCAAATTCCGGTTTCCAGGGCGCATCCGCCAGTTTGACGCGACGATGGTATATAGTGAAGGCCGGCAGCGAATCGTCGATTATCTGGGCAATCGGCAGCATCTGGCGGTTGACTTGGAGCTGGCCGCGGATTCGCGAGGCGGTATCTGCATTCGTTCCGGAGAACAACGTTTCTATGAAGGGCCGTTACAGTTTCGTTGGCCAGCTTGGTTAACTGGCTCGGCAGAGGTGTGCGAATGGTTTGACGAAGAGATCGATCGATTCCGTATTGAAGTCAAGGTTACAAGCCCGCTGCTCGGTCCGGTTTTCCGCTACAGTGGATCATTCGTGGAACGCTTCATCTCTTGTTCGGCTTCATCTATCCCGCTGGAGATTCGTCCCTTGCGCGAAGAGTGCCGGGAATAGCCCTTCTGTTGCCGTTCAAAAGACATCCTTTGCTAAATTGGCTCACTTGATATATAATCAAATGAGAATCATTCTAATTAAGGGTGTCCAGAACGACAATGGAGGTGTTGGTTATGATACCTGTAGCGGAAGAACTGGGTAAGATCAACCATCAGCTAAAGATGAAAGGCTACAAATTGACTCCGCAGCGGGAAGTTACCGTTCGCGTGCTGCTGGAGAATGAAAAGGACCATCTAAGTGCTGAGGACGTATATATGCTAGTTAAACAAAAGTTTCCCGAAATCGGTCTTGCCACCGTATATCGGACACTGGAGATGCTGACGGAGCTGCAAATCGTCGAAAAAGTTAATTTTGGCGATGGTGTCGCTCGTTTCGATCTGCGTCATAATGATCATGCGCATATGCATCATCATCTGATCTGCCGGGATTGTGGTGCGGTGAAGGAAATTAAAGATGATTGGCTCCAGAGCATTGAAGAACGGGTGGAGCGAGAGTTTGGATTTGTAGTAAGTGATCACCGCCTGGATTTCACTGGCGTGTTCAACACCTGCACCAAAACGAACAAATCGGAATGCCGCAAAAAACGCAAAGCAGTCTAATTAGTCCGAGAGAACCGCTGAGATTCAGCGGTTTTTTTCTATATGGATGAGTGGCTTGTGGTGCTAAAGACAAAAGTACAATTAATTATAGCCTCAGTGATAAGAATCCGCCTCGTAAGGTCAAAAGTGCAGTTAATATCGCTGGATTATCCATATATTTCAATAAACAAGCGTATTAGTTGTATTTTTGTCTTTACCTTCAACCTATCGGTGTTATTGTTGGTTTTTAAGTGTATTTTTGTCGTTAGAGAACAGACGTCGAAGGTACAACCCTCCTCACAAACCAGTTTTCCAACTCGCTGACAATTGCAATTGACGCCTCACCAGCACTCCGGTACTCCAGGTAGCACTTGTGCGGGTTAACGAAAGGTCATCTCTATCAGCCCTCGCCGAGAGTACTCCCACTTCTTCAAGTGGTGAGGTGAATCGGCGACTTCCTGTTTGAGCCCAACAAAAGGCTTTTGTTTTTCCCGTTGTAGTGGTATACTGAACGGGAACGTATATTCCCATTTTGGTGAAGAGGTGAACGCATGTCCGATCCCCTGTTCATGTATCGAACCTATCACGTGTGGATTAAGCCAGGGCATCGGTTGTTTGCCTACCTGGATGAAGCTTGTCAGTGCGCCAAGAACTTGTATAACATGGCAAATTTTTATCTCCGGCAAGTGTTCACGGCAAAGGGACAGCAGACCGGAGGACAACCGCTGCAGCAACTCGTCATGGCTACCCTCTCCGCGCATCTGGATGCGATGAACGAACGACGACGTGCAAGTAATCGTTCCCGTCCCTTTGTGCTGCCCACGCCCGAGCAGCCCTTTCTCTCCTATGCGTTCCTGGATGCCTTGTTCAAAGTGATGGAACAGCCGGATTATCGCTCGCTTGCTGCCCAGAGCAGTCAAGGGATCTTGAAGTTGGTCTTCCAGAACTGGGCCTCCTTTTTCGCGAGTATGAAGGATTACCGCAAGCATCCTGAGAAGTATACCGGCAAGCCGAACCTTCCAGGCTACGCGCGCGGCCAGGTGAAGGACGTGGTGTTCTCCAATCAAGACTGTGTCATCAAAAAGGGTCGATATCTCAAGCTTCCCCGAACCAAGCTGCAACTGAACATTGGCAAATTGGGCGCTGCGGATGGCAAGTTAATGCAGGTGCGCGTGCTTCCTCGTCACGGACACTACCTTGTTGAACTTGTCTTCGCTTGTCCGCAGAGACAGCAGGCATCCGAGATGGAATTACGGCTAAACGTGAGGCCTGCTGATGCATACATGGCGATTGATCTGGGCGTGAATAATCTTGCAACCATCGTCACGACAACCGGCGCGCAGCCGTTGATCGTGAAGGGCGGGATGGCCAAAGCGACCAATCAATATTACAACAAGATGAAAGCCTACTATACCGGCATTCTTCGCCAAGGCAAGGCGCCGCAGGAAGGCCTGCATACGTCCAAGCGATTGGAACGCTTGCACAGAAAGCGATATTGCCGCATCAAGGACCTGTTTCACAAGACCAGTTACCACATCGTCAAGCTGGCTGAGAAACAAGGGATTGGCACCCTCATCATCGGTCAAAACAAGGGATGGAAGCAAGCTTCCGGTATGGGGCGACAAACCAATCAGACGTTCTGCCACCTCCCGCATCGACAGCTCATCTCGATGATTCAGTACAAGGCCGAAGAGAAAGGAATGACGGTGATCCTGACGGAAGAAGCCTACACATCGAAAGCGAGTTTTCTGGATCAAGATCCTTTGCCGCGGTTCGATGAGCCACCGCCCGCAGCCTTCTCCGGCAAGCGGATCCATCGCGGGTTGTATGCGAGTCTGGCCGGTCTGATCAACGCCGATGTGAACGGAGCTGCCAACATTATGCGCAAAGTATTCCCAAACGTGACGGCCAAACACACGAATGGGGTAGAGGGGTTGGATGGTAACCAGACCGTCAACGTGTCAACTCCCCGGAGGTTAAGCATCCTGCGAACGTCAGGTTGAGACCTCCGAAACCCACACTTCAGCCGAAGCGACCGCTTTGGCAAGTGGTGGGAATATTCATGCTACAATCATGGAAACTATTTCTAATATGAGCTAAGGAGAAGATGACATGATTCACTACAAGGACGACAAAGCACAGCGGGCAGAGGATGTTGCTGAGGTGTTCCGGACTTCGGGCATGAAGCGGCCATACGAAGATGTGGAGCGGATCGGGCGTATGCTTGAACACTGCGATGTACTGATTACGGCTTGGGATGGAGATAAAATGGTGGGGGTAGCGAGAGCGATCACCGATTACTCCTATTGCTGCTATTTATCTGATCTCGCTGTGGATCAAGCCTATCAGAAGCAGGGAATCGGCAAAGCGTTAGTTGCCCGGGTCCAGCAGGCAATTGGAGAAGAATGCTCACTAGTCCTCTTGTCGTCTCCTGGGGCGGTATCCTATTATCCGCAGCTCGGCTTTGAGAAATCGGAACGAGCCTACGTTGTCAGCAGGGGACGCTAATGCCTTTTACATTCGCCCACCCGCTCTATGCTTTGCCAGCCAAGCTTGTTTTGAGGCGTTTAAGCCTGACAGGGCTTGTGTTAGGCAGCATGTCTCCCGATTTTGAATACTTCCTCGCCCTTGAGCCCTATGCGACCATTGGCCATACCTGGCGGGGGTTCTGGTTGCAAGCTTTGCCGCTTAGTATCTTGCTGGGACTGCTGTTTCATCAGCTGGTGAAACGGGAGCTTGCCAGACACTTGCCTGCTTGGCAAGACTTGGACAGGCGCGCGGTACAGCTTGCAGCCCGTGGACAGCCCCACGGGAAACAATACCTATGGATGCCTTTTCATTTCGTTGCTGCTTTGCTAATTGGTTTCGGCTCTCATCTACTTGTAGACGCCTTTACCCATCAGGGAGGCTATTTTGTGGTCCGATACGCGTGGCTTCAGCATCGTGTTGTCATGGATTACCCGTTGTTCAAGCTGCTGCAGCACAGCCTATCGCTACTGGGGCTAATCGTGCTCGGACTCCTCTGTATGCGTATTCTACGACAGACTAAGCCCCTGCATAGCAAGGCGAGAGTGCCTGCAAGGGACAAACTCCATTTTGGGCTAATTGTCACAGCTGTTACAGTCACAACTGTCCTGATGAAGCTATTTCTCAGCGAGAGTAACAATTACTTAGGTATGACTATCGTTTCGTCGATCTCAGGCACGCTCTTCGGTATAACCGCAGCAAGCCTATGGTCCATGATCCGCTACTTCTCGACAAAAAAATAAATGCCCCATGTGATCCAAACTTCTGAGTACGGCGTGTTACTAGGCAGAACGGGCAACACACCTTATATCAGGAGAGTGAGATCAGATGAAGCTGAAAAAAATGTTAGCTCCCGTACTTAGTATGTCACTGTTATTCCCGGCAATTGCAGGTGCACAGACAACAACAACGATGGCAAAGCCTACGGTTGAGTCTCCCGCCGTTGAATTGCGGGCGGGACTGGATTACCTGTTATCCGAGCATTATGTACTTGCGGTGAGCTCAATGACCAAAGCGTATGGCAATCACCCAGGTGCGTCTGCTGCTCAGCAAGCGCTGGAGCAAAATGCAAAGGATATGGTTCCTGCGATCGAATCGATTTATGGTGCAGAAGGTGCAGCTGAGTTTGACCGCATCTTCAGCGGGCACACGGATTACACTGTTGATATTGTGAATGCCAAGAAAGCAAATGATGCGACAGCCCGTGCTGCAGCAGAGGCCGAGCTGGAAGAATTCGTAGTCGAGTTCGGGGACTTCTTGGGCGCAGCAACCGAAGGCAAGCTGCCAGCTGCGGCTGCCAAGGATGCGGTCAGACTGCACGAGCAGCAGGTTGTCAAAGTCTTTGACGAGTATGTGGCAGGCAATTATGCCTCTGCTTTCAAGACCTATCGCGAGGGATTAGCGCATATGTTTGTCATCAGTGATGCCTTGTCTACTGCGGTCACTTCACAAATGCCGACCAAGTTCAATTTCTCCAAGCCGGATACACCAGCAGGCGATCTGCGCAGCGCTTTGAATCACCTGGCAGCTGAGCATTATGCGTTTGCAGCCATGAGCATGCAGCTGGGTTATGATCGATCACCCGCCTACCAAGCATGGCTGACAGCCGAAGCAGGCAATACTGCAGATTTCAAAGCAGCTATCGCCTCGATCTATGGAAATGCCGGAGCTGCACAATTTGAACAGATCTGGTTAGGAGACCATATCAATGCCCAAGACGAAATTGTTAAGGCTACATTGAGTGGGGATTCGGCTGCCATTGCAGCAGCACGCGCCAAGCTGGACAAATTCGCCACGGAGTTCGGCAACTTCCTTGGTGCAGCTACAGAACAGAATCTGCCCGCTGCTGCTGCCACGGGTGCCGTCAAGGCCCATGAAGAGCTCGTCCTGCAAGCCTTTGATCGTCATGTGGCACGTGACTATACAGGATACTATGCTTCCTTCCGCGAAGGCTACGCCTTTATGTTCGGTGTAGGCAAAGCGCTTGGAGGAGCCATCGTCAACCAAATGCCAGACAAGTTTCAAACCGGTACGCCTACGCCACAGCCGGAGCCGCAAATGCATACAGTCATGATGAAGGTAGGCAGCAAGCAATTGGATAACAATGGCGCAAAATCGAACATGGATGTTGCCCCATTGATTATGAACGGAACAACCTATATTCCGCTTCGCTATCTTGCTGAGGGAATCGGCGCTGAAGTGAAATGGGATGCAGCGACCAAGGCAACCATTATCCTTGCCGGTTCAGATGTTGCGGAGTTCTGGATCAACCAGACTTTTATGGAGCTGAACGATATGCGCCAGAACATCGGCTCGCCCGTCATTATCAAAGACGGACGCACATTGGTCCCGGTACGCTTTATCGCTGAGCTGTTCGGTTGGAATGTACAGTACAACGCGACCGACTGGTCGATCTGGTTGACCAAGAAGATGTAATCCACATCTATTGAAATAAAAGAGACTGTCCAGAAGTCAGTATCAACTGACATTCCGGACAGTCTCTTTGTTGCGCTTACTGCAATTCGGCTAAGTAAAGCGAGAGATTAATAACCTCATCTTCGGAAAGCTTATCTTCAAAACCAGGCATTCCGTTGCCGCCATTCATAATGATGCGGTAGATCTGTTCTTTGGTCTTCGTCGAACCGACCTTGTCCAACGCAGGACCCATGCCGCCTTCCAGGTTGCCGCCATGACAGCCGATACAATTCTGTTGGCTAAGCAAGTTCTCAGCAGCCCCTGCATCAATCTCACGCACAGGCACTTCAAAAGCAGCTTCCTGCTCTGCTTCTTCCTTGGATGGAAGAGTGAAGAGGATGAGATAGATACTGAAGATTCCGGCTAGACAAAAAACCGTGAACATCGCCCATTTTTGCATATACAAGCTCCTTTCTTCATGCTAGAATTTTATTCAATACATTCCAGTACATAAGTAGATCCGTCATGCAACTGCTGCTGGCAACCTGCCGTACACACGTGCCGGATACAGCCTGGGTATGTAGAATATAAAGTTGTTGATGCGAGAGCAAGGAGTGATGAAGTGAAATACAGAAAAAGCGGCTCATGGCTGTTCCTGGCCTGGGCTGTGTCCGTCGTGGCCACATTAGGAAGTCTCTACCTGAGTGAAGTACTCCATTATGTTCCCTGCAGTCTATGCTGGTATCAGCGCATCTTCATGTACCCGTTAGTTCTCCTGTTAGGCATCGCTACGGCACGCAGCTCTTCGGTTATTATACCCTATGTGCTGCCTCTTGCAATCATCGGAGCCGGATTTTCTGCCTACCATATCCTCCTGCAGAATTTGCCGAAGGATTCGGGACTGGCCAGTGCTTGCGGTGCTGTCTCCTGTGCAGAGGATTATCTGAACTGGTTCGGGTTCATCACGATCCCTATGCTTGCCCTTGTGGCATTCATCATTATTATAATTGCTCTGCTGCAGGTTCACAAGCTTGAGAAGCGTTCCGGCTACTAATTTTTGCATCAGCAGCAAGACTTGCTAGCGCGTGAAAGGACTGAATAAAATCCATGCAATTCCGGCCATGTATTGATCTGCATCAAGGAAAAGTTAAACAAATCGTCGGTGAAACGTTAAATACCGGGGAAAAACCAATAATCGAAAATTTTGTGTCCGAGCAGGGATCGGCCCATTATGCGGACCTGTTCCGCCGTGATGAGCTGCGGGGAGGCCATGTCATCATGCTCGGGGGCGGCAACGAACAGGCAGCAGTTGAAGCGCTGCGGGCATATCCTGGCGGCCTCCAGATTGGTGGCGGAATCACCGCAGACAACGCCGCGCACTATCTGGAGCAGGGGGCTACACATATCATTGTAACCTCCTACCTGTTTGAAGGCGGCGAGCTCAACGAACGCAACCTCCAGCGTCTGGTATCTGAGGTCGGCAAGGATCGGATCGTTATTGATCTGAGCTGCAAGGCCAAGGATGACGGCTGGTATGTTGTCACCAAGCAGTGGACAGTATTCAGCAGCTTCTCGGTGGATGAGCAGCACCTGAGCCAACTGGCGGACTATTGTGATGAATATTTGATTCATGCTGTGGATGTTGAGGGCAAACGCTCCGGTGTACAGCAGGACCTTGCCCGTTCGCTTGCAGAGTGGGTCACAATCCCAACCACGTATGCGGGGGGATGCCGATCGCTGGAGGATCTTGAGCATTTTCGCCAACTGACAGCAGGTAAACTGGATATTACGATCGGGAGCGCACTAGATATTTTTGGTGGCGAACTGTCATATGACGAGGTTGTTGCATACAATCGTCGGCTGGCGTAATTGAAAACCGCGCTCCTCTTATGGGGAAGCGCGGTTTTCATTTTCAGCTCCTGGTATATCCTGAGCGGCCACCAACGCCTTCGCCGGATATTCTAATCCTTGAACTGCTGATGACAACGCCAAGCCATTCTTGCTGACGAGTCTCGCCATCCAGCGCCGGATGACATCGTTGGTTTGGAGGCCCGCTTTTGTCGGGAGCTGATGCTTCTCGGAGTGAAGAATAACCGTCTGGTTATTTGGGAGTCCATGGCGAAGGATGTGACGGTACCTTTTGAAACTTCGATCTTTTCCACCATACATAAGCAAGACGGGGGCCTGGATTTCGGGCAACCTCTCGGTACATCGATAATGAAGACTATAAGCGAACAATTGTCTGATACTGCGCTGGGAAGAGGTTCTCGTAGTAAGCCGCAGATTATGAAAAGTAGTCCGGTTATCTGCATTCCCCCAGGTCATCCCCAGGCGAAGCAGCCGTTGCAAGGGTCGCCAGATGGTCAGGCCGATCGCTAGTCGGATTCGGCTGCGAAGATAGATATCGCTTGTCTCCGACATGGCGCTGATCAGAATACCGCCCACAAAAAGCTCGGGATGGGTCAGCAGCGCCTCCAGGGCAATCGATCCACCAGTCGAATAACCCGCTACAACAACCTTGCTAATCTCCAGGTGAGCCATCAATTGCCGGATATCTTCTACGATTAAACGGTAGGTTAAGGGCTGGTCGGAGGGGGCGCTCCTCCCGTGACCGCGAATATCGAAGGTGATAACCCGATGATTGGATGCAAGGAGACGCTGCTGATAGGCAAACACCGCACTTGTCAGCAAGGGAGGATGGATAAAGACAATTGGCACTCCTTCTCCGGTACTTGTGTAGTACAGGGTTCCTCCGTTAACAGTGGCGTAGGGCACAGACAACCACTCCTTCCCGAGATCCAACTCTAGGAGCCGGCAATGCTTCTCATCGGATCATTGAATACATATCGATGCAGCACCCATTCCACAACGCCAATCAGCACAGCAAGAAAAATGATCTCCCCTGCATAAATCCGTAAATCCATGGCGTAAGACAGGATACCAAAATAGACAATCGCCAACAAGGCGTCACACACAGCAGCAAATCCGTTATTCGTTAACCGCAAGATCACTTGGTCACCGATCAGATAGGCAAGGAGGGTAAGTCCGGTTGCGATGACTGCTGACATCATGAATGTCGTATTGGAGTAATACATCAGAAAGGCGACGATGATCGTTCCATTTACAATCCATTTCAACAAAAATTTGAACATGATGTATGCACTTCCTTTCGCTGAAATTTTTCCTTAGCGTCCCTCCTGATGATGACCTTTATGCATTTCTAATGTTCAGAGCAAATGTGGAAGGGTATTCATAGATAGATTGGCAAGGCGTGTTTACAAGTCCGAAACAAGTAGAGACGATTGCGAGATATCACAGCCCTATACTCTATCTAAGACAACTAGATTAGGAGGCAAAGGCCTATGAAATTCTCAAAAACCTGTGCAGGAGCCTTAGTAACCCTGGTCTGCACTGGCTACCTGGCGCTGGCTGAAACACCACTGGATCACTGGCTTATCAAACAGGCATCCTCAGAAACATCTATCATTCCTAGCGGACAAGCTCCGATTGGTATAGCACCAAGTAAGCCTGCGGACAACACACTTGTCCCACTAACGCCGGTTGCCGCAGCACAGCTTGATCCTAAAATGATGCTGGAGAACGCCCTGGCAGCTATGATTGAAGCTAATCGCCCGGACACCAATGTACGTGAGGTGGAGGGTCGAGTTACCGTGACTAATGTGACCAGTATGCTTGTTCTTGTCAACAAAGAGCGACATCTTCCAGCAGACTATATCCCGCCCGATCTTGTCATTCCTAATGTGCCGTTCTCCTTCGCTGGAGACCATCCGAAGAAGCAGCTCCGCAAGCCTGCGGCCAAGGCGCTGGAGCGGTTGTTCAACCAAGCCAAGGCAGAGGGAATAGAGCTAAAGGCAGTGTCAGGCTATCGCTCTTATGCAACCCAAGAGGCTATATTCAACCGTAACGCCGAGCTTAAGGGGGCGGAGGAGGCCAATCGGACCAGTGCCTATCCAGGCCAGAGCGAGCACCAGAGCGGCCTGGCGATGGATGTCTCAAGTGCCAGCGTGAACTATGACCTCGTCAAGAAATTTGGCCAGACCGAGGAAGGCAAGTGGCTGAAAGAGCACGCGCAGGAGTTTGGATTTATTATTCGTTATGCGGAGGGCAGGGAAGAAGAGACCGGCTATGATTATGAGCCTTGGCATTTGCGTTTTGTGGGTGTAGATGCTGCGAAGCGGATTGTGGGCAAGGATTTTATTCTGGAGACTTTTCTGAAGGCCTGAGTCTTGGAATTGACGTTGTCATGCATAAGATGGCAAAAGCTGCGGATAATGGAGTTAAAAAAGGTGGCTGATCTCCATGTGCGAACGCTTTTCCCTGACAGCAGATATCGTCCAGCTCCAAGAAACCTTCGGCATTACCAAAATGCTGACGTCGTACCGACAGCGGTATAACATATCTCCATTACAACAGCTCCCCATCATTATCTCCAGCCGCCGCGAACGCAGCCTGGTTGATTCCAGATGGGGACTGTTTCCGTATTGGGCCCGAGATTCCGTCAATGCGGATTATGATTCCGTTAGCGGCAAGAAAATCTTTGAACGCATCTTAAAGCGTCAACGTTGCATTATCCCATGCAGTGGTTTCTACAGCACCCGAACGGAGGGGAAGAATAGCAGCTCTGTACGAATCGTGTTGCGGGATCAGCCGGTTTTTGGCATGGCTGGCTTGTACGAGACCAGAGTGGACCCACGCGGGATGCAGCACCGGACCTTCACGATTATCACGACCATGTCCAATCGCGTTGTGTCCGAGTATACCGAGCGCATGCCTGTCATCCTGGATCGCGAGGACATGGACCTGTGGCTGGATTCTGACACGACAGATCTCAGTCTCTGGAATAGCCGGATCTATCCTTATGCCGCATCCCGAATGGACAGCTACCCAGTCAATCCTCGCCTCCAATTGGATGAGTTGGAAACCCCGGATTGCATCGTCCATTATGACCCAGGCACATTAACCGTCAAACGATAGAAGGATTGATCCGAACCGCTAATCGGCTTTGACAAGCATCCCTACTTCCATGGATAATGGTGGACAAGCATGTTCATCTATGGAAGTGGGGTCTTTTTATTATGAAATCATTGGTATTGGCTGAGAAGCCTAGTGTTGCCAAGGAGTTGGCACGTGTGCTGGGCTGCGGGCAAAAGCAGCGGCACCATTTTGAAGGTAACCAATATGTCGTCACTTGGGCGCTGGGTCATCTAGTTACCCTGGCCGAGCCGGAGGATTATGATAACAAGTATAAAAGCTGGACACTGGAGGACTTGCCGCTCTTGCCTCCCAAAATGAATCTTAAGGTAATGAAAGAAACCTCGCAGCAATTTCGAGGCGTGGCCCAGCTGTGCAAACGGCAGGATATCAAGGAGCTAATCATCGCCACCGACGCCGGGCGCG
This sequence comes from Paenibacillus daejeonensis DSM 15491, assembly GCF_000378385.1. Taxonomy (GTDB): domain Bacteria; phylum Bacillota; class Bacilli; order Paenibacillales; family Paenibacillaceae; genus Paenibacillus_D; species Paenibacillus_D daejeonensis. Next base: position 746,090 of record NZ_KB899660.1, on the reverse strand, counting down.
AGGGTGAGCTTGTTGCGCGCTGGATTATGGAGCTGGTGCATTGGAAAAAACCGTTTAAACGGTTGTGGATTTCCTCTCAAACTGACAAAGCAATCAAAGAGGGTTTTCGAGCGCTCAAACCGGGACGGGACTATGATAATCTCTATGCCTCCGCCGTCTGCAGGGCCGAAGCGGACTGGCTGATCGGGCTCAATATGACGCGTGCGTTGACGGTGAAGTACAATGCGCAGCTGGCGGCTGGCAGAGTGCAGACACCGACGTTGTCTCTTCTCATGAAGCGGGAGCAGGAGATCGACAGCTTCCAGCCCCAGCCCTATTGGACGGTTAGCGGTGATCTGGGTACCTTTCAGGGTTCTTATCGACAGCAGGAAGGCCATGACGGCAGACTCTGGGACAAGGCGAACGCGGAGGCGATTGCCAACCGCCTGAATGCCAAATCTGCGCGCGTTGAGAAACTGAAAACGACAGGCAAGTCGGAGCCCCAGCCGCTCGCCTACGACTTGACGGAGCTCCAGCGGGATGCAAGCAAACGTCTCGGCTTCTCCGCCAAGCAGACATCCAATGTACTGCAGCGGCTCTACGAGCAGCATAAACTGGTGACGTACCCTCGGACGGATTCACGCTATCTAACCTCAGACATGGCTCCTACGCTCAAAGGCAGACTGGAAAGTGTCGCTGTTGGGCCGTATGCCGCGCTTGCCAGGAAAGCGCTGCGGCATCCGTTAAACATCACCCGCCGGATTGTGGATGACAGCAAGGTTACAGACCACCATGCCATCATCCCTACGGAGCAGTATGTGCAGCTGGGTGCCCTGAGCAACGAAGAGCGCAAGCTGTACGATCTGATCGTCAAGCGTTTCATTGCCCTGTTCTATCCGGTCTACCGCTATGATGAGACGAGTGTCGTACTGCGAGCGGGTGAGGATGCACTCTATGCCCGGGGACGAGTACAGACGGATCTGGGCTGGAAGGAAGTCTATGGCTCAGACACAATGAGCGATGACGAGGATGAAGAAGGGGAGACGAAGCAAGCGGAGCCCCAGCAGCTGCTGCCAGCGCTTCGGATGGGTCAGAAGCTTCCCATCAAGAGTGCCAAGGCCAAGGAGCTGCGGACACAGCCACCGCCCAAATATACGGAATCTGCCCTGCTCTCCATTATGGAAAAGCACTCCCTGGGCACACCTGCGACGCGGGCGGATATTATCGAGAAGCTGCTCAACACGGATACGATTGAACGGGTGCGGGGCCGGATGGTACCGACCGGCAAGGGCAAGCAGTTAATCGAGCTTGTCGTGGATGAGCTGCGTAGTCCCGAGCTCACGGCAGAGTGGGAGCGGGAGCTCGAGCGCATCGCGAGGGGCAAAGGTGACCGCGGCCGGTTCATGAAGGGAATTCGGGAGCAGGCGGCCAAATGGGTTGGCGAGGTCAAAGTTGAAACCAAGGAATACAAACCGCATAACCTGACCCATTCGCGGTGTCCTGAATGCAGCAAGCCGCTCATGGAAGTGAAGAGCAAGCGCGGGAAGACCCTTGTCTGCTCGGATCGGGAATGTGGTTACCGGCGGGCGGCAGAACCTGCGCTCTCTAACAAGCGATGCCCGCAATGCCGCAAGAAGATGGAGATCCACAATGGGAAAGCGGGCAAGTATGCGCAATGCAGGCCGTGCAACTTTGTAGAGAAGCTGGACGGGGAACGGAGCGGTGGCGGCGGACGTAAAAACCGCCAGCAACAGGAGCGGATGGTTCAGCAATACAGTGACAATGTCAGCCTGGGCTCTAGTCTCGGTGATGCGCTGAAAGCAGCGCTGGAGCAAAAAGATAACAAGTAAAGGGATAGATTAAAGGGCTTATAGCCCATTCGGAATGAGGAACTGTGCGACCCCGAGCAGCACAAGATGACCGGGGTAAAAGCTTCGCCACACCCATCGTGGCATTGGAATACGATCGAAAGCACGATAAAAGGCTGGCCAATAGACTAGAAACGCGGTAGCGAAAATACTGTACAGCTGGGTCTCCCAGAACTTGGCGAACAAGGTGGAGAGATTGAGCAGGAAATGCAACAGCAGCTGCATATGCGACTGGCTATAGCGATAGATAAGGACCAGTGCCAGCCCGTAATACCCGTAGTTGAAATTCAGTGTCTCCAGCAAGTAGGCTGCCAGACAGCCGATCAATACCATAAGGGCCGGGTGGGACCAACGCTGCATAGCGACCAGAGCCAGCAGGCTGACCAGCAACGTGCCAACGACATTGATATCGTCGGAGTGCAGCGCCCACTGGTAAGGAATCTGCGAGATCACAGCGATGACGGTTAGCCGGAGCATATACCGTTTCATATTGGACGTGTGAAAGAATCCCAGCACGAGGGCATAGGTGTAGAGCGGGAAGGCCAACCGGCCAATGATCCGCCAGAGCGGGTCGCCTGGGAAAAAAACTAGACCGACATGGTCGATAAGCATGGTTAGCATGGCGACAATTTGCATGGGCAGCAACGCCTTTCGCGTGTAATGGTTACCCCCAGTATAATCGCAGGCCCAAGAAAAGGACAAGCCGGACAAATTCTCATGAAAATGTTGCAGCTTGGGTAAATATATTAGTACAATGGCTAGGAGTACACAGACAGCGTTCAAGCCAAGCCGAATCCATACTGATAATTGGAGGAAACCGCTATGGACAATTGCATGCTGGTGAACAAGCCTTCATTAAATCTGGTAGGTATTAGCTATTCCGGCCCCTACTCTACGCTGCCTGAGCAAGCCATTCGGCTGCAGAGTGAATTTCTGGCCAGAAAACACGAATTGAACAACCCTGTAAAGTCGCCTGCCTTGTACAGTCCGTTCCACGGTAATGAAGTATTTGCTACGTATTGGACCTGCTACGAGGTCAATCACCTGGAGGAGATTCCGGAAGGAATGGTCCAGTTTACGGTCCCGGAGCACACGTATGCCATGGTCACATGCACCAATGAGCGAATGGGCGAGGGCTATGAGCAGATTGCCGCCTGGATGGCAGACAACGATTTGATAAAAGACGACAATGCAGTCACCATCGAAGTTTTTTATATTGACGAGCACTTGGAAGAAGAGCCGGTGGAGATCTTGATTCCGATCAAGGAAAGCTCTCTCCCCGAGACATCATAGTCCAGATACTGGAGAACCTAAGAGCTGATACAGGCTCTTTTTTTCTATCTCTTATCTGGTTGCGACAGGAGATGGGTTATGGGATACAGATGGCAACAGATCGCGCTTCATGGCACGATGGCCGGCGTGGTCTCAGGTGTGTTGCTCGGCCTGATGCTGAAGCTGATCGAGGGATGGAATGGCCAACTCGTCTATACGCTGCTGCTTAATGTTGACTTCATCAAGTGGCTGCCTGCGAATATGCCGGAGTGGGTCGAATTCGCCATGCATCTGCTGGTGGCGCTCCCTCTGGGCTGGCTATACATTGCTTATATCAGCTGGCGCGGCCGCCCCTGGCTGGTCGGTATCGCCTTAGGGCTCATAACCTCTGTCACTTGGCTGCCACTTACAATGGTCTCAGTGCGAACCCCGGCCACCGATGATTATGTTGGTCTGGCGTGGTGGCTTGCCGGACATGTGGCGTATGGGGTTGTGCTTGGAGGGTACGGAAGCCTTCTCTTAAGGAGAAGGCGTGGAAGGAGATAAGTGAATGCCTTATTTGTACGGAGCCCGAATTATGCTTCGCGAATACAGATTGCAGGATGTGCCCTACATGAGGGCCTGGGTGAATAATCCCGTCATTGCCCATTGCCTGTCCGACGTATTCTTGTATCCGCATAGCCTGCAAGAGACCGAGATGTTTGTACAGCGCGTTATGGACAGCGAGGGAGGGCACCGGGGATTTATTATCGCTCATCGGGACAGCGAGGAGTACATTGGTCAGATCGACTTGTTCGAGATTGATTGGAAGAATCGTATGGCTGAGATGGGGATTGTGATCGGCAATCCTGCGGACCATGGCAGAGGCTACGGCCGCGAGGCCATCGGCATTCTGCAGCAATTCGTCTTTCACGAGCTGAATCTTCATCGACTGCAGCTCGAAGTCCATGAAGACAACGCCGCGGCGCTTGCCTGCTACCGGCACTGCGGCTTCCGTGAGGAAGGCCGCTTGCGCGATCGCCATTATCGCAAGGGAAGATACACGGATCTTGTGCTCATGTCCCTGCTGCGGCATGAATATGAACAATTGTTGCCGTAAATGCGAGTGGCAAGCCAGCTGACACGGGGTTCAGAGGCCTTATGCCGGGGTATATGAGAGAGAAGGATGCCGCGATCAGGCATCAGACTAGCTATTCAGAGCTTGCTCATCATACCTACGAAGGGGGCTTATCCCATGAACCATTACGAAGCGGATATTGACGGTTATACCTTGATTCAGCTGCCAGTGGCCGATCTCGCCAAGTCGCTGTCCTTTTACAAGGATTTGCTTGGGTTTGTAGAGGAGAATCCACAGTCGGAGCTTGATAAAAACCGGTTCTTGCGTGTCAGGAATGGCGGCGGAGAAGACGGACGTGGCGCCGGGCCCACCCTGCACTTGCTCGTGACCGATGCCGGACATTTGAAACCTACGCAGTGGGAAATCGACGGCCAGCCGATTCATGCGCTGGAACTGCACTCCAAGAATATTACTGCCCTGCATGAGAGACTCTCTGCGGCAGGTGTCAGAATTATCGAGAAGCCATATTTCACACCTCCAGCTGGGGGATACCTCAAGTTCCTTGATCCCGACAGCCACCTGATTTGTGTGAATCAGGCGGAAGAATACACAACCAATGAAGAGACCCAAGCCGGCTCGCAGATATGATTTTGGTCTCCATATAAGCATACCCGCACGAAACGGACGGATCGCACAGGTACCTGCGCGATCCGTCCGTTTCGTCTGCCACTAGCAGTCAACCTGTGCCCTTGGCTCTGTCAATCGGCTGCTTAAAGGGGTATAATTAGGGCAAACGTGTATGTAGCGTGCAATGGAAATGCAGTGGCCAGTCTTAGGCTGGCTGGATAGGAGGCAACAGGTTGAACATTTTGCAGGCGTTGTTTTTCCCTCCGGAGCAGCCGGGTGGCGTGTCGTCCATGGTTCCGTATATTCAGGAGAGGTTTCAACAGATGGATTGGCCCATGGATATCTTTTCGTTGCCCAAGCGAATCCGCAACAAAGGGCAAGAGGAAGTGGAGTTTCAAACCTTTGATGTAAAGCAGTTTGCTGGCCATCCAATTGTCGATAAATATATTCAGACGTACAAGGATTATGTCTGGTGGACGCGGATGCGCATTCAAACTTCGTACGACCTTATCCATGCGCATCACCCCATTGCTGCGCTTGTCATGAAGCAGCTGTTTCCGGATACCCCCGTATTGATGACCATTCACTCCAGCTACGAGCGTGAGTTGATCTTGAACCGCAAGATCCAGGAAGGTGGAATCGAGCATCAGTTTTTGACCGCGATCTACGGTGAGTTGGAAGCGCGGATGGATGGCTTGCTCACGGTATCCGAATCGTTCCGCGGCTATCTTGCGCCTTACCTTGCCTCACCCGAGCGCGTGCACGTAATCCCTAACGGCTTCGATGAGAAACGTTTCAAACCCATCTCCCATGATAATGCCGTCCCGCAATTGATTACGGTGTGCCGGCTAGTGCCAGCCAAGGGACTAGATATTCTGCTGCGTGCCTGTGCAGAGCTCAAACAGCGCAATTATCCATTTGTTCTTCATATCATTGGTGATGGCCCGATCCGCAAGGAGCTGGAAGAGCTCGCGGTCGAGCTGAACCTCTATGACGAAATTATATTTTATGGCTATATGCTTCACCCGGAAGAGTTCATGCCGTTCTTTGACATTTTCGTACTGCCTTCCCGAGCCGAATCATTTGGATCTGTATTCGCTGAAGCTGCGTTGTGCTGGTTGGCGCTAGTGGGGACCAATGTGGGAGGAATCGCCGAACAGATCCAGGACGGTGCCAATGGTCTGCTGGTACCGCCAGAGGATCCAACTGCGCTGGCCGATGCGCTCGAGAAGCTGGTTTCCGACCCGATCTACCGGTACAACATGGCCCGGGCAGCGTGGGATCGCGCCAAGAAGGATTACTCGCTGCAGCGGGTCATTGCACAAATGAAAAACGTCTATCTGCAGCACGACAGAGGTGCGCAGGCGCAGTAAGTCTCAGAGACCGAAGCTGCGTTTGCGCATCATCAGAACGAGCCACCCCAGACTGAACAGGCCGAACAGGGGATATAAGGTAGATACGAGCGGTCCGAAGCCCATCTGACTGCCGGCATAACAGAAAGCCAGGATGGCGAAAATCAGCAGCTCACGAGGCCAGGCCAGCCGTTCGCGCATCTGCAGGGACAGTCCGTAAATATTGGCAATTAGCGTAGTGAAGATCTCGGCAAAGATCAAGAACAGGTAGATGAACTGGATGGTGCCGCCTAGTTGCCTCGCAATGCCGCCCATGGGAATGGCAAACTGAGTAATGCCCGGCATATAAAGCGATAATGCTATATGTCCCACCAGCAGCATGAAGCCAATACCAATGCCGCCAATCCATGCGCCTGCGATAAGGACCTGCCGGTCCTTGATGCGGGCGCCCAGAGGGACTAAGACGGCCTGGGCCAGGGAGAGATTGAAGGCAGCGTACAATAGTGGAGAGGCCCAGAGTGCCCATGGTGAATAATCGCTGCCCAGCAGCAGCCAACGCTCAGCACCTGGGGTAGTCATAGTATCGATCATGATCAGTACCGTGAACATGAGCATGACAGGGACCACAATTGTATTCACCGCGAGTATGGCCTGCATCCCTTTGCGAAGCAAGAAAAAGCAACCCAAAAGGGTCACCAGCAGACCGGTTTGATAATTGATTCCGAGATGCTCATTGAAAAGTGAACCGGCGCCAGCCAGCATGACGGCTGATACGCCAAGGAGAACGACCATCATGAATTGGCTGACCCAGCCGCCAAACCGCGGCCCGAACAATGCCTTATTGAGGTCTTCATAGGAACGAGCGGCAATATCGGAGGCAATCAACATCATCTTGGCGCCCAGCCAGACGAATAGAATGGCGGATATGCCGATCGTAACAGCCGCCAAGGCTCCGAAGCGAGTGAAAAACTGAAGGATCTCCTGTCCGCTGGCAAAGCCAGCCCCGACGATCGTTCCAATATAGGTTAGTGCTACTTGCAGGGTCAGTCCAAGTCTTCTCATCTGTCACCCTCCTCATTACCAGCCTATGAAGAGATGGGGACAGGCATGACTATAGACGGTCAACAAACTGGACTTGCTTCAGGTTTGATAAAACAGTTTAATGGATACAATCTCCCGATTCTTGGGATCCATATCAAACTTGAGGAGGGCGCCTTTAGCTTTGTAGCCGATGACGTAGCTCGTATGTGTTGTAGGCTTGCCTAACGCCTCGAGGACATCCTCTTCAAAATCACCGATTCGTATGCCATTTAGTCCCGTCCGTACACCGGACTCAAACACTTCAATAAATCGGATTTGCTGATCCTTGTCGTGTCCCACGGCAAAACCGTTGTAGCAGTTCACAGTGATTTGCTCTTCATCATCGGCCAGCAAATACGTTTCTTCCGCCGTGCCGAATTGTTCGCTTGCCTTGACGATGCCTTCGCCAATCGCGAGATTGAGAAGCTTGGGGACGCTCATATTCCATTTCTCTTCTATGATGTCGGCTGTCACGTTATCCTCGGGCGGGCGAACATTTTCTCCCGTGCCTTGTCCTTTGCCTCCCTCGTTCTGAGGTGGCAGCAGACCGCCATTGGGCGGGACAGGCCGTTGCGTATCATAGGATTGCTGGGGGCTCTGTGAGCCGGGTGTCTGAGGTCCAGATGGACGCTCTGCCAATTGCTCCTGCCGGGGGGCAGGCTGTTCTGGAGCTTGTCCTTCCGGCTTGGATGCGGCGCCTGGTCCCGATTGACATCCCGATAAGGCTATAAGAAGGGCGGTCGCAGCAGCAAACCGCCGGATATGCCGCGTAGATCTATGCTTGGTCATCGGCAAGTACGACCTCCTGTAAGATCGATGTATAAGCCCGGGCACTTGCCCATAGCCTAATATATACAATTAGACGCTTGAAATTGGAAAAAAGTTGCATAAGCGCTCATGATTTGACTTTGTGATCCAAAGCAGACTTTTTGAACAACCACTAAAAATGAAGTTGCGCAGAGTATGCTGCCTGTGGTAACTTATCCAAAAAAGGTCTTCCGGTGAAGGGAACGTGAAACAATGGAACTACTAAAAGAACGCATCTTGCGTGAAGCATCAATTCTTACGAGCGACGTGTTGAAGCTGGATGGCCTGCTTAACCATCAGGTTGATCCTGTCCTGACGATGGAGATGGGCAGGGAGTTCGCCCGTAGATTTGCAGAAGAGAAAATTACGAAGGTCATCACAGTGGAGTCCTCCGGTATTCCGGTTTCGTTCGCTGCAGCATTGACACTGGGCGTACCCTTGTTGTTTGCCCGCCGGAAGAAGACGCTCATCGCAGACCCTGAGGCTTTGTCAGAACGCGTACCATCCTTTACTAAAGGTATTGTAACAGATATCATGGTCTCAAAGGAATATCTCACAGCCTCGGATCGGGTATTGTTTATCGACGATATCATTGCCAATGGTGATGCTGCGCGCGGCTTGATCAAGATTATTGAGCGCTCTGGCGCCGACCTTGCAGGAATTGGAATTGTGGTGGAGAAATCTTTCCAGGCTGGTGGGCGCGCGTTGCGTGAGCAAGGGATTCGCGTGGAATCTCTTGTCCAGATTGCTTCGCTTGAAGGCGGCAAAATTACTTTCGTCTGAGGTGACAGGCGTACCGCCCCTTTCCTCGACGAACATTTTCCTTTATAATAACAAGTAAGTGGCCGAGAGGAGGCAGACAAATATGGGGAATTCAGACTTTTCCTTGGATTTCTTTGAATCCAAGCTGACTGATGCCAAGGTGCATTTCGAGCGTGCGCTCGATTGCAAGCATACCGAATTCGACGATCTCTATCCCTACATGATCGAACATCCGCAGTTTTTCTGGTACAAACGCTATGTTGCCTGGTCGGAGCTGCTCACGATAGTGAAGCTGGGAGAAGAGCTCCAGATGGATTGGAAGCCTCAGTTTACCGAACGTCAGCGAGAGTACATTGAGAAGCGTGTAATGTCCTCCCGTGTACTGGATGAATGGTTTGAAACCAATGACTCAAAAGAACATGTTGGCTAAAGCCGGCTGGAATAGTAATGATACGGGAAGACCTCTATGAACGGTGCTTGCAGCTTCATGGAGGTCTTTTCCGTGGCTCGTTTGAAAGGAAGGTAATGACCCATGGTATCGGATGCAGATCTGGATCAGTACCGGCTCGAGGGTACGAAAGTTAGAGTCGTCAGGGACGCGATCGTCACCAATGATGTCGTAGGCATCGTTGTCGCATGGGATGACACGCATGTGATGATAAGGCGGCCCAATCGCCGTGTGGTTAAGCTGAACCGGTCGTATACCTATGAACCGGCGGCCAACCCGCGTGAAGGGGACAAGCCACAGGAGGTCGAAGGCCAGTGAAGTGTCCGGTATGTGAAGATGTACGGATGAGAGAAGTGCAGAAGGATGAGGTCATGATTGACGTCTGTCCGGATTGCAAGGGAGTCTGGCTGGACCGTGGCGAGTTAGACAAGCTGATGAAGGGCGTACACGAGATGCGCCAGGAGTTGGACTCCTGGGAGCAGCCTGCGCCTCCCGTAGGCTTGGGGGGCTCTGTGTCCCCTCAGCAACCAGGCGGTGTGCCTAGCTTTGGTAACGGCACACCTCCACAGCAGCCTTATGGAGGCCCAGCAGGGAATCCTTACAGGGGACAACAGCCTTACGGTGATCCTCAGCCTTATCAAGGCGGTTATGAGTCTCAGCATGGTCCGAATGGCCCTTATCATGAGGGGCAGCGAGAGCAAACCCATTATGACAAGGATGGGTATGACAAGCATGGCTATGATAGACGAGGCTATGACAAGTATGGCTATCCGTACAAACGGAAGAAGAAAAAAACGGTCTTGGATGTTTTCGGTGATTTATTCGATTGATAGGCCATTGGAACTGCAATCAGCATCTTGTGATGCGAAGATTGCAGTTCTTTTTTTGACCCAGTATGTTATATTTATGTTAGTATTGTGGTTGATTCGCAGTTTTTCGATGTGGTACCCAAACTATATGTTATAAAATATAACTTGAATATTACAAAAATTTCACCTATAATAAAAATATCTTCTTCACCAGTTGTTTCAAAAAAAGCGGCGTGGGTAATATATACTATCATCGCAACATATCCTATGAATAAATAGAATCAACCAATAGACTAGAATAGAGAGAGGGTATCCTGAATGAACAATGATTACTTTGAGCGTTTGTATAGCACAGTCGGAGATCTGTTGTACCGTGTACGTATCTATGATCGTGATTTGATGAATACGGATGAGATCATTGCAATGGATGAGGCTTATGAGAAGATTCAAGTGAACAAGTGGATGATGGGTAGTCCACAATGGCAGGAAAAAGCAATTGAGAAGCTGGAGCACATGAATTATCGTCTCGTTACGATCATGGAAGATCTCCTGTATACAGCGTAATCGAACCAGTCCGCGGGGCTGGTTTTTTTTGTCGGGCTAAGTATAAGACGTGTCGGGAAACCCGCTGGTCGGTTGCTGTAACGCACCTTTGTTCCTCTATTTATCGGGCAACCCGCTGGTTGGCTGTTGTGACGCACCTTTGTTCCTCTATTTGTCGGGAAACCCGCTGGTCGGGTGCTATAACGCACCTTTGTTCCTCTATTTATCGGGCAACCCGCTGGTTGGCTGTTGTGACGTATCAGGGCGGTCGTCAGAGCAAGGTGATGCGTCTCTTAGAGTCATCCGCAGGATGATTTTATTCGTTTTAATCGGCTCGTGATGTCGAGTGAATTTTCGGAATACTTTTATTTTTTCATTCATGCTCCAATATGCTTGACTTCCTGTCCTTGTGCATGCTAAGATAAATCTCGTGATCAGGACGCACTACGGTGCAGGTCACAATAACGTGCGGTCGTGGCGGAATTGGCAGACGCGCTAGATTCAGGTTCTAGTGGTGTAACAGCCGTGGAGGTTCGAGTCCTCTCGACCGCATCAAAAAAAAGGTTCCCAATTGCTCAGCAATTGGGAACCTTTTTTATTATAGGATTTTGTAAAGTAACTGGCTAAGCCTCGAAGATAAGGCCCCACTTTATGGGTTATTTACTGTGGCGACACTTGAATCCAGTCAATGTTGGGCCCTTCCGTACCGGTGGTTACCAGTCGCAAGGAATTGATTCCACTATTCATCTGAACGGAGATTGTTTTTTCTCCCCAGGTAGACCAGCTGCCAGTAGCCGCAAAAGGTGTGTTCGTCAGCACCCTGGTTCCATTGATGAATACATCCAGGTTTCTTGTGCCAGATGCAAGTGCGTAACGTATTTTAACGTTCTTTGTACCAGCGGTGGCACAGTAAATGTTATTCCACAAAATCGATGCTCCGGTGGCTGCGGTAAAATCCACATAACCGGTTCCGCTGTAACCCGGATAGAAAGAGTCGGGGGAAGCATTCGTTAAGGTTGTACCGGTTTCAGCTTCATAGATCGTACCGACTGTGCTTCCTCCCAGATCGGCTTCAAAGGTGGTTACACTGTTCGCGGGTAGGTGCGCAAAGAAGGACCCACTGGAAGCATTAAGAGGGGTTCCTGCCTCCAGGTTTCTGCTGCTGTCCGTTATCCAACGGTTGACGTTCGTGGCTGATCCGTTTTGCAGCACGAAATTTTGATTAACCGCAGACGAGCCCCGGTTAACAGCCACGATAACCACCTTGTTATTGCCTTTATAAGCCGAAACAAACACGTTGGTGTCGGGATTCTTGGTGGCATCAACTCTTACAAAGCCCGGGCGGACAAACTTTGAGAAATGAGCCATGGAGTATCCTCTTTTGCTGATTGTACCATCCTCTTTCATTGGACCGTATTGCCTGCGGATATACCACCAAATATACGCCTGAAATTCAGCCTCCACCATATTATGATGAATATGATAAGCGACATCCAATGCTTCCGGCCAACGGTCTGCGGAATTGTTGTCACTGTTCGGATAGTATACTTCTGTCATCCAGAGCTCTCTGCCTGCACCTTTTTGTTTGAAGAGCGGATACGGCATGTTCCCAATACTCGTACCATAAGTATGAGCCCCGAGGATGTCCATGTTGGCGAGTGCTTGAGGGTCATTGAGGATGGGATCAGACAAGTTTTTCAGGTATTGAAAGGACTCGGGTGCAATAACTTTGCTATTAATCGAACCTGCATTTTCTCTCATGAATCGGAGGATTTCTTGTGGTGTCCACCATGTCCATTCGTGTGCGTAATCGGGTTCATTTTGAACAGAGATGGCATACAGCTCCGCACCATTATTTTTCATATACGTCACAAAATCGTTGAGATGCTGCGCATACGCCGTGTATTTGTCATATCGCAGTCGCTTGGCGTTCGGATCTCCATTTCGATTGAAGGTCTCAACCATATCATCAGGCGGATTCCATGGCGAAGCTATTACGAGTGCACCGAGCTCAATCGCTCGTTTTGCAGTAGCTACTTCACGATACCAGTTGTTGGGGTTAGGGTCGACATATACCCTCAGGATAGAGAAGCCTAATTGATTCGCTCCGTTGCCAAACGCAGTCTCTCGTTGGGGGGCTGTTAAATCCCCGATCCATGCTGGATGATTCATGCCTCCAAAGCCACGAATAAGCTGTCGTTCGGCCGATAGGTTAATGGTCGCATCGCTGGCTGCTGACACCATGGGGTTAGCGGAGGGGACAAAGATGAGGGGAAGCGCTACAAGGAAAGCCAGCAATACAAAAATGGATTTTCGCACATACACAGTCATTTTTCCAACTCCTTCTGAAATGAGTTTCCTTCCTAATGCCACGAACCTTGAATCCCTGGATTCTTAGCTGCTGTTAAAGAGGAAACACCACCTCCTATAGAAGGTTTGGCAAGCGCTTACAACAACATTCTAATATTCGGTTATTAGTGGGTCCATGTAATTTCTAAATCAAATTTGGAATAATTAGAGATTGATTTTTAACTTGCAATGTTCGGTTGGAATTGACAAGGCATACATATTATTGGCGTCATCTTCGCACAATGAAAGGAGACTTTCAGGATCGAGGAGATGACGTTGTTATGTCGTACATGCTCAGACTGTCTCTTTTAACTTTTGTCCTGCTCTCCGTCAGTTTGACTGGCTCTGCGCCTCGTTTAACCATAGCTTCTACCGTGGCCAACCAATATGTCGGACAGCCTGCTGTTCCTGCAAACGGGCAGCAATCGGGCAAACGAATTGCTATTGTTATTGATGATTTCGGGAATGGGATGAAGGGGACAAAAGAGATGCTATCTCTGCCCATCCCGCTTACGGTAGCTGTCATGCCATTCTTGCCAACAAGCAAAGCAGATGCAGAAGAAGCTCATCGTTTGGGGCATGAAGTCATCCTCCACATGCCAATGGAACCCAACCGTGGCAAGAGAGAATGGTTGGGTCCCGGAGCATTAACTACAGATTTGGATGACGCTGAAATCCGCAAACGGGTGGAAGCGGCAATTGCCGATATTCCGTTTGCGGTAGGCATGAACAACCATATGGGATCCAAAGTTACCGCTGATCGGCGCATGATGCGCATCGTTATGGAGGTATGCAGGGAGAACGAATTGTTCTATCTGGACAGCCGGACTACACACAAGTCGGTCATTCCGGAAGTTGCTGCTGAATATCGTGTACCGATCCTTACAAATCAGCTTTTCTTGGATGATCAATATCATGTAAGCCACATCCGTAAGCAGCTTGGGCTGTTGGATCAGAAGCTAAGTGATCAGAGTGAAATGATTGCAATCGGCCATGTAGGACCCTCCGGTCTGAACGTTGCTGCCGCTCTTCGCCAATGGTCTTCTGCAATGAAGGAGCAAGCAAGGTTCGTTACAGCCTCAGAGCTCATATCTTCAGTGTCCCGTGACCAGCAAATATTGCCTTAGACCGTTACAGATGGCCCTAGCAATGGCGGCTTGGCCTTGGGGATCAGTCATCATTGCCCGGTCTCCCGCGTGACTTAAAAAGCCAACTTCCACGATGACAGCAGGTTTATCTGTTTTGCGGAGCAAATAAAACGATTCCCCTTTGCGAGGGATCGTCGTGGTCTGTTGTTGGTTGTTCAGTGCATCTTGAATACACTGGGCCAGCAGCAGACTGCGACCTTCTTCTTTATACAGCACCAAGGGGCCATGTTTACTGGCGTTAGGCGTCCAATTGACATGCAAGCTTATCAGCAGGCGAGTAGGTATTTCCTTGGCTAACTGCCTGCGCTGTGAGAGATCTTTGCGATGTCTCGAGTGGCTGAGGTGCCACCGGTTATCCTCGCTAAGCGCATAATCATTGTCGCGGTTCAAGACAGCATCGATCCCTTGGCTACCCAGCATGAGATACAATTTGCGGGCGATGGCAAGGTTAATATCCTTCTCCAGTACACTTCCATGATGAGCGCCCCCGTCAATCCCGCCATGACCCACATCAATTAACACTTCAGCTCCTGGCAATGCTCCGCCGATATCTGGGGGATCCGAAGCTTGAACGGGGACAGGCAATAAGAGGCTCAGCAGGGCAAATAAAATCAATGACTTATACATACGGATTCCTCCTATGATCATCAGCTTGGTACCCTTAGCGTGGCTCAACAAGCTCCACGTCATGCATGGGTTGATCCTGCGAAAAAAAGGACATACTGATACAAATAGCAGCGGGGAGGAGGAAGCAACTTGGCAGACGGATCGGAGCTGGTCAAGCATGTGACCAAACGGGTCGTACATTACGTGGAAACCCCTAAAGCGGAGCGTAAACTGCAGCGCAAACAAACCAAGCAGATTAAACAAACCAAGCGGGCCAAAGAACATTGGGCGGTACGGTGGTTTGGTGTTGCTCCACTTGGCATTATGGTGTGGTGGAGAGCGAGAAGAAAAGATTTCTAAACCTCAAAGAGCTGTTGCCATGATGGCAACAGCTCTTCTTATTATTCGGGGCCCCCGCAACGTATCTGGCTGATTTAATCGTAATAATGGCCATTGGCAGCTAAGATGTCAAAAGGAATATAACGAGTCCCCTCATGATCTATAGCCATATAGGGGAGGCCGTCTGACCAGCCATGATAGCCTATCACTGCCCAGACAAACCGGTGAGCGCCACCATAAGGCTCCGAGCTGTACCAGATGTGATCTTGTTGGCTTAGCTTGATTGCAAGCTCACGAAAGCTGATGGACAAGGGAGCGCCAGTTAGCCAAGGCATACGCTCATAGACGTCAAATGTGGGGAGCAATAAAAACGGGGTTGGTTCAGATGCTCCCACAATACTTGAAGCTTCCAAAACGGAGTCCGCGACAGCCTTCAGCCAAATCGTATCTTGGATAGGCAGCTGTTCTCCGGTTTTGGCATCCAGATAGAGTGGAGATTCGCCTTCCTTGACGATCCGCCAAGCGGCCAGCAGGGGGCTGGCATATCGCTGCTCGATCTGCAGTGTATCCTTCGCATCATCCAATCCTAGTGAAGCTAAACTCCGTTGTAATACAGAAGCGCTATATAGCGGTTCGGAGCCTAATCCATACTCGCCAAGGCGGAATGCTCCGTTCGGGGTCGCTTGAACGACCAAATACCCTACGGTCTCTTGTCCTTGGGCAAGCGTGACAAGCCAACTATGCGTTCCAGGTCCGAGCGCTGTAACGGTTCGCTCGGCGGTGGGCCATTCTGCAAATGCCGTTTGCTGGGCTAATTCATTTAGCCACGCGTCAATCTGATTGTGCATAGCCTGCATCGTGGCCGAAATCTGTAAAGGCTCGCTGCGTACAATCTGAGCCGTCGTCATGCTTGCAAATAGCAGCAAGGCCGCTGTATACAATGGGATCCAATGTCGCAAGTCATTCACCGTCCTGTTTCAACTCAGGTCGCTGCAAAGAAGGCGGCCTGTCCACCTTCAATTGTAAGGGATGAACCATGGGAAACCTGTAGGAACGTGTCAGGGACATCGGTCCGAGGCACGTTCTATTTTTGGTGGATGGTGGAGAAAGGTGTCTGCTAGTCCATCAGTCAATGCCGGCTAGGTGAAAAATACCGCAGTTGATGGCAGAAGCCAGTACACGTGGTTTATACTGCCAGTCGATCTCGGCTTTTCGATTCTCGAATTGAGTCTGAATGTGAGTCTTCGCCTCTTCCTCTGCGGATGCCAGCATCGCATCGTAGTAATGGGCAATTAATTGCTGCTCCTCTTCCAGGCGCTGGGCAGCTTCCTCGGCCCATCCATAATCATAGGTGCGCAACTTCTTCTCCAGCGTCTGTTCAATCATGCCTGCAGCCTTGTGCAGGGTGACGCTGCTTCGGGCAATATGCACATTCGGCGGCAGCCTGGGCGTCATCCGAAGTCCGGATAGACGGTCCTGGAACTGCTCTACGCATTGCCCGGTAGCCAGCGATACCCCGAACGAATGGATTTCTTCCCGCTTGCGGTCACATTGAAATTCGACACGCATATTCAAGCCAAGCCAAGGCGTGTATGCCGTTGATTCCATCGGATGGCTTTTTTTTGTATCAGGCTCTTGAAACAGACACACATAGCTGCCGCCGCTGCGGGCAGCCTCGAATAGCTGTTCCAGCCGTTTGGAGCCGTAATACAAATCCTCGCGGGGCATTCTTGCACCAGCAGTTGTCGCATGGACATAGCCGAAGCTCCGGGCCAGGGCGGCATCCGTCTGATCCGGACCGTCTTTGGCGGTTTGCTCTTCTACGGATTGATCGTACTTTTCTTTGTCGGTGACGAACAAAAAAGACATGGTTTCCGGCTCGGCTCCCGTTCGATCAACAAAGCCCCAATAGTAAGGACGATTGGTTAAAATCCGATCAGCAAGAGGGGATAGCTTCACTTTGAAATGCGCCGGTGATTTCTCAATAATCCGGCAATCGGTCGATTCCAGATAATGCTGGACAAATCGATGGATTTGTTTGGCGTTCATGGCTTCACCTCCACGGGCTGGCTGACGGAATCAAGCAGGGGCTTGAAGGCTTGGTCTGTCCGCTGATTGGGTTCATACCGCTGTTCTTCACGAACATGACTCAACGAATGGCCGAGCTGCTGGAAGCGGCTGCTCAGCTCTCGATTGCCACTGGACTCGAGCATCGCCTTGGCAATTTGCTTTTCCAGCGATTGCTCCTGCTTCTCGAACCGTTCGAGGATTTCGTCGAGCTCCCCGATGACCAATTCGAAGAGATTAATTTTCTCATGCAGCAGATTCACGATATGTTCTTCAATGGTACCAAGCGTGCATAGATTATAGATGCGAACATCCTCTGTCTGTCCCAAACGATGAACCCGACCGATTCGCTGTTCGACACGCATGGGGTTCCAAGGCAGATCAAAGTTAATCATATGGTGGCAAAATTGCAGGTTGATGCCTTCACCACCCGCCTCAGTTGCAATGAGCACTTGCGTTTTCCCGCGGAACAGATCCATCATCCAATCCTTTTTGCCCCGGTTCATGCCACCGCGGTACGGTACGGCCGTCAGGCCGTGACTGCGGAAGTATTGGAGCAAATACTCTTGTGTTGCACGGTACTCGGTGAAGACAATGACCTTTTCATCCATTTCACGGATTAGCTGTAGCGCAGCCTCTGCTTTGGTATTGGCTTGTATTTGCTTGATATACTCGACCAATTCCCAAATTTTTGCACGCACTGGTGAATCCTCGGCCGTCTTCTTGAACATGTTAACGAGTGTAATAAAGACGGCATCCCGGCTGCTGCACACTTCGCGTTGTAAGGTGACGAGGGAAAGCATACTTGTAAGATCGCCACCACTCTCGTCGTAGCGCTGCTTGACGAAATTCGTGACTGCATCATACAATGCTTTTTCTTCGGTTGATAGCTGCAGCGGGATATTGCGGACAATTCGCTTCGTGAAATGAATGCCGCCGTCGCCGCGCCGATTTCGAATCATAACGCCCGATAGGGCATCCTGCAGATCGCCTTCGTTTTTGGGTTGACGCTTATCAATGACGAAATTCGCCGCAAAATCGCTTTGGCCGCCCAGCTGCCCGGGCTTCAGCAGGGTAATCAAATTATACAGCTCTTCCAGTTCATTTTGTACAGGCGTAGCCGTAAGGAGCAGGCAATATTTTTTGCGCAGCTGCGTAACGAACTGGTAGTTCGTCGTTTTTTTGTTTTTCAATTTGTGCGCTTCATCAATAATCAGCATGTCGTAATCGGTGCCTAGCAATAGCTCGCGGTGCGGTTCCCGCTTGGCGGTATCCATCGATGCAACGACGACATCATAATGCCAGGTGTGAGCTTTCTTCTGGGCGACCGCAGAGATCCCGAATTTCTGGTTCAATTCACGGACCCATTGCAGAACAAGAGAGGCGGGGACCAGAATCAAGGCTTTTTTCACCAGTCCACGCACCATATATTCCTTCAGGACAAGGCCGGCTTCAATCGTCTTGCCCAGACCAACTTCATCGGCCAGAATAGCTCTGCCGCCCATACCGTCTAGTACTTTGCGAGCCGTACTGATCTGATGAGGCATGGGTTCGAGAGCTGGCAGCACTCGTAGTGATTGCAGCTCATCGAAGCTATCAATTTTACGGGCATGCTGGGCTTCAATCGCCAGCTTATAGAGGACCCATTCGTCCCACGGACCGTTTTTGCCCAGTCGTTGTTGCAGCTCATCCTGCCAGCTGCGGTCCATCTGCAGCTCTACCAGCGGGTGAAGCTTGTTCTTGCCGGTCATCACATACACCCCTTTCTAGGTTGTGAGAAACATTACATGTCTATCAGTATTGCCGCATTCTACGGGAATCATAAGAGAAGCGGGAAAACAAAGCTGTGCCAAGGGCTGTGGCGCAGTGTTATGAAGCATCGTCTTGTCACGGGATTGTGGAATTTGAAAGGATAGAAATACAACATATAGTATGTTAAAATAATAATCACATACAATATATTGTGATGGGGCGTATTCAACCTCCAGACATGTGCTGCCGATCAAGTGCTCCCCATCCTGAGAAATGGAGGCGTATTACTCTATGGCTGAAGTAAAGATAAGCCGCTTAAGTGGTCTGAGTGAGAAGATATTCCTGGACAGGTATGCGTGGAAATCGGATCATCCATCAGAGGCGAAACCTGGTGATACAGTGCTCGTGTTGACCAAGGAAGATCCCAAATTTCCTTCCAAGGAAGCAGGAGAAATTGTTACGAGGACCGGCAATCAAGTGACCGTGAAAACACGCAGCGGTCAGACGGTCACGACAGATGTGGCCAAGCTGACGCTAACGCGAGAGCAAACGCCAGAGCAGATGTGGGATCGACTGGCTGCAGCAATGGCCACGGTGGAGGAAAGTGAGACGCTTCGTAAGCAATGGGAAGAGAGATTCCGTTATATTCTGGATGACTGGAAGCTGGTCCCTGGCGGGCGCATTGCAGCGGGCGCTGGTGCCAGTGACGAATTAACACTGTTCAACTGCTACGTGCTGCCTTCTCCGCATGATAGTCGTGGCGGCATCATGTCGACGCTGTCAGAAATGACCGAAATTATGGCCCGGGGCGGCGGCGTAGGCATTAATCTGTCTTCCCTTCGTCCGAAGCGAGCCATTGTCGCAGGCGTGAATGGCTCCTCCAGCGGGTCCGTGTCGTGGGGCGGACTGTTCAGTTACACAACAGGTCTGATTGAGCAGGGTGGAAGTCGTCGTGGCGCACTGATGCTGATGATCAATGACTGGCATCCGGATCTGGAGGATTTCATTACTGTGAAGCAGAAGATGGGCGAGGTCACCAATGCCAATCTCTCCGTTTGTGTCAGCAATGCGTTCATGCAGGCAGTTCGCGAGGATTTGGAGTGGGAGCTGGTCTTCCCGGATACCCGCGACCCCGATTACGATCAGCTGTGGCAGGGAAATCTGGAAGCCTGGCGTCAGCTGGGCAAGCCGGTCATTCCTTATAAAACAGTACGCGCCCGGGATGTGTGGCACACGATTATTGAATCTGCTTGGAAATCAGCCGAGCCTGGCGTCGTGTTCATGGAGCATTATAATGACATGTCCAATAGCTGGTATTTCAATCCAATCATCTGCACCAACCCTTGCGGTGAACAGGGCCTGCCTGCATGGGGCGTCTGCAATTTATCAGCCATTAATCTCTCCCGTTTCTATGATAAAGAGTCCCACGATGTCAACTGGACCGAACTGGCTCAGGTCACTCGGTGGGCCGTGAGATTTCTTGACAATGTCATAGAAGCAACGCCATATCATTTTCCGCAAAATGAAGCCAATCAAAAAAAGGAGCGCCGGATTGGTCTTGGCACCATGGGATTGGCTGAGCTTATGATTCATCTGAAGATCCGCTACGGTAGCGAGGAGTCGCTGGACTTTCTGGATCGCCTTTATGGCTTCATGGCAAGGGAAGCGTATCTTGCCTCCACCGAAATCGCTGCCGAAAAAGGTTCCTTCCCGGCCTTTGACCCGGAGAAGTATCTGGAGAGCGGATTTATGCGCGAGCTGACCAAGGTGTATCCCGAAGTCGGGGAAGCCGTGCGGGGAAGAGGTATTCGTAATGTTACCCTGATTACGCAGGCGCCGACAGGCAGTACAGGTACAATGGTTGGTACTTCTACAGGAATTGAGCCGTATTTTGCTTTTGAGTATTATCGCCAGAGCCGCTTGGGCTACGACAAGCAGCTTGTGCCGATCGCTCAGGCCTGGCAGGATGAGCATCCGGGAGAACAACTGCCAGATTATTTTGCTACGGCCATGGATCTGGCTGCGGAGGACCATATCCGTGTGCAAGCGGCGATTCAGCGCTGGGTGGATAGCTCGATTTCCAAGACGGCTAATGCCCCGGCGGATTTCACCGTAGAAGATACCAAACGGCTGTATGAGCTTGCCTTCGAATTAGGCTGCAAGGGCGTCACGATCTATCGGGACGGCAGCCGCGACGTGCAAGTGCTCTCTACCGGCAATAAAGACGACGGCGAGAAAACCGCCAAAGTGGAATCGCAAGTGTCCGCTGAATCCGAACCGGACATCGTCGAAATCGGAGGCCTGAAAGCGACACTTCCTGCCGACAGTCCACCAGCCGACACGCTAATTGAGCATAGCGCCAAAGAAACCCAGGAAATCATACCTTCCTCGCCGCCTGCCATTGACAAGCAGTACAAACGCCGCCCGCAAATCCTGCGAGGCGCAACGTACAAAGTGAATACGCCATTCGGCATGGCTTACATTACGATTAATGACCTGGATGGTACGCCTGGTGAGATCTTCCTGAATGTAGGCAAGGCGGGATCGGATGTATTCGCGATGGCAGAGGCCCTGGGCAGAGTGTGCTCCCTGTTCCTGCGCTATGGTGATCATGGCAGCAAGGTGCAGCTGCTGATCAAGCATCTGAAAGGCATTGGCGGTACAGGGGCCATTGGATTCGGCGCAACCCGCGTGGAATCGATTGCCGATGCGGTGGCCAAATCGCTGGAGCTGCACATCTCAGAGGTGGCTGACACCCCGGAAGACGAGCTCCATGAGACAGTTGAAGCGGCGCCTCAAGCGGCAGCGGGCGAATCGCCTGCATCCCCAGCGGGTCAGCCATATAGCTCGACGGACTTGTGTCCGTCCTGCGGCTCGGCGAGCTTGATTAACACCGAAGGCTGCAAGACGTGTGCGAGCTGTGGATATAGTCGGTGCTAATTTATTCTTATATTACGTAGAAAGATGAAGTCTCACTGGCAAGATCAATAAGCTTTAAGTCCAAATGTTTGGGACTATAAGCCCATAAACCATTTGAAAAGCAGGAGTGTCTATACAGGGCACCCTGCTTTTTTGTCGTGGTTCGACAATTCTGTACAGAATTGTCCAGAAATTGTTCAGAACGACCTGATACACTTCGGATAGTGTCGAAAATCCAGAGAGTCGGTAGGTCTATAGTCTCATTCGGAGACGATCTTGTACACAGAGAGGGAGAGGTATACACGATGAGCAGGAGAGGCGTCCAACCGGTGCGGCTGGGGCTGCAAACAGACTTAATAATGACAGGGGGGCATAACGGATGGTTAAGCTGAAACGAGGCAAGAAGCTGCTGGCTTCATGGCTAATTGTGTCGATGCTTGTCATGCTGTTCCCGATGGGATCCAGTCAGGTGGCCTATGCGGCTGAAGACTTTGAAGTGCGTTTTGGACATGCCCAGGTACGAATCGGCAATGCGTCCTATGCTGCTGAAAATGCTCTTATTAATTTTAATGGAAATTCACCTGGTTTCACGCAGCATGCCAAACCAAGCCAGATGATTGATTGGATGAACGGCAATATCCGTCTGGGCTACAACGACAAATGGGAAACGGCTAGCTTCTCTATCAATGTAGCTGATAACCCACAACTGAAAGCACTGGCCCAGAGTGGGGAAGCCGAAGTCTTAATCGGTTTTACCAAAATGATTTATTATTCAGGTTTTCTGAGTTGGACACGAATCACTCGGGGGTCAATTCGGATAAAAGAACCTGGTCAGCCTGAAACAATCCTTTTTAGCAGACAAACGCCGAAGGGCGGCATTGGTAGAACAGAAGTCAAAGCTAAGATTACACCAAACTCTGTCATTAGTTTTGATTTCACCGGTGAAGGTCGCCGCTATAAGGACAACGGCCGTCTGAACGGTGTTGAAGGCTTTTATGTTAAGTTCCAAGATACCAAGCGTCCGGTTCTTGAAGAATATGACCTCAGTAACGGGACTGGAGCCCAGCGTACCAACATTAAAGCCGGTCAGCACGAGATGTATATTAAGCAACAAGAAAATCTGACGCTTTCTTACAAGTTCAGTGAACCGGTGAGACCATCAACACTGTCTCCTAATGGTCAAAATGATCATTTCCTTAGACACCCGTTGTTCGTCAATATCGAAGGTACGGGATTGCCAGCGGCTGGCGAACAGCAATACATGACTAATATGCAATACCGTAACAACGCAGATGTTGCCGATTATCATAGCACGATTGCTTACCGTTACACAGGTTCAAGATACCATCAGAGCTCAGGTTATATTAAACCAAAAATCACAGGCGGAACCACAGGTGCGCCGATGGATCAATCTATTGAAGAAAAATTCAGGAATGCCAAGCTGGCAGACGCCGCAGGTAACGTCGTGCAGCTGCGGATGCCACCTAAGACCGTATCGCCAATTCTTGAAGAACGGGATGATGCGGGTAATCCAATCAGCTTCATCAACGGCCCGGTGACGGATCCATTCAATCCGCGCAACGGCTTCGCCGTTATCATCGATGGCGTAGCGCCAAAATATCACAAGACCGCAAATGGCATTCAGCCGGAGATTCTGACCGGCGTCAATATTAACAAAGACGATACCATCGATTTTACAGTGCAGCTGACGGAGGATGCAGTCGTCAAGCGCGGATGGGATGTCAATCAAACATTCATCCATCTTAATAACGGGATGAAGGCCTATTATGTTGCAGGGCAGAACTCAAACAGCTGGACATTCCGAACGACTATTCCTGACGGCAAGACGGTCGAGACGCCGCTGCTCAAGGTCATCGCAATCTCGCATGACCAGAAGGGCGACGACAGCGACATCAATGTCATTCAGGATTATGCAGGAAACTTGCTAATCCAACCGGCGAATTTCTCTGGCGAACACGTAGATGGCACCAGAGATCACGGCGATGTCTCACTGGTTCAATCCAAGATCGACTGGGCGAAGCTCATTATTGACAACACGCCGCCGGTTATCGATTTCCGCTATCAACCGAACGGAGCCAACAATCAGCTGTATCTGAAGACGGGCAACGTTACCGTTGACGCGAATGATCCGCATCTGCTGATTCCACATCTGGATCCGGTGCTGTCGGATCGCGGTAGCGAACGTCCGAGTATGGGGATCTTCCGTCCTTCCAACATGACAGGCGGTGCTTCACCTTCAGTTGGCTTGATCTACTACTACTGGAGTCAATCGCCGTCTGATCCGCTTGCAGGCAAGGAAGATGATGAGTATGCAGCCATCAAGCGCTACTCCTTGTCTGGTAAGCAGCCAAGCGAAGAGCTGTATGAGGGCTATGAGCACATGGAGCTAATGGTTGTGAGCAACAAGAACAATCTGATCGCGCCGCCGCAAGAAGCCATTGCAACTGGAACTGCCGGTCCATGGTATCTGCACACCTGGACAGCAGACATGACATGGGATTCGGCGCGCGAGCTGAAGCAATACGAGAAAATGAAAGATTTCAAACGGCTTAACGAAGAACAGTACAACCGCTGGAAGGCTGAGCTGCAGGGCAGTAACGTATCCGATGCGGATCGTGAGTTTTATGCAGACAACCAGGCGCTTAAAGCCGTAGGTGACTATGGCGATACGCAGGTCTGGCCGCTGGAGGATTTCAAACAGGATGATTCCAACTGGAGCTATGCGGTAACTACACTGCTCCTGGACAATGCGGCGCCGGAGATTCTCAATACGGCAACCGCTGGTGACAACACAATGGATGTCCAAATGACCGTTTCCATTATTGATGAGCATAGCGGCCTGGCCCAAGCCGACTATCAATGGGTGAAGGAAGGCGCGCAGCCTGCCGACGTCGAGTGGAAAAATGTTGATCTGCACAATGGACAAGCAACGATGCGGACAATGGGTGAAGTGTTTGAGGATGGTGCGTATTCACTGTTTATTAAAGCGTCTGACCACGCAGGCAATGGAGTGGTCTGGCAGGCCGACAAAACGGTAACCGTCAGCTCGCTGGATAGCGTAAGCGGCGAATTCTTGACCGCTGCGGATACCAATTATGTTCAAAGTATGGATGTTATCTTCCGCATCAGCGGACTTACGCCGGATATCGTGGGCTATGCAGTATCGGCAAGCGCCAACCGGCCAGCTAGCGATGGCGCCTACACCACGCTGCAGCCACTGCCAGGAGGATCAGGATTAATGGTTCCTCTGAGTACACCTGATGCAGATGTGCCGGTAGTAGATGAGTCAGGTACAGAGGAGCTTGAGCAACAGACTGGCAAATCGGCCAAACCGGAAGTCAGCATACAGAGTGCTGGATCACAAACGGAGCAGACTGGCGATGAAGCTCTACCTGTTACCAACGATAATACACAGCCTGCGCAAGAAGGTAGTGAGTCAGAGGAACAGGATACGCCGATGACAACGGCTGGCGTCAGCCCGGAAGCATCAAGTTACTCCGTCCCAGTCAGCAACACGTTGAACGGGATTCAATATGTTCATATGATGGTCAAGCAAGGAGACCGCTACTATTATTTCTCCAAGGCTTACTATCTCGATAATGAAGCACCGCAAATTACGTTCAACAAGCGTGGGGTGGACTACCCACGTGAGAAGCAGGACGTAACAGTAACGATTACCGAGAATTACAGCAAAAACAACATGGACAACAAATACCTGTGGGTGCTAGCTGGCGAAGCAGCTCCTGACCAAACAACGGCAGGCTGGCAGCAGCTGCCCGTCAGCGGCGTAGCCGTTGTCGACGGCTCTGCTTTGAAAGAGGGCGAAACGGCTGACTACAGACTGTATGTCTGGTCGACTGATGGAGCAGGGAATGCAGCCTTCGCGGCTACTGAATCGACATTCAAGGTGTCCAGACCGGCAGGCCCTGAAGATCCGCCTGCACCCGGATCTTCCGATCTGATCTATGTATCCGGCGACGCACAGGATGGTTACACCGCAATCCTGAAGCTGGATCTGGATACAGTGGACAAGAACGGCTATGAATATTCGGTATCGCCGGATAATGGCGAGACCTGGGCACGCTGGAAGCCTTACACGAACTTCGTTTCGCTAAAGGTACCTACCAACCGTCCAGAACAGTTGCAGGTTCAAGTGAAGTACAGAGGTCCAAGCGGGGTTGTTGGACCAGCCAAAACATTGGATATCGCCAAGCTCTCCAAGGATGAGCCAATCTATGGTCTGGCTACCCATAACACGACAAGACCGATTAAGTCCGAGACCGGAGTCAATATTGACATCACCGTACCACTCGGCGTTCGCGTGGTGCCGGCAGCGATCAATCCGTCTACGCCAACCCGCAGCGGCAATGTATTCAATGTCAAAGAGAATGGCTTCTACGCCTTTGATCTGCAGGACCTCAGCGATGCATCCCGCAAGGATGTGCTGTATGTAGTTGTCAGCAATATCGACAGCGAGGTGCCGCGCGTCACGATTGAGTACAATGTGACCGGACCGACCAACGGCAATGTCACCGCACGAATCGTTGACTCGTCTGAACCGATCATTATGGTCAACAATGATGGCCGCAACGCGTATACCTTTGAAGAAAACGGATCGTTCCTGTTCCAGTTCCGGGATGAAGCTGGCAATATCGGTACGGAGACAGCTACAGTCGCCAACATTAACCGGGATACACCAAAAGTGAGAATCGTCCGCTCCTATAATTATGGAGAGAACGGCGGTCTGACATTCGGCACGATTCGTGATGGTAATGGCAATGTCATCTTCTCCTCCGGCGTAACGCTTCAAGTCGAGGCCGAGGAAAGCGGCCAAACACTGTTCTTCCCGGATATGAAGAACGTCCAAACGCTGTTTGAAAATGGCGTAGCTCGTTTCATCATCGCTGATATTTACGGCAATACGACAGTTGTTGAAGAAGAGGTGGATACCATTGCCTCGGCGTCCCCGGCCCCTGAAGTCACTTACACCTTCGTTGATGCTGAAGATAAGGAGCTGCCTGCTGAGGCGCTTGTAACGATTGGCGGCGAGAAATACGCCAAAGGCAAAGTGAAGGTAACAATGACGGGAAGTGTCACGGCACCCAATCAGATGTTCTCGGGCATGGCACCGTTCCGGGATGACAACGGCAACTATACGAATCTCATCAGCAATCAAGACGGGGAGTATTCTTATAGCCGATCGTTTGCCAGCAATGGCACAACAACCGTCGCGATCTCCGATGCGCTCGGCAACAACACCCGATTACCGGTAACCATTCGCGGTCTGGATAATGTTGCACCAGAGATTACGCTGAATAAGACATCTGTCGGAATCTTGCAAAACAAAGAAGATTTCAACTTCCGCACAGATCTTGGCGGATTCACGGTTAGCGACAACCTCTCCGCAGCAGCGGATATCAAGGTCGAGATTGAAGGCCTGGATCTCGCGAAGCTCGGAACGCAAGATGTGACGTACAAAGTAACAGATCAGGTGGGTAACACAACCACCGTTATGCAAAAGGTCATTGTGATGGCAGATGGCGGCATGCTGATCTTCGGTAATGACACGCTCATCTCTGCCGCATATGGCGAGACAGCACTGTTCAATACCAATGTCATTACCTTCAAGGTTACCGGATTTAATGAAATGATGATTGGCGGCGAGAAGCAGACCAATGAGTGGGGGACTTTCGATCTTCTCTATCAACCAGGTCTCTACCGCGAAGGACAGATGAAATATATTGCAGAGAAAGTGACTTATCAGCAGCTCGTGAACGGCGAATTCAAGATGACCTTCCCGAAAGTGGGCTGGTACACGATTATTGTCCGTAACCAGGAGCGCGAACGCGAGTTTGCCACCTTCTTTGTCGGTAAAATGCAATAACTAACAACCCTAACGACCGGTACAGAACGAACTGGCTGAACCCTCAGCCGGTTCGTCACCCGGCGTTCCATGCTCTCATACGAACAGGAGGTACTTAGGTGAAGGTTCTCAAGAAGACGACGGCATCCTTGCTGGCGCTTTTACTTTTCTTCTCGGTCACGGCGATTGGCATTGAAACCATCGCTGCACAAGTATCGGCACAAGGCAAGACGGTGCTCGAGAACGAACTCATCAAAATTACGGTCGATAATGCTACAGGCCGGTACGGCATTCGCACGGTGGAAGGCCAACCGATTCGCAAAAACGACCAGCACGTCAATCTGATGTTCCGGGGGGATGACCCGGAAACGTCCTTTACGACATTCCGCATTGATGGTGATGATTACATCTTCGGCAACCCGTACAAGTTCGGAGCCAGCTTCTTCTCCGAAACAACGACGCCGAGAATCGTCAACAACCCTGATGGCACTCGTCAAATCGAGACAACCTGGAAGATCAAGGGCGTCGAGATCAAGCAGGTGCTCATGCTGTACACAGACATGACGGATAAGACGAATGTTGGCAATGTCAATATCCGTTATGAAGTGCTGAACAGGAGCGGGGCTACGGTTGAGCTCGGCAGCCGGATTCTGCTGGATACGATGGTTGCGGGCAACGACGGACCGGCTTTCCAGATCGGCACAGCCTCCAGGTCACCGCTGATGGTTGAGCGCAAGCTTGTTCATGACCCGAGAGCGATTGGTATTCCCGAGGAGGACGTGAACTTTTTCAAGATTCCGCCTTACTGGGTCATGCGGGACAAGTTTGACCGGGATAATCCTCAAGCCACGAATGTCATTGCTTACGGCTTCAACAACTTTGCCGAGCAAGGCATTAACATCGTTGACGAAATGATTGTTGGCCACTGGAATGGACTGGCGAACACCAAATGGGAATATGAACTCAATCCAAATCTTGACTATACTCGCGACACGAACGATTACGGTACCGCCGACTCGGCTGTCGCTTTCTACTGGAATCCAAGAAACATCCTTCAAAACGAAGTGGCATCCTTTGAGACGGTCTACGGTCTGGGTGAAATTATCGAACCGGACAAGGTATTCTCGTTACGCTACATGGATCCGCCACAGCAGCTGGCGACATTGGAAGATAACAGTGCTTATCGCAACGAAGGGATTTTCGACATTACCGTCGAGGTCGAGAATCTGGCGATGTTCGACATGGAACATGATTATATTGAGACGGAGCTGACTCTGCAGGGTGGTCTAAACTTTGTCCGCACGGATGAGCGCGGCCAGGTCATGCGAGAGAATGGCAAGGTCGTGACAGAGCAGTTCCGCAGCAAGCAGCTGGAGATCCGCAAGCCCCCGACACCAGAGGAGGCGGAGCTGGGCATCCAGCCGAAGTTCAAACCGGGCGACACCGTTACAGTGTCTTACAAGGTCCAAGCCGTTGGGCGTCCTTGGCCAGTCACGAGAGAGTACATGCTGACCGCACGTAGTCCTCAGACAACGGCCAAGCTGACGGACACGGCAGACGAATTGCTGAAGGCACAATTCGAATCCAGTGTGTCCAATTTCATCTTGCTGCCGGCTGTCGGAGATGCCGTACCAACGTATGTATACGGTTTGACACCCAAGGAACTGTACAGCACAGATATCAAATACATCACGATGAACCTCTCCAATATCGAAGCTTACAACACAGGCAACCAGACTACACCGCCTAACTTCGATCTATACATTCGTGAGAAAGTAACCGGGAAGCGATACAAGGTGCCGGTTCGGGAATCGGTCCTGATTCAGACAACCGATGACGGTTTCTCCGGCGACATGCGGATCACGTACCGTGCAGGAGAAGAGGTAGATGCGCAAGGCCGGACGATTCGTGCCACTGACGGTCCAGAACTGCCACTCGGCGAATATCAAATGGAGATCGACTACAAAGGCACAGCAGGCGGCGACGATGAAATGGCCGCGATGTTCGATATCATCACCGATCAGACATTTATGGTATCGGACAACGATGAGACCCGGATTCGCGAAGCCAACATTGTGGCGTTGTACAAGCAAGAGATTGATTTGAGCTCCATTAATCCAGGAGCAAGTCACAATCAAGACCTGCTTGATGACTTGAACAGTATGTTTCCGGTGAAGACGTTTGAAAATATTTCTGGTTTGAGCGGAGATGTTCTTGCGTACAGAGCCTACAAGGAAGCAATTGGACGACTGAGTAAGCTGCAAGATCCGAAATTTGATCATAGTGAGTTTACGAGTCCGGATGCGTTGGAAAGCGTCCCGTTCTATAACTACAAAATGTTCTACTCCGAGGAAGAGCTGGAAGAGTTTTTCGATGACGAGGATCTTCCAGAGGACGAGAAATTCAATCGTGAAATGCTCGTTGTCATTCGCGGGATGGTCAAAGAGGTCGGTACAGGCGCTGATAAGCAAATCATCGTTGATACGAAAACCGAACCAGCCATCATTAACGAATCTGTAGCCTATCAAGGCAAGGATATCGTATTTGTACGTGGTCAATTGGAGATTTTCGGTCAGAAGTCCAGTTCGCCTTTCCTCAGCTCGCTCTTTGTTAAAGGCGACGGCACCTTGAGCGTAGCAGGCAGCGGCTTCGTCTTCCACAGAGGCGAGTGGACGTTGGATTTCTTCAATGGCTTTAAGAAGAGCCTGGGCGAAGGCTATACGGTCGATCGTGGCGAGATTCCCGCAAGTGATGACAATGAAGAAGATGACAGCCTGAACGGTACACTTCGCTGGGCTGCAGGCGCATTGGGTGACCGTCTGAACCCGTTGCGTCAGGTTATGCTCGAGACCGTTTATTTCAACCGTCATAGCCTGTTTGCTCCACCTAGCTTCACCATTGGTGGATTTGGCTTCAGCTTCAATGATTTCATCTTGCGTGAGGGCGGTATCAGCTTCGGCGGTGCCATCAAACTCAAGATCGTCGAAGGAGAAGTCAATAATGTTATCTTTAACGAGAATGGCTTCGTCGGCGTGGATGCAGCGCTGAAATTCGAGCTTGAAAAAGACCTTGGCCTGATTAATTCCAAAGACGGCAAGGGCAAGAACAATAAAAAGAGCGGCGAAATTACGGTTGTTCACTACGTGCAGGAGGTCCCTGGTGTAGCAAATACCTACGGCATTAAGTTCGAAGCCGAACTGAAGGAAATGGTAGATATCGGCGTCGAGTTGTCCTTTAAGAAGGTCAAGGACGGACGCGTACTGCCTGATGTGATCGGCTTCAAAACTTCGCTTGGCAAACCAGGCGTACTTGTAACAGGTGCGACCTACCTGACTGCTGTGCGCGGTGCCATCCGCGAACTGGCAGACACGATCGCAGGCGGCTCGGACAAGGATCCGTTCCCGCTCGTGGTACAAGCAGGCATCAGCATGCGCTTCGGTATTGCACCTGCCTACTTCTTCGGCGATGCGGATCTGACGGTCAAGCGTACTGGCCTGAAAATTGAAGGGAAGCTGGGCTTCTCGCCCAAAGCAGATGCAGGCGAAGATGATTTGATGGAGATGATCACCAAGGCGCTTCTGGAAGCACAATGGGTTACTCCATGGTTCGTCCGGGTCGAAGCAGAAGCAGATATCGGTGGCTGGGATGTTATCGTAGGCCGCGCAGGTATCTTCATCGGACAAAACCTGGAGAAGAACCGCACCGATTTTGAAGGCTTTGTAAGCTCCAGAATCCAGATTCCAAAAAGTGTGCCGATTGTAGGCGGTTTGCCGATCTCCAGCGTGTTTTTCGGACTCAATAATGACAAGATCTGGGGAAGCTTCGGCGTACTCTTCATCTCTGTAGGGGTGACTTACTATTGGGGTGGCGGTATTGAATTCGGAACCTCAGGCGAATCTCTTCCTGATGGACTCATTCATATGGTCATTGAAGATCCTGAGCGCGGACCATCCCTAATGGTTATTGGCCAGGGCATGGAGACATTAGCCACATCGTGGATCAACAGCGAGCAGGAGACCCATGAGATTACCTACCGCGATGCGGGGGATGGGGTCAAAATCATCGAAAATGGCTCGCATGCGATCGGAATGGGCGGCATTAATGTCACCAACGGTGGCCGAGTGCACCAAATTAACATGAACGATGTATCGGGCAATGCTATTATCGAGATTGCATACGATGGCAAGGACCAACCGGCTCTTTCGCTAAAAGATGCAGCAGGTAAGGATTACAAGCTTGTCTTTGATAACACCAATACAGTGGCAGGCGCAAATGCCTTCACTCAGATTATCCCGGCATCCGAATCTGCGGATGGTGTGGATTCCAGAAAAGTCTATATCACATTGCTGGATGACAAGATGGCGAGCGGTGGTACTTGGACATTGACTGCAGACCGTGCAGTTGACACTCGTTTGCTCAACGTCCCTACGTTACCAGAGCTGACAGACGTGAAATTGACCAAGAACCCATCGAACAGCAACTTGTTCACAGCCAATTGGAACGTTAGTAACGCAAAAGCCGGAGATACCGTAAATCTATACCTGACTCAGGAGCCTGTCGCTGCCAAGCTGCCAGCTGGACAAGCCGGCTTGCCAGAAGCATCAGATCCAGGACTCTTGATTGCCAAGAACATCCCAGTTGCTAAAAACGGGACGAAAACGGGCAAGGTGACCAGCGGCAGCGAGGTTATCGATGTCACCAAGGTTAGCCTGCTTGGCGACACCGAGGATATCCGCGGGCTATTGCAACAGGGCAACTACTACCTGCGCGCGGAGTTGAAATCAGACAGCGCATTTGGAACGAAGACATCTGTAGACCGGTTTGAAATCATTGATCCGCTGGCACCGCAAGCGGTCAGTGATGTAGTTGTTAAGCCAGCAGGTAACGGATTGTTCGCTCTTAGCTTCAAGCCAAAAGCGAAGAAGAACGGTCATGAGAAGTTCGAGCACAGCTACATGATTGAAGCCCGTCAAGAAGTGGCTGGAAAGCTGGAGCCATACGTGCCGTTCGGAGACATTCTGTTCACCGAAGAAGAACTGGCGCCATTCTGGAACGATCAAAGCGGCCAGTACGAGAACATTCTGATCGGGGGATGGAGTGCTACATCGACCTCCGACGAAGTGAATACAGCCAATCTGAATGGCGATACGGTTGCACGCAGCAGCTATGTCTATACCGGTCTCGAAATCGGGAAGGAATATGTGATTGGCGTGAGCAGTGTCACCAAACCGACACGCGATGCAGACAAGCATGAGAATTATCATTTTGCCAACCGTTCAGACGCGACTAAGAAGCTCCTTCCGGTACCAGTCAAGCCGAAGGTCTGGACGAATGGACAAGCGAATGCAGACTTCCAGGAATTCTTGACTAATCAGACGACGCAGACCATTCAGCTGACTTCGGATCAGAAGGATGTGGAGGTTGAAGCGTTCTACGACGAGCAGTCAGTCGGCAAAGTAAGCTTAACCAACGCAGGCAATGGCAGCGCCGGATCGATCAGCTTTGACCAATTCACGACCGATGGTCCTTATGCGATCGAACTAGTGGTTCGTAACAAGAATACACGGGACATGCAAGTTACAATGCTCTACCTCACGGTGGATACCATCGCGCCGAAGCTGTTCATTGAAGAGCCTATTACAGGCACGCGTACCACCAATGGAGAAATCCGGGTTACGGGTTCCACCTCCAATGATGCGGTACTGAAGGTAAATGGAACGACGCTTGAGGTAGCAGACAACGGAGATTTTGATGGATCGATTAAGATTAACGGCTCTGATCCGGTTGCCAGCCTCAACATCGTTGCTCGTGATGCCGCAGGCAACGAGAATACGGCAATTGTAGAGATTACAAATGATGGGTTCCGGGTGCCAACCGCACTTATTATTGAAGAACTCCCGGCCATCAAACCAGGCGAGAACCGCACATTAAAGGCGAAGCTGCGGTATGTCGTAGGGAAACAAGGCGACAAGCCGATTTTTGCAGAGGAGGCTATACCAGCAGGGCAGCTGTCAGCTCTCAGCTATGAAGTCTCGCGTGGCGAAAGTGTCAAAGTGGATCAAAACGGCAAGGTGACAGGTCAAGCGCTGGGTGTCAGCCTGATTCAGGCAGAGTACCGGATCTCCGATGAGGTCGTGCTTGAAGCGATGGCTGTAGCCACTGTAGCTAATCCGAAGCAAACGGCACTGCGCTCGATCAAGGCTTCAACTGCCGTTATTTCGAACAATAAATCGGCCACCCAAGTCGTGATTCAAGACACCGGGGACATGACCGGTCAACAGTTGGTCTACAAAGTCATCGCCAAAGGGGTGAACGAGGCTCTGCCGGTCTTCGAGGAGGATCTCACAAGCTGGAGCTTCCTGCCGCAGGATGGCATCGTCCAAGTTGCAGATGGCGACCGCATTGTCGTCGCGGCACGGACATCCCTGAACAAAAAAGCAATGGCGGTCTCTACGCTCCTGGTACCGAAGGTGTATGTAGCTTCACCTGGTGGATTCCCAGGCGGTGGTGGTGGCGGAGTCGCACCAAATCCGCAACCACCGGTAGACGAGACGCCAATTGAAGAGCCAACCGGCCCGATTGAGGTAACGGTAGGTGGACAGAAGGTAACCGCAACCTGGAATGGTACGGCGGCAGCCCTTCATATTACAAATGACATGCTAGGCGAACTGAAGGCGGACGGACTGCTCATCCAATCCAAGCAAGCCAACGTCAAGAACTACACAATCAAGATTGATCGTGCGGCCATCAAGCATACGCTCGATGCCGGCAGCAAGCTGGTGATTGATCTGCCGCTTGCCAAGTTCGAACTGGACCGCTCCAGACTGGAAGGTCTGACCGGCGATCTGGAGCTGACCATCCGGGCAGCAACAGCTGCGGAGCGGGCTGCTGATCAGCAAATTGCAGGATCGCTTGGTGCAGAAGCACTGGGAAGTGGCGATGGCGTTGTTATTCTCTCCAACCTGCCTGCTGCGAGCTGGTCTACAGCGATTCGAACGGACGTTCAGGTTCCACAAGGCATTGATGCCAAGGCCATTACGGCTGTGGTTCTGCGCTCGCCGGATGGCAGCAGCTGGACAACCGTACCTTGGAAGCTGGAAGGCAATCAGGTTCTTGTTCAATTGACTGGTGAAGGACAGTTGTTCTTCGTCCACAGTGAAGGTCAATTCCAGGATGTGCGTCCAGACTTCTGGGCACGCGAGAGCATCCAGGATGCGGCAGCCAAGCTGTTCGTGCTCGGTAAAGGCGATGGACGCTTTGATCCGAACAGCCAGATTACGCGTGCAGAGTATCCGACAATTCTGCTCCGTGTATCCGGTTGGATGAACAAAGAGGCAACAGCGGACTTCTCAGACGTGCGCGAGGGCCAATGGTTCAACCGCAGCGTCTCGATCGCTTCACAGATGGGGATTGTCAATGGCATGGCAGATGGCTCGTATCAGCCACAAGCTTCGCTGACTCGTGCTGAAGCGATGACCATGGTCGGAAGACTGCTGGCATCGATGAATCTGGGTGCAGAGCTCAGCGATGCAGAAGTGAACGAAATTCTCGCCAGCTTCGACGATGAAGCCGATATTCCGCAGTGGGCACGCCGTCCGGTAGCCCTCAGCGTGAAGAGCGGCATCATCACAGGCGACAACAACCGAGTCAAGCCAGCGGACGTACTGACCAGATCCCAAGCGGCTGCCATTGCGATCCGACTCGATCGGTTGATCACAGATTATTAAACTATAGCGATTACCCACTGGGGCGGCACCGCCCCGGTGGGTATATCTGCTCTCGACAGCTAAGCATGGTCAGTTTCACAATCAGTTTAAGGCGGTGTACAAATGGCTCTTCGGCAGAAAACAATCACCATGATTGTGGCAGTCCTGGTATGCGCCCTGGTGGCGGCAGGAACGAGCGTATATATGGCGCGGGCGAATGGGGTCAGCTGGGATACGCAGGCAGACACGTCCTGGTACGACCCGATTTATCCCACTTACAAAATCAACACGCCCCAGCAATTGGCTGGCGTGGCTCAGCTCGTCAACCAGAATGCATCGGTTAACGGTCATCCTCCGGTAGACGGCTTTCGCGGCAAAATTCTGGAGATTACCACCGATCTCGATCTGAGCGGCTACATCTGGGAGCCAATCGGAACGGAGGAGCATCCCTTCCGGGGCGCTCTGATCGCACTGGACGGTGGTACCTTCTCCATTCGCGGAATGGCGCTGCCGCAAGAGGTGCGCTACGGCGGGCTAGTAGGTAATATGGATAATGGTACAGTCGGCGGCTACGTTTTTGAATCGAATGGCACCATTCAGCTTCAGAACAGCCAAGCCGTCTATGTAGGTGCGGCAGTCGGTAAAATGACCGGCTCCAGCATTGTGTACAACATTACGAATCACATTGCGATTCAAGCAACCTCGGATAGCGAAGTACATGCTGGCGGCATTGTCGGCTCCGGCGAAGGCGACATCTCGACCTCGGTCAACTATGCGAGCGTCTCGGCGAATGGCCGGAACCTCTATACCGGTGGTCTGGTCGGAACGACAGGCACGTACGGCATGAAAATGAAGAAAAATGCCAACCATGGCGTCATCACGGCTACGGGTAACAGCCAAGGGGATGTGTATGCGGCCGGTATTGTCGGTTATGCGCATGGCACACTCCGGATGGAAGAAGAAAACACGCCATTCGACAACTCTGGCGCGATTCTTGTTCAGTCGGGTATCAACCATTATGCTGGCGGCATCGTCGGCCGCGCGGACAGTGAATTGAATCTGTCCGAGCTGACGTCCAGCACGGCTCTTGTCGAGTCTGCAGCAGCAGACTCAAGCAGCAGCTACGTTGGTGGTCTGGCAGGTGCGATTACGGCACAACAGCAAGACCGCAATTACCGGGTGAATTTCCTGCACACGGCCCCGGTTATCAACAACGGCGGTTCGCAAGTGTACACCGGTGGTATCGTTGGCTACGTCGGCAGCGATCTGACTTGGCACAATGCCCATACCAATACGACTGAAATCACAGTATCCGGTGATGACCACGTCTACACCGGCGGCCTGATCGGTCATATCACGGGTGAGCTGGCACTTGAGGCAGCAGCAGGCAACTCCGCAGCCATCAGGGTTAGCGGTGAGCCTGACGAAGCTTATACAGGCGGACTTCTCGGGTACGGTGGCAACCGGATGCTGCTTAACAATGCGCAGCCGAATGCCTATAACAACAATGGCGTTATCACGGTAGACGGCGGCACGGGTGTCTACACCGGCGGTATTGTCAGTAACCGTGCTTACGCCCGTACGAGCAACGAACCAAGCAACAACGTACACAGCAATGCAGAGCTGATCGTTACCGGTCAGCAAAAAGTATACACGGGCGGCTACATCGGCTTGCTGCCGGCTGCAAGTGCTGACAAGCGTGTGAGCGGAGCGACCTTCGCACAGAGTATTACTGTGACATCGACCGCTTCGACCGCTGATGATACGGTCAGCACGGGCGGCATCGTTGGCTATGCAGACGAAGCCCATATCGAGCAATCGGTATTCTCGGGCAAATTGCAGGTAACTGGTGGAGCGGAAACCTACACCGGTGGCATCATTGGCCGTCTCCAAAGCGGTTCGGTCACCGCATCGCAAGCCGTTGGAACAGCAGACACCTTTGCTGTCCTGAAGTCCGATGGCGTCTTGGGTGGTATCGCAGGTTATGCCAACGGTACCCTTGATGATGTCAGCAGCCGTCATCTGGCCATCACCGCTACGACCAGAGATGCTGCAGCAGGCGGCATCGCCGGGTCGGCGCAAGGTACGATTACCGGTGCGGTAGTTGGTGATGCGGGCTTCAGTAACCCGAATTCGTTGACCATTAATGCGGAAGTGCCTGCCGGAGAAGGCGCACATCGTCTGACCGCAGGCGGCATTATTGGTCATAATGAAACGGCAGTAGCCATCGTACAGAGTCAGGTA
This sequence comes from Paenibacillus daejeonensis DSM 15491, assembly GCF_000378385.1. GTDB lineage: Bacteria > Bacillota > Bacilli > Paenibacillales > Paenibacillaceae > Paenibacillus_D > Paenibacillus_D daejeonensis. The sequence goes on along the minus strand of NZ_KB899660.1, from coordinate 708,472 downwards.
ACCAAGGTAGGCTTCCTGACACAAGCAGATACAAGCGACTATACGATTGGCGGTATCGCTGGCAAGTTAACGGCAGAAGCATCTGTTGGTACGGCCGAAGATTCGGTTGCCGTATCCAATGTCACAACGAATCTGCAAGCGGACAACAGCAGCTTTGGCGGAGCCATTGGCGTCAATCAGGCCCCCGTGCTCTTCGTCGATGTTCGCAATATTCAACTGACCTCGCCAGCGGATCATGTCCGTGCTGGTGGCATTGTCGGCATTCAAGAAGGCTCGATCAGCAGTGATAACAGCCAGATGGAGTCGCATCAAGTGAATATCACGCTGGAAGGCGCGTCTGCCTATGCAGGCGGCAGCTTCGGGCAGATTACGGGTAACAGTCCGCGCACCTTGGCGGAATTCATCACCATCACGGCTAGCGGAGCTGACAACCGGCTCGGCGGAACAGCCGGTGATGTGAGTGGAACGTTGACTGACAGTGTGGCATCATCGGTTGTCATTCAGGCTTCCGGCGCCCGCACAGAAGCAGGCGGTATTGCTGGCCGCATCGAAACAGCCGGTGAATCCAATGCTGTCATCACAGGCGCTCACGCAGTGGCTGGCGAGCAGCCAATGATTACAATCACCGGCGAGCAGTCGATGATTGGCGGCATCGTCGGTCATGCGGTAAAGGCGAATATTATTCAGCCTGCTGCTGATGGGGAGCTTCCTAACTACGTCATTCTTAATGTCAGAGCCGCTCAGGTTCAGGCAGGTGGTCTGGCTGGCCACATGGAAGAAGGCATGATCATCGGCGATAGCTTCAAGACGAATCTGGGCAATGTCCTGATTAATACGTCTGAAGCGGCAACCGACGCTTATATCGGTGGTGTGACGGGCTACAACGACAGAGCGAAATTGAAAGGTCTCGATGGCCGCATTGTCAATCTCGTCGTCAGTGGTCCACGCACAACAGTTGGTGGTATGGCTGGTTACAACAAAGGTACCAACGAAGCAGTCATATCCAATGTAGCTCTGATTGGATTAAATGTTCAAGTTAACCCGGCTGCGGCGTCTTCGATTGTCGGCGGATACGTGGGACTAAACGATGTGCGCAGCGGCGATCCGGTGACGGCCCCGCAGACAGCAGTAAGCAGCATCCAACACAGCCGAGTTGTGGGTACGGCTAACCGGGCTGTCCATGTGACTGCTCCTAATACAGTCACAGGCGGCATGGTCGGCGAGAACCGCACCTTGATTGCCAATAACAGCATTACCGACAAGATTCCTGTACACTCCGGAGATAGCCAAGGACTGGTGGGTGGTCTAGTTGGTCGCAATACGGAGACGGCTACGCTATATTACACGTACTCCAACGCGACGATGTCTATCCAAGGCGCAGGTACGATAGCAGGCGGTCTGGTCGGTCATAACGAGGGACGGATTCAAGCCTCTTATGTCGATATCGACATTACGGGCAGTGCAACCGGCTCTCAATCAGCCTCCGTGTATCTGGGTGGTTTGGTCGGACGCAATACCGGTAACATCCAGCAGTCCCATACGTCGTCGGTCGTTACGGCCACAGGCGCTTACACCAATGTTGGCGGTCTGGTCGGCGATCATCAGTCGGGTACCATCACCGATTCTTATGTCGTCAAGACGGTTCGCGTACAGGCTGAGCATTCTTATGCCGGTGGTTTTGCGGGACGCATCGGTAACGGTGAGATTGCACGTACCTACTCAACCGCAAGAGTGCTTGCCGAGAACGGCGCCTATGCTGGCGGATTCGCGGGACGCTATGACAATGTGAGCAAGGAACTGCTCTACAAGAATTTTTACGTCAAGGATGAAGTGAAGCAATTCAATAATGATCTGCCAGACTTCGCGGCAGGCAGATATAACTTCCTCAGCGTGCTTGGCGGCCTTAGTACGCTTCTGACGGAGACGCTGGAGGATCGTCAAGCATTCCCTACGCTTTCCGGATGGGATTTCGAGGCGACATGGAAATATGCTTCGCCTAATGCAGCTTATCAATATCCTGAACTGAACCGGACGGCCAATACCGGTGGTCAGGATGGCAACAATGTCAATGCCAATATCAATTGGTACATGAATGACCGTGGGGCAGAGAAATATGTGCTCACGACAGAGGCAGAGCTTGCGGGACTGGCGGCTCTTGTCAATGGTACCGTACCGGGGATGGATGCATTTGATTTCCGTAACCGGATCATCGAGCTGGGCGGCAAAGTTTCCATTCAGTCGCAGCAGTGGGTACCAATCGGCTTCAATGAAGAGCGTCCGTTCCAGGGCACCTTCAACGGTGGACATCACCTGATCGACGGGCTGACCGTTGAGCCGGTCCATGGCTATAGCGGATTGTTCGGTGTAATTGGCGAGCAAGGCGCGGTTACCAGGATGACGATGGAGCCGCAAGCGGTTGCTGGTTTGAACTACACAGGCGTACTGGCCGGTTTCAATAAAGGGACCGTGTCTGACGTCAACATCGATCTGCTGGACGGCATGGAAGTCTCCGGTAAGACGGTGGGTAGTGTGATTGGTAAGAACACCGGAACGTGGAGTGATCTGCAGATCACCATTAAAGACGGCAGCCGCATCGTTGGCGCGTATGCTGATTCCATCGTTGGTGGTGTCATCGGTGAGAATGAAGCAGACCTGAAGCCGGAACTGTTCGATCTTCGTTCAGAGGATGGCAGTGTAGGCAGTGATGCTGACACAGCTGTCATTGGCGGAATCGTCGGGAAGCAAACTGGCGATATGAGCGGGTTCCAAGTCGCTCTGAAGCCGGAGTTCCGCATCTTCGCGGGCGGTCGCAACCAGATTGTCGGTGGTTTGGTCGGCCACTACGTCAGCGGTCAAGCCACAGATCTGAACGTTAGCTTCCAGGGCGGAATCCTGTTAGCGAGCGGCGAGGGTACGGTAATCGGCGGTGTGATCGGACAATCGGATGCCGGCAATACGCTGCAGAACGTGAGCGTTAGCGGCGAGACACAAGAGGCTCATCTGAGCGGAAAAGGCATTCTGGGCGGTGTCATTGGTGTGAAGAACGGCCAAGACTCTACATCCTTCGATATCCAGAATGTAGTAGTAGATAAGCTTAGACTATCGGCACAGGCAGACAGCACTAATGCGGTACTGGGCGGTGCTGTTGGGCAAATGACGGCTACAGCAGTCAGCGGTGTGAAAACGAATGTGACGTTAGTCAGTGATGCAGCACGCGTCACGGCAGGCGGCGTCGTGGGCGATGCTCACAATTCGATCATCTATGACGCAGAGTCGCTGCCTCATCTCACCGTGAATGCACGCAGCGGCAAAAGCGCCATCGGCGGCATTGCTGGCGTTCTGAGCTCGGATGCGCGCGATCAAGCCTTTGACTTCGGTCACTGGGCGCCGCTCTATCACGGTCTGTATGATGTACGCGTCCTGCCAACCACCGTTCGTGTGAACGGCAAGGACAATGAGGCGAATTTGGTTGTTGGTGGTTTGGCTGGCCAACTGCTCGAAGCTTCCATTTACAACAGTGATTCGCAAGCCAGCTTCCTGGTACAAGGTGGCCGAGTGACAGAATTGGGCGGAATCGCTGGCTACTCCAGCGGCATTATCGTACGCACCTATGCTCACGGCTCGATTGATGTGCCTTCCAGCCGGGTGTTCCAGGTCGGTGGTGTTGTAGGCCATGCTGTAGGCGGAGAACTGCACTACACCAGATGGCAGGGTGAAGACAACAGTAAACTGACGGTCGGAACCGCAGTATCTAAGCCTGGATTGTTGCCTGCTACGTATGCAGGCGGCTTCGTAGGCTCAGCGGAAGAAACCTTAATGACCCATGTTTCGTCCGATATGAATGTTGTGGTGTCCGATGAGAATCAGGACAATACCATTATTGCAGGCGGATTTGCCGGTATGCTTGGTATCGGACAACCTGTTGCTGGCGAGATTCATACCGCCTACGCTACGGGTGACGTGCAAGTGAACGGACGACTGGGCGCCTATGTCGGCGGCTTCGTAGGCTCCGCCAACCATTATGTTATTACAGACAGCTATGCTTCGGGCAATATCCTTAACACCGGCTTTGATACACGCAGCGGCGGATTTGCCGGTGCAGTCGAAGTCGGAGCAGAGATTCAAACCTCTTATGCTCTGCAAGAAAGCGTGAAAACGTCCGGGACGCGCGGTGCAACCCGCTCGTACAACGGTGGTTTCGCCGGTTACAACGATGGCGTCCTCCGTCAGGTCCATGCAGGGCCTATCGCAATCACAGTCGAGGTTAGGGGAGCCAATGTGTACAGCGGTTCGCTGATCGGCTACAACTATCGTGACGGCAAACTGCTGCAATCTACCGTAGACCATCCGGCTGATGTTATTGGTTACAACCTGGGTTCAGCCCCTACGGTGAGCCGTCAGACAGTACAACCGCTTGGCGTATCGTCCATATGGACGGACCGTGCGGACACTTCGTTCCTGAGCGATCCGGAACAAGGCGTAATTACGGTGCGCACACCAGAACAATTGTATGGTACGGTCTTGCTGAACAACGAACAGGGCTTGGCCTACTACCGCTTGTTCGACCGCACAGCAACGGAGAAGCTCCCGCTGGATCTGATTCAGCTGGCATCTAATCTGGATCTGACCGGTCAATACTGGCAATCCTTCGATACGAACCGCGGCATCATCGACGGTCAGGGCCATACGATCACTGGCCTGAAGCTGGAAGGCAACAGCGATGAGCCAACAGGCTTCGTACAGGAGAATGCGGGCACCATCCGCAACTTGCGCTTTGCCTCGGCGACGATGCAGACGTCGACGGATGGGGGAATCGTTGCCGGCGTCAACACCGGCACCATTGACCAAGTCCAGGCAGATGTACAGATTACGAGCACTGCCAGTCATACCGGAGGTATCGCTGGACGCAACGAGGGTACGATTACTCGTTCGCTGACGACTGGCCGTATCACAACCGAAGATGCCAGCAACAGTGCAACCGGCGGCATTGCTGGTGACAACACGGCACAGGGCAGCATTTCAGAAGTCTTGTCCTATGCGGCTGTTCAGGCTTCGGGTGATACAACTGCAGCTGGCGGGATCGCCGGACGCAACAGCGGACAGATCGCGTATGCTTCGGCTACCGGTACAGTTGCCACTGACGGCATGACGAAGTCCTGGGCCGGCGGCATTGCCGGTTATGCGGCAGATGGATCCATCAGCCAGTCCATTGCCGGTGGAGAAATCACAGCTGTCTCTGAAGGCAAGCTGATCCCGGGAATCACCTACTTCGGTGGGATTGCCGGACAGAAGCAGGATGAAGCAGCGCTGTCTGCCAATATCTTCAACAAGCAAATGCTGAAACTGAGCAGCGCCTTCTACTCGGAAGCGGGCTCACGAGTAGCGAGCAACGCAGACAACCTGGCCTTGACTGGCAAACAGCTGACGAGCAGCACGCTGCCTGGCACGCTGAATGCAGATCACTGGCAAGCAGTTGCGAGCTTCTATCCAAGGTTGAAAGCTCTCTCGGATCAGCCGGAAAATCTGCTGGGAGCAGCTGCAGTGGTTCTGCATGAACAGGATCTGGCGACCCGCATTGATCGTGAACGCAGCGCAGCGCTATCGGCAACAGGTATTGTCTGGAGCGTGCCGCGTCAACAGGCAACGATCAGCGCCAATAAAGCGACGCTTGTTGCCACACAGCAGCCTATAGCTTTCACAGCAGCAGCTGGCGGAAAAGAACGCATCATCCAGATCCAGTCGGCAGCACCTCGTTACGAGAGCAAGGCGGTCAAGCCGGACGTACCGGCACAGACCACCTTGACGAATCCAGTACAGGTCACGCTCACGACGACAGAGACTGGCGGACAGATCTACTATACGCTTGACGGAAAAACACCAAATGAGACGTCCCAGCTCTATAGCGGTCCATTTGAGTTGAAGGAGACAACAACCGTCAAAGCAATCACCATTGCGGAGAACAAAGAATACAGTGATGTCGCAACAGGCGTCTGGACCAAGCAACAATCAGGCGGAGGACCTGTTCCAGGAGGCGGTGGCGGTGGTGGTGTTGTGATTCCACCAACACCGAAGCCAGAACCCGAGCCAGAACCTGAGGCTAAGCCAGCGGTTCAGGCATCCATTGGCGGCCAGGTCGCTGATAGCGAAGGAACACAATCCGTTAAGGTAGCACAGAACAGCAAACTGACACTAACTGCGCCTGCTGGGCAAACCATCTATTACACAACAGATGGCAGCAAGCCGACGACAAGAAGCAAGGTCTACAAAGGCGAACTGATGATTACTGGAAATATGACCATCAAAACCATCACAAGCGCCGATGATACGGTTATTACCTTCCGTTTCGAAGTCGAAAAAGCAGCTTATGATGTCAAGGAAAATGCAGCCGACATTCGCTATATGCCGGTATATGCAGACAAGTCGTTCAGGCCAAGTCAAGCGATCAGCCGTTACGAGCTGATTGAAGCACTGGCACCGCTGCTGGATATGCAGCAGATCACCGTAGGCGTTCCATTCAGCGATGTGAAGTCACGCGAAGAAGACCTGGTTGGTTTCTTTGCATCGGCAGGCATTATTGAAGGTTACCCGAACGGCACCTTTGGCAGTGACCGTGGACTGACTAGAGCAGAATTCGTTGTTGTTCTGTCACGGGTGCTGCAACTGGAAACCAATGCTACCCAGTCCACGCTTCTGAGTGATATCAGAGGGCACTGGTCTGAAGCTTACGTCAATGCCTTCACGGCACAGGGATTGATCCAGGGCTTCCCGGACGGCACGTTCCGTCCACAAGAGCTGGTCACCCGCGCCCAAGCGGTCACCGTTATCAACCGAATGGTAGGTACACGAATTGACGCTAATCATACACCGGTGTCAGATGTGAAGCCGGGTCATTGGGCTTACGATGCCATCATGTCGGCAATTAAGTAAATTGTAAGAAAGAGGAGAGGCACATGAGAAGCAAATGGGCGGCAGCTTGGCTGCTGCTCCTGCTGCTGGCAGGAACAGGATTGGCAGTTGGAGGCATTCAGGCAGACACACAGGCAGACTACAACGCAGAGGAAATCTACGCCAAGACGCATAAGGCCATGTTCTACCTGCGGGTGCTGAATGAAGATCGCACCGTCAAATCCGTTGGTAGCGGATCAATCATTGCAGCGGACGGAACGGCAGTGACAGCTTATCACGTGGTTAAGGATGCTACCACTATGGAAGCCGTCCTGAGTGATGGGCGCACCGTCGGACCTGTGCAAGTTGTGGATTATGATGATCGCACCGACGCTGCCATCGTGAAGCTGCCTGCACCTAAGGCAAAGGAACCAGCCTATACCGTGCTGCAGGTACGTGATCCTGCGCTAGTACACGGGGAGCAAATCTTTGCTATGGGTTATCCTCTGAAAGATACTCCGATTGTGACAGAAGGTATTGTAAACAACCCTGCAGCTATGATTAACGGGCGCAGTCGTGTACTGGTATCGTCCGAAATCGTCAGCGGCATGTCCGGAGGACCGCTGCTTGACGAACAAGGAAGGCTGGCAGGTGTCATTTCGGGTTCACTACGGACCATGAATAATATCCATTTGGTGATCCCGATGCGGGACCTGGCGGTTCTGCAGCCGGTCAAGAGCAAATAGGGCAAGAGCAGCAGGCTGCTTGCGGTCGGATTTCATCTGCCGCCGAGCAGCCGCTGTTATATTCTATCGGTGAAGGAGGGGGAGCAGTTGATCAAAGCTTTTTTGTTGGATGCAAATGAACGGGATATGCACCAGCTTGCTACAATATTGGGACAATTGGAAGGCATCTCCGTCATCGGCAAAACCGTGAGTCCATATGAAGCGATCGACAGCATCGGTCTCCTTCAGCCGGACGCTCTTTTCCTTGACGTTCAATTGCCTGATATGCATGGCATCATTGTGGCCGAGCAAATTAAGGATCAGTACCCGGACGTTCAGATCGTTGTTGTTACGGAGAATAAAAACTATGCCTTGTGGGCGTTTGATCAGCAGATTGTGGATTATGTGCTCAAGCCCTGTGATAAAACGAGACTCAAACAAGCACTGAAACGACTTACGGTGCGCACACAAGCTAACGGGGCGTGAGCCCTCCAGCAGCACAAAGGCCTTCCTGGTCTCCGTAGTATTCGGAGATCGGGAAGGCCTTTTTATCGTGGGTTGAATTATTTTTCACCCGTTTCAACGATTCGTTCTTCTTCTTTGACGACCTTTTCTTCCTTATCAGTAACTGGGCTCTCCGCTTTCAGCTTGCCGCTGAGGAACCAGGAGACGACAGCAATACCGATCAATACGGCCCAGAAGAAGATTTTCCAGGTAGCCGACTCGATGAAATGTTTGTCGATAAAGTTAATATCGGGATGTGCCAAGGTGTAGAGTGCCAGCTTAACACCGACCCAGCCGACAATCAGGAAGGCTGCGGTCTCCAGGTTGGGCCGCTCCTTGAGCAGTGACACAAAATAGGTTGCTGCGAAACGCATGATGACGATACCGATCAAACCGCCTGCCAAGATGACTGCGAATTGACCGCCATCCAAACCACCAATCGTCGGCAAGTTAGTGGCCGGCAACGTAACGGCAAGCGCAACGGCTGCAAGGATGGAATCTACGGCAAAAGCCAAGTCAGCCAGTTCGACCTTCACTACGGTCATCCAGAAGCCGGACTCTTTCTTTGGCTTGCCATGCTCATCGCCTTTGTTCAGGAAAAACTTCTTGACGATGTGATTGATTGAGATATACAGCAAGTAGAGTGCACCAATCGCTTGAACCTGCCAGACATTGACGAGAAACGAAATCAGGAACAACGCGCCAAATCTTAGTACAAACGCGCCTGCCAAACCATAGAACAAAGCCTTCTTCCGCTTATCATCCGGCAGATGCTTGACCATGACAGCCATAACGAGTGCATTATCTGCTGCCAGGATCCCTTCCAGTGCGATGAGTACGAGCAGTACCCAACCATACTCCAGTAACAAACTTGCGTCCATGTTTTTCCTCCTGTGGGGGCTTGTATTTTCTTCATCCCATAGTCGGCTCAGAACATAAAAAAGACCTCTGCCGACTATAGGCAAAGGTCTTGCTGAGCATGAGTTAAAGAACAAGCGATTCATGCCAACAAAGCCGATGGATCGTTAAATCCATGAATTGACGACTTTGTTTCCGGATATGTACCGGACGCTACTCCCCTTTGAGGAAGAATATGTGATTGGTATTATTTTAGCCTGAGGATTAGGGTTTGTCAAGAACCCGCCTGGGCGGATTTTAGCGATCCTCCGCCCAGCCCTGTGAACTGGTTACACTTTGGTCAGCCAAGCAAGAAGATGTCCGTTAAATAGCTCCAGCGATTGAGTCCTGTAACCTGTTTGTTCGGCAAGAGCGAGCAGCTCATCAGCAGTATAGTATTTAAATTCCGCATCAATAAACCCATCCCCGGGCTGATAATAAGGCAATTCTGCTAGGTCGCTATAGACGGTTTTAGGAGCAAAATGACGTTTCCAGGGCGTAGAAATCAACAAGCTGCCGCCTTCGCGCAATCGTTCATGGAATTTTTGGAATACCGGAATGGGATTGTAATTCATGTGTTCCAAAATCTCCGTGAACAAAATCAAATCATATAGCTCCGTGCCAGGGATGGGGTCTGACTCAATGTTGCAGCGTGACCAGCCAATGCCGTAATCCCGTTCGAGCTGATGCGACCAATATTGGTCAGTCATATCGAGGCCATAACCTTTTGCGCCCGCCAAGACACCATACAGCAATAACGTACCATAGGCAGTACCCACATCAAGCAAATGGGTTACCCCAGGCTTAATCAGCGCATCCAGCCAACGTAGCAAAGGAAACCAATATGTGGCTTCAGCTTCTCGATAGGCATTGAGGTAGTGGCTGTTAGGGAGCTCCGAATGATAGCTGCTCAAGATCAGCTGAGCTTGCATTAATCTGTCGATGGATAGCGCGGGAGAGCTGTTAATCACTTCTGGACTTAGAGGTGGGGCTTCTGGCTGAACAGCTCCCACACGGCCTACGCTTACCAGCAAATAGCCAGCATGGGCTTCCCGTTCTTGATCGGACAGCGAAGCATACCATTGGCTTAGCCATGATTTGACGGCATGCGATCCGCCGATGAAGTCCAGGAAGTCCAGACTATTGGAAAATCCAATATGCGTTTCTTCTATTAGAGTAATCCCGCTGGCGGTGAACTCCTCCTGAAGCGACCATACCGGCTCTTCGACACCATACATCCAGATTCCTTGCTGCTCGGCAGCATACTTGCCAGCCAGATAGGGGAGACATCTTGCGGAAGGCGTAAAGATCAGGACCGTGCCATCCGGCTTGGTGAGCCGGGCCATTTCTTGCAGAATCGTGATCTTTTCCTCCCGGGTGAAGTGCTCCAGCACGCCTGCGTTCCACACCAAGTCAATACTATTGTCCGGCAGCCGGATGTCGCGAATATCAGCGACGAGGAAGCGACCGGATTGCCCGCTTTTTTGGAAAGCTCGTTGGCTGTTGACGATAGCAGGCTCTGAATAATCCACCAGGGTGACGTCGGCGCCGTCTTCTGCGAGGCGAAGCGAAATCTTCCCGGTGCCCGATCCTGCTTCCAGGACGAGCTTGGTATCCGGCTCCGGCAAGCTTTCTCGTATTTTTTTGTAAATCGATTGACTCAGAGGGTCCCAATTATAAGATACATCAGCTTGCCATAGTTGATCCCACACTTGTTTTTGTTGATCCGCTTGACTCATTCCTCACGACCTCCTGTGAGCGGCATATACTTGAGGACCAGCTCGTCGAACAGATTAGGCTTGTTGTGCAAGCGGGCCAGAGCCCGCAGACCATTGATGCCATAGAGGTGAAACAGTCCCAGCTCATTGAGTGCGAAGTCCTGCAGCTTGCCTTGCAGCGACATCCGCTGCGCCATCGTTGCGTGATAGACCCAGCTCTGGAGGCAGCAGCGCGGCTTCCATTCGTTGCGTGTACCCATATAATAGGCATAGCCCAGCAGCAGGCTGTCATCTTCGTAGCCTTGCCTGCCGCGCAGAAGACCGGTATCGTAGCCTCCAATGGCCTGTAAAGCCTCGCTGCGATGGATGACGGGATGGACAAATCCGTAGGCTAAGCCGCCGAGGGGCAGTGAGGCGAGCAAATTCAGCCATTGTTCGGCATCCGTGGCAGGAGGGACACGAAGTCCCAATGGCTGCAGTTCACCAGCAGAAGTGACAATGCCGGGGCATATCATCGGCTCCTGCGAGGTATCCAGGAATCGAATCAGAGGTTCATACCATGCTGCAGGGAAGAGCATATCAACATGAATTTCCGAGATGTAGGCGACATCTGGATAGGTCTGCCACACATATTCAAAGCAGGCTTGCCTAGCGCGGGCTATCCCGACATTTCGTTCAGATCCCAGGATATGGGCCTCAACGCCGCAATCCTTGGCGATTCTGGCCAAATCGGTATGGGTGAGACACCCCTGATTATAAATAACAACATGCCGCCCGGCGGATGCGGACAGCGAATGCAAGCAGGCGATGACCATCTCCAAATCATGCTGAAGCGAATCCTCTCTAATAAACAAGGGGAGTGTGTGGATGACAGAGCAGCCGGAAGGAAGCAGCGCGGGTGTCATGACACATCCCAAGGAATGAGGCGGGGATCGGGATCCAGTATTGACTCATATTGCTCCCGCCAGCCATAGAGCGCATCCGGGTCAAGCTGCCGGTAGCGTTCCAGCTTCTGAAGCCGATCATTTGGATTTTTCCAGCCATAGTGCTTGATCCGCAAGTCGGACAGCTCATACGGCAGGTCGAAGACATTGTCCGGAAAACGACCGCAATGCTGCGGCGTTTCTTTCCACCGATACGAGAAATTGTTACGATACCGCAGCAAAAATGGACGGTAGGTGCGGTGGGCCCGCCAATACTCGTCTTCCCGGTAATGGGTATCATTCCAGAAGTCATACAAGCGGAAGCAGTATACATCGATGTCATGTTGACTGGTCATCCTGCGCGCCTCCTCGGCGAATCGCGGCTCCAGCTCCTCGTCGCCATCCAGGTTAAGAATCCACTCCGGCGAAGCCTTAATGGTTTCTTGCCATTGCTGCTGCCGCAGTTCGGACTCATTTGTGAATTTGGATACCGCGTTGTGAACAATTCGAACAGGGATGCCGCTAAGCGCTTGCATACAAATTTCAACGGTCCGATCCGTGCTGCCGTCGTCAATAATAACCGCTTGCTCAATAAAGCCGCGGTGGGCAGACAAGACATCCTTGAGATACCGATTTTCCTCATTGCGCAAGATCATGGATAATGTGATCCCGCTTCGCTGGCGGTCGCCAGCATGGATGCTGATGTGTTTGGTTTCTTCGGACGGACGAGCGGCATGCTCTCTCAAAAATCGATCTGCGTCTGCCAAGTCTGTTTCTCGATAAATGTGAAAAGCGGGATGCCTGGTGTCAACAAACAGAGGAAGATCCAGTGCTGCGGCACGTATACAGAAGTGACGATCTTCTCCCCAAAACAAAAGGTTAGGAAGCGGGCGGAAAGACACGCCCCGATGAAGAGCATCCTTGCGAATGAGCGTACAAGCCCCTAAGCCGCCGACCTCATACAAGCCTGGTTCTCGTAGTTTGGCGATAAACTGAAGAAAGCGGATGTTTTTTTGCTCATCCGTTAGGGTTTCGCCGCGCATCTGTTCCCACTGCTTATATTCATCCCACATCCATACTTGTGGCTGGGGCATAGCATCCGGTTGCCAACGGGTCCAAAAGATTTCAGCAACAATCGGCTGCTCGGCGGAGACGAGCTGAAGCAGGGTATCCGGATGGAGGAGAAGATCCGAGTCGATCAGAAATACGTAATCGAAACCCATATCCCTGGCATAGTTCAAGATGGAGTCCTTGAAGGTAGCAACCTTCCAGACCAATTCCTCATTCCAGTAATGCGTATTCTCATCCCGTTTATATTCGCCTGCGCTGGCAGCGTATTGGACCATGGTTTGCTGGGAGTAATGGATGAATTGCTGAAGAATTTGCTGTGACTTTGAATCGTCATTGTCGTCGATGAACAGATAGCTTAACTCCAGATTTCCGGTTCTCAAGCCCTTCAAGGATTGGAGAAACCGTTCCAGAATATCCGGTGTTTGGCGGATTGGAGATGCGATTAGCACTCGTGTACCAGCCTCGACTGTCATGCAGTATCACCTCCCTGAAGGGCTTCGGCTTGACGGCTCGCCAAACGGGTTGCGAGATAGGCTCTGTTGGCCAGCATTCTTGTGTCGGCAGGTCTATAATTCAAGGCTTGCTCATTATGTATATGAGCAAGCTCGTATTGACCTAGCCGATCATAACAGACACATAGCTGAAGATGAGGCAGCCACGTAGCGCATGCGGGGTTGGTGAATCCCCAGCTATCAGGCTGTGGTAGCTGCGTTGCCATCCGGTACCACACAACTGCCGCAGCGACATCGCCTTCGTCCAGATAATGGTAGCCTACCCGGCAGCACGCCTCAGCCCGTGGCGTTCCATACTGAAACGACCGCAAAGCAGACTCTAGCGAAAGCCTTCGATCACCGAGCTCCAGGTAGCAGTCAGCGAGCTTGCCGCACGCGGCCAGCTCGTCTTCCACCCAGCCTTGGCAACTGTGAAGAAACTGGTCATACATCCGGATGGCTTTGACGAACAGTCCATGATCCTTGAGCTCATTCGCATAATAATACATATCTCTTGCCGAGAATCGTTCTCCTGCGGCAAGCCGGTTCTCATAGATTCGCAGATTGCGATCAGAATCCGTGTCTCCGTCGGCGGGAACATGCGTTACGGCGATATCACTGCTGAAGATATTGCCGCCAACTTCCAGATACTCATGAACCGGACCGATCCAGCGGAACGAGCGACTTCGCTTAACGAGTCGGTTTCGCCGCAGACTAAAACTGACATTGCCAAATTCATCGGTGCTCAAATTGTAGAGCATCGATACCGAATCGATCTCCGGGGCAAGGGAGGTTTTAAGCTCCAGCAGTTTGTCCTTGTCCTTTTTCAATAGGATGTCATCCGCATCAAGCCATAGAATATAAGGCTTTGTAGCTTGGGAAAACGCATAGTTGCGAGCTGCGGCAAAATCATCGATCCATTCAAAGTGAAAAATCCGGTCGGTAAACTGCCGCGCAATGTCGACTGTACGGTCGGTTGAACCGGTATCGACAATGATAATCTCATCGGCCACGGCGCCTACAGAGCCCAAACAGCGGGCCAGTACGCCTTCTTCATTCTTTACAATCATACACAAGCTTATTGAAATCAATCGCACACCCTCCACGAGACAATGAAATGTCATGCTAGAGCATCTATATTCCGTCTCCTACCAGAGAATGTTTATAGGTCAGGCCTTGGAAGAAATATTATCGGTCTTGACACTGGCCAGGCATAACCCTAGTTGAGCATCAATAGGCTAAGTGTAATCTGGTTCTTCTGTCGGCACGTCTGCATCGGCTTCTGTCCAACCGTTATTGTCAGCTGTTAAAAAGGAGGTCCCGTCCAGTGAGTATGCCAACCATTCCCGAAGAACACTTCCGACCGACCAAGGACGAGGTGGTCATCGATCTGCTGAAATCCATCGCTATGGAGGAGACGGCGATCTCTCATCTGCTCAATGCGGAAGCGGAAAAAATTCAGGCGTTTGTAGGTAAGGAGCTTGATTTTCCGAGTTGTCCTTCCAATGAATTCATTTTGAAATTTAACGGCCAGACCCACAAACTGGTAGACGTTATTGTGATGAAGGAGTGGCTGTTGCTCCGCAAGATGGAGAGCACGATCGAATACTACCACATTCATAGTCATGAAGAGATTTGTGAGTATGAGGAATGAACGAATAGATGAAATAGATCGGACTGTGGGAACTGAAGTGCTCCAGGCCTTGGAGCATGTGCAGCTGGCTTTTGAAAACTATCTCCATGCCATTGAGTCGCTTCATAACGGGATTGGCAAAAAGGGGCTGCAGCGTCCCGGCGCGCAGGCCCGCCTTCGCGTGCTGGCACAATATGCGGAACTGTTGAGTGTGAAGCTGGAGTTAGCCCTCGAGCCCCGTCAGGCGGCAGATCGTTTACAGTATGTACTAGAGCGGCGTAAGCTGACAAAACGAACAGATGCCATCCATAATCTGATTCAGAAGCTTCGGAACGAGCCTCGGATTCACGGAGGCATGCAACCACAAAAACCGGAGGTAAACCTCAACTCACAGTCAGTTAACCGCGCTGCACCCCAATTCATTCCACCTCAGAGAGCGAATTCGTCTGTCCATCCGCTGTCTGACCCTCGCACCATTCGAATCTCAATAGGCAGCACGGAAACCACTCTGGCTGTCGGTAAGGCTACGAATAATAAGCCTGCGGATGAGCGCGCTGTGCGCGATGTCGCTAGTTCTCAGATCGGGTTAACGCCGCGGACATTAAACCGGCCTGTGATCCGATTTTCTGTTCCGGAGATTCCCAATCGTATACATTCAAGCATTGAACAGACTGAAGTCACAGGGGGAAGAACACAAACTCCTGCTGCACCAGGCGATCTATTAAGTGACATGCAATCGGAGCTTAATTTCTCAGATAATCTGATGCCAAGGTTAGTTCCAGAAGGGCGACAGGCAACTCATTCAGCGGGAAAGGTACGTACCAAGCCTCTGCTTCTGAATCAGAGCAGAAATTGGCGTCGTTCCGTAGAATAGCGAAATCTTATGATGAAGGGAGGTGGATGAAATCGGCACGTCTCTTACTTTGTGCATGATTGTAAGAAATGAGGAGGAATGGTTGGGGCGTTGTTTGTCCAGCGTATCGTCCTATGTCGATGAAATGGTGATTGTCGATACCGGGTCCAGCGATCGCAGTGTTGAGATTGCTGCATCTTATGGTGCCAACGTCATTCATTACAAATGGGAGAATGATTTTGCAAAAGCAAGAAATGTGAGTCTGGCGCACGCGACAGGAGACTGGATTCTATGGATGGATGCAGATGAGGAGCTGGCTCCTGAAGACGGTCCGGCGTTGCGGGAGGGCATCTCGGTTAGTGAAGATCCCCTTCTACTCATTCAATTGATTAATTATTATGGAGCCGCCCCGCCTGATTCCAGCCGAGCCTATCACATTGCACATCATCGGCTTATCCGCAATGGACGGGGGTTCTGCTTCTCCCAACCGATTCATGAACAATTAAATACCGAGGCGGTCCTTGGCACAGTAGCGGCTATTCGTACACTGCCTGTCCGCATTTTTCATTACGGATATATGGATGAGGTGAAACACAGCAAGAAGAAAACAGAGCGAAATCTGGAGATCTTGTTGCGACAGAAGGAGGACGAATCCTATAGCCCGTGGATTGATTATCATCTGGCAAGTGAATGGATGGGATTGCAAAAATATGAAGCGGCACTTGGTAGCGTCAATTTGGCGATCGCCCGATTCCTCGCGGCTGGTCAGTTGCCACCCTCGATAGTCTACAAGCTAAAATATGCGACCTTGCTGGAAGCGGGTTATGCCGCCAAAATATGTCCTGCAATCGACAAGGCGATCCGTATTTATCCGGACTATGTAGATCTTTACTTTTACAAAGGAATGGCCCGATTCCTGCTTGGGCAGTATGATGAAGCGGCGCAGACGTTTAGCGAATGCATCGCAATCGGAGAATCTTGCAACCATCATCTGACCATGAGGGGAACAGGCAGCTTCTTCGCTTACTATTATCGCGGGCAATGCCGGGAACATATGGGTCTGCCAAATGAAGCGAGTGCTGATTATATAGCTGCCCTGCAGCTGCACCCGCAATTCGAACAAGCGGCACAAGCGCTCAACACATTGCAAGTTGCAGAAGAAGAAAGGGGGTGCAGGTAACGATGTCCCAGGCGAACATACCGAATATTACGCCGACAATTACTGTAACGCGCGAGCAGAGCGCGACGATGCTGCTCTCTTCCATAGCACTGGAAGAAATGGCATTGGCCCATATTATGAATGCGGAGGCTGAGAAAATTCAATACGTACTCGGCACGCTTCATTCGAGTACGACACCCCCTTCCTCGGTATCAATCAGTCAGTTGCTTGAGGTGAACAAGACAGTGCGATTAACGTTGCAGGATGTCGTATTAAAGGAGGTTTTGCTGCAGATTAAATTTGCCAATGTACTTGAATTATTGGAGAAGAGCAACTAAGGGACAAGTCGCGGAAATTAGACACCTCACGAATGGAAGCTTCATACAGTATAGCATTGATGGTGTGAAAGCTAATCAATGCTACTTTTTCATGGTGGGAGGCTAGCCTATGTCACAATCCAATATCCCCAATATAACGCCAGTGATTACAATCACCAGAGATGACGCCGTTAACTTGTTGCTGTCATCGATTGCGTTGGAGGAATTGGGACTCAGTCACATTATCAATGCCGAAGGAGAAAAGCTCCAGTATATCCTAGGGACGCTTCCGGGTTTAACGGGACCGCCTGCGACGATAAGTGACATCCTTAACGTCAATGCAAGCGTCAGGGACACGATTCGTGAGTTAACGAAAAAAGAATGGCTGCTGCAAAACAAGCTGGAAAGTATTCTGTCTACGCCAATTTCAATCGGTCCGACTGGGGCCACCGGACCAACAGGTCCATCTGGAGGTCCTCCTGGACCTACGGGACCTGCAGGGCCTACTGGGCCAACTGGATTTACTGGTGCCACGGGTGCAACCGGGCCTACAGGGACATTTGATCCGGGTACGGTCTTGTTCAATGTCATTGGTCCAACAGGGGCAGCAACAGTAGGCATTGGAGAGAACGTAACCTTCCTCTCTGACACATTGGATATCATCGTAACGCAAGGATCGGCAAATGTCGCGATTGAGAGTCGTAATGTAACAGGACCGACTGGAATCGCAGGTGCAACAGGAGCCACGGGAGCCACAGGAGCGGCCGGAGCCACAGGAGCCACAGGAGCGGCCGGAGCCACAGGAGCAACGGGAGCAGCCGGAGCAACAGGAGCGACAGGAGCAGCGGGAGCAACGGGAGCGACAGGAGTAGCCGGAGCAACAGGAGCGACAGGAGCAGCCGGAGCAACAGGAGCGACAGGTGTAGCCGGAGCAACAGGAGCGACAGGAGCGACAGGAGCAGCCGGAGCAACAGGAGCGACAGGTGTAGCCGGTGCGACAGGAGCAACGGGTGAAACCGGAGCAACGGGAGCGACAGGTGTAGCCGGTGCGACAGGAGCAACGGGCGAAACTGGAGCCACGGGAGCGACGGGTGTAGCCGGAGCCACGGGAGCGACAGGCGTGGCCGGAGCCACGGGAGCGACAGGTGTAGCCGGTGCCACGGGAGCGACGGGCGAAACCGGAGCCACGGGGGCGACAGGAGTAGCCGGTGCGACAGGAGCAACGGGCGAAACCGGAGCCACGGGAGCGACGGGTGTAGCCGGTGCGACAGGAGCGACAGGAGCAACGGGTGTCGCGGGAGCCACAGGAGCGGCAGGAGAAGAAGGGGACACTGGACCCAGAGGAGCGACAGGAGCCACGGGGGCGACAGGTGTAGCCGGTGCGACAGGAGCAGTCGGAGCCACAGGAGCAACCGGAGCAACCGGAGCAACGGGTGTCGCGGGAGCCACAGGAGCAACCGGAACCACAGGCGAAACCGGAGCCACGGGAGCGACAGGTGTAGCCGGTGCAACGGGAGCGACAGGCGTGGCCGGTGCAACGGGAGCGACAGGCGTGGCCGGTGCAACGGGAGCGACAGGCGTGGCCGGTGCAACGGGAGCGACAGGCGAAACCGGAGCCACGGGAGCGACAGGAGCAACAGGAGCGACAGGAGCCACAGGAGCCACAGGTGAAACCGGAGCAACAGGAGTAACCGGTGCAACGGGAGCAACAGGCGTAACCGGAGCAACAGGAGCAACAGGAGCAACAGGAGCCACAGGTGGCACTGGCGCTACCGGGCCTACCGGAGAAAGTGCAATTATTCCATTTGCTTCTGGCGGACCTGCCATCCTCACTTCTCTTGTCTCTGGACTTGCTGGAACGACGAGTTTAGTGGGATTCGGCAGCAGTGCGACAGGTATTAGCTTGGTAGGCGGTCTCATCGATCTGACAGGGACTGTTGCTGGACCAATCATCAACTTTGCGTTCTCGGTTCCAAGAGATGGGACGATTACCTCTATTGCAGCCTTCTTTAGTACCACGGTAGGTTTGACGCTAGCCTTGGGTACGGTCAATATTACCGCTCAATTATTCGTGACGCCTGGCCCAACGCCAACCAACTCGTTTGCGCCTGTCGCAGGCGCGCTAGTCAATCTGGCGCCTCTGACTGGCATCGTCAGTCTGGGTACGATTCGTAATGGCATCACGACAGGTCTTAGTATTCCAGTTGTAGCACAATCTCGTTTGGTATTGGTCTTCTCTGCAACAACAACTGGTTTGGCAGTGCTCACGACTACTACCGGATATGCGAGTGGCGGAATTACGATAGCCTAATAATCTTTTTCACTCTCCAGGCGATGTATGGGTATGACCCTACATCGCCTTCTTTACATTCATTTTACGTTGCGGCCGCGCCTTTTTCATCCAGCACCTGCTTGACCTTGGCAATATGAAGTCCCATCAGTCGGCTGGCCTCGCCGCCATCACCGGAAGCAATGGCCTCGTAGATGGCCGTGTGCTCGCGCAGCAGCCGCTCTGAAGTTGAGCGCTCGGAGTAGAACCAGAGCGCCCGCGTATCCTTCATACTCTCATGCAGACGGTCCGAGAGCGAGCCCATAAGATCGATGATGACCGGATTTCCCGTCGCTGCTGCAATCTGCAAATGAAAACGGACGTCGGCTTGCTCGCCGAATTGTTCGTTTCCGAGCTCTTGTTCCATTGCCCGCAAGGTATGGAGCATCTCTTCCAGTTGTGCAGTGGTGCGGTTGGCGGCAGCCAACATGGCAGCTCCCGTCTCCAGCACCTGCCGGACCTCGAGAATATGAAGCAGCGAGCGAGAGCGGTGCAGCCAATCTTCCGGCTGAAGCTGGGCCGGATGAGTCGGCTCGGTTGGCGCAGCCTTGACAAAGGTGCCGCCACCCTGGCGGATATCCAGCCTGCCCATCGCCTTGATGGCGCTAAGCGCTTCCCGGATCGTTGAACGGCCCACCCCATATTGCGAAGCCAGATCGACGACAGACGGCAGACGGTCTCCCGGAGCCAGCTCACCTGCCTCCAGTTGTTTCAGCACATCCTGTGCTACCCATTCGCTATTTTTTAAGGGGCGTTGGCCTGACGTATCCATGATCATCTTCCTTTCCCATCCCAATTCCTGTTTGCTATTGCTATATTTTATTGTATACTTAACGCAAACAAAAGTCATCAGATGACCTGATCAATTGTTGGGCCTGGTCATCATGGATGCGAGGAGGAAGCAGCAGTGTTGAAGGCAGAGGTTAGAGACGCGCTGATTGCGGTGCTTGGCACCAATGGATACAAAGATGATTCCCAGACCCTGGTCACCCACTCCTACGACGGGACGCCGATGCTCCAGGCCTTGCCTGATGCCGTTGTCTATCCGGCGGACACAGCGCAGGTAGCGGCGGTCATGAAGGTGCTGCACGAGCACCGGATTCCGCTGGTGAGCCGCGGCTCTGGCACTAATCTGTGCGGGGGGACTGTGCCGGTGCAGGGTGGCGTAGTCATGGTCATGCACCGGATGAACCGGATTCTGGAGGTGGATCTGGAGAACCTGACGGCGACCGTGCAGCCAGGCCTGATTACCAAGCAGTTTATTACCCATGTGGAGTCACTTGGTCTGTTCTATCCTCCCGACCCAAGCAGCATGGCCATCTCCACCATTGGTGGTAACATTGCTGAATGCTCGGGCGGCTTGCGCGGGCTCAAATACGGAACGACCAAGGACTACGTCATTGGCTTGGAAGCCGTGCTTGCCAGTGGCGAGATCATCCGAACCGGCGGCAAGCTCATGAAGGATGTGGCGGGCTACGATCTGACGAAGCTGCTGGTTGGATCGGAGGGAACGCTGGCCGTCATTACAGAAGCGACGTTGAAGCTCATCCCACCGCCCAAAGCCAAGAAGACGATGCTGGCAATGTACAGCGATTTATATGATGCGGCACGCACCGTTTCCAAGATTATTGAGAACCGCATTATCCCTGCCACCCTGGAGTTCCTGGACAATCCCACCATTCGGGTCGTGGATGAATTCGCCGGGCTGGGGCTGCCGCTGGATATGGCGGCAATTTTGTTGATTGAACAAGACGGCGAGCCGGAGCTGGTGGAGCGGGACATTGCCCTGATGGCCTCCATTTGCCGCAACGAGCATGCGGACCGGGTTACGGTGGCAGAGGATGCGGCGGAGGCACTGAAGCTGCTGACCGCCAGAAGAAGTGCTTTTACGGCATTGGCCCGGCTGCGGCCAACGACCATTCTGGAGGATGCGACGGTGCCCCGCTCCAAGATTGCCGACATGGTGCTGGAGATCAACCGGATCGCCGCCAAGTACGAGGTGAATATATGCACATTCGGACACGCCGGTGACGGTAATTTGCATCCGACAGCGACGACCGATGCCAGAAACCCGGAGGAGATTCACCGGGTAGAGGAGGCATTTGCCGAAATTTTTGAAGCGGCGATCGCGCTTGGTGGTACGATTACAGGTGAGCATGGGGTCGGTCTGGTCAAAGCGCCTTATCTGGAGTGGAAGGTAGGAGTGGAAGGAATGGCGCTCATGCAGGGCATCAAGAATACCTTTGATCCTCATCACCTCCTCAACCCCGGCAAGCTATTCGCCAAGTCCGCACGCAGAAGGGTGGTAATCGACCGTGGCTGAGAACCGACAGCAATCCGCTGGAACCGGAACGATCACCAAGCTGAATCCGCTCGCCGAGAAGCTGCAGCTGCGGCTGGATGAAGACCAGTTGACCAATTGCATGCGCTGTGGGTTCTGCCTGCCCGCCTGTCCTACATTCCGGGAGACGGGCATTGAGGCGGAGTCGCCGAGAGGCCGCATCGCCCTGATGAAGGCGGTAGCTGATGGTCTCATGGATCCGGATGCCGCTTTTGAGGAGCAGATGAACCATTGCCTCGGCTGCCGTGCCTGTGAGCCTGCCTGCCCGGCTGATGTCAAATACGGCCAGCTTATTGAGCAGGCAAGAGATGCCATTGAGGATCATACGACAAGCCATCGCTGGTGGGTAAAGGGGCTGCGCAAAACGATGTTCCGCGGCGTCTTTCCGAAGCAGGAGCGCATGCAGCTGCTCGGCAGAGCGATGTCGCTCTACCAGCGCTCGGGCCTCCAGCGTCTGGCTCGCGGGAGCGGACTGATGAAGCTGCTGCCTTCCCATCTGGCGGAGATGGAGGCGATCCTGCCACCGGCAAGCGGTCAGGGTGTCATTGAACGAATCGGCGACAGGCATCGCGCCAAGGGAGAGCGGATCGGTACGGTTGGTCTGTTTCGGGGCTGCATTATGGATGTTATGTTCACAGATACCAATGTGAAGACCGTTGAGTTGTTAACAGAGGCCGGGTTCGATGTGGTCATTCCGAAGGCACAGCAATGCTGCGGTGCACTGCATGCGCACAGCGGCGAGCCGGAGGAGGCGCGTTCGCTGGCACGTGGCAATATTGAGGCATTCAAACAAGCCGGGGTGGATTACATCGCCACCAATGCAGGCGGTTGCGGCGCTATTCTGGTAGAGTACGATCATCTGCTACATGAGGATTACAAGTGGGAAGCTGATGCGAAGTGGTTCGCCTCGCGCGTGATGGACATCAGTGACCTTCTTGTCCGTTACGGACGGATTCCCCGTTTTCTCGAATCTGCTGCAGATGGGGATAAACAGGTGCGGATTACCTATCAGGATTCATGCCATCTGCGCAATGTCATGCGATCTGCAGATGCCCCGCGCACCTTGATGCGGCAAATTGAAGGCGTTGCTTATGTCGAGCTTCCCGAGGCGGACCGCTGCTGCGGTTCAGCGGGTATCTATAATATAACGCAGCCCGAGATGGCGGCCAGTCTGCTCGAGGGCAAGATGGCCCAGGTCGAGACAACCGGCGCCACGCATGTGCTGACTAGCAATCCGGGTTGTCTGCTGCAGATGAAGCTTGGCGAACACCGCTGTGGCGGGAGCCGCCAAGTAGAACATCTGGTAGACTTTCTTCATGAGAGGCTGGTTAAGCAGCTATAAAGCTCTACAATCACCGCAGGCCGCCGATCCTCATCGGCGGTCTAATGTTTAATATGATGAGCAAAGTCCCTGAGGTTAGTATGCCGTGTCAAGCGGGGGCCGGACGGATTTTCGAACTACCAGTCGGGTATCGACCACGGTTTTGCTGGTGATTCCCGTCAATTGGAGGGGAGGCTCCATCAACCGGGCAACTGCCAGCTCCGCCATGGCTTCCTTCTCGACATGAATGGTTGTCAGCTCCGGAGAGATGACGACGGATTCGTGAATGTTGTCAAAGCCTACGACCGAGATATCGTGGGGTACCCGCAGGCCTATTTCGCCAAGCGATTTTATGACGCTGATGGCAATATAGTCGCATTCGCAGAACAAGGCAGTCGGCAGATCATGGCTGCGTCCCCGGAACGTATCTACTAGGACGGATTGTGACGTAACAACGGTAGGCGACACGGCGAAAATATCTGACTCGGCTATCTTCAATCCCGCTCCGGCCAAGGCAAGATGAAACCCTTGCTGGCGAGCGTCAAAATTGTGCATCCGCACATGAGACTGCACCAAGCCGACGCGCTGATGTCCTTGTTCCACCAGATAGTGTGCCGCCTGATGCGCGCCTTGAGTATTGTTCATGACAACAAAGTTGGCGCTGACCGTGTCGTGGCAGGTGTCCAGTATGATCAGGTTGCGGTGACGTCTTGCAATCGCTTCGACTTGAGCGGACGTCAAATTTGTGCCGAGAAGGATGATGCCTTGCGAAGCTTGCTCTTGCTCCAGAGCGGCAATTCCTCTCTCAGCCTCGTCGGCTGGCAGTGCGTGGACAAGGAGCGAGATCCCGCGTTTGCGGCATTTATCCTCAATATAATGAATCAGTTCCATGAAAAATGGCTGCTGATTAAAATGCTCCAAGACAATACCGGCATGGGTACATGCGACAAAGCGCAGGGTACTGCCTGCCTTGCCCGTTTTTCCTGTCCGGCTGGCGCGATGGATGTAGCCGGTCTCTTTCACGATGCGTAAAATATTGGCTCGCGTCTGAGGGCTGATGCCGGGCTTGCCATTCAGCGCGAGAGACACGGCGGATTTGGATACATTAGCGTGTTTTGCGATGTCCTCAATTTTAATCAAAGGGCATATCCCTCCTTACAAGCTGACTAAATCTTACTATGGACAACTAAAATGTACAACTCGATTGGTACGTGAAAGACTGAATAAGCGAAAGAGAAGTAACTAAAATTCAGTCAAAATAAAGCAGTGAAATTTATATAAAAAATACGATCAGTAAAGATGCGCGTGATCAATCGTTGCATGATTGTTCAATGGGACGCAAAAAAGCCGCCGATGAGCCATCGGCGGCTGAATCTACATTGTAATGGTCGGGATGACACGATTTGAACATGCGACCCCCTGGTCCCAAACCAGGTGCTCTACCAAGCTGAGCTACATCCCGAAATAGTACATGTTTATAAGCACGAAATGTATCATAACATGACAGGCCTCGCAACGCAACATTTTTTTAAAACGCTGGACATGTCTTGGTTCCGGGCTTCAAACCTGAAGAAGAACAGGGTATACTTAAGGCATTGTAAATGTCAGTGGAGAAGGAAGAAGTCCATGTTATTCGTAATCCTTGCTTTATGGGCGATGACTGTATTTTTGATTGCATCAAATCCCCGTTCCGCCGTGAACCGCGGTTTGGGCGGGGTCGCGTTTTTTGGCGGTACGGGAGCGCTGGCGGCGCTGCTGGATGACCGAATCATCCCGCTCATTGAAGACCGGTACGGCGTAACAACAGCCAGCGAAGCGCTATATGTGCTGCAGGCGGCATCTTCCGTTAGTTCCTATTATGGCGTACCGTATTTCTTTTTGCTCTTCGCCTTGGCCTACCGTCCTCTGGACTGGGTGCAGAAACGGCGTCCTTGGATCGTGCTGGGACTGCTGGTGCCGATTGCAATCAGTCTGATCGTCACACCACCTTATAACGAAATGTACCCAATCACCTTCCGGTTTGTCGTTTGGTGGGCGGTGCCTTATATGCTGTTGGGTACCATCTTAATACTGACGAAGCGAAGCGTTCATGCCCTGCAGGCGCGCACGCATGGCGTCGTTTGTCTGGCTGTGCTTCCGCCGGCGCTCATATTCATGATGCTTAACTTTGTACTCCCGACCTTTGGCATGCTGCGGATGTGGGTCTATAACACGTGGTTCGTCGGACTGGGCTTTATCATTTTTATTGTGGGGCTGTTCACGTATGGTTTCCTGGGTGTCCGGGTGCTGATCGATCGCCGCCGTCTCGATTCAACGCTGCGGGCGGTCACCTCCGGTACAGCCATTCTTAATCACGCCATCAAAAATGATATCGGCAAAGCGAAGCTCTTCAGCGAAAAAATCCGCAGCTATGCCAAATCCACGGACCAGCAAGAATTGCTGGAGGATATTGACACCGTCCTGCAAGCGTCGCGCCACATCGAACAAATGATTAGCCGCGTTCACAGACGAACAGAGGATCTGGTGGTCAAGCCTGCGGAGGTGGATCTCGGTGAACTGATTCATACGACAGCTAAGCCGTATGGCCAGCTCTCCGAGGAGCTCGATCTGACCGTGCGTGCACGCAAGGGCTGGAATTGCCGACTGGATCCTGCCCAGGTGTCGGAGGCGCTGAATAACCTGATTTCCAACAGCGTGGATGCCATGAAGGGCAAAGGGAGGCTGCAAATTGAGCTTGTCGAGGCCAAGCGTGAACTCATTATTGAGGTGCGGGATTCCGGGGGCGGCATGCCCAAGGAAGCCATACGCAAGGCTTTCGAGCCATTCTACACGACCAAGAGCGGCAGCGGTACCAACTTCGGCCTGGGACTTCCCTATGCGTATCATGTCATGAGCAAGCATGGCGGTCGTCTCCTGCTGCGCAGCAAGGATGGCGAAGGCACAACCGCAACGATGATTTTTCCGAAGCGTGCAATCCGCGCGAAGCAAGGCGACGACAAGATAGAGGGGTGAGAGGATGGAGAAGATCAAGCTATGGATCGTCGAAGACGATCAGGAATGGCTCCGGGGGCTAAAAGCCTACTTGGGAGCGCAGGAGGATCTGGAGGTTGTCTTTTCGGCTGACCGGCCCGAGCTTGTGCGTGACGCGCTGCAGCCGGGAACGCCATCGCCCGATGTCGTGCTGATGGATATTATGCTTCACGGTCATCCCGAGGGTGTTGTGCTGGCGGAAGAAGTCGGCAGCTTCACCGGGGCGCCGGTCATCATGCTGACGTCGATGGAGGAGAAGGATCTGATCTTCCGTTCGTTCCAGGCCGGAGCTATCGATTACCAGATTAAGTCCGACTACGAGAGTCTGCCTGAAGCCATCCGCTCGGCCTCGGCTCGCAAGTCGACGATCAGCGCCGCTGCGGCAGAGCAGATGCGGGAGGAATTCCGCCGGCTCAAGGAATTGGAACGCGAATTCGAAACCGAGAAGCTAAAATCACTGATTACCCCTTCAGAGCTGCAACTGCTGGAGCTAGTGGACCAGGGCTATACCCAATCGCAGATCGCCGAACGGCAATTCGTTTCAATTCGAACCGTCAAGAATCACATCGGTAATGTCCTGAAAAAGCTGGGTCTCAGCGGGTCCAAGGAAGCGGCAGGCAAGGCTCGCGAGATGGGATTGTTCGGAAGAGAGGATCAGGACAAACGTTAGCGTGCAAGAAGCGGTACCAGAGGAAGTTGGGACTGGTCATCGCCGCCTGAGTTGGTAATAATGGAAGCAGGTTGGAGGTGACGAAAAAATGGGATTTGTGTGGCTCTCCGCAGCTCATCTTGCCGCTCTGGCGGCAGCTGTTATCTGCTGGACGCTCATCGTAATCTGGCGACGGCAACTACGCCATCCTCGGCTTGGCCGAATCACGAGGTGGTCGCTGGCCGTTATTCTGCTGGGCAGCGAGATATCGTTGCAGATCTGGCATGCCATCAATGGGACTTGGGGTGTTCAGGCATGGCCGCTTCAACTATGCAGCATGACACTATTGCTGTCTGCTGTATTGCTGTTCTCACCCGGACGGCGGTTGTATGAGCTATGTTTCTTTCTGGGTATCCTTGGCGCGCTGCAGGCGCTTTTGACCCCAAATCTGGATTACACGTTTCCGCATTTTCGTTACCTGCATTTTTTCGTGGCGCATATTGCTATAATTGCTGCCAGCGTCTATATGACGGCTGTAGAGAGATACCGACCGACAGCAGGATCGGTTCTGCGAGCCATTGGCTGGCTGCATGTGCTTGCGGTGCCCGCGTACGTGGCCAATCTCTGGACCGGCAGCAACTTTATGTTCCTGGCCCGCAAGCCCGCGACCGGCTCCATGCTGGATCTACTTGCTCCCTGGCCCTGGTATCTCCTGCAACTGGAGCTCGTTGTATGGACCTTGTGCTTCCTCTTGTACGGCATGCTTCGCCTCGTCGACCGACTGGCAGGTCCCCGACGCCGGTCCAATAGCGGTGCCGCTTGATTTTTAAGATTGCCTTTGGTATAGATAAATAGACTTATATTTAGTTTATTTTCATCAAGATTCAATTGTTAGACTTCTTAAAAATGGCCGAAGAGGCACGGAATCGAATCTGGTCAACGCTTTCTGCAAGAAAGCGACTTCGGAAGCATACGCTGCGTAGCGTTCGCCTAAAAGCTTTTCGCAGAAAAGCTAGCTTCGTAAGCATATGCTGTCCCCGGATTTCTACCGCTAAAGCGGTTAGAAAATCCAGAAATCCGGGGACAACAGCGATCGGAAGATCGATCCGTGACCGTAGGCTTCTTTTTAAGTAAACCCTCAATATATTATCATCTGATTATAGAAAGCGGCTGACACACGATTATGGGCAAAAAAGTCTCCATGCAGCAAATCGCCGATTACCTGGGCGTCTCCAAATTTGTCGTCTCCAAGGCGCTCTCTGGCAAAGGCGGCGTCAGCGATCAGACCAAGGAGCGCGTCATCCAGGCGGCCTCCCAGCTCGGCTACTTTGCGCAGAGCAATACCATTCAAAAACCGGCCGAGACCACTATTGCGGTCACCAGGCCGCGCACCCGGCAAAAGAAGATCGTCATCGTCCTGATGCCCAACATCCGGTTCCAGACCAGAGAATCAACCTATTGGGGCAAGATCGTCAACGGCATCTCGGCCAAGCTTGAAGAAGACGGACTCGGCATTCTCATCGTCTCGGAGCACAGCGTCGATCACTTCATGGATATTTTAAATCCGAAAGGCATTATGGGCTTAATTGGTGTCGGGGTGATCTCCTCTTCGCTGCTGCTGGAGGTGCACCGGATGGGTATACCTATGGTCCTCGTAGACCACGAGGATGCCCTGATTCCGACCGATACGGTATTCGTCAACAATACGGACTGTATGTATCGATTGACCAGACATATGATTGGACTGGGGCACCGCGAGCTGCAATTTGTGGGCAGCAACCAATTCTCCCGCAGCTTCAAGGATCGCTGGATTGGTTTTCGCAGTGCGGTGGAGGAGGAGCTGGGGCCGAGCGCGGTTGACGGAAGCAAGCTGCTCAGCGTGGACGGGCTGACCGGACCGGATGCGGAGTCTGAAATCCTGACTTGGGCAGAGAGCATGCGCCTAGCGGGTTCACTGCCAACGGCCTGGATGTGTGCCAACGATATGATTGCTATTCACGTACTGCGGGCGCTGGAGACACTGGGGCTGGCTGTGCCGAAAGATGCAGCGGTCACCGGGTTTGACAATATAGAGGATGCGTACCGATCGCGGCCTCCTCTAACGACAGTCAACGTGCCCAAGGAAACACTGGGAAGGCGCGCTGTGGAGCGGCTGCTTGCCCGAATCGCCAAGCCATCGGATCCCATCGATAAGCTGCTTATCAATGGCGAGGTGCTCTATCGTGACTCTACTTCCACCAAGTGATTGCTCAGCTAATGATATATAAATGGCGATGCCAGGCTTATCCCGGCATCGCCATTTGGTTCAGAATTTAGAGTAGCGCCTCGATGTCATCTGTCAGAGCCGATGGCTCAGTGCGAGCACTGAACTGTCGCACAACTTGTCCGTCCCGATCCACCAAGAACTTGACAAAATTCCATTCAATCTCGCCAGTCCGGTAAGGCTCCGGTACTTCCTGAAGCAGATGGGTGAATAGGGGATGGGCGTGTTCGCCCTTGACGTCAACCTTGGCAAACATCGGGAAGCTGACATTATACTTGAGCTCGCAGAACGATTTGATCTCCGCTTCGGTCCCAGGCTCCTGGCCAGCGAATTGATTGCAAGGGAAACCCAGCACGGCCAGGCCGCGATCACGATATGTATCGTATAACTGTTGTAGTCCTTCATAATGAGGCGTCAGGCCGCAAGCACTTGCCGTGTTGACGATCAGCAGCACCTTACCTTTGTAATCAGCCAGTGTGGTGATCTCGCCATCAATCGTGGTCACAGTAAAATCATAAATCGACATATCCGTTCTCCCCCTCATAGTAGAAGTAAAAGTTCAAAAAGGCCTCCTGATTGCTTTCGGAAGCCTAAAATGGTAAAGTATAAGTTGGTCGCTCTGTCTTCCATCCGTTACAATTACAACCAACAAACAGCTACATATATTATAAAGTGTTCTTAAGAATAAGTCAAGCCTGCCCTTGCTCTGGCAGGGGCAGATGCCTTCCTAGACGACTCACAGAAAGAGAGGTCGGAAACCATGAGTATTACCAGACAAGATTGGCAAGAAGAGCAGCAACGGGTAGACCAGGTGATTGCTGCCATCGCAAGGCAGCTTGCCTTGTTAGAACAGGAAACGGGGGACGTGCAATCCGAAGCCTCCGAAATCAAAAAGAACTTCTGGGACGAAGTGACGATCAACTTCAGCACCAGCGAGGATCTGACTGAAACTTACTTCAGCATGAAGCAGCAGGCCGATCTGCTCTCTGAGCGCGAGCGCAGTCAGCGCCATGCCGCAGCTACGATGGATAAATACCGGCGGCTGGAGCGGTCGCCTTATTTTGGACGAATCGATTTCCGCGATGAGCGCAGTGGAGCAACAGAGCAGATCTATCTAGGAATCGCATCGTTTTTGGAGGAGCGCTCGGATCGTTTCCTGATCTATGACTGGAGGGCGCCGATCTCAAGCCTCTATTACGATCATGGTCCAGGACCAGCGGCATATGATACCCCGTCCGGCGAGGTGAATGGCGACTTGCTGCTTAAGCGACAATTCGCGATTCGTGACGGCGTCATCGAGCTGTTATTTGACACGGGGTTGACGATTGGGGATGAATTGCTCCAACAAGCGCTCAGCCGCAGCAGTGATCAGCAGATGCGGTCGATTGTAGCAACGATTCAGAAGGAACAGAACCGCATTATTCGTGATGAGCGCACACGGATGCTGGTCGTGCAAGGAGCCGCGGGAAGCGGAAAAACCTCAGCCGCGCTGCAGCGTGTCGCTTATCTGCTCTACCGTCACCGGGAAACGCTGCAGGCAGAGCAAATGGTGTTGTTTTCCCCAAATCCGCTCTTCAACAGCTATGTTTCTACGGTACTGCCGGAGCTGGGTGAGCAGAACATGGCGCAGACTACCTTCCAGGAGTATCTGGATCGTCGTCTGGGTGACATTTTTGCTGTAGAGGACCCGTTCACGCAGATTGAGTATGTGCTTCAGGACGGTGCGACAGCGGGATATGAGGCCAGACTCGCGGGCATTCGTTATAAATCGTCTTCGGCTTATTTGAGTACGCTGCAGCGGTATGTGAAACAGCTCGAAACAGCAGGTATGCCCTTCAAGCCGGTGAAATGCCAGGGGCAGACGGTTGTCTCGGCCAAGCAGCTCAAGGAGCGCTTCTACACGATGGATCCGTCCATCCGACTTGCCAACCGTATTGTGCTGCTAGAGGAATGGATCCAGGAGCGGATTGAAGCTTTTGAGTCGGGACAGTGGAAAGAGGCGTGGGTTGAGGATCAGATCGAGCTGTTGTCTCCCGAGCAGTACCAACGGGCTTTCCAAAAACTCCGCAAGCAGAATCGGGACAAATTGAATACCTTTGACGATCAGGACAAGGAAAAGGAACTGCTGGCCAAGCTTATTGTAAAAGAGCGTCTGAAGCAAGTGCGGCGCAGGGTGGCAGCCCTGTCCTTTGTTGATTATGTGAAGCTGTATCTACAGCTGTTTGAGCAGCCTGAATACTACGCAGCCGCAGCAGAACCCGGGGAAGCCCCCGAAGCATGGGCGGAGATCTGTGAGCGAACCGCAGAAGCCATCCGTAATCAGACCCTGCCTTATGAGGATGCCACACCCTTCCTCTATGTCAAAGAGCTCGTTCAAGGCTTTGAAACCAACACAAATGTACGGCATGTAATCGTCGATGAAGCGCAAGATTATTCGGCTTTCCAGCTGGAGTTCCTGAAGCGGCTGTTCCCACGCGCCCGCATGACGGCATTGGGTGATTTGAATCAGGCGATCTATGCCCATACGCCTGTCATGGGCGAGACTGCGCCGCTGGTCAGTCTGTATGGCGAGGAGCATACGGGAATTATCCGCTTGACTCGCAGCTACCGATCGACTCGCGAGATTGTCGAATTCACTCGCGGGATGGTTGCCGGTGGCCAGGAGATCATTCCGTTCAATCGAAGTGGCGATAAGCCAATCGTGACTGTCGTTTCTGACCGGGAGGAGCACCGGGCAGCCCTGGTCGAGACTTTAGCGGAACTGCAGCGGGAAGGCTATGCGTCAGTTGCTGTTATCGGCAGGACGGCGGCCGAGTGCGAAGCCTTGCACGCTGCCTTGCCTGAGGCCTTTGAGGCGCATTTGATTCGCAAGGAGACCGCTTCGTTCAAGACCGGAATTCAGATCATTCCTGCTTACCTCGCCAAAGGGGTGGAATTTGATGCGGTCGTCATCAGTGACGCCTCCGACCGTAATTATACCCGGGAGCTGGAGCGCAAGCTGTTTTACACAGCTTGTACGCGAGCTATGCATGAATTGCGGCTCTTGTCCGTGGGCGAGCCAAGCCGATTCGTTACGACACTGGAAGAGGGGCTCTATACGCATAGAGCATTTCAGGCAAGCGTGCATGGGGAGGGGGGCAGATGATAAGCCCATCTGCTGCTCCCCGGCGCTGCTGGTTGGTTCTGCTCTTGCTCGTGCTAATCATCGGCGGCTGTACCTCACCCGCCGAACCTGCTGACAGCGTGAACGCAGAGACGGAGCTGCCACCGGGTGCCGATCCCTTTCCTGCTAGCGCCTACGAGGGCAAGCTTGAGCCTTTCGCCTATGGTCTCGGTGATTACACGGAAGGCATGCTGGAGGAGCTGGGAGAGCCACAAGCTATGGATTACTTGACCGGCGGTCTTTACTTTGACTATCCTGAGGTGGTCTATTTTACCGATGCTCAGCTACGCGAAGATGATTCGATAGCCCCCGGCAGCGTCAAACGCATTGGTATGAGACCAGGGACTGAGCTGTTCGGAGTTACCGTAGGCGATACCTTTTCGGAGATTCGCGAGATATTAGGGGAACAGGGGACCGTGCGATCCATGGTTGAGAACGCCAATGACGGTTATTATGAAGATCAGTGGACACTGCATTACACACTGGGAGACTATGAACTGGTTTTTGCAGCCAACGCAGAGGATGAAGCAACCATTGCTGCTTATTACGAGGTGGGTGCATGATGACCGAGGTCCTGGAGGTAGTGCCGCTCCCCGCGTTGTTGCTTGTATGGGTGCTGTTATTCAGTCTTGTCGGCTTGGCAGTCATGCGATATGACAAGCGCCAAGCTGGCCGGCCGGGCAAGCGGCGGATTCCGGAGAAACGCCTTTTTTTGCTTGCTTTTGCTGGCGGAGCCTCGGGAATCTGGTGGGCTATGTATACCTATCGGCACAAGACCAAGCATCCATCGTTCCGAATCGGGATTCCAATACTCACGATTGTTCACGCAAGCGTCATCTTGTTTGTACTGATTCGCTTCCTTCCTGACATATCATAAGCCACAGCTGTAAACTCCCCCTTGTCTGACTCCCAGAAAAACAAGATAATATAGGAAGAAGCAGCCTGTTTTTTACAAGAGGGGAGGCGTCGGCTGCGCCAGAAGAGGGTAATACATTACACCTACCCTTGTTTTTGGGGTGTCTAGCTTCGCAGACTCGTACTTTTGGGGTGCCAATCTAGTCCATCCTATAGTATAATGTACACAAACACCGCTATGTCATGTTTTTTTACATCTTCTTCACAATTGTGATCCCTTCCATCCTTACTCAGACGGCCGCGCCCCGCGGCGCAAGCCGAAATTCATCTCTTTTTCCGTAACAGCTCTTGTCTGCAGATTCCAATCTGCGCTAGGACAGGGAATACACAACATCGAGGGAGTGGTGTCCATGGCTCGCAAAAAAATGGTGGCAATGCTGCTTGCCGGCGGCGAAGGCAAACGGTTAGGCGTTCTTACAAAGGACCTTGCCAAACCAGCCGTTCATTTCGGCGGAAAATACCGGATTATCGATTTTACACTTAGCAATTGCGCGCATTCGGGCATTGATACCGTAGGCGTGCTCACGCAATATCAACCGCTCATCCTTAACCAGTACCTCGGCATCGGATCCCCGTGGGGGCTGGACCGCCGCGATGGTGGGATGTCCGTGCTGCCGCCTTACGTCAAGTCCAAAGGCGGAACCTGGTACAAAGGAACTGCCAATGCGATTTATCAAAATATGGGTTTTATCGATAGCTATGATCCCGAATATGTCCTTATCATTTCCGGAGACCACATTTACACCATGGATTATGACCAGATGTTAAAAGACCATAAGGAAAAAGGCGCGGATGTGACCATTGCGGTCATCGAGGTGGACTGGAAGGAAGCCAGCCGGTTTGGACTCATGAGCGTTGATGAAGAAAACCGCGTGACCGATTTTCAGGAAAAACCCAAAAAACCACAAAGCAATCTGGCTTCCATGGGCGTTTATATTTTCTCATGGCCTGTCCTTCAGCAATATCTCATTCAGGATGAAGCCAACCCTCGCTCTTCCAATGATTTCGGCAAGGACATCATTCCGGCGATGCTGGGAGACGGGATCAAGCTGAACGCGTATCCGTTCCGCGGCTACTGGAAGGATGTCGGGACCATTGAGAGCCTGTGGGAAGGCAATATGGATCTTCTGGAGGATCAGCCGGCACTGAATCTGCAGGATAAGGACTGGCGCATTTATTCGGTGAACCCGAACCGTCCCGCCCAGTACGTCTCCGAAGATGCTGTAGTGACATCCTCGCTTATAACGGAAGGTTGTTTCGTAGAAGGCAGGGTACATCGTTCTGTCCTCTTCAACAGTGTGCAAGTGGCCAAGGACGCGATCATACAGGAATCGGTTATTATGCCGGGCGTCAAAATCGGCGAGGGTGTCAAGATCTATCGTGCCATTATCGGCGAAGGGGCCATTATCTCAGATGGGGTAACCATCGGCAAGCCTGACGGTGAGACGATCACGGTTGTGGCAAGCGATGAATATGTCGACAGCCATTCACAATCGCTTCAGGAGGTGGAGTAGTCATGAATAATCAATTGATGGGCGTTATTAACTTGATCCACGAGCCTGACGAATTGGAATCGTTGACGGCCAATCGTTGCCTGGCTACTGTACCTTTCGGTGCGCGTTATCGTCTGGTCGATTTCACGATGTCCAGCATGGTCAATTCCGGCATCTCCAAGGTGGCCGTATTTGCTCATACCAAATACCGTTCCCTGATGGACCATCTCGGATCCGGCAGCCATTGGGATCTGCATCACCGGCAGAGCGGCCTGTTTGTGCTTCCTCCGGTAGCAGACGACATGAGCGATCTGCGCAAAGGCGACCTGTTTCATTTTTTTCAGCACCGCGATTATTTCCTGCGCAGTCAGGCTGAGTATGTGGTCGTAGCCCGCAGCCACATGATCTGTAATATCGATTACAACCTTGTGCTGGCGGATCATCTAGCCAAAGGGGCCGACATTACAGTGGTCTGCAAGCGGCAGAGCGATCACCTCTGCGGTAAAGCCAGGAAGGTCGAGCTTGACAGCAACCGGCGCGTGGTAGGGATGCAGGATCATTATGGACGGATGCAGAGCGACCTGGTATCGATGGAAATGTACGTCATGAAGAAAGAGCTGCTGCTTGACCTGGTCGAGACGTCGCTGGCGCAAGGGCAGGACCATCTGGTACGGCATGCCATCATGTCGCGGCTGGATACGCTGCATATCAACGGATATCTCTATGAGGGGTACCTTGGCATTATCAACACCATTACCAGCTATTACCGCAATTCGCTTGAACTGCTGAAGCCCCAAGTGTGGCGGGAGCTCTTCTTTGAACCTGGACCGATCTACACCAAGGTCAAAGACGAACCGCCAGCAGCCTATCTCGAGGGCGCCAAAACAAGCAATTCACTGATTGCCAACGGCTGTGTAATCGAGGGAACCGTCATCAACAGTATTCTGTTCCGGGGTGTGAAGGTGCGCAAAGGGGCAATCGTCCGCAACAGTATCATTATGCAAAACGGAGAAATCGGTGAAGGCAGTCAGCTGGATCATGTCATTCTGGATAAGGAAGTCCATATCGAAGCCGGACGGGAGATTCGCGGCGTCACGGATGCGCCGTACTTGGCGAGCAAACGCAAAGTGATCTGACCGATCGCGGCAGGCAGGAGTGGAGAGAGATGAATATACTGTATGCCGTCTCCGAGGCGGCGCCGCTTGCCAAGACCGGTGGTCTTGGTGATGCGGCTGCAGCCTTGGCCAAATCTGCGGCAGCTCTGGGTGCCGGAACGACAATTATTATGCCGCACTATCGGGATATCCCTCTGGAATTCAAACGCGAATTCCGCCTTGTACATACGTTTGAGGTGCAGCTGGGCTGGCGGCGCCAGCCTTGCGATTTGTTGGCTGGTGAGGTCGGTGGTCAGCCGTTTTATTTATTGGACAATGCCTATTATTTTGGGCGGAGCGGACTCTACGGCTATGCCGATGAGACGGAACGCTTCGTTTTCTTTAGTAGCGCGGTAGTAGCAGCCCTGCCTTATATGACCGAGCAGCCTGATCTTATTCACTGCCATGACTGGCAGAGTGCGCTGATACCCTATCTCTTGAAGACGCGGGCGGCAGAGGAACCGACATTGCCGCCGATTCCTACCGTCTTTACGATTCACAATATGCTCTACCAGGGCAGGCTGCCGCTTCCTCTGATGGCAGATTTGCTCGGTGTCGCTCCCGAGGCGCTGACTGCTGAGACACTGGAACTCTATGGTGAGGCGTGTGCCTTGAAGGGCGGCTTGCTATATGCCGACCGGCTGACGACAGTAAGCGAGAGCTATCTGGATGAGATCCAGACTGCCGAATTCGGCGGTCAATTGGATGGTGTTATCCGCAGCCGCCGTGAGGATGCGTACGGTTGGGTGAATGGGATCGATACGGATCTCTATGATCCCATGCGAGACCCGGCGCTGACTGCGCCTTATCGTAATGCTCGGAACAAGAAAGTTCAGAACAAACAGGCGCTGCAGCGGCAGCTTGGATTGCCAGCAGAAGGCGATCGGCCGCTGATCGGTATCGTTTCCCGTCTGACCAGCCAGAAGGGGCTCGATTTGATCGATCCCGTGCTGGATGAGCTGGTTGGCGAGGATGCGCAGCTTGTTGTCCTGGGAGCCGGCGAGCCGGATGAAGAAGCACGCATCTCTTCATGGATGATGCGCCATCCCCGCCATGTAGTGGCAGTTACGGGGTTCGATGAACAGCTGGCCAGGCAGATCTATGCCGCGTCGGACATGTTCCTGATGCCTTCACGCTATGAGCCATGCGGACTGAGTCAGCTTATCGCCATGCAGTACAGATCGGTACCGGTTGTGCATGCGACCGGGGGCTTAAAGGACACTGTGAATCCATATGATCCGGGTACGGGGCAGGGTGAAGGCTTCGTCTTCACGGAGCTAACCCCAGAGGCTATGCTCGAGGCGCTGCGACACGCACTGGCGATTTATAGAGAGCCTGAACAGTGGAAGGGGCTTATTGCCGCAGCTGCCAAGCGGGATTTCAGCTGGAAGAAAGCTGCCAGACGGTATGTAGAGCTGTACCGGGAGCTTTTGCACCAACGAAAGGAGAAGATTTGAAATGGCAAGACAACTGGTAATCGGCAACGGCAAACTTCTCGTGAACCTGGACCAGAACTGCTTTATCCGGGACATCTACTATCCGTTTGTCGGCCAACTGAATCATGTCGGAGGGCAGAAGTGCCGTTTCGGCGTATGGGTCGACGGCTCCTTCTCATGGCTCGACGACCAGGAATGGCATATCTCCCTTGGCTATATCGAGGACTCGCTGGTAACGAACGTAACGGCCAAGAATGATCGGCTGGGACTGGAGCTCCAGCTCAACGATGGTATCCATCAACGGGAGACCATCTATATCAAGCGTGTGGTTGTACGCAACCTCAGACAGGATCAACGTGAGGTGCGGTTGTTCTTCCATCAGGATTTGATGATTGAGGGCAACGAAGTCGGCGATACGGCCGCTTACTACCCTGAGAACCATACTTTATTTCACTATAAACGGGCGTCTTACTTCATGTTTAACGGGTTCTCCGAGGAATCCGGCATTCATCAATATTCGACAGGTATTAAACGCTTCGGCTCCGCTGAAGGCACATGGCGTGATGCGGAAGACGGAGTCCTCATGGGCAACTCGATTTCGCAAGGCTCGGTCGATAGTACAATCAGCTTCCGCACGGTGGTGCCGGCAGGTGGCGAACGCACCATCTACTACTGGATGTCGATTGGTAAAGATCTGACCGAGGTCAAACGGTTGAACCAGTATGTACAGGACAGTCATCCCGAGAAGCTGCTCAGCCGGATTGTCATCTATTGGAATCATTGGCTGTCGCGTTCGGAGATGGATTTCGGCGATCTGCCGGGTCCGGTTATCAGCTTATACAAGAAAAGCCTGTTGATGGTACGTACGCAGATTGATGAACGGGGAGCGATTCTGGCTGCCAATGACACTGATATTCTGCAGTACAATCGGGATCATTACAGTTATATGTGGCCGCGGGATGGCGCGTTGATCGCCGATGCCATGTCGCTTGCCGGCTACCAAAGTGTTGTCAGCCCATTCTTCCAATTCTGCGCAGACGGCTTGGCTCCAGAAGGCTACCTGTATCATAAATACAATCCAGATGGCACGGTTGGCTCCAGTTGGCACCCCTACATCGTGCAGGGAAGCCAACGGCTTCCGTTGCAGGAAGATGAGACAGCCCTGGTTCTCTACGCATTGTGGAAGGATTACACCCGTCATCGTGTCATTGAGCTCCCTCAGTCGCTCTATAGCAATCTGATTCGCAAAGCGGCGCAGTTCCTTGGCAGTTACATTGAAGAAAGTCTGGATCTGCCCAAACCGAGCTATGATTTGTGGGAGGAACGCTACGGGATCTGGACCTATACGACGGCTTCCGTGTACGGCGGGTTGATGGCGGCGGCTTACTTCACGGACTTGTTCGGAGATTACGAGCGAAGCGATTACTATCGCGGCATAGCCGAGAAGATGAAGCAGGCGATGATTAAGCATCTCTGGGATGAGCCGTCCGGCCGCTTTGCACGGGGGCTGGTATTGAAGGACGACGAGTGGGTCAAAGACATGACGCTAGAGAGCAGCATGTTCGGCATCCTGGAGTTCGGTGTTCTGCCGGTAACGGACGAGCGGGTCATCAAGACGATGAATTCCATACGTGATGGTCTTGGGGTCCGCACCGAGGTTGGCGGAATTGCGCGATACACCAACGATTACTATTTCCAGCATTCCGGCGATATTGAGAAAGTGCCCGGCAATCCATGGATTATCTGTACGTTGTGGATAGCCAACTATGAAATCGATGCAGCGACAGAGTTGTCTCAATTGGCGAAGCCGAAGCAGACACTCGAATGGGTGGTGGGCTCGGCACTTGAGAGCGGCGTGCTCCCGGAGCAGCTCCATCCATATGATGGAACGCCATTGTCTGTGGCGCCGCTGACCTGGTCCCACGCGACCTATGTCCAGAGCGTCTGCAAGTATGCTGCAAAATACGCAGACCTTAGCGTGAAAGTATAAACCAGCCCCACAAAGTGGAGCCTTTCCTTCGAAGCTTAGCCAGAACCTTTGCGGGGGCCCCGAAAACCTAAACGTCTATACGATAAAACAAAAACCGGCCATGGCGGCCGGTTTTTTGCTGCGTTTATGCCAAGCTTCCTGCGTCGAACCGGGTCCTACCAGAGACAGGCGCGAGTAATAATGACCAGCAGGATGAAGAGCACCAAAATTGCGCCTACGTTGTTCCAAGGGCCACAGCCTACGCCACCTACGCCACCAACTGGTCCGCAGCCAGCACCACCTACAGGGTATCCCACAGTACATACCTCCTGTTGTTGTTTGTTTTGGATGCGTGCGATCGTGTCGTTCGCACGTGTTGTGATGGTTTAGATCACACTGTAATGTATGTCGGTGGGGGCAAATGGTTATGGACGTTTGTACCGGGTCGGGAGATTTGGGGCATCTGCCCAGTAGGCGTCAGACAGGGCCTGCAGGTGCTTGTAGAGGTGCCTGGAACTGCCGAATGTGCTTGATGCGGGATTCTGCTTGCATACAGCTGCCATTGCCAGCTTGCAGCAGAGAAGAAGAGCCCACACCAATCACAGAAATGCTGCCGACATGAATTCGCTCACAGACCTGTTCCTTGGTTAGGCAGACGGCAGGGGCGGATAGATTAGGGAAAGGACGCCAGAAGATCGGGTAGGCAGCAAATTCAGCTTCCCCGCCAAGGGTATGGTCAACCTGACGCTGCACAGCAATCGCCCGGACCCGGGGGGTATAGTTGCCGTGGTCACCAAGCTGAACAACGGCGGATAACGATACATTGACAATGGAAAGGCTGCCTAGGTGTGCAGTGCGGCCACACACACCGGGAATCATAGATTGGCTTCTGCTGAGGTCGAAGGTTCTGGCAACGGAACAAGCGGACCGACGATGACGGACTCCGGCGGCGTATCGAACATGGAATACAACATGACCTGGTCGGTATCTCCGACTTGAAGCATGGAAGAAGTCGAAACCCCAATCAGGGAAATACTGCCGACGGCCAACTGATGGTTGGTAACATGAAGATTCATTGCCCTTCCTCCTTCTGGAGCAGTCGTTCAACATAGAGCTGCATGGCCATCTCGATATCGTGAATCGTACGGCTTGCAATATCGGCATCCGCTGCCGGGTGGCCACTGTCCCGACTGGCAGTCTCCTTATAATAGGCGAGTCGCGGCAGAGCCTGACGCTGGAGATCAGCAAGGATTAAGCGGCTATGATGGGGATCAAGCGGTAACTGC
This sequence comes from Paenibacillus daejeonensis DSM 15491, assembly GCF_000378385.1. Lineage (GTDB taxonomy): Bacteria > Bacillota > Bacilli > Paenibacillales > Paenibacillaceae > Paenibacillus_D > Paenibacillus_D daejeonensis. The sequence goes on along the minus strand of NZ_KB899660.1, from coordinate 667,947 downwards.
GCATTTGCTGCAATACGGTGGAGGACCTCAGGTGCCGATTGCTCCAGATAGTGCTCAACCTGCTGTCTCGCGTCATCCTCTGCTGGCCACGAGGTGCTCTGCAGCGGAGGATCGGATGGCTGTGATTGCGGATTCCCCGCAGAGGTAGCACTAACGGGAGGCTGAGGATATATGGGCGTAGTCGTGAACTGTTCTATCACGCCTTGCGATTCGCACGCCTGGGGGGACATGCCAATATGCAGTGTGCCGTCCAGGCGTTCGACCTTCAGTTGATCAAAGCGATATTCCAGTTTCTCTATTGTGCAGGATGGCTTCTCTTCCATGACTTTTAGTCTGGTAGTGAGTTCGCATACCTGCCGTTCCAGATCGGCGACGCGCAGCAGCTGCTGCTGCAGCTGTTGTTGGGTTTGAAGTGCCCATTCCGACCAGGCTATTGGCTGCTGCATGTCCGTTCACTCCTTTACCTCGGACTTGGAAAGGGGACCAGCGACAACGGATTTTCTTCGCCGAGCTGTGGTGCCGGTCCGGTAAACTGCCCTGTATTGTAGAGCTGGGAGAGCGAGCTGACGGCTCCCGCTGTCCCTACCTGCAGGACGGAGGAATTGGAGACGCTATCCACCCGTAATTGATGGATGGTAATGTGTTGATAGACGGTCAGGTTCATACCGCATTAACCTGATTGGTGGCGTTATCCTGCACATCGGGATCAAGGGTGTTCGTTGCACTGACGCCGTTATTTGCATTGCTGAGACCGCCGGTCAGGAAGGAGCCGGAGCCTGCATAGGACTTGGAATTGCTGATCGGTGATAGCTGCAGCGCATCACCGAATTGTATGACGGCACTGGAGCCGACACTGACGATATTGACAAAACCAACGACTGAAGGCATATCACCACTCCTGTTGCAAGCTTTTGATCCATCCTATGCGGCATTCGCCCAGATGTGCCTTTATCGTGACGGCTCACGCACAGGGACATTAGCCCGTCATGCCGCATAAGATAGAAGCAGCGACGTCAGGGAAGACGGAGGTGAACGGCATGGCAGATGGATATTCCAGAGAAGATCCTACATTCGACTGGGAGCAGATGAAGCGGTGGATGGGGCAGGGAGGGCTGCCTCAAGCGCAGGAGATGCTCAAGCAGCCAGACTGGATCGAACGTTATGTCGGTCAACTGATTGGTGGCGCATTGCCTGCGATACAGATGGGCAACCAGGGGGCGGGCAAGCCTGAGATATTCGAGACGCACCGCTTTGTCATCGTCAAGCTGGCGATCCCTCCCGGAGTACGTGAGAATGAATTGAGGTTATATGTCAGAGCGGACCGGATCAAGCTGGTTTTTGGGCATGGCAAGGAGGATCTGATTACACGTCTGCCTTGCCTTGTTCTGCCTTCATCCTATCGTTCTTTGCTGGTATCCGGTGTGCTCCAGGTGAAGCTGAAAAAGCGCCGTGCAGGCGATCAATATATCGAAGCGGTGATTCGCAAAGGCCCGCAACGTTGAATTGTCACGAATTTGTCTGATCTCCACGTGGCAATGGGTCGGGGGATCTATTATAATGCAAGGTATACACTTGTTAGCCGAGGGAGTGCGTACCTTGTCATTAGTAAATGTCAGCGAAGTTTCTGCAGGCTTATTCATTCTTGGAGCTGTAGGCATTCTGCTCATTTTAAGCTTGCTCAGTTTGGGCATCCTGCGTATGTTTCAAACGCGCTATCGTACCGGCTGGTTCTATTTTGCCGGCTCTGTAGTGAGCGCTATCGTCTTCTTCGTGCTGCTCAATATATGGTACGTGTAGCGAGAATGCAGCACCGGCTGCACTGAACAGGGCTGTAGGCCTACCGTCGAACAACGGTCAGGTCTGCAGCCTTTAGTGTGTATCGCCAAGACGGCAGCGAGCAGGTTCTCGCTCTACAGTCTAAATAAGAGGAAGGAGCAAGATCGTGGATCTCGGACAAACCTGGTTTATCATCAATATCTTTTTTGTTGCTGCCCTGGTGACAACGCTGTTTTTTCAGCGCTCTTATGTAGAAGGGATTTACAAACAGCTGCCTCGGGAGGAGCTGGTCCGGCTCAAGCGCAGACGTGATTTGCTGAGAATTGCCGCGATTATTTTGTTCCTGGCCATGGCGATTACGTTCCTGGCCGATATGCGTGTCAATGGTTAATGAAGTAGGGGACACGCAGATTCAGAAGCCTGACGGCGCTGGCCGACGGGCTTTTTTTTTGGATTGAAGGGTCAGTCTTGTGACAAAACATTGACGATTACATAACATTTCGCAACTTTTCACATGTAGTTCGCGTCCACAGTAGGGTAATTCAAGTCAGCCAGAACGGCACAAAGGAGTTAATGCATTGAAATCGATAAAAGTACTGCTCATCTTTTGTCTGCTTCTGCCCCTTGCCGTAGGATCTGGGCAAGCCGAAGCCTCAAGTAACGAACAACTGGTATTAACCAAGAACAGCAAGATGCTGCAACACAACGGAGTCGCAGTTCAAGCCGTTCAGCCCGTCACGTTCCGCAATGGATCGTCCTATGGACCCTTCAAGACGATGGCTCAGCTATACGGCTTCCAGGTCTCATACAATGCAGCTACGAAAGAGTCCATTGCAATCAAGGGGAATTTAGATATTCGCTTTCGTCCGAATCAATCAGACATCCGGGTGAACGGTCAAGTCGTTCGGTCCTCGGGAACGGTTTATATCCAAGAAGGCTTTCTCATGGTCCCCTTGCGGACATGGGCTGAGTTGACCGGGAGCTCCATTGATTTTACTCCGACCGTTATGACTTTCCGCTGGAGCAATGCGCTGCAGGCCACGTTCGAGATCGTCCCCAAGACGATTCTTGCCGGGCAGACCAGAGTGACAACCCGTGACTTGGCGAATGGAAGGTATGTGGACGAGTACTGGACGGGGCTGCAAGACTATTACAGTGAACCCGGACAATATACCGTTACGCGAATGGTCCTCGGCGAGGATGGCAACTGGAGTGAACCCTATTCGGTCACTTTTCAGGTAACCATGCCCAATCAGCCGCCAGTCGCCGATTTTACAACCGACAAGACGACGTATCGAATTGGGGAACGCATTCAATACTTTGACCGGAGTACGGACGATGAGAATGCAATCGTCAAGCGGACCTGGTCCGGCAAGGCAGAGGTGTTTTTTCAGCCTGGTACCAAGCGGGTCACGCTGGAGGTTGTAGACAAGCACGGGCTGTCCGACCGCATTACCAAAGACATTACGGTAACGTCGGAAGTGCTGTACACGTTTGATGAATACCACCGGTTACATACGCCCATAGGGGACAAGTATGCCGTCGATGGCTCAGCATCGCTGACCTACCGTTCCATTCCGTACCAGGTGCAATCTCTCCCCGCGCAAATGGTGCGCAGTAATTCGCCAGAGACGCTGTTAGGCGAGGGGATCGCGTATGACGACCAATTGAGTGGACAGACACGTTTTATGTTCCATCATCTCAATGGCACCAACAAGAACATGAAGCTGGTGCTTGTGGCAACGAATACGAACAGTGTCGTTACGCAAGTCGGATTTGGCGCGTTTGCGATGGGCGGTCCCGACCCGTACGTCGCCAACACAGGGAAGCGTTCTGTCGAACGTTATTTGAACGAGCTGACCCGCAAGCCCGACACACGCTGGATCCGTCTGGGCCCGGGTGAATCCAAGATCGTCCTGCCAGATCTGCACCGGATCTCGATGAAGCCTAATCATGTATTAACCGCCTATGCGGATGTGACGACGAATACCAATGTGCGCTTCCGGATCGCTGTTGTTGAGGAGGGCCGTGATCCGATTGCTGTGCTGGAATCGCTGCCGCTGCTTGCACGAGACAACAAGCATGTTCGCGGTACGTTTACGGCAGCGGACCGGATCATCCACGTAGGCGAGACATTGGGCGCTCAGCCGCACCGTATCGTTCTTGGTGATCGGACGATGGACAGCTATATCTATGGCATTGACAACCTGACGGGCTTGCTAGAGCTTAACATCGGTAATTTTGGCGTACTGTACCGGATGCAGGTCCGCGTTGCGCCGAATACGGTGATCGCTCTTAATGCCAGAGGTGGCCAATATACCGGTGCCTTTACCGTAAACGGGACCACGGTCCCGGTGACCAACACCAATATTTTATGGAACCAGCATGAAGCAGCGGTGCTGCACCGGACCGGCGCTCGTGAAGAGATTGTGGATTTTGTATTTACCCTGGCCTCCGGCAGTAATCTGCCGATTCATATGCTATTTCTGCCGATGCCTGAGGTTCGATGGTAGGTCTGAATCTAATGCAGCTATAGTCACAAAAAAACAACCCTTCCGATGCCGAATGGCACGGGAGGGTTGTTTGCTGTAACGAGCTTCTGGATTATGCGCGTGGAGCGAAAAGGGCGTCCGGCAGCTTCAGCTCGATTTCTTTTTTCTGCTCGGAAGAGCGGATAATGCCGTCGATGATCGCTTGCTGGATCAGGATTTGATCGCCGGGAATCGGAGCAGGCCGTCCGTCCCTGACCGCTTCGACAAAGTCTCGCACCTTCTCAAAGAAGAGATCCTTCTCATGGGTGATTGTCGGGATCGGCGTGTGCGTCTGGCGTCCCATCACATCATGATACATGGTAATGTCGCCAACCTTGCCGTCCCACACACCGGACCAGTTGCCAGTGCCGAATGGATTAATCTTCAGCCCTGCATCTGTGCCGAGGAACATCGTCGAGCCGAGCGTATCCATATGCATCGCCCAGGAGATTTTGAACTGAAGCACCAGATCGCCTTCGAAACGGATCATGGCTGCCCCGAAGTCCTCGACCTCGAATCGCTCTGCCTCCGGATGATACAGCGGGTTGGAGCCGAAATGATTGGACGTATAAGCAGAGACGGTCAGCGGCCGCGGATAGCCGAGCGCATGAAGCGCCATATCCAGCGAATAGCAGCCAATGTCCGCCATCGCTCCGGCTCCTGCCAGATCCTTGCGGATAAATGTGCCGCCTGGCATGCCGCGGCGGCGTCCGCCACCTGTTTCGACATAGTAGACCTTGCCGAGCTTGCCGGATTGGACGATATCCCGAACGAGTGCCGTATTGGGATCATAGCGCGGCTGAAAGCCGATTGTCAGCATGCCGGAAGACTCGTGCGATGCTTCGGTCATCTCGATTGCCTCATCCAGAGTGACGGACATCGGCTTTTCCAACAGGACGTGCTTGTTGGCCTTAAGTGCGTCAATGGTCAGCTTGTGATGCGAGATGTTGGGTGTACAAATACTAACACCGTCAAGATCCAGCTCGAGCAGATCACGGTGATTCTGGAATGCCTTAGCATCGTGCAGCAGCTCTAGTGCAAGGAATTCCTCTGCTTTACCGGGCACGATGTCGGCAACACCGACAATCTCAACGCCAGCAAGCTGCTTGTAGGCGCGGGCGTGTGCGTGGGCGATGCCTCCTGTACCGATGATGCCGATACGAACATTAGGGACTTGGCTCATAGGGATTCACCTTTCTTTGTACCTGCCAGCGCGACCTCGGATGGCTGATGCAGCCGGGGTGCGCCGGTATGATGTTGTTGTTTGTACTGCTTGGGGGTCATGCCGATCTTCTTCTTGAACACGTAGTAGAGATAGTTGCTGCCGGAGAACCCATGATCCAGAGCGATCTGCTCTATCGGATGCAAATCCTCGATCAGGGCGGCGCAAACGCGAGTCAGCCGGTAATTCTCCAGGTAAATGCTGAAGGAGCAATCATGCTGTTCCTGAAAAATTCTCTGCAGCTGGCGCACGCTGATGTGCAGCCGTTCGGCGACTTCCTGCAGCGTAATGGCGCTGCTGTAATTGTCTTGAATATACTGAACCGCCAATTGAAAGCGATGCTTATTGAGATTGCGGGAGGGGAGGGCAAACGGCGCCTCCGCAGGTCCGGTTACCCGGGCGGCCCGCATCATGATCTGAATGATCGCTTGCTTGATCGAACTATAAAAGCCCGGGCGGCCCTCCACCCAGGCACGATATGCGTGCAAAAACCAGGGCATCGCCTGGTGTTGATCCAGAAAGGTCTGAAGCGGGAAGTGCTGCAGGGCCTGAACGCAATGCTCTGCCTCCTGCTGCTCCCATTGCTCGCCCCAGCCATCCTCTGAAGGTTGTTCCGCCAAAGGCATGATATCCACATGCAAACAGAGCTCGTACATCGGGTCGATATTATCGGCTTGCTGTTCATGCAGAACGCCGGGACCTGTCAAATAAAACATGCCTTCGCGCAGATCGAACTCTTTGTCTTCCATGCGAAGGACCCCGCTGCCGCGGGGGATGAAGTGAAACTCAAACTCGGAATGCTTGTGATAACGAATAATCTTGCCAGGGGGAAAGGAGGCCAGATGGCAGCGCAACACACGGAAGCCGTATGCCCCCCACCGGAACCGCAGCTCCAGTCGGTCCAGCGCATCCATCTTATCCTCCATTAATTGATACGGAAAAGGCTTGCTTGCCATTGTCCCGTCCCCCTCAGCAAGTGATATTATTTTAATTCATCCAATCGGATATTCCGGCCTTGGGCGGCGGATAGATTGGCTGCTTCCATCAGACTAGTCAAATCTGTAGCGAGTTGGATATTCTCATCGGCGGTCGTTCCGTTCTGAACGTGTTGAACCCATTGCTGGAATGCAGAAATACGTTCCGGCGGCAGTTCGATCGTCTGCCATTCGTTGCCTTCGCGCCGCGTGCTGCGGAGCAGCAGCTTGCTCTCAGGCGTGCCATACAGAATGGTTCCTTCCGTACCATGAAGCTCCAGCGTGAATGGCGAGTGACTGTTCACGAAGCCAGCTTCGACGATACCAACCGCCCCGTTTGTATATTTCAGTGTAGCTACTGCGTTGTCTTCGACTTCCTTGCCGGATACATATCCGAATTGAGCGCTTACAGATTCAGGAAGTCCCAGGAACAAGCGAGTCAGATACATCGGGTGACAGCCAAGGTCAATCAATGCGCCGCCGCCACAGTCTTCGAGGCTGAAGAAATGCTCTGGCAGCCAGCCTGCCAGCGCGCCGTTATGAGACAGGCGTACGCGAGCGAGCGTAAGGTCGCCCAGAAGGCCTTCTTGAACCAGTTGTTGTGCAGCCAGTGTGTAAGCATGGTTCAGACGTGGCAGCGACACGGTAAGCTTAACGCCAGCTTCCTCGATGGCCGCCAGAATCTCGCGTACTTCGCGCTGGGTTGGCGCAATAACCTTCTCGGTGAAGATATGCTTGCCTGCACGAGCAGCCTTGATCATCACTTCGTGATGCATGACAGTGGGTGTATCGACGACCACGCCATCAATGTTGCTGTCAGCGAGCAGAGTGTCCAGATCTTCTACAAAAGGTACGCCCAGCTTCTCGGCAGCTTCGCGTCCACGTTGCGGCTGTTCGTCCCATACCGCTACAACCTCTGTATCTGGATGCGCTTGAACCTCTTTGGTGTAATCCCATGCATGCACGTGCCAGTAACTTAGCATAGCAACTTTAATCATTGATATCTCTCCTTATTTAAACTATGATTTGACGACATGTCAATAAAGTAACATAAGCCAATGTGAAGATATAATAGGAATAGGCGACAAAGATACTATAAAATCGCGCCAGTAACGCTGAATCCTCACGTCAGGGTAACGACGTGAGGATTCAGCGAACGCGATAGCATACACGTTAGCTAATCAACGTGCCAATTCAGCGTGCGCCAATGCCCGTTTAATTGACTCCGCGGCGATTTTCGGGCATTATGGAAAGTAAGAGAACGGAGGTAAGCGAGTGCTGACAACAGATGAAATCATCCAGAAAATGTCCGGACAAGGCCTGCGCGTCACCGACCAGCGCAAAACCCTGGCCCGGCTGTTCGCCGAAACTTCGGGCTACCTGGCGCCCAAGGATGTCTACGATTATATGGGTCAATATTATTCGGGCCTCAGCTTCGATACCGTCTACCGCAATCTTCGGGTGATGGAAGAACTGGGTGTGCTGGAGCAGGTCATGTTCGAAGAAGGCGTCAAGTTCAAGCTGCACTGCAAAGAGCATCATCATCACCACCATATGATTTGTCTTCAATGTGGCAAGACCTATCCGATTACATTCTGTCCAATGGACATGACGCAAGCGCCTGATCAATTTCAGGTCGTGAAGCATAAATTCGAAGTGTTTGGCTACTGCAAGGATTGTCCACAGGAAGAAGTCACCGTATAGAATCAGAGGAGGCTGTGTCGATGCGGCAGTTGCTCAAGATGCCCGTTCTGTTCTACCGCAAAGTCATCTCCCCGCTCAAGCCGCCGACGTGCAGGTTTTATCCTACATGCTCCGCTTATGCATTGGAGGCGCTTGAAACACATGGCGCCGCCAGAGGATCGTGGCTGACCGTGAAACGGTTATGCAAGTGTCACCCGTTTCATCCAGGGGGCATCGACCATGTGCCACCACGCGGGCCGGAGCGGACAGAGCATCCCACCGCTTGACACATATGCTGATTGTCCGGTATATTTTGACATAGACAGAGTAAAGACTATAAATGCGTGTTCAAAAAGGTCGGTGTTCAGCACCGAGAAGATTGGAGGCAGGAGGAAATGAGGAGCGGAACGTAGCCTAAGCTACGTGAGCACCTAAGAGTTTCCCAAGGAAACTAGCTTCGTAAGCATTCGCTTAGTTCAGACTGCATTCAAGATTCGATGTCGAACCCACTCCCTGAATCACTTCGTGATCAACATCGGACTTTTTGAACAACCTCTATAAGACAGAATTTATATCATCTCTGATGAACGGATGAGTACACAGGCAGGAGCATTGCAGAGAGCCGGGGTAGGTGAGAGCCGGTATGCCGCCGCTGTGGAAGATGGTCCCGGAGGAGCTGCAGTCGAGCGGACGGGTTACAGCCTGAGACCGCAAGGCGCAGCGCGTGAGCCGGCGTTATCGGCAGGCCGCCAGGATTCGGCGGCAGATGAAGCCTTCGGGAGCTTATTTAACGCTCTGAGGGGAATTTGGGTGGTACCGCGTGAGCTAATAACTCTCGTCCCATATGTGGACGGGGGTTTTTTGTGCTATTTAGAGATGGAACATGAGGGAGGAAGCGACAATGACAGAACAAAGGAAAACATTCTACATTACCTCGCCAATTTATTATCCCAGCGATAAGCTTCACATTGGCCATGCGTATACGACGGTAGCTGGCGATGCGATGGCCAGGTACAAGCGGCTGCGTGGTTATGATGTCCGATACCTGACAGGCACGGACGAGCATGGACAAAAAATCGAACGCAAGGCAGCCGAGAAGGGGCAGTCTCCACAGCAGTTCGTCGATGAGATTGTCGGGGGCATCCGCAAACTATGGGATACGCTGGATATTTCTCACGATGACTTCATCCGCACGACCGAGGAACGTCACAAACGGCAGGTCGAACAGATTTTCAGCCGCTTGCTGGAGCAGGGGGATATCTATAAGGGAGAGTATGAAGGCTGGTACTGTACGCCATGCGAATCCTTCTTCCTGGAGAGACAGCTGGATAACGGCAATTGTCCTGATTGCGGCAGACCTGTGGAGCTGGTCAAGGAAGAGAGTTACTTTTTCCGGATGAGCAAGTACGCAGACCGGTTGCTGCAGTACTATGATGCACACCCGGATTTCATCCAGCCGGAGTCCCGCAAGAATGAAATGATTAACAATTTTATCAAGCCCGGTCTGGAGGACCTGGCTGTCTCTCGTACGACCTTCGATTGGGGGGTCAAGGTGCCTGGCGATCCCAAGCATGTCATTTATGTATGGATTGACGCGCTCTCTAACTATATCACGGCGCTCGACTATGGATCTGACGGTGAGAAATTCCAGCGTTACTGGCCCGCGGATGTGCACTTGGTCGGTAAGGAGATCGTTCGTTTCCATACGATCTATTGGCCGATTATGTTGATGGCGCTTGATCTTCCGCTTCCCAAGAAGGTTTTTGCCCACGGTTGGCTACTGATGAAAGATGGTAAGATGTCCAAGTCCAAGGGCAACGTCGTCGATCCGGTTATGTTGATTGAGCGTTACGGTCTGGATGCGCTTCGCTACTATCTGCTGCGGGAAGTTCCGTTTGGTGCGGACGGCACGTTCACGCCTGAGAACTTCGTCGAACGGGTGAACTACGACCTCGCCAATGATCTGGGTAACCTTCTGAACCGCACGATTGCCATGATCGAGAAGTACTGCGGCGGTGAGATTCCAGCCTATGCCGGAAACGTGACGGCGTTTGACGAATCCCTGACAGCTGTGGCTGCAGATACAGTGAAAGCAGTGGAAGCGGCAATGGAAGAAATGGAGTTCTCCGTTGCGCTCGCCAGCCTCTGGCAATTTGTCAGCCGCACCAACAAATATATTGACGAGACCATGCCTTGGGCACTGGCCAAAGATGAGGCCAAATCCGGCGAGCTGGCATCCGTCATGGTTCATCTGGCAGAATCACTTCGGATCATCGCTATTTTGTTGCAGCCGTTCCTGACAAACACCCCTTCACTGATCTGGCAGCAGCTGGGGATTGAAAAGGGAGAGCTGACCACTTGGTCTTCGGCAGGTTCCTTTGGACTGCTGCCAGCCGGGACTCGTGTCAATAAGGCCACGCCGATTTTCCCTCGTCTGGATGCTGCTGAGGAGGTGGCATACATCGCTGCTGCGATGTCACCAAACGCTGGCAATGCAGCACCAGCAGAGGGGACTACAGCGGCTCCTGCGGCTGCTAACGCTCCAACGGGGGCTTCGGCCGGGGCAGCAGCCAATGAACAGGAAGCACGGCCGGAGATCGCAATTGACGAATTCGCCAAGGTCGAGCTGCGTGTCGCACAAATTCTGTCAGCGGCGCCAGTTCCCAAGGCCGACAAGCTGCTGAAGCTGCAGCTCGATCTGGGGTCCGAACAGCGTCAAGTCGTCTCGGGCATTGCCAAGCACTTCTCACCGGAGGAGTTGGTAGGCCGCAAGGTCATCTGCGTGACCAATCTCAAGCCGGTGAAGCTGCGCGGCGAGCTGTCCCAAGGGATGATCCTCGCAGCCTCCTCAGGCGACCAGCTGACACTGGCGACTGTCCCCGACAGCATGCCTAATGGGGCTTTGGTGAAATAGGCGTCAAGCTATCGTGGGTGAGACGACAATTAGTGATAAGAGAAGAGCGTCGCACTCGTGAGAACGAGTGTGGCGTTTTTTTATATGGCATATACAGCCTGCTTCCCTTCCAACACGCGGCTATCTATGTAAAAGACAGGCCATCCCATCAGTATTTGCCGAGCGATGTCTGGCCCTCCCCGCCACCAATCTGCAGGAGCTTCTGCTCTAACGGCCGCCACAGCGCTTATTTGACCCGAAATCGGTGGTTTGGAATTGTAACGGCCATATAAGCTGCTATTGTGCTCATTTGGGCCTGATCACCTCTGATTTTGTCAACATAACTGCGCCCATGGCCGTTAGCCGCGCGCCCTCACCAAAAAGACCGGAATAGCTGCATATATGGCCGTTAAAGTTATGCCCAACCCGGGGAAACTGTTAGTTTAAGATGTAGCAAGCGTTAGAGCGATACTGCACAGAGGGGTAAACTAAAGTAATCTTGAAGGAACATTTCTATCTCGTACGTATGCGGGCCATTTTAGACCAATACTATGCTTTGAGAGGTGCTATAGAGGCGCTGCGGGAGGCAAGTGGTTGACACTGGTGGGCTGGATCGCTATAATCATAACGTAATCCTTACGATTACTAATTAAGATTACCTATGCAAAGGAAGGTTCACAAACATGAATAAGCGTAATTTATTTGGAAAACAAACAAAAATGGCGTTTCTGGGTCTGGTATTGCCTGCACTTGTGCTATCCGGATGCGGAAGCAATAACAATACAAATGAGACTGTTAACGGTAATGATGCGGGCACAGGTACAGAGGTCACCGCAGAGAAGATTCAAGTGGTCACCAGCATCTATCCGGTGTATTTCATGGCAAAAGAAATCGGCGGGGACCATGCGGATGTCGTCAATTTGATCCCGGCAGGTGTTGAGCCTCATGATTGGACGCCAGGAAGTGCGGACCTTATGCGAGCTACGCAAGCGGACCTGTTTCTGTACAATGGAGCGGGCCTGGAAGGCTGGGTCGATCAGTTTCTAAAAGGATTGAACGCGGACGCGACAGTGGTAACAGCCGAGATGAGCGAGGGCATTAAGCTGATCGAAGGCGGAGCTCATGACCACAGCCACGAAGGCGATGATCATGCACATGAGGATGACCACAGCCACGAAGGCGATGATCATGCACATGAGGATGACCACAGCCACGAAGGCGATGATCATGCACATGAGGACGATCACAGCCACGAAGGCGATGATCATGCACACGAGGATGACCACAGCCACGACGGTCACAACCATGACCACGGCGGTGTTGACCCTCATACATGGGTGAGTCCCAAATCCGCTCTCATTATGGCAGAGAACGTAAAGGATAAGTTTCTGGAAGTCGATCCGGCCAACAGTGAGGCTTATGAAGCGAATTTCAATGAGCTGAATGCCAAGCTGACGGCGCTGGACCAGCAGTTTACGGAACAGCTGGCTACGACGACTCGCAAGGAGATTGTGACTTCACACCAAGCGTTTGGCTATCTGAGCCGGGACTATGGCCTTACGGAAACCTCCATCATGGGTCTGTCCCCAGATGCGGAGCCGCGCGCACAAGACTTGAAGAATATTACTACATTCGTAGAAGAGCATGATGTGAAATATATTTTCTTCGAGGAACTGATCTCGCCGCAGTTGGCACAGACCTTGGCGAATGAAGCAAAAATTGATACACTTGTACTGAATCCGGTTGAGGGGCTAACGCCTGAACAGGAAGCCAGAGGCGAAGATTTTATTTCGCTCATGGAAGCAAATTTGCAAAATCTGATGAAAGCATTACAATAGAGAGAGCAAATCATCTGCCATTACATGAGATGCAGGGAAAGGAGCCAGGCGATGGATACGCAATCAGCGGCTGTAAAGGAATTATCCAATGGACTTAGTTGTCACCAAGATATCATTTCAATTCGCGATGTTTCCTTTGCTTATGAGCAAAAGCAAGTGATTACGGATCTGAACTTTTCCGTCAAGGAACGCGATTTCGTTGGCCTGATCGGGTCCAATGGCGCGGGCAAGACTACGCTGCTTAAGATGATCGTTGGTCTGCTGAAGCCAGAGCGGGGCTCCATTTCCTTGTTCAATCAACCTTCTGCGAGCTTCAAGCAGTGGGAGAGGATTGGCTATGTGCCACAGAAGAATGCATTCAATCCTTTATTCCCCACGACGGTAAGAGAGGTCGTGATGTCCGGACTATATGGGCGCAAGCACTTGCTGCGCCGTCTGAGCAAAGCGGACAAGCTGAAAGCAGAAGACGCCATGCATGCCATGCGGATTGAAGACCTGGCAGGGAAACGGATCGGTCAGCTGTCTGGCGGGCAGCAGCAACGGGCTTTTCTTGCCCGAGCGATGATCAACAACCCATCGCTACTCATCCTGGATGAGCCCACGGTCGGTATCGATGCAGAAACACAGGAAAACTTTTTTCATATGATCAAGCATATGCATAAGCATCACAACATTACATTCCTGATGGTTTCGCATGATATGGAGATGATTCGTTCTTACTTGGGCGAAGAACCGCTTGAGGAGAACGGCAAGCTGAAATTTTATGTCAAGCATACCCACGAGCTGGACAATTGCAAAGAGTCGGATCTTGCTCACAGCTTGCGGGATTTACGCAATTCGATCGACGATCTGCAGCCGGTATCTGGCTAGATGTCGGGAGTGGGATGGGGAAGGAAGGACTCGGATCGTGGACATACTTGCATTTGATTTTTTTAAACGGGCCTTGGCCGGTGGTGTGCTGATCGGAGTTACAGCCCCCTTATTGGGGCTTTTTCTTGTGCTCAGACGACTGGCCATGATCGGGGACACGCTGGCCCATGTCGCCATTGCGGGGGTCGCGCTTGGTTTTCTGCTAGGTGTATATCCCATTGGGATGGGGCTGGTCTTTGCCCTGATTGCCTCCTTTGCAATCGAAAAATTGAGAAGGACATACAAAACCTATGCCGAGTTATCCATAGCCATCATTATGTCCGGCGGTGTGGCTGTGGCTTCGATGTTATTTACAATCGGTGTCGGATTTAATGTCAGTATCACCAGTTATTTATTCGGCAGCATCTATACGTTGGGCAATGATGATCTGATCGTCATCTCCATCGTGACCGTGCTGGTGCTTGCAGCCGTCATTATTTATTACAAGGAATTATTTCTCATTACGTTTGATGAGGATGCGGCGGCAGTGAACGGTTTGCCTGTCCGTTACTTTAATATTATGATTAGTGTAATGACTGCGTTGGTAATCAGCGCCTCGATTAAGCTGGTTGGTGCGTTGCTCGTGTCGGCATTGCTGACGATTCCGGCGGCTTGCAGTCTCATTATTGCCCGCAGCTTCAAGCAGTCGATTGTCATTGTGGTGCTCATTGCAGAGCTGGCGATTATCGGGGGATTGATGATGGCGGGAATCTGGAATTTGGCTCCGGGAGCAACGATTGTGCTATTGTTGATTGCTGTTTTGATTTTGCTTATGCTGCTAAAACGCGGCTTGCGTATTTAAGCGATTCACGTTGAGGAGGGATTTACCTGTGGATTTGAATATTTGGCTGGCCTTCGGGGCTGGATTTCTATCGTTCATATCCCCCTGTTGTCTGCCGCTCTATCCATCTTATCTCTCCTATATTACCGGCATCTCGGTAACGGATCTCAAAGCCGAAAGGCGTACCCGGGATGTCCGGATACGCACAATGGTACATACCTTCTTTTTTATGATCGGCTTCTGTATCGTCTTTTACACGCTCAGTTACGGAACGAGTGCCTTCGGAGACTTTTTCCGGGACTATGAGCGGTTGATTCGTCAGATTTCGGCAATTATGATTATCGTACTCGGACTGGTGCTGGTCGGTTTCTGGCAGCCAAGATTCCTGATGAAGGAACGGAAGATGGATGTTCAGCTTGGCAAAAAAAGTTATCTGGGCTCCATCATCTTCGGAATCGGCTTCTCGGCCGGGTGGTCGCCTTGTGTCGGTCCAATTCTAAGCGCGATCCTATTGCTGGCTGCGACAAACCCAGGTACTTGGTTTCAATTAACGACGGCCTATGCGCTAGGGTTTGCGATCCCATTTTTCGTATTGGCGTTTTTTATCGGATCGACCCGGTGGATTCTGAAGTATTCATCAACCATTATGAAAATTGGTGGCGGCGTCATGATTCTCATGGGAATTCTGTTATTTACTGACCAGATGTCCCGCTTGACGGTTTGGCTGAACCAATTTGCCCCAGATTGGTTGGGCTAAGACTCAGGTAAAATAATCGATTTCCGCTTGCGGAAAATGTTCAAAGATGCGTTCCGAGATAAACATTCGGAGCGCATCGGCTTTTTCATCAGGGTACACATATTTGCCTTGACCCCAGCGACCCCACTTGTATTTGCGCTTCTCTATGTCCATCTCCAGCTTGGTTTTGGGATAACGGCGCGCGATGACATTCTTGGCGGTCTTGGTGAACCGATGCTGGATCAGTTCAAAGGTAAGGCCCTGTGTCGCCTCCACAGGGAGCGCTTCGGCCAGCTTGGCGATCAACTCTCCATAGCCTTCCTCCCAGCCCTCATACCAGATAATCGGCGCAATAATGAAGCCCATGGGGTAACCGGCTCGTGCGACCTTGGCAGCTGCTTCGATCCGCTGTTCAAAGCGTGAGGTTGCGGGCTCGAAATGCTTGATTACATATTGGCTGTTCACGCTAAACCGGATTCTGGTGTGCCCATTATGCCTTGCATCCAGCAAGGAATCGACGTGGTGAAACTTGGTGACGAATCGCAGCCGGCCGTGCTCCTGGTCCGCCATGAACTCAATCAGTTCCCGCAGAGAGCCTGTAATGGGCTCTAGCCCGACAGGATCTGAAGTACAGGCGGCTTCAAAGCGGGTGATCTCCGGTACGCGTTCCTCGATATAACCGCGAGCTGCATCCATAATCTCATCCATGTTGACGTAGACACGAATATAAGGCTTGGCACCGAGCGTTGTCTGCAGGTAGCAATAATGGCAATGGCCCATGCAGCCAGTAGCAATGGGAATGGCATATTCGGCTGAGGGCTTGGATTGGTCGAATTTGAGCGTTTTGCGTACTCCGACAACCAGCGTGCGTTTGGCAATCTTGTATTGCTCCAGTTCGCTGTCTCCTGGCAAATTGGTAATGCGATTATGGGAGGTCGTCATACGCAGCGGAATACCTTGCTCCTCGACCCAACGGTAGATTTGTTGCCCCTTGGGATAATCCAGCGCACCTGGCTCAAAATAGACCAGTTCAGGAACGAATGATTCATGAAGCTTGCTTCTTCTGGGCCTGTTCGGCGTTTCTGTCGTTGCCATCGCGTGGCCTCCTTTTTGAACGTGAACGGATAATATCAGGTATAGTGTTTGATGCTGTCCGCCGATTGAGTCATGGAAGATCAAGGCGCCGAGGTTGCGGTTGCAGCAGATAACAGTGTATGATACTAAGAGTAACTACCAGCAACAGGTGGAATGAAGCAAGTGAGGGGGAGCTTTCGATGCCGACTCCGAGCATGGAAGACTACTTGGAGAGAATTTATAAACTGATCGACGAGAAAGGATACGCACGCGTCTCGGATATCGCCGAAGGTCTTGAGGTGCATCCCTCATCCGTAACCAAAATGATTCAAAAATTGGACAAGGACCAATATTTGATCTATGAGAAATATCGGGGCTTGATGCTGACGAACAAAGGCAAAAAGATCGGCAAGCGGCTCGTTGACCGCCATCAGCTGCTAGAGGATTTCCTGACGACGATCGGCGTACAGGAATCCAATATCTATACGGATGTGGAAGGAATCGAGCATCATCTCAGCTGGGATTCGATTACGTGCATTGAATCGCTCGTTGAATATTTCCGGGTTGAGCCGGCGCGGCTCGAGGATTTGAGACAGGTGCGCGCAAGGCTGGACAATGAATAATCAATTCAGAACTGTAGCCAAAAAGCTATACATAACGGCTCACCGATAGGACAGCAGCCTAGCCGAACACAAAAAAGGGTTGTCATGAGGTATTCCTCACGACAACCCTTTTTTTGAAATATAAGAAAGTATATGTTTTACTCCTTTACTTGGCTTACATTTCTCCGGAATGAAACTTGCTTCGCCGCCAAAGGACGGCGTAGCTGTTTCACCTTGTATGCATCAATGATACTTGGGAAGATCGTCATCATCCTTGCCGCCCTCGATGACCCGAAAGGGTATATTCTTGCGGGGCGTCTTGGAGCGAGCCTGCATCTTCTGTGCCGTGCGCGCAGATGGCTTGATCTTGGGATGCTTGCTGCCTCCGGCCTTGCGGCCGAACCAGCGGTCTGGCGGAAACTTGTAGAGCAGATAGATAATCCCGAACACCGCTATACCGATCACCAAAACCGAAGGATTGTTCATAAACGTGTAGATGATGCCAATCACCAACAGGACCCCTAAAATAATGGTGACCGTATTGAATCTTCGCACTCGCAGCACATCCTCTCACATCGAATCAAACAGCGGGGTTGCCTACTTTGGGTTCGCTCATCTCGCGGTCCAGTTCACGCATCCGGTTGAAGGAAGCGATGGAGACGGCCACTTGATCGTCTGTAGGTTCCTTGGTTGTCAGCTTCTGCAGCCACAGGCCTGGATAACCCAGGAACCGCAGGACCGGCGTATCACGCAGGGCATTGGTGAAGCGCAAAGCCTCATAGGAAAAACCTAATACCAGCGGCAACAGCAGAACCCGCAGATACACGCGCTGCCATAGGCTATCCCATTGGAAGAAGGAATAGATAATGACACCGATAATGACAGAAAGAATAATGAAGCTGCTACCGCAGCGATAATGGAGGCGTGTATATTTCTGAACGTTTTTGACGGTCAAGTCTTCGCCTGCTTCATAGGCACTGATTACTTTATGCTCGGCTCCATGGTATTGGAACAGACGCTTGACAATCGGAGTCAATGAAATCAAATAGAGATAGGTCAGCAAGAATATGATCTTGATGAGTCCTTCAATCAAATTGTGAACGAAGATGCTGTAGCTGTTCCCAAAAATCAATTCTTCCAAAACGGCGGGCACGACCGTAAACACCAGTTTCCCGAAAATGAAAGAGAGCACGCCCATAACTGCCACACCAAGCACCATCGTTAAATTCCAGCCGGATTTTTCTTCTTTTTTCTTCTCTTTGACAGCTTCTTGCGATCCTTCTTTTTGATCATCCTCATCGACTTCATCCTCGGCATAGGCCTCAGCAGAGAAGTTCAAATGCTGTGAGCCCTTGGCGCTGGACTCTACAATCCCGACTACTCCTCGAACGAGCGGAATCTTCTTCAGATTCTGAACCCAACGAGCAGAGGTCTTGGGTACTTCGTAAAACACAATATCATTGTTTTTGCGGCGAACCGCAGTTACATTTACATGTTTGCCAGCGAACATGACGCCTTCGATTACAGCCTGTCCGCCATATACGGCTTTGCTATCTTGCGGCAAGAGTTGGTCACCTTCCTCATCTCTACTATTAAATTATATTGTACTTGATTCGGGGCTGCTTTGCCAATTTATTGTCACGGTCATGAACAGGCTTGAATGGAGGCGCTATGCGTTGTTGCATACTAATGCCATACCGTGCAAGCCATAATGAAGAAAAGGGGCCTGAACATGACCAAAGCAAAAGAACAAGAGCGAAGCGGCGGCCGGCCATACAAGACAAATCCCTGGACGTTTTGTCTAATGCTCGGTATCTATGCCGGAGTAATCTGGGGACTGATGCGCTGGCTAATGAATATTGTGAATTTCACAAGTGTCATACCGGGATTTTTGCTCGAGCCATTCTTTCGCCGCTCGTTTCTCGAAACGTATTGGGGCGTATTATTGGGGCTGGGCAGCTTTATTGTTTTCTCCATTGTAGCCGCTTATGTATACAAAGCACTGCTCGGTAAGTTCACCGGTCCTTGGGCCGGGATTGTATATGGTCTACTGTGGTGGGGAGTGCTATTTGCGTCAGTTGGTCCATTGTTAGGACTCATGGCTCCGCTCCAGCAACTGGGGTGGAACACGGTCATCGCAGAACTGTGTGTGTTTACCGTGTGGGGCTTGTTCATCGGGTTTACGATTGCCTTTGAGTTCAACAATGAAGAGTCGCGCGAGCCAATGGAGGCAGCAGGAGGGCCTGCACGCCGGCAGACGTAGGAAACGCTTCTCAAACCGGCGGCTCCTGTGGTAAAATGGCAATTGATTCTTGTCATTAGACAGGAACATATCCAGGAGGTGTCTGAAGTGACCACTGTACTGGTTTTGAACGGGCCCAACCTCAATATGCTAGGCGTGCGGGAGCCCGGTATCTACGGTACTGTGACATTGGCTGAGATTGAAGCTCGTCTGGCTGTGCTTGCCGAAGCATCCGGCGTGACGCTTGCATTTTTTCAGTCCAATCATGAAGGTGCGCTGATTGACAGGATCCAAGAGGCATACGGGAATACAGACGGCATCCTGATCAATCCCGGCGCGTACACGCATTACAGTTACGCATTGCGGGACGCGATTTCCGGCAGCGGAATTCCCACAGTAGAAGTGCATATGTCCAATATACATAAGCGGGAGGCGTTTCGGCATCAGTCGGTTATTGCTCCGGTGGCGGTAGGACAGATCGCAGGTTTTGGCGATCAGAGTTATGAACTCGGCTTGTCCGCCTTGCTGGGGCATCTGCGACGCGCCTGACGTTATGCTCCTGCACAAGGGAGGCAGCAATGGCTAACAAACGCGTACATCGGTTGAGAGAGAAGCTCGCAGAACGTGGACTGAAGGCAATGCTGATCAGCAACCCGGTGAATCGCCGGTATCTGAGTGGTTTTACCGGTTCTTCCGGTTATGTGCTGGTAACGGAGCAGGAGAGCTGGCTGCTGACCGATTTTCGTTATATGGCCCAGGCGCCTCAGCAAGCGCCAAGGTTTCAGGTAGTTGACCATGGTACCAGCCCGATTGACGCCATCGGGGAGCTGTTGTCTGCTGCAGGACATGGGAGATTGGGCTTTGAGCAAGAGTTTGTCGTATTTAGCGACTACACCGCCTGGAGCGAGTCTTTATCCGGTACGGAGCTTGTGCCGGTTTCCGGTGTAGTCGAAGAACTGCGGGTCATCAAGGATGAGCAGGAAATCGCCGTGATGCAGGAAGCGGCCGAGCTGGCAGACGCTACATTTGCCCACATCGTCGGATTGCTCAAGCCCGGGATGGTTGAATCGGACATCGCGTTGGAGATGGAAGTCTTCATGCGCAGTCGCGGCGCAACGTCTTCTTCCTTTGATACCATTGTTGCCTCAGGGGAGCGTTCGGCTCTGCCGCACGGCGTTGCAAGCAGCCGTGTCATCGGGAACAATGAGTTCGTCAAGCTGGACTTCGGAGCCTATTATCATGGGTATTGCTCCGACCTCACGCGCACGGTCGTGGTTGGTCAACCAACTGACAAACACAAGGAAATCTACAGCATCGTGCTAGAAGCACAAATGCACGCGCTGGACCACATCCGGCCGGGTATGACGGGTGTCGAAGCCGATGCCTTGACGCGCGATATCATCACGCGGTATGGTTATGGTGATCATTTTGGCCATGGCACAGGCCACGGACTGGGGATGGAGATTCACGAAGCCCCGCGCCTCTCGCGTCTTAGCCAGACAGTTTTAACACCCGGTATGACAGTAACGGTCGAACCCGGCATCTATCTCCCCGGTTTTGGCGGAGTACGGATTGAGGATGATATCGTCATTACGGATAACGGGATTAAAATATTGACCTCATCCCCGAAGGAGCTTATGATCCTGGGATAGGAAATTCAAACGTACACATTGGAGGGACTTGCTAGTGATTTCAGTCAACGATTTTAAGACAGGCCTGACCGTTGAGGTTGAAGGCGACATTTTTACCGTCATTGAATTTCAACACGTAAAACCGGGAAAAGGCGCCGCATTTGTGCGTTCCAAGCTCAAAAACCTGCGTAACGGCAACACCGTGGAGAGAACATTCCGCGCAGGTGAGTCGATCGGTCGCGCAATGATCGAGAACCGTGAAGTACAATACCTCTACAATTCGGGCACGGAATATACCTTTATGGATAACGAGACCTATGACCAGTTCAACCTGGACAAAAAACAGCTGGAATGGGAAATCAATTTCTTGAAGGAAAACATGAATGTAAACATCGCCAGCTACCAGGGCGAAATTATCGGCATCACGATGCCAAACAGCGTGGACTTGAAAGTAACGGAAACCGAGCCAGGCGTCAAAGGCAACACCGCGCAAGGCGCAACCAAAAGTGCTAAGCTTGAAACAGGTCACACGGTGCAGGTGCCTCTGTTCATCAATGAGGGCGATGTGCTGTCGATCGATACTCGCGAAGGCAAATATATTTCACGCGCATAAGCTGCGAAATGTGCCTAATAAGCCGCTCATTGCCTGCTGGCAGGAGCGGTTTTTTGCATGGAAGCATGGACTCCCGACACAGCCAGTTGTGTCAAGGCAAGTTTATGTTATAATGTATAACTGATTGTTAAGTGAGGATGTTGGATTTCATAAGTCAAGTTACGGGAGTGAGTCAGTCTTGTCGTTACTAGTCATGAAGTTCGGAGGCAGTTCTGTAGGCACGCCTGAACGAATGCAGCGTGTAGCTAGACGAATCCTGGAGAGACAACAGGAGGGCCATCAGATCGTTGTCGTCGTCTCAGCAATGGGGGATACGACGGATGATCTGATTGATCAATCCAAGCAGCTGAACCCGAATCCGCCGGCGCGCGAGATGGATATGCTGCTTACGACGGGGGAGCAGATCTCGATTGCTCTACTGTCGATGACGATTCATCAGCTGGGGGGCCAAGCAGTATCGTATACCGGCTGGCAGGCCGGCTTCCGCACGGAACCGGTGCACGGAAAAGCAAGAATTACAGATATTCAGGCAGACCGCGTGATTCGTTCGCTGGATGAGGGACAAATCGTTATTGTAGCTGGTTTCCAAGGGATGTCTGAGGACGGAGAGATTACAACCTTCGGGCGCGGAGGCTCGGATACAACGGCCGTCGCGTTGGCAGCCGCGGTCCAGGCAGATCGTTGCGAAATCTATACGGATGTAGACGGCGTATATTCAACGGATCCGCGAGTCGTCAAATGCGCCCGCAAGCTGGAGGAAATCTCGTATGATGAGATGCTGGAGCTGGCCCATCTTGGAGCCGCTGTGCTGCATCCGCGTGCGGTGGAGTACGCCAAGCACAATAATGTGTGTCTCGTGGTCAGATCGAGCTTTACGTATAATGAAGGAACTGAAGTGAAGGAGGAAGCGGTAATGGAGCAAGGGATCGTCGTTCGGGGCATTGCCTTCGACAAGAATGTAGCAAGAATCAGTCTGCTGGGCGCGCAGGATATTCCCGGCATCCTGGCCAAGGTATTCGGAGCACTGGCGAATAACGGAATTGATGTGGACATCATTGTTCAGAGCGGTGTAGCTGACGGCAAAGCCGACTTCTCTTTCTCCGTTTCCAACAATGACATCGCCAAAGCACTGCGCGTGATAGAAGATCTTCGTAGTGAAGTGCCTTTCCGGGAAGCGACTTCCGAAGAGAACCTTGTCAAGGTATCAATCGTTGGCGCAGGCATGGTTAGTCACCCAGGCGTAGCTGCCAAAATGTTTGAGACCATCTCACAGCTCGGTGTCAGCATTAAAATGGTCAGCACGTCCGAAATCAAATGTTCCTGTGTCATTGAAGCAGGGCCGCTTAATGAGGTGGTTCGCGCCCTTCATACGGCTTATAACCTGGATACAGAAGAACAAGCTTTTGTCGGTGGTCCACAGGATCGTCGCGAGTAATCGCCCTTATACCATTTGACCCAAAACATATACCAAAAAGCGTCTCCGCCATCATGGCCGGGGACGCTTTTTGTCGTGAGATCTTATCCAATCCGCTCGCTGATCATTGTAAACAATTTGTATAAGACCGCCGTAATCCCCGCAGCCATGAGGGGTCCGACGGGAATGCCGCGCAGAAAAACAATGCCGAGGATGGAGCCGATCACCAAACCGACAATAAGCTGGGGATCATACTTCAGCATCTCCAGACCTTTGCCGTTGACGTAAGTGGCTATGGCCCCGCCAGCAAGGGCAAGCCAGCCGGGCCAGGAGGTGAGGGCTGCGGTAATTTCCTTCATTTGAATGCGTCCCGAAGCGAAAGGGACCAGCACACTGAAGGTAAGAAACAACAGCCCCAACTCCAAGCCGCGGCGTTCAATCATGGGCAAATAACGATCCAGATGAACAAGCTTCACAACAAGCAGCACACATGCGGCGGTCGATATGATAGGCGATTTGCCCACCAGGCCGACGATAATCAAGCCGACCAGTATAATTTCTCCAATCATGATTGGCCTCACCCGTTCCCTGACATGGTGGGGGCGGTACAAGCCCCCTACCACTATATGCCGGTCCTCACGGATTAGACCTGTACTAAATCATATAATCATATACTTCCATTACAGGCACCTCTGCTGGTAACGGGAACGTGTCGGAGCGCAGGCCACGCCGCATCGCCTCAAGCGTTAATACGTCTGTTGGCTGAATGTTGCCAAGGTTTACGTTACAGCCCATCGCACGCAGCAAGGTGAGCTGTTGATCCTTCTGCGGCGCTTCCCATAAGAAGCGGCTGAGGTCAGGAAAGCGGCGTCTGATCTGCTCCAGCTCATCCTCGCTGCAGCGGCCTGCTTCGTCGAACAATCCAACGCCAACGCCGGACTCTCTTGCTTCAATAGAAACGAGCTCGGCACCCGCTGCCCAATCTGCCTCGGCTGTGGCGGCAAGTGCTTCCAGATCGATGCGGAAGCCCTGCTCTTTTTTGCCGTACTCTGTGTAAACATGTAATCCCCGCTTCACGCCATCCCTGATCAGCTCTGAACGTCTTGCACGTGACAGCTCAATCGTACCGTCTGATACTTCAATCGTATCGTAGCCGCATTTGCATACCCGATCCAGAAACGAATCCGCTACGTCTTGGCGTACCGCCGTCTCGAGCAAGGTTCCTCCAGGCATGATTCGAATTTCATAACGCCGAGCCAGCCGAATCTTGCTCTCCAATAATTCCTCGGCGTACAAAGCAGAGGTTCCGAAACCCAGCTTGATGCAATCGATATAATGGCCTGATGTTTCGAGCAAATCACAGAAAGCATGCCAGCCAAGGCCCTTGTCAATGACCATGGTCAATCCGCAAGTCGACTCGACGGTTGCCGCTGCCCTGCCTGTCTCGCGCCGGGATTCCCGCTCTCCGATCGGATCACATAACAGTGGGTGCCATCCCGTACGTGAAATTGCCTCCATATTCATTCTCCCTTGCTTGGTAGTGTTGGGGATCTAGCTTCAATCGTTCTTGTTGCACTATATGCATTTGTGAGAGGGCAGGTGTCATGGATGCCTAATTCGAGAGGCGCCTGCATAGGATGAAATAGATACGTATTGCACATAGGGGAGGAGAGAACACGACGATGGACAGGCTGGTTGTTGCAATGGCGGTGCTGCGCATCTGTTCCGGGGGGATTGAGATTGGGGCAGCGCTGCTCATGCTGAAGTTCAATCAATTGGAAAAAGCATTGGCCGTGAATGCTTCGCTCGCATTGGTAGGCCCGCTCATCCTCATCTCAACCACGACCATTGGGCTGGTGGGCCTCTCGGACAAGCTGTCGGCAGCCAAGATGGTATGGGTATTGGCGGGGGTGACATGTCTGATGATCGGTATTCTTAAAAAATAAAGTCTCATGTGTTCTCTTCGGCTCAGCAGTCATAATCGGTCAACTTGCGCATACACTGGAGTACGAACAGGGACAAACTTCCGGGAGGGTTGCCGCATGTTGAATCGGATTAAGCATCTGCTGCCGCTGGAGCTGCAGAGCCTGCTGGATCGCTTGCCGGCTCCGGTACGGGACGAGCTGGAAGAGATTCGGATTCGCGAAGGAAGGCCGCTAGAAATTGGATATGGCGGATGTTCCCGGTTTGTTGATCATAACGGTCAACCTATGGATTTGCCTGACAAGGAAGTGTACAAGCCGGACAGTCAGCTCTGCCGACAGCTGTTGGAGAAGATCACGAAGCATTCGCTCTATGCGATGGAAGAAGAATTAAGACGGGGCTACATTACGGTAGATGGCGGGCACCGCATTGGTCTGTCGGGCCGAACAGTGCTGGACGGGGGAATGGTCAAGGGAATCCGCGATGTCAGTGGATTCAATCTGAGGATTGCCAGAGAAGTCGTAGGCGCTGCCAATCAGGAGTTGCCCCAGCTCTTGGATCGACAACGTCAGTCCGTTCACTCGACACTCATCCTGGGTCCCCCGCAGCAAGGCAAAAC
Organism: Paenibacillus daejeonensis DSM 15491; assembly: GCF_000378385.1. Classification (GTDB taxonomy): domain Bacteria; phylum Bacillota; class Bacilli; order Paenibacillales; family Paenibacillaceae; genus Paenibacillus_D; species Paenibacillus_D daejeonensis. The sequence goes on along the minus strand of NZ_KB899660.1, from coordinate 642,486 downwards.
GACGTTCATCCGCGACCTGGCTCGAAGTATAAGCTATGGGCTCTGGCGTCATTCTGATGCCGTAGCCTGGCGAGGCCGCAAGGTTGGCATTGTCGACGAGCGCTCGGAGATCGCTGCCTGTTATCGTGGCGTCCCTGCCTTTGATGTCGGTCCACGGACCGACGTGATGGATGCATGTCCCAAAGCAGAAGGCATGATGATGCTGATCCGCTCCATGTCGCCCGAGGTGCTCGTTATCGATGAAATCGGACGTCCAGAGGATGCCGAGGCCATTCTGGAAGCCAGCCGAGCCGGCATCCGACTGCTGGCCACCGCACATGCTTATGACTTGGACGATGCCAAGGGGCGTCCCATTATCCGGGAACTGCTGGAGGCTGGAATCTTCGGGGCCATCGTCAATGTGAGACGCAATGCGAGAGCCGCTCGGAGTGTGGTACAGCTGCTCAAGCACACCGCGGGGGTTCCGTCTGTCTGGCACATGCCTTCGGCCCGGGGCCATCCGGCGCAGGCGGCAAAGGGGGGCGGGCATGGTTAAGCTGCTGGGGGCCATCCTTATCTTGTTTGCAGGCACGATGATCGGATTTCAGCAGGCAGCCAGATTTGCTGAGCGACCGCGTCAGCTGCGTCAGTTGGCCCACGCCTTGCAGCGGCTCGAGACGGAGATTGGTTATGGCTATACGCCGCTGGATGAAGCGTTAAGGCGGGCAAGCCATGCTCTGGCAGAGCCCGCAGCCGCTCTATTCGCCGATGCGGCTGCACGGCTGTCTAATGGTGGGGAAACAACCTTCCGTGAAGCATGGGAAGCGGCGTTGGCTGAACATTGGCCCCGTACATCGATGAAGCGTGGCGAGCATGAAGTCATGCTGCAGTTGGGTACGTTGCTGGGCATCAGTGACAGGGAAGATCAAATGAAGCATTTGCGGTTGGCGCTGCTGCAGCTGCAATCGGAAGAGGAAGCGGCACGGGAGGACCAGGTCCGGTATGAGAAGATGTGCAAGAGCTTGGGGATCCTGGCCGCTGCGCTGATCGTTATTCTGATGGTGTAGGTGGTGCCGAACGGATGAATATGGATGTCAGCGCGATTTTTCAAATCGCAGGTATCGGAATCATCATTGCCATGATCCATACCGTACTCAAACAAATGGGCAAAGAAGACATGGCACATTGGGTGACTTTAATCGGTTTTGTCGTCGTTCTGTTTATGGTTGTTCGTATGCTGAACGACTTGTTTCAGGAAATTAAGAGCATTTTCTTGTTCCAATGACAGCAAGGCAATAGTAGGTGAGCAAAATGGAAATGGTCCAGATCGTAGGAATCGGTCTGATCGCAACGCTGCTGATTCTGATCGTGAAGGAACAAAAGCCGGTTTTTGCCTTCTTACTCGCGGTTTTTACCGGCATTTATCTGTTCTTGTTCCTGATCGGCAAAATCGATACGGTGATTCGGGTACTGGAGAATCTCGCCAGTCGCTCAGGCGTACCGACGATCTATCTGCAGACGATCCTCAAGATTATTGGCATCGCCTATATTGCCGAGTTCGGTGCACAGATCGTTAGAGACGCCGGTCAGGAAAGCATAGCATCCAAGATCGAATTTGCCGGCAAGGTTCTGATCCTGGCTATGGCGGTCCCGATCATCAGTATCATTGTCGAGACTGTTCTGAACTTGCTGCCGGCAGGAGGGTAGAAGGGTATGAACCGCTGCATCTCCGTCATTCTGTTATCCCTGCTGCTCCTTCTCCTGCTCAGCGGGGGAGCTGCCGAAGCCGCCCCGGATGTTGAGGCCCCCGGCGCGCCAACTCCCGAGGAGCTTGCCCGTGATACCGCCACACATCTGGACACGAGTGAGGTGGAGCGGTACTGGAGTCTGTTGATGTCGGAGTATGGCGGCTACTTTCCCGATGAACGGCTTCCCAGCTTCATTGAGATGATCACACCAGGAGGGGAAGGACTCAAGCTGACGACAGTCGCAGGCGGATTGTTTCGTTATCTGCTGCATGAGGTCCTTTACAATGGCAAGCTGCTTGTGACCATTGTGCTGCTGACGATTTTCAGTATGATGCTCGAGACGCTCCAGACCGCCTTTGAACGACGATCGGTCAGTAAGATTGCCTATGCTGTCGCCTATATGGTTATGATCATTCTGGCAATCAATAGTTTCCATGTCGCTATCGGCTATGCCAGGGATGCCATAGGGGCCATGATTGATTTCATGATGGCGATGATTCCGCTGCTGCTCACGCTGCTGGCTTCCATGGGCAGCATCGTCACGGTATCTGTCATGCATCCGCTCATCGTATTCATGATCCATACGGTAGGCACTGTTATCCATACGGTTGTGTTTCCGCTCTTGTTCTTCTCGGCTGTGCTTCACATCGCAAGCTCGTTGTCGGAGCGGTTCAAGGTAACGCAGCTGGCTGATTTGCTGCGGAATATCAGTGTCGGACTGCTTGGGGTGCTGCTAACCGTATTCCTGGGCGTCATCTCGGTCAGAGGAGCGACGGGTGCCGTGACCGACGGGGCTGCAATCAAAACGGCCAAGTTCTTGACAGGAAATTTCGTGCCGGTGGTCGGCCGGATGTTCTCCGATGCGACTGATACCGTACTGTCGGCCTCGATGCTGCTCAAGCATGCCATAGGGATTGCTGGCGTTGTCATCCTCCTGTTCCTGTGCGTGTTTCCGGCCGTTAAAATTCTGACGCTTGCGCTGATCTATAATGTAGCGGCGGCTGTACTTCAACCGCTCGGAGACAGTCCGATCATTACCTGCCTGCAGACGATCGGCAAATCCATGATTTACGTATTTGCCGCCCTGGCCGTTGTCAGTCTTATGTTCTTCCTGGCTGTCACGATTATTCTTACAGCGGGGAATGCGGCCATTATGATCCGTTAAAGTTGGACAGGAACCTGGAGAACCGGCGTATGGAGGTGAGCGAATATGGCCTGGCTGGCAGAATGGCTCAAGCAGATTATTGCAATCATCCTGCTGGCGGGTATCGTCGAGCTGCTCCTGCCCAGCAACGCCTATCAGCGATATGTGAGGTTAGTCCTGGGCCTGTTCATTCTACTGGCTCTGCTCTCCCCGATTCTCAGCTTGCTCCAAGGTGAATTCGGCCCCCGGTTAGAAGCAAGCATACGCGACTGGCAGGGATCAGCCGCCAGGCAGGCTGTACAAACCGGTCACTCACTCACGGAGCTCCAGCAGCAAGCCGCTGTCCTGAACAGCCGGCAGCAGGATCAGGCGGCGGAACTTGCTGCCGCCAAGCTTGCAGGGGAGATGGCTGCCGAGATTTCACGCCGCAGCGGTGCGCCGCAGCCCCGGGTCGAGGTGCTTTTGGAGGCGGAGAGTGGGGGGTACTGGCGGATTTCGAAGGTAGCGGTCTCGCTCGCAGAAGAGATGGAAGAGGGCAATGCGTCGACATCACCTTCCATATCCTCGCCGGAGCCAATAGAACCAGTGGCCGTTGAGGTGTGGCTGGGCAGCACGACGGACCATCCAGAGCCACAACAAGCAACCCGCGAGGCAAGTGAACGATGGCAGCAGGTGATTCGTACGATTCTGGCAGACGGTTGGGGCGTAGCCTCCGAGCTGATTCAAGTGACACAGGCAGGCGGGGAATAGACAAGAAAGACGAAGCGGAAAGGAGGCGGAACTGGTGGCCAAATGGCTGGATCAGATGGAGGCAATGGTGGGAGGCGGTCCCTCGGGACCCAAGCGGGTCCGCACCTTGCGGTGGCTGCTGCTGATCGGCTGCATCGGGATCATGCTGATGATCGTGCAATCCTTTGTCAACTTCGAGGATGTGGCGCCTGCGGCCGACCAGACTCCTCCTCCAGAGCAAACGCCCGATCCTGTTTTTGGTTCGGCATCGGATGAGCCGGATTCGGTATTCACGGCCATTGAACGCCCCTTGGAGCAGCGTCTGCAGGAGATTCTCGAGAAAATCGTCGGCGTCGGCTCCGTCGATGTGATGGTAACGATCGATTCAACGGAGGAAACTGTCGTCCAGCACAACCGGAAGGAGTCCGAGCAGACGACCGAAGAAACGGATAAAAACGGCGGAAAGCGCCACGTTGCCTCGACGACAAGCGATGGTCAGGTCGTGCTGTATGAGGTGGAGGGAGAAAAACGGCCGTTTGTTACCAAAACGATCAAGCCGCGCATCCGCGGAATTCTGATTGTCGCCCGCGGAGCTGAAGATCCGACGGTCCGCGGTCTGCTGATGGACGCTGTGCAAAAGGGATTTCAGGTGCCTGCTCACCGTATTTCCGTTGTACCGAGCAAGCAGCCTTAACCTATATATCGCTTTTGAAATGCCATATCATTACAAAAAGGAAGGTTGGTAAACAATGAATACGAAACGGCAAACAATTTGGTTGGTCTCAATGCTCTCTCTGATGGTAATCCTCTCCGCCTACTATCTATTCACAGAGGACAGCAGTCCGGAGAATCGTCTGACAGACGCGCAAGGCATTACGGATGTCGTGCTGGGCGACGGGGCAACTGAAGTAACGGTCAGCGGCGACGAAGGAATTAGCAACGAAGAAATTATCGTCACTGAAGACGAAGTACTCGGGGATCAGGAAACGATGGCAACGAGTGAAGGCACAGATTTGACAGAGCAGGAAGTGCTCGGCATTCTGAAAGACCAGGAAGCGGTGGCCACCACGAGTGACTACTTTACACAGCAACAGTATCTAAGAGCGGAGAGTCTTAATGACGAGATTAACCGTCTCTATGGCATTGTCACCGATATGAGCCAGGATCCAGACACCGCCACCGAAGCCCTGGAGCAGATTGACAACATCCAGGAGCAGGATGAGAAGATCACGGCACTGGAGGACGAACTCCGGAGCGAATTCAACGACGTTCACATCTCACCGGAGCAAGACAAATTCAAAGTTATTGTCCAGAGCCAGAATCTCGAGCGCAGCCAGGCTGCCAGTATTTTTGACAAAGTCATGCGGACACTGGAGGTCTCACCGGAGCATATCTCCGTCCAGTTCGTCCAGTAACAGCAGTACCGATATCCCGCCGGGGCCGGAGAGCCTCGGCGGGTTGTTGGCGTTCTTGTATTTCCAAAGATTTCAGAAGTGGAGAGAAGCGGGGAAATTATGACTCGTTTCTCAAAATGGGTTGTGATATAATACTAACGTTATGTTTGATTCCTTGAGGCCGCGTGCTTCACAACTGTTAAGGAGTGAATGATACGATGTTCAAACTGAGCGAGATTAAAGAGCTGATTAAACTGGTTGATCAGACCTCTGTACAAGAGCTCGAACTGGAAAATGAAGGGGCACGCCTGCTCATTCGCAAACCGGGCAAAACTGAAGTGGTGAATATTCAAAGCGCACCGATTACGCATACATATACGCAACCGGCCATTCAGCCTACGGCCCCTCAGACGGGAGCGGCCCCGGCGGAGCAGCCAGCTGCCGCTGCTGCAGTCCCTGCAGTGGCTGATAATCTGCACAAGATTGTTTCGCCAATGGTTGGAACATTCTATCGCGCCTCTTCGCCGGACAACCCTGCATTTGTTCAGGTAGGTGACCGTGTCAGCGAGAAAACTGTGGTCTGTATCCTCGAAGCCATGAAGCTCATGAACGAGCTCGAAGCCGAAGTGCGCGGAGAGATCGTCGAGATTCTGGTGGAGAACGGACAACTGGTCGAGTTCGGGCAGCCGCTGTTCCTGGTTAAGCCGGAGTAGCTTAGATCTCTAGGAAAGGGGTTCGAAGGGTGGAATTTCAAAAAATACTGATCGCCAATCGCGGCGAAATCGCCGTACGGATTATCCGCGCCTGCCGTGAGCTGGGCATCAGCACGGTCGCGGTGTACTCGGAAGCGGATCGTGACTCGCTCCATGTCAGACTGGCTGATGAGGCCTACTGCATCGGTCCAGTGGCATCCAAAGACAGTTATCTTAACCTGACCAATATTATGAGCGTTGCTACGTTAACCGAATGCGACGCCATCCATCCGGGGTACGGCTTCTTGGCGGAGAACGCAAATTTCGCTGAGATCTGCGAATCCTGCAATATCACCTTTATCGGTCCATCGCCTGACGCCATTAGCCGCATGGGTGACAAATCGGTAGCCAAGCAGACAATGAAAGAAGCCGATGTGCCGATTATTCCAGGCTCTGACGGATTAATTGAAGATCTTGACGATGCGGTACGGATTGCACGCGAAATTGGCTATCCTGTCATTATCAAGGCAACGGCAGGCGGTGGAGGCAAAGGCATCCGCATCGCCGAGGACGAGCCATCGCTGGTACAGCAGATCACCACTGCGCAGCAGGAGGCTCTGAAGAACTTTGGCAATGCCGGCGTCTACCTGGAGAAATATCTGACTGGCATGAAGCATGTCGAAATCCAGATTATTGCAGACAAGCACGGTAACGCGGTTCATTTATTCGAGCGTGACTGTTCAATTCAGCGTCGACGTCAGAAGCTGATTGAGGAAGCCCCGTGCCCGGTGTTGTCCCCGACGCTTCGCGAACGGATGGGTCAGGCAGCCGTGCGAGCGGCACTGGCCGTTGATTACTCTGGCGCAGGTACGCTTGAGTTCCTGCTTGGACCTGATGGTAATTTCTATTTTATGGAGATGAATACCCGAATTCAGGTTGAGCATCCTGTAACGGAGATGATTACAGGCATCGATCTGATCAAGGAAATGATCTCCGTTGCTGAAGGCAACCCGCTCAGCTTCCGGCAAGAGGATGTCACCATTAATGGCTGGTCCATCGAATGCCGCATTAATGCTGAGGATTCAGAGCGTAATTTTATGCCGTCTCCTGGCCAGATCGGATTTTACCTGCCGCCCGGAGGTCCTGGCGTGCGCGTCGACAGCGGTGCCTATCCCGGCTACACCATCTCGCCACATTACGACTCTATGATTGCCAAGCTGATCGTATGGGGATCTACGCGTGAAGAAGCCTTTGCCACCATGAAGCGTGCCTTATCCGAGTTTGCTATCGAAGGCATTCGGACAACGATTCCGTTTCATCTCAAGCTGCTTAATCATCCCAAGGTGGTGCAAGGCAACTTCGATATTAAGTTCCTCGAAGAGCATGATTTGAACCAGCCGGAGGAAGAGGCCAGATAACGATTCTGACAATTCGTCCGGTTTGTCATAATTCTTGGCAAATGGTATAGTATAGAGAATAAGAAGCGGATAAGCTCTGCGTGAAGCCTTAGGGTTCCGCATTTTATGGGAGGTGTAGATTGGTATGAGTACGATTGCTGCGGATTATGAGAAAACCGACATGGGAACGATTCAGATCGCACCTGAAGTCATAGAAGTGATAGCCGGATTGGCTACGATAGAGGTGCCTGGGGTGGCTGGCATGAGCGGCGGATTTGCTGGCGGCATTGCCGAGCTGTTGGGCCGCAAGAACCTATCCAAGGGTGTAAAGGTTGAAGTAGGTCAGCGCGAAGCGGCAATCGATGTGTCCATCATTGTAGAATACGGCAACCGTATTCCCGACATTGCCTCCGAGATTCAACAGAGTGTCAAGCGCTCCATTGAGACGATGACCGGGCTATTGGTCGTAGAGGTCAACGTGCATATTCATGACGTTCATTTCAAGGCGGCTGACAAGCTGGAGGATGACGAAGCGACCGCAAACCGGTTGAAGTAACGCATTCGCACCCGGACATCTTAGGATCCCCCCTCGTGAAGGGCTTGCCAGCTCGGCACAAGGGGGGCTTTTCATTTGAGGAGGCAGACGGTTGATTAAAATCATGGACAGGCTTCTCTTATTTTTCTACAGCCTCATCGTCGGTGCCCTCTCTGTCATCATCTTGGCGCTGGGCGCTCGTTGGATTCCCCAATCGGTAACGAATATGTGGGTCCGTGAGCTGTATGGCAACCAAGTGTGGCTGCCCGCTACGCTAATTGCGATCTCGCTGATTGTGTTCCTGATCAGTCTGCGTTTTTTCTATGTCTCGGTCAAACGGGGCAATGCCGCAAGCCAATCCATTGACCAGCGCACGGAGTATGGCGATATCCGGATTTCAATGGAAACGGTTGAGAATCTGGCTCTCAAGGCCGCAGGCAAGCAAAGAGGAGTCAAGGATCTCAAAGCGAGAATCCGGATTGCCGATGCTGGTCTTGAGATTATGCTGCGGGCCATTGTGGATGGAGAGAGTTCTATCCCGGTATTAACCGAAGACATTCAGCGGGCTGTAAAAGAGCATGTCGAGGAAGTGACTGGCATTCCGGTTGCTGATGTTACCGTGTTTATTGCTAATATCATCCAGACCCAGACCTTCAAGAGTCGTGTTGAATAGGGGTGGTGAAGCCGATGTGGAGGGAATATTGGCTGCAGTACCGGGGACGGATCGCGGGGATGACGATCGCTGTATTCCTGGGAATGATCTACCTGTTCACTGGATTCTGGGACATGATGTTTGTAGCGCTGCTGTTGTGGATCGGTTATTTTTTTGGCAAGCAAAAGGACGAAGCGGCCCCGCCTATGATACCTTGGGGACGCATAACGGACTGGCTGACGGATCGCTGGCGCTGGTTCAAATAAATCCTGTGATTTCCTCCTTCCGATGATGCAGCAGAGGGAGGGAGTCATAGGTTTTTTGGGTTCAAACCAGGGTATTACTTACGTATGTATTTTTGAGAAATCAAGGAGGTCCCATGAAACGGAGACTGGCTCGTGAGATAGCGGTACAGAGTCTGTACCAGATGGAAATGAATGAGGTCAACGCCTCGGACGCAGTGGATATGCTGATGGAGGAAGCGGCGCAGGAGGATAATGAAATGGGCGCGGCACCCGGGGAAACGGCCAAGATTAATGCTTATGTTCGTGAATTGGTAGAGGGTGTTATCGCACAGCGCCAGACGATCGACGATATGGTGCAGCAGTTTTTGACAGGCTGGCAAGTGGACCGATTATCCCGCGTGGACCGGCAGATTCTGCGGCTCGCCTGTTATGAAATGGTATACCGCGAAGACGTACCGCCAAAAGCGGCGCTGAACGAGGCCATTGAACTGGCCAAGCATTTCGGAACAGATGAATCTGGCAAGTTTGTCAACGGTGTATTGGGTAAACTGCTCGGAGCGTTGGATCAACTGAAACAGAAATAAGCTTGTATGAGAGGAGACTGGTTATGAGCGCACAACGTATTGATGGGAAAGCAATATCCGCCGACATCCGTGGAGAAATCAGGCAGGAGGTAGAACAGCTTCACAGTCAGGGCATCACACCTGGACTTGCCGTTGTACTTGTTGGGGAGGACCCTGCTTCGCGCGTCTATGTAGCCAGCAAAGACAAGGCTTGTCAGGAGCTGGGCTTGTACTCCGAGGTTCACCGGCTGCCGGAAGACACAACACAGACCGACTTGTTAGCGTTAATTGACCGTTTGAATCGTCAAACGACCATCCATGGCATTTTGGTGCAGCTTCCTCTGCCAAAGCATATTGATGAAAAAGCCGTCATCGACGCCATTGCGGTTGAAAAGGATGTTGATGGCTTTCATCCAGTGAGTACAGGCAATCTCGTAATCGGTGATGAAAGTCTCTTGCCTTGTACACCAGCTGGTTGTATCGAATTATTGAAACGCTCCGGCGTCGAAATTGCTGGGAAGCATGCAGTGGTCATCGGCCGCAGCAACATTGTCGGCAAGCCAGTCGCCATGCTGCTGTTGCGTGAGCATGCGACGGTTACGATTTGCCATTCCCGTACAGCCAATATGGCAGAAATCGCCCGCACGGCTGATATTCTGGTCGTCGCCATCGGTAAGGCGAAAGCGATCGACAAGTCTTATATCAAGCCTGGGGCCACAGTCATTGATGTGGGAATCAATCGCTTGGAAACCGGCAAGCTTGCAGGAGATGTAGATTATGACGATGTCCTGGAAACTGCAGGTCTGATTACGCCTGTGCCGGGGGGCGTTGGCCCAATGACGATTACCATGCTGCTCGGTAATACACTGAAGGCCGCCAAACGACTGAACGGTATCGGAGAATAGTCATGGCCGAACAGCCGCGCATCTATTCCATCAAAGAGCTGAACCGTTATATCCGGATGAAGCTGGAATCGGACAAGCTGCTATCCGATGTCTGGTTGCGGGGCGAGATCTCCAATTTCACCCATCATTCGAGCGGTCATATGTATTTTACGCTCAAAGACAAAGACAGCCGCCTCAAGTGCATCATGTTCAGTTCGCATAATCAGCGTCTTCCCTTCATTCCGAAAGAGGGCATGAAGGTTATTGCCCGCGGCAACGTATCGGTTTACGAACGAGACGGCAATTATCAGTTCTATGCCATTCAGATGCAGCCGGATGGACTAGGCAGCTTGTATCTGGCCTATGAACAGTTAAAGCAAAAGCTTGAGGGAGAAGGATTGTTCGACAACACGCGCAAGCGCGCGCTGCCTGCTTTCCCAAAGGCAATCGGCGTCATTACCTCATCAACCGGGGCCGCGGTGCGGGATATTCTCATTACGCTGCAGCGGCGCTATCCGGTAATCCCGGTGTTTGTGGCACCTGTTCTTGTGCAAGGCAAAGGAGCGGCTCCGTCTATTGTCCGTGCGATCGAATTAATGAATCGGCTCGGTGAGGTAGATGTGCTTATTGTCGGACGAGGCGGCGGTTCTCTGGAAGAGTTATGGGCATTCAACGAAGAGACGGTCGCCCGTTCGATCGCTGGTTCTGGCATTCCTGTAATCTCGGCGGTAGGCCACGAGACAGACTATACAATTGCGGATTTTGTGGCGGACCTGAGAGCCGCTACGCCTACGGCGGCTGCTGAGCTTGCTGTTCCTCATCAGTCGGAGCTGCGGCAGCAGCTTCAGCGTCTGGAGCAGCGTCTGCAGCACTCGCTTCGCGGGCGGCTGGAACAGGACAAGCAGCGGCTCGCCCGTGTGCGCCGATCTCCAGTGCTAATTCATCCGCGCCGCTACCTACTGGAGCAGGCAGAGCGGCTTGATCGTCTGCGGGAGCTGCTCAATCATCGAGCCTTGCGCACGATTAGCGCTTCTGGAGAACGATTGGGACGTGCTCGTGCCAGGCTGGCCGGTCAGCATCCAGGTGCCCAAGCGACTTATGCCGGCAAACGCCTGAGCTCTCTGAAGCGTCAGCTGGAGCAGAGCATGACAGGCATCCAGCGAATGCGTCGTATGCAGCTTCAAGGCGTCATTCGGGGATTGGATGCGCTTAGTCCGCTCAAGGTTATGGCTCGGGGATATAGTCTGGTCTATGACGATAAGCAAGAGCGGTTGATCCGATCGATCACAGATGTTCAGCCCGGGGATATGGTTCAGGTGAATCTATCCGACGGGCAGCTGGAGTGTCATGTATGGTCGATGAGAGGAGCGGAGGATGAACATGGAGACAAGTGAGAATGTGGTAAGCTTTGAGGAAGCTATGGAGCAGCTGGAATCCATTGTAACGCGACTGGAGAGCGGTGATGTGCCTCTGGAAACGGCAATTGAGCTGTTTCAGGAAGGCATGAAGCTCTCACAGTTGTGTGGTAGCAAGCTGGAGCAGGTGGAGCGTCGAATTGAGGCGCTGATTGAGACACAGGACGGCCTGCAACGCCAACCGTTTGGAGATGCCGGCGAAATCAAAGGGGAAGAGGCGTGAAGCAGCTGATGACGATTCAGGATTATTTAGCAGACCAAGCAAAAATTATCGAGCAGGCGCTGCAAGATAGCCTGCCATCCGATTGGGATTTTCCTCAACAGCTGCGTGATTCGATGATGTATTCGATCACCGCAGGCGGTAAACGCTTGCGGCCCATCCTAGTGTTGGCAGCCGCCAAAGCGACAAGCGGCTACGATGAAGCGGAACGAGCAGCGCTGCCTGTTGCGTGCGCCATAGAGCTGGTGCATACCTATTCGTTGGTCCACGACGATCTGCCGGCGATGGATGATGATGATGTTCGCCGCGGCAAGCCCACCAATCATAAAGTATACGGAGAGGCAATGGCGATCCTGGCAGGCGATGCGCTGCTGACTCATGCGTTTCACTGTGTCACCACTGCGGCGGAGCACGAAATGGTCACGGCCGAAGCGGCACTGGCCATTACCCGGGATCTCGCCTATCTGTCGGGAGCAGCTGGCATGGTAGGAGGACAGGCAGCGGATGTGCTTGGCGAACAAGGCATCACTTCACTGTCAGATCTGGAATATATCCACCTGCACAAGACGAGCGACCTGATTGCCTTTACTCTGCTGGCAGGCGGCCGGGTTGGCGGTGCTACCCCGAGCCAATTGGATGCCCTCTCCGAGTTTGGCCGCAAGCTGGGTCTTGCGTTTCAAATCCAGGATGACATCCTTGACCTTATTGGGGACGAGCAGAAGCTTGGCAAGAAAACAAATAGTGATGTAGCCCAGAACAAGGTGACGTACCCTTATCTGCTTGGACTCGACAAGAGCAAGGAGCTTGTGGAGCAACTGACAGCCGAGGCCAAAAGCTCGCTGGCCCGTGCCGACCTTCGTGAACCTGCGCGCCTTGAGCAAATCGCCGATTATTTGATGCGGCGCGACCATTAATGACATGGTTCTTGCCCTGCAGATTGGGTTTATTATAGAAGTGTGCTATAATAGCTGAAAAAAAGTCAGACGTTCATGGACATCAGTGTTTTCAGTCCAGGAAAGCGAGGAAAACACGTGCTGCTGGAACAAATATGCGAACCAAAGGATTTAAAGGCGCTCTCGCTAGAACAATTGGAGAGTCTTGCTGGGGAAATCCGACAGTTTCTAATTGAAAAGCTCTCGGCCACAGGAGGTCATCTGGCCCCCAACCTTGGCGTAGTCGAGCTTACACTTGCCATGCATTATTTGTATGACAGTCCTAAAGATAAATTTATTTTTGATGTGGGGCATCAATCCTACGTTCATAAAATGCTGACCGGCCGTATGGACCGGTTTGATACGCTGCGCCAATATAAAGGCCTTTGCGGTTTTGTGAAAAGGTCGGAAAGCGAGCATGACGTATGGGAAGCCGGACATAGCAGTACGTCTCTGTCTGCTGCAATCGGTATGGCCATGGCTCGTGACCTAAAAGGGGAAGACCACAAAGTCGTTGCCGTTATTGGTGACGGTGCACTTACGGGCGGAATGGCGCTGGAAGCGCTCAACCATATCGGCCACGAAAAGCGCAAGCTTATTGTTGTTCTGAATGATAATGAGATGTCGATTGCTCCCAATGTCGGAGCCATTCATAATTATCTTGGCAAGATTCGTTCCGACAAGACATACAAGAAAGCCAAAGACGAGTTGCAATATTTGCTTAACCGGATACCGGCTATCGGGGGCAAGCTTGCCAAAACGGCAGAGCGTGTCAAGGATAGTCTGAAGTATATGGTGGTATCTGGCGTCCTGTTCGAGGAATTTGGACTGACGTATCTGGGACCAGTCGACGGTCACGACCTTCAGAAGCTGGAAGAGGCATTCCTGCAAGCCAATAATGTTAATGGACCGGTATTGCTTCATGTCCTGACAACCAAGGGCAAAGGCTATAAGCCTGCTGAAGCGGACTCCCATACATGGCATGGTATTTCGCCTTACAAAATCGAATCCGGCCAAGTGCTAAAAGCTGTTGGTCCGCCGATGTACACCCAAGTGTTCAGTGAAGCGCTTATTGAACTGGCCGAACAAGATGACCGGATTGTCGCAGTAACACCTGCGATGCCTGGCGGATCGGGTCTGATTAAATTTGCTGAGCGTTTCCCAGGTCGAATGATTGATGTGGGCATTGCCGAGCAGCATGCTGCGACCATGTCGGCTGCGCTTGCCATGGAAGGACTCAAGCCGGTCTTTGCGGTTTACTCGACTTTCCTTCAGCGTGCGTATGATCAGGTCGTTCATGATATTTGCAGACAGAACCTTAATGTCGTCTTTGCCATCGACCGGGCAGGCTTTGTCGGACCAGATGGCGAAACCCATCATGGCGTGTTCGATATCCCGTTTTTGAGGCATGTCCCGAATTTGGTACTTATGATGCCCAAGGATGAGAATGAGCTGCGTCACATGATGAAAACAGCCTTGAGTTATGATGATGGTCCGATTGCTGTCCGATACCCGCGTGTAAGTGGTACAGGGGTAGACATAGATGCGACGATGGCTCCAATTCCGATTGGTACATGGGATGTGATTCGTGAGGGTGAATCAGCCGTTATCGTAGCTGTAGGGCCAATGCTGCAAGTAGCTGAAGAAGCTGCAGAGCTGCTCAAGCGCGATGGTCTCAGCATCCGAATCATCAATGCCCGTTTCATTAAACCGCTTGACGAATCCATGCTTCTGCAGCTTGCTAATGAAGGCCAACGGGTCGTTGTATTGGAAGAGGGAGCGCAACACGGCGGCTTGGGCAGTGCGGTATTGGAGTTCTACTCGGAACGTGATATTCACGATATGGCCGTCCGCATTATCGGAATTCCGGACGAATTCATTGAGCACGGTTCAATCAAGGAACAGCGTAGAGATGCGGGACTTACTGGTGAGCGCGTGGCTGCTGAGTTGATAAAACTGATGCCTCGCCAGCATAAGAGCGTATCTACGCAGTAAGGTACGGACCAGGAGAACAACATGACGATATTGAAAGAACGAATTGATCTCTTGCTTGTTGAGCAGGGATTTTATGAGAGCCGGGAGAAGGCCAAAGCTGCATTAATGGCCGGCCTCGTGCTAGTGGACGGGGAACGCATTGAAAAAAGCGGTACAAAGGTACCTCGTACGGCTACAATAACAGTGAAAGGCTCTGTTCACCCTTATGTAAGTAGGGGTGGCCTTAAGCTGGAAAAAGCACTGAAGCATTTTTCAATTGATATGCAAGGTCTGACAATGCTGGACATTGGCTCCTCTACGGGTGGTTTTACAGACTGTGCGTTGCAGCATGGCGCGTCTTATGTATATGCCATCGATGTCGGCTATAATCAGCTGGATTGGTCTCTGCGCCAAGACGAGCGTGTATGTGTGATGGAGCGAACCAATTTCCGTTATATGCAACCCGAGGATTTAAAGGGGCCAGCACCCGGATTTGCTACGATTGATGTGTCGTTTATCTCACTCCGCATTATTTTGCCTGCACTTAGCGGTTTAATTGGCAAGCATTCGGGTGTGATGGCGCTTATCAAACCGCAGTTTGAGGCCGGGCGGGAAAAGGTGGGCAAGCATGGAGTCGTTCGTGAGTCCTCTGTCCATGAGGAAGTTCTGACACAGGTACTCGGCTATGCTTCGGAGCTGGGTTACTCATTGCAGGGTCTGACTTTTTCACCGATTACGGGTGGAGAAGGCAACATTGAATTCTTGGCCTATTGGCACTGGCTGCCGGGCGGGGATGTCATTGCTCCCGACGCAATTCAGATTGCCACTGTGGTCAAGGAAGCAGCTGAGGCATTCTCCAGCGCCAAGAAATGAATAGAATGACAGAAACGATGCGAGAATAAAAACGCATCGTTTTTTTTTATTTTGGGTATAGCCATCCGGGCAACAATTTGGTACACTGATAGCGAAGCAAACAAGCGTTCGCTAACAAATGTTCTCAGGAACGAACGTTCGTTAGTGGATATACAGGATTTTTACAAACCCGTATCGAAGTGTATGGTACATCCATTCACGAAAGAGGCGGTGGGGAATGGGCAATTACAGCGACTGGTTTGTCATGATTGTGGTTGGCCTGCTGTTTGTCATTTGGGTTTACAAGCGCTTCTATACCTGGCTGCATGAGCCAGTGACCTCCCGGCTAGTATTGCTGGACGGGGGAGAGGAGCCGGATGCCTCAGATGAGAACGTTAGGCTGCTGGAAACCGCTGGCTATACCGTGAGCTCGGCCAGACACCGAATTCCGGTGAGCGTCGGGTTGGACGGAGAGCTGCTCGGCAGCAGGCTCTACATTGATTATGTCGCAGAGAAGGGCAGCGAGCTGTATCTGGTCAAGACGGCCAGAGATCGTATGCCCATGGACTGGACAGGCAGCGGCGTCAGAGATCGTCTTCTGGTCTACGCTCTCCTGGTACCCCACAGCGCCGGTATATTGTATGTGGACGCCAAGAACGGCGGCATCCGTACAATTACGTTTCATGTGAATGAATGACACCTACAGAACGGGGGAAGGGCATGAAGGGCTACAGGCATATCAAGATCAGGGAGCTGATCGCAAAGCATGATATCGAGACGCAGGACGCGCTGGTCGATATGCTGCGCAGCAGCGGGATGCAGGTTACTCAAGCGACAGTATCAAGAGATATCAAGGAATTGCAGTTAATTAAGGTGCCTACTGAATCAGGCGTTTACAAATATGCGATGCCACAGGAGCAACGCTCATTTCCAATTCACAAGCTGAAGCGCGCATTATTGGATCATTTCGTTCATATCGACTACACGGATCATCTGGTTGTAATGAAGAGTCTTCCAGGTACGGCTAATGCATTCGGATCTTTGATTGACAACATGGAATGGGAAGAAATAATGGGTACCATCTGCGGGGACGATACAATTCTAATTATTTGCCGCAAGATTGAGCATAGCAGTGAAGTTGTGGAGCGGATTCTCGCTTTGATGAATCATGAATCGTAAATTGTTTCTATAGTGAGAGTTCAAAAGGCTCAGTGGTCAGCACCGAGAAGATTGGAGGCAGGAGGAAATGAGGAGCGGAGCGTAGGTAAACCTACGTGAGCACCGGAAGTTCCGACTGCATTCAATATTCGACGTCGAATTTGCTACTTAGGTATACTTCGTGATCAACAGTGAGCTTTTTGAACAACCTTACAAGTAAAGGAGAGGTTAACATGCTTCGGGAATTGTCCATTCGAAATCTGGCCGTAATCGAGCACGTTGTCGTTGATTTTCACCAGGGCTTTCATGTCTTGACGGGAGAGACAGGCGCAGGCAAGTCTATTCTAATCGATGCGCTGGGGCTGGTGGCTGGCGGTCGTGGCTCGGCTGATATGGTGCGGCATGGATGCGATAAGGCAGAGATCGAAGCCATGTTTGACCTGCCTGAGGCTCATCCGGTATGGGAGGTCCTCTCTAATCAAGGCATTACGGGTGACCCATCTGAACTCCTCATCATCAGGCGCGAGGTTTCGGCGCATGGCAAGAGTGTCAGCAGAATTAATGGCCAGATTGTCAATCTGACGATGCTCAGAGAAGTTGGGGAATGTCTGATCAATCTGCACGGTCAGCATGAGCACCAGTCCCTTATCAAGACGGAGAAGCATCTGGAGTGGTTGGACCTCTATGCAGGAAATCCGCTGATGGAGAAGAAACGCCAATACCAGAACGCGTATCGCAAGCATCAGCAGATACGAACGAAGCTGAGAGAGCTTGAGGATAGCGCCCGTCAGAACATGCAGATGCTCGATCTCTATAAATTTCAAATAGAAGAGATTACGGCCGCTGCCTTGGTGATTGGGGAAGATGAATGTTTACTGGAAGACAAACGCAAACTAACGCATGCAGAGAAACGATTGGACCATGCAGCAGAAGCCTATTCGCTGCTGCAAGCTGCTGGGGGTCTGGAGTCTTTAGGTACGGCTCTAGCCCGCCTAGAAGACATCAGAGCCTATGACCACGCGGTACTGGATCCCTTGGTCGAACAGCTACAATCGGCTTTTTATCAGGCTGAGGATGCCGCATTCCAGCTTAGGAGCTATCGGGATAGTATTGAGGCGGATCCAGAGCGGTTATCCGAGATTGAAGAGCGGCTGGATCTGATTCATGCACTTAAACGCAAATATGGTGAAAGTATTCCCGAGATTCTATCTTACCTGGAGAAAATCACCGAGACGGCAGACAAACTGGAGAATCGCGATGAATATCTGCAGCAGCTTCGTTCGGAAGAACAGGCGGCTTATGATACAGCGATGTCCCAAGCCTTGACTCTATCCGGGCTGCGTCGCCATGCTGCGGTACGTTTGGCTGAAGCGATTGAAGCCGAACTCAAGCAGCTACAAATGGGGCGTACTTCGTTTCATGTCCATCTGGATCAGCTGCGTGTTGGTGAAACGGTGCGTCTGACTGCACAAGGTGCTGACGAAGCTGTCTTTATGATCGCTCCAAATCCGGGTGAACCGCCAAAACCTCTGAACAAGATCGCTTCCGGGGGCGAAATGTCACGGATCATGCTGGCCCTGAAAGCCATTTTCGCTGGCATTGATTTGGTACCTGTGCTTGTATTCGATGAAGTCGATACCGGGGTTAGTGGCCGCGCGGCACAGGCTATTGCCGAGAAAATGTCTGCCTTATCCAAGCGCTGCCAGGTTTTCTCGATCACGCATCTGCCACAAGTTGCTTGTATGGCAGATCATCATTATGAAATTTGCAAGAACATCATTGAAGAGCGCACTTCCACATCAGTGACGGAATTGCAGGTGGTTCGTCGTATCGAGGAATTGGCCAGAATGCTGGGGGGCGTCGAGATTACCGAAAAGACGCGGCATCATGCACAGGAAATGTTGGATCTTGCAATCCGGCAAAAAGGGGCTTAACGAAGCCATTTCGGGAATGTTTTGTGGGACATAAAAGGGTGTTGGCGGGGTTACCTTATAGGTACGCCATTGGCGGTGTCCGCATCGTCATGCGATGGAACCATAGGGAGCGTGAAATCATTGAACTCCAGTCAACGAAAGCGTTGGTTCGGTTTGGCATTGGCTCTCATCGTTTGCCTAATCGGACTTTCCTCCCCGTTTCAACATTTTGCATCTTTTCCGAATGAACTTCGCTTGTTTGCGGGCCAACTCCGGCAGCTTGATTACGCCATGCCTGTGCATGCCCAGCTTACGGTCGACCCGGATGTCGTCCGCGTCAATGGATCGAAGGATCGTTCCGTTCAAGTGAATTTGAACCAACCGCTTGCACTGGAGCCCCACGGGAGCGGTCAGACCCTTATGACCTTGAAATTATTCGGTAAGATTCCTTTCAAGACCGTCAAAGTCAATGTTGTTCCTGATCTCAAGGTCATCCCTGGAGGTCAGACGATTGGAGTCAAAGTGAAATCAGCTGGAATCATGGTTGTAGGTCACCATCAGGTTGCAGCTGCGGACCAGAAGCTATCGCCTGGCGAAGCAGCCGGAATTCAAGTAGGGGATCTTATTGTTAAAGTGAATGGGATTCATTTAAATGAAGTGGCTAAAGTTGCGGACGTTGTGAAGAAGGCCGGAACGGCTGGCAAACCGCTCGATCTTGTTATTAAGCGGAAAGGGCAGTTAATGAACAAACAATTGCTGCCTGTCTTTGATGTAGAGGATCAAGCCTGGCGACTTGGTCTATATATCCGGGACTCTGCTGCGGGAGTTGGCACGTTGACCTTCTATGCGCCTGATCAAGGGGTATATGGAGCATTAGGGCATGTCATTACGGATATGGAGACCCAATCGGCTATTGAAGTCGGAGACGGGGAAATCGTACAGTCCAATGTAACGTCCATTAACAAAAGTCAACATGGTGAACCGGGAGAGAAGCGGGCTCACTTTCTCAAAGGCAGTAAAGTGCTCGGGAACGTGAAGCGGAACACAGCCTTTGGTATCTTTGGACAGATGAGCGAACTGCCATCACACAGCTATGATGTCAAGCCGGTACCGATTGCTTTTGCTGAAGAGGTAAAGGAAGGACCTGCGGAGATTCTGACTGTGCTTGATGGTCAAAAGGTTGAGCGGTTCAAGATCGAAGTCGCTCATGTATCCAAACAGTCGTCTCCAGCAACCAAAGGTATGGTCATCAAAGTCGTCGATAAACAGCTGATTGAGAAAACAGGCGGGATTGTTCAAGGGATGTCTGGCAGTCCAATATTGCAGGACGGCAAATTGATTGGGGCAGTCACTCACGTGTTCGTCAATGACCCTACATCCGGGTATGGTTGCTTCATTGAATGGATGCTGCAAGACGCAGGCGTGCTTCTTGGTCCATCCACCTCCAAACTCAAGGCGAGCTAATAGCCCGCCTTGAGTTTGTTTTATATTCGCGCTTCATTGTCGAAAAAAAAGGAATCGAAACGAAAAAAGACGAGCCATGGAATAAAATATTTATTATAAAGCATTGCAAAAAAAAAATAAAGAAAAATAATTTTCGACAGAAGGAATTCAATCACAGGTGTCGAAAATGTGTAGTACGAGCAGAAGAAATTGGCATATTACACGCAGCCATATTCTGCGTTTATCTAACACTCATCCAGATTCACACCTTGTGGAAATCAGAACTTAAGGGAGGACCAACCATTGCAAAAAGTTGAAGTTCTATTGGCGGATGATAATCGGGAGTTTACAAATTTGTTATCAGAATATATTTCTGAGCAAAATGACATGGTGGTTACAGGTATTGCATACAACGGAGAAGAAGTATTGCGTCAATTAGAGGAGATGGAACAGGTACCTGATGTTCTCATTTTGGATATTATTATGCCCCATTTAGATGGACTTGGTGTATTGGAACGCCTGCGTGAGATGAATTTGCCGAGCATGCCCAAAATCATCATGCTGACAGCCTTTGGCCAAGAGAACATTACTCAAAAAGCAGTACAACTGGGCGCCTCCTATTACATCTTGAAACCGTTCGATATGGAAATCTTGGCTAACCGCATTCGTCAGTTGGTTGGCAACTCTTCCGTCACCTCCAGCTCTGGTTTCAGCACAAGCAGTGTACCTAAATCCAATGTCGTCCCTCTCGCAAAGGGAAAAAATCTGGATGCCAACATTACCAGCATTATTCATGAAATTGGCGTACCTGCTCACATTAAGGGGTACCAATATTTGCGGGAAGCCATCACCATGGTCTACAATAATATCGAAATTTTGGGTGCGATTACGAAAACCTTGTATCCAGCAATCGCCGAAAAATTCAAAACGACGCCATCCCGCGTCGAACGTGCCATTCGCCATGCTATCGAGGTGGCTTGGACGCGTGGCAATATCGACAGCATCAGCCACCTGTTTGGCTACACTATTAATATCAGTAAGTCGAAACCGACGAATTCTGAATTCATTGCCATGGTAGCTGATAAGCTGCGGATCGAGCATAAGGTGTCTTGAAAGGGCAAGGATTGACCTGTTAAGGTCAATAATAACCATTGAATGCCGCATCGCGCAGGCTTCCCGCCTTCGCGATGCGGCATTTTTTTTGGGCTTATTTGAAAATACGCTGGGCAAAATGATACAAATCCCGCTTCCAGACCTCCCAATCATGCCCGCCTGCTTCCTCAATCCATAGATGCGGAATCCCAATCTCCTCAAGATAATGATGGGTTCGGTCACTGATTGGCTTGAGCCGGTCATCCAATCCGCAAGAAATCCAGAGTAGCGAGAGATCCTCAACCAGACGCTCCGGTGATGAAATCAGTACCTCAGGCTCTCGTGTATTGGGTGCTGGTGAGAAGGCACCTACCCATGCAAATCGGTCGGTGTGCTGCAAGCCAATGTTCAATGCTTGCCCGCCACCCATTGATAAACCGGCAAGCGCACGATGCGCCGAGGTCGTATGAACAGGATAGGTAGATTCGATAAAGGGAATAAGATCCTGAAGCAAGTCGCTTTCAAACGTTTCAAAAGCTTGAAGCTTCGACGCCTCGAATAGATCGCCAGTTGCCCTGTCGTCTGTCATTGCCCGTCCATTGGGCATCACCACAATCATGGGCGACAGTGCGCCTCCGAGATGCAGATTGTCTAGAATCTGTTGTGGGCATCCATGGTCCATCCATTCTCGTTCGGTTCCTCCAATGCCGTGCAGCAAGTACAATACAGAATAAGAGGCTTGTTCTGAAAACCCTGGCGGTGTATACACAACTGCTTTACGTTTTATGCCTACGGTGGAAGAAGGATATTCAATAGGATTCAATGAACCGCGATGATTTGATTCCTTCGGCTGGTCGAAACCTTCCGGAGCTGTATTCCATTGCGCTTGAAGCTTCTCATTCATCGTGCATCCCCCTGATTCATTCATTTTGTCTATCGTAACTGGAGGAATGTACGGGAGCAACCTGTGAAAACATGGTTTTTTTTGAAACGATCTCATATGTGGTTACTGCCAAGTCTAACTTGTTGTATAGTAAAAGAAACCTGTCGCATGCATGCCTATAATTAACAAAGCTTTTTCTATACTTCCTAAAGTCAATCTCGATAAGAATTAAGTTATACTGATTGAAAGCGGTTACGACTGGGGGAGGGGACAACATGTTCAAAGTGGTGCTGGTTGATGATGAAATCTATGCCCGACAGGGTCTGAAGCAGTTTACCGATTGGAGAAAACATGGATTTGATATCGTTGCCGAGGCCGCCAACGGGGAAGAAGCACTTCATATTATCGAGCAGACCTCACCAGACTTGGTTGTCACCGATATCCGGATGCCGGAACTGGATGGCCTGCAGTTAATTCAAGCGGTCAAAGAACAGACGGCCGCCAAACCGATCTTCGTCATCGTTAGTGGTTATAACGATTTCAGATATGCTCAGCAAGCGGTAAGGTTCGGGGTGGAAGACTTTATTCTTAAACCTATTGATGAAGATGAAATGGAGCAGCTTCTTGCCAAATTAAATGCAGTGTTAACTAAGCAAAGTGAGGAGAACGCGGAACGGAGCCGGGTTCAGGCACAGTTTTATTTTGAGCAGCTGCTAAATGGAAGGATGCCGCCTGGCGTTGCCACAGAAGCGGAGGAAATTCTCCAGCTGCATGGGTCGCAGATGAGATATGTAGAAATAGAATTCAACAATTGCGATATGCTCACTGGTGTCACCTGTCATTCGGCAGAGGTACAGGATTTAATCTGCCGCCAATATGGCGCCGGAGACATCTACGTTCATAAACGCCGCTCCGGATTATATGCCCTGGTCATGAGCTTTTCTGAAGAGGAACTGATCAAATCGGGCTGGCAGTCCAGGCTGGTCAACTTCTATCACCGTCTAAGGGAAACATTTGGGGACCATGTCTATGTCTATGCGGGTGGAAGGGTTAGCGGGGCATCCGAGCTGCATGATTCTTATCGGAATACTGCTCAGATGAGGGCTTACAAATATGCCGTACCGGAACAGCAGCCATTTCTTTTTGAGGCGATGCAGAGCGTATCGTTACAGTATAGCGATCTAGAAGACCGGTTATTTCGCAAGTGGCTAGAAGCGATGGAGGAACAGGAGCTAGTGACGGCTACTGAACTGCTGGACTGTATTTTTGTGAGCTTTCGGGATCAACATTATGCCGAGTCGGCAGTCAATCGGGCAGTATCGAGAATGCTCTACGGCGTAGCCGGAATTGTAGAGGCGATGCAGGGGGACGTGCGAGAGGTACCCTCATTCCATGCAATGAATGAATGGGCACAGTCGCCCGTCACTTTGGATGGATTAAAGGTGATCGTTGTTCAGTTCATGGGAGAAAGCATCCGCTTAATCGGTGAGCTGCGTCGTGTAAATGGCAAGGGCAATATCCAAAAAATCCGACAGTATATAGAAACGCATTATAATGAGTCCATCAGTTTGAAGACCATTGCAGCTCAATTCTACATGAACCCTGTATATCTGGGTCAATTGTTCAAGAAAACGCAAGGCATGTATTTTAACGATTTTCTCCTGCTAACCCGGATGAGGGAAGCGAAGCGGCTGCTGCGACAAACGGAATTGCGCGTGTATGAAATTGCAGATCAAGTCGGATTCAGCAATGCTGATTATTTTGTCACCCAGTTCGAAAAAGTAGTTCATAAAACGCCAAGTGAATACCGTAATGAGCTACATGCCAAATCCTAAAAATCCGAACCAAGAGGAATGTGTATGATCAGACTAAGCCTAAACCACGTCAAGCTGCGCGATAAAATGCTGCTTATCTATTTTCTCTGTGTGCTGATCCCCATTGTATTGACCAATGTGATCTTCTACCAAGTTATCTCCAATAATGTTAAAGCCCAGCGAATGCAGGATTTGGCTCTGACAGCAGAAAAGGTAGCCAACGATCTCCGTGACCAATTCGAGATTGCGATTGGTATCTCCGAAGTGCTGAATACCGACTATTTTCTCAATGAAAGCTTGGAGCGTCAGTACTTGACGGATAATGAATATGTGGACAGCTATAACACCAACGTCTTCTGGATTCTGAACAAGTATAGTCCGGCTTATAATTCGATCAAGCAGATCCGGCTATACACGGACAACCCGACCATTATCGGCGGTGGATACGTCTTGCCCATTACCGAACAAGTGAAGCAGAGTACATGGTACCGTCAATTAAACAGTTCCAGCCATGCCATCATTGTCCGTCATTTGGAACAGGGCGCCTTTGGTGTTGAGAACAATTATAGCATTGTGCGCAAATTAAATTACTTGGGCAATTTTGAACGCTGGAGTAAAATCGTCAAAATCGACATCCATCAGAATGCAATCCGTCAAGCTGTCGGTTCTGCGACCCTTGATGGTGACGTCTATCTGCTGAACGAGGATAACGTAATTCAATATACGGACCGTAGCGACCTGGAGTGGATGACCCAACCGGTCGCTTTTGAGCCTTCTTTACTTGCTGAAGATGTGATTACCTTTACGCATCCCGCCGGAGTCAACAATTTGGGCAACTGGTCAATTGTACTCGCGGTCGCCGAATATTCGGTGCTGGAGGAAGTGAGTAAATCCAAATCGTTTGTGCTGTACTTGGCTATCTCTAATTTATTGGTGACCACACTCGTCATTATCTGGATTACCCACTCGCTAAGTACGCGTTTGGTGCGCTTGGTCCGGCATGTCAAGCAGGTGAAGCACGGGTCGTTCGAAACGGTTGCGCATGGGGATCATCGTGACGAAATCGGACAGCTGACAAGTGAGTTCAACCGGATGACCAGACAGATTGGAACACTGATTGATGACGTCTATGTCGCTGATATTCAGAAGAAGGATCTGGAGCTCAAACGTAATCAAGCTCAGCTGCACGCGCTGCAAAGCCAAATCAACCCGCACTTTTTGTTTAATGCGCTGGCAACAATTAGAACAAGAAGCCTGATGAAAGAAGAGCATGAGACCGCCCGGATCATTCATAATATGGCGAAAATTTTCCGCAAATCGCTCCAATGGAATCAGGATTGGGTGTCCATTAAAGAAGAAATGGATCTGGTGCTATGCTTTTTGGAAATCCAAGTGTACCGGTTTGGAGACAAGCTGGAGTATGATCTGAAGGTTGATGCATCAGCTGAAATGTGTAAAATTCCGAAGATGGTTCTGCAGACTCTTGTTGAAAATGCAAGCATTCACGGAATCGAACCAAAGAAACAGGCGGGGCGGATCGAAATATCCATTGCACGCTCCGAAGGATTTCTGTTGTGCACGGTCAAGGATAACGGTGTTGGAATGAAAGAAACCCGGCTGCAGGAACTCATGCGGTCGCTTCATACCGGCGAAGAAATTGGAGACAACGTTGGACTGAAGAATTTATACTACCGTCTTCAGATGCATTATGGGGACCGTGCTTCGTTCGAAATGAGCAGCGAACCGTGCGAAGGCACGGAAGTGAGACTGAAATTACCGGATATACCTCCAGATAACGACTAACATATTTGTTTTTTTAAGTAAGGCATATAGTTTATCGGGTGCCCTGAAAATGGCTTTCAAATTATACTGAAAGTGCTTACAAATAATATAGGAATTCGAAAGGGGATTGCAAAACCAATGAACAAAAGATGGTTGATGCTGACGCTGGCCGGTATGATGATCGCCACAGCCTGCAGCAACGGCAACGATGGCAACGGCAACCCGCCGGCTGCTGGAGTTGACACCCCAGATAACGGTGAAAAGCAGGTAGAGAAAGCTTCCTTCACCATATTTAATGCGGCTGGTGCAGCAAAGGATGTCAATACGAATGAAACGACGATCGGTAAAATTCTTGAAGAACAAACAGGGGTTAACTTCCGACTAGAGCATCTCGTTGGGGATATTAATACAAAGATCGGCACGATGATTGCTTCCAATGAGTATCCGGATGTTCTCATCCCGGATGCCGCGATCGATAAAATTTTGGATGCAGGGGCCTTTATTCCATTGAATGATCTGATTGAGGAGCATGGACCGAACATCCAACGCGTCTATGGCCCATACTTTAATCAGATGACAGCGGAAGATGGCAATATTTATTTCCTTCCCTTCTCTAACCTAGTGAATGAATTTGTGCCGGATCCTAATATTAACCAAGGCGCCTTCTGGGTCCAACGCCGGGTTCTGAAAGAAGCTGGTTACCCAGAAATTCGCAAATTGGACGATTACTTCGATCTGCTTAGAGATTTTCGGGCCAAGCACTCCGGTGAAGATCTGACAGGATTTGTAGCCCTGACGCATGATTGGCGTTTCTTTGCCACTTCGAATCCGCCAATGCACTTGGAAGGCTATCCAAATGACGGCAATGTCATTGTTGATATGGATACACATGAAGCTAAAGTCTATGCAGCTACTGATTCCACGAAGCGCTGGCTGAAGGCGCTCAATGATCTGAACGCAGAAGGCATGTTCGACAAAGCTTCGTTCGTAGACAACTACGATCAATACCTGGCTAAACTGACATCCGGCAAAGTCCTCGGATTCTTCGACTACGGCTGGCAGATTGGCAATGCCACTAATGCACTGAGGGATGCTGCTATTGCCGATCCATCGCAGGATGATTACCGTTACTTCCCGCTTCCGGTAACCTTCGATGGTCAAAAAGACCAATACCTGGACCCTCCAGGCTTTGTTAAAAACAGAGGCATCGGGATTACGGTAAGTGCACAAAATCCCGAGCGCATCATTCAATATTTCGATAATCTGTTGACGGATGAGAACCAGGCTCTTGTCATGTGGGGTATTGAAGGCGAGACGTACGAACGCAATGAGGAAGGCCGTATGTATCGCACAGAGGAGCAAATCAACAAAATCGACGAAGCGTTTAATGAATCGTTCGGATTTAAATATTACAGCTGGAACTGGCCGCGTTACGGCGGCGGCTCGACCTTTGCCGATGGCAACTCGCTTGGACCTGGTGAACAGCCAGAGGTATTCCAAATGAGTCTGACGGAAGGCGACAAGAAAATTCTTGAGGAATATGGAGTCCAAACGTATGCTGAAATGTTCGCGGCTCCGGACGACCGTCCTTGGTTCCCTGCTTGGGGCATTCCAAAAGAGCAAGGCTCTCCGCAACAGCTCTGGGAGACACAGCGTGAGGAGCTGACGAAGAAATACTTCCCTCGACTGGTACTCTCGACACCAGCAGAATTTGAGGCGATCTGGACAGAGTATACGACCGAATTCGGCAAGCTGGACACTGAAGCGTATGAGCAATGGACGACGGAAGAAGTTAAAAAGCTGATCGAACAGAATGGATAGGCAATTGTAAAGAGAGGACGGGCAGGCGGCCGCAGGTCGCCTGACACCGTACCTTGGCGAATCAAGCCGGAAGGAGTAGATTGAAGTGGAGAATACCCCTGTGGGAACGTCACCCCTAAAGACGGCGGCAGGAAAACCGGCTGGGTTTTGGACCAAACTGTTTCGGCAGCGTTCCCTGGTTTACATGTCCATTCCTTTTCTCATTTGGTTGTTTGTGTTTAAATATGTGCCCCTGTGGGGCTGGACGATTGCATTTCAGGATTTTAAGCCGGCCAGAGGTCTCTTTGATCAACAATGGGCCGGGCTTAAACACTTCGAGTTTCTGTTTCAGGATGAACGCTTCCTACGCGTCCTTCGCAACACACTAGCGATGAGTTTTATTAACCTCGTGCTTGGTTTTGTGACAGCGATCGGTTTGGCGCTGTTGCTCAATGAAGTCCGACATATCGTGTATAAAAGGGTCGTTCAAACGGTCAGTTACCTGCCTCACTTTATCTCTTGGGTAGTAGCCGCAAGTCTTGTCCAATCGACTCTGTCGCCTGACGGAACGATTAACCAGCTGCTCCTCTGGGCGGGCATCATCGACAAAGGCAACGAAATCCTGTTTCTCGGGATTGGCGAATACTTCTGGGGATTATTCGGTGCTGCATCGGTATGGAAGGATGTTGGGTGGAATACCATTGTCTACCTGGCAGCGATGACTATGATCGATCCAGCCCAATATGAGGCTGCTGAAATAGATGGCGCGTCACGACTGCAACGCATTTGGTATATTACGTTGCCAGGCATCAAGCCTGTCATTATTGTTTTGCTGATTATGCAGATTGGTTATCTGCTGGAGGCTGGCTTTGAGCCGCAATATTTGCTGGGGAACGGAATGAATGTCGATTATTCCGAGGTTATTGATATCTTCGTTCTGAAGTACGGGATTGCGCAAGGCAACTTCTCGCTCTCGGTAGCAGCGGGCATGTTCAAGACCGTCGTCAGCTTCGTCCTGCTGTTCGCCGCCAACCATCTAGCCAAGCGAATGGGAGAAGCGCGGTTGTTCTAACCAGAGAAAGGAGGCCAGCACTATGTCTGCTGCATCAACTAGCAAGGCGAAAAAGACGTTCCGCAGATATTCCTCGCGGGAAGACCGTATTTTTGACATCTGCAACTATACATTTCTGTTCATCTTGATGCTTGTTACGCTGTACCCATTTATCAACACGCTGGCTGTTTCCCTTAACCAGGCGACGGACTCGATCCGGGGCGGCATCACCGTCTTCCCCCGGGCGTTCACGTTTGATAACTATGCTTATATTTTCAAAGAAAATAGCGTTATGCACGCCACCATGATATCTGTGCTGCGCAGTGTAATCGGAACCGTTCTAACCGTGTTCTGTTCGGCTATGGTGGCCTACACCATGAGCCGGCAGGAATATGTGCTTCGCAAATTTGTAACGATTGCTTTTATTCTCACCATGTATTTCAATGGCGGATTGATTCCGAATTACCTGTTGATTCGCGAGCTGAATCTGATTGGCACCTTCTCGGTGTATATCATTCCTGGACTGATCGGTGTATTCAATCTGATTATTATCCGTTCCTTCATCGACGGCTTGCCAGAGAGTATCATCGAGTCAGCCCGCATCGACGGCGCGGGGGAATATACGACCTTTATGCGCATCATCCTGCCGTTATGTGTGCCGGTGCTTGCAACCGTAGCACTGTTCACCGCGGTCTACCAATGGAATTCCTGGTTTGATGTGTTCCTGTACAATTCCTCTTATCCTAATTTGAGTACACTGCAATACGAGCTGCAGAAGATTCTGCAGAATTCCAATGCTTCGATGACGAGCCGCACGGCAGCCGATGCTTTTGCAAGCTCGGGCAACGTCCATGCCAACACGGTGACTCCACTCTCGATTCGGGCCACCATGACCATTGTAGCCAGTGTACCCATCATTATGGTGTATCCGTTTCTACAGAAGTATTTTGTAAAGGGTATGATGGTAGGCGGGGTCAAAGGCTGATCCTGACAAATCCAGACAAAAGAACCCCGTTGACTGGGCTGCCAGGTAGGGTATACTGTACTCAACCAAGATAGTTGCCCGTCCACACACTTATATCAGCACACACGAATAATGGATGGCTCCGTCATGGAGCCATCCATTTGTATGTTGTACGTATGCTATGAAGATTGATCCGGCCTCGGTGGGCGTGGTCGCTTGGGCTTGAAGCGGGATGACAGGTAGTTGCGCTTGCGGTCGCGGAAGAAAATCCAGCCACCGATAAAAGCAATCCCTGCCAAAAATAAAATGGCGCCTATGATGAATCGGATCCAACCAAAAGACGGATTAATCAGATCATTACCAAAAGCTGAAAAGTAATCAAAAATTGCATTTTTCATAGCTAAGAATCCATACGTTGCTGCGACACCGGGAATGGCGAGCAGCAATACCGCAATAAAACGCGATATTAACAATCTCATTTCCGTT
The DNA here is from genome assembly GCF_000378385.1 of Paenibacillus daejeonensis DSM 15491. Lineage (GTDB taxonomy): Bacteria > Bacillota > Bacilli > Paenibacillales > Paenibacillaceae > Paenibacillus_D > Paenibacillus_D daejeonensis. The sequence continues at coordinate 612,745 of NZ_KB899660.1, read as the reverse complement.
CCTCCTCCAACAAAACTGCCAAGCAGCAGCTAGCACTATCATAACCCGATTGCCCTGTTCCTGTCCAATGAAGACGTTTTGCTTGCCTCTCTGAAAACAGGTACAATAGAAAAGAATGATAGCCGTAGGTTGAATGTGGAGGCGTGATACATGACGATAGAGGTAGACATTGCTATATTGGGTGGCGGACCTGCCGGATATACGGCTGCCATCCGTGCTGCTCAGCTGGGAAAGCGAGTAGTGGTTGTAGAGATGGGACGATTAGGCGGCACGTGTCTTCATCAGGGCTGCATCCCTAGCAAATCGTTGCTTCGCAGCGCAGAAGTATATCAGACGGTCAGACAAGCGGAGCGCTATGGCATCCATGTGTCTGCCGATCGTATAGAATTGGATTATACCCGTGTGTCGGCCCGCAAGCAGGAGACGGTCGACCAGTTGCATAGAGGCTTGCAGTCCTTGATGCGCAAGCATGAAATCCCCATTATTCAGGGCAAGGGAAGAGTGATCGGCCCTTCGATCTTCTCCCCGCGCAGCGGCTCGCTCGCGGTTGAGCTTGAGGATGGAGAGATGGAGACGGTCGTGTCCAAGCATCTGATTCTGGCTACAGGATCGAAGCCCCGCCGCTTGAAGGGGCTGGAGCCGGATGGACACAAGGTCATGAGCAGTGATGATGCAATCGTCATGAAGGAGCTGCCGCGCTCATTGCTCATTATTGGCGGCGGGGTCATCGGTGTTGAATGGGCCTCCATGATGAGCGATTTTGGCGTAGATGTCACCTTGATTGAGGCAGCATCCCGATTACTGCCCGGGGAAGACGCCGAAGTGTCGGCAGAGGCGGACAAGCTGCTGCAGCGGCGAGGCGTCCGCGTGCTGACAGGCATTACGATCGATCTGTCCACCTTCAAGACCACAGAGGAGCAGGTCAGTATCCAGGTTGACACAGAGGCTGGCCGCGTCCAGCTGGAGGCTGAACGTGTACTCGTATCTGTTGGTAGAGATGCCAGAGTACAGGGAATCGGTCTGGAGAATACCGACGTGCGGACGGAAGGCGGCGTTATTCCTGTCAATAGCATGATGCAGACATCGGAGCCGCATATTTATGCTGTCGGCGATGTTAATGGCGGGTTGCAGCTTGCACACGCAGCAGCTCATGAAGCCATTATTGCCGTGGAACATATTTGTGGACTCGCGCCGCAGCCTCTGGAGGCACACCGTGTTCCGAGGGCCATCTATAGCCGTCCGGAGATTGCCTCTATTGGATACACAGAGTATGAGGTCGCCAAACGAGGCTACGAAATCAAGACAGGGAAGATCCCGTTTGCTGCCATTGGCAAGGCATGGGTCCGCGGCGAGACAGAGGGGTTCGTCAAGGTGATTGCAGACCGGGCTACAGGTGATATCCTGGGTGTACATATTATCGGTCCGGGCGCAACCGACATGATCTCAGAGGCGGCACTCGCGCAATTGCTTAATGCAACGCCTTGGGAAGCTTCCCAAGCCATCCGCCCTCATCCGTCTTTATCGGAAGCACTAGGCGAAGCGATGTTGGCCGTAGACGGCCATGCCTTGGCATATTAAGTATCTTTTTTGCCGGGGAAGGTTTATAATAGGCAATACCTAGTCTTAGTACCTGGTAACAATTGTGTGCCAGTTTATTTACTGAAGGAGGACACTTGTATGACCCAATCTGGATCTGTGAAACAAACCTTCAGACATCATGAGCTGGGCCTGACTGATGATCAGGCCGTCGATATGTATACAAAGATGCTGATGGCCCGAGCTTTTGACGAGCGCTGTCTGCTGCTTCAGCGTGCCGGTAAGATTAACTTCCATGTCTCAGGTATTGGCCAGGAGGCTGCCCAAGTCGGTGCAGCTTTCGCGCTTGACCGAGATCAAGATTACTATCTGCCGTATTACCGCGATTATGGTTTCGTGCTGTCCGTTGGCATGACCCTGCGAGATCTGATGCTCTCTGTTTTTGCCAAGGCGGAAGACCCCAACAGCGGAGGTCGCCAGATGCCCGGACACTTCGGCAGCAAGAAGCTGCGCATCGTGACGGGTTCTTCTCCCGTTACGACCCAGGTTCCCCATGCCGTGGGACTGGCACTGGCTGCCAAGATGAAGCGCAAGTCTTTTGTTTCCTTCGTCACGTTTGGGGAAGGGTCCAGCAACCAGGGGGATTTTCACGAAGGCGCCAATTTTGCAGGTGTGCACAAGCTGCCTGTTATCTTCATGTGCGAGAATAATCAATATGCGATTTCGACTCCGCTCCACAAACAAATCAGCGGCCGTATTAGTGATCGCGCGGCAGGCTATGGGTTTCCCGGCATTCGGGTAGACGGCAATGACCTGCTTGCCGTATATGAAGCGGTCAAACAGGCTCGTGATCGGGCAGTAGCAGGTGAGGGGCCGACGTTGATTGAAGCGCTGATGTACCGAATTTCTCCGCACTCCACATCGGATAACGACTTGATGTACCGGACCAAAGAGGAAGTCGATGAACATCGCGGCAAGGACGGTATTATGCAATTCAAGCGCTATTTGACGGAATGCGGGATCTGGTCGGAAGAGCGTGAGCAGGCTCTGCTGCGCCAGCTTCGCGAGGCGATCGATGACGCGACCGCCTATGGTGATGAGGCGCCTTTCCCGGAGCCGGAGGATATCCTCCTGCATGTATACGGGGACCAGGCTGGAGAAGGGAGAGCATAACGCATGCCACAGATGGAATATATCGATGCGATCCGACTGGCTATGGCCGAAGAGATGGCGCGTGATGAAGATGTATTTGTACTTGGCGAGGACGTCGGCCACAAGGGCGGCGTCTTCACGACAACCAAGGGATTGCTGGAGCAGTTTGGAGATACCCGGGTTATGGATACGCCGCTGGCAGAGTCTGCAATTGCTGGCGTTGCCATTGGAGCGGCGATGTATGGGATGAAGCCGATTGCCGAAATGCAATATTCGGATTTTATGTTCCCTGCAACCAACCAGATTATTAGCGAAGCGGCCAAGATCCGTTATCGTTCCAATAACGACTGGACATGCCCGATAGTCATCCGTGCACCTATCGGCGGTGGCATCTTCGGAGGATTGTACCATTCCCAATGTCCGGAGTCGGTTTTCTTCGGTACGCCCGGTCTGAAGATTGTTGCCCCTTATTCTGCGTATGATGCTAAAGGTTTGCTCAAGGCAGCAGTCAGGGATGCCGATCCAGTCCTGTTCTTCGAACATAAAAAATGCTATAAACTGATAACTGGCGATGTTCCCGATGATGATTATATTGTCCCAATCGGCAAAGCCAACGTGCTGCGCGAAGGCGATGACTTGACGGTTATCGGCTATAGTCTGCCGCTTCATTACACAATGGAGGCGGCGGCCGAGCTCGAGAAAGAAGGGATCTCGGCCCACGTGCTGGACTTGCGTACCATCCAGCCGTTGGACAAAGAAGCGATTCTCGAAGCAGTCCGCAAGACAGGCAAAGTGCTCATTATTCATGAAGACAATAAGACGGGCGGCGTCGGTGCAGAGGTCGCTGCCATCATCGCGGAAGAGCTGCTGTACGAGCTGGACGCGCCCATTATGCGCCTCACGCCGCCTGATGTGCCGGCGATGCCAATTAATCCGCCCGGCGAGAAATTCTATATGCTGAACAAGGATAAAGTGAAAAAGGCCATGCAGCATCTGGCTTTATACTAGCATGACCATAGAAATGAGAAGTCTGGAACAGATTATTGCGGTCTAAGCCGCAAATGCACGGGAGATGAAGACAATGAAATCGTTGACGGAAATCGTCATGCCGCAGCTAGCCGAATCGCTTGTCTCGGCCCAAATCGACAAATGGCTCAAGCAGCCCGGTGATGAGATCGAGGTGTATGAGCCCATCTGCGAGGTGTTGACCGATAAGGTGAATGCAGAGCTGCCTTCGACAGTCAAGGGCAAGCTGGTCAAGATTCTTGTTGGGAACGGTGAAAAAGTGGATGTCGGCGCGCCGATCTGTCTTATTGAGACAGAAGGTACGGGCTCACCTCCTCAGAGCGCCGGTGGCGGGCAAGAAACGGTCAGCAGGGTCAGCGGCGATGAAGATCCGTCAGAGGATTCTGACCAATCGATGCGACACCGGTATTCGCCTGCTGTGCAAAAGCTGGCTGCCGAACATCAGGTCCCGCTGACAGCGCTCAAAGGCACGGGGCTCGGCGGACGCATCACCCGCAAAGATGTATTGGCCTATATTGATGGCAATCCGCGCGGCCGCGCAGATGCATCATCCGATGTTAGTCTGGATCCGAAAATGGCTTTGCGTACGACCGGTCTCCATCTGACGGAACCGCCACGCGTGCCGGAAGTCGAGGTCGAGGAAAAATCCGATGGCCGCCGGGGCGAGTATTTTATTGATGTTACTCCGATCCGTAATACGATTGCCCGGAACATGCGGCAAAGTGTGACCGAAATTCCACACGCCTGGACAACGATTGAAGTAGATGTCACGAATATTGTCGTGCTCCGCAACAAGATGAAGGAAGAGTTCGCGAAGCGGGAAGGTGTTAACCTCACCTATCTGGCCTTCGTTATGAAGGCTGTTGTCAATGCGATCAAAGACTACCCGATTATGAACTCGGTTTGGGCTGTAGATAAAATTATCGTGAAGCGCGATATTAATATCTCTCTGGCTGTCGGGACAGAGGATGCCCTGCTGACCCCGGTGATTCGCAATGCGGACCACAAGACCATTGCCGGTCTGGCCCGCGATATTGATGATCTGGCACGCAAGACACGGGAAGGCAAGATCACACTGAACGACCTGCAAGGCGGGACGTTTACGGTGAACAACACCGGCTCTTTCGGCTCCATCCTGTCGTATCCGATCATCAACTATCCGCAAGCCGCCATTCTGTCCTTTGAATCAATCGTCAAGCGTCCGGTTGTCATCAATGATATGATTGCCGTTCGCTCCATGGCCAACATCTGCCTCTCGCTGGATCATCGGATTCTGGACGGCGTAATCTGCGGACGGTTCCTGCAGCGGGTCAAGGAGAATCTGGAGAGCTACAACCTGGAAACCAAGCTTTACTAAAACTGCACCTGAAGAGGGTATGTGCACATGAGTACGACGGATCGGGTGCTGGACGCCCATTACTACCCGATGATCGGGTATGCCGAAGCGTGGGATTTACAAAAAAAACGGGTTCGGGAAATCGATGAGGGCAAGCAGGACGAAACGATCCTGCTTGTACAGCATCCGCCGACCTATACCATCGGCTCGCAGCGGCATCCGGAGCATTTGTTGTTGTCCGAGGAACAGCTGGCGGAACGGGGGATTGAGGTCTTCCAGATTGATCGTGGCGGAGACATTACGTATCACGGTCCGGGCCAACTTGTCGGCTATCCGCTCATGTATCTGGATTCCGTAGGTTTGGACCTGCATGCTTATCTGCGTGATCTGGAACAAGTCATTATTGATTGGCTGGAGACGTATGGGATTCAGGGAGGACGCAAGGAAGAGTACACAGGGGTGTGGGTAGGCGAGGAGAAAATTGCGGCGATCGGTGTAAAGTTCAACAAATGCCGTCATCGCAGGGGCTTCGTGACGAGTCACGGGTTTGCGCTCAATCTGCATGCAGGGCTTGCCGAGAGCGGGTTTGCCGGCATCATTCCGTGTGGAATACAGCAATACGGGGTGACCTCGCTTGCTGAGCTGAGCGGGCGCGAGTTGACGCTGCGGCAGGCGGCAGACGAAGTGCTGCCGCATTTCTGCCGTATCTTTGGCGTCACGGCGGGCCGCTTACAGGATTAGGCCGATACCCATCACCAATGTAGACAGCAGCATAGAAGCGATGATGAGGTAGACCACTAATTTTATCCATTTGTTGTTCTGCATGATCGGTCTCCTTTCGGACAAGTTATCGAGATAGATTGCATCAAGCATGACCAGTAGCTCGAGCCCATATGTTTCTATTGTATACGAACAACAGGGATGGAGGAAAGTCTATGATCAATAAAGATCGTTTAGTGAAGGATTTCATGGCACTTGTCCAGGTGGACAGCGAGACGAGAAACGAGGCAGAAATCAGCAAGGTGCTAACCAAACGTTTCGCTGAGCTGGGTCTTGAGGTGGAAGAGGACGACACAGCCGCTGTGACTGGGCACGGTGCCGGCAATTTGTTCGCTACTCTGAAGCCAGCTGACGGACAGGGCGGCAAGCCGATTTTCTTCACCTCACATATGGACACGGTCACTCCAGGCAAAGGCATCAAGCCCCAGCTCGACAGTGACGGGTATATCCGCAGTGACGGCACAACAATTCTCGGGGCTGATGACAAGGCAGGAATCGCCGCCATGCTGGAAGCGATCGCGGTGATTCGCGAGAATAACCTGCCGCACGGGCCGGTACAGTTCGTTATTACGGCCGGAGAAGAGGCCGGTCTGTATGGCGCACGGGCGATGGATCCGAGTCGGCTGCACGCTGAGCTCGGGTTTGCCCTCGATTCCAATGGAGAGATCGGTGACATCGCGGTAGCTGCTCCGACACAGGCCAAGATTACAATGAAGGTCATCGGCAAGTCAGCTCATGCGGGCGTGAATCCGGAGGACGGAATCAGTGCCATCCAGGTGGCAGCCAAAGCCATCTCGCGGATGTCGCTGGGACGAATCGACAAAGAAACGACCGCGAATATCGGCCGTTTTGAAGGCGGCGGCGCAACCAACATCGTATGTGATCATGTCACGCTGGATGCCGAGGCGCGCAGTATTGTCCAGGATAAGCTGGATAAGCAGGTGGATGCGATGCGCGGTGCGCTAGAGAGTGCAGCAAACGACTACGGGGCGCAAGCCGAGTTTGAGAGCGAGATTATTTACCCGGCCTTCAATTATACAGAGAATGATGAAGTGGTTACCTTGGCATCTGAAGCGATCACCGCCATTGGCTGTACGCCACGAACCTTCCACTCTGGCGGCGGCAGCGACGCGAATATCTTTAATGGTTTTGGTATTCCAACCGTCAATCTGGCCGTAGGCTATGAGCATATCCATACGACCAAGGAGCAGATCAAGGTGGAGGATTTGGCGAAGACCGCCCGGTTGGTCGTGGAGATTATTACGCGGGCAGCTTCGGCGTAGTTGCCATTCGAAGACAGGTTAATCGCAGACGCTTGCGGTTGACCTGTTTTTGATGCAGGGCTAATGGCAGAATCCTATTTGGCTTTGGCGGAATTTGCTTTTCCGCTCTGCTGGAGATAGCCGCGCAATGTCGCTCCTTGCCCGCCGGAACGTGCCAGCTTGCGCAGGGTATGGCGAACCTCCCAGGCCTTGCCTACAATTCGCAGCTGCTGTTCGCTCATTTCTCGTTTCATTCCAATTCCCCCTGTGAAATGTACTGTACTAATAGATATGTACCAGCGGGACAAGTATGCCTGTTGAACAAAGGAGAGATGATCTAATGACAAAAAGACCCGAGCTATGGCGAGAAGAGACCGTCTCCACAAGACCGGTATTCGACGGACAGGTGATCACCCTGCAGGTGGATACGGTCAGGTTACCGGATGGCGACACGGCCACTCGTGAGATTGTCCGTCATCCTGGTGCAGCGGCCATCGTGGCCCTGTTGGAGGATAAGCTGCTCGTTGTCGAGCAGTACCGCAAACCGATGGAGAAGTTCCAAGTGGAGATTCCGGCAGGCAAGCTGGATGCCGGTGAGGATCCCAAGGCGGCGGCTTTTCGCGAATTCGAGGAAGAGACCGGATACCGCGCCCGTTCCATGAAGCTGATCAGCGCCTTCTACACCTCACCTGGATTTGCCGATGAGAAGCTTTATCTCTATTGGGCGGAAGGGTTGGAGAAGGGCGAAATGAAGCTGGACGAAGAGGAGTTTTTGGCGGTCAGCGCCATTACCTTTGAGGAAGCGCAGCGCTACATTCAGGAAGAGCGGATCAGCGATGCCAAGACGATCATGGCGGTCTATGCCTGGGAGCGGTATCGCCTGACAGGAGCCGTTTGATGACGCTTCAGCAGATTTTTGCCGATTTGCATCTGCATATCGGACGGACCTCCGCGGGAGAGCCGGTTAAAATCAGCGCCAGCAATCAATTGACCTTCCAAGCCATCGCTCATGAGGCTGCAGTGCGCAAGGGCATCTCGCTCCTTGGCGTCATCGATGCACATGCACCAGGCGTGCAGCGCGATATTGCAGCACTCCTGGAGTCTGGCGAGATGTCCGAAGTTCAAGGTGGGGGCATCCGTTACCGCAACACGACCATTCTGCTTGGCTCTGAAATAGAGGTGTATGACGACGGCGCTCGTGGACCTGCCCATTATTTGTGCTATTTGCCCGGCTTCGCAGACATGCAGAGTTTTACGAAGTGGATGGCAAGGTACATGCGCAACGTCAATCTCAGTTCCCAGCGTATTTATGTCTCGGGTAGAGACCTGCAGGCAGAGGTGAAGGCAAGAGGCGGCCTGTTCATTCCCGCTCATATCTTCACACCCCACAAGAGTCTGCTGGGCAGCAGTACAGACCGGATCGCCGAGGTGCTGGACCTGGAGCTGATCGATGCAGTGGAGCTGGGACTGAGCGCAGACAGCCGGATGGCGGGCTGGATCGAGGAACTGGACGCCTACCCGTTCCTGACCAATTCGGATGCACACTCCCTCTCCCGTATCGGGCGGGAATATAATGAATTGCTGCTCGCTGAAGCCAGCTTCAGCGAGCTGAGGTTGGCGTTGACACATCAACAGGGACGCAGCATAGAGGCCAACTATGGACTCAATCCGAGACTGGGCAAATATCACCGTACCTGGTGCAAAGCCTGTGGTATTGTGCCAGCAGAAGACACAATAGCGCTGGACGGCTGTCCACAATGCGGCGGGCGCAAGCTGGTACGGGGCGTAATGGACCGAATTGAGCAATTGGCTCGTTTGAGCGGACGTCAGGAGGCCTATGTGCCCGAGAACCGCCCACCCTACAGATATCAAGTGCCGCTGGAGTTTATGCCCGGGATTGGCCCTGTCATGCTGGAGAAGCTGCTCGGACGTTTTGGAACGGAGATGGATATTCTCCATCACGCCGATCTGGATGAGCTGTCAGCTGCCGCTGGGAAGAGCGCAGGCGCGCTGGTGGCAGCGGCCCGCCGAGGGGAACTGCACGTCAGCTCCGGCGGAGGCGGCCGTTACGGCAAGGTTACGGAGGGGCGCTGAGGGCCAAATGACATAGTAGCAGGGCACGGCTCATACACTGGAGTATCCGGACAAGTGTAGGAGTGGGTCGCATGAAATCATCCTGGCTGCAGCCGCTGGTCAAGGACCAGCTGTCTCTGTATGTATTCGTATCTGTGCTCCTGGTCGTCGGCGTTATTTTCGGTACCTTAATGGTTCATGCCCTCACATTGGAACAGCAGGAGGATCTCGCTGGCGATGTGAATCATTTTGTGCAAATGCTCAGCTCCGGCATGGGGCCGGACCAAGTCCAATCCTTCTGGGACCGAGCCTGGCTGCATACTCGCTGGCTGGTGTTGATCTGGCTGCTTGGCATCTCCGTCATCGGTATGCCCCTTGTGCTGGCGCTGGACTTTCTCAAAGGCGTGCTAATCGGCTTTACTGTCGGGATACTGATTCAAGGTCATGGCTGGCACGGAGTATTATTCTCTTTGCTGTCCGTAGCCCCGCCCAACCTTATTGTGCTGCCTGCTTTGCTGATCGTCAGCGTTTCGTCGATCTCGTTCTCAATCCATCTGGTGAAGCAGCGTCTCATGCTAAGGCAGGGCAAGCTTCGTCATCCGTTCCTTTCCCATGCCTCAATCGCGTTTATGATGCTGGCGGCATTATGGGCTGCTGCACTACTGGAAGCCTATCTCTCTCCGCATCTGATGAGTTGGGCCTCCGGATTCTTAAGTACGGGCTCCTGAAGCTGGAATTCGGTGTCAAAGCAATTGACTTTCCCTGCGTTTTGCCCCTATAATGAAGACAAATGTTTGCTAGAAGTGTGTGTTTCAAAGCTCGGTCATTTGCACGAGGACGTTTGAACACCCGCTAGTATGGGCACGGTATGGACGCAGGGGGGGACATTATGGAAGCCCGAATCGATAAAATCAAACAACAGCTGCAATCTCAGGGCTATAAGTTGACTCCACAGCGTGAAGCAACCGTACGGGTGCTGCTTGAGAACGAAGAGGATCATCTCAGCGCGGAGGATGTATTCATGCTTGTTAAGGACAAGGCGCCGGAGATTGGTCTTGCAACGGTCTATCGCACATTGGAGCTGCTGAGCGAGCTTCATGTGGTCGAGAAGATGAATTTCGGAGACGGCGTTGCGCGATATGACTTGCGTACGGATTCGAACAAGCATCACCATCATCATTTGATCTGCGTACAATGTGGTACAATGGATGAGATTATGGACGATTGGCTTGGACCGCTGGAGGAGCGCTTGGAAGAAGAATACGGCTTCTCGGTGATTGATCACCGATTAGATTTTCAGGGCGTCTGCAGACGCTGCCGAGACAAGAATGACAACAAAGAACCATCGTAAGTTTGACGGCCTGCTCCACCCCCGTTGGGGGGTGGGCAGGCCGTTTGTGCTATACTAGGCAAGTACATAACCGTGAAATGAATCAGGGAGGCGTTCAAGATGAAGCCAAAGGTCTATGTGGCGGCGAGACTGCCAGAAGAAGCAGAGGCATACCTCGCACAGCATTGTGAAGTGAGCAAATGGGGAGGGGAGCGCTCCATCACCACCGAACAACTGGCACAGGAAGCACAGGCTGCCGAAGGCATCCTGCTTACAGGTGTCGGGGTGGATGAAGCCCTGCTGGAGAAGCTGCCCAACTTGAAGGTAGTCAGCAACATGTCTGTCGGTTACAACAACTTTAGCATTGATGCCATGAAGCGCAAGGGTGTAATCGGGACACACACTCCTTATGTCTTGGATGCTACCGTAGCAGATCTGGTATTTGCCCTGATCTTATCGGTTTCCCGTCGTATTGCCGAACTGGACCGTTTCGTAAGGGCCGGCCGATGGGTAAAGGGCAGTGATGTCAACCTGTTCGGTACTGATGTCCATCATACAACGCTGGGAATCATCGGAATGGGGCGTATTGGTGAAGCGATTGCGCAACGTGGCAAGCTGGGGTTTGACATGAATGTGGTTTATCATAACCGCAGCCGCAAGCCGGATACCGAAGAACGATTGGACATCACCTATCTGGAGCTGGACGAGCTGCTGGAGCAGTCGGATTTTGTTGTGCTGATGACCCCGCTTACCAAAGATACGGAAGGCTATATTGGGGCAGAAGCGTTTGCCAAAATGAAACAGACCGCTTTCTTTATCAATGCTTCGCGGGGACAAACCGTAGACGAGGCGGCCTTAATTGAAGCGTTGCGCACTGGCGCAATTGCGGGTGCGGGACTGGATGTATTTGACCAGGAGCCGGTGTCGGCAGACAATCCTTTGCTCCAGATGGACCAAGTCGTACTTGTCCCTCACATTGGTTCTGCTACGGCAGCTACCCGATTTGACATGGCCATGCTCGCCGCCCGCAATCTCGTGGAAGCCTTGCGTGGCGGCGAGGACGTTCATATCGTCAAGGAGCTGCAACCTTAGCCCGTTGACGGCGTGCACAGCGATTACTGCAAGGCAGCGTGCGCTGTAGGGCGCAGGCGCTCTGCAACAATCCTCGGCCCTCGGCGATGCTGGTCGCTCCCCGCAACCGCTTGGCGCTCGTTTCCAATGCCTGCCGGACTTGCTTCGCATTCAACCGCGGCTTGGCACTCAGCAGCAAGGCAGCCGCGCCAGCCACATGGGGTGTGGCCATACTGGTACCGGAGAGAATCTTGTAGCCGCCGCCCGGCCACGTCGAGCGGATGTTCTGACCGGGTGCGGTCAGACCAATCCCGCTGCCACGACTGCTTAATGCTGCAACGCGGCCGCTGCGGGTAGACGCTGCGACAGCAATCGGCTCGGGATAGCTGGCAGGCGAATCGATACCGCCTGAAGCCACTCCGGCATTGCCCGCTGATGCTGCCATGACGATGCCGCTGCGGGCCGCGCGCCGGATCACATCCCGAAGGGCCCGGCTGCGCACGCCTGGCTCCAGGCCGAAGCTCATATTCATCACCTGCATCCGATTCCTGATGCACCAATCAATGCCTTCGACGATATCTGAAATGAAGCCGAAGCCGTAGCTATCCAAAACCTTGACGGCATAGAGCCGGACACGTGGAGCCACCCCTGCCTGCCCGCCATGGGCACCCAGTCCTGCGGCAATCCCGGCCACATGCGTACCATGGCCATTGTCATCGTAGTAGGAACGGCCGCCTAATGTATTGATTCCCCCGGCAATCCGCAGATCCGGGTGGCGCGCGATGCCGGTGTCGACGATAGCCAGGCGTACACCCTCGCCCCGGCTTACAGGCCAGACGCGCGGCGCCTGCACCTGACGGATATTCCAGGTGACGCGGGGAGCCGTGGCTTTGGCGATCTTGAGTACACCGGCGGCCGGATGTGCTGTGGCCCTGCGGTCTGCTTCAACATACCGGACGGCTGGATGATTACGCAGTCCTTCCCACGAGACGCGCGTGTCCAGATGACAGCACAGCATCGAAGACCCTTTCACATGCTTGATTGCTTGCACACCTTGCTTGCTCAGATGAGCATGGCAGGCACGGCAATCGGCTTCCTTATGAAAAACAATCAGCTGTCTGGCCGTGTGCTTCGACGGCTTATGCCGGGCACAGCGGCATAGAATCGTTCCGAGATGCGTCAAAGAGATCCCTCCTGAACTCGATACCCTACCATATGGCAGGGGAGGGCGAAGTGGCATAGGTATCTGTCCCCATACATATTATCGAGCGAGTTGAATTAGATTACTGAGGAGGGATGGTTGACCCCGAAGGGCCAAAGAGGCACGGAATCGAATCTGGAGAAGCGAAGCGTTCGCCTTTGTCCCCGGATTTCAATCGCTAGAGCGGTTAACAATCAAGAAATCCGGGGACAACAGCGATCGGAAGATCGATCCGTGACCATAGGCGCCTTTGTGGGGCAACCACTTAAGCAGAGGAGGGTGCATCAACGTGAGGATAGGCGTGCCAACCGAAATCAAAAGCAATGAAAGTCGCGTGGCCCTGATTCCGGCCGGAGCCGGCATGCTGCGGCAGGCGGGACATGAGGTGCTGGTTCAGCAAGGCGCAGGCGAAGGCAGCGGATTTGCGGATGAGTTGTATGAGCAGGAAGGGGCCATCATTGTTCCAGAAGCAGCCCAGGTGTGGCAGCAGGCGGACATGATTCTGAAGGTCAAAGAGCCACTACCCGAGGAGTTCGGATATTTTCGCCCGGGGCTGATCTTGTTCACGTATCTCCATCTTGCGGCCGCTCCGGAGCTAACGAAGGCATTGGCAGATCAAGAAGTAACAGGGATTGCCTATGAGACAATCCAATTGCCAGGCGGCGGTCTGCCGCTGCTGACACCGATGAGTGAGGTCGCCGGACGGATGGCTGTCCAGGTCGGCGCGCAATTTCTTGAGGCTTTTTATGGCGGAAGGGGAATTCTCCTTGGTGGTGTTCCAGGTGTTCCTCCGGCTGAGGTCATTGTCATCGGGGGCGGCATCGTCGGCATCAATGCAGCCCGTGTGGCGCTCGGTATGGGGGCTAGCGTCGTTATTCTGGAGCGCAGCGCCGAACGGATGCGCTATATTGATGAACAATGGGGCGGGCGAATTCGAACGCTGATGTCCAATCCGTATAACATTAGTCAGGCCGTCCGCAAGGCAGATCTATTGATCGGTGCGGTTCTGATCCCTGGCGCGCGCGCGCCGCGGCTCGTGACCGAAGAGATGGTGCAGACGATGAAGAAGGGCGCCGTCATCGTTGACGTAGCCATTGATCAAGGCGGTTCAATTGAAACGATCGACCGGGTGACGACGCACAAGCAGCCAGTCTATATCAAACATGGCGTTCTGCATTATGCGGTCGCCAATATGCCGGGCACCGTTCCGAGAACCTCCACACTGGCGCTGACCAATGTGACCTTTCCCTATGTTCTTGAGTTGGCCGACAAAGGCGTGGAAGCAGCAATATCCGTCAATGAGCCGCTGCGCAAAGGCGTGAATACCCATAAGGGACATGTAACCTATCTGCAGGTGGCAGAGGGCGTAGGCTTGCCTTATATGCCAATCGAGCAGGCGGTTTCACCTTCGACCTTTCCCGGTTCCTAGAGACTTAACCCCAGCCCTCCAGGGTACTATTCCCGTGCCCAAGGTCATACTGTGATAAGAAGACAACCTGTGACCGGAGGGAATCCGATGATTATTTCATTGCGCAAATGCTGGTCGGTGATTCAGTTTCTGGTATTGTTTGTGATGTTGACGGTCATTGCTGTGACATTGTATCGCTGGGCTGCGGAATGGGTAAACCCCGCCAATCCCTATGCACTTCCACATGGGCAAGCGCTTAAGGTGTTCCAGGCCGATTCCCCGGCATCGGACTACCGAAGCATGCTTGAACGCTTGCAGTGGTTTTATTGGATGGGAGAGTAGTTTTTTTTCAGCAGGAAACCGGGGGCGGGATGTGGAATAGTAGGGTAACGCTTTGGTGAAAGGAACGGTTGTGTGGAAGTGCAAGTACAATCTTTTATTGAATATTTGGCCGCTGAACGCAGATTAAGCACCAGCACGTTGGACGCCTATACCCGGGATGTAACGACGTTTGTCGATTATATGAAAGCCGCCGGCGTGCAGGAGATTTCATCCATCAGTCGTCATCATATGGCCCGCTACATGCTCCATCTCAGGCAGAAAGGACGGGCCAGTGCCACCATTACCCGGACCATTGTTTCGCTGCGGGCTTTCTTTCATTATTTAATCCGTAGTGGGCAGCTAATGCAAGATCCGTCCATTGAACTGGAGTCACCCAAGCAAGAGAAGAAACGTCCTCATATTCTGACGGTCGATGAAATTCATCGATTGCTGGAGACACCGGACCGGAGCGAGGGACCGGGCTGTCGTGATGCGGCGATGCTGGAACTGATCTATGCTACAGGCATCCGGGTAACGGAGCTGATCATGCTGGATGTGGAAGACCTTCATCTGGAGTTGCGCTTTCTCCGGTGTACTGGCAATAATGGCAATGAGCGCATCATTCCGATCGGGGAGAGCGCCATGCTGGCCTTGCAGCGTTATCTTGATGAGGTCAGACCGCAACTGCTGCGTTCCGGTGCAAGCAGCGATGCCCTGTTTCTGAACCAGCAAGGGAGCCGGATGACCAGACAAGGATTCTGGAAGCTCATCAAGAAACATGCCCAGGCTGCAGGCATTGCCGCCGACATCACACCGCATTCGTTGCGTCATGCCTTTGCAGCCCACCTCCTGGATGGAGGAGCAGACCTGAGGGCGGTTCAGGAGATGCTCGGCCATGCCGATATCTCGACCACTCAGATGTATATGGGGACAGGCAAGGTTCGGATGAAGGATGTGTATGATCAGGCGCATCCCCGAGCTGTTATTCGTGCGAGAGCTTCGGACCAGAAGGAGGAACAATCATGAGATTCAAACGAATAACTGTCATTGTCTTAGACAGCGTAGGAATTGGCGCACTGCCAGACAGTGCGGATTTTGGGGACGAAGGCACACATACACTAGGATCCATTGCAGCCAGCAATCCCGGCTTTGATCTTCCGAGACTGCGAGAATGGGGACTGGCCCATATTGCTCCGATACATGACTGGACGCCGGAGGGCAAGCCGTTGGCTGCGTATGGGAAGATGGCTGAAGCGTCGGTAGGCAAAGACACCATGACGGGTCACTGGGAGCTCGCAGGCCTTCGTATCGATGTGCCCTTTCAGACCTTCCCGGACGGGTTCCCGGCGGAGCTGTTGACGCGCTTCGAAGAACAGACCGGACGCCCTGTCATCGGCAACAAGCCGGCCAGCGGAACCGAGATTCTGGATGAGCTGGGTGCGCGGCAGATGGAGACGGGAGCCTGGATCGTCTATACTTCCGCAGACAGTGTGCTTCAAATCGCCGCCCATGAGGATGTGATTCCACTCGAAGAGCTATACCGTGCATGCGAGATCGCCCGGGAACTGACGATGGAGCCTCGATTTGCCGTTGGCCGTGTCATCGCCAGACCCTACATCGGACAACCTGGCGCATTTACTCGAACGTCCGGACGGCATGACTATGCCGTCTCGCCTCCTGAACCAACGATTCTGGATCGTCTGGCGGAGGGGGGCTACGATGTGTGGTCTGTTGGCAAGATCAACGACATCTTCAGCGGCCATGGAATTACTGAATCCATGCCGACCAAGAGCAACGAAGACGGGATTAACAAGACGCTGGATGCAATGAGTCGTCCATTCCAAGGCTTGCTCTTTACCAATCTTGTTGATTTTGACTCGCTCTATGGTCACCGACGGGATCCGGCTGGCTACGCAGGAGCGTTAGCGGCGTTTGACCGCAAGCTACCAGAGCTGGCAGCGGCAACTGGGGAAGAGGATCTTCTCATCGTCACCGCTGATCACGGCAATGATCCGACGCATACTGGTACAGACCATACACGGGAATACGTGCCCTTGCTCGTATACAGTCCGTCGCTGCGTCAGCCGGCAGCGCTGGGCACCCGTTCGACCTTTGCCGATGTAGCAGCAACGATTGCTGACAATTTTGGCATAGCCGGAACAGGCAGGGGAACAAGCTTTTTAGATGAATTGAAATAGGAGGAAACGATATGAATCAACTAACGGTATCGCATATTAATGAAGCTGTAGAATACATTCGCTCTCAGACCGCTGACCGTCCCGAGGTGGGCCTCATTATGGGGTCTGGACTTGGAGTACTGGGCGATTATATGACTGATGTAACCGTAATTCCTTACCATGAAATTCCACACTTCCCGGTCTCTACAGTAGAAGGGCATGCTGGTGAATTGTTAATCGGTGCTCTTGCCAACCGTACCGTTATTTTAATGCGGGGTCGTTTTCATATGTACGAAGGGTATGGCCCGGAGCTGACTGCGTTTCCCGTGCGGGTGATGAAGGCGCTGGGCGTGCAGTCCATCGTCGTCACCAATGCCGCTGGCGGGATAGACACTGGCTTTGGCACAGGCGATCTGATGTTGATCACCGATCACATTAATCTCACCGGACGCAATCCGTTAATCGGACCAAATGATGATGAGCTGGGACCGCGATTCCCGGATATGTCGGAAGCGTACAGCAAGCGTCTGCGCCAGATTGCACTGGATCAGGCGGCAGCGCAGGGCTTTGAATTGCGAAGCGGGGTTTACGTGGGTTTGCAGGGGCCTTCCTACGAAACGCCAGCCGAGATCCGGATGCTGCGTATTTTGGGCGCTGATGCCGTCGGCATGTCGACAGTGGCTGAGGTTATTGCTGCAAGACATAGCGGCATGGAGGTTCTTGGCATATCTTGTATCAGTAACATGGCTGCAGGTATTCTGGATCAGCCGTTATCCCATGTTGAAGTGATGGAGACGACGGAGCGTGTGAAGACCAAATTTCTAAATCTTGTGCTTGCAGTCATCCCACAAATCTAGACCTAGTTTTTTCTTCTAAATTTTGTTACATAACTGTAACATTTGGGTCGACGCATTGTGACATTTTTTGTTCGGAGATGCTCGTATAATGTTCCATGATGAAAGACGACCGAAAAAACATGGAGTGAAATGAGCGATGGACAAGCAATGGACAATGCAAATGGAAAGTCTGCGTAAACAAATGATTGATACGGCGCTGGGCAAGCAGTCGCTGCTGCACCGTGATGTGCTGCGGCTCAGTCAGACGCTGGACCGGTTGATTGTCAAAGTCCAAGCCGAAAAGCTGGCTGCCCGCAAACGCCAAAAACCAACTTGGTAGGAGGGCGACCCCGGATGCGGACTGTAGATATCATTCGAAAAAAGAGGAATGGCGGCGAGTTGTCGCAAGCTGAGCTTTCCCATCTCGTCCAAGGGTATTGCAGCGGCGACATTCCCGATTACCAGGCAGCAGCCTGGGCAATGGCCGTCTATTTTCAGGGACTCACGGCGCGGGAAACAGCTGATCTCACCGGACTCATGGCAAGCTCCGGCGATCAATTGGATCTCAGTGATATCCCGGGTGTCAAAGTGGACAAGCACAGCACTGGCGGTGTGGGCGACAAGACAACCCTTATTATCGCTCCGCTGGTTGCCGCGGCAGGAGTTCCGGTAGCCAAGATGTCCGGCCGCGGTCTGGGCCACACAGGGGGAACGATTGACAAGCTGGAGTCCATCCCTGGCTTTCGGACCGAGCTGGAGCGTGGAGATTTTGTGTCGCAGGTGAAAGAGATCGGACTGGCGGTTATTGGACAGAGCGGGAATATGACGCCAGCCGACAAACAACTCTATGCTCTGCGTGATGTGACGGCTACCGTCGACTCCGTTCCGCTGATTGCCAGCTCCATTATGAGCAAGAAGATCGCGGCGGGCGCGGACCGCATTGTACTGGATGTCAAGGTCGGCAGCGGTGCCTTTATGAAAACGGTTGAAGCGGCAGAAGAACTGGCGGAAGCTATGGTTGCCATTGGCGAACAGGTTGGCCGCAATACGTCTGCCCTTATTAGTGATATGGATCAGCCGCTTGGCTTCGCCATCGGCAATGCACTTGAAGTGGAGGAGGCTATTCGTACGCTGCGGGGCGAAGGTCCTGAGGATTTAACCTCTCTCTGTCTGGAGTTGGCCTCGCAAATGATCGTCCTCGGGGGCAAATCTGACACGATTCAGCAAGCCAAAGAGCTGCTTACAGCGCTGTTGAAGGATGGCCGGGCACTGGACAAGTTCCGTGCGTTTGTCGAGGCTCAGGGTGGAGATCCTGGTGTCGTTGATGCTCCGGAGAGCATTCTTCCAGTTGCCGCTACCCGGACGGAAGTTCGTTCAACCGAAGCGGGCATTGTACAAGCGATCGATGCCGAGCAATTGGGCGCTGCAGCGATGCACTTGGGAGCTGGAAGGGCAACCAAGGATGATAGGATTGATCCGGCTGCGGGGATTCTCATGGTCAAAAAGGTAGGCGATGCGGTTGCGACGGGAGACGTGCTGGCGCTACTATGCCACAACCGAACGCCATCGGAAGCGGAAGAAGCAGCCCGGCTCGCTGCAGCTGCTTACCGAATGGAACACAAACCGGTTGCGGATCGTCCGCTTGTTCTGTCCATTGTGACATCCAACGGCGTCCAGCGACTATCTGATAAGGACAGCATGTGAGGGGAAGCCGGATAATATGGCTGGTGTTTTGGCTTGTATTTGTCAGCTATGCACTGATACTTGCGCCGGGAGGCAGGGGTGGAGAGGACCCGCATCTTCTCCCGCTCCTTACCCTTTCGGATGAGCATCCCCTGCTGCTCGCTGTATTTTCTCTATTGGGTCTCTTCCCCATGGCCTACGCTGCACTGCTGTTGAGGGAGGATAGCGCCCGCGTGCCAGCGTGGCCTTTTTCCCTAGCAGCGTTTGGTCTTGGCGCATTTGCTTTAATACCTTACTATATTGTGAACCGCTCCCTAGCACCCGAGGTTCAGCCCCGTGTGCCAACCCCAATTGCAAGCGTTATCAAGAGCCGCACTTATCTAATCGCAGTCTCATTGCTGACCCTTGTAGTCGCCGGATACGGCCTGGGGGCAGGGCGGTTGTCTGAGCTTACGGATGCCATGACAACATCGCAGTTTGTTCATGTCATGACCATTGATCTAGTGGTGCTGTGGTTGTTCTCCATATACTGCATCCGCAGGGATGCCAGGCGCAACGGGGCCAGCCCGCGGCTGGCTTGGTTGGGACTTCTGCCGATTATTGGCTTATGTTTGTATGTAGGATTAGGGAAAACCCGTGAAGGAGGTCGTGTGTGATGAGATTAGCAGGACCCGTGTTTGTACCAAAGAGCGAAATGGAGCCTGGACGGTGGATTGCAGCGCTGCAAGATGCCGGATATCGTGCAGCAGTCTGTCCGGTCGGCAATGACGCCGATGAGAGGACGGTAGCTGAATACCGGAATGCGGCAGCTGCGGCGGATATTGTAATCGCTGAAGTCGGTGCCTGGAGCAATCCGATTAGTCCCGATGACGAAGTCCGTAAACAAGCCATTGATCATTGTATCCGGCAGCTGGAGCTTGCTGAGCGGATTGGCGCCAGGTGCTGTGTCAACATTGCCGGTTCACGCGCATTGAAATGGGATGGGCCGCATGCAGATAATTTCAGTGACGATACCTTTGCTCTAATCGTCGATACCGTGCGTCTCATTATTGATCAGGTCAACCCGCGACATACGTTTTTTACGTTGGAGACGATGCCCTGGATCGTTCCGGATAGTGCGGACAGTTATTTGGCTTTGGTTCAGGCGATTGATCGCGCCTCCTTTGCGGTTCATTTTGACCCTGTCAATATGATTACCAGCCCCCGCATCTATTTTCAGAACGGGGCCATGATTCGCGATTTTGTCCGCAAACTGGGGCCTCATATTAAAAACTGTCATGCGAAGGATATTCACTTGGCGGATCAACTTACCGTGCAGCTGACTGAGGTCATACCTGGTACAGGAGCGCTGGACTACGCGGTATTCCTGCAGGAGTTGAATCAGCTGGATCCTGATCTGCCTCTCATCCTTGAGCATTTGTCGAGCGAATCAGACTACCGCCAAGCGGCAGCTCATGTAAGAAAGACGGCGAGCGAATTGTCGATTCCGCTCTAGCAACTCCAATCGATCACCTGCACCAGCCCGATAAAGGTTGGGGCAGGTGGTTTTTTTATGGGCAAATCGAGGCTCGCCCTGACAGATGGGAATATTATGCATGGATTCGGTCAACACTGGTGAGGAGAATGAAGCCGGATGATGAAGAGACCTTGCCCCGGCTCTGATACCAGGAGGGAAGCGTTATGATCAAATCGACAGCTTACAAGGGATTGCTCCTTACCATTATGATTGCCTTACTGGCCGCAACGAACGTGCGTGCCGAAGAAAAACCGGGTGCTTCCGAAGCTCCTGAGCTGGCGCCCTCGGCCATGTCTGCCATCTTGATGGATGCCGACAGCGGGACGATCATTTTCGAGAAAAACAGCCATGCCAAGCTGCCTCCTGCGAGTATTACCAAAGTGATGACGATGCTGCTTATCGTCGAAGCGCTGGATGCCGGCACGATTAAACTGACCGATATGGTCCAGGCAAGCGAATATGCGGCTTCGATGGGTGGGTCCCAAATTTTCCTGGAACCGGGAGAAGAGATGACGGTCGAAGAAATGCTCAAAGGCATTGCCCTAGCCTCTGGCAATGATGCCTCGGTCGCTATGGCCGAGAAACTGGCCGGAACGGAAGAAGCCTTCGTCAAACGGATGAACGAAAGGGCAGCGGAGCTGGGACTGAAAAATACGCATTTTGTGAACTGTAACGGGTTGCCAGCGGAGAACCATTATTCGTCGGCCCATGATATTGCCGTCATGTCCAAGGAACTGCTCAAGCACGAAGAAATTACTCGCTATACGGGATTGTATCAGGACCATTTGCGCAAGAGCTCGGATAAGCCCTTCTGGTTGGTGAATACCAACAAGCTGGTCCGATTCTACAGTGGTGCAGACGGCCTCAAGACGGGTTATACGAATGAAGCGAAATTCTGTCTTACGGCAACCGCCAAGCGCGATAATCTGCGTGTTGTTGCAGTTGTGATGGGTGAACCGAATACGAAGACGCGCAACAATGAGGTATCGCAGATGCTGGATTATGCGTTTGCGCAATACACGAATCACCCGATTTTCAAAACTGGCGATACGATGGGTCAGATGAAAGTGAATAAAGGCGAGCAAGCCGAGCTGCCGATTCTCGCCAAGCATCAATACAGCGTTCTCCTGAAAAAAGGGACGCCGGTCGCTGACATCCGGCACGAGCTTCGTCTGGATGGTCCGCTGCAGGCGCCGGTTGAGGTCGGACAACCGATCGGTAAACTGATTGTCTTCCAAAAGGACAAGATTCTCGGGGAATTTGAAGTGACCGCTCCGCAATCGGTCGACCGGGCAGGCTGGTGGACGATGCTGAAGCGTGTGACGGGCGAATTGTTTGACTGATGCGCAGCATTGCAGCCTCCTGTCATGAATCCAAGCAGGAGGCTGCAGTTTTTGTCGCTCTCTAGCGCCTTGCTTCTAGTTTTGTCGCCGGGCAGGAATGTGCGTCCGGTATGTGGAATCCCTCTCTATCCACAGGGAGGAGAGTGCAGGTTAACATGAGTCTTCAAATGGAATTGGAACACAATCGCAATGTGCTGATTGTCCGACTGCGCGGCGAGCTTGATCACCATACCGCGGATACGGTACGTCATCGGATGGAAGAAGCGATCCTGCGCGGCAACAGCGATCACGTCATCCTCAGTTTGAAGGAACTGGCCTTTATGGATAGCTCGGGCCTGGGCGTCATTCTGGGCCGCTACAAGCTGCTCAAGGGCAGGGGTGGCAAAATGGTCGTTTGCGATGTGAGCAAGAGTGTACACCGGCTGCTTGAACTGTCAGGTTTGTTCAAAATATTGACGATTCACGATAATGAGCGAATGGCGCTCACAAGTCTGGAGGTCGTATCATGAGCGGAACGAACTTTATGACCCTCTCGTTTGCTGCCCGTTCGGAGAATGAAGCATTCGCCAGGGTAGCCGTAGCGGCGTTCGTCTCCCAGTTGGACCCTACGATGGAAGAACTCAATGATCTGAAGACGGTTGTATCGGAAGCGGTAACCAATGCTATTATTCACGGCTACGACGGCAACCCCGAAGGGGTAGTTACCATCGAAGCTGCGATTGAAGCAGATACGGTATCGATTACCATCATGGACCGTGGCCGCGGCATTGAGGATCTGGATCTGGCCAGACAGCCGCTCTATACATCCAAGCCAGAGCTGGAGCGTTCGGGGATGGGGTTTACGATCATGGAGAATTTCATGGACAAGTTCGAGGTGGACAGTGCACATGAGCAGGGGACGCGGATCGTGATGGTGAAGCGTATTGAATCGAAAAAGGCGCTGTACAATTAGGCGCGTAGGGGTTGGGACCTCATGGATGTACAAATGAAGCAGACGCAGCATTATCTGGATGATAGCGAAGTAAAACGGTTGATTGCCCTGAGCCAGACAGGTGATAGCGGGGCCCGCGATACACTGGTGAACTGCAATATCCGGCTTGTGTGGTCGGTGGTGCAACGGTTTATCAATCGTGGGTATGAGCCCGAGGATCTGTTCCAGATCGGTTGTATCGGTCTGCTCAAGTCGGTGGACAAGTTCGATTTGTCCTATGATGTCAAATTCTCTACCTATGCGGTGCCCATGATTATCGGAGAGATTCAGCGTTTCCTCAGAGATGATGGCACGCTCAAGGTGAGCCGCTCGCTCAAGGAGCTAGCCAACAAGGTCCGCAAGACTCGTGATGAGCTGTCCCGGCAGCTGGGGCGAATGCCTACCATCAAGGAAGTGGCGCATGAGCTGGGGATTACCCCGGAGGATGTAGTGCTCGCCCAGGAGGCCAACAAGCCGCCGACATCCATTCATGAAACCGTCTTTGAAAATGATGGCGACCCCATTACACTCATGGACCAGATCGCGGATGATTCGCAGGATAAATGGTTCGAGAAGCTAGCCTTGAACGAAGCGATCGAGACGTTGTCCGAGCGTGAAAGGCTTATCGTGTATCTGCGTTATTACCGGGACCAGACACAATCAGAGGTTGCTGCGAGACTGGGGATCTCTCAGGTGCAGGTGTCCCGTCTGGAGAAAAAAATATTGCAATCCATTAAAGATCAGATCGCCCAATAGGCGGTCTTTTTTTTGTTTTTCTTTTTCGGGGGCCTCGCAAAATTTTACCACAAAAGTCATGAGTACCCGCAGCTGGGTTATCTCATACTATCGATAGAGGATGTTCTGTGTAGGAGAACCGAACATTGCCGAAGGAAAGGAGTGAGCGGTGTGGACATGCACAAGGGGGGTACCGTCTACCTGCGTCTTCGCAAACGCATCACCATAACTCCCGGGACCGAGCTGAAGCTGGGGGACGTTGCGCGCATCGTGGCAACCGGGCAACGTACACGTCGTCTCAGTTCACTGCCAATTTACAAGCATGCACCCGAGGACGGCAACCGATACGTCATTGACGTGCTCTATATCATTCAGCGCATCCGTGCGGCAGAGCCGAGTCTGACCATCGAGCCCTATGGGGACCCGCAGGTGCTTGTGATGATCTCCGATAAACCGAGCAAGCCCAAAATCATTGTGCTCGTATTCGCTTGGCTGCTCCTTTTCTTCGGCTCGGGATTGGCTATTATGAACTTCCATGCAGATGTGAACATGCAGCAAGTCCACGTGCGTCTCTCGGAGTTGATCACTGGCAAGGCGATCCAGCATCCCTTGTGGTTTCAAATCCCCTATTCCCTGGGCATTGGCTTTGGCATGATGGTGTTTTTCAACCATTTGTTCCGCAAACGGCTTAATGAAGAGCCGAATCCGCTGGAAGTTGAGCTCTATATGTATCAAGAAAACGTCAATGCATACGTGATTGCAGATGAAATGCGTAAGAAACAAGCCACAAAGGATGAGGGGGATGACTGAGTGGCTGGCTTATCCGTTGCTCATCTTCCTTGGGCTTGCGGGCGGTGTTGCTGTTGGAAGCGGAATGGTGGCGCTGCTGGTCATCCTTGACCTGATTCCGCGGCTGGCCCAGTTGGCGAATGCCTTTCGAAGATCCATCTGGTTTGAAACGGCTATTACCTCAGGCGCGGTCTATTGGTCTTTTGCTGATTTTTTGGATTGGCGGCTGCATATGCCGGGGGTGGTTCAATTGGTGGGGATCGGACTGCTGGATGGGATTTTTATCGGCATGCTGGCTGCCGCCTTGACGGAAGTGTTAAATGTACTGCCCATTCTGGCCAAGCGTCTCCATTTGAGCCGGTTTATTACGGCCCTGGTTATGGCAATGGTTTGTGGCAAACTCGCCGGGTCGCTGTTCGACTGGCTGATCTTTCAAAGGTAAGTTCCTATGAAAACAAGTGATATTAAGGAAGAGGTGTACGCGTATGGATGAGCAACAGACCGAGATGGAACAGGAAGCCTCAGCTCCCCCTCCAGGACTGGATGTACAGCCGGAGAACGAGCAGAAGAAATCGTCCACGGATGAGGAGCAGCGGCGGTTACCTGCCGATCTGGAGACATTCAAGCGGATGCTGGAAGATCAAGTAGGGCTAGGCAAGAGCTTTGACGTGGTGGCAAGGGAAATGACCTTTGGGGGACGCCGGACGGTGCTGTTCTATATGAATGGCTTCGCCAAGGATGAGGTTCTGACCGACGTGCTGACACGTCTAACTTATCTGGAGGACGACGAGCTCTCTGCCCATGCAGTACATGGCTTTTTGCATCACTATGTGCCGGCAATCCAGGTCGAGACTGAAGAGCAATTTGATGGCGTTGTGGACGCGGTTATGGCAGGCAATACCGCGCTATTTATTGAGCATGAGCGTACGGCGCTAATTATTGATGCCAAAAACTTTCCTGGACGTTCACCGGATGAGCCCTCCCTGGAACGTGTCGTCCGGGGCAGTAGAGACGGCTTCGTCGAGACGCTGATGGTCAATATTACACTTGTGCGCCGGCGACTGCGTGATCCTGGACTGCGCTATGTGATTACGCAGGCAGGGCGACGGACACAGACGGATGTATGTCTGGCTTACATTGAAGATATCGCAGATCCCGAGCTCGTCAAATCGATCCGAAGCAAAATTGACGAGGTGGAGCTGGATGGATTGCCGCTGGCGGACAAGCAGCTGGAAGAGGCGACGGTCAAGCGGGGGTGGAATCCGTATCCGCTGGTCCGTTATACCGAACGTCCCGACGTCGTCGCTGCACAACTGATGGAAGGGAACGTGGCGGTCTTCGTCGATACCACCCCCAGCGTGATGCTGCTCCCAACGACATTCTTTGACCTGGTACAACACGCGGAGGAGAATCGGCAGACCCCGTTCATTGGGACGTATTTGCGCTGGATTCGCTACTTCGGCATTCTTTCCTCCTTGTTCTTGCTGCCGTT
Source organism: Paenibacillus daejeonensis DSM 15491 (assembly GCF_000378385.1). GTDB lineage: Bacteria > Bacillota > Bacilli > Paenibacillales > Paenibacillaceae > Paenibacillus_D > Paenibacillus_D daejeonensis. The sequence goes on along the minus strand of NZ_KB899660.1, from coordinate 586,708 downwards.
GTGGGTTTTGTTTGTTATGGAGCCCGCTTTGAGACCTGCTTTTTTGTCTTTTATCGGCCCGCAAGATATGGTCAAGCTGCCGTTAATCATGCAATTTATCATTGCTGAGGTTGGTGTGGACTTGATGAGAATGGCTTCCGTTCATACCCCAACCCCCTTGGCCACCGCGATGTCGCTGATTGCCGCAATCCTCATCGGTGACATAGCTGTACAAAGCGGTTTTTTTGTCAACGAGGTGGTCATTTATATGGCGATTGCCGCAATCGGGATGTTTGCTACCCCAAGCTATGAGCTGGGACTGGCCAACCGGATTGTAAGGCTGCTGCTGCTAGTCGTGGTTGCCGTTTTCAAGCTGCCGGGATTTCTGATTGCCACGACCCTTGTGTTTATTATTCTTGTCAACGAGCGTTCCTTCAACCATCCGTATATGTGGCCGTTCATCCCGTTTGATGCGCGAGGCATGCTCAACATTATCATCCGGGTGCCGGTCCTATTTAACCGTACCCGACCTAATCTGCTGAACCCGAAGCAGCTCAACAAGATGCCCGAGCACAAGGGTGGCGGCGGGGGCCCATTGCAATAAATACAAATCAACGGTGAATAAATCCATTTCGCTCGCGCTGCAAATGCGGTATACTTGATGTCATATGGCGTCAACTGCGGTTCTTATTCTGAACCGACTGTACCAGACTTCCAGATTGCAGAAAGCGGAGGGAAAGCTATGTATTTGCATGGGACAAGCAAAATCAACGATAAAGGCCACCTGGAGATCGGCGGCAACGACGTTACCGAGCTGGCAGCCACTTATGGCACGCCGCTCTATATTGTAGATGAGGCGCTCGTGCGTCAGCGCGCGCGTGAATATGTGGAAGCCTTCCGTGCTTCCGGATTGAAATTTCAAGTAGCATATGCCAGCAAAGCGTTCAGTGTTATGGCAATGTGCGTCATTGCAGAGGAAGAGGGCTTGTCGCTCGACGTCGTATCTGACGGAGAGTTGTACACAGCACTTAAGGCAGGCTTCCCTGCCGAGCGAATTCATTTCCACGGCAACAACAAAACCCCGGATGAGATCAATATGGCGCTTGATGCGGGAATCGGTTGTTTTGTCGTAGACAACTTCAACGAGCTGCAATTGCTAAATGCTTTGGCGGCTGACAAAGGCAAGAATGTTAAAATCCTGCTTCGGATTACGCCAGGCGTTGAAGCTCATACGCATGAGTATATTTCGACCGGTCAACAAGATTCGAAATTTGGCTTCGACCTGGGCAATGGTGCGGCATACCAAGCGATTCAGGAAGGGATCTCGCTTGCCAACATCGACGTGCTTGGCGTTCACTCCCATATTGGATCGCAGATTTTCGAGGTTGAAGGCTTCCGTATGGCAGTAGACAAGGTATCCCAATTCGCATTGAAGGTGAAGGAAGAGCTGGGCTTGACGTTCCAGGTCATCAACCTTGGCGGCGGCTTCGGCATTCGCTACACCGAGGAAGATTCCCCGCTTCAAGTTCGTGAATATGTTGAAGCCATTACAGATTCGATCAAGTCCAACTTTGGCGCAGCAGGACATCCGCTGCCTGAGATTTGGGTTGAGCCGGGCCGCAGCATGGTCGGCGATGCCGGAACGACACTGTATACGGTCGGCACCAGCAAGGATATCCCGGGCGTGCGCAAGTATGTCGCCGTTGACGGCGGCATGACAGACAATCCGCGTCCTGCGCTTTATGAGTCCAAGTATGAAGCTGTATTGGCTAACCGTGCCAATGAAGCGGCGGAAGAGACGGTATCCATTGCCGGTAAATGCTGCGAGAGCGGCGATATGCTGATCTGGGATCTGGAATTGCCGAAGTCCCAGAGTGGCGACCTGCTAGCCGTATTCTGCACAGGCGCATATAACTACGCAATGGCGAGCAACTACAACCGGATCCGTCGTCCAGCCGTCGTGTTCGTCAAGGACGGTCAGTCGGATCTCGCGGTGAAGCGGGAGTCGCTGGACGATATTGTCGGCAACGACGTCATTCCTGCTCGTCTGCTCAAAGCATCTGCGGTTAAATAGAAATACAAACACGGGCGGTCGTCTGACCGCCCTTTTTTAAACTGTTGAAGAAATGCCGGAGAGGCACGGAATCGAATCTGGAGAAGCGAAGCGTTCGCCTTTGTCCCCGGATTTCACCCCTAAAAGGGTAAAAATCAAAGAAATCTGGGGACAACAGCGATTGGAAGATCGATCCGTGACTGTAGGCATTTCTTTTCCAACAGTCCGATTTTTGCGATTGCGCTGCAATTGTAGTAAGATGGTACCATACATACGATATCAAGGAGTGATTGGCATGGCAAAACAAGCAAAAATCAAAATGGAAAACGGCGCAGAAATCGTTCTGGATCTTTTCGATACAGACGCGCCCAACACAGTAGCCAACTTCGAAAAATTGGCCAATAGTGGTTTCTATAACGGATTGAACTTTCATCGCGTGATTCCAGGCTTTGTCGCGCAAGGCGGCTGTCCTGACGGCACTGGCGCTGGCGGACCTGGGTACCAGATCGATTGTGAGATCAACCCGAACAAGCATGAACGCGGCACACTGGCGATGGCTCATGCAGGACGGAACACAGGCGGCAGCCAATTCTATATTTGCTATCAACCGCAACCGCATCTTGACGGCGGTCATACAGTTTTTGGCAAGGTCGTTAAAGGCATGGAGCATGTGGATGCATTCAAAGGCCGCGACAAGATGGAAACAGTCGAAGTAGTCGAAGCGTAAATTTTGTTAGTAAACCAATGATGGGATCTTTCATTGGTTGTAACGACAAAATGAGTCGTAGTTGTGACAAATGACATTGCTTTTTAAAGCATTCAGTGGTAATATTACTTACAAAAGTAATGCAGCTTTCCTTCGGGGTAGGTGAAATTCCTAACCGGCGGTGATCGGGAGCAGGTTTATCGTCCATGAAACCAACAGGTTCCTTGGACAACCTGCTTCCGTCAGTCCGTGACCCGGTGGATCGTGCGGTGTACCTCACATGAGGTCACCGGCTGATCCAACGGTGGACCTGGTGCAAATCCGGGACCGACAGTACAGTCTGGATGGGAGAAGGAGATGCTTGAAGATTTCATATTCTGCGGCTTGCTAGGATTGTTCTTTTTTTCACAATTCTGCAGCTTGTTTGAATTTGCCATCATCATGTATCCCTACATCATCTCACCCCCGGAGGCAGCTGCTCCGGGGGTGTCTGTGTTGATCGATATTATTAATGATGAATATTACATGCGGCTCGCGTTGGATATTGCAGCCAAGGCCAAGGGCCAGACCGGTATCAACCCGGTCGTGGGCTGTGTGGTCGTCAAGGCGGGGCGTATTATCGGGATTGGAACACATCTGAAGCGCGGTGCTGGTCATGCCGAGGTGCATGCGCTGGATATGGCCGGTGAGGAAGCCAAGGGGGCGACGGTCTACGTGACGTTGGAGCCTTGCAGCTATCATGGCAAGACGCCACCTTGCTCGGAGCGAATTGTTGCCGCACAGGCCGCCAAGGTTGTTGTCGCTATGGAGGATCCCAATCCGAAGGTAGCAGGTCGGGGTATCGCGCGGCTCAGGGAGTGCGGTGTGGAAGTAAAGGTTGGCGTGCTGGCTGCTGAAGCACGAGTTTTGAACGAGGCCTTTATCAAATATATTACGACCGGCCGGCCTTTTGTAACGCTGAAAACAGCGAGCACGCTGGACGGCAAAATCGCTGCAAAAAGCGGTGACAGCCAGTGGGTGACAGGGCCCAAAGCGAGGGAAATGGTTCACACGCTCCGGCATCAGCATGAAGGCATTATGGTCGGCGTCGGCACGGCACTCACAGATGATCCGCTGCTGACGACAAGACTGTCGGTTCCCGCGATTAGTCCGGTCCGTATTGTTGCAGATTCGGCTCTGCGTCTTCCCAGTACGGCACGCTTGCTGCAGGATGGCGCGACGCGCACGTACATCCTGACAACAGAGCGGGCTGACCCAGCCAAGATCAAGGCGCTGGAAGCAGCCGGAGTTACGGTGGTCGCAAGCGGGGCAGGCAAACATGTCGATCTGAGAATTGCGATGAAGCGGCTTGGCGAGCTCGAGATCGGATCCATCCTGCTCGAGGGCGGCGGACGGCTCAATGGTGCCATGCTGGAGGCTGCTTTGATTGATAAGGTCATGCTGTTCTACGCGCCCAAGATTATTGGCGGAGCTGCAGCGCCGGTGAATTTTGCACTGAACGGCTGGGACCGGATGGCTGATGCGGTGCAGATCGGCCAGATGCAGGTAGAGGTTGTCGGGGAGGATATTTGTCTGACCGGTTATCCGGTCTATCCCGGACAGTCCAAGCGTTAACGAGGAACGAGAGAAGGAGGCGTCAAGCTATGTTCACAGGTTTGATTGAGGAGATCGGCCGCCTGAAGCATACCGGCAGGCAAGGAGAAGCGATGCTCCTCACCATCGAGGCCTCGACGATGCTGGAGGATGTCAAGCTGGGCGATAGCATCGCCGTCAATGGTGTGTGTCTGACAGTCGTAGCTTACGACAAGACGAGCTTCACTGTCGATGTCATGCCGCAGACGTACCGACATTCCAATCTGAAGGATATGCGAAGCGGACATCTCGTCAACCTGGAGCGGGCGATGCTGGCTGGGGGACGGTTCGGCGGACATATCGTTCAAGGTCATGTCGATACAACGGGAGTTATCACCGAGCGCAAGCAGGATGCCAATGCTGTCGTCTACCGCATTATGCCTGCCCAAACCGATGCCATGCGCTACATCATTCCCCAGGGCTCCATCACGCTCGACGGCATTAGTCTGACGGTCGTCACAACGGATCAGGATGCGGTGACCGTATCGATTATTCCGCACACCCTCAAGCAAACAGCCCTGCAATACAAGGGCCAAGGCGATACGGTGAATATTGAGACAGATGTGCTGGGCAAATACATGGACCATCTGTTGCATTATGGCAGCCGATCAGCAGCAGGGCCCTCTTCATCTGAAGGCCGGCAACCGGCAAGAAGCGGATTATCGGCGGCATTCCTATCCGAGAACGGATTTATGTAACGATAGACGATTTCCATTACTAGTTAGCCGAAGGAGCGAAGCGCGATGCAGGACGCCGTTTCATTTGACGCCATAGAAGAAGCCATTTATGATTTGATATTGGGCAAGTCGATCATTGTCGTGGATGATGAGGACCGTGAGAATGAAGGAGATCTGATCGCGCTGGCGGACAAGGCTACACCGGATCTGATTAACTTCATGATCAAGGAGGCACGGGGGCTTGTGTGTGTGCCGATTACACCAGAGCGCGCGGAGGAACTGGATCTGCCGCCGATGGTTTCGCACAACACCGACTATCACGGCACAGCCTTTACCGTATCCGTTGACCATATCTCAACTTCCACAGGAATCTCGGCCCCTGAGCGTGCAGAGACAGTCCGCCGGTTAATTGACCCTGACACCAAAGCGGGGGATTTCCGGAGACCGGGCCATATCTTTCCGCTGATTGCCAAAAAAGGCGGGGTGCTGCGGCGTGCAGGCCACACGGAAGCTGCGATAGACCTTGCACGGATGTGCGGTTCCAAGCCGGCTGCCGTAATCTGCGAAATCATCAAGGAAGACGGAACCATGGCCAGACTGCCTGACTTGATCGAATTCCGTGAGAAGCATGGATTAAAGCTGATTACGATTCAAGATCTGATTCACTACCGCAATGAGAAGGAAAAGCTCGTCGAGCGCATCGTTGAAGTGAACATGCCGACTGACTTCGGTGTATTCCGGGCAGTTGCATACACAAATGAGGTCGATGGTAAAGAGCATGTCGCCCTGGTAAAAGGACAAATTGACCCGGATCAGCCGGCGCTGGTACGTGTGCATTCCGAATGTTTGACCGGCGATGTGTTTCACTCTCACCGTTGCGACTGTGGTCCCCAGCTTGCAGCCGCGCTTCAGCAAATCGACGAAGCCGGCAGAGGCGTGCTTCTCTATATGCGTCAAGAAGGCCGCGGTATTGGGCTTATCAATAAATTGAAAGCTTACGCCCTGCAGGAGCAGGGATTGGACACCGTCGACGCGAATATTAAACTTGGTTTTGCTCCTGATTTGCGCGATTACGGAATTGGCGCTCAAATTCTTAAGGATCTGGGCATTAGCAAGATGCGTCTGTTAACCAACAATCCCCGCAAAATCAAGGGACTCGAGGGCTATGGCATCGAGGTTGTAGAGCGGGTGCCGCTGCAGATGCCGGAGAATCAGGATAATTCCAAGTATTTGCATACCAAGCAGGCTAAACTTGGCCATATGCTGCGTTTTGATGAAGCAGAACCACTCCCCATCAATCAAGAGATTGAACAAAAGGAAGGATGAGATAGAATGACACGCATGTATGAAGGTCAACTCGTTTCCCAAGGATTGAAGTATGGCATAGTTGTCGGTAGGTTTAACGAATTTATTACCTCGCGTTTGCTGAGCGGGGCCCTCGATGCCCTGAAGCGTCATGGCGCAACAGACGAAGAGATTGAGGTTGCCTGGGTACCAGGAGCATTTGAAATTCCGTTGATTGCCCAAAAAATGGCCGAAAGCGGCAAATATGATGCGGTCATTACGTTGGGTACGGTTATCCGTGGATCTACACCGCATTTTGATTATGTCTGCAGCGAAACAGCCAAAGGTGTAGCTGCCATCAACCTGAAAACTGGCGTACCGACGATCTTCGGCGTCTTGACCACTGATTCCATTGAGCAGGCCGTCGAGCGTGCCGGTACCAAAGCGGGTAATAAGGGCTGGGAAGCGGCCGCTTCTGCCATCGAGATGGCGAACCTGACCAAGGCGCTGGAAAACTGATTCGCCGCAGCGGGAGGATACCCACGTGACGATGCTCTATAAGCTGGAGAGCTTTGAAGGACCACTGGATTTGCTCCTCCATCTGATTGACAAGGCCGAGATCGATATTCATGAAGTGTCCCTGAGCGACATCGCGGATCAGTATGTCGCGTATCTGGAGGCGATGCAGGAGCTGGAGCTCGATGTGACCAGCGAATTTTTGGTCATGGCAGCCACACTGCTGTCCATCAAGAGCCGACAGCTGCTGCCGAAGCCGCCCATTGTGGATGAAGTATACGACGAGTGGATGGATGACGGCCTCGATCCGCATGATGAGCTCATTCAGAAGCTGGTAGAGTATCGGAAATACAAGCTAATTGCGGAAGAACTCCGTACCAAGGAGTATGAACGCAGTCTTGTGTACACCAAGGAGCCCGAGGATTTAACGCCATTCCTCCCAGAGATCGTGGAAAACCCGGTCAAAGGTCTTGGCGTGTCGGATCTGATCGCCGCTTTTCAGAAAGCGTTGAAACGGGCTGCCAGGCGGTCATTTGTTGCAACAGTGAGAAGAGATGAGATCTCAGTGAAAGACCGGATTATGGATATCGTCGAACTGCTCAAGGAGAACCAGATGGTCCGTTTCTCGCGGCTGGTCCGCAAGGATTTGGACCGGCATGAGATTGTTGTGACGTTTCTGGCCATTCTGGAGCTGATGAAGATGAAGCAGGTTCACTGCTTTCAGCATCAGTTGTTTGACGATATCGTGATTCATTGGAGAGGGGAAGCAGCAGAGAGTGGACTTTCCGAAATTGAAGTCGATTATTGAGGGCTTGCTCTTTATGGTCGGCGATGAAGGCATAACAACTAAACAGATGGCCGAGGTCACGGGGCAGGAGGCCCAGGTTGTATCCGAGGCGCTGTCAGAGCTTCGCAAATCCATGGTAAAAAACAAACGGGGTATCCGCATTGCCGAAGTAGCGGGTGCCTACCGTTTGACAACCAATCCGGATCATGCGATTTATTTTGAGCGACTGGCGCATTCTCCTAGTCGTGCAAGTCTGTCCCAGGCTGCCCTCGAAACCCTGTCGATCGTTGCCTACCGGCAGCCGATTACCCGGGTAGAAATTGAAGAAATTCGGGGCGTCAAGACGGATCGCGCGCTTCATACCTTGGTGGGCAAGGACCTCATAGAGGAAGTCGGGCGCGCCGAGGCAATCGGCAGGCCGATCCTGTACGGGACCACAAAAGCATTTTTGGATTATTTCGGCTTGTCCGACCTCAATGCACTGCCAGAGCCTGCCGCTATGGATGCCGAGGACATGCTGGATGAGCAGACACAGGCTTTGTTTGAGAAGCTGGATGAACGCCAGCTCACCTTGGATGAATATAACGAAGAAGACTCTGATCGTAACGACAACGTATGAGACGTGCCAGATTAGCCTATACTACATCTATCCAGATTCAGGAAACGGGGTGAACCGCTGATGCGAGGGTTCCCGGAGGGGTGGATAGTGTGGCTAATCGCGGCGGGTCTCTTTTTTTTGGCCGTTGTAATCCTATGTTCCTCTCATGTTGTTGCAATAGGAAGACTGACCCGAAAAAACGAGGATGACCAACTTTCTTTTCATATTCGGGCGTTATTTGGGTTGATTAATTATGTGTGGGAAGTACCCATCATGACAATGGCTCCCGGCGCGGTGGATATTAAGACAAAAACCAAAAACCAGCGACAAGAGGGCTCCACAACCGAATCTGAAGAACGAATCGGTGTAAAGACAGTGATGAATCGGCTGGAAGAGTACAAGCTATTAATTCAGCACACCGATCGAATGTTTAATTGGGTCGGCAGGTCTCTTCGTCATGTGAAGCTGGAAGAATGGCGTTGGCAGACTGCTGTAGGAACAGGAGACGCTGCATGGACAGCGATGGCTTGCGGTGCGATGTGGACAATCCAGAGCACCTTGCTTGGCGTATCCTCGCAATTTACTAGACTACGTGCGGTTCCCTACATGACCGTGACGCCGATTTACAGCCATAGTCATTTTTCAACGGAGTGGTCTTGTATAGCAAAAATCCGGTTCGGTTATGCTATAGTTGCCGGACTGCAATTACTGGTTCGTATACGAAGGGTGAAAGGAGGCCTCACCACATGGCAGAACATCCTATTCAAGGGTTAATGCAAACGGCTATGGAAAACATCAAGGAAATGGTGGATGTAGACACAATCGTTGGAAGTCCTGTACAAACTCCTGACGGCAGCGTGATCATGCCAATTTCCAAGGTGGGCTTTGGTTTTGTGGCTGGAGGTAGCGATATCGGCTATGGCACCAGCAACAAAACTCAAGCACAAGCCGCGGGTAATCAGGAAGGTCAGCATACGGGCAACAATCAACCATTTGGCGGCGGCAGCGGCGGCGGGGTGTCCATTACTCCGATAGCATTTCTGGTCGTCGGTACACATGGCGTGAAGGTCGTTCCGCTCGATAATCAGACCCATCTGATGGAACGAATTATTGATTCGGCGCCACGAGTCATCGATAAACTGCAGACGATGTTCCGTTCCGAACGTACGCAAAATGACGAGCATATCGAGGATCTGGAAGACCTTGTACATCTTAGTGATGAAAAAGGGCATCTCATCTAGTCTATTGCAGATCAGGGTGCCAAGGGCAGTCACATGCTTTGGCAGGCGAACCGCAGCCCGGCGTAGCTGGAGCTGCGGTTTTTGGCGTGTCAGTGAACATCGGACATATCCGCAAGGCCCGTACATATAATGTACAAGACTGTGGCAGCCTGGGCGGCTGCCTATAGAAAGCGAGGGTAAACATCATATGCTGAAGCGATTGCTGCTTATTGTCATTGCCATATGTGCCGCTTGGCCGGTGCTGCCTGCAGTCTATCCCGTGTATGGAGCGGCCCCTGCCATCTCCACTCATGCCCACGCGGCGGCCGTGATTGATGTGCAGTCCGGCAGAATCCTGTATTCGCAGCGCGGAGACGAGCCGAATAAAATCGCCTCCCTGACCAAAATAATGACGGCCATTGTTGCTATCGAACATGGTAATTTGGCGGACATTGTCAAAGCCGGCAAAGGTGCGGTAGGCAAGGAAGGCTCCTCTATCTATCTGCAACTCAACGAAGAAATGAGTCTTCACCATTTGTTGTATGGACTGATGCTCCGCTCAGGCAACGATGCAGCTACTGCCATTGCAGAGCATGTCGGCGGTTCGGAAGCAGGCTTCGTTCATCTCATGAATGAAAAAGCGACCTGGCTTGGACTCGAACAGAGTCATTTTATGAATCCGCACGGACTGGATCATCCAGAGCATTATTCCTCAGCCAATGATCTTGCCAAATTGACAGCTTATGCGCTGCGCAATTCCGTGTTTCAAGAGATCGTCAAAACCCGTATCAAAAAAGTACCCAATCCTCATGATCCCTGGGACTACACATGGACTAACAAAAACAAAATGCTCGCCATGTATGAAGGAGCGGACGGCGTCAAAACGGGCTATACCAAGCAGGCGCTGCGCTGTCTTGTCTCGTCGGCCACCCGCGAAGGTCAGCAGATTGCGGTCGTTACGCTTAATGACGGGGATGACTGGGCGGATCACCGCAAGCTGCTGGACTGGGCTTTCGAGCACTACCCCAGCGCGGACCTGATCCGGATCGGTCAGAAGGTGACGGGGCATCCCTACGTTGCCTTGGGAACCTTGCGCTATCCAATGGCAGTGGGTGAGCAAGCGAGTGTAAAGGCCAAACTGGTGGCCACCGATCCGACATCCATTGACTATGCGCTGGGACACCGCGGCAGACTGGAGTATTACATGGAGGAAGATCTGATAGGAGCTGTGCCGCTCAAGGAGAGTCCTCCTCCCGAATCCCGTGCATCGGGGAGCAGGACGACCGATGCGGCTCAGACGGTATCCTCTAGCCGTCAACAGACGGAATCGTTCATGTTCTCGCTCTACCGTGTGCTGCTTAGCGTCTTCGGAGCGGGGGGAGAGCGATGGTAAACTGGATTTGGCTGCTGCTGATGACTATCAGTGTCGTATTCGCCGCTTTCACAGGCAAGCTGGAGGCTGTAACGCAGGCCGCTTTTGAAGGTGCCAAAACAGGTGTAACGGTCAGCTTCGGCCTCATAAGCGTGCTGGTGTTCTGGATGGGGATCATGCGGATTGGGGAGGACGCAGGCCTGCTGCGCAAGCTAGCGACGCTGCTTAGTCCACTCGTCCGCTTCCTCTTCCCTGATGTACCCAAGGGGCATCCCGCATTAGGATACATTATGACCAACATGAGCGCCAATATTTTGGGGTTGGGCAATGCTGCCACCCCAATGGGGATCAAGGCGATGCAGGAGCTGCAGAAGCTCAATCCCGACAAAGAAACAGCTACACCGGCCATGTGTACCCTGCTGGCGCTCAACACCTCCAGCATTACACTTGTTCCGACCACGCTGATTGCTATCCGTATGAATTATGGCTCTGCACATCCTGCGGAAATCGTAGGGACGACCTTGCTCGCTACAGCCATTGCAACGGTCGCCGCCATCCTGGCGGACCGTTGGTACCGCAAGCGAGCCATGCGGCCGCCAACCTTGACACACCAAGGAACAGACAAGCGGCCGCCGCATACGTCGGAAGGTGCCTCGATACCGCCGGCGGCCAATGGCACAGCTTCCTAGCAGCTCGATCAGGTGGGGGGGTAGCAGATGTATGATCTGATTACAACGTTATCGATTTGGCTTATTCCTGCTCTTATTGTATTTATTCCGCTATACGCAGCCTTTCGTAAAGTCCCCGTCTATGAGTCATTTGTAGATGGGGCCAAAGGAGGCTTTGATACTGCCATCGCCATTATTCCTCACCTGGTTGGGATGATGGTGGCAATCAACATGTTTCGCGCCTCCGGTGCAATGGAGCTGATGGTACAAGCGCTGCAGCCGCTCATGGCGGGCATCGGCATTCCGAGTGAAGTGCTGCCGCTAGGTATGCTTCGGCCGCTTACCGGAGCAGGTTCGCTGGCGTACACGACGCATCTAATTGAGAACTACGGGCCTGACTCCATGATCGGAAGAATTGCTTCAACCATTCAGGGCAGTACGGATACCACGTTATATGTACTCACGGTTTATTTTGGTGCTATCGGCATCCGCCGCACGCGATATGCCCTCAAGGTCGGACTGTTCTCGGATGTGGTGGGGTTTGTGGCCGCCGTCTTTATTTGTCTGTATATCTTCGGTTAGAAGCTAGGTAAACCGCAGGCTTTTGCCTCATGCGCATGCTTGTGCTTTGGCCAAGCTGTGGTATGATGTGAATGAGGTGAAACAATTGGAACGTTTACAGAAGATATTAGCCCAGGCGGGAGTCGCCTCCCGTCGCAAATGTGAAGAACTTATCCTCTCCGGTTCGGTCCAGGTCAATGGCGAAACGGTGACGACACTCGGTGTCAAGGCAGACCCGGCAGAGGACAGCATTACGGTGAACGGCAAACCGATCAAGAGCGAGAGCAAGCTCTACCTGATGCTTAACAAACCCAAAGGAGTCATCACAAGCGCCACGGACCCAAAAGGCCGCAAAGTGGTGGGTGATTATCTGCCGGGTATCAAAGAGCGTGTGTATCCCGTTGGACGATTGGATTACGATACCGAGGGGCTGCTGCTCCTTACGAATGATGGTGAATTTGCCAACCTGCTGACCCACCCCAAGCACCATGTGCCCAAGACCTATCTAGCCACAGTCAAAGGGGTACCACACGGTTCGCTCCTGGATAAACTGGCCAAAGGCATCCAACTCGAGGATGGCATGACCGCTCCTGCCCAGGTGGAATACCAGGATGTTGATGAGGAGAAGAAACAGGCTGTGATTACCATCACCATCCATGAAGGGCGCAACCGTCAGGTGCGTCGGATGTTCGAAGCAATCGGTCATCCGGTCACCCGTCTGAAGCGTGTGCGGTTCGGGGAGCTGGGGCTTCTCAACCTGCAGCGCGGCAAGTTCAGACATCTGTCACCTAAGGAGGTTCAGGAGCTTCTGGGACTGGCTCGCAAGTCACATAATGTTCATAAAAAGTGAACTCTGCCCCGGTTTTTAAAGTTCCGTTATTCGCTATAATGTAACTATCATGCATTGTAGCCTAGGTGGTGTATAGCGATGAGAAACTCGCGCAAGAAGATTCAAATTGTTGTTCTACTAGGCGTCTTGCTGATCGGCGGATATGCGATCGGCAAGACGCTGTTTGCAGATGATAACCCGATTCCACGTGCGGGTGACCGGGCGCCAGATTTTTCACTGCTCGGTGCGGACGGCGAGGTCCATCACTTGTCCGATTACAAGGGCAAGGCGTTGGTCATCAACTTTTGGGGGACGTTTTGTCCACCCTGCGTAAAGGAGATGCCCGAGTTCCAGAAGCAGCATGAGAAATGGGAGGATTCTGAGTTCGAGATCCTTGCTATTAATCTCAGCGAGACGGATCTGGTCGTGTCCAGCTTCCTGCGGCAATTTGATCTGGAGTACCCCATACTCCGGGATCAGAAGCGGGCGACGGAGCGGATGTATGGCCTCCGTTCCTATCCTACGACGTTCTTCGTGAAGCCGGATGGCAAGATCATGGAGGTATTCGTCGGAGGCATGACCGAGGAGCAGATCAATGAACGTGTCGAACGACTGCTTCAGACATAATGGAACAAGGAGGCCTCCACATTGATTCACAACACCAAATGCGAGTGCGGACATCAAAATTATGTGGGCACGGTGCTCTGCGAATCCTGCGGCAAACCACTTGGTGAGGACATGCACTCCCAAGAGCCGCTCGAGATGCGGTATGACGGCGTAGCCCGACGCTCGCAAAAAAGCAATCCCAATTGGATTGACCGGATCTGGAACTTTTTCTCATCGGTCAAAATTGCCGTCTATCTGATCATCATTACCTTGATAGGCTCGATCTTCGGAACCATTCTTCCCCAGGAAAATACGTTTATCAGCGGCAATCCCGCCGATTATTACGGTCCGAACCATGGCTGGTTTGGTGAAGTCTACTATCAGCTGGGCTTCTCCCGCACTTACGAATCCTGGTGGTTCATTACTCTGCTTGTCATGATCGGCACCTCGCTGGTCATCTGTAGTCTCGACCGAGTGCTCCCGCTCTACCGCGCACTCAAGAAACAACAGATCCGCAAGCATCTCAGCTTCATTACAAGACAAAAGGTTGTCTACACCCGGGAGCTGGATGTCCCGGGTGAAACATTTGCCCGCGAGATGGAAGGCCAACTGAAACGCAGACGTTTCCGTGTCCATCGTGACGGGGACGCCCTGCTGGCTGAGAAAAACCGTTTTAGCCGCTGGGGACCCTACATCAACCATATCGGCCTGATTATTTTCCTACTTGCCGTGCTGGCACGCAGTATCCCGGGTTGGTACATGGACGAGTACGTAACGATCCCCGAAGGGGAAACCGTCCCTATCGAGAATACGAATTACTACCTTAAGAATGAACAGTTCACGGTAGAGTATTATACCGATGATGAGATGCCTGCCGAGATGGCGGGCCAGCTCCGGGCCAAGCTGTATCAAACCAAAGCCGTACTCTATGAATGTACAGCCAATTGCCACGATCTTGTGGAGGAGCCGGTGCTGGAGGAAGTCAAACGACATGACATCATCGTTAATAGTCCGTTGACCTATCAGGGCTTGCATGCCTATCAGTTTGACTTTGACGATACACCCAAGCTCGCTGCAGTTGAACCATCCCTGATTAACAAAGAGACCGGCGAAAACTACGGCTCCTTCGATCTGCGGATGATCAACCCCGACCTGCATTATGAGGTGGGACCCTACGAGCTGGAGCTGCGTTCGCAATACATGGAGTTTGCCATCGGCGAAGACGGCAATCCAACCTCGCTTTCAAGAGATCCCAATGCCCCTGCTTTCTTTTTCATCATCAAAGGGCCGGGACTTGCAGAGGAAGGCGAGACCTATCTGTACTTTCCACGTCAAGTGGACAAGCAGCGCTTCAGTCAGGACCAAATCAACAGCCACATCTCCGATCGATTGGAGTTGTCCGTTGGTTCCATGGAGGGTGTGACGTTTGCGGGTGCAACGACATTCCTGAACATCCGCGTAGATACGGCAATGCCTTATGTATGGGTTGGAGCTGGGATTTCCATGTTGGGCTTGATTATGGGATTCTATTGGAATCACCGGCGCATCTGGCTGCGTGTCGATAACGGCAAATTGTCGCTGGGTGCACACACCAACAAGAATTGGTACGGCATGCGAGGTGATGTCGCCTCGGCCTTGAAGAAGGTAGGCATCGAGGTCGATCCGAAGTCACTGGATAACGGAGGGAAAAACTAGTGAACTGGGTAGAATTTAGCAGTGACGCGTTTATCGCAGCGTTTTTCTTGTATTGTTTTGGTTTCTTGTTCTATGTGATTGCTGTTGCCGGCAAAAAATGGAGCAACCGTGATCCGGAGCTCCATGCCAAGCGCTGGTCGAGGATCGCATTTGTCGTATCCGCTCTTGGCCTGGCAGCGCATCTGACCTTCTTCTTTACTCGATGGTTTGGCTCTGGCCAGATTCCAACGAGTAATATGTACGAATTCATGACGTTCCTTGGCATGGCAATTATGATTGCTTTTGTCATCGTCAATGCGATTTACCGCAAGCCGGTGCTCGGTATGTTTGCACTGCCACTGGTTGTGCTGATTGTTGCCTATGCATCGGTATTCCCGCAGGAGGTGCAGCCGCTTGTTCCGGCGCTGAACTCCATCTGGCTCAAGATTCACGTCACGACTGCAGCCCTTGGTGAAGCCTTCTTCGCCGTCGCGTTTGCATCCGGTCTGATGTATCTGCTTCGGGTCGTTGACTTTAAGGGTAAAAGCAAGAAAGCCCGTCGCGCACAGCGCTGGGTGGAATTCACTTTGTATGTCATCGTCGTCATCATTGCCTTTATCGCCACGGTCTTTATCTTCCGCGGGATGGGCTACCAAGCCAGCTTCACTCAGGAACTGGTCAATATTGATGCCAGAGGCGTAGAGACGACGACAGTCGAGAATGTAGATTACAGCATGCCGCCGATCTTCAAGCCTTACAACAGCGAAGTTGTAGAAATGGACAGCTTCCTTGGCTTGAACAAGCCGCTCTTGGAAACACCGGGCTGGATGGATGGCGTCAATGCGGGACGCAAATTGAATACCATTGCCTGGTCGATCCTGATGGGCTCCTTACTATATGGACTTCTGCGACTGGCGTTGCGCAAGCCGCTTGGTGCAATTATCCATCCGTTGATGGATGGCATTGATCCGGAGGATCTGGATGAGATAACGTATCGGGCGATTGCGATCGGTTTCCCTATCTTTACATTGGGAGCACTGATATTTGCGATGATTTGGGCTAACATAGCCTGGTCCAGATTCTGGGGCTGGGATCCCAAGGAAGTATGGGCACTGATTACTTGGCTGTTCTATAGTGCTTATCTTCACTTGCGATTGTCGCGGGGCTGGCAGGGACAGCCTTCGGCATGGCTGGCTGTTATCGGGTTTGTCATTGTCATGTTCACGCTGATTGGCGTCAATCTGGTTATTGCCGGCCTGCACTCCTATGCCGGTGTAAGCTAGATTCTACAACTGAAGCAGAGGGGAGAGGCGCAAGATGTCAGAGCAATTGCAGCGTATTCTAGTCGTAGATGATGAAGAACGAATTCGCCGTCTCTTAAAGATGTATCTTGAAAAAGAAGGCTATGTCATTGAAGAAGCAGAAGATGGGGAAAATGCGCTGCGCATGGCAACCTCTTCGGATTTCGATCTGGTGCTGCTCGATGTAATGCTGCCGGGAATCGACGGAATCGAGGTCTGTACCCGGCTCCGTCAGGTGAAATCCACGCCGGTTATCATGTTGACTGCCAAGGGAGAAGAGATGAACCGGGTGCAGGGCTTTGAGGTAGGCGCAGACGATTATGTCGTGAAGCCATTCAGCCCGCGTGAGGTGATCTACCGGGTCAAAGCCATTCTCCGTCGCTCTTCGGCAACGGCTTACCTGACCAAGGAAGCCAATTCAAGCAATAACATCGTATTTCCTCATCTCGTCATCGAGCATGATGCACACCGGGTGTCTGCTGGCGGTCAGGAGGTCAGCCTGACACCGAAGGAGTATGAGCTGCTTCACTATTTGGCAGTCTCCCCGGACAAGGTGTTTAGCCGGGAGGAGCTGCTGAAGGATGTGTGGAATTACGAGTTTTTCGGTGATTTGAGAACGGTCGATACCCACGTCAAACGGCTGCGTGAGAAACTGAACAAGGTATCGCCAGATGCTGCTGCCATGATTACAACCGTCTGGGGCGTTGGCTATAAACTTGAGGTACCGAAGTAAATGCTGCTCTGGAAAAGTGTAGTCGGCAAGCTCTGGATCACGATTATTCTATTGGTAGCCGTTGTGCTGCTCACCTTGGGGCTGTTCTTGCTCCTTTATGTGGATATTGAATTCGAGAACTCTCATGATATTAAAGTGCTCTTTAGTATCGTCGGGGTTATCGGTTTTCTATTGACGACGTTTTTTGCTTTCTTCCTGATCACGAAGATTACGCAGCCGCTGACACAGCTGAAAAAGGCAGCGGACTTGATTGCCCAGGGCGATTACCGCTCCCGGGTCCAGATTCGTTCCTCGGATGAGATTGGTGATCTGTCGCATACCTTTAACCATATGGCAGAGGAAGTCGATACCTTGATCAAGGATCTCTCGCATGAGAAGGATCACTTGTCGAGCGTGCTTCGGAGTATGGCGGATGCCGTCATCACCTTTGACGCTGCGGGCAAGGTGATCCTGACGAATCCACAGGGGCAGCGTCTGATGGAGCAGTGGAGCAATCTGGACTGGTCCAACGAATCAGCTACCTTCGTAACGTACGGAGATGTGCCTGCACCGCTCTATGATCTCTACCGCAGAGTAGTCAGGGAGGGGCATGATCAGAGCGCAAAGGTCAATGTGATGAACAGTGTCTGGTCTGTTGTCATGGCGCCTCTCAAGTCCAACAGTCATGTTCGCGGCGCGGTGGCAGTGATGCGGAATGTGACAGAGGAATTCAGACTGGAGAAGCTGCGTCGAGACTTCGTGGCCAATGTTTCTCATGAAATCAGAACGCCGCTGTCGATGCTGCAGGGCTATAGTGAGGCGTTGATGGATGATATCGCAGCTTCGCCGGAGGAACGGCAAGAGCTCGTGCAGGTTATCCATGACGAGTCATTGCGGATGGGCAGGCTGGTCAAGGACCTGCTCGATCTGGCCCGGATGGAAGCCGGTCATTTGCAGATGAACATGCAGCAGGTAGACGTGCAAGGCTTGATAACCCGAGTCCACCGCAAGTTTCAGGTTTATGCCAAGGAACAGGGCATTCGTCTGCATTATGAATGTCCGGACCAGCCTCTGGAGCTGAAGCTCGCGGACGAGGATCGCCTGGAGCAGGTGTTAACCAACCTGTTGGATAATGCACTCCGTCATACGCCGGAGGAAGCAGCAATTACCATTCAGGCCGAGACCGTCCGTCACGAGGGCAATCCCTACGTTCAACTAGTCGTGAAGGATGAAGGGCAAGGCATTCCAGCAGAGGATCTGCCCTTTATCTTTGAACGCTTCTACAAAGCTGACAAAGCCAGGACTAGAGCGACATCATCAGGCACGGGCCTGGGGCTCGCGATTGTCAAGAATATCGTAGAATCCCATCGCGGAACCATTCGCGTGGAGAGCACAGTGGGCGAAGGTACGGCATTTACCGTGCTGCTTCCTGTCGAAGCGCACTAACTCTTGTCTGAGGTTGGCGTCTAATCTTGTTGTACGTGAAACAATAAAACACGCGGTAGGCCCTAAGGTCTACCGCGTGTTTTGTTTATTGTTCATGTTCATAATGCAGAGATTAGAACAAAATGATTTCTTTCGCTTTGTTGATATCGGACAAATTGGCCAACTCATCGATGACGTTCTTAGTTGGGGCTTTGTCTACTGTAAGCACCATGATGGCTGCGCCGCCGACAAGCTCACGTCCAACCTGCATTGTAGCGATGTTCACATCGTTAGTGCCCAGCAGCGAGCCGACGCGACCGATAATGCCCGGCTTGTCATTATGGGAGATCAGAATCAGATTGCCGCTTGGCGTAACGTCCACCGGGAACTTATCAATTTGTACGATCCGCGAGCCATAGCCGCTTAATAGCGTGCCGGCCACATGGCGCTCTTTGTCCTTCGTCTTGAGCGTCACAGACACGAGGTTCGTGAAGCCTTTGGCTTCAGGCGACTTCTGTACGACGACGTTCACGCCGCGCAGCTTGGCCAGATGCATCGAGTTGACAATATTAACTTGTTCCAGTCCGAGATGGAAGGCAAGCACGCCTTTGACGATGTGACGCGTCAGCGGCTGGGTATCGACCTCTGCCAGTTCACCGGAGAAGCTGACCACGATCTCGGATACAGCGCCCTGGGATAACTGAGCGACAAAGCTGCCGAGCTTCTCGCCCAGCGAGAAGTAAGGCTGGAGTTTGTTGAGCAGCTCTCCCGGAATCGGCGGCATGTTGACTGCATTGGCGAATGGCTCGTTGCGCAGAATATGCAGCACTTGCTCAGATACGTCAATAGCCACGTTCTCCTGCGCCTCAACCGTGGAAGCGCCAAGATGCGGGGTCACGATAACCTTCGGATGCTTGAGGAACGGGTGGTCGTCTGCCGGAGGCTCGACTTCGAATACGTCGAATGCAGCACCCGCTACGATACCTTGATCAATCGCTTCAACCAGCGCCTGCTCATCAATAATGCCGCCGCGCGCACAGTTGATGATGCGCATGCCAGGCTTCATCACTTCGAATTGAGCTTTGCCAATCATATGACGCGTCTCTGGGGTCAGCGGAGTATGCACCGTCATGAAATCGGCATTACGCACAATCTCATCAATGGTTGCCAGCTTGATGCCGAGCTTCGCTGCGCGATCTTCTGTAAGGAACGGATCATATCCCATAATGTCCATACCGAATGCTTTGGCGCGTGCGGCAACTTCACTGCCGATCCGGCCCATGCCCATGACGCCGAGCGTTTTGTTGCGAAGTTCTACACCAAGGAACGATTTGCGGTCCCACACGCCATTGACGGTTTTCATGTAGGCTTGCGGAATATGACGGGCAAGGCTCATCATCATCGCAAACGTATGCTCGCAAGTCGTAATCGTGTTGCCGTCAGGCGCGTTAATAACGATAATACCACGTGCAGTAGCTGCCTGAAGATCAATATTGTCTACGCCGACACCGGCTCTGCCTACAACCTTGAGCTGCTTGCCCGCTTCCATAACCTTCTCGGTGACGCGTGTCTGACTGCGTACGAGGAGCGCATCATAGTCTCCGATGATGGCGATCAGCTCATCCTCGCTTAGGCCGGGCTTCTTGTCTACAGCCACATCGGCAGCCTCCACGAGCTGTTGAATTCCAAGATCGCTAATCGGATCCGATACTAGCACTTTGAACATGTGGGTTAAACCTCCTAATGATAATCACTTCTGTATACATTTGAAAAACCCCGGTACCCGGCACCGTGTGCAACTGCGGGACTAGGGTTGATTCCGCCGATTTTATAACCTCTACTATTTTATAGCAACCCGGTGGTAGATTGCAATGACAAAACTTGAACAAATAGCTGAATTTAAGTTATGATGCAAGCAAGCGACCGGGTTCGGACGCATAATAAAAGCCGTGCTGCCGCCTAAGGCGGACGGGCTGCGGCGTGAGGGAGAGAGAGACTTGAGCAACTGGGATACGATGGATGCTGCAGCCTTGAAGGAGCAATTGTCATCTGGCAAGCTGACTGCCGAGCAGATTATCGACGTGCGTGAGCCGGCAGAATGGGAGTATTACCATATCGACGGATCGCGACATGTGCCGATGAATACCATTCCAGGGCGTTTGGACGAGCTGGATGCGGAGCAGCCGTTATATATCGTTTGCGCGCACGGCGTACGTAGCGAGAAGGTGTGTCGTTACCTTGCCGAGCAGGGTTATGACAAGCTGACCAACATTGCAGGCGGCATGGCTGCAGTATCTGCACTAGAGGGGTTCCAGTACGATTAATGCGTCAGACCCGGGTGCGGACGCTTGGTATCAGGCGCCCGACTCGGGGAAGAAGAACGGGAGCTGCGGGAGCAGCTCTTCGCTGTATAGGGTAGATTTGCTAGCAGCAAAGTCTCCGCTGCGTACAGCCTTGGTTCCCAGAAGCAAGTCCACGACGGCTGTGACAGTCCGGATTTTCATACGGGCTGCCTCACCGGTTGCGATAAATTCATCGACACGAGTGCTCAGGTCTTGCGGATAATATACAGGCAGGATACTACGGGCAGCCAGCTGGTCTGCCATCAGCTTGTTCTTGATGGTGAGTGGCAGCTGCTTCCAGACACTGATCTCCATAACCTGGGGCATCTCGTAATTGGCCGGAATCTCCGTATTGACCGAAGCGCTCCATTTCAGCATGGCATCATAATATTCCTGTTGGGCAAGACTGGCATGCTGTACGGCTTGCTGATAAAAGGCATCCCCCGAAAGCTCCTTCAATAGAAGCTGGGCTTGCTTGTTGTCCGCTGCTGCAGCCATGCGGCCCGCAGTCTGTTCGAACAGTTTGAGACTTTTGAGCAAGTTGACCTGCCCTTGAGCAAGGAGCGGAGAGATGGCGGGCACTGCGGCTTCAGCCGCTTGGCTGTATTTCTTGGCTGCTAGCTTCTCCAGATCCTTGAAAGTGGATTTGGGCTGGGATGCCTGCTGAGACCGGATTCGGTTCAGGGCAGCCTGCCATTCATTCTGGAATTCACGATGAGGCAGAAATACGGTATGATAAAAGGATACGAGATCTTGCTGCTGGTAGGCAGTTACCGTACCGGCATCACCCTGCAGCAAGTTCATGGGCTGGTATTTGGTCTCCGTTTTCTCGGCACCCACCTTAACGCCGTAGAAAAAAGCAGCCACTGCCACTACGAGCATGAATAAAAAACCAAGACTGAACATCATTTCTGTGCGTGAAAGTCGTTTCTCCATCCGAAAATCTCCTTCATGTGCTATGTATGGTTCTATATTGTAAGCTGCATCGGTTACGGGATCAATAATAATCAACAGGCGGTTACTTATGAGAAAATTCAACTGGCGCAAGATTAAAATCAGACCGGTCTCGGCTGATCAGCTTGACGATCGAATGCTTTTGATTAATTTATACGTCTCGCAAGCCCTTATCTTTGTTATCGGTCTTGTATGGATTTTATTACAGCATCAGAATATAATTTCAGTATTGGCTCCTCCGTCAACCGCGGAATTCTTGCTGTGGGGATTCGGTCTGGCCGCAGTTGTCGTGATTGTTGATTTGACGATTTCCCGCTGGGTCCCGGAGGAAGCAGCGGACGACGGAGGCGTGAACAACAAAATCTTTCGCAATCGTCCAATCTGGCATATTGTTCTCATCTGCCTTGTTGTCTCGTTCTGCGAGGAGCTGTTGTTCCGTGGAGCGATTCAATTTGCCATCGGTCCCTATTGGACCAGTATCGTCTTTGCAGCAATCCATGTACGTTATCTGAAGCATTGGGTTCCGACCGGACTGGTATTCTGCATCAGTTACGGATTGGGCTGGATTTATATTCAGACCGGCACCCTGTGGGCGCCGATTGCCGCACACTTTGCAATTGATCTGGTGATGGGACTCATTATTCGCTATCGGAGGGAATCATGAGCAGAGTAGAGAAATACCGCAACAAAAAAACGAAACGAGGGCAGACGGAGCAGGAGACAGGTGCAACAGTGCAAGGCATGCCGTCCAGAAAATCCAAGTACCCCTCAAGCCGCAACAAGATGACACAGCTGTTCTACAGACTGCTAATCGTACTATTTGTGGCCTTGGTTGCTGTCTTGCTGTTCTACGGCAAGAACGCCCTCGACCAGGTGACATAATAAGAAAAGGTGATTAGATTGTGGTGGATTATAGGAGCGGCCGCGGCCGCTGCGGTTGGGATGGCCGCATGGATGGTGGTGGAGGCTTACCGGTGCAGGGTGATTCGGGAAGAGGTCCATTTGACCCGGCTGCCTCTTTCCTTTGATGGTCTGCGCCTGTTGTTTATTAGTGATATTCACCGTCGTACCATACCTGAGCGTCTGGTGAATGCTATCCTTGAGGCTGGCGGAGCAGACCTGGTCTGTATTGGTGGAGATCTCAAGGAAGGTGGCGTTCCTCTGGAGAGGAGCAGAGCGAATGTCCGAATGCTCAGCCGCATTGGTCCCGTGTATGCCGTATACGGCAATCATGATTATGATGAACCGAGAGGCCCGCTCGATGCCTTGCTGCGGGAAGAGGGCGTACGTCCGCTAGTGAATGAATTCATCATGTTAAGCCGCCCAGACGGCAGTCATATCAAGCTGTGCGGGTTGGATGATCCGATTACCGGAAGAGCCAGGCTGGCTCAGGCGCTACATAAAGGCCAAGGGAACGGCGAAGCTCCGTTCACCTTGCTGCTGTCGCATGATCCCAATATCCTAAGCCGGCTCAAGGGAGCAGATGTTGACCTTATTCTTGCCGGACATACCCATGGTGGGCAGATCACACTTCCGATATACGGACCTCTGCTTCGGTCTCCCGAGATTCTGACGTATTTGAGCGGCTGGCACGAGGCCGTGAACGAGCAAACGTCCCTCACCACTAGGCTCTATGTTAGCACGGGCTTCGGTACATCCAAATTGCCAATCCGATTTGGAGCCCCTGCCGAATCAAAGCTATTCATTCTGCGCTCGGCAGATCATCCGGGAGCTTAATCGTCTCTGGATTAATGAAGCCATAGCCCTCGGCGCTGAGTGTCGTGAGGAGATCATCCAGCGCATCAGCCGTCCAGGGCAGCTCATGCATGAGTATATTAGCCCCGGGATGGAGCTGTTCTATGACGTAGCGAATGACTTCGTCCGGTTTGTCTTTTGTGACGCTTTCCCAGTCCCGGGAGCCGTTGGACCATGTCATATAGAGCAACCCTTGCTCCGCAGCAATCGTTTTGACAGCATCACCGCCTGAACCGAAGGGCGGCCGGAAAAAGCGTGGCGCTTCGCCCGTCACGTCTCGCACGATCGTTTGCACAGCCTGGATTTGACGCTTTGCTTCGGCAGGGTCTGCCTTTCTCAGATCAATATGGTCCCACGAATGGTTGCCAATCGTCTGATCATGATCTGCAATGAGCTGCAAGAGCTCCGGATGCTGCTCCACACGGTATCCATTTACGAAGAAGATGGCTTTGGCCTCATGCTCATCCAGCGTGGCGAGCATTCGCTCCAGCAGCTCTTTTTCTTTGGGGCCATCGTCGAAGGTCAGCAGAACCGCCTTATCGTCGGTTGACTCACGCAAGGGTGTGAAGCGATACGTTGTAGCATTCATTTCATATAACAGCTCCAGCGGCTCCTCTGGCGGAGTGGACTGTGCCGGTTGTTCAGCGGGAGGCTCCGTCTCAGGCTGCTCGTCAGGTTCTTGTTCGCTTGGCTCATTCAGCTCACTCAGCTCTGCGTTGCTGTCAGCAGGCTGGGCCTGCGTTGCTTCCTGTTGTTCAGGCGGGTTGCTGTTGTCCGGACTCTCGTTCGTGCCGGTGGAATTGGAGCATCCGGAGAGCAGGGCCAGACTAATGAAGGTAGCTGCTGCCACTTGTCCATAACGGTACATGGTTATTTCCCCCATCCAGGCTAGATTCGTTCCTTATTGTACCATACCCGTTCATCCAGGTTTGGACTCGCTGCATGTCACGGCGCGGGTAAGGGCAAGCTACTTGGTGCAAGCCAACTGAGCGAAGGAGGAATTCGTATGAAATGGGGATCGTTAATCGCAGGCGGAGTGATCGGAATCGCTGCGGCGGCGGTAATCGCCAGACGCCGTCCGGGAGCATTGCATCTGGTAGGCGACGCGACCTGCGCACTCTGGAGAGGGATTCAGCATCGTGCGATGGCAAACATGTTCAAGAAGGATATTGCTGAGGAATTATCCACTTCAGCTCCAGCGCCCACCCGCACAGCTAATGGTGGCGCGTCTGCAGCAGGCATATCCACATTGGAACAACTGGTAGCCACAGATCCGGTAGCCCGTCGCGAAACGGAAAAGATTCTGGACGATAATGGCTTGAATCATCCTTAATTGACCGGGTCAGCATCGTCATCCGCTCTAAACCTAACCAAGGGGGAGAGCGGATGATTTATTTTTGTTCCCGGTAGTGCAATCCATAGTCAAAAATGATAACATAGTTACATATAATGATTTTGTTCACATATTATATGTTGCTTCATAATCTGTTATAACTTGATGCTGCAAAGGAGGATCCTGTCATGAAGATCGAGCGATTGAGTCAGGACAAGATCAGGATTTTCCTGACGTTCGACGACCTGCTGGAGCGTGGGATCCAGAAGGACGACATGTGGCGCGAAATTCCAAAGGTGCACGAACTGTTCAGTGAAATGATGGACCAAGCATACAGTGAATTAGGATTTGATGCCAGCGGCCCTCTGGCCGTCGAAGTATTTGCGCTGCCGGCGCAAGGGATGGTTGTGATTGTTACCAGAGGCAAGGCTGAGGCACAGATTCATGAGCGCGCAGACAGCGATGAAGACAATGATGAAGATGTCTATGAGATGGAGGTCACCCTCGAGCAAAGCGACGTCATGATGTATTCCTACCGGGATTTCGAAGATGTCATCTCTGTCAGCAAGCAGTTGCTGGCCGCAGAGCTCTCGGAGGATGGCCGACTTTATTCGTATAAAGGTCGATGGATTCTCGCTTTTGACCCCAGTGGTCTGGAAACGGCTCAGTATCACGCCATCATTGCTCTGCTGGCAGAGTATGGCGAGGCCACTTCCGTAACAGCGGCAGTGCTCGAAGAATACGGCAAGGTTGTGATTGCAGCCGGTGCCGTCCCAGAGATTTGCCGCCATTTTAAATAAAGAACAGAAAGAGCATCGACAGTCGCATGCCTGCTGTGAGATGCTCTTTTTGCTACCGTGCTGTCCTGCAGGATGAGCCGCATAGTTCATCCAGATCCCGCCCATATTAGAACCGTGTACCATAAGCGGTTACTGCAAACAGGGTGGTGTAATGGATGATAGCTGAGCACGAGGCAGTCGATGTGCTGAAATCAACACAGGTGGTAATTGAACAGGCGCTGCGCAAGCTCGGATATGGCGACGAGATGATTGAGCTGCTTAAAGAGCCGATGCGGATGATGACCGTCCGTATTCCGATTCGAATGGATAGCGGGGAAACCCAAGTGTTTACCGGCTTTCGAGCCCAGCACAATGATGCAGTCGGTCCGACCAAAGGGGGCGTTCGCTTCCATCCCGAGGTGAATGCGGATGAAGTGAAGGCTCTTTCAATCTGGATGAGCCTGAAATGCGGCATTGCCGATCTTCCCTATGGCGGAGGTAAAGGCGGCATTATCTGCGATCCAAGAGGCATGTCCTTTCGGGAGCTGGAACGTCTGAGTCGGGGCTATGTGCGAGCAATCAGTCAGCTGGTCGGACCTACCAAAGATATCCCTGCGCCGGATGTCATGACGAACTCACAGATTATGGCGTGGATGCTGGATGAATACAGCCGCATTCGCGAGTTCGATTCACCCGGATTCATTACGGGCAAGCCATTGGTGCTGGGTGGCTCACGCGGGAGAGAAACCGCCACCGCCCGCGGCGTTGCCATTATGATCCACGAAGCACTGCGGACGCGGGGAGTCGCTCTGCATGATGCACGCGTCATTATTCAAGGGTTCGGCAATGCCGGCAGCTTTCTTGCCAAATTCATGCATGAGGCAGGGGCAAGCGTGGTAGGGATATCTGACGTGCATGGCGCATTGTATAATGAAGAGGGTCTCGACATTGAACATTTGCTTGATCGCAGAGATTCGTTCGGGGCTGTAACCAATTTGTTCACTAGTACGATCAGCAACGCCGAACTGCTGGAGAAACCATGCGATGTATTGGTCCCTGCTGCGACACAGAACCAGATCACAGCGGAGAATGCACCACGGATTCAAGCGGGAATCGTCGTCGAGGCAGCCAATGGACCAACGACGTTGGAGGCGACGGAAATCTTGACCAAACGCGGTGTATTAATTGTACCCGATGTGTTAGCGAGCAGTGGCGGTGTCATTGTTTCCTACTTCGAGTGGGTGCAGAACAACCAGGGTTATTACTGGAGCGAGGCTGAAGTGGACCACAAGCTCCGAGAAATGATGATTGCCGGTTATCAGCAGGTCTATGAGCTTCATCTCAGTCGGGCAGTCGATATGCGGCTAGCTGCGTATATGACCGGCGTGCGTCGACTGGCCGAAGCGGTACGATACCGCGGGTGGGTTTAGAATGAAATTACGGGGAGGGTGGATGACAGATGGTGCTATTGTTCTCAATATTGATGGCTGCAGTGGCACCTGGCGTCTCCTTGCTGACCTATATCTATCTGAAGGATCGTTACCATTCAGAGCCGATTGCCATGGTTCTGAAGCTTTTTTTCCTTGGCGCAATTGTCGTGTTCCCGATCATGATTATTCAGCGCGGCCTGCTGCTCTGGCTGGGTGAATCGCCGCTCGTTTTCTCCTTCATCATCTCCTCAGGCGTAGAGGAGGGACTGAAGTGGTTCGTGCTATATCATATCATCTATAATCATACGGAGTTCGATGAGCCGTACGATGGCATTGTTTATGCCACAGCGATTTCGCTCGGCTTTGCTACCTTTGAGAATGTCCTGTATGCCTTTCTGGTTCCGTCTTCGTTTGGCGGCTTGCTCATGAGAGCGCTGCTCCCGGTATCCGGACACGCGCTGTTCGGTATTATGATGGGGTATTATCTTGGCAAGGCGAAGTTCAAGCCCGGACCGAATACCCGTAAATTTATCATTCTATCGTTGGCTATGCCGTTATTCTGGCACGGCTTGTATGACTGGATCATGATGACACTCACAACCAATTGGTTCGTCATCATTGTGCCTCTCATGGCTTTCCTGTGGATTCGTGGATTGCGCAAAATTCAACGCGCGAATAACAACTCGCCTTTCCGACTCCTAAAACGCGAGGATGAGATTAAATTCTAGCCTTTCCGTCAACACTGCCAAGTAACAGGCAAGCAGCAGTGACAGGAGGTGCGAGGATGGAAGAGGCGAGAATCAAGATACGGATTCGCTGCCGGCAGTGCGGCGAGAAGTTCGTGCTTCGCGGACGGCGAGACAAAGGTCAGATCAATACAGGCTTTAAGCAATGTCTGTGCAGCAATATCGACGATTTTGAGATTGAGGAAAACCTGTAAGCTCCCCCTTACCCATGAACATCTTTCATAAAATGTATAAAGCTCCTTCGTGCAATCCACACTAACACCAGGTATTGCACCTTCGAAAGGAGCTTTTGTCTATGTATAAACGTCTAAGCGCCGTACTTTTTCCGATTGCGGCCTTGCTGCTGGTAGGGGCGGCTTACTGGGGTTATCAAGAGCATCAAGACAAAAATGCGGTGCTGATCAAGGCAGAGAACCAGTATCAGCGCGCATTTCACGATTTGAGTTTTCACATGCAGCAAATTCACAAGCAGTTGGGGCATACGCTCGCAGTTAACTCGGCCTCGAGTGGACAGCATCGTAAAGGTCTTGTGAATGTATGGCGGATGACAAGCCAGGCCCAAAATGAAATCAGCCAGCTGCCGCTTAACATGCTGCCATTTAGCAAAGCTGAGGATTTTCTCTCTCACGTAGCCAGCTTGGCGTATCGAACGTCGATTCGTGATTTGACGAAGGAACCGTTATCGGACAAGGAGTATGTCACGCTAAAAACACTCTATGAAAAATCCGATGAGCTGACGAAGGACCTGCAGAACATGCAAAATGAAGTCATGGCGAACAGCCTGCGCTGGATGGACGTCGAGATTGCACTGGCTGCCAAGCAGCAATCGGGGAACAACGTCATCATTGACGGCTTTCGTTCCATGGAAGACAAGGTAGGTCAGTACCCCGAGATTGATTGGGGGCCAACAGTAGCGGCTGTATTCGAGAGACAGACGCTCCGTGCACTCTCCGCGGATGCCGTAGGTCCCGAGGAAATCCAAAAGAAAGCCGCTCAGTTCCTGGGGCTCGAAGACGCAGGAGCAGTGGAAGTAGTCGAGAACGGTTCGGGTACGGAATACGAGTCGTATACCGCCACTGTAAATGTCGGTGGCGGAGAACCGGTTAGGCTGGACTATACCAAGCGTGGCGGCGAGTTAATCTCGTTCTACAATCCACGGGAGATTGGCGAGAAGCAAATCGATGTGCAAACTGCTGAACAAAGCACGATCCAATTTCTTGAGCAGCATGGATACTCGGGCATGCAGGCGGTCAGTTATGATGACTACGGCCGCAGCGGGAACTTTACATTAGTGGGAACCCAGGACGATGTACTCATCTACCCCGATCGGATCACCGTACAAGCGGCTCTGGACGACGGTAAGCCTGTTTCCATGCAAGCTTCGGATTATGTGTATGAACACAAAGAGCGCAAGCTGCCGAAGCCGCAGCTGACGGAGCAGGAGGCCCGCGAGTCCCTGAATTCGGAGTTCGAGGTGCGTACCGCCAAACGGGCGTTAATCCATAACGAACGTAAGGAAGAGGTTCTATGCTACGAGTTCCTGGGACGGATTAACGGCTCCCTGTATCGAATTTACATCAATGCCGATACT
Organism: Paenibacillus daejeonensis DSM 15491; assembly: GCF_000378385.1. GTDB lineage: Bacteria > Bacillota > Bacilli > Paenibacillales > Paenibacillaceae > Paenibacillus_D > Paenibacillus_D daejeonensis. Next base: position 557,178 of record NZ_KB899660.1, on the reverse strand, counting down.
GGCGAGGAAGAATCGATTGAAGAAATTCCCGGCATGAACGGCGATGTTCCGCAGGCATCCGCCTAATGAACCGATAGTAGTCACAAGACGCCTTTGCTCACAAGCAAGGCGTCTTTGTGTGCGCGAATAGCAGCAATTGTTGGATGGCTCCTGCCGGGCGGACGTGCTATAATTGGGAGATATGAGGGGGGAGCCAAGTTGTTGCCGAGTGTGAATCAAGTGTTGTACCTGCAAGTAGCCTCGCCCGACGAGACAGAAGCGCAGATTGAGTACAAGTCAAGGATAGCTGATAGCGGGGATGGTAACTTGCTTATCGAAATTCCTTTAAATGAATCGACAGGTCGCTATAAGAAACTGTATTTAGGCGACGAGCTGTCGGCTTTTTTTGTGGCCGAAGGTGGAGTCAAGCATTATTTCAATTCGCATGTTATCGGATTCAAAGAGGATGTCGTGCGATTGGTTGCTATACATAAGCCCGATCCTGAACAGATTACCAAGATCCAACGACGCAGCTTTCTGCGCGTGGCAGCGGAGCTGGAGCTCGCCGTCAGACTGACCGAGGGCATCAAATTTGTAGCTTTGACCGATGATGTGGGAGGCGGGGGCATTTCCTTTGTGTGCGATGGCAAATGGAAACTCAAATTCGGCGACGTTCTGGATTGTTGGCTGCTGATTCCGTACAAGAACGGTTCGCTGGAACATGCCAATTTCAAGTCAGAGGTTGTGCGCGTGAAGCAGTTTGAATCCGGCCGGAGCCAGCTGATGTGCAAGTTCTCGGAAATTTCGGATGGAGAACGCCAGAAAATCATCCGCTTTTGCTTTGAGAGGCAGCTGGATCTACGTAAAAGATAGCATAGTCCGTTCTGTACCTGCGCATACTAATTGGCAATCTTTCTCTGGTAGAAACGAGAGTCAACAGCAGCGCAAGTAAAGGATGGTTCACACGATGAAAAAGTCGGCAAAACGGCAAGAGCAGAACCGGGATAATCAGCACTTGAAAACCGATGGGCTATCGATTGAGCGGCTGGATGAGATTGGGATCCTGCTGGCTAAGCTGGCTATTTTGCTGGTGATTTTGCTGTTGCTCACACAGTTCGCCTTGCAATTCGGCCCGGTTCGTCAGCTTGTAACGGGAATCGACAGAGCAGAGGGCGAGCCCCTAACCTTGCTGCTTGTTTTTTTGCATCTTGGTTCATAGTGTGGTATAATTTTCACGTTCGCAGGCAGAGCCTGCTTTTTTATTGATACTTAGGCTTTACACTTCGCAAGGGGGATTTGCCGTTGAGCATTCAGCATCGAGACGGGAGCGACCGGATCAATATCGCTATCGACGGGCCTGCAGGCGCGGGGAAGAGCACAGTGGCCAGAACGGTCGCCGAGCGTCTAGGCTACATCTATATTGATACCGGAGCTATGTATCGTGCTGTAACGCTGGGTATCTGCCGGAACGGAATCGATGTAAACAGTCACGCCGATGTTGCCGCCGCCGCCGCTTCGTTTGATATTGTTATCCGGAACGATGAAGGCAAGCAGGAGGTTCTGCTGGACGGTGAACAGGTGACGGAGGAGATTCGTTCACGCGAAGTCAATCTGCTTGTGTCCCAAGTAGCTGCAAACCCGGCTGTCAGAGAACTGCTGGTGGACAAGCAGCGCAGGCTTGCCTTGGACAAAGGCGTAGTCATGGATGGCAGGGATATCGGTACGAAGGTCCTTCCAGAAGCTGACCTGAAGATTTTTTTGACAGCAAGCGTGGAGATTCGGGCTGAACGCCGTTTTCTAGAGGCTGGCACTACGCAGCAGATTACGCTGGAACAGCTTCGACAAGAAATTGCTGCTCGCGACAAGATGGATCAGGAACGAGCCGTTTCACCACTCACTCGTGCATCTGATGCACTTGTGGTGGATAGCTCCCATCTCAGCATTGAACAAGTCGTCGAACATATTATTGATTTAGGCCGAACCAAATTGGCGGGGGCGAAGTAAACTATGATGTATCGTTTTTGTCAGACCCTGCTGCGTGCCATTTTTGCTACCTTATTCCCATTAAAGGCCGAGGGCTTGGGCAACATACCGTCCACTGGACCTGTATTGCTCTGCTCCAATCATATCAGTAATATCGACCCGACTACCGTTGGTGTCAAAGTTCGTCGAAAAGTCCATTACATGGCCAAAGCTGAATTATTCAGCACAAAGCTTTCGAATGCATTTCTGCGATCGCTAGGCGCTTTTCCCGTCAAACGTGGAGGCGTAAGCAAGGAGTCGATTCGACTCTCGATCCAGATGCTCAAGGAAGGAAATGTGGTGGGAATATTTCCGGAAGGTACTCGCAAGAGTTCTGAGGACAATATGGGTAAGAAAGGCGCCGCTATGATGGCTCTACGCAGCGGAGCAACAGTGGTTCCTGTAGCGATTATCGGCCCCTACAAGCCGTTCCGAAGAATGCGAATCAAGTATGGCAAGCCCATCGATATGCAGGATTTTATTGATCATCCTTCATCCGATGTACTGGACCGCGCCACAGAGCGTATCATGAGCCGCATTCGAGAAATGGTTCGAGAAGGCTGACCGGCTACATTGTAATTTTCATTGTTTTAAATCCTGCCGTCGTAATTTGAGCTTGACTCGGCGATCAGGTTTAAATAAAGTTGGGGTATGAACTGAGGAGGTTATTTCAAATGTCAGAAGAAACAAAAATCCAGGATACAACGGTAGAAGAAACAGTCAGCCAAGATGAGGCTGCTGCCGAAGCGGAAAACCAGGAGGCAATGGACAATCTGGTTACTTTGAAGAAAGGCGATACCGTTAAAGGTTCTATCGTCAAAATCGAAGATAACCAAGTTACTGTCAGCCTTGGATATAAATATGACGGTGTTATTCCGCTCCGCGAACTGTCCGCAGTACAAATCGACAGCGCGAACGGCTTGGTTGAGCTTGGTCAAGAGATCGAGCTGAAAGTAGTCAGCATTGACGACGACAAGGAGAAGCTTGTGCTTTCCAAACGTCTGATTGATGGCGAAAATGCTTGGGATTCGCTCCAAGAAAACTTTGACAACGGCAACGTATTCGAAATTACTGTTGCAGACGTAGTCAAAGGCGGTCTGGTAGCTGACGTAGGCGTACGCGGCTTTATCCCAGCCTCCATGGTAGAGCGTCACTTCGTTGAAGATTTCAGTGATTACAAAGGCCGCACGCTGCGTGTCAAAGTAAAAGAACTGGATCGCGAGAACAACAAAGTTATTCTCTCCGCCAAGGAAGTTCTTGACGCAGAGTTCGAAGAAAACAAAACACGCGTGATGGAGTCGCTTGAAGTGGGCCAAGAAATTGAAGGCACAGTTCAACGCCTGACACCATTTGGCGCATTTGTCGACATCGGTGGTGTTGACGGCCTGGTTCACGTATCCGAGCTGTCCTGGCAGCACGTAGCTCATCCGAAGGATGTTGTATCCGAGGGTGACACGGTTCGTGTTAAAGTGCTGAAAGTTGATCCATCTGTGGGCAAAATCAGCCTCAGTATTAAAGCGGCTCAGCCAGGTCCTTGGGACTCAGCTGCAGGTCAATTTAATACAGGTGACATCGTGACAGGTACTGTTCGTCGCCTCGTGAACTTCGGCGCATTCGTCGAAATCGCTCCTGGCGTAGAGGGTCTGGTACACATTTCCCAGATTGCTCATCGTCATGTTGCGACACCATTTGAGGTACTGCAGGAAGGTCAAGAAGTCAAAGCGAAAATCTTGGACTTCAATCCTGGCGAGAAGCGCGTAAGCCTGAGCATCAAGGAAACCGAAGAAGCTCCTGAGCAAGCGCCTCGTTCCGAGCGTCCGGAGAGATCCGACCGCGGACCACGTGTATCCAAAGAGGATCTTAACAATCCAAACGTAAGCTTGAACAAAGAAGGCATGAGCTTCACGCTGGCTGAGCGCTTCGGCGACAAGCTGAGCAAATTCAAGTAAGTTGCAATCCTGAAACAGCCCCTCTGGGGCTGTTTTTTTGTGTATCCCACTTTGTGGGGTTCTTTTTGTCCCTATTATGCGTTTTATTTGGGCCTGCGGCACATAATAGGGGCAATGGAGGGATGTGTATGAATGCAGGAATTCTCACGGTCTGGGTTATAACTGTTCTTGCCATTCTCGTTTCAACGGGCTGGCGGACGTGGCTGATAGGAGAGATAACCACGAACAGGCTGCTGTTTTTGGCGGTGGGAGCCGGAGTAGCCCTGCCTTTTACGTTCTCGCTTTCACAGGATATTCAGTTGCATGCTTCAACATGTTGGGTCATCTGTTGGACGGCAGCGGCCATCCGTCAGGCCCCACGAAGCCTGGGACAAGCAATGCTGCTGTTATGCGGGTGTGTCCTGGCAACGTTAGGCTGGTATGTGATTGAGAGAATGTATCAGCTGGATCCGGTCTTCGTGGTGATGCATCCTGCCTGGGATGGAATACTAGTTGCTGGTGTATTCGCAGGGCTATTGACCTGGCGCTTCGAGGAACAGCTGTTCTTGCTGATCCTCTCGTTGCTGGCAGCCGATATTGCGCTGACCTTGGTTCACCCAAGAGCCACACCTTTCGTCCTCGGTAGTTGGAGCTGGTGGGACCGGTTATTGTCAGCACTTATTATTGCCAGACTAACAGGGGCGGCGTGCCAGCTCATGGGATATATGAGAGCCCGCTGGCAGGGCAAGCAGCTTCATAATCAGGGAGGCAGCCGAACATGATTGCTTATCTGACAGCAAACCAGTTAACTGTCGGTATCGTTCTTGGGGTTGTATTTGGCCTGTTAGCGAGATTATTGCTGTTGCGAACGGATTATCGTCAATATCCGACTTACCCGCACGGACAGATCATTCATATCTCGCTTGGTGTCATTGCGGCCGCGCTCGGTGCAGTAGCAGTCCCCGCTTTATTGGATAAAGATTATACAGCCATCACATTTTTGACGCTGGCAGCTCAGCAATTTAGAGATGTTCGCAAGATGGAACGAGAAACCTTAACCAAGCTGGATGAGATGGAGCTGGTATCCCGAGGCTCGACATACATCGAAGGGATCGCCATGGTTTTTGAAGGCCGCAACTATCTCGTCATTCTAACGGCTTTTCTCACCAGCTTGTTCGCCATTTTGACGACCTGGTACTGGGGAGCGCTGGCAGGAGCAGTTACGCTGGTCATGGTGCACAAGCTGCGTTCAGGCAAAACGGTGTCCCATATCGCTTCAGCCGATATAGCGGAGATCCGATTGGAAGGGCCGGACTTGTATGTGGGCGATATCTATATGATGAACGTTGGTCTCTCTGCTGATCAGGAGTTGATCATTAAGCGAGGTCTCGGCATCATCCTGACGCCCAATGACGCGAATAGCAAAGTCACTCTGGCCAATCTGGGTCAGCGGCAAGCCATTCTCTATGACATGTCGACAATTCTGGGGGTTTTTCGTGACAGTGGCGAGCCCGCACTCGTGCCGTTAGCCAAGCTGGATATGGAAGATGGGCGTCTTGGCGTCTTCCTGCTGCCCCAGGAGCATAACGCAACCAAAGCTGTAGCTGTTGCTCGCAATGTACCGGTATTGGAGTCTGCCGTGAGGATGCCGACAGAAGCAAGTGTCAATACTGGGAAAGGAGCGGGTTAACATGCCGGAGATTCGGGCTGTAGTAACGCTGAATCGTGAGCAGCATGGCGGCGGTGCGCCAATTTTTATAGTCGATACGGAAGCGCAATTGCAAGAAATCGCTTTTTTGCTGGAAAAAATACTAGACACGAGTGCACATGATCTAAAAAACGGTACATTTATTCTGGTGGAGCGTTAAATCAATGTTAGCCAAGCCAGCCGTTTTTTGCTATGATGAGATACGTGAGAATTTTAGTGGGGAGTGGAACAGAATGGCAAGACCCGTTATCGCAATTGTCGGGCGGCCAAATGTGGGTAAATCGACGATATTCAACCGGATCATAGGTGATCGGCTGGCCATCGTTGAAGACAAACCGGGCATCACGCGCGACCGACTCTACGGCACCAGCGAGTGGAGCGGCAAAGCGTTCAGTATCATCGATACAGGTGGGATCGAGATCGATGGTGAGGACGAGATCATGAAGTCGGTTCGCATGCAAGCCGAACTGGCCATTGAAGAAGCCGACGTGATTATTTTTATGGTTGATGCCAAGACCGGTTTGACTCATGCGGATGAGGAAGTGGCACAAATGCTGTTCCGATCCCGCAAGCCCGTAGTTGTGGCTGTCAATAAAGTGGATAATTTAAACCGCATGGAAGATATTTATGAATTTTACAGCCTCGGATTCGGCGACCCGGTCGCAATCTCGGGCGCCCATGGCCTGGGGATTGGCGACCTGTTGGAGGCTTCGGTAGGCAAGCTTCCTGAGCCCCAGGAAGACGAGTATGATGAGGATATTATACGGGTAGCGTTAATCGGACGTCCCAACGTAGGCAAATCCTCCCTTGTTAACGCTTTGCTCGGTGAAGAGCGGGTCATCGTGAGCAATATTGCCGGTACAACCCGTGATGCGATCGATACGCCTTTTGAGCGTGATGGACAGCGTTATGTCCTGATTGACACGGCGGGCATGCGCAAGCGCGGCAAGGTATACGAGAACACTGAGAAGTACAGCGTGATGCGGGCAATGAAGGCGATTGAACGGACAGATGTGGTGCTGATTCTCATTAACGGCGAAGAAGGCATCATTGATCAGGACAAGCATATTGCTGGCTATGCACATGAAGCGGGCAAAGCTTGTGTATTCGTCGTCAACAAATGGGATACGGTGGAGAAGGATGAGAAGACGATGCAGCAGTTCACGCAGAACGTGCGGGATCACTTCTTGTTTATGGCTTATGCACCCATTGTTTTCCTATCCGCCAAAACGAAACAGCGCTTGCAAAAGCTGCTGCCTGTCGTCAATTATGTCTCGGAGCAGCATGCATTGCGCATACAGACCCACTTGCTTAATGATGTAGTGGCCGATGCAGTGGCCATGAATCCGCCGCCTTCCGACAAAGGCAAGCGTCTGAAAATCAATTACGTCACACAAGTTGCTGTCAAACCGCCGACGATCGTTATCTTTGCCAATGATCCAGAGCTGATGCACTTCTCGTATCAGCGATACTTGGAGAACAAGATACGTGCGGCATTTAATTTTGAGGGGACGCCGGTGAGGATATTTACTCGTCGGAAGTCCGAGGAAGATTAGGGGAGAATGAGTTTGGAAGCCGTTCTTGGGGTTGTTATCAGTTATTTGTTAGGCTCGATTGCTTTCAGTATTGTGATTGCAAAGTGGGTAAAAGGTATTGATATCCGGCAGCATGGAAGCGGAAATGCGGGGGCTACCAACACGCTGCGTGTCCTGGGCAAGGGTCCAGCCGTACTCGTATTGCTATTAGATGCGGCCAAGGGAATCGCTGCCGTCTTGATTGGATGCTGGCTCGGCGGTGAGAATCCGGAGTGGGTGGCTGCTCTCTGCGGACTGGCTGCCGTGCTCGGGCACAATTGGCCGATCTGGTTCCGCTTTAAGGGAGGCAAGGGCATTGCTACGACGATCGGCGTCATGGCCACGCTGGCCTTTTTGCCCTCGCTGCTCGCAGGAGTGCTGGCCATTCTAATCATTGCTTTAACCAGGTATGTCTCGGTTGGATCGCTGGTATTTGCGATTATGACGCCGGTATTTATTCTATTGTTTCAAGCGGGCATGCCTTCCTTTTGGGCAGGGTTCGTTGTTGCTGCGCTGGCAGTTATTCGCCACCGCAAGAACATTGCCAACCTGATGCAAGGAACGGAGAACAAGCTTGGTGCCAAGAAAGGAGTGCCGCATGGCAAATCGTAAAGTCGCTGTTTTGGTCGCAGGCAGCTGGGGAACTGCCCTGGCGGCCGTGCTGGCCGATAATGGGCATGAGGTCTGTCTATGGACCCGGCATGCTCACCAAGCCGAGGAGATTAACCGCACGCGTGTCAATTCCCGCTATCTGCCGGATGCCCGTCTGCCGGAGAAGCTCCGGGCGACAGTCGATTTGGGCGAAGCGGTTACGGGTGCCGACGCGGTCCTCTTTGTCGCGCCTTCTGCAGCACTTCGCGAGGTGGCGCGGGCGGCCGCTCCATTCCTTAGCGAGCAGACCCTGGTCATTCATGCCGTCAAGGGCTTTGAAATGAACAGTCTCAAGCGGATGTCCAGTGTCCTTGCCGAGGAGCTGCCACTCCCGGCGGAGCGTTTAGTCGTTCTCTCGGGTCCTAGTCATGCGGAAGAGGTCGTTCGCAAGCAGCCGACAACTGTCGTCGTTGCAGCTGTCGATCAGACGGCCGCGGAACAGGCCCAGGATTTTTTCATCAATTCTTATTTTCGGGTGTACACGAATTCGGATGTGATTGGCGTTGAGGTCGCAGGCGCCATCAAGAATATTATTGCGCTGGGGGCGGGTCTCTCTGATGGGCTCGGATTTGGGGATAATGCCAAGGCCGCACTCATCACCAGGGGACTGGCTGAGATCGGCAGACTCGGCGAAGCCATGGGCGCCAATATGCTCACGTTTGCGGGTCTCGCTGGCGTTGGCGATCTGATTGTTACCTGTACCAGCCAGCACAGCCGTAACTGGCGCGCCGGCTCCCTGCTGGCGCAAGGGCTGACGGTCGACGAGGTGCTGGAGCGGATGGGCATGGTCGTTGAAGGTGTCCGTACAACCTCTGCTGCGCATGCGCTGGCCAGTCGGTACCATGTGCAGATGCCGATTACAGAGCAACTGTATGCGGTCCTGTTTGCGGGCAAAGAACCTCGGCTTGCTGTTGAGCATTTGATGGCGCGCGGCCGTACACAGGAAATGGACAAGTGAGAAGCAGCCTACACCATTCCCGTCCTCCCATCATAAGATGAAGCAGATGCAGGCGGCCGCCGCTGAGGCGACTGTTCTGCCGGATGCCGTATTTTTGATGAGGAGGAATTATGGCCAAATTGCCCAAAAACATCTCCAAGGACGTCTTGCAGGCTGTGAGCAAAAAAACCGGCAAGCCGATTACGGAGCAAGCGGTCAACAAGCTGGCTAGCGGTGTAACGCCGCAGACAATGAACAGCGAAGCCGAGCTGCGCAAGCTGATCAAGCAAGTGTCTGCTATGGCTAAGGTTCCAGTGTCGGAAGAGACGATCAATGACATCGTTGGTGTCGTCAAAAAGACCGGCAACATGAATAATATGGAATCTCTGGTTAAAATGATGATGAAAAAGTGACAAGTACGTGGACAAAAGCTTCAGGCGGCCGCAATTTCCTGTGTGTCGGCTGCTCAGCTTTTGTCCTTTTTTTGTTCTGATGCTATAATAATTGAGATTATAGCAACGGCAGGAGAAGTGAATCAATGGAAACAATGGATCCAATGACAAAAATGTGGGTTTCTTTTATCGGGATCGGCTTAATGGCTTTCGCAGCTTTGCTCATAACGGTAGCTCGAACCAAGACAAAAGGGGTCGTCCGACTGGTATTGTCGATTGTCGCTTTCGTCCTTTTGTTATTAGGCATGATCTACAGTTTTATATCCATTATATAATAAGAATCGTTAGAAGGGGAGGGAGTCAACATGATCGAATTAAAAGGGCGCACCATTCAGGCCGAGGTTGAACCCATTAGCGGTCAGTCCCTGCTCGATCTCGCACTCAAGCATAAGGTTGACTGGGGCTTTTCCTGTACGCGTGGCACTTGTGCTCGTTGCCGGTGTCTTGTTCTGGAGGGAATGGAGTATCTGGAGGAGATTACAGATGCAGAATGGGACAGGCTTGATGAAGACGAGATGGAGGAAGGGTATCGCTTGGGTTGCCAGGCCATTGTGAAGCCGGGGGCTGGCACCATTCGAGCGGTAAACAAAACCTATTTTTGAATGACCTATTGTAAAAGGATGTGTCCGTCATCATGTGTGCGGAAGTAAGTATAGTCCAAAGCCTGGCTGAGATCGCCCGACTTACCGAAGCCGCCGACGCGGCATGGGTCGTGGGCGGCAGTGCCGGGCTGCTGCTGCGCGGCCTGGCACTCGAGCGCCCGCCCAGTGATCTTGATCTGTATGCGGACGAGCAGGATGCCGCCCGCATACACGAGGTGTTGTCCTTGTATGCTACGGACAAGCCTGAACGAAGCCGGACATCGCTCTATGATTCGGTTCTTAGCCATTACCGGATCGGTACCGTACAGGTTGAACTGGTCGGTGGATTTTGCATTTCTCAGCCAGCTGGCAACTACCGGACAGAGATTCGCGAGCTGTTGTTTCCTGCTGCTCCACACATGGAGGTAGAGGGCAGGACAATTGCACTTGTACCGCTTGTGCATGAACTCCTGTTCAATGCACTCCGTGAGCGTTCGGATCGCACGTCGTTAATTGCTGCAGCGATCCAGGCAGCCCCCGACAACTCTGAGCATGTGAGGCTGTTGAATACGATTGCCCAGCGTAATAAGCTATCTCCGGCCCTACTGATGCAGATGGAGGCCTGGATAGAGGCAGACAGGGACGGTGAGTGAAGATGAAGGTAACGGTGACATTTTTACCTGATGATCGTTCCATTGAGGTTGCAAAAGGGACAACGGTTATGGATGCAGCGAGACGGGCGGGCATTGCGATCCGTTCGCGCTGTGGCTTTAAGGCGGGTTGTCTCATGTGCAAAGTGACGGATCGCAGCCCATCAGGAGAAGGATTGGCACCAGCTGCTGAATTGGAACGACGCAAGCTTGCGGGACAGCTGACGGAAGGCATCCGATTGTCGTGTCAGGCTCGTGTTGCAGGTGATGCAAGAATCGAAGTGCCGGAAGATCCGCTGAAAGCGGCCATCAGACGAAGGCTGGCCGAGGCGCAGCAAGAGGATGAATTGTGGTAAGCAAGGAGTGAACAGGATGAAACCAAGGACAAGTTGGCGGACGGTATTGCTGATGGCGCTGATGACCGTATTACTGAGCGGCTGTATGTATCCGCGGGAGAATCTGGCGCAAAATCAGGGCGGTGTCCGTGAAGCTGTACGAAACATGCAAAGTGTAATCGAGGAATACCAGGAGCGCACCGGCTTGCTGCCCATTCTTAACAGTGATGCCGAGACGCCAACCTATGAGAAATACCGCATCGACATGAAGCGGCTGCAAGAGCTTGGGTATATCGGAGAGATTCCATCGCTTTCGTTCGAAAAAGGTGGAAACTACTACTTCATGATTATTAACGAGACCACCGAGCCGGCTGTGAAGCTCATGGATCTGGTTCTTTTTCAACGCATCAATGAAATTGAGCGAGCCATCAGTGAGCATAGAACGATAGGTGGAGGTGGGCTGCCGGTTGGCGAAGAGGCCTATCCAGGCTTCTACAGAATTGATTACAGTCAATTGACGATACAAGAGCCGCAGCTGCGGAGCGTGTTTTCGGGCAGCTACATTACGGCTATGATTGATGAAGAGGGCGTAGTTTATGCCGATTATGGGATGGATATTGCCAGATTGATCCGGGAGGGCGACGTGAATGCTGGGCCGGAGGAAGATTTGCGAGCGTTGCTTGCCGAACAGTCAGACTATGTCCCGGTGAAGGCGCCAGTGTATCAAATGGTTGATGGTGAAGTGCAAGCGGCAGCGAATGTGCAGCCCTAACAATTAATCCGGTTACGCCCAAGGCGTCACCGGTTTTTTTATTTCGAAGAAAAGGCTCCACTTTGTGGGGATGTATTAGGCATACCTGATCCTCCACATACATATATCCTTTCTTGGAAGGTGCAACGTGTTCTTGTCCAAGGTTCCGAATGATTCAAGAAAACAACCTGTACGGAATCGGAATAAAACACGATCTGCCACATATGATGTTACTAGTCCAAATTGATGTACGAGTTACTGTTGCTTGCCAATGCACCGCAAGTGACCTGAGCGGCGAGCCCTGGCGACTATCGTCACCAACCAACACAGGTAGCCAAAGTCGCAGCACCTTGTACTCCGAAATTTCATTGGGAGGGGATATTCAGTGGAGAAAGTGGACATTTTCAAAGACATTGCCGAGCGAACTGGTGGGGATATTTACCTCGGTGTCGTCGGTGCGGTCCGCACAGGCAAATCGACATTCATTAAACGTTTTATGGAGACTGTTGTATTACCGAACATAACGAGCGAATCTGACCGCGTCCGCGCTGTCGATGAGCTTCCACAGAGCGCAGCAGGCAAGACGATCATGACGACAGAGCCCAAATTTGTCCCGAATCAAGCCGTACAAATCAATGTAGCGGAAGGACTCGAGGTCAATGTTCGGTTAGTCGACTGTGTCGGTTATGCTGTAGAAGGCGCTAAAGGATATGAGGACGAGAATGGTCCGCGCATGATCTCTACACCATGGTTCGAAGAGCCGATTCCATTCCAGGAAGCCGCGGAGATCGGAACGCGTAAGGTGATCCAGGAGCATTCGACGCTCGGCGTTGTCATTACGACGGACGGCTCGATCGCTGAAATCTCCAGGAATTCGTACGTTGAAGCCGAGGAGCGCGTGATTAATGAACTGAAGGAAGTAGGCAAACCCTTCGTGCTGATTGTCAATTCAACGAAGCCGAAGGGTGAGGAAGCACTGCAACTGCGGAATGAACTGCAAACCAAATATGACATTCCCGTCATGACCATGAGCGTCGCTACGATGGGGGAAGACGAAGTGATGTCGGTACTGCGGGAAGTGCTCTATGAGTTCCCGGTGCATGAGGTCAATGTCAACCTGCCAAGCTGGGTCATGGTGCTGCAAGAGAACCATTGGGTTCGCAGCAACTATGAGAATTCGGTTCGGGATACCGTAAAGGATATTCGCCGCCTGCGCGACGTCGACCGGGTGGTTGATCAGTTTATGGAATATGAATTTATCGCAAGAGCTGGTCTGAGCGGTATGAATATGGGGCAAGGCGTGGCAGAGATTGATCTGTACGCTCCTGATGAGCTCTATGACCAGATTCTGATGGAAGTGGTCGGTGTTGAAATTCGCGGCAAGGATCATCTCCTGCAGCTGATGCAAGAGTTCTCGCACGCCAAGCGGGAGTACGATCGGTTTGCAGAGGCACTGGAGATGGTCAAAACGACGGGCTACGGCATCGCGGCACCTACGCTTGCAGAGATGGCACTGGATGACCCAGAGCTGATTCGTCAGGGCTCACGCTTCGGCGTCCGTCTCAAAGCAACCGCACCTTCGATTCACATGATTCGGGTTGATGTGGAGTCGGAGTTCGCACCAATCATCGGCACGGAGAAGCAAAGTGAAGAGCTGGTACGCTATCTGATGCAGGACTTCGAGAACGATCCTATCAAAATCTGGGAGTCTGATATCTTCGGTCGCTCGCTTCATTCCATCGTGCGAGAGGGCATTCAAGGCAAGATTGCCATGATGCCGGACAATGCTCGATACAAGCTGCAGGAGACGCTCGGACGGATCATCAACGAGGGCTCTGGTGGCCTGATCGCTATCATTCTCTAGTAAAAAAATAAGGCTGTGTGTTCGCTGCAAATAGCGAACACACCGCCTTTTTTCTTAAGAAATGTCAGTAAAATCGGGCGTTTAGCGGTTTTTCTGTGAAAACTTCTTAATCTACTTGAAATTCCGAAACGGCTGTATTACTATAAATTTGTTGTGAATCAAGGTATAAAAACGATTGATTCGGTTAAACAGAATGATATTGGAAGCGACCAACGTTGCCGTCAGAGGAGGTGAACACATGAATAAAACAGACTTGATTGCTAAAGTAGCTGAAACAACTGAACTTTCCAAGAAGGATGCGACAAAAGCGGTAGATGCTGTTTTTGATGCCATCTCTGATGCGCTGCAAAGCGGAGACAAGGTTCAACTGGTTGGCTTTGGTAACTTCGAGGTACGTGAGCGTTCCGCCCGTAAAGGCCGTAACCCGCAAACCGGTGAAGAGATCGAGATCGCTGCAAGCAAAATGCCAGCGTTCAAACCAGGTAAATCCCTGAAGGATCTGGTTTCCAACTAATCCTGACCCAGCGACGTCCGAATGATCCTGTTCGGACGTTTTTTTAACTTCCCGGGCTTGCAATCTTTCTATTGACTTTTGAAACGAATTTCGGTAGACTCGATTTTGCAACTTACAGTGGCAACTCAGCGTTACTTCGTGATCAAAAGCGTTCGGACGCTTTTCAGCACCGAGAAGGTTGGAGGCAGGAGGAAATGAGGAGCGGAGCGTAGGTGGGCCTACGTGAGCACCTAAGAGTTTCCGGAGGAAACTGGCTTCGTAAGCATCCTCTTAGTTCCGACTGCATTCAAGATTCAACGTCGAATCAGCATCCTGAGACACTTCGTGATCAAAAGCATTTTCTTCGGGGTATGGCGCAGCCTGGTAGCGCGCACCCTTGGGGTGGGTGAGGTCGCAGGTTCAAATCCTGTTACTCCGACCAGTTACATAATTTGCAGACTGCCTTCCTAATGTCCGGTTCCCGGTGGGAAGGCCGTTTTTTTGAAAAAACGGATTATCAGATCAGAGGAGGGCTCAGTCAATGGACGCGACACACGGCGATTATATTGTAGTGAAGGCCAAGGAGCAGGGCGTACAGGTCATCGGTTTGACACGCGGGCTGGATACGAAATTTCACCACACGGAGAAGCTGGACCGGGGAGAAGTTCTGATTGCCCAATTTACGGACCATACCTCTGCGATCAAAATTCGGGGCAAAGCAACGGTTATGACCAAATACGGTTCCGTCGACACCGATTAAGCAGGCATAGCCTGCTTTTTTTGTTATACACTGTAGTATGGAGCTTGGCTTGAATGTTCACCTTGCCGAGCGCCAAATCCGGTGTAAGGGGCGCTCTCATGCGGGTCTGGAAGCAGTTACTGCTCTCGTCTGTTATGGCCGTACTTGTCACCTCTCTTCTTGTGCTTCTGCCGCTGGGTCCCGTTCAGCGACAAGACGCTTCTGTTTTCCAGCCAGAGGACCCAACGAGATTAGGGTTATATAATCTTGTGGATGTAATGGATAGCGAGGCCTGGCAGAGCAAGCTCGGGCGAGTCAACTGGAACCAAGGCGAACTAGCCGTTGATTATCTGGTTCCTCGTCACGTGCAACCGGAGGCACTAAGCAGAGATTTACTCATGCTGCTCCAGTTGGCCTTTATCAAGAAGTCAAACATTGACCGGCTGCTCGTCCGTTTTCTGGAACCGGTCGGCGAGGAAAACTCTGCTACTCGTGTCAATGAAGACCAGGCTATTAGGACAACGGAGCATCCCGGTTTGTTAATGGCTGCAGACATCCGCAGGTCAGATGGTGAATTGGCCCGTTACCTGGAGAGAATGATGCCGAGCGACATTTTGCAGCCGCAGTGGAGAGAACATTTTCGGATCACCGTCACACCACGCTGGTTCAGGCGCTTCGGAGCATGGCCGGATTAAATGCGGGGCGGGTCAAAGTGCTTCAGACTGGACACACTTTTGATATACTTCTGATTTTGGATTGTGCTATAATAATTTAGATATTGGTTCAAAAAGAGGATGACAGCTGTTCGGAGGCTTGACCGATGAAACCCTACAGAATACCTGAGATGGCTACAAAATATATCGCATACGATATGATCCACCGTTATACCGGTCTACCGGCATTTGCTGAGGCAAGGACTCGTTTGCTCTATGCTGCGCTTGCCAGTCAACCGGCTACATCGAAGCACAGTGAATTGTACGCGCTGGTTGCTGGACTGCTTCAGCTAGGACTCGACACGCACGACTGGATCGACACTGACCGGTCAATCGGTTCCGAAGCGGATATGCGCGCCAGACAGCTCAAGGTGCTGGGCGGCGATTATTTTAGCGGGCGTTTTTATCATTTGCTTGCGCAAGCTGGTGAATTGGCAGCAATACAAAAGCTTAGCGCGGCTGCCTATGAGATTAACCGGCTAAAGATGGATCAGTATATGGAGATGCAGCAGGAGCAATTGGACGGTGAGCGCTATGTCGACTTCGGCGTGGCGCAGCGAGCTGAGCTGCTGCTTGCGTTCACGAGCTTGCTGGATGAAGAATTGGCGGCTAACTGGCACTTGCTTGCTGAGACGGTTAGCCGTGCCGAGCTGCTGGCTGCCGAGCTGGACAGGTTGCACGATCCAGCTGGCTTTCACTGGAGCCTAGGCTATTGGCTCTTGCAGCAGGAAGCCCAGGCTTCACGAGCGGATATTCACGATCGGCTCACGGAGGAGCTGAAGCAGAGTGTATCGCAATTGTATGATTATGCGGAGACGCTGGGTGCCAGTATGGCAGCCGAAGTGCGGGGGATTGGGGACGCTTTGCTGTCCGCGCCTCATATTTTTGCTCCTGCATTCAACGAGACGAGGTGACACAGATGGACCCACAGGCCAAGGAGCAGCATGTGCACTCGGTGTTTGAGAGTATTGCGCCCAAATACGATATGATGAATGATCTAATCAGCTTTGGCAGACATAAAGCCTGGCGGAAATTCACGATGCGCAAGATGGCTATGAAACCAGGCGATACGGCAATTGATCTATGCTGTGGAACGTGCGATTGGACCATTGATATTGCACATACGAGCAAGAAGGGTGGAATCGTAGGATTGGATTTCAGCCAAGCGATGCTAGATGTCGGGAAGGGCAAAGTGGCCAAGCTCGGTCTTGCGGACCAGATTTCGCTCGTCCAGGGCAATGCGATGGACCTGCCTTTTCCAGATAATCATTTCGATTATGCGACGATCGGGTTTGGTCTTCGTAATGTCCCTGACCTTGTGAAGGTGCTTCAAGAAATGCAGCGGGTCGTCAAACCAGGCGGTCAAGTCGTATGCCTTGAGATGTCCAAGCCGGGCTGGCAGCCATTCAAATTTTTCTACTATCTTTATTTTCAACAGATTATGCCGCTCATTGGCAAGTTTGTGGCCAAGCGGCACGAACAATACAAGTGGCTCCCTGAATCGCTGGTTCATTTTCCAGACCGGGAACGGCTGGCTGAGATTTATCGCGAGATCGGCTTGCAACAGGTGAAGGCCTACTCGTTTGCCGGCGGCGTAGCTGCCCTTCATATGGGAACGAAGGGAACGGATAAGGCATGATTCGCAAAACACGCATCTTCCTGGAAATGATTAAATTTGAACATACGATCTTTGCCTTGCCATTCGCGTTTGTCGGTGCCATTCTGGGTGCTGTCACGATGCAAGATCGATTGCCCGCATGGTCGGAAATCGGCTGGGTCATCCTTGCGATGATTGGTGCGCGGAGTGCGGCAATGGGATTGAATCGGCTGATCGACAAAGCGATTGACCTGCGTAATCCCCGGACGGAGAAGCGGGCCTTGCCTGCAGGGCTTTTGCGTTCTGGCGAGGTGCTGGCCTTCATTATCATTTCATTCGCTTTGTTATTTTTCGCAGCTTTTCAGCTCAACCCGCTGTCTGTCACGCTGCTGCCGCTCGCAGTGTTCATGCTCGTCATTTATTCCTACACCAAGCGGTTTACCTGGCTCTGTCATGTCGTGCTTGGACTGACGATTGGACTGGCTCCGCTGGGCGGCTGGGTCGCGGTAACGGGTGCAGTGGATGGAACAGCCATTTTGCTATATCTCTCTGTTGCACTTTGGACAGCCGGGTTTGATATCATTTATGCGTGTCAGGACTTTGAATACGATCGGAAGGTCCGCTTACATTCGATTCCTGCCCGCTTCGGCTTGGCCAAGGCATTGGGCATTGCACGCGTCTTTCATGCTTGCACTGGCGCTGGACTGATTGCACTGTACTGGCTTACAGATTTGGGCCTGGGGTATCTGATTGGCTTGCTGGTGGCGTTATTCATTCTGTTCTACCAGCATCGCTTGGTCAAGCCTCATGACCTGACCAGACTGGACACGGCCTTCTTCACCATGAACGGCACGCTTAGCATGGTTGTGTTCATCTTTACCCTGCTTGACCTGGTGGTGCTGCATCAATGGTAGATCCATATCGTACTGGAGCCCCGCGATGGATCGTCGGTATAACCGGCGCCAGCGGGGCCGTCTACGGCATACGACTCTGTGAGGAGTTGCTGGCTGCCGGCGTCAGTCTGCATCTGGTTATAACCGATGCAGGTTGGCGAGTAATCAAGGAAGAGCTTGGTTGGAATGTGACCAAACGGCAGGAAACGCTGGAGCAGCACTTTGGCGAGATGGCCGGGAGCAGCCTTCATTATTATGATAACCGGGATATTGGAGCAGCGATTGCGAGCGGCTCATTTCTAACCGAAGGCATGGTCATCATGCCATGCTCGATGGGTTCGCTCTCGAGTATAGCCCATGGTTCCTCGGGTAATCTGCTTGCACGTGCGGCAGACGTGATGCTGAAGGAAGGCCGCAAGCTGCTGCTTGTGCCTCGGGAGACACCGCTGCATGCGATTCATTTGGAAAATATGCTGACTCTGTCCAGATTGGGCGTCAAGCTCATTCCGGCTATGCCGGCTTTTTATTACAAGCCTCAGTCGATGGAGGAAATGGTCAATTTTCTGGTCGGCAAGGTAATGGACAACATGCCGCTAGCGCACAATCTGTACAGAAGATGGGGGGAAGAGCAACATGGAGAGCACACACCCGATAACCCTCGGACGGATTGACTATGCCAACGCATGGCCGATTTTTTTTCATTTTAGGGAAGAGCATCTAGGCGGGAGAGTACGACTCTCCACACAAGTACCGGCCCGTCTTAATGAAGCCTTGAAAAAACGGGAGCTGGATGTGGCTGCCGTCTCATCCTTTGCTTATGCGCAGAACAGCGAAGATTATGTGCTGCTTCCCGGTCTGTCTGTTAGCGCAGAGGACCGGGTCAACTCCATTCTGTTGTTTCTGAAGCGGCCGCTTGAAGAGGTGCTGCGGGGAACGATTGCCATGACCGACACATCGGCGACCTCAGTAAACCTGCTGCGAATTCTGATGCATGAATATTATGGCGCTTCGCCGCAGTACAAGACAATGGCGCCTTCCCTCGATGAGATGCTGGAGAGCGCCGATGCCGCACTATTAATTGGGGATACCGCAATTAAGGCATCCTGGCGCCAGACCGGCTGCGAGGTGATTGATCTCGGAGCATTGTGGCGGAGCTGGACCGGCCACGGTATGACGTTCGCTGTCGTAGCAGCACGCAAGGACATCGCGAGCAGTCAAGGCAGCCTGCTTAGCGAGCTGCACGAAGCCTTGCTTGAGAGTAAGCGCCGAAGTCTGCAGGACCTAACTCCGCTGATTGCCAAAGCCTGCAACGAGCTGGGGGGAGAGGCAGATTATTGGCAAAGGTACTTTCAGGAGTTGAATTATGACTTCGGTCCAAGCCAGCAGGCTGGACTGGCCTTGTACCTTCGTTATGCAAGAAAGCTTGGATTACTGAAGCAGGATGTACGGATGCAATATTTGAACCATCAATCTTTGTCGCACGGGTGAACGAATGAAACTACTGGAATTATACGCAAAACTGAAAACTGACCTGCAGGTGATCGAGCGCGAGCTGGAATCGGTTGTGAGCTCCAATCACGAGCTGCTTAGCGAGACCTCGCTGCATTTGCTCAAAGCGGGAGGCAAACGGCTGCGTCCAGCCTTTGTACTGCTGGCCGGCAAGTTCGGGGATTACCGGCTGGATCGTCTGAAGCGCATTGCCGTGCCTCTGGAGCTGATTCACATGGCCTCGCTTGTGCATGACGATGTCATTGATAATGCGGAGACCAGACGTGGCAAGCTGACCGTAAAATCCAAATGGGATAACCGGATTGCCATGTACACGGGGGACTATATCTATGCCAAAGCGCTCATGATCGTCACGGAACTGGATAACCCGGAGATCCACCGCGTGCTCTCACGGGCCATTCTCCAGATGTCGATCGGCGAAATGGAGCAAATCCGGGATTTCTTCAATACCTCCCAGTCCATTCGCAACTATATGCGGCGCATCCGCCGTAAAACCGCGCTCCTGATAGCCGTCAGCTGCCAACTCGGCGCCATTGCAGCAGATAGTGACCGACAGCATGCGCTGAGGTTATACCGGTTCGGCTACAATGTGGGCATGGCGTTCCAGATTCGCGACGATGTGCTGGACATCTGCGGCACCGAGAAGCAGATTGGCAAGCCTCCCGGCTCCGATATTACTCAGGGGAATATTACGCTCCCCGTGTTATTGGCTCTGCAGGATCCCAAGATCGGTGAGGAGCTGCGTGAGGAGATTGCCAGCATTCGCGATTTGGGCTCGTCTGCCGACATTACGCGTACGCTTAAGATGATCCGCAACAGCGATGGCATTGCCCGTTCAGAGCAATTGGCTGACCGGTATATTAATAAAGCGATCGCTGCGCTAGAAGGCTTGCCTGATCTAACGGCCAAGCAGCATTTGATGGATATTGCGCGATTTGTGGCCAAGCGTAATTTCTAAATATACGACTTTTTATCTCTGAAGGAGGCTTATGTTATGGAACAAACCTTTCTGATGATTAAGCCGGACGGCGTGCAGCGGGGACTGATCGGAGAGATCGTCAGCAGGTTCGAGAAAAAGGGCCTGCAGCTTGCAGCAGCCAAATTCATTCGACTGGACCGTAAGCTGGCAGAAGCGCATTATGCGGAACATGTCGGCAGGCCTTATTACGATCCTCTGATCGATTTTATTACGTCCGGACCGGTTTTTGCGATGGTGTGGCGGGGCGACGGCGTTATTGCACTTTCCCGGGCGCTGATTGGCAAGACAGATGCTCTGCAGGCTGCACCAGGAACGATCCGTTCCGATTATGCTGTACATACGAATTTTAATTTGATTCATGGTTCGGATTCAGTCGACAATGCCGAACGTGAGATCAACCTGTACTTCTCGCCAGAGGAGCTCGTTGATTATGAGCATACGATCCAGCGCTGGATCTAAGGCTCTGCTAGGGTTAGCCATCTAAGTCAGACGAGGGGGAGCATCTGTTGGAGGATCAGGATTTTAGTTTGTTCATCAAGCGGATCAAGGAGAAAACGGCGATTGATTTATCGCAGTACAAGGAAGCGCAGATGAAGCGTCGACTAACGACACTTCGTACCAAACACGGATTCACAACCTTTCATACCTATATGGATGCGCTTCAGAAGGATCCGCAGCTGATGAATGAGTTTTTGGACCGGATGACGATCAATGTCTCCGAGTTTTGGCGTAACCCCAACCGGTGGCAAGCGTTGGAACAACGGTTTTTGCCTGAACTCATGAAGGAATCCCCCCGACTGAGGATCTGGAGTGCGGCTTGCTCGACTGGTGAGGAGCCTTACACCCTTGCAATGATTTTGGATCATCTGAGCGTATTGGACCGCTCGTCGATTCTGGCGACCGATTTGGATCACAAGGTACTGGAGAAAGCCCAAAGCGGCAACTACCTGGACCGGTCGATCCGGGATGTGCCCCCTGCCTATATTAAGCGTTATTTCACGATGAGCGATGATCTGTACGCTGTTCAAGGATTACTTAAAAAGGCCGTCAAGTTCAAGCAGCATAACCTGTTGCATGATCGGTTCGAAGGGCCGTTTGATCTGATCGTTTGCCGCAATGTGATGATCTATTTCACTGAAGAGGCCAAGCAGCAGCTCTATCGGAAGTTCTCCCAAGCCCTGCGTCCCGGCGGTGTGCTGTTTGTTGGCAGTACGGAACAAATCTTCTCACCGGCCCAGTACGATCTGGAGACGGTAGAGACGTTTTTCTACCGCAAGCGCAGAGGATGAATAGTCCAGCCCATCTTCTCCAATACTAGAGCTACTGACCATTTCTTGGAGGGAAGCTTACATGGATAAGGTGAAGGTCATCACCGCCTACCGCTGCGGGATGATCACGATACAGGAATGTGCCCAGATTCTAGGTGTGGAAGGCCGGCATTTGACAGGGATTCTTAATGATCCCAAGTTAACCTATGAACCGGCTGCAAGACTTGTAAGACATACGGTCACCGGCTAAACGCTGACTGTGCGACGAAGCCCGTCTCCATGGAGACGGGCTTCGTGCTGTTCATGGGATGAAGGCGCTATTTCTTGTCAAACCTGCAGGCCTATACTATAATTAGCAAAGATGTCGGGCGGGCTGGCGATGCCCGCCCGTAGCGAGACTATGCGCGTATGATTCGCATCCTGCATGCGGATTTTGGAAACCTGGAGGAGGAACCAAAGTGAGTTTGCGATATTTGACAGCAGGGGAGACACACGGCCCCCAGCTTACGGCCATTATTGAGGGATTGCCCAGCAATTTGACCCTGGATTTTGAAGAGCTGAACTTTCAACTGCAGCGTCGCCAGAAGGGCCATGGCCGAGGCCGTCGCATGCAGATTGAAAAGGATACGGCAGAAATTGTCGGTGGCGTTCGCCATGGTCGAACAACCGGAGCGCCGATTGCCCTTGTCGTTGCCAACAATGACTGGAAGCACTGGACCAAGGTGATGAATATTGAGCCGATTGAAGGCGGTGACGAGGAGAAGCGCCGTGTACATCGGCCGCGTCCCGGTCATGCCGACTTGAACGGTGGTCTCAAATATAATCTGAAAGATCTGCGCAACGTGCTGGAGCGCTCGAGCGCCCGTGAGACAGCTGCACGCGTAGCGATTGGTGCCGTAGCAAGGCAACTGCTGGCAGAGTTCGGCATTAAGGTGGCTGGACAAGTTATCCGTATCGGCGAGATTGAAGCGCCGGCCAATCAGCTCCCCGTAGATGAGCTGATTGCGCGCACCGAGGAATCCCCGGTACGGGTCGTGGATAAGGAAACAGAAGAAAAAATGATGGCTCATATCGACCAGGTCAAAGCCGAAGGTGACTCCATCGGCGGTATCGTCGAGTGTGTCATCGAAGGGGTGCCCGTTGGTTTGGGCAGTCATGTGCAGTGGGACCGTAAGCTTGATGCGAGAATCGCTCAGGCTGTTGTGTCCATTAACGCATTCAAGGGCTGCGAGATTGGTATTGGTTTTGAGGCGGCCGGCATGCGGGGCTTCAAGGTCCATGACGAAATCCTGTACACGGAGGAGCTGGGGTATCATCGCGCTTCCAATCGTGCAGGAGGATTCGAGGGCGGCATGACGACAGGTGAGCAGATTGTTGTACGCGGCGTTATGAAGCCAATCCCCACATTGTACAAGCCTCTGCGGAGTGTGGATATTGATACCAAAGAACCGTTTACCGCCCAAGTCGAACGTTCAGACAGCTGTGCAGTCCCTGCTGCAAGCGTCGTAATGGAGCATGTTGTCACGTGGGAGGTTGCCCGTGCGTTCATGGAGAAGTTCGGCGGCGATTCCATCGACGAGATTCGTGCCAATGTTGCATCCTATCTTGAGCAAGTGAAGGAGTACTAAGATGAGAGAGTTAACTGTTGATCTTGGCGAACGTTCGTATCCGATATACATTGGTGAGGGGCTCCTGCAGCGAGCAGGCGAGCTGTTCACCCGGCATGGAATCGTGAAACAATCTCCGGTATTGATTGTGTCCGATACACAGGTGGCGCCGCATTATCTCGCTCCTCTGACCGAGCAATTGGAGCAGGCAGGCTATGAGGTCGTTTCCTACGTTGTACCGTCCGGCGAATCCTCCAAGTCGCTAGAAATGTTTGAGCAGATTATGACGCAGGCGCTGCAGGCGGGACTTGATCGTAAATCTGCCGTTGTAGCCCTTGGCGGCGGTGTTGTCGGGGATCTTGCAGGCTACGTGGCGGCCGCTTATATGCGCGGCATCCGGTTCATTCAGGTGCCGACGACGATTCTAGCGCATGATAGCAGTGTCGGTGGTAAGGTTGCTGTCAACCACAGACTGGCCAAGAACGTCATTGGTGCCTTTCACCAGCCGGAACTGGTGCTGTATGATCTCAGCACACTACAATCCCTTCCGCCCCGGGATGTTCGCTCCGGCTTGTCCGAAGTGGTCAAGCATGGTTTAATCTGGGATGCGGAGTTTGTCGATTGGGTAGATGAACATGCAGACAAACTGCTTGCTCTGGATAGCGATGCGCTAGGTTATGCGCTATACAAAGGCTGCAGCGTTAAAGCGTCTGTCGTTTCCCAGGACGAGCGGGAGAGCAGCCTGCGGGCGATCCTGAATCTGGGTCACACCATCGGGCATGCCCTGGAGGCAGTCGGCCATTATGGCGAGCTGCCGCACGGTGAAGCCATCTCCATCGGCATGGTCGGCGCGGCCCGTTTAGGCGTTGAACTCGGCGCGCCGGAGGAGGTCTACACCGTAACCAAGCGGGTACTGCAGCGCTGCGGCCTGCCAGTAAGGCTGCCAGAGCATTACGATGTGGATGCCATTATAGAGGCCATGATGTTTGACAAGAAATTTGTTGAGGGCCGGATGGTATTTATCGTGCCAACAGCCATCGGCAAGGTAGAAATTAATCACAGGATTGAAGCAGATCAAGTGCGGGCGATTGTGGAGCAGTTGAAGAAGGAGGACATATAGAGATGAATGTTCGCGGAATTCGCGGGGCGATCACAGTAGACGCCAATGAAGAACAGCAGATTCTTGATGCTACCGCTCAGATGCTGGATGCGATGATTCAAGAGAATCAATTGGTGCCAGATCAGGTAGGCAGTATTTTTATAACCGTTACCCACGACCTGGATGCAGCTTTTCCAGCTGTTGCGATCCGGCGTTTGCCGGGTTGGGATCTGGTACCGCTGATGTGCTCACTCGAGGTGCCGGTCAAAGGCAGTTTGCAGCACTGCATCCGTTTGATGGTGATGGTCAACACGGACCGCGGCCAGGACGAAATTCGGCATATTTACCTCGGCGGGGCAAGGGCGCTTCGTCCGGATCTGGCAGCCAAGAATTGACGAATGTTGCGGGCTGATGTATAGTGGTGAATAGTATTAGTTAGCTGGTAACCATTCCAGGATGAGTGTAGTAGTCGTTAGAGTTGAGACGAGCAGAGCATAGCCTAGTGAGAGAAGAGCTGAGTTGAGTAGAGAATGCTTTTTAGGACAGATGCAGGATGAGATTAGGTGAGGTAGGTTTAGTTTGTCATGCCTATCATCTTTTCTGTTACGCTGCCTTCCTTTTGCATTCCAGATTCAGGCCTAATCGATCACATGCTCCTGCTGTCCGCAGGGGCTTTTTTATTGTTATGGCAGATGGAGCCATCCCCGCTGATGCAAGGAATTTTATTAGATGAAGGAAGGGATTGCTTATGACCACTGAATTACAGCACGTCATTGCTTTAGCCCGGCAGTACAATCTGATCCCGATCGCACGTCATGCCCTGGCGGACACAGAAACGCCGATCCGCCTGTTTCAGCACTTCAGCAAGGAGAGACATGCCTTTCTGCTGGAGAGTGTGGAGGGAGGCGTGAAATGGGCCCGGTATTCGTATATCGGAACAGACCCGTTCATGTTGGTATCCGGTAAAAACGGCGAGATGACGATTGAAGACAAGCAGGGGAAACAGACAGTGAGCGAACAGCCGCTGGAGCTCTTGAAGGCTAGACTCAGGAGCTATCGCAGTCCGGCCATGCCGGGTTTGCCCTCCTTCACCGGCGGCGCCATCGGTTTCTTCGGGTATGATTTGCTTCAGTATTATGAGAAACTTCCTGCTCACCGCATCGATGATTTGGATATGAATGATCTGCAATTCATGTTTTGCGATCAGATTATTGTGTTTGACCACGTCAAGCAGCAGATTCAGGTCATTGGTAATGTGCATGTTCCAGAAGGGGCAACAGACGCTGTTATTGCAGAAGTATATGAAGCGACACTCGCAAGGATCGATGCGACGATTGCCAGACTCCAGCAGCCATTGACTGTACCGATGATGACAAGCGCCGGGATGCCTTCCGATCCCGAGCTTGGCGAGGTGAACTCCAATGTGACCGAGGAGCAATTTATCAATAATGTGCATCAAGCCAAAGAGTACATCCGGGCAGGGGATATTTTTCAGGTCGTGCTCTCGCAGCGCTTCAGCATAGACACCGAGGTTGACCCATTGCATGTCTATCGGGTGCTGCGGACCATGAACCCGTCCCCCTATATGTACTATCTCAAGATGGATGACGAGATTATCGTCGGGACTTCGCCTGAAGCATTGGTCAAGGTAGATGGCGAACGGGTTGAGACCCGTCCGATCGCTGGTACGCGTCCACGCGGCAAGACGGAGGAAGAGGATCTGGCCTTGGAGCAAGAGCTGCTGGCAGACGAAAAAGAACGCGCGGAGCATTTGATGCTCGTGGACCTGGGACGCAACGATATCGGCCGTGTCGCCGAGTTCGGCTCCGTGCATTGTGACTCTTATATGGAAATTGAGCGGTATTCGCATGTAATGCACATCGTCTCCAACGTATCCGGCAAGCTTCGTCAAGACAAGGACTTCTTCGATGCCTTTGTATCTTGCATGCCAGCTGGTACAGTGTCCGGCGCGCCGAAGCTGCGGGCAATGGAGATCATCGCCGAACTGGAGAACGAGGCTAGGGGCGCATATGCGGGAGCGATCGGATACCTCGGATTTGGGGGCAGCCTCAATACCTGTATCACGATTCGCACAATTATTTTCAAGCACGGCAAAGCGTACGTTCAAGCAGGGGCAGGTATCGTGTGGGATTCGGTGCCAGAGAAAGAATACGAAGAGACGGTTAACAAGGCAAAGGCAAGTCTCAAGGCGATTCGCGCAGCGGAAGCGATGTTTCCAACCACCGGGCATCAACCGCCGGTAGGTGCCGTCAATAGGGATTACTATATACAAACATAGGGGGAAGCTGAGATGACGACGCAGACAATGACCATGCAGCTGGCCTTGTCCCGTTTGATCGAAGGACTGGATCTGACGCGCGCCGAGGCAGCAGCTACAATGGATATTATAATGAGCGGAGAGGCAACGCCGGCCCAGATTGCCGGAGTTGTCACCGCTCTGCGAATGAAAGGCGAGACGATTGACGAGATTACGGGGTTTGCAGAAGTCATGCGCAGCCGTTCGAACCGTGTACTGACGGAGCAGACGGGTTTGCTGGACACATGCGGAACCGGAGGCTCTGGCATCCATAAATTCAATATCTCAACTGCTTCGGCGATTATTGCTGCAGCTGCTGGCGTCCGGGTTGCCAAGCACGGTAATCGGGCCATGTCCGGCAAAGCGGGAAGTGCCGATGTACTGGAAGCGCTGGGCGTGGACATTACGCTCACCGCGGAACAGGCGGGGGAATGTCTGGACCGGATCGGAATCTGTTTCATGTTCGCCCAGTTGTTCCATCCATCGATGCGGCATGCGGCAGTGCCGCGCAAGGAGTTGGGCGTCCGCACGATATTCAACATGCTGGGGCCACTTACGAATCCGGCTGGAGCAGACAGGCAGCTGCTGGGCATTTATGACCGTTCACGAACCGAGACGGTAGCTGGCGTCCTCGGCCGTCTGGGACTGCAGCGGGCGATGGTGGTAAGCAGCCATGACGGACTGGATGAGATCAGTATCTCTGCCCCGACTCAAATCTCCGAGCTCAAAGACGGTCAATTAAGCACGTATGATATTACGCCAGAAGAGCTTGGTTTACAGACCTATCCGCTGGGCGAAGTCATGGGTGGAGACGCGCTAACCAATGCGGGATTGATTCGGCAGGTGTTGAGTGGCGAAGAACAGCGCGCGTACCGGGCAATCGTAGCGGCTAATGCCGGCGCATGCATTTACGTGGGTGGTGGTGCAGCCAGTTTGCAGGATGGAGTGGCCATCGCGCAGCAAACCATAGATAACGGCAATGCAGCCGCCAAGCTGGAGCAACTGATTCAAACGACAGGAGAGTGCGCACATGTTTCTTGATACAATCGTTGCAACGAAGCGGCGTGAAGTGGAGCTTTTGAGCAGCCAATTCGTGCTTGAGGAGTATGAACGACGGATTGCGCATCTGCAGCCGTGCCGCGGATTTGAGAAGGCATTGACAGAACGTCGGCAGCGGCCGCTCGGTTTAATTGCAGAAGTCAAGAAAGCATCGCCTTCCAAAGGTTTGATTCGGGAGGATTTTGATCCGGTGGCCTTGGCTCAGATCTATGAGGCGGCTGGTGCGGACTGTATTTCGGTCTTGACTGATGTAGATTATTTTCAAGGCTCGCCTGCTTATTTGACTGCCGTAAGCGAGGCTGTGAAGCTACCCTTGCTGCGCAAGGATTTTATTATCGATTATCGTCAAGTCTATGAAGCGCGGACCATGGGGGCGGATGCGGTACTGCTGATTGCGGCGATTCTGACTGCCGAGCAATTGTCTGAATACGATACGCTTGCCCGTTCGCTCGGCATGGATGTGCTGGTAGAGGTGCATGATGAGCAGGAATTGACCACCGTACTGGAGATTGGTCAGGCTACGCTAATTGGCGTAAACAACCGTGATCTCCGTTCGTTTGTTACAGATTTGAAGACGACCGAGCGCTTAATCGGCATGATGCCGAAGCAGGCCACAGTTATTAGCGAGAGCGGCATCGCTTCTCCGGATGATATTGACTATTTGTCAGGCATTGGTGCGCATGGGGTACTCATCGGCGAATCATTTATGAGGCAGCCTGATGTGCGTCAGGCAGTCAATACGATTATGGGCGAGACTGAACGCCGATGAGCACGCGTGTAAAGGTTTGCGGGCTGCGTGATGTCGACACGCTGCGGGCGATGGATGGCCTAGGTATGGATGAGATTGGATTTGTTTTTGCCAAGAGCCGCAGGCAGGTAACGCCTCCGCAGGCGGCTGAGCTGATCCGGCAGACCTCCGCGCTGCGCAATGCGCGGGGTGTGGCGCCCCGTACGGTGGGCGTCTTCGTCAATCCGACTTTTGCTGAGCTGCAAGAGCTGCTTGTAGTGGCACCACTCGATGTCATCCAGCTGCATGGCGAAGAGTCTCCCGAGCTGTGTCGTGAGGTTCGGGACAGCCTGGGTCGGGAAGTATGGAAAGTGCAATCCGTTGGCGACGAAGGGGAGGAGCCCTCCACCCGGTTGGCGCCTTATGCAGGCTCGGTTGATGCCCTGTTGATCGATACAGCAGGCGGCGGCACGGGACGGACGTTCCGGTGGGATCTGATCCCCGCATATGCGGAGGTGGCCCGTCAGTATCATTTGCCTTTATATGTAGCAGGAGGCTTGCATCCCGGCAATGTACAAGAGCTGATCCGAGGGTATGCACCGGATGGCATCGATGTGTCCAGCGGTGTGGAAAAGGACGGCGTCAAGGATATTGCCTTAATCAAGAAGTTCATTGAAAGGGTGGAGAAAGCATGAAGCAAGTGCCAGATAGCAGCGGCCGATACGGCATCTTCGGCGGGCGTTATGTCCCCGAGACGTTAATGAATGCTTTGTTTGAATTGGAAGAGGCTTATGCCCATTATGCGAAGGATCCCGACTTTGTCGCCGAGGTCCGTTACTGGCTCAAAAAATACTCCGGCCGGCCAACCTCGCTGTACTACGCGGAGCGTCTGACCGAGCATCTGGGCGGAGCCAAGATCTATCTGAAGCGGGAGGACCTGAATCACACGGGTGCTCATAAAATTAACAATACTCTCGGTCAAGGCGTATTGGCCAAGCGTATGGGAAAAACCAAAATCATTGCGGAAACGGGAGCAGGCCAGCACGGCGTAGCATCGGCTACCGTAGCGGCACTTTTGGGACTAGAGTGCAAGGTATTTATGGGTGAAGAAGATACGAAGCGCCAGCAGCTTAATGTATTCCGCATGAATCTGCTGGGAGCTGAGGTTGTACCGGTCACTTCGGGTACCCGAACCCTTAAGGATGCCTGTAATGAGACGCTTCGCTACTGGGTCAGCCATGTAGACGATACCTATTATATTCTAGGTTCTGTAACTGGGCCGCATCCTTACCCGATGATTGTCCGCGATTTTCAGCGGATTATCGGAGATGAGGCAAGAGCGCAGATGCTGGAAGAGCATGGGGCCTTGCCCGATTATGTCGTGGCGGCAGTCGGCGGCGGCAGTAATGCCATCGGGATTTTCTATCCTTTCATTGAGGATGAGTCCGTGCAGTTGATTGGCGTCGAGGCCGCTGGCAGAGGCGTGGATACGGATGAGCACGCGGCTACCATGACCAAGGGCAGCCATGGGGTATTCCAAGGCTCCATGAGCTACGTGCTGCAAGACGAGTATGGACAGGTACAACCGGCGCATTCTATCTCGGCTGGTCTTGACTACCCGGGCATTGGGCCGGAGCATGCGTATCTGAAAGATTCGGGAAGAGCAAGCTACGTGCCGGTGACGGATGCCGAGGCGCTGGAGGCGCTGCAACTGCTCTCCCGCAAGGAAGGCATTATTCCCGCCTTGGAATCGGCACATGCGATTGCCCAGACGATGAAGCTGGCGCCTACGCTGGGCCCGGACAAAACCATCATCGTCAGCCTCTCCGGTCGTGGCGACAAAGACGTAGAATCGATCATGGGTTATTTGGGAGGGTCTGAACATGAATCGAATTGATGAAACCTTCCAGCAGCTGAAGCAGCGCAAGGAGACGGCGCTGATCCCGTTTATTACGGTAGGCGATCCTGATCTGGAGACGACGGTGGAGATCATTCGCACGCTGGAGGAAGCCGGTGCGGACATGATCGAACTCGGCGTTCCTTATTCAGATCCGCTTGCTGACGGTCCAGTCATTCAACGAGCCTCTGGACGTGCGCTTCAGCATCGGATCACCGTAGAGAATTGCATCGGCGTTGCATCGGCGGCTAGGTCTGCTGGCGTGAAGCTGCCATTTATCCTGTTCTCTTACTTTAACCCTATCTTGCGTATGGGCCTTGACCGCTTCTTCGAGCTTGTTACCGAGCACGGAATCAGCGGCTTGATTATCCCGGATCTGCCGATTGAAGAAGACAGCGAAGTGCGTGCAATGGCGGAGGCGGCTAACGTGCACTTGATCCCGCTTGTCGCTCCGACCTCCAATGATCGAGTAAAACGGATTGCGGAGCAAGCCAGAGGATTTGTATATTGCGTTTCCTCATTGGGCGTAACCGGCGTACGTGCTGATTTCCACCATGGCATCGATGAGTTTCTCCAGACGGTACGTTCGGCAACCGATACGCCGATCGCAGTCGGGTTCGGCATTTCCAGCAGGGAGCAAGTGCTACGTTTCGCTGGACAGACAGACGGCGTTATTGTGGGGAGTGCCATTGTACGTCGGATCGAAGAATCGATTCCCAAGCTTCAAGATCCTTCTCTTCGGGAAGAGGGCTTGCGTGAAATATCTGACTATGTCCGTCAACTGAAGGTTTAAATCCACCTCAACTTATGAGACAATAGGTTTCATAAAGGTAAGTTGAACTTCTTATACAATTGTCGATGAGGTGACCCTATTGAAGCCAAAGCAAAATATAACTCACTTGCCCGTCTACCAGCCAGGCAAGCCGGTCGAGGACGTAAAACGGGAGCTGGGACTGACCGAGGTCATTAAGCTGGCCTCCAATGAAAACCCTTATGGCTGTTCAGAACAAGCCAAGGCTGCTATCACGGCGGAGCTGTCCAAAACCAGTATTTATCCGGATGGCGCAAGTGTAGCATTGACCCAGGATATCGCGACGCGTCTGAGCGTCTCCACGGATCAACTGATCTTCGGAGCCGGCTCGGACGAGGTCATTCTGATGCTCGCACGGGCGTATATCGTCCCAGGCGACGAGACGATTATAGCGGATGAGACCTTCCCGCAATACAAGCATAACGCCGAGATTGAGAATGCGGTCGTTATTGAGGTCCCCCTCAAGGACGGCAAGCATGATTTGGAAGCCATGCTGGAGCGTGTAACCGACAAAACCAAGATCGTATGGATTTGTAATCCCAATAATCCGACAGGCACGATTGTGACCCATGACGAAGTGGAAAACTTCCTAACGCGTGTACCAGATTCGGTTCTTGTTGTCCTGGACGAAGCCTACTGCGAGTATATTGAAGGCTCTGCATATCCGGATGGTCTGGCACTGCTTAAGAAGCATCCGAACCTGGTGCTGCTTCGCACGTTTTCCAAAATCTATGGACTGGCTTCTCTTCGTATCGGTTACGGAATCGGAAGCGCTGACGTCATCCGGTCCATTAATCAGGTCCGTGAGCCCTTCAACACGACAAGGTTTGCGCAGACCGCAGCGCGTGCAGCACTGGCCGATGAAGACTTTATCCGCATGTGCCGTGAGAGCAACACGACGGGAATCCGCTATCTGACAGGGGAATTCGATCGTCTGGGACTGCCGTACTTCCCGGCGTATGGGAACTTCATCATGTTTGATGCCAAGCATCCGTCGCAGCAGGTGTTTGACGGACTGCTTCGCAAAGGCATTATCGCCAGGGCCCGCTGGTCCTATTACCCTACGCATATTCGGATTACCGTAGGCAACCAGGAGCAAAACGAGAAATTTATCGCTGCCCTGGAGGAAGTGCTGCAGGAACTTGCAGTGCAAGTGTAGCCGATGACCAAAATTGCAATTTTTGGTGTAGGGCTGATGGGCGGCTCGTTAGCTCTGTGCTTCAAAGGCAAGCCGGATCTCTACGTCGTAGGCCATTCGGTTCGGGAGTCGTCGGTAGCCAAGTATATGGAGCATGGCGTCGTTGACCACGCCACGACCTCGATGGAGGAAGCGGCTGCGGATGCCGATTTCATCTTCTTGTGCGTACCGGTCGGCTCATTGTCCGAGTATGTGGAGGCGCTCAGCCGACTCCCGCTCAAGCCAGGCTGCATAATTACCGATGTTGGCAGCACCAAGGCTTCTGTTGCGGCTTGTGCCCGGGAGGTTCAGCTTGGTGAGGCGATCTTCATTGGCGGGCATCCGATGGCCGGCTCGGAGCGGTCGGGCGTTGAAGCAGCTACACCGTATCTCTATGAGAATGCTTTTTACGTCTTGACCCCAGAGCCAGGGACGCCGCAGGATGCACTGAACAGGCTGCAAGAGCTGCTCGTCTATACCAGAGCCAAGATTGTTAGCGTCGACCCGGAACTTCATGACGAGATTGTCGGCGCGATCAGTCATCTCCCGCATATTATCGCGGTGGCTTTGGTCAATCAAGTCCGCGGCTATCACGAGAACAACGATCTCTATGGCATGTTGGCTGCCGGAGGATTCCGAGACATCACGCGAATCGCAGCCAGCGAACCGGTGGTATGGCGTGATATTCTGCTCGGCAACAAGCAGGTACTGCTCCAGCTGTTGAAGGACTGGCAGCAGGAGACCGAGCGATTCGTGGCATTGCTCGAGCAAGAGAACGGCGATGGGATAGAGGAAGCCTTCCGGCTCGCCGGAGCCTTCCGCAACCAGTTGCCGGAGCGTCGCAAGGGCATGATTCACTCCTTGTATGAATGTTACGTCGATGTCCCGGATCATCCGGGAATCATCGGCAAGATTGCAACCCTGCTGGGGGACCAGCGGATCAACCTCAGCAACTTGCAGATCATTGAGAGCCGGGAGGATGTGCCGGGAATCTTGCGGCTTTCCTTCCGCGAACAAGCCGATCTCGATGCGGCCAGGGACTTGCTGGAATCACTCGGTTATACGGTGCATTAAATGTAATGTACGGAGGCATGGGCTACCTGTTGGCCCATGCTTTTTTGTTGCTTGTTTTCTACAACACTTTTAGTTTTTCGCAAAAAAAATGAAAACGCTTATTGACAAATTGAAAACGGATACATATAATAAGAACTACAGTATGGTTTCTCTCCACTCCTATCCAAAACTGTTTGCCTCGAGAATAGGCAAGGACCACTCATTGAGTGGTCTTTTTTTTGTTGTTTTGGAATTTGTGATTTTCTGCGTGCTATAGATACGGTGTCCCCACCAACCGTGGGCTGTAAGCCACCTTTCTTCCTTTATTCGCTCGCAGAACCGCCAACCGCAGGCAGTAAGACACCTTTTTTCCTCTATTCACTCGTAGATCCTCAACCGTGGGCTGTAAGACACCTTTCTTCCTCTATTCGCTAGCAGATCCGCCAACCGTCGAGTGTTTTGGCGCTGCGAGCTTCGTGGTCGTAGAACCGTGAGAATTTTGTTGGACTTTTGCGTCAATCTCAGAATCAACGCCAATCTTTAGAAAAGATTTGGAACGCTCCCAAACTACATGTGGTAAAATAAAGCTATATTTTTTGCGGCAATATGGCGGATGCTTCCAATCGGTTCAGATCGGTTAATAATAGATTCGCACTTTTTTTGTTGCTAACCGCAACTTTTTCCTTCCGGTTCGGTACTAACTTATAATGAGAGATCTGGCAAGTCGATTATCAAGAAATGCCAAGACCAATGATCTCCAGTTGTAATCCGGGCACGGGATGATCACTCCGAAGGCCAAGGAGGGTCGCTTGTATGACGGATTCCCAATTAATCAAAGCTATCAAAGACGGTAATGTTCAGCTGTACTCGGATCTGATGCGTCGATACCAGCGCAAGATCCTCGCTTTTATCTACCACATGCTCAAAGGTGCAGGCATGGAGATCTTGGCCGAGGATTTGTGCTCGGAGACATTCTACAAGGCGTATCGGAGCCTGCATTCGTTTCGTGAGGTAGACGCCTCCTTCTCCACGTGGCTCTATACGATCGCCCGCAACACGGTACTTAGTGAACTGCGCAAGCAAAAGTCAGGGAACATCTCCCTGGATGAATCAGGATACATACCGGTTGCACCCATCGAGACAGTACCCGAGCAGCAGCTGCTGCTCAATGAACGGATGTCGCTCGTGCGACAAGCCATTAACAATCTGCCCGAGAAGCAACGCTCCGCGCTTATCCTTCGCGAGTATGACCAGCTGGAATACCAGGAGATCGCCGAGATTCTCGGGCAATCGGTCAGTTCCGTCAAATCGTTACTGTTTCGGGCAAGAGCGAGTGTCAAATCGCAGCTGGAGCCCTATTTTGGAGAGACAAGTACGATAGTGGAATACGAAGGGATGAAGTTCAGATGACATGTGAAGAAGCGCAAGAAACATTCGCATGGTATTGGGATCTGGCAGCCGATGACCCCGCCCGTCAGGCGGTTGATCAACACGCTTTTCATTGTGTGTGCTGCCAGGAAGAATTACGTTTGTGGGAAGAGAGCAGGAGCTTGGTGCGTGCTCTTGGGGCTGAGCAGGAATTTAGGGCGGATACCCTAAATGGCATCAACCATCAGGTCATGGACCGGATTAACCGGGAGCAGTCCTGGCTGACGCCACTGCGAAGAAAAAGCCGTGCATTCACTGGCAAGCTTCGCCGCAAGACTGTCGCTGCGACGGCATGTGCGATGCTTTTCTTTCTAGCAGGATTGTTCTACCTGATAACCGGGGGGACAACCCAGCATCCAGCCGAGCAGATTATTCAGATGCCGGGCATACTGGATGGCAGTGGGGCGACCACGGTGAGTGCCAAGTTTTATGAGAACGTGCCGATGGCGAGCATTAGTGATCCAATTATGTTGCATGGATCGCCGTCGATATCGCCTTATCTGGTAGCGATGTCGCTCGCCGCGTTACTTATGACGCTCCTTGCTATGAATTGGCTGCTCCGCACACGAACATGACGAAGCTCTCCAGCGTATGGTGCTGGAGAGTTTCATTATTTCTGAGAAGAAGTTTGACTACGATAAAGGGGATGACTGTACGTGCGAATGGGATGGGTACGCCATGGAAGAACATCTTGGAATGCGGAAGGCAAAATACAAGGACAAACGGATATACCGCTGAATGAAGAGGGGCGCTCGCAAGCCCATAAGCTTGCCGAGCGGCTGGCAAAGGACGAGATGAAGTGGGATGCCGTCGTGAGCAGTGATCTGCAGCGGGCTCGTGAAACCGGGCGGGTCATTGCCGATCAACTCAGCATTCCGCTGCTGGCAGCGGATGTGCGGCTGCGGGAGCGGGGCTTCGGCGAAATTGAAGGCACAACGGAAGCTGAGCGACTGGAGCGTTGGGGGGCCGCTTGGCGCACGACATATGAAGGCCAGGAGTCGAATACCGACGTGACAGCCAGGGGGATGGCTTTCATTCAGGACATGATGAGCTTGCATCCGCATCTTAACCTGCTTGTTGTGACCCATGGCAGCTTTCTCAGTCAAATGCTGCACTCCCTATGCGAGAATCTGGACGATAGTTATATCGGTAATATGTCGTACTCAATATTGGAACTGCGAGAGGGAGCGTGGAGCTCTTTACTGCACAACTGTTCATTACATCTGCAGGAATAGCTTGAGACACGTTTAATTTTTATCTTTTTTCCTATACTGGTAGTAACAGCGCCAGGGAGGGATTAGGATGAAACTTGCCGAGATGTTGGGTTATGCGGATATCGAGCAGCTAAACCGGATTGCGGATCAATATCAGCTGCAGTGCAACAGTCACTCCAAGAATGAACTGATCCAGACCATCCTCTCCGCCATTCAGCGCAAAGAGGCGGTCAAGCAACAACTGGCGAGCCTAACCATTGCCGAACGCCGCTTTATGAGCTCATTGTTGTTCGACAGTCAGCATGCGTTCAGTCAGGAAGAGCTCATCGCCCGTGTCCAGCAAGGCCGCTTCGACGAAGCGCCGACAAGTCACGCAGGCGGAGCCAATGCCAACCGACTGCCTTCAGCCAAGAGCAACAACAGCAAGTCCCGCAGCCGCAAAGCCACACCGGCCGAACCTCCTGGACCGCGCTCGACCATTATCAAGTTCAAACAGTCCGGTTGGCTGTTCAATGGCTTTACCGGCGCTTCCCGCTATCTGTTTCATGTACCAACAGATCTAAGGGACCGCTTCCGGGACGAAATGGCAGCATCATTCCGGAATCAGTTGCGCTATATCGACGAACCCGACGGTTTCCGAGATGAGCAACAGCTGCTGGCTGAGGATGTGCTCACCCTGCTTCGTTATATTCAGCAGTATGAGCCCACAATCACAGCCGAGGGGTATATGTATAAGCGCAACATTCAGCAAGTACTGGAGGCCATGCACATTCTTGAAGAGCCTCCAGCTAGAGGGGCATGGCGATTCGGCTATGGCAAACGGATGAAGGATTATCCAAACCGGATGTCGTTCATCTACGATTACGGCTATTACCAGAAGCTGCTGCTTGAGGACAATGGTCGTCTAGTGCTTTCGCCACAAGGGGAGATTGTCCTGTCGGACCGGACGCTGCCTGAGCCGACCCAGCTCTACCGGTTCTGGCTGCGCTTGTACAAGGGAGCAATCCCCAATATTCTGACATTGGCCAACTGGCTGCATACGCTGGCTGACCGCTGGGTAACGACAGCCTCGCTTGCTGAGCAGCTGATGCCTTACATCAAGCCCTTCTACTATGATTGTGCGCAAGATGTGATGGAGAAGCGGATACTGGGCATGATGATGCACCTGGGATTGCTCCGGATCGGAGAGCATCATGAGTTTGGACAGGTCGTGCGAATGACCAAAATCGGCCATGCCGTCGTAGCTGGGGTCTATGTTGCGGAGCAGGACCGCATTGAGCTCGGATCGCCAGTCTGATGATTGACAGAAGCTTGCGGCCCCTGGTAGAATGTCCTCCATTATAATTGCGTTCAGAACAGGAGGAAGAATTCATGTTGATTCCCTACCAAGGTATCCTGCCGCAAACTGATTCCCCCGTATACATAGCAGAGGGAGCCAAGTTAATCGGAGATGTCCGGATCGGCGCCTACAGCACGGTATGGTTTAATGCGGTGCTACGGGGCGATCTGGCGCCCATTCG
This sequence comes from Paenibacillus daejeonensis DSM 15491, assembly GCF_000378385.1. Lineage (GTDB taxonomy): Bacteria > Bacillota > Bacilli > Paenibacillales > Paenibacillaceae > Paenibacillus_D > Paenibacillus_D daejeonensis. The sequence goes on along the minus strand of NZ_KB899660.1, from coordinate 519,646 downwards.
AATTGGTAACCGCTGCAATATTCAAGACAGCGTTGTTGGTCATGTGAACACCAATCAGCCTTTGCTGCTCGAGGATGAGGTGTCTGTCGGACATGGAGCGATTATCCATGGCTGCAAGATAGGCAAGGGCACATTAATCGGTATGGGGGCCATCGTACTCAACGGTGCCGAGATTGGTGAATATGCTTTAATAGGGGCAGGTTCAATCGTCACGGAAAACCGCGTCATCCCCCCCTATACGCTCGCCCTCGGCTCGCCTGCGAAGGTCGTCAGGGAGTTGAACGAGGCTGATCTGAAGCGGATGAAGACGACGATGGAGAGTTATGTCCGCAAAGGTGAGGAATACACAGGCAGTTCATATCCGGCCCAATAGTAATCTGGCTTAAGCCCCGTCTGGAGGTGCATGTATCCTATGGACAAAATGAAACTTACGTATGAGGCAATGTTGGGACTCGCTGCAGAAATGGTACTGGATGATGCGGTTCGGCGCTTCAACAAGGAAAGGATTCAGGTGGCCATTGATCAATCGCTGGCGGCAGGGGACGAGGATACGTTTCGCCGGCTCGCTGAGCAGTGGAACGCACTGAGCCAGGACTAACAAAAAGGAAGGCGCCGCATGCGCGTCCAGGCTTGCACACGGTTTCTCCAGACGAACAAGGAGAAACCGGTGCAAGCCTGATTTGCTTTTGCCATGTTTGTCCCATCGTGATACGATGGTTGAAAAACAGACAGGAGTACGAAGCATGAAATTCAGTGAACTGACAGAAGAGCAATGGACGGAGAACAGCAAGTACTTTGACACCTGCGTATTGCCGCTGACAGGCTTGTCGGGGCGCGAGAACCCGATCGCCACAACGGCCGCTCTGGAGCGTTTGGCTGATGTCATTGATTTGGTGGAGCTGCCGTTCAAGGGCAGGGTGGTTATCTATCCTGCCTGCCACTACCCGGGGGACAAGCAGACGCTGGAGGGGCTGTGCAAGGAGCTAAAGGACGGGGAAGCGGGGTTCAAGCATGTATTCGTGGTCAGTGCAGCCCACCGCAAGGACCTGCCGACCGAGCATGCGGATCTGATTATCATGCCGGATCCGGAAGGCAACCTGCCAACTGTAGCGACGGTCAGAGAGCAAGTCATGCAGCGCTGGGCTCGCAAATGAATCTTGTAATCGAACCGGTAGGTATAAAGTCAACTAAGTGTGGGATCATATATTCCAGAGAAGGCCAATTGTGACAAAACGTCAACAAATTCAGAGCGGATAATTGTTCATCGACTTAAATCGACCGCCTCATTCTTGACGCTCATGTGGACCTGAGCTATTATAAGTAATGTCCTAGTTCGTTGTGTTTTGTCCAGCTGCAGAACACAAGATACGGTTGCCAAAGGGGGTAGAACAGAAGATGGAAGAAAAGGAACGCACATATATGCCAGATGAAGAGCGTCAACGTGAGGCTACGCATCAACCTGTACGTCGCAGAGAGATGTCGCGGCGTCAGTTTCTGTCATATACACTGGGTGGCGCAACGGCATTCATGGGTGTCGGAGCAGTACTCCCGATGATTCGTTTTGCCGTGGATCCGTTATTGATGCCGCAGGCGGAAGGGACATTCGTCAAGGTAGTCGAGGAGAGCAGCGTGACGGACGAGCCGCAAGAATTCCGCTTTCAGATCAATCAGATCGATGGTTGGTATGAGAGTCAACCGGAGCTGACCGCTTGGATTTCCAAGGGCTCGGATGGAACAATCTTCGCGCTCTCACCAATCTGTAAGCATCTCGGCTGTACAATCAACTGGAATACGCAGAACGACAATCAGTACTTTTGTCCATGTCATGACGCCAAGTATGACAAGGATGGCAAGAACCTTGCGGTTGCTCCGAATCCGCTCGACGAGTATGAAGTCGAGATTCGCGAGGGCGTCGTATACCTCGGTCCACTGAAGCCGAACACAAGAGTGTAAAGGAGGGCGTACAATCAGATGTTTAAAGGCATATACAACTGGATCGACGATCGTCTTGATATAACGCCTATGTGGAGGGACGTAGCGGACCATGAGGTACCCGAGCACGTTAACCCGGCTCACCACTTCTCCGCCTTTGTGTATTGCTTCGGCGGACTGACGTTTTTCATCACCATCATCCAGATCCTCTCCGGGATGTTCCTGACGATGTACTACGTGCCGGATATCATCAATGCTTATGCAAGCGTTGACTACCTCCAGCACAAAGTCGCTTTCGGCGCCATTGTACGGGGGATGCATCACTGGGGCGCTAGTCTCGTTATCGTTATGATGTTCCTACATACCCTCCGGGTTTTCTTCACAGGCTCTTACAAGGCGCCTCGCGAGATGAACTGGGTTGTAGGCATGCTGATCTTCTTCATTATGCTTGGCTTGGGCTTTACCGGCTACCTGCTGCCTTGGGATAACAAAGCTTACTTTGCAACCAAGGTCGGCATGCAGATTGCGGAGTCCGTTCCTTATATCGGCGTCTATCTCAAGGAGCTCATGCAGGGTGGAGAGATCGTCGGCGCCCAGACGCTGACACGATTCTTCGCAATTCACGTATTCTTCCTGCCTGGCGCTCTGCTGGCAATGCTGGCGGCGCACTTTATCATGATCCGCAGACAGGGCATTTCCGGACCACTATAGACGAAAGGAGGGTTCCTCATGGCGCATGGCCACAAATCCACAGAAAAAGTTGTGTACGTTGGCGATTCCCGCGTCCGCAAGGGCACGATGCCGAATACGCCAGTTGACTACACGGCTTTTCCTGGGAAGTCCGAGGCATTCATCCCGAACTTTCTGCTGAAGGAATGGATGGTCGGTGTAGTTGCCCTGGTCGGCTTCCTGGCGCTTACCATTGCGCATCCGGCGCCGCTTGGCTATCCGGCTGATCCGACGAATGCAAGCTTTATCCCGATGCCGGACTGGTACTTCCTGTTCCTGTATCAACTACTTAAATATCCATACGTTTCGGGCGACTTTGTTGTCCTGGGCACCGTAGGTGTCCCTGGCGTGGCTTTCGGAGCACTCCTGCTGGCGCCGTTCCTGGACACAGGCAAGGAGCGTCGTTTCTACAAAAGACCGATTGCATCAGGATTGCTGATCCTATCCATTCTGGCTTGTGTATACTTAACCAAGGTTTCTTGGGATCATTATCAGCACCAGCTCGAGATCAACCATGTCACTCCTGAGCATATTGATCGTGCCAACAAGGCTAGAGAAGCCTACGAGGCAGGTCAGCCGCGGCCGAATCCGATTCAGCAGCAAGGTGCGGCAGAGGTGCCGATCGTCGATGCCGATGATCCGGCCATGGAGCTCGCAGCTACTTGTCTCAGCTGTCACGGAACCGATATGAAAGGCCAAGGCAGCATCCCTTCCCTTAGAGGGGTAGGCGATCGACTCTCCGAAGAGCAGATCGCTGATATTATTACCAATGGTCAAGGGGCTATGCCATCGCAAGCGGATCAGCATACGCCGGAAGAAATTGATCAAATTGCAGCTTGGCTGGCCAAGCAAAAGGCCGAAGCCGCAGAATAACAACATACCAAGAACCTGACTCGCAAAGCTGCGGTCAGGTTCTTCTTGTGAACGATAGATTTGAAGGAGCGTGGTGACTTGTCGTTATCGTTTTTCTGGAGCCGGGCTTTGCTGACAAGCCGCCCTTTCCTCTGGTTATTATTTGTCGTGAATCTGCTTGGAACGATTTATGGTTACATCTGGTACGGCAATCAACTTGTGTATACGGCTAATAATCACCCCTTGTGGCAGTTGATTTTCGTTCCTGACAGCCCCACAGCAAGCTTGTTCTTCACGATCGTCCTGCTCTATCTGCTATTCCCGCCTCGTCAGCCCTCCAGGCTGGCGAGAGGTGTTCGAATGCTTATTGAAGCGCTGGCTGCCGCAACCTCCGTGAAATATGGCATATGGGCCGTAGCAATGATCTTCGCAGGTTATGCTCAGGGGAACACGCTGGGATGGCAGGATTGGATGCTCGTCGGTTCTCATCTTGGCATGGCTGCGGAAGTGCTGCTCTATGTTCGGTTCATGACCTTTGGTCGTGCGGCCTTGGCTGCAGCGGGCGGGTGGCTGCTGCTGAATGACTCACTGGACTACACGTATGGCATTTATCCATGGCTGCCACGGGTGCTGGAAGATGATCTGACAGCCATTCAATGGTTTACCGTTGGGCTCTCTGTGTTCAGTGTTTTGCTCGTCTGGCTGACCTGGCTAGTCAAGCGGCAACTCTCTGACAGGGATAAGCTCTCTAACCAGTCATAATCTTCTTCATCCCCCCATAGGATGGTATGGGGGGATGTCCTATGAGAAGACAAGGCCGGGGATGGATCGGATGGTTAGCGGTTGTGCTAATTGTCATAACGGGGACGGGGATCTACGCTTCGACTGACATTTGGGCGACAACACCAGAGCCAGAGCCGTTACCTGACCATCTGTCGAAGGCTTCGCAGGCGTTGTATCGTTCCGCTGCCGAAGGCAACCGCCAGGTTGTCTACCAGCAAGTACAACAGCTAAGGCAAAAAGCCGCCCATCCACAAATCCGAAGCAAAGGACAAGCTGAGGGCTGGAAAGAAGTCGATGTGATGCTCGGTGAGCTCACAGCAGGGCTTCAAGGGGCAAGCAGCGTGCATGAGCTGCGGCTGGCCAGTGCCCGGTTATCGCTCGCTTTCGATGCGCTTAGCGGCGGACACGAAGCGGCCTGGCGCTCGTATTACCCGCTCATCCGTGAAGATCTCAGCAGACTCGCGAAGGCCTGGCACCGACAGACAGCCGACTATGCTACAGCGGCCCTGGCGGTTACACGCGGAATGAGAGAGCATTACCAGATGATTGAAGCGGCTGCCCTCTTTCAACAAAACCCTGGTCTGGTTCGTGAACTGGATACCTCTTTACAATATATAGCCGTGCAGTTGGAGACCGCCGAGCGTGATCAGCAGCGCTACGCGTCCGTCACCCGATCGATTCAGTCGCTCTCTGGTACCGTGGACCGTCTCTTTCAAACGCCGGTAGACAGTATGCCTGATCCAGCCATCATCATAGACAGAGGGAAAATGCCGCTACGTTTTATTTTTATGCTAGCTTTTCTTATCGTCGCCGTCTTGCTCTATGCAGGCTGGCAGCGATTCAAGTATGACCGCGAGCGATTTACAAAAGCTTGAACGTCCAGGCATAAAAGCAGCTCCATCAGGTCGATTTAGCCCTGGGGGAGCTGCTTTTTTTGATAGGAGGCCTTCTAATGAGGACGGAAGCCTTCACCGACCACATCTTGCACATCATGGACGACAATGAAGGCTGCGGGATCTGCATCACGTATGACCCGTTTCATCTTGCGGATTTCGTGCCTCGCGACGACACAGTAGACCATCATTCGAGACTGGCCAGAGAATCCGCCTACCGCAGGCATCAAGGTCACACCACGCTCCAAACCCGAAGCTACGGCTGCGGCTACGGCATCGCCCTTTGCAGTGATGACTGAGAAGGCCCGCGCCGCATACGCGCCCTCCTGAATAAAATCAATCAGCTTGGAAGCAATGAAAACAGCGACCAGGGTATACAGCACTTTTTCCTTTGGAATATAGAGCAGCGATAGTCCAATAATCATAACATCCAGCAGCAGAATAATCTGTCCCATGCTCCAGCCTAGCTTGGCTGAAACGATCCGGGCGATGATGTCTGCGCCGCCAGTTGTTCCGCCGAACCGAAACACAATGCCTAAACCAAGCCCAATGGTCACCCCGGCATAGAGAGAGGCCAGCATATAATCCGTTGAAGTGACAAAGGGGGAGAGCCAGCCGGCTTCAACCATCCACTCGATCAAGGCCAGAGAACCTGAAAGCGAGAGTGCGCCGATAATCGTGTAGACCATCTGCCGCCAGCCAAGCACATAGGTCCCGAGGACAAATAGAGGAATGTTCAACAGCAAGGTGGAGACAGACAGCCGCCAGCCAAAAGCATAGTTGAACAGAACGGCGATGCCTGTAACGCCGCCTTCCATCAATTGATTCGGCAAAATAAAATAATGCAATCCGAACGCATAGACCGCTGCCCCGCATACAATAGGAACAACGGTACCGGTAATTCTTGCCCAACGCTGAACCATCGTTAACCTCCTCTCTACCGGAATGTGGCAATGGTAGTAGTATGTGCAGCGCCAGCTTTATCCTATGCGATGTATCGTGCCGGGATGGGAAGCGGGCTATTGTCTTCAAGCTGGCTTTACGATAACATATGGAGTGATACTGTTCGAAAGCAGGAGGAAAGCCCATGGCAGAGAAATCGCTGGCGGCGATTCAAAAGGAAGTTGACGATTATATCTCTCAGTTCAAAGAAGGTTACTTCAGTCCACTAGCCATGTTGGCCCGAATGAGTGAAGAGGTTGGCGAGCTGGCTAGAGAAGTGAATCATACGTACGGAGAGAAGCCCAAAAAAAGCGATGAAGCAGACAATTCAATTGAGATGGAGCTAGGGGATATCCTCTTCATTCTTGCTTGCTTTGCCAACTCGCTAGGTATAGATCTCGCGGAAGCGCACGATAAGGTCATGCATAAATTCAATACGCGTGATGCGGCCCGCTGGACGAGAAAAGACGAACCGTAAGCGAGCGCCGTACATATGCTGTATCATCCCTGTGTACAAGGAGGATGGGCGTATGAACGGCGACGATGCAATTAAAAAAGCTTACGAATCCATCCTGGGCGGCGACTTCGAGCAGGCGGTGACATGGTTCGAACAGGCGATTGCTGCGAATCCGCAGCGGGCCGACTATCACTACCGGTGCTCGATTACTTGCGCTCGCAGCGCGAAGTGGGGCAAGGCCAGACACCATGCTCAAGAGGCTGTCAGACTGGGTGGAGACCATCAGGAATACAAGTATCATCTGGATACGGTAATGGCAAGGATAATGGCGACTGAGGCGGTACATCTGCTGGAAAGCGGGCGACAGCCAGCCGAAGATGCGGTCCACATGCTCCAGCACGCGCTAGAGCTGGACCCGCTTTACGGTGAAGCCTATCTTCTGTTGGGAGCCGCGCAAGCAGAGGCGGGACAGTATGAGGAGGCGGCAGCGAGCATCAAACGGCTGTTAGAGCTCGATCCACAGCATGATCCAGGCCGCCGGCTGTATGCCGAATACAGACGCAAGAGAAGGACTGCACTCCCTCGGGCAGGCAGACCAATACGACGAAGGAACAGGTGAATAAGCACATGACAGAACCAATCAAAGTAGCAGTAACCGGAGCAGGCGGCAGAATGGGCCGTGAAGTCGTAAAAATGGTATTGGAGGACGAAGCACTGACACTGGCAGCAGCGGTGGATCCGTCTGCTGGCCCGATCGATGCCGGCTCGCTAGTAGGCAAGCCGGCTACCGGTGTGCTCGTAACTGATAATCTCGCGGAGGCGCTTCGCAATTCCGGAGCTCAGGTACTGGTGGACTTTACAGTGCCGCATGCCGCATATGGCAATACCGTCACGGCTATTGAGCATGGCGTACGCCCCGTGGTTGGGACAACCGGCTTCTCAACGGAGCAAATCGAAGCGCTGGACAAGCTGTGCCGCGATGCGGAAATCGGCGGCCTGATTGCTCCGAATTTCTCGATTGGTGCACTGTTAATGATGAAATTTGCAGCCGAGGCTGCAAAATATATGCCTCATGTCGAAATCATCGAGTATCATGGTGACCAGAAGCTGGATGCGCCTTCGGGAACCTCAATCAAGACGGCTGAAATGATTGCCGAGACACGTCAGGAATTGCGTCAGGGCAATCCGAAGGAAGAGGAAATTATTGAAGGCTCCCGTGGTGGGTACTACAATGGATTCCGTATTCACAGTGTACGTTTGCCGGGTGTATTTGCCCAGCAAGAGGTTATCTTCGGCGGTCATGGCCAGACGCTCAAGATTCGTCATGATTCCTATGAACGGGCGGGTTACATGCCTGGTGTGAACGTAGCAGTCAAGAAAGTAATCGGCTATACCGGCATGATTTACGGCTTCGAGCATTTGATGGACTAACCGACTATCCAGGGACAGCTACGGGGGAGAGAGAGCACATGAACATCGCTTTTATCGCGCATGACCGCAAGAAGGAAGAGATGGTGAACTTCGTCATTGCTTACGAGCCGGTCTTCAGCCAGCAACACACGTTGTATTCGACCGGTACGACCGGTACACGCATCATGGAGCAGACATCACTGAAGATTCATCGGTTTATGTCAGGTCCGCTTGGAGGCGACCAACAGATTGGCGCTATGGTAGCTCAAAATGAGATGGACCTGATCATCTTCCTGCGGGATCCGCTGATGGCCCAACCACATGAGCCAGATATTATTGCTCTGCTTCGCCTTTGCGACGTACAGGGGATACCGGTAGCCACCAATGTGGCGACGGCGGAACTGCTGGTGAAAGCTCTGCAGCGTGGAGATTTTGCATGGCGTGAGCTTGTCCACAAGTACAAGCCGGGCGAGGATCTGGCATGACCGGCCAGACGCTGGATATCCTTGCTTTTGGCGCACATCCGGATGATGTCGAGATCGGGATGGCCGGTACCATCGCCAAGCAGGTGGAGGCAGGCAGCAGGGTCGGCATCTGCGATCTGACCCGCGCAGAGATGTCTTCCAATGGCACCGTGGAGCTAAGGCAGCAGGAAGCTGCCGCAGCCTCCGCGGTGCTTGGTCTATCCGCACGATCTTGCCTAGCGCTCCCCGACAGGGGACTGACAGGATCGGAGGAGCAAGTGGCGGCAGTCACAGCCGAGATTCGCCGGCACCGGCCGAGGATCGTCTTTGCACCTTTCTGGAAGGACCGTCACCCTGACCATATCGCTTGCAGCGCATTGATCGAACAGGCGGTATTCAACGCCAAGCTGCGCCGCTACATGCCAGAGCTGCCCGCCGTCACCGTCGAGCAGTTGATATTCTACTACATTAATGATGTTGAATCCGTTGATCTGATGGTGGATGTGAGCCAGCATTACGAGCAAAAGAGACAAGCCCTCCGCTGCTATGCCTCGCAGTTCCAGGCGGCGGCGCCGGGAGAGGACCGGGTAGCTACTCCGTTAACCGGGGCCTATGTGGACAATGTAGAAGCTCGCGACCGCCTGCTCGGCGCCCAACGCATTTGGGCATTCGCAGAAGGTTTCGCGGTCAAACGGCCGCACCCGATTCATTTATTTTAAGAACAGCCAATATATATCTATCTGTACTTAGTATTGTGGTGAAGGGCAGAAGTGGGCGGAATCGTTCTGGAGATTAGCGTATGCTTTCGAAGTCGCTTTCTTGCAGAAAGCGTTGAAGTGTTCGCCTTTGTCCCCGGATTTCCCCCTCTGAAGGGGTAATAATTCAAGAAATCCGGGTACAACAGCGATCGGAGGAACGATCCGACCCACTTAGGCTCCGTGTTGACCACTGTATAAACAGAAGCGTAAATGGGGTGTACACACGAATGGCGAAGCCGCTCAAAATCGGCATCACCTGCTATCCCACACTGGGAGGCTCTGGTGTAGTAGCAACAGAACTGGGCAAACTGCTGGCCGAGCGAGGCCATGAGATTCATTTCATCACGCACAGCATCCCGTTCCGGCTCGGCAAATTCCGTAAAAACATTTATTACCATGAAGTGGAAGTCAATGATTATTACGTTTTCCGCTATCCGCCGTATGATCTGTCGCTTGCAAGCAAAATGGCCCAAGTCGCCAAGATGCAAAATCTGGATCTGCTGCATGTCCATTATGCGGTTCCCCATGCGATCTGTGCCTTTCTGGCCAAGCAAATGACAGGCAATGGACTCAAGACGGTGACAACGCTTCATGGAACTGACATTACCGTGCTTGCTCAGGATGAATCCCTGAAAGACATGATCCGTCTGGGTATCCTGCAGAGTGATGCCGTCACGGCCGTGTCAGCTGATCTGATCAACGAGACGAAGGAGCTGCTGGACATTACGCAGCCCATCGATCTGACCTATAACTTTGTCGATAAGCGCATCTATTACCCCCGTGATATTCGCACGCTTCGGACCGACTATGCCAAGCCGGAAGAGAAGATTTTGATGCATATCTCCAATTTCCGTCCAGTGAAGCGGGTCGGCGACGTCATCGAAATCTTTGCCCAAGTCCAGGAATCGGTGCCCGCCAAGCTCCTGCTTGTCGGTGAGGGTCCGGATCTGACCCGCATCCAGTGCAAAGTCAAGGAGATGGGCCTCGAAGGGAAAGTCCATTACTTGGGCAAGCAGGACGATGTGGCACAAGTGATTTCGTTGGCCGATCTGATGCTGCTGCCTTCGGAGAAGGAAAGCTTCGGCCTGGTGGCTCTTGAAGCGATGGCGTGCGGTGTACCAACAATTGGATCCATGGCAGGCGGTATTCCAGAGCTTGTGACCCATGGTGAGACAGGATATCTCTCCACGATCGGTGATGTGACCGATATGGCGGCTAACAGTGTCCGGTTGCTGAGTCAGCCAGCATTGTATGAGCAATTCCGAGAAGCCTGTCTGCACCGGGCACGCACCCGTTTTTGCAATGATCGGATAACGTCCGAATATGAGCAAATCTACTACCGGGTTCTAGGCATTGAGGCACCGGTACCCATGACACTATGTAACGATTAATGGCAGGAGGCGAGTCCATGATCACTCATGAGCCCATGAAATCGGCGCTGCCAGTTCTGGACCGTCTGTGCGAGTCATATGAAGCAGTATTCGTCGGCGGCTGCGTCCGCGATGCGTTGCTTGGGGATGAGGTAACCGATGTCGACATTGCGACATCTGCTTTGCCGGAGCAGGTAATGAAGCTGTTTACGCGCACATTGCCGACCGGACTGCAGCATGGCACGGTCACAGTCATCACGGAACAGGGCCACTTTGAGGTAACGACGTATCGGAAGGAGTCGGCCTACGAGGGGTTCCGCAGACCGAGCAAGGTAGAGTATATTCCGAGCCTGACCGAGGATCTGCGCCGACGGGATTTTACGATCAATGCCATGGCAATGGACCGGGAGGGGCGAATGATTGACCCCTTCGGCGGCCAGCAGGATTTGGAGCAGCGCGTTATCCGCTGTGTAGGGGATCCAGATGCCAGACTACAGGAAGATGCACTTCGGATGCTGCGGGGCATTCGCTTTGCAGCGCGTCTGCATGCGCGAATGGAAACCGGAACTTGGGAGGCCGTGTTGCATCATCGGGCTTTGCTGCGCCATATCGCCATGGAGCGCGTTGGCGTAGAATTGGACAAAATGATCGGCGGACCTGATCCGGACCGGGCCTGCGCTTTGCTGTCAGAGAGTGAATTGCTGCATCATACGCGCGAACCGCTTGCACTCTCAGCCAAGCTCGACCATTCCAAGATTGAGGGACTCAGCAGATTACCTGATCGGGATGCCAGATGGGTTGCACTCAGTATTCTAGCCGGGATGAGCAGCAAGGAAGCGGGCGCGATGCTGCGCAGTTTGCGTTATGCGACCCGACGTGCGGACGGGATTAGCGCCGCTGTTGCTTTTCACCAACGGATGATAGCTTCTGTTGAGGAGGAGACGACAGAGACAACCGATCGGGAAAGATGGACCCGTGTGATTGTCGAGCATGGCCGGGAACCGGCTGCACGCTGGCTGGAAGTGTTGGCCAGCGGAATGCTTCCTCTGCCATCATTTACTGTGAAGGGGCCTCCACAACAGTTGCAGCAATGGCTGGACGAGTTGAGTCCCGCTACACTGCAGGAGCTGGCAGTGAGCGGTCATGAGATCCAGAAGCTGCTTGACCGCCGGCCCGGCCCCTGGATGAAGCCTCTGCTCCAGCAGTTGTTGTTGGAGGCAGCGCTGGGACGGGTTGATAATACCAGGGAGGCTCTCGAACAGCGGGCGATTTCCCTGAATGCAAAGGAGCAAGCATGAGCGATAAATTAGTGCAGCTGTTGTCCCGGCAGGCTGGTGAATATGTATCCGGTGAGGCCATCAGCCGTGAGCTCGAAGTTAGCCGAACCGCTGTCTGGAAGCAGATTAAGAAGCTTGAAAGCAAAGGATATGTGTTTGAGGCCGCTCCGCGGCTCGGGTATCGGCTAATCTCTGCACCGGACAAGCTGGACTATGATACACTGCATACCCAGTTGGCAGGAGGAAGATACGGCAAATCCGTCTATTGGTACGAAACGATTGATTCCACACAAAACCGTGCTCGCGAACTTGCCGAGCAGGGGGCAGAGGACGGGACGCTGGTCATATCGGATCAGCAGGTGCAGGGCAGAGGGAGGTTGGGACGCAGCTTTGTCTCACCGCCAGGCAAGGGAATCTGGATGAGTCTCATCCTGCGTCCAGAAATTCCGCTCCCCTATACCCCACAATTAACCCTGTTGACCGCGGTAGCTCTGTGCCGCGCGCTCCGGAGGGTGACAGAGCTGGAGATTGGCATCAAATGGCCCAATGATCTGTTGGTGGAGGGCCGCAAGCTGAGCGGTATTCTACTGGAGTCGACGGCTGAAGAGGATCGGTTACGATATGTCATCGCTGGAATTGGGATTAGCGTCAATCTGGAAGCGGATGACTTTCCCGAAGCCATTCGGGAGAGGACGGTATCCCTGCGGATGGCCGGGAATCGCGTCTGGAGCCGATCGGAGATTGTCCATACATTTCTCCAGGAGCTCGAAGCCCTCATGGGACTGTACGAAGTTCAAGGCTTTGAGCCCATTCGCTTGCTCTGGGAGGCGCTCAGCGTATCGCTAGGGCAACCTGCTTTGCTGCTAACGCCCCAAGGGGAGCGGCGGGGCACGCCAGTCGGACTCAGCCCTCAGGGAGCATTACTGCTTCAAGAAGCAGACGGCAGTATTCAACCGATTTATTCGGCAGAGATGGCATAATCGGACAGGCACGGCGGCCGTTCATAGACGGCTGCCTTTTTGGTGTGGTATACTACAGGTGCATGCACCAGATGTTCGGGACGGCATTCGCCAAGCGGAGTTGTACCCGGCGGCATCGGTGCGATGTATCATTGTAGCAAGTCACGCACTCTGCTCTGAGCCGTAGGGACCGAGACAGAAGGAAGCAAGTTTAGATGTTCCTTTTTGGTTTGGGGACCTTTTTAGTCACGGCTAAAAGGTTTTTTTGTTGTGTGCATCCTAACCAGGGAGGTTGTTGAAGATGGCATCACTTACTGTGACAAAGATGAAGCAAATGAAGAAGCAAGGTCAGCCGATCTCGTTTATAACCGCCTATGATTACCCATCAGCCAGATTGGCGGAGCAAGCAGGGATCGATGCTATATTAGTAGGCGATTCGCTGGGGAATGTAGTACTCGGCTATCATACAACGGTACCGGTAACCATCGATGATATGGTATACCATACGCGGGCGGTGGCGCGCGGAGCGACGTCCACCTTTATTTTGGCGGATATGCCTTTTATGTCTTATCACACTGGTATGGAAACCACGCTGCGCAACGCGGCGCGGCTGATGCAGGAAGGTCTGGCCCATGCAGTCAAGCTGGAGGGCGGCGAAGAAATTGCCGAGGAAGTAAGAGGGTGTGTCCGTGGCGGGATTCCGGTGGTTGGCCATCTAGGACTGACGCCGCAATCCGTGCATCAGCTTGGTGGCTATCGCGTGCAGGGCAAGCAAGAGCAAGATGCCAAGCGTTTGCTGGCGGATGCCATCGCGCTGGAACAAGCTGGCGCAAGTGCAATTGTTCTGGAGATGGTAGTATCTTCTGTCGCAGAGGAGATTACCTCAGCGGTCTCTATTCCAACGATTGGTATTGGTGCAGGAAAGGGCTGTGATGGGCAGGTGCTGGTCTATCACGACATTCTACAGTACGATGCTGATTACAAGAAGAAAAAATTTGTTCAGACGTATGCCGATATCGGTACTACGATCAGGGAAGCGATTGGCCGCTATGCCTCGGATGTCAAATCCGGGAGCTTCCCAACAGAAGAACACAGTTTTGCTGGAGATTCGCCAGCGCCTGCCGCAGTCTATGGCAGCGGGAAGGAGCAGGACAAGGGATGAGAGTTGTCACTAAGATTTCAGAGCTTAGGGATGAGATCCAGACCTTCCGCTCTACTCATTCCGATGCCAAGGTAGGTCTCGTGCCGACGATGGGGTTTCTTCATGAAGGACACGCCAGTCTAATTCGTCGCTCGGTCACAGAATGCGGCCTGACGGTTGTCAGCATTTTCGTCAATCCGTTGCAGTTCGGTCCCGGTGAGGATTTTGAGCGCTACCCGCGGGATGCGGAGCGGGATACGGCTTTGGCTGAAGCGGCAGGAGCGAATCTTGTGTTTATGCCAGCAGTAGCAGAAATGTATCCCAGGCCGTTGGCCACCCGGGTGCTGGTGTCTGGCGTAACCGATCGGCTGTGCGGCGCATCCCGGCCCGGCCACTTTGATGGCGTGGGTACGGTGGTGAGCAAGCTGTTCCATATTGCAATGCCGGATCGGGCTTACTTTGGCATGAAGGATGCTCAGCAAGTTGCAGTCATTACGACCATGGTTCAGGATCTCGACATGCCGGTTGAAATTGTCCCTTGTGAGACCGTTCGTGAGCCGGACGGCTTGGCTCTGAGTTCGCGGAACGTTTACCTCAATGAGGAGGAGCGCGTTCAGGCACTGGCGCTATCCCGGACGCTATCCCGGGTCAAGGGGTGGCTGGATGACGGTCTGAGCGCACAAGAGACCGCTGAGCGGATGAGACAGCAGATCAACGATGTCCCGCTGGCAGAGCTCGATTATGCTGAAATTTTAACCTTTCCCGAACTGACGGTACCCGAAGGGCAATTAACAAGCGGTACGCGTTGGATTGCAGCTTTGGCGGTACGTTTTGGCCGGACCCGGTTAATTGATAACCGGATATTCTCAGGAGACGAGGTGTCTGCACATGTTTAGGACAATGATGAAATCCAAGCTCCACCGGGCAACGGTAACGGAAGCTAACCTTAACTATGTGGGCAGTATTACAATAGATGAAGATTTGATGGAGTTTACCGATATTTGGGCCAATGAAAAGGTTCAAATCGTCAATAATAATAACGGTGCCCGCTTCGAAACGTATGTCATTCCCGGCCCTCGCGGCTCAGGCGTGATCTGTCTGAACGGCGCTGCGGCCCGGCTCGTACAGCCTGGCGATCAGGTCATCATTATCTCCTACGCGATGATGAGCGATGAACAGGCACGGACTCACAAGCCCAAAGTGGCCATCATGGACGCTGCCAACCGTGTAGTTGAAACCATGAACGAAGAAGTTCATGCAACGATTGTCTGATCCATGCAGTGGATCACTGTCAGCCCTATGTAACGACTGGCATAGGGAATGAAACAGCCCCCCTTGACAAAGAATGATCATACAACCGCGAGCGGGCGGCGGGCGTTCATTCTTATCGTAAAGGCGGGGGCGGGTTATGATTACTCATTTGTTTGCCACGATGCACGAGAAGCTGGACGATCTAATGGAGCGCTGCCCTGACGGCGTCCTGACGGATGAAGATCAAGCTCAGCTGGCAACGCTTATGACGCTCAGTGACCAGGTTATGGATCATTGGGTACAATTCGAGGAAAAGCTGAGCTTGTTCCGCCAGGGGATGGAAGGTGAGCCAGCGGAACAAGAAGAGGCGGAAGAGCTTACGACCGGCTTTGATGAAGGGCAATCCTGGCTGAGCCGTGGACAAGGTTACTTCAAGCTGTTCATGTTCCGCCAGGCGGCGGATGCGCTGGAGCGGGCTGTCGGCTCGATGCCGGAGTGTAATCTCTCCCGGATGTTTCTGGCGATGACGTATATGCACCTGCAGCAATGGCTGGAGGCTCAGCGACTGTTCCAGATGGTCGTGGCATTGACCGATCACCCCAAATGGAAGGCGCTCAGCTTCAATGCGCTGGGCTGCATTCAAGCGGTTCGATTGAACCTGGACGAGGCAGAAGCTTATTTTATGCGAGCGCATCAGGCTGACCCCACGTTCTCGGACCCGCTGAACAATTTGAACAGCTGCAGAAAAAGAGCAGGCCATTTATCCTTATATTTTGGAAGTGGAGAGCTCAGCTGTTTGTGAGAGGATCGAACCGGATGAACTATGCCGTACTTGATTTTGAAACGACCGGTCACGGAAGCGATGACCAGATTATCCAAGTGGGACTGGTGGTCTTGAACGAAGAGCTGGAGGCTGTTGACAGCTACAGCTCTTTCGTCAAGCCTACCATTCCCATTCCTGCGTTTATCACATCATTGACCGGGATTCATGAAGAAATGGTCGCTTCAGCACCGCCAATTGAGGAAGTGCTGCTAGCGCTGATTCCCAAGCTTGAAGACGCTGTGCTGGTTGCCCACAATGTAGGCTTTGACGCAGGGTTTCTGAATGAGTGGCTGGATCGCTGCGGTTACATGCCGTTTGCAGGTCGACGTCTGGATACGATCTTGCTGTTGCGTGTGCTGTATCCCTCTCTGACCACGTACCAGCTGGGTGCAGTGACAGAGCTCTTCGGCATTCCTCATGAGCGCCAGCATCAGGCCGACAGCGATGCCCAAGCGACCGCGGATTTATTTGCTGCAACGGTGCACAAGCTTCGTGAGCTGCCGTTATTGACACTGCAAAGGCTCTCAGGCCTGCTGACTGATCATCAAGACCTGCATTGGCTTGTGCTCGATGCACTGGAGCGCAAAGAAAGCGGTACCTCAATTGATGAAGATGTGTTCTCTTATTTCCGCCAGTTCACACTCAAAGTAGCGGACTGGACGGAGGAAGAGCCACCTCGCACCGAGTTGGAGCAGCAGGCGCTCCTTGAAGGACTGACTTTCGAAGACTTTTTGGAACAGCTCAAAGAAACGTTTCGTTCACAAGTGTCCGGCTATGAAGAGCGAGATGCTCAAAACCAAATGTTCCAGGAAGTTTATGATTCCCTATCCCAAGGCAGACATCTGTTGATCGAAGCCGGTACAGGGACAGGTAAATCTCTGGGTTATCTCATTCCATCCTTGTTCTATGGTGTCCAGCAAGAGCAAAAGATACTCGTAAGTACCCATACAATCAATCTCCAGGAGCAGCTGAGAGAGCGGGATATCCCCCTCTTGCAGCGTGCGCTTCCATTCCCATTTAAAGCGGCGGTGTTCAAGGGACGGAGCAACTATCTGTGCTTGCGTAAATTTGAGGGCAAAGTCAACACGTCAGATTTTGTTAGTCTCATGGATGACGCATTGACTGCTGCACAGATGGTAGTATGGCTCGGGGAAACCGATCGAGGAGACCAGGAAGAGCTTCATCTAGGCAATAAAGGCGGCGAATTCTGGGATACAGTGGCTAGCGATACGGATTCCTGTCTTAATCGGGCCTGTCCGTGGTTCAAACGATGCTTCTATCACAGGGCCAAGCAGGAAGCCAATCTTGCAGATGTGGTAATTACGAATCACTCCATGCTCTTTACAGATATCCGGGCTGAGCATCGTCTGCTTCCTGCCTACGAACATTTAATCGTCGATGAAGCCCATCATCTCGAGGAGGTAGCCGGCAAGCATCTCGGCATTCAGCTCTCTTATTTCACGCTGCATCATCCTCTGCTGCGAATGCACAAGGATGCCCGCACCGGGCTAATCCATCAGCTTCGCGGCAAGCTGGAGTTTGAAGGGGAAGAGCATAGTGAAGCTTGGCGTGAGACCGTCGACGACTTGATACCTGTCTTCACTGAGGTTCGGGAGTCTTGGGAGCGGCTGGTGGAGCTCCTCTATGCCACCACAAGCGGCGGGGCTGAGGCGCCGGCGTCATCGGCTGAATCTGTAGCCACGGTGTCCAGACTGCGACCTCAGACGCCTCCTGAGGGGTGGGAAACGGCACAGGAGGCTGAAGGCCATTTATTCGGTCATCTGAATCGGCTGGTGAAGGGTTTGGACAAACTGTTGACGGATATTAAGGATCGCAGCGACGACAGCGGACTGCAAGCTTTAGTGATTGATATGAATGGCAGTGTCAAAGACTTAGGCCGTGCTCGCGACGATCTGCATCATTTCATGAAGCTTGAGCACCAGACGGAAGTGTATTGGATTGAGGCTAACCCCAATTTCAGGGCGAAGTCCGTGCATCTCTATGCGGTCCCCGCCGATGTGAGCCGTCAGCTGCAATCCTACTTCTTCGAAACCAAGGAAAGCATCGTGCTGACGTCTGCTACATTGTCTGTGCAAAAATCGTTCCAATACGCGAGCGAGCAGCTCGGGCTTGAAGGGCAGGAGGAGAGTGGCAGACTCAAGACGGTTCAATTGCCTTCTCCCTTTAATTATCGTGAACAAGCGCTGGTCATTATCCCTCGCAATTTTCCCAGTGTCAAGGGAACCGTCGGTGATCCAATGTTCATCGGGAAGCTGGTTGAGTCGCTGGCAGAGGCGGCTGTCGAGACACAGGGACGCATGCTGGTTCTATTCACATCCTATCGGATGCTGCGACAGGTGTATGAGCCACTCAAGGCCGCGCTGGCCGGGTCGGGCATTCAGGTGCTTGGGCAGGGGATTGATAGCGGCAACCGGACCAAGCTGACCCGCCGCTTCCAGCAACAATCGACGTCCGTGCTGCTCGGTACGAGCAGCTTCTGGGAAGGCGTTGACCTGCCGGGTGAAGCGCTGGTCTGTCTTGCCATTGTGAGGCTGCCTTTCCAGCCGCCGAACCATCCGCTTGTCGAGGCCAAATCTGAACTGATTCAGCAGCAAAAGCAAAATCCGTTCATGAAGCTGTCCATTCCACAAGCGGTGATTCGCTTCAAACAGGGATTTGGCCGGTTGGTTCGCAGTGCACAAGACCGTGGCATTGTGCTCATTTATGACACAAGAGTCATTGAAACGTATTATGGCAAGCATTTTCTGTACTCGTTGCCCGGTCCCAAGATCGAGCATATGCATCTGGACCAGATCGTGCCGCGAATGCGGGAATGGCTGCAAGCCGATCAAAAGGAGGCGAAGGATGAAGCCCATCAAAATATCTGAAGCTGTTGTACGGAGGCTGCCAATCTACCTGCAATATTTGAATGAGTTGTCCAGACGAGAAGTGCAAACCGTGTCTTCACAGGATCTGGGCCAAAAGCTTGACCTGAATCCCGCGCAAATTCGTAAAGACCTCGCTTATTTCGGTGAATTCGGCCGTAAGGGAATCGGATATGACGTAGCTTACCTGATTGAGAAAATCAGAGGTATTCTCAAGCTTGACCAGACCTTGAATGTTGCATTGGTCGGGGCAGGTAATCTGGGTCACGCCTTGTGCAACTACAACACGTACATCAAAGACAATATGCGCATCGTGGCGGTATTTGACGCACAGGAATCCAAGGTGGGCACAGCCATTAATAGCATGCTGGTACAGCCGATGCAAGAGCTCAACAAAACCGTACGGGACCTAGATATTCGCATCGGTATTATTACTGTCCCTGCTATGGAAGCGCAAAATGTCGCCAACCAGTTCATTGATGCAGGGATTGAAGGGATTCTTAATTTTGCTCCTGTCATCTTGCGCGTGCCTGAGCCTATCCGTATTCACCATGCGGATTTCACGACGGAGCTGCTAAGTCTGGCGTATTATTTGGAGAATCGGGAAGAGGGAGAGAAGGAAGATGAGCCAGCTTTGGATTGACCGTGGGCAATTTGTAACAATGGACGGTCCTCAAGAGGTGTTTGAAGGACATATGCTGATCGAGCAGGACCGTATTATTTATATCGGAGAACAGCCGCCTGAACACGTAGCGCCCGATGCCCAGCGTATATCTGGGAAGGGATTGTTGTTCATGCCGGGGCTGATTAACACACATGGTCATGCCGCTATGTCGCTGCTGCGCGGCTATTCGGATGATCAAGTGCTGCAGGTGTGGCTGGAACAGAAAATGTGGCCGATGGAAGGTCGTTATGAGCAAGAGGACACGAAGGTAGGCACTGAGCTTGCGATCCTCGAAATGCTGAAAAGCGGCACAACAACCTTCGTCGATATGTATGACCGGATGGATACTGTGGCAGAAGCCGTCGAGCGTTCCGGTATGCGGGCATGGCTTGCTCGTGGTGTCATTGGACTCTGTTCTGAGCAAGAGCAGCTGGAGAAGTTGGAGGAAGCCAAACGATTCGCTGAACAATGGAACGGACGGGGAGAAGGCCGTATTCATACGATGCTGTCGCCCCATGCACCGTATACCTGCCCGCCTGCCTTCATTGAACAATTCGTCAAAGCTGCTCATGATCTGAATGTCATGCTGCATACGCATATGTCGGAGACCGCAGCTGAGGTCGAACAGAATGTTCGTGACTATGGCTGCCGCCCGCCAGAGCATCTAGACAAGCTGGGCTTTTTCTCAATGCCGTCCTTTGTCGCACATGCAGTACATTTAAACGATGAAGAAATCGCTTTGCTGGCAGAACGGGGTGTAGCTGTATCTCATAATCCTGCAAGCAACCTGAAACTGGCGAGCGGTGTCGCCCGAGTGCCGGAGCTGCTCCAAGCCGGCGTTCATGTATCGCTTGGAACCGACAGCGCCGCCAGCAACAACAATTTGGATTTGTTTGATGAGATTCGTCTCGCTGCTCTTATTCACAAGGGAGTCTCGGGTGATCCGACCGCCGTTCCGGCAATTGCTGCCTTGGAGCTCGCTACTCTTGGAGGAGCGGCCACGTTAGGGCAGAGCCAGTCCTTGGGAAGGCTTCAGGCAGGGATGAAGGCAGATTTCATCGCCATCGATATTGATCAACCGCATTTTTATCCAAGAACCAGTCTCGTCTCTCATCTGGTATACGCCGCATCGGGCCGCGACGTACGGCATGTATGGGTAGATGGCAAGCAGATTGTGAAAGACCAGATCTGTCTGCAACTGGATGAGGAGCGGATTCTGGCTGAGGCGCAGCAGCGGTTCGACGCGCTGCTGGCAAAATAGCGAATGCGTCTTCGGAGCCGCAGGCCCGCGCTCATGACGCCGATGCGGTGGGTTGTGCTAATTACAGCGCTGCTGCTGCTCTGCTTTTTGTTCTTCAATATGTGGTACCGCTCCATCCATGCGACGGTTTGGGCAGAGGAGCGGGAGATTACGCAAGCGGCCGCAGAAGCCGCACAGCTCGTCGAAATTGATCATGTCGACAAACATGTATGGAATGCGACGACCTGGGTTGTTCAAGGACGGGATAGCGAGGATAATCCCTTGCTGGTGTGGATGACAGATGATGCAGTTGAAGTGACGAATGCAGCGGATGGGGTGACCCAGGAGACACTGCGTGCGCAGCTTGCTGCGGACAATCCGGATATGGACATCATCCGGATCATGCCTGGAAGACTTGACGGTCAGAAGGCGTGGGAGGTCTATTATCGAATTGACGGTTCACCGACCCGATACTTTTACCGTTTTTACCGTTTCGACAACGGTCAACTCATCACAACCTACAATTTGCCTAATCGGTTTGCCGGAAGTATCCATGAGGATTCCGAATGATGCACGCCAAGATGGAGCCTCACCCTTGAATGGTACTATTTACAGCCTCCTTCGTATAGATGGCTATGATATACTTTGATAGAGATGTTTTGTCTATCATTAAGACTATCATAGCTGACGAAGGAGGCTTTTCTTCATGAGACTGCGACTGTTTCCCATAGCATTAACTGCCATCCTCGCTGCGGCTTTGCTGCTGGGCGGCTGGTCTCTTTACAACAGCATGGCGGTGAAGCAGCCGTTAAACGGCGTGTTGAAGGAAATTCCCGGCGTTCGCTCGGCAGATTCAACCGTTGACCGCAGCCATGTCCAGATTACTCTGGAGCTTGAAAAAGGCGCGGGACTCCGGGAAGTCTATCAAACCATACGGAGCAACGGCTCTACTTATATCGGCAATAGAACGCTCCAGCTCGAGGTGGCGCAGACATCGGATGAGCAGCTGGAAGAGCTGTGGTCGCATGTGCTGTTCGGCATTGCGCAGGCCATGGAAACACGCCATTATGGCGACATTCCGCAGGCGCTTCAGCAGTTGGAGATGACTCACGAGGGTCTGACCGCGACGACAGAGATGGATGCCGACAATGTATATATTACGCTGGAAACCAAGCAAGCGGCCAAATATATCATTCTACCACGAGTGCCGACGGAGCTGGGGGTGTGGGGCCATGTCTAAGTATTGGAAGGAACTACTGATTGGCGGAGGGATAGCCACGTTGGGCTTTCTGGCTTACATCGGCTATAACATTGTTCCTGTGTTGATTGCCATTGCCATTGGAACGCTGCTGTTCTTTGCCATTAAGAGCCGCGGCAACCTGGCAACGGCAGGTGGCGATCGCCATGCCCGAGGACGTGTCCCGCTGGAGCTTTCCTTTGATGAAATCGGGGGTCAGGAGCGGGCCAAGCAGGAGCTGATCGAGGCACTGGACTTTCTAGTGAAGCAGGATGAGATTGCACGCTTTGGCATCCGGCCGTTGAAGGGGATTCTGCTGACAGGTCCACCTGGAACTGGCAAGACCCTGCTTGCCAAGGCTGCTGCGCGTTATACGGATTCCGTTTATGTGGCGGCATCGGGCAGTGAGTTTGTTGAGATGTATGTCGGAGTTGGCGCCGGCCGGATTCGGGATATGTTCAAGAATGCCAGGCAAAAGGCGGCGAAGGCCGGCAAGAGCAGTGCGGTTGTTTTCATCGACGAAATTGATGTGATTGGTGGCAAGCGGGACGGCGGCCAGCATCGGGAGTATGATCAGACGCTTAATCAGCTACTTACCGAAATGGACGGCATTCACACGTCGGAGTCGCCGCGTATTCTCATCATGGCTGCAACCAACCGCAAGGAAATGCTGGACCCGGCGCTGATCCGGCCAGGACGCTTTGACCGTCATATTGGCGTTGAGCTGCCGGACAAGAAAGGCAGAGAGCACATCCTGGGTATTCATGCACGCAATAAGCCTCTGCATGCTTCGGTTGAATTAAGCCGTGTGGCGGAAGAATCCTTCGGCTTCTCCGGCGCTCAGCTGGAGAGCGTGATGAACGAAGCTGCCATCTACGCCATGCGCGAGCAGCAGCAGGAGATCAGTCACGCGCATCTGTCGTCCGCCATTGACAAGGTGATGATGGGGGAGAAGACAGATCGCGAAGCGACCCGTGAAGAACGCGAGCGGGTAGCCATTCATGAGCTGGGACACGCGATATCCGCGGAGCTTGTTCGCCCCGGCAGCGTTTCGACCGTGGCCTTGTCGCCTAGAGGACAGGCGCTCGGTTATGTCCGTCATCATCCCCAGCAGGACCAGTATCTTTACACACGCGAGTTTCTGGAGGGGCAGATCATCATCGCGCTCAGCGGAGCGGCAGCTGAGGAGATGTTCTACGGGAGCCGTAGTACGGGGTCCCGCGGCGATTTTGACCAAGCCATGAATATTGTCCGCACGATGGTCGAGTCAGGCTTGACCGAGCTTGGCATTATCGACAGCTCGATGATGACGCCAGACAGCTGGGCCAAGATCAGCTCTTCTATGCTGGAGAGGCTGATGGAACGGACCAAGGACGTGCTGAACGGCCACCGTCAGCTGTTCCTCAGCTCGCTGGATATTCTGCTCACCGAGGAGACGCTCAGCGGTGAGCGGTTCCGTGAGTTGATGCGGGAGGATTTGCAGAGCGCATAATTACTATCAAAGTGCTGTTCCCATTTGATCGGGAGCAGTGCTTTTTGCGTGACACGATTTAAATCACGGCTGCTTATCCAGACTTGTTACTATAGCGTCACAAATCGTACCGAAATTATGCAAACAGCTGTTCCTTTTGCTTGCGCCGGGCATCGGTGGATGTGTAGAATAGGAGATAGCGGCAAGGAGCCGCCGGAATAAAAAACCATACTGCAACTATAGAGAAATGGGTGGAGAGCATGAAAGTAAGGAAGGTAGGCGTAGTCGGCATGGGCACGATGGGCCAAGGCATCGCAGAGATGCTGGCGTTCAAAGGGCTTGAAGTGCTGGCCATTGAGAAGTCAGATGAAAAAATAACGCAAGCCATACGCATGATTGAGCATAGCCTAGATAAGCAAATAGAGAAATGGGCACTGACGCAGACAGAGAAAAAACTGGTCATGAACCGGATTCATCCCATAAACAACTATGCTGAGCTGGCAGAGTGCGAGCTCGTCATTGAGACAGTATCCGAGGATCTGGACACCAAGCTGCAGATTATTGCCGAGATCGACAAGAACTGCCCGCCGGAGGTTATCCTGGCCAGTAATACGTCCACGCTCAGTTTGACGGAGCTAGCCAGTGCTTCCAGTCATCCCGAGCGGGTGATCGGCATGCACTTTATCCATCCGGTCTTCAAAATTGATCTTGTGGAGATCGTTCGCGGCTTGAAAACGTCGGAGGATACATTCCAGCGTACGAAGCACTTCATTGAAGAAACCATCGACAAGAAGGGCATCATGGTGTTCGAGTCTCCTGGATTCGTAACGACGCGCCTGATCTGTCTTCATATTAATGAGGCGTTGCATGTACTTGAGGAAGGCGTGGCCACGGCAGAGGATATCGACAGTGCCATGCGGATCGGCTACTCGTTCCAGCATGGTCCGTTTGAGATGGCTGACCGGTTCGGTCTGGACTCGGTATTGGCGGCTCTGGAAATCATGTTCCGCGACTACGGCGAGCTGAAGTACCGGCCTTCCATCGTCCTTAAGAAGATGGTGCGTGCCGGACAGCTTGGCGTGAAGACAGGCGTCGGCTTTTTCAACTACAACGAGGATGGAGAGCGGATATGAAAGTACTCGTGATTAATGCGGGGAGCTCCTCGCTCAAATATCAGCTGTATAACATGCAGAATGAAACCGTCCTTGCCAGCGGCAGCGTCGAGCGGATCGGCATGGATTCGTCCATCGTAACGCAGGAAGTGCCAGGTCGGGATGAGACACGCGATGTCAGCGAAATTCTCGATCATGTGACAGCGATCAAACGGGTAGTTGACATGTTGACCCATGCAGAGCACGGCGTTCTGGAGCGGATCGAAGAGATCGAAGCGGTCGGTCATCGGGTCGTCCACGGCGGTGAGGTGTTCAAGCAATCGGTACTCGTCACTGACGAGGTAAAGCTGGAGATTCGTCGCCTGTTCGATCTGGCACCGCTGCATAACCCAGCTCACATGATGGGCATTACCGCTGTTGAGTCCAATCTTCCGGGCGTTCCGCAGGTCGTTGTCTTCGATACGGCGTTTCACCAGAGCATGCCGAAGGAATCCTATCTGTACCCGATTCCTACAGTGCTGTACCGCCGTCATAAGATTCGCCGTTACGGCTTCCACGGCACGTCCCATCACTATGTAAGTGATCAGGCGGCTGCTTTTCTTGAACAGCCACTTGAATCGCTCAAGATGGTTACCTGCCACATCGGCAACGGCGCTAGCTGCACGGCAATCAAGGATGGCAAATCCTTTGACACCAGTATGGGGCTGACGCCGCTGGAGGGCCTGATGATGGGTACGCGCAGCGGTGACTTGGATCCTGCGATCGTACCGTTTACGATGAACAAGGAGGAACTGCTGCTCAGCGAGGTGAACTCCATGCTGAACAAGCACTCCGGCCTGATGGCCGTCTCCGGCATTAGCAGCGACATGCGCGAGATCGTGGAAGCGATGGAGGACGGCGACAAGAATGCGAAGCTGGCTTTTGACATGTATACGTACCGGCTGCGTAAGTATATTGGTGCCTATGCAGCTGCCATGAATGGGCTGGATGTACTCGTCTTCACAGCAGGCGTCGGCGAGAATTCTACCCATGTCCGTGCCGCGGCTTGTGAAGGCTTGACCTTCCTCGGTCTGGAGCTGGATCATGAGCGCAATGCGGTCCGCTCGCGCCAGACGCGCCGGATTTCAACAGATAACTCGCGGATCACCGTGCTGGTGGTACCTACCAATGAAGAGCTCCTGATTGCACGCGATACATTCTCAATCGTTCAGGATAAATAAGAATAGATGTGATAAAGGGGAGTCGGTAGCATGGAAGAGTTGACGGTCATTGCGGCGGTGGCGAATGCCGCCGGGCAGCAAGTGAGAATGGGCTGCTGGCTGCACGGCAAGCGCTCCAGCGGCAAGATCCAGTTCCTGCAGCTGCGGGACGGAACAGGCTATATTCAAGGCGTCCTGGTAAAAAGCGAGACGACGCCGGAGACATGGGAAGCCGCGCAGAAGCTGACGCAGGAGAGTTCACTGTATGTCACAGGCACCGTCAGGGAGGAGCCCCGCAGTCCGTCAGGCTACGAGTTGACTGTCACAGGGATTGAGATCATCCAGCTGACGGAAGACTACCCGATTACGCCCAAGGAGCATGGCGTCGACTTCCTGATGGATCGCCGGCATCTGTGGCTGCGCACGCCCAAGCAGCGTGCCGTCTTGATCGTACGGGCGGAAATCATTCGCAGCATCCAGCAGTTTTTTGACGAGCGCGGTTTCACACTCGTTGACCCGCCGCTGCTGACGCCCTCTTCCTGCGAGGGAACGACCAACCTTTTTCATACCAAATATTTTGATGAGGATGCCTATTTGACCCAGAGCGGCCAGCTCTATATGGAGGCTGCGGCAATGGCACTGGGCAAGGTATATTCATTCGGTCCTACGTTCCGGGCGGAGAAGTCCAAGACGAGACGGCATCTCATCGAGTTTTGGATGATTGAGCCGGAGATGGCGTTTGTTGACCATGAGCAGAGTTTGCGCGTCCAGGAGCAGTTTGTCTCCTATGTGGTGGACAACGTGCTGGCGCGGTGCCGTCCGGAGCTTGATACGCTCGGTCGTAACGTGGCGAAGCTGGAGGCCATCAAAGGCCCATTCCCGCGTATCACCTACGACGAAGCAATCGCTACGCTGCAGCGGGAAGGGCATGAAATTGCTTGGGGCGAGGACTTCGGGGCGCCGCACGAAACGGCGCTGGCGGCTGCATATGACCGCCCATTGTTCATTACGAACTATCCGACGGCGATTAAGGCATTCTACATGAAGCCTGATCCAACCCGGCCAGAGGTCGTGCTGTGCGCGGATATGATTGCTCCGGAAGGCTACGGCGAGATTATCGGAGGCTCCCAGCGGATCGACGATCCGGAGCTGCTAGCCGAGCGCTTCGAGGAGCATGAGTTGTCTGTGGAAGCCTATCAATGGTATTTGGATCTGCGCAAGTACGGAACGGTCCCGCATTCAGGATTTGGCTTGGGCCTGGAGCGCACGGTAGCCTGGATCTGCGGACTCGACCATGTGCGGGAGACGATTCCGTTTCCTAGGACACTGTACCGGTTATACCCTTAATATGCTGGACATGTACTGTGCCGCCGATGAACAGCTTGAGTAGTAAGGAATGAAGGAGGAACGGCGTTGAATGCATGGCAGGAAGGCAAGATGGCAGGAATGACGGCAGCATTGTCCGAGGGCGGTGTGTTCGTTCCAGGCATCCTGCTGCGAACATATCGGGAGGTAGGCTTATCTGATGCAGAGGCAATGCTGATGCTGCAGCTGATGTCCTACCGCCAGGCGGAGGGCAATGAGTTCCCGACACCTGAGCAGTTAGCTGCACGAATGGGAGTTACCTCCCAAGTAATCGGACAATTACTGCAGCGCCTCATGAAGAACGGATTTCTCATGATTGACGAACGGATCGATGAGTCCTCGGGCATCCAGTATGAACGCTATAACTGGCAGGGCTGGCTGATGCAAGCAGTGGCTGCTCTGGAGGACAAAGATGCTGCCGCGGAGGTATTGGGTGGAGCCACGCAGTCGCAATCCACGCCAGAGCAACATGAGCAGCAGGGTTCCCACCAAGCGGCCCAGATCCCTAATCTGTTCAAGCTGTTCGAACGTGAATTCGGACGACCGCTTTCGCCGATGGAGTGCGAGACGATCAGCAGCTGGTTGGACCAGGATCATTACCCGGACGAGCTGATCCGCTTCGCGCTCAAGGAGGCGGTGTTTGCAGGCAAGCTGCATCTGCGCTACATTGATCGGATTCTGATCGAATGGAGCCGTAATCGCGTGACCAATCCCGACGAAGCGCGGGAGCATTCCCGCCGTTTTCGCGGTGGAGGATAGATAATGGAGCTGACCCCAGGAGGGGGTCAGCTCCTGTTTGTTGTTCCTGCGGGGGCAAGAATTCGGCAAGTTAAGAGATGTGAATGGCAATATTACCGAATTGCTTTCCTTGCTGCATACGCTCGAAGGCCAGTGTTGTTTCTTCTAGCGGATAGATGCGATCTACTACAGGCTTTATCTGATGGCGCTCGATCCACTCCAACATTTGAATGAACTCTTCCCTGCTACCCATAGAGGTGCCTAACATACTGATTTGCGGGAAGAAAATCGCTCGAATGGGAAGCTGCAGCTGATCACCAGAACTTGCGCCATACATCACAACACGGCCTCCTGGTCGCAAAACATCTAGATATTGATTAAACATAGCTTGTCCAATACTATCCATAATCAGGTCTACACTTGGAGCATGATCACCTATGTGCCAATCTGTATAGCTGTCCAAAGCATGAAATGCTCCCAATTGCATGGCCTGAGCCCGTTTGGCTTCACTACGAGAAGTAACAGTCACCTTAGCTTCTGCAGCAACCGCAAAAAGCATGGCATACGTAGCAACGCCGCCTCCAATGCCTGGAATCAGTACATGCTCGCCCGGTTTCAGTTTCCCGCGTGTGAAGAGGGCACGATAAGCAGTAAGAGCTGATAGTGACAACACTCCGGCTTCTTCCCATGTAAGATGAGAGGGTTTAGGTAAGATGTTATCAGCAGGTAACGTGATATACTCCGCAAGTGTGCCATCGGTTGGCCCACCGACTATATCAGGGACTTCAGGAACCTCAGAAGCTGTAGGCCACCCCAGAGTAGGATGAATTATGACTTCATCACCAATCTTGAAACCTTTTACCTCCTTGTCTATTTGCGTGATGATTCCTGCTCCGTCGGAGCCTAGGATGAGTGGAGCATCATTAGAACTGCGAGCGGACATAACAAATAGATCCCGATGGTTCAGTCCCGCTGACTTTAATCGTACCTGCACTTCTCCCTTATTGACGGGCTTGGCGGGTGATGTACCTAATTGTAGGCCGGAAATCCCACTCCTGGTTGCATGGACCATTGCTTTCATCATATGAACCTCCTGACTGATAGTAATGTAACTAGGCATAATTTTAACGTGAGTATCCTGTTCCGTAAAATGAACAAAACAGAAAGCAGCATTCGTTTTTATTGATATTATGGCATTACAAGTTAGGAGAGAGGGTGTGCAATTTGGATACTGGGGAACTGAGGATATTTCAAGCGGTTGCCAGGGAAGGAAGTATCAATAAAGCAGCATTCAAACTGAATTATGTCCAGTCCAATGTTTCAACACGAATCAAGCAGCTCGAAGAGAAGCTGGAAGTGCCACTATTTTATCGCTCTCACCAAGGCATGAGTGTAACTCCGGCTGGAGAGCGATTGCTGGAGTATGCAGACCACATTCTGTCTCTCCTGGATGAAGCGGAACAAGCGACTGTTGATGCTGGAAATGGGCAGATAAAGCTGCGTTTAGGGGCAATTGAATCCTGCTCATGGAGTAAACTTGCACCGATATTACTGCAGCAGAGCACATGGAACCCGGAGCTTAAGATAGAATTTGTGACGGGTGAGAATCATGCGTTGATTGAACAGGTGAAACAGGATAATTTGGACGGGGCTCTAATTTATGGACCACTGAATGAAAAACAATTCACTTATGTTAAGTTGTACGATGATGAGTTGGTCCTGGTGACCAAGGGGGATCTAAATACAAGTTGGAGAGAGATGTTGCTGCGGCCATTGTTATTCTTTGAGGTGGGTTGTACTCACCTTGATAGCGTGAACAAACTTCTGCAGGAGCAAGGGATTGATCGACCGAATATAACGGAGTTCGGAACACTGAATACAATTATCAACGGTGTAGCCGCGGGCCTCGGCATTTCATTGCTGCCGCGATCCGCTGTGACCAAGGCTCAGGAGCGGGGGGAGCTAGAAATCATGTCTCTCCCCGTCGCCTACCGCAAGTTGGAGGTTGGTTTCATATGCAAATCCAACCTAGCGCCTAACAAACCTATGCAAAATCTGATGCGAAGTGTGAAATCATAATCTTTCAGATTTTGCTTCCGGCTCTTGCATGAATCAACATAACCGCACTGCTTAGCAGTGTTATATCGTAATTCATCCCGGATTCTTGAAACCAATTGATAAGCGATGTTTTTATAAGCGGGTGCCAGAGAGGAGCTTTATTATTCGCCTGTATGGGTGATGAGTTCAGACCGGCTATACACACTCTGCCATTACGCTTTAGAACTCGCCCAATCTCCCTCAGTGCCAGCCGCTGCTGCTCGGGGGTCAAGTGATGCAGCGCGAAGCTGCAGGTTATGAAGTCCGCGGTGGCATCGGCAAAAGGCAGCGCCAACAGATTGCCTTGCCGTACTGGCAGCTGAGGATGGCGGCGGCGGCACGCCCGCAGCATCTCGGTCGATTGCTCGACGCCGATGACCTCGGCTCCCGTCGCAGCGAGCCGCCAAGCCAGATTGCCCAGCCCCGTGCCCAGATCTAGTCCGCGCTCCCCAGGCTGAGGCGAAATGGCTGCAGTAACGGCATCCAACGTGCGCGCATACAGGTCATCAGAGAGACCGTCAGCTGAGAAAGCGAGTGGCAATCCCACTTCGCCGTCATCCATCCGCTGCGCCAGTCGGTCATAGTCCCAGCGATCCTGCCACGATTCACGCAGCAGCCTGCTTTCACGCAGATGAGAGGCCGCACTCAACATTTCCTGGAGCGGCACCTCGCGGGTGCGCTCCAGCGCAGACATGACTCCATCAAGCGCCTGCAATCCCTGGGCAGCAGCCAGGTGCTGGCGGTATAAGGAGGCTCTGGCCGCCTCCAATTGTTCTGCCCACACCTCCGGTTGTCCACGGACAGACAAGAGCCCGGCTATCGTCTCCAGAGACAAGCCGAGCTCTCGCAGAGCCAGGATCCATTGCAGTTGCTCGATATGCGCCGTTTCATAATGGCGATATCCGTTGTCCTCGTCCTTGCCTGGCTGCAGAAGGCCTTTTTGTTCATACAGCCGAATGGCGCGAGCCGTCGTGCCGAGCAGGTCAGCAACCTCCTGAATACGCATGACTAGCGGCGTGTTGCTTTGAGCAGCTCATACCGGTAGGCATACTCAAACAAGTATTCAAACGCCTCCAGATGCCGCTTCGCTTCAAAGCCGTTGGCTCCCCAAGCATAAATGCCATGCTTGCGCAGCAGGATGCCGGGAATCTGCTGATTCATGACGCGTGTTACCTCGGGTACGATGCGGGGGATATCCGCATAGTTCGGTACAATCGGTACATCAATAACCGCTTCCTCATCCCAAATGTTAAACGCTTTGATCAGTTCTACACCTTCGATCGGCACAGCTCCGCGCTCGTTAAACCACTCTGAGACCAGATTATTGAAAACGGTATGCACATGATAAATCGCGCCGCAGCCTGTCAGTCGATAAATCTCGCAATGAATCAGTGTCTCTGCAGAAGGCTTGAGCCGAGTGTTCTCCACAGGCTTGCCTTGCTGGTCGACAAAGAGAAAGTCCTCCGGCGTGCGCTGGGACTTATCCTTGCCACTGGCGGTAATCGCGAAATGGAACTGCTCCGGGTCAAATTCGCCTACCCGCATCGACAGGTTGCCGCTGGTACCCGCAAACCATCCGCGATCTGCGAACAGCTGCTTGGCATCGGCTAGCTCTGAGAGCGCACGCTGCTTGTCCTCAAGAGCAATGGCTGAAAAAGTCATCGTTGGCTCGTCCTTTCTTTCTTCAAAGTATCTGTTACTTCATGGAATGTCTCATAAGGGACGAATGGCAACCCCAACTCGCGGCATTTCTCCGAGAGATGAGAGCGCGAGAAAACCAGGTCGGCCAGTTTGGCCCCTTCAAAATCTGTCACGCTATCGCCGATCAAAATCCGCTCATACTGCTCTGGCGGGAAGCGTCGCATAATGGTTGTTTTACACATCCCGCAGTTGCGTTCGCAATGCTCATCACAGGGATGAGGCCAGGTGATCTCGATAGCCGCGCCTTCGAAATTGCTGCCGTTGCAGTAGATGTGCTCCACAGGAATATCGAATCGGGACAGGATGGGATAGACGAAAAAGTCAATCCCGCCGCTGGTCACATAGAACGGAATCTGCTCGGCCTTGCAGTAAGCGAGCAGCTCCTCGAATCCCTCGCGAATCTCCGCATTGTTAATCGCGTAATCAACGACTTCCTGCTGGCGTGAAGTCGGCAGCAGCGAAAACAGCTTGCCGACACCTTCCTGAATAGAGATGCGCTGCCGGATGATATCGTCGACAATCGTTTCCCAACCTGCGGGATTGAAGTGACGGATAATAGCGATAATGTTGTCATTCTTGGTGATGGTTCCGTCAAAGTCGCAGAAGATGACCCGTTGGCGTTGCGTCATTCCTTGTTCCCCCACAGTTCGAGTGCGGTCCGCAGCTCTTCATGGTCGACAGCAGCATCGCTCAGCTTGCGACCAGCTGTAGCCGCCTCAATCGCCTGACGGAAGGCGCGTCCGCCGGCTGCCGTGCCTTGGGGGTGACCGTGAATTCCGCCACCTGCATTGACGACAACCTCTTGACCGAAGTCCCGGAGAATGAGTGATACCAAGCCGGGATGAATACCGGCCGAAGGCACAGGCATGCTAGCTGCCACAGGCAACTCATCCGAGAGCAAGGCATCACGGACAGCCAGGTTCTCTTCCTTGGGCATGACGACCGAGCCATAAGGAGAAGGGAAGAGAGACAGATCCGCGCCGGCAATCCGCATCAGTTTGCCAAGCAGCAATGGCGCGGCAATCCCATAGTGAGGAGAGGGGTACAACGCACCTGCCATCGCTGGATGTGCCGCAATTGGTACGGAGATGGCAGGATCCTTACTCAGCTCATGCAGCACATCAAAGCCATAGGCCAGTACGTTGAAGAGCAGTGCATTGGCTCCTGCATCGACAGCTTTTTTGGCTTGCTCGGCGAGACGCGAGGTCGGTCCCGTCAGATTGACGGCATAGAGCAGCTTCTGACCGGTCTCCTGCTCTGCACGACGGGCAGCGGCCATGCAGACCTCAACCCGCCGTTCCAGAGGCGTGAGCGGATTTTCGAACAAAATCTCATCATCCTTGATCAGATCGACGCCACCCAGCGCCTGCTGATAGAACTGTTCCTCCAGTCCTTGCAGATCATGACCGATGACAGATTTGAAAATACTCATCAGCAGCGGGCGATTATGCACGCCGAGCTGTTCGCGGATCCCTTTAATGCCGTACTTTGGACCGGGGAATGCGGACAGGAAGGTCTCCGACAGATGCAAATCGATTAATTTGATGCGTCCGTCCATCGAGAGCTTGCCGAAGACGGTAACGAGCAAAGCTGGAATGTCCCGGCTGAAGTTGATCTCCGGATAAGCGATATGCAGATCGGCATACCGGGTGCCGGGCGCGCCGTTCTCCGCTTCATGAATCTCAACCCCGACTACTTGGCCGAGATGTTTTTCCATGGCGGCTTTTTTGGCCTCGGGCAGATCGGTCCAGCTGCCGACGGTCAGGCCGACAGCAATCGATTGCGCTTTTTTATGAAAATCAGCTTTATCATCATAGCAACGGTAACTGGCAATGCACATGCCTGGTTGAGGTTTCATTTAATCGTACTCCTTTCAATCATGGCGCCAAGCTCACCCGCGCGTTGTGTCGCGCGTGAAACGGCTTTGACGACGGAATCTGTAAACCGGTGCTGCTCCAGTGTCTCAATTGCTGCCTGGGTTGTACCGCCGGGAGAGGTAACCTTGCGACGCAGGTCCGCCGGCTCTTCACCAGTGATTTGTACCATCCGCGCAGCGCCTAGCACCGTCTGTACGGTCAGTTTGCGGGCGTCGGCTTCCTCGAGACCCAGGGCGTGACCGGCTTGAATCATCGCTTCCATCATATAATAGATGTAGGCAGGTCCGGTTCCAGACAGCCCGGTTACAGTATCCAGCAGAGGCTCTTCGACTACGATAGTAATACCGAGACTGTGAAAAATCTCGATCGCGATATCCTGCTGTGCCTGCGTCACCTTCTCCGAGAAGCTGATGCCAGTTGCGCCAAGGCCGATTGTACTGGAGGTGTTAGGCATCGTTCGTACAATGGAGACTGGTTTGTCGAGCAATTGCTCCATCGTCAAGATCGACAAGCCGGCGATGACGGAGATCACCATCTGGCCGCTTCGCACGGTATTCCGCAGCTTAAGAATCGCTTCCTGCGCGTCCTTGGGTTTGACAGCCAGAAAAATAATATCTGCCTCATGCAGCTGAGTCAGCTTGTCATCTTCGGTAGTAGGGGTAACAACGCCATAACGTCCGCGCAGCTCTTCCAGTCGAGCCTCGTTGCTGCGGTTGATCATGATCAGCTGATCAGGGGTAGTGAGACGGCGGTCCAGCATGCCCTTGGCAATCGCCTCGGCCATCGAGCCGGAGCCGTAGAAAGCAATCTTGCGGCCCGTGATTTCAATGGCCGGTGACTCATATTGCGACATGTCTCTCTTCCTTCCTTAAGGTCAACTGCGGATCTGGCCGCTGCCGACGATCTGGTATTTGGTGGAGGTCAGAGCTGGCAATCCCATAGGACCACGGGCGTGCAGCTTCTGGGTACTAATGCCGATCTCAGCGCCGAAACCGAATTCGAAGCCGTCGGTGAAGCGAGTCGATGCATTATGGTAGACAGCCGCGCTGTCCACATCCTGCAGGAAGCGCTGGGCATTATCTTCACGGTTCGTTACGATACATTCACTGTGGCTCGTGCCAAAGGCAGCAATATGGTTCAGGGCAACATCGATATCATCGACAATACGCAGATTTAGAATGTAATCATTATACTCGGTCGCATAGTCATCATCCGTAGCCTGACGGATGCCTGATCCGAGCAGCGCCTGGGTGCGCTCGCAGCCACGCAGTTCCACATCGGCTTCGGTCAAGCGGGCAGTGATGGCCCGTAATTGATCCACAGGGAAATCCTGATGGATAAGCAGTGTTTCAATGGCGTTGCAGACCGAAGGACGCTGAACCTTGGCGTTGAAGACAATGTCCGATGCCATATCTGCATCAGCATCGGCGTCGATGAAGACATGACAGATGCCGGCGCCGGTTTCAATGACAGGAACGATGGCATTCTCCACCACGTTATTGATTAACGAGGCGCCGCCGCGTGGAATCACGACGTCCAGTACACCTTTGAGCTTGAGCATCTCATCCACTGAGGAACGATTGGCATCCTCAATCAACTGCAGGGCCTCTGCAGGCATGTCAGTCGTAGCCAATGCCTCGTGCAGAACCTCCACAATGCGTCGGTTGGAGGAAAGTGCAGCCGATCCTCCTCGCAAAACCACCGCATTCCCCGTTTTTAGGCAAAGTCCGGCAGCATCGACCGTAACATTGGGACGGGCTTCATAGATCATTCCAATCACTCCAAGCGGCACCCGGAGCTGACGAATATGCAACCCGTTCGGACGATTAATTTCTGCGAGCTGCTCACCTACTGGATCAGGCAGCTCAGCGATCTGGCGCAGGCCTTCGGCAATACCGCCAATCCGTTTCTCGTCCAGCGCAAGCCGGTCGAGCAGGGAGGAACTGGTGCCATTCTCTCGGCCACGCTGCAAATCTTCGGCATTGGCCTCTATAATAGATGCTTGCTCACGGACCAGCGCATCGGCCATGACACGCAGCGCTTCATTTTTCTGAGCTGTGGTCAGACGGTTCATGACGGCTGTTGTCTGGCCAGCTCTCAGTGCTTTTTCACGAACTTCACTCATAGGATAGGACCTCCTTGATAATCAATACTCAATTCTACATCGGCACCCATTCATCCCGATGGATGACTTCGATCCGGACAACATCCAGACGCTGGCGTACTTCATCCGAGCTGAGTCCAGCGGCTGCTTGAACCTGCCAGGCTTCATAATTGACGACGCCTCGCCCGATCGTCTCCTGGCGGATATTGCGAACCTCGACGACATCGCCGGAGTGGTAGTCGCCAGTACTGCCGCGGATGCCTGCCGGCAGCAAGCTCTTGCCTCCTGTCAGCAGCGCGGTCTCGGCTCCTTCATCAACCGTAATACTGCCCTGCGGCTGCGAGTGAAAGCTGACCCACTGCTTCTTCATCGGTAACGTATGAAGCTTGGTATCGAAATACGTGCCTTTGCCGTTCCCGGCAACCGCCTCCGACAAATCTCCTTGCTCCACAATGCGTCCAATAAAGGCAGGGATACCGCCGCGCATTGCAATGCGTGCCGCTTCGATCTTGGAACGCATCCCGCCGGTGCCCACATTGGAGCCTGAGCCACCGGCAATTTGCTCAATTTCTGCTGAGATCTGCTCAACCCGTTCGAGCTTCTTGGCAAGCGGGTTTTTGCGTGGATCCTCGGTATAGAGCCCGTCGGTATCCGTTAGCATCAGCAGTTGACCTGCTTTGACGAGGTTAGCAACAAGAGCGGACAAGGTGTCATTGTCACCGAACTTGAGCTCTGCGGTGGCGACTGTATCATTCTCATTAATAATGGGGATGACACGCTGCTTCAGCAGCTCATCGATCGTCCGCTGGGCATTCTGGATTCTCCTTCGGTTGGAGAAGTCAGAGCGTGTAAGCAACACTTGAGCGACCGCGACACCGCTGCGTCCAAAAGCCTCCTGGTAGGCTTGCATCAGCAGAGCCTGACCAACGGCGGCAGCGGCTTGTTTCTCGTGAACCAGCCGAGGTCTCGCGGTGTATCCAATTCGGCGGAATCCGGCGGCTACCGCGCCGGAGGTCACCAGCAGCACCTGGTAGCCTTGCTGGTGGAGAGCGGCCAGTTCATCAGCGAAATAGTCAATTCGCTCACGGTGCAGTCCGCCTGTCTCCTCCGAGGTCAAGGAGCTGCTCCCGATTTTAATGACGATACAATCTCCCATAAACTTCATACATCCCTTTCCTGTAAAGACCCAAAAAACACAAAAAACTCCCGTCCAAAAAGGACGAAAGTCTGGACTTCCGCGGTACCACCTTCGTTGATGAAGGCATGCGTATCTCATGCTTCATCCTGCTCGGACCTGATAACAGCAGGCACTGTGCGGCTCATCGCCGTCCGTTCGGGGGTGGGGGCATACCAGCAATCGCGGTAAATTCTTGCAGCCTGGAAATTTACTCTCTGGACACGATTGAGTTGTGGCACGCGGTTCCCGTCATCACGTTTGGATCTTTGATTGCAACAAGCATATCATGTTATGTGAACAAATTCAATCGTCCGATCCGCTGTACAGCCTCTTCAAGCCGCGCTTCATCGGCCAGCAGTCCCAGCCTGACATAGCCTTCGCCATGGGTACCGAAGCCGGCACCGGGAGCGACAACGACATCGGCTTCTTCCAGCAGTCGATCCGCAAATGCAACTGAGGTCGTGCCGGCGGGAATGGGAAGCCAGCAGAAGAAAGAGCCTCCGGGACGTTCAGCTTGCCAGCCGATGCTGCCAAGAGCATTAAATAAGGCATGCATCCGCGACTCGTAAGTCGCATTCAGGTCACGGACGCATTGCTGCGGACCGGTCAAGGCAGTCGCGGCCGCTTCTTGAATACCGCCAAACAAACTGCAATAGTAATGATCCTGAATGAGATTAATCAGTCCGATCAGCTCCGCATTACCGACTGCAAAGCCGACCCGCCAGCCTGCCATATTATAGCTCTTGGACAGCGTGTAGATTTCGAAGCCGACATCCTTGGCTCCAGGTGTCTGCAGGAAGCTCACCGGACGATCTCCTCCGAATCCAATGGCTCCGTATGCGAAATCACTGACGACGGCGATTCCATGCCGTTCGGCAAATGCCACCGTATCCTGATAGAAGTTGCTATCTGCTACTGCTCCGGTTGGATTGTTTGGATAATTGATGAACATCAGCTTGGCCCTGTCAGCATCGGAAGAGGCGATCGCGCTATAATCGGGAAGGAAATTGTTGTCCGCTCTCAAAGGCATCAGCGACATCCGGGCGCCAGCCAGTGCAATCCCAGACCAGTAGTCAGGATAGCCGGGATCAGGCACGAGAGCCACATCGCCAGGATCAAGCAGACATTGGCTGATTTCAATCAAGCCGGTTTTGCCCCCGAAGAGGACAGCCACTTCCGTATCTGGGTCGAGCTCCACATTATAGTCTTCTTTATAACGCTTGGCGACAGCCTGTTTCAGAAAGGGAAAGCCGCCAAAGGGCGGGTATTTGTGATACTGCGGCTTAGCGGCAGCTTCCTGTAGTGAAGCGACAATGTGAGGGGGTGTCGGCTGGTCCGGGTTACCTTGTCCTAGATTGATAATATCCCGGCCCTTGACAGCTTGTGCATTCGCCTTTGCGACCAGCCGGGCAAAAAATTGCTCGGGCAGTCCCTGCATGCGCTTGGCCGGTTGAAAGATTCGTTTTGTATTGGTGAGGTCCATTAAGTAATCCACTCCATTTTGTCGGGCTTAGTGCCGAAATCGTATCCCTAATGTAGCAGATTCACAGGTATGTGTCGAGGGGAAGAGGGCACTATGCCGGGTGTAAAAAATCAGGCACCGGTGCGTGAAGCAGCCGGTGCCTGAGTGGTACGGGTATGTCTTTACGCGTCCGGTGAGCCGATCTTTTTCAGGAAAGGTTGGAGATTGGCCTTGAACGATAAGAGATGCGGCTTCTTCTGGGCATCAAAAACAAGCAATACGGAGGGCTTGTCTGGACAATGGAACAGAAACACATCATCGGTTTGAAACGTCAGCTTGCCTGCCTTGACAGTGGCAGGCTGCTCGAGCGGAATACGGTAGACGTGACCGCATTTTTCATCCGGCTTCAGCTGTGGCGACAAACCCGTGACTGATTCCAGCCAGCCTTTGGCATATTGCTGATATTCTGCATTATTCTCTACCGTTTTGACGACTTTGCCTGCCGCGACATCAAATACCTGAACCGGCTTGGCAGTTGCAGCAGCAAGCGCAGCAGGCGAGAGCAGTGCGACAAGAATCGCGGCCAGCAAGCACAGGCTTAGCGAACGTTTGAACATGGGAACGACCTCCTTGGAAAGCATGGATAACTGTGTGCTGCAAGCTGTACTAATGTTCCCAACTTGACAGCTTTCCATGACACGTTATGATTATTGGAAGACAGGAGGCCTGAAGGATGACA
Source organism: Paenibacillus daejeonensis DSM 15491 (assembly GCF_000378385.1). Lineage (GTDB taxonomy): Bacteria > Bacillota > Bacilli > Paenibacillales > Paenibacillaceae > Paenibacillus_D > Paenibacillus_D daejeonensis. The sequence continues at coordinate 480,537 of NZ_KB899660.1, read as the reverse complement.
GAAAAGCTGAATCTTGCCATTGTGCAAATGTATATTGAAGCGGGCTCGCCGGATCGTAATTTTGCCCGACTGGAGGAGCGTTTGGAGCAGGCTGCGGCACTAACGCCCAAGCCAGACCTTATTTTATTCCCAGAGATGTGGAACACTGGCTATGCGCTGGATGAAATTGAAGCCTTGGCTGATGAGAACGGCAATCGCACGAAAGCGCTGATCAGTGCGTTCAGCAAACGGCACGGGATTCATGTGCTGGCGGGATCGATCGCTGAGAAACGTGCAGACGGCGTTTACAATACAACTTATGCCTTTGACCGGAGTGGTCAACTCCAAGCTGAATATTCAAAAATTCACTTGTTCCGTCTAATGGATGAAGAGAAGCATCTCCAAGCAGGAAACGCACCAGGTGTGTTGGATATTGACGGTTCTCGGGCAGCATCCATGATCTGCTACGATATCCGTTTCCCTGAACTCGCCAGACGGCTAGCCCTGGATGGCGCCAAGCTGCTGTTCGTGCCAGCGGAATGGCCGAATCCTCGCCTTCACCATTGGCGCACGTTGTTAACGGCCAGAGCGATTGAAAACCAGATGTTTGTCGTGGCTTGCAACCGTACTGGAAGCAGCGGCAGCACGTCGTTTTTTGGTCACTCTATGGTTATTGATCCCTGGGGCGAGATCGTGGCCGAAGCGGGAGAGGACGAGACCATTCTGCAGGCGACGATTGATATGGCGCTGGTTGACGATGTGCGCACCCGGATTCCAGTCTTCGAGGACAGGAGGCCCGGCCTCTATTAATAGCTGTTTCATTTAAATCAGGATTGATAATGTTCGGAGATCGCTTCCTTCATGGTCTCAATAAAAGCCTCCGCAGCTTTGGACAGATAGCGGCCCCGCCTGCTGGCAACAACAAGCGTCCGCGAGGGCCGGGGATCGGACAGAGAGAGATAGACAGGTGCTAGCGAAGTATTCGGGGAACGGGTGACCATCATCGGTACAAAGGCGATCCCCATGCCCGCAGCTACAAGGGACTGGACGGTTTCGATATTGCCGCTTTCGAAGACGATTCGGGGGCTGAAGCCCGCTTCGGCACAGAGGTCGAAGGCGATCTGGCGGAAGCCCTGACCCCGCTTGAGCAGGATGAACGGTTCATCTGCAAGATCCGCGATACTAGCATCGTTAAGCCGGCCCGCTGCATTTTCCCGGGCCAGCCGGTGCTGGGGAGGGACGGCAAGCTTAATTTCTTCCTCAATTAGCGGTTCCCAGGTGAGGGAGGGTTCAAGCAGCGGCAGCGAGAGCAGACTGAGGTCGGTCTGGCCGCTCGCGGTCAACTGTTCCAATCGACTGGTGCTGTCCTCGAGCAGAACAATATCAATCTCGGGATAACGAGCCTGAAATACAGGGAGGACGACTGGCAGGATATGCGAGCCGGTGGTAGGCAGACTGCCTACCACAAGCCGACCCCGACGCATTTGGCCAAGATCGTCCATCTCCTGCTTCAGTTGCTCCACAGCGTCGAGGATGACGCTTGCCTTCGTTACGAACACATCGCCCGCATGTGTCAGCTCTACCGAGTTGGTCGTGCGTCGAAACAGCTGCTGCCCCAGCTCCTTTTCCAGCTTGGCAAGCTGCTGGCTAAGCGAGGGCTGAGCGATATGCAGCTTCTCCGCTGCCCGAGAAAAATTCTTGTCAGCAGCAATCTGCACGACATATTGCAATTGTCTAAGTTCCATAGATTTAATCCCCTTCTTTCTTTAGTAGTACCAAATGTGAGGAATCGATTCTGCAGAAGCGAAGCGTTCGCCTTTGTCCCCGGATTTATACCTATAAAGAAGTTATATAATCAAAAAATCTGGGGACAAGAGCGATCGAAAGAACGATCCTCACTCCCCTTATAGGTATTTCCTATTGTCGTTATAGATATTATATCTTGGAACAATGAAGAATGTCATGGTATGATACAACTATACTATTTTTGAGAACCTATTAATTTATGAGGTGAAAGAAATGACTACAAAGAAAACCATGTTCGAAAAGATCTGGGACAACCACGTCATCCATCAGGAAGAAGGCAAGCCGAGCGTTATTTATATCGACTTGCACCTGGTTCATGAGGTAACGTCGCCTCAAGCCTTTGAGGGACTGCGCTTGTCCGGACGCCAAGTGCGCCGGCCTGATCTGACTTTTGCAACAATGGACCACAACGTTCCAACCAAAGACCGTTTCAACATTAAGGATCCGATCTCGAAGCAGCAGATCGATACGCTGACCAAGAACTGCGAAGACTTCGGCGTAACCTTGTATGACCTGAACAGCCTTGACCAAGGTGTCGTTCACGTTATGGGACCGGAGCTTGGCTTGACTCACCCTGGCAAAACGATTGTGTGCGGCGACAGCCACACTTCCACACATGGTGCATTCGGCGCGCTCGCGTTCGGTATCGGTACCAGTGAGGTAGAGCATGTCATGGCTACCCAATGTCTGCAGCAATCCAAAGCAAAAACAATGGAAATTCGCTTCAATGGCAAACGCAAGCCTGGCGTAACAGCCAAGGACTTGATCCTCGGGGTTATTGCTCAATACGGCACGGACTTTGCTACTGGTTATGTGTTGGAGTACACTGGCGAAGCTATCAGCAGCCTGTCCATGGAAGAGCGGATGACGGTCTGCAACATGTCGATTGAAGCTGGCGCGCGTGCGGGTCTTATCGCACCTGACCAGACGACATTTGATTACCTGCGCGGCCGCGAATATGCGCCACAAGGCGAGAAATTCGAAGAAGCCGTAGCAGTATGGAGCCAACTGACTACTGACGAAGGCGCAGAGTACGATACCGTGCTGGAATTTGACGTCGACAGCCTGATTCCACAAGTGACCTGGGGCACTAGCCCGGGCATGGGAACCGACATCACGTCGGCTGTTCCAGTGCCGGCTGAGCTGCCTACCGAGAATGAGCGCAAGGCTGCCGAGAAAGCATTGGAGTACATGGGTCTGACCCCAGGCACGCCAATGACGGAAATCGACATTGACTATGTCTTCATCGGTTCTTGTACCAATGGCCGGATTGAGGATCTGCGTGCAGCTGCCGAGGTTGCCCAGGGTCATACGGTTAGCGACCGTGTTACAGCCATCGTTGTTCCTGGCTCCGGACGCGTCAAGATTCAAGCTGAGCAAGAAGGCCTGGATAAGATCTTCACAGAAGCTGGATTCGAATGGCGCGATGCCGGTTGCTCGATGTGTCTGGCCATGAACCCGGACGTATTGGAGCCTGGCCAACGCTGCGCTTCGACCTCCAACCGTAACTTCGAAGGTCGCCAAGGACGCGGCGGACGCACACATCTCGTGTCGCCTGCTATGGCCGCTGCAGCAGCCATCAAAGGCCGCTTCACGGATGTCCGCGACTGGGAATTCAAAACGGCTGTAGCCCACTGATAACACCGATTGAGAGGAGCACTACTTAACATGGAAGCATTCACTAAATTAACGGGCATTGTTGCACCTGTGGACCGGGTCAACGTAGATACCGATGCTATTATTCCTAAACAATTTTTGAAGCGCATCGAGCGCAGCGGCTTTGGCCAATTTTTGTTCTACGAATGGCGTTTTCATGAGAGTGGCGAGGTGAACAAGGATTTCGCGCCAAACCAGGAGCGTTACCAGGGATCCTCGATCCTGATCTCCCGTGCCAACTTTGGCTGCGGCTCCTCCCGTGAGCACGCGCCATGGGCGATTCTGGATTACGGCTTCAAGGTCATCATTGCGCCTTCGTACGCTGACATTTTCTACAACAACTGCTTCAAGAATGGCATCCTGCCAATCAAGCTGTCCGAAGCACAAGTCGAGGATCTGTTCCAGCGCACTGCGGCTAATGACGGATATCAGCTGACTGTGGATCTTGAGAACAAGAAAATCTCGGATTCGCTCGGCCTGGAGATTGACTTCGACCTGGATGAGCACCGCCGTCAATTCCTGCTCCAAGGTCTGGATGATATCGGTCTGACTCTGCAGCATGAAGACAAAATTACCGCTTACGAAGCCAATCGCGTGGCATTCTAAACGGACCAACCAACAGAACCCGAATGTATCGCTTCACCGCGAGGCGTTCGGGTTTTTCCATTACTGCGCAGCAGGCAGTGCGGAATTGAAACGTTAAAATTTACCTCGAAACGCAACTTTTTATGTCGGTCTGCGTCTAATGTTCGTCTGGCGTTATTCGGATGCGACGGTTCGGATGTCATCAGCCAACTATTCAGTCTTCGAGGTGAATGATGAAAAAGTTAGTATCCATGCTGTTGATGTTGTCGGTCATGCTTATCCTGACGGCTAACCCGGGACAAGCCGCTGCCGTGCCCAAATTGTTTCTGAACGGGAATGCCCTTGCTTCGGATGTGGAGCCCCGTCTCGTAAACAACTACACGATGGTACCCATTGCGGTCGTCGCAGGAGGGTTGGGCTACCAAGTAAGCTGGGATCAGGCGACCAAGTCGGCTAGCATACATAATGGTCAGACCCAGATGACTCTGACCGTAGGCAAAAGTACCGCACTGGTGAATGGTCAGCAAGTCAAACTGGAAGCGCCTCCCATGATTGACAAGGGGCGTACAATGTTACCACTGCGATTCGTCGGCTCGCAGCTTGGACTGGACGTCCAATGGGACAATGTAAGTAAATCAGTACACATGAAAGAGCAGAACCCTTCGCAGCCTGGTGAGGGCGGGGGCAATCCGTCTCTGCCACCTGCAAGTGGACAAATTCAGGGCATTACGTATGACGGAATCAGTCGTTTCTCGATCGATTACGACGGTGTGATTTCGCCGAATGCGATGCTGGTCCTGACAGGTCCTGATCGCTTGGTCCTGGATCTTCCGAATACGTCTTTTGGATCGCTGTTTGAACCGGGCACACCATCCGGTGAAGCCTCCTATGAAGTTGACGGTCATCCGGCACTTAGCGGCATCCGGTATTCGGCACATGCGGACAAGCCGGTTCGAATCGTATTTGACCTATCGCTGCCAACAACGTATGAAGTAACTCAGAGCAACGGACAGCTGAATATTGATGTGAAATATCCTGAGCCTGGCGCTGTCCCTTCTCCCGGCCCTGACAGCGGCGGCAACAAGATCTACAAAGTTGTCATCGATGCTGGTCACGGCGGCAAGGATCCAGGTGCAATCAGCATCACCAAGCGACAGGAAAAAGAATTCAACCTGGCTGTTGCCTTGAAGATCAAAGCGCTGCTCGATAAAGAGCCGCGGATTCAGCCTTATATGACTAGAAGCAACGATACCTTTGTGGAGCTGGCTGATCGCGCCAACTTTGCGAATAACCTAGGTGCGGACTTGTTTCTCTCCATTCATGCCAACAGCTTCAGGCCGGATGTGACGGGAGTGGAGACGTACTATAATCGGGAGAGCAGCCGTGCCTTTGCGGACGTCATGCACAAGCATTTGGTCAAGGCTACAGGGCTGCCAGACCGCAAAGTAAGACAAGCCAATTTTGCTGTCATTCGCCGAACAACGATGCCAGCCATCCTGATCGAAGCAGGCTATCTGTCCAACCGACATGATGATAGTGTGCTCGCCAAGGAGGAAGTACGGGATCGGATCGCGAAAGAAATGGTGGACGGGATGAAATCTTATTTGAAATTGTCTTAGTAGATCGGAGGGATAAGTCTTGCGCGGAGTCAAAAAATTGCTGCTTGTAACAGCAGCTGTTCTGGTGCTTGCAGGTTGCGGAGCAAAAGAAGAGCCGCTCACGAATACACCTGCGGCACCGGACGTAGAAGTTAACGCTCCAGTTGACAATGAAGCGACCCCTGAAGAACCGGAGGTCGAAGAGGAACCGCCGGTGGAGGAGCCTGAACCACAGGACGAGGGCAGTAATGCCGAAACGCCTGTCAGCAGCGAAGGGGAAGACGACCCGGTAGTAGCGGTTCCAGAGGAAAGAACGATTAAGGTTTATCGTACGGATGACCAGTTAATGGAGCTGGTCGAAACCGAGGAAGTCATTACCTACACGAATGAGCAAGAGATGCTGGAGGCTGCTCTGGCTCAACTGCAGGAAGATGGTAATGTGGGCACCCTCTCGCTATGGGGTTCGATTCAAATGAATGACATTTCCGTTCAAAACGGTGATGTTGTGATTGATCTGACGATTCCGGATGAAGCCAATATGGGTGCAGGCGGAGAGAGCTTTGCAATTGATGCCATGACATCCACCGTGTTTCAGTTCGAAGCATTCAATACCTTGCAACTCCTGATTGATGGCGAGCAAGCGGAATCGCTGATGGGACACGTGACACTGGAGCATCCTTTCGTCAAGTAATTATTCATCATTCATATTTATCGCGACTATGCGCTGTGAATCATTCACAGCGCATAAAGTCCGAATGGAGGCGTTTTTGGAATGACACGAAAGTCGTCCTGGCAAAAGAAGCTAGCACTCGCACTTGTTGTATCACTGACCGCCGGAACAACCGGCACCGTACTCCCTGCCGCTTATGCGGAGGAAACTGCAGCTCCGGTCAAAGCGACCCCTTATGTCGATGTAGTGGCAGGTCACTGGGCGGAGAAGCATATCGCCAAGCTTACCCTTCAAGGCATTGTCCAGGGCTATGGCGCAGATGGTCGTTATGGAACCAATGAAGGGGTAAACCGTGAGGATGCCGTTATTATGGCCATCCGCTTTCTCGGTCTTCAAGATGAAGTAGATTTAAATACCACGGCAGTATTTCCCGAGGATTTTGGCGTCCGAGATTATGCGAAGCCTTATGTTATTTATGCCATGCAAAACGGGCTTCTTGACCGTGATCAGGAACTCGAGCTGGCCGAGGAGATGTCGGAGAATTGGGGGACCAGCAAAGCTAGTCGTGAGTGGGTAACCCGTCTGATGATCCGCACCATTGCCGAGACTGAGCTGGCGGAGCAACTGTCTAACCGATCCTCCACATTTACGGACCGTAACGAAATTGATGCGGATTACCGTGGATTCGTCAATGCGGCAGTCGAACTCAAGCTCATGAACGGGGTTACAGCCGACAAATTCGAGCCGAAGACAACGGTAACTCGTGCGATGCTGGCGACACTGCTGAGTCGTGCGCAAGGCCAGTTTGCCGTGGAATATCCGTCCCAGGTCAAAGGTCTGGTGAGCGAGCTGACGGACAGCTCAATTACGCTCTTTGATGCCGAGACCCAACAGTCCCGGACATTTGAACTGGACAACCGTTCGATTTTCTATCGCTTCGACTCCGAGAGCCAGTCTGCAGCGGACAAGCTGACGCGCTTCGCCGAAGCCATCGTATTGGCAGAGGGTGGTAAGGCCCGCTTTATCGAAGGCACAAGCGACGAGGCTCAAGTAGAAACGCTGAAAGGCGAAATTGCCCGTGTCGTTCCAGCTGAGAACAAAATCTGGCTGTCGATTGGTACGGACTTCTTGGAAGTTAATTATGACAGCACGTTGCTCGTTCATAATAATGCCGGTCAACGATTGGAAGTCGCGGATCTGGTAGTGGGCAGTACAGTGGAGGTCGCGCGTGACACCTTCCGCAGTCAACCGCTTGCTGTGTCCGTTACGGTACAAGGGGCACCGGTCAATAAAACGGCTTCCGGTACTATTCAGGCTGTCGGCAGCAGCTCCATTACTGTTCTCAACTCTGGCAGCAATGAAGCGGAGACATGGGAAGTGGCGGGCAATGCGCTCATTACATTGAACGACCAAGTCAAACAATTGAGTGATGTTACCGTAGGCAGCACGGTATCGTATGATGTGACGAACAGTCAGATTACAGCGATCCGCATGTCTCAGACCGGCGGATATACAGTGACGGGTCAACTCTATGAGGATATCAGGGAAGACGCCCGGACCATCACCTATACAGCGAATGGCAAACTGGAAGTCAATGTGATCGCCAATAATGTTCAGGTTATCATTGAAGGTCTGAGCAATCCGACCGTCGCTGACCTTGTGCAAGGAGACCGGGTAGAGCTGACCATCAACGCGCAGAGTGCGGTTACGGCCATCAAAGTAGCCGACCGCCAAGTCGAGTACCTGAATGGCGCCCAGATCGTCTCCTATGATCAGGAGCGCAAAATTCTGACTGTGCTGGATGACCGAGGCCGGGCGGAGGCAATTGCCATCACGCCAAGAACCCGCATCACCTATAATGGAACGGTCTATCCGCAGCAAGCAGCGGAAGCACTGCTGACACGCAATAAGAAGATCACGATCGGCTATACGGACCGTACAGCGGTATCGATCGAGCTGGTGCTTAATTACACCGGCCAGCTAACGAATATTAACCAGACGACAAACCGGATTACATTGGCCCTGCCAAACGGATCTACAACTGTTCTGGAATACCAGAATGTAGGAGTTGACCTGTATGGACGGACGAGCGCAACGATTAGTGATCTGAAAATCGGCGACACAGTATCGGCATTGCTTGGCGCAGACCAAACTCGCGTTGTTGCTCTGCAAGTCCACTCTGTTGTTCAACAGGAAATTGTCTCTGTAGACCAGACTGGCAAGCGGATTAGACTCCGTGCCGAAGACGGAAGTGTGACAGACTGGTTCGTAACAGCGAACTGGCAGCTCCACTCCTCAACCAATCAGCCGATTGCTCTGACCAATTTGACAGCAGGTCAACTGGTTAATGTCACGTTTGTCGGCAAGCAGCCGTCTGCGGTGAAGGTAGTTGATGTGAAGGCGGGCAAGCTGGCATCCATCAGCTCGGACCGGGTGACTCTGAACGACTACAGCGGCGGCAGCAGTGAAGTTGTGCTGGGCAGCACGTTCCGCGTCGAGAAGAACGGAGCCGTCAGCAGTAGTACGGCGGTCCTGGCTGCGGGGGATCATGTGGAAATCCGCAAGAATGCTCAGGATCAACTGGTCATCTCGGTTAAGAATGGCATGAGCCGCACTTTCTGGCGTCATGATGCAGCCGCAGGAGAGCTGCACGTCATGCGTAATGGAGTGAATGACAATAACTATCGGTTTGCATTGACCGCAGACACGAAGATTTATGTCAATGGCGTGCTCAGCAGCATCGATGCACTGAAGAATGGTGACAGCTTGACCCTTTATATTGTGAATGGCAAGCTGGTTGAAGTCGTGAAATAACAGCTGTCTCAAGCAGAAGCTGCAGTGCAGATTCACAAGGGTCGTCCTCCAGGACGACCCTTTCGTCCGTTAGCACACCTGTATATTTTCTCTGAAAACGGCTCAGAAATCCGCTGCTTCGTATTCTACAAAATATTGTTGCAACTTCATGCGGAATAGGCTTGCGTACCGCGACATTTTTCGCTACACTTTGAAACGAAGCCCATAATTGGGGAGCGTAATAGAAATGAACAAAAAACAAATGAGAGAGATTCTGGATCATATCGGCGAGATGTTTCCAAACGCTCATTGCGAGTTGAATCATAGCAACGCTTTTGAATTGACAATCGCTGTACTGCTGTCCGCCCAGTGTACGGATGAGACGGTTAACCGGGTGACGGCAGACCTGTTTCGCAAATACAAGCGGCCGGAAGACTACCTTGCGGTGCCGCTCGAAGAGCTGCAGCAGGATATTCGCCGGATTGGCTTGTTTCGCAACAAGGCTAACCATATCCAAAAGCTGTGCCGTATGTTGATTGAGAAGTACGAAGGCGAGGTGCCCCGAACCCACGCAGAGCTCACCGAGCTGCCTGGCGTGGGGCGCAAGACGGCCAATGTAGTCGTATCCAACGCGTTCGGTGTTCCTGCAATCGCCGTGGACACTCATGTCGAGCGGGTGTCCAAGCGTCTGTCAATCGCAGGGCCTGACGATTCTGTCCTTGAGGTAGAGAAGAAGCTGATGAAGCTTGTTCCAGAGGAAGAGTGGACCGAGACCCATCACCGACTCATCTTTTTTGGGCGATACCATTGCAAAGCGCAGCATCCCGGATGTTCGGTTTGCGAGCTGCTGGACCGGTGCAAAGAAGGCAAACGGCGTATGAAGCCGGTCGCAGTCAGGAAAGATAAGGCAAAGAAAAAACCATTACCCAGTAAAGGATGAGGAACCATGAAATGCATTTCCGTCTATACAAACAATTTTGAACTGTTCTCGGACATCTATCCGGACATCATCGCAGCTCCACCTGCGGACAACGAGGAAGTGATCCTGGAAGGCGTGACAGTCAGCGGCGCAGGCGAAGTGCCGGATCAGTATTTGGAGCGTATGCGTGTCAAGCCTGAAGTCGTCGTTATGCGCGAGAAGAAACGTGGCATTACTATTCTGCAGCATGGCAATGTATTCGAGATCTGCATGCCGGACAGCAGCGATGAAGGCAAGGTTGAATAAAGGCCAGTCACGTACAACCAAATCAAGGTAAGGATATGAGGAGATCAGACATATGAGCAGTATGACTCAGAGCGCAGCGGAGCCGGTCTCCTCTGCGCTCTTGCAGATTGCGGAGCACATGACCTCTGCAAGGGATGACCGGCATGCGGAGCGGCTGCGTGAAGTGAGCGGCAAACTGACGGATGAACAACTGATTGTTGCGTTCTGCGGTCACTTCTCCGCAGGGAAATCGACCTTGATCAACCGGCTGTGCGGTGCGCAGCTGCTGCCGTCCAGTCCCATTCCAACTAGCGCCAATGTCGTTTCCATTGCCGACGGTGAGCCTTGTGCTCGCATTGAGCGTCAGAGCGGCGGCAAGCGTACGTATATCGAAGCGCCACCCGAGGAGCTGGAAGCCTATTGCGTCAATGGCGAGGACTTCACCTCGGTTGCCATCACGTATCCGATTCCTCGTCTGGGCGGGCACACGGTGCTGCTGGATACGCCGGGCATTGATTCCACGGACGACGCCCACCGGATGGCGACCGAATCGGCGCTGCATTTGGCAGACGTCGTTTTTTATGTGATGGACTATAATCACGTGCAGTCCGAGATTAACTTTGCATTTGCCAAGCAGCTTAAGGACTGGGGCAAACCGCTGTATCTCATCGTGAACCAAATTGATAAGCATCGCGACCAGGAGCTGCCATTTGCCGAGTATAAACGAAGCGTAGAAGAAGCGTTTGCCGGCTGGCATCTGGAGCCGGCCGGTATCCTGTACCTCTCCATGCGCGAGCCTGATCATCCGCATCAGCAATGGGATACGCTGACGGAGCTGCTCACGGAGCTGGCAGCCATTCGCCAGCCGCTGAGCCGCGTCAGCGTAGAAGCATCGGCAAGACATCTACTGGTCGAGCACGAGCGTTGGCTGTCGGAGCAGCGTGAGCCGGAGCGTGAGGGGCTGATGGCCCAGGCTGGAGGCGAGGCTGGCCTGGCAGAAGTGCGAGGCGAACTGGAGAGTTTGGCGGCGCTTGAACGGGCAAGGCAGGAGGCGCCTGACCGATTGCGCGTCTCCCTGCGTCAAGACGTACAATCTCTCTTGGATAACGCCAATATTATGCCGGCGGCAACAAGGGACCTTGCCCATGCCTTTCTAGAGAGTCGCAGGCCGGGCTTTCGGATGGGTCTGCTATTTGCCGGAGCGAAGACAGCCGCTGAGCAAGAGCGGAGACTGGAGCAGTTCTACACCGAGCTGCAGTCCGGAATCCGCTCGGGCATTGAATGGCATCTGATGGATCTGTTCCGCAAGGAGGCTGCCAAGCTGGGCTGGCAAGAGGAAGCGCTGGAGGAGCGGCTGGCAGCTGAATTGACAGGTTTGGTCGAGCCTGAGATGCTTGAGGCCGAGATTAAGCCTGGGGCCGCCTTCAGCAATGAGGCGACGATGAATTATTGTCAATCGCTGGCGGGCTCCATCAAAGGTCGTTATCGCAAACACGCAGCAGATTGGACGGATGAGCTTGCACAGCTGGCGGCCCGATTGGCAGACCAGCAGGCGGCAGAGCAATCCGGACGACGTGAGGAGCTGGCACAGCAAGCAGAGGCCGTGACACGGCTGGAGGCGATAGATAGGGAGGCAGCAGCGTACACGCGGACGCTCGCTGAGCTCTTGCCGTCCGCTCAAGCCGTTCCGAAGCTTCCGGTACCTCGGATAACTCCCCCTGCTGAGGGAGCGCAGCAGGCAGTCTCTGCCGAGCAGGCACCAGAGACCAGCTCGGGCAGCCAACTGGTGATGCCGTTGGCCGGATCAGCTGGTGCAGGGCTAGCAAAGGCAGCAGCTACCGAGGCGGGAGCCAGCGGAGCCCTGGCGTCTGCTACTGTACTGGCTCCGCAGCGTATGGCTGCTGAGCGTCTGCGGCGTGCCGCGGACCTGCTCGATCCGACAGCAGCACTTGCTTCCGCAGCCACAGCGATGCGGAGCAAGGCGGACCGGCTGCAGCGCAACCGGTTTACCATCGCATTGTTCGGTGCGTTTAGCGCCGGCAAATCGTCATTCGCCAATGCTCTGATTGGTGAACCAGTGCTGCCTGTCTCGCCCAACCCGACGACTGCAGCCATTAACCGCATCGTCCCGCCCTCTGCGGATCATCCTCACGGCTCGGCAAGAATTATCATGAAATCCGAGGCGGCCATGCTGGACGATTTGCAATTCTCCATGAAGCTGTTGGGTGAGGAAGTCGAAGGCCTCTCCGCCTCACAGTTGATGGAGAAAATTGGCCAGCTGACCCCTGATGCGCTACATCCTGGCGGCAGACCGCACTACAGCTTCCTCAAGGCAGCCGCTAAGGGCTGGGAGGAGCTACAGGAGCATCTGGACGGTGAACTGCTGGTGGATACGGCAGGGTACCGCCAGTATGTTGCCGAGGAATGGCGTTCCTGTTTTGTACGCGAGATTGAGCTGTTCTATGATTGTCCGTTGACCGCGCAAGGGATTGTTCTTGTCGACACGCCGGGCGCAGATTCGGTCAATGCCCGTCATACTGGCGTGGCCTTCAATTATATTAAAAATGCGGATGCTATCCTATTTGTTACGTACTATAACCATGCTTTCTCGCAAGCGGACCGTCAATTTCTGCTCCAGCTGGGCCGCGTGAAGGATCAATTTGAGCTGGACAAAATGTTCTTTATCGTGAATGCTGCAGATTTGGCGGCCGATGAAGCGGAGCTAAACGGTGTGGTGGAGCACGTAGAGCGTAATCTGCTCCAGCACGGGATCCGTTTCCCGCGCCTACATCCTCTGGCTTCCCTGGCGGCTCTTGACGCCAAGCAGCGAGGGGACGAGGCGGCAATGGCTGCCTCCGGCATTCAAGCCTTTGAAGATGCCTTCCTGCGCTTCACGTCCACCGAGCTCGGACAGTTAGCTGTCGATTCGGCAACAGAAGAAATAGCCAGAAGCGCCAAAACAATCGGCAGCTGGCTGCAGGCGGCGCGAGGTGACGAGCTGAGCCGTCAGGCCCAGCGTGAACAGTTGACCGTGCGAATTGATGAAGCGCTCCAAACCGCCTCTGGCTTCCGGGGCAGGTTGTCGTTCGAACCGATCCGGCAAGAGCTGCAGGAGCTGCTGCACTATGTGCTGCAGCGGGTGCAGTTCCGGTTTGGCGAGCATTACAACCTGGCGTTCAATCCTTCCACCTTGCAGGAGGATGGTCGCGATTTGCGTAAAATGCTGTGGACCTCCTGGCTGGAGCTGCAGCGGCTGCTGCAAAGCGAGCTGTCCGAGGAGCTGCTCGCGACTACGCTCCGGATGGAAGGCGCGCTGAAGCGGCAGGTTGCAGCCCAGTATGCTGCTGTAGCGGAGGACCTTGGTGTGCGTCTCGACAGCTTCACTGCGGCGGCCTACGAGCCGCCGGAGCTTGCGCAGCCTGACATGTTGGCGCCGTGGCAAACCGAAACCGTGGACCGCAAGCTGTTGTGGTCGCGATTCAAATCGGCCCGGCACTTTTTCGAAGGGGAAGGCAAGGGGCAGCTCCGGCAAGAACTTGAGCATCTCCTCAGTACGCCCCTGCAGCACTATGCCGATGCTACGGCAGAGGCTTGGCTGGCTCATTACGAATCGCAGTGGCGCCAGCTGGTGGAAATCACGGAAACCAAGCTTCAATCGGAAATTCGAACCTATGGGGACAGTACGATGGCTTCATTGACCGAGCATACCGACCCAGCCGAGCTGGAACGTCTGCTGGCACAGATCGAGGCGATCGTTGCCGAGAGCCGTCCACAGGCTGTCTGACGTGAATGAGGCACATTAGCGGTGACACGGCGTGTGCCGGGATCATGCAGTTTAACTGCATGGTCCTTTTTTTTGCGCCGCTGCGCCAACCAACGCCTGCTGTAACGCACCTTTCTTCCTCTACAGGTCTGCACATAGGCCACCTTTGGGCTCGCTATGGGGATGGTTGTCCGTCCAGCCAAGGGGCCGCCGCAGAATCGCGTCAATAAGTGGAACTGTGATCGCTAGACGCTGAGGGAGATCGGCTATATGGAGAGGGCGGACAAGCCGACATTTTGCGGGCACACAGAAGGTCAGAGGCCCGAATTTTCAAAAAGGGAGCAATCCGATGCTCCGGCGGATGAAAACCGACCATTCAAGAGAATACCCCCCTCATATATTCCCATTTGTGAACAAACGATGACACAGTCTAAAATATGGTGCGAAGCACGGTTTGCCGTCTACGGGGGATGCTGGTAATATTCATTCATGCTTATAAAAATGGTCAAAGGGAGAGAAAATGCGTGAATGTGTTCAGGCAACTTAAGGATTTTTACTGGCCCGAACGAAAGCTGTTGTACATCTCGATTATTTGCTTGATGTGTGCAACAGCGCTTGGGTTGGTCTATCCTAACCTGCTGCGGGTTCTGCTTGATGATGTGATTGAACTGGGACGCTACGAGCTGGTGCCAGCCTTGTCGCTAACAGTTGTAGGCGTTATCACGCTCAAGGCATGCCTGCAGTTTTTGCATGGTTTTTTTGGCGGACGCTTGGGCAACAAAGTAGCTTATCGGCTGCGTGACGGTAGCTACAGAAAGCTGCAAGACCTATCTTTCCCTTACTATGACACGGCCAAGACCGGCGACCTGATGTCCAGGTTGACGGCAGATTTGGAAGCGATCCGGATGTTTATAGGCTTCGGCTTCGCCCAGATCCTGAACATGTTCTTGATGGTGCTGTTCGGTGGTGCGATGATGATGACGATCAACTGGCAGCTGACGCTGTACACGTTCATCTCCATTCCGCTTCTTGTCTTGGTTGCACTGAAGTTTGAGCGCAGGATTCATCCCGCATTCCAAGAAATGCGCCTGGCGATGAGCCACCTCACGACAGCCGTACAGGAGAATATTATGGGTGTGCGGACCGTCAAATCTTTTGCACGCGAACCGCATGAGGTTGACAAATTCTCGATTCGCAGTAATGAGTACCGGAATAACCAGGTCCGGGCCGCCAAGATCTGGGGCAACTACTTCCCGGTCATGGAACTTCTGGCAAGCTTGTGTGTGGTGACGCTGCTGGTCGTTGGAGGCCGGCTGGTTATCAGCGGATCGCTGTCGATCGGCGAACTGGTTGCGTTTTTCAGTCTGATCTGGTTCATCATCCAGCCAATGTGGCAACTAGGGTTCCATATTAACAACTACACGCAATCCAAAGCATCAGGCGAGCGTGTACTGGAGCTGCTCAATCAGTATGTACATGTGAAAAATCCCGAGCAAGCGATTGTACTGGATGAGCATAAAGCTCAGGGGCATATCCGGTTTGAAGGGGTAACCTTTAACTATGCAGACAAGAAACCGGCGCTTACGGACTTGTCGCTGGAAGCGCCTCCCGGCAAGGTCATCGGCTTCCTGGGGGGAACCGGATCCGGCAAGTCTACAGTCATCCAACTCTTGATGCGTGCTTACAACGTCAAGCAAGGCCGAATCAGCTTCGATGGTATTGATATTAACAAGCTGGATGTCAAAAGCTTGCGTCGCCAAATTGCACCCGTGTTTCAGGAGACGTTTCTATTCTCGGCCTCGATTCGCGATAACATTGCATATGGTGTAGGCGATGTGTCGGATGAAGAAATTATCCGGGCCTGTCAGCTAGCCAAAGCACATGAGTTTATTATGGAACTGCCGCTGGGCTACGACACGATAGTGGGCGAGCGCGGCCTGGGACTCTCAGGTGGGCAAAAGCAGCGGATTGCCATCGCACGGGCGCTGATCAAGAATCCTCGGATTCTCGTACTGGATGACTCTACGAGTGCAGTGGACATGGAGACGGAGCATGAGATTCAGGCGGGATTCCGTGAGGTGATGAAGGGCAGAACGACCTTCATTATTGCCCACCGCATCTCCTCGCTGCGTCAGGCGGATGAAATTATTGTTCTCGATGAGGGCGTTGTCGTGCAGCGTGGTACCCATGAAGAGCTGATTGCTGTGCAGGGTCCTTACCTCGACACATACAATATTCAATATGCTGATCGGCCGACCGACGAGCCGGCCAAGGAAAGAAGGGTGTCAAGTTGAGCGAGCAAGCCTCCAAAACAAGCGACAAACGATCGCGCTTCGTCTATCAGGATGACGAGCTGATCGAAAAGCCGTTTAACTGGGTACAGATGGGCCGGCTGGTCCATTACATGAAGCCCTATCGCAAGCAGCTGATTCCGATCATTGTGCTCATGATGATTATTGGTACAGCCACGAAACTGGCGATTCCAGCGATTATCGCTTTGGCAATTGACTCCGCCATTTTTCCGGAAGATGGCGCAGGCAGCTATGAGAAGCTGTATACGTACGCGAGCTGGATGCTGGGATTGTATATTATTCAATGGGCAGCTAATACGTTCCGAATCCGCTTTACGAACATTATCGGCCAGCAGATCATTTATGATCTGCGCAAAGATTTGTTCCGGCATATTCAGAAGCTTTCATTCCGGTTCTTCGACAAACGGCCAGCGGGATCAGTGCTGGTACGGGTGACGAATGATATTAACGCCATGCAGGATCTGTTCACCAACGGCGTCGTCAATCTGATGATGGATTGTGTTCAGCTGGTGGGTATCGTCGTTATTCTGCTCTTGCTTAATTTTCAACTCGGCTTGGCAGTTATGATTACTGTGCCGCTGATGTTCCTGGTATCCGGCGCGCTTCGGCGGAGAATCAGGTTAGCCTGGCAAGGTGTACGTATGAATCAATCGCGTATTAATGCTCATCTGAACGAGAGCATCCAGGGCATCAAGGTGACTCAAGCTTATGTACAAGAGCAAAACAATATCGCTTATTTTGAAAATATGAATCAGAGCAACGTCAAAGCATGGAACAAAGCTTCTGCATTGAATCAAGCGTTCGGACCGGTCATTGAGATCACCTCGGCGATTGGCATGCTGATCCTGTTCTGGTATGGCTCGTATCTGATTCAAACAGAGGTTCTCACGATTGGCTTGCTCGTTGCATTCGCGCAGTATATCGGCAACTTCTGGGATCCGATCAACCGGCTGGGCCAGATGTATTCGCAGCTCCTGATTGCCATGGCTTCCTCAGAGCGGATTTTCGAGTTCATGGATGAGAAGCCTAACGTGGCTGAACTGGAATCCGCCAAGGAACTGACTGAGATTCGAGGCGACGTAAGCTTCGAGAACATCGTATTTGAATACGAGAAGGGACGTCCGGCGCTCAAGAACATCAGCCTGGATGTCAAGGCGGGCCAGTCGATTGCACTTGTTGGTCATACGGGCTCAGGCAAAAGTACAATCATTAATCTGCTCTGCCGTTTCTATGACCCGGTAGAGGGTCGCGTTCTGATTGACGGCCAAGATATCCGAGATGTGACGATTGAGTCGTTGCGCTCCCAAGTAGGCATTGTGCTCCAGGATACGTTCATCTTCTCCGGCTCGATTCGCGATAATATCCGTTACGGACGCTTGGACGCAACGGACCATGAGGTCGTGCTGGCCGCGCAGGCTGTCGGTGCCCATGACTTTATCATGGATCTGCCGGATGGCTACGATACCGAAGTGCAGGAGCGGGGCAACATCCTCTCCATGGGTCAACGGCAGCTGCTGTCGTTCGCCAGAGCGTTGCTGGCCGATCCGCGCGTCTTGATCCTCGATGAGGCGACGGCCAGCATCGATACGGAGACGGAGCTGAAAATTCAGGAAGCGCTCAAGACGCTGTTGTTCGGCCGTACGTCATTCATCATTGCCCACCGTCTCTCGACGATCCGCCATGCCGACAACATTGTCGTTCTGGATCACGGGGTCATTATGGAGCAGGGCAACCACGATGAATTGATGGCCAGAGGCGGAATTTATCATGGGCTCATCGAAGCACAGTATCGTTTCCTATCTGCATAAGCTTGCAGGTTTCACTTGACTTCTGATCAGACAAACCTCCACAATGGAAGAAAAACCAGCGGCTTGTCCGCTGCTTCCAGGAGGTTTTTTCTGTTGAATTACGGATCGCCGCTTTCCCCGCAAGCCACTAAAATCATGCTGCTCGGTTCCGGGGAGTTGGGCAAGGAGGTCGTGCTTGAGGCGCAGCGTCTTGGCATCGAGACCGTTGCTGTCGACCGCTACGCCAATGCTCCCGCCATGCAGGTTGCGCATCGCTCGCATGTCATTGACATGCTGGACGAGGCTGCGTTGCGGCAGCTGATCGAGCAGGAGCAACCGGACTTGATCGTTCCGGAGATTGAAGCGATTGCAACATCGGTGTTGGTGGAGCTGGAGGAAGCCGGCCAGCGAGTGATTCCGACGGCACGGGCGGCGCAGCTGACGATGGACCGCGAGGGCATTCGCCGTCTGGCTGCCGAAACGCTGGGGCTGCCTACCGCGCCTTACCGCTTCGCCGACAGCCTGGATGAGCTGCGTGCAGCAGTCTTGGAGCTGGGTACGCCTTGCGTCATTAAGCCGATTATGAGCTCCTCGGGCAAAGGCCAGAGCGTCTGCCGCTCCGAAGCAGAAATCGAGGGTTGCTGGCAGCTCGCAATGGACGGTGGACGAGCCAAGCGGCAGCGCGTGATCGTGGAGGGATTTGTCCATTTTGAATCGGAAATTACACTGCTGACTGTCCGCTCTGTGTCAGGTACTGCCTACTGTGCGCCGATTGGCCATGTCCAGCAGGACGGCGATTATATCGAGTCGTGGCAGCCACATGACGTGTCGGCCGAGGATCGTCGTCAGGCCGAGGCGATTGCCAGCAAGATTACGGAAGCGCTGGGCGGCTGGGGGATCTACGGTGTGGAGCTGTTCCTGACGCAGGATGGGGTGCTGTTCAGCGAAGTCTCGCCGCGCCCGCATGATACAGGCATGGTGACGATGGTGACGCAGGATCTGTCGGAGTTCGCGCTCCACGCCCGCGCAATTCTGGGATTGCCAATTCCGTCAATCCGTCAGCTCGGTCCGGGCGCTTCGTACACGTTGAAGGCAGACCGTGAGAGCGACCGCTTCCAAATCGCAGGCGTAGGAGATGCATTGGCGCTCCCGGATACGCAGGTGCGCTTGTTCGGCAAGCCACAGACCCGCGTCGGTCGCCGGATGGCCGTGGCGCTCAGCCGTGCCGATGATGTAGGCCAGGCTAGAGAAAATGCCCGGCGGGCGGCACAATCGCTGAGCATCGTATACGAGGAGTAGAAGCAATCCGCAAAGCAACGCATGATGGTGCGTTCTTTGCGGATTTTTTGCGGTCAACTGCGCTCTGAATTTGCAAAATCAGGCCGGAAGATTTATTTTAAAGGATAAGTGTGCAAGAATAAGAGGATGTAAGAGAAGCGGACCGAGCGGAAGGGAGCGGGCGATTGGATGGACAAGCAGCGTATGGCGGAA
Source organism: Paenibacillus daejeonensis DSM 15491 (assembly GCF_000378385.1). GTDB lineage: Bacteria > Bacillota > Bacilli > Paenibacillales > Paenibacillaceae > Paenibacillus_D > Paenibacillus_D daejeonensis. Next base: position 460,893 of record NZ_KB899660.1, on the reverse strand, counting down.
CGGCAAGGATCAAAAGGATTATGGCGGGGCATTGCTCTGGTGGCAACTGCGGCGACGCTGCTGCTGCTGGCGGGATTCGTCTATGCAGTCAGCGATGTCATGGGATTGGGTGGTCCCCGCAATACCCTTCTGCCTCCAGAGCAGACACCGGGGCAGTCGGAGCGCCAGGAGCTGCGCATTACTGCACTGGGCGATTCGCTTACGCGCGGGGTCGGTGACGCCAATGGCAGAGGGTATGTGAATTTGGTGCTGGAGGGACTGGAAGAGAAGCTAGATGTGCCGGTCCGTCTGAACAATAATCTTGCGGTCGGGGGCATGAGAGCCGATGAGCTGGCAGACAAGCTGGAGAGTGACAGCGGGTACCAGTATGCGATTCGGCAGGCAGACCTGATCCTGCTCACCATCGGCGGCAATGATCTGTTTCAGTTCGCGCGCTACCAGGAGGAAGCGCCGTCAGTCGAAGGTGCATTACCTGAGGGAGAGGGAGCGCTGCCTCAAGACTCCGGCACTGCAGACACGCCTTCCGTCGGCGGAGTACCGGGTGAGCTCAGCATTGAAGCGCTCGGTGAGCGGATTGAGACGGCGCTGGACCGGTTTCGGCTCGTAGCGGAGCGTATTCACACGCTTAATCCGGAAGCTAGGCTGATCTATGTTGGGCTATATAATCCATTCTATGATGTACCGGAGCTGCGCCCAGCGAGTCTGCTCGTTCAGCAGTGGAATAATGGCGTCTATACGATTCTGCAATCGTATCCGGACATGCAGATGGTACCCGCCTATGATTTGTTCGAAGCGACGATTAACAGCTATCTGTCGGGTGACCGGTTCCACCCCAACGGGGCAGGGTACGAGCAGATTGCCGAGCGGATTATTCAGATCATTGAATAGACAGGGAGGGAAAGCGATGGCGGAGCAAGAGGTTATCCTGTCCGTTCAGGGACTGAAGAAGACGATACGACGCAAGCCGATTATTCACGATGTCAGCTTCGACGTGCGCAAGGGCGAGATTTTTGGCTTTCTCGGTCCCAACGGGTCTGGCAAAACAACGACGATTCGCATGCTCGTTGATCTGATTAAGCCTACCGCCGGTACGGTCAAAGTGGGCGGCTACGATGTTCAGCGCCAGCCGGAGCAGGCTCTCCGCCATATCGGCTGTATTGTCGAGAATCCAGAGCTCTATCCATACTTGAGCGGGTGGGAGAACCTGGAGCATTTTGCCCGCATGCTGCCTGATGTTGACCAGGACCGGATTCGCGAAGTGGTGACAATCGTGGGCATGCAGCAGCGGATTATGGACAAAGTGCGGACTTACTCGCTCGGGATGCGCCAGCGTCTGGGTATCGCCCAGGCATTGCTTGGCCGCCCGAAGCTGCTCATTCTAGACGAGCCGACCAATGGACTCGACCCCAAAGGCATCAAGGAGCTGCGTGAATTCATCCGCATGCTAGCCGCGCAAGGGATGAGTCTGTTCGTCTCCAGCCACCTGCTCAGCGAAATTCAACTGATGTGCGATCGCGTCGCGATTATTAGCAGAGGACGGGTGCTGGCCGTCGGCGGGGTCGATGAGCTGGTGAGCCAGGCGGGCGGGTATGTGCTGTGGCAGGCAAGCGATACGGATAAAGCACGAGCGCTGCTGGCTGGCGATCCGCAAGTAGAGTTGGTTAGCGATAGCGACCATGCGATCGATGAGACCATTATCTCGGCACTGCCTGATGCCATCGTGACCGTCATTGAAGCTGATCATATTGCGGAGGTGCTTCGCAGATTAGTGGAAGCGGGTATTTCTGTGACCGGCATGCAGAAGGTATCGCCTTCCCTGGAGGAGTTATTCTTGAAGCTGACGGAGGGTGAGGGGATTGACTAAACAACTGCTGTCGCTCATACAGAATGAGACGCTGAAGATTTGGAAGAAAAAACGATTCTACGTCATCCTTATCATCCTGGCCATCCTTGTTCCTATTTTTACATATGCCCAAAGCGTAATGTCCTCCAGAAGCGCGGACCGCTTCGATGACTGGCGCAACCAGTTGCAAGAACAAATCACGGACTATGAGAATACGCTCTCCAGCAATCGGATTCCGGAGGAATGGAAGCAGTTCCGCCGGGTCATGGTGCAGCAGCTGACTTATTATCTGGAGCAGGACGTGAACCCCAATGCGCCCAATGCCGTCACGTTCACCCGTGGCTTCATGAGCAATGCGGTGACGTTGTTCATTCCGCTCATGGTCCTGGCGATTGCCTCGGATCTGGTATCGGGCGAGCGATCTGCGGGAACAATCAAGATGCTGCTGACACGTCCTGTCAGGCGATGGAAAATTCTTTTTAGCAAGCTGGTGGCACTCACTTTCTATGTCTCTCTGACGATTATCGCGATGGCTGTGATCTGTTATTTGATTTCCGGTCTCGCGTTTGGTTATGGAGGCTGGGGCTTGCCCGTCTTCACGGGATTTGTCATTAATGGCTCGGATGTCGACACCACCAATGTGCATGCAGTTCCGCAGTGGCAATATGTGCTGATGCAGTCCGGCCTGATCTGGTTCGCGGCTATGGTCGTGGCCATGCTGTCGCTGATGGTTTCGGTACTCTTGCGCAGTACGGCTGCCAGTATCGTCACCATGATGGCCGCGATCATCTCTGGAACGATTCTCTCGAACATGGCTTCTGCCTGGGAGGGAGCCAAATATATCTTCTCCGTCAACCTGCAATTAACGACGTATCTGGAGGGAACCCCGCCGCCGATCGAGGGCATGAACCTGATGTTTTCGCTCCTAGTTCTCGCGGCTTGGTCGGTCGGTTCACTCGTTGTCTCGTTTGCCGTCTTTACTAAACAGGACATCTTGAATTAAAATAGCTGAAGTGATCAAGGTTCGGTTTTGATCACGAAGTTATACATTGACGTGTATTCGACATCGAATCTTGAACGCAGTCGGAACTAAGAGGATGCTTACGATGCCAGTTTCCTCCGGAAACTCTTAGGTGCTCACGTAGTCTCCACTACGCTCCGCTCCTCATTTCCTCCTGCCTTCAACCTTCTCGGTGCTGAAAACCGAACGTTTATAATATTTAAATGTTATATTGATGCGGGGGCAGGCCTGGTGCCTGGGCTCCGTTGCTTTAGATAGCCAAGGGGGACGCTTATGACCGAGCAAGTGAATAAACTAGCCACTACCGCGTCGGTACAGGAACGGGGATACGACGCTGAAGATATTCAAATTCTGGAGGGCCTGACGGCTGTCCGCAAGCGGCCGGGGATGTATATCGGCAGCACGACAACTTCGGGTCTGCATCATCTGGTCTGGGAAATCGTCGACAATGCGGTGGACGAGCATCTGGCCAAATTCTGTACGGAGATCGATGTCATCATACATAAGGACCAGTCGGTCACGGTCAGAGATAATGGCCGCGGCATTCCGACCGGAATGCATAAGACCGGTATTCCCACGCCGCAGGTTGTCTTCACGATCCTGCATGCTGGCGGTAAATTTGGCGGTGGCGGATATAAGAAGTCCGGTGGTCTGCATGGCGTCGGCGCTTCGGTAACCAACGCGTTATCGGAATGGCTCGAAGTCGAGATTGCAAGGGACGGGAAGCTGCACAAGCAACGGTTCGCCTATTGGGTGGATGACGTGGGCGCCGAGCATGTGGGCGAGCCGGAGACAACGTTGGAAGTGATCGGCAAGACGAATCGTACAGGTACCAAGGTTACCTTCAAGCCGGATGCACGGGTGTTCCATGGCAATATCACCATTAATTTTGATACCTTGTCTGAGCGTCTGCAGGAGATTGCTTTCCTGAACTCCGGCCTCAAGGTAGCGGTCAAGGACGAGCGGGCCGACAAGTACGAGGTGTTTCATTACGAGGGGGGCGCACGGCAGTTTGTGCAGTTCCTGAATGAAGACAAGGCTGTACTGCATGATGTAATTCACTTTGCTGCGGAGCGGGACGAGATTGAGGTTGAAGTAGCGATGCAATATAACGATGGCTACACTGAGACCATTGCATCGTTCGTCAACTCGATTCCAACCCGTGGCGGCGGTACGCACGAAACAGGCTTCAAGACGGCCTATACCCGTGCGATGAACGAATATGCCCGCAAGACTGCGCTGCTCAAGGAAAAAGATAAAAACCTCGATGGCACCGATCTGCGGGAAGGCATGATGGCGGTTATTAACATCAAGATGGCTGAGGTCGAATTTGTTGGTCAGACGAAGGACCAGCTCGGCAGTGCCTCCGCCCGGAGTGCGGTTGATGGGATCGTGTCCGATAAGATGCAGGTATTCCTGGAGGAAAATCCACAGGTTGGCCAGCAGCTGATCAAAAAAGCGGTACAGGCCAGCCGAGCCCGCGAAGCGGCGCGCAAGGCACGTGATGAGATCCGCAGTGGCAAAAAACGCAGCGAAAGCTCCAATCTCGGCGGCAAGCTGACGCCAGCGCAATCCAAGGATTACACGCGCAACGAGCTGTTCATCGTCGAGGGCGATTCTGCGGGAGGCTCCGCCAAGCAGGGACGGGACTCCAAGCATCAGGCGATTCTGCCGCTTAAGGGCAAGCCGATGAATCCGGAGAAAGCGAAGCTGGCAGACATTCTGAAAAACGACGAGTACAAGGCAATTATCGCTGCAATCGGCGCAGGGGTCGGTCCAGAGTTCGAGGCGTCCGAAGGCAATTACAACAAAATTATTATTATGACGGACGCGGATACGGACGGCGCGCATATTCAGGTGTTGCTGCTGACCTTTTTCTACCGCTATATGAAGCCTCTGATCGACGCTGGCAAGGTGTATATTGCTCAGCCGCCGCTCTACAAAATTTCCAGCAAGTCCGGCAAGCATACAACGATCCGCTATGCGTTTACGGACGAGCAGCTGCAGAACTATCTCAAAGAGTTCAAATCCTATGAGCTGCAGCGTTATAAAGGTCTCGGCGAGATGAATCCTGACCAGCTGTGGGAGACGACGATGGACCCTGAAACCCGCACGCTGCTGCAGGTGCAGATTGAGGATGCCGCCAAGGCCGAGAAGCGCGTATCGACGTTGATGGGCGACAAGGTGGAGCCGCGTAAACGCTGGATCGTGGAGAATGTGGACTTTATGGAATATGAGGATGCGGAGGGGATCGAACAGTGAGCAGCCAAGGTACCGAACAATTTCTCCCGGCTTTCCTTGAAGAGGTGGTCGGCGACCGCTTCGGCAGATATTCAAAATATATTATCCAGGACCGTGCCATTCCAGATGTGCGTGACGGCCTGAAGCCGGTACAGCGCCGTATCCTGTACGCCATGTACGATGCGGGCAACACCCCGGACAAGCCTTACCGCAAATCGGCCAAAACCGTAGGTGACGTCATGGGTAATTATCATCCGCACGGCGATTCCTCGATCTACGAGGGCATGGTGCGGATGGCTCAGCCTTGGAAGATGGGGCATATGCTCGTTGACGGTCACGGCAACTGGGGCTCGCAGGATGACGATCCGGCAGCGGCAATGCGTTATACGGAAGCTCGTCTGTCGACGATTGCGATGGAGCTTCTGCGCGATATCGAGAAGCGGACGGTTCTGTTCAAGGACAACTTTGACAATACGGCCAAGGAGCCGGTCGTGCTGCCGGCGCGTTTCCCCAATCTGTTGGTCAACGGGGTCAGCGGGATTTCCTCCGGCTTCGCCACCGAGATTCCACCGCATAATCTTCGTGAAGTGATTGACGCCTGCATTGCACTGATGGCTCAGCCCAACATGACGCTGGAAGACGTCATGGGAATCGTGCGCGGTCCTGACTTTCCGACAGGCGGGATGATTATGGGCGAAGAGGGGATCAAAGAGGCGTACCGCAGCGGCAAGGGGCGCATCTACTTGCGTTCCCGCACAGCCATCGAGGATCTCCGTGGGGGCAAGCAGCAGATCGTCATTACCGAGATTCCATATCAGGTGGTCAAGTCTCGTCTGGTGACGGCGATGGAGAACATTCGGCTGGAGAAAAAGGTGGAAGGCATCGCGGAGGTGCGGGACGAGAGCGGCCGCAACGGTCTGCGTATCGTCGTCGAGCTGCGCAAGGATGCAGATGCCCAGGGGATCCTGGCCTATCTGCTCAAGAAGACCGACCTTCAAGTGACCTACAACTTCAACATGGTAGCCATCGTCAACAAGGCGCCGCAGCAGCTGGGCTTGCTGGCTATGCTTCAGGCATATATTGCCCATCAGAAGGAAGTCGTCACCCACCGGATTCGCTATGAGCTGGAGAAGGCGGAAGACCGTGCGCATGTCCTCGAAGGACTGGTGAAGGCGCTCAACGTACTGGATGAGGTCATTGCAGTCATCAAGGCGTCGAAAAACCGTCAGGATGCGCAGAAGAATCTGATCGACAGGTTCGGGTTCACAGAGCGTCAGGCGGACGCGATCCTTACCTTGCAGCTCTACCGGCTGACCAATCTTGAGATTACGACGCTGGAGAAAGAGCTGAAGGATATTGCCAAGCGGATCAGCGGCTATCGGGCGATTCTCGGCAGCGATAAGAAGCTGGTTCAGGTTATTACCGGCGAGCTTCAGGAAATTCGGGACAAATACGGCATTGACCGCCGCAGTGAGATCAAGGGCGAGGTCGAAGAGCTCAAGGTCAATCTGGAGGTATTGGTGACTCCTGAGGATGTGCTGGTTACACTCAGTCAGGAAGGCTATATCAAGCGGACATCCATGCTGTCGTTCACCCGCTCTGGGGGCGAGCTGGAGAGCGCTGGAGTCAAGGAAGGCGATATGATCCGGCACCTGCTGCCCGTCAATACGATCGAATCGCTGCTCCTCTTTACCAAGAAGGGCTCCTATTTCCTGCTGCCTGTCCACCAGATTCCGGAGTTCAAGTGGAAGGACAATGGTACGGCTGTCGTCAACCTGGTGCCCCTGCCCAAGGATGATGGGATCATCAGTGTTATTCCGATCAAGGACTTCAATCAACCGGAGCAATCGCTGGTCTTCGTCACCCGCCGCGGTCAGGTGAAGCGTACAGAGCTCAAAGATTATATGACCTCTCGCTCCACAGCCATTGCCGCGTGCAAGGTTGGCGCGGGTGATGAAGTGATGTCGGTGGAGCTCAGCGACAACACCAAGGAATTGCTGCTCGTCAGCAAGCTCGGCATGAGTATTCGGTTCCGAGAGAACGAAGTGAACCCGATGGGCCGCGTATCGACCGGTGTCAAGGGGATTCAAATGCGTGAAGGGGACGAGGTTGTCGCTTCGCTGCGAGTTGAGGGCGATGAGGGCGAGGTGCTCGTCATCAGTGAGTTAGGGTATGCCAAACGATCACTGCTGCTGGATTACCCAGTTCAAGGGCGTGGCGGCAAGGGCGTCGCAACATTTGAGTTCAAGGAAGGCAAGCGGGTTCGCTCCAACGGGGAGCAGCTGATTGGCGCGCTCTGGTGTAAGCATGAGCAGCAAGTTACCCTGGTGACGGTGAGCGGTGCACAGCATCTGTTCTCTACCGAGAAGGCTCCAATCGATGAGCGCAAGGCGACAGGGAAATCCATTGCACCCGCAGACAAAAAGGATCCTGGCATCCTGCTGCTCGTTCGGGGTCAGTCGTAAGGACGACCGACCGGTTCCATTTTGTCCTGCAGATTCAATAAGACTTCCAGCACGACCCACAGGGGCGCCGGCTCAAGCAGCCGGTCCAGCCACTGTGGGTCTTTGAGCAGGCCGGATGTTCGGATCCGCCGGAGCAGCTCGGCATCGGGTTCATGCATTGTCATCCCTCCGTTCATACAAGATGTGCCATAACGCCTTTTCTCTAGGCTACAGTCTATGTCAGAAGCTGTCATAATGTTCGGCTATTTAGCGCTTCCACCCGGTAATTATTAATTGCGTTAACCTTTTATTCGACATGGGCGACTGCTATACTTGTAGATAGGAGGTGGAGAACATGCACGCCGCAGAGTTCACTCGATTATGGACGAAGTTCTCAAAGGAATGGAAGCTGTATCTGGAGGATGCCCTGGCGCCTCACCTGACAGAAGGCCAGTTAAATGTGCTGGAGTTAATGCTGCAGCACGAGCCGATGAAGCCTTCAGATCTGTTGCAATACCTGAATACGACACCCGCCGCAATCACTACACTGCTGGACCGGATGGAGCGGGGCGGCCTCATCACGCGCAGCCGGGATCAGGCAGACCGCCGGATCGTCTGGGTAACCGTGACTGAGAAGGGTCACCGGGAGGCCAAGCGAGGTATGGATTTGAGAGAGGCTTACATTAACGATGCGTTGGACGGGTTGTCAGTACACAATCAACAGCTGCTTGTTTATCTGCTCGGCAAGGTTGTCTATGCTGACGAGTCTCGCGCCAAGGCTCAGATCAACTCTGCCGTTTAAGGGCGGATCGTCGAAGACTGCATCGTCTCCTGTGGGGGACAAGCCATTGCACATATAGAAAGTCCGCCGCGGACCCGTTGCTATCGTAGCAACGGGTCCGCGGCGGTTAAGGGTTACTGCTTCATAATATGCAAGGTGGATTCGTTGCCTTCGCCTCGGATGACATAAGCGATCGTCGAACCGTCCGCGCTCACCGTAAACCCGGAGATACGATCATCGTCTGTCAACTCGGGCGTATGGACCGTATCCAGCTCGCCAGTAGCCGGATCATATCGATGGAACACCTCATCGTAATCCACCAGCATAACCCTTCCGTCTTGTAGCGGGTAAGTGGTAATGCCCATCCCGATCTCAGCGGATTCGCCGGTTTCCAGGTCGAACGCGTGCTGCGTCATCTGATCCTCCTCATCGAATGTTGCGTACAGAACATAACGATCGTCAGGAGTCAAAACTCGGGTTTGGGATTTCTCGTTATTTGCGAATATATTATCTGTGGTATAGACAAACTCGGCTTCTTCCGTTTCGAGATTATAGCGGAATATGCCTACGTCAAACGCCAACCCGATCAATTCGGTTTGATCCTTGGTAATGGCAAGCCTTGGGTAGGAGAGGAGTTCTTCTTCGGTTTCGGTGCGTACCAACTCTGTCAGGTCGATGTCTCTCACCTCATCCGTTGCCAGATCCCAATAAAAGACAACCAACTGCTCATCTGAATTTTCCAGTGTTGAATAGTACATATGTGGTTCCTCCATATAATTGGAACGTGCAGGTGTGATCACCTTATCCCAATCATTGTTCATGACGTATTCGACCGTCTCGCCGGTTGCCGGATCGTATTCGAGAATGGCGTGCCGTTCTTCGACGGGCAGGTCCCAGTCGGCTTTGCCACGTACTAATTTGCCATTATTCGAGATCGACATGTAGTCCAGATTGTTATCAGGCAAGTCGAGCTCTTCATGAGCGCCATCCATCCAGAGCTTGATGCGGGAGGCGTTGTCGAACCTTTTGTCTTGTTCCCCCCATACGAGCGTGTTACCATCAGCGGACATAGTGAAAACCGTAGAGGAGAGGTGGCCGTCTATAGGAATGGCTTCTACTTCACTGTAGTTCCCCCCGGAGCCAGTTGATTCGTTAGTCTCGTTATCGGCTGGGCTAGCATTTTCGGTTGAATTGTCAGGAGTGGGAGTGTTCACGCTGGTGTTTTCTGCATCGACTGGATTCGTTGCATTGTCGTTCCCGCAGGCGGCGACTAACAATGCGGCAAGAGTGAGTGGAATGAGTGCTGTTTTTTTCATCTGAACTCTCCTTACGTGTAGGTATTCGGCCTTTTCCAAGGCTCATCTAGAAAACTCTCGTATACATAACCTTAATTTGCTACATTAAAACGAAGGGGCAACTGGTGTGAAAGCGCTTGATGCATCGTCATTATGGCGCGCAAAGGCATTTAAAATTTTTTATCCATAATAGACAAAACATAGCACTCCCGGTCAGGAAGCTCAGGTCTAGTTCTTCTACACTGGAAAAGAAAGGAGTGGAGCGGAATAGAGGCGCTGAGAATGCTTAAGCAAGCTATCGATTACGTCGAAAGGCATATCGAATCGAATATGACTATGGATGAGATTGCCAAGGCAGCGATGTCATCTAAGTATCATTTCCAAAGGATGTTTCATGCTCTAACTGGGTTTACCGTATCTGCCTATATACGCAACCGCAGACTGACGCTTGCCGCAGAGGCCTTGGCGGGAGGCGACGCTAAAGTTATCGATATTGCGCTAAAGTATGGTTACGAGAGTCCTGAGGCATTTGCCAAAGCCTTTCAGCGGATGCATGGTGTGACACCGACTGCTGCTAAAAAAGGAAATGTGAAGCTCAAAGCGTTTCCGCGTCTCTCCTTTCAAATCCAGATCAAAGGAGATACCGAAATGAATTTACGCATGGTAGAGAGCGTTCCTGCACAGGTGGTAGGCAAAGATGTCCTTATTGAGCATGATCCCTATTCGGAAATTCCGACTTTTGTAGAGCGTATTTGGCGGGACGGTACGATTGCTGCAATAAACAAAGCGCTGGGCCGAGAAAGCGACGCCTTGCTGAATGGTTACCATTATGACTTCCGTGAAGAGGGGAGCAGGCGTTATCTGATGGGGGCGCAAATAAAAGAAGAGAGTAAGGCGTTCCCGGGCCTGACCACGCTCCAGTTACCTGCGCAGACCTATGCGGTTTTTGAAAGCCGTGAGAAAGCTCTGGAAGACGATGAACTTGGCTTAGAAATCACCAAGGTGTGGCATCGCATATATGCGGAGTGGTTCCCTTCGGCCAGTTTTGAGCAAGTAGAAGGGCCTTGTATGGAGAAGTATTATTGGACAGATGAAACAAAGACAGAATCCATCTGTGAAGTGTGGATTCCCGTACGACAGAAGGCGGATTAGATACTTCGGCGTGCATGTGGTTGTTAGAGGGAGCGGTGAACAATGGTATCGATACGGTTGGCTAGTTTAAGGGACGTGGATGATCTGGTTGAAATGCGATGGGATTTCTCCCACGAGGATAACCAAGACCAAGCGTCGGAGTTTGAGACATTTCATGCAACATGCAAGACGTTTCTGGTAGAAGCACTGGCTGGCGGGAATTGGCACATTTTTGTTGCGGAGGAGGATGGCATGCTGGTGTCCCATATGTATTTGCAGTTGATTCATAAGGTGCCCAGACCTGGCAAATCGCCTGATCCTTACTTTGGCTATGTGACCAACGTGTATACGCGTCCGGCCTTCCGGGGCCAAGGCATCGGCAGTCGTCTGCAGCAAGCAATGGAGACGTGGTCCAAGGATCAGGAAGTGGAGTTTCTACTCGTGTGGCCGAGCAGCACAAGTGTGGATTTTTACGAACGCAACGGATTTTCTCGATGCGACGAGGCAATGGAGAAGCACTGGTAGCGGGGTTAGTTGTTTGAGTAGTTGAATGAGGGGCGTACCGGAAAGTCAGAGTTAGCTGACGAACTGGCTGCCCCTTTTTGCGTTTTCTATATGCCGACTTGCGGCTGCAAGGCAAGTTTCTTTCGTTGGAGCAGTGTGAGGTGCATGCTCGGGGTCTGCAAGGCAAGTTTCTTTCGTTGGAGCGGCATGAGGTGCCTGTTCGGGGGCTGTAAGGCAAGTTTCTTTCGTTGGAGCGGCGTGAAGTGTATGTTTGGAGTCTGTAAGGCAAGTTTCTTTCGTTGGAGCAGTGTGAGGTGCCTGTTCGGGGGCTGTAAGGCAAGTTTCTTTCGTTGGAGCGGCGTGAAGTGTATGTTCGGAGTCTGCAAGGCAAGTTTCTTTCGTTGGAGCAGCATGAGGTGCTCGGGACCGTCCTGGTGTTGGCTGCAAGCATAGAAAGTTTACTTAGAGGTGCCTGGGATCGGCTTGGCGATAGCTGTAAGTATAGAAAACTTACTTAGAAGCAGCTGGGACCGTCCTGGTGGTGGCTGCAAGTATAGAAAGTTTACTTAGAGGTGGCTGGGATCGGCTTGGCGGTGGCTGTAAGTATAGAAAACTTACTTAGAAGCGGCTACAACTGCCCTGATGGTGGCTGTAAGTATATAAAGTTTACTCGGAGGGGCGTACGGCACGGTGGGTGGTGCTATAGCGAAACGTTTCTTTCGTTGGAGCAGGGTGAGGCGCCCAGCCGGGGCATGCCAAGGAAGCTCGGACACGCTCGGCTAGTGCCTTGATGCCCTTGATGCAGAAAAGAGCACGGCCCGAGGGATCATCTCTGGCCGTGCTCGGTAGTCTGCTCAGGGCAGGTAGTGCTCGGAGGCCCTAGTCAACTGCTCCGGGGACCAGAGCGTCCAGGCGCCATTCTGGGGCGGCTGGGAGCGAATCACTAGTGGCTCCCTGGTCACCGGGTGAGCGACGCTGATCGAGGTCGACCAGAGGGCAATCTCGGGCACGACCGCGTTGCCCCCGCCGGAGGATCCGCCATACTTGCGATCCCCGGCGAGCGGGCAGCCGAGCTGAGCCATCTGGACGCGGATCTGGTGGGACCGCCCTGTGTGGAGACGGACAGCTGCCAGCGCGCAGCCTGAACCGGCGGCCACCACCGTGTAATCCAGCAAGGCCTCCTTGGCTCCGGCAACCGGGCGGTCAAACGCCCGCACGGTATTCGTGCTCTTGTCCTTGAGCAAATAATGCCGCAAGCTGCCGCTAGTCGAGGCGGGTACGCCAGCCAGCACAGCGGCATAGGTCTTGCCGAAGCTGCGACTGCGGACCGCATCGGACAAACGAGAAGCCGCCTTGGAGGTCTTGGCGAACAGCATCGCTCCGCCAACCGGACGATCCAGGCGATGCACCAGGCCCAAGAAGACGTTGCCGGGCTTGTTGTAGCGCTCCTTAAGATCGGCCTTGAGCAGGGTCAGCATGTCCGGATCTCCGCTCTCATCCTCCTGTGAGGGAATACCGGGCGGCTTGCTCACGACAAGCAGATGGTTATCTTCGTAGAGCACCTGGATGTCCGTACCGGCATCTCCTTGATATCCGCTCAACGATCCTTCGCCTCCCAGCGGCCCAGAATACCGCACGGCAGGTGAAGCCCCGAGTGTGTGATCGGCAGTCCGATCTCACCGCAATGAATCTCCCCGCCGTGCTGGCGGCTGACAGTCATGTGCAGCAGATTGTGGAGCACCGACGGAGACAAGCCAGTTGTATAGGAGTTAATTAGAATAAACAGCGGATTTGGCGACAGGATGCTCATGCATGACTCCAAAAACGGGTAGAGGTTCTGCTCCAGCTTCCAGGTCTCACCATTGGGGCCGCGTCCATAGGACGGGGGATCCATAATGATGGCATCGTACTGACGACCACGCCGCTGCTCCTTCTGCACGAACTTGAAGACGTCATCGGTAATGTAGCGCACGGGCTTGTCCGCCAGACCCGACAGGCGAGCGTTGTCTTTGGCCCATTGGACCATTCCCTTGGCCGCGTCCACATGGCAGACCTCCGCTCCGGCGGCTGCGGCGGCAGCTGTCGCGCCGCCGGTGTAGGCAAACAAGTTCAGTACGCGGATCGGGCGGCCGGCTTGCCGAATCTTCTCCATCATCCAGCTCCAGTTGACCGCTTGCTCGGGAAACAGTCCGGTATGCTTGAAGTTGGTTGGTTGAATACGGAAACGCAGCGGACCATACGAGATCGTCCAGGATTCGGGCAGCTGCTTGCGGAAACTCCACTGGCCTCCGCCGGCAGAGCTCCGGTGATAGTGGCCGTCGGCCTGCTTCCACGGTGCGCTCTCCTTGGCCAGCGGCCAAATGATCTGTGGGTCCGGGCGTCTGAGGATAATATCTCCCCAACGCTCCAGTTTTTCTCCGCCGCCAGTATCCAGCAGCTCATAATCCGTCCATTGATTAGCAATATACATGTGTCTATCCTTCCTTGCCGATGAATTTGTAGCCGACACCGCGTACCGTCACGATATAGATGGGATTGGCCGGGTCGGGTTCGATCTTTTTGCGCAGGTTGCTGATATGTACCATAATGGTACGCGTATCCCCGGCACTATCCGTACCCCAGATCAGCTCATAGAGGTGGTCCAGGTGAAAGGCTTTGTTCGGATGCTGTACAAAATGGGTGAGCAGATGAAACTCCTTGGTGGAGAGATTCACCGGCTTACCATTGATATGGGTAGTGTGAGCTTCCAAATCAATAGACAGGTCGCCATGCATTAACACCGAGTCACGGGTGGCAGCTTCTTCGGCATGGCCGTTATGGAAAGCCTGACGCCTCAATTGAGCCTTGACCCTGGCTACCAGCTGCCGGGGACTGAAGGGCTTGGTGATATAATCATCGCCGCCAATAGATAATCCGTGTATAATGTCGGTATCGTCGCTTTTACAGCTGACAAAGATAATCGGTACGGAAGAAAAATGCCGGATCTCCCTGCAAATTTGCAGGCCATCAAATGGTTTGATCTGGATGTCGAGCAGCACAAGATCAGGTTGCAGCGCCCCGGCTTGAGTCAGGGCGTCCGTTCCGTTGTCCACCGTATGCACTTCATACCCTTCACGGGTCAGATAGAGTTCGATTAACTCGGTAATGTCGGGTTCATCGTCAACGACAAGAATACGCGCGTTGCTCACGATTCGTTCCCCTCACTTTCTCTACGCTATTATAACGAATGCAGTGATCACGAAGCAATCGCTTTTGGAGGTCGTTTTACGTGGTATTACGAAGAATATGGAGCTCGGTTGCGTTAGTCCTGGTCATTATGAGTCTCGCGGGCTGCATGCACCTCTCCGAAAAAGCCGACTTAAAGGCAGTTGAAGGACGTGCTGATCTGACGGGCTTGTTCGCAAGCGGTCATGAGCTGTCCAGCCTTGGCGGAGTATGGGAGTTCTACAGTCATCGTCTGATTGAACCTGGCGCAGACTGGAATAGTCACAACAAACAGCTGGTTCAGGTGCCCGGATCGTGGAACAGTTATAAATCGGAAAACGACCTTCATGACGGTCAAGGCTATGGTACATACCGCTTGCAGTTTACGACGACGCTGGACCAGGATATTCTGGCCTTGCGCGTCCCTAATGTGTTTAGCTCCTATAAGCTGTGGGTTGATGGAAAGCTGTTGGCAGAGCGCGGACAAGTCGGTCAGAGCAGGGAGGAGGCTGTTCCTGAGCAATATCCGGGTCTGGTCATGTTCGTGAATGATCGGGAAGAGCATGAACTCGTCATCCAGATCGCTAATTATCATCACCGCAAAGGCGGCATCTGGGTTGATTTTCTCATTGGCGGCAGTGAGGAAATCATGCGCTATCAGACGATGGATACCGTCAATCATATGATTATTTTCGGCAGTCTGGCCATGGTGGGTTTTTATCATCTCGGTCTTTATGCTCTACGGCGGCAGGAGAAGTTCACGTTGTACTTCGGCCTCTTATGTCTGCTGGTGGGCATGCGCATGATCGTTACCGGCAACGCCTATCTGATGCAATGGTTCCCGTCAATTAGCTGGGAGACTGGCATGAAGATGGAATATTCCGCGTTTGCCTTGTCAGCACTGTCCAGCTATTTATATGTGTATTATCTGTTTCCAAAGGAATCCTCAACCCGGTTTCTCAAATGGCTGATCGGCTGCGCGGTTCTGCTATGTTCGACGGTGCTGTTTTCCTCAGCATTGCTCTATACCCGTCTGTTGCCCGTCTTTCAGCTGCTGGTCGTTTTTGTCTCGCTATATATTCTGTATGTCCTGCTCCAGGCGGTTCGCAACAAGCGCGCTGGTGCGGTGTACGTGTTAATTGGCATCACCGTATTCGTTCTGACCATACTCAACGACATGGCGTTTTATAATGAATGGTCCAAGGTGAGCGATCTGGTACCGGTGGGGTTGTTCTTCGTCATCATGATGCAGTCCTTCATCATCTCCACCCGATTCTCCAATGCCTTGTCGAGAGTGGAGCATGTATCCGCTGAAGTCAAATCACTTAATGCCAGTCTGGAGGAGCGGATCGTCGAGCGTACAGAGGAGCTGCAGGCGTCCCACGCCAAGCTGGAGAAGACACATCAGGAGCTTGAGAAAATGGAAACCTCCCGTACCCGGTTATTGAGTAATATCTCGCATGATCTCCGTACACCGATGACGCTGATTCAAGGCTATCTGGAAGCCATGCAAGACGGAGTGGTAACCGAGCCCGAGCAACGGGATCGCTATGTACGCATGATGCTAAGCAAGGTCGGTGGTTTGAACCGGCTCATTCATGAACTATTCGAGTTATCGAAGTTCGAAGCGGGCGTCGTGCAATTTCACAAAGAACAACTGACATTAGCCAAATGGATCGATGAGTTGGTTGAGCTGTATCAGCTGGATGTCGAGAGCAGGGGGATCGGCTTCGAGTGCTCGGTGCTGCTGGAACAGCAGGATCATACGGCGGATAGCGAGCACATCCTGCTCTTGCTCGACCGTTTTCGGATGGAGCAGGTCATGTCCAACTTGATCTATAATGCACTGGGCCATATGCAGGACCGCGGCACGCTCCAGCTCAGCTTTCAATATGCAGCGGAGCAATCCTCCCTGATTGTAGGGGTGCAGGATACGGGCCCCGGCATTCCGGAAGAAGATGTGCCGCATATTTTTGAACGGTTTTTCAGTACTGGCCGACATGCCGGCAATCGTCAAGGAAGCGGCATTGGGCTGGCCATTGTCAAAGAAATTATTGATGCGCATGACGGCGTCATTAGTGTAGAGAGCACAATGGGCGTCGGCACGAAGTTCGTCATCGAGCTGCCTGCAGCAGAGTGGATGAGCATCTAACCATGGCGAAGACCCTCAGCCCGGAATACAGGCATGAGGGTCTTGGGTCCAGCATTAAGATTGCTGGTCGTGAATAATTGCCGCGAGCGCATGATCAGGACCGATTTTCTCGAATACTAGCCGGATTAGGCTCGAGCCGTCAGCAGCATAGTATTCCACATAAGAGTATTCATCTGCCGGGTATACCTCCAGCAAGTTGCCGATCGAATCGGCTTGGGTTTCGTTTTCAGTAGGCTCAACCGCCTCATAATCTTTGTCATAGACATATTGCTCATGATACTCGGCATAGGTCATTTCAATAGCATCCTGACCATCGCCAGCGCTGCTCCAGACCCTGGTCTCATCATCAGACATCAGGCCGGCAAGTTCATCAGCGTCAATATTCTGGTCTGTCTCCACATTCACCGTGCCATGAGGCGAGAAGCGCACGCCTTTATCTTTGTGAGCCCAATTCGCTACCGTCTCCATGTTCCCGCTCTTTAGTGCTCTCAATACCGTTGTGGCTGACTCCAGAGCGGTTGGAGGCATACCTTCATCGCCCCAATCCGGTTCTTCGCCATTGGTGTCATCGACTGGATCGGTTGCTTCATTCGGTGCCTCGTTCCCATTGTCTGCTGGTGGCTCTTCCTGATTCACCGGGGGATTCGTGGGCGTATTGCCTGCTCCGCTGGATTCACCTGCTGGTGCTTCATTTTGACCGCATGCCGCCAGCATGACGGACATGAGGAGGATTGCTGCTCCAAACTTCAGTTTTCTTTTGTTCATCGGTACCACTCCTTTGTCTGTGTATATGGATTAGACAAGGAAGACCCGGAATGAGTTCCATTTATTTGTTGAATCGTTACAAGGACGTGTATAATCGCTCATACCAGCCGAACAGGAGGGAAAATAATGAAGATGGGTCGATGGTTAATCCTTGCGTTAAGTATGTTGTTGCTGTTGGGAGCTTGTAGTGGAGAGGAAGAGGGCTCAACTGAGGAGAACAAACCGACCAATGAGGAATGGTCAACGTACAGCAATAGCCGATTCGGATTTACGGTGGATTACCCGGCAGCGTGGGAGCTCGGCAAGGAATCGGACAACGGCGACGGCGTTCAGATCACGCATGGGGACGAAGTTACCGTGCTCGCCTATGCCTCTCTTTTTAATGAAGAAATGGCGCCCGATTTGTCACAGTCCGAGCCTACTACGCTGGATAATGACCGAGACGCCAATCTATTCGTAACGAAGGATAACAATACGACTAATCTACAGGTAGTATTTATCCTGGATGACCGGATACAGTATAATTTGGATATAACGGCATCTACGGCATATTACGAGACGAATCGGGATCAAGTGGACCGAATGATCGCCAGTCTCGACTTCTTTGAAGGCACAGAGGGCTGAGTGATCGCATGATGCCGACTATTCATTCTGGGCAATCAACTCGCGCATTCTGCTAATCGATTGTTTGCGCTGATCCTTGTTCATCGTATTGAAGAGCTGGATGACCTCCAGGGTATCGGCGGTCATCTGTTCTTCCCGGATCGATTCACCACCGATGATGTAATCAAGCGATACCTGAAAGAATACCGACAGCTTGATCAAGGTCTCGTAAACAGGCTGACGATTATTAATCTCATAGTGGCTGTATGCGGAGCGTGTAATACCGATGTGCCGGGCCACTTCCTCCTGTGACAGCTTTTTGCGTAACCTCAACTCTCTCAAACGATCTCCCATCGTCATATCGGCGGACTCCTTACCTACTGTCGGATAGTGATGCTTGATCAACCCCCAGGGGGTCGAAATGAAACGATTACTTTTAATTTATGATACAAATTGTATCATTGTCAAGCCCTGCCTGCCAGGGAAGTCGAAAATACGACCAAATAGATGAAAATAGAAGGAGGAGAATGCTAGATGAAACTGAATTTTGTATGCGATTGCGGCAACCAGGTTGCCTTTTTCGGGACAGGCATGAATGATGACCAAGAGCGGGAAATTATGGAGCCGGAGGATGACGACAGACTGCAAGTGATGGTGCTGGACAGCGGATTGGTACTGACGTGCCGCTTTTGTAAACAAGGATACCGTCTGCCTAATCAATCTTCCGATTTCGCGTACTGATAAACGAAAGTGAGGGATATCCATCATGCATGAATACGACTATAACCTATTGATTACCGGCCAGTTATCCACGAACAAGTTCCGTTATCCGGATGAGAAGCGGGACATCATATGCTCGACTACGCTGCTCAGTGGTCACGGCTTGCAGGTACTGATTGATCCAGGTTGGCGAGAGACTCTACTGATGGATGCCTTGAAGGAGGCAGCAGTCGAACCAGATGATATCCATATCGTCTATGTGACGCATCTGCATCCCGATCATTATCGCAATATCCGGCGCTTCCCTAACGCGCGCTGGCTTGTGCCGGAGCAGGAGCTGACCAATTGGAAGGAGCGCGTCCCGGCAGTGGACGAGGATATTTTTGAACAGTTTGTCCCGATAGAGGCGGCCGAGATTGCTCCGGGTTTACAAATCGTGCAGACCCCAGGTCATACACTTGGCCATACATCTGTTCTATTCCGGCAAGCCGGTTCTGGTCAAAGGGTGCTCATTGCGGCGGACGCAGTGCTGGCACGGGAATATTACGCGCACGGTGAAGTACATCCCATCTCAGAGAATCAGGAACTGGCGAAGCAGACGATTGAAGAGGTCAAGAGGCTCGCGCCGGACCTTATTATTCCCGGTCATGATGAACCTTTTGCAGGCTGACTGATACGACCACGTCCCAAGTCTTGACATATTCCTTTCAGTTATGCTATGATTATACGGATGAATGTTAGGCATTTTCTTTTGGTCTACATTCCTACTGCTTGCATTGAATAATCGTTACGAACTTTGGATATATATAGTGGATGGATATATACATGCCTGATTCTCACTGGCGCGGTCTTCGGAGCCGCAAGGATGGAAGAGAGGAAGGGCTTTCGTTGTTTTAGGTTTTTCAATGATTTCGTGTTAGCTTTAGACGCAAGACTTAGCTTCTACTGAGGTTATTCTGCAAGTAGTCCACCGGAGATCCACTCCGGTGAGCGAGCGCGGCATTAGCACGCGCTGAATATAACCGGCCTTTCGCATATGTGCGGAAGGCCGGTTTTTGTATGCGGACATAAGATAGGGCTGACCCTTGGCATTATGCCGTGTGGTCAGCCCTCATAGACATTAAAGTTTCTTAAGTCGGTGCCGAAGGTGGATCTGATCCTTCAGGTAGTCGGTCTCGCCGATGAATCAGAAAGTTGTATAGTTTCTTGGCAAGTACTTTGGTGATCATATACAGCGGAATAGCAGTCATGATCCCGACAATGCCGCCAATCGACCCAGCAATCAGAATCGTCAGAATGGTCGTGACAGGATGAATGTCCAGCTTGCGTCCGTAAATATGCGGTCCCAGCAGATTGCTCTCGACGTTCTGGGCAATGAGATTGATGAGCAGTACCCAAATCACGGTGGTCGGCGAATCGATAAAGGCAACGATAACGACAGGCACCATTCCGATAAGCTGACCGATATAAGGAATCAGGTTGACGATTGCGGCAAAGATGGCCAGCAGTAAGGAGTAACGCAGACCAACAAGCAGGAATCCTCCATACATCATCGCTCCCAAGAGGAAGCAGAGCAGTACCCGTCCCAAGATGAATTCGCTTAGGATGCGGTCGATCTCCAGCAGTGTCTTGCGTGCCTCGTGACGCCAGTTTCTCGGCATGCTCCGAATCAGCTTGCGGCAGCCTGCGCGATCCTGCTTCAGCATGTAGTAGAGCAGAATCGGGGCGGTACCGATCACAATCGCGAATGTCGTAATAAAAGACACAGCACCGGATATGTAATCCGAGACGTAATTAATCGCGTCTGACAGGTAATCCGTCAATCGGTCGGTCAATGAAGAGTCATTGAGATTTACGCCTTGGAACAGCTCCTGATCTTGCAGCTGGTTGATCTGCTGACGCACATCATTTGCCAGCTGAGGCAGACTGTTCACGAAGTCATACGTCTGCTTCTGCAACGTTGGCCATACCAGGAAGAAGAACAATACCAGAAGGCCCGCGAGTACTGCATAAATCAAAAGTATCCCGACTGCACGGGGCACTTTCCACTTTTGCAGCCGTCCAACGATCGGACGCAGAAGATAATAGAAGAAAATGGAGAACAGGATCGGCATAAGCACGATATTAAATGCCAGCACAAGCGGTTCAAACAAAAATTGAACTTTATGCAGCAGATAGATGATGAGCAGGATCAGAATAATACTGATGCATGCGCGATAAAACGTTCCGACTTGCATCCAGAGTCCTCCCATTCCTCCATAGTGCATACGTAATGCTTTATATCCAAGTAATAACCCGAACACCTCAAAACCAAACTCGTGCAAGCTTGTTTTTGTTTTATCAGTAATGCCGAGAATACTCCCGTCTTCTAAAAGCGGGGGATGAATCGGTGCTTTTTGTTGTATTCGAATAGGAACGTATGTGCTATAATTGGGGTATAGACTTTTGGTAAAGGGCGGTGTCGGGCCATGCTAAGACATAAAGCATATAAGTTTCGGCTCTATCCCTCGCCAGAGCAAGAAACGCAGATGCGGAGAACGTTGGGATTCGCTCGCTTTGTCTTTAATCATTTCCTTGCCGCGTGGAAGGAAACGTATGAAACGACGGGCAAGGGGTTGTCCTACAACGCTTGTGCTACGCAGCTCCCAGGGCTCAAGCAAGCCTTGCCCTGGCTCAAAGAAGTGGACAGCATCGCCTTACAATCTTCCGTTCGCCACGTGGCAGACGGCTTTCAGCGTTTCTTCAAGAAGCAGAATCAGGCCCCGCGTTTCAAGAGTCGGAAGCATCCGGTTCAAAGCTACACCACAAGATATACGAACGGGAATATCGCGGTCAAAGGAAACACGATTCAACTTCCCAAGCTGGGTGCGGTCCGATTTGCCAAGTCACGCGAGGTGGAGGGCCGTCTGCTCTCAGCTACGGTGCGTCTTGCCCCCAGTGGCAAATGGTTCGTCTCGCTCGTAAGTGAAGTAGACATCCAGCCGCTACCGGTCTGTGAGCAAGCGGTGGGAATCGATGTCGGCATCAAGCACCTGGCCGTTACCTCCGATGACGTAGTGATTGATAATCCTCGGCATACGCGCCGCTATGAAAAGCAATTGGCGATCTGGCAACGCCGGATGGCCCGCCGCACAAGAGGCGGTAGCAACTGGAACCATGCGAAGCGCAAGGTGGCTCGCCTTCATGAGAAGATACGGAACAGTCGTCACGATGCGCTGCACAAGCATACGACGAAGTGGATACGTGAAAACCAAACGATCTGCCTCGAAGACTTGCGCATTATGAGTATGATGAAGAACCGGAAGCTGGCAAAGCATATCGCAGACGCACCATGGGGTGAGATGAGTCGACAGTTGCATTACAAGGCTGAGTGGTATGGACGCACGATCAAGGAAGTGCCCACCTTCGTCCCAACGAGCCAAACCTGTCACATCTGCGGGGCCATCCATACAGCGGTTAGAGACCTGAGCGTCCGCGAATGGGAATGCGGCGGCTGCCAGACCTGGCACGACCGGGATGGGAATGCCGCGCAGAATATTAAAGAAATGGCCGTCTAGTCTCGGCCTCCGAATAGAACTGCGGGAACCGCAGGGATCGCTTGGTCATCTTTGCTCCAGAAGGAGCAACAACCCAAGAATCCCCCACCTCAGCCTTTAGGCAGGTGGCGGGAGTGTTCAAGGGGTAGACTTCCAATCATGTTTTTGCTATTATCTATCTGTATAATACAGAACATCGTTTTATAATATAAAACAAAAATTGAGAAAGGAATATGTAATAGGTTATTCACTTAGCTAACCTGGTCGTTATGAAAGCGCTATGATTATTAGATTCAAATATATCTCAGGCATTTGAAAAATGGCCGGAGAGGCACGGAATCGAATCTGGTCAACGCTTTCTGAAAGAAAGCGACTTCGGAAGCATAAGCTGCGTAACGTTCGCCTGAAAGCTTTTCACAGAAAAGCTAACTTCGAAAGCATATGCTTCCCCGGATTTCACCCCTTAAAGGGTAAGAATCAAAGAAACCTGGGGACAACAGCGATCGGAAGATCGATCCGTGACTGTAGGCTTTTCTCTTCAACAGCCTGAAACTTTTACTTAGAAGGAGCGATATCCCATGAGAATTATTCGTTACCGCGACGGCTCAGCCGTTCGTTTGGCTGCCGTAACCGATGAAGACGCCCTGTATCCGATCAAGGATTCAGACTTTATATCTTTTGTAAACAGAGCCCGTGAGGAGGGCGTAACGCCACTTCAAGCCGCGGAGCAGCTGGTCCAGAGCTCGACACCGCAAGCCGTTGACTGGAAGACACTTGAGCTGCTGGTACCGATTGAAGCTCCAGAGGTATGGGCAGCAGGTGTAACGTACCAACGCAGCAAGGAAGCGAGAAATTACGAGGCGACAGGCGGCAAATTAGACGCTTCAACCTTTTATGACAAAGTATATGATGCGGAGCGGCCAGAATTGTTCATGAAGTCTACCGCTGCTCGGACGGTGGGACCGGGGGATGCAGTCTGCTTGCGCAATGATTCCAAATGGCAGGTTCCCGAGCCTGAGCTTGGTCTGGTACTGAATCGGGAAGGCGAGATCCTGGGATATACGGTAGGCAACGATATGAGCTGTCGGGACATTGAAGGCGAGAATCCGCTTTACCTGCCACAGGCCAAGGTATGGAAGCAATCCTGTTCCATCGGCCCCGCTATCCGTCTGGCAGATGCGACGCAGGACCCGTATCAGTTGGAGATCAGCTGCCGAATTTTCCGTAACGGGGAGAAAGTGGTGGATGAATCAGCAAGCACCGGTCAACTGAAGCGCAAACTGGAGGAACTGGCATCTTATCTGCACCGGGATAATGTGGTTTTCGACGGAACTGTCCTGCTGACCGGTACATGTGTTGTGCCTCCGAATCAATTTACACTGGATGAGAATGATGTGATCGAGATTGAAATTACAGACATCGGAACGTTGACTAATACTGCCAAATGGGCATAACCATAAACGGATAGAAAGGATGATCAAAATGGCAAACGAAAACACGCCAACCTATGGTAACTTTATTAATGGGGAGTGGAGCACTCCACAGAACGGTACACAGACAAGCATCAACCCGGCTAACCGGCAGGAGATTGTGGGGCTGATCCCTAATTCATCAAAAGAAGATTTGGATGCAGCGGTCGCCGCTGCAAAATCTGCTCAGCGGGCTTGGCGGAAGCTGGCGGGTTCGCAGCGCGGGGCACTGTTATTCAAAGCGGCAGATATTCTGGAGAGCCGCACCGACGAGATCGGTGAAACGATGACGCGTGAGATGGGCAAAACGCTGCCAGAAGCGAAGGGCGAGACCGCACGCGGCGTAGCGATTCTTCGTTATTATGCCGGTGAGGGCATGCGCAAAGTGGGCGACGTCATCCCTGCAACCGATGCGGAAGCCTTCATGTATACGACGCGTTCACCGCTGGGTACTGTCGGCGTCATCTCCCCATGGAACTTCCCGGTAGCCATTCCCATCTGGAAGATGGCACCAGCTCTTATCTACGGCAATACAGTCGTATGGAAGCCAGCTACGGAAACGTCGGTGACTGCAGCCAAAATTGCCCAATGCTTCCATGACGCCGGATTCCCCCCAGGTGTGCTGAACATGGTGGTTGGCAGCGGCTCTGTTATTGGCCAGGGCATTGCCGAGCATCCGGATATCAACGGCATTACCTTCACAGGGTCGAATGGCGTGGGCAAGCAGGTTGGTCAGGCGGCGCTGGCGAGAGGGGCCAAATATCAGCTGGAGATGGGCGGCAAGAACCCGATTATCATTGCGGAGGATGCTAATCTTGAGCTGGCAGTGGATGCGACAATTAGCGGCGGACTCAAATCGACAGGCCAGAAGTGCACGGCCACCAGCCGGGTTATCGTGGTCAAGGGAATCTATGAAGCGTTCAAAACGAGATTGCTCGAGAAGGTCGCGGAGCTGAAGGTCGGCGATGGTCTGGCGGCTGACACCTGGCTCGGACCGTGCGCGAATGAGAAACAAATGGAAACGGTATTATCCTATATCCAAAAAGGTGTAGACGAAGGCGCTGTTCTGCTGCATGGCGGGGAGCGATTGGAGCAGGGCGAGCTGTCCAACGGCTTCTATGTGACGCCTGCCATTTTTGACGGCGTTACCTCTCGCATGTCCATTGCCCAGGAAGAAATCTTTGGCCCGGTTCTGGCGCTGATTGAAGCACAGGACATCGACGAGGCGATTGAACTGGCCAACGATACAGACTATGGCCTGAGCGCGTCCATCTATACGCAGAACATCGGCAATGTGCTCGCCTTTGTTCAGGATATGGATGCCGGACTGGTACGCGTCAACGCCGAGACGGCAGGAGTCGAGCTGCAGGCGCCGTTTGGCGGCATGAAGCAGTCCAGCTCTCATTCCAGAGAACAGGGACAGGCCGCCATCGAATTCTACACCTCCATTAAAACTGTGTTCATCAAGCCTTAAATCGCATTCGAGAGAGGAAGGGGCAGGCATGAATACCGCATTTGCAACAATTATGGGTGACAGCAACGACAAGGACTATTTCAATATTTATACCCATGCTCCCGGGCCAAGCGGTTCGCTGCCGCTGACCCCGGAGATGCTGACGGATGCGCCAAGCGGCGATCTGTTTGGATTATCACAAAATGTAGGCATGGGCTGGGACCCTGGCAAGCTGCTCGGCCGGCAGGTTCTGATCCTGGGCACCCAGGGCGGCATCCGTGATGAGGATGGCTCCCCGGTGGCCCTCGGCTATCATACCGGACACTGGGAGGTCGGCTTGCTAATGAAAGCCGCCGCAGAGGAAATTAGCGGCAGCGGCGATATCCCGTTTGCAGGGTTTGTCAGCGATCCGTGTGACGGCCGTTCGCAGGGTACGACAGGCATGTTCGATTCGCTGCCTTACCGCAATGACGCTGCGATGGTGCTGCGACGGCTCATTCGCTCTTTGCCCCTGCGCTCGGCTGTTCTCGGAGTGGGGACCTGCGACAAGGGCTTGCCGGCCATGATGATTGCACTGGCGGGGATGACGAATTTGCCTGGCATAATCGTGCCAGGCGGTGTCACGCTGCCGCCGACCAATGGCGAGGATGCGGGCAAAATCCAGACGATCGGCGCGCGTTATACGAATGGCGAGCTGACGCTGGAGGAAGCCGCAGACCTGGGATGCCGGGCTTGTGCAACACCTGGCGGCGGATGCCAGTTCCTTGGCACGGCCGGCACAGCTCAAGTAGTAGCTGAGGCACTGGGTATGACCGTACCGCATGCGGCACTTGCGCCTTCGGGACAGCCGGTCTGGGAAGAAATGGCGCGCCAATCCGCTCGAGCAGCGCTGCATATGGCGGAGCAAGGGATCACCACGGGACAGATCATCACGGATCAGGCCATCCGCAATGCGATGGCGGTTCATGCTGCTTTTGGCGGCTCAACCAATCTGCTGCTGCATATCCCTGCCATTGCTCATGCTGCGGGCAGACATATGCCTACAGTAGCGGATTGGGCGGAAGTGAATCGTGAGGTACCGCGTCTTGTAAGTGTTCTTCCGAACGGGCCGGAGCCTCATCCTACCGTACGTGCCTTTTTGGCAGGTGGTGTACCCGAGGTCATGCTGCATATGAGGAAGTTGGGTGTGCTGGAAGAGAGAGCGCTTACGGTTACGGGCCAGACTATTGGCGAGACACTGGATTGGTGGGAAAACTCGGAACGCCGCCATCGGATGCGTAAGCACCTGCTGGAACAGGAAGGCGTCGACCCGGATCGCATCATCTTTAGCCCCGAGCGTGCTCGGGTGGCGGGTCTCACTTCTACCGTTACCTTCCCGGTAGGTAACATCACGCCAGAGGGCTCGGTGATCAAGTCAACGGCGATCGATCCCTCAATGGTGGATGAGAGCGGTGTGTACCGCCATGTCGGCCGGGCGAAGGTGTTCACGACGGAGAAAGCCGCAATACGTGCGATCAAAACTAAAGGCATTGCGGCCGGAGATGTTCTGGTACTGATTGGGCGCGGGCCATCCGGCACGGGCATGGAAGAGACGTATCAGCTGACATCCGCACTGAAGCATTTGTCTTACGGCAAGCAAGTCTCCCTGCTCACGGATGCACGTTTCTCGGGCGTATCCACTGGCGCATGTATCGGCCATATCGGACCCGAAGCGCTCGCTGGCGGACCGGTGGGCAAGCTTCGAGACGGGGATTGGATCGATATCCACATCGATCTGCTGAAGCTGGAAGGCCGCGTCGATATGGTAGGCAGCGGCGAGCAGCCAGAGGATGCTGCCCAGGGCAGCCTGGAGCTCGCCTTGCGTACGCCGCATCCTGGCTTGGCCAAGGATCCCGACCTGCCTGATGATACGCGGCTCTGGGCAGCTCTGCAAGCAGCGAGCGGCGGCACATGGCGGGGCTGTGTGTACGATGTGGACCGGATTGTCGGGTTGTTGGAAGCGGGGATGCGTACCCCAGAGGGACAAACGATTATGAGCGGCCTACCTGAGCCGGGAGGAGTGAAACGGACGTGATTCAGAATCCGATCTTGAGGGGATTTCATCCTGACCCATCCATTATTCGCGTAGAGGATGATTATTACATTGCCACCTCCACCTTTGAGTGGTTTCCCGGCGTACTCATTCATCATTCCAAGGATTTGGTCAACTGGCGGCCGCTGACATACGCACTGACGCGCAGCTCGCATATTCAGCTGGCCGGCACGATTGACTCCGGAGGCGTATGGGCACCTTGTCTGAGCTATCATGATGGAATCTTCTATCTCATCTATACTGACGTCAAGAGCCGTATGGGCAAGTTCAAGGACACCCACAATTATCTGGTGACGGCCAGCGATATTATGGGCCCTTGGTCTGAGCCAATCTACCTGAACAGCAGCGGCTTTGACCCCTCCCTGTTTCATGATGAGGACGGGCGCAAATGGCTGCTTAACATGAGGTGGGATCACCGGCAGGGCAATCACCCGTTCGGAGGTATTCTGCTGCAGGAATACTCGGTGGAAGAAGGCAAACTGATCGGTCCGGTCCGCAATATTTTTGAGGGGACCGCGAGCGGCTTGACCGAAGGGCCGCATGTGTACAAACGGGACGGGTATTACTATCTGTTAACGGCCGAAGGGGGAACCCGTTATGATCATCAGGTAACGATGGCGCGCTCACGGAACCTCGAGGGGCCCTACGAGATTGATCCCGAGAATCCGATTCTGACCTCCTCGGGCAAGCCTGAATTGACATTGCAAAAGGCGGGTCATGCCGATCTGGTGGAGACGCAAAGTGGGGAATGGTACATGGTTCATCTGGTCGGCCGTCCGGTGAAGGACCAGTTGTGCATGCTGGGCAGGGAGACAGCGATCCAACGCTGCTACTGGACAGAGGATGGCTGGCTGCGTGTCGAAGGCGACGACGCTTCACCGAAGCTGGAGGTGCAGCCGCCTGATCTGCCGCTCCATCCGTTCCCAAAGGAGCCTGACACCGATGACTTCGACGCTCACACATTGGGACTGCAATGGAATACCTTGCGGATTCCTGCATCACCTGATTGGCTGTCACTAACCGAACGCCCTGGATATTTGAGACTGTATGGTCAAGAGTCGCCGATTTCGATTAACCGCCAGAGCATCGTTGCGCGCAGGCAACAGGCCATGGCTTGTGAAGCCGAGACCTCGGTCGAATTTCAGCCGTCTCATTATCCTCAGATGGCGGGTCTGATTCTATATTACGATACCAAGGATTATGTCTATCTCAGAGTGAGTCGGGATGATGAACTTGGCCGCTGCCTGAACATCTTCCAATCTGTGAACGGCACTTGCGAGGAAATCATGAGCCCAGAGGTCTCGATCGCAGAGGCAGGAGCTTGCCGGCTGAAGGTCGTGATTCAGCGGCATATCGCACAATTCTTTTATGCAGAGGAAGGGTCGGTGGATTGGACAGCAATCGGTCCGGAACTGGATGTGAGCCATCTTAGCGATGAAGCGGATTATATCCGGTTTACAGGCAATTACATTGGCATCTGCGTGCAGGATACGACGGGTACCCGGTTGCATGCCGATTTCGATTATTTCCGTTACACAGAGCTGGAATAGGGCAGAGCACTATACAAGCAAACAGCAGCAAAGCGCGAGAATCGCTCTGCTGCTATTTGCGTTTTTCGGTACATGAGGACGTACATTTGATTCTACTCTATGTTTATATTAAGCTTGAATGTATAAGATTCGGTCTATGCCCGCGGCGTGATGCTCCGGGCAGACAGCGTTACCACTATACGATCCAGGTTAGGATGGGACTAAGATGATGATGAATGGCTTGCAGATTGAGCAGATCAAATCGATACGCAATGAATTGACGCGCTTTATGATGATGTATAAGTTTGCACTCGATGCGATGGAGACACGTGTGGAGATTCTGAAGGAAGAATTTCATTTGCTGCATGATTACAATCCGATCGAGCATACGAAGAGCCGGGTCAAATCGCCGGAGAGCATTATCAAGAAGCTGTACCGCAAAGGTTTTGATATCTCATTGCCAAGCATCAAGGAGAACATCAAGGATATCGCCGGATTCCGCATCACCTGCTCGTTCATCTCGGATATTTACCGCATCCATGATATGTTGAAGAGCCAGCATGACCTAATCATTCTGGAGACAAAGGATTACATCCAGGAACCGAAGCCCAATGGCTACCAAAGTCTGCATCTGCTGGTGGAAGTTCCGGTGTTTATGTCCGATCGCCAGGAGAGAGTGTGCATTGAGATTCAAATTCGCACGATTGCCATGGATTTCTGGGCAAGCCTCGAACACAAGATTTATTACAAATACAATGAATCCGTACCCCCGTCCCTACTGGCAGAGCTAAAAGAAGCTGCGGATTCGGCTGCAAAGCTCGACCTCAAGATGGAGCAACTCCACAAAGAAGTCGAGGTCATCAAGGAAGCGCATGAGGGGCTACAGGAAAATGAATTGAAGCAGATCATTATCAATAAACAGCAATTCCAGCTGCCGGCCGCACTGCTGGAGCTGCTGACAGACGGCAAGGGATAAGAGAAACCATTCGGGAGGGAAAAGGATGTCGGAGATCAAGTTAGTGGTGGATTATGAAGCGTATGAAGCGGGCGAGACGATGGAGGACAAGCTCAAGGAGCTGGTTGCATCCGGGCAGAGCAGTACGCTCACAAGCCTGATCATCGGCGATTGGGGCGGCGCCTATGAGAATGATTCCAGCGGAATCGTGGAGACACTTGTGCAGCTCAAAGACTCGTTTCCGGCCCTGCGCAAGCTGTATATCGGCGAGATGACCTTCGAAGAATGCGAGATGTCCTGGATTATGCAATCGAACATGGCGCCACTGCTCCAGGCCTACCCGGAGCTGCAATCCCTGACCGTACAAGGCGGTACTGATCTGGCCATTGATCCGCTAGCCCATGAGAAGCTGGAGGAGCTGAGGGTCATTACTGGCGGCCTGAGCAAAGCAGTGCTTGCCAGTATTGCGGGAGGTGCTCTGCCCAATCTGCGCAAGCTGGAGCTCTACCTCGGCGTCGATGATTACGGATTTGACGGCGGGCTGGAGGATATTCTTCCTTTCCTGGAAAAAGACCGCTTCCCCAATCTGACTTATCTTGGTCTGAAGAACAGC
The DNA here is from genome assembly GCF_000378385.1 of Paenibacillus daejeonensis DSM 15491. GTDB lineage: Bacteria > Bacillota > Bacilli > Paenibacillales > Paenibacillaceae > Paenibacillus_D > Paenibacillus_D daejeonensis. The sequence continues at coordinate 430,542 of NZ_KB899660.1, read as the reverse complement.
GAGATTCAAGACGACATCGCGATTGCCGCATCGGATGCGCCCGTGCTTCTGCAGCTGCAGGTCCTCGATCTGTCGCTGGGTACGCTGACAGACAAAGGTTCGGAAGCCCTGATCGCCAGTGCAGGCGTGCGTCGTCTCGATAAACTGGATTTGAGCTATCATTATATGTCGGATGAGATGATGAAACGCTGGGTGGCGTCAGGCATGAATGTAGATATATCTGACAAGCAAAAGGACGATGACGAAGACTACCGCTTTCCCTCGATTACCGAATAACCGATGCGCATGCTTCTAATCGGCAATCCCGGCAACAAGAGGACAGCTGGGCTCCAAGCGGCGCGCAATCGGCTCGGGCTGCCCCCGGCGACAGTCATCTCGTACGAGGCTTTGCTGCAGGGACACTCGCTAAGTGAGTTGACGGGTGAAGGTGAAGCGCCTGCCCTGCTGCGGTTGGATGCTCCGGGCGAGCTGTTCGGAGTAGAGCGGCAATTGATTGCTCTTGGCGCCCCCGATGCAGCGGTGGAGGTGGACGGGGACCGGCTGCTGGATCCTGATCTGGAGCCGCCTGGATCTGGACCAAGGCCAATTCTCCAGCAAGCAGCTTTGCAACTGGATGAACGAAGAGGAGAGCTCGTTCATCCCTCGCAATGGTTTCGCGGGTATGTCCGGCTGCTGGCACGACTGGAGCGGGAGGTGGCGGAGCTCTGGCCACAAGCGAAATGGGTTCATGCTCCGGCGTCCGTCGCTCTGATGTTCGATAAGCGGCGCAGTCATGAGCTCCTGAGTGAAGGTGGCGTTGTGGTGCCGCCGCGGCTGGCGGATCCCCGGACGCTGTCCTGCTACGAGGATGTCCGTGAAGCGATGCGGCGAGAGCGCATGCCGCGAATTTTCCTGAAGCTTGCCAGTGGATCGGGAGCGAGTGGCGTGCTGGCGTATCAGACTCATCCCACTACGGGAGCTGAGGTCGTATTGACGACACTCGGCGTCGAGAATTACGTGACTCGTCCGCCTGTTTATTACAACAGCCGCAAGCTGCTCCGGTATACGGACCCGCGGCAGATCCGACAGTTGATAGATTGGGTGCTGCGTCACGGCGCACACGCAGAGCGCTGGATCGCCAAGGCATCGGCAGGGAACGGTGTATATGATATCCGGCAGCTTGTAGTAGACGGCCTGGCCGGTCATAGCATTGCCCGGATCAGCCGGACGCCTATTACCAATCTGCATTTACGCAATGAGCGGCTGAGCCTTGATGAGCTCGGCATGGCTCCGGAGCTCCGTCAAGAGGTGGCGCAGGCAGCGGAGCAGGCAATGGACTGCTTCCCAAATGTTCGGACTGCTGGCGTCGATGTGATGGTCAGCCGGACCGGCCGGGTCTATGTACTGGAGGTCAATCCGTTTGGCGATTTGCTCTATTATGTATTGCATGATGGGGTGGATCCCTATGAATGGCAGCTGCGCCGATTCATGAGTAGTGAAGCAAGGGAAGGGGAGCATGGTGCATGCCCAACATGAATGAAATCATCGGCAGCCATGATCTCCTGATGATTACGCTGGACACGCTGCGGTACGACGCAGCTGTGCTGGAGGAAGGCAACTGCCCTAACTTGTGTGGCAGCGGGAGGTGGGAGAAGCGGCATACGCCGGGCAGCTTTACGTATGCTGCGCATCATGCGTTTTTTGGCGGCTTCCTGCCCACGCCTGCGACGACAGACAAGTCCTCCCATGTCCGGCTGTTCCACTCCAAGCATACCGGTCTCAAGACCCATCCGGACACCTGGCTCTTCGATACCCCGGATATGGTGTCAGGATTGCAGGAGGCCGGCTACCGCACGATTTGTATCGGCGGTGTGATCTTTTTTACGAAGAAGATTGCTTTGGCGAAGGTGTTACCCGGATATTTTCAGGAGAGCTATTGGCGCATGACCTTTGGGGTTACCAATCCGCGCTCGACGGAGCACCAAGTCAACCATGCTATTCGTCTGCTGGATAAGACCGAAGAGGAGCAAAAGCTGTTCTTGTTTCTGAATGTGTCAGCCATCCATGGGCCCAATCATTATCATATCCCAGGGGCCAAGTGGGATTCCGTCGACACGCAGCGAGCAGCGTTGCGCTATGTAGATGGCGAACTTGGCCGTCTGTTTGACCGGCTGCGCCAGCGCCAGCGTCCGGTGTTCTGCCTAGTCTTCTCCGACCACGGTACAGCTTATGGAGAAGACGGCTATGAGGGTCACCGGTTGGCGCATGAGGTGGTATGGAATGTACCATATCGCGAATTTATTTTATAGTCGCAGTTGATCACGAAGTGATTCAGGAAGCGTATTCGACGTCGAATCTTGCGTTCACCTTCGAAAAGTATCGCTTACGATGCTAGTTTACTTCGGAAACTCTTAGGTGCTTATGTAGGCTTACCTACATTCCGCTCCTCCTTCTTCAGGTTCTCGCAACCTTCTCGGTGCTGAACTCCGACATTAATAGACACATACTTATAGAGAAAGGTGTGATGCCGCATGAGACCAATCGTGCATGATAGCAATGCGGCTCATGAATCGACATCCTTTATATCAGGCTGGAAGGAGAAGCTGAAGGCAGATCCTTACCGGTCTTACTTGTATTCCTACCCGCACAAAACCGCGTATCGCCAGCTGGAGCCTGCACTGCCGTTGGCTGATCTGTGGGCGAAGGAACCGGCCGAAACTTATTTTCTCTACATGCATATTCCGTTTTGCGGTGCCCGCTGTGGCTTCTGCAATTTGTTCACCCTGCCAGACGGCCGGACGTCGGTGCATGAGCAGTACATCGACGCCCTGGAGCGGCAAGCCAACCAATTGGCGCCGATTGTCGGTGGCAAGCCATTTGCCCGTTTTGCCTTGGGCGGTGGGACGCCAACGCTGCTGGCCCCGAACCAGTTGGAACGTCTCTTCCTAATTGCCCAAGAGGTGATGGGATTAGATCCGGAGCAGGCTTCTATCTCCGTCGAGACCTCGCCAGATACCGTGACGGCGGAGCGTCTGGATATCCTTAGCAAGTACCGGGTGGACCGTGTGAGTATGGGCATTCAAAGCTTCGTGGAGGCGGAGGCCAACGCTGTCTACCGACCACAAAAGCCGGCCGAGGTCGAGCGTGCCTTGCAGCTGCTGGAGACGTATCATTTTCCGGTGCTGAACCTGGATCTGATCTACGGGCTGCCGGGTCAGACGGTGGATTCCTGGCTGTACTCTGTAGACCGCGCACTTGCTTATGCGCCGCAGGAGCTTTTTATCTATCCGCTCTACACCCGGGAGCATACGATCGTCAAGCCGGGAGACGTAACACGCAGCGGCGAGGATATCCGACTCACCTGCTACGAAGCAGCTAGGGAACGACTGCTTGCTGCAGGGTATGTCCAGTATTCCATGCGGCGCTTCGCCAAACCGGATGCTGGTGGAAGCAAGCAGCTGCTGCCTTATGGCTGTCAGGAAGAAGGGATGGTTGGACTCGGGTGCGGCGCCAGATCCTATACCCATGCCGTCCATTATGCATCCCCTTATGGGGTAAGTCGCCGGGCAACCGCCAGCATTATCTCTGATTATGTGCACGCTGAGGATCACACTGTGGCCGAGTATGGCTATGTTCTGTCAGAGGCTGAGCAGAGCCGCCGTTATGTACTGAAGGGCATCCTCCACCGGGAGGGTCTGGATCTAGCAGCTTACCGGGAGCGCTTTGCGGCCGAGGCGCTGGAGGTGCATGGGGAGCTGAAATTGCTGCTTCAGACGGGCCTGGCAGAGCTGCAGCAGGGTGTGTATCGGTTGACTGACGAAGGTCTGGCCTATTCTGATGCAATCGGCGATTGGCTGATCTCGCCTGAGGTCCGCGAGCGAATGGAGGCGTATGAGCTGCGATGAGAGCGACCCTGTACTATCGAGGCAAGCTGGCATCCTGCAATTATGCCTGTCCCTATTGTCCCTTCAGCAAGCGGGTTGATGATGCAGCGACACTGGCGTTGGATCAGGCTCAGCTGGAGCGCTTCATCGATTGGGTGGAGCAGCAGGGCTTGGCGGGCCATCAGTTATCGATTTTCTTCAATCCCTACGGGGAGGCGCTCACCCATCGGTGGTACCGCGAAGGTATCCTCAAGCTAAGCCGGATGGAGCATGTCGAGCGCATTGCCATTCAGACTAATCTGTCTGCCAAGATGGAGTGGACCAGTCATCTGGAGCAGGGCAAGCTGTCCATTTGGGCTACATACCATCCGGGGCAAATTCCTGAGCATGCGTTCTTGGGGCGCTGCCAGGAGCTGCTTGAACGGGATATCGCTTTTAGTGTGGGTACCGTTGGCGTGCGAGAGGCATTTGAAGCGATCGCTTCGATGCGGAAGCTGCTGCCTCGTGAGGTCTACTTGTGGATTAATGCGTACAAGGACCGGCCAGCATACTATACCGCTGAGGAGCGCTCGTGGCTCTCGTCGATTGACCCCTTGTTTGAATACAACCTGTCGGATTACGAGAGCAGGGGCAAATACTGCAAGGCAGGGGACGAGGTGTTCTATGTGCAAGGAGACGGGAAGGTCAAGCGCTGTTACAAAGACCGGCAAGTCATTGGCGATTTATACCGCGATGGCCTGGAGGGGCTGGCTGCGCCCCGCCTCTGCAGGATGGAAGCCTGCGACTGCTACATCGGCTATATCCATCTGCCAGGCGCCCTGCCTGACGGCTTATACGGCTCACAGAAGCTGGAGCGGATCGCAGCAGAGCGCGCCTTTACACTGACCTAAACAATTGGCATGATCGGAAGGCTGTAGTGTGTGGCGAAAGGCGAGGCTGGTGTTCAATAGAGTAAGAAAGGTGCGTTACAGTAGGTGATGGGCGATACTGCTTGTCTGGAGAGGTAGCGCACCCGAGCGACTTTCTTTGGTTAGAGCTCGGATTTGCGCCGGATTGGCCGCCTGTAACGAAAGTTTCTTTACTTAGAGCTCGGATCTGCGCCGAGTGGCCGCCTGTAACGAAACATTCTTTACTTAGAGCACCGATCCGCGCCGAGTGGCCGCCTGTAACGAAAGTTTCTTTACTTGGAGCTCGGATCTGCGCCGATTGACCGCCTGTAACGAAAGTTTCTTTACTTAGAGCACCGATTTGCGTCGAGTGGCCACCTGTAACGAAAGTTTCTTTACTTAGAGCACCGATTCGCGCCGAGTGGACGCCTGTAACGGAACTTTCTTTACTTAGAGCACCGATATTCGCCGAGTGGCCGCCTGTAACGAAAGTTTCTTTACTTGGAGCTCGGATCTGCGCCGAGTGGCCGCCTGTAACGAAAGTTTCTTTACTTGGAGCTCGGATCTGCGCCGAGTGGCCACCTGTAACGAAAGTTTCTTTACTTGGAGCTCCGATTTGCGCCGACCAACCGCCTGTAACGAAACTTTCTTTACTTAGAGCTACCGAGCCGTGCCGAACAACCGCCTCCTCCAACATCAGTATCAACCCGCTTGCCTTGAGGCCAGCGGGTTTTCTGGCGTAATCGCGATCAAGCCTCGTTCGCGGACCACTATTTCCGCCAACGTGCTCGTCAATTTGCCGGGACGGGCAGGGGAGGTGGGACATACCCTGTAGCAATCACATGTTCGAAGGAGGGATCTCCTATTCGCCGTTCCCGTATCCGGACGTATACGTACAAAGCCGGAAAAAACCTGTACATTGTCATTAAGATCCAGCAGCTCGCCAGCGCCCGGGCGCAGGTTGGCAACGTGTTGGCCAGCAACGCCGTGAATCTGCAGATTTACAAGGCAAAGGGTAACAGACGGTAACGTGACAACGAACATACGGTCAGGTACATCCATTTTTGAAGGGGAGGCACTTCTATGGGAAAACGTAAAAAACGGAGCGGCAAGTCGACCCGTCAGACAAATATCGTTGGTTCGGACAGCAGCAACACGAGATTCCGGGCAAAGCAGAGCGCCAGTGCAACTGTCGGTCAGGGCGGGAACGCCTTTGCCATCAATAGCAATGAGTTGGGTGTCATCCGGGTACGTGCTGGCCAGCAGGGCTGAGTACATCCAGTGAATCCAGCGAAAAAAACGGACAAGTGACCGATTGGCTCACATGTCCGTTTTTCATTTCACGTGTTCGAGTTATAGTATAGTTTTCAGGTAATCGCGCCTAATACTGCACACTGCTGAAGTTAGGCTGATACCAGTTCCACCAGTCGGTCTCACCGAGCGCCGGTCGGGTGACATGGGGGTGCTCACTTAGCTTGAGGAGCTCCTTGGTTGGACCAGTTACGATAAGACCATAAGAACGCACGCCATGCTCGCTTACATAATCGATTCTCTCCTGCAGTTGGGGCTGTCTTACCACCTTGCGCACCCACCGCTCATTTTGCTGCAAATCTTCAAGTGCCCGAAGAAAGGCCTGTTCCTTGGCTGGACCATCGCCCCATACTTGAAGGCTATTGTTGTCTGCGTACTCCAGCATCAGACGATCGCTCATCCCCCACAAGCCATTGCCGTCATAGAGATAACTGCCTAGATTGGCGACTCTCTCCTCGTCTCCAGTATCAAATGCATACCATACAATATCCATGTCATAGCCTTCGAATAGGTCATAAATTTCCTGGAGCGAGTAAAGTGCGTCCAGTGAAAAAGCCAGCTCCGAAACCGTACCTTCGGGCAGCATCTCCAGGGCATGCCAGACTTCGCCGTCTGACTCCGATGCATATTGACGTTGTTCTTCGTTCAGTTCCTCTCCAACAGTAGGGTACTCGAAGAACAGGTTGCTCTGATAAGCGCCGCCCGACCATTCCCGGTTTACCTGCAACAGGTGAAACCGCATATCGCCCTGGAGTCGACCGAGGATCTGGTCGCGGTAGCCAACCCGCTTGGTCAGTGAATAGTCCATGGAGAGGTTAAAATAGAAACCACTGTTGATGCCGCCGCTGTTGACATTGACGTTAGGCGTTGTCATACCGACGGCTGCAGAGATGACCTTGGGCAGCCGGTTCATCGTACTGTCGGAGCCGCCCAGTCCATACAGCAAACCGGTTATGATGCCTGAAACAATCGAGAACAGGATGAAGGCGCAGAACAGGTTGAATACCGTCCCCAATCGGTTTCGCCACTTGGCCCGCCGCATCCACCGCTGCTGCTCCCCTCCAGATGGCGGAGCTGGCTCGGGCGGCACAGGGGGGACAAGGGCAGCCTGGGCAGCAAGGGCTTGCTCCAACCGCTGCTGGCATGCAGGGCAATGCTCCAGATGGGCCTCGACCTGTTGCTCCTCCTCCGGAGTGCAGGACCCGTCCAAATAACGGTCCCACAGTTCATCGATTTCTTTGCAGCTATATGTGGTCATCGGTAATCGCCTCCATAGGTTTGCTGAATCAGTTGTCTAAGCTCCTCACGCCCGCGATGAATATTGATCTTCACGCTAGCCAGCGACAGTCCTGTAATATCTGCAATCTCCTGGTAGGAGAGTTGATGATGGTCGCGCAGCAGTACCGCGTGGCGTTTGTTGATGGTCAGCTTGCCCAGCAAACGGAACCAGCTCTGTGCTTCCTCACGTGCCAACGCTTCCTGCTCGGCGCTCTTTGCAGCCGGACCGGCTGCTGCTGTCTGTTCCATCCAGGCCGGCTCATAAGGGCTGCTTCGGCGTTCTTTGCGCTGCCAATCAATGAAGGCATGGTAAGCGACCTTGAACAGCCAGGGCTTGATGCGTTCATTGTCATAACTGTCAAGATAGACATAAGCCTTGTAGAACGTATCCTGCATCAGATCCTCGGCAGCCTGGGGACTTGCAGCCAGGGAGAATAAATAACGGTATAAGTCGGCACCATAGGTCCGATAGATATGATCCAGTGCATGTGTTTCGACCGTGCATCCCCCTTTTCTGCGAGTGTAGCCGCCTTGTTCTGCTGTATCCACGTTTCAGTATATAAGAAGTTACACGCCCTGCAAAAAAGTTCAGCGAAAGAAAAAAGAAATAGCATAAATAAATAAAGAAATAGATGAGAAGAATTATCATTCTCAAAAAATGTCTTGACTTTATGTGAGGTTCACCATACATTTGTATACATATATGATGCTAAAGTAGCGGACAACTTCTTAGCTGACAGATGTGGAGTGTGATTATTCGTGTTGCGTCGTTTTTTTGGGTATTACAAGCCTTACAAAGGGTTATTTTTCCTTGATTTCTCCTGCGCCGTTATCGCGGGACTGCTCGAGCTGGCTTTTCCTTTGGCAGTCAAAGTATTCACCGATGACTTGCTGCCTAGCGGTAACATGTCACTGATCGTGTGGTCTTGTGTAGGATTGCTGGCCATTTATGTGCTCAATATGGTCTTGAATTACGTGGTTACGTATTGGGGCCATATGTTGGGGATCAATATTGAAACCGATATGAGGCGTAATCTGTTCAGCCATATTCAGAAGCTATCGTTTCGTTTCTTCGATAATTACAAGACCGGTCACCTGATGGGCCGGATGACGAATGACCTGAATGACATTGGTGAGGTGGCGCATCACGGACCCGAGGATGTCTTCATCGCAGTGATGACATTGGTTGGTTCCTTCTCTCTGATGGCCTATATTAATCTGGAGCTGGCCCTGATTACCTTCATCATCATTCCAGTGATGGCTTGGCTCATTATCGTATTTGGCGGCAAAATGACCAAGACGTATCAGCGGCTATTCGGGGATGTAGGGAACTTTAACGCTCGCATTGAAGAGAATGTCGGCGGCATCCGGGTCGTCCAATCGTTTGCTAACGAAGCCCATGAGAAAAAGCTGTTTGCCGTAGATAACAAGAATTTCCGTGAAACCAAGCTGATGGCCTACAAGACGATGGCCAAGAGCATCTCCATCAACTATATGATGATGCGACTGGTCACGATCTTCGTAATGATTGCCGGCGCATGGTTCTTCGTACAAGAACGCATTGAATTGGGGGATTTCCTGGCCTTCATCCTGCTTTCAACAACGTTCTTCCGGCCAATTGAGAAGATCAATGCTGTAATCGAGACCTATCCAAAAGGGATCGCCGGCTTCCGCCGCTATCTGGAAATCATGGACACGGAGCCGGAAATTGCTGACCGCCCGGATGCAGTATCCGTGGAGAAGGTCAAGGGAGATATCCGGTTCAACCATGTGACGTTCGGCTATGAACAGGGACGGACGATTCTGAATAACATTGATCTCACCATTAAAGCGGGAGAAACGCTCGCGTTCGTCGGTCCTTCAGGCGCTGGTAAAACGACAATCTGCAGCCTGCTGCCACGCTTCTATGAGGTTCAGGAGGGCAGCATTACGATTGATGGCATGGACATCCGTCAGCTGAAACTGAACTCGCTGCGCAAGCATATCGGTATTGTGCAGCAGGATGTATTCCTGTTCTCCGGTTCGATCCGGGAGAACATTGCCTATGGGCAATTGGATGCGACAGATGAGCAGATCTGGGAAGCGGCACGGCGCGCTTCACTGGACGAGATGATTAACAGGATGCCTGAGGGCATGAATACGATAATCGGTGAACGCGGCGTCAAGCTCTCCGGTGGCCAGAAGCAGCGGCTCTCGATTGCCCGTATGTTCTTGAAGAATCCGCCAATCCTCATCCTGGACGAAGCAACTTCCGCGCTAGATACCGAGACGGAAGCGCTCATCCAGCAATCGCTGGCCGAACTGTCCGTTGGCCGCACCACGCTCGTCATCGCGCACCGTCTGACGACGATCAAGAATGCCGACCGGATCATCGTTGTCAACGAGAGCGGCATTGCTGAGCAGGGCAGCCATCACGAGCTGGTAGCCTCCGGCGGGATTTACAGCCGGCTGCATGATGCGCAGTACAGCAAGGTATAACGAACAGGCCATAGTGCCCGGCAGTCAGTTGTTCTGATTGTCAGGGGCTATGGCTTTTTTTTGAAAAAAAACCACATTGAAAAAACTGGGAGTTAAGGTACAATGACACTAGAAGGCTACGGGAGGTGTGCGGGTTTATGAAAACGATATCAAATTCAGGGTTACCGTACGTTACAATGGTGTTGACCGTGATGCTTATGCTAGTGATGGCGGGCTGCAGCAATGACCCATCGCCTCCCGTGCCGCCACCAGACAATGAACGAGTAAATGAGACAACTGATTCCGACGAGAGCGAGGAGATCCAGGTGAACGAGAATTCCGTAGATGAGCGTATCAAGGTGAATCAGGTTGGTTATTTTCCCGGTGCGATCAACCGGGCGATGCTCGCTGGAGAGGAGGGGGGCGAGCGCTTCCGTGTAGTTAATCTTGCGGACGGCCAAGTCGTTTACGAAGGCTCCCTATCTCAGCCTGTACAGGACAGTGATGCCGGCGAGCTTGTGCGGGAAATGGATTTTTCCGAGCTGGGGCAGGAGGGGGAGTACCGGATTGATGTGGACGGGGTTGGTTATTCGCATCCATTCCGAATCAGCAGCAACGTATATGAGGATGTATTTGCAGAGCTGACTCGCTCCTATACGCTCGGTCGATCAGGGGTTCCGATGAATGATCCCGTGACGGGCCTGCAGCATCCAGGCGGTCATCTGCAGGATGCGCATGCGGAGCTGGACCCTGATTTCCCAGAGGCAGGAGACGGCCAGCCAATCGATGTCAGCGGCGGTTGGTATGATGCGGGGGATTATGGCAAATATACTTCGCCTGCCGCCATTACCGTGGCCCAACTGCTGCTATCCTATGAGCTCTACCCGCAGGCCTATACGAAGCAGAACCTGCAGATTCCAGCCGACATTGCTGACCCGGCAGCCGCGTCGTGGCCCGATGTACTGGAGGAGGTTAAGTTTGAGCTGGACTGGATGCTCAAGATGCAGCGAGCGGACGGTGCTGTCTATCACAAATTGGCGGGTATGCAATGGCCTGGCATGATCCGGCCGGAGCAGGATACGCAGCCGCGGTACATTTTTGGCTTATCTACATATGGGACAGCCATGTATGCTGGTGCATTGGCCATTGCAGCCAGGGTATACGAGCCGTTCGACAAGGCGTATGCAGAGCAGTTGCTGGCCAGCAGCCAAGCGGCCCAGGCCTATCTGGAGAAGCAGACGAATCCGCTATTCATCAAGACGCAGAGGCAGGATAATGGCTCCGGCGGGTATGAGAAATCAGGGGACTGGGGAGAGCGGTACTGGGCGGCTGCAGAGCTCCTCAAAACGACAAGTGATGCCCACTATGCATCGGTTCTGGAAGATTTACTATCTCAGCAATCGCCTGCTGCAGCGGAGGCAATCGGCTGGGGCTCCGGGTTATCATTGGGTCACTTCGCTCTGGCTACGGCAGCCGGTGCTCCGGAGCATCGGCGGGCCACAGCGAGTTCGCTGCTCGTAGACAAAGCGCAGGCCATCGTGTCGCGCTCGGACGCCAACGGTTATCGTTACGCCCTGGAGTCTGACGAGTACACCTGGGCTTCTGCCAAGAAGGGAATGGCATTAGCCCAGCTGCTCCTGCTCGCACAAGAACTGGAGCCGCAAGATGTATTCGTCTCCGTGGCGCTGGAGCAGCTGCATTATACCCTCGGACGTAATACGCTGGGGACTACGTATGTGACGGGAGCCGGAGCCGTGATGCCCATGCATCCGCATCATCGAATTATGGTCAGCACAGGCGTCTATGTCCCGGGTCTGGTCGTAGGCGGACCTAATCGGTATGGCGGCGATCCTGCAATCGATAAGCTGCTCCAAGAGCAGTCGCCCCCACCGGCCAAATCCTATATTGACCATGTCGACTCCTACTCGACCAATGAATATGCGATTGATTATAATGCCCCTCTGGTTTTTGTACTGGCTGCACTAAACAGGTAGAGCAGACACCCATGCAAAAAAAAGAAACCGTTCCTGGCATTCGGCAGGGCTGCATCAGCCACTAACCCAGGAACGGTTTCTTTTGCAGACTGTAGGATGCATTCAGTCTGTGATATTGCGCGTATAATACTCAATAATGTCCTTGCGCCTGATGATGCCCAGGAACACACCATGATGATCGGTTACGGGCACGAAGTTTTGATCGGCCGCAAGGGTCAGCATATCCTCCATATGTGCGTCGATCACAACAGATTCGTTGAAGACGCGTTTTCTCATCTTGCTGACCGGCACCTGCTCCATCGTTTCGAACGTCAGGCCGGGAGTATCCTTCATCTTCCACAGCAGATCTCCCTCTGAAAGCGTACCGATATACTTGCCCTCATCATCGATGATAGGGATAGCCGTATATTTTTGATGTTCCAATTTATGCATGGCAACGGCCATGGAATCTGAGGCCAACACATAGGTGACCTTTTCTTTAGGCAGCAAAAACGACGAAATCTGCATGCCAGTCACTCCTTTCCGCAAAAGAGACGCCCAATTGGGCCCTATTCTCTATTAAAACATATTGCGCAAGGGAAAGGAAGGGAAAGCCCCTGTCCTGCAAGCTTCTTCCAGTGTCATCCAGCGAATTAACGGGTAAAAGCTCACTGCTTGGCATAATTTCCCGTTCATGAGGCACAATATACTGGAGACCAGTGATGAGGTGACAAGGAATGGACAACCCAACAGGCTTGCCGCAATTTCCGGAATCGTATTGGACAGCTTCGACCGAAATTCCTACATTCAGCGCGCTTGATCGCGATCTGCAGACGGAGGTCGTGGTCGTTGGCGGCGGCATAACCGGTATTACAGCTGCTTATCTGCTTGCCCGCGAGGGCGTGAAGGTCGTCTTAATCGATGGTGGCAGACTGCTTAATGGTACCACCGCGCATACGACGGCCAAAGTGACGGCCCAGCATGATCTCATTTATGATGAGCTGATCCGATCGGAGGGTGAAGAACAAGCCAAGCTGTTCTACCAGTCCCAACAAGAGGCGCTTGATTTCGTCAGAGCAACTGTCGAACAGGAGAATATCTCTTGTGGGTGGGAAAATCACGACGCTTATGTGTATACGAATACAGAATCCCAGGTAAGCAAACTGAAGGACGAATATGAGGCGTATGTGAAGCTTGGCATTCCCGGCGCTTACGTAGACGATATTCCGCTCGATGTGGCCGCGATTGGTGCGGTGGTGATGAATCATCAAGCACAGTTCCATCCACTTGAATATTTGAAAGGTTTACTGAAGGATTTCACGGAGCGTGGCGGCCAGGTATTCGAGGAGACGACAGCATCGGATCTTGATCATGATGAGACACCAACCGTATTCACAGCAAGCGGCAATCGAATCGATGCCAAGTATGTCATCCAAGCCACACACTTTCCATACCATGACAGTCTGGGCTTCTACTTCGCTCGGATGCATGCGGAACGGTCCTATGTGCTGGGCTTGAAGGCGAAGCAGCCTTATCCCGGCGGGATGTACATTACGGCCGAAGAGCCCAAACGCTCCATCCGGAATGCCCGGCAGGCGGACGGCTCGGAATTGATCATCCTGGGCGGTCAGAGTCATAAGACCGGACAAGGGATCTGTACGATCAATCACTACGAAGAGCTGCAGATGTATGCCAAGAACGCGCTGGAGCTGGATGAGATCGCGTACCGCTGGTCAGCGCAGGATCTGATAACAGGGGACAAGCTGCCCTACATCGGTCGTGCAACGGCCTCCCACGACAACATTTTTGTGGCCACAGGCTTTCGCAAATGGGGCATGACGAACGGTACAGCAGCAGCCTTACTGCTAACCGACCTCATTCTGGACAGAGCTAATCGATACGAAGAGCTGTTCTCACCTTCACGAGGCACATCAGGCAAAATGCTCGGTTCTCTGATTAAGGACAACGCAGATGTAGCCAAGCACTTAATCGGAGGCAAGCTGGACTTTGGCAGCAAGCGCGCCGAGGAGCTGAGCCCCGACGAAGGGAGCGTCATAAGGTTCAATGGCAAACGTGCTGGCGCCTATCGTGATGAAGAGGGCAAGCTCTACCTCGTAGATACGACATGCACTCACATGGGCTGCGAAGTAGAATGGAACAATGGCGAGCGGAGCTGGGATTGCCCGTGCCATGGCTCGCGCTTCTCCATCACTGGGGAGGTTATGGAAGGTCCGGCGGAGAAGCCGCTTAAACGACTAACCCCCTGAATTCAGGGGGGTTTTTCATTTGCGATGGGTCTAGCCAAGATCACTTGGGAACTAGCCAAATGACAAGAGCGACGATGACGAGTGGCAGGATGGCAAGCAGCATGCCGAGCGGACGTCCCATATTCATGGTCCAGCCTACGCCGAACCGCTTCTCCAGGAACAGCGCGGGATCAGCCGGGTTGTAATAAAAGATGCCAAGCTTCCAATGCTTGTCGTCATCGGAAGGTCCCGTACCGGTAGCGGCAGCACCAGCGGGTACATGCTTCAGCCGGCTTCCTCCTTGACCGACCCTTACGGAGAGCCAGATACTGCCACCCAAGATGACGCCGGTGATGAGCAGAGGGACAAGGGTCATCACAAATGGCGGAATCCCAAGCAGATCGGTCATAATCATGAACGAGAACAGGAGGGTAAGCAAAAATCCAGTGATGACAATCATGATGGACCAGCTCCGACGAAAGACCAGGCTGCGTTCTGTAGAAGCGGCAGCGTCTGATTTGTCCAGCTGTTGTTTACTAATGGAGATAATCGTATTGGTCAGCATGAGCATAGCAATCATGAGCAGCTGGAATCCTACCGGGAGCAGGAGGCTAAAGTAGGATTTGTCAACCGAACGGGTGACCTGGCCTTGAAAGTCATACTGCATCGCAATGGTCTCCGGGAACTTATCGTACATAAGAAAGACAATGACAAATGTGGCGGCAGATACGACAAGATGAGGAACAAAACAAAAGTTCGATAACGTAGGTTTGCGTGACCGAAAACGAGTGTCGATAACCGCTCGTTGCATATCGGGCTGTTGCCAGCCATGCTGCTCTTTAAGCTGCTTCATCCGGTTATGATTGTACAGATAGAGCAGGAAGGATGCGATGCCCGCTACGCTCACGTAGCCAACCATGAGATACGGCATCGACTGCTCATCCTGGAGTGGAAAAATCAGCAGCGCCGCTGCCAATAATCCGGCACATAGCACCCCTAGTGTAATTGCATAACGGCTGCGGATTCGCTTGAGCGTATCACTGAGGTAGACTTCCTCCGTGATGCCTATGCCGAAGCTCTCGGTACGTCGGGTCAAGTAAGGTGTCGCAATCATCATAAATGTAACTGGCAACACTATGACGGCTAGCAATAACCAAAGTGTCCATTGTTCCATCGTTACCACTCCTGTTCTTCTTAAGCTAGTTGTAGTCGTTCTTCCATTAAGAATCGGTCTGTATTTGACGGAAGAGGCTGCGGCACAGATTAAGCAGTTCTTCCTCGCTGAGCTTGCGGCATATCGATTCGCTGATGAGTGGACGCAGTTTCTCTTCCAGAGAAGTGCGATAAGCTGCATCGGCAACAGGAAGGTCATGCTGGATGACAACGCCTTTCTGGCGATGAATCTCCACAAAGCCATCTTGCTTGAGAATGGCATAAGCTTTGTTAACCGTGTGCATGTTAATGCCCAGATCAGAGGAGAGCGACCGCACGGAAGGCAGCGATTCACCGGGAGCAAGACGACCGCTGGCAATGCCTTCAATGATCTGGTTGGTTAATTGCGTGTACAGCGGAACATCGGACTGCAGGTTCACGGAAATCAACATTTGCACCACCTCCTGTGTGTTTACTGTTCTATTTGTATTATAACAGTTGATTTGGAGATTATGCAATAGTTAAAAAACCAACGGCAGAACATACCACCATTTAAATAGCTTTGCGTCCATAGGGGGTCATCGTTTAAAATAGGCCCATGAGCGTAAGGAGGGAACATGGGCAATGAATAGCTATATTGAACAAGAAAACGGCGTGGTGCCGGCAGTCTGCTCCCTGGACTGTCCGGACCAATGTGGATTGCTTCTGCATAAGGAAGAGGGGCGTATCGTCAAAGTGACCGGCGATCCGGAGCATCCGGTGACGCGCGGTAATATTTGCAACAAAGTTCGCAAGATGACAGACAGACTCTATGACCCGGAGCGGCTACAGTATCCCATGCGAAGAATTGGCGCAAAGGGGGAGCGGCGCTTCGAGAGAATCAGCTGGGACGAAGCGATCCAGACCATCGCAGAGCGTTGGAAGGCGCTGGTGGCTGAACATGGCTCGGAGAGCATCCTGCCTTACAGCTACTACGGCAATATGGGCAATATCACGGCAGAGGGAATGGACCGCCGGTTTTTTAACCGGCTGGGGGCCAGCTTGCTGGATCAAACCATTTGCAATGCTGCTGGCGCTGCGGGATATCGCTACACGATGGGCGGCAGCTACGGGACCGATCCCGAGACGATGGATCAGACGAAGCTCTTCATTATGTGGGGGATCAATACGGTTAGTACCAACATGCATCAGGTCTCGATCGCCGAACAAGCCCGCAAGCAGGGAGCCAAGGTCGTCGTGATTGATGTACACAAAAATCAGACTGGCCGCTGGGCGGACTGGTTCGTGCCGATCCAGCCAGGTACGGATACGATGCTGGCGCTCGGCATCATGCATCTGTTGTTTGCTGAAGGGTTGACAGATGATGCTTTTTTGGCTGCCTATACGGTTGGAGTGGAAGAGCTGCGTGAGCATGTCAAGACGTATACGCCTGCGCGCGTATCAGAGGTCACTGGCGTACCGGAGGCAGACATTCGGGAGTTGGCACGTCTATACGGAGAGACGACACCTTCCTGTATCCGGATCGGCAACGGCTTGCAGCATCATGATAACGGCGGGATGTGCATCCGGGCAATTGCTTGTCTGCCGGCCCTCACCGGGCAGTGGCAGTATCCAGGTGGTGGAGCGCTCAAGGGCAATTCAGGTTTTCTCGCATTCGATGCTGCTGCCCTGCAGCGTCCAGATCTGCGTTCGAACCCCAATGCTCGCGTCATCAACATGAATCAGATCGGCCGTGCATTGCTTCAAGCCGAAGCGCCGATCCGCTCCATGTTCGTCTATGGCAGCAATCCTGCAGTTGTTGCACCGGACAGTGAGAAGGTGCAGCAGGGACTGGAACGGGAGGATCTGTTCACGGTCGTGCATGATCTGTTCCTGACAGAAACCGCAGCCTATGCAGATATTGTGCTGCCTGCGACGTCCTCCTATGAGAATACGGACTTCTATACCTCTTACTGGCATCATTACATTCAACTGCAGCAGCCAGTAATCCAGCCCTACGGCGAGTCCAAGTCCAATACGGAGGTCTTCCGATTGCTGGCGCGAGCGATGGGCTACGATGAGCCTGAGCTGCAGGCAAGCGATGCCGAGTTGATTGGTGCAGCACTGGACGACGCACCCAATCCGTATATTGAGGAAGTGACGTATGACCGGCTGGCCGAACGGGGATACATGCGGGCCAACCGCAGCGAGCCGCTCTTCCCGGGCAAGCTCCCGACGCCAAGCGGCAAGATTGAGCTCTATTCCAAGCGGATGCTGGCGGACGGTCACCCGCCGCTGCCAACGTACGTGCCGCTGCCGTTGGATGAAGAGCCGTATCCGCTGCGCTTCATTCCGGGACCGAACCATAACTTCCTGAATTCGACGTTCTCGAATAATGCCACGCATCAGAAGCTGGAGAAGCAGCCACGGGTGTTCCTCCATCCGGCAGATGCGGAGCCGCGCGGCATCGCCAGCGGGGACAAGGTACGGCTATGGAACCACCGGGGCGAATGCGTCCTCGAAGCAGTTGTCGGAGATCAGGTTGTTCAGGGGGCAGTCGTGAGCCAGGGACTCTGGTCTGCCGAACCAGGTACCAAGCGGCTCGTCAATGCACTCACGCCCGACCGGCTCTCCGACATGGGCGGCGGTGCAACATTCTTCTCCGGTCGGGTTGAGGTGGAGCGCATCCAAGCACCTTAATTCATGTTGTACATGATGGCCCTGACGATCCCAGTCAGGGCTTTTTTCTTGAGACGTGATTAAGGAAACCATTAAATTTTGACGGTCCAATCTAAAGAATGAACGGTTGTGATGGTGTTATGAAAGCGTTATAGTAGATGCTAGATTCAACCAATTGAGAATGGATCATATACATGTGCTAAGCAGGGAGGATGTACCCTAATGAAACATAAGTTGTGGTTTAAGAAACCGGCCGCCGTCTGGGACGAAGCGCTACCGGTAGGCAACGGCAAGCTGGGCGGTATGGTATTCGGCCAGGTAGCCAAGGAACGAATTCAACTCAATGAGGATACAATCTGGCATGGAGGTCCCCGAGACCGCAACAACCCGGATGCCAAAGCGCATCTAGAAGAGATGCGTCAGCTGCTCTTCGAAGGAAGACTGAAGGAGGCGCATCAACTGGCGGTTACCGCATTCTCTGGTACACCGAACAGTCAGCGGCATTATAATCCGGCAGGAGATCTGTTCATGTTCTTTGATCTGGACGGGGAGCCTGAACAGTATCAGCGTTCCCTGGATCTGGACCGGGCAGTAGCGGAGACGTCATTCACGGTCAAAGGACACCAGTATAAACGCGAAGTATTCGCTAGCTACCCCGATAACGTCATCGTGGTCCGGCTAACGACTGATGCGCCGCAAGGGCTGAGCTTCCATGCCCGGCTGGAACGGTTCGGCAGCAATTTTGCTGACCATGCCTCCAAGTTCGGCACCGATACGATTGCTCTGCACGGGCGTTGCTACAATCTTCAGGACGACGAATATATGTTGGCCGTTCGTGCGCAAGCGGAAGGCGGCAGCGTCAAGACGATTGGCGAGCATGTGATTGTTGCTGGCGCCCAAGCAGTAACGTTGCTGCTCAGTGCTGCCACGACGTATCGTCATGAGGACCCGAAGGCGACAGCGCTCAGCATGCTGGATCAGGCAGCTGCCTTCACCTACGACGAGCTGCTGCAGCGTCACGCGGACGATTATCAGCCCTTCTTCCAGCGTGTTGCGCTGCAGTTGGGATCGCGGGAAGATTCGCTTGATTCGCTCGCCTCGCTGGATACTGCTGAGCGGCTGGAGCGTGTTAAGGCTGGTGGAGAGGATCTAGAGCTGCAGTCACTGTATTTCCAATTCGGCCGGTATCTTCTGCTGGCCAGCAGCCGGCCAGGCTCATTGCCGGCTAACCTGCAGGGCATTTGGAATCATCATATTAACCCGCCATGGGGAAGTAAGTACACGATTAACATTAACCTTCAGATGAATTATTGGCTGGCGGAGAGCTGTAACCTGACAGAGTGCCACGAGCCGCTCTTTGAGCATCTGGAGCGGATGCGGGTTCCCGGACGGATCACGGCAGAGAAGATGTATGGCTGTCGCGGCTTCGTCGCTCACCACAATACGGATCTGTGGGCGGATACCGCTCCGCAGGATATTTACTTGCCGGCGACCTATTGGACGACTAGCGTCGCTTGGCTCTCTCTGCATATGTGGGAGCACTATCTGTTCACGCGCGATGCGGCCTTCCTGGCGAGAGCGTATGAGACGATGCGCGAGGCGTCGCTATTCTTTGCGGATTTCCTGGTGAAGGAGCCTGGAGGTTACCTCGTCACATCGCCATCGGTGTCGCCTGAGAATACGTATCGCCTGCCTAACGGCGAGTCAGGTACGCTCTGCTACGGGCCAGCAATGGATAACCAGATACTCTCGGAATTATTCGCTGCGTGTATCGCAGCCTCGGAACAGCTGGGTACGGATGCAGATTATCGTGAGGAGTTACGGGGAATGCTGGCTCAACTGCCGCCGACGGTAATCGGCAAGCATGGTCAGATCCAAGAGTGGATGGAGGACCATGAAGAGCTGGAGCCTGGTCATCGGCATATCTCTCATTTGTTCGCGCTGCATCCTGGTTCAGCTATTGCACCTGGCTCTACACCGGAATTGGCTGAGGCGGCCAGGGTTACGTTGGAGCGACGCTTGGCGAGTGGTGGCGGGCATACGGGGTGGAGTCGTGCGTGGATTATCAACTTCTATGCGCGTCTGCTCGATGGCGAAGCAGCCTATGACCACCTGACAGCCATTCTGGAGCATTCCACCTTGTCCAACCTGTTCGACAACCATCCACCGTTCCAGATCGACGGGAATTTCGGGGCGGCGGCAGCGGTTGCTGAGATGCTGGTTCAGAGCCATCTTGACCATATTCATGTGCTGCCGGCGCTCCCATCGGCGTGGGGCACAGGTGAGATTCGCGGTCTCCGGGCAAGAGGCGGCTATGAGCTGGCGCTGGCTTGGCAAGACGGCAAGCTGACTTCGCTGGAAGTACAAGCCGATCACGAGGGTGAATGCCGGGTTCGTTCGGCCGCCCCGCTGCAGACGGACGGTTCCTCCAATATCCAGAGCGTCGGGGACGAAGCTGGACTCTATCTCACGAGCATCCGGCTTGCTGCCGGCGAGACGGCCAAGCTGGTACCATCGGACGCGGTATCTGCCGCCAAGTCCTGAGCAGGCTCTTTAATCAACAGCAGTCATCATCGAACAAGGTGATGGCTGCTGTTTTTTTGGAAATAGATGATTGTGGAATCAAGAGGCACGCCTCCATCACTTGGCCGCCAGCCTGTGGAAGTTGGGTTGAGGATGGCGGAAGTGGTGGAAGTGGGGGCGGGGCTGGGGATGTGAGGCGTGCTATGCTAAAGACAAAAATGCAGTTAAAACCAGCCTTTGTGATGAAAATCCGGCTCGTAACGACAAAAATACAATTAGTTGCTTGGAAATATCCAAATATTACCGAAAACGAGCGAATTAATTGTACTTTTGACTTTAAGATTATCATGTCGCTGGTATATGAGTTTTTAATTGTATTTTTGTCTTTAAGGGCATTTATGAGGGGCCGAACCTCCTAAGTTACAAGCCTGGGGTGGAGATCGCGTGTTGAAGCGTGTACAATAGTATCATCCAATACAACGAACGGTGGGAGCAGCCATCATGCACAATATGCCGGACGATTCATCAGCAAGTCAGAACAAGAAATATCGGGTGCCAGCTCTCGATAAAGCGCATCGCATCATACACCTAATCAGTCAGGAGCCCCACACCTATACGTTAAGCGATCTTGCGAAAAAACTGGCCATCAGCAAAAGCTCCATGTTTTCGCTGCTCCATACGATGGAGGATTTGGGCTGGTTGGCGAAGGATGAGAAGGACACCTACAGTCTAGGGCTTCATTTTGGCTTGCTGGGCAATGCCTTCTTTGCCCGGTACGATATCGTTGACCTCTTCCACCAGGAAGCCGCCAAGACGAGAGCGCAGCTCGATGAATCGATTCATCTGGCCCGCTTGATCGGCACAGAGGTGCTCCATCTTGCAAAAGAGACTTCTTCGTCGGTGGTACAGATGGTCTCGGGTCCGGGCGCTACCTTTGCTGCACATGCTACAGGCCTGGGCAAAATACTACTCGCCGCCTTGAGCAATTCGGAGGTCGAAGCGCTCTATCCGCAAGAGTCATTGCCAGCATTGACGCCTAACACGATCAGCTCTCGAGAGGCGCTGTTGCGAGAGCTAGAGGAGATTCGGACCAGGGGCTATAGCGAGGATTTGGAAGAGGGGCTAATGGGTTTCAACTGTGTAGCGGCCCTTCTGGTGATGAAGGACGGGACCCACGCGGCCGTCAGCATGTCCATCCCTGTCCATAAGTGGGAGGACAAGAAGAGCCTAGCCCGGGAAGCGATAACGAGGCTGGCGGGACAGTTGACTCTGGATCCGGAGAATCATGCGTTAGTTAACTAATCTTAAGGAGGGAGCGTTCAGGATTTTCGACGCTGCTTCTTTTTTTTTTGCCCGCTAACCCTTTGAAATATGGTACAATTAATTATATGGAACTGTGTTCAATATAATGAACAACAATTGTTGGAAGAGGTGTTTGTTGGATGATGAAAGATGATCGACCATGGTATCAGAGGACGCACCGTTGGGGACAGACCAATCTCACGGAGCGGGATGCAGGCGGCTATAACCTTGATGAATGGAAAGCATATTGGCAGGCCACACGTGTTCAGGGACTGATTATTAATGCGGGTGGCATTGTCGCTTATTATCCGAGCTCGCTTGACTTGCAATATAAAGCAGAGGGACTGGGGAATCATGATCTGTTCGGCGAATTCTCGGCCGCGGCGCGAAGCGAGGGGCTGACGGTGATTGCCAGAATGGATGTGAACCGGGCAGCCAAAGAATTCTATTCGGCGCATCCAGACTGGTTCGTGGTCAATGAAGAGGGAGAGCCGCTCCTGTCAAACGGCCGATATTTTTCCTGTGTGAACAGTGATTATTACAAGGAATATATTCCGAAGGTGCTGGAGGAAATCATCGATCGCTACCAGCCGGATGGATTTGCGGACAATAGCTGGACAGGCGTTCCACGCAGCAAGATCTGTTATTGTATAAACTGCCGGGATAAGTTCAAACGGGACAGCGGTTATGAGCTTCCGAAGAAAACTGATTTTGATGATCCGGTCTATCGTACGTGGATGCGATGGAGCTATGACTGCCGGACGGCCAACTGGGACCTATTCAACAAGGTCACAAATGAGGCAGGCGGGGAGGATTGCCTGTGGATTGGGATGGTGCATGGAACGCCGATTAACACGTACTCTTTTGGCAGTCTGAAGGCGATCGCGGAACGTTCCAAAATCATTCTGTGCGATCAACAGTCCCGAAATCACGAACAAGGATTTGAACAGAACGGATTGACCGGCGCTCTAATTCACCAGTTGGCTGGTTGGGACACCCTTGTTGCCGAGAGCATGGCGAACTATGTGACGGGCAGACAAATGTTCCGCAAAGCCAGCAATCCGCCAAAAGAAACGCAAATGTGGATGGTGGAAGGCATTTCGGGAGGGATCTCGCCTTGGTATCACCACATTGGCGCGATTCATGAAGACAAGCGTCAGTTCGGCAACTCCCCGCCCATCATGCAGTGGCACGAAGTGAACGACGCCTATCTCTACAACCGTCAGCCAGCGGCCACGATTGGCCTGGTATGGAGCGAGGAGAATACGGATTTCTATGGACGGAATGATGCCAAGGAGCGGGTCGCCCTTCCCTGGCAGGGCTTCGTGCGGGCAATGATTCGCGCGCGTATCCCGTTCGTCCCCGTACATGCTGACCATATCGACCGCTCGGCAGAGGGATTGAACGTACTGGTGCTGCCAGATCTGGCGGTCATGTCGGACAGTCAATGCGATGCCGTCCGCCGGTTTGTAGATCAGGGAGGAAGTCTGGTGTTCACAGGTGCCACAGCGACACTGGATGAGTGGGGAGAGCCAAGGAACACCTTTCCACTGGAGTGGACCGGAATCCGTCACGAGAACCGTGTAGACGGTGCGCTCCAAGCCAAGGAATTTAATCTGGAGCTCTATGAGGCGCACAATTATTTGCGAATCGCTCAGGCTGATCATCCAGTAATGCGTACCTTCGAAGATACATCGGTCCTGCCGTTTGGCGGCAAATTGCATCATGTGACAAGCGACAAGACGTTGGAAGCGGTCGCGACCTATATCCCGAGCTTCCCGATTTATCCGCCCGAATTCAGCTGGGTGCGCGAGCCGCACACAGATACACCTGCGATTGTCGCCGGGAAACATCAATCAGGAGGCCGAGTGGTCTATTTTGCGGGGGACGTGGATCGCTGTTATGGCCGCACGCATCTGCCGGACCTTGGTGATCTCCTGTCCAATGCTGTCCGCTGGGCGGCTGAGGAGGGCATTCCTTTGCAGGTAGAGGGTCCGGGCTATCTAGACTGCAAGCTCTATCATCAGCCTGGCCGGATTATCGTTCATATCGTCAATCTCAGTGGAGCGAATCTCACACCGGGGGCGTTGGAAGAGTTCTTGCCTGTAGGTCCCATTCGCGTAGCGATTCGTGTGGATGATTGTCCGGCAGAGACGGTCCGCTTGCAGGTAGCTGAGGTGTCCCATCCAACGGAAGTACGGGATGGCTGGGCGCATGTCGAATTATCTTCTCTCGTTCATCACGAATTAATTGTGTTAGAATAGGTTGATTTCAACACATATAGCACACACGAACAACCTTCACTCGGCGATACGGGAGGAAGGTTGTTCGTGTGTGTGAACACAGGTTCCTAAGCCTGCAGCCTGGACAGCTTATCCGGATTGGCCACAGCATAGATCCCAGCGATTCGGCCATGGACGGCATGGAATGAAAAGACGTACATGACCCGTCCACCACTGCTGAGGACAACTCCCGGCAATCCATTAACTGGAACAAACGAGGTCTTGGCATCCGCTGGTACGAGCGTATTGGTCTTCATCAGAAAGGCAGCGACACGCTCGGCAGATGCGACCGGCACGCGGGACCCTGGCACTTGACCGCCGCTGTCACCTGTGAGCACGACCTTGTCATCAAGGACACGGAGGAGCTGCTGGATATCTCCGGTTTGCAGAGCCTGGACAAATTGCTCAATAAGCGGACCCATCTGTTCGGAAGCCATGGGGGCTTCCCCGGTATGCTGCTGCATGGCAAGACGGGCCCGATGACCAATCTGACGACAATTCGCTTCGGATTTCTCTGTAATATATGCAATCTCTCGATAGCTGAACTGGAGTACCTCCTTGAGCACGAACACCAATCGCTCGGTTTCGGATAACTGCTGCAGCAAGAGCAGGTAGGCCGTGGCAAGTGATTCCCGATGCATGTAATCACTGGAAGGGTCCGTGCCATATTCGACCAGTGGCTCAGGAAGCCATGGGCCGATATAGGCCTCACGTTCACGAATGAGGCGTTGCAGACGGGCGCCGCATTTGTTGCTGGCGATTTTGCAGGCATATCCCTTCGGATTGTCGATGGTTTCCGGTGCTTCATGCCGGCTCAGATCAAGGAAGGTCTCCTGCACGATGTCTTCGGCCTCGGCCATGGAACCAAGCATCCGGTAAGCCAGCGCGAACAGTAGGGGCCGCAGCGAAGGGTAGAGAGCAGCTAAATCCATGTGAGCCTCCTATGAGTGATCGTTTTTTTGGGGCTTGGTGTCACAAAATCGCTGGCACTTGACACTATAGGGTAAGCAGGCTTCTCCAAGCAGGGCAAGACTGCAACCAAGATACGGCAAGGAGCGGGAATTCTATGACAACCAATTCGTTAAATGAAATGCAGAAGGGTACGCGGCTCGTTCATCCGAGCGGACAAATCGTGACGTTCGTCGACCATGGAACGGATCACCAAGGCGATTATGTAACGGTCGAGCATCAGGTGCCACGGCAAGGACCGCTGAACGGACCGCATTGGCATCCTGAGTTGACAGAATCGTTCACGGTGGTCGAAGGCAGCATGCGGTTCCTGGTGGATGGCAAGGAGCATATTCTCCATGCAGGCGAACGGATTACCGTGCTGCCAAGGCAGGTCCATCAATTCTGGAACACCAGTGAAAAGGGACTGACGGCTATTCATGAGATCCGGCCGCCTGGCCGGCATTGGCAGATGTTTCAGGTAGTGCACAAGCTGGAGAGCGAAGGGAAAATGTCGCCTGGCGGCATTCCGCGCAACCCGCTGTGGCTGGGTGTGGCCTGGTCGTGCATTGATGGCTATCTGGCAGGTCCGCCCAAGCTACTGCAGCGCATCGTGCTGGGCGGCCTGGCGAAGCTGGCGCGGGCGCTGGGGTACAAAATCTAGCGATATCCGTCCAGGAAGGACTCTCCTACAGAGTAATGCTGGTTTCCATTAATCACATCGTCCAGCCATTTCAGCAACGGGATGCCGTCCTGTTCGGTCTCATACAATACACTACGGGTTGCATACGTATGCGGCGTCATGCCGGATTCCGGGTCCCGGTCCTGATCTGTCAGGTAATAGGAGTAGTTAGGTAAAGCGGTGTCCATCGCAGCTATCGATTCACGCAATTGAGCGGACCAGGCTTCGGGTGTCAGCGATTCGTCGCCGCCCAGCTTGCGCTGGTATCGAATCAGCACTTCATCGTAGAGCGAATAGGATTGCAGCACAACCGCCTCGCCTCCCGAGACCCTTCCATTATGGCGGGTGATGGAACCGATCAGGTCGGCTTCCGGCTGGAAGCCGATCCGTTCCTCGGTCATCGCCTGCCACTCTTCCTTAATAATCTGTGGCCAGCGCTCGGAATAGAGGAAGGCGCTGTCTGAATATTGATATACAGCTGAATCTCGGTAATGACTCGCGATCTCTTCTGCCCAGAATGCCGCTCCGAATGCGCCAGCGCTCTCTCCTGCAACGAGTAGTTTCTCTGGAGCTTCCGCATGCTCATAGAGCCAGGCCAGTGCGGCCTGCACATTATGCCTCCCGTTATACCGCATCGTGAAGGTCTTTCCATCGGTTCCCTCGTACAATGCTACCCGATCGCCAATATGCAGATCTCCTGTAGAATAGGGGATGTAGACCACATTCCAATCGCGAAACGGATTATCCTCCCGGTCATGCGCCAACAACCCATCCAGCATCGTTAGCATATAGAATGGAATATTGGCAAAATAATTGCCCGGCTCGCTTCCAATTAGCATATTGGTAATTCGTATCGGCTCTGCTGCACTTGCAGCATCCCAGGCCATACCGCCGCCCGAGAAGAATACAATCCAATTCGGCTGTTCTCCCTTGCGGGCCCATACATAATAAGGCGAACCGTCACTGGATACGGTCCCGATGTTCAAATTGATTTTGTTCCACTGATAAGGCTCTATGACCGTAAGCGGCACGTTGTCCGCTGGTTTCTCCACGATAAACAAGTAGATCCCTAGTGCACTCAAACCGATTAGTACACAGAGTCCGGCTGTGCCAATCAGCAGTCGTCGAAGCCATTTTCGCATGATGGCATCCCTCCTGACTCTCACTATACCGAAGTTTTTCCGTTAATCCCAGAACAAAATGTGACCAAATGCCGTCCTTATGAGTGTAAAAGGTATAAAGGAGGGCAGACCACCATGCAGCGATCCATACCCCGGCCGGGTGATCAGGTGATGAAAACCTATGAGACATACGCAGACACGCTGTTCCGGATTGCCATGGTGCACCTCGGCAGACGGGAAGACGCGGAAGAAGCCACTCAGGATACCTTCATCAAGCTTATGGAAAAAGCGCCTGCGTTCAATGATGCTGAGCACCAGAAAGCATGGTTAATCCGGGTCATAACCAATCATTGCAAAACCTTGCTAGGCAGAGGTTGGCGCAAGCGGGAGGTCAAGCTGGAAACACTTGAGCCTGTAGCCGCGGAAGATGCCGAGGACCAAGCGTTAATCGAGCTTGTCCTGTCCCTGCCTGTTAAGTATAGAGCCGTGATCCATCTGTACTATTACGAAGATTATCCCGTTCGGGAGATTAGCGATATTCTGCAGATTAGCGAATCTGCGGTAAAGATGCGATTGAAGCGGGGAAGACAGCTGTTAAAACTCGAGCTGGAAGGAGCAGAACCCCAATGAGAGAAGACCAATTCAGAAAAAACTACAAGAAAGCGGTGGATAACATGAAAACAAACGACAAAATGAAGCAGCGGATGGAGCAAACCTTGAACGTGCAAAAACAGGAGCAGAAACGCCCGCGCAGAACTCTGTACATCGCTGCGAGTGTCGTCATCGCTGCAAGTATCGGTCTAGCAGCGCCAAGTGTATGGCAGCAGGTGAGCGGACCATCTTCATCGGCGATCGAGGTCGCTCAGGTGAATCCGGGCGCTTCGTTCGATCCGGTCGTGATTCCGAAGATGGAATTGCCGGATATGAGCTCCAGCGCTGGGATGAGTATGATTGGACTCGTTGTGTACGAAGATAATATCTATACTCAGTCTGCAACAAGTATTGATGCAGCTGATGCAGCTGAGCTTCGCGGTGAGAAGCTGGGAACCACGACGGGCGGTATCGATGAGTGGAGTGGTCCAGGTGAGTATACGGAGCTGGCCTCCACTATAGGTGCGGCTGATATTTATGCAGTAAAGGGCTATGATTCAGAATTCCGCATTATGTCTTACACCGAGATTGACGGTCAAGTGTTTGCCCAACTGTTCGACCAAACTAACGACATCACCGTAAGCAGCGGTGCCGATTTAATTGGCAAATTAAATCTTCAAGGTAACGTAGCTTCTGCAGAGTGGGAGACCTTCGCCAGCTGGAATAATGGCCTGATGGAGTTGCAGCCGCTGGCTGCTGACGGTAC
This sequence comes from Paenibacillus daejeonensis DSM 15491, assembly GCF_000378385.1. GTDB lineage: Bacteria > Bacillota > Bacilli > Paenibacillales > Paenibacillaceae > Paenibacillus_D > Paenibacillus_D daejeonensis. Next base: position 402,502 of record NZ_KB899660.1, on the reverse strand, counting down.
ACTAGACAGCTTCATCTCGGCTCTCTATGCTGCAAAACCGGTCGCCACTAGCCCAGAGCTGGAAGAGCACGTGTACGGTAGCGAGGATCGTAAAATCATTTATCTGACGCTCGAAGACAACACTCAGGTTCAACTGGTCCTGTTCGGGGAAGGATTGGTTCGTTACGGCGATGCACCAGTGTTCTTCGAAGTTGAGGAAGGTGCGTTCTAAGCGTTCTGGAACGGGCTGGAGTAGGATATTCAGAGGTTAATAAGTGGAGCGGGCAGGGCACTTCGGTGCTTGGGCCCGCTTTTTTTGTTTGCGATTCGCAGTCTCGTAAGAGATGGGAGGTAAACAGGCGACGTGGCGGTCTTTGTGGGATGTTCATGGAGCAAAATTAGGGAGGATGGCGCCAATTATATATGATATTTCGAGTTCAATCGTGCTCTGGAACTCGACAAGCGCCCACGAGTATGAAATATCGTGTTCGTGGGCTGAGTTAGGGCGCCAGTAGGGGTAAGCACTTAGCTCCAGTTCAGCACGACTAATAGCACCGTCGCACTGACCACCCATACCAGTGGCGACAGCTGCCACAGCAAGGCGGCACGGTGGCGGTTGCGGGCAAAGCTGACCCAGCCCATCACGATGCCGAGAAGCAGGACCACTGGGTAAGTCAGCAAATAGGCAAGGAGTCCCCAGGTGAAGGCTTGCTTGAACACGGCTTCGCTGGTGAATCCCATCGCCGCAGCGCCGGCCATAATCAGCCAGACAAACACAAAAGCTAAAAGTACCAAGTGGGTAACCGCAAGCAGCCACGCCGTTTTCTTCCGACTCATTCAGAGGTTCCTCTCTTCCGATACAGGTCATCTAACGCAAGCTAAACGTATCTCCACCTCTAAAATAATCGATTTGGGGAGAAAGGTAAATCATGAATTTGAATACTCAATGATTGAGTACCCTGGCTGCAGCAGCATTCCGGTAATCGCTAGGTGTAACGCCAGTTAACAGCTTAAAGGATTTCATGAAATGGTGATTATCGTGGTAACCGAGGTGCATGGAGATTTCGGAAACGGTCATATTGGTATCCGTTAATAAGAAGGTAGCCGCCTCCATTTTTTGCTGCATGATAAAGCGCTTGAGCGAGACACCGAATACCGTTGCAAACATGCGGGACATATATTTGGCATTGTACCCGAAATGATCGGCGATTTGACTGACCTGTAACGGCTCGAACCGGTTCCATCTCACATAATCGGCTATATCATTGTACAGCTGCCGTTTTTTGAAGGGAGGATTCGGCTTGTCTTCGCTCCTAGCAACTTGATGATGAAGCTCACACAGAATACTCGTAGCCAGATAGTTGTTCAGCGTGAAATCACCATAGGTGCGAACAGAGTCTTGTAATTGTTTCATCATGATGATCAGCTTTTCTTTATTCTGCAATTTGCCGTAAGGATGGAGCTGAAGAGTGGCAGGAGGTGTGGCCTCGGGCATAGTGGTTGTTGGCTGTTCAGGTGCAGAATGAGCGGATTCCAGAAAGTGCAGCCAATAGAAGCTGCAGTCGGCTGGCTGATAACCAAATTGCCGAGTGCGCGGAGGCATGATCAAGTAATCGCCTTCAGGAACCTCATATTTAGCATGTTCATCCGCAATATACAGCGTCCCTTCCGTGGGGATGAATAACTCAAAATCCGTCAAGATGCGGGTCATATGCATCCAGGTCGAAGAGGGGCTGACGAATTTGCCAGTTATGGTTAAGTGTACGGGTCTATCGACGTTGATTTCGAATACATTCATCGTTGAGTCACCTCATGAAAAAAGTCATTTTGACACCGTAACTCCAATGAGTACATCGTAGCACTTATTATTGCTATGTCAACAAAATATGCTGGTTATAAAGGTTACTGGCTAAGTAGGTTCTCGCCGAATAAAGTGTGAAATATACACCAATACGAACCTTTCGCCATTTACCCTTTAACCCGGGGGAGGTAACCTGTTAATAGAAAACATCTTACGCAAGAGACGGAAGAGAGGATGGGTAATCATGGGAGGTAGTTTGAAGCTCAGAAGTACTAGTCTTGAAGATTTTGGTTTGAATCGGGTTCGGCTGTTGGGGGATTACCATACCAATGCCTTCGCCAAGGAATTGGCCTATCTGAAGCAATACGAGCCGGATCGTTTGCTGGCCGGGTTTCGGGAAACTAGAGGACTCGAGCCAAAGGCAGACAAGTACCCGGGCTGGGAGACCACGGAAATCCGCGGACATACGATGGGGCATTATTTGAGTGCCTGTGCTCAGGCCTATGAACAGACGCAAGATGAAGAACTCTTGAAGCGGCTAAACTATATCATCTCGGAGCTGTCGATAAGTCAATTCGAAAGCGGATACTTATCTGCATTCCCTGAGACGCTGATCGATAATGTAGAGAATCGCAAACCGGCATGGGTGCCTTGGTACACGATGCACAAAATTATTGCTGGGCTGATCGATGTCTACCGGGCTACGGATTCTGCCGAGGCTTTGGAAACGGTTAAGCGGTTGGGCGATTGGGTTGCATCCCGGACCTCCAGGTGGTCGGATGAGCTGCAGGCGACGGTATTGGCTGTGGAGTATGGGGGCATGAATGATTGCCTCTACGAATTATACAAAGTAACAGGTGAGAGCAAGCATCTGGAAGCGGCTCACCGGTTTGATGAGCTTCCGTTATTCGAGGCCATTCAGAGCGGCAAGGATATCCTGCGCGGCAAGCATGCGAATACGACGATTCCCAAGTTTATTGGCGCGTTGAACCGTTATCTGACTGTTGGAGAAAGCGAACGCTTTTATCTGGAAGCCGCCATTCAATTCTGGGACATGGTCGTCGGTCACCACAGCTATATGACAGGCGGGAACAGCGAAGGGGAGCACTTCGGTGAGCCAGACCTGTTGGATGCCAAACGCAGTGACGTAACCTGTGAAACCTGCAACAGCTACAATATGCTGAAGCTCACCCGCGAGCTGTTCAAACTGACAGGCGACCGCAAATACGCGGACTTTTATGAGAGAACGTATGTGAACGCCATCTTATCTTCCCAGAATCCCGAGACAGGCATGACGATGTATTTTCAGCCAATGGCCACGGGGTACTTTAAAATTTACGGTTCGCCATTTAACCACTTCTGGTGCTGTACGGGAACGGGCATGGAGAGCTTTACGAAACTAAATGACAGCGTTTATTTTCATTCGGAGAACCGCCTGTATTTTGCTCAGTACACTAGCTCTCTGCTGGATTGGCAGGAGCAAGGGGTGAAGCTGACGGTCCAGTCGGGACTTCCCTCTGTTGGTGAAGTTAAGGTGTCCATTGACATTGCTGATGGAGGATCGCGGGAGTTGGAGCTTCATTTGCCGATTCCATATTGGGTGAGTGGGGAAGCAGAGGTGTCAATCAATGGTGAAAAGGTGACCGGTAACCTGCAGCATGCGTACGTGGTTATCGAGCGGACGTGGCGACATGGAGATCAGCTGAAGCTTTCGTTGCCCATGAAGATCATGGCGTCTCCGCTGCCTGACAATCCAAATGTAGTTGGCTTCCAGTATGGGCCAGTTGTGCTGAGCGCTGCTCTCGGCAGGGAGGACATGGAGAAGGCACAGGTGGGCGTCATCGTTCAAGTGCCGACCCGCAAGATGCTGGTGAAGGATTTTATTATCCCTACTCATATGAGCCCTTCGGAATGGCTGGCTAACCTGGATCAGCATGTGGTACAGGAGGAGGGCCGGCTGGCGTTCCGACTTGTCGGGACGGATGAGGATGAGCGGCTGGTCTTCACCCCGCACTATGAGCAGCACCAGGAACGGTACGGAATTTATTGGAGCATTGTCGACGCCGAATCGGAGGAATTGAAGCGACACCTGGAGCAGACGCGCATGGAAACCTTGGTCCGGGAAGCGACCATAGACAGCATTCAGGTAGGCAACGACCAGTATGAACTACAGCATGAAGTTGCCGGAGAATCGACGGTGGCAGGCGCATGGGAAGGATGGAACGGCCGGGTTGTCCACCCAGGTGGCTGGTTTTCTTACAAAATGAAGGTAGAGCCAGGTGAGCAGAATTATTTGCAGGTGACCTATTTCGCCGGTCATCACGGAAGGACCTTGACCATCTATGCCAATGGTGAGCTGTTCGCAAGTGAGACCACAGAGCCGGGATACAAGCGTGAATTTGTTACAAGACGCTACCTCATTCCGAATGAGCTTGCGCAGGGTCAGCAGGCGGTAGAATTTAAATTCGAGCCGGATGATCGGATGAATGGAATTTACGGGGTACTTCGCACGATGAGAGCTGTCGAGGGATTGAATTAGGATTTATGAGGCTATGTAATTAGGGACAGCCGTATACAAATAAACAGCGCCGTCCGTTCCGCCTTTTCGGCAGAACGTGCGGCGCTGTTCCGCTTTCTTATTGATAACTACTTGTGTGTGCGGCTTGCGCGTCCATACTTTGCGAACTAACATTTCTGCAGGCTTCCCTGCGGCAGCCGATTGAGCTCGGCGCTTGTTCTTGGCCATTCTCATTCACTCCTATGATTTTGATTGGAGAAGCATGCTTCTCATGCTCCATCTTATAAGAGAATGAAGGTTTGTGCAATGGGTTTGGTTGAAATGGGGAGGGGGGCTGGCTGCGATGGTAGAGTAGGGGGAGCGCATGGGAGTAGGAGGTCAGAGTAGGTGGAGTGTTGGCAGAGTAACCAAATCTTTAACCGAATCTCGCTAACGGCCACCAGCGCGCTTATTTGGGTCTTTTTGTGGGGGAGATTGTTCTAACGGCCACCAGCGCACTTATTTCATCAAAATCACTTGAAAATTGGTGTCATCTGGCACAATAGGCGCTTATGTGGCCGTTAGAATTTTAAAACATGACATTTGGGCCAAATAGCGGCTGTGGTGGCCGTTACAGAATGGGGATGCTCGAAATGGTGCTCCATTCAATGGTGCTCCCAGCACGCGGGGGGCCGGCTTAATGACGGTGGCCATATGATGAGGGGCGTACGTTAGAGGTCGAATGACCACTGGTGGTAACTTGATGGTACCTTGCTGTTATCTGGGCTCCAGTCCCTCCTGCGTATAGGACCTTATCGTCTCCCCGGTGAAGAAAGAGCCCTGCAGGCGGATTTGCTCATAGGGCAGCGTAGGGTTGGCCAGCCGCCACAGCATCCGTTCGGCAGCCCGCTCTCCCGCTTCGCTGACCAACAGGCGCGGCCTGGAGATGCCAGGCATCGTCTGATTCTCCGCATTTTGCAGGCTGATGAGCGAGCAATCCTCGGGGATACGGATCCCCGCGCTGCTGCACGCATAATAGACCCAGGGCAGATCATAATCCAGGCCGCTGAGGATCGCCGTTGCCTGCATCGCCTGTAGCTTGCGACCCAACTCTGCGGACCATACCGAACGATCCATGACTTCATCCACCATATGCGCATGCTCCTCCGCTGCCAGTCCCGCATGCTCCATTGCTGCCTGGAACGCTTGCCACCGAATCGTGAATCCACGGTGCGTGATTCGCTTGCCGATATAGAGAATGCGCCGATGCCCCTGCATCAGCAGCTGATGTACCGACTGATGGATGGCTGTGGCCACATCCCAGATGATGCTGTCCACCTCCGCAGCATGGGGCGGGAAGTTGATAAGGATTCGGGGCATCGATAGGGCCAGTAGCTTCTCCTCCAAGTCAGGAGTGAGGGAGGGTGAGAGAAAGATGCCGTCCATATAAGCCAAATTCTGCTGCTCTGCCCAGTCTTCAAATGACTTATTGTCTGCGAATCGTGGAGGGGTAACCGTGATTCCAACCGTATGCCCGAATTCACTGAGCCGCTCCTGCAAGCCCTGGAGAATCAGCTGATTAAGACCTGAGAACGATTGGTCGCCATTCATCACAAAGCTGAATCGACGGTTCGCGCCGGGAATGAGCGGCAGCTGTTCAACAGACATACTGTGCCGCTGTCCCTTGGTCCGGTATCCCAACTGGCGTGCCATCACTGCGACAGCCTGACGGGTTTCCTCCGACATGCCTGGTTTTCCACGCAGCGCTTTGGATACCGTCTGCACCGACAGTCCCATACGCTCGGCAATTAGCTCCAACGTCACTGATTTCTTGTTCATGACACACCACCTCCACCTCCACCTTCAAAACTTAAACCAAAATGATACTAAAATTAAACTCTTTTTTTAACTATACTGGTTGCATGAGGAACAATCAACTGTAGATGAGGTGGGAGACAATGATTCAATTTGATCAGGTGTATTACTACAAAGGGACGGAAAAGTCCGAGGGTGGGCCGCAAACGATTGAAGCCGATCTGTGTATTTATGGGGCTAGTTCTGCAGGTGTAGCCGCAGCCGTGCAAGCGAGTCGAATGGGGCTGAAGGCAGTTATTGCTGATCCAGGCAGGCATCTTGGCGGCTTGACGACAGGCGGATTAGGCTCCACAGATATCGGCAACAAAGCGGCGATTGGCGGACTGTCACGCTCGTTTTATCAAGCCATTGGCAAGCACTATGGCTCTAGCAAAGAAGAGGATGGCTCCGTATGGTATTTTGAACCCCATGTGGCAAGCGCAGTTTACGAGGCCTGGATGGAAGAAGCGGGCGTGCAGGTGTATTTTGAGCAGCAGTTGGAGAAAGCAGAGGTCGAACAAGGACGTATCAAGCGGTTGACGATGCTGAGCGGCGATGTCTTCATTGCAAGCGTCTTCATTGATGCGACCTATGAGGGAGATCTGCTTGCCCATGCAGGCGTATCCTATCATGTCGGGCGCGAAGCCAATTCAGTGTACCGGGAGACATTGAACGGTGTCCATTTCGGACATCCCAACCATAATTTCTATACGTACATTGATCCTTATGTGCAGCCGGGCAAGCCGGACAGCGGACTGCTCTACGGGGTGACCGATGCATCGCCAGGCTTCCAGGGACAAGGCGATCACTGCGTGCAAGCGTACAACTTCCGGATTTGTCTATCCAACCGTCCGGAAAACCGCGCGCCACTCCCAGCGCCGCCGGGTTATAACCCGGAGCATTACACGCTGCTCTTGCGTTACATTGAGAGCGGAATCTGGGATGTGATGCGTCTATGTTCGATGATGCCAAATGGCAAGACAGATTTGAACAATTGGGGCGGGTTCTCTACCGATCATATCGGCGCTAACTACCGTTGGCCGGAGGGGAGCTATGAGGAACGCGAAGCTATTTTTCAGGATCATGTGACCTACAATCTGGGTCTCTTGTACTTCCTCTCCACCGATGAACGGGTGCCGGCCCATATCCGCCAAGAGATGAGTCAGTGGGGGCTGCCGCTGGATGAATATACAGATCATGGCTTCTGGACACCGCAGCTATATATCCGCGAAGGACGCCGAATGGTATCCGATGTCGTCATGACTGAGCATCATTGCAGACGCCACGAGGAAGTGGACGATTCAGTGGGACTCGCCGCATACACCATGGATTCACACAATTGCCGCCGGATTGTTATCGATGGCCGCGCTGTAAATGAAGGGAACGTGGAGGTGGCGCCGTCCGCACCGTATGCCATTTCCTATCGGTCTATTGTTCCGCGTGCCGAGGAGTGTACCAATTTGATTGTGCCGATCTGTCTATCATCCTCGCATATCGCGTTTGGTTCCATTCGTATGGAGCCGGTGTTCATGATTCTCGGGCAATCTGCAGCAACCGCGGCGGCGCTGGCGCTGGAGGCCGGGGTACCCGTCCAAGATGTGGATTACAGCAAGCTACGTACCCGGCTGGAGCAGGATGGCCAGGTATTGGCGTGGGCGAGGTAAGTTAAGGCTTTTTCCGATCCGTACTTACAGCTAGAATTAAAAACCTTCCTGTTCATCTTGAGCGGGAGGGTTTTTGACATGAGGCTTCCAATACACGATTAATTTGTCACTGGCAGTGGTAAACTTAGGCAGAGGTTGTGATGAATCAGGAGGGATATGATGAGTGAAGTATATGAGACGTTAACCGGTCACCGCTCCATCCGCAGCTATACCGACGAGCCTGTAAGTGATGAGCAGTTGACGAAAATTATTGAAGCCGTCCAGGCAGCGCCTACGTCCATCAATGGTCAGCAGGTGACGGTCATCAGCGTTCAGGATCCAGTCAAAAAAGCCAAGATTGCCGAGCTGGCAGGCAACCAGGCCTGGATCGCGCAAGCGCCTGTCTTTCTGTTGTTCTGCGCAGATTATCATCGGGCTAGGGTAGCAGCTGAAATGAATGGGCAGGAGTTAGTTATTACTTCAGCTATTGAGTCTATCGTTGTTGGCGCCACGGATGTCGGAATTGCCCTTGGCCGCGCGATTGCCATGGCGGCATCACTTGGGCTCGGAACGGTGCCTATCGGCGGAGCACGCCGCAGTCCATTGGAGTTGATTGAGCTGCTGGAGCTGCCGAAGTATGTCTTCCCCGTTAGCGGTCTTGTGGTCGGGCATCCGGCGGACACCTCACATAAGAAGCATCGGCTGCCCCAAGCTGCCATCTGGCATAGGGAGGGCTATCATCAAGAGCAAATGGAGGCGCTCGTGCGGGAATATGACGAGCAAGTCTCCACATACATGCAGGAGCGGACGGGTGGCAAGGAGAGCCGGAACTGGTCACAGACGGTCTCTTCCTTCTACAATCGCATCTATTACCCCGAGGTTCGAAAAATGCTGGAGCAGCAGGGGTTTGATTTTCAATAATGCAGCTAAGACCGCTATTCTGATTCGGTTGTTGACAGGCTGAATTTAATTCTCTATAATGCTCATAACGTTATATAACCATACCATGAAAGAGCCCAGTAGCAGCCTAGTCCCTGTCTCAGAAAGCCGGGGGTTGATGAAACCCGGTACACACGAAGGCGGCGAATTACACTCTGGAGTATCTCGGGTAATGCCGAGCGGACGAAGCGAACGATACCTCGCTGAAGAGTGGCAGAATTGGAAGTGCGCGCGGCTTCCATGCATGCAATCTGGGTGGTACCACGGTTATCCAATCGTCCCTATGTCTATTACAGACGTAGGGGCTTTTTTGCGTTCTGTGTACGTATATCTATCGAGGAGTGTTGACAGTGAATATTATTGATGAGTTGGAGTGGCGCGACGCCATTAATCAGCAGACAGATGCGGAAGGCTTGCGGAAGCTAACCGAAGAAAAAGCCATCTCCTTGTACTGCGGAGTAGACCCGACAGGCGACAGTATGCATATCGGTCATTTGATTCCGTTCATTATGCTGAAAAGATTTCAACTGGCCGGTCATCGTCCAGTCATCCTGATCGGTGGCGCAACGGGCACCATCGGCGATCCAAGTGGCCGTCAATCCGAACGCTCGCTCCAGACCCTGGAGCAGGTGCAGGCGAATGTGGATGCACTGACCGAGCAAATGAAGAAACTGTTTGTAACCGAGGGCGACGCGCAGATCCGTCTGGTCAACAACTACGACTGGACGCACAAGATCAACATCATCGAGTTCCTGCGTGATTACGGCAAAAATTTCAGCATTAATCAGATGCTGGCCAAAGACGTAGTATCGAGCAGACTCGAAACCGGGATCTCCTTCACGGAGTTCTCCTACCAGATCCTGCAGTCGCTGGATTACCTGCATCTCTTCCAGAACGAAGACGTTCAGCTGCAGATCGGCGGTTCGGACCAATGGGGCAACATTACAAGCGGCCTGGATTTGATTCGCAGAAAAGCAGGCTCCGAGTCCGTCGCGTTTGGTCTGACCATCCCGCTCATGCTGAAGGCTGATGGCACGAAGTTCGGCAAAACAGCAGGCGGGGCCATCTGGCTGGATCCGAACAAAACCACGCCATTCGAGTTCTACCAGTTCTGGGCCAACACGGATGACCGTGATGTAGTCAAATACCTGAAATACTTCACGTTTCTCTCCAAGGAGCAGATTGAAGAGCTCGCCGAGAAGGTGCAGACGGAGCCGCACAAGCGCGAGGCGCAAAAAATGCTGGCCGAGGAAATGACGCGTTTCGTCCATGGCGAAGAACTGCTGGAGCAGGCCAAGCGCATCACAGCTGCGTTGTTCTCCGGGGATATCCGCTCCCTGACGGCTGATGAGATCGAGCAGGGCTTCAAGGAAATGCCGACATTCGAGGCGACGCAGGAGTCCAAGAACATCGTCGACTGGCTGGTCGATCTCGGCATCGAGCCTTCCAAGCGCCAAGCACGTGAGGATGTGACCAAGGGTGCGATCTCGATGAACGGCGAAAAAGTTACCGATGTAGCGCGCGACGTAACCGCAGAGGACGCGATCGGCGGCCGCTTCATCATCATCCGTAAGGGCAAGAAAAACTACAGTCTGGTGAAGCTGACTTAGTTCGGCGCAACCAGTCACTGTAAGGCATACACAAATGGGCGTCAAGCAGTCAGATCATACTGACCGCTTGACGCCTATTTCTTGCCTGACTAAATCATATAAGGCTTCGTCATCATTTCGTTGATAGTTTCATCGTGTCCATCATCTGTCTACTCTTCCTTTCCGAGTTGTACATGAAAGTTGAGTAGTAATTGCTGAAGCAATGCTTTACCCTGTGGCTCAGTCGCAGACTCCTGCGGATCGGCTACTTCGTTTAATAGCATGAGCAGCTGCTGCAGACGGTCTTGAGTTAAATCGATGGAAAAGATCATGAGTCCGTTGGATTCGGCTGTTCCTGGTTCGTTTGCGTCAGTGGAGGCTGACACAAGCGGCAACGCATGGAGCTTGCCATCCGAATCTTTTAACTGAGCCTGGGCTTCGGGATTCCAATTTTTTAGATGAGGATAGTCGTCCAAGTAAGGACTGAGATCCGCACTGAACAAGTGAAGGTGTTCCAGTTCCGTCTCGATTCCAGCAGCATCAGGTACAACCATTAGATCAGTTGTATCTGCCGCCGCCAGCATGAGTCTCATTTTGTCGTAGTAGTGCGCTTCCTCGGCCAATTCAATTCGCAGGGAAAGACCGATAACAGACTGGCTGTAACGATTGATGGTTTCATAATCAACTGCCCTTAAGGCATGCTCCTTGGGCATTGGGACATAGATCGACAGCGGAGACAAATCAGGTAGTGTGTGCAATCGAATCGTACGCGCAGCGGCATCCCAATTCACCGTAGTCCGGCCGTATTGCGCTGTGAAGCGGAGGGGGATGTAGGTGGTGCCGTCTGCAATGAAGGAGCTGGATACAAGTTCCTGACGGATGCCATTGATGATGACAGTCTTGCCATTAAGCTCAAATTCAATCAACGTGCCTCGGACGGAGGCTACCACAGCGATTTGGAGGTCTTCTGGATCGGAATAACCTAATTCCGGAGGCAGGTCCGCTGGAAATACGACACCAAATCCCAATGCTTCGAGAAATGGCCTGGCGGGCACGTAGGTTATCCCATCACGGATAATTGGTGCTTGCTGCGTGTCCAGAACCTCGCCATCCAATACCACCTTCACAGGTGGTGCGGCTGCAGAGACAATCGTCGTACCGTTCACCGATGCAATGCTCAATACCAATAAAAGCATCAACAATCGCCAACGACATGTCGCAGATTTTGTAATCGTTCTCATGAATCTCGTCCCTTCTCTATAGATTTATAAGTTCTGTCTATCATACCCTTTGAAGCAAGAACGTGTAAATATCTGGAACAGAAATACCGAAAAAGGAAGGAGACTGGGACAGAAGTAGAGAAAGTATGGTTAGGAATGAGGAAGTAAGCCATTCAATAGACACAAGGAAGTGTTGGAAAGAAGGGATTCATGGAGTTCTTTAATGAAAAGTTATGGATGATTGCGTTGTTTTTCTTTTTGATTCATTCCATTGAGACCCTCGCTTATGCTGTTCGGTTATCCGGAGCCAGGGTGCGGCTCATTGCTTCGGCTTTGTCCTTGTTCAACATCATGGTACTGGTTTCCCGGATGTCCAATATGATTTCCCAGCCCTTTACAGGAGATTTGATCGATGCCGTTAAGGATCGGGAAGACGCGTTATCGGTCATTGAGGCACAATTTCGTATACTGATTGGCGCTTCGACGGTAGGGACGCTGGCGGGGATGCTGTTGTTGCCTACCTTCATAGCTATATTTTCGCGAGCCATCATCCTATTGTCTGAAGAAAAAGGATCGGTGCCTTCGCTTATGAAGCGTGTATTTTCCTTCCATTATATTAGGCGCGGATTGCTCCATTTCAGCTTGCCGAGGTTTTCCTATGTAAGGGGGACGCGTCTGAAAGAGATTCCGGTTAGGCTGTTTGTGGTCAATATGGTCATCACGGCGATCTATACAATTGGTGTACTATCGGCGCTCTATGCGTCCTTGCTGGCACCCGACCACGCGTCTGCTGCCATTATGTCATCCGGTCTAATCAATGGCATCGCCACGATCCTGCTAGTCATGTTTATCGATCCCAAGTTATCGGTGTTGGCGGATGATGTGGTGAATGGGCGAGGCAGCTACCAGAGGCTCAAGTCGATGTCCTTGATGATGGTCACCTCGAGGTTGCTAGGTACCATGCTGGCACAAGTATTCTTCATCTGGGGTGCGAAGTATATTGCGTGGTTTACGGGTTGGATGAGTTAGGGAAAAATTAAAAAGTAGAAAGTAGTTGGATACATTTGATTGAAGTGGTTGCGGTTGCTATCAAGTATGGATTAATTATACTCATACCTAGTGTGATTACCTCTTTTATTTTAAGGAAGCCACCACAAATTGACCTGAATGAAGAAGTTCAAGAAAAGGAATTTAAAGTGCTTTGGTGGTTCTATCCGCTAAATATATTTCCATTGCTATTAGGAGCATTTTTTTTATACGCTGTTATGTATCAATTCGAGCTTCATTGGGCTACCTTTTTTAGCTTTGGGATGGGAGGATTCTTTATCATCTTATCCATTGTTACTTTTATAAGATTGCCTCGATATCGTATAATCTTCACACATGAAAAACTAATTTATTATGATGGATTCAAAATAAAAACTGAAGTATGGTTGAACGAGATAAACTCGTATAACATTTTCCACGGAAACATTTGGATTGATGATGGTAGCGAGTTTGAAAAAGCGGTTCCGATTTATTTCAAAGATATTTCTCACGTCCTGGCTTTATTAGACAAACATAAGTATAAGGATTTTTTTACGGATTAAATCGACTTCGCACACAGCTTGGCACAACAAATCGAGGTTTAACAAAAAAGACGCGCTTGAAGCCAAAATGGAGCGGCTCCGAACGCGTCTATTTACTGTGTGCTTAAAAGTTGAAATTGTCCGGATCTGAGCCATAGCGGCGGTTCTGGTTCAAGCCGTCAATCGCAGCAACGTCCTCAGCAGACAACTCAAAGTCGTAGACATCAGCGTTTTCTTTAATGCGCGATGGCGTAACCGACTTTGGAATGGTCAGCACGCCCTTCTGCAGATCCCAGCGAATGACGATCTGAGCCGGGGTTTTGCCATATTTGGCAGAGAGCTCTTGCAGCAAAGGCAGATCCAGGTTGCCCTGCATGAGCGGACTCCAAGCCGTAATATGAATGCCTTTCTCCTCGCAATACCCCTTCACCTTCTCTTGTGTGAGCAGGGGGGAGTACTCGATCTGATTGACAGCAGGGACAATCGTATTGTCCTCGAATATATCGTCCAGGTGATGCGTCTGGAAGTTACTGACCCCGATGGCACGGACGACTCCGTCACTGTATAGCTTTTCGAGGGCACGCCAGGTATCCTTGTACTTGCCTTTGACCGGCCAGTGAATCAGATACAGGTCCAGGTAGTCGAGGCCCAGCTTGCGGCGGCTTTCTTCAAAAGCTTCGAGGGTGGAGTCGTAGCCTTGCCGGCTGTTCCACACCTTCGTCGTGATGAATAGCTCCTCGCGAGGAATACCGCTCTCCCGAATGGCTTGGCCTACGCCTTCTTCATTCTGATACGCCGCTGCCGTATCGATGGCGCGATAGCCTGCAGCTAGAGCTGCTTTGACCGCGTCGACAACTTCTTCTCCCTCTTTGACCTTGAAGACGCCAAAGCCCAGACGGGGCATCTGCACCCCGTTGTTCAGGGTCACGGTATCCTTTAGACTGCTGATGGTGATTGTCATTACGCGATTCCTCCTTGGTATGTTATGAATATGTACCTGCTCGTAGGTGTGAAGCTAATGATCCGCAAACTGCGGCAGGCATTATTGGCTTCCTCCTTATTTTAGCATAGTAAGGTAGGTGGCTTAAGTGGGTATTTTTATGGAGTTGAGGGGTCGATCCTTGCAAATGATGGATTTAAGTAGAAGGAGATCAAGCCAGGATGTGGAATACAGAGAAGTCATATCTACACATAGGGAGGAAGCACGACTTGAAAATGAAATCGATCACGCTATTCTTGCTTATCCTGCTGCTTGGTCTTCCAAGCCTGCCTGCCCACGCCGGCAACAACTATCTGATCTTGCTGGATGGAAGAATATTGGAAACGGAGGAGCGGCCCGTGAATCGAAATGGCAGCATGCTTGTCCCGATGCGTACCATCTTCGAGGCACTTGGCGCAAGCGTCAGTTATGATGCCGGAACCAAACGCATTACTGGTCAATACGGTGAAGTTGAAATTGTTATGGGTCTCAATGCCAAGGAAGCGAGTCGGAACGGAGAAACACTCGTAATGTCTCAGCCACCAGCACTCATCGATGACCGCGTTTATGTACCCATTCGCTTTGTTAGCGAGGCGCTAGGTGCTGAGGTGGAGTGGGATGCTGAGCGTCAAGCGGTCCAAGTGTACTCCGAGACTGTGGGGTTGATTCAAAAGGATCGGCTGCCGGTAACCGACGAGTCTGGCAAGTCTTTCATCTTGCATTCTGAGGGTAATCTCCGCCTTAAGTGGAGCCACACTGGCAAGTACCGTTATTAACAGCTGCGGCTGGTCCTGATCAGACCGTGTGGTTAAGAACGAACAAAGAACTCCTGACAATTGATTACACTGGTAATGTACTCAGCCGCTCGCCATTAAATTTGTTGGAATCAACCTTCATCATGGTTTCTGCTAGTAATAATGGATATCAATACACTTTTTTGGATGATGAAAAGGAATATGAGTTGCAATACACAACTCTTGCTATGGCAGAATTGTTTGGAGAGATTATATGGGAGCCTGTGCCTGTCGTTGCACTCCTAGACAAAGATGGTCAGTTAATTGTTCAAACAGAAGAGGGACTCAGCTCTTTTGATCAAGAGGGCGAACAAACCTTACTGATTTCGCATGAACAATTGAGTCTTAGTCCTGGACTAGATGGTACAGATCTGATTTGGAATATTGCCATGAATGATCAAGATCACATGTATCTGTATCTTGGTGAACAATTAATTATCCTAAACGAGTTTAGAGAAGTCATTTATCAGCAAAACCATGATTGGATCTATCCTTACTTCTTACCAGAAGGCCAGCTAATGGCAAGAGGGAGCACTTACCAATATGAGGATGGAAGCTATACCCTTCTTGCCTCCCCGTCAGGCGGAGAAGCTGGGAAAGGGTTAACTGTGTCTGAAGAAGAATCGCTTACGCTTCAGCGTCAGAATGAAATCACGGGAGCTATGCAATGGTCATACACCTTGATGACTGCAAAAGAACGAACCAGTTGGGACGATACAGGTTTCTTTGTCGATGAAGGCGAAAATATTTATGCTGTGGCGTATAACGGATCATTATATAGCTTTGATGATAGCGGACACCTCCAATTTAAAATTGCCTCACCCCATCACACTTCAAACTTGTTAAATGTAGTTCCCATTTCCGAAACGACATTCATAGTAGCTATCAATGACACGCTGTTGTGTTTTGAATACTTGTAATTGAATAGAGTAGTAATGTAATTGGGCTCGGTCGATGACCGGGCCTTTTTAGCTTGGTCAATAAGGAAGATTTGAATTAGGAGCTGTAATTTTGAAAGGTAATCCTATAGTTTTTAAATTGGTAATATGTGAAAATTTGATACGATTAAACTATAGGTGAGTCACAAAGAAGATTAAGGGCTCATAATCCCAGACGAGGTGACATCAATTGAAAAAACGTAAGCGGATTATTCTACGCACGGTTGGTACTGCGATTATATTGCTGGGCTTGTGCATGGGATGCGCTGATGTCGTTACGGAACAAACTGGAGGCTTATCCGGAGACAATTCCGAAACACTACATGACCTGATAGCAGAGTCCCGACGATCGTGGCAGTAAATCTCATCGGAAAAGAGAAGACGGTTAATGGAGATTATTAGAAAGACTAAGCTGCTTGGGGCTGAGGTGACGAACATCATCCGTGGAGATCCTGGATTAGCCAGTCGCATTATTACAATCAACACCATACCATTGAGGTCATGGCGATACCAGGAGCAACGTCGCTATTTATTGTTTATTAAGCGTTTGGAAGACGGAAATGACGAGCACCACGACTTAATGGGCATTCTCATGATCGATTTTCATGGATGAGCCGTACACGGGGTTATCCATTGGGGAGGAGAGAAGGGTAACGGTATTCTTCAAGGACAGTAACCGGGCAGTTCAAGTCATGTAAGAAGCAGATTAGCTCGGAGGGGTCAAGATGTTACAGATGGAGGAGAAGCTACAACTTAGAAGTATGATCAGGATCCTTTGCCAATCTTAATTGTATAACTTAAAAGCGAAGGGGGGATAGTCCATGAAGAAAGCCATAAGAATGACAGTGGCAGTGGGGGCCTTACTCATGCTCGTGGGCTTATGTTTGGGATGTTCTGAAGAACATAAGAAACAACAGTCTACCGGTTTGTCCGGTGACTTTCCCGATACGTTGGAGGACATGATCACAGAGTCAGGGACGATCGTGGCAGTGAACCTGACTGGGAAGGAGACGGTGAGCGAGGTGAGAGATAGCGGAAATTATATAAAGACGAAGCTACCGGAGGCCGAAGTGACGGAGGTCATCAGGGGAGATCCGGAATTGGCTGGACAGATGATTAATGTCCTACCCTTGAATATAAGTGCATATCCGGAGCATCGTTACCTGTTATTTATGAATCGCTCACAAGAATTAATCGGCGAGCATCCTGTCTATGTAATCAACGGCGGTGGTCACCTGAAGATCGATGAGCAGGGCTTATTGTTCTGGACAAAAGCAGAGCCCTTGTATCCCAACAGCAAACCATTCTATATGGACGAGGCGTTCACGGGGCTAACAATTGATGAGGCTCAAGAGAAAATTAACGGTATCCTTCAAGAGAAGTCATAGTGAGCATTTGGGGACCGGTGCGCATGCGCACTGGTCTATAGGTGTTCCAGTAGGGATCTGGATGCAAAAAGTCATCAAACTACCGGGTTCGGTCATCGCGGACCCCTTCTGTCCATTTATGAAACCGTTTACAATTTAGGTGAAACTATGGAAAGGAGGAAGCACATGAAAAAGCAACGGCGTATGGGCCGGAGGTGGCGCGCCGCTATCTTGGCAGCGGTGGGGGCGGGGTTAATCCTGGTATCCGCCGGATTCTGGTTGGTGCATGACCGGGGAATTCGGGCAGCAGACGATCTAGGTCCGGTGGTTGCCACAATCAATGGCGAGGCGATTCGGGAATTGGAGCTGGGTCAGACGATGGTATCTCTTCGAGCAGGAGTGATTGATGAGTTCAGACGAGAGCGAGGGGTATCGTGGACCAAGGAGTTTTGGCTTACCTCACACAGCGGGGAGCGGCCACTCGATGTATTGCTTGACCGTGCCTACGATGAGGTGGTCCGCAACCGCGTGATCCTTCGGCTGGCAGAGCAGCATGGATTGTTGGACGATGGCTCTTACCAAGGATTGCTCCAAGCCAAAGAACAGGAAAATGCCAGGCGCAGCGCTGATCATCAAGCGGGAATGCCAGTCTATGGTCCTCTTACGCTGGATGAGAGGCGTTATGCAGATCTACGGCTCGGATTAATCACGCTGGCATTGCAAGAGGAATTGGCTAACAGCGAGCTCGAAATCACGGAAGAGAAACTGATCGGTACCTATGAAGCCCACAAGACAAAGCGGTTCAGGCAGGAGGATGTGGTCAGTTATACATGGATAACGGCGGCTTATGGTCAAGGCAACCAGCGGCTTGCTGAGGAGAATCGCCGTCAGCTTCATTCTGCGATGCAAGAAGTTCGGGAGCAATTGTTAAACGGTGAAGCACCAGAGACGCTGCTCAAAACAGATACCTTAGCGAAAGGAGTATCAGCTCGTCGAATGGAGCTGGATGAGGGGGCGGCACGTACCCTCTATAAATCCATGCCCGAGCTTTATCATTTTGTGGCAGAGACAGGTCAGACGGGTGACGTGAGTGAAGTGACGGACGACCCCCAGACCGGACTATACGCCGTGGCGGTTATCCATGACCGTACTCCGGGCGGTTACTTAAGTTATGAAAGCCAGCGCGATAATGTACGTAAGTTACTGTTGCAACAAGCGTTTGAAGATTACCTGGAAACGCAGATTCGCATGGCGAAAATTGAACGTACCCCCGCTTCGGAGGATACGAAGCGACTACTGTATTATGTGAACGCCTAAGCAGCAGCTTAGCATGTTAGACGAATGGATCAAGAGGAGGATTCAAGTGATGCACAAGATGAAAAGCAAGGTGGCCCGGCTGCTGATCGCGCTGCTCCTGGCAGCGAGCTTCTCGCTGCCAACAGGGCAGCCTCCCGTCCAGGCCGAAACCACGGCAATCGGCACGGTCTATTACGTGGACGCCGCTGGTGGCGATGACACCAATACCGGGACATCGACTTCAGCTGCCTGGCAAACGCTGGACCAGGTCAATGCAACGACGTTTCAACCTGGCGATGAAATCCGCTTCAAAGCAGGCGGCGTCTGGACGGGAACGCTGCATCCCAAAGGCTCAGGTGCAGAGGGAGCGCCGATCCAAATCGACCGTTATGGAGAAGGTCCGAAGCCGCTGATTGCTGGCGATGGCGCGGATGCAGCGGTGTACTTTTACAACCAGGAGTACTGGGAGGTCCGTCACCTGGAGATTACAAATGAGGCCGATACGCCCGGTCAGCGGCGGGGCATCCATGTCTCCGGAAACAGTGGGGATGACTGGTCCAACATGCGGGAATACCGCCACTTTGTTTTCGAGGAGCTAGAGATTCATCACGTCACGGGTCAGCAGGGCGGCGGGTGGCACAGCGGGGGAATTATCGTCTGGGGACCTGCGTGGAATTACGCCGTTTCCGACGTAGTCATCCGCAACAATACGATCTACTCGCTGGATAGCGTAGGGGTTTACCTAAATGGTGCGACGCGCAACTTTTCGTCGGGTAATACGATTGAGCATAATATGATCTACGATATCTCGGCAGATGGGGCGGTTCTGCTCAATACGACAGATGGCGTGATTCAGCATAATGTCGTGTTCGATACACACAAGCGTGCTGGCGGGTATCATGTTCCCCTCTGGACGTGGGGGACGCAGGACGCCGTCATCCAATACAACGAGGTGTTCAACACGTATCCGGGGGGCGATGCCATGGCCTACGACTCGGACTTCAACAGTACGGGCACGATTATTCAATACAACTACAGTCACAACAATGCGGGCGGTTTCGTGTTGACGATTAACGATGGCACCAACCCCGCCAATTTTAACCGAGATACCATCATACGCTACAATATTAGCCAGAATGATCATCATACGATTTTTACGTTTGGCGGGCCGGTCGAAAATACGCTCGTCCATAACAATACGGTCTATGTGCCCGAGCATGCCAATGTCCGGATCGTCGGCAGCGGCAACTGGGATGGCTATGCCAAGGATACTTACTTCTATAACAATGTGATCGTGAACCATGGCACCGGGGGTTATGAGCTCGGACTGAGCACGAACAATGTATTTGACAGCAATCTGTATTTCGGAAATCATCCAGCCTCTATTATTGCTATGGATGCAAATGCGGTCACGGCGGACCCGCAGCTGGCCTCGCCAGGCTCAGCTACGATCGGCAGGGACACGGTGAGCGGGTATCAGCTGCTCCAGGGCTCTCCGGCGCTAGCCTCCGGCCGGGTGATTCCAAGTAACGGTGGACTGGATTACTGGGGTAATGTGGTGCCCGCAACCTCATCACCAAATATGGGTGCCTATGAAGGACCGGGTCTGGATCCAGCACAGCTGCCTGAGCTGCCGGAGCCACCAGAGTCACGCAACCTGTTGGCCAATCCTGGCTGGGAGACAGGGGACTTCACAGGTTGGGGCTATCATTACAATAGTGCGGCAGTTGTCGCAGATAACGCAAGATCGGGTACACATGCGGCCAGATTATCGGCTGGCGCCTCGGGAATCGAACAGAATATCACGGGTCTCAAGCCGAATACGATGTATCGATTAGTGGCTTATGGTAAGAGTACGAATGGAGGCTATGCAGTTGCCGGTGCCAAAAATTACGGCGGCACGTTCAAGGACGTTGGCTTCACGGGGACGGATTATACCCGCCGGGAGCTACACTTCACAACGGGAGGCAGTAACACAACAGCGACGGTATACTTGTATAAACAAGGCGCAACAGGCGAGGTATACTTCGATGATCTGCTGCTGTACGAGTATGGTCCTGTTCCAGGAGCATCGGTGGAGCAGCCGCCAGAGCAGGAATATGTAGTAGGGGTTAGCGATGAATTCAACAGCGATGAGCTGCATTCCCAGTGGAACTGGATTCGGGAAAATGAGGACAAATGGTCGCTCACGGATCGTCCAGGTCATATGCGGATCGTCAGTGAGCCAGGGGATATTGTAAACGGCCAGGCCACGGCTCGCAACATCCTGCTCACCGGCGCGCCCGAAGGGGACTGGACAATTGAGACTCGCATGGACGGCAAGCCGTCCTCCCAGTGGTCGCAAGGCGGGCTGATTGTCTATGAGAGCGATCAGACGTATTTCCGATTAACACGTCTCTACGGCAGCGGCAATCAGCTTCAGTTCACCCGGCAGATTAATGGCGTACGACAGCATGTGGAAGTGCCGGACACCATCGCATCGACGGTTGTCTACTTGCGAATTGTGAAAGAAGGCAACACGTACACAGCTTATTATTCTGCAGACGGTAGCAGCTATACACAACTCTGGACAACACAAACGGCGGACCTCGTGCAGCCGAAGATCGGACTAATTGTGTGTGCCGGGACTGGGCTGACGGCAGACTTTGACTATTTCCGGGTTATCCCGGACGAGTCGCCAGCAGGAGACTGGAATCTGCTGGACGATGACATGACAACATATTCAACGGGCTGGCAGACGTCTGGGAGCGGGGGAACCGTAGTTCAGCACGCGGATCATGTGACCGTGACGGATGGCCCTTCGGGTTTCTTCTTCCTGACGCGCAATAATTTTGTCCCGCCAAGCGGCGCCTTCACATTCGAGGTACGGGCACGGGCTACGGCTGCAGGCACCTCGAATGAAATTGGCGTGCGAAGCGGGGCCTACAACATCCAATTGTTCCTGCCTTATGGCACTGCCGGGTCTGCACAAGACCGCGAGAGCTCACCAACGAAGAGCATTGCGGTGGATACGACAGTCTATCATGACTATCGCGTCGTAGTACATGCCGACTATACGTATGATTTGTATATCGACGGCGACCTCGCCTGGAGCGGCGCAGTCAGCGCCGGTACCGGCAGCGCCATCTTCAAGATTGGCGGCAGCGCAACACCGGGCGTCACTGCGAGCATGGACATTGCTCATGTGCGGATGGGTAGTGGAGTAATCCTACCTTAAATTCGGCTTCATGTAATGTGCAATGTGTAAGGCACTCTGCCGGCTAAGTCCGGCAGGGTGCCTTTATTGCATCTTGAAGTTGGTAGGGGGCATGGAGCTGGCTAAATGCGGGAAGGTAATTCTAACGAAGTATGGCGGAAAAGCCATAGGGAGTTCAGTTAAGGAAACTAAGCATGCTGTTGTCTGCTTGGAGTGCATGTTGAGCAATAAAGCAACTAGTCTTAGTGCCTGCCGTGGGAGTCGAAGAAAGACAGTAACTAGTTTCGTGGAGTTGGGTGGTAGGGTCGGAGCAGGCAGGCATTTCGTTGCGTCATAGTTAGGTGGGAGAACTATGGTATGGGCATCATAATATGTCGCCTTTGTTCCGCTATTACATCGAGTAACCCCCAAAAATCCAGATTTCCATCGATATAACGGAAAATATGCTCCACAAACTGGTCTCAAACCATAAAATATGCAAAATAACGGAATAAAGAGGTCATAATACTCACCGACCCTCCACACACAACTCACATCGAGTGGGGAGTGGGCAAGGTGACGGCGATCGTACGACCACTGCATTGAACTTGCTGCTCCCCTAGCTATTTCCACCACCTCGGCCCTTCACCATCCATTTCCAGCACCAGTAACTGGCTCATGACGAACTCCCACCACTCCCGTACAGTTGTCACGCCACAGGCTCACCGTAACCCCCCGCGCACTAGACCCACACTAACTATTCTCGCCACAAGCAACCTCATCTGCCATTCTCCAGCTAACCCGCGTTCTGTCTGCCTCTGCCACTCCCCAGCTACCCATACTGCATTTACTACACGCGACAATCCGCTCCCAGCTACCCTGCACCTCAATTCTTCAGTAGAGAGGAGAAACGCTAAATCTCCCGTACAAGGTAAAAATATTACCGACAATGGTCATGGCGGTCCTCTAACCAAAGTCGGCACCCGCCCTTACAATAAATATAACAACTAGTGAAGAGCATTGTGAAAATCCGAAGTGGATGAATCGATTCTGGAGAAGCGTAGCGCCCGCCTTTGTTCCCTAATTTCACCCTGTAAAGGGGTTAGAAAATCAAGAAATTAGGGAACAACAGCGGTCGTAAGAACGATTCAATCCAAGAAGGTGCTTCACCAGTCTCTGAACAACTAACGAAAGGAGGCAACCCCCATGGCCAACCTAGCCGAGGTCGCCACAGAAGCGACTATACCGCACACGCGCAAACGAAGGCGCTTTCACTCACTGCGCTCCCATTGGGATCTGTACCTGCTCATGGTGCCGGGCATCCTGTACTTCATCATCTACAAGTATGTACCGATGTGGGGGATCGTCATTGCGTTTCAGAACTATAGCGTGTTTAGTGGAATCAGCGGCAGCGAGTGGGTCGGGCTGCAGCATTTCAAGACCATGTTCGGCAACAGCGACTTCTACAAAATCTTCACGAACACGCTGTTGATCAGTATTTACAAGCTGCTGTGGGGCTTCCCGGGGCCCATTATCCTGGCCATCATGCTGAATGAGATTCGCAATATGCTCTACAAGCGCTCCATTCAGACACTGGTGTATCTGCCGCATTTCCTCTCCTGGATCATTGTCGGCGGCATTATGGTCAATGTGTTGTCGCCTTCATCAGGCATCGTCAACCAGCTGCTCACGATGCTCGGCTTCGAACCGATCTACTTCCTGACGAGCCCCGACTGGTTCCGCAGTATCCTGGTTGCTAGTGATATCTGGAAGGAAGTCGGGTGGGGCGCGATTATCTATCTGGCGGCTATTGCAGGAATTGATCCTCAGCTGTATGAAGCGGCGATTATGGATGGCGCCAACAAATTCAGGCAGATTCTCCACATTACACTGCCTGCCATGATGGGCGTGATCGTCATCTTGTTCCTGCTCCGATTGGGGCATGTGCTGGACGTCGGATTTGAACAAATCTTCATCCTGTATAATCCGCTGGTCTACGACGTGGCCGATGTCATTGAGACGTACGTGTACCGCGTCGGTATCCAACAAGCCAAGTTCAGCTTCACCACGGCGGTAGGTCTGTTCAAGGCAGTAATTGGTTTGCTGCTGGTCATGATGGCCAATCGTGGAGCCAAGAAGCTAGGGCAAGAGGGCATATGGTAAAGGGGGCGTATCCATGAAATTAAGCAGAAGCGAACAATTGGCATCAGGCATCAACCATGTGCTGCTGGGTACGCTCGGTTTGCTTGCGCTGCTGCCGTTCATCCACGTACTGGCACAGTCACTTAGCAGCCATGATGCGATTACGACGGGGCGCGTGACATTATGGCCGGTGGATTTTACACTGGAGTCATACAGCCGGGTGTTGCAGGAGCAGGCGTTCCTCAATGCCTTCCAGGTCAGTGTGCTGCGGACCGTTGCAGGTACGCTCGTCAATGTGGCGTTGACTTGTCTTCTGGCGTATCCATTGTCCAAAACCTACATTAAAGGCCGCTCGACCATCATGTTCCTAATCGTATTCACCATGATGTTCGGTGGCGGCATGATTCCGACCTTCCTGGTCGTGAAGGCAACGGGATTGCTCAATACGTTCTGGGCGTTCATTATCCCTGGGGCCATCAGCGCATTTAACGTCATTATTATGAAGAACTTTTTTCAGAGTGTGCCACTGGAGTTGGAGGAATCGGCGAAAATGGACGGGGGCTCCAATCTGGGCATTCTGTTCCGAATCGTCATCCCGCTGTCGATGCCTGCCATTGCGACGATCACCTTGTTCCATGCGGTAGGGCATTGGAATTCGTTCTTCGATACCGTGCTTTATATTACAGACCGCAAGATGTTCCCGCTACAGGTCTATCTGCGTGAGTTAATCATGTTTAATCAATCAAATATTGACAATAACTCCGGCTATTCCTCCAACATGGACAGTGCCCTGCTGGCGCTGGAATCCATTAAGGCGGCGGCGTTGATTGCGAGTACGGTACCGATTCTGATCGTGTATCCGTTCTTGCAAAAATATTTTGTCAAGGGCATCATGCTGGGTTCGGTCAAAGGGTAAGTCACAAGTGAAAATCGAGAGAAGAGAGGGGTAAGTCTAATGCGTAATCAGCCATGGAAAAAAGGCATCTCACTGACGATGGTTCTGGCGCTGGCCGTACTGTCGGCGTGTTCGAATGGAGGGGGATCTTCAGGCGAGGGGGGCACCGAGGGCACGTCACCAACAGGGCAAAACGGAGAAGAGGGAATGGAGCGCAAGTCGGTCCGTGCTGTCTTCAATAACGGAGGCCGTAATTTCCCAGATGGCTTGGATGAGAACAACAATCCCTACCTGGACTACATTCGCGAGAACACGAATCTGGACATCACCCTGCAGATTCCACCAGCGGATGGCTACCAGGATGCACTCAATGTCATCATGGCTTCCGACAATCTGCCGGATATGATCCACTCGATGGATCCGAGCTGGTTCGAGAACTACGTGCAGCAGAATGCACTGCAGCCGCTGAATGACTATATTGACCAATATGGTCCCGACCTGAAAAAGAACATCCCCGAAGAAGCCTGGAAAACGGTAACGATCGACGGGAACATCTATGCGATTCCTTCGATGAATGCGGTTCCGGGCAATGAAATTATGTATGTACGTAAAGATTGGCTGGACCGACTCGAATTGGAGCCACCCACTACACTGGAGGAATACCGCGAGGTGATGCGGGCATTCGCACAGGATGATCCGGACGGCAATGGACAAAATGATACGTTCGGCTTCATCACAGCGGAGAATCTGGCACGTATTGCACCGATCCTGGGGGCATTCGGTGTCCAACGCGGCATGTGGACCGACAGAGACGGTGAACTCGTCAATATGAGTACACTTCCAGAGATGAAGGAAGCGCTGGGCTTCCTTGCCGGCCTGCATCAGGATAAGCTGCTCGATCCGGAATGGCCGCTCAACAAGGAGGCCAATTTCACCGAGAAGATCGCTGCTGGCAAGGTGGGTCTATTCTCCGCCTTCTGGTATGATACACGCGGTCCAATCCTCACCAACAAGAACAACGATCCTGAGGCGGAATGGCTGGCGCTGGAGTTCCCGGAAGGACCAGACGGCAAGAAGGGGACAATGGGCTTCGGCTACATCTCCGGTTACAACGTCGTGCCGGTGACAAGCAAGAATCCCGACGCCGTCGTACGCATGCTGAACTTCATGAACGGCGAAGGCTACCGCACGCTGCTGCTCGGCTTCGAGGGCGAAGTGTGGAAGGAAGAGGACGGCAAAATCGTCACGGATTTCGAAAAGCACAATGAGCATATTTACCGCCAGACACTCGGGGAGTCGATTCGTCCGTACCAAGCGGACGAAGAGCGCGACCGGCTGGACTCGTTGGGAATGGAATTTGATCTGAACGCCAACATCGACAAGATTTCGGAGGCGGTCATCCGGGATGAATATCTGGGGATCCCGACACCAGCCATGGGCTCGTACTCGGCCGATCTGAACAAGCTGGAGATTGAGTATTTCACGAAAATTATCGTTGGTCAGTCACCATTGGATGATTTCGATACCTTCGTGGCGGAATGGAAGAAACGGGGCGGCGATGAAATCACCCGAGAGGTGAATGAGTGGTACGCCGCGAATAAGTAAGCACAAGATACAGGTGGCGCTTCCGAATCGGAGCGCCACTTTGGTGCTGTTTTTAGTGATTAGGAATTGAGTACAAAGGGAGGTGTCCTGCCATGCGATGGTTCCGCACACTCAGGGAACGGTTCAGCCGTTCGATTCAGGTACGTCTGACCTGTTATTTTATCCTGATTCTGCTGCCATTGATCCTCTTCAGTCTCTATGCGAATGTTCGTTCACAGCGTATTCTGGAGCAGGAGCTGGGGGAGCGGACCATGAGCGCCATGGATTCTGCGCTGGAGTTTGTAGACCAGACGCTGCAGTCGCTGGAGCAGCTCTCGACTATGCTGGCGACCGACGGCAGCCTGACTTCCAGACTCAAGCACCCGAGCGCCGAGCTGACACCGGATATGCTGGTCGATTTCACGAGCGTTATGTCCTACATCTCCAATGTCAATGCAGTGAACCCGGTACTCTCTGGCGTCTCCATCTATCACGGGGGGACGGGCAAGCTGTTGTCCAGTCGGATTGGCCTCCTCGACCGGCCGCCGCATACCATAGAGGACTGGTACGAGGAGTTTGTGCGGACCGGCCGTTCAATCGTGGTGTATAATCCGGACCATCATGAGGAAGCGCTGATGGGCTGGGCGGATCCGATCTATAACGAAGGGCAGCTGCTGCTCATGCAGCTGATGGATCTGTACAGCCGGGACCGGGGCAATAATGTATTGATGCTGTCGCTGCCCAAGCGCACACTGCTCAGTTATATCTCGCATCTGGCACCAAGTCCGAGTTCTCAGGTGTCGCTGTATGATGACCAAGGCAGGCTCTTGGTGTCCAATGCCGCTGCTCCCCAGCCGCTGCTCGCTGAGTCGATTCCCGTGTCCGAGGTATCGGTGGCCCAGCTGCCTGGACGTTCAGAGAAGCAGATGATGCTTCGCACGGATTCTCCGCGTAGCGGGTGGGCGCTCGTTCTGGAACAGCCCGAGCGGGAGATTTACAAGAAATCTCGACCGCTCGAAGTGTTCACCTATTGGATTATTCTGATCAGCTGTCTCCTGGCCGTCTGGATCGCCTGGCTCATCTATAGCAACATCTCCGCACCGATGTCCTCCCTGGTGGCGGGCATGCGGCAGCTGCGGCTCGGCAACCTGGATACCCGACTGGCTCACCGTCGTCAGGATGAGCTCGGTTATCTGACGGATGCCTTCAATCAGACGGCCGAGCAGCAGCGCCATCTGATTCGCGACATTTATGAGCAGCAGCTGCGACTTACCAAGACGGAGCTGAAATTCCTGCAATCGCAGATTAATCCGCATTTTCTGTACAATACGCTGGATTCCATCTACTGGTCTGCCAAAAATTACGACGCCGATGAAATCAGCGAGATGGTCCTGAACCTCTCGCGGTTCTTCCGATTGAGCTTGAGCAAGGGCAGGGATACGTTCACTGTGGAGGAAACGTTCGCGCATCTGGGTTATTACATTCGCGTGCAGCAGCTGCGCTTCGCAGGACAGTTCACCGTGAGCTTCGATGCGGCACCGGAAGCCGCCGGTCTCCATGTCTTGAAGCTGGTGCTGCAGCCGCTGGTGGAGAATGCCATTCTGCACGGCTTGGAGAAGCGGAAGGGCGGTGGCCAACTGACGGTGTCTGCCCGTCTGGAAGGCGATCGATTGCTGCTGACAGTTGCGGACAATGGCAGGGGCATGGAGGCGGAGCGGCTAGCGCAGCTCCGGGAAGCGTTGGCATCCGCCGAGGATAAGCCTGCAGCTGAAGGGAATGACCGCAAGGACGCCTTTTTCGGATTGCTGAATGTGCGGGCCAGAATTCGGCTGTACTATGGAGAGAGCGCCGAGCTCAGTATCGACAGTGAAGAGGGCCAGGGCACGCAAGCGACGCTAAATTTACCAATTGCTGGCTGCAGTGAGGAACAGGAGGGGGATGCGATATGAACCTGATGATTGTGGAGGACGAGATTCGAATCTTGAATAGCCTGGTACACAATATTCCCTGGGAGCAGCACGGCATCGAGGTTGTGGCGACGGCCGAGAATGGGCTGGAGGCTCTGCAGCTGCTGGAGAGGCGCAAACCGGACATTCTGCTCCTCGACATCGAGATGCCTGAATTGGATGGTCTGTCTCTGGCCGAACGAATCGCAGCTGATTCGCCGGAGATTCGAATGATCATTCTTAGTGGTCATGACGATTTTGCATATGCCCAGCGGGCAGTGGGACTTGGGGTCAAACGGTACTTGCTTAAACCGGCGGGCGAAGAAAAGATTCTGCAGACGGTAGTAGAAACGGCAGAGGAGCTGCGCGCTGAGCTGGCAGAGCGCCACAATCTGGTGGCCTTACAGGAAAAATGGCGCTCCCGCCTGCCGCAGCTGCAGGAAGCCTTCCTGCGCAGCTGGATGCTGGATGGGTATGCCGGTTGGGAGCTGGTCCGGCACGCCGAGGAACTCGCCATTGTGCTGCCTCCGGATGGGGAATATGGCGCAGCGGTCTGTGCGATTGACCCGCTGGCTGAAACGGAGCAGCGATTCACAGCTGCCGATCTGCCGCTGCTGGCCTTCGCCCTCACCAGTATCGCCCGCGAATGTGTGCCGGCCTCGGAAGGGTATGTCTTCCCGGGAGCTGAGGGCCAGACCGTTCTCTTATTCGTTAGTGTGCCTGGCGAGTCGAATGCCGAGCTGATGAAGCGGATGAATGTCCGGTGCTCCAGGCTGCTCCAGGTGGTGAAAGAATGTCTGAAGGTCACGGCCAGCGCTGGCCTGGGCGGCGCAAGTGCGTTGATGGAAGCGCCGATATCCTACCAGCAGGCATGCCGGGCGCTGCGCGAGCGGGCGGTCTATGGACACGAGCTGGCGATTCCCTACCTGGCGGTCCCAAAGGACGCCGCTCCGGTTCAGCTCGATGCTTCCTTTGAGAAGCAGCTGGAGATCGCCATCTACATGGATACCAAGGAGCGGATGATCGAGCTGGTCGATGCGCAGTTGGCAAGTCTG
Organism: Paenibacillus daejeonensis DSM 15491; assembly: GCF_000378385.1. Classification (GTDB taxonomy): domain Bacteria; phylum Bacillota; class Bacilli; order Paenibacillales; family Paenibacillaceae; genus Paenibacillus_D; species Paenibacillus_D daejeonensis. Next base: position 373,241 of record NZ_KB899660.1, on the reverse strand, counting down.
TTGGAGCGGGCGGGCTCAGCTGAGCTGGTCTATGAGCATCTCTTATACCTAAGCAGCAGCTTCATCCGGCTCATTCAAGCCCAGGGATGGTCGCTCCAGCAGGTGCTGGGCGAGGATTACGCGTATTTCCTGTCTCTGCAGACGCTGCAGAGCCGGGAGCAAATCCGGGCATGGAGCCGCCGCGTCACCCTGCAGATTCGCGAGTATGCAGAAGAGGCCCGCCGCACGACCAGCCACCATCTGGTCAGACAGGTGGCGGAGGCAGTGGAGAGCGGGTTAGAGCAGGATCTGAGTCTGCATGCGCTGGCGGAGCAGCTGTATGTCAATTCCTCCTATCTGAGCCGCTTGTTCAAAAAGGAGACAGGCACGTCCTTCTCCAGCTACGTCCAGGAACGCCGGATGGAGCGTGCCCGTGCGATGCTGCAGTCCGGGGCCAAAGTGTACGATGCGGCAAGCGCCGTCGGCTACCGGGACATTAGCTATTTTGCCAAAGTGTTCCGCAAGCATTGGGGGGCAGCTCCCAGCGAGATCCGCATGTAAGACAAGAATCAGGAGGGCCGCTTGGTGAACAGCTGGAACGTCACGCCATAGCGGTCTGTCACCATGGCATAGGCAGGGCTGAAATAGACCGCCTGCAGTTGTTCGATGATGTGCCCCTCCTCTGTAAGCCGCTCGTACAAGCGTCGTGCTTCTTCCGGATTGGTCAGCATCAGGCATAGATTCACGGCCGTACCCGTTGTCGTTGGCTGACCGGGCAAGCTGTCCGCAACCATCAGCTGTGTATCGCCAATCTGCAATACTGCGTGAGAAATCCATTGCTGCTGATCTTTGTTCAACGCTGTGCCTTCCATTTGCGGACCTTCACCGAACGTTTGCCGGAACAGGACACGGGCGCCAAGGATTTGCTCATAGGTAGCTATCGCTTGCGCGGCCTCGCCGTTTAACATGATATAGGGAATGACTTGCGTACTCATTGTTCATCTCTCCTTGATTCGAAATCGTCCCATCCTGCGGACTGGACGTTAGATCCAGCATAAGCGATAATGGTGACAGCTATTGTCACTATTAATGGACTGGAGGACTCGCAGTGATGAACAAGGCCGAACGGCTGATCGCCCTGATGATGACCGTCAACCGAATGCGTAAATTTACCGTTCAGGAGTTGGCTGACCAATTTGGTGTCTCGCGGCGGACGATGCTGCGGGATCTGCAAGAGCTGAGCGGGATGGGTGTGCCACTCTATGCGGAGCCGGGACCGCATGGCGGGTACCAGGTGCTGCGGGAGCGTATTTTACCGCCGATCGCCTTCACTGAGGAAGAGGCGTTGTCGATCTTTTTTGCCAGCCACGCGCTTCGTCATTACAAGTATCTCCCATTCGAACAGTCATCAGCTTCGGCACGCGATAAATTCTATCTGCACATGTCCGGTGAAGTAAGGGAGAGGATCGACCGAATGAAGCAGCGCTTCGATCTGCGGACACCGGCCCGGCATGCCGAATCGCCTCATCTCTCTCGGCTGCTGGAGGCAGCTATCCAGAATGAGGTGCTGGAGATCCGGTACGAACGGGGCGCGTCGGCACCCTATCGAGCCATTCAGCCCATTGGCATCTATGCCAGTCAGGGGCTGTGGTACTGCCCGGCCTATTGCTATGAGAGGGATGCCATCCGCCTGTTCCGCTGCGACCGGATGCTCGAAGTGAGAACGCCACTGGTGAAGATGGAGCCGATGGACCTGTCTGATGTTCACCTGGGAAACCGCCACGTCTGTGAAGAGCCTCCACCGGATGCACTAGTGCTGCAGGCTGAGCTGACGGTCACCGGTGTACAGCGCTGCGAAACCGAACAATGGGCAGGGCAGCTACTGGGTGTGCATTCAGATGGCTCAGGTGAGCTGAGCGGGGGGATTGACCGTTCGGACCTGGGTTATTTTGCTGGATTCCTGATTGGATTGGGTATGGAGGTATGCGTGCTCGGCCCGGCGTCACTCATAGAAGAAATTAAATTGCAGTTAGTTAAACTGACGGATCGGTACGGTTGAGAAGGTAATTTGTGCGACACGGTACTACAAAAGTTAGAACTGCAAGGGTTGCTGACTCCTTGGTATGCTGGACTTACCAACCATGGAGGGGACGAGACAGATGATAAAGACAACGGTTCAACCTGCACATCCGATCCTGCGGATTTTGGCTTATGCATCTGCTAAACTGACCGCTGCCGGTACCATTTTTTTGACACTGATGGTCATCACGACAGGTCTTAATCCTGTCGATCTTCAACAGACGATTCATGCCATGCCATTCTGGACCTTCTTGTATATATACGGAGTTTTGTATTCCATAAGCGTCGATGCCGTGACGTTCAGGCTGCGACCACAGCTACAGGCATTTGTTCGCGTGCTACTCTATATCGCGGGCGGGTATGTGCCTTTCTTTGTGTTGTTTTGGAACCATCTGGAGTATGTTGTGTTCATTGGACTCTACGGTGTGGTCTGTGCCCTGTGCTTCTATGGCCTCGATACCTCTATGAAGCGAAAGTGGCCACTCAGTGGTATTGCAGCATGCGTGCTCCTCGTGGTGTTGAGCTGGCTAACCTTGGCCGACCACACACGGGTTGAGGGATGGACGGAGCAGCTTACGGAGAGTGGGTTTACTGCAACGTTCGATTACTTTCACGGCGAGCGGGCTATCCCGTTATCGCTTGAGGCAGGGGAGACCCTGACCTTGCAAGTGAATTTTCGGATGGATGGCGATGGCGGTCATGGATTTCGGGTGGCAGACCGAAGTGGCGATCCCATCGGCATGGAGCTGCTGGCTGATGATACCATGCGTCTTGTGACAGAGCGGGATATGGAGATTCACATTATGATTAGCGGTAATCGGGCGAGTGGAGAGGTCGAGGTAAGGTGGCACATGGAAAAGGAGGAGTAAGCGACCAAGAAAATGAGTCTCAAGGCCTGTTTCGTCAAATGTTTGTATAAAGTATTATGTTTCAAAATGGTTCTTTTTGGGGAATGAGAACATAGACCTATTCGAAAAGACCCGCAAAGGAGCTCAACCCTATGAAAATTGGAAAAAAGCTGATGCTCAGCTTTAGCCTCATCCTCGCTCTTACCCTCATCGTAGGTACCATCGGCTGGTACCAAATGACCACGATTAACCAAAGCTATCAGGACATGCTGAATGACCGCGTGCAGAAAATTCAATGGGTACAAGATTTGAAATATTTAGCAGCCGATCAGGCCAAGTCAGTCAGGGGTTACCTTATTACTGGGAACACTGATCAGCTCGACATCTATCAGAGTGACCGGCAGGCTTTTGCGGAGACTTGGCAGGTGATGCATAACAGCTTCGAAAGTGAGCAGTCGATTGCACTTTCCGATGAACTGCGTGTCCAAGAAACCCAATATGCGGATATCGTTGCGCAGATCGCTGCGTTCAAGGCGGCAGGCAACGATGAAATGTACATACGATTAGTTGAGGAACAATGTCTACCCATTGCAGCTGAACTGGCAGCGACGGCAGAGCGGCTGGAGAATTTCCAGCAGCAGCAACTGATTGAATCCCAGCAGGCCACTGCCGCAGGTGTGGATCAGGTGAAGCAAGTGCTGCTGTTCACCCTGTTGGCAGCGCTGGCTGTTGGCGTTGGCTTGGCAATCGGTATTACCCGCATGATCTCCAAGCCGGTCATTGCCGTCTCAGAGGCTGCGGGCCGGATCGCCTCGGGAGATCTGACCGGACCGGATGTTGAACTGCGCGGAAAAGATGAAATTGCACAGATGGGCGCTTCATTCAACGGCATGAAGCAGCAGCTTACCGCTCTGATGGCGGCGATACATCATAATGCACAAGAAGTGTCCGGCGCTTCCCGCGATCTCTCCAGCGGCTCGGAGCAGGCGGCGACTGGCTCGGGTGCGATAGCCGAGGCCATTCAATCTATATCCGAATCGGCATCGACGCAGGTGGAACGCATTAAGCATAATCAGGCAGCCATGCAGGAGAGTGTCGAAAGTCTGCAGCGAATTGCCCAGTCGGCTTCCATTACCGCCGAGTCTTCGGCTGATGCCATGTCACGCGCGGAGCAAGGCGGCCAGCTGCTGGATCAGACGGTGGGGCAGATGAACCGGATACGCGAGAACATGACCCACCAGAGTGAGATTATGAATCGTCTGGGCGAGCAGTCCAAGCGAATCGACCAGATTACGGTATTCATTAAGGAACTCGCAGCGCAGACGAATCTGCTCTCGCTCAATGCATCCATTGAAGCGGCCCGAGCGGGGGAGCACGGTAGAGGCTTCGCTGTCGTAGCAAGCGAGGTTAAGAAGCTGGCCGAGCAGTCCGGGGAAGCGTCCGGCCGGGTAGCTGCCGAGATTCAGCAGATGGTCGATGGCATTCAGGAAGCAATGGAAGAGATGTCGCACGGTGTGGTACAGATGCAGGAAGGCGCCGAGAGTATGGGTGCAACGGGTGAAGCCTTTGCGGCTGTGCGAGAAGCCATCGCCACTGTTGCAGAGCAGGCGCAGGAGGTATCTGCGGCAACAGAGGAAATCTCGGCCATGACGGAGCAGATCCTCTCTGCCGAGCAAGAGTTGGTGGTGCTATCTGGCGCTATCTCTGATGAGTCGCAGAGCGTAGCCGCGGTATGTGAGGAGCAGCTGGCGTCCTCCGAGGAAATGTCGGCTTCGGCAGAGACACTGAGCCACATGGCCCAGCATCTGATGGGGGAGATCGGCAAGTTCCGATTTGAAGAGCAGTCCGGGTCACCAACTGATGGCACTCGTGCTGTTGGCGAAGAGGAAACGCCCGCATACGGTACCTTAGCAGCCGTTTCTTGATCGCTCGACCGGCACGTGTGATCTGGGACACTGTGGCTAACTGTGGCTGATTGAGGCAGATGATTGGGAGATCGGGAGGGATCTATGGGGACAGGGAGCCCAGTGCTCGATCGATTGAACACGTCAACCCGTCTAACGGCCACAGGAGCGCTTATTTCGGTGTTTTAGCCAGGTTCAATCTTCTAACGGCCACAGGCGCAGTTATTTAGGTGAAAACACAGGGCCAGGAGCCTTATTCACCCCAATAGCTGCTTATGTGGCCGTTAGATTTTTAAATGATGGATTTTGGGCGAAATAGCGGCTCTGGTGGCCGTTACAGATATGATGCGCAGAATTGGATTCCAATAAGTAGGATAATATGGTAAAGTATATGGATGATTGGGAGGAAGGTGCTTACGTGTTTTAAAGGGGGGAGTCGCTGTGATGAAATGCGAAGGCTGTGGGAGACGTTATAGTTACAAGACCGTAATTCGTTCGATCCTATTGAATTATCGGCCGCTCAGGTGCGAGGACTGTGGAACGAAGCAAGTGTTTCCCATGCGATCACGTTTTCTTGTAGCTATTATCATTGTCTTGCCCCTCCCCGTGATTATTGCCACGACTGCGAGTGCGGCTTGGTTGGAAATGGCTTTTGTCTATCTTCTATTTGTCATTCCTGTAACTTTAGTGCTTCCGTTTGCCATGCGTTAGCGATGAATTGTAGTTGGGCGAACCGCTGCCGGAAAAGATATAGTCGTCCGACCGCCGTCATGCCGCCCGACCCCGCGCGTTGGGAGCTGCGTACATGATAGAATATGCGCCGAAAAGCGCGTGACTGTTGCTAATCAGCAACGGTCACGCGCTTTTTTGCTATATGACTCTATTGCGAATGCTCTGTGGCAGCTCTATTGTGATTCCTCTATTGCGAATGCTCTATGGCGGCTCTATTGCGATGCCTCTATTGCGATGCCTCTACTGTGGAGTTGTGATTGTCGTCAGCAGTTTGGAATACCGCTTAAGCCTGCCCCTGCTCTTGCTCAACATCGTAATTGAACTGCCAGCCGATGCCGAATTTGTCTGTCAGGCTGCCATACAGCGGACTCCAGAACGTCTCCTGCAGCTCCATCTGGACATGACCGCCGTCTTTTAGCTTGTGAAATGCATCCTTAAGCGCGTCCATATCGCGGCTGATTAGCGACAAGCTGATGTTATTGCCTGGCGTAAAAGGCATACCCGGGAACACATCCGAGAACATGACGCGGCTGCCCAGAATATTGAGTCGTGCGTGCATGACAAGGTTCTTAGCCTCTTCAGGCAGCGGATAGCTCGGATCCTGTGGCGTCTCGCCAAAGGTCATCAAGTACGGCTCTTGGTTCCCAAACACCTCGGCATAATACGCTACCGCTTCGCGACAGTTTCCTTGAAAATTCAGATACACTTCAACGGACATGTTCACTCGCTCCTTGAGATGGAATGGTATTGCCATGATTAGTGTAGCATCTGCTTGTCCACTGAACAATATTTATCATTTTCATAACTTGTGGTCACAGATTACATTCCTTATCCGTTGTAAGTGTATTACGGATGAGAGAGGATGCGATGCACATGACAACTACACAACAATCCCACTGGGATGTCATCATTATTGGTGCAGGTCTGGCCGGTCTGCTGGCTGCCGGGCGTACGGCGAAGGCGGGTCTAAGGACCTTGGTTCTGGAGCGTGCGACACAACTGGGAGGAAGGGCGGCCAGTCCACAGTTACATGGCATCCCTGTTAATCCCGGTGCGCGAGCTATCTCGACAAGCGCCATTGGATTGCTACAGGAAGAGGGGATCGAAGTGACGGGGGGGTCCCCGAAGCCATCGGTTCAGTTTGTCACTGGTATGCCGGGCGAGTCGTTACAGCAGCTCCCACTTATGCAGGTATTCCTTGGGAAATGGGCGACCTGGTCAGAGAAAATGCAGCTCGTGCGTTTCCTTATTCGGTCCAGGCAAGTTGAGCTGACTGGACTCCAGACCGTCTCGATCGAGCGGTATCTGGCGGATACGCTGCCTTCTCCGCGAATTCGGCGTATCGTGCTGTCGCTCATCCGGCTGGCGACGTATTGCGATGCACCTGCCCAAATGAGTGCGAAAGCCGCCTTGACTCAGCTTCGGGAAAAGGTGGTCTATGTAAATGGGGGATGGGCGTCCCTGGTTAAATCCCTCAAGCAACAAGCTATTGCGGCAGGCGCGGTGATTCGGAATGAGTCAGCTGTTGCAAAGATTCAGGGGGAGGCTCCAGAACTGCGGATCGTTCTAAAGGATGGGACGGTTTTCTATGCCGCGAACGTCCTGTCGACCATCGGACCCAAGCCTTGGCTGAAATTGTTGGATCCCCCGCTTGCGGAAGGGGTTGCCTCGCGATACGATAATCTTGTACCTGTCTATGCCGCTTGCCTCGACTTGATTATGAAGCGGCTGCCCAAACCCAACAAGACCTTTGCGATTGGCGTGGATCAGCCCTGGTATTTTGCCAATCATTCGGCGGTTTCCACATTCTCTGAGCATCCCGAGCAGGAGATTATTCATGTCATGAAATACCTTCCCCCAGGATTATCTCCCTCAATCGGAGATGACCAGCAGGAGCTGGAAGCGTTTCTGGATGAGATTCAACCGGGGTGGCAGGATCATGTGCTGGAACGGAGATTCTTGCCCCGTATGCTCGTATCGCATGCTGTGTCCGAGCCCTCGCCCGATGACCGGAAGCCCGGACCTGTGATCACCGCGCGACCGGGACTGTATGTGGCCGGGGATTGGGTTGGAGAGAATATGCTGGTCAAGGCATCGCTCGTTAGTGCGAGAGAAGCTGCGACGGCCATCATTGCCAGGCACGGAAGTACGAACCACAAGACAAGGAATGGAGATCGGGCGATACCATGCTAAGTTCAGCTTATACGACCTACCGACCCTTGCTACTCTCGATTGCTTATCGGATGCTGGGCTCCGTCAGTGATGCGGAGGATGTGGTGCAGGATGTTTTTGTGACCTTGTCCGCGAAGCATGCTGTGGCAGGGGATGAGGAAGAGGAGCATCAATGGAAGCCATACCTGTGCAAAATTGTAACGAACCGCTGTCTGGATCTGCTGCGGTCGGCCCGCCGGAAGCGTGAGCTATATGTAGGGCCATGGCTGCCCGAACCGCTGGTGCAGGAGCTGCCGGACCGGGATCATTGCGACCCGCTGCAAACGATTGAACTGGAGGATTCCATTTCCTATGCGGTCATGGTGATGCTGCAGCATTTGACGCCAACGGAGCGGGCGGTCTTTATTTTGCGAGAGGCCTTCGGATTTGCATACAGTGAAATTGGAGAGATCCTGGGGAAAACGGAGCTGGGCTGCCGCAAAATCTACAGCCGGCTCCGCAAGAAGATTCAGGGGATGCAGCCGGAGGAGGACAATGTCGCCGAAGCCTCGGAGCTGCTTCACCGGTTCATGCATGCTGCGATCTCAGGCGATCTCGGCGGTCTAATCGACCTGATGCATGAGGATATCGCTGCACAGACCGATGGAGGAGGCAAAATAGCAGCCGCAACGCGGGTCATTGCAAGCCGGCCGAATGTGGCGGCGTTCATTATGGGTCTCGCCAAAAGACTGGATGAAACGACCCGCGCCCGTCCGGTACTGGTCAATGGATTGGAGGGTTTGCTTGTGGTTAGCCAGGACGGACTTGGCGATGCTGTCATCAGCTTGGCATTCAGGGACCATCGGATCCAACATATTTATATGGTCCGCAATCCCGACAAGCTGCGACATATCAGACTCGGGTAGGAGGGGGTTAAGGCCGCACCGCGCGGAGAACCTTGCTTCTCAGCTCGCCTGATATCCTGTCGCCCAACGCCTCTTCCATTGCCCATAAGACCGCCCCTGCTGCAGGGGGCTCTTGCAGCAGCAGGAAGCGGCAGGCAGCACCCGGGGCCAGTTCCCTCACATATGTCTGGAACAATTCACGCTGTACTGGGGAGCTAGCCTGCACCCAGACCGAGCCTGCCATCATGATATCTACAGGCCCAGGGCCACATTCCAGCCGCTGCAGGCAGCCAGCAGCGGAACGGGCCATCTGATGCGCTGATTCTTGGACGATCCGGAGCGCGACAGGATCGTCTTGTTCGGCGGATGTGAACAGCAGCGTCACTAGCTCGGTATAGGGGAGTGACCGCGAGGAGACGCCCAGCGCCATTCGCTCCAGCAGCAGCGTGTCGTCGGGTATACCCAGCATGTCCAGAACTGGATCTTGCATGACGGTAGGCTCCCCAAGCCGGTAACAGGCATCATAGACCGCGCGCAGGACACGGCGGGCAAGATAGTAGCCGCCAGCCTCGTCGCCCGCGAGTTCACTGCCGACTCCACCGATCTGCAGACGGGCGCCGTCCGCAGCAATAGCCCCAGTACAGGCACCTGACCCGTTGATCGAGCAGATGCCCCAGCCTTGTTCGCTCCCGGCCTTAATGCCCAGGAAGCTATCATTGTCTACTACGTACCGCTGCAGCCCGAGCTGGCTGATGATGCTACCCAGCTCTTCCTTCTGCGAAGGCAGATCCGCACCGGCCAATCCGAAGGCTCCGAAGGCGATCTCCGTGGCTTCCACCCCGCATTGCTCCAATAGCTCACCAAGCTGTTGCCGCATGGCATGCTCTGCCCCGCGATAGCCATCCGCGAACCGTTCATGACTGCATGTGCCGGTACGGAGGTGGCCGATCTTGTTGCCCGCAAGGTCAAACATATAATAGTCCGTTTTGCTATTCCCGCCATCTACGCCAAGTACATAAGATCCCTTGCTCATCCTGTCGCCCTCCTAAGCAAATTGCGGCAGATACGCACGATGAGCTTCCTTCAGCTCCTGGAAGCAGGCATGGGCTGCATGGTAGTCGCCAACCAGCGGGTTCATGAGCAGCGCACGCATAGCTGCAGCTTCATCTCCATGAACGGCGGCAGCTACTGTCTCGCGCTCGTACGCTTTGACCATGCGCATATAATCGATGATGTGCCGATTATCGAAGGCTGGCAGCGGTACGGGAGTGGCGCCATTCTTGCCAATAACCGCAGCAATCTCCACCGCATCATGATCCTCCATGAAAGGCAGAGCCCCATGGTTCAGCAGGTTGACCACATGACGCTCCTGCTTGTCGTTAAAGATGGCATCGACCAGGCTGATGGCCACCTCGGAGTAATTGGCGCCGCCCCGCGTAGCTAATAACTCGGGCTTCACATGCAGCTGTGCATCCGTATAGATGTCCAGTAATTCCTTTTCAATTCTCATGCACGTCTCGCCACGCGACAGCTCGCTTTGTTGCAGGAGTTCGAGCTTTTTATTTTTGAAATAGTAGTATTCCAAATAGGAGGAGGGGATGGCCCCCAGCGCTTGAATCAGCTCCTTGCTGAAGCCACTGGAGGGGATGTTTTTCATCGTCTCACTGTTCAAGCCCTGCTCCAGAGCATGCTGCAGATGATCCTCCCCGTTATGTTCAATTGCCGTGATCCAGCTCAAATGATTCAGACCTACATAAGTAAGCTCTGCATCCGGAAGCGAGAGAGTTTCGCAAATACTCTTAAACATATTGTAGGGCACATTGCACAGACCCAGCATTTTGATTGGCGTATGGTTCAGAATAGCTTCGGTGAGGATACCTGCCGGATTGGAAAAGTTTATTAGCCAGGCGTCCGGGCACAGCTCCTCCATGCGCTTGGCAATGTCCAGCATGACGGGAATCGTGCGCATAGCTTTGAAAAAGCCGCCGATGCCACAGGTTTCCTGGCCAATCATGCCATATTTTAAGGGAATCTGCTCATCTAGCACGCGAGCTGGCAGCTTGCCGACCCGAATCTGACCCAGTACAAAATCGGCCCCGCGCAATGCGTCATCCAGTTGATCGGTCTTCACGATGCGGCAGTTCATGCCTGCCGCCTCTACCATCCGCTCACACAACCCTCCAACGACCGCCAGCTTCTCCTGATCGATGTCCATCAGCGCAAGCTCCTGCAGGGGGAGGGCATCCTTACGTTTGATTATGCCTTCCATTAATTCAGGGGTATAGGTGCTACCAGCACCGATAATTGCAATTTTCAGCGCGTTGTCCATGGTTCACTTCCTTTGTCTCGTCTGTCGTTGCTGCGAATCTCGCTGCTAGTATAGCACAGGAATTTTGGCTCTAACAATAAATTTTAAAATTAATATTTGCATCGGAGTATAATTTTGAAATAAAATTACACCGATAGACAATGAAAAGGACTTGTCACTTTTCGTGTCGAAGGATACAATCAATTCCAATAACATATAGGGAGACGCCTATGAACATAAATGATAATTTATTATTGAAAATTCGTAACCGCAAGGACAGTCTTACTCCGGTCGAACAACGGGTAGCGGAATATATTCTGGCCAACCGGGATGAAATACCGCATCTGTCGATTAAGAATCTGGCGATTGCCAGCAAGACAAGCGATGCTTCGGTCCTGCGCTTCTGCAAGACGATGGGATACAGCGGATACCGGAGCTTCATTGTCAGCATTTCGGCGTCGCTGAGCGCCAAGGAAGAACCGAACGGGGAGCAGTATACCGACATTCAGCCCGGTGATGAGCTGGAGACGATTATTGCCAACATCAGTCATAATAATATTCAATCCATTGAGGATACGCTGCGTGTTATTGAGTTCGACGAGGTGCAGCGGGCGGTCCAAGCACTGCGTGAGAGCAAGCGGATCGTCCTGTTCGGTATCGGGGCTTCGGGAATCGTCTGTCAAGATGCAGAGCAGAAGTTCACGCGGATCAACAAAAATTGCAGAGCCTATACGGATGGGCATGGACAACTGACCGCCGCTTCACTCATGACGAAAGGCGATGTGGCCATCTTTGTCTCTAACTCCGGGGACACACACGAAATTCTCGATGCCCTGGACATCGTACGCAAGAATGGCGTCTTCACCATTGCAATTACGAAGTACAACAAAAGCGGTCTGTCCGAGCGTGCCGATTCCGTGCTCAGTATCTCTACGCCTGAAATCTCGATCCGCAGTGGTGCGATGGGCTCCCGTATCGCCATGCTGACGGTCATTGACATGCTGTTTGCCGGTGTGGCAAGTGCGGACTATGATGAGGTCAAAACTTATCTGGCAACGAGCCATAATATCATTGCCAGTAAGCGCAAACGTTAACGAACAGCAACATATTCGGCACGATTAGACCGTTCCTGCAGACAGCTTAACCGTTGTCTGATGTGATCGGTCTATTTGTTTTGCTATGCGGCTAGAGGGGGAGAGAGGGATAGAATTAAAAATCAAAAATATATTACAACATGAAAAAATATTTTAAAATTTATTGACGAACGGCATGTCCTGTGATTAATATAGAGTCAGAAGCAGGAAAGCAAAGCTATCACACGCTTCACCAGTCACCGGGTTTAATTGGAAGTTTAAGAGGAAGTAAGCTTCACCAAGACCCAACTACGATTACGTTAGGGGAATCATTATGACAGATTATCTTGCTAGCCTCACTACGGAAGGGAGTAACCCTGTGACTCAGATGATCGATGAGAGTTCGACAGAGGAAATCCTGACCCTATTGAATCAGGAGGATGCCAAGGTTCCAGAGGCGGTAGCAGCTGAAATTCCAGCTATTGCGCGTGCTGTGGAAGCGTTATATCAGTCTCTATCATCAGGTGGTAGAATGTTTTACATCGGGGCAGGGACCTCTGGGAGACTTGGTGTACTTGACGCATCCGAATGCCCGCCAACCTTTGGCGTAGATCCGCTGCTGGTTCAGGGCCATATCGCGGGCGGGGATCAGGCCCTGCGGGTTGCCGTCGAAGGCTGCGAGGATGATGGCGTGGCAGGCCGGGCCCTCATCGATGAGCTGGGGATCACCTCCCGCGATACCGTTGTTGGCATCTCGGCCAGCGGCACAGCCGCCTACGTGATTGAAGCACTCAAGCATGCTTCAGAGCTGGGTGCTGCCACCATTGCGGTTGTGAACAACAAGCAGACGCAGCTGGAGCAAGTCTGTGACATCTGCATCGCACCTGTCGTTGGGCCGGAAGCCATAGCCGGCTCTACCCGGATGAAGGCAGGCACCGCCCAGAAGCTTGTCCTGAACATGCTGACCACCAGTACCATGGTGAAACTGGGCAAAACTTACAACAACCTGATGGTCGATCTCAAAGCCAGCAACAAAAAGCTCTACAATCGCTCGCTGCGTATCATCACAGCAGCTACCGGGGTGGAGGAAGCCGAGGCGGCCCGTTACCTGCAGGAGGCCTCCATGGACTGCAAGCTCGCCATCATGATGATCAAGTCCAAGCTGGGACGCAACGAAGCAGCAGCCGCTCTCGAAGAATGCAAAGGGAACCTTAAACAGGCTATACGCATCTGCACCAAAGCCATTTAATAAGGTTGTTCAAAAAACTGCTTTTGATCACGAGGTTATTCAGGGAAGTGATTCGACATCGAATCTTGAATGCAGTCGGAACTTCCGGTGCTCACGTAGGTTCACCTACGCTCCGCTCCTCATTTCCTCCTGCCTCCAACCTTCTCGGTGCTGAAAACCAGCTTTTTGAACTTTTATTTTATTAATAGGTGAAGTGCAGATAGAAGTATATACAAAAAAATGGAGATCAATTAAGGGAGGCTTCACTGGTATGACAAGGAAAAGAAAAATGACCGCAATGCTGCTCGCTCTGACATTGGCCACAGGCTCACTGGCCGCTTGCTCCTCCGGCAATAACAATCCGCCTGCAAATAGCGGCGGAACAACGAACAGCCCTTCCGAGAATACTGGCAATTCGGACGCACCAGACACGATTACAGCCTTGCTGCCACCTGTATCGCCTGCGTACCAAGAGAACTTCAAGCAGATGGAAGAGGAGTTCAACAAGCTGTACCCGAATTTGACACTCAAGATTGAGCCAGCGAGCTGGGAGGACATGACCCAGAAGCTCGACACCCAGGTCAACGCGGGCAGCCCGCCGGATCTGGCCTTCATTGGATCGGATGGCATTTCCAAGTATGCGCAGATGGATATGCTCATGGACATTCAAGACCTTGTCACACCTGAGATGTTAGCTGATTTTGACGAAGCCCCCTTGGAGTACATGAAGAACGGTGACGGTTTGTATGGCTTCCCTGCTTACATGGAAGTCCATGCGATCGGCGGCAACAAGCAGTACATGGAGGAAGCGGGTATCGACTGGAAGGCTGTTCAGGAAAATGGCTGGACCTACGATGAGTTCCGTGAGGCGATCCAGAGCGGCGTCGTACAAGAGAACGGCAACACCCGGTATGGCTTCGTGTTCGCTACGGCTGGTGTAGCCTCCAAGGACTATCTGTCCATTCTAGTCAAGAATGCCGGCATGCCGTCTCCATTTACGGAAGATCTGAAGTATGCCTACACAAGCAATAACTACCTGGATGTCCTCAAAGCCATCCGCGAGATGATCGACGACGGTTCGATGCCACGTGAGCTCAGCTCGGTCGATGCAGGTAAGCGCTGGAATATGTTCCTGACAGGTCAGACGATGATTACAGGTAAAGGACTGGCTGTATTCGAGAACTCTGCCAACCAGAACAATGAGAAAATCAAAGCTGGCGACGGTAGTGCCGTAGCCGATAGCATTGAAGTCGACTATCTGGTTCTGCCCATGCCATCCTTCGGTGATCATGACCCGGTTTCCTATGCAGTGGTTGACGGATATGTCGCATTCCGTGGCAAAAACGAGCCGACAGATGAGCACAAAGCCAATGTCGTCAAGGCCGCCTACTTCCTGGCCAGCGGCAATGTAGCGGCTACCACGAATAGTGACCTGTTCGCAGCTCACATTACCGAGAGCGGCCGCGAAGCTGCAGCAAGCATCGAGTCTAACCGCAACCCAGACAACGTGGCTGCTGTAGACCGCATGCTGGAGCATGCTGCCCCGGCACGTCCTGACATTCCAGTAGATCTGGGCGCCCAGGCGATCAAGGTCGAGAACGAGACAATCATTCCTCGTCTCCAAGCCCTGCTGGCCGATGAGATTACACCAGAAGAAATGTTCGAGGATGTCAAGAAAGCCGCCATCGCAGCCTTTGGCGAAGACGGTGTCGTTCAAGACTAGCGATCGGAAGAACGATCCATACCTTTAGGCATTATCTTTCAATAGCTAGTTTCAATAGCTTGATATTAAGCGAATAGCCTGCCCTCATCCGGTGGGCTATCCGAGCTTAAGCCGGAGTAGATTTATTTAGAAAGGAGCCTGCATCATGAGCCGAGCTACCTCGCGCGCACGGAATCGTCTGAACCGGGGCGACAGTGCATGGGCCTATCTCTTCATTATAGTGGCCTTGCTGGTCTATGCCTTGTTCACCGCTTATCCAGTGCTGAGCGCATTCATTATTAGCTTTCAGGAATACAGTCCCCGAGGCTCCACGTATATTGGAATCGATAATTACACCTCAATCCTTCAGAGTGAGCTATTCTACAAATCCATTCGCAACACCATCATCTACACAGTGCTGACCGTACCGGTCGCTCTGATCTTGTCCTTTGCTGTATCCATCATGATTATGCCGCTCCAGAAACGGCTGCAGACAACATTCAAGGCCGTCTACTATTTGCCGGCGGTTGCCTCTGGCGTCGCGCTTGCTGTGGTCTGGCTGTGGATTTTTGATCCGATGTCAGCAGGCGTGTTGAACCGGTTCCTCGGTTTCTTTGGTTTAGACAGTCAGAACTGGCTGGGCTCCAGCTCGACGGCGATGTTCTCGCTGGTGCTGATGTCCTGGCTCTCCAGCCATGGCACGGCGATCATTATCTATGTGGCGGCCTTGCTCGGCATCGATAGCAGCTATTATGAAGCAGCGGATATTGATGGCGCCAACTTCTTTCAGAAAATGTGGCATATCGTCATCCCGTGCCTCAAGCCGACCACGCTGTTCCTGCTGGTGACGGGCGTTATCGGTTCGTTCCAGGTGTTCCAGAATGCTTATCTGATGACGGGCGGGGGACCGAACCATGCGACGACAATGGTAGGTTTGCTGATCTTTGATACAGCGTTCAAGTATTTTGAATTCGGCAAGGCTGCGGCACAATCGCTGCTGCTGGCTCTGATGATCGGCATCATTGCATTTCTGCAGTTCAAGTTTCTTGGTAAAGACGTGGAATATTAAGCAGAAGGAGGAATGGACGTGGCTTTGTACAACAATCATCTTGGCAACCGCACAACGAGAACCTTCCGCAATACGATTCTCATTGTCCTTCTTCTGCTGTTTGCCTTGGCGACCTTGTTTCCGATTTATTTTATGCTTATCTCATCCTTTGGCGATCCGGTCGAGGCCGGCGCGATTAGTTATTCCCTATGGCCTGGCAAGTTTAGCTTGGAGTCATATAAGTTCTTCTTCGCCTTCAGCGAGCATTCGTACCGCTGGATCCTCAACTCTCTGATTGTGGCTACAGTGGTTATGGTTTCCAACGTAATATTTGCAACAACGGCAGGCTATGCCTTCTCCAAAATCAATTTTCGCGGCCGTGCCTTGTTGTTTGCCATCCTGCTCAGCTCGATGATGATTCCTTATCAGGTAACGCAGGTGCCGCTCTACATTCTGATCGTGAATATTTTTCAAATTCAGAATACGTATCAAGCGTTGATTATGCCAACGCTGGTGACTGTATATAATATTTTTCTTGCCAAACAGTTCATGAGCTCAATCCCGAGGGAGGTTCTGGAGAGTGCCAAGGTGGAAGGCGCTAATCAGTTCCAGACACTGATTCGCATTATCCTGCCGTTGTCCAAGACCGTCATGGCAGTTATGGCCATTCTGACGTTCATGGAGACGTGGAATACGTTCTTCTGGCCATTCCTGGTCACGAACACGATGGATATGCAGACCATTCAGGTCGGACTCAAAAATTTCCGATTTGCCAATACGACTTACTTTGCTCCCATGATGGCCGGTGCGACGATCTCGGCTCTGCCGATGTTCATCCTCTTCTTCAGTCTGCAGCGCTACTTCCTGGAGGGCGTGACGGTCGGAGCGGTCAAAGGCTAATGAAGCCGGGAGGGAGCCCTGCATGATACGTACATGGGAGGACAGCTATACCGAGGAGGTCGTCGCGCTCTGGAATACAGTTGCGACGCGGGATGATTATCAGGAACTGGACACCGCGCGATTTGAAGCCATCTTTATGAATAACAGCTATTTCGATCCAGAAACCGCATGGGTATGGATAGAGGAGGGCCGGGTGATGGCCTTCGCTTGCGGCTGCACCGGTGAGGATCTGCCCTTGGGTGATGTCGCTGGTTATATCACTTGTATTGTTACCGTAGATGATAAGAGGGCGGAAGAACGGTCTATCAGACTGCTGGAGGTTATGGAGGCACGATTCCTGGCGCTTGGCAAAAGACAGGCCGAGGCGCTCTTCTTCAATCCAATGCAGCTGCCTTGGTACGTGCCGGGGACGGCCCGGCACGAGCATAATAATGCACCTGGGGTGCCAAGCGGGAGTGCGTTGCACGCCGTGCTCTTACGCCATGGCTATCTGGAACGTGCAACCCAATGTGCCATGTACTTGGCATTAGATGGCTTTGCGGTACCAGAGACCATTCTGGACAAGGAGAGCCGAGCAGCAGCAGAAGGCTACCAAGTCGGATTATTTAACAAGGAACGACATGACCAGCCTGACATTTTACTGACAGCCCTTGGTA
This sequence comes from Paenibacillus daejeonensis DSM 15491, assembly GCF_000378385.1. GTDB lineage: Bacteria > Bacillota > Bacilli > Paenibacillales > Paenibacillaceae > Paenibacillus_D > Paenibacillus_D daejeonensis. Next base: position 355,728 of record NZ_KB899660.1, on the reverse strand, counting down.
ATCCTTTATGGCAGCGTGAGGTTACTTCGGCAGTGGAATCAGATACCCCAGTCGTCGTGGCGAGCCAGGAGGGCGAACCGGTTGGATTTGCCGGGCCTGTGGTAAGAGAGCCCAGCGGGAGAGGGCGATTTGCCGGGATTGGAGTTCATCCCGGTCATGAGGGACATGGACTGGGCTCGATCCTGTTCTTTCGGCTGTGTGCCGCTTTTCAGGCCATCGGCACGAACTATATGACGTTGTATACCGGCAGCAATAACCCGGCGCTGCGCATCTATGAACGGGCCGGTTTCCGCACGGTCAAAACATTTGCAACCATGAGAAAGGAGCTAGTTCAGTGAGCAATCGTACTCCAAAGACAATTATGGGCATAGGCGCCCATGTTGGTGATGTGGAGCTTGTCGCCGGCGGCGTCATGGCAAGCCATTATCTGAAGGGCGACCAGATCTTTACGCTGGCACTAACGGCAGGCGAACGCGGTGTACCCGCAGGACAGGACGTGCATGCCTATCGCGAGCAAAAGGTTCAGGAGGCTCATACTTTTGCAGAGATGCTGGGCGGCAAGGCGCGTGTATTTGAAATCCCGGACGGCGAGCTCCCGGATGATCAGGAAATCCGGATGCGGGTTGCTGATGTCATCCGTGAGGTGAAACCAGACATTATCATCACCCATCACTGCAACAGCATGCACAAGGACCACGCGACGACCCACCGGATCGTCAATGACGCCCGCTATTTCGCCAGTTTGCGGGCGCTGGAGCGCGAGCTGCCGCCGCATTTTGCGCCCAAGCTGTATTACGGCGAGAACTGGGAGGATGCGGTCGATTACGTGCCGTATGTCTATGTGGATTTTGACCAGCAGGCATTTGACCTGTGGATTCAGGCGCTGTCCACCCATTGGTTTGTAACAGGCAGTAAGTCCTTCAATTACATGGATTATTACAAGTCGCTGGCACGTGTAAGGGGTCTGGAGGCCCGCAAGGAATATGCAGAGACGTTCATGGTGCCGCCGGAGACGATGAAGCTGAGGTTGGGGGAGCTGTAACAGCCGATGTGTGAGAGGAGGGAGCGACATGCTGAGGCAGGGTATTGACAACCTGCACGAGATCGACAACGTGCTCAAGAATCGGCGGATTGGACTGATTACGGCGCCCACTGGTCTCGCAGCGGACTTCCGGCCAACCGTGGATATTCTACATGAGCGCTACGGGCTGACGGCGCTGTTCTCGCCGGAGCATGGCGTCCGGGGGGATCTTGATGCTGGCGCGCTGGTCGATACCTATACCGACGAGGCTACAGGTGTTCCGGTCTACAGCCTGTACCGCAAGGACAGTAAGCGGTTGACGCCAGAAATGCTGGATGCGGTCGATGTTATCGTCTATGACATTCAAGATATCGGCACCCGGTATTATACATTCATTTATACCATGCTGTACGCGTTGGAGGATTGTGCGGCTGCAGGTAAGCCGTTTGTCGTGCTGGATCGCGTGAATCCACTGGATGGTCTTGCGGTTGAAGGCAATGTACTGAAGCTGGAGTACCGTTCGTTTGTTGGCAACTATCCGCTCGCCATCCGGTACGGGCTGACCGCCGGTGAAGTGGCAATGATGGCGAATGACGAATCCGGCTGGGGAGCAGAACTGCATGTTGCCCGCTGCACCGGATGGGACCGGTCCATGGATTACCGCGCCACGGGAAGGGTATGGGTTCCCCCTTCGCTAGGCATTCCGCGTCTGGAGACGGCCTTGCTCTATCCCGGGACCTGTCTGATCGAAGGAACCAATCTATCAGAGGGAAGGGGCACGACCGCGCCCTTTGAGATTATAGGCGCCCCATTCGTAGACGCTGATCGACTGGCATTCGCCATGAATGCACAGGCGCTTCCCGGAGTTTATTGTCGGCCGGTTCACTTCAAGCCGTCGGCATCCAAGCATGCTGGCGAATTATGCGGCGGCATTCACATCCACGTGCTGGACGCACCTGTCGTCCGTCCGGTAGAGCTGGGAGTGACGCTGCTGTACACGATTCGTGAGCTATTCCCGGCGTTTGCCTACCTGCCGCCTGTCCGCGAGGGTGGACGTCCATTCATCGATCTGCTGTGTGGCGACCGAATCCTGCGCGATAGCCACATTGAGCTGAACGACCTCTTGGCAGCGTGGCATGCGGAAAGTGAGCAGTTTGCCAAGCGCAAGCAGCAGTATCATCTCTATGAATAGTCTCTTGTCAATAGGAAGGGGGGATGCGGATGAACTATGTAGCAGGAATAGACGGCGGAGGTACTCGTACCCAAGTGGTGGTGTCAACTGAAAAGGGTGAAGTGATCCAGACGTTGTCTGTCGGACCGCTTAATTATAACGGCCAGGAAGAAGCCACAGTGACGGCTACTCTAATCGGGTTGGCAGAGCGGATAGGTCAGGCAATCACTTCGAATGGCGGAGAGGCCTTGGCCTCATGCAGAGTCATCTGTATTGGAGCTGCCGGTATCAGTCATCCCCGGGTAGCGGGCTGGTTGGAGGACACGCTTCGCGCCGCCGGCTACGAAGGCGAGCTGATGCTCGTCGGCGACCATGAGACAGCCTTATATGGCGCCCATGGCGGGGAGGCCGGGGTGATTCTCATCGCTGGCACCGGCTCCATCTGCTACGGTCGTAACGGCACAGGGGCTACGCACCGGGCAGGTGGTTACGGTCATCTGATCGATGACAGTGGGAGTGGCTACAGCATCGGCCGGGATCTGCTGGCGGCAGTCGTGCAAGCGGCAGATGGCCGATGTTCCCCCACTCTGATTACAGAACTCGTATATGATCAACTCGCTATCACAACGGTAGAGGCGCTGGTAGGTTATGTTTATGATTCGGGTCGCACCAAAAAAGACATCGCCGCCCTGGCTCCACTGCTAACGATCGCCTGTGAAGCAGGGGATACCCAGGCACTGGAGATTGCACAAGCAAGCGCTGCAGGTCTCGTACCTCTTGTAAGAGCTGTTGCGGACCGCCTGGATTTACAGACGGGGCCCTTGGCTATGCTCGGCAGTGTGCTGACGGTTAACCGGTTTGTGCGGGAAGCCTTCACGAATCAGCTAGCATCAGTTTTGCCCGGACTAGCAGTCGTCCCGCAGCAGCAGGATGCGGCACACGGTGCAGCAATAATGGCCTTGGAGCGGCTCCGCCGGGGAGGTAATCTGGGATGAGAATCTATGACGCGTACTCTCCTGCGGGCAGCAGCCGGATTGGTGTCGGCTTAATGTCAGGGACCTCGCTCGATGGCGTCGACGCTGCGGTGGTGAATTTAACAGGCAGTGGAAAAGGAATGACTGTGGAGCTGCTTCATTTTGTATCAACGCCATACGAGGATGACCTGAGGGAGCAGCTCAAGCGTCTGTGCAGTCCCGGTTCATCGGATGTGGCGGCGCTCACAGGCATGAATGTCTACCTCGGACGGTTGTTCGCCGACTGCGCGCTCGCAGCTGTCCGTGAGGCGGGGCTGACGGTGGCAGAGGTCGACTTCATCAGCTCGCACGGTCAGACAATCTGGCATATGCCGGACTCGGCCGCCTCAGACCCGTTCCTGCCCAGCAGCACGCTGCAAATTGGTGATTTGTCGGTGCTTGCCAAGCGCACAGGATGTGTGGTGGTCGGTGATTATCGTCCCGCTGATCTGGCAGTTGGCGGCCAAGGCGCGCCGCTTGTTCCGTACGGTGATCTCATGCTGTTCGGGCATCCCTCGCGAGGTCGCCTGCTTCAGAACATTGGCGGCATTGGCAATTGCACAGTCTTGCCCGCAGGGGCGGAAGCCAAGGATGTCATCGCTTTTGACACGGGACCGGGCAACATGATTATGGATCAAGTCGTCTTGAGTCTCACCGACGGCCGCATGACCTATGACAAAGGGGGAGAATGGGCAGCCCAAGGGACGCCAGACAGAACGCTGTTAGAGGAATGGTTGGCGCATCCTTATTTTGCGGCACCACCGCCCAAGTCAACCGGGCGTGAATTGTTCGGCGCGGTCTATGCGGCTGAAGTGCTGCGCCAAGCGGCTGATGAGGGGTTGTCCAGTGCAGATACGGTTGCCACGGTGACGGCGCTTACCTCTATGTCGATATCAATGGCCTTTAATCACTTTATTATCCCCCGAACCAGCGTGGAAGAAGTGATTGTCAGTGGTGGCGGCGCCCATAATCGTACCCTTATGCGTCAACTTACAGAGCAGCTTCCCGGCCAAAAGGTGCTAACCTCTACTGAGCTGGGCCTGCCGGAGGATGCCAAGGAAGCGGTGATCTTCGCTGTGCTGGGCCATGATTTTCTGCAGGGCATGCCGAACAACCTTCCTGCTGCAACAGGAGCCTCACGACCAACAATCATGGGCAAGCTAGCGCTGCCCTGATCGTATATACCCATATCCGAGGAGGAGATCCAACCGATGAATCTGCCTTATCGCAAGCTGCATGGTCTGACTGTCCTTGTCCTTATCTTCTCATTTCTGTTCTCCACCATCGCTGGTGCAGCCGGCGTATCGCAAGACGGTGGCACTAACGAAGCTAACGAAACCGCAGAAGAGTTAACTACAATCCCAGTTGAACACCACGAGAGAGAGCTTGCGACAGAGGATTCATCCGAGGCGGCACTGCTGAATCAGCCTGATGCCCCTGCCTTTATAGTTGAAGATTTCGAGGCTGGCGGCGTGAGTGCGAGCGGTGTCCGGGCGCGCGTCACACTGGAGATGGCCAGCCGTCCGGAGCCTGTCATGTATGGTGAACATTCGGCGAAGCTGAGGTACGAATTCGTCGGTGTTGAGAGCGGGACAGCGGCAGCTTATGTCAATCTGTGGCAGCCAGATAACGCGTCGTACCGACAGCTGCCAGGCAATCCGACCAAGATTGGCCTGTGGGTGCACGGCGACGGCAACAACAAGCATTGGTTGCGCGCTGAATTTACGGGAATGAAGGGGACGACACCCATTAACTCGGCTATTACCGATCTCACAACCGGATCGGGATTCAACTGGACCGGGTGGCGTTATATTGTCGCTGATCTGCCTGCTGCACTACGGGATTCGGATGTCACCGACATCAAGCTGCGGCGTGTCTATATGACCCAAACCAACAACGATAACAAAACCGATGGCGTCGTCTATCTGGATCGCATCAGTGTATTCTATGGCGATACCAACGGAGTGTATGGGTTAGACCTGAACGGACTTGCACCGATGAAAACAGGCGAGTCACTGAATGCATCGTTATTTGAGACTCGGCAAAATGCTGTGGCCCCTCAACGGATCGATAGTGGCATCGTCTATGCCAGTCAGGATCCTGCCGTGGCAACCATTAATGGCGAAGGACTTGTGCAAGCTCTGACACCGGGGACGACACGAATCACCGCACAGGCCGGGGGCTTCGAAGCCAGCTACCTGCTGACAGTCAGCGACAGCGATCCTGTCGTTCAGGAGCTGCAGTTCACCGGGCCAGCGGAGCTAAGAGTTGCAGATCAGGTAGAGACCTCGCTGATGGCCATTATGGCGGACAGTGGCGAGCGAGTGAGCATCCTGCAAGGGGCGACCTACTCGAGCAGTGATGAGAGTGTGGCAGTCATTAATGAGCAAGGTGTCATAGAAGCACGCGGTGAGGGTACGGTTACGCTGACGGCCCAGTATCGTGGGCAGTCAGCTACGCTGAACATTGGGGTCGGCGTGCAGATTCCTGTGCTGGATCGGATTGAACTGAGCGGTCTGGGACCGATGGAAATCGGCGGCACTACCGAGGCAATTGTCACCGGTATCTACAATACGGGTGATGTGGAGCTGGAGGAGGGGGTCACATTCACGTCCAGCCAGCCTGCCGTAGTTTCGGTGAGCTCCGAAGGCGTCCTTGAGGCATTGACGATGGGCATCTCGCGCATTACGGCAACTTTTGAAGGCAAGAGTGCCAGCTTCACCGTCGTCGTCAACAAACCGGATATCGAGCAGCCGAAGCGAGAGCTGCGCGCGGCTTGGATTGCGAGCGTGGAGCAGATCGACTGGCCCAAAACTTATGATCCAGAGCAGCAGCGGCAGGACTTCATAGAGTTGTTGGATTTCCACCAGTCTATGGGCATGAATGCTGTTATTGTCCAAATTAAGCCAACGGCTGATGCATTCTATCGCTCCGAGCTGGCACCATGGTCGCATTGGCTGACGGGCGAGCAGGGCAAGGACCCGGGTTATGACCCGTTGGCTTTCATGATTGAAGAAGCGCACAAGCGCAACCTGGAGTTCCACGCCTGGCTCAATCCTTACCGGATCAGCATGCATGCCGATGTCAATCGCCTGACCGAGGATCATCCGGCGCGAATGAATCCGGATTGGGTCATGAATTATAACGGCAGACTGTACTTTGATCCGGGGCATCCGGAAGTGATCGATTACATCACGGAGAGCGTGGACGAGGTCGTAGCAAACTATGACATCGACGCCATCCACTTCGACGACTACTTCTATCCGAACCGTTATTATGGGGAAGGGTATCCCGATCAAAGAACATTTGATACGTTCGGCGGTGACTACGAGGATATCAATGCTTGGCGCAGAGATAATGTGGACACGTTGATCGAGGGGCTGAATGAATCCATTAAGGCAGAGAAGCCTTACGTCAAATTCGGGATCAGTCCGTTCGGTGTCTGGCGCAATAAATCAGTGGATCCGAACGGCTCCGACACGACCGCAGGTCAGCCAAGCTATGATAACCTGCATGCGGATATCCGCAAATGGGTCATCGAAGGCTGGATCGATTATGTAGCCCCACAGATCTATTGGAACTTTGGCTTCTCGCCGGCGGCCTACGAGGTGCTGGTAGAATGGTGGGATGATCTGATTGAGGAGCACAATGCCAACACCCACCTGTATATCGGGCACGCGGCATATAAGGTTGATGATAACGAGAATTTCACCGATCCTTATGAGATCATCAATCAGATGCGGTACAATCTGAACTTCGAGCATGTGAACGGAAGTATTCAGTTTACGACCCGCGATCTGCTCGCCAAAACACATCTGCAGCAAATTCTGCGGGAGTACCAGCAGCAGCCTGCACTGGTGCCGACCATGCCGTGGTTGGGCGGAGAAGCGCCTGCTCGCCCCGGCCAGCTGAGCGGCAGCTACAGCAACCAAGCAATGCAGCTGAGCTGGGCGGATCAGGACGAGAACACGGCTTACTATGTGATCTACCGCAACGAGGGTGTGACGACACCATCAGTGGATGATCCGTCCACTATTCACGCCGTGGTTCGGAAGAATGCAGACCGTATGAGCTACACGGATAGCGAAGTGACAGCGGGAAGCCAGTATACGTATGTGGTGACGGCGGTAGATCGTCTGCATCACGAGAGCGCTGCTGGTGAGGCATTGACAGTAACAGCGGTTGTGCAGAATCCGGGCACGAACCCGCCACCGGTGTATCCACCGCCAGTTGGCCCAGGTCCGGACGAGGAGCCGCCAACAGAGGAAGAGCCGCCAACCGAAGAGGAGCCAATTCAGCCTCCGGTAACGACTCCGGTATGTCCAGCAATACCACTGAGTGATCTCACCGGTCACTGGGCAGCTGCGCAGATCGTCCGTGCGACGGAGCAGTGTCTGGCGGAAGGCTACCCGGATCAGACATTCCGGCCAAATGCAGCCGTGACGCGTGCCGAGTTTACACAGTTGCTTGTACGAGCGCTTGGTCTGCAAGGCTCGGGAGGCTCGGATGCTGAACTGGACTTCGCTGACCAGGCATCGATCCGGCCTTGGGCGCGTGACGCTGTCGCCTTAGCAGTGGAGGCGGGTATTGTAAACGGCTTCGAGGATGGCACCTTCCGTCCGGGTGCCAGCATCACCCGTGCGGAGATGACCACGATGGTCATCCGGGCAATCGGGCTGACGCCAGGAACCGGGACGACGGCCTTCGCCGATGAACCGTTAATTCCGGCCTGGGCCAAAGGCTTCGTGGCCGTAGCGGCAGCCGAAGGCCTCATCCAGGGCCGGAGCGCGAACCGCTTTGAGCCGCAAGGCATCACCACTCGCGCCGAAGCCATTGTGGTGCTCCAGCGGATGATGGATCGCAGCTAGTTATCGATTGAAGGTTAAGTGAACAGCCATCTCTAGTCCTTGCGAGGACGGGGGATGGCTGTTTTGCTTCTGGCTATGCACTCTGCTCTGGTCAACTTAATAGCGAGTATAGTAGGATAAAGCGTACAGCATGCCAAACCCAATACTAACAGCCTTCTGCCAGCAGCTAAGTGTAAAAGTACAACTACTTTAAATGTAATTGGAAAATTAAAGGAGAATCACGCTTGAATAATTGTATAATTGCACTTACGATTCACTATCTTTCAGAAACTAGAAGCACTAGTTGTAAATTATCCGCTCCAATACGAGCACGCAAGGCACACACCATTTCTGAAAGGAGCACATCATGAAACGTTTTTACTCGACTCTTCTGGCTGGTATGCGCCACTCCTTGAAACCGCTGATGTTACTTGGACTGGTGTTCGTGCTGCTCGCGGGTTGTGGGCTCGTGCTCGATACGCCAGCGGATCAATCTACCTCGCCTCCATCCTCATCTTCGTCATCTGCTACAGGCGCGCATTATGAGGAGGTGGCAGACTATCTCCGAGCGCATGGCGAATTGCCTGACTATTATCTAACCAAGCAGCAAGCCAGGGAGCAAGGTTGGGATCCCCAAAAGGGCAATCTGCATGAGATTGCACCAGGGATGAGCATTGGCGGTGATCGTTTCCACAACCGCGAAGGGCTACTGCCGGATCGTAAGGGAAGGCAGTGGTACGAAGCGGACCTCGGTTATGAGGGCGGGCATCGCGGGGCCGAACGGATTGTCTATTCCAATGACGGGCTGATCTACTACACCGCGGACCATTACAAAACCTTCGAGCAAATCGAGTGAGAGGAGATACGGGAATGAAGGAAGTCATTCTGGACGGAGCCGACATGACAACGTTAGCGGACCTGCACACGCAATTGGCGGAACGGCTGGAGCTGCCGGATCATTATGGTGCGAATCTTGATGCACTCTGGGATGCACTGACAGGCGGGATTGCGTTGCCGCTGATCATTCGGTGGGTGAACTTCGGAGCTAGCCGGAATAGGTTAGGCAACGATGCTGAACGCGTGTTGGACCTGCTGCGGGAGGCGGAGCAAGAGCTAGCGGGATTATTGGTAATCATCGTTGAAAATGCGGTAAAGGGGGATGGATGCTGACTTATAATCTTCCAGCCAAGGAATGATCTCACGTGTTGTGGTCCTGCTGCATCATGCTAACGGCTCCTGAGTGTCAAGCCCGCCTGCGGGCGCTGCGCTCGGGGATTATTCGCCCCTAATAAAGGCAAGTCTAGGTAAGGTGTAATATCATATGCCTTATCAAGGAGAATGACGATGAATCATCTGACAGAGGTTGTTGCATCCATCACGCGAAGCAGAGGGCGGACGAATCTGTATCATGTGACGCGGGCTGCCAATTTGGCGCATATTGCAGATACGGACAGCTTGCTTTCGAGTGATCTCCTGGCCCCACAGCTGTCAGGCATACGGCGGCACAAGCCTACGATTGTTGACTATGAAGGCCGCCAGGTGACGCTTAACGCACATCTCCGGATTCCAGAGGCGATGATGGCTCCTGGTGTATCGGATACAGCTTTTCATGCCTATCTGGACAAGCATGTGTTCTGCTGGCTGACCAAGCGGGACTGCTGGCACATGGTTGAGAGCTATACTCGTAGAGAGCCAACGTTGACACTTGCAGTGATGGAGCTGGATGCGGCTGCTCTGCTCATGGATTATGAAGGACGGGTCAAATTGTCAAAATACGATTCGGGCAGCGCGCCCCGTTATCCTGGGCGGTGCTCCTATCGGAAAAGCCCGGAGATGTTCGTCTCCCTGAGCTCCTTCGGTCAAATAGAGGGGCAAGGGAAACCCATGAAACCATCAGAGATCCGTGAGGTGCTGATCGAAGACAAGATAGAGCGGGTATCATCGTACATTAACGCATTTTACTGTGATGATATGGGGGCTATCCCGGGTGGCTGGGATGCGATCTACAGACCCATGTCTGCACTCAAGCCAGGAGCTATGGACAATTAATATCATAATGACAATTATTCCCCTATAAACCCGCAACAGGCTTGCTAACTCTGGCAGGTATGTTGCGGGTTTTCTGATTGAACCTCCCTCGTGGTGCGGGTAAAATAGATGGCAGATAGCTTGCCCGTAAGCGAGCCGCAGAGGAGGAAGATCATGATTAGTGAAGAGCTGGTAGCATGTTTGGCAAGCTGATTGAGGATTCGTTTTTTGAGTGGTAAAAGCCTTTAGTTTAGAATGAATGGCAGCGGTTTTGTATTCGTTTACATGCTTGTGGCTGTCTCCAGCCGGAAAGGAAGGGATAGCCTGTTGAGAAGAACCAAGGGCAACTTGTTACTCCAGTTTCTTTTGTCATACGCGTTGGTATTTATCCTGCCGGTTGCCAGCATCCTGCTCTATTACTACCCAAACTCGACGCAAGCGGCTAAGGAAAAAGAGATGGCTTGGAATACGCATGTGACGGAGCAATTCACCCATGCCATGGACATCTTCACGCGTTATGTCTATGATCTGCCGCACGAGCTGATGCGCAACCGGGATCTGAAGATGTATCTGGCACCGCATGATGATTATCACCGATATATTATCGCCAATGAGATGCGCAAATACAACGCAACGGACGGCTTCGTCTATAATACGCTGCTGTATCTCAAAGAAGTGGATTACATATTCTCCAAGACCGGTAACATGTACACGGTTGAGGACTTCAACCGGCGGGGGATCGGGTATTACTATGAAGCCTGGCCCCATGGAGACATGTTCGCCGAGCTCAATAAGCTCTCGGTGCCAGAGGTTCGAGGGGTAGAGGATGTTATTATTCCCGGCAATAACCGGGCCCGGCTGATGACCTTCCTGTTGCCAATGCCGCGAGGCGGTGAGCAGTCGCCTGGTGTTTTGCTCATTCAGGTGCTGGAGAGCACGATTATCCGGATGGTCAACTCGGTTTCGGATTCGTATAACGGTGCATTCTTTATTTTCGATGAGCAAGGGAGGCCTCTGGTATCAACCCATCAACCGGAATACAGTGAGACCTTGGAATTCGAGCAATTGGTGAACGGGCTGAAGGAGGAGCAGGGCGGTACGGCGATCCACCGGTTGGATGGCAAATCCTATATCGTGTCGCATAGCGCCTCGAATCTGAACGGCTGGCAATATATCAGTCTGCTGCCGCTTACCGAGTCACTGCAGAGCATTCGGACCATTCAGTGGAATTCGGTTATGATTTTCGTCCTGATCCTACTGGTCGAGGTTCTCGTTATCTATATCTCGCTCCAAAAAAATGTCCAGCCGATCAAGCGGCTTGTGAAAATGGCGACGGATGTCTTCCAGCATCGCAGTCTGCCGGCCATGCATGAGGTGGAAATGATCCGGTACACATTGGATCAGTTGTCCAGTGACAACACCCGGTTGGACGAAGAGGTGAAGCGAAGTCTGCCGATCGTTCGGGAATCCGTATTGTTTGATTTGGTCAGCGGGCATTTCACCACCTGGGAGGAATTCCAGACCCAAGGCTGCCTTCACGGAATGTCACCGCTGAGCAAGACCTGTGTGACCGCAGCTATTCTGAGCTTTGCAGGTGATCCGCCGGATCAGGAGGAGCTCGATGCTGCCATTCGGCAGGAGCAGCAGACCGTGGAATCCCAAGATACGCATCTATTCGCGAGTATTTATCCGCAGGAGTACGTCTATCTGTGTAACCATGAAGAAGGTGATCCGGTGCTCGACAGGATTGGGGAGTTACAGCAACGTCTGAATGGGGAGCTGGGTGTGGCGCCGCTGATTGGCGTCGGTCAACCGGAATCAGCAGCTTCGCCAAGCGGGGCTCATCATTCGTACCTGCAAGCGCTGCGCGCTGCGGAGCATCTGCGATTGCGCAAGACACCCGCGGTTCTGGCCTTTGCCGACATCCGGGAGCCGCAGAGCGGTTCGGTTTCGTATTCGGCGGAGCTGCTGCAATCGTTGGAGATGGCGATTATGAAGAATGAGCCGTTGATGGTGCGCTCGGTATTAGAGCGCTTGATCGATTACATGAGCGGTGAAGGCATGCCGCCTTACCGGGTGAGGAGTGTCTATGCCAATACGGTCAGCATTCTGCTCTCTGGCCTGCAGCGCTTCCGGCAGGATGATGCCAATCTGCTGCGCCTAACCGATGCGGTTCTGCAGCATACGTATACCATCAGCCAGATGGCCGATATCCTTCGGGATACGGCAGGCAAGCTATGCGACATTATTCAAGAAACACTGCCAACGCCCCGCAGTGCAGCACCGGAAGACATTTTGGACTTGCTGGAGAGCCGTGCATTTGATCCAGATTTCTCCTTGCAGTTCATGGCCGATCATTTTGGGATGTCTCTGTCAGGCTTCAGCTATCATTTCAAAAAAGCTGTGGGGCACAATTTCAAGGAGTCGGTTGACCGCATGCGGGTCAGCCGCTCACAGCAGCTGCTGCGAGAAACGGACGATACGCTTGTTGCAGTAGCGGAGCAAGTGGGGTATACCAACACCTCCAGCTTCATCCGTACCTTCAAAAAAATCGTCGGCATAACGCCGGGACAGTATCGTGATTCCCACAAATGAGTAGCGTGCAAGGAAGGCTGTCCGCCGCATTCGGTGGTTGACAGCCTTCTTGCTTTTTGGAACCTGGAATAGGCAAAATTTCAAAGGTGTCATTTTTTCAAAAGCCTTGGTATGACTGTTCTGAAAGCGTTTTACGACCTTTTTAATTAAACCGCTTTCAAAAAATGAAAGCGTTCAAAAACTGCCCGTTTACCTCAGCTGAAACGGCGGGGTACAGTAAGGTGGCCGCAAGAGCAGGACGCCTCACTGCAGCCAGATCGATAGTGCCTCACAGCTGCTCGCTTGGCACAAATCCAAATAGGTAGGGGGAAAATGAATGATGCGCAAAACATTAGGTATGACGCTCACGCTCGTCTTGGTCTCCACAACTGTCCTCGCTGCTTGCTCCAACTCGGACAATGCAGGGGAAGCAGGGGACGGCACCACACCGGTACGATTAAAAGGGATCGTCGTCAAGCATGCACTCACTAAGCCGGTTGCCGAGATGGAATGGCTGCAAGAGGTGGAAGCAGCTGCAGGCGTGAAGATCGACTGGCAGGAAATTTCTGCAGACTGGGATCAGATGAAGGGAACGATGCTCGCCAGTGGCGATGTCCCGGATTTGTTTGTTGGTGCCAATGTCATTACGGATTCGGACTTTGCCCAATTCCAGGGACTGTTCCAGGATTTGAATGAGTTCATGGAGCTGGCGCCTAATGTGCAGCGGATGTTCGAAGAAAAACCCGAAACTCTAAGTATAGCGACGCAGCGAGACGGTCAAATTTATGGTCTGCCTAAATACCAGCGATATTGGCCCGATTCGTCCACACGCCAATACATTAATCAGCAGTGGCTCGATAATCTAGGTCTGGATATGCCAACCACCTGGGATGAGCTCTATGATGTGCTCCTGGCATTCAAGAATGAGGATGCCAATGGGGACGGCAATCCGAACGATGAGATTCCAATGGACTGGCCGGGAGGGATCGGAGGGTATTTCAACCCAGCAGTGCTGCTCGGAAGCATGGGCATTACCATCTCCGCTGAAGTAAGCGGTCAAGGGTATTTTGTGGAGGACGGGGAAGTGAAGAACTTCCTGGTTGACGAGCGGTTCAAGGAAGTCATCGGTTTCCTCAACAAGCTGTATGCGGCAGGACTGATTAACCCAGAAGTGTTTACGAGTGATTATACGAAGTATCAGGCACTTGCCCGAGGTACGGGCGATACAGCAAAAGTCGGATTCACTTGGGGCTGGGTAGCCTCTGACCGCTTCGGGGAACAAGTAGCGTCCCAATACACCTCGATGCCTCCGTTGCAGGCAACACCAGGAGCAGAGGTATCCTGGAGTTATGATGCGTTTAACTTGAATTATGGCTCCAATCAAATTGTGATGTCGGCAACATCCAAAAATAAGGAAGCCGCCATGCGTTTTATTAACGAGCTGTATGATCCGGAGGTCGGCATCCAGGTACTCTTCGGCTCAATCGGACCCAATATTGAGGATCACGGCGACGGTACGTATAGCGTGTTGCCGCCGCAGGATACTCAGATGGATCCGGGCACCTGGAAGTGGACCTCCTCCTGGGCAGACAATGGTGCCTTCTATATTCCGGACGATATGGAGTTGACCTTGGGCAAGGACATGCAGGAGGTGCTGACGCAGTCTGAACCACTGGCCGATGCGCTCGCCGATGTCGATCCAATGCGAGATATTTACCCGGGCCTGTTCATCAAATATTCAACCCAGGACAATAACACGCTCAGCCTGAACAATACCAATGTGATGAACCTTGCGGATACTTCGTTTGCCAAGTGGGTGATCAACGGTGGGATTGATGGGGAGTGGGATCGGTATGTGAATGAGATGACTAAGGCAGGATTGGAGCGGAACCTGGAGATTATGCAGCAATATTATGACGAGCATTTGCAAGAGCAATAGTCATAACTACGAGGAGGGACGGCGATGCGAACCATTTTGAACAGCCTGAGACAGGATTATCAGCTATGGGTGATGATTCTGCCCGCGCTGGCAGTCATTATCATCTTCAACTACATTCCGATGTATGGCGCTCAGCTCGCCTTCCGTGATTTTGATTTCAGCAAAGGACTGACCGGCGGGGAGTGGCGGGGCTGGTTTTACTTCCAGCAGTTCATGGACAGTTATCTGTTCACAGACCTGATCCGTAATACGTTTCTAATCAGTTTGTCGACGCTGGTGGTCGGATTTCCGGCCCCCATTATCCTCGCGCTGGTCCTGAACCAGATTCAGAACCGCCGCTGGAAAAAGCTGATGCAGACAACGGTGTATGCGCCTCATTTCATCTCCGTTATTGTGCTCGTGGGCATGCTGCATGTGCTGTTGTCTCCAAGTACCGGAATCGTTGGCCATCTGATGCAATCCATCGGTCTGGGTCATATTCACTGGCTTGGTTCGACGACCACATTCATTCCGACCTATGTGCTCTCAGATATATGGCAGCATGCGGGCTGGAGCAGCATCATCTATCTGGCCGCACTCTCCGGTGTGGATCCGCAGCTGTATGATTCGGCCAAAATCGACGGTGCTAATCGTTGGCAGATGGTCCGTTTCATTGATGTGCCGACACTGGTGCCCACGATTATTATCCTGTTCATCCTGAGCATGGGGAATATTCTGAGCACCGGGTTCGAGAAAATCTTCCTGATGCAAAATTCGCTCAATCTGCCGGTCTCGGAGGTAATCTCCACGTATGTCTACAAGATTGGTATTGTCTCCAACCAGTTCAGTCTGGCCGCGGCGATTGGATTGTTTAACACGGTGATTAATTTTGCGTTTCTGATTACTATGAATCAGATTTCGAAGCGGGCATCGAATACGAGTTTGTTCTAGAGGAGTGCGTTGAAATCGTTTGATGGCCGCTATGAGGGAGAGGGGGCTTGGTGCGAAAGCCAGGCCCTCAAGAGGTAAGGAAACTACACAACCTTATTTTGCATAAAAGCAGAACAAAAAAACTCTAACGAAACTAAATCACCCTATTTGATCTAAAACCATCAAAAAAAACGCTTTGGAGGAATATAAGATTACCCAGTTTCGTTAACTGACTAAATGTATCGTTTTGTGGCATATAGCGATATCCAGTTTCGTTAGCGCGGTATCTCATGAGTGGGCAAGGCGTAAAAGAGTCGCATTACTTTACACTAGGAGGTGAGGCTATGGTCCGCTTGCGGCTGAGTGGCGGCGAGCTTGCGTTTCGCATCGCTTTGTTCATTTGCTGTTCGGTGATTTTTCTGATCATTGCCTATCCGCTGTATTTTATTATTATTGCTTCAATTAGTGATTCGACGCTTGTTTCTACAGGACAGGTGCTGTTGTTTCCGAAAGGGATCAGCTTCTTCGGCTACAGTCAGATCTTCCAGGATGAACGGATCTGGATGGGGTACCGGAACACGTTGTTCTACACCTCTGCTGGTACCCTCGTCAACCTGCTGGTTACACTGCCCGCAGCGTATGTACTGTCTCGTCAGCAGTTCAAACCAAGACGCGTGTTGATGTTTATCTTCGTCTTCACGATGTTCTTCAACGGCGGCTTGATACCCACCTATCTGATTATTCGCGACATGGGGATGATCAATACGCCTTGGGTGTTTATCATTCCGTTCAGTGTCAACGTGTTCTACCTAATTATTGCGCGTACGTTCTTTGAGAATACGCTGCCCAAGGAGCTCTACGAAGCGGCGGCGATCGATGGCTGCTCGCATTTCACCTACTTTACCAAGGTGGCGCTGCCGTTGTCCAAAGCAATGATTTCGGTGATCGGTCTCTATTACCTGGTCGGTCATTGGAACAATTTTTTCACAGCACTCATCTATATCCGCGATAACAATTTGCAGCCGCTGCAGATCATCTTGCGAGACATCTTGCTCTCGAATCAGGTGTTCTCGGATGGTGCGGGTGCGGGAGGCGCTTCGGGCGGTTATGCCCAGCGGTATGCTGACCAGATCAAGTATGGCGTAATTATCGTCTCAACGCTGCCGGTGTTGATTCTCTACCCGTTCCTGCAGAAGTATTTTGAGAAAGGGGTCATGATTGGCTCGGTTAAAGGGTAATGCACAGCAAGGCCATGTGCGGCTGCAACGTCTTGTGGGACACAATAGTATCCTCCTGGTAACTACGCCACTTTAAAGTGCGTACTTCCTAATCGGAAAGAGGGGCTCTACAATAGAGCCTGTACTCAATACCGACAAATAGGGAGCGATGAATAGATGAAACTGCAATTGGCATTGGACTTGGTGAATATTCCGGAAGCGATCAAATTGGTTAGCGAAGTTGAAGCCTATATCGACGTGGTAGAGATCGGCACGCCGGTTGTTATCAATGAGGGGCTGCACGCGGTGAAGGCAATCAAAGACCGGTTCCCTGCTCTGCAGGTATTGGCTGACCTGAAAATCATGGATGCAGGCGGATACGAAGTCATGAAGGCTTCTGAAGCTGGCGCAGACATCATTACTGTACTTGGAGTTTCGGATGATTCGACGATTTCTGGCGCAGTAGAAGAAGCGAAGAAACAAGGCAAGCAAGTGATGGTGGACATGATTAATGTGCCAAACCTGGAGAAGCGGGCACGGGAGATCGACGCGCTTGGCGTGGATTACATCTGTGTCCATGCTGGATACGATCATCAGGCGGCAGGCAAAAATTCGTTTGCCGAGCTGAAGACGATTAAAAGCGTCGTAAGCAAAGCGAAGACTGCGATTGCTGGCGGCATCAAGCTCGACACCATTGAAGAAGTTATCGCGGCTGAGCCCGATCTCGTGATTGTGGGCGGCGGAATTACCGGTGTTGAAGACAAACCGGCAGTCGCTGCGGCTATGCAGCGTCTGGTCCGCGGAGCGTAAGCTCATGTCGGCGGTTCAGAATTGGGCGGACCGGATTGCCCAGGAGCTTACGGCGCTCGCTTCGGCCATTCCGGCTAGCGAAGCGGATCGACTGGCGGAGGCGCTGCATGCAGCGCCTGCTGTCTTCGTCGCTGGAGCGGGGCGATCGGGACTGATGGGTCGAGCCTTTGCTATGCGTCTGATGCACTTGGGCGTGAAGGCGCATGTAGTCGGCGAGACGTCGACCCCTGGCATGCAAGCCGGTGATATGTTGGTGCTCGGATCGGGCTCCGGGGAGACCGCGAGTCTGGTGGCGATGACCGGCAAAGCGAAGCAATTAGGCGGTACAGTCGCGCTGGTGACGACCCAGCCGAAGTCGACGCTTGCGTCGCAAGCGGACTTGGTTATCGAGCTCGCGGCATCGCAGAAGACAGACGATGCGCCGGAGCGGTTATCGGTGCAGCCGATGGGTTCGCTTTTCGAACAGGGACTGCTGCTCTGCTATGATGCGGTAATCCTGCGGTTAATGGAACTGCGTGAGCTTGACGGCAAGACCATGTACGGCAGCCACGCCAATCTGGAGTAGTCTTTTCCCGCTCAGTAGTCATTGTCATCGATGAGCATACCTGTGGCGGAAGCGCCAGGGTTCAGGTATACTGGGGGAAAAGGGGGATGGAGCAGATGGCACAACTGCTGAAAGAACGGATCAACCTGCGGGAGATCAATTGTGAGAAAGAGCTGACGCTGGCTGTGATTGGCGGCAAGTGGAAGCTTATCATCCTGTGGCATCTGGGGCTCGAAGGGACCAAGCGGTTTAGCGAGCTGAAGAAGATGATCCCCCAGATTACCCAGAAGATGCTGACGAACCAACTGCGCGAGCTGGAAGAAGACCAACTGGTGGAGCGCAAGGTCTATGCCGAAGTACCGCCGCGTGTCGAGTATTCCCTCACGGCATACGGCCAGAGCCTGATGCCCGTGCTGCGCCTCATGTACGACTGGGGCAAGCAATATGGCGAGCAGGTCGTGTGGAAGTAACCTATATAGTAGTTGAAAAACGCTTGTCCTCCCCGATAGTCGGGGAGGACAGGCGTTTTGTTGTTTGGCCGGAGAAGTGGTGGGGGATGAGGTGGATTAGCGCAATATGATGTGAGGTGCAACTGTAAGGAAACTTGGCTTACAAACAGCTGCGACGGGGGCTGTAGGTATAGAAAGTTTACTTGGAGGTGGCTGAGCTGGGTGCGGCGGGGACTGTAAGTATGGAAAGTTTACTTGGAGTAGCTGAGACGGTTGCGGTGGGGGCTGTAAGTATAGAAAGTTTACTTGGAAATAGCTGAGATGGGTACGGCGGGGGCTGTAAGTATAGAAAGTTTACTTGGAGGTGGCTGAGATGGGTACGGCGGGGGCTGTAAGTAAAGAAACTTTCGTTGAAGGTGTGCGTGCGGCGGTTGGTGAGGCTGTAAGGCAAGAAACTTTCGTTAGAGGTGAGCGTGCGGCGGTTGGTGGAGCTGTAAGGCAAGAAACTTTCGTTGGAGGTGTGCGTGCGGCGGTTGGTGAGGCTGTAAGGCAAGAAACTTTCGTTGGAGGTGAGCATGCGGCTGTTGGTGGAGCTGTAAGGCAAGAAACTTTCGTTGGAGGTGAGCGTGCGGCGGTTGGTGGAGCTGTAAGGCAAGAAACTTTCGTTGGAAGGTGGTCGTGCGGCGGTTGGTGAGGCTGTAAGGCAAGAAACTTTCGTTGGAGGTGTGCGTGCGGCGGTTGGTGGGGCTGTAAGGCAAGAAACTTTCGTTGGAAGGTGGTCGTGCGGCAGTTGGTGGGGCTGTAAGGCAAGAAACTTTCGTTGGAGGTGAGCATGCGGCTGTTGGTGGGGCTGCAAGGCAAGAAACTTTCGTTGGAGGTGAGCGTGTGGCGGTTGGTGGGGCTGTAAGGCAAGAAACTTTCGTTGGAGGTGTACGTGTACAAAGGTTGTGTGCGTTGGTATAGGCTTGGATGACAAGAATATATAAAATTCAGATGAAAACAGCATCAAAGTGGGCAGAAATACACTCTGTAATCGTATACAGTTAACCCTAAGTATTCACTTAGGAGGGAACGATAATGACCAATCAATCGCAACATTACATAACGCCGGCCTGGGTTGCGGACCAGGGAGATGGCACGTTTCGCAACCCTGTGCTGCATGCAGATTACTCCGATCCGGATGTGATTCGGGTAGGCGAGGATTTCTATATGACCGCTTCAAGTTTCGGGCATCTGCCGGGGCTGCCGATTCTGCATTCGAAGGACCTTGTGAACTGGCGTCTGATTAACCACGCGATCCAAACCATGCCACTGGAGGGCTACGAGCGGCCTCAACATGGAAAAGGCGTATGGGCGCCTGCAATCCGGCACCATGACGGCAAGTTCTGGATCTACTATGGCGATCCGGATGTGGGCATCTTCATGACCCAGGCTGATGATCCGGCTGATGAGTGGAGCCCGCTGCATCTGGTTAAGGCTGGAAAAGGGCTGATCGATACTTGCCCATTCTGGGACGAGGATGGTCAGGCGTACCTGGTCCATGCCTATGCTCATAGCCGCAGCGGCATCAAGCACAAGCTGAATCTGTGCCGGATGACTCCAGATGGCAAGCAATTGCTCGATGAAGGCCAGATCGTGTTCGATGGGACCGAGTCGCACCCAACCATGGAAGGACCGAAGATGTATAAGCGAAATGGCTGGTATTACATTTTTGCACCGGCCGGTGGTGTGGCAACAGGCTGGCAAGTCGTTATGCGCTCTCAATCGGTGTTCGGTCCGTATGAGGATCGCATTGTTATGCATCAAGGGGAGTCAGAGGTCAACGGACCACACCAGGGCGGCTGGGTGGAGCTGGAATCAGGAGAGTCTTGGTTCATGCATTTCCAGGACAAGGATGCCTATGGCCGGATCGTTCACCTGCAGCCGGTTACATGGATTGATGATTGGCCAATTATCGGTAAAGCGAGGGGCACAAACGCGGAAATTGGAGAGCCTGTGGAGCGGTTGACCAAGCCGGACGTTGGCAAGGACTGGCCAATCGAGATACCGGAAACCACGGATGAATTTGACGCCGTCGACCTTGGCTTGCAATGGCAGTGGCAGGGCAATCTGCAGGAGGATTGGTACAGCTTGCAGGAACGGCCGGGTCATCTACGGTTATTCGCAGCGCCAGCTCTTGACGGAACGGAATTATATGATGCGCCGCAGCTGCTCATGCAGAAGTTCCCGGCACTGGCCTTTGCAGCCGAAACGAGGCTCGATTTCGCGCAACTGCGTCCTCAAGCACAAGCCGGGATGATTGTATTTGGCTTGCGTTATCTGTATCTTGCGATTCGTGGGTCAGAGGAAGGACAAGCCGGACAATTGGTTCTTGTACAAGGCACTGAGGAGCAGGAGCAGCAGCTGTGGAGTACAGTGTGTCAAGGTAATGTAGTGACGATTCGTCTAGTGGTTGAGGAAGGGGCAAAATGCTCCTTTACCTACAGCTGGGACGGCGAAAGGTTTCATTCCGTAGAAGCCCCGCTATTCCAAGCGGAGCCGGGCAAATGGGTTGGTGCAAAATGCGGGTTGTTCGCCCTGACATTGTCTGGTCAGGAGTCGGCTGGCTATGTAGATGCCGATTATTTCCGTATTGGTAAGGTACAAGCTAACGCTTAGGCGTTAGCTGAGACTTGGATCAAGCGGCGGGTGACTACTCACTTCAAGGTCACGTCCAGCCGGCTCTATAAGCTCGAAAAGAAAGGCAGCTCCCTCCACAAATTTGCGCAGATAAGCAAGCGCGGACGGTTGCTCTGATTGAAGCGACTCCGTTTCTGCTGGATTGGGTGCATGGTGACTGTAATTCTCGATCATGATCATGATGAAAAAGGTCTCCAAGAGATGGCTCGAATTCGGATTAGATCCGCGCAGTGCCTCGTAACGATCCAGCAACAGCCAGCGTTGGGTAGGATTTAGTCCCAACATAACCGAGGCAACATCATAGAGGTAGTAGCCGTATCCACATAGGCCAAAATCAATGGGGAAAGGCGCGCCGTCCCGAAACACGATATTGCCCAGATGTAAATCACCATGGATGAGGCCGTAATTCTCGCTTGTTGGCTTCATTTCGGAGAGATGCGATACTACCTTAGCAGCCGCCTCCTGGTATAACGCCCAGTCCGCATCCGATACAAACCGGTCCCTGTAGTTCGCAAGCTTGGCGAACTTACCCTTGAAGGAATCCGCGTCAAGTGAAGGTCTGGTAAAATTCTCGCCCGGGACAAATAACATGGATGCTGCGTGCAGTCGGGCAATCATCACGCCGACGGCCATTGCATGGTTGTCCATAACAGCGCCATGAACGGGCTCGCCATCCATCCATTTCATTACGGTCACAAGCAGTGGAGGCTCGTCATCGTGCTCCGCAGTAATCTCCAGTACCTCGCTTCCATCCAGACTGGCTATACCTGTAGGAACTTCAATGTCGCTGTGGTCGTTCAAGGCACGCAAAAAAGCCAACTCCGACGCGATCTCAGCCTGATTGGACTTTCCAATATGTATGCGCAGCAAATACTGGTGGTCCGGGTGGCTGGTAATTCGGTAGGTTACGGATTCCGACATCTGTATGTACGAAATGCCGGTCCATTCCAAATCATAGCGCTGCAAGGCGGTCAGACATACATGTCGGGACCGCTTGAGCAGCGCTATTCGTTGTTCTTCGTTATCAAATGCCACGAAAGATTGCACGTACATCATCCCTTTCCTGTTATTTCCTGCTATACTGAATTATAGCATAGACATGGTTCGAAATAGGAGCGGTTTTTATCAAGCAAAACGAATTGACATCTGCCTGTGATTCAAGCACAATAAGAGATGTTATGATGTAAAACTATTGGTTGTAGGGAGAATTGTACATGACAAATAAACCAGGTCGCCATTCTTTTCGGGAACGACTGGACTATATGATTGATAAATTACGGACGGATATTCTGAGTGGGGTGCTGCAGCCGGGCTCCTATTTGCCTGCCGAGAGCACGCTCGCCAAGCAATACCAGCTCAGTAATAAATCTGTGCGCAAGGGACTGGACGCGCTCGTCCAAGAATCGTTAATCGTCAAGATCGACCGCGTAGGAAGCATGGTACTGGACTCGACTCAGGAACGGATCCGCATTCATTTTGGCTGCAGCGCATCCTTGTCGCAAGATTTCCTGCTGGATGAATTAATTGCGGCTTTCCACCGTCAGCATCCAGGCATTCATGTGTTCCCGGTGACGCTCAATGATTTTAATCACGTAAACTCTGCAACAGAGATGATCAACAACGGGATGCTGGATGTAATTTCTCTGAATAGTGTGCAGTTTCAGGAACTGTCAGAGAACAAACAGACAGCGCTGCTTGATCCGTTGGAGCCGGATGCTGGGTTGTATCCAATCGCTACAGAAGCTTTTTGGGAGAACGATGAGCTATATGCGTATCCTATTTCCTTTTCTCCCGTCATCTTATGTTACAATCGTGCGCATTTCAGAGAGGCCGGCGTGCCAGAGCCGGATAGCTATTGGACCTGGGATGATCTGATCCGGGCGGCAGAGACGCTGTCGGAGCGGCTTGGCAAGCACGCGGTTTATTTCGTACCTGCATCTGAGAACCGTTACTCGGTTTTCCTCCTGCAGAGTGGACTGCACACGGTCACGGATTCGTCCGGAGCAAGCACGTTAAGTCCGGAGACAGTGAAGAGCTTAAGCATTTACAGTGGGCTGGTGAATAACCACCGGATCTTCCCCAAGTATCTGGCGGGGGATCATGAAGACGAAACGATCTCGCTCTTCGTGAATGGGCAGGTGTCCATGGTGCTGGCTACGTATTTCAATCTGAATGCCTTCAAGGACTTATCGCTCGATTATGATCTTGCGCCACTGCCGACACTGAAAGCCCGTGACCCCCAACGGATGCTGATGGTTACAATCGGGGCGGCAGTCGCCGCCAATTCGCGGCAGAAGGAAGCTGCCCGGCAATTCGTGCGTTTCCTCGCCTCGGAAGAGGCCCAGAGCCTAATCAGGGAGAAGACGGTCAGCATTCCAGCGCGCAAGCTGGTTGCAGAGACGGCGGCTACGAGCAACTTAAACAGGCCTTCACGTTATCTGATGTACAGAGAGCTGCTGCCGGCCTTCTTCTACCACAGCGAGCTCGGACTGCCCATTGCTGCATTGCGAAGCTTCCGCAAGCTGCTCAATGCCTACTGGTCCAATCTCATTGGGGAACAGGAGCTTCATGAAGAAATAACACAGTTGATTCAACAAGAACGATTAAAGTCCGGCGTGTAAGATTGCCTGGGATGAAGCGTTGACTACCGAGCCTGAACAAGGTCCGGTCGCCAACGCTTCTTTTTTATGTCAGATAACCTAACTCAATAAATGGATTTGATGACAAATTAGTTGACAAGGCCTGTTGGCAAAATTATAATAAAATACATCAGATGTACAACAGTTGGTGGAGGGTTACATCCTGATTGCTGCACTGTAAGGAGGCAGAAATGGCTCAAAAACCAAGATTATCCACCGTTTAAGGGCCGTTCGAGCAGAAAATTACGATGAAAGCGTTGACAAAAATCGTGAAATGCAGTTATCATGATGTACAACAGATGTATAACTGCATCTTTATCAAAACTGTCAACCCGATTCGCAATGGAGGTGAAGCTGCAACATCAGGTCGTAATGTACAGCAGATTCAATGTGAAAAGTGCCATGTTCGGTTCCAAAGTGTACTTAAATCTTTCATTCATATGAATGAGCCCCAGGGGGTTGACGACAAAAATGACGAAGCGTAAATGGTTGGTTCAAACGGCGGTTGTCTTGACGGCAAGTATGATGCTGGGAGCATGCAGCGGTAATAATGGTACAAATGGTGGGAACACCAATACACCTCCACCAGCAGCAGGAGAAGGCAATACATCCGAGAGTGGGGGAGAGGGAACGCGCTCGGTTGGCGGGTTAACCCTGCCGATTGCCCAAGATAAGCTGGAGCTGACGCTTTGGTCGCCGAGTGGCGGCAACTTCAGAGGCACGGACTTTAATGAAAAGCACTCCTTTCAGAAGATGGAAGAGAACACGAACATTCATATTGCGTTTCAGCATACGACAGAGGCAAGTGCGGAAGCCTTCAACCTCATGATGAGCTCGGGTCAGTTGACGGATATCATCTATTCGGACGTATGGGGAACGGAAGCGACCAAGTATGGGAATTGGGGCGCACTGCTCCCGTTAGAGGATCTGCTGGCAGAGCATGCCCCCAACTTCTCCAAAATTCTCGATGAGAACCCGGACATCCGGGGACAGATTACTTCTCCTGAAGGACATATCTATTACTTACCGAACCTGGCGCTTGCCTCGGAGGATCTGACGCAGATGTTCCCGCAGATTCGCCAGGACTGGCTGGATAAGCTGGAACTGCCGATGCCAGAAACGACAGATGACTGGTATGAGACGCTCAAGGCCTTCCGTGAGCAGGATCCCAACGGCAACGGCAGCCAGGATGAAATTCCCCTCGTTACGGTCAGTTTGGAAAATATCATGTTCCTGTTCGCTCCGGCCTTTGGTGTCGAATACGGATTTTTCGTCGACAATGGCGAAGTGAAGTACGGGCCTGCAGACCCGCGGTTCCAAGAGGTCGTATCCTACCTCCGCAAACTGTACGATGAACGGCTGCTTGACCCGAATTACCTGGTTGACAACACGTTCCAATCGCTGACGGAGAAGGTAACAACAGACAAAGCAGGAGCGTGGTTTGGCTGGTCAGGCTCTTACATGGGTAACTTCACCACATTGATGGAAGGCAAGCACGAGACCTTCAAAATCTCGCCTGTGCTGCCACCGAAAGGACCTAATGGCGACCAACGACATGCCTCCTTCCGTTGGCAGGCAGCCGCTCACGGGCTGGCAGTATCCTCGCAGACGCCAAATCCGGTGGAGGTCGTCAAATGGCTCGATTACCAATACTCGGAAGAAGGCATCCTGCTCAATAACTTCGGTGTAGAAGACATCTCATACGAACTGGTGGATGGCGAGCCGGTATATAAAGAGGAAGTCACTCATCCGAGTAACGGTCTGACGAACACACAGGAACTCTTGAATCACACCATCGGTGGTGGCAGCTGGGCTACCGTGGCTGATCCGAGATATGCTGAGCAAATTCGAATTGCCAACGGGCAGACGGAAAATCCACTTGAATTGTACAGTGATTTCCTCGACTTTGATGCCAAGATGCCACCGGTTCAATTTACGACAGAAGAATCCGATATTACCGTTCCGCTGATGGCGGATATTCAGACCTTCGTCGCTGAGACCGTCAACGCCATGATCATGGGTCGCGGGGCTGTCGAAGATTATGCATCAGTTATCACGCAGATGGAGCAAATGGGCATCAATCAGGTGCTGGAGCAATACCAAGCCGCTTAC
This sequence comes from Paenibacillus daejeonensis DSM 15491, assembly GCF_000378385.1. Classification (GTDB taxonomy): domain Bacteria; phylum Bacillota; class Bacilli; order Paenibacillales; family Paenibacillaceae; genus Paenibacillus_D; species Paenibacillus_D daejeonensis. Next base: position 329,776 of record NZ_KB899660.1, on the reverse strand, counting down.
GAACGATTCAAGTCGCAATCCTAGCCGATTAAATGCATGGCTGTCGCTGAGCAGGGAATACAGGTAGCCAGTATCCCTGCTCCTGCGACAGAGCAGTGTCTATTCCGGGAAAGGAGGCCATTATGGCACTTCCATCTAAGACTGCCAGTCGCACGCGATCGGCTGGGAAATTTTCTCCTTTGTTAAGGCGTATGGTGGCCAACCGTTATTTGTATTTGATGCTGCTTCCTCCGATTTTGTTTTTTCTGATCTTTGAATACAAGCCCATGTACGGGGCCTTGATTGCCTTCAAGCAATTTAACCCGTACCTTGGGATTGAGAATAGTCCCTGGATCGGTTTCCGCAATTTCGAGAAGTTTTTTGAGAGCTATTATTTTTGGCGTCTGCTTAAAAACACCTTTCTGATGAGCTTTTACTCGCTCATTATTATTTTCCCGGCCTCTGTGGCGTTTGCGCTGCTGCTTAATGAACTCCGGGTCAAAAAATTCAAATCTGCCATCCAGACCATATCGTATCTGCCGCACTTCATCTCGCTGATTGTCATCTGCGGCATGATTATTGACTTTACCAAACCAGGTGGAATCATTAACTCCCTGCTGCTGTGGATCGGGATTGTGAACGAGCCTATTCAGTTTCTGATTCTGCCCGAATGGTTCCGGTCCATTTACGTAGGGTCCGGGTTGTGGCAGAGTCTCGGGTGGAACTCCATCATCTACCTGGCGGCACTATCCGGTATTAACCCCAGTCTCTATGAGGCGGCCGTCATCGACGGGGCGGGACGCTGGAAGCAGCTGCTCAATGTAACGCTCCCGGGCATTCTTCCCACGGTGCTGATCCTGCTGATCTTGAATGTAGGCACGCTGCTGAATGTCGGATGGGATAAGATCATTTTGCTGTACAATCCCAGCACTTATATTACCGCAGACGTCATCTCCACCTTCGTTTATCGGCGAGGAGTAATGGAGGCGGACTACAGCTTTACCGCAGCGGTCGGTTTGTTCAACTCGGTCATCAATTTCACGCTGCTTGTCATCGCTAATCGCATCAGCCGCAAGACGACCGACAGCAGTCTATGGTGATGGGGAGGAGAGAAGGCTCATGGTAGTCAAACGCAGTCTAGGCGAGAAAATATTCGACAGTCTAAATATCATTTTCCTGACGGTATGTTCGTTTCTATTTCTGTATCCCATGTGGTATGTGCTGGTGTCATCCTTCAGTGATGCCTATGCGATTGCCTCCAGCCGGGTTACGTTCTGGCCGGTGGGCTTCAACTTCAATGCATATAAGCTGGTCTTCGAAGATGCCCGCATCTGGGAGGCCTATGGCAACACCTTATTCTATGTAGGCGCTGGTACGGCAATTAATCTGGTGCTGACGACGCTCGGTGCGTACCCGCTCTCCAGGCGTAATCTGGATGGCAAAAGCTTTTTCATGGCTTTCATAGTATTCACCATGTTCTTCAGCGGCGGTCTGATTCCCGCGTATCTCAATGTCCGTGAACTCGGTCTGTTCGATACCCGCTGGGCGCTGCTGCTGCCTGGCGCAATCAGTGCCTTTAACCTCATCGTCATGCGGACCTTCTTCCAGGGTATCCCGGACAGCTTGATCGAGTCGGGCAAAATTGACGGTGCCAACGATATTAAAATTCTGCTGCGAATCGTGCTGCCGCTCTCCATGCCGGTCATCGCCGTCATGACGCTGTTCTACGCAGTCGGGCACTGGAACAGTTGGTTCGCTGCCATGATCTATCTACAGGATCGCAGCCTTTATCCGCTGCAATTGATCTTGCGCGAGATTCTGATTCAGTCTTCCGCTCAGAATATGCTCTCTGGCGCCACACAGGATGAGGTGTTCCGAATTAGTGAATCCATAAAATTCGCAACCATCATCGTCGCTACGTTGCCGATTCTGGTCATTTATCCTTTTTTGCAGCGTTACTTCGTCAAAGGCGTCATGATCGGCGCGATCAAAGAATAGCACACGGCACCGCAATCATGGGCATATAGCAAGGGCCGCAGCAGGTGGAAGGAGACATACAGATGAAGGCAATCATATCCCAGAAGGGATTAATACAGTGGGCTGAGGTGCCGCAGCCGACGCTCGAGGACGGGTTCGTGCTGGTGCAGACGGAATGCTCGGCGATCAGCCCGGGTACTGAGCTCATGATGAACGGGTTGTATCGGGAGGATCCGGTAGTGTTGGGCTACAGTGCGGCAGGTGTAATTCGCAAGATTGGCAAAGGCATGGAGGACTGGCAGGAGGGGCAGCGCGTGGCTTGTTATGGCGCGCCTTATGCTAGACATGCAGAATGGCTGCTCATGCCTCGTCACCTGCTCGTTCCCATCCCGGACCATGTCAGCAGTGTGGAAGCATCAACCGTCGGACTTGGGGCCATCGCAGTTCATGCGGTTCGTCAGGCGAACCTGCAGTTTGGTGAAACACTAATGTTAATCGGTGCTGGTATACTCGGTCAGTTAATCGCGCAGATTGCCCGCAGCGCAGGTCTCCGCGTAGTCGTCTATGATCTGCTGCCTGAACGCTGCGAGATGGCGCGTCAGCTCGGGATTCGGCATACCGCTTCGGATCCGGTGGAGGCTGGGCATAGGCTCTCTGAATTATCGGAAGGCAACGGCGCCGATGCCGTGATCATCTGCGCAAGCAGCAAGAATGGCGATCTGATCGACCAGTCCCTGCGGTGGTTGCGCGATTGTGGCAAGGTATTGCTGGTTGGGGATATCAAGCCGGAGTTCTCTCGAGACCTCATGTTCGCCAAGGAGGCCCAGGTGCTCATCTCAAGAGCAGGCGGGCCCGGACGGTATGACGAGGTTTATGAGCGCGAAGGGACGGATTATCCCTATGGTTACGTCCGTTGGACGGAAGGCCGCAATATGGGGGAATTCATTCGCTTAATTGCGGAAGGTGACCTCCGCGTAATGCCGCTGATCAGCGACGTGCTGCCCGCCGAACGCTGTGAGGAGGCCTTCCGCAAATATGCCGAGGCGCCGGCCGATCTATTGGGCACAGTGCTGCTCTATGGACAAGACGCAGAACCAGAGAAGGGTGCCCGCGAAGCCGCCGTCGGTTCGGCCGGGGGAGGAGAGTGCGATGGCCGGGATTAAGCTGGGCGAGCCACTGCGCGGACTTGCGATTTGGGCTTCAGCCTATACCGAGGGGCCGGAGGGGAGCCGCATCTACGCAGTGTCCTCCGGTTCGCCGTGTATGCTGCATATCATTGATCCGATAGCTGGCAGGAGTCTGGAAAGGCTACCGCTAGAAGGATCTGATCATTGCTGGGGCGTGGTGAGTGCGCCGAGCGGCATCTATGTCGGCGGCAGTGGCATCCTGTACCGATATACCGAGGCGCGGGGTGTAGAAAATCTGGGTGAGATCATTCCAGGCGAGTATTACACCTGGCGGCTGTGCGTCGATGCAGAGGGCATGATCTACGGCGGAATCTATCCGGGTGGCAAGGTGTTTCGTTATGACCCCGAACAGGGAGCTTATCACGACTATGGCGCCATCGTGGCAGGGGAGCAGTACGCCCGCTCGATGGTTGCGTATGAAGGCAAGCTGTATGTGGGAGCGGGGACACGTTCGCCGCATCTGGTCGAGCTGGACACACAGTCTGGGACCAAGCGGGAGATTATGCTGCCGCCAGACTGCGACGGGGACCAGCTTGTATATGATGTAGATATCGCTCGGGGTAAGCTATTTGCCCGGCTAACGCCATCCAACCGGCTGTTTATTTACGACTTGACTTCGCAGGCCTGGCAAGATGAAATGAACGGCTGCAGCGGCCTCAGTGTCTCGCAGCCCGACAGCCAGGGTCGGGTCTATTTCGTCAAGGACGAGCGGCTGCACCGATACGATCCAGACACGACTGAGTTACAGGCTACAGCACTGCCCATGCTGGAGCCAGCAGGAGACTACGGGTGGCTGAGGGGCCATCGCTTGAATCCATCAGGTATGGTGCTTGTTGGGGTGTACCGCAGCGGCAGCTACTGGGTGTATGACCCGGCGCAGAATGGTTACGAGACCTATGAATTGGAGCTGGCCGGGCAGCCGGTGATGCTTCAGTCCATGACAGAAGGCCCGGATGGGGCGATGTATATGGGCGGCTATTTTGCCGGGGGATTGGCACGCTACGATGTAGAGGCTGGTCAACTAGAGGCATGGCGAGGCATCGGCCAGATCGAGGGGATGATTGCTGGAGAAGACGTGGTGTATCTGGGGGTCTACCCCAAGGCCAACGTGTTCGCTTACGATCCCGCCGAGCCCTGGCGCCCCGGCTCCAACCCGAAGCTGTTGTTCTCCCTGCAGGGGGAGGAGCAGGACCGGCCATTTGTCATGGCCTGGAGTGGTGAACGGCTGGCGATTGGGACCGTCCCGTCCTATGGCAGGCTGGGTGGGGCAATTACGCTGTACGATCCGGCGACCGGTGATACTCAGGTGCACCGTCAGCTGCTCCGGGATCAAAGCATCGTTTCTCTGGTAAGCAGGGGTAGCCTTCTCTTTGCTGGTGGTTCGGTATGGGGCGGTCTTGGCATCGCTCCGGCCGTAGAGGAGGCAGAGCTGCTCTGTTGGGATGCTGCAGCTGGCGTTGAGGTATGGCGAACTATCCCGGTAGCGGGTGCCCGAGCGATCTCGGCACTTGCCTACGGTGCGGATGGCAAGCTGTGGGGACTGGCAGGCGGGTTGTTGTGTGAAGTGGACCCTGCGGACGGACAACCGCTACGGATTGTGGAAATTGAGAAGCGGGATTGGTCTTCGGTGCCGCACTTCTGGCGGGGCGGTGAGGAGTTAATCGCTCAAGCTGGCGAGTTGGTCGGCGTTTCGGCCGGTATTATGTTCCGTTATGAACTAGGCTCCGGCGAGCTGAGTGTTGTGGATAGAGGCACCAAGCTCCTGGCGGCCGATGCTCGAGGCGTGTTGTATACTGCCAAAGGCACGGAGTTATTTCAATACGCAAACGGTGATGAAGGCTGGTGAGCAGAAATGAAGCTTCTGTACCTCTACAAATATTGCATCCTTGGCGGGTGCACGACGCAATTGGCCAACCGGTTGAAATTCCTTCGTGGCAAGACGGAGCCCCACTTTGGCTTCATGGGGGATTATGGCGGACTTGGAGCTTTTGAAGGCTATCCGCATGCCGTAATCTTGCCTACCGTGGTTGACATTCGGGACTATATCGCCGCTGGCGCGTTTGATGCGGTTATTACGATTGATACGTATGAGCTGTATGAGGCTCTGGCGAGTTTAAACCCTGCCTACGCGGGGACCGTCATCCATGAGGTGCATACGACGTATGAAGAGCCACTACGCCACTTGCAGGCAGGGTGGGCAGACCTGCCAGCCCGTCATGTACTGACGCCTTCCTATTATATGAAGGAACTTCTGGAGGAGATGGGCATCCCTGATGTACAGCAGGTCAATAACTGTCTGGATACCTCATTATTCCGCTATGAACCATCAGCTGAACCCGTGGTAAATGTTGCGCCTGACAAGCGACTCATCCTGTGGGTCGGCAAGCTGGATGATCACAAGAACTGGCGGGGCTTCTTGCAGGTGGCCGCAAAGCTTCAAGCCGGGAGTGACGATCTCCAGTTTGTACTGGTGGGAGGCCATACGGCGTCTGATACGGTGAAGGAGAGACTACGTGTTACGCTTCGTGAGCTTGGGCTGGAGGATCTGATCTGGGTGCCGTCCCTCGCCTACGAAGAGATGTACCGTTTGTATTCCCAGACGGCCCGCAGCGGCGGGCTATACGTCAGTACAACAAGCAATGAGTCATTCGGGATGACATTATTGGAGGCCGTGGCTTGCAGGTGCCCGGTCGTCGCTCCCTCGGTAGGCGCGCTGCCGGAGCTAATGGGTGATGAGCGGGCCGCTGGTTTGTACGCAGCTGGCGATCTAGGTGCGGCAGAAGCGACGATTCTTCGTGTACTGGCGGATACTGAGCTGCGTAGCCGGATGGCAGATACCGGAGAGGCCATGGCCAGGGGGCGGTATGGCATCGAACAAGTCGGGCGTGATTATCTATCGTTGCTTGAGCGATTCGTTGCCGAATCAACGACAACCCACAAGTGTTCGTGATTGGATTATTGCCGGTTGGGCCATAAACAGTACTCTCGGTCGACGTGCACTATCTGGCCGACGATCCGTATGGCAAGCAAGATCCGTATGGCAAGGAGATTGAGGTAATGGACAACGTAAAACCGGGTGAAATTGTAATCATGAAGCGTGGCGCGTTTCCGCACTCATGAAGGAACTGGAGACGCTGCTGCACGAGACTGATGCTTAGAGAGACGACCTGCTGTTTCGGGTCGTCTCTTTGGGCTGCTTGCAGGCCAGATCGAGCAGAGGCTGCCGCGCTTGCAGGTAGTCGGGTTTGCAGGTAGTTGAGCTTGTAGGCAGTCAGGTTGCAGATAGTCGGGCTTGTGGGAATCTGAGCTGTCGGCGGGGCTGAGTTCGGCTAGCTCAACTAATTTGACTGGGCTAAGCGGCTTCAAGTCTGCGAGCCAACCGACGCTTCGGCTATTCCTGTTTTATGGCGCATATTTTCCGCTATGGCAGGCTTATTCGATGAATTACGAGCGAAGGGGAGCATATATTCCGTTATTTTAATAGTAACCGGTTAGTGGGGCTGAAATCGCAAATAACGGAACAAAAGCGACACATTCTCAGGATTATCCTGTTTTTTGGAGAAATAACGGAAAATATGCGTCGTATTGCTTATCCACTGAACCTGACAGTTTCAAAGAGAGACGAGTGCCACAAACTCCAAGTAACTGATACCCGATCAAATGAATTGGAGTTTTGAGCCAACTTTTCCAGATTAGATGTATAATAAAGGTGCGCGGGTTTATCGATATCATTTGCTTGGGGGAGGGAAGACAGCATGTTAACTCCGTTTTCCGACAAACGTCTATGGCTCGTGATCATCATTGTGAGTGTGATGCTTGTGGGCTGCAGCGGGCCGAATATTGAGAATCAGCTTTCTGCCAAACTCCTGAAAACAGAAAAGACACTACCAGAAGATATGTTTGGCTCCCTCATAGTAGAGGTGGCAACATCTGAAAAGCGTATGAATGATTTGTGGCAAAGATTTGGTCTGCGTGAGAGCATACCAGTGGTTAACTTTGCGGTGGATGATGTCTATTTTGTAGGGATGCTAGAGTCAGGAAGTTGTGAACTGAAGTATGCAGGAGTTGGAAAAGATGAGGTTAATCAGGAATTGGTTATACATGTTACAAATTCAAACCAGATGTGCACACTTGATGGGGTCCCTCGATCATATGTACTTGCGGTCGATAAAGAATCTTCTATAGCTAGTCAAAAAGCGAATCTCATTGAGTGGTATAACTCTAAGGCTGGTAAAAAAAGAGAATCGGTGCCTATCGTGCGGAATTAGGATACATAGTTAATTTACAAGTTTGTATAAAGAGTTGAATTATAGAACAGTGGGTGTATCCAATGTTTGAGGCCTATGATTTTGAACCAGGGGTTGTCACATACAATCCTTACAAGCTGAGTCCAGAAGACATGACAGATATAAAATTTCTAACGGAAGATATGCTGCAAGTTGAGTATCCGAATGGATATATAATTGATGTAGGATGGTATGGCGAGTCCTTCACGTTAAAGGGGGTGTTTCACATACTGATAATTAAAGATTTTAAATGGGAAAAACCAGTATTCAGAGAAGAATTCAGATCGGTTAGTGAACTGTACGAAGGAATGCATCTTGCGATTGAACGGGTGCAATTCTTACTTACAGCAAAAAGAATGGACTGAGAGGTGCCACATGCCACGTCAGATTACAATGGCTGATGGAAGAGTTGTTGAAGTTGAATGTCTCAGTTGCGCACTAACAAGTGGATTAATTGTTCCTGCTGGTGGTGTGATCTATGAATCTGGCAATTTTCATATTCATCAAGATGTTGCATACCCAATCACAGGTTTGGTTATTATCGCCTCTAAACGACATTTCTACTGCATGGATGAACTCACGCAAGAAGAACAATCAGAATATATTGCATTAATACATAAGGTTAGAAGTGAACAAAGAACCAGATTGGATATCGAGAAAGTCTATTATTTTTATAATGAAGATACAACTCATCATTTTCATCTGTGGATGGTTCCAAGATATGAATGGATGAATCAATTTGGATACTCTGTTGAATCCTTAAGGCCAGTATTGTTGCATGCTAGAAATCGAATGAACAACGAAGAGAACAATAGACAAGTAATAGAAGGAATAAGTAAATTAAAGAAGGGATTAAAAGGTTTTTTGAATAACTCAAAATAACCGGAGTTTTTAACATGCGGTAACACAGCTACTCTCATAATAAAAAAATAACGAAATGATCGTAATTAAATAAGCCGCCTTAACCATAACCGAATTGAAAAGAGGTTCATCATGTCCATTGGTACTTTGAAATCTGCAAGAGCCTATGCCGCTAATTATGATATTGAGACTTGGATTCATTTGTTTTTGCACGGCGAAGGGGACAATCTAGGATTATCAGAAGGATTACAATTGAGAAAAAGATATTGGTGCGGACCGGTAGAAATTAAAACCGATCTTCTCGAAAGGGTGGTTGGTCCAGAACCAGACATGGAATATGTGGAAAATGAAGACTGGTGGAACGCTAATATAGATCAAATATGTGAGCGACTAAAGAATGGTTGGGACATGCCCCCCCTGATTATTGAAAACCGTAGTGGACTGTTAAGTGTACGAGACGGGAATCATCGATTAGGTGCGTTACAAAAATTAAATCACGAGACATGCTTCGTCCTCATCTGGGACGACCATGGGGTGGAGCATATTTGGAAAGCAGTTCAAACGAGTATGAGGGCAGGAGAGACTATATAATGAACATTGGATTTAAGGAACAACTTAAAAACAGTTATGATGAGAATGCAAAACAAAGAGATAAAGCTAATTTAGATACATGGAAACAGGAGGAGTTACACCGTTTCTTATCTTATATACAGCCTGTAAAACAAATAAGAATAGTGGACCTCGGTTCAGGAACTGGCCAACAGAGTTTGTATATGAAAAAGCACGGACTGGATGTAACTTGTATTGATCTGAGTTCTGCTATGGTTCAAATATGTCTTCAAAAAGGCCTAACCGCCTATCAAATGGATTTTTATCAATTAGCATTCGAGGATGATAGTTTTGACGGAATATGGGCAATGAACACCCTATTACATGTTCCAAAAGGAGACTTTGTGAATGTATTACGAGAAATACAAAGAGTTATGAAATCAGGAAGTTTGTTTTATCTTGGAGTATACGGCGGATACAATAGCGAAGGAGTCTGGGAAGAAGATTCTTATTCACCTAAACGCTTCTTTTCATTTTACGATGAGATTTCTATGAAAGAGAAAGTCACCCAAGTGTTTGAACTTCTCGATTTTAGAACGATTCATCTTGAAGGAATGAAATTAAATTATCAAGGCATGATTCTAAAGAAAAATTGAATGTATGTTCCAAAGCAAGTGCTTACATTAGTTGATTATTAATATTACTTCTAATGAATCTGTTACTAACTGTTGGGAATGTAGCCAGCTTCATATTAGTAAGATTTTTCAAGGTTAAAACTGAATCAAGTGGTGTCTTGAATGGGATAAATCACTTTATTTCAGAAAGGGGATAGCATGAAGCGTCCTATATACTTAATTGCCCTAATCGCACTAATCTTAATTGCGGTGGTTGTATATCAGCTATATTATATTTACACGAAATCTTCCCCAACGCCTATGGCAGCTATTGGCGAGGTTAGACCAGATTTGGGACCTATCATTCACGAGGTGGAGACAGATCAGGGAAAAATCATATTCTTTGTTACGGGACCAAGCGACCAAGCTGCGATACAGGCTGAATATGTGAAGAAAACACTGTTTGGTTGGGAGTGGGGATTTGGCGGAGGGCATACCGTTCCCGATAAGATTATTGAATATAACGATTTAAGCGCATGGTCTCATCAGTATTTTCATAGTACAAGCGGCACACCTTTTGAGTCTCCGTTCCCCATGTTGTTTGGTATATTAAATGATGAGACGATTGATGGAGTACAAATAAAGAGTAAAACAACGGGTGATGTCTTTGACACGACGGTGATTACACCTGACCCGTACTCCAAAAGGCTTTGGTATCGATTATTGGATGATGAGCAGGGCGAGCAATTTACGATCACAGCTTATACAAAAGATACGATTTACAGCACGCGGGAAATTGATGAACAAATACCCTCATCGGCGGATGCGGGTACGAGTGAAAGATAAATCGGTGAGCAGGGCGGCCTTTATAAGAAAGAGCTTAACTAAACCCCAAATTGCTTTAAATGATGATCCAAATGTTTATAGATGCCAATTCCCCATTGCTCGGGGGTTAACGGTCCGAAGAAGGGATGGGGGTGGGGCGAGCACTTTTCGGGACCGTCACTTTGGAACTTTATAATCTTTTGTTTGAGTTTTTCCTTCTCGGCAACAAAATCTCTGTCATCCTTGATTTCAATGGTCGGGATGGTGGACATATTGTGCGGCAAGGGTTTCTCATTATAAAACACAGGTTTTACAAAGCCTCCGATAAGCTTACCCAACAAGCCCCGGCTTGGAAAGGCATCTCCCATGGGGATCTCCTGAAATGCTGAACAGTGAGCAAACATTTGAGCAGGCTGCATAGAACCCCATTGGGGTTTTGAATGTGGACTTAGCTTATCGATACGCTGTATGATCTCGTCCGCATGCAACCTCGTGTATATATTATTATTCATTGGGGACCTCCACGTTGTTTTTGTCAGTTAGATAGCTATTGATTTCTTCTTCTATTACTCGGCCAACTTTATTCAGAGCATCTGCTATTGTTTCTAATTGCTCCAGATTGAGCTTTGTCATGAGATGCTGGTTCCACTGCGCGTACTGAACATAGATAGCGTTTAATACTTCTGCTCCCTTAGACGTGATTGTGATTATTTTTGTGCGTCGATCTGCTGCATGGTCTTGATAGACCGCGAGGCCCTCTTTCGTTAAAGCATCTGCAATACGTTGGACGCTCTGGCGCGCCAGACCCATATCACGAGCGATATTGGCTACTGTTTGTGTGCCATGTCCTAGGCGACCAAGAACCTGCCACCTGGCGCTGCTCTGACCGATTGAACTCGTGATGATGTCACCGGACCGCATCAATAACCCATTCATATGAAAAACTTGCAGGGAAAAGTTACTTAAGGGGTCGTTTGGTTTTTGTAGAGGTTTCATATTTGCATCCTACCAGTTTGACAGCATGCTGTCAATATTTTTGGGGGGGTGGATTTTTTAGTAAACGGATAAAGGTGAGAACTCACAATGAAAGCAACTAAGATCTATTATGATGGAATGAAACTCTTTGTAACCCACAAAGATACGACTGAGGAAATGGAAGCAGTTATTATAATTAGCAACAAATATAATAGGATTGAAGCTCTTGGTGTGAGTGAAATAAACATGATCAAAGACCTTATCGTGTTTTATGGAGAATCGGATTTGGATTTCATTAATAAGGTTGAAGATGATCCAAACCAATCCATTTTCTTGAAGGAGTTAGCTTTAGAAGATTTAAAAAAAGGAACTTCTCGACTATGGAGCGAAATTCAAGGGAATTTTCGTATTTGTTATCCATTTCGTACAAATCAGTTTGATCCTATCAACAGTGCCATATTCATAAGATATCTTTGTACGAAGCAAGAATCTACAAAGATTGGAATACTTAAAGGAATCATTCAAGCGTTATTTCTTTCACATGATGTGGATTTGACTTTGTCTAATTTCAAAGCGTTAGATGAACATCAGCTTTCGGAGTTATCAAGGGAGCTTTTTGCTCATATGAAAATTAAAAGATTAACTATAAATAATAATCTGTATAGAAAGAAGTATTTTGCTCCTAAGAGAGTATTCCGCTCTAGTCAACCATAAGGAGTGTTGAAGATGCTCTAATGGGGGACGGCAGCAACCGTCCCCCTTTTTACTTACGCGCGCACAATAATCTGGTCCCGCCGTGGGCCGACGGAAATGTAGGCTACGTGGACACCGATAGCTGATTCGATAAACTCGACATACCGCTGCGCAGCTGCTGGGAGTTCGTCATAGGTTCGTGCCTCAGAGAGATCGGAGCGCCAGCCGTCGAGAAAAGAGAGGCGTGGCTTGGCTTCGTCCAGCTGTGCACCCACCGGGAACGCCTCCGTTACTGTACCATCCGCCAGCTCATAAGCTGTACATACTGGGATCTGGTCAAGATATCCCAGGACATCGAGATTGGTTAGCGCCACGCCGGTTGCGCCCTGGATGCTGCAGCCATAGCGGGTAGCCACGGCATCGAACCAGCCCACTCGGCGGGGTCTTCCGGTGACAGCGCCGAATTCTCCGGCATCCCCGCCGCGACGTCTGAGCTCATCCGCCTCTGTCCCTTCCAGCTCCATGACAAAAGGGCCTGCGCCTACACAGCTGGAATATGCTTTGGTCACAGCCAGGATGCCGGTCACAGCATAGGGTGGCAACCCGGCACCGACCGGCGCAAAGCCAGCCAGCGTAGATGACGAAGTGGAGTACGGATAGATGCCGTGATCCGGGTCGCGCAGCGCGCCCAGCTGGCTTTCCAGTAGGATGCGTTTTCCATCCGATTGGGCTTGTTGCAGGACAGCAGTCGTATCCCTCAGGTAAGGCTGCAGCCGCACTCCCCAGTCCATGAGCTGGGGAATCAAGGGTTCTACATCCAGCGGCGCATGGCCGTACAGATGCTGGAGCAGGACGTTTTTGCTCTCCAATGCCTGAGTCAAACGCGCCCGCAGTCTGTCTTCATTTGTTAAATCGCTTGTACGAATGCCGAGCTTGGCATATTTGTCGGCGTAGAACGGTGCGATACCGCGTCTTGTCGAGCCAAAGCTGCGGCTGCCCAGCCGTTCCTCCTCTAGTTGATCAAACAACTGATGATAGGGGAGCACCACCTGGACGCGGTCAGAAATGCACAGCTTGGGAGCGGGTACGCCTCGTGTCTCCAAACTGTTCAGCTCTCGAAATAACGTCTCCACATCCAAGGCAACTCCGGGTCCAATGACATTGATGACGCCTGCATGAAACACGCCTGAGGGCAGTGCCTGAAGTGCAAATTTTCCATATTCGTTGATGATCGTATGGCCGGCATTGCTGCCGCCTTGATACCTCACGACATAGTCGGATTGGGCCGAGAGCACATCAGTCATTTTTCCTTTGCCTTCGTCGCCCCAATTCGCGCCTACGATTGCTGTTACTGTCATATAAATCGCCTCCACTGCTACGAATTCTTTTCCACTACGATTATATTTTTGTTATAGTTATTAGTAAAATGATGAATAGTAATGCCGTTCATAAGGTGAGGTAATGATAACGATGCACAATTTGGAGTGGTACCGCGTATTTTACTGGGCGGCCAAGCTGGGGAGTCTGACACTGGCTGCTCGCCAACTGAACATAACCCAGCCTGCCGTTAGTCACACGTTGAAGCATCTGGAGGAGGCGCAAGGAACGAATCTGTTTGTCCGCACAACAAAAGGGGTAACTCTAACCAGCGATGGAGAGGTATTGTATCCTTTTGTAGAGCAAGCTCTGCAGTTTATTGAGTCCGGGGAACGGACGATTGCAGACCGTCAAGGTCTTCTCACGGGTGAGATTCGGATCGGGGCGAGCGACACCTTATCGAAGCACTACTTGCTGCCCTATTTGGAGCAGTTCCACCAGCAGTATCCAGGAATACGGATTCGCATGATCAACCGGACAACGCCAGAGACACTAGCGCTCTTAAAAGAAGGGGCCATCGATTTTGGCGTCGTTCATTTGCCAGCGGAGGATCCGCGGGTTCACGTGCGGAAGGCGGCCAGGCAGCAGGATATTCTGGTTGGCGGTCAAAAGTACAAAGCGCTGGCCGATCAGCCATTGTCGCTTCGCCAGATTGCGCAGTTTCCATTATTGCTGCTGGAGCAGGGCGTAAGCACCCGGGCATCACTGGATGCCTATGCTCGCTCGCAGGATATGATCTTCCACCCCGAGTTCGAGCTGGGGAGCGTGGATTTGTTGGTACGATTTGCACAGAGCGGATTTGGGCTGACGTTTGTCGTGCGGGATTATGTACGGGAGGAGTTGGCGAGCGGGGCGCTGGTCGAAATTCCGTTAGATCCCCCTGTACCCGAACGCCATATTGGCATTGCAACATTGGATTCTATGCCCCTGCCCGTAGCAGCCCGTCAATTGGTCGATATGATGGAAGGGCAGGCCGAAACCGAATAAGAAATGCATGAAGTAGATCGATGGAGAGGAGTGGGGCAAAATGAGTGATCAATGGCTACACTGGGTGCAGCGGCTGCAATCGTTGGCTCAAGCGGGTTTGGCTTACAGCAAGGATGTGTTCGATCAGGAGCGTTACGAAGAAATTCGCGCGATTGCCGCTGAGATTATGGCCAAGCATACGGATCTGGAGATGACGAGGATTCTGGACATTTTCGGCCAAGATACCGGGTATCAGACGCCGAAGTCAGATGTAAGAGGTGTGGTATTTCGAGAAAATAAGATTCTGCTGGTTCAAGAGACACACGACGATCGTTGGTCTCTGCCTGGCGGATTCTGTGATGTCGGACTATCTCCCTCGGAGAATGTAGTGAAAGAGATTCAAGAGGAATCTGGCTATGAGACGGTACCTGTGAAGCTGCTGGCTCTTCTGGACAAAAACAAGCACCCGCATCCTAAGCAGGCGTTTCACTACTACAAAATCTTCATTCGCTGTGAAATCGTCGGAGGCGAGCCAGAAACGGGGATTGAGACGCGAGGCGTACGTTTCTTTGCTGAGGACGAGCTGCCGATGCTGTCAACAGAACGTGTAACCGAATCGCAGATCCGACTGCTGTTTCAAGACCTGATAGACCCCAGTCGTCCAACGGTGTTGGACTAAGCAATTAGCATCTGATAAAGCCGGTGAGTGTCCGGCTTTTTTAGTTTATCGCAACTAAAAAATACCTAAAATAATGCTATGTTTTTAATTGACTAAACAACTAAACCGTGGTAATTTTAGGTCAAACGATAGAGGCTTAGGAAAAGGAGGCCATTATGACATCCAACATACATACTACCGTCGAACAATGGGATCTATTTGAGCTCACTATGGAAGGCCCGCAAGAAGGTAACCCCTTTCTGGATGTAACTTTGGAAGCGCTATTTTTGTCGCCGTCGGGCACTTCTTTTTGTGTCCGTGGATTTTATGACGGAGAAGGCAGGTACAGTGTGCGCTTCATGCCGGAGGAGACGGGGGAATGGAGCTACCGCACGGACAGTAGTACTGCTGCATTGAGCGGCAGAGAAGGCCATTTCACGTGTAAACCGACTACAGGCAATAACCATGGTCCGGTTCGGGTCCGGCACCAGTTTCATTTTGGCTATGCCGATGGTACGCCTTATCTTCCAATGGGTACGACCTGTTACGCTTGGACTCATCAGGACGAGGCACTACAGGAGGAGACGCTAGTTACGCTCAAGAATGGCCCGTTTAATAAAATGAGAATGTGTGTCTTTCCTAAATCCTATCAATACAATGAAAATGAGCCCCCTTATCATGCGTTTGAGGGCAGTCAGGAAACAGGATGGGACGAGAGGCGATTTAATCCGGCGTTCTTCCGTCATCTGGAGCAGCGGATTGCGGATCTGCGCGACCTGGGTATCGAGGCGGATTTGATTCTTTTTCATCCTTATGACCGTTGGGGTTATGCCAAGCTATCTCCAGAAACGGACGATCGCTACCTTCGATACATCACGGCACGGCTGTCAGCTTACCGCAATGTCTGGTGGTCGCTTGCGAATGAATATGATCTGATGAAGTCCAAAACGACAGAGGACTGGGAGAGATTCGCTACGATTGTAACCGACCACGACCCTTACAGCCATCTGATCTCGATTCACAACTGTGGACCGTTCTATGATTACACCCGTCCATGGATTACTCATTGCAGCATCCAACGAGTAGATGTCTACCGGACTGCAGAGAATACAAACCAATGGCGCCAGGACTGGCAGAAGCCCATCGTCATCGACGAGTGCGCGTATGAAGGCAATATCGATTGGGGTTGGGGGAATATTACGGGCCAAGAGATGGTTCGTCGGTTCTGGGAAGGGGCGGTGCGCGGCGGTTATGTCGGTCATGGCGAGACGTATGTGCATCCGGAGGAGATACTATGGTGGTCCAAGGGTGGTCAATTGCACGGTAGCAGTCCGCAGCGGATCGGCTTTTTGAAGCAAATACTGGAGGAAGGTCCGGAGGGGAGATTAGACCCGCTGCCTTCGGAATGGGATGTTCCACGCGCAGGCATTGCGAATCACTACTATCTTTACTACTTCGGCTTCAATCAGCCGAGCTATCGCCATTTCCGAATGGATCCCGGCACGAACTACCAGGTGGATGTTATTGATACTTGGGAGATGACGGTGCAGACGTTGGAGGGCATCTACGAAGGTGCGTTTCGGGTTGATTTGCCAGGGAAGCCCTATATTGCAGTCCGCTTGCGCAAAGCAGAATGATAATAAGCCGTTCTACCGTGCAGGTTGCGGAGGACGGATTTTTCTTGCAATTTAAGTTTACTCGTGTTAACTTATTAACTGGAGTTGATTAAAGTGATAAGTGAGTTATCCTTGCGAGAAATCAAAAAAGCCCGCACGAAGCTGGCCTTGTATGAAGCGGGGCTTGCCCTGATGCATGACAAGATGTTTCATGAAGTGATGCTGGAGGATATCTGTCGAAAAGCAGAAGTATCCAAGGTGACCTTCTTTAAGTTTTTCCCGCAAAAAGAAGATTTGCTGGTTTATTTTATGCGGATCTGGCTGTCAGAGCGAATTATTGAGATTGAGACCAATCAATTAAAGGGCTTCGGCGCGGTCCGGCATGTGTTGCGAAGCGTCGCTGTGCAGTCGAAGGAAACGCCTGGTATTCTATCCAGTTTGATTTCTTTCCTGGCCCAGATGAAGATGCATCCGCGGATGCCCGAGCTTAGTGAAGCCGAGGTCTCGCTGCTGTTCCCTGGTCAGGAGAAGCAAGGCGCGCGCTCACCCAATATGTTTGAGCTATTTCGCGTGACGATGCAGCAAGCATCCGAACAAGGGCAATTAAGACCTGATGTAACTGTAGAAGGCGCAGCCAGATTTTTATTCACGATTTTTTACGGGGCTCATCTGACCGCACAGCAGTTTCAGACAGAGGACCTCGAAGGCAATTATGAGCTGCATTTACGAGTATTGGAGCATTCACAGGGGAGTTGATGTCCATGGGGACCATTTATCCAGGAAGGTACACTGCGCAGATGGAAGGCACCATCGTGGTTTTCATTATCGGAGTCCGGGTTAACCGATTGTTATCGGTACACAAATGGTTACCAGTTGTGCGGGCAATGGGACCGATGCTGCAAGAGCTGTATAAGAACCCTGACCTTGGGTTCCTGCATTCAACCTATCATTTCAATTTGCGGGGCGTTACGCTGGTACAATACTGGCGGTCTGTTGAGCAGTTGGAGCATTATGCGCGGCATGGACAGCAGCATCTGACGGCTTGGCGGGATTTTCACCGTAAAGTTGGTTCCAACCCCACGGTAGGTGTTTTTCACGAAACCTACGTTGTTCCTGAGCGAGGGTACGAGTCGGTGTATAATAATATGCCGGTTTATGGTCTGGCCCAGGCAGGTGAACATGTGCCAGTGAGCGGGCGCACGGATACCGCCAGGCAGCGAATGGAAAGACTTTGAGATACAAGGGGGGTCACACAATGTCTCTGGAACAACTGAAGCTTGCTCTGCAACGAGATTCACAGGAAGCCACACCCGCATCTGTCGTACAAACGCTGCTAACGGAATTAAGCGTGACGGAAAAAATTGAACTTCACACGTATCTGACGGACGATGAAATGGCAAGACTCGTGCAAGTGCTCCCACAGTTAGAGCTTCCCAAGGGAATTGATTTGGATCATCTGCTCATTCGATATTTCAAAGATCTCCTGAACGAGGTTAGCGACAGTGTTCCGAATTCGATGTTTGATGAGATCATGCGAGTCTATGGTCTTTATCCCCATTCCTTATCAGCGGTCAGCATCTGTATCACCTTAATTCGAAGCCGTACCTTGAATGAGGAACAAGTGAACCGTCTAAAAGAACAGCCGGATGAAAAGCATATTCCAAAAGAGCTATTCATCCTGGAGATGGAGCAGCAAGCTCAACAAGGTCATCCATTGAATGGTGACCAAGTCTCAGAGCTGTTGCGTCTGAAAGCTTTTGATTTTTTGAAAACGGCATTAGAACATGACTGGATTGGCGCTGACGCTATGGCCCTATTTGTTAAACCAGCCGGACGTGAAGAAAATCGCAAGCACAAAGAAGCGCTCTATCAGCTGGCTCAGAAGCGGCTATAATCAAGTCGGGCTGGTCTTGGCTGACTTGCTGTATGCTGCAGGGGACTGTCCGACCACCGCTTTGAAGTCCTTGATGAAATGCGCCTGGTCGCTGTAACCCAGCATGACCGCCAGCTCTGCCCAAGAGACAGACGAATCCTGCTCCAATCGCTCTGCGGCTTCCTGCAGCCGGAAGCGCTTGATGACCCATTTGGGCGATACCCCTACATATCTGCGGAACAGCCGCTGCAATTGGCGAACGGACAGTTCGTAGCGCTCACTCATCTGCTCCACCGAGGTCAGTGATCGGTCGTTCATCGCCTCTATTGTGATCTGTCCGGCCAGCGTAGCCTGCTCGTCCTGCACTGGCAGCAGGGTGAGCAGCATTTGTTCCGCTTGCTCCGCCATAGCCGCTTCATCCTCCGCACTCAGAATTCGCCCCTTCCACTCCTCTACATCTGCACCGAAGATGCCGGTGGCTTGAACGGTAAGTCCGGTCAATTGATTCACATCCTGCTTCCAGAAAGGGTAGAAGCCGCCCGCGCGAAACTTCACGCCAAGGACATAACCCGTCCCGCTCAGCTGCCGTACAAAAGGGCGTAGTGGAACACCGTATACCAACGCACGCTGCTCTCCTTGCTCGGCTTCGAAAGCCAAATGGACATTGGGATAGGAGAGAACCGTCTGGGAAAACGGTGTCTGCGGATCAATTGTGTAACGGATGAACCAATAATGCTCCACGAATGGCAGCAGTTCAGGGCCCGGTTCAAAACGGGCAAGATGAAATTTCTCCCGTCCTGCAGCGGCGTGAACGATACCTCGTGTCGGCAGATGATCCTTTGACTTCATGGCGGATTCCCCTCGTGTTCATTGAATGTGTCGCGTTTTTACAATACGATGGGTGCTTGACCCTTTATACTTGAGCTTAGCAGAGTGCCCGCATCGACGTAAAGCGAACGTATAGGATCGACGGGTGCCTGAAGCCAGAGGAGGAATGATGATGGACACACAGGGACAAGCCCTTGGGGTGACCGGCAAGTATACAACAGGTGGGGTGCCACACGGCTATACCACATTGACGCCGTTTCTGGTGGTGCGTGAACCGGCAGCGGCCATTGCTTTCTACGAAGGGGTATTTGGTGCAAAAGCAAAAAATGTCACCACTGTCGATACGGAGGCGGGGCCGCTCGTTATCCATGCCGATCTTGATTTTGGCCAAGGCTACCTTCAATTAGGTGCTGCGAATCCGGATTACGGCCTGGTGCAGCCGCCCGCTGATGGGGCGTGTTATTCCATGGGTATTTATGTTTCGGATGTAGATTCGTTCTTCGAGCGGGCTGTCGCGCAAGGAGCAACGATTAGGGAGGCGCCTGGCACCTTCGTGTCGGGGGATCGCTATGGCAGTATTCTGGACCCCTTCGGCGTGCGTTGGTCGATTATGACGCGGATCGAGGACCTGTCCGAACAAGAGAGTGCCCGTCGCGTAGAGGAATGGAGCAAATCGTTGTAGTACGGAGCTGTACAATAAGTTCAAAAAAAAGGCTGGATGAGAAACCGTTAGGTTTTCTGTCCGGCCTCTATGTTGTAAAGTTTCGACGTAAGGACGTGCGCGGAGACCCTAACGGACGCCATGAGAGTGTCGATTAATACTGTATCGGTTATCGCGCATCACTCAGGATTCATTTTTTGCTGTAACGGACACCACAGCACCTATTAGGCTGCAAACATGCCATTTGCAATTCTAACGGACAGGAACGCCGTTATTGACGCGTTTTCAGCCGAAATGTCTAGTTTTAGAGCAAATAAGTGTGCCTGCGGCCGTTAGCTTTTTAAACGTCCATTTTCTTTACGATTAAGCGCTCTGGTGGCCGTTAGAGAACAAAGTGTTTTTTTGTGATACGTTCCATAGCATAGTAAGTGGCAGTTTTTGTTTTTACAATTCTCACTGACGTTCTGGACAGCCCGTTGTCGTTCATATCGTTGTTATCTCTTGATCCTGCTTTCATATTCTAGTAGAATTTGGGATGTTGTTCATTCGTAAATATGGTTGTTGGAGGGGAAACGGCAAGAAAGGGTGTGAGCCAGTTGAAATGGAAACTGAGGTATCCCCTTGTTTTTGCAGAGGAGAGCTTTATTCTTCGAAGTTTGCAATTTCTGGCTAGTGTGGGCTTGATCCTGTATGTGCTGGAAGTAACACGGATTAATATGAAGGAAGTCCGCCCAGTCATTGGATTGTTAATAATTGGTGCATCCGTGGTAATTCAGTTGCCATCGACAAGTGTTCTAATTGGGTGATTATATTAAGCGTTCTCGTACCTAGTGATGTAAAACTAGGAACGAGAACGTTTTTCATTTTAGGCTTTGCCTTCCGACTAACTCTAAGGATTGACATCTTTAATAGTAATCATTACTATTATTAAATAGAAACGATTACTATTAATGTGATATCAACGATCGGAAGGAGCCTGGACAATGGAGGAAGTATTGGAGAAAGAGTATTTGGAAAAGCTGCCGGTGACCGTCTTAAGTGGCTATCTTGGGGCAGGAAAAACCACGATTCTCAATCATGTCTTGCATAATCGGGAAGGGTTAAAGGCGGCCGTCATCGTTAACGACCTGAGCGAGGTCAATCTGGATGCGGAGATGGTACGCAGCGGTGGAGGACTAAGTCGGACAGAGGAGAAGCTGGTCGAGATGTCAAATGGCTGCATATGCTGCACCCTGCGGGACGACCTCCTGCAGGAAGTCGAACGATTAGCGCTGGAGAAGCGATTTGATTATATTCTCATCGAATCTACGGGAATCGGAGAGCCATTGCCGGTGGCGCAGACCTTCACTTATGTAGATGAGGAACAGGCAATTGATTTGTCCCGCTTGACCCGGCTAGATACGATGGTGACTGTGGTGGATGCGCAGAATTTTTGGCTGGATTACAATACCCGGGAGACCCTGCGCGATCGTCGACAGGAGGCGGGAGAAGAGGACCGCCGCGGCGTCGTACATCTGCTGATTGATCAGGTGGAATTCTGCGATGTGCTGATCATTAACAAGTGCGATCTTGTGAGTGAGGAAGAGTTAACACGGCTAGAACGCACGCTGCGGGGACTACAGCCACACGCAAAGATTATCCGCGCTTCCCAAGGACAGATCGATCCACGTGAAATATTGAATACCCACCGTTTCGACTTCAAGACGGCCAGCCAATCCGCGGGCTGGATGCAAGAGCTGCAGAAGCCCCAACACACTCCTGAAACTGAGGAGTACGGCATCACCTCATTTGTCTATACGCGCAAAGTACCTTTCCATCCGGAGCGTTTACTGCAACGGCTATCGAGCTGGCCGAAGTCTGTCGTTCGGTCCAAGGGCTTGCTTTGGGTGGCGACACGCAATAATTTGGCGCTGTCCTTCAGTCAGGCGGGCGTATCCCGCCAGTTATCTTCGGCAGGGCTGTGGGCGGCGGCACTCTCGGAAGAGGAGCGGGAAGCTTATTTTGGCGATGCCCATGATTTTCCCAAATCTGCGGATTGGGACGACACTTGGGGCGACCGTGTAACCAAGCTCGTCTTCATTGGTATTGATCTGGACCGGGAGCACATCGTCCATACGCTCGATCAGGCGTTACTTACACCATCTGAGATGGTAGAAGATTGGCGAACGTTTAACGATCCTCTGCCTGTATTCTAACCTAGGTCGGAAGAATGGTCTCTCTGAACTGACGAATATCTCGCATCGGCGGTTTGCCGAAGAAACGCGCGTATTCGCGGTTGAACTGCGTTGCGCTTTCGTACCCGACTTGGTAGGCTGCGCTTGTGGCATCCATGGCTTCGGACAGGAGCAAACGTCTGGCTTCCTGCAAGCGAAGCTGCTTTTGGTATTGAATCGGAGTCATGGCGGTTACCTCTTTGAAGCAGGCAAAAAAAGACGAAGGACTCATATGGGCCTCCTCAGCCAGCTCATCCACACGGATGGGCTGTTTGTAGTGCCGGGATAACCAGGCTAGCACATGCGCAATTCGTCCAGCTTGGCTGCCCATAAGAGCAAAATGACGGATGGCATTGCCTTGCTCGGACTGCAGCATCCGGTACAGAATCTCACGAATGATAAATGGCGCAAGCACAGGTAGATCCTCAGGGGTCTCGAGCAGGCGCACTAAACGCAGTACCGAGTCACCAAGCGGATCGATCATCGGACTGACGCCCAAACCGCGTGGGACCGCGGACTTGGTGATAGCCCGACTCGGAGCAGCCTGCATTACATCCAGAATCTGCTCCAGTTCGAATTGCAGCTGCAAGCTCAGATAGGGCGTCTCGGGGGAGGCTTCAATGACTTGGCCGGTGATTGGCAAATGAACCGAAGCGGCAAGAAAAGACCCAGGATGATAATAGAAATGCTCTGCGCCGAGCGTGACCTGTTTTCTCCCTTGGGCGACGATGCAGATGGATGGACGGTAAACCGTATGAACCGGAGCGGATATAGTAGATGAACGAATGAAGGAAAGATCGGGGCATGACGTCACATAGGTTCCATCTGCCTCGGTATGAGCCCCAATATGCCTTGCCAACTCTGAGGAGAAACCATCCTGCTGCCCGCTCATAAGCAAGCCTCCGTTTCGAATGAATTTACATCTACTATATGATATCTTGGAGGATTAGGCAATATAGCTGGATCATCTGGCTACCTCATCTAACGGTTACAAAGGCATAATGAAGGAGAAGCGAGCAAGCTTAACATACGATTAGGCACAATTGATGAATTATAATTCTAGGGACTAGGGAGCGATGCAGAATGTCAGAATTACAAGACAAAGTCGTTGTTATTACGGGAGCAAGCAGTGGAATTGGTGAAGCGACAGCCAGATGGCTCGCTGAGCGTGGGGCACAAGTGGTGCTCGGAGCGCGGCGGATCGACAAATTAGAGAGGCTGGCAGCCGAGATCCAGGAACAAGGGGGGAGAGTGGCCTACCAACAGCTGGATGTCACCGACCTGGGACAGGTGGAAGCGATTGTTCGGCTAGCCTGCGACACCTTCGGCCGTGTGGATGTGATCGTGAACAATGCAGGGGTGATGCCGTTGTCTGCGCTGGAGCTACTAAAGATCGAGGAGTGGAATCGCATGATTGATGTCAATATTCGCGGTGTGCTGCATGGGATTGCGGCCACGGTACCTGTGATGAAACAACAGGGCTTCGGACAGATCATCAATGTGGCTTCGATCGGCGCGTATTCTGTTACCCCGACAGCAGCTGTCTATTGTGCGACCAAATATGCAGTCCTTGCCATCACCGACGGCCTGCGACAAGAGTTGGGGGACGTGATCCGCACCACGCTCATCTCCCCGGGTGTAACCGAGTCCGAGCTGGCTGATACGATATCCGATGAGGCGGCACGGGAGTTCATGAAGGAATACCGCCGCAACGCCTTGCCGGCTTCCGCTATCGCTCGGGCCATCGCCTATGCGATTGAGCAGCCCGCTGGTGTAGATGTAAATGAAGTGGTTGTTCGGCCGAAGGCATAAAGAATAATTTGAGAATAGGAGACTTCGCTGCATGGGTGGCGAAGTCTTCTTTTTGTGGGAGAAATGTATTCAACAGCGGATAGAGTATAGTAGAATAAACTAGAGTCGTGGGAAATTATGTTACGGTCAAAGGAGTGTTCGTGGCATGAATAAGGATATTTTGCTTCGCTGGGATCGCGAACACCAGGCCATGGAGCGCACCTTGGAAGGATTCTGGGGCACATTCAATTGCTGGCGTAATAAGAACCGGGATGAGTCTCATGATCTGTTCGCAGGCAAGGTAATCGATGCATTTATTCGTCTGGAGGAACGTGCTATTTATTTGAAATACAAATATGATACAGGAGAAACAGGCGAAGCAGTAGTTGTATGCTCGACCAGGATTCTCTATGTGGACAAGCTAATTGGCACGTATGATATGGAGTTCTTCCTAAATGGTGAAGTCGCAGATGATTACTTGGACCTTGATGACGTAAAACACACGCTTATCCCGCTAAAACATAGCCTGCGCATTGCCCGTAATGCCTTGCAACTCGGTATGACCACAGATGAAGTATCTCGCTTGACCGAGCTGTCTGCCGAATACATAGAAGTGATAAAGGTGTCATCAGAGAACTAGCAAATGAGAGACAAAGAAAGGAACAGCAAAATCATGAATGAAAAGCAGCGTATGCGATGGGAAAAGCAACGGGCCAAAGGCAAAAAGAAGTTTATCTGGATGAATGGTGTGTTGGAATCTATCGTACATAGGAAATGGAGGAACTTATGATTAAATGGGGAAAAATAGCACTAGCAGCTCTACTAACGTTATCCATATGGACAGGAAACGGGGCGCCAGCCAAGGCGGCAGCACCGGAGATCAAGATCGTGCTCGACAATGTACCTCTGCCTTTTGCAACACCACCGCTCATTCATAACGGCGTCACCTTTTTGCCGTTCCGGACCTTGGCGCAGTCGCTCGGTGTAACGGTACAATGGGATAATGGAACGAAAACGGTACATGCTCAAGCCGAGGTGAATGGCACGCCGAAGCAGGTCGCTTTGACGCTAGGCCAATCCACCGCGCGAGTGAACAGTCAGGCGGTGCAGTTGCTCGAGGCGCCAATGATGAAAAACAACCAGGTGCTGATTCCGCTGAACTTCTTCAGCTCTCAATTCGGTGCGACGGTCAGCTGGACCCAATCGACGCGCACGGTTACCGTTGTATCACCGCAAAAGCAGATGCATCTGCGGACCTTCTACGCGCTCGGGTCATACGGGCAGCGAGCACACATGGCGGATATGAACTCCGTTGCCTTCGGTTGGAGCCGGATTAACGAACAGGGTGAGCTTGTACTCGACGGCGCGGATTATTTCTGGCCGCTACCCGCCGGAGAGGATACACCGGAATCGATCATTGCGGGTGTAGCTACGGAGGGGATCACCCCATATCTCATGGTATACTCTGTAGACGGTCGCGGCGAGCTGACGAAGATGCTGAGCGATCCGGTACTGCGCAACAAGGCATTGGACGGTATTGTGGAGTTGGCCGTAGAGAAAGGCTTCGAAGGCGTACAGCTCGACCTCGAAGGTCTGGGCCTTCATTTGGACCCTGTGGCACAGCAACGTCTGCTGAACCGTTTTGTGGAGGAGCTTCACACGCGGCTGACTCCACTTGGAATCGGAATTTCAATAGCGGTCCCGCCGCCCAACGGCTGGTACAAGGGATATGACTATGTGAAGCTGGCCTCTCTGTCCGAGGACCTCGTCCTCATGGCGTATGATTATCGCCCGGACCCCAATCAGACCCGAGCGCCGGAGCCAAATGCCAGTGTGGATCAAGCGATTCGACAGCTGCTCGAGATGGGTGTACCCAAGGAGAAAATTGTCCTCGGCATCCACCTCTGGAACGAGACGCCGGCGACCGTTGGCGACAAGCTTGGTCTGGCCAAGCGTTATGGACTAAAAGGTGCCGCGTTCTGGCGGTTGACCTTCCAAAACGATGCGTTTGCCGAGGCGATCGGACGAAGTGTTGTAAAATCACAACAATGGTAGAAGAAGGCCCGCACAGTGCATCTGTGCGGGCCTTTGCCGATGCTTAAGCACCTTAGTCACATGGATGATCACCATAGCTTCATCCGCGCTTCCAGGATTCTCGTCATCTGTTCGACCATCTCTTCCGGGGTGTATGGCATGGATTGGATGACCCACCATTCGATTAATCCTGTCACGGATACGGACAAGAATTGCGAGAGTACATCGCGATGGATTCCAGTGTCCAGCTTCATTTGATTGACGACGATGACCATATTCGTTTCGATCATTTGCGTCATGCGCTGCCTAAAGGTCGATATGTTTTTGTTCGTAATCAGAACGCTATAAATGGCTGCGTGCTCCTTCAGGTAGGAGAATGTACGGATCATCAAATCCCGCGACAGTTCCGCCGGTTCGCCATCCTCTGGAGGTGCGCAGCTGTCTGCAAGCATCATCAGGTACGTCTCCACGCTTTGCTCCAGCAGGTCATATTTGTCTGTAAAATGCAGATAGACGGTGCCCCGGTTTACATTGGCCCGGTCTGCAATTCCTTGAATAGTAACCCTCTCAAAATCCTGCTCTCCCAACAGCCCAATGAAGGCTTCCATGATCATCTGTCTTGAACGCTGTACCCGGCGATCCATGCTCTTCCCCCTCTTCAAATGAACACATGTGCTGTCCCTTGTTCATTAAACAACAAAAACGCACGCGATTAGCCATTGCACCTTCATCTGTTCCAATGATAATTTAATTGTAGTACACAGGTGTTAGATATTCAACAACTGTTAATTCGAGAAGAAGAGGTGTGACATTGAAAATCTTAGTGTATGGCGCAGGTGTACAGGGGACGTATCTAGCCCATGTCTTGGTCAGAGGTGGGCACGACGTAACTGTACTGGCAAGAGGGAAGCGAGCGGAGGAACTGGAGGAGAAGGGGCTTGTGATCCGGCATTACTTGCAGCGGAAGACGACTGTCGATCCGGTCGGTGTCATTCGCACATTGGAGACAGAAGATGCGTATGACTTAATTTTTGTCATGATGAAATACTCGGACTTTCAGGCTGTCCTTCCCATCCTTGCAGACAATGTGAGCCGACATATCATGCTGGTGGGTAACAATATGGATGCTTATGCTATGCAGGCCTATCTGAAGGAGCATGGGCAATCACCGAAGCAAGTGGCCTTCGGGTTTCAAACTACTGCCGGTACGCGAAAGAACGGGCAAGTGATTTGCATCCGCGGCGGCCACGGACAGATGGTGATTGGAAGCCTCGACGGTGTCATACCATTTCGCTCCCTGCTGGATCAGGCGTTTACACACACCAAGTATAAGCTAACAGATGAAAAACAGATGGATGCCTGGCTCAAGAATCACATGGTGTTGGTCGTGCCCATGAACATGGTGATCCTGCTCCACGGTTTTCAGATGAAAAAAGTTGCCCGCGATACCAAGCGCATCCGTCAATTTGTTGCGGCGATGGGAGAGGGCTTCCGAGTATTAGAATCATTGGGCTACCCACTGACACCTGCGGCTCAAGCGTCATGGATCCTTCGCCACCCTCGTCTGATGAGCGGGGCTTTGAAGCTTTTCTTCAAGTTGCCGGTGAGCGGGTTAATTGATGGGACGGACGTGGAGCTCAAGGCATTAAATGAGGCATTTGGCGAGTGGCGGGCACAGTCGGATGTGCCAACGCCGAACTGGGATGTGTTGGAGAAACAATGGTTAGCGGGATCATAGTCAGTGCTGCAAATCGTGTGCTATGATGGGAAGACGATCATCCGGACAAATAGGGCAGTGGTTGCGGAGACGTGACCGTTGGCCTTTTTTTTGGTGGTGAAGGGAGTCAAATCGATGCTGGTCGCACTTATAATTATATTGGCGGGAATCGTGGCGCTGCTCACAGGCTATATCCTGGTCTACCGACGGCAGATCCGGAGTATCGGGGAGCAGCTGGCCTTCATAGCCGAGCATGATTCGCTCAAATATGTGGAAATACAGCTTCATTCCCCGGAGATCCGGCAGGTGTCGGATACGTGCAATCAGCTGCTCGACAAGCAGCGTGAGATGAGCCGCCAAACGACCCTTCACAATGAAGAAATCAATGCGACGATTGTCAGTCTCTCCCATGATATCCGAACTCCACTAACCTCGTTGGACGGGTATTTGCAGCTAGCGGAGGTGAGCGAGGACGCTCAGCAGCGGGAGCGTTATGTAGGACTGGCCCAGTCGAGAACACGCCATATGATTGTACTGGTCGAGGAGTTATTCCTCTATACCAAGCTGCTGAATCCAGCCTACCGGATCGAGCTTGAGACGGTGGACGCAGCTGCAGAACTGATGAGCAGCTTGCTCGCCTTTCACGGCGATTTTAGTCAGCGTCAGATGGAGCCGATCTTGCATCTGCCTGAAACTGCCGTGCCGGTGCAGGCAAACCGGCATGCACTGGAGCGTATCTTCGGCAATTTGATTCGCAATTATTTGCTGCATGGCGCAGGTGAGCTGGAGATCGGCTGGGAGGCGCGAGATGAGCTGGTTACCCTTCGATTTCGCAACGCGCTGAAGCCGGGAGCTTCGCCGCAGATCGAACGAATCTTCGACCGTTTTTACAAGGGCGACACGTCTCGCTCTGTGAATTCAACGGGACTCGGCTTGTCAATTGTGCGTTCCCTTGTTCACAAGATGAATGGCACAGTCGAAGCGAAGCTGGAGGATGAACATTTCGTTCTATGCATTAAGTTGGAGCGAGCAGAGCAAGGACAACAACCGACAAAGGAGCATTCTTCATATGGAGCAGCACACCTTGCCGCATCTGCTGATTGTTGAGGATGACGAGCATATTAATACCATGATCTTCGAAGGCTTGACGGCTGCCCATTACCGCTGCTCCCAAGCGTTCTCGGGAAGTGAGGGCAAGCTGTATCTGGAGCGGGAAGCCGTGGACCTGGTCATTCTTGACTTGATGCTGCCTGGTCTGACCGGCGAGCAGCTGATCCGCGAAATTAAGGGCGCTTCAGGCACGTCGGTGCCGGTCATCGTGCTGTCGGCCAAGGATCAATTGGATCACAAGCTGGATTTGTTTCAACTCGGCGCGGATGACTATGTGACGAAGCCCTTTGCTTTGGCCGAGTTGATCGCCCGCATCGGCGTCCATCTCAAGCGCAGCGCAGCGGCGCCGCCGTTAGTAGGGATCAGTCGGTACAGAGGGCTAACCATCGACCCTGCAGCCTACATGGCCTCCGTAGATGGTCATCCGCTGCAGCTGACGAGGCGAGAATTTACAATCCTGGAGCTGCTCGTTAAGCATCCGACACGCGTCTTCAGCAAGCGGGATCTGTATGAGCTGGCGTGGGACGAAATCTATATGGGCGAGGACAAGACGGTTAATGTCCACATCAGCAATATCCGCGCCAAGCTGCGAACCTTCTCGGAAGAGGACTATATCGATACGGTGTGGGGCATCGGATTTCGCCTCCATCCTTAGAGCGCATGGCAGCCGCCGGCGCTTTTCTTTGTGAGGTGGTGAAGAATGAACTTTACGTTTTCTTTACCTTTTCTTTGCGATTAATTAGTTGGGGTGTCGTAAGCTGATGAGAGAGGAGGGGAGAGGAAATGGCACAGCTCTTGATAGAATTGAAGCAATTAACGAAACGTTACAAAAGCAAAACGGTATTGCGTGATATTAACCTTACAGTTGAAAAGGGTGACATCTTTGGTCTGATTGGCCACAATGGAGCGGGAAAGTCGACGCTGCTCAAGCTGATAGGAGGCCTGATTCACCCGACTGCGGGACAAGTAAAGTTATTCGGGCAAGCAACCAGTGTACATAATGGCATCCATGATCGAATGGGACTGTTGATTGAACAAGCTGGCTTGTACCCTTCATACACGGGAAGGGAGAATCTGCGTCTGCTCTCACTGGCCTACGGGCTGCGGGATGGCGGCGAACGCGCGGAACGATTGTTGGAACGGGTGGGTCTCCGAGATGAGCCCAAGACAAAGGTTAAGAACTATTCCATGGGCATGAAGCAACGCTTGGGAATCGCGATGGCATTGCTCGCCAGCCCCGATGTGCTGGTTTTGGATGAGCCGATCAATGGTCTGGACCCGCAGGGCATCGCAGATATCCGCGGTTTGTTGCTGGAACTGAACAAGCAGGGGTTAACCCTTCTCATCTCTAGCCATATCCTGGAGGAGTTATCCAAGGTGGCGACGCGGTATGCCATCATTGACAGGGGCGAAATTATTGAAACCCTGTCGAGGGAGGATTTGTTGTCCCGGTGCGGTGAGCGTATTGAGCTTGAGGTTGAGGCTGCCAGTGCAGCTGCTCCGATACTGGAGAGGGATCTGCAACTTACCAATTACCAAGTGATCGATCAACACACCTTGTACATTATGGATACCCGGGTGAAAAATCATGAGATTGTAGCTGCTCTGGTCGCAGGCGGCGTTGCCGTTCATTCGTTGAACACGCGCAAGCAGAGCCTGGAAGACTATTTTTTAGAACGGACGGGTAAAGGGGAGGGACACAATGCTTAATTTGTTACGTATGGATCTGCGTCGCCTCGTCGGCAACAAGCTGACAATTGCCCTCCTGTTCATCTATTGCCTGTTCCATCTATTCGCCATCTTTATGATGGCAGAGAATCCAACACCTCCAATGAACGGAATGACACTAGTCGAGATGGAAGAGTGGCAGTTTTTGCAGCATACGTCGTCCATCGCGTCGTCTTGGGTGCTGATTTACTTGAGTGTCTTCACCGTCTATTTCTACATGAGTGAGTATCAAGCGGGCTTCTACAAGAACTACCTCAGCATGAGACGTGCGCGCATCTATTCCGTACTCTCCAAACTGACGGTTCAGGGTGTATTTACACTGGCGCTGCTGGCGACCGTCGTATTGTGTGATGTCGTTGGAAGGTACTTCTTTCTAGACAATGGAACATTTGGCGATCCGGGTCTTTTCCTCCGTGTACTGGGCATTCAATTCCTGCTACATTGGGCCTTCTCGGCGCTCATATTGGTTGTGGTTATCATCACCCGCCAGCTGCTGACCGGGGTCATTGTTGGAATCGTATGTTCATTTAACCTGCCCGGCATGGCACTGACAGCACTGGAGTCGCTGATTGGCTTGCCGCCGATTTCTTCTTATTTTCTGGTCCACGAAATTGTGAATTATAAAGACTACGCAGATCTTGGGAATACGCTGCATGCCGTGCTCGTTGGCGCTGTTTCACTGTTGCTGTTTACGGCGATTGCCCTGTACATGAAAAGTAAAGAAGACTTGCGTTAAGCAGCCTGTACTGCAAGCACCTCCTGGGGAAGTTCAAGGGGTGTCATTCAAGAAGATGTACTTTCAGTGGGATCTTCATTTGCGGTCTGCACAAAACGGCGTCCCCAATCGCAGAGCGGATCCAGTACCATACGCAGAGAGCGTCCGTTGTCCGTTAACTCGTACTCGACCTTAGGCGGCACCTCTGGAAAAACGGTGCGCTGGATAAGGTCATTCGCCTCCAGTTCTTTCAGTTGCTGCGAAGTGGAACTTCCAGATTTTCATCAGGCGGTTCGGTTGCATCGGCTGATGGACGCCATCAGGGAAGCAGCGCATACAGGAACGCGGCAGATGGTTCAGTAAAATCAGAGTGACATTAAAATATGAGCATGCACCTTAAGATCTTGGTATGTTCCCTTTCCATCATGTGCTTTACAATGGAGTAAGAGTAAAACCATACCAATCGGAGGGGATAGCTTGCACACCATTACCCATCAGGTACCATCTCAGGCGTTTGCTGACTTCAGCCGTAAAGCGGCCACAGAGGGTGCCGTATTGCTCCAAAACCACGACCAGGTCCTGCCGATCCGACAAGGCGAGCGGGTCTCGCTCTTCGGGCGTTCGCAGATCGACTACTACCGCAGTGGTACTGGCTCCGGCGGCAGCGTTAATGTCGCATACACGACCAATTTATTGAACGGATTGCGCGGCAAAGCTCAGATTCAGGTCAATGAGCAGCTGGCAAGCATCTATGAGAGCTGGCTTGAAGAGCATCCATTTGACAACGGCGGTGGCGCTTGGGCTGCCGAGCCTTGGCATCAACAAGAAATGCCTCTTACGGAGGAGATCGTGAAGGAAGCCCGCAGCCAGTCGGATAAGGCAATCGTTGTAATTGGCCGGACCGCTGGTGAGGATCAGGACAATGCGCATGCTGCGGGCAGCTATTTGCTGACACCGGAGGAGCTGGCTATGCTTGGCGAAGTGACGTCTCAGTTTGAGCGTACGGTGGTTGTCCTGAACGTCCCCAACATTATTGATATGAGCTGGCTGAACGATAAGGCTCATGTCCACCCGATCCAGGGTGTTATCTACGCCTGGCAGGGCGGAATGGAGGGCGGCAATGCCATAGCAGATCTGTTGGTGGGTGATGCCGTACCGAGCGGCAAGCTGACCGACACAATCGCCTATACGATTGAGGACTACCCGGCGACAACCAACTACGGCAGCGACTCCAAGAATCTGTACCAGGAAGACATCTATGTCGGCTACCGGTATTTCGAGACCTTCTGTCCGGAGCGCGTGCAGTATCCGTTTGGCTATGGCTTGTCTTACACAACATTTGAGATTGGCTATGTGCTGGGAAGGGTCGTCACCAAGGACGGAGCAGACTGGATTGAGGTCGAAGTGTCCGTCAGCAATACCGGGCAGACGTTTGCTGGCAAAGAAGTCATCCAGGTATATGTGGAAGCGCCGCAGGGCAAGCTTGGCAAGCCCGCTCGTGTATTGGCGGGGTTTGGCAAGACGAGCGAGCTGCAGCCTGGCGCCTCAGAGCGGGTGACGGTACGTCTGAGTGTAGATGCCCTGGCGTCTTACGACGACAGCGGCATCACGGGTCATCGCTCGGCGTATGTACTCGAAGCCGGGACCTATCGTTTCTACGCGGGAACGAGTATCCGGGAAACGGAACTTGTGGAGCTGGACGGACAAGCGGGCTATGAGCTCGAGAGCCTGCGTGTAGTGGAGCAGTTGCAGGAGGCATTGGCTCCGACGGAGAGCTTCACTCGCATGGTACCAGGTGAGCGTAAATCAGACGGTACATATGAGCTGATCTATGCAGAGGTCTCTACGCGGCAGGTAGACATGGCGAAGCGCGTGGAGGCAGGCAGACCTGAGGAGCTGGAGCCGACAGGTGATCAGGGGTACAAGTTGAAAGATGTTCACGAGGGCAGCGTCTTATTGGAGACGTTCATTGCGCAGCTGGATGATGAGGACCTCGCTGCAATTGTTCGTGGCGAGGGCATGAGCAGTCCGCTCGTTACGCCGGGTACTGCCTCGGCCTTCGGCGGGGTGACGGAGCAATTACTCCATTACGGTGTGCCGATCGCCTGTACCGCTGATGGCCCGTCCGGGATCCGGATGGACAGCGGGCATCTGGCGACCCAGGTGCCAATTGGGACGCTGCTGGCTGCCAGTTGGAACACCCAACTGGTGGAGGAACTTTACGTGCTAGAAGGCCAGGAGATGCTGGATTACCGCATTGATACGCTGCTGGGTCCGGGCATGAATATCCGGCGGCATCCGCTGAATGGGCGTAACTTTGAATATTTCTCGGAGGATCCGCTCATGACCGGTGTCATGGCCAGTGCCATGGTACGCGGCATTAAGAAGGGCGGCGCTCATGCGACGCTCAAGCATTTTGCCTGCAACAACCAGGAGCATCAACGCCATTACGTGGACGCGGTCGTCTCGGAGCGGGCGATAAGGGAAATCTATCTCAAGGGCTTCGAGATTGCGGTCAAGGACGGCGGCGCCACGTGCATCATGACGGCCTACAATCCGATCAATGGTCATTGGTCTGCGTCCAACTACGATTTGAACACCACGATTCTGCGGGGCGAGTGGGGCTTCTCGGGAATCGTCATGACAGACTGGTGGGCCAAGATGAATGACCCAGTAATGGGCGGCCAGCATGATGAGAAGAACACCGCCGCGATGGTACGGGCGCAGAACGATCTGTATATGGTGGTTCAGAATTATGGCGCTCAATTCAATGTTATGGATGACAACACCATCCGCGGCTTGGCTAGCGGAAATGTTACTCGCGGCGAGCTGCAACGGGCGGCTATGAACATCTGCCGTTTCCTGATGGCTGCCCCCGTCTTCGCCCGCGAGCCTCAGGCCGAGCCACCGGTGACGAAGCTGGCAGCTGTTGCGGAAGCGTCTGGTGTGTCAGAGGTGCAGACAGTAGATCGTGTTGGGCAGGGGCAGATTACGCCGGATGGGGCGGAACCCGTCTCGATTCAGGTGAAGGAAGCGGGCGTGTACCGGATCGTCGTGAAGGTCAAATCCGATGGGCTGCGCTGGGCGCAATGTGCCTGCAACGTCTACCTCAACGACGAGCTACTGACCACCGTCCAGACCAGCGGCACGGAAGGTCGCTGGCTGCAGCAGCGCCTGGGCAAGGTCGAGCTCGAGCAGGGCCACTACGAGATGAAGCTGGACTTCGTCAAGCCTGGGCTGGAGCTGGAGTGGATTGCGTTTCGGAGGGAGTAGGAAGCGGGAGT
This sequence comes from Paenibacillus daejeonensis DSM 15491, assembly GCF_000378385.1. Classification (GTDB taxonomy): domain Bacteria; phylum Bacillota; class Bacilli; order Paenibacillales; family Paenibacillaceae; genus Paenibacillus_D; species Paenibacillus_D daejeonensis. Next base: position 295,259 of record NZ_KB899660.1, on the reverse strand, counting down.
GGGGCAGTGCAGGGGCGCTAACGCTCGCCACGAGAGCGTCGATTAATTAGCTGACCCCAAGGGAGAATGTGCTAACGGCCACCAGAGCGCTTAATCGTAAAGAAAATGGACGTTTAAAAAGCTAACGGCCACAGATGCACTTATTTGCTCTAAAACTAGACATTTCGACTGAAAACGCGTGAATAACGGCGTTCCTGTCCGTTAGAATTGCAAATGGCATGTTTAAAGCCTAATAGGTGCTGTGGTGTCCGTTACAGCAAAAAATGAATCCTGAGTGATGCGCGATAACGATACAGTATTAATCGAAGCTCTCGCTATCGAGCTTATTTGGTCAGATTTGAAGGGTTTTGAAACGTAACGCTTACCACGGAGCTTATTGCGGTCATTTGGACTGTAATAGGCTCCTTTTTCGCATCTAACGTCGCACCACAAGCGTTAGCGAGTGGGGTGAAATTAAAGAACCAAAAATATACAATTATGCTACAATAAATTAAGAATACTTTTTTGATTTCCACAGAATGAGGAGAGCTACGTTGCAATCATTGCTTGTTTTTATGTTTGTTTTCATACTACTAGGGGGCATTCTTATATCTCTATTCTATAGAAAACGTAAGAAGATTGTGGTCGCGAGTACTTTAATCATGATGGCAGTTAACATTCCTATTCTTCTAATCATGGCTTCTATGCATAATGACACCTTGAACAAAGAAATAGAGAATGTCATACGTGCAAGAAATGGTGAGATCATTGAAGTTGTTAAAATGAATGAAGACTCCGAACGCACCCCTTTTAAAGAACAGACTGGCCGCTCAAATATTATATTTAAAGTTACCTATAAAGTCAGAGACGAAGTATTTGTGGCTTGGTATAGAGCTGTTAAGACCCTAAATGATATCCACGACCAAAAAGATGAAAAACGTGTGCGCGGATATGGCGAAATGTGGATTTTTGAGAGTGATGAGATGAGCGAATGGAGTTCCGAAAAATAATGCGACCAGCAAAATGCTGAAGCAAGCTGTGAGTGCAAAGTCTAGAATGAGATTAAATGAACAAGGGAGAGATTAATTGTTTTTTTCAGTCTGAAAAGAACAAATGATTATACAAATTATGGAAATTTATATAGCCTCATTATGAGGTGGTTAATATGACGACGAATTTCGGTAAGGTTTCGAGTGATTATGCGAAATACAGAGATCGTTTGCCACAGGTGCTTTTTGAACAGCTAAAGGGGCATGGTATTCATCTACAAGGATCAACGATCATCGAGCTTGGTTCGGGCACAGGAATCTTCAGTAGAGATCTGGCTTTGCAAGGTGGCCATGTTATTGGAATCGAGCCTTCTCAGTCATTAATTGATGAGGCACTGAAAGGTGACAGTGAGAACTCGGAGTATACAATCGATTATATCAAAGGTAAAGCCGAGGAAGTCATACTTCAGCAACACTATCCCATCGTCATAGCGGTAAGAGCATGGCATTGGTTTGAGCGTGAAAAGGTCCTTCAGAATATCAGGAAGTATTTGAAACACTCAGGCTTGTTAATCATCATTCATTCCATTTTTCTCCCCAACTCCTCTGTCGCAAAAAAAACCTTTAGCGTGTTGCATAAGAATTTGGTCGAAATGAAACCAGCTGGATCTTTGGCTGACGCTAAAGAAAGGATAAATGGCATGCCAGCCCAGTGGTTCGAAGAATGGCGAGAACATTCTTTTGAGTTACTTCATGCGTGGCAGCATGATTATGAGCTTTCGTTTACACACGAGGCTTGGTGCGGAAAAATAAAATCCGTTTCCTGGATGACAAATACCGATGAAGCCACGAGAGCTAGAGTCACGAAGGAATTGCTTGAGGAACTCAAAAACTGCGAGAAGCTATTAAATGTCCCTCATCAGTATTCAGTCGTAATTCTCAAAAAGAATGCGTGAATGGAGAATGAATTTATTTGGAGGTCGTCTATTTGCAAGTAGTTCATTGGTCGCCCGTTAGTCATTCGAAAAATATCACGCGAAACGGCTACGGAAAAGTCGCAAAGGGGTGTGTTGTATATAAGTGTTGAAAACCAGAAAAGGAGACGCTATAGTGAATAAGATGAAGTGAGTCTTAAGACTCGGTTATGATGATAGGTTATGAATCATTAGAACTAGGTAGACTTCGCTATCTTAACTATATCCCAGGGGGAAAAGAAATGAGAAAGTTAACGTTTGTTACGGCATTCTTTATGGTGCTGATGCTCGCAAGTGCAGGAATGGCGACTGCAGACCAGCAAAAACCAATTCAGGTTTGGCTGGATGGGGAGGAGCTGGTATTTGAGGTACAGCCTGTACTACACAATAATATTACATATGTAGAGTTTCGTAGTTTGTTTACTGCACTTGATTTCAAAATTACCTATGAGGCAACAACGAAGCGGATCAGGGGGACTTCTATATATGACAATGTCACAATAGAAATGACAATTGGATCAGATAAAGCATTCATAAATGGTCAGCCTGCAAAGGGTAACGTTCAGCCCATTGTAAGGGACGGTCGTACCTTGGTCCCCCTTCGTTTTGTAGGAGAAGCGACAGAGCTGGATGTGCAGTGGGATGCTAAGGATCGCAGCATAACGTTGACCACTCCCGGACCCACCGCACAGGATTACGAGCAAATAATTTCATTCCTTACGAAGCTGGGAGAGGCCCAGTCCAATGGAAATGAAGCAGAAGTGAGGGCATTATTAAACAGCGGTTCCCCTCTGTATGAGTCTAATTACTCTGCATTAATGGAATTCTTGAATCAAGTGAAGATTAAATCGGAGTACGAACTCTCCTTTATTTCTAACATGACCAACACCTCAACTATGATTATGGTCAACAATGAATCTACAAAAATTAGCGATGGTTTCTATATCGATAATAAGTCCTTTCAAGCCCTTGCTCTTTCTCGTGATAACAAAGGAGGAGATTGGAAGCTTGATAGTTTGTTAGCCTTAATTACCGAATACACAAATGCAGAGGAAGTGTTGGCTTCAGAACCGACTGTCCCTGCGGAAGAGAAAGCAAAAATCATTGCATTGTTGGAGGAGCAGATTAATTCCAGCAATGACAACGATAATCAACGGTATGCAGCGACATTTGATCCCAATATACCTGGTCTAGAAGAAAGTCTGGCATTTTTAGATGTACTGATGGCAGAATATAACCTTCATTACGAACTAAACGACTGGAAAATTGTTTATTATGATGAGCTGCAAGCCTATGTATATTTTAGCCAAACCACCACCAGAATTGACGGTCCGGAGTATGCGGATAACCGGATGGAAGGTATTCTAAAAGTTATTAAACTAGAAGATGGGACTTGGCGTGTGACGAATACCAGTTTTACTTTGAGTATAGAAGAACTATAGAGAATAAATATGTTGATTAGCACAGTCTGCTTTAAAGGACTGTGCTTTTAACAATGGTGATCCAATTGTTTACTTTTATGGTATGATGGTGTGGTTGGAAGATTTTTGAGTTAGGGAGAGTATTATGGGTGCAAACAAAAGAAGTATCTTTAGAATAATAATAATGATGTTGATTGCCGTAATTACTTTAAGCAGTTATAAGATAAATGCGTATCCAAAACTAAAATCATATGATTTATCTCAACTCATAAAAAATGAAGATATGGATGATGTTCGTTTAACAATATACCATGCCAGCCTATTAATTCTAACGCCTTATCCTTGGAAAGTTGATGATTTAATTCGTGCAACTAGCGAAGATAAAATAGTCATTGAAGGTAAGGAATTAGAAGCGTACATACCCATATTAAATCAGATTAACAAAGATGTGTTGAACCCGGTTTGGTGGAAGAAATCTCCCTATCAAGATGTTAGATTGTATTATGTGTTTGAAAGTAAGAAAAATGGGAAGTTATTTGATGTTGGTTTGTGGGGGTTTGATAATAGCCATTACGTCAATGGAATTGAAGTCAAAGAGAACAGGCTTTTTTATGATGTTATTATGCCTTTTTTGCCTGATGGTGAAATGAAGCAATTCATAAAAAAGTGGAGTCTAGGCTAGGGGACTTTCATCTATACCAGGAGGTAACTACATGAAGAAACGATTATCCACAATATTAATAATGGTACTTATGCTAGCGTTTGCAGCAGGTGCATCAGCAGAGCAACAGAAACCCATACAGGTTTGGTTGGATGGCAAGGAGCTGGCATTTGAGGTGGAGCCTCTTGTGCAGAATAGTGTTACTTATGTAGAGTTCCGCAGCCTGTTTGAGGCGCTTAATTACAAAATAACCTACAATGCGGCAACGAAGCGCATTGGTGGGACCTCGGGTGATAGTGAACATACGATTGAAATGACAATCGGCTCGAGCAACACCATTGTTAATGGGCAACTTGTACCAGGACGAGTTCAGCCTTTGATTCAGGATGGCCGTACGCTTGTACCCCTGCGTTTTGTCGGAGAGGCTACAGGATTGGATGTGGTATGGGATGGCGTCGCACGTACCGTTTCGTTGACATCGCCTTGGCCAAACGCTAAGGATTACGAGCAACTTACTTCCTTCTTAAATCAATTAGGAACGGCACAATCAAGAGAAAATGAAAGTGGAATTCGAGCACTAATCAACTCTAACTCACCGCTCAATGATATAACTTATTCTGCATTAATGGAGCATGTTGGACGAGTGGAAATTGAATCGAAATATCGGTTTCAGCATATTTTGACTATGACTCCAACATCGACGACGATCTTAGCTACAAATGAATCTGTAAAGGTAAGTGGCGGATTCTACCTCAATCACGAGTCCAATCTGGTGCTTGACCTCTCCCGTGACAGCAGGGGAGCTGAATGGAAGCTCAATCAATTGACCGTTTTGGGATCTAATTATACTCATATCGAAGAGTTGTTAGCTGTAACACCGGCTGTATCGGCTGAAGAAAAAGCGGAAATTATTGGGGTACTCGAGGAACAAATCGCAGCCAGCAACGACGAGGACATCGAACGGTATGAAGCGACTTTTGCCCCGGATACCCCTGAACTGAAAGAAGCTATCGCCTTATCCAAAGCGGTATTTGAACAGTTTGATCTTCTTTTTGAACTGGCAGAAGTTCAGATCATCCATTATGACGGAGCTGAAGCCTATGTTTACTTTAGTCAAACGACGACCAAGCTTGAGGGTCCGGATTTTATAGACAATCGATTTGAAGGTATTGCGAAAATTATCAAGTTGGAGAACGGAACATGGCGTGCTACGAACGAAACGCTGGTTTTGGATATTAATGAGCTTGGTTGGGATACAGAGGAGTAATTAGATCCTAATCGGTGTGGAGGATTTCATGAGAAAAGGCATCGCCGTCTTCACTATACTTCTTGTCATTTTGGCTTTGTCTGGCACTGTGATGTTCTACTTTCCCAAAAGTGTTTCCTTGCATGCGGAGGGCATGAAATACAGACTGGGTCAAGAGCATGAAGCTTTTGAACAGCAAGTTCAGGTTCTTATTGAAGGTAAAGTTTATAAACGATTCCTAAATACGAAAAGGTTTGAAGGCTCCGTTGATATTCAAGGTCTAGAGAATGTTGCGGCACTGGAGATGAAGACAGTACAGTTTACATTGGATCATGATAATAGTGGTCTCTTGATTTATCGTTCTTTTGAAAATGGTATGCCTACAAATTATCTTTTAGGAGTTATCTATTTTAGTACAACGTATGATCAAGCGACGATTGCTCTCCAAAATCAGGGGAATTGGAATCCCGAGAATGGATTCATGCTCTCTGCACCAGCGTCCGATAGAACGGAGGCATTAGAAGTCTCAAATAAGCTGATGGCGACTTATTTAAAACATTTTATTTTGGATTAACTATACGTTTCAAGTGTAAAGGAAGTGGCATCCCGATGAGAAAACTAGAAAAAGCTTCATTGGATAAATCACTTTTCGGAGTATGCGGGGGCTTAGCAGCGTTCGCTGGAATATCCTCGTTTAGTGTGAGACTCATCTTTATCATCACGTGTCCCGTTTCGTTCTTTGTGTATATCATTCTGAACAATGCCATGCACGAACCAAATCATCTTAGAGGAATTTAGTAAATGTCTGTTCAATAATAAGTTACCTTGAGGAGCTAATCCTGCCAATGAATGAACACAACTACCAGATACTTTTGGCTCCCGTAACCGCGGCGGATCTAGATTTTATTGCGGCTGTGGAATGCAACGCTGAGATCTGGTGCTATGAAGAATCGGTTGAGACAGATGCTAACCAGGTGAAGGCTAAGTACTTAGAGCAAATTAGCTCTGAACATAACTTTGATTTTATAATTACAAGGACTACTTATGAAGGCGCGGAACCTATCGGACTAGCGAGCATTTGGAGTTATGTGGAGCACAGAAAGAGCTGGGAAATTGGCTTTGGCCTTCTTCCGTATCATCAAGGTTTTGGATATGGGTATAGTGCCACGAAGCAGCTAATTCACTATGCTTTTGAAAAGTTAAATGCCCATAAGGTCGTGGCAATGTGTAACAGTAACAATTTACATTCAGCTCGATTAATGAAGAACGTAGGCATGCGACGGGAAGGTATCTTTAGAGAAGAGTTAGAGTGGAAAGACGTCTGGGTGGACCAGTGGTTCTTTTCGATTCTAAAGCGTGAATGGAAGTCCTAATGAAAACCGACATCCAATCACCTTTTATCGACCCATGGCGGCACGGTTGAATTCGTATGGAGGAGGCGGTGCGCGAGTGGACTTATATCATTATTATGAAAAAGAACGTGGTCCCTTTAGAAATTTATCTACTTTGCCAGCCGATGAGGCACAGCTCATATTGGACCAATTGAAATTGCAACAGCAAGTGTTTGCTAGTAAGCGATCGGACGATTACTTAAGAACTCGCCAGACATTGGAGGCCAGGGCAAGATCCCTTTTTATTCAAAAAGGAGGGAAGCCGGCACAGCGGTACCCGCACTATATGACGTTAGGTCCGTGCAACTGGTTAAAGCAATGGTACAATGAGGGCGAAGTGGTCAGTATACCACTGGATGCCATTGATCCTCAAATCATAAGCTTTACCTATGGTGATTTATTTCCAACGATGCGTTATAAGGACGGAAAGCCATATCGAGAAAAGGTTTATACAAGAGAAGAAATCATGAACGTTGTTCAACTTTATGGTTGGCCCCAGGTTTGGAATCACGATGGCAGCAAAGGACCGGAGCGATATATAGAAGCCCAGTTATGGGATGACAGTTTCAAGAGATACTTATAAAAAAGGCGAAAATTGCTTGATAACCATTAAATCAGAGAAATCTTTTCTATTCTTAAGAGTGAATGGAAGTCCTAATGAAAATGCAAGAAGACAGGAGAGTCTAATGAAAATTCGTACAGTTGCCTTGGCGGTAATTAAGCGAAATGAAGATCAAATTTTAGTCCATGAGTTCCGTTTTCCAGGACATCCCATCACCTTTTATCGCCCTTTAGGAGGTACGGTTGAATTCGGAGAGAACAGCAAAAGCACTCTCATTCGCGAACTAAAAGAGGAATTAAATCAAGACGTCGAGGAACCCAATTTAATTGCGGTCATTGAAAATATCTTTGGTACAGAAAACGATATGGGCCATGAGATCGATTTTATCTATGAAGCCACATTTAAGGATCACAGTCAGTATCTATGGGAGGAAGTGCCAGCAATAGAGGGAGAGGAACGATTTGTAGCGAGGTGGGTGCCTATCCAGTTCTTTGTCGATGCAGACAAAGATGTGCGGTTGGTCCCGGACGGATTACTGGGATTATTGACCAACCAAGATCGGGAGAACCAGCAAGAAATCACTCATGTGAAGACAAGTAGTATACATAAATAGTCGATGCGTTGTACAAGTCTCCGAGCATTCGGAGGCTTTTTTGTTATCTGTAAGTGGAAATGATAATATCCAGTTGTTCCCTTTTATAGTATGATGGAACAAAGGTTATTAAAAGATAATTCTAATAACAATTAGGAGTGAAATATGAGTATAGAGCATTTGGATTCTTTCCTTCAAAACAATGAAATTAATGAAGCCTGTTTACTGATTGAGGAGCTAGCAGACAACAATGATGCAATGCTCACAGATTATTTAATAAAACAATTGGAACTTACAGAAGAACCTCTAATCAGAATTCAAATTGCGCTTACTCTCTCAGATATGGCTTGCCAAGATGCAGTTGAGCCGATTATAAAATTACTGCAAGATCCGAAGACACTAGGATATAGGGGTTCATTATTATATGCACTTGCACCCTTACATTACAGTGAACACATAGATTTATTATTTGAATTAATGATGACTGGAAACTTTGAAGTGAGTAGGCAGTCTTATTTATTACTTGAAAAAATAATCGATGACATACCTTTGAACAAAAGACAAGAATATAAGTTAAAGATTAAAAAGCACATTGAAGATATGGAAGATAAGATTGATTTTCTGACCGATGCAATAGATGAATTAAATTTATAAGGAAGGGCGGATCACTCATGATAACAATTAAAGCTGAAATCGAGATTTCTGCCCCCATCCAAATGTGTTTTGATCTTGCTAGAGATATCGAATTACATACAAAGACTGTGTGGCCTCACACCAAGGAACGGGCTGTTGGAGGTGTCACCACAGGAGGCATTGGTTTGGGCGAAACGGTTACGTTCGAAGCAACTCATTTTCTCATTCGCCAAAGATTGACCTCCATAATAACGGAATATGAATATCCATATGTGTTTACGGATCAAATGCAAATAGGAGCGTTCAAAAGTCTTACGCATAAACATGAATTCATGGAGCAAGAGGGAAAGACACTAATGACAGATACATTATGCTTTGAAGCTCCTATGGGTATTTTGGGGGTTGCTGTTGAGAAAATCGTGCTCAAAAGATATATGAAGAGGTTCATAGCATATAGGAATATAGAGCTCAAGAAAGTCATAGAGGAAAAGGTGAAAGCTGGTGATACGAAGTGGCTGAAGCCAGATTAGTTCATGTAAATGAATTAGAAGATCTTTTGTTACTCTATACGTTTCTTCAACCCAATGATCCAGAATTGACTAGGGGGCCAGAGCTGTCTAATCATTGGAATGATATGTTGAATGACAAGAACATGAGCATCATAGTTGTTGAACACGAGGGTGTTCTTGTTGCGTCCTGCGTACTGGTCATCATAAAGAATCTTACCAGGAGTGCAAGACCGTATGGCTTAATCGAGAATGTGGTCACACATATAGACTATAGAAGACAAGGGTTTGGTCAAATGGCAATAGAGAAGGCAAAAGAGATTAGTCGAAATCTAAATTGTTATAAGTTGATGTTAATGACAGGCTCGCAACGAGCAGAGGTGCATGACTTTTATGAGCGGGCGGGATTCATCAAGGGAAAGAAAACAGGCTTTATCTTAAACATGTAGATAAGTAAGGAGATTTAAATGAAACGAATAACTATGCTTTTCATCTTTGCTTTTGGTTTTGGCATAATCTTTCTCGTTAATGACTATAAACTCATAAGGATGAGTGATTACTGAAAATGAATAATTCGTACAATGTACAACTTGAAGAGTTGTGTAAAAAATTGGAACTTGGGGATTTAACAAAAACTCCTGTCGCTATATCAGGAGGTCATCTACATAGAATGTATGCTATAGAAACCACTAATGGGAACTATGCTGTTAAAGCACTAAACCCTTCTATTATGGAAAGGCCTACGGCTCTACATAATTACATTCAATCAGAAAGAATAGTTGATTTTTTGTCCAATCGCATTCCCGCTCAACCCGCAAAGAAATTTAAGGGTGATTTTTTGCAGAGTATTGATAATCAGTTTTACATGATATTCGATTGGATTGTAGGAGATTGTAAAGTAGCAACGGATATTACCGAAGCAGATTGCAAGAAAATAGGTTCCATTCTAGCAAACATCCATCAAACAGATTACTCCCAATTTGACATGAGTCATGCTTCTTCTAAAGAGGCTCGAGAAATAGTATGGGCTTTTTATTTGAATAAAGGAAAAGAAGAAAAGGCTGTTTGGATTAATGACTTATCTGATAGTGTGGAGAAACTATCGCTATGGAATGCTAAGTCAAACCGATCTAAAAAAATGTTGGAATCAGAGAAGGTGCTCAGTCATCGCGATTTGGAACCTAAGAATGTGATGTGGAAAAATGGTGAACCGATTATTATTGATTGGGAATCAGCTGGAGAGATAAATCCTAAACACGATTTGATTGAGACAGCAATTTATTGGTCCATTAATGAGCTAGGCAGTGTAGACAAAGACAAATTTTTAGCTTTTTTAAAAGGCCATCAAAATAGTTACGGAATGGTTCAAGTGGATTGGAGAGCTGTCTTAGATGCAGGTTATTTTAACAAACTGGAATGGCTAGAATACAGTCTGAAGCGTTCATTACAGATTGAATGCGCGGATAAAGTTGAGCAAGAAATGGGAACTAGACAAGTAATAGAAACTTTAAATGAACTCAAAGAATACGAAAAATTGTCTACTATCCTAGTAGAGTGGTTGAACGAGTGGAAGAAAAAATGAAGGTCAAAGAGTTAATTGTGATACGAAAGATAAGAATGGAGCGTGGCTCAGTTGGCATTCAATGATACGTTTCGATTCGGCGCGCATGCAATTATCTCAAATCTTGACGGTCAAATTCTTTTACTGAAACGAACTTACGGCAACAAGGGGTGGAGTTTACCGGGTGGAGCAGTAGATCCGGGGGAAACGATACATGAGGCGCTTTTTCGTGAGTGTAAAGAAGAATTGGGCGTGGAGGTATGTAATGTCGTTTTAACTGGCTTTAATTATCATAGTCATTTGAATGCTCAAGTTGGGATCTTCAGGTGTTCATTACCAGAGAGACAAATCATAAAGCTTAGTTCAGAAAATTCCGAGTATAGGTGGACGCCAATTTCTGAACTTGGTGACGTATAGCGAATAAGAGCAATGGACGCTTTAGAATATAGCGGTGTTGTCGTTAGTCGTTCATTTTAGACTTTCTCAATTATTGGAGGCATGCGATGCTATATTTGAAGACAGTTGACAAAACGAACTGGGAAGCCTGTGCCGCGCTTAAACCGAAACAGGAGCAAGAGCGACTCATAGCTTCCAATCTTTATTCAATTGCTGAGTCTCAGTTTCTGAGTGGGTTCTCGAGTATGGCCATTTACCGGGAAGAGAGCATGGTTGGTTATACCCTTTTTGGTGTGGATCCGGACGATCAGAATTACTGGATTTATCGGTTAATGATCGATCAACAATATCAAGGCAAAGGATACGGTGCCCAGGCTGTACAAATGATTTTAAACCAGATTCAAGGCCGAGCGGATTGTACAAGTGTCTGTCTCATTGGTTATCATCCTGATAATGGGGCAGCCAAGAGAGTATATGAAAAAGCCGGCTTTACAGAACAAGGATTAGCGCCATGGGGAGAGATGATTGCTAAGTATCGGTTTATTAGGAGCGAGAAGAATGAATAAGCCTCTCTTTTTGTATCATGGGTCGAGCAAATTAGTTGATTGTTTGTTTCCTTTCCAAGCATATGATTGGGTCTTTAAAGAAGGAAACCAACTTGCAGTTTATGCAACATCCGAGATGAATATTGCCCTAGCTTTTGCGTTAGGAGCAGTTCTGGATAATGAAGGAAAATGTGAACGTGTTATGGACCCCAAGTATGGTTTACCTATACAAATGATTTTCTTCAGTGGCCATCCTAACTATGGTGAGCGTGGCTATTTATATAAAGTTAGAAGCGATGGATTTACATATGCTGGAGGTACCCAGTGGGTAAATCCTAATCCCGTTAGTCCAATTGAAGTAAAGACGATTCAAGTTGATGATTATTTACATCTTTGTAGATACGCAACGAATGAGGAGAAAGAGGAATTAAAGCGAGAGAACTAATAGATCGTCACTTTCTTCATCTCACTCCACTATGTATTGAGGTAAGAATAAATGGAACTCTACTATTAATGAGAGGGCAATCGAAATGTTAATATTACCTAGAGGCATCACAGATTTTGGTGAACCTGAGGCGAATGAAAATGTTTCTGATCTTGAGTTCAAGCAGTTCTGTTACGACTTATTAGTAGTTTTTGATTACACGAAATTTGAAGAAATCGAAACTTATAGCGGAAATTATCACTTAGGTAAATTAAGCAACAAAAAGATTCAAACGTTAGTTTTGATGAATAAGCATTATCCAATCATAGGATTGGCTGATGAATATCGAGATGGAAATGCCAATTTCATAGATTCTCATGATGTTGCTTTGTACATAAACGCGAAACTTAGAACTGGAAATCAGAAAAGTAAATATAATTATTACCAGTGTCTTAATCTATCTGTATTGAATAAAGATATCACTGATAAAACTATAATGTTATTGGATCATTCAGAACTTGAACAATTAAAGTATTGGAATCCAATTAAGTATAAGGATGTAATCTTTAATTGCTGGGATTGAAGTGGGCTGATAAAGTTATCGAATAATAATGTTCAAGAAATTGCAAAGGAATGAGTAATATGAATGCTCAAGAGTTAGCGATTCTAGCGTGTGAGAAATCAAAAGAATTTTTGAAGCCAGGCATTTCGGAGAAAGCATTTGCGAATAAGTGCGAGGAGATCATGTTCTCATTGGGGGCAGAAGCACTTTGGTATCCGATGCTTGTTAATTTCAATACAAACTCGGTTTTTTGTACACGAGGAAACCATCTGCCTTCTGAAGAGGTTGTGCTACAAGAAACAGATATCGTGCTAGTTGACTATAGTCCGATGCGTCATGGTCAATGGGGAGATTACTCGGAAACCATCCTTATTGGTCATGATCTTGAATTCCAGCGACTGATTCAGGATGCGGAACACATCTTTAATAAGACCTATGCTTTTGCACAGCAAGCTAAAACGATTGGAGAGTTGTTTCGGTATTGTAGCGACTTAATTCATGCGAAGGGTTATGAATTGCTTGATCCCAATGGCAATATTGGTCATTCCATTGAAGACTACTCCAATCAATCGAAACGAGTATTCATCTATCCTGGCAATGCGGATACGCCTTTGCAAGGTAAGAGGTGGGCTATTGAACCACACATAGGGAAGAATGGGTTCGGCGCCAAGTTTGAAAATGTCATTGCCTTATAAAGTTGTGTTCCCCCCGCCTAGATAGCAATGGCCCGGCTCTTGGTAGAAGACAAGAAGCGGGCCATTGTTGTTAAGAGAGGGTGTGGCTCAGTCAGAATGAAGTTAGTTATTGTTACCCTAGATTAAAAGGGTGAAAGGCCCTCAATCCAATGCCACCATATTCCGATAAGCCCCAGGAAACGAATTCGGGATGACCGTCGCACCCACCGTACGTTGGTAGAAGGTCTGTGCGTCCTCGGCCCAGCCGATGATGGCGTAGGCGTAACCGTCTGAACGCATGGCGTGTAGGCACTCGAGCAGCAAGGCTTTGCCAACACCTAGCCCGCGGCACGCATCGGTGACGCCGGTTGGCCCGAAGAAGTTGCGAACGACGACGTCGTAGCAGGCGAAGCCGATGATTTGTTTGTCTCGCACCGCCAGGAAGATACCGGAGGGGAGGCGGGCAAAGGCATTCTGACACGAATTACGCCAGCTCGCATTGAAATGCTCCTCCACGAACGCTACGGCGCGGTGCATATCCCCGGACATCCCTCGCTTGATCATAATTCCCTGCTGCGCCAACTGCTGGACAAGCGTCTGCTTCTCCGGCAGGTCATACAGTTTGACCAACATATCAGGCATGATCATTCTCTCCTTCCTTGGTCCGCAAGACCGACTCAACCCCCTCAACAATCTCGGACAGGTGCCTCTCATACAGCTCAGGCCGGTAAAAGCGTGACATCAGATACACATCTCTCATCTCTGGAATGAGTAGTGCATCCAGCGCATCCTTCATGCGTATTCTTACCTGCTTCAGCTCGTTAAAACCGCTCCTGTGCCTGGCCTTCAGGCCGGTGGAAATTTCCTCACTTCCCCCATGTAGTACAGCGCGGAACAGCCAAGTGTGCAGCGGGAATTGACGGTGTGCCGGCAGCTCGAAGGCGATCATGGCCGAGATTAGCTCCGCGGTGTCACGGTTTTTGCGCACATAAGGCAATAGCCGAGGCATCAGCTGATAATAATCGGTGCTGGCGTAATCATCCCATGGTTCAGATACATCAGATGGTTGGAGACCGTGATGATGTAGGAGGAAACGCTGTAGATAACTGGTATCATCTGCGCGGCTGTTCCAACTGCGTTCGGCGGAGTAAAAGGCAGGGTAGCGCGACGTTTCGAATAGACCGTAAGGACTGCCCAGCGCAAAAGGACAGGCCCAATTCGTCGCAATCACGCCGTCCAGCTGCTCTGATTCGGCCATTTCACTCCAATCCTGAATATTCGCAATTCGGTTGTGGATGACCGGATAGTTCTGGTCGCCATTGTCGTCCCAGCAACGGACAGCGGATGCCCCAAGCACGGCAAGCCCAGTTTCGCGCAGGGAGCGGATCATCCGCCTGGCGTCGGCCTTCATTTGGTGTCCGCCATAGATCCAGACGACGATGGTTATCCCTTTATCAAGTCGCTTCAGTTCTTCTGATGAGGCATGTATCAGCATGTCATGCCAGATCATCGGTTTCTTGCCAAGGGAGCGGACGTGGTGGGCTAGCCGATTTACAAACGAGATAAACGAGGCTTCGCGGCTCATGCCGGAGCGCCTGCAGTCCTCGCAGGTGCCCAGACTCCACACCTCATCGCAGCCCAAATGCAGGTAGTCGCTGTCTGGATGCAAGTCGGCGACATTACTCAAAATACCGGCCATCAGTTCGTAAGCTCCTGGCCGGTGCGGACACAACTCACCGACGCTGTCGGGCGTTTCGCGCAAGCTCATGTTCGCAGGATGCTTGAGGATGTATTCAAGATGGCCAAATGACTGCTGCTTCGGAATAACAGAGATAAAATGTGCCCACGCAGTCTCCAGTAACTGTCGATGCTGCTCCTCGCTGAGACAGAGCCGGGGATGTCGCAGATACGTGTGGTCCCCGTGAAATGGCAGCTTGTCCTCGTATTCGATAACCAGTGTATTTAACTTGTAGTCGGCGAGTTCAGCGATATAGTTCAGCATATGGTCAAAGGTAGGGTAGAGGGTACGCAGATCCAGATAGTCGCTGCGCAGCGCGAGATCCGCCCAGTCCACAATAACTAGTGCAGGTACCAAGCCGTTATCCTCTGTGGCTTGTACTCGCTCTAGCGTCTTGAGGCCATAGAATAAGCCCGACGCAGAACAAGCATAGAGCTCTACCTGGCCTCCACCGGTCATCAAAACATACCCGTCATGCCGTCCCCGCACCCGCTCGGCTTGGGCAGGATTCAGCTCGGCGCCCCCAGCTGCTAATGCGAAGATATTTTTGTCCCAAGCAACTTCCTCTACGAGGTGGAATAACGATCCGGTTAGACTGCTCAATCTGGTGTCCGGTGCAGGAAGAACCAAGGTAGCATCCAGGTTGGACAGGTTCACCGCATCGCCCTCTCGTCCTTGCGCGTATTGGGGTTGTGGAATTAAGTTGAGCTTCATAACCATCTCTCCTACAACCATCGGACACGTCCCTTGAACCGATCAATAAACTGATTGTTCCATTCATCGCCCCCTGGCACATTGCCGCTGCGCCATACGGGTACCTCAATCCCTTTTTCAGCCAACACCGATGCCGTTGTCATCATCAGGGAGTTTAGTAGAAAGGCGTTAGCAAAGGTAGAGGTAGAGCCCATTTTGGGTTCAATCCCGTCAATCTGGATTGCGGCATCCCCTGGCTTTACCTTGGAATCGAGTACATAATCGCATACCTCATAGAGATTATGGCCAGAAGGGTGACGGGCATAATGGGATGGAGGGATGGCGTCTGCATGACCGACGGAGGTAACGGCGATAGTCGTTACCCCGCGGCGACGGGCTTCGAGTGCAGCATCCACACAGGCGGTGTTAATTCCATAAGCGTTGGCGATAATCAGAATATCTCCACTTGCCAGCCGATTATCTTCAATAACTAGTCTGCCATATCCCGGTGTGCGTTCGACCGCCATAGAACGCAGTGCGCCATTGGAGATCATCGTTCCTTCGTCCAGGATGGCGCTAATATGCATCAATCCGCCGGCCCGGAAGAACACCTCCGTTGCATTCATATTGGAATGACCGCCTGGCCCGTACAGATACACCAGCTGATCTGCGGCGATATGATCCGCGAGTAGTGAGGCTACCTCAATCAATGGCTCCTTCGGACTACTCTCAATTTCGTGCAACAATCCCGTAATGTGCATCAAATAACGCGTCATAATCGATTTGTGCTCTCTCATCATATACCTCCTATTTCTATAGCAAAGTTTCAGGCTGTTGAAAAGGAAAGCCTACGGTCACGGATCGATCTTACGATCGCTGTTGTCCCCAGATTTCTTGATTGTTAACCGCTCTAGCGGTTGAAATCCGGGGACAAAGGCGAACGCTCCGCTTCTCCAGATTCGATTCCGTGCCTCTCCGGCCGTTCTTCAAATGCCTGATAATTTTGTGGATGGTTTGAAATTATCAGAGTAGGCAGGCACTGTAAATCAACTATTTTGTGCATTTCAACGCTGATTTTTACTTCGGATGAAGGGAGTAAAAATAGTGTGCAAACAAGTCATGATATTGTCTTATGCGGGCCTTGGATGCTCCTTATAATAGGAGGTAATCTCACATCCGAAAGTGACAAGGAGGCGGATCCCGATTGGATTCCGTACATCATCAAGTTGAACGTTCAACGCGGCCTCCCCGAAGACGCAGCATAAGCAGATTGAGGCTAAGGGAAACCGCCATGGGATTGCTGTTCGTCGGCCCCATGCTGCTGGGCGTTATCGTATTTCTACTCATGCCGCTCATCTTTTCGTTCACGCTCAGCTTCAGTAACTGGTCGTTTATTACTGGATTCGATCGCATCGAATTCAACGGCCTGGACAATTATCGCAACCTGCTGCAAGACGATGTGTTCCTTAAATCGGTCGTCAACAACTTCGTGATGCTACTTGCCGTTCCGATTGGGATGGCGATTGCTCTGGTGCTGGCAATCATTATTAATAGCCGGGTGTATGCATCCGGTGCATTCAAAGTCATCTACTTCATGCCGCAAATCTCCAGTGTTGTAGCCGTTGCCGTCGTCTGGCAGGTGCTGTTCCATCCTTCTGTCGGGCCGGTCAATGCCTTCTTAATGAACCTTGGCATCGAGCATCCGCCACGGTGGCTAGCGGACACGACCTTTGCGCTCCCCTCGGTGATGATGTTGATGATCTGGATCGACCTGGGCGTCGCCCTCATTATTTACATCGCGGGTCTCAAGTATATCCCTGCCGACCTGTATGAAGCCGCCCGTATTGACGGGGCTTCGACCTTTGTTCAGTTTCGCTCCATAACGTTGCCGCTGCTTACCCCGACCACCTTTTTCCTCTTGATCACCGGGTTCATTGGCAATTTCAAGTCCTTCGCATTAATTAAGGTACTGACGGAGGGAGGGCCTGCCCATTCCACCTCTGTCATTGTATATGACATGTACCAGACCGCATTTGTTGAGCTGCAGACCGGGTATGCCTCATCTATGGTCATGGTGCTGTTCCTCATCTTGTTTGCCATCACTGCGTTACAGTGGTTCGGGCAGAAGTATTGGGTGAAATATTGAATCGGGGGAAAGGAGGGGCCAGCAGATGCTCCTGTTCAAACGTATCGATTGGCTCAAAGCCATCATCACGGCTGTGATGGCCATGGTTGGCATGATCTTCTTGCTGCCATTCGTGTGGATGGTATCTGCGTCATTAAAACCTGAGGCGGATGTCTTCAATTATCCCGTCGAATGGATACCCACGACCTGGCGGGCAGCGTTCAATTACAGTTCAGTCTGGCTTGGACAAGCCAACTTCGGCCTATACTACTGGAATTCAATGAAGGTTGCCCTATTAACCACCGTACTGTCGGTTCTGGTATCCAGCATGGCCGCTTATGGCTTCACCAAAATCCGCTTCAAAGGCCGCAGTGCCATGTTCCTTCTCATCCTGGCCACCTATATGATTCCTGTAGAAGCCACATTAGTGCCGCTATTTATTCTGTTTCGATCGGTGGGACTGTTCGACACGCATACAGGTCTAATTCTGCTGGGCGGCTTCAGCGTTTTGGGGACATTTCTACTCCGACAGTTTTTCGCATCCATCTCTGATGAATTTATCGAGTCGGCACAGATCGACGGGGCCGGTCATATTCGGATTTTTGTCTCCATTATGCTCCCGCTTGCGCGTCCGGCGATTGCAACGTATGGGATTCTGCGGTTCATCTGGACCTGGAACGATTTCCAGACGCCGTTTATTTTCTTGAGCGACAGAACGCTCTACACGATTCAACTGGGCATGAACGCCTTCGCCGATCGTAACGGTGCCTTTTATTCGCTGATTATGGCAGCCTCCGTATCGGCCATCGTCCCCCTGTTGATTGTCTTTATTATCGGCCAAAAGCATGTCATCGAAGGCATTTCTTTGGGGGGGGTGAAGGGCTAAACGAGACGCGAGCGGCAATGGGTGATGGATTACGTATCAAAATGAAGTACACTACGTTCAAGGGGTGGTTGAGGATGAGTAAGAAAAAGGTAACCGTATTGGCGGGCATGTCTCTTCTGGTTGGTCTGATGGCGGGATGCGGATCTAATTCGGATAATGGTCCCACTCCGTCTCCAGGCAATGGCAATGGGAATGGAAATGGAGAACCGCCCGTAGCAGAGGTCGTGCTGCGCGTGGCGCACTGGACGCCAACGAATCTGATGGCGCCGGTGATTGAGGCATATGAAGAAGCGAATGACGGCGTAACGATTGAATACGTCGAGCTATCCGACAACGGCGATTCCGTGGCTGGCATGCAACGGCTGGACTTGCTGATGGCATCGGGTGAAAATCTGGATGTCGTGTTCATGCCAGGCGCAACCGATTATTCGCAGCGTGCCGGACTGGGGTTGTTGGCGCCGCTTAACGAGCTCATGGCAACCGAGGGCATGGATTTAAACGAAACATACTTGCTCGATCCTTCCATTGACGGCACCGTTTTTGCATTGCCAGATACATTGGAGAATTATTTTGTCCTCTTAAATAAAGACATGCTGGATGCGGCGGGACTCGAGGTGCCTACCGAATGGTCATGGGATGAATATCTAGACTATGCGGAAAAGCTGACGAGCGGATCGGGTGCGTCTACTGTATACGGAACGTATTTCCACACCTGGCCCATGTACTGGCAACTGGCCCAGATCAACCAGATGAATGCCAACAATCTGTTTACAGACGGCCAACTCAATGTTGATTCACCCGAAATCCGCCAATCTCTTGAACTGAGGTCAAAAGCGGAGGAGGCAGGCATCGCCACGCCATACGCAGACACGATCTCGCAGAAGCTGGCGTACCGGTCGGAGTTCTTCTCAGAGCGCGCAGCCATGATCGTCACGGGCAATTGGATGATTGACGAATCCGGCGGCTCCGAACAATTCCCGGCTACGTTTACCACTGCCTTTGCTCCGATGCCATCCAACGACAAGGGTCAGCCAGCAGGGGTGAGCATTGCCAACGGGAATTTCGCAGCCATTCTGGATCGCTCCTCGAATAAGGAGGCGGCATATGATTTCATCCGCTGGCACTCGACAGAAGGCGGCGAGCTGAAGAATGTGTACTCTGCCTGGAGACAGCAGGATGCGAATCAATTCATCCGTGGTGTCAAAGAGCATGCGCTCAGTCCAGATTTCATTGACGAAGACTCCTTAACCTATGTTATGACTCACTTCCAGGCTGCTCCTCTCAATGTACCACCGTCCTATCAATCGCAGCTGGAACAGGCCTATACGACGCAGACGGAGCTGTTCATTCTGGGACAGCAGGACCTGGAGACGACGATCTCCAAGACAGAAGCCGAGGTGCGCGCCATCGTTGACGCCAACCAATAAAAGGGACTCCCAACAGCGGTTGAAACAGGTATAATAAGCTTACTAAGGCATGCAGGGGAGAGGGGATCAACGATGCCGAAACGCTGGCGGCTCGGCTTCCGCAACAAATTGCTTCTCGCTTCCCTGTTGTGCCTGTTCGTTCCTGCAGCCGTCACGTTGTACATCTCCAATTCCAACACCGAGCAGATCGTGCGCTCACAGGTTATCGACAACGAAAAGCGCTTGTTGGAGCGCGAGGGTAACTATGTGTCTAACCTGATCAACACGATGGTGCTGGTGGCGAACTATATTCAATTTGATCCGGGAATCAATCGCGTGTTGAACCAGAACTGGCAGCGGGGCAGGCTGGATCAGACAGATGTTGTTACCAACCTGCTGGACTTCAAAGAAATTACGGACAAGCTTCACAGCGTCACGACGATGATGCCCAAGACCTTCGTCACCATCCTGATGGAAGACGGTCAGTCCTTCACGAATTATGCCTACAATGGGTTTCAGGCAGAGAAGTTGTATGACAAGTCCTGGATGCGTGAGGTGTTGGAACAGCCGGCATTCGAATTATATTGGGCGGGCACGCTGGAGAACTACATTCCATCTCTTGCGTCGGGCAATCCTCAGGTCCTGACGATCGCCCGCAATCTGCGGACCTCCGCAGATATGTCTTACGCGGTCATCCTCGTCAGTATGGACGAGAATCAAATTAGCGAGAACTTTGGAGACGGCGATACCGGGCAGATGACGCTGCTGGTGTCGCCTGACGGGACGGTTGTGTCTGCTCGGGAGAAGGAGCAGATTGGCCAGACATTCGCTTTTACGGACCGTCTGGGAACCTCCGGGGAATCGGTCTTTATTGAGCATCAGGATAAGACCTATTTGTTGACCGCGCAAGATATCCCTTACGGCAAGTACCGACTTGTCAGTTTATCCCGTTACGATCAGGCTGTTGAGCAGGTGAGCAGCACGCATCGTTGGAGTACAGCGATTCAAATGTTAACCGCTCTCTTTTTTCTCCTGGTTATGGTTGTACTGGTGCGGCAAGTGACTAAACCCATCATTCATCTGGGCGGGGTTGCGGCTACTGTAGAGCGGGAGGAATTGGGCATCCGTTCCGGCATTCGAGGCTCTGACGAGATCGGCAAGCTGGGACGGTCATTTGATCATATGCTGGACCGTCTGGAGCAGACGATTAGTCAGATCAAGGAGGAGCAGGAGCTGAAGCGGCTGGCGGAGCTCGCTATGCTGCAGTCTCAGATCAACCCTCATTTTCTCTTCAATATTTTGAATTCGATTCGCTTGCGGGTGCTCATGAAGGGGGATGCGGAAAATGCGGAACTGCTCCAGACGCTCTCCGGACTGCTTCGCATGACGATCCAGCAAAGACAGGAAATGAATACGCTGCTGGATGAGCTTCATATGCTTCGCAGTTACGTGGAGCTGTTGAATTTTCGTCAGGGCGATCAGGTTCTCTTGCTTACGCATTGTGCCACCGAGGATCTGGATGCCTTACTCCCGCGGTTTATTCTGCAGCCGATCATCGAGAACGCCTATATTCACGGCCTTCGCCAAGAAGGCGGCACGATTGCGATACGTACCCAGCGTACAGACGGGCGGCTGCTCATTGAGATTGAGGATGATGGCGCGGGCATGACGGAGGAAGAATTGCAGCACTTACGTACCAGGCTGGGACGGGGCTCTGCAAAGAACCCCAATCCCCCGCACAGCGGCAGTCTGGCCTCTATCGGATTGTCCAACGTTTGCGAACGGCTGTACCTTACTTTTGGGATGAATGTTGAGCTGTCTGTGGAGAGCGTGCTCGGTGAAGGGACATTGTTCCGAATCAACCTCCCCGACAACGCAGGTTCCGCCAACGATGAAAGGGAGAGGTGACGTTCATGTATCGTGTCATGCTTGTCGACGATGATCTGCCAGTGCTTGAATTTCTGAGTCAAGCCATTCCTTGGGCTGAATTCGACATGGAGGTAAGGCATTGCTGCAAGAACGGAGCGCTTGCCTTGGAGAAGGCATCGGAAGAGATGCCTGATCTGGTCATCACCGATATCGGCATGCCAATCATGAACGGTATTGAATTGATACGCGAACTAAATGGCCGCAACGAACGCATTTGTACGGTGATTCTGTCCTGCATGAATGAATTTGCATATGCCCAGCAGGCCATCAAGCTGAATGTGATCGATTATATATTGAAGGAAACCATGACCGTACCTGTCATCGTTGAGATCATTCGTCGAGTATCGGCTGATCTGGCTAAGCAACAAAAAGAAGCCGTTCAAATGGCGTCGTGGGTTAGCTTAAATGGGCTGAGTGCCTTCATGAGTAAGCGGAATCTACTGGAGAGCTCAGCGCGACCTGCGCGAATCGAGGATGGATGGGAGCAGGAAGCTGAAGCGCTTGGATTACCGAAGCAAGGCAAGCTCACGCTTGCGTTGTGTCAGCTTGGTCTACAGGAGCTCGCGGTGGGTGATCGAATGCAAGTGGTGGAGGCCGCAGCAATGGAGGCCAGTTTGTTCTGTCTACCGCGCAGTGAAGACGAATGCATCCTCGTTGCCGGCGAGGCGGTAAAAGACGCGCTGTCGATGGATCGTATTCAAGGCACGTTGGAGCTACTGGAGGATGCGGCGGATGGTCCCGTGACGTTGGTGTGTGTCGATGAGGTCAGTGGCATCGGACAGTTGCGTAGCGCGCTTGTCAAGCTGCTTGCTAACGGTTCAGATTATGTCTTCTATCTTCCAGAGCGTTCGGCCGTTGACCTGAGGACGTTCCCCTCCTTCGCAAGCGATGACGTAGTGCCGCTATGTACCGAGTTGGCACGCCAGATGAGGGAAGCCTTCCTCGAGGAGGACGAGGCGCGTGTCTCGGCACTGTTGCTGGAGTGGATAGCGCTGGCGCGTCATCATCACATCTTGCCAGCCGTGGTGAGGGAATGGACCTTCAAGATGCTGTACGATAACCAGGCCACGCTGCTGGCTCGCGCGCCGTTTCCATCCCGATTCTCCCTGGAAATGCTGTATGCATCGTTGTCTGAAATCAGGCGGATCGATGAACTCGCAGCTTGGGTGCAGCTACGTTTTCTGGAGCGGCTGGATGCTGTGCGCGGTCTCTCGAGCGGATCGGGTCGCGAAGAAATCTTCAAGGCCAAGCGTTACATCGATCGTCATGTGCACAGTAAGATCACCTTGGAAGAGGTGGCGGGGCATATTCCGCTCAATCCCAGCTACTTCAGCCGCTTGTTCAAAAAAGAGACCGGCATGAGCTTCGTCCACTATGTGACGCTAATCAAGATGGAACGGGCCAAAGAGATGCTGAACGAATCCGCAGATAGCGTGGAGCGGGTATCGGAGCAGTTAGGGTATGAGAATAAGAGCTATTTCGCCAAGGTATTTAAAATGCATACGGGGAAGGCGCCGGGGGAATATCGGCGGGCGTAAGGTTAGATTAAAAGAAGGCTGATTGAAAGAGGAGGCCTAAAGTCACGGATCGATCTTCCGATCGCTGTTGTCCCCAGATTTCTTGATTTGTTAACCGCTTTAGCGGTTGAAATCCGGGGACAAAGGCGAACGCTTCGCTTCTCCAGATTCGATTCCGTGCTCGTCGGCACTTTTCAACAGCCTGAAAATTAATACTACGTTTCCCGCTAGGCAGGGAAAATAAAGGTTAGAAAAGCCTCCGAGTAGTCGGAGGCTTTTTGCTGTTCATGAATATCCAATTGTTCCCTCATATAGTATGATGGAGGTATATGGAACAGTCCGACAACTATTGAGGTATGTTAGCAATTTTTGTTCTTAATCTGCAGATATAAATTCAAACAGTGATATAATAACACCAAAACGTTTGGAGGGATGATACGTGAAATGGAATGAAGTTCAAAACATTTATCCAGACCAGTTTGTAAAGTTCGAGATCTTACATTCGTTCGAAAAAGATGATAAAGAAATAGTTGAAGAAGTTGCTTTAATTGGTCCGGTCAAGGAAGAAGATGCAACACGAGAGTTATTGAATTGTAAAAATCGGACTTTAGTTTACCACACATCCAAAGAAAAGGTAGAAGTTATAATTAGAAAAAATATAGGCTTGAGGAGATATCTATAAATGCAAATTGAATATAGAGATGGGCTCCTTTTTACAGAATTAACAATACAATATAAAGGGCAAAGCAAATTTATAAAGGATATTGTCATTGATACAGGCGCAAGTCACACATTAATTTCGCAAGATGCTGTAGATGAAATTGACATCCGAGCCACTAAAGAAGATCATTTTATAACAAACTATGGTATTGGTGGAGAAGAACACGCATTTATTAAGAGAATCGATTTAATTGAAATCGGGGGCTACACGTTAAAGGATGTCGAAATCGATTTCACTGCTTTTAGGTATAACATCAATGGCTTATTAGGCTTAGATATTTTACTTAAAGGTAATTTTAATATAGATTTACTCAACTTAGAGTTAAAACGTCTGCAATGAGATTGCAGATTTTTTTATAGCAATTTGTTAACAGCTACCATTTGGGTATCGGTCAAGAAAAGGGAGGCACGGGACTCTTAGTGAATTTGATTGACGGCCACTATGGCTATACGATTAACGAAGCAATGGCAGACCAATTAAGTGATTTAATCTATGAATCAGAGTAAGATTAGTAGAAGATACGAAAGAAGTGAAAACATGATTATAAGAACTGAGGATATCAGGGACCATGAGGAAGTCTATACATTGAATTATCATGCGTTTGAGAATCGGGAGGACGAATCTAAATTAATAGAGCGCATCCGATCATCTTCTTCGTTTATCCCGGAATTATCATTGATTGCAGAATTTGATCAAAAGGTTGTAGGTCACGCCTTGTTCAGCAAAGCCGAAGTTGTTGGAGAAAATGGAAGTCATGACGTGATTGTTCTGGCTCCGATTGCCGTTCATCCTGATTATCAAAAGCAAGGCATAGGGACAAAATTAATAAAGGAAGGGTTACTTCGGTGTACGCAGCTCGGATATCCTGTTGTGCTGCTAATTGGTCACCCTGCCTATTATCCGCAATTAGGCTTCAAACCTGCCAGTCACTATGGCTTCACATTAACGCAGTTTGAGGTTTCAGACGATGTGTTTATGGCCTATGAATTGATTAACGATGCAACCCACGCGATTCGCGGGGAATTGAGGTATCCCAAGGCATTTTTTTGAGAGGACTGATCGTATATGAGCCGTTCTTGGTCTGTTTGTATAGCAGGAGAATATGACTTGAATTTCCTCATGTATGTGGGTAGCGCATATGGACTTTTGTCCGAGGCGTTCGCTGAAGAAGCTTGGCCTAAATTACGAAATCCGGAACAAGTTGAGGACTATGCTCAATTAAGAAACCAATGGGAAGAGTTCTGGGAACAGAGCACTTATGTAAAAGCAAACGCCAAGAGAGAAAATCGGGATGAATTGATTATCGATCCTCCTGAGTTTTCCAGAATCACACAGCCCGACCTGAAGGCTGCGCTGATTACTTTATGGCCCTCATTTAGTGCATGGTGGAACATGCCGGCGGGTGGTCAGGTTGCCATGCAATACTGGGATAACCAAATGGATGTTTTGACAATTGCGCAGCAATATGAAGCTCAAGTGGGTAGGCCAATGAAACCGTTCCAGTTACATATTGATCTTGTATATACGGGGCTAAGAGAACCTCTCGAAGTGAACGAACAATTCGTCATCATGCCACTCGGTACGAGATTTATAATGAATAATGAATGGTGGATGCAGAAGTTTATTGAGCTAGGCTAAGACTGAATGAATACCAATAGAATGATTGGAGATGTAATATGAATATACAAGTAAAGCCTTATGAGTCAACCTGGCATGAACAACTCGTGGAGATCTGGGAGCGTGCCGTGCGTGCTACCCATCATTTTCTATCGGAGGACGATATCGTATTCTATCGCACTGCGGTCCGTGATCAGGCTCTAACTTCTTACGAGGTCCGAGTTGCTGTGAATGAGGAGAGTCACCCGGTCGGATTTATTGGCACGGAAGGAAGCCATGTCGAGATGCTATTCGTGGATCCGCTTGTCCATGGGCAAGGAGTGGGAAGAGAGTTGATACAAGATGCCATGAAGCAGGCGGGGCCTGATCTAAGTGTGGATGTCAATGAACAGAACGAACAAGCGGCCTTATTCTACCAGAGGTTAGGATTCCATCAAGTGGGTCGCTCAGAACTGGACAGCTCAGGGCGGCCGTTTCCTATTTTGCATTTGAAATTCATTAATGGATCGGAATAACACAATCAAGGAGCTCAACTATCAAAAAACTTATCTTTTGGGACGCAACGAAGACGATGAGAGGTATCAAAACGGCTACATGCACACCTAAGGTTTGGTACTATAATTGATACGGATACAGACAGGCTTTATAAGCCAAGGGGAAATGCCAGAATCGTTAGATCATCAGGTCTTGCTATCTCAAATCATTCATACGGAAGCGGCATACTCCAAGTTGTTTTGCAAAAGTTGGGAGACAGAAGGGCTCATGAGATTTTGGGATGATCAAATTCAAGACATGTATACTCATAATTATACGCTAATTAAGCATAACGACGAGTGTTTGGTTGATCTAATAATCAAGGAATTAGCTCTATGCCAGAAACATAACAAGAATTTCCTGAGAGTGGAATCCAACTTTCCAATGGAAACAAAGGATTTACTTCAATTGAATGGCCTTCCCATAAAACCTGATATCACGCAATATGATTACATGCTCATCAATGTTGACAATTTTAAATCAATTAAGGGAAATCTAGATTGTCACATTACAAAAGCAACCCAGCCGAAAGAAATTTCAGATGGAATTCAGGTTGATGTGCAAGCGAATACGAAATCCATGGGATTAGACTTTGCGCAAAGAAGAATTGCAAGAAAAGCTAGACTATATCCGTCATCACTCCCACTAGATTTTTATGTTTGCTATCATCAAGATTTACCGATTGGGAAATGTGAATTGATGATCTCAAAGCACATCGCAAAAATTGAAGATTTCGATATACTACCTGACTATCAAAGAAAAGGATTCGGGAGCTCGATGCTCAAACATTTACTACGGGTTTCCAATGAACATGGTGTACCCTATACCTATTTAATTACGGATCACGCAGACACCGCCAAAGAGATGTATCAGAAATGTGGATTTGAAAAAATTGGAACGAAAACAGAATTATTCTTTGACCTTACACTGCACTTGAAATGAGAAGCATCAAGAATCAATTAAGGGGGTTGCCATGTCGGACAAGCACAGTATACATGAAACCAACAGCGCTTACTGGAATACAAGGGGCAATGAGGTGTTAAAAGCCATTGTTCTTCCGCAGTACGGCGCTTTTATCTCGGAAGAGCATCATCGGTTATTTGGTGATGTGTCGGGTAAAAAGTTGTTGGAAATCGGCTGTGGGAATGGTGAATCCCTGCAATATCATGCACAGCGTAATGCGTCTGAGCTCTGGGGTATCGATTTGTCTTCCCAACAAATTAAAAGAGCAGAGCAACACTTGAAGGCCCAGGGATTGTTTGCGAAATTGATTTGTTCGCCTATGGAAGAGGAGTGTGGTCTGCCTGAGGCATATTTTGATTTCGTCTACTCGATCTATGCGATTGGCTGGACAACCGATCTTGAAGGCACTTTTCGTCGGGTCGCTTCCTATTTGAAAAAAGATGGTGTTTTTATCTTCAGCTGGTCTCACCCGATTCACCGCTGTGTGGCAGAGGAGAACAACCAATTCGTTTGGAAAAAATCCTACTTCGACGACACTTGGCACCCGGTATTTCCCGATGCTGTGCAAGGTGAGCTTACTCTCGCTGACCGTACCCTCTCCACATACATTAATACTTTAGCTCGAGCAGGGTTTATCATTGAGCAGATGATTGAGGAGAATGATGAGGATCTACTTCCAGCGGATGGGGGAGCTAGTGATCTAGCCAAGCGTGCGAAGATGTTCCCGGTGACTTTTGTACTAAAAGCCAGAAAGCTGTAACGAATAAGTCGTAAAACAACATTGATGAAGGTGACTCAATATGGAGTATACTTGGATGGGTAGCGATAGGCCGTCGTTGGACGAGGTTGCAGTAACCTCCTTGGGACGTGTCGCCGTTGGATGTTTTGGAGGGAGTACGAGTAATAAAGCTTATAAGAACGAAGATGCCCTGTATTGTATGCAGGCACCGGACCAAACGTGGGTCTTATCTGTTTTATTGGACGCACATCATAGTTCGCAAAGTGCTCAACTTCTCATTAATCATTTGAAGTCCAAAAGAGAAGAATTGACACAGATTTGTAGTTCAACAACGGTATTTACAGAACTGGAGCCTTACATCATCAAGCTTCTATCGGAAGAGTCATTTAGGGAGGCATGTCGTTCCATTCAAGGAGAAACATCCTGTTTGCTTTGTTATCAATCCGGGGCTTATTTGTGGTGGCTGTCCATAGGAGACTGTATGGCTTTTTTGTTTCATCCGGAATTGGCCGCAATGGGCCAGTATGCTCTGAATCAACGACAATTCTATGAGTGGGTTGGTCAGGTAAATACGTTTGATCTGCCAGTTCCTTGTTACTCATCGGGTCGCCGGCAATTAAGACCAGGAACGAATACGATCGTGTTGGTCACAGATGGATTACTGGAGTGCGAAGGTGGCTTTTACGAATCCCCTCAACATCTGTATCATCATTTCAAGAATGATAAGCCTATTGTACATAATCTAAACGTATTGCTGCAGCGCTTGGAAGCGGGGCAAGTGAGAGATAGCACGTCGGTCATTTGCTGGGAAGCAATGAACGCCATAGGTGCCCATTATCCTTCAGAATAACCTGCAGGTTTCATCTACCCTATACGGAAAGAAGGTCATCGGATGTCTACCATTGAAAAGCGATTAGCAGCCCTTGGCATTGTCTTACCTCAGGCCAGTAACCCTGCGGCTAGCTACACTAACTTTGTCATAGCGGGCGGACTCTTATTTGTTTCGGGCAAAGGACCGCATGGCAATCCAAAAGGGAAACTGGGTAGTCAGTATACAACCGAGGAAGGCTATCAGTTTGCGCGGCAAGCGGGTATTGAGGTCCTGGCGGTGTTGAAAGAGGGTCTTGGCTCATTGGATCGAATTCAGCGAGTGGTTAAGGTTCAGGGCTTTGTGAATGCCGAGCCTCATTATGAGGAGCATCATAAGGTGCTAAACGGATTTTCTGAGTTGATGTTTGACGTGTTCGGAGAACAGGGCGTGCATGCAAGATCGGTGTTTGGTGCTGTTTCCGTTCGGGACAACCTGCCCATTATTGTGGACTCCATTTATGAAGTTAAAGTAGAACGAAAACGAGTCGCCCCATCATCGCCGAATATCCAATTTCTATGATGAAATGATTAGCAAGAGAGGAAGTCATACATGAAAAAATGTATCGTCATCGGAGGAGGGATCCTGGGCGCATCTACCGCTTATCAGCTGGCTAAATTCGGTGCGGAAGTGGTGATTGTAGACAGGCAGGACACTGGTCAGGCAACGCAGGCTGCAGCAGGAATTATCTGTCCTTGGATTTCGCAGCGGCGCAATCAGAACTGGTACCGGCTGGCGACCGCAGGGGCAAGGTTCTACCCCGAGCTCATCAGTGAGCTGGAGGCAGAAGGGGAGACGAGAACCGGTTACGCCCGTGTCGGCGCACTCAGTATCCATACCGACTTGGCTAAACTGGATAAGCTGGAGGAGCGGGCAAGGCTGCGTCAGCCCGATGCTCCGGAGATGGGAACTATCACTAGACTGGACCAGCAGACCGTACGGGAACGTTTCCCGCTGCTGAACGAAGGCTACGAAGCTGTAGAGATCAGTGGTGCCGCCAGGGTAGACGGTCGCGAGCTGCGCGATGCGCTGCTGAGATCCGCAATTCGGCATGGGGCGGAGTGGGTAGAAGGGGACGCTGTATTACAATGGGATGGTACCTGTGTGACTGGCGTTAAAGTAGACGACAACAGTTATGATGCGGATGAAGTGATTGTGTGTGCAGGAGCTTGGGGGGTGTCCGTGTTCGAGCCACTCGGTATTCGATTCGAGATGCATTACCAAAAAGCGCAAATCGTTCACCTGCAGGTGCCTAAGAAGGAGGATACCGTAGAATGGCCTGTTGTCATGCCGCCATCCACGCAATATGTGCTGGCCTTTGAGGATGGCCGGATTGTTATCGGTGCAACACATGAGAACGACCCCGATGGCTATGACACCCGCGTCACGGCGGGGGGCGTCCAGGAAGTTTTGGCGAAAGGCTTGGAAGTAGCCGGCGCACTACAAGAGGCAGAACTCCTGGAGGTCCGCGTGGGATTCCGGCCGTTCACACCTGGATTCCTGCCGGTACTGGGCCGCGTGCCAGACTGGGACGGCTTGCTCGCAGCCAATGGACTTGGGGCATCTGGCCTCACAATGGGACCTTGGATTGGGACTCAGCTAGCTAAGCTCGCGCTTGATCTCGAGCCTGACATGTCCTTGGAGGACTACTCGGTGAGTCAGGTCATTCATCCAGTGGAGGCACAATAACTGCTGAAAAGTCTGACCTTGCCTAGAGGTAACGGTCAGACTTTTTGTATTTGCGAAACGGTTATAGGTGGAGGTCTCCAGTAAGTCGAGGTGCCCCGACCGGGTGCCGCCAATCATTTTCCATCTCCTAGCAGAAATTTTCAAATGGTGTTGCAATCCAGAGTGTTTACCGTACTTGCTCCTAGAACCAACTATTAACAAGTGACGAAGTCAGGTAAAGTATCCAACAATTTCTGTTGATGATATTATGATGACATACAATCCTGAATCTACAGAATATCCAATATATTATTGGTATGATGTTACAAACGAGTAACTGAAGATTTGAGGTGAGCCATGGGTGTAAGTAGCAAGGGTAGACGTGAAATCTCACATAGGAATAGATTGTATTATTGGTACGTTGAACCTGATTATGATGACGAAGGAATAATTAAAGTCCATATTATTTCTGAAGATAAGAAGTTTATCGTTTCCTACGAGGTGGGTCAGTATAGCGTTAAAAATCAGTCTCCTTACATAGTAATCATTGGCCAAGAATTTGAAGGGTTGCCAAAGAATTATACAGGGTACCGAAGAGTATTAACGCCGAATTGGATTGATGCAATCATTACTCCCAAATTAGTTAGTGAAATTATTGATTGGTGTCTTCTAAAAGAAAAAGATATAAAGGTCGTAAATTGGAAAGGCGAAATCATCGAATAAGAGTTTATTTGACCATTTATCCCTCTACCTCAAGGATGTATTTTAGATATTCATCCTCAACTCCAACATAAAGAAAGTCAACCGTATGATCTGTAGTCGATTCGTAAATTTACGTACCTCCAGGGAGCTTAGTTGCCATGCCGCTATTGAATTGGTTGCCGCCGTTGTAAACTTCCAAAATCTCAGCTACAGACTTCAATTCATGATTTTCAAATAAGTACTTTTCTTTGTTTTCATCTATTTTATAAACCCGATCTTCAATCATAAATATATCTTCATTGGAATCCTTCTTTATGATATCCAGAGCAATAAGTTCATACGACGAAGAACCACTAGAACATGCAGTTAACAATATGGATAATAGGAATATTTTTAATGCTAGTTTTATCATTTTTATCTTATCCTTTCTGTAAGTAATGAGTGTGTTCAAACAAAGTGATTCATCTGTTTTTCTCAAATCATACCACATTATGCTTAATCTAAAAGTTGGGCTTGAATTCCAAATAACCTACGAAAACGAAAAAGAGGTGCTAATGGATGCCAATCGATTTCCATGATCCCCACAACCAAAATACATATACGACCCGAGAAGCTGATATCCGTTGGATGTATACACTCAGGCCATACCTTCCTGAAAATTCTTTTACTGCCCTTGATCTTGGTTGTGGAGGCGGGATTTACTCAAAAGCGTTAACGCTACTTGGAGCATCCAAGGTAATAGGGATGGATTACTCAGCATCCAACTTAGTCGGTGCGGAAATGAATTGTAAGGAATATCCGGAAATCGAATTTATATTAGGTGATGCCTTAAGGACTGGTTTACGAGACCAATCGGTGGATGTCATTTTGGAAAGAGCGCTTATTCATCATATAAAGGATCTCGATAACTGTTTTGCCGAAGCGAAGAAAATTCTATCATTAAATGGTTTGCTGGTTGTACAAGATCGAACACCAGAAGACTGCTTGATTCCGGGTGATAGGCACCATATTAGAGGTTTCTTTTTCGAGAAATATCCAAGACTAATCCAACAAGAAATATCAAGAAGATATACCAGTGAACAAGTTAAGGAAACCTTGGCGCACAACAATTTTGAATTATTGAAAGAACTAGAGTTTTGGGAGACGCGGGAAGTCTACTCAAATGCGGAAGCCCTATATCAAGATATAAGAGGCAGGACAGGTAGATCCATCCTTCATGAGCTGTCAGATGAAGAGATTGAACAATTGATTGTTTACATTGATGACCAATTCAAGAACAACCCAATGCATAATATTGTCGAACGCGATCGTTGGACCATTTGGATCGCAAGGTCGAAATTGTCACAGGAATTTAGCACGAAAGATTAAGGGGTTTTACATGAAAATTAATGAGCGTGACTATGAAGTTAAGGGACTAAATTACTCTATAAGGTCGGCAGTTGCGATTGATGCGCTTCCATTATCCAAAGTAAGGTTACAAATAGATGGTGAAACTGAAAATATGGATAGAGAGAGTGGAGAAGCTTATTTAGATGAGGAAGCATTTGCACACATCATCAAAGCCGATGATGAACACTCAAGAAAACTCTTTTTAGTGGCTGAAGCCGAGGGCTCAATTATCGGATTTGCAAGGTGTGAAGGAAATGATTTAAAAAGAACGATGCATAAAGTGGAATTTGGGGTATGCCTATTAAAAAACTTTTGGGGACATGGAATTGGTACAAATTTTTTAAAAGAATCGATAGCCTGGTCTGATTCCATCGGCATCAAGAAAATACAGCTCAATGTACTGGAAACAAACACAAAGGCGATTGGTTTATATAAGTCCTTTGGTTTTGAGATTGAAGGAATATTGAAGCATGATAAATTACTTTCAGACGGGAATTTTTATGACACCATTGTTATGGGGAGATTAAAGCACTGACGTAAGACTGATTGGCTTTTACTTGGATATGCATATGAAAGGCTGAAGACAAAGATGGAGAAGTTGGGCTTCGAGGATTACTTGGTGATTATTATCTGCTTTATGATCTTTGCCTTTTTGCACCACTTAACTTCTATCTTATTTGAAAAGAAAGGACATGTAGAAAGATCCTTTCGATGTACAGTTATAGCCAAACATGATGAAGGAGTACCTTTTGGAAAAGTAGTTATTGTGAACTACATAATCGAATTAGAAAGTG
Source organism: Paenibacillus daejeonensis DSM 15491 (assembly GCF_000378385.1). Taxonomy (GTDB): domain Bacteria; phylum Bacillota; class Bacilli; order Paenibacillales; family Paenibacillaceae; genus Paenibacillus_D; species Paenibacillus_D daejeonensis. The sequence goes on along the minus strand of NZ_KB899660.1, from coordinate 261,854 downwards.
ATTTTAATGTTAAGAAGGAATTCAGAGCAATTGGGAAATTTAAGTATTTCCAATATGATAAACTTGAGATTGGTACAAGGGGAACAGCATTTGTAAGAGATGATGTGATTTATAAATTTAAGGTGTAGGAGTCTTCGTGAATTACGTCTATATATTTCAGCAGGAGCTATTTTGCCTATAGTTATAATAAACCGAAAGGAGGTGAAAATTAAAAAATGGATATTACATCACTTATCAATGATCTGGAAAGGCTTGGATACTATAAATATACGGCTGATGAAAAAATTAATGTTTTAAAAAAAGAATGCCTAGAAGGGGGATATGCATTCGGGTGGGAAGAGACCTGCCGTGATTTTCATGCGGATGCGGAGGATTTGGCCGAAGGCGGCATAAGTTTATTTTTAACTGAAATAGAACCTTTTCTATCTAAACAAGGAATACGACTAGCTGATATTAAAGAATCGTTTGATGAACGAGGTTCTACAATTGAGATTAATGGGAAACGATCTGTTATCTATGATCAACAAGAGTTGAAGCATAAAGATATTTGGTCATTAGCAACTAGTCGAACCATTGAAATCATTAACGAATTATTGGCTTCCACGAATGAAAGAGCCTACATCTTATATGGAGGAAATGACCAACGAGTTATCTTTCTGACGTCGGCCATGTTTGAACTTATACAAGTTACAACACTTATAGAAGAAATAGAAAAACCACTTAGCCTGGAACAATTCAACGCGACGCTGAGTTAGGCTAAATCATTCAAACTCAATACTTACGCAGGTGGAGGGGGAAGTTTCATTTGTACAGAAGATCCCATAATTAACTGGTTTTTATCACAGGTCTTGGATTTGAAATGATGATCAAGCAAGTGGCAAAACATAGATTATCTCTTACTCAAGCAGCGCCACTCTTATTTGTACTACAGGTATCCAATCTTTGTTTGCCCTTGGTGCGGTGATGAAGAGTGCGGGTATATTTCCGTGCTTATCGAAAGGGAAGATGACGTTGTCATCTGACTTATCGCATACATAAATTTTGAGAATGAGGAGCATTATGTTGACGTTAAAAAGGTTGTTGTGGATATCACTAATAGTTGGTGTTTTAATTATCATTTTTAGTTTCGTTAAGCATCCTGGGATTCCATTTCAAGACCCAACTGTGGAAATGTTATTAGAGTATAATAAAGAGGCAAATTTAGCTGATGATCTGCAGTATTACGGGTTACTTATAGCTATAGGAAGTATATGTGCAATAGGTATAATGAATATTATCATTAAATTTAAAAGTATCACTCGTAGAAGTTAATAAGGGAGTCGTCTATGCCATATACCAAAGCCGTAATTATTGACCCTTACTTCGACAAACCAAGTTGGATAGTCAACGATGTTTTCACGACAGAATATATGATCTTGTCTTCCGCATCCAGTAGTCATGAGGTTGAACTTTTTTTGACGCATCTGTTTGGTTACAACCATATTAATGTGGAGCAGTCATTAAGTGAATCGTATAATGAGTTGTTCGAGCAAGAGCAGGTTGCTCTCTCGGGAGGAATCGCATTCTTTGATGATGAACATCGAGTTATCCTACCCAGTTGCTGCTGCGGGTTGGAGGATTTGATAGATGTCAAAGACTCGGTTACTAACAGACAAAGCCCTTGGTTGGGACACGATCCCTCGCCAGGCATAACCTATGCCAGTGATCAAGCTCTGGTGTGGCCGGATGATCCGGAATCCTATATCAAAAGTGATGTAATAACTTTCCTATACGCAGAACTTATAGATCAGCTGGAACTCACAAAAATAGAATTACAGGCTTTTATCGACGGACCTCTATATAACTGGATTGATAAAGAGAACCGAGAGGTCGCACATATGATGAAAGATAAAATGAAGATATGGTTTTTGGAATGAACGTCCCCATGGGGAGGTCTATTGTATTTGGATACGGAATGTATTGAATTGAAGATCACGGAGATTACAAGGAAATCATGACTCACTTGATTCGTATGTCCAGGCTAGAGTTAGAAAATCTCAGGGACTATGTGGATATAGAAAAAGGTCAAGCTTGGATAGCATTTAGCCATAATAAGAAGTCTTACAAATGGAAAATGAACATTAATTATGATTGGCTGGATACGGAAATCTTTTTTTAATTTAATTATCGCTTCAAAACCAACACGAAAAAAGAATGTCAATGGCCTAACTGGACCAGCATGTTTTGATAGGTTGCATTGATAAGAATCAATAGAGATAAGAACACATCGTGAGGTAACAGGCCAGATTGCAAGCTGCGAACTGGCCTTACGTTTTAATCTTTCAATCCTTTGCCGTCCATAATATGTGGGAGATACTTCTCAATTCTGGCATCACGTGTTTTGGATTGTTTGGGTTGCGAAAAATAAAAGATGTACGCTCGTTGTCGTCCCGGCGTCAACGCTTCGAAAGCCGTTTTCAGGTCCGGCAATTCCACGAACTTGTTGGACAACTCTTCCGGAATTTCATACTCGCTGTGCTGCTTGTACGCTACCTGCAGACCGGCTTTTTCGACCTCAATGGCTTCATCGATATAGTCTTTAATAATCAGCTGCAATTCGTCGATCTGCTGCAGACTCGTGAACCGTAGCTGGCGGGCGGCCTGAACATTCTCCGTTTGCTGGATGAGGAGTCCGTGGGGTCCTTGAGCAGAGCACCTTTGTGAAACAGGAGGGCGCAATATTCTTTGAAACCGTGAATCAATACGACATTCTTCTCCTCATGCATATAACAAGGATGCATCCACTTCATATCCTCGGTTAAGTCGCAATCCAGTGCAATCTCGCGCAAGGCTTCGAATTCTTCTTTCCACGCTTTAGCTTTTCTCATGAATCCGTCCACTTTGGGATTACGCTTAGTTTCTGTCATGAAGGTACACTCCCGATAAGATCAGAATCGATTCTTAGTATATCCAAACTGGCTAGCGTTATAGATAGCTATAGCCCCCTAGCCGCAACGAAATAATGAGCCTAATCTGACAGTGCCCGCATGATGTTGGATTTCGCCTCTGCCGCAATTGCTTCATTCCCGTCATCGATCGCTTGCATTAAGATCAATATGGGGATGTATACCGCGATCAGCCGCGCCAGCAGCTTCGTTTCCTCGTTCACTCCTCCGTACGTTTCGAAAAACACGCTGCGAGCGTAAGGTGGTAAAAAGCTATAAGCAACGCTCAAATCACAAGCCGGATGGCCTACGTTCAGATCGCCCCAATCAATGATGCCGGACACGATCCCGTTCTCATTCACAAGCATATTTTTGAAATGAAGATCGCCATGTAGCAGTGCATTCACCGCCTCGACACGGTCCTTTTGCAGACTGCTAATGTACGCTTCGATCACACCGGACTCCTCCGGCGACAAGTGTTCAACCACCTTCGATAGAAAGCCCTCCAATTTCACTTTGCGCGATGCGATGTCCGTCAAGTTTCGGTGATCATGCTGAACGCCGCACTTCAGCGCTGCCTGCACCGGAAACTCATGCAATCTCCGCAGAAATTTAGCCAGCGTCTCTGCCGATAAAGCCCGGTGATCTTCCGTCAAACCGATTGGGAAATCTCCTGGCACGTGGGCATAGCCAAGAAATGGTGCCGAGTATTCCTCACTGGCTTCACCATAAAACAACGGTCTCGGATAGGGGATGGTCAAATATGCCTCCAGCTGCGGCAGCAGCTTTCCTTCCATACGAATCGCGGCAACTGCAAACGTTCTTCTTGGAAACCGGAACACGTACTCGTCACCGACGAGAAAAACCGTATTGTCCCAGCCCCAGCCCAATCGCTTCACTTGCTTCGATGACAGCTGAGGGAATTGTCTGCCGATCAGCGTCTGCGCCTGCTCTTCGTTAACCTCCCACTCTGCATCCCATACATTCGTTCCTCCCATGAATTGTCTGCCTCCTCGTTCCTTACGATATTTAGATGTTTACATTCTCTAGTGGAGTGGTTAGTCCCAAACGGCTCAAACTGTCCACTTTCCACCTGCTGACATAGCTTGTCCAGAGCGGAGATACTTCTAATCTGCAAGCGATTCATGATATCCAGTTGCTGTCGGACCTTCTCCAGGAACGCCTTGATCTCTTTATGGTTCGAGAAATCAAATGCTTGATAGGTCTCCTGCATGGTCTGGAAAAAATGCTTCAATCGGTGGGTCCGCACTGAGAGCTTGATGGCGTTCAAGGTCAAAAGCTGGCGGATATGCGCTCCGGTATAGATCCGATAGCCGTTATTCCTATTTCTCTCAGGCGTAAGTAAGCCCGCCTTTTCCCAATATCGAATGGTGGTTACCGGGATGCCAGTTTCGCTGCTGATTTCCCCGATGCTCATCATGCTTGAGGACTCTGGAGGCCCAGACTGGTGAAGCAGAACATCCACTGTTTTAAGATAGCTCTGCCGCTCATGCCACAGATCGGTTTGGGCTTTGTTGGCAATCCATAGCGCATCATCGATGTGGGCTGCTTGGACTTTTCCTAATACAGCAGTGATGAAGGTTAAGTCAAAAGCTGGCAGCAACGCCCGAATGCATAGGAAGTACGCCACATGCTGATCATCGTAATACCTGTATCCCGCAGGAGAACGGGGGACGCGCGGCACCAAGCCACGTTCTTCATACCCTCTTAATGTAGTTGTGCTAATGCCCAAGTGTCTCGCCAAATCAATGGGACGAATGCTCATCTCTTGATCTCCCTTTCTGCATCCAGAACATTATACTATAGGTGTAAGGTTTGATCGAGTTCGGGTCTGAGAACTAAGGATTGCGATGAAGATAAGTTTACTCGTTGCACCTATGTTATACAATGAAACTGTATGGAAGGGGAGGTCATGAGAAGGATGGAACAATTGTCAAAGCAGGAGTTGGAGGAGGCGTTACCCCCAATTACGTCGATCATTAGCAAATGTGAAAAAGCACAAGTCAAGCTGATGGAAGGTACCGCGCAGCATTCACTTCTGAGAAATCGGATCAAGGCCTTGCGTGTGGCAGAGAATTTAATTCATCAAGCCTTGAAAAATCTCAATCCGCAAGATAACCGAGGCACTACCTAATGAATAAGTGCATCCAAGACACTACTGCGATCCTGGCAGCGGGCCGGGGTCATAGCGTGGGTATCAAGCGGGATGGCACGGTGGTCGCAGTAGGGGATAATACATACGGTCGATGTGAAGTCGCGAGCTGGAACAATATCCAGGCAATCGCAGCTGGCAATGTTCACATGGCAACGAACACGGGGAACACACATACGCTTGGTCTCCATACTGATGGTACGGTGATTGCCGTGGGCTGGAACAAAAATCAACAATGCGAGGTAGCGGATTGGCGCGAGGTCATAGCGGTTGCGGCAGGCTGGCGCCATTCCGTTGGTCTGAGAATTGATGGAACTGCCATGGCTGTCGGACGTAATAAGGAAGGCCAATGTGATGTGCTAGATTGGTCTACTATGGTGGTGATCGCGGCTGGGGATTGGCATACGGTGGGTGTAGCAGCGGATGGGACAGTCAGGGCTGCAGGGAATAATCGCTACGGACAGGGCCGTGTAAAGGATTGGACCCGTGTAGTCACTGTTGGTGCAGGATATCTGCATACCGTTGGCCTTCGAGCAGATGGTACAGTGCTTGCTGTTGGAAGGAATCATGAAGGACAATGTGATGTAGGGACCTGGCACGATATTGTTGCTGTGTCCGCAGGAAGTAACCATACGGTCGGCCTTCGATCGGATGGCACAGTAGTGGCTGTGGGACTGAATGACTACGGTCAATGCAACGTGACTAGCTGGAAAGATATTGTAGCGGTTTCCGCAGGTTGTGCTCATACGTTGGGGCTTCAATCGAACGGCACAGTGATGGCTGTGGGGGACAACCGCTTTGGACAATGTGATGTTGGTGATTGGAGTCTTTGGTAAGGAGGTAACAAATGAGAACAAAACACCGGTTAATACTCATTGAAGGTCTATGCGGGACGGGAAAAACTACCTTGGCAGAACGGCTGAACGATTATCTCATGCAACAAGGCCAACGATCGCGCTTATATGATGAAGGAGCAGAGCAGCATCCTGTGAGCTTGAATGGTCATGCGTTTTATAGAGAAGCGGCTTATCTGAACTTGTTGTCACGTTTTTCAAGCCTTTCGCCTGTTATCCATTCCCTTGCTATGGAGGATAACCAAAAGTATTTAATTCCTTATCGTGGTATCACTGAATTTCGTGAGGTCAACGAATTGTACGAGGAACTAAGCTCAAACGAACTGTGCTGGACCAATACTCCTCGAGCTACGTTTGCAGAATTCACCTCTCTTATCCAACGACACTGGGGTAGGTTTGCCGATGCATCGATGGATTCAGAGGACATATATGTCCTGGAAGCAGTGTTCTTACAACATCAAATTCATGATCTATTAAAGCACTATCAAGCGGACAGTCAGCAGATTCAAGCGCATATCCAAGCGATTGCATCGCAGCTAACGGGATTAAATCCTATCTTGATCTATTTAAGTCAGCCTGACGTTCGGAAGCAGCAGCTATGGATTTCAGACATTCGCGACAAGCCTCATTTTGCGACTGAGGCAAACATTGCTTTTATGGAGAGACGCAAAGCGCTTGAATCAACAATCATAGCAAGCCTGCCTTTTCCCGCGTTCATCATTGAGAATACTGCGCTGGAGTGGGACAGCGTTTTACATGAAATGATTGATCTAGTCAGATGAGGAGCGATTCAGAGCTTCTAATTAACGTATTGACAACTACTCAATTAATCCTTATGATTATAAAATATTGATACTTACTTTTTTAATGTGTCCAATACAGTTGTGAGAAACATCATAGCAGTGTTATGGGACGCCAGGTATAGTAGCATTAATACATGATACGCATAGAGATCTTCGGGGCAGGTGAAATTCCTGACCGGCGGTGATGCTGCAAAGCGAGCCCGCGACTCCCCCAAGCCGATCACGGCAGGGGACTGACCTGGTGAGAATCCAGGGCCGACGGTAAAGTCCGGATGGGAGAAGATCGCCATGTTAAAATGAGCCTGCGGCTTGTTTTATTTGGCTAGCCCCGTTTTGCGCATTTTGGCGGAATGGGGCTTTTGCAACTCCATAGCAAGGGAACACCCTGAAGGTTGATGCGAGATGAGGAGCAATCAACCATGAGTAACCTGATGTCATCGTCCCTGTTAAAAAAACCGGCCGTCAAGCCTGCTTTTTGGTTTGTCGTCCTCGGCTCCGCTCTCTGGGGCGTCGATCCGCTGTTCCGGATGATGCTGCTCAAGCATCTGACCTCGACCCAGATCACGCTGCTGGAGCACGTCATTCTGGTATTATTTATGTCGCCTGTCCTGTGGAAACATCGTCAGCAGTTGAAGCTTCTCAAGCTGCGTCATGTAGGCGCACTGTTGTTTGTCTCGTGGGGAGGCTCTGCACTGGCCACGGTGCTATTCACTCAAGGGCTGGCGTCGGGCGACTTAAACTCGGTGCTATTGCTGCAGAAGCTTCAACCGCTGTTCGTGATTTTGATGGCGAGATGGCTGTTGAAGGAGCATCTACCCAGGTCGTTCGGGGGCTTGTTCATCCTGGCGATTATCGGCACGTATTTGCTAACTTTCGGATGGCAGCTACCTTTCTCGAATGTGAGCGACGTGCTCCAGGCTGGCAGTCTGATGTCGATCGGCGCAGCGATCCTATGGGGCGGCTCCACGGTGATGGGACGTTACCTGCTGGGTACGGTCAACTATGAGACGGTCACGTCCTTGCGATTTATGCTCGCGTTGCCGCTGCTGATGGCGATGACCCTGGCCGAGCGCCAAATCTGGTCGTTGCCCGGCGAAGCGGGAGGCATGGCCCTGATGGGTGTTAATCTGTTGCTGCATGCGCTGTTGCCAGGCTTGCTAAGCCTGTTGCTGTATTACAAAGGACTCAGCCGCATCAAAGCCTCTTATGCGACTTTGGCAGAGCTTAGTTTCCCGATGGTCGGCGTGCTCATCAACATTGCCGTATTCCAAGAGGTTATTACGATTCCCCAGATTGTTGGCTTTATCCTGATCTGGGCCGCGCTACTGATAATCTCGCGTCAGCAAGAGCAGAAGGCCGGAGCGGCTGCTGATCTGCCGCAGGGCGTCTCTCTGAGCGTCGTGGACGGTGGTCAGCCTTCCAGACGAGTCGTCTAAACCACAATCCTTCCCGACAACAAGCAACATTGTTGAGGGAAGGTTTTTTTGTTTTTGTACTTTAGAGTAACGGATACGTCATCGTTAATAGAGGATTATACCTGGATGGAGGGGAGTTAAGTGCTAAAGGTGGCTTTTTTACATAATGTTTGCTATGTGAAACCGATTGTCTGATTGGGACGTAAAGGATAAACAAAGAAAGGATGAGCGCGTATTTCTAACCTAACAACAATAATCCAAAAAATAAAGAAGCCTACTTTTATTTTCTTCTTTGTCCTTATCTTAGTGTCTATCTGGGTGGGTGTTTTGTCAAAGCCGTATTTCACGGACCGTGTCTTCTCCCTGAACCAAAATATCTACAAATTCGCTGCTGAGGAAGATCAAGTCGTCACATACCATAGTAGTACGGATGCTCCCATCCAGGTAAGTACGGACGACGAGCAGCATCGTACAGTGACCATAGACGGACAATCCTATGTCATTGCGGACAAAAGTGTCCCTTATATGCCCCAGTTCCAAGTGACCTATCCGAATGGAAATATCTACAGTGTCGAAGATCAAAATGGCATGCTCTTAAGCTACGATGACGAAGGCAATTTCTTTATGTTTGTTCAAGTCTACGCCAACGGTGAGCGGATTACCGAGGAAGGGGATGAAGATGTTCAGCCATCGGCGCTTGTTACCGCGGCCTACCCTGAATACCATGACAAACGAGGCATGCCGGGATTTCTGTTTCTGGCCCTCGGGCTGATGATCTTGGGTTGGTGTAACTTTCGCTACCGTGCCTTCCAAGATGTATTGTTCCATCTATCTCCGCAGCGGTTAAATTACGAAAACCCCGAGCCAAGTGATTTCTATTATATCGGCTGCAAGATTAGTGGCATTGCCATTATGATTGGTTCAATCGTTGTCGCTTTTCAAGCTTATTAAGTGCATATGTATTCTACCCATGGAGACCATCAGTCGTTGATTTACCGGGGCAGTATACTGCAACAAACCTCTCCATACAGTCGTCAACAGTATTACTGGGGGGATTAGTATGAAGAGGGTGCTTTTGGGTATTTCTGTTTTACTGTTAGCTCTTTCTGGGTGTAGCTATGATTCGTTTTTAAGTCAGAAAATCCAAATGCCTGAAGAGAAACCGAACGATTTTAATTTCTTTGTTAGTTATGGATATGGCGATTTAAATAAAAATGAAATCAATACCTACGAAAACTCTGTTACTAAGGACTTGATCATGCATGGTAAAGCAACGGCAGAATTGTCATTTAGCCCAGATGAAATGCAAAAGATTTATGACAAAATGAAAGAAATAAACATGATGCAAATAGACGAAATTAAACAGCAACGGGGCTGCTCTAAGGTTCCGAGTACTACAGACAGCTGGAAAATTACAATTAACGGTGAAACAAAAACACTGTCATGGACGGATGAGGATTGTAAAGTGAACAGTGTCGAGCAACAATTGCTGGACTTAAGAACATATATTCAACAGATCGTGAGTACAAAAGATACTTATAAAGCATTACCTGAAGCAGTGGGTGGCTACGATTAAATCCAGCAAATAATATCTCAGAAACACATTTCAGTGAATTATGAGTTTGCTATTTCCTTATTATGGTCCGTGTGGTATAGTTGATTTAAATTTGGTGAAGGAGGCTGATGTATATGTGCGAAATGAAATGGAACCTGTCGGTTGTCGTGAATAACATCGGTCTCTTCGGGAACGTCTAAGATTTAATTGTTTTTGGTGAATTAGCCAAAGCCAGTTAACAACCCCGTGAGAGACCGTATTCGGATCTTGCGGTTTTTTTATGGCCGCAGAATCATTGCGGTCTTTTTGCTGTGCAAATTTTCTTTGAAAAAGGGGTTAATCCGTTATCAACCAACTAAATCATGAATCCACTATTACAGCTTACGGCTGGAGTCGTCATTGGGAAGATAGTTTTGCAGCAACAATCGCTTCCTTATCGAGTAACAAAGAGCTTGTGCCTGGGAGAATCATCGCTCAATATTCCCATGTGTATCGGGTCATCTCGTCAGACGGCGATAAGATCGCCAAGGTTAGCGGGAAGTTCGAATATGATGCTGAAGCAAGAGGTGATTTTCCGGCAGTCGGTGATTGGGTGCTCATAGAATTGCTGAAAGGCGACCCAAATGTGATCATTCACGCTGTGCTTCCTCGCCATTCTGCTATGACACGGAAGCAAGCAGGGAGCACCATTGAAGAGCAAATTATAGGAGCGAATATCGATAAGATCTTTCTTGCTACTGCGCTTAATCAGGATTATAACGCTCGCAAGCTTGAACGTTTCTTAATTGCTGCATGGGAGAGTGGTGCTTCACCTGTCGTGTTGCTAACTAAAGCAGATCTCTGCGATGACACCGAAGCTATTCTACAAGAGGTCCAATCCATAGCACTGGGTGTCCCCGTTCACTGTATTAGTGTCCAGGACCGGTTAGGCTTAGAGCAGCTTGATGACTATCTGACGCCAGGGACAACCATCGCCGTAACGGGATCTTCCGGTGTTGGGAAGTCCACATTATTGAATTGGCTAGCTGGACATAACGTCCAGGAAGTTCAGGATATTCGTAATCAAGATTCCCGCGGACGCCATACAACAACGCACCGTGAGTTATTTTTGCTTCCCTCTGGTGCTCTGCTGATGGATACTCCGGGCATGCGTGAACTACAGCTCTGGGATACCGTAGAAGGATGGCAGCATACCTTTGCGGATATCGAACAGTTGGCCGAGCAGTGTCGATTTCGCGACTGCCGCCATGAAACTGAAGTGGATTGCGCGGTTCAAACAGCTCTTTTGGACGGTAGCCTCGAGCCGCTGCGTTTGGCAAACTACCGTAAAACGGAGAAGGAGCTGGCTCACTTGGCCCGCAAGGAGCGAAATGTAAATCGCAAGCGCAAAAAGGAAGCTGTGCGTAGTCCGGGCAGCAAACCAAAGCATAGAAAGGAATTCCAAGGGGAAATCGATTAATAAACGACGTCTTAAAGCCTGCAAAGGAGTTTTGTATGACTATTATCAGTATCGAAGGTGCGAGCGCTGTCGGTAAGACAACAACATCAAGTACATTAGCAGCAAGGTACGGGGGGTGTCACATACCAGAGGTTAATACCTGGTGGAAACGTCCAGAACCTGGGTATCCAGAATGGTTCTTTGAACGTCAAGTTGACCGGTGGAGAATAGCCAATGAAAAGCTGAGTGAGCATCGCTTTGTTGTGATAGACATTGATCTATTTCAGCCTTTCTGGTATAACTGGGCTTTTGATTTTACGCTCTTCGATGGGCAGTCTCTTGATTTTGTGGCAGACTTCTATCGCAAACAACTTCTTGAACAAAAGATTGGTTTTCCAGATCACTATTTTTTGTTAAGCACAAATGAAATTGAACTGCGTAAACGGAAGAACGGTGATACAACAAGAGGCCGTCGAGGATTCGAGATGAATGTAAAGTTTATTGAACCGCAGAGGCATTACTTTAAAGCCTTGAATTCATTTATTCCTAACCTGGTTCATTTTATTGAATCCGTTTCAATCGAAAACAATGTGAAGCAAATTGCAGAGATCATTCCTTCTCGATCTAAGGATCATACGTATTCAATCGAGTTGCTTGATTTTATGAAGAACTGGCTTGGAACCAATAAAGCATCAGATTATTCTTTGAAATAAAATCTGGATATCCATATTTGATTTAACAAACGATACAAAAAAACCTTCGGCAACGAGCGGCGTTTCCGAAGGTTTTTGTATGATGATTTTTTCCAAGACCTTATTCAACATCATATCAGAGCTTGCAGAAACAGTCTATACTTTGCACCAGAATTTGTATACAGTTAGGTTGCTGGCCGGCAAATACCTATCCATAGGAGTGCTGTACATGGTTATAAATGACCATCTCAAACTTTCTGACTTAGAAGAGTATCTACGACGTGTTTTTGGTTCCGACTATAAGTTGTCAACTGTATCGAACATGCATGGCGGAGCGCAAAAAGTCGTCTACAAAGTAAAATGTACAAATGGATTCTCCTGTGTGCTGTATGTATGGGATGCTTCAAGGAGCTATTTCCAAGAGGACATGGCGAATCAGTTGAATGAGGAGCGATCCTATGGGAGCGATTTATTTCAGGCAAACAACACCTATCTGACTCAGCAGGGGATTCAAACGCCGGCGATTTACGATCTGAATACGGATCGGGACCAATACCCTTTTGACTATGCGCTTGTCGAGTATGTATCTGGACCTAACTTGGAAGTGTTATTACGAGAGTCCGACCCCAAGATGCATAATCTCTTGCTTGAACGAGTCGGAGAACTGTTGGCCAATATGCACGGTATTAGACGAGAGGTGTATGGCAAACTCAATGCACCATTGTTTCGCTTCCCAGAATGTCACTTGTTGCAAGTCAAGAATGCCGAAATACAGTTGGCCTATGCCGCACAATTTATCGAAGAAATTAGGAATTATAAGTCAATGCTACTCGATACCTTGTATCGATTGGAGGCGAACCTTAGGCCTAGAACGGACTACGGATGGATTCATGGCGAACTGGGGCCTGACCATATCTTAATCAATGAGAAATTGGAGCCTTACTTGATAGATATTGAAGGTGCCATGTTTTTTGATCTTGAGCATGAACATAGCTTTCTTGAGATGAGGTTTGGGGAAGATTACAGGTATCTGAAGAGGGAAGATCTTGATGCAGCAAGAATGCACTTCTACCGGTTTCACCATCATATCTCATTACTATCAGGTGGTTTGAAGCTGCTTCATCGAGGTTTTCCAGATCAACAATTTGCCAAAGGTCTAGCCGATTATCACTGCGATTGTGTGTTGCGATATATTGTGCAATGAATTATGTGGAATTTGTTTATGTTTTTACCTCATATCACTGCAACTTCCATTTTAGCAAATTCGTCTTATAAACTGAGGTGATGGGGGAATGCAGCGGTATACACGTGGGGGACAGATGTGTCTTTTACTGCTTATGGTGATCGTAGTGACCAGCTGTAGTATGGGGTTGAAAACTACAAAGCATTGCATGGCAATAATCGAATGGGTCGATTTTTTGATGATTAACAACATTAATTATTCTCATAACTATGATGGGGCTATAGCAATAACGGCGGATCAACTTGGAGACAAGGTAGGTGAGGTCTCCTACATGCTTAATGGGCATGCATGTACGGATCACGTATCGAAGAACGGAGATGCGGCATTTCTTCCAATTGGTACCGAAGTTTATGGATTAAAAGGTTACAACTCGGAATATCGTGTTGTAGCTAATAACAAGCTTTATGAAGTAAAGGAAAATCCGAATGCGGAAACGATGGGAGAACTCATGGACATAGAAGGCAAGGTGGAAAAAGTCAGCCTGGAAAGCGGTATAGACGGCAGTCCAATCGGGGACTTCAGCGAGGAAGCGTCATCGGAATTCATTGCTGAGCTTCTTCCTTTGCCATATGTCGGTTTCAATAAGGTCTATGAGAAAATAAAACATCAGTATGGTATATTCCTGCGTGTGCACCTTCAAGATGGTACATCATTTCGGATGGTCTACTACTCCGAAGCTAACGCTTTTTCTGCAGGGGCCTTTGGTACAGAGAAGTTGAAATTATTAATCATGTCCCAGAGAGAACAAATTAAATCAGCGGCAGGGTTATAAACATAAGCAGATCCAGAATTAATTTTAACGAATAAAGGGAGCAGAACGCCTCACGACGCTGCTCCCTTTTTTATTCAAGTAAAGCCCAAAATATAACCTTAAAAAAAGGCACTAATAAATAATAGTATATAAATAAACTCAGTATAAGTCTATTCATTTTTTGGTTAACACGGTATGTTATAGATGCGACCGCGGCGCAAACTGATATGGGATGAAGGGAGAGGACTTGAATGATTACGCTTCGAAAAATAACGCTGGAAAACCGACGTGCAATATTTAACTTGGACGTATCAGAAGAGCAACGGAAATATGTTGCGTCCAACCTGTCAAGCGTAGCTTCGTGTTATGTCCTTGAAACCAATGGGGGACATCCATTCCCGTTTGCCATTTACGCGGGGGAACAACCGGTTGGTTTCGTTATGTTGGCTTATGGAATAACGGGTTATGAAGAGCCATCCTTTGCCAATGAAAATTATTGCATTATGAGATTAATGGTTGACAAGGAGTATCAGAACCTGGGCTATGGACGGGAAGCCATGAATGAAATCTTGGCATTTATCCGGACCTATCCGGCGGGGCCAGCTCACTGCTGTTGGATCCCTTATAAGCCGGAGAACGCTGTTGCCAAAAAACTATATGAACGATTTGGCTTCCGTGACAACGGGGAAATGTTTAACAATGAATCAATAACAGTATTGCCTCTATAATTTGCGAGATATGTCCGGGAGGTTGTTATGATTACTAAACATATCGACGGGGTGTTGTTTGAACTTAAAGAGGATTTCGATTTTGATTTTTTATCAGAGTACGGTGAAGTTTTTGCTGTATTCGACAAGCAAGATTCTGGCTACTTATGTTTCGGTGTCTCAAATGAAAACAAAAAGCTTTTCTTAAAGTTGGCTGGTCCATCTACTGTGAGGAGCAATGTAACTACCGCTGATGCAATAGCTAGGCTCAAATCGACCGTTTCGACTTACCAGGATCTCTGTCACCCCACACTCATCGATATGATCGAACACAAACATATCAAAGACGGCTTTCTAACGGTATTTGAGTGGTTTGATGGAGAGTGTATGGGTAAACAATATCATTCGTTTGACAAATTCTTAGCTCTGCCAATAGAAAAGAAGTTCAATATTTACAACGAAATAGTAAGGTTTCATATCCATGCAAACAAGTGTGGTTATATCGCAATCGATTTTTACGATGGCTGTATCATGTATGATTTTGTATCAGAGGAAACTAGAATTTGTGATGTAGAACTGTACACGAGAAAACCAGTGATCAACACAATGGGACGGATGTGGGGTTCAAGCCGTTACATGTCTCCTGAAGAGTATCAGTTTGGCGCAGAGATTGACGAAAGGTCCAATGTTTTTTTGATGGGAGCAACAGCCTTCCAGTTGTTTGGTGGCGGAAAAGAACGTGATCTCAGTAAATGGCAAGCTAATGAAAACCTATTTGAGATTGCATTGAATGCCGTCAACACAAATAAAGAAGATCGCTATTCAACAATATATGAATATTTCGAAGCTTGGGCGAAAGCAATATCATAAGAAACTAGAAAGCTAAGTCCAGCAATCATCGCGGCAGTCGTTCTTGGGCATGCGATAATTCAGCCAAATATTTGCAACCTAATCCTACATCATACGTTTTAGTAGTAAAAGGAATCTAAACAACTCATTACAGTTCTAAAAGAAGGATGGTTTTGCATAATGGCAGTAAAGGTATGTAACAAATGTGGGGAATCAAACGCCGAAGGCTCATTAATATGTGTTGTGTGTGGTAGTTCGCTTAAAGATGCGATTATGGAAGGAACCCCAAACGAAGATAAAGATTATTCAGGCAGATCAAGGCCCGTCATCTGCGAGCATTGTAATGAACCTTTGGCCCAAGGATCATTATCATGTAAACGTTGTGGATCTGTTGCATCTAAGACGTTAAAAGGTTCTCATTATTATAGTGATCATAATTCCTCGGGAGGAAGCGGTAGATCCACACCTATGGAGACTTTTGGAAGAGGCTGCTTATGGCTCATTCTGGGTACATTAGGTTTGTTATTCATCGCTTTCATTACCCAGAGTACAATTAATATTCCGTGGCTCATTTTTATCCCCGTCGTAATTCTAGTCTTCTGGTTGGCTTCGAAGAAAGGGAAATAATTTTATCCTGTTCGTTTATCTTTGCTTATGAAGAAAAAAGTACAGTAAGTCATCGCAGCAGTCGTTACAAAACGGCTGCTCTTTTTATTTGTAGGATCGAGTATTTTTGCAACAACTAAACTGTGGTTATCGTCTAATGAAGTGTATAATTCATCCAATCTTTCCAATGAGGTGATGAAATGTGGAAGAGAATAGCAATCGCCCTACTGAGCTTTTTCATCTTATTAGGTATATTTGGGCTTAAGTCTCCAGTTGCTTACGCATGCTCATGTGCTGAAATCCCAG
The DNA here is from genome assembly GCF_000378385.1 of Paenibacillus daejeonensis DSM 15491. Lineage (GTDB taxonomy): Bacteria > Bacillota > Bacilli > Paenibacillales > Paenibacillaceae > Paenibacillus_D > Paenibacillus_D daejeonensis. The sequence continues at coordinate 245,538 of NZ_KB899660.1, read as the reverse complement.
GCATGGAAGCACAGCTGGAAAGGAAAACCGCCATCTTTACAGGCAAGGTAGTGGGGATGAGACAAGAGATTGAAGGGGTACTGACGTCTTCCGCCGATCCAATCATCTTTAAATTCGAAGTTCAAGAAGTTTGGAAAGGAGATCTTAGTAAGCATACTAATGTATACTCAGCTGTAAGTTCAGATAGTTGTGGCTATACGTTTGACGCAAAAAAAGAATATCTCGTCTTTGCAGAGGGTGAGCCCGATCGATTGATAACAGGATTGTGTGAGGGCAATAAAAGGCTTGAATTTGCACAAGAGGAACTTATAGCATTGGGGACGGGGTATGATCCAACCCCACCTACAGCTTCTAATAAGCTGCCACTAACTCTTCCATTTACAGATAATGATTCAGAAAAAGGCTACGCCTCAATCGTTATAGTTGCGATAATTTCTATAACCATGATCTTCTTGCTTGGTATCTTTTTAACAAAACGTCGCAGAGGATAAGTTATACAACAGGGAGCATGCTGCCGCGGCGCTGCTTCCTGTTCTATTGAGACGGAAAGGAGTAAATCAGTGAAATGGCCATCCATAAGAGATTTTCTACAGGTTCCATCACACCTTACGGGAACAAACATCGCTATAGCGGTTGTAGACGGATATTTCCCGCCTCATCCGGATATTACGACAAATGATAACCGCAACGTTTATCTTATAAAGACTTCAGAAACTGATCCAAAGCCAAATTTGTTCCAAAGAAGTGCACATTCCTGGAGAAATAGCCATGGACTATCGACAGCCGCTGCAGCGGCGGGGTCTGGATCGCTCGCTAATGGATACTATTCCGGTGCTGCACCAGAGGCTGATCTATATTTGGTAGAGACAGGGGCTTTTCAAACTGTAGAAGAGACAGAGAAGAAGTTTGTCTTAGCCATACATTGGCTACTTAACAACTTTCGGAAATATAGTATTCGTGGAATTGTTTTGACGCTTGCTGCAACTAGGGATACTGGGCTTCTTCCTTGGCAAGCCGATCCCATTCGAGTCTGTTGCGAAAAATTAGCTAATGAGGGACTATTCGTTGTTGTGGCATCAGGGAATACAAAAGAGCTCACCTGCAGCGGCCCGGCATCGTCGCCGTCGGTTTTGTCTGTTGGCGGGGTAATTGTTCCTCAAGATCAAGAAGTGGTGATTGAATACCACGGATGTCGTGGCATGACGTTTGAAGGAAAACAAATACCGGAAATCCTTGCACCGGCCGAAAATGTAGTTCTTCCTTACCCTTTTCAGACGAGGGAAGGGTATGAAGATCACTATACTGCGTCCTTGGATAACCTGCCTGATGGGTACGCCCGAACGGAAGGGACTTCTTACGCCGCTCCCATTATCTTGGGTTGTGCAGCATGTATTTGGCAAGCCAATCCCCAGTGGACAGCCAATCAGATGGAATCAGCAATGAGGATGACGGCGGCATATAAAGAGGGATGGTACAGCGGAGTAGCCGGATTAGTCCAGGTACAAGAAGCAGCATCCTATCCCGCGAAGCATTTTAACAAACAGTATAATGGAAATAACCATGATGCAGATGTATGGGCTAAAGTCCAAACTGCTACAATCAGCCAATTCAATCCTTCGTCAGCAATTACATATGATCTAATCGAAGGTATGCTCACTGATTCTAATCGATATGTCAAAATGGCAGCCTTATTCGTCCTTCAAAATAGAGAAGACATGAGACTGAAATTCTTAAATCATGTGATGACTTTATTAAATGATCCAGACATCAACATCCGATACTCTGCCATTAAATTAGCATCATCTATTGGAGATCCATGCTTTATCAAACCACTTATATCAGGATTACTAGATGATGCTCTACAGCAGCGAGTCTCTACGTTTGGGGCCAGGTGTGAGGGGCTTCAACTTCTAACTGGTATCCAATATGAACCAGAGCCAAAGTTTCGTGATGGTCAATGCTTTTATTCAGAATTGAGCACCGAATCGCGGATTTCTGTAGCTTTACAATGGCAGCAGTATATTTCTTCGTACTGAGTGCAAAATGCAAAAGGAGAGTCCTCCCCCATGGATAAAACAATAGACGACATCTTAATAGAGGCAGATATTGAATCTTTACAATCAGCCCTTGAATCTGGAATGGTAACATCGGTAGCTTGTGTGCGTTGGTATCTGGAGAGGATTGAACGCATAAACCCAACATTAAATGCCGTGCTGGAAGTCAATCCAGATGCAATTCCGATTGCTGAGGCACTGGATGCAGAGCGGCAGGACTATGGAACTCGCGGGCCACTTCATGGCATTCCAATCTTACTCAAAGACAACATTGATACAGGGGATCGCATGCATACGAGTGCTGGTTCGGTTGCGCTTGCGGAACATTTTGCTCCCAAGGATTCATTGGTTGCATCGCAGTTACGGGCTGCGGGTGCAATATTGCTTGGCAAAGCAAACATGACGGAATGGGCGAATTTCATGTCGAGTACGATGTGGGCAGGGTACAGTTCAAGGGGAGGGTTAACGCTTAATCCGTACGGCCCCGGTGAACTTTTTGTGGGAGGGTCGAGCTCGGGCTCAGCAGTAGCTGTTGCCGCAAATCTATGCGTAGCTGCTATTGGTACAGAAACATCGGGATCCATTATTGGCCCGTCTTCGCAAAACAACATTGTCGGCTTGAAGCCAACGGTCGGCCTCGTGAGTCGAAAAGGCATCATTCCAATTTCACAAAGTCAAGATTCAGCCGGTCCAATGACACGTACGGTCAGGGATGCAGCGATATTGCTCAGCGCTATGACTGAAGCGGATCCAGAAGATCCCGCCATGCAAGAGGAGGGACGACAGGCACATAAGGATTATACGGCTTTCTTGGAACCCAAAGGATTACAAGGGGCGAGAATAGGCATCCCGAGATTTTATTATCAAGGGCTCGAAGAAGCTCGGTTGGACATTATCGAGAGGGCGATCCGTTTGTGTAAGGACCAGGGGGCTATTATTGTCGATCCGGTATCGCTGCCTTGCGAGAGTGAGAAGTGGGACTGGGGTGTAATGCAATTCGAGTTTAAAAAGGGACTAAACGATTATCTAGCAAAATCAGGTCGTGGTGCCTTTGTTCGGACAATAGATGAACTTATTGCATATAACGAAGCGAATGCCGATGTAGCACTTAAATATGGACAAGACATCCTCATCTGGTCAAATAAGACAAGTGGTACGTTATCTGAACCATCCTACTCGGACAATTTGTTAAAGAATCGCGAGTTATCTCGTAAACAAGGCATCGACCACGCGATGCACCACTATCAGCTGGACGCGTTACTGTTTCTAGGCAATGAAGAGGGTCTCGATTTGTCTGCGCGTGCAGGTTATCCTGTGATTACTGTACCAGCCGGTTACACAGAGACGGGCATAATTGCCGAGGATGGCTATACGAACAAAGGTCCGCAAGGCATCACTTTCGTTGGAACGGCCTTTAGTGAGCCTGTGCTGTTCCGAATAGCGTATGCTTACGAACAAGCGAGCAACTACCGTTTTGCACCGTCTGATCCGGTCTAATATCATATTCAGGAGGAAATGAATGGGCTATATTTCTGAATTACGCGAATTGGTTGGAACAAGACCTCTCATTATGGCTGGTTCTTGCGTACTCATTTTTAATGAGCAACGGGAGCTGCTGCTGCAGCGGAGGACAGATACCAACGACTGGGGCACAATTGGAGGCGCGCTGGAATTAGGTGAATCATTGGAAGAAGCCGCGGCGAGGGAGCTTTTTGAAGAGACGGGGCTGCGGGCTGCGTCCTTTACGTTTGTTACTGTCCTGTCCGGTAAAGATATGTACTTCAAATACCCGCATGGCGATGAGATCTACAATGTAATGGCTGTCTATGAAGCGCAGGAGGTAGAGGGGGAACCAGAGGTGAATGATGATGAGAGTCATGAACTGAAGTTTTTTTCGCTGAAGAATCCAATTGATAACCTTAATCCATTCACGGCACACTACCTCAGAAAAATGGGGTATATCACGTGGTAAAATAATGGAAACTTTCTCCCTTCTCGACGCGTCTATAGGTTAAAATAGGGGAGGTGCGTTTCATGCGCAAAAAACACGTTTTATGGGTGGCTAGTATATTGCTAGTCCTTATACTCGCCGCCTGCGGGACAGCAAGTGCTCCAGAGCCGGAAGAGGAGCCCGTTCAGGGCGGCGAGGACCATCCATATAAAGCGGGCATGATTGTCAGCAAAGAAACCAATGACATTGGGCAACGGCTCTTGGTGTATCCATCGGAAGAACCTGTGGCTTGGGAAGATCAGTCGGTTGAGGAATGGATCTCTAAAGCGCAGGAAGAGAATGCGGATATCTCGTGGTATACGGTAGAGGGTGACCATTATGATCAGCTGGAAGTTGGCCAACACGTCCGCATGACGATCAAGCCAGAACAGATGGAATCTTATCCGCCAATTCGCTTTGTTATCGATCTGGAAGTGACGCCGTCTACCTAATAGAGGAAGATGATCCAGGGGAGGGGAGAGCACGTTGCTTCTCCCTGGCTCAGTCCAGAAGGGAATAAACATGAAACGATTCTCTCAATCCAGGTTTAGCCTCATGGGTATTGTTCTCTTCCTATGATTAACCCAGCATGAGTCGACCAGCTTCAAAATAAACTTTAGTATCATTACGATCTACTTGAGTCTTTTCCTTTGTCAGTTGGGATATGTAATTATGTTCTATGAGAAAATCGCTGTGTAATACAGCGTCTCCAGAAAAGTGCAGAGGGGTTAACGTATGCAAAAGCTCATAAAACCTCTTCTTATTGCATTCATTTCTCTGGTTATACTCGCCTCGATATTCGCCTACAACAATTGGGAGATGTGGCAATACAAATATGGCTACCGGCCTGTCGTTCTAAATTTGGTTGAACCTGATGAATCAGACGAGCAAGGGGAGACCATTGTTCTTAAGAATCCATCAAAATGGATCTCGGAAATGAAAGTGGGCATCACGGATTATTACTGGGTGGAAGGCATCAATAGCTTACGCTTTGGGCTATGGTACCGGGACTGGGATTACAGAGATTACGAAACGTATGAAGAGATTTTTGATGTGCGAATCCGGGATAACCAGGGTCAGGTGTATAAGCCTTATGTTGCACTGATGCCCAATCTTGGCATGTATGAGAGCTTCCAAATTCGTGATTTCCGAGGGATAGACCTTAATAACGTCGAACAGTTGTTTTTAGATATTAATCTGGCGCAGGATACTGGCAAGCTACACTCTGTCGAAATCTTTAGTAAGTCAGGAAGGAATATTGGAGACTAAGTCCAGAAAGTGGTTGAACATCATGAAGGTTATGCTCTTTCAACTGTTACAAGAAGTGAATGACGAAAAGTCTTTTCTGAAGTTTGTTGAGGCATTAGGAAGAGACTATGTAGACCATCCCAACGAATGGGCTAATGGGACGATCGCATCCTTTGCGGATGCAGCTGCTAGTTGGGGAGAAGAGTCTATAGAGAGTTTGGTTGCTTACGTTAAGCCATCCAATCCATGGAAACGATGTGCAGACATTCTGTACATGGGCAAAATTTATGAATAATCGGTATCCGGAGGCGATACAAGCTGTACTGATGAGTCTTATAGCATTTAACCGAGCTTAAAGATCAGGCAAGTCTAGCGCGGGGGCTCACGTCCGGTTCCGGCGTGAATAATTTGTGGGGCACCTTGTTCGTAGGTTACGAGCTTAAGGTGCCCTACGTTGTGTTTATAAGGTAAGATGCCCCCTTATCCGGTATCTGCACTAAAATGATATAATTTAATATTATTGGGAGAAGCAAGCAGTGCATTCAATTGGAGGTCAAAAGAGATGCAGGCGTTCTTATCCACGTTTCATCCTCGCATCATCCAAGTCTATCATCGTGATCACTCCTTCTGGCAGCCCGGAGCTATGAGAGTTGAGACGAGCTGTACGCGAATGGTCAGTTTTCTGTACGTCTACGCTGGACAAGGAGAGCTGCACATCGACCACGATTGCCATTCACTAAGCTCGGGGGATATTTTTCAGATTCCATTCGGCCGGAGGCTGTCTTTGCGCACGACACCCTCATCTCCATTATGCTATTACACCATTCAATATGAATTTGCCCGTGTGGGCTGGGACAACGGACAGCCGTTCAGTTACAAGCCAGAAATTCAGGAGCTGCCACTCCCACTGGTCGTTCATGTGCCGGAGCGGGCTGGTATGCGCGAGACGATGGAGGAGTTGTACACTGTCTGGCAGACCAAACAGCAGGGGTATGCAGATAAAGCGCAGGTGGCTTTTTTCTCCATTATACATCAGGTGATGGTTCATCTTGGAGCACACCGCGAAGAGACGCCCAATGAGCGGGCCGTTCGCGAAAGCGCAGCTTATATAAAGTCCCATTATAATGAAGACCTCGACCGTGACAGGTTGGCCGCGCGGGCGGCGATGTCTGGAAGCTACTACTCGGTGGTGTTCAAGCGGTTCATGGGCTGTTCTCCTATCCAGTATATGACCAAGGTGCGGATGGAGAAGGCGATGAAACTCTTGAAAGAGACGCACAAGACAGTCGCTGAGGTGGGACATGCAGTAGGATATGAGGATGCGCTTTATTTCACGCGCGTATTTACACGTTATGCCCAAATGACACCTAGCGACTATCGGCATAGTTGATGGGTGCGTCCGAAGCTCGTTTTCAAACAAAAGTCCATGCTCTCCAACCAATTGTACATTTACGCAGATGCCAGTCATCAGCAATACTTAATTGTGTAAGTGCTTACATTTCGGGCAGAATACTTAACATTGGAAGGAGAGAAGGTATGAAGCATTCATCGGACGTGGACCAGGGCTCCAAGCGGTTGCACAGCACTGCGGTCAGGAGGGCAAGCCGGAAGCGAGTCTGGATTGCCACCTTATTAGCCTTGCTGCTGATGCTACCTGTGATTCATGCAGCGCCTCCGACGGTATCGGGAGAGGAGAGTGACTGGCCGTATAGCTTATTCTCCCATGATTTTGAAAACGAAGCGGTTGGAGGGCTTCCCCATGTAGGCGGAGCCGGGTGGACGAAGGCTGTCCACAGCGCCGAATCGACCCTTCAGGTGGTAGCTGACGGCAGTAATCAAGTGCTGGAATTTGAACGGGTGCCCACTGCCGCCGGCTTTGGAGGCCCCCGGGTGGAGAAGCACCTGAGCGAGGTGACCGGGAATTTGCGGTTGGATTTCCGGGTGAAAACATTCGGTCACCGCTTCGAGTTGTTTCTGCGCCATCCGGTTCAGTCTGCCCCGGCCGAAACCCGTCTGCTGCGCTTGAACGGAGCGGGTCTGGTGTCCGGTGCTCCTGCTGGCAGCGCGTTTAGCGGCAGTCAGTTTGCAGATGTGTCGGCAGAGATCAATCTGGCGGCACTTACCTATTCGGTGTCTATCGACGGATTGGCGATCTTCACGGACGAGCCGCTGCATTCTGACTTCGATAGAGAGGGGACCATCGAGCTGCGACTCTCTGGCATTCTGGAGCCTGGGCAGCAGTTGCAGCTTGACAATGTACGAATCCGTACCGACCATCAATTCGTGCCGTGGCCTTACTCGCTATTCTCGTACAACTTCGAAGAAGATCAGCCAGGTGAAATCCCGGCAGTCGGCCCGGCTGGCTGGACAAATGTTGTGCGCAGCACAACATCAACGGTTACCGTCGTGCCTGACGGGGACGGACAAGCCCTTGCGTTTGCTCGGGATGCTGCCGCAACCGGGAATGGTGGACCTCGTGTGGAGAAGCACCTGGGGAATGTAACGGGGAATCTGCGACTGGACTTCAAGGTTCAGACCTTCGGTCGGCCCTTCGACTTGGAGCTGCGTCATCCGGTTGCCGCCGCCCCCGCCACGACCTCGCTGCTGCAGCTGCGGAATCTGGGTCTGGTGACATCTCCACCTCCGGGGAGCGCATTTAACGGGAACAACTATGTGGACGTTGCGGCCGAGCTGAATTTCTCATCGATGACGTATTCTGTCTGGATCAATGATATTGCCATCAAAACCAATGCAGCCATTAACCCTGCGCTGGACAAGAACAAGCTGTTGGAAATCCGCTATTCGACCGTGTTGGCGCCAGGGCAGACGGTCAGGCTGGATGACGTGAGCATTCGGACGGATGTGGATCCTGACGCGGATTTGCCTTGGAACCCGGATGAGAATTCCGTCATTGCCAATCTGTTGGATGAGCATCCCCGTCTGATGGCAACGGATGATGACTTTGATGCGATGCGCCTGCGTGTACAGAACGATCCCCAGTCCCAGCAATGGTACACGTCGATGGTAACATCAGCGAATCGTATGCTGACCCTGCCGGTGTCACAATATGGGTTTCCTGATGGCAGAACACTGCTGCAGATTAGCCGCCAAGTGCTGGATCGCGCGTACATGCTGTCTTTGGTGTACCAGATGAGCGGCGACGACCGCTATGCGGAGCGGCTGTGGGACGAGCTTGAGGCTGCTGCTGCATTCCCGGATTGGAACCCGGTCAGCTTCCTGAGCACGGCGGAGATGACCCATGCTTTTGCAATCGGCTATGATTGGCTCTACCACTACTGGTCGGAGGAACAGCGCGACGTATTAAGCGACGCGATTGTTAACCTGGGGCTGCGACCGGGGCTGTACGGCTATAACCAAGGGGAATGGTGGGTAACCACGACCAACAACTGGAATATCGTGACCCATGGCGGACTTGGGATGGGCGCGCTGGCCGTTGGCGACCTGATGCCGGGGCTGGCAGACAATCTCATTACGCGTGGGTTGACCCACCTGCCCGCAGCAATTGCGGAGTTTGCGCCGGATGGAGGATATCCTGAAGGAGTGGGGTATTGGGCGTACGCCATTCGCTATCTCGTCCCTTATATGGCCGCTCTGAATACAGCTACCGGCAGTGATTATGGCTTGTCAGAGCTGCCGGGCTTGGCAGAGACGCCGCTATTCCCGCTCTATATGGGTGGACCGAGCAATCAGGCGTTTCACTTCTCCGATGTCGGTTCCGGCGTCCAGCAAAATCCGGACCTGTTCTGGATGGCCGCTCAGTATGATCTGCCGGAAGCGGGATGGTGGGCGCTTCAAAGCAATAGCGCATCGCCGCGCCATCTGTTGTGGTACGACCCCGACCATATCGAGAACCCAAGGGACACGCAATTGCCGCTGGACGCCAAGTTCCGTGGACCGGAAGCGGTGAGCATGCGCAGTGCCTGGGATGACGCCAATGCTTCGTTCGTCGGCTTCAAGGGCGGAACGAATGGTGCGAATCACGGTGACCTGGATCTGGGCACCTTTGTATTTGATGCGCTTGGCCAGCGTTGGGCAGAGGAGCTGGGCACGGAGAGCTACAGCGCCCCGGGGATCTTCAGTGACGGGCCGACGGGCCAGCGCTGGACCTATTACCGCAAGCGGGCGGAGGGACAGAACACGCTGGTGGTCAATCCAGGGCTTGGTCCGGATCAGAACGCTACTGCAGCCGGTGAGGTCGTTTCATTCGAAAGCGGGGAACGCGAGGCCTTCGCCATAGCGGATCTGGATGAAGCCTTCGCAGATCGCGGGGTGTCGTCCTGGCAGCGCGGCGTACGGTTGTTCGATCACCGCCGGCAATTGCTGATCCAGGATGAGCTGACGACCATTGACCCTGCAGATGTCTGGTGGTTCATGCACACGCGCGCCAATATAGAGGTGGCGCCCGATGGCAAGTCGGCCATTCTGACGTTGAATGATGAGCAGGTGCTGGCGCGTATCGCTTCCCCGGGACCGGCGGAGTTTGTGGCGATGGAAGCAGAGCCGCTGTGGAGCTCGCCGGTGACGAGTTGGAACTCAAGCAACGTTGGGATGCGCAAGTTAAGTGTATTCCTGGAAGGCGCTGTTGATCCGCAGCTGGCGATTGTACTGACGCCGATCCGCTCGGGTGCAGCAATCCCGGCCTTGCCGGCGCTCACGCCGCTCAGTGGATGGACCCTGAATGAGACGCCTGTAGCACAGCTGGGTGGCGTGCAGTTAGACGGCGTAGCACTGGATGATTTTGATCCGAATGTGTATACCTATGATGTTCGGGGCTATGATGTGGCAGATCCTGTGCCTCTCGTTACTGCGCTAACCACGGAGCCCGGGGTCACAGCGGTTGTCGATCAGGCCAGCGCACTTCCTGGTGTGGCTGTCGTCACAGTAACAGGACCCGGCAATGCAGTGGCAAGCTATGAGATCTATTTCCGCACCGGGTCACAGACCCCAAGTGTCGTGACCGCCAGCATTGAGGGGACGTTCCCGCCCAGTCACACGATCGATAACGATTTGGGAACCTTCTTCTCTGCTGATGGGATTGGCCAGTGGGTTCAGTATGATCTGGGTGAGACCCGGTCTGTGGATGGAGTTTCGCTTGCTTGGTACTTGGGCAATACCCGTGCCTTCTCCTTTGAAGTCCAAGGCTCGCAGGATGGGGATGTCTGGACAAGCTTAACAACTGGTACAAGCAGTGGTACGACTGTGGAGCTAGAGGATTATACATTTACAGAAACGGACGCCCGTTACATCCGGATTGTCGGCCAAGGGAATACGACCAACAATTGGATGAGCATCACCGAGGCGAGAATCATCGTGGATGGCGAGGCTTGGCCGGAATTCGCGGATACCGAGCCGCAGCTGACACAGCTGACTGCACCAGAGACATTAGCCGTTAACGTAGGCAACAGCGCCCCTATCGCATTAGCCGGTGTGCGCAGTGATGGTAGTGCCGCTGATCTGGATGATCTCACGATCAGGTACATTGTCGCTGATTCCTCCGTCGTTCAGATCGACGCGGCGGGTGTGGCAACGGGATTGACGGCGGGGGAAACGAACGTTGGCATCTACACGGTGACGGCAGAGCGCAAGTTGATCTTCACGTCGCTTCAGATCATCGTGACGGAACCATAATCAGGTAACACCAAGCCCCCATGACCACATCCCGTGGGACTGGGGGCTTGTGTGCACCAGGCCATACGGGGCGCGGGATGTGCATCTGATAATCCCCAATGTGCATTTGATGACGTAGTTAGCAACTGCCGCTTCAGATCATCACTTGCCAATTGTCACTTCGCTTCCTGGCCATCTATACTAGGGGTACTCGAACGAGGCGGGACCGCTGAAATGTAAACGCATACGAAATCAGACGGACCCCATAATCGAGATGTATAGAGGAGGTCAACCCATGCCACACGTACAAAGAAAAGGCTGGAATGCAGCTATTGCCACAGTCCTCGGTGTCAGCCTGCTGGCCGCAGGCTGCAGCACACCGCAGAACAACGAAACACCCAATGCTCCGGTTACCAATACTCAGGGGAATGAGAACCCAAGTGCTCCGCTGAAGCTATCCTACTGGGCGGCCATGCCGGGGGATGCGGCACGTTTAATGAAGAACTACAATGAGTCCCTCTTCTATCAGGAGCTGGAGAAGAAGACCGGTGTCTCCGTCGAATTCCAGCATCCGGCCGTCGGGAGTCAGGCGGAGCAATTCAATCTGCTGGTCGCTTCCGGTAATTTGCCGGATGTCATCGAGTACAACTTCACGCATTATCCTGGTGGTCCCGAGAAGGCCATCTCGGATCGAGTGATCCTGCCGCTTAATGATCTCATTGAATCGCATGCACCGAATTTCAAAAAGTACTTGGATGATAATCCCGCAATAAAAAAAGAGGTTATCACCGACTCAGGCACCATCTATTCCTTCCCAGCCATCGGCGTTGGCAATTCAAATGTGAGCAGCGGCATGATGCTGCGCCAAGACTGGCTGGAGGAGCTTGGGCTGGAGACGCCGGAGACGATTGAAGAGTGGACCACCGTGCTGCGGGCATTCAAGGAACAAAAAGGGGCAACCAGCCCGCTTACGATGACCCTGGGCGAAATGACGGGCGATCGTTTCGTGGGTGCCTGGAATATTGGGGGCTCGTTTTATCTGGACAATGGCGAGGTGAAGTACGGCCCTTACGAAGCAGCCTACAAAGAGTTTTTGACACAGATGAATGCGTGGTACGAAGAAGGTTTGCTGGATCAAGACTTTTCTACCCAGGATAACAATGCAAAAGACGGCAAAGTCGTGAACAGCCACTCCGGTGCTTTCATTTCTTCAATTGGCAGCGGAATGGGACGTTTTCTGAATGCCATCCCGGAAAGTGCACCGACCTTCGACCTGGTGGCAGCCCAGCATCCGGTGCTTGAGAAGGGGACTGAACCAACTGTATTCGTGGCTGCGTATGACTTCCGCGGAGATGGGAGTGCGGTCATAACGCCAGCCAACCAAAATCCAGAAGCAACGGCAGAGTGGCTCGATTATCTGTTCTCGGAGGAAGGCAATAACCTGAAGACCTTCGGCGTCGAAGGGCTAACGTATGAGATGGTGGACGGTTCTCCTATCTATACCGATCTGATTACGAACAATCCGGATGGCCTGACGGTCGGTGAAGCCATGTCCATGTATATGCGTGTGGCTACCCCTGCGCCTGGTTATGTAGGGGACGATCGCTACAACCAGCAATACTACAAATTTGAGCAGCAAAAAGAAGCCATGACCATCTTCAATCAGTATTATAGCAATCTTGAAAACACCCGACTGCCTCGCGTGACTCAGACGGCTGATGAGGCCCAGGAGCTCTCGTCCATTATGGCTGAGATTGAAACGTACAAGGATGAAATGCTGCTGCGCTTCGTGATGGGACTGGAGCCCATTGAGAACTTCGACAAATACGTGGCCCAATTGCAATCGATGGGCATTGAACGGGCCTTGGAGCTCAGGCAGGCTGCCCTGGAGCGTTACAAAAACCGATAATCTGACTTGAGGAGCAGCCGCGAGGCGATTCTCCTCCCGGTCGGTATCAGAGAGGAGAGCGGCGTATGAACGGACTGCTCAAGGACTACAGGAAGCACAAATATCTATATTTTATGATTTTACCGGTCGTGCTCTACTATTTTATTTTTCACTATGTACCCATGTATGGCGCGCTTATTGCCTTCAAGGACTTTCGGATCGCCGAGGGTTTTCTCGCGAGCCCCTGGGTCGGCTTTCAGCACTTTATCTCTTTCTTCGATAGTTACTATTTCTGGCGGCTATTGAAAAACACGCTGATTCTGAATTTGTATATGCTGGTCTTTTCGTTTCCTGCACCCATCATCTTCGCGCTGCTCATCAATGAGATTGTCGGTTCACGGTTCAAGCGCGTGGTGCAGACAGTTACGTATCTGCCTCACTTCATCTCGTTGATTGTCGTGTGCGGCATGATTACCCAGTTTCTTGCTCGTGACGGAATCATTACGGACCTGTTGGTCTGGTTAGGGATGGAGAGGCAGGTACTGCTCGCGCATCCTCAATATTTCCGGGCCATCTACGTCATCTCGGATATTTGGCAGGGAGTAGGCTGGGGCTCGATCATCTACCTGGCCGCCATCATGGGCATCAACCCGGAGCTCTACGAGGCATCGCGCATGGATGGCGCCAACCGGTGGCGGCAGATTTTCCATATTACACTGCCCGGGATTACGCCGATCATTGTCATCCTATTCATTCTGAAGATCGGCAATATGCTGGACGTGGGTTTTGAGAAAATTATTCTGCTGTACAATCCGAACACTTATGTCACAGCGGACGTGATCAGCACCTTCGTTTACCGTAAGGGTCTGCAGTCCTTTGAGTTCAGCTATGCGACAGCCATCGGGGTATTCCAGGCCGTCATTAACTTCATCCTGCTAATCGCAGCCAACCGATTCAGCAAGAAGATCAGTGAGAACAGTCTATGGTAATGCCAGCTGTCTGTCAGGAGGAATGAACCATGTCATCAACGCAACCCATACGTAAAAGCAAGGGCGAGCACATCTTTCATGGGCTGAATACGTTATTTATGCTCGTAATGATTGTCGTTACGTTGTATCCCTTCATTTATGTTGTCTTCTCATCCGTTAGCGACTCACGTCTGCTGCTTGCCCAGACCGGAATCCTGTTGGCGCCACTGGGCTTCACGCTGGATGCCTATACGATGGTGTTCAAGAACCCGAATATCCTCAGCGGGTATCTCAATACGCTGTTCATTGTGGGGATAGGCACGATCCTTAATCTGGTCATGACAAGCCTGGGAGCCTATGTGCTGTCTCGCAAAGGCGTGGTCTGGACACGGCATATTATGCTCTGGATTATCTTCACCATGTTTTTCTCAGGCGGTCTGATTCCGATGTATCTGCTGGTCAACAACTGGCTGCATTTGGGCAATAGCTTATTCGCACTTATTGTGCCTGGACTGATTTCCACCTGGAATCTCATCATCCTCCGGACGTCCTTCGCGACGATTCCTGAGAGCCTGATCGAGTCGGCACGGATCGACGGGGCACAGGATCTGACGATCTTGATGAGGGTGGTCATCCCGCTGTCGTTACCGGTTATGGCAGTGATGGTACTGTTCTATGGGGTCGGCCATTGGAACTCATGGTTCGGAGCGATGATCTATCTGCGTGACCGGGAGTTGTTCCCGTTGCAGCTCATTTTGCGCGAGATTCTGATTCAGAATAATACCAACTACATGGCGGGCAATGCCTCTACGGAGGATGTCGAAGCTGTGGGCGAGAGCATCAAATACGCCACGATTATGGTTGCTACCTTGCCGATCCTGTTCGTCTACCCCTTTTTGCAGAAATATTTTGTTAAAGGTGTTATGATAGGGTCGATTAAGGAGTAGGGATTCCGTACTCGTAGGAGCGTGAACTGTGAGTGATCGTAACCGCTTTCGCTGGAGGGGCATCTGGGGCAAATGGCTGGCCTCCTATGCCATCGTACTTTTCATTCCAATTTTGATCATGGCTGCGACCCATACGCAGACGCGCAAGGTGATGGAGGAGGAGATCTCCAAGGCTAATGCGGCGCTATTGACCCAGCTGCAGCAGGAAATTGACAATTACGTCGATTTTACGTACCGGCTCTCGGAGGTCCTTGCGTTCAGTCCCAAGATTAATGCTCTGATTCGCGGCCAGCAGGGAGTAACAGCCAGTGAACGGTTCGCTATTACCGAGCTGATTGCAGAATTGAAAGCGTATAACATTTCCAAACGATATGTGGATCATTTCTATATTTACTTCCGTGACCGTGACTTTGTGTTGACCGACAGCTCGTACTATAGGTCAGATCTCTTCTTCCAGCAACATGTTCTCTCACGCGGCATCTCCCTGGAGTCGTGGCAGCGGTTCGTCCTGCAGCCGCAGCGCGGCTCGTTCTGGAGTCTGCGCGAGCTGGGAGTGGAATCCGATCGGCAGGGTATTGTCTATGCGCAGACGCTGCCACTTACGCAGAATAGCGTATCCTCGGCAACAATGGTCATTGAACTGAACGAAGCGCAGCTGCTCGCCTCCCTGCGAACCATTCAATCCTATAACCAGGGGCATGTCTACATTTTGGGTGCAGACAACCAGGTTCTCACGTCCTCGGAAGGAACGGCAGCAATGGAGCGCAGCTTCGACCTGCCTGCTACGGATGGAGACACGGTCTATACCACCTCTGACTTGTGGGATGGCGAAGAAGTGACATTGTCCTATGTAGAATCCGAGCGCAACAGCTGGAAGTATGTCTATGCCCTTCCCGAGCGGCTCTATAGCGAGAAGGCCGAGCATGTGCGAAACATGACGTTTCTGATGCTGCTCGTGGCACTGGTGATCGGTGCGATCATTGCCGTACTCTTCGCGAGAAGCAACTATACTCCGCTGCAAAAGCTCGTGCGCAGTGTTGTGGCCCGGAGCGATGCCGGTCTGCATACGAGAGGGGATAAGGACGAATACGCGTACCTGGAAGAAGCCATGGATCACGCGCTCGACCGCTACCAGCTGATGAACCGGACGATTCAGAAGCAGAATACGACGCTGCGTTCCCACTTGTTGGCCCGCTTCCTGAAGGGCCGGATCGCTGCGGGCTTCCCGGCAGCCGAGGTGTTATCTGACTATGGCATCAGGCCGCGTTCGGACGTCTATGCTGTCATCCTGTTCTATCTGGAGGATTATAGCGGCTTCTTCCGGCAGGGCGAGCAAGATCCCGAGGAGCGTCGGGAAATGGTTCACTTGATCATGACCAATATCGTCGAAGAGCTGGCTTCGGAGTGTCAGCAGGGTTGGATGACAGAGGTGGATGATATGCTGGCTTGTATTGTGAATTTCCAGCCGGATGCCTCACCCGAATCGGCCATCGAGGAACTAAGGCGTATCACCCAGGAGGCGCAGCGCTTCATCGGCAGCCGGTTCCATATCCAGTTTACGGTATCTGTAAGTGCTCTACATGAGTCCATGACTGAGCTGCATACCGCCTATCAGGAAGCCATGGAGGCGATGGCTCTCCGCATTCTTCAGGGGGAGCAGACGATTATCTGGCATGAGCAGGTGCGTGAGACTAAGCTGTCGTATGACTACTCGCTGGCCAAGGAGCAGCAGCTGATTAACTATGTCGGGGCAGGCGATTATGAAGGAGCCAGCCAGGTGCTGGATGAGGTCATCGATCACAACCTGGCCGAGGAGAATCTGTCGGTGGATATGATCCGCTGCCTGCTGCTCGATATGTGCAGCACCATGATGAAGGCAGCAATGGAGTCTAACCCCGAGCGTACGGAACTGTATGACGATAATCTGGAGGCGATCCGGGAGCTGATGAACGGCAGTACCGTGGCCGCGATGCGCGAGCGGATGAAGCAATTTCTGCGCAAGGTGTGCGCACTGGCGGAGGAGCGTGTCCGCGCCATTCGCAATAACCGGCTCAAGGAGCAAGTGCTGTCCTATATTGCCGAGCATTATCGCGACCATGAGCTCAATATTGGAGCCATTGCAGAAGCGTTCGACATCCACCCTTCATATCTGTCGCGTTATTTCAAGGAACAGGTCGGAGACAATCTCACGGAATACCTCAATAAATACCGCATTGAGCATTCCAAGACCCTGCTGCTCGAGGATGAGCGGTATGTCAAAGATATTGCCGAAGCAGTCGGGTTCTACAGCATCAGCACGTATATAAGGCTTTTCAAAAAATACGAAGGTGTCACGCCCAGTGCCTATCGGGACAGTAAGCGCTTCTGATGAGGCTGGCGCGGGCACGAGGGCAAGAGGAGTGGTCTTATGCACAATCCGATACCGTATTACCCCCTGGTCGTTCTGGGCGCGACCTTCGCCGGACTGGGGGCGGCTTACAGCCGTATAGACGAGACACTCGTTCTGGAGCGCAGCGCCCTGGTGGGCTACGAATATATTAACAGCTATCGACCCGGCGATGGGTGGCACGAGACCAAGCTGAGCGAGAGAGGAGAGGATCTGAAGGCTGAACTGGTGCGCCGCCAGATTCTGGGCGAGGACGGACGTGTCCACATCCCTGCCGTCGCGCCAGTGATGTACAACCGGATCACCCATGATAAGCTGCAGCTCCAGTTTCATACAGAGGTTACAGCCATCGATGAGCATGAGCAGGGATGGGAGATCACCATATACAGCCCTTCGGGTTTCAGCCGGATGTTGGCCGGTGCCATCCTGGACACACGTCCGGAGCATGCGCCAGAGGGGGCAATAACAGGCAAACGGCTCGGGGCGATGCTGAACTGTGGCACAGATGAGCCTGAGCTGCCTGGCGAGGAGCAGCTTGGCGTGCAATTTGTCAGGGGCAAGCTGGCAGGGGAGGTCATGGCCCAATTGCGAATAGACACGGGGGACGACTGGCCGTCGGCTAGACACAAGCTGCATGAGCTCTGGACCAATCGGCCCGAGGCATGGCAAGCCTGGACTCTCTCCGCCGTTGCCGGCTATTTCAACTATGAGGGAAGGCCGAAGGTGCCAACCTGGACTGAACGGCGGGCGGACCTGCTGTCCTATGCCTATCCCAATCCACTGGCGGCCCTCGAGGCGGGAATACGGACGGGAAGGGAGCTGACAATATGATCTTCTCAACAAGAGATAACGGTGAGCTGCACCAGAGCGAGGTGGGTTCTCCGGTATTTGATGCGCAATATGATGTCATCGTCGCTGGACTGGGCACCGCCGGCTCGATCGCCTTAGTCACCTCTGCCCGCCTGGGCTTGAAGGCGCTCGGCATTGACCGGATGCACTGCATGGGCGGTATGGGCACAGCCGGTTCAGTGAACGGCTATTATTTTGGCACCAAGGGGGGCATCTATGAGGAAGTAGATGCTCAAGTGGCGGAGCTGATCGGCACCGTTTATACCCGATCCAGTGCTTACAATGTCGATGCCAAGAAATACAAGCTGGAGCAAATGGCGACGGCGGACGGCGCAGCGCTTGCCTACGAATCGACGGTTACCGCCGTTTATCTGGAAGGCAAGCAAGTTGTTGGCTTGCAATGGATTGGGCCGGAGGGGCTGCAGTCTGCCAGCTGCAAGGTGGTCATCGACTGTACCGGGGATGCAGAGGTATGCGCGCTGGCTGGCTGTGACACGAGCTTCGGCCGGGCGCTGGACGGTCGCGCTCAGCCCTTCACCAGCGTTAAGGTATTCGCGGCTGGGGACAAGGTCAGCTGGCGCAACTTCGACTCGGGCTGCACGGATCAGACAGATAGCCGGACACTGACGGAGTCGATCCTGCATTCACATTCGCAGCACTTGGAGGAAACATATGGGGAAGGGCAGCGCCTGCTGCACCTGGCCCCGCTGCTTGGCATCCGCGAGGGCAGACTCATTCATGGCGAAGATACGTTGTCGCTGGCTGCCTACTTCGAGGATGCGCTTCCCGAGGAGCCTCTGTTCTATGCGTATGCGGATGTCGACAAGCATGGACGTGACCACGCCTTTGAGAGTCAGGCGCTGCAGGACTGGTTCGTAGCTAGCAATCTGGGTGCCGTCAATATATCGGTGCCAGTCTCGCTGGGCATGATGACCCCCAGGGGGTATGAAGGACTGCTAGCGGCTGGCCGTTGCCTTGCCGTCGACCATGATTTATCCACCTGTGTACGGATGAACCGGGATATGCAGAAATCTGGAGAGGCCGCTGCGACTGCCACCTGGCTCGCTATTGACGAGGGAGTGTCTTTGCAGGAGGTTCCTTATGAACAGCTACGGGACATTCTGCAGGAGACGGGTTGTTACAATCCCGAGCAGGACCGCGGCTACCAATTCTCGTATCCGGGCGACCGCAAGCCGGCGGAGGTCATCCATTGGCTGTCGGAGCCATCGGCGATCCGTGAGGGTCTGGCCAGTGACCGGCCCGGGGTAGCCATCTGGTCGTGCCGCCGGCTTGGCCAAGACGTGCGCGAGCATCTGCTGCAATGGCTAGAGGGACTGGATGATCAGCTGCGCCGACATAGTGCACTCGCGCTGGGACTGATCGGCGAGCGCGCTGCACTGCCGCTGCTGCGTCAGATGATCCGGGAGCGTGACCATTATGCCCTCAAAGACTGTCGCAAAAACAATCAGATGCGCGGCTACATGGCCATCTATCTGGCTGCCCGACTGCAGGATGCAGAGGTGGTGGAGGATTTAATCCAACTGGTCACAGATCCAAGCGAGATTGATCGCCCGCTCTACCAGCCAGAAGAATCAGGCAGCCGCGGCAAAACCCAGAAGTACAATGACGTCTACTATCAATTCTTCTCCCATGCTACGATCGGACTGCTGCGCATTGGCGAAGCTCATCCTCATCTGAGAGAGCCAATTGGGCAAGCCCTGCGGCAAGCGGTAGGGGACATGGGATACATCCAGCGGATTACCCAGTTGCCCTTCGGTACCTATGAGTATTCAATCGCAGACAATATCCAGTCTGTAATCGAGCAGGAGCTTGTCCGCTGGGAGGCGTCATGAGAATAACGGATTTGCGCACCTTTGTGATGGATGGCTATCGCACGAATTTCGTTTTCTTGAAGCTCTATACAGATGAAGGCATCGACGGTGTCGGGGAAGCGACACTGGAGTACAAAGAAATGGCCGTCTTGGGGGCTATTGAGGACCTGCGCAGATATCTCATTGGCAAGGACCCCCGGGACATTGAGAAGCACTACAGTACCATCTACCGAGACGCCTATTGGCGGGGCGGCGCCGTCCTGATGTCCGCGCTTAGTGCAGTCGAGATGGCGATGTGGGATATTAGCGGCAAGGCGCTGGGCGTACCTGTCTACCGCCTGCTGGGCGGCAAGGTTCGAGACCATGTGAACCTGTACGCCAATGGCTGGTTCGCAGGGGCGAAGCAGCCGGAGGCCTTCGCGGAGAAGGCCAAGGAGGCAGTCGGGCGCGGGTTCAAGGGACTCAAATGGGATCCCTTCGGCAGCGCCTATATGACCATCGGACGTACCGAGCTGGAGTACGCGCTGCAATGCATCGAGGCCGTCCGCGCGGCGGTGGGCTCGTCCATCGAGCTGTATATCGAGGGGCACGGCCGTTTCAATGTGCCTACAGCGCTGACGATCGCGCAGGAGATTGCGTGCTTCAAGCCCGGCTGGTTCGAAGAGCCGATCCCGCCGGACAATGCAGACGCCCTGGCTGAGGTACGCAGGAAGTCGTCGGTACCCATCGCTGGAGGCGAGCGGATCTATACCCGGTTCGGGTTCCGCGAGCTGTTCGAGAAGCACGTCGTCGACTATGTGCAGCCGGATGTAAGTCATGCGGGCGGGATCGCCGAATCCCGCAAGATCGCCGCGATGGCAGAGGCGTACCATATTCCGTTCGCCCCTCACAATCCGAGCGGACCTGTCGCCAATGCGGCGACGCTGCAGCTGGCTGCCTGCACACCCAATTTCCACATCCTTGAGATTATGGCGACCGATGTGGCGTGGCGGGCGGAAATCACCAATGAACGTCTCGAGTTCCGGGATGGCGAGCTTCGAATACCCGATGCTCCGGGCCTCGGAATCGAGTTAAAAGAAGACGCGTCCTTGAAATATCCTTATACGCCGCATGATTTGCGTCACTACAGCGGGAATCTGACGGCTATCCGGCCGCCAGATAGTAAGCCCTATTTTTGATCAAAAATGAACAGGTGTTAATTTTTGGAGAGGGTGGTACTTCGCTATGGTTGATGTTTTACTAAGATGACAGGTGAGAAAGGGGACGCGAGGGTGTACAATTTCAGCGGCAAGACCGTGCTGATCACAGGGGCCTCGCAAGGGCTGGGCCGGGCGATGGCGACTTCATTTGCTGAAGCCGGGGCAACGGTCATCCTGAACGCCATCGATCCACCGGATGTTATGCAGGCCATTGCCCAGGAGATTAAGGAAACGGGTGCAGCCTGCGAAGCCATCCAGGCGGACGTCAGTTGCGAGCAGGACGTGCGCGAGATGTTCGCCGAGGTGGAGCGGACGTTCGGTAGCCTGGATGTGCTCGTCAACAATGCGGGCATCAGCCGATCCGAGGACATCGAAGAGATCACGTTGGAGAGCTGGCAGCAGGTGATAGACACCAACCTGACGGGTACCTTCCTCTGCTGTAAGTACGCGCTCGGCCTTATGAAGCGTCAACGATCAGGACGCCTGATCCAGATCGCCTCCGTCGTGGCACAGCAAGGTGCGCTCTACGGTCATGTGCACTATGCCTCCAGCAAGGCAGGTCAAATCGCCTTCACCAAGACGCTCGCGCGGACGGCAGCACCATATGGCATCACCGTCAACGCAATTGCCCCTGGCATCATCGATACTGAGCTGCTGCGTCGAACGCTGGGGCAGGCCAAGATTGACCAACTATCCGCCTCCATTCCGCTAGGTCTAGGCAGTCCCGAGGATGTAGCCGCAGCGGCTCTATTCCTGGCCAGCGATCACGCCAGATACATCACGGGCGCAACACTGGACGTGAATGGCGGATTGTATATGCGATGAACGAACAGCAGCAAGCCTTGTCCTTGGGGGACGGGGCTTGTTGCTTTTTTTAATGGTGGGGACATCCCTTAGGTAGAGAAAATCATCCGACAAATTATGAAAAACTGATGTTTGATGCGGGCATCATAAAAATTTATGATTATATCATACAACATGTTGTTGGACTTTACGAAGATTAATTGGGGGGAAGCTAATGACAGTTAAACAACATCGAATTTTAATTTTTGGCGCAGGTGTGATCGGTAGCATATATGCCATTAAATTTATGGAGGCGGGGTTTGACGTGACTATGCTGGCACGTTCGGATCGATTCCATGCCTTGAAGGAAAATGGCTTAAAATATAATATTAAAGGTGAGATCAAAACGATAAATGTCAAGGTCATCGATAAGCTTGAAAATGATGATCGGTATGATTTTATTTTCGTTACCGTTCGTTACGACCGATCGGAATCCGCGTTATTGGCGCTTAAGGATAACCAAAGTAAGATTATTGTTACTATGATTAGTAACTCCATTGGATTTTCTTCATGGCTGGATATTGTAGGGGATCGACTTTTACCAGCTGCTCCAGGCGTTGGTGGACAAATAAAAGATGGAATATTGTACCCCCGATTTTTACCAAAGCTATTGGCGGCTACGAACATCGGAGAAATTAATGGCTCAGTGACTGTACGTATTAAAATGCTCGCAGAACTATTAAAAGCAGCTAAGCTTCCTTACGCAGTAAATAATGATATGCGTGCGTTTTTAATCACTCATGCTGTAACGGATATTGCCATGCTTGGCTTTTTGAATCGTGATCTTGATAAGGTTAACCACGATACAATTAACATCAGAAAAACGGCTCGTCAAATAACAATTACAATTAAGAAGAATGTAGGGGTTATTCAACAAGCTGGCGTTACGATTAATCCGACCAATCTAAAACTGTTGCTTAACTGTCCGAATTGGGTGTTGAGCTTTTTCTTTAGGCTATGGTTACGAACGAACATGGTGAAGGATATGATGTTGCCGGACTATGCGTTTCATGCAAACAATGAGATGGTACAGTTAAATAACGATTTAAAAACGTTTGTAAGTCAAAAGGGTTTCACACTATATGAAGGACAACAAGATGGGATATACCACTAAACCCGCGTGCGATGAACGAACAGCAGCAAGCCATGTCTTAGGGGGACGAGGCTTGCTGCTTTTGTTGGTATCTAGGATCATCGTTAAACACGTAATGCCCTCATTTGTGCTAACGGCCATATAGATGCTTATTTTGGTTTTTTTGAGGAGGTTGCGGTTCTAACGGCCACAGGCGCAGTTATTTGCCTAAATACACAGGGAAAGTAGCACCACCACGCACAATAGCTGCATATATGGCCGTTAGAATTCCAGTCCATCGATTTTGGGCGAAATAGCGGCTGTGGTGGCCGTTAGAGTCTGGACATCCCCTATAACCGTCTACAAAGCATATTTAACGATATTCTTGTAATACCGAATCGTAACCAAAGCAAACATTAGATAGATGATAATATACGCTGCCATACTTAGGATGATTGGGGTCAGCATACTTGCCGCCATGAGAATAGAACTTACGTTCAGGGCAAACGCTGCGTGCGTTAATCCAATTCCTAGAGGAATTAAGAAAACGAAGAGCTGTTTTCGGATGATGCCTTTCATAATATCATTGACTTCGAACCCGAGCTGCCGCAGCGTGCGATAATGACTTTTTTCTTGTTCCGCCTCCGTCATTTGCTTAAAGTACAAGATACTTCCCGTTGAGAGGAGGAAGACCAAGCCTAGAAAACCGGCAATGAAAATGAGCAGTCCGAAGTTTTGACGCGATCCCTCGTAGGTAGAGTGAAAGTCCCTAAGAAAGAGATCACTGTCCACGCTCGATTGGAAGATGTCCGAGGCGATATCGGATTTCTCAACATCCAAAACGTTGAACACCTCATAACTCAAAACCTGGTATTCATCCTCTTGCATGCTGTCTCTCATACTCTCGAACGTAGCTTCAGACACAAGTAATTGATAGCCATAGTTAATATAATTCATCATGTTATTCAGTTTAGAGGTAGTGACCGTAATTTGATTGAATGCATCGGTTGATGCAAACTGCACTTCTTTTGGAGATCCAACTTCCATGCTTTCTATCACGGCTCGCGAACTATGATAGATGGCTTTACCCTCTTCGGGGCTCTCAACATCTAGTCCAGCCTGCGCCATTTGCTCAGTTGAGAATAGCAAAAACGGACTATTTAGCGTAGCATGTGAACCCTGCTCCATCCATGCGCCATGAAATCGAATGGCATCGATTTGGTAATAATCGAATGCGATTTCTGCCTCTTCTAACTTACTCGTGATCGTAGCTGCTTCCGCTGGCATATTTTCCACTGCAAAATCAAAAGGCATCGACAATCTCACATCGTTTTCAGTTGAATAATACAAGGAATAGGATAGGGAAATCATCGAAATCGCCATAGCGGACAAGATGGTGATGATGGTTAATGAATTGGCGTGACCTTTCATTCGATGCATTAATGGTGCGACGGAAAGACTGTTATACAAGCCGAGATTCCCATTTTTCCTTTTACGAAAAACATATAATATCCAGCTTATCGTCGTATGGAACACTAGATAGGTTCCGAGTATGGTGCTGACGAGCACGATTAACATTAGAAAAAGCAGCGCATCTGCATTGTAGGCAATAAAGGTCGATACATAGTAGCCAAACCCGATTAGACTAATCCCCGTTACTCCCAGAATGCCTGAAATCATGCTTGGACGTTTGGTGATGGGATCATGTTGATGACTGGCCTGAAACAATTGGAGTAAAGTGCTGCGATAGACCGTCACTATAATCTGTAACGATGTGACCGCAAGCAAGCATAGGAACACAGCTATCGTCTGCATGAGCGCTTGAACGGAAAAGCTCAAGCCGAACACAACCTCAAGACCAATCAGGTTCAAAAACAGCAGAAGGAAGAGCCGGGAAAGCAAAGCTCCCACTAACGTTCCAACTAGTAGAGCGCCTAGACCAAGAATCGTGTATTCGGAAATCAGTACCCGGGCAACCCATGCTTTAGACAAGCCGATTAACTGAAACAGCCCAATTTCTTGACTGCGTCTGCGAATAAAAATGTTCGTCGCATAGAGTGTAAACACAATAGTAATAAGAATGAGCAAGATACCAGCGATTTGCAGGGCCGTTGAAAAATTTACGCTAACTTGAACCATTTCACTAACGGTTTGGTCATGCTGTAGGGTGGAGAAGATAAAATACAAACTGATACTTAAAATCATCGCAAAAAAATAGAGGTAATACATTTTGATGTTCTTCCGCATGCTGCGGAACACTAATTTTGTTGTAGTCATTACTAGATGCCTCCTTCAAGATCCGCTTGCCTATCGATATCCTCAGTGTAGTGCTTTTATTTCCCCTGGTCGTTCGTATTAGGTGATAATTGCCGGACCCAATGTGATAATTTTGTCATGTTGCACAAGAAAAGCAGTCAGGCTTAGATATATCATCCCACTGCCGTAACCAATATTCTATTAAAATTAAAAAGATCGTCTTATACATTCAAATGCATTATTATAAAAGGGGGTTAGGAATAAATGTAAAGTGAGGGTTTTGTATGAAATTCTATTTATCATCTTTCAGGATCGGAAACCAAAAAGAGAAATTAGTGCAAATGACAAAGGGTGGAAATAGGAAAATTGCTTTTATAAATAATGCTTTAGATTTTGCAACCGACTTAAATAGAAAGAACATGAGTGACTTGTTTGACATTAATGATCTCACAAGTCTTGGATTTTACGTTGATATCCTTGATTTAAAAAATTACTTTAATAAACAGGAAAAGCTTGAAGAAACGCTGGAACAATTTGATGTAATCTGGGCTAGAGGAGGTAATACTTTTGTTCTAGCACAAGCAATGAAGTTAAGTGGTTTTGATGAGATTCTAAAGAAATACCACATTAACAACAAGAATATTGTTTATGGCGGGTATAGTGCTGGTGTGTGTATCCTAGGACCAACATTAAAGGGAATACACTTAGTTGATGACCCCAGTCAAAAACCATATGGTATGCACTATCATACAATTTGGGAAGGAATAAACATTATAGATTACGTAATTGCCCCTCATTATAAATCCGATCATCCAGAATCAAAAGATATAGAAAAAGTTGTAGATTATTTAATAGAGACTAGAACCCCATATAAAACTCTCAGAGATGGAGAAGTAATTGTTATTGAATAACAAATCAGTAGATACATATTTTGAGAATAATTAAAGGAGGCTTTACGAAAGTGACGGCATTTCAATTGGTGCTTTATTATTTCATATTGCATCAGGGGAATATGCTTATAGAACTTGGACTGATCGGTGGCTTGATATAGAAAGACCTTTTAGCAACAGAACATCAAATAATTATTTTAGATGGTTTCATGTGTTTGAAGATGAATAGAGGTCAAATAAGAGTGATAGTAAAGAAATTAAGGAATTCCAATGTGTTTCAATGATCATTAATTACTACATTAAGCATTGACCAGAAGCCATATTTCGACAGAAACGAAGAAGCCAAGTCCAGCATGAATTTAAAGGAGTTAAGGAATGGATAAAACCAAAGTGAAAGTCG
Source organism: Paenibacillus daejeonensis DSM 15491 (assembly GCF_000378385.1). Lineage (GTDB taxonomy): Bacteria > Bacillota > Bacilli > Paenibacillales > Paenibacillaceae > Paenibacillus_D > Paenibacillus_D daejeonensis. Next base: position 219,088 of record NZ_KB899660.1, on the reverse strand, counting down.
AATTCGGCTTATACGGAAAATCATTTAACACTCAAGAGATAACTAGAATACTTGGCCTTACACCAAGTAGATATTGGAACAAAGGAGATCACATTCGTGGAAATATCCATAATAAAGAAACCTATTGGGAAATTAGTACGGACTATGAAGAGTCATATGATATCAATGACCAGATGCATAAAATCGTTTCTCAACTTATTGGGAAAGAAGATCAGATTAACTCTATTCAAAGAAACTACAATGTTGAATGTAAATTTGACGTTGTTATTCACATCGAAAATAATGAAAAACCAGCCATGTATCTTGAAAGAGATCGAATTAAGTTCTTGAACGAAATCAATGCCACAATTGATTTTGATTTGTATATTTATAGTTGAAAGAATTCATGAAAAATGGTTCATCCTAGATGAAATTGTAATTAGAAAAGAGGTTAAAGAGCATATGAAATATCCTACTAAGGATGAATGGATTAAAATTCAGGAGAACTCGAATATAGATAAGCTAAAACTTACTGTTGCCATCCCTCAAAGTACCGATATTTTTACTTTCGCAATCAATCAAGAACTAAGGAGTTGGATAAGACTTTTTAATAATAGACTCGGTGAGACAAGAATGAGTTATGTATTGTTTATGAGTAACTTTAATGAAGGGATTCCAGATGAACAATGGTATATTTCACCAGGTTTTAATGGGGAGTCGATTCAATATTTCCCTCACTTTGAAGAAAAAAATTTTCATTTTAAGTCTATGTTTGATTACTATGTTGACATATTCTATTATAAATTCTTTTCTGCATGGGATACCATGTTTCATATACTAAATACACATCAACAATTTGATGTTAATTCAGGTATTGGATTTAATAATAAGGTTTTAAACAAGCTAAAGGTTACGAATCAGGAATTACATAACATTATCAAAGAGACTGATAACTCAGCTTCTTTCATTAAATCTAGAGACTTAAGAAATAATATAACTCACAATTTTGCACCAAATGAAGTAAGTTCAGGTTTAACTAAACTGAAACGAAATGGAGAATTGAAAAGAATAGACGTGGGTATTGGAAGCTATACACCCTCATCTATTTTTGTAGAGAACATAAATGGAGTTATTGAAGAATTCTCAAATTTATTAAAAGTTATTGAAAAAAATCTTGAAGGTCCTAGGAGTTGAACCATGAGCGAATTCAGTGCAAGCTATCACTTGCGAACTAGCGATCGACAGAGGGCCATCGATCTTATTCGCAATTCAGATCACAACGGCTTTGTTTTCCCGGAGATGAATGGCTGGGTGACGTTTATTATTGAAGGGCCAGCGTTTGAGATTTGTGAGTCCGTTGTTTCTGAGAATCCAGGCTTACTTGTTCATTACTCTTATACGCAGGACCATGGATGGGGCCTAACGATTTTTGACAAGGATGAAATCATATCTGCTTATTCGTGCGATTGGACGGATGCACTTTCAATTGAGAAAGACGAGCTTGATCTGTATTTGTTGAGGGAATTGATCATAAAGCAAGGGAATTCAGCTGAAGATTTGGAAGCCGTGTTTGATTTAGTTGGATATCGTGGAGAAGAGCCTCCAGCTTATTACATCGCCAAGAAGCTAGGTTTACCCTATTTTCAGTGGCTATCCGCTGACGATATCGGTGATGGCTCCCGTTATGAGAATGTAGTCATTGTGAATGAATGATAATCATCCTAGTTTTGTGATTAAACCCATGCCGTGATGAGATGAGGTGTCGGTATGCAGATAGAAACAAGCGGTTCCAGAAGGGGACCGCTTGTTATCTACTATTGAAACTGTTTTCGGGGCGCAAAACAGGACGATTACTTATGCTCTGCAAATCGCCACCAAGCGACGGTTCCGGCGAACCCTGCTAGCCCCGTAGCAGCGAGTATGATCATGCTCATATAGCTGAGCTCTTCTCCAGTGAGCATTAGAACGGGAATCGTCCAAGGAAAATAAGGACCGAAGCCTAACTGCACGACCACATTCGAGACGATGACGATGAGAAAGGTGACGCCGATTGGAGCAAGGTAGCCTCGGGTGAGATTGGCGATTAAAGCGCTCGTCGTGCTGACGAGTATAATCATCAGGGAGGCGCCCATGAATGTCCAGAACACGTGCAGGATTGAGAACATGGAGCCTCCGCTGACGCCAATCAGTGAACCTGCAACTGCGATGACTGCAAAAGTAAAAACAGCCAAGCCTATATTCCACAAAACGACGGCCATAAATTTAGCCAATACGGTATAGGTCTTGGGCACCGGCTTAACAAGGATGTCCTTGATGGTGTTGTTGGTGTATTCCACGCCAAACACCCAGGCGGAGGTGAATGCGAATCCTACGACTAGCAAAGAGGCTATGGATCCAAGCAGATCTGCGAAGTAGGCTCCCCAATGGGCTGCAGAACTGTTGAACATCGCAATCATCAAAGGCAATGCCGTAAAGGCCCCAAGCATGACCCAAAAGACGACAGACCGCCAGATCTTGCGTGCTTCGTTGTGAAGGAGAGATAAGAGCTTCATGCGTGCTTCCTCCCTTCAGTACGGATCATCCGTAAGAAATATCCCTCCAGATCCTCCGTAACGACGCTCAGGTGAGTCGGCGGCTGACCGGTCCGCACCAATATTTCTGCGATTTTCTCTGGCTGCGTTATCGCGCGGTCTTCTGCCAAGACCAAGCGTCCGTCAGCGTCTTCTTCATAGCTGTACCCATGTTCTGTAAGGATACGCATCAGGGCAATACGATTGCGACCGTCCAGGAGTACACTTTTTTGCAGCGATTGCTCCAGCTGGTTCACCTTCATATCCTGGATGAGCTGTCCTTTGTGCATGATACTGATGCGGTCTACCAGCTTGGATAATTCTTCTAGCATGTGGCTGGAGATGAGGATGGTGACGCCGCGATTACACGACAAGTCGAGCAGCAGCTCACGGATTTCGACGACACTTGCCGGGTCAAGCCCGTTGATCGGCTCGTCCAATATCAATACCTCCGGGTCGTGAAGCATAGCCTTTGCCAATCCAAGCCGTTGTTTATTCCCCAGGGAAAGCGCTTTGGCAGGCTTGTCCTGATGGGCACCAAGATCAAGCTGCTGGATGACGCGAGCAACAGCGCCGCGGTCTGCGAGCAGGTGCATTCTGCGGGCGATCTCCAGATTTTCGGTGACTGTAAGATCAGGATAAAAGGTTGCCTCCTCCAGATAGCCAACCTTTTCCCACAGCTTGTAATTGCCAGTGTCTACTTTACTCCCTAGTAGGTGAATGGTACCGGAGGAGGGCTTCAGTAACGACAGGAGCATTTTAATCGTCGTGGTCTTGCCAGCGCCATTCAACCCCAGGAAACCTATCACCTCTCCTCGTTTCACGTCCAACGAAAGATTGCGTACGGCCTGGTAATTGCCAAAGCTTTTGCTGACATGTTCCAGTTGGATCGCGCTGGTGCTGCCAGTGTTGTCTGTTCTGCTTGTTCTCATGACATAACCTCTCTCTGTGATGGGATAATTAGAACTGTAATCGTCCAATATCAACTGAACCTCAAGCGAATCGGGTTGATGTTCGGTTTACGTTGGAGCAGTATAATAAGGATAGAGTAGAGGGAGGAGTGCACCGTGTTCAATATCCTTGTGGTCGAAGATGATGCCAATACGCAAAAACTGATATGTGCTGTGCTGAAGCATGGAGGCTTCACCGCCTATCCGGTTAATAATGGGCTCGAAGCGCTGAGCAGGATGGAGGAGCAACGCTTCGACTTGATCGTGCTGGACCTGATGATGCCTGAGATGGACGGTTATCAACTGTGCGAGGAATTGCGCAGCGTCGGGGACAATATCCCGATTCTGATGGTCACTGCGATGCATGACATCACAGATAAGCATCAAGGTTTCCTTGCGGGTACGGATGATTATTTGACGAAGCCATTCGACGAGCAGGAGCTGCTGCTCCGCATCAAGGCGCTGTTGCGCAGGGCACAGGCAGCCAGCGAGCACAAGCTTGTGTTGGGTGAGACCACCTTGGATTACAATACGCTGACGGTTACAAGCGGCGATCAGCGAACCTCTCTGCCGCAAAAGGAGTTTCACTTGCTGTTCAAGCTGATGAGCTATCCCGACAAAATCTTTACCCGCCTACATTTGTTGGAGGAAATCTGGGGGCTGGAAACCGAGATGGACAGCCATACCCTGAATGTGCATATTAACCGATTACGCGACAAATTCAGGGGTAATCCCGATTTTGAGATCGTGACGGTTCGTGGACTGGGATACAAGATGGTGAAGCGACAATGAAAGGAATGAGCAGAGTGCCAAGAAGGCAAAGGATTGCTCCGAACAAAATTAGTCTCGCGTTTTCCTTGGTGGCGTTGGTGTTTGTGGTTATGGTGTTGTCGATTGGTTCTGCGGGGTTGCTCGCGTTTCTGCTCTATCAGGCAGGAATACTGGACATGAATCAGCCGGAGCCCCTGCGCGGGGTGTATGTTCTGATCTATATCAGCCTGTTTATGGGGGTGGTGATAGCCGCACTTCTGAGCAGACGTTCGGTTCGACCTATCCGTGACATGATGGAAGCCACCAGCAAAGTGTCGAAGGGGGATTTCTCCGCTGAGGTGAGCGTGAAGGGCAGCATTGTCTTTGAACTGGATGCATTGGCGGGGAGCTTCAACACAATGGTGCGTGAACTAAAGGGGATCGAGACGTTGCGCAGCGATTTCGTGCGGAATTTCTCCCATGAATTCAAGACTCCGATAGCCTCGATCAGTGGGTTTGCCAAATTGCTGAAGAAGGGGAATCTCAGTGAGGTAGAAAAGCAGGAATACCTGGATAGTATTATTCAGGAATCTGAACGCTTGGTAGGCTTATCTACCAGTATTCTCAATCTCTCGAAGGTAGAGACGATTGAGATTGTGAGTGAGAAGTCCTTCTATCGCCTGGATGAGCAAGTCAGGCTGGCGATTCTCATGCTGGAGCCGCAGTGGAGTGCCCGCAGCCTCCAGTTGGAGCTTGCTTTGGAGGAAGAGATCGAAATTTGGAGCAACCAACATCTGATTCAACAGGTGTGGATCAATCTGTTGGAGAATGCGATCAAGCATTCGAACAGCGGCGGAACGCTAAAGGTCGGCTTATGGCAACGCGGAGAGGAAGTGGTGTTTCGGCTGGAGGATCAGGGATGCGGAATGAGCAACGAGACGATGCGGCGGATGTTTGACAAATTTTATCAAGGCGATGCTTCTCGCGCAGCGGCGGGGAACGGACTCGGATTGACATTGGTCAAGCGCATTGTCGCCTTGTGCGAAGGAGCAATAGAGGTAGAGAGCGAGCTTAATCGAGGGACTGTTTTTACGATTCGGTTGCCTCTGGGGCAGCCGGATAGCCAATCGCTTCAACCGACCTCATGAGAAAGAGTAAGCGAGGCGACTTGGGAACGGCCATCCAGCATATTTGTTTGCGTCCATCCGGCAAGGTTGTGCGTTTGTTGATCGATTGGCCGAGCTTGGCCCCCATAGCCCAGCCCTTCCTCGCGGCTCATATGCGGAGGTGACGATTCCCAGCAGCCAGTCGGAAACGTCAAGCCTCGAGATACGGCGCCATCCACACCATGCTTTGATCATGCAATTCGTTTTGCTTGTCGACATCCATTGTAACCGGCACGGTGGGGGCTGTCTGCATGGCCTTGAAAAACTGCCCCGTTGTTGCGGCCACCTCTTCGGAGGTCGCGAGATAGATCGAGGTGCGCGAGCCTTGCTGCGGAGATTGCATGAATAACTTCAACAGCGGTCTTGCAAATGCAGGTACGGATCGTGCGGATTGCGGCGTGTAGATGACTCCGGGGTGAAGGGCATTGACAGTCACACCGCTCCCGGACCATTCCTTCGCCATACGGTAAGTCATCATCAAAACTGCCGTTTTGGCAAGCTTATACGCCTTCATGCCCCGGTAGGAAGATTCGAGGGGGTGGGCGGCTTCGTCGGCTTCAAACTGCTTGGCTTGCATGATGGAGGCTACATTGATGATTCGCCCAGCTCCGGATGCCTGCAACTGTGGCAGCAATAGTCGCGTCAGTAAAAAAGGAGCCAGGTAATTCACGGCAAAGGTCTGCTCAAAGCCATCGTCATTGGTCTGATAGCTGCTGAATACACCGCCCGCATTGTTAATTAGCACATCCAGTTTGTTGTGGCGTTCCTTAACCTGCTGCGCCAGACGTACGATATCCTTGGCAGAGGACAAGTCCGCTACCAGCAGATCCACCTTTGCGCCTTGTATTTGCTGAAGAATGGCTTGCTTGGCTGCGGTTCCCCGTTGTTGATCACGGCACACCATAATGATGTGGTATCCTTGGCTTGCCAGCCCCTCCGCTGTTGCATAACCTATTCCCGAGTTCGCGCCGGTTATCAAACATATTTTCGCAGACATCGATTAGTTCCTTTCGGGGTTAATTTTATGCAAAATAATCCATTTTCCTCGTCCATCTTATAGTACAAGAATCAATTGAAACGGTCAAAGTGTTATTTGGACAAAACCGCCTCGGCTCGTACCGCCTCGGCTCGTACCGCTAACGGCCATATAACCTCTTATTTGCATCCAAAAAGGGCTAAATATTTTCTAACGGCCACATATGCGCCTATTGTGCGGAAACAGAGCTGTAATGCCTCAAAAGCCCTCGAATAACTGCGCTGGTGGCCGTTAGAATGAAAAGTGTGATGATTAGGATGAAATAGCAGCTGTGGTGGCCGTTAGGTTTTGAGAGACGATCACTCTTTCGGCTCGGCGTGGTCCAACGTTTGATGGCGGCGATCGGTATGGTAAAATTGCAGATAAGCAGTGATCGTTCTGTGAAACGCCCCAGGGTCCCAGGGTTCAAACGAAAAAAGTGACTCGTACGGCTGCTGTCATGCACGTGACCTATGAGCGACCTGTATCCATGCGTTGAGTATGGCCATAACGCTGTAAGACGCGCATTAATCTACGAAAAGTAGGAGCTATTCACAATGGAAAATCAGCAAGGTGGCTTAAAGCCGTTTATTCATCTCATCCTATCCACGAGGCTTCCCAAGTTTCCCTTAGTTTTCGGCTTAACAGCCAGTGTGCTGACAACTCTCGCCGGCCTGGTCGTACCGTTGCTCACACGCAATCTGGTCGACGGATTTTCGGTAGAGTCCTTGAGCTGGCCACTCATTTTTGCAATTGGCGGGGCTTTTATTGTACAGGCTGTAATCAGCGGGTTTTCTATCTATCTGCTCAGTTTGGTAGGTCATACCATAGTAGCTCGGCTGCGCGACAAGATGTGGGTGAAGCTGATCCGACTGCCTGTCTCTTATTTCGACAAGCAATCCAGCGGCCAGAGTGTAAGCCGGATTGTCAACGATACCAGTGTCGTGAAGGATTTGATATCCAATCATTTTCCGCAATTTGTTACGGGCATCATCTCTATTATAGGTGCCATTATCATTCTGCTCCTCATGGACTGGAAGATGACGCTGCTCATGCTCGTCTCGGTGCCGATTACGTTGGCAATTATGATCCCTTTGGGCCGCCGCATGGCCAAGATCTCTCGAGGTCTGCAGGATGAGACAGCTGTCTTCACAGGTCATGTGCAACAAACCATGGGGGAGATCCGCCTGATGAAATCCTCCAACGCAGAGGGCTATGAGGAGTCCAAGGGCTTGGCCGGCGTAGAAAGGCTGCGTGGCTTCGGGTTGAAGGAAGCACGGATTTTTGCCTTTATCGGGCCGGTGATGTATCTCGTCGTGATGGTTGTTATTGTAATGATTATCGGATATGGCGGGATGAGGGTAGCGAGCGGGACAATGTCCACAGGCTCGTTAATAGCCTTCCTGCTCTATCTCTTCCAGATTATTATGCCGATTACCTCCTTCGCGATGTTCTTCACCCAATTGCAGAAGGCGAAGGGGGCGACGGAGCGGATTATTGAGATTCTGGAGCTCCCGCTGGAGGAGGATCGGGAGGGGATGGCCATGGATATTACGGACCAACCGATTCAGGTTTCAGAGGTTTCCTTTGCCTACAGTGAAGAGGAGCCGGTGCTGGAGCGCATTTCCTTCCAAGCCCAGCCTGGAGAGATGATCGCCTTTGCCGGGCCGAGCGGAGGCGGCAAGACCACGATGTTCGGTCTGCTGGAGCGGTTCTATGAGCCTACAGCAGGCGAGATTCGGATCGGCGGCACGCCGATCAACGAGCTGTCGATGTCTTCCTGGCGCGGACAGATCGGCTATGTCTCACAAGAGAGCGCCATGATGGCGGGCACCATCCGCGAGAATCTGTGCTACGGCCTCGAGGATAAGGATCAGATTACAGATGAGCAATTATGGGAGGTGGCCGCGATGGCGTATGCGGACCAGTTCATCCGAGAATTCGCCAAGGGATTGGATACCGAAGTAGGAGAGCGCGGCGTCAAGCTGTCAGGCGGCCAACGCCAGCGAATTGCGATCGCCCGCGCCTTCCTCCGCGATCCGAAGATTCTGATGATGGATGAGGCAACCGCTAGCCTGGACAGCCAGTCCGAGGGCATCGTGCAGCAGGCGCTGTCCCGCTTGATGGAGGGGCGGACGACATTTGTCATTGCCCATCGTCTCTCCACCATTGTGGAGGCGGACAAGATCATCTTCATCGAGAAAGGGCAGGTAACAGGCATCGGCACCCATCAGGAGCTGACCCAATCCCATGCCCTCTATCGTGAATTCGCCACGCAGCAGCTCACCCAGCATTAAGATGCAGCACGCGTAAAAACCGTTTGATTGGGTCTGCATCTGTCATTTGACGAGGAGAAACCCTGGAGGCACGAACGTAAGGGGGGCGGGTTTGCAGTTGCCGTAATCTCTCTGCAGGGTTATCTCTATCTTGAATAAAGGAGATCTATTATGTCAGTTCAGATTGTAGACAAGATTTCATTTACGGTAATCGGTAAACTAGGGCAAGGGTTAGCGGCCGAAGGACCCAAATGGATACCAACTCTTTGGCAAGAGGCTGAGCATAAATTTGAGGAAATTCAAAATCTAGTGAAGTTAGATGAGGAAGGAAATCCAGTTGGTCTCTGGGGGGCAATGAGCGATATTGCAGAAAGATTTGATCGTTGGACTAACCAAGGGAAATACTTAGCAGGCTGTGAGGCATTAGATCATTGTGTCGCTCCCCCTGGATGGGCTAGATGGATAATCCCTTCTTACAAATATGCAGTTATTCCATGTAATCAAGATACATATCAAAGGCAATTCAACTATATGATTAATGAGTATCTTCCCAGCAATGGTTATTCGATCGTCGGGGCAGTGCATGAGCATTATAAATCAAATGAGACAAATGGGAATCTGTATTTATATTTTCCGATACATAAATTATAAGAATAACTAGCGCATATTGGGAAGAGTTTGAGAGATAGAGCCTACAGAACAGACCGAACAGATGGGCAGGGAGAATAAAATGGAATCTAATAAGATCGTTATAGCTCAGGGTCTCGCTGATGTACTTCAACGCGGCCAGGTACGTCAGATAGCACAAGGTAGAATGACCGAGGCTGAACGTGGATGGTCAGGGGCAGAAGTGCGCAGGATGGAGGTCACTTACACGAGTGGCCGGCAGGAGAGCATGATTTTTAAAGAAGCCCTTTTAAAAGAACGCATGGTTATGAAAAGGTTAACGGATCAGGGCCATCAGAACACACCCGCCGCCTTTTCACTGGATACGGAGTCAGACGAGCCTAGATGGATGGCGCTTGAAGATGTGGGGAGTATCAAAACACCTCCGCAAGGCCAAGAGTGGTCGCCGAAGGTTGCGGAGGCGCTAGCGCGGATCCATACCCGTAACTTGCGTAAGGGCTCTGAGATGCCGTGGCTTCCCCATGCTGATCGTGTGTATTGGGAACGTTATCTTGTTACAAAAGTGTCTGTAGACCACTTTGAAAAGCTTACGGAGCAAAACCCGAATTTTGGGCGGGAATTTGGTGCGTATCTGCCAACATTGCGTGAGAAAGCCAACGTTTTTGCGCGTGATATGGCCGCCTTGTACGATGAGAAGGATAGTCTGACTCTTACGCATGGTGATTTGCAATCCATAGATGGTTCCCACGTACACTATTTAAATGACAAGCCATATCTAATTGATTTTGGGTGGTGCTATTATGCCCCTTTCTATATTGATTTGGTGAGTTATTTTACCATTGAGGAGGCCAAAGTATATTACAATCATTTCATCAATAGTGGCGTTTCCCTCAGTTATGATGATTTCTATGAACGATTACGGGCCACTTTTTGCTACAGTGGGTTGATCTACTTATACCCCAGTATGATGCAATGGTCTACCGGGCCTACCGAACAAACGGGTAAGCGACTCCTTCACATTTTGAAAATCATACTCACAGGTGAATTTCCTGAGCGTAGGATAGACTACTCGAACGAGCTTTTCTCAAAGTTGCTTACAGAGCATAATAGCGGAACTCTTGATATACGCAAGAATTAATATTTTCACCCATGAGATGAATCCAGCTTGCGTCTATGGATGATAACTAAAAATAATGCCGCGACCAGCGCGCCATATAGGAAAGAGGATCCTGCCACCACAAGCTTTGTGAACAGCGTCGCTGTCTCATAATTCATGTAGGTTTCAATAGTCGTATGAAGAGGCGGTAGCAATAGGACCGCTTTTTTTACTCCGTCCGGCAAACTATTCTGGATCGCCTGTACAGAGATCGTCGTAACAATAAGGACACTCAATACTATAAAGGAGATGACCCGAGAACGAATAAATTTTGACCCAAACCAACAAGCCAGGGCGACACCCAACCAAGATGAAGCGATATGATAGAGAAAGGCCACGCTCAGTTCTTCGAGACTGGGGCTTCGATCAAACCTATGTAATACTGCTGGATACAGCACAGCATATAAAGCCAGTGGGAAGGTAAATATCCAACTATAGAGCAGCTTGCCAAGGTACAGTTTGACGATGCTGCCGCTGTGCAGCAGGGTTATAGATTCTTGATTCGGCGTTTCTATCTCAATAATCATATAACAAAGGGCTGTTGACACGATAAATAAAAAGATCGTGGAAAATGCGTAGCTGTCCATGACTGGATTGGGTACGACGCTATATACAAAAATGATACCCAAGATGTAAATAAAGGTAGGCGGGCCATACCGGTAAGAGCGCATGAAGCAGGTATGTAAAAAAGATATCAAGGATATCATGAACGCGATTCCTTTCTTTGCAAGCTGATGATTTCTCCTCCACTCTGAAGGCACTCCATTAGAAAATCCCGATAATCTCTTTCCGATAGAGTAAACCGAATGGATCCGCCTGACACACGCTGCCAAGTCATATCCTTGAACAAGCTCGTTAGACGATCAAGCGTTTCCTGCTTCATATGACAGACGATCTCGTAACTATACATGGAGTCTTTTAAGAGGCTTTCCCCACGTTCCGACACTAATATTCCCTGACGAAGCCAGTAGGTCTGACTCTGTAGTTGGCTCGCCAACAAAGGTTCATGAACAGCCGCCAATATTGCCGTCCCGCTTGCTTTTATTTGCTGCAGCGAATGCAGCAAGTGTTCCGTAGATTCCTTATCCAGTCCGGAGAAGGGCTCGTCCAGAATAAGCAAATCTGGCATGTTCAACGTAGCTTGCATGAGATTGACCTTTTGCAGCATCCCTTTTGAGAAGTGAATCATCTTCAAGCTAGCGTGTTGTTCAAGATTAAACATACCATGCAGTTCTATTATCCGCTCCCGGAGTGCCTTTCTAGGCACGTTCGAGATCCTGCCCATATGAATGAGGTACTCGGTGGATGTCATCCTTAATGGGGGAAGCCGGTCAGGGGTGTACCCAATCACAATGTTTGGGTGCCCAAGTATCCTTTGACCTGAAGTGAACGGGATCAAGCCGCTGACGATTCGAAGCAACGTGCTTTTGCCCGAGCCATTGCTGCCTCTGATGATGAAGCAGTCCCCGTGATTCATCGTAATTGTGATATCTGTTAATACTTTTCGGTCACCATACTGTTTCGTAACTTCTGTTAAAGTGACCAGAGCTTGATTGTTCAATGTCCCACCTCGTGATGATCCATAATCTGATGTATGCTTAGCGTAATGAAGTAAATATAACACAAATTTGAAGATCTTAGATAATAGGAGGGGTTACGTGGCATACGATTTCAACCGGCAATGGCTCACGAAGAAATTTGGTGAAATTAGAAAACGGTTGTTAAAAGCGATAGAACAATTGAGCGAGGAGCAGTTAAACTGGTCACCAGACGACAGTAGTCACACGATTGCTGACCTGCTTAGACATATCGAGGGCAATGTGAACGAACGGATCCGAAAAGGCATCCAGCATGAAAAAGTAGGCGAACGGGATCAAGAGTTTACCAAGGCACTGATGTCCAAGTCAGAGGCAGAAGCATTAATTAGCCGTACCATGGATTACATCTTAGAGCTGCTGGATGAAATTACAGATGAGAAGCTGGAAGAAGTACAACAGGTTAGAGGCAAAGCACGAACGAACCTGGATATGCTGCATCAATGCGCTGCTCATTACTCTGAGCACATGGGGCAGATTTTTTACATAGCGAAGCTATGCCTGAAGGATGGGTATGTCTCAACTTCTGTATGAATAAATCAGTATGAATAAATCACGTTGATAGGAATTTAATGTTTAACGAACGTAAAGAAGACGTTATAAATTCAAATACACAATCCTTTATGATCATCTTGTTGAAAGTGAGGTAATCAACTATGAAAAAGAAATGGGAATTAACTCACAAAGGGCTCACCATTCGAGTCGAAAATTCTTGGTGGCTTGGAGAAAAACTCTATGTTGATAATGAACTGCAAGACGAAAATGTAGGTTTAAGTTTAAGAGGACGATTGATTGGAAATGTAAATCTTGGTGAAGGTCAAAAAGAAATGATTAAGGTGTCTTTAGGTGGCTGGTTCAGTATAAAAATCAGAATGTTTATTGAGGATAGACAGGTTTTCCCGATGAGGGCTTGAAGGGTAAATCATGGTTATAATAGATTACCAGTTGTTGAGAGGATGCATACTATGAATGTAACCAGCGCTGATGCAGGGAGACATTCTATAGAATGCATCCTATTTTAGTTCATGTTTAGTTCATGCTAGATACCAATCATCAAAATATACGAGTGTAAATTCAGTGGATAATTTGGGAAAAGTAGAGACAACTAATCTAAATAAGTGCTATAGTAGATATAAAGGCCTACTAAAATAGTTCTTTAGATGCTAATAGTGGTCCTCAAAGTTCTCATTACATATGTATTCAAAATAAGGGAGAGGTCATTTTGAAAAAGAAAATTTTGTTTTCTGTTGTAGTACTCCTCGCTTTTTTAGGCGGAGTAGTAAGCGCGTCCAGTACATGGGGAACATATAGGGGCTTTGATATCGTAAAGGTATTCATAAATGAAAAACCTGCCGTTATTTCTGATTCTCCTGCAATAAACTTTAATAACAGGACTTACGTTCCCTTGTATCTTTTGAACCAAATGGGAATTAATATCGAATGGGATAACCATACAAAAAGTGTTAATATCCAAGGTAGAAGCGCTGCTCCGACACCCCCTTCACCAGTTGTTCCGGTTGTTCCGGTAAGTCCGGTTACCACAAGTTATCCTTCGCTCTATTCAAATGATGGTAAGGTATACCTCGGAAAGCTGACAACTAACGAGTTTGATTCAGAATCCATTTATAATCAGTTCGGAAAGTATGGAAGTCAGTATCAATCGTTAAGCATTTGGAATGAGTTTGGTAAGTATGGTAGCAATTATAGTTCTGAGAGTGCGTTTAATGATTTGGCTTCTAAACCACCGAAAATAATTGAAAATGGAAAGTTCGTGGCCTACCTAACTACTAACACAACTATACGTGATCGAATTTCACCCTATGATTTGTATGCTCTTCTTTTAGAGATTGGATATTGATATCACTATGTTGCGTTTAAGACAAAAGAGCCACCCCTCATTCCAAAGGGTGGCTCTTCAACGTTCTAATGATCCGCAATCTCCGCATAAATCTCATCATCGAGATCCAAGGTGATGGCGGAGCGGAAGACGCGGCGGTTGTGGTGGTTGTACATGTATTGCTCAATGGCTTCTAGCAGGTTGGCTTCGATCAGGTACTGGGAGCGACCCTGTACCCAAGCCTCTGCGGTAAAACCAGTTTCTTCATCCCAAGCCAGCTGAACCTCGACATCAGTCGGTTCGACCCGACGACGGTCGGCGAGGTGGTAGCAGACGGCGTTGATCACTTCATCCATCGAGAGACGAACCATACTTAGTACGGTCTCCGCTGGTCATCCATTCTTCTGCGGTTGTTGCGGAAGTAGTGGATGATGCCGCGTACGGCAACAATCAGTAAGAAGATCGCGAATACGTTAACAAGCAGACCCAGCATTTCACCCATGAAGCCCAGACCGCCGAACATGCCGCCAAACAGCATACCCGCCAGACCACCAATCATCAGACCTTTCATGAGGCTGCCGCCGCTGAAAAATCCAGGTTTCGCTGCTGCTGCACCTGTACCTGTGTTGGAGGTATTGCGCGTGTTGGCTGCTGCACCGGAGTCGCTACGTGTCTCGGACTGCTTAGGCGTCTTGGTCACACTCTGCTTCGGGGACTTGAATCCGCCTCCGCGTTTCGCATCGGCGATGTCGGCTCCACCGAACGCCAGGAAAAACGTAAAGACCATCATAACTAACAAACTTCTTTTCATGTACTGGTTCTCCTCCTGATCTATATTCGCAAGGACGTTGCCTTCTTCATCAATTACGTCTAAGATAGATGAAAGTTTCACTTTTTTTGAACTTTTTTTTGGGCTCTTCCCCAGGTTGAAAGGAGCGCACCATGACTACGACGTATACCGGCTCGTACCCGGTTCATTATATCCAATTTCTTATTGAATTCCACGTCACCCGCGATTACTTCGAATGCCACGAACTGCTAGAGGAATATTGGAAAGAACAGCCCGGCGACGATCCCTTATATGACACGTGGGTCGGCCTCATCCAGATGGCGGTCAGCCAGTATCATCTGCGGCGCGCCAACCGCCGCGGTGCCCGGCTCATGCTGGAGCAGGCACTTGAACGGCTAACACCTGGCCACCTGGAGACACTCGGATTAGATGGGCCAGCCTTGCTTCAATTGCTACAGCAACGGCTTCGTCAAATTCAGGATCTCAGCCAATCCGTACCTTATACGGATTATGAGCTTCCGTTCGTCGATCATGAATTGCTCGCTGCTTGCCATGAACGGAGCGATGGGGCGGCAGAGCTCTGGGGCACGCCGAGTAACCTGGGCAATGATCAACTGATTCACCGTCACATTCTGCGTGACCGCAGCGATGTCATTGCTGCCCGCGAAGAAGCTCTGTACCGGCGCCAACAGCGCCGGGCTGCTGCTGCCCGCTCGGGGCAGCACGGTTAACCCGCAGGTGATTCCGAGACTTCCTGCTGTTCGTAACCGTCCACGACCACATCCAGCTTTCCAGTCTGCGGGTCAATAATGAGACCATGCACTCTAACGTTAGCAGGCTTGAGCGGATGGTTGCGGACGATGCGGACACTGTTGGCTACGCTGTCCCAGACGGAATCGAAGCCCGTCAGCCACCGCTTCAGGTCCATTCCCGAGTTCAACAGCGTCGTGAGCGTATTCTCGCTAATTCCGCGATCACGCATATGCGACATCACCAACTCCGGATCAAGTCCCGTCATGCCACACTCGTGATGGCCAATGACGAACACCTCGTCTGCTCCGAGTTCATAGAGCGCCACCAGGATACTGCGCATAATGTTGCCGAACGGCTGCGTGACGATGCCGCCTGCGTTTTTAATAATCTTGGCATCTCCGCCCTGTAGATTCATCGCCTTGGGCAACATCTCACTCAGTCTGGCATCCATGCAGGTGACGATGACCATGCGCTTGGCCGGATAGCGGCTGTACTGGTATTGCTCGAACGTCCGCTCCGTCACGAATTCCTCATTATAAGCCAGTATCATCTCCAAATTGTTCTCCGATATCATGAACCTCTCCCTTGTATCGCTTCATTTAACTAGCTTATGTCCATGAACCCGTTGTTAGACAGCTTGTCCCCGAACCAGTTGGAGCTGATTTGTGTAGATCTGGCTGTCGCTTTTCAGAGCAAATTGGCCGCGATTCGTGTCATAGTCGACCTTAAGCTGTGGTTCAAAAAACACATCAAAGCGCGGTTCATGCAGGAAGGGCAGCGGATCTCCCTCACCCTGAACATCATGCTCGCCCGGCTTATCCAGCAATTGCAGCGCAGGCACACCGCTAACGACACAGCCGCAGCCTTCGGTATCATAGAGCAGCTTCAGCAGCTTGCCGGCATCCAACTCAGGCTGGAGCTTGGCTACCGCCGATGCTGTAAACTGAATACGCATATTCATTCCCCCTTCAATTGAAACAACAGCGGTCGTAAGCCCAATCCACTCCTAACGCCCATCGGAACGTTATTGAAGGAGCGTGCTACTAGTTGATTATATAGATTGTAAAAAGTATGATCAAGAGGAGCAAATCTACATACAAAGGTGGTAGGTGCGATAATGACAGTGGAGAAAAGCCGGGAGCGGTTCCGCGAGCTGGACCGCACGATCAAGAGCTATAGCGAAGCGTTGGGTGTCCTCTATTGGGATCTGCGCACAGGGGCGCCAGCCAAAGGCGTGGAGAGCCGTTCGGAAGCGATTGGTGTGTTATCCGCAGAAATGTTTCGCCTCTCGACCTCAGAAGAATATGGCGAGCTGCTGCAACGGCTGAGTCAGCCCGACGCCCAGGCTGAACTGGGTGAGATCGATCTCGCCCTCGTTCGTGAATCGACCAAGGACTTCGAGCGTAACCGCAAGATTCCAGCCAAGCTACATCAGGAGTATGTCGTGTTGACCTCGCAGGCCGAATCATTCTGGGAAGTGGCCAAAGAGAAAAACGACTATGCAGGCTTTCAACCGTATCTGGAGCGCATCATTACAATGACCGATGATTTCATTGATCGTTGGGGTGTGCAGGGCACGCGCTACGATACCTTGCTGGATCAATATGAGCCAGGGATGACGACGGAGGAGCTGGACCGCGTATTCGGCGGGCTGCGTGAGGAGCTGGTGCCGCTGGCTTCTGCGATCGCCGCATCGCCGCATCAGCCGGAGACAGGCTTCTTGCGTCAGAGCTTTGCCAAGGACGCACAGAAAGACTTCAGTCTCTTCATCCTCAATCAGATGGGCTACGACTTCGAAGCGGGGCGTCTGGATGAGAGTGTGCATCCGTTCGCGACGGGCCTTAGTCCGGGTGATGTGCGGATTACGACACGATACCTGCCGGAGGACGTGACGAGCGCGCTGTTCGGTACGATTCATGAGGGCGGGCATGCCCTGTATGAGCAAAATATTCGCAAGGAGCTGATCGGCACCTCCCTCTCTGAAGGAACGTCGATGGGCATTCACGAGTCGCAGTCCCGCTTCTGGGAGAATATGATCGGCCGCAGCCGACCGTTCTGGGAGCGTTACTACCATGAGCTGCAAGCCCGCTTCCCGGGCCAGTTGAATGTGCCGGTCGAGGACTTTTATCGGGCGACCAACGTTGTGCAGCCGTCGCTCATTCGGATCGAAGCCGACGAGCTGACGTACAACCTCCATATTATTATCCGCTACGAGATGGAGAAAGCGATCTTCAATGACGGCGTCCGCGCTGCCGAGCTGCCAGAGCTGTGGAATGCCAAGTACAAGGAATACCTGGGTATCACCCCGCCGGATAACCGCGAAGGTGTGCTTCAGGATGTGCATTGGTCGGGCGGAGCTTTTGGCTATTTCCCTTCGTACGCACTGGGCAACATGTATGCTGCTCAATTCGCAGATACGATGCAGCATCATTTGCCAATTCAGGAGCTGGTGACCAAGGGTGATCTGCTGCCAATCAAAGAATGGCTAACCGAGCAGATTTACCAATACGGTAAACAGCAATCGCCATCGGAGATCATCCAACGTGTCACAGGAAAACCACTGGATTCGTCTCACCTTGTCGCATACTTAAAGAGCAAGTATGCAGACATTTACCGCCTGTAGGGTGATGCATTCAGAGTCTTCACCGGAATGAATATGAAAATTCATATACATTTGGGCCTTCCACAAGAAAAATTGGGAAATAAGCATGAAATTTCAGTCTTAATCGACGAAAATCACGTTCTGAAGCCAAATAGATATGAAAAATCATGTTTATTGGTCGCTGGACCATCGTTCTGCCGCCTGCCCCCGCGCGCTGGGAGCCGCGCCCGGAAGGAAAACCAAACCCTAGACCCATTTAAGTCAAAGCCGTCCTTGCGACGGCTTTTTGGCGTTCCGCCTCGAACGGCACCTAATTCCAAGGTTTCATAGGAAAACTTTTTTGCCAACCATCGAACGATATGAGACGCTTATGCGAATAGAGGGTGTAAGGGGGAGGGGAGATGACGCATGAGCGGGGGGAACGACCTAGAGCGGCTAGCGAAGCTGGTGTTGGCCGGACAGGATGAGGCGTATGGGCAGATTTACGAGCGCACGGTCAAGGATGTGTACCGGACTGTGTACTATCTGGTGGGCAACCGCGCGGATACCGAGGACATTGTGCAGGATAGCTATTTACAGTTTCATCGCTCGCTTCGCTTGTATGACCCATCACGCCCCTTGCGACCGTGGCTGATGGGCGTGGTGATGCGGCAGGTGCGGAGCTATCGGCGGGGGCGATGGATGCAGTTCCGATTCTCAGGGCGGTCGGAGCGGCTTCATGACCGGCGCGAGGAGGATTTTTCCGGTGAGGTGGTTGACCACCTGACGAATCGCGCGCTGCTCGAAGGCGTCAGTAGGCTGTCGTTCAAGCTGCAGCAGGTGATCACTCTGCACTATTTGAGCGAGTACACTCAGGAAGAAATTGCAGAGATCCTGGACATTCCGGTGGGTACCGTGAAATCCCGGATTCATGCGGGCTTGTCCAAGCTCCGCAAGCAGTACAAGACACATGAAATGAACGGAAAGGTGGGGGAGCTCCATGAAATTTGAAGACCGGCTGCGCAAAGCCTATCGCGAAGAGTCTGCAGGGGTGACGCCCCCGCCGGAGATGAAGGACAGTCTGATGGACCAGATCAAAGGAAGAGGTGGGCGAATGAAAGGACGCAAGTGGTTAATGGTGACGATCATCGCAGCGGCGGTCATCTTACCGACTGGCGCATATGCGGGGTACACGTATTTGGCGGATTCCATTTACGGTTCAAAGCAGCAACTCATAGAGATGGGCGGGACTGCTGAAGGCTATGAGCGCCTGGAGGCGAAGCTGCAGGAATCCCGGGATCATTTTACGGAGGAAGAGTTCGATGCTTTCTTGGCCGTGCTACAGCAAGTAGGCCAATTCGCCACGTTACATGCAGACAGCCAGGGGAACTTGAACCCGGAGAATTGGAGTGCGGACATCCAGGAACAGTATGCGGCCTATCTTGAGCAATTGGAGCCTTTCGTGACCCAGCTGGAGGCGTCCCAGAACAGCGATGTGCCACCTGACCTGGATGATCGGAACGCTCACTGGGAGGCGCAGCTAGCAAAAGCAGAAGAATTGTTGACGGCTGAAGATTATGAACGATTTACACTGTTGTATGATCAAATCCGGGTCTATCAGGACATGCTCACTAGAAATGAGCCACTGACTGATGAACAGTTTGAGGATGTGAAAGGCTTGAGAGAAGCTACTGAGCCTTATCTGAATAAGCTTGGCCTGAGCTGGTCACTAGGCGCGAGCTAGACTACTGTCCACACCTCCGCATTGGCTGAATCATATGCTGCCGTGGGGAGGTGTGGCCGGGTAGTGAGCAAATAAGGAAACTCCGTTTGTCGGAAAAGGCATCCAGAATTCGAAAATCCCAACGTTCGTGCAAAGACATCAAGCGTCCAAAAAAATCTGCCGCAAAACCAAAGACTTCATGGATTTGTACACCAGGGACAACGGAGGTTGCCTGCAGATCCTGTAAACGGGGAAGACCAGGGAGAAGAGGCATGCCCGGCGAGCCTGGTCCGAGAGGCCCAGCAGGTCCGCCAGGCGTGGCGGGGGCCACGGGAGCAAACGGTCCCCAAGGTTTGTCCGGTGCCACAGGTGCGCAGGGTCTGAATGGCCAGCCTGGTATTCAGGGCCCTCAAGGTCCCATGGGTCCCCAGGGGCCTGCTGGACTAAGGGGAGAAGAAGGACCACAAGGTCCGTCAGGTGTACCGGGTGCAGCCGGAATTCCGGGGCCTTCCGGTCCCCAAGGGGAGCCCGGCACAGCGGGAGCAGTAGGAGCAGCAGGAGTGACTGGTCCACCGGGACCGACTGGAGCCACCGGAATCGGAGTGACAGGAGCACAAGGCGTAGTTGGCGCCACGGGCCCAAGCGGCGCACCTGGCACAGCAGGCGCTGCAGGAGCGACTGGTCCACCAGGTCCGACCGGAGCGACGGGGATCGGATTAATGGGTGCAACTGGAGTGACAGGAGCACCCGGCTTAGCTGGCGCAACGGGTGCTACAGGAGCAACGGGCCTCATCGGATTGCCAGGCGTAACAGGAGTAACGGGTCCTACAGGGGCAACAGGCATCGGCATAACAGGCCCAACCGGTGTGACCGGCACTGCTGGTGTGACAGGAGCGACGGGTTCCACAGGAGTACCCGGTGCGACAGGCCCCATCGGACTGGCGGGGGTTACTGGTGCAACAGGACCTGCAGGTCTCACAGGAGCCACGGGCGTTGGTGTGTCCGGCCCAACAGGCCCAACAGGCCCAACAGGCGCAACAGGAGCAACGGGTTCCACAGGAGCACCAGGTGCGACAGGTCCCATCGGACTGGCGGGGGTTACCGGTGCAACAGGCCCTGCAGGTCTCATAGGCGCAACAGGAGCAGCTGGTGTTACAGGCCCAACAGGTGCAACAGGCGCCACTGGCGTAACCGGTGCGGTGGGCTTGAATGGCTCGACGGGGCCGACTGGCGCGACCGGAGTGACGGGTGCCACAGGACCTTCAGGCAGTACCATGGTAGAGACCGTGAGATTGGGCGATATCAATGCGGCCATCGCGTTCAATGAGGGAGCTGGTAATAATCAGGCTACAGGAGCCCTGGTCTTTCACGGACAAGAGGTGACGATCTCGACGCTTGCCGCCTATGTTGTCCAAGATGGCAACATTACCGGTACCTTTCAGATGGCGGTGCTTCTGCCCACCTCACCGGACATCTCAGTGGTTATCGGTGTAACAGAGCAGGTAGACGAAATCACAGGCGGCGTGTTTGCTTTGCCTCTGCTGGCGCCAGTGACGCTGTTAGCCAATACGGTCTATCATCTTGCGGTCTATAACCAGGTTAATGGCTCAGAGCTGGGCGGGCGTACGACTGGACTAGTGACCACAATCGACGCCGCACCGATCAATTTCAGAAGTCAGAACCTGACGGGATTTACAGTCGGGGATTCCGTCAATACGAGTGATGAGAGTCTGGAGCTGTCTCCATGGCTCGCTGGATATTAATCAATCCGGAGCGCCCCAGGGGGTGCTCCTTCATTCTGTTCAGAAACCTTTACAGGTTCTTTTTCATGCTTCCACTAACCCAGATTCACTCTACGAATTTGAAATTTCGACCTTATTTCAGAAAAAATCAAGAAAATCACATCATAAGCTTGATATTTCAAACTTATTTGAACTCTAAGCTTCCTAGAGGGTCAAATGTATATGAAAAATCATGTTTATTGGCAGTGCGAGGACTACAGGCTACTACAATTACTAGGCCCCCATCCACTCACCAACCCTCATTCGCCCGCATAGGCTGAGAGTATCTAAATGAACAAGGTGGAGGGATTCGGGTGCGCATGCGGATAGGAGCGGCATTGGTCGTTGTGGTGTTCATGATCGGTGCGCTGGTGGTTAGCTGCGGGGAGAAGGAAGGGCAAGATACGGTAAAAATCAGTTTGGGTGAAGTGACCCGATCCTTGTTCTATGCCCCGCAGTATGTAGCCATCAGCGAAGGTTTTTTTGAGGAGGAGGGGCTGGAGGTCGAGCTGACCACCACCTTCGGGGGCGATAAGACGATGACGGCGCTGCTCTCAGACGGCATCGATATCGCACTGGTTGGCTCGGAGACGTCGATCTATGTGGCACAGCAAGGTGCAACGGACCCCGTCATTAACTTTGCTCAGCTAACGCAAACGGACGGCACGTTCCTTGTTGCTCGCGAAGCAGATGACGCATTTGACTGGCAGTCACTGGTTGGAACCACGTTCCTCGGCCAAAGAAAAGGCGGCATGCCCCAAATGGCTGGCGAATTCACACTGAAGAAACATGGCATTGACCCGCAAGCTGATCTGGAGCTCATTCAGAACATTGACTTCGCCAACATTCCTGCGGCGTTCGCCTCGGGTACAGGCGAGTATGTGCAGCTGTTCGAGCCTCAGGCTTCGATCTTCGAGCAAGAGGGCCGTGGGCATGTGGTTGCCTCCTTCGGTGAGGAGAGCGGAAATCTTCCTTATACCGTATTTATGGCGAAGTCGAGCTATCTGAAGGATAACGGCGAGGCGATAGCAGCCTTTACCCGTGCCATTCACAAGGCCCAGCTGTGGGTGATGGAGCAGGACAGCGGCGTCATCGCAGATAGCGTGCTGCCGTTCTTTGACGATACCGACCGCGAGCTTGTCATTATGGTCATCGACCGGTACAAAAATCAGGGCTCGTACGCCAGCGATCCGATCGTCGATGAAGCAGAGTGGAACAATCTGCTGGATGTGATGGAATCGGCCAGAGAGCTGCAGGAGCGTGTCGCGCACGAAACACTGGTGGATACCAGCTTCGCCGAGCAGGCGATTCAAGAGGTGGCAGGGCCTTAATCCTATCCGCGAATCTGTCCAGGCCAACAGCCTCAAGTACGCTGTGGCCTGGCAGAAGCATGTTTGAACCGCAATGGAAGGGAGGAGCTGCAGATGAAGCCAATGCTTGAACTGCGCAATGTATCGCATGTGTATGTCAACGATAAAGGCGCCTCCCTCGCGGTTGAAGGGATGGAGCTGATGGTGGGCAAAGGCGAGTTCGTCAGCCTGGTCGGCCCAAGCGGCTGCGGCAAGACGACTGTGCTGAGTTTGCTGGCTGGCTTGTTCTTACCCGCCCGGGGGGAGATTCTGCTGGCGGGTCAGCCGGTGCACGGACCGTCCCCCAAGGTAGGATACATGCTCCAGCAGGATTATCTGTTCCCATGGCGCACGATTCTGGACAACGCGCTGTTGGGATTGGAAGTACGAGGCGAACTGACAGCTGAGCGGAAAGCTGGTGTTCGGCGTCTGCTGGAGGAGATGGAGCTTGGGGGGACGGAGGAGCGTTATCCGCATGAGCTGTCCGGCGGCATGCGCCAACGGGTGGCACTTGTCCGCACCCTGGCGACGGAGCCCGAGGTGCTGCTGCTGGATGAGCCGTTCTCGGCGCTCGATATGCAGATCAAGCTGCAGTTGGAGGATCTGGTCCAACGTACACTGCGGCGGCTGGGCAAGACGGCAGTGCTGGTTACGCATGATCTGGCTGAAGCCGCGGCGATGAGCGATCGTGTGATCGTCCTCGGCAGCCGTCCGGGACGGATCCGGCAGATCTTCCACATCCCTCGTGAGCTGAAGCAGCAGCTGCCAACCGCTGCCCGCAGGCACCCGAGCTTCCAGGATGTCTTCGATGCCATCTGGGAAGAGCTGGACGCCGGAGAGGAAGGAGTGGAGCGTAGTGAAGAGTCAACGGCTGAATAAATCGGCGCAGCAAGCGAACCAAGTGGATGCTGAGCAGGCCGGCTGGCTGCGGCAGCTGCATCTGGACTTCCGGCGCCGAGCAAGACGACGGACAGCTGCCGTACATGCGGTACAGTTGGCTCTCTTGGCCATGTTCCTGGGCTGGTGGGAGGCAGCTGGCCGATTGGGCTGGATTGACGTCTTGCTGTTCAGTTATCCCAGCCGGATTGGCCAGCATCTCTGGACAACGCTCGCCGACGGCACGCTGCCGCCACATATTGCGGTCACCGTAACCGAGACGGTTGTAGGTTTCCTACTAGGAACGATTGGCGGGGCGATGCTGGCCGCCTTGCTCTGGTGGTTTCCGTTTGTCTCACGCGTTGCTGATCCGTATCTGGTCGTGCTCAATAGCATGCCTAAGGTCGCGCTAGGGCCTATTTTTATCGTAAGCCTGGGGCCGGGGTTCTTGTCGATCGTTGCGACGACCTTGTCTATTACCGTGATTATTACCACGCTGGTTATCTACAACCGGTTCCGTGAGGTCGACCCGAACTATATCAAGGTGATGCAGCTGTTCGGCGCCAAGCGCAGCCAGGTATTCCGCGAGGCCGTGCTCCCGGATTCCTATCCGGTTATTATCTCGACACTCAAGGTGAATGTCGGGCTGGCCTGGATTGGGGTCATTGTCGGCGAGTTCCTGGTTGCCAAGTCAGGGCTGGGCTATCTGATCATCTATGGTTTCCAGGTGTTCAACTTCACCCTTGTGCTCTCGTCACTGATCGTCATCGCCATTGTGGCGGCCATGATGTATCAGCTGGTGGCGAAGGTGGAGCGCAAGCTGATGGCTGGCTGGAAAGATCGCTAAGCGACAAAAGCCAGATCTCCGCTCGTTTTGAATATCTTCTTTGCGGTCAGCCCCGTTAACCGATATAATCTATAGGTATCAACGATACGGGTGTGAGTACTGTGATTGGAATACGCGTGATTAAAACCGCCATTGCTGGCTTGGCGGCCATTTACACGGCAATCTATCTGGGCCTGGAGCCGGCATTGTCGGCCGGCCTGCTGGCAATCCTCGGCGTTGAAGTTACCCGGATGCGCGGCATACGCAATGTCGCGAGTCGGATGATGGCTTCAGTGCTGGGGTTGTTTTTTGCCTCGCTGATCTTTACGTTGTTCGGCTTCGAGATCTGGTCGCTGTCGATCTTCATTCTGATTGCCTTCCCAATTCTGACCCGCCTGAAGCTCAAAGAGGGCATCGTGACAAGCTCGGTTATCGTCTTCCACGTCTTCGAGCGCCAGGAAGTGACGATGTCGCTGATCGGCAATGAAATTATGCTGCTAATCACGGGACTTGGCTGGGCCACGGTCCTCAATATGCTCTATATGCCACGCGAGGATCATAAGCTGAAGGAGCTGCGTCATCAGATTGAAGCGACATTCAGTACGATTTTCAAGGAATTGGCGCAGACGCTGCAGAATCCGCGACATGTGTGGAACGGGGAAGAGCTGCTGCAGGCAGGGGACCTGATCAAGCAGGGGCTCGATCGTTCGTCCACGTATCAGGAGAACCGGTTGTGGCGGTACGAAACCTATTGGCGTACATACTTTGACATGCGCAGCCAGCAGCTGGAGTCGATTCAGCAGATGTTGACACTGATTGCGTTTGTCTACGAGAAGGTCCCGCAAGGACTGCTGCTGGCCGATGTGCTGCTTAAGCTCACCGAGGAAGTGAAGTCGGATGTGTATGAGGGTGCCGTTGAACGGGAGTTGGATGAGCTGGAGGAGCGCTATCGTCTCATGCCGCTGCCGCAGACGCGGGAAGAGTTCGAGGTGCGGGCGGCAGTATTGCAGCTCTGTCATGAATTGGAGCGGTATCTGTCCATCGCCAAGCGCTGGAAAAAACGCAGAAAAGGCAAGACCTCCGTCGCATGATGCGACGGCAGGCCTTGCCTTTTTTATTGAGCTGCGCCTCCGTGTTTGTTCTCCGCGAACAGACGCCCAGCTCCCAGAGGGCGGGGGTCACCGATGTTTTTACTGGCTTTTCTCCACATACCGCCGCTCAGTACAGTTACAATTTGGTGATCCTCTATTGTGGCCTATGTTCTAGATGGTTCACTAGTATTTGACACACTCACGGGCAGTCGGTTATGCCAAGATTGTGAGTGCTATCGACAAGGTTGCGAATGGTTTCTGTCTGGCTCGTGATACTCTATTACCTAACGACAACAATGCAATTAATCCTTGTGCTTTTGTGGATGTTGGAGCTCGTAAGGACATAAGTACATTTAAAAGTTTTGGATTACCCATTTGTTTCCATGAACGCGCGAAATAATTGTACTTTTGGCTTTAGCAGTTGCATTTCATCGGGATCGCGGGTTATTAGTTGTACTTTTGTCGTTAAGGTGCAGTTTAGGGTGCGGTCGCAGAAACAGTTGCATATGAAGTCACGGATGTGACGCAGATGAAGCCGCGGATGTGATACAGCTAAGCCACGGATGCACACTTAGAGACAAAAGCTAAAGCAGCTTCATACGAACCCTACGCAGAAATTTTGCAGTCGCTGCTCCACCCGCGTCTATTGCACCAGTCCCATCTCACGCAGCCGCTCCTTAATGGTGTGAAGCTTCTGCTCGCGTTCCGCTTTTGTCTCATCTATCAGCAGCTCCGGTTCTTCGACAATACGCTCCAGAAGATCGGCGAGCAGTTTGCGGCTCGTGGCGCCCAGCTGTCTTAACTTGCTCAGCTCCGACCAGTTAGACGCCAGCACATCCTGGATCGTCATCATTTGGTGGGCCCGGAGGATCGTCAGCAGCCGTCGCAAGGTTTGCTCATTGTCGGCTTCGTGCAAGACGGCGTGCAGATAGGAGAGATCAAGTCGCTGGACCGCTTCTTTGACGGGGTAGATAGATTTGAGCGGAAGCGACAGCTTCTCGTGGTTTCGCATAGCATTCACCTCTAGTATGTAATGCCTCTATCTAACCACAGTCGACTATACAAATTCTTATCAAGGCTTATCCATCCCGCACCGCGCCCTGTTTTTTCAAAAGGTTCTCTTTTCTAGCGCCCAGATTTATCAACATTTGCCCATGTCCTGCATACACTTTAATTGAATGATTGTATGGAGGAGGTTAAGTCGATGGCATTGGCAGATAAACAGCTTCAGTGCAGAGAGATTATAACGAAAGCTGTCTGCGGCAAGGGTCGTAAGTTTTCCACTGTTACCCATAATGTATCACCGCCCCAGCATCCGACGAGTATCCTGGGTGCCTGGATCATTAACCATCAGTATGAGGCGGTGCGGTCGGGAGACGGAATCGAGGTCATCGGTACTTACGATATCAACATCTGGTATTCCTATGACAAGAACTCGCAAACCGATGTTGCAAAAGAATCGATTTCCTATGTAGAAACTGTCCCGCTCTCGTACCTCGACGCCAAGCACCGCAGCTCAACGGAAGAAGTATCGGCTGAAGCGACGCAGGATCCGAACTGCATCGAGGCCAATATTTCGTCAAGCGGCACATCCGTCATTCTGAGGGTGGAGCGGGAGTTCGCCGTTGAGATGGTAGCAGAGACCAAGGTCTGTGTAGCGGTCTGCCCTGGCGGCTGCGATGGTCATGAAGGCAAAGGCCTGGATTATGGCTTTGACGGCGAAGGCGATTATGAGGATCTGGATCCGGAGCTGTTGGACGACGAGCTGTAAGCCGGACCCTGGGGTGACACGCTGCTTGCATGGACGATGTGAGCAGCGTTATTTTTTTTCTGGTTATGATGCATTGTATGCAGCATTATGCAGTCTCGTTGAGGGCGGAAGCCCTCTTTTTCTAAATTTATAAGAATATATAAGTTTTCACATATAAATAGATGCGCTTATAAATCTCCGACAAAGCTCTTCGCACGTCCTAAAAATTTTGCGAAGCAAAACTCTTAGGCATAGCCGTTTCACCTTGTTAATTGTGGTTTGCGATTGGTCGCTGCTGTGAAGCGTCATCGCAGAGGGGGGAGTCATTGAATGGCGGGGAGCGTATGGATCTGGATGGAGGGCGGGTGGAAAAGGTTGAACCGCGTCTCGGCGTCGATTGCTGGCGGTCAAGCGGATATTGGCCCGGCATCCGGCGATGCCGGGTTCGTCATGCCCGGCGGCCGTATGGGAGACAGCAGGCGCGGACAGCGGAACCCGGATCGCCCGCCGATTGCCAGTCATACCAGCGGAGGGAGAGCCTCTAGGCCAGCGGATTTCTGGTTATTGCGTGGCGCGGCGCAGTTAGCAGAGGAGGAGCCCTCATCCCGGGCTGTGGCGGGCAAGCAGCGTACCACTCCGTCACGCGACGGAGAACTGCCCCCTGTGATCCGTGAGCGACTGACGCAGGCGGGATTATTCGTCTGGAATCCAGAAACCCCGCTATGGTCGCTGAGGGAGTATGCTGTCCCTGTCTTCCATCTGGAGGCGCTGGCTGTTGAGCGAGTCTACCGTTCATCAGACAGACGCTCCAAGCTGAAGGATCAAGAAGAGGAAGGCTTACACGCAGAGCACGATCGTGTAATACAATCAACCCGAAGCTCCCGTTCGGAAGTATCCGAAGAAGGTGGACTGTCCTCGCTTGCAAGAGATCCGCAGGAGAGAGGGGCCGGAGGAAAGGTCACGCCTCGCACGAGCGAATCGCGTATACATTCGCCGCAGCGAAGAGCTTCGCTGCCGACAGGTTTTCATATTGATCTGGATGGAACGGGGGCAGCGGGTCGGGAGGCGGGGCGGAATAGCTCCTCTCAGCAGCGCATGTCCCCTGAGGCACTAGACTCTCCTGAGCGCATAGACGGTCCCGACGTGCTGCTGAATCAGAGCCGGGACCCGCTCGTGCGAAGGGCGGCCAAGACAGCCGTCAGGGCGCTCTATGCCCTGGGGCTCGACTACGGCGAGATTCGGGTCGTTCTGGACGGAGAGGGGCGCGCGGCTGTCCGAACCATTATGCCGATGCCACCGCATCGACTAGATAGCCCAGTTGGCAAAGCAGCCTTGCAGCGCTTCGTTGATGGCTATGCGATAGCGAGGGAGACTGGTGGCAGAGAACGGCTGCAGATCGGGGCCGATCCGGAGTTTGTCCTGCTGCGGAGTGATGGCCGGATCGTCTCACCCACACGATTCCTCGAGCCGCACGGCGCGGCCGGATGCGATACGGTAGTCGTCGGGCGGACCGTCCGTCACCCTGTGGCAGAGCTGCGACCAGATCCTGCGTCGAATCCGGCCGAGCTGGCAACACACGTAAGAAGGCTTCTGCAGCAGGCCGCAGCCAAGATTACGGAGCGTGACCTGCGCTGGCTCGCCGGCGGGATGCCCGTTCCAGGTCTTGGGTTGGGCGGGCATATCCACTTCAGCGGCACTTGGCTGAGCAATCGGCTCTTGCGAATGCTCGACAGCTGCGTGGCATTTCCGCTGGCGCTGGTCGAGGACCCCGCCGGCCGTAAACGGCGTCCGCGCTATGGCATGCTCGGCGACTACCGATTGCAGCCGCACGGCTTCGAGTACCGGACGCCGCCGAGTTGGCTCGTGTCGCCGATGGCGGCGCAGGCTGCCTTTGCGCTGGGGATGCTCAGTGTCCGTGAGCTATGGACACTTTCCGCTGCCTACGGCACTCTGCCTGCTGAGCAGCCGGAGCTGGTTGCCGCCTATTACGAGGGCGACCGCGAATTGCTCCATGAGGGAATGCGGAGCTTCCTTGAGCTCATCACCCGCACAGACGCCTACAGCGAGCTGGGGCGCTTCATATCGCCGCTGCTGTCAGCGATTCGCAGCGGTGCGACCTGGGATGAGCAAGCGGATCTGCGCCGCAAATGGAAGCTGCCTACCGGTGTTGATCACGAGGCTATTTCAAGGAGATGATTCGACATCGAATCTTGAAGGCATGCGAAACTTCCGGTGCTCACGTAGGTATTGCTTACGAGGTCGTTTTCTTCGAAAACGTTGACCGCTCCTCATTTTCACCTGCCTTCAACCTTCTCGGTGCTGAACACCGGTCACTGCGTTGATCATCAATGGATTCCCGTGAGATAGTTCGACATCGAATTAAAAGTGAACGCTCCTTTTCACGCTCGCGCGGATTTCTGTTATAATGAAGCTTGCAAATCAACCCCATAGGAGGGGCGCAAGCGATGATAATTAGCGATAAACCGGCGTACACGCCGATGATCATGCAGTACTTATCCATCAAAGAACAAGCGCAAGATGCGTTTTTATTTTTTCGCCTGGGCGATTTCTACGAGATGTTCTTCGACGATGCCATTAACGCTTCGCGCGAGCTCGATATCACGTTGACCGGACGCGAAGGCGGCAGCAAGGAAAAGATCCCGATGTGCGGCGTGCCGTATCATTCGGCAGAGGGTTACATCTCCCGGCTGATCGAGAAGGGGTTCAAAGTCGCGATCTGCGAGCAGGTTGAAGACCCGGCAGCAGCCAAAGGTGTTGTCCGGCGGGAGATTGTCCGGGTCGTCACACCAGGAACGGTCATGGAGACCAAAGCGCTAGAGGGCAAGAGCAACAACTTCATGGTTGCCGTCGCCGAAGCGAATGAAGGGTATGCAATTTCGGCCTGCGACCTCTCAACCGGCGAACTGTATGTGACGTCCTTCACGGGCTCGCTTACATTACTGCTGGACGAAATCAACGTCTACCTGCCGTCAGAGATTGTAGGCGACGAGCGCGTCATCGCCGAGCTGCAGAAGCAGCCGAACCAGTGGAACCGGCCAATCGTCTACACGCACCGTATGCCGATGGCCCAGGAGCGGCTCATGGAGCAGTACGGCGAGGCGGCATTGCAGGCGCTGCCAGCCGCCCGGCAGCGGGCAGTCAGCCTGCTGACCGGTTACCTCGATGATACACAGAAGCGGTCGCTCGGTCATGTACGGACCATCCGATCGTATGAGCCGAACCAATATATGATTGTCGACCAATTCACGCGCCGCAATCTGGAGCTGGTCGAGACGGTTCAGGAGCGCAGCAAGAAAGGATCGCTGCTGTGGCTGCTGGATCAGACCGAGACCGCCATGGGCGGACGGCTCCTGCGGCGCTGGATCGATAAGCCGCTGCTGAGCCTGGCACAGATTGAAGAGCGGCTAGAAGCCGTGGACAAGCTGTACAATGATTATATCCTTCGTGAGGATCTGCGAGCGGATCTCAAGGAAATCTATGACTTGGAGCGGTTGGTGGGCCGAGTCGCCTATGGCAATGCGAATGGACGTGATCTGATTGCGCTCAAGACGTCGCTGCAGTGTGTGCCTGCGTTGACAGAGCGCTGCGCCAGCTCGGAGTCCGACACGCTGCGCAGCCTGGTGCGGGAACTCGACGCCTGTGCCGACCTGGCGGAGCTGATCGAGACGGTGCTGGTGGACGAGCCACCGGTTTCGATTCGCGAGGGAAGTCTGATCCGCGCAGGCTATGACAGCTACTTGGATCAACTGCGCGAGGCGAGCACAGGCGGCAAGCAGTGGCTGGCCGAGCTCGAGCGCAGAGAGCGCGAAGCGACCGGCATCCGCACCTTGAAGATCGGTTATAACAAAGTGTTTGGCTACTATCTGGAAGTGACCAAGGCGAATCTGCCGCAGCTGCCCGAAGGCCGGTATGAGCGCAAGCAGACCCTGGCCAACGCGGAACGCTTCGTGACGCCGGAGCTCAAGGAGAAGGAGCGTCTCATTCTGGAGGCCGAAGACAAGATGGTCGATCTGGAGTATCAGCGGTTCATCGAGCTCCGCGACCATCTGGCCGAGCATCTGCATCGACTGCAGCGGTTGGCCGAAGTGATCGCTACCATCGACGTCTACCAGTCACTGGCCTCGGTAAGTGCCGAGCATCGTTTCTCTCGTCCTGAAGTGACGGAAGGCTACGACCTTATCATTCGAGAAGGACGGCATCCGGTCGTGGAGGCTGTGCTTAATGGACGAGCGTTTATTGCCAATGGGACGGAGCTGCAGCGGGACGAAGCGGCGATGCTGCTCATCACTGGTCCGAACATGGCGGGCAAGAGTACGTATATGCGGCAAGTAGCGCTCATCTGTATTCTGGCGCAGATCGGCTGTTTCGTGCCTGCTCGCTCAGCCACAGTGCCGCTTACTGACCGGATCTTCACGCGCATTGGCGCGGCGGACGATCTGATTGGCGGACAGAGCACGTTCATGGTAGAGATGAAGGATATCCAGGTGATGACAGAAAAAGCTACGGCCCGCAGTCTCATTATTATCGATGAGCTGGGCCGCGGGACGTCTACAGCGGAAGGGATGGCGATTGCCCAGGCGGTGATTGAGTTTGTTCATCGCGAGATCGGCTGCAAGGCGCTCGTCTCGACGCATTTCCACGAGCTGGCGCATCTGTCGGAATCTCTTCCTTCCCTGGCAAATGCAAGTATGGCAGTGAAGGAAAGCGGCGAGGATGTCACCTTCCTCCGCAAGCTGGTGCCCGGCGCGGCATCGTCGAGCTACGGTATCTATTGCGCCAGACTCGCTGGCTTGCCTGAGCAGATTATTGGCCGAGCCTACGAGCTGCTGCATGCATCCAGCGTAGAGCTGGGTGAGGCGGGTGGAATTGGCATCCCGCAGACGACTGCCCACGATGAGGCTGCGGCAGCAAGCGAGCGGCAGACCGGCTCCCAGACAAGCCAAGTGTGGGAGTCCGCTCCTGTACCAGCGTCGCAGACGGAGCCAGTTGCTGACGTGATGCAGCTATCCATGTTCGGTACTGAAATCATGGCTCCAGCACCGAAGAGTAAGAAAACAGCACAGGCCGAGCAGCTCGCGGAGCAGCTGAAGCAGTTGGATTTATTCAACATGACACCGATGCAGGCCATGCAGTGGCTCAATGAAATGAAGCAAAAGCTGGGTAACACGGCAAACTGATCGCAGTCGGTAGCGGCAACACGGAAGGAGGCAACCGCAGATGGGAAAAATTCAAGTGATGGGCGAACAATTGGCAAACCAGATCGCTGCAGGCGAAGTCGTGGAGCGGCCCTCGTCTGTCGTCAAGGAGCTGGTTGAGAATGCTGTTGATGCTGGCAGCACGCAGATCGACGTGACCATCGAAGAGGGCGGGCTGCAGCTGATCCGGATTACCGATAACGGCAGCGGCATCGAGGAAGATGATATGGAGACGGCCTTTCAGCGGCATGCGACGAGCAAGCTGCTGACGGGCAAAGACCTGTTCCGAATCGCCAGCCTGGGCTTCCGCGGCGAGGCGCTTCCGAGTATTGCGGCTGTGGCCCGTGTGGAATGCATCTCATCGACGGAAACGAACGGATTGGGCCGGCGTTATGTCATCGAGGGAGGCAAGCAGCAGGTATCCGAGCCCTACAATTGTGAGCAGGGGACTGATATGGTCATCCGCGATTTGTTTTACAACACGCCAGCAAGGTTAAAATATATGAAATCTGTCCAAACCGAGCTGGGTCATATTTCTGACTATGTGTACCGACTATCCTTGGCGCATCCCGGTATTGCCTTCACCCTCAAGCATAACGGCAACACGCTGCTGAGAACGCTGGGCAACGGCGATCGTCTTCAAGTCATTGCAGCGGTCTATGGCAGATCGCTCGCCAAGGCCATGCTGCCAGTGCAAGGCGATCATCCGGATTACATAATGAGTGGCTACATATCCAGACCCGAGCAGACCCGGGCCAACCGGGGCGGCTTGACGATGGTCGTCAATGGCCGGTATATCCGAAGCTTCATCCTGAATCAGGCGATCCAGCAAGCCTATCATACCCTGCTGCCGATTAACCGGTTCCCGGTGGCGGTTCTGGAGATTGGCATGCACCCGACGCTGGTTGATGTCAATGTTCATCCATCCAAGATGGAAGTACGATTCAGCAAGGAGCCCGAGCTGCGTGAATTTGTGCAAAAGGCTGTGCGCGGGGCACTCGCTGGAGAAGCTCACATTCCTGGGCCGTCATCGGCATCGGGCGCGCGGGGAAAGCCGCTCTACACCCAAGGTGTGATGTCCTTCCACCGGGAGGCAGCAGCGACAGACCAGCAAGCACCTCCTGTCCCGCAACCGAGCAGCGAGGGAAGCCGGAGCATTCAGATGCCGGAGCGCCAACAGGCCTATATTCCGCGTCAGGCAGCCGAACGCTTGTACAGGCCTGGTAATCAGGGCGGCGGCGCTTCTGTCGCGAGGGAACGGTGGGAAATCCCTGTTCAAGAGAATCCGAAGGCGGACGGAAACAGAAACGAGCAATACCAAATTCCTGTTAGTCAGCCTGATGCTGCGCCGCTGCCAGAACCGTCTGAATTGACCTCATCCCACGGAGAGTCTGACGCTACACGCTTGGAGCAAGGGAGATCCCCGGATAACCAAACTGCATCTGTACCAACGGATGAGGTGTCCTTACCGGACCAAGTCGCTAGCTCCGAGATCGCGGAGGGTCAAGCAGAATCTGTACCCAGTCAGCAAGAAGTACCAGTTCACCAGACAGATTCTCATCTTACAGTAAGCGTCCCAGTTGATCAGGACACGCCGCCAAGACCTAGCGCTGAATCCAACAAGGCATCGCACGCACAGACTGGACAGGCTGCACAAGACGCCGAGGACGCTGATAACGCCAATGCTTCAGCTTTTCCCGAGCTAAGCTGGGTCGGGCAGCTGCATGGCACCTATCTGATTGCCCAGAATGAAGATGGCATGTACCTGATTGACCAGCATGCGGCGCATGAGCGGATTCATTACGAATATTATGCGGCCAAGTTCGGTCAGCCAGAGCAGGCAAGCCAGCAGCTGCTGGTGCCGATGACACTGGAATATACAAGTGCCGAGGCGCAGGCGCTTACTGAACGCATGGGCTGGTTCGAGGAGGCGGGAGTCGAGCTGGAGCCATTTGGTCCGCAGACCTTCCTGGTCCGCTCCCATCCAGCCTGGCTGCCCAAGGGCGAGGAGCAGCAGATTATCGAGGAGATGGCGGAGTGGATTCTGACGGAGAAAAAAGCCGTCGATATCGGCAAGCTGCGCGAAAAATCAGCGATTCTCTGCTCCTGTAAAGCATCGATCAAGGCTAACCAACGGCTCTCGCGTGAGGAAGGCGAGGTACTGCTGCAGCGGCTTGCCGCCTGCCGGCAGCCATATACCTGTCCGCACGGCCGACCGATCCTGGTTCATATCTCGGTATATCAGCTGGAGAAAATGTTCAAGCGGGTGATGTCATGATCGTTACGACCTCCGGCCGGGCGGGAGCCGACGTGCTGGTCCGGGCTCGGGCGCTGTCATCCGAGCTTGGAGGCCGCTTCATTGAGCGCGGACAGCATTCGCTGCAGCGGATGCGCCGCCGTTTTGGCGAGCAGGGCATCCTGGTTGTCTCTGAGCGGGAGCTGCGTTATGAAGACGGGGAAGAGGCTTTGTATTTTCATCCAAGCATGGCGAATATCCGGGTAAAGCGATTGATGAAGGGTGAGAGCGATCCGATGATCGCTGCATCCGGGTGCCGTCCGGGGGATAAGGTTCTGGATTGTACTGCGGGGCTTGCATCTGATAGCATCGTCTTCGCTTATGCGGTGGGCGAGCATGGTTCAGTAACCGCTCTGGAGAGCCAGCCGCTGCTGTGCGCCATTATCCAGGATGGATTGGCACGCTACGAGTCCGGGCTGCCGGATCTCGACCGCGCGTTGCGACGCATCGAGGCCCGCTGCGCGCATCATCTGGAGACGTTGGCTTCCCTGCCAGACAATAGTTACGACATGGTTTATTTTGATCCCATGTTCCGCCGTCCCGTTCATCAGTCGAGTGCGATCGGCCCGCTGCGACAGTTGGCCAATCACGATGCGATCCTGCCCGAGGCGATCGCCCATGCCCGCCGTGTGGCACGGCGCAGTGTGATACTCAAGGAGCATGAACGCAGCGGCGAATTCGAACGGCTGGGTTTTGAGCATAAGCTTGTCCAAGCCTCTAATCTTGCATATGGAGTGATACACCCTTGAGTAACCAAGAACGTCCCCGACTGCTCGTCCTTGTCGGTCCTACAGCGGTCGGCAAGACCGGCTACAGCCTCGAAATCGCCAAGCACTGGAACGCAGAGATCATCTCGGGCGATTCGATGCAGGTGTACCGGGGAATGGATATCGGGACTGCCAAGCTGCCGATCGAAGAGCAACAAGGCATTCCGCATCATCTGATTGATATCTGCGAGCCCGATCACCCGTTCTCGGTCGCAGAGTTCCAGGAGCGCTGCGCTACATTGATTGACGAGATTACGGCCCGTGGCCGGGTGCCGTTCATTGTCGGCGGCACGGGCCTGTATGTCGAGTCAGTCTGTTACAATTATCAGTTCTCCGAGACAGGCTCGGACGAAGCGTACCGCAACGAGATGGAAGCTTATGCGGAAGCACAGGGCAATGAAGCGCTGCATGAGCGGTTGCGTCAGGTCGATCCGGTATCGGCAGAGCGTCTTCATCCCAATGACCGTCGCCGCGTCATCCGGGCGTTGGAGGTACATCATGTGACGGGTCAGACCTTGGCGGAGCAGCAGGCAGGGCAGCAGAAGATCTCCCCCTACGAGCTGTGCATCGTTGGTTTGACTAGACCAAGGGAAGAACTGTACAATCGGGTAGAGCAGCGCATCGATGAGATGCTGGCGCTCGGCCTGGTGGAGGAGGTGGAGCGGCTGGTTCGTGCCGGGGTTCCGAGACGCGCGATCTCCATGCAGGGGCTTGGCTACAAGGAGATCATCCCTTACCTGGAAGGGGAAATGCCGCTGGATACCGCTGTAACTCTGCTCAAGCGGGATACGCGCCACTTTGCCAAGCGGCAATTGTCATGGTTCCGCCACATGAAGGATATCCAATGGGTGGACGTGGGCGGCGAAGAAAATTTTTATGAAAACCTGCAGTCAATCCATGCTATAATAGCAGGAAAGTTTCAGAACGATCTTGAATATAATTCTAACCAATCTTGTAATGGGGGTAACGGCAAATGAATAAATCTATCAATATCCAGGATACGTTCTTAAACCAGCTGCGCAAGGACAGCGTTCCGGTCACCGTCTATTTGACGAACGGATTCCAGATTCGGGGCGTAATCAAGGCGTTTGACAATTTCACCATTGTCATCGACAGCGAAGGACGTCAACAGATGGTTTACAAGCATGCCATCTCTACCTTTACCCCACAACGCAATGTCTCGCTCATGCAGCAGCAGGACCAGAATTCCGATTCATAATTCTACCGGCATACGGGGGGATGAATTGAAGAACGGCACGATCCAGATCAACGCTGGAGCCAACATCATGAAACCTTTTCATGGCGAAAAACGTTTAAATGAATAACGGACTTGCAAGAGCAACCCCGTTCCGATCCTGTGCAGCGGTCATCCTTCAGTCGAGGGAAGACCCAGACCCGGGACGGGGTTGCTCTTTTTGGTCCGGGGGTATAATGAGAGCATTGTAAAAATTTATTTTGTTGACTAGACAGAGATTGTTAGAGCTATATCGAGGAGGGAGTCACCATGACTGATCAACGGTATCCCAGCCGCAACCGTACACCAGCCGGACGCAGCAGCCAGGCAGGCGCGCGAGCAGCAGCAGCTGGGGCGGGAGGCACGACTTCAGGCAAGACAGGCAAATCGGGCAAGCCAGGCAAGGAGAAAACCAAGGGGAAACGCAGGATTACCGGCCGCAAAGTATTCATGTTCCTATTCTTCGGAGCGGCATTCACTGTGGTCTGTGGTATCATCGGCTATCTGGTGATTATATTGAACGGCGAGAATATTCTCGCAGAGAACAAGGACAAACTTGCGTTGTCCGAGGCTTCGGTTATCTATGATGCACAAGGCAACGAGATCGACATGCTCTACGTCGAGAATCGTGAGCTTGTCGAGTATTCCGAGATTCCCGAGCTGATGCGGCAAGCCTTCATAGCTACTGAGGATAGACGCTTCGAGAATCATTCGGGTATCGACTTCTGGGCGATTGGCCGGGCCGTCGTCAAGGACGTTATTGCACGCAGCGCCGTCGAGGGCGGCAGTACGATTACGCAACAGCTAGCCAAGAATATGTTCCTTAACCATGACAAGACGCTGCTCCGCAAAGCGACCGAAGCATCCATTGCGGTAGCACTGGAGAATAATTTTACCAAGGATGAAATCCTGACGATGTATCTGAACCGGATTTTCTTCGGCCAGCGCTCGTTCGGGGTCAAGGCAGCTTCGATCCGTTATTTTGGCAAGGAAGATCTGAATGAACTGGAATTATGGGAGATCGCAACGCTGGCGGGCATGCCCAAGGCGCCAAGTATCTACAATCCGATCAGCAATCCTGAGGAGTCCAAGAAACGCCGGGCCGTCGTCCTGCAGCTCATGTACAACCAAGGTATTATTACCGAGCAGCAGATGAATGAAGCCAAGGCAGAGGATTATGATCCGGATAAGCAAAAAGAGCCGGTCGGCAGCAGCAAGTATCTGACATTCATTGATTATGCCATTAATGAAGCGACTCGCGTCACCGGCAAGACGGAGGAAGAGCTCCGATTGGGTGGCTTCCGGATCCATACCACGCTGAACAGCAATGCACAGAGTATTATGGAAACCGAATTTGCCGACGCCTCGAATTTCGAGGAGAGCACGGGGGACCAGATCGTGCAAGGCTCCATGATCATCATCGATCACCGCAATGGCGAGATTGAAGCGATGGTCGGGGGCCGCGACTATGAGAAAAAAGGGCTGAGCCGCGTAACGCTGCCGCGTCAACCCGGTTCATCCTTCAAGCCGGTCACGTCCTATGGTCCTGCGCTTGAGACTGGCGATTGGCTGCCAACCTCAACCCTGCGCGATGATGAGATCTGCTATGATAACGGCAAGTATTGTCCGAAGGATTCGAACCGTGTCAAGTACATCGGTCCAGTCAGCATGAAGGATGCCATCAAGGAATCCCGTAACCAGCCTGCGGTATGGCTGCTCAACGAGATTGGCGTACAGAAGGGTGTCGACTTCGCCAACAATCTCGGGTTCAACCTGGATGTGCAAAATGACCGCAACCTGGCGATAGCACTCGGTGGTCTGACCAACGGCGTCTCGCCGATGCAGATGGCCACAGCCTATAGCGTATTCGCTAATGGTGGTCAATCGGTAGATCCACACAGCATCACGCGTATTACGGACAGCTCGGATAAAATCGTGTATGAGTACAACCCGCCGAAGCCACAGCAGCTGATCAAGCCGGAAACCGCTTGGTATCTGACTGAAATTATGCTTGGCGTCACGGAGCCTGGTGGTACCGGTACAAGGGCCAAGCTCGATCGTCCAATGGCAGGCAAGACCGGGACAACGCAGCATGGTATTCCCGGCCTGCGTTCAAGCGCGAACCGCGACGTCTGGTTCGTCGGCTATACACCGGAGTGGACGGCTGCCGTCTGGATGGGGTATGACCGCACGGACGAGAATCACGTGCTCAAGAATAGCAGCGGCATCTCGGCAGCGTTGTTCGCCAAGATCATGTCCGGCGCGCTCAAGGATGCGCCTGTGAGCCAGTTTGTTCGCCCTGGCAGCGTGCAGGAAATCAAGCCGCCGTCTGGCGTGTCGAACTTCTCGGCTGTATATGTGCCTGAGCGCGGTGATGTACAGCTCTCCTGGAGTGCGGTATCGGGTAATAATGTTACCTACCGTCTCTATCGCAAGGAGGCCAACGAAGCACAATTCACCAGACTGAGGGACGGCATTGATGCGATTGCTGCGGAGGACGCCAGCGTCCAGCCGGGCTACACGTATGAATATTACGTCACCGCCTACGACTTCGTCACGCGCATGGAGGGCGGATCCTCGGGACGTGTGAGTGTAGCTGTACCGGAGATCGAACTGGATCCATTCCCAGACAGCGAGAATGGGAACGAAGAACCGGAAGTTCCGGATCCGGATCAACCGGATAACACAGAGCAGCCGGAACAACCAGGCAATGGCTCCACACCAGGCAATGAGGGTGGCAACGGAACGCCTCCGGGCAACGGCAGTAATGGGAATCCTGGCAATTCCGGGAATCCAGGCAACTCAGGTAATCCAGGCAACCCTGGAACTGAGCCACCGATAACCGATCCAGGTTCGACGGATAATCCGACGGACACGGAAGTCCCGCCAGCCGAGGAGAACGTCCCGACAGGTGACGACCCCGCTGCGCTGCAAGCGCCGGCTGCCTGATCGTTTCGGATGTAGCTAATTGATGGGTTCATTTGAAGTGAACTGAAATAGGGTACTTACTCGTTGAACGGAGTAAGTGCTCTTTTTTTTGGCCTTAACGAAACGTGGCAAGCGTTAGAGCGGTGAGAGTGGCGTATACTTAGGACAACAAAGTTGCATTTCTAAGCGTTCAGATGCCTGTTTTCTGGCCAATAAGCCACGACTGGACGACGTTTGCTTGGTTTATTTTGTGCAGTCGCTGGAGATAGACGTTAACTTATGGTAAGCTTTTTTTGTAGATGTTGACAAAAGAGTGGAAGGTGTGCAGGCGTCTGCCTTCTGCATCCTAACGGAGGGGAATGGTCCGTATGAAACGTAAATTCTCAGATCGTGCGAACTGGCGCAGAATTCTTCGGAAAAGCTATTCCTGTCTGTCGATGGACAGTGACGAGTTCAGAGGATTGGTTACCTTTTACCGCATTCATGAATTGAGGGAACCGCTCTGGAAAGAATACAACGGACGCCGTCTGTGCCTTGCTGATAAAGGCTACTTGTGGATGCAGCATTTTCCCAAGGGCGAGCAGTTTGTCGTCACGACGATGTTCAATGACAAAGGCAAAGTCGTACAGTGGTATATCGATATCTGCAAAACGCAGGGCTTGACCGACCAACAAGTGCCCTGGTTTGACGATATGTATCTGGACGTGGTCGTCCTGCCCACTGGCGAGGTATTCTTGATGGATGAGGACGAGCTGGAGGAAGCGGTACGCACTGGCGATGTTTCGCCGCGCGATGCGGCTTCGGCCAGGAAGACAGCGGGGAGACTGCTCTCGGCAATCCGCGGCGGCCGTTTCCGTTATTTTACGCTGAGTCTCAAGCACCGCAAGACGCTGGCTGAAGCGGTGAAGGGCAAGAGCGAAGCATGAGTGAAGGGAAGGCGGCGAAATCTGCCGGTAAGTCCACAAGAGCTGGCGTAAAACCTGCCGCCGCAAAGGCAAAGGGAACGCCTGCGAAGACGGGCACCAGCAGCAATGCTGCTGCTCCGGGGGCGGTCGTTAGTAAGCGCCCGCCCGCCAAGCGGCCGGCTCCCCGCAAGAAGCCGGCGAAGCGCAAGGCCAAGAGTACCGGTAACGGAACCGGTAAGCGCGTGCTGTTCAAGCTGCTTCGGGTAGGTGCTTTTGCGGCAGCCCTGCTTGTATTCTGGTGTGGATATGTTCTCTGGCATATTAATCAATATGAGCAGCCGCGTCAGGTTGAACAAGCGGAAGTAGGCATCGTGCTCGGAGCTGCACTGTGGAATAATGAGCCAAGCCCCGGGCTGCAGGAGCGGCTGGATTATGCCCTCCGTCTGTATGAGGAAGAGCGCTTCAGTACGCTGATTGTGAGCGGTGGTCTCGATAATAATGGTTCCACCATTACGGAAGCGCAAGGCATGCGCAACTACCTGGTCGATCAAGGTGTACCGCCTGGTGCCATTGTGATGGAGCCTGAAGCCACCAGTACCTATGAGAATCTGCTTTACAGCAAGACTATTATGCAAGACAAAGGGTGGCGCAGCTCGGTCATTATTTCGCATGACTATCATGCTGCCCGCTCTCACAACATTGCTGGATACTTGCGGATGGAGCCTTTCCAGGTGACGGGCACCAAAAGCCGCTATATGTCCTACGCTAAGAGTGAATTGCGGGAAGTGCTCGCTTACACCAAGTGGCAAATAGACAAGATGGCGATGCTGGTGGGCATTCGCGACTAGGCTTGTAATGAGACCAGTGGGGGCATTCTACAAATAGGGACAGGCTTAGTCAATCATTCTGTCCTATCTTCTAATATGCGCACAACCGCTAGCATACATTGGTAATGCGGCAGCAGGCTGACCCTCCATTAGGAAATAGGGCCAGCAACCTGTGCCGACGACGGCCAAGGATGGGGATGCCCGTATGCTAGGAAATGCGGTTCAGGAAGAACAGAAGAAAAATGCCAGACCTTCCCGGCAGATTAATGTCGTCCTGCGCAGTCAGGAGACGTCGCTATCGGTATCTGCTGCTTCACCTGCTGCTGGAGAGGCAGCGGAGGCAGCGCAAGCCGCGTCCAAGACTTCCCCCGTGCCGGAGACGTATGCGGAGATTCAGAAGGAAATGGAACCCATGGTCGGTCTCGATCATGTGAAATCGCTGATTTTTGAGATTTACGCTTTGCTTCATATTGCCAAGATGCGCTCGGAGGTGGGGCTGCAGGCGGGCTCACATGTCTATCATATGATATTCAAGGGCAATCCCGGCACCGGCAAGACCTCGATTGCGCGAATTGTCGCACGTCTGCTGAACAAGATGGGCGTGCTCAGCAAGGGGCATTTGATTGAAGTGGAGCGGGCTGATCTCGTCGGTGAATATATTGGCCATACGGCTAACAAGACACGGGATCTCGTGAAGAAGGCGATGGGCGGCGTGCTGTTTGTGGATGAGGCCTACAGTCTCGCTCGTGGCGGCGAAAAGGATTTTGGTAAAGAGGCTATTGATACCCTTGTGAAAGCGATGGAAGATCATAAAAATCAATTTGTGTTGATTTTGGCTGGTTATCCGCTGGAGATAGACGATTTCCTGATGACCAATCCGGGATTGCCATCGCGGTTTCCGATCCAGATCGATTTCCCCGACTACACGGTAGATCAATTAATTCAAATCTCGGAGCTCATGGCCAAGGAGCGGGATTACAGCCTGCTGCCTCAAGCGGTATTCAAGCTGCGCCAGCACCTGGTAGAGGAGCGCGCCTCCAGTCTGTTCTCGTTCAGCAATGCACGCTATGTGCGTAACGTGATCGAGCGGGCGATTCGTTACCAGGCTGTAAGACTGCTGGGACAATATCCCGGCGGCGTGCCCGGCAGGCAGGAGCTCATGTCTATTCGCCCGGAAGACCTGAAGTGGGATAAGAGTAATTAAGTGACGTTGAAAGCAGGAGGATAATGGATGCGAGAGACGACCTATGCAACCGAACATGAAATCAAGGACCGTGCCCTGCTAATCAGTCTGGTCACCCCGCAGTTAAAGAGAGAGGCTATCCAGCCCGAGCATTCCATGGCGGAGCTGGAGCGCCTGGCGGAAACGGCAGGCGTTGAAGTTTTATCGACGATGACACAGAATCGGGATACGCCCGATACCAAGTGGTTTATCGGTAAAGGCAAGGTGGAGGAGGTACGGGCGGTTGCTGAAGAATTGCAGGCGACCACCGTTATCTTCGACCAGGAGTTGTCCGGTGCCCAGGTTCGCAACCTGGAGGAAGCGCTGGATCTCAAGATTATCGACCGGACGCAGCTCATCCTGGATATCTTCGCTCAACGTGCGCACACCCGTGAGGGGATTATTCAAGTTGAGCTGGCTCAGCTGAGCTATCTGCTGCCGCGGCTCTCGGGCCACGGCAAGAATCTGTCGCGTCTTGGCGGCGGTATTGGCACGAGGGGTCCCGGTGAGTCCAAGCTTGAGATGGACCGCCGGCATATCCGTGACCGGATCTCCGATCTGAAGTCGGCGCTGTCAGAGGTTGTACGCCATCGGGGTCTGCACCGGGAACGCCGCCGGAAGAGCGGCGTCATCCAGGTTGCGCTGGTCGGCTATACCAACGCCGGCAAATCCACGCTTATGCGGCAGCTTACCCAGGCGGATGTACTGGTAGAGAATCAGCTGTTCGCAACGCTGGACCCGACCTCAAGGACGCTGGAGCTTCCCAATGGGCGGGAGGTTGTATTGACTGACACCGTTGGATTCATTCAGAACCTGCCGACCGATCTGGTAGCCGCCTTCCGCGCTACGCTGGAGGAGGTCAATGAGGCGGATTTGATTCTCCATGTCGTGGATAGTTCATCGCCAGTTAGGGAGGAACAGATGCGGGTCGTCCAACACATTCTTGGGGAGCTGAAGGCATCGGACAAGCCTCAACTGCTGGTATTTAACAAGAAGGATCTGTGCGAGGACGAGCAGCGAGAACGCGTGCCTGCTGGGGACGATGCGATGTGGATTAGCGCCCTGGACGAGGGTGATCTGAGTATACTGCTGGAGCGGATCCAGGATCGCCTGACAGGTCAGACGCTGACCTTTGCCGTACCGGCAGAGCAAGGAGAAATCATCTCGCTTGTCTACCGCGTTGGCGAGGTTGTCCACCAAGAGGTGGATGAAGAGTTGATCCATTTGACGGTGGAAGTAGACAAACAGAGCTATGAGGTGCACGGGTACAAGCTGGAGCCGTATCTGGCATCTACACAATAGGATATAGGTTGGTTAAAGGGGAATCAGTTTACAACATGACAACAGAAGTATGGGATCGCCTGGAACAATTGGCTCAAGAAACGGAAGCGC
Organism: Paenibacillus daejeonensis DSM 15491; assembly: GCF_000378385.1. Classification (GTDB taxonomy): domain Bacteria; phylum Bacillota; class Bacilli; order Paenibacillales; family Paenibacillaceae; genus Paenibacillus_D; species Paenibacillus_D daejeonensis. Next base: position 174,860 of record NZ_KB899660.1, on the reverse strand, counting down.
GGGTTGCGCCGCAATTTGCAGCGATTGATGGGATCGCAGAGCGGAACCAATGGCGGGTCATCCGGGCGTTTCAGAAGCACAAAGTAAGTGATTATCATTTTGCCGGATCTACGGGCTACGGGTATAATGACAGGGGCAGGGAAGTACTGGATCTGGTCTATGCGGATGTGTTTGAGGCGGAGGCCGCGCTGGTGCGTCCTCATTTTGCTTCGGGAACGCATACGATCAGCTGCGCCCTGTTCGGCGTGTTGCGTCCCGGGGACGAGCTGTTGTATATTACGGGGAAGCCTTATGATACATTACATAAGGTTATCGGCAAGCCCGGAGATGGGACAGGCTCATTGCAGGATTGGGGCGTAACCTACCGGGAAGTGGATCTGACAGCAGAAGGCGCTGTCGATGAGGACGCGGTCCGGGCAGCGATTACGCCTGCCACGCGTGTTATCGGCATCCAGCGCTCACGCGGTTATGCATGGCGCCCATCGTTCACGATTGACGAAATTGCCCGTATGGTGAAGCTGGTCAAGTCCGTTAAGCCTGACGTCCTGGTATTCGTGGACAATTGCTATGGTGAATTTACGGAAGAGCTCGAGCCGACGTCGGTTGGTGTCGACCTAATGGCAGGTTCTCTTATCAAGAACCCCGGCGGCGGCCTTGCTGCCACGGGAGGATACATCTGCGGCACGACTGCTGCCGTGGAGGCGGCATCCTATCGGTTGACGGCCCCCGGCATTGGTGGCGAGGTAGGAGCAATGCTGGGGACGACCCGCAGCATCTACCAGGGCTTGTTTCTGGCGCCGCATCTGGTGGGACAAGCCTTGCGCGGGAGTGTATTCGCTGCAGCTCTGTTCGATCATTTGGGCTTCGAAACGTCACCTGCATGGGATGCGAAGCGGACGGATCTGATTCAGGCAATCCGGTTCCGCGACGAGAAGCTGCTGATCTCGTTTGTTCAAGGGATCCAAAGGGCTGCGGCTGTTGACGCGCATGTGACACCGGAGCCATGGGACATGCCGGGCTACACGCATCCGGTTATCATGGCCGCCGGAACTTTCATGCAGGGCGGCAGCCTGGAGCTGTCAGCTGACGCGCCAATCCGTGAGCCTTACATTGCCTATATGCAAGGTGGATTAACGTATAGCCATGTCAAATTCGGTGTGTTGACCGCATTGACTCGCATGGAAATTATGAATAAACTGTAATTAAACCTCACACAACTTGACACTTTTCCGGCAGGAAGGTACAATGAGTGTATATCAAGGATTGAGAGGTTGATGCGACATGGCTGACGAAATTCGCCGAAATATGGCCTTGTTTCCCATCGGGATCGTTATGAAGCTTACCGATCTGACTGCCCGTCAGATCCGGTACTACGAGCAGCATGAGCTGATCGTCCCGGCCAGAACCAATGGCAATCAGCGTCTGTTCTCGTTTAACGACGTAGAGCGTCTGCTGGAGATCAAGTCCCTCATCGAGAAGGGCGTCAATATTGCTGGGATCAAGCAAGTGATGCATCCGGTCTCCAAGGAGTCCGAGGAAGCCACTGTCATCACCGAACAGACGGAGACCCGTCGTCGCGAGATGAGCGAGACTCAGTTGCACCGCCTGCTGAAGCAGCAGCTGATGGAGAAGAGACCGGGCAAGGCCTCGATTATCCAAGGCCAGCTGTCCCGTTTCTATAGCAATAGACCCTAATTATATGCAGCTAAAGGAGAGGATTCTGTGAGTTTTACTAGAGAAGACATCTTACGCAGCGCTAAAGAACAAAATGTACGTTTCATTCGTTTGCAATTTACCGACCTACTGGGCACGATCAAGAATGTAGAAATTCCGATCAGCCAGCTCGAGAAGGCGTTAGATAACAAAATGATGTTCGATGGCTCGTCCATTGAAGGATATGTACGTATTGAGGAATCGGATATGTATCTGTTCCCTGATCTTGATACTTGGATGATATTCCCTTGGATTACCGAGAATCGTGTTGCACGTCTCATTTGCGACATCTACATGCCGGACGGCACGCCGTTCGCAGGTGACCCACGCGGCATTCTCAAGCGTTGTCTGAAGGAAGCCGAGGAAATGGGCTTTACCGCGATGAACGTGGGTCCAGAACCGGAATTCTTCCTCTTCAAGACCGATGAGAAGGGCGAAGCTACGATGGAGCTGAATGACCAAGGCGGGTACTTTGACTTGGCACCTACAGACCTGGGCGAGAACTGCCGTCGTGAAATCGTCTTGACGCTTGAAGAAATGGGCTTCGAGATTGAGGCGTCCCACCACGAAGTAGCACCGGGACAGCATGAGATCGACTTCAAATACGCCAATGCCATCAAAGCTGCTGACCAGATTCAAACGTTCAAGCTGGTCGTTAAAACGGTAGCTCGTCAGCATGGTTTGCATGCTTCCTTCATGCCTAAGCCGCTATTCGGCGTCAATGGCTCCGGAATGCACTGTCACCAATCGTTGTTCCAAGGCAAGACCAATGCCTTCTATGATGAGAGCGACAAGCTGGGCCTGAGCACGACAGCCCGTCACTATATGGCTGGTCTGCTGCGCCATGCACGTGCTTATGCCGTTATTACGAATCCTACCGTTAACTCGTACAAGCGTCTGGTTCCTGGCTATGAGGCACCGGTATACGTGGCTTGGTCGGCGAGTAACCGCAGCCCAATGATTCGGATTCCGGCCTCGCGTGGTCTCAGTACACGTGTCGAAGTGCGTAACCCGGATCCGGCAGCCAACCCGTATCTCGCACTGGCTGTTATGCTGATGGCTGGTCTGGACGGCATCAAGAACAAAACCCAGCTGCCTGCACCAACAGACCGCAACATCTATGTGATGACCGAGGAAGAGCGTCTGGACGAGGGTATCCCAAGTCTGCCGGCTAACCTCAAGGAAGGTCTGAATGAGCTGCTCCGCAACGAAGTTATCTGCGATGCGCTCGGTGATCATGCCCTGGCTCACTTCTATGAGCTCAAAGAAATTGAATGGGACATGTACCGCACCCAGGTCCATCAGTGGGAGAGAGATCAGTATCTGACACTGTATTAATACCTATTCTGTTTAAGGATAGAGACGCTTTTCATCCAATTATGAGACTGATCGTTGTTCCTGACGATTGGTCTTTTTTTATGTTTTTTAAATTGTTCATAAAGTTATAACTGGCACTTCTGCTAAGCAAACTATAAAATGATGGAATGGACAACTATTTTTTGATTTATAGAGGGGCGGGGCAAATGTAATGCAAGGGGAACAAGTAATCCCATCAGCAAAAAAGAATTGGATTGACATATTAGCAAAAACCGTAAAAACGGGCATTATCAAATCGAATCTGCTCACCATGTTTGCAGGTCTGACACTTGCGCTGTACAAGTACAACCTGAACCTGTGGGACAAGCTGCCGGAGATTCTGCTTGCGCTGGTCGGTTCCATTCTGGTGATTGGAGCTGCTGGTACCTTTAACAACCTCTATGACCGGGACATTGACGCGATTATGGTGCGTACCAAAACCAGACCAACAGTGACGGGAGAGATTGACGCCAGGATGGCATTGTGGCTAGCCATTATTATGTCGCTCTTGGGATTGACAGCTCTTACACTGACAACCTGGCTGGCTGGATTGCTCGGTTTCTTGGGTCTGTTCTTTTATGTGGTTCCCTATACGATGTGGAGTAAAAGAAGGACCATTTACAACACCGAGATCGGCAGCATATCCGGAGCGATGCCACTGCTGATTGGTTGGGCAGCCATGTATCCAGACGTGACGCATCCTGCCATTTTGGGACTGTTTCTCATCATGATCATCTGGCAAATGCCGCATTTCTATGCGATTGCTATTCGCAAGCACGACGAATACAAAGCCGCCAATGTACCTATGCTGCCGGTCGTCAAAGGAATCCGCCGGACGTACATTCAGACCAATGTGTATTTGGTTTTGCTGATTGCCAGCAGCTTTCTGCTCGGTACGTTAAGCACGGGCTTGATGCTGGTTGCTATCTTGTTGAGCGTAGGGTGGCTAATTATCAGTCTGTACGGGTATCGGAGGATGGATTCGGAACGATGGGCCAAATCCTTGTTTCTGTACTCGCTCTTGCATATGACGATCCTGTTCACAACGGTCATTATCTACTCGATGATGGGGATTATCTTCAAGCTGTAATGAGAATAGAGGGAGGCTTATGTATTCGTGCATAAGCCTTTTTTTCATAGGAAGATCTATTGTTCCAGCGACAAGACACTATCCAGTTTGCTCAATAACAGCCATTCTTTTTTTGTTAGTTCCCGAATGGTTTCCCTGACGCTCGCATTAATGGAAAGGATATCGCTGATGGAAGCCGGTGGTCCTGTCAGACCCGGGAGTGTACCCAGAACATATTGAAGCTTTTCTCCTTCGGCATTAATGATATGACTGAGTCCCAACTCCTCCAATGCAATAGACGATAATAGCAAATTGATGGCATCATCCCGCGTAATCGAAATCGTTGGCGTAATATTTGGAATGTTCGATTGCGACATTGAAGTCACCTCCTCTGAAAAATTCTCTTTCATTTATATGCGATACACCGTGTCCAACAACAACAAAATATTTAGGATTACAAAACAAAAAAATACAGCCTGTCGACTTGATGTCGACAAGCTGTATCTCACGCTGGAGATGTGTCAAACGCCCCTTCGTCCGCGCACGAGATTAAAGATTAGTGCGATAAGGGCAAACACGAGTAGGATGTGGATGAGACCACCGGCCAAATCAATGGCAAAGCCGATCCCCCAGAAGATAAGTATGATGACAAATATTGCCCATAACATAGTAACACTCCCCTTCATCTCTTGATAGTTTCAATTAAACATTCCATGTGAGCTCTAATCACTTGGTTCATCTAATTTGTGCTGACAAATATATGCAACTCCTGATTGAGGAATGCCGTCTATTAGGTAACAGACAACTCGAAAGGGGTCTAAACATGAGATTCTGGTGGAGGGTCATTACGTTAGCAGGAGTATCTACACTCGCAGTTACACTGATGGGCTGCAAGGAAGAGGTGGGCGCTCCGTTGTCATATTCAGCTCGGGATCAAATAGCAACACAGTCTGCCGGGCTCGTATCTTCCGCTCAGTTGCTAGGAACCGTGGAGGGGCACCTTCATCCCGATGTCACGCCTGAACGCGTTAGAGAGGCATTGGGAGCTCCTGTACATGTCATTGATGGACCTATCCTGGTGAACAATGGTGACTGGCTGGACGGAGAGATCTGGCGTTACGATACAGCTCTGCCCGAATACACGTATACGAGTGCGGAGCCTTCAGCTCGTGCAGACCTTGTTGGACTTGCAGAAGGGGAAGTACAGGAGCAGCTGCTGCTCACTTGGGCACTTGACGGCACGCTTCTGGAAGCAGTCCTGTACTATGTCGATGAAGAGGGACATATTCAGACGAATTGGCTAGTCCTTGGCTCCAACCCAGGATCGTCCTCGATCGATAATCAGATTGCCATGACCCATGAACTCCGTATTGGTGAGACCGTCAATGTCCAGACAAGAGCTGAGGCTTACTCGGAGCCAGGTGGGGAACGGGCGGTCGTTTCTTTTTATGCTGAGAAGGACCTGGACTATGTCTTGACGGGCTTAACGGACCGGTTCGCGAGGTTGGATAGCGACGAGCACCGTGGATGGGTGCCTGTCTGGCAATTGACGCCCGAAGCTGCCTCCCTGAGGAGTGTTACACCTGAGCGAAGAACCCTGCTGTCCGATGCGCCTGCTTACTGGTATCCGGGACAATCTCATTCCGCCTCGGAGCTGTATCGTGGGGAGCGCATGCTCGTCATTGCTGAGACGGAGAACTGGGTGTCATTGTTGCCGGTCGAACGAGGGAACGGAGGCCCTGTAAGCGCCCTGTGGGTTAGCCGTAGCGAGTTGCATGACCGATCAGAGGGTACCTTGGCTGCGCTTAATGAAGACGAGCGTACGACCTATGCGGAAGCGGGTGCAGCCCTTCAACGCTCCCTGCCAGCTGTTGTCACCCAGGAAGCTGTTCGCCATTTGTTTGGGGAGCCGCAGTTTGTAGAGCAGCTTCATGGTGGTCAGGATGAGACAATTGATCATAGCCGCTGGAGATACGAGCACGGCAATTTTGAACTGATAGTGGATTGGAATGACGATGGCTCGTTAAGTGTTTCTAAGCTGAACAGGCGTTCGTCAGATGCACCTTCTACTGTGGAACAGCCATTCAAATGGCGCACAAAATTGGAGTTGGCCCATAGTTTTCTGCTCGGGACAGCGGGCGACACGCTGTTATTGTTCGGTGACGATGGGTATATCAGCGGCTTGCATGAACGATCCAATGTTGTGGCATTGAGTGCTGCTGATGGTGAAAAACGATGGCAGCGGAGCTTCGGGTATGAGGATGTTCAGCACAGCCAGTCTGCAGATAAAGGCGAGATTTTATTGGGAGGCGTGGTCACCGGGGCGACGACTGATACGGAATACACACATCGGATGGAGGCGCTGGAAGCCTCGACGGGGCGGACTCGCTGGGAACTGGAGCGGCAGCTGCCGCTGCCGCAGTCCGGCATTGACCTTCGCCATACGATTGCTCAAGGTGTAGCCGCAGTCTCCTATACGACGAATGAACGGGAGGCGTCAGATCGCCAGCAATCCATCATTGAAGGTTACAAGCTTAAGGATGGCAAACTGCTCTGGCGCAAAGAGCTGGAACGGCCTGGTCAACTTGTACATCGTTTGACGGAAGGCGGAAGGCTGCTTGTTCATTATGGAGGAGAAACGGCTGCTGACAGCGTCGTGGCAGGGCTGGACGCCGTCACAGGGAAAGAAGTGTGGCGGGCTGAAGGGCATGCGGTCGACATGTATTTCTACACAATTCAAGAAGATCAACGTACCCCTAGCGACACCATCTGGACGTATACCGAATCGGAGTGGAGGCTACTGGACCAGGAAAAGGGTGACGTGGTAACGATCCTGGAGCGCTCTCCTCAATTGAGATATGAAATTTTGACCGATGGGCTAATCATGCAGGTAAGGACAACAGATGAAGCTACTGTCACGTCACTACTTGAGGCGGATACCAGGTCGGTGCGGTGGTCGGTTCCAGGCAAACTGGAGCGGACGGTGACAGACGAGACGAAATTGTACGGTCTGCTGGATGGTGAACTGAAGGCGTATCAGCTCTCGGACGGCAAGCTGCTATGGTCAACGCCTATTGGGCTCTCCATACAAGTGGCGAAGTTTCAAGACAAGCTGGTTGTAGAATCACAAGGCAGTATCTTGGTCGTCGATCCTACACAGGGGCAGATACTGTACCGGATGGCCAATGTCGTGGCCGCGGGCATTAATGAAGCTGCCGATTTATGGCAGTATCATGCGATCTTAAATACGGAAGAGGGCACGGAGCTCTATATTGGCGGAGGCAACGGGTACTTTAGCCGAGTGGACAGCTTATCAGATGAGTAGCATAGCTGCAGTGAAGAAACCGTCTAAGGGGGATGACAATGAATACAATGACACGTCATTATTGGCTGGTGTTCATTTTTGCTGTACTAGCCGCTGGCGCAATCTACTTGTTAGAGAAGGCAGGTCTTGGACAGGAGATGAACTCCATGCAGATGGGGATGACGATGTATGTGGTGTTTTTATTCGGCGGTCTGGCTATACCGTTCTATGGTTTAACTATTATGCCAGTGAGCTTGCTGCTCGACAAACTGCCGCGCGGCCAGAGACTGTGGAAGCTACTTCTGCCAACACTGTTGATGATGGGAATGGGCTATTGGCTCGGTACCAATTACATCCAGGACCCAGCTATGCCATTAGTTACACAACCTCTGATTGGTCTGATACTGTTCGGAGCTGTAGGATTGTTGATTCAATTGTTGGATTGGTTTCTGGTGTACCGCTATCCCGTTGAAGGAAGTCTGAGTTAGTAGTGAGAGAGGAGCGGATGGGAGACTTCATTTAGGTTGTTCAACGCATCCGTCCCAAACCAAAAAAAACCACCCAAACGGGTGGAAGGTATCAATCGTCTTGTCAGAGCCTCGGCATAGCCGCAGGCTCTTCTTATGTATCTGGATGCAACTAGGTAATGTCGCGAAACACGCCGATGACTCGTCCGAGAATGGTCACGCGCTTCAAGAGGAGCGGAGACATGGTAGCATTCTCAGGCTGCAAGCGGATGTGATCCTTCTCCTTATAGAAGGTCTTCACTGTCGCTTCGTCGTCCTCCGTCATTGCGACGACGATCTCGCCGTTGTTGGCAGTCTGCTGCTGGCGGACAATGACGTAGTCGCCGTTGTGGATGCCTGCTTCAATCATACTCTCGCCGACAACATTCAGCATGAACACTTGATTGTCGCCTACAAAGTGGGTAGGGAGCGGGAAGTATTCTTCAATGTTCTCCGTAGCTGTAATCGGAATGCCTGCAGTTACTTTGCCGACAACAGGGACTTTGGAAATGGACAAGGGGAATTGTAGCTCGCCCTGTTCCTGGTCCAGAATCTCGATAGCACGAGGTTTGGTCGGGTCGCGGCGGATTAGCCCTTTCTTCTCCAGACGGTCCAGGTGACCATGGACAGTGGAGCTCGATGCAAGACCTACAGCTTCTCCGATCTCTCGGACGGATGGTGGATAGCCTTTCTCCTTGACTTCGGTCTTTATAAATTCAAGTATAGATTGCTGGCGATTCGAAATCTTAGACACAGAAATCACTCCATCTGTTCGGTTAGTTGTGTAAAATTATAGCACAGAACCGGAGTTCGTACAAACATAAGTTCCGAAAAACATCTGTTCGCAGATATTTATGGAGAAAGAACAAATGTTCTTAAAAATGCTTGACTCCAAACAAGTGTTCGTGATAACCTCGTAACAGAACAAATGTTTGGAGTGATGAGAAATGATCATGCAGACAACTTCGTACCGGAGCATACACGTATCCAATAGAAATCAGAGACAGTCGAACCCTTCACGTTGGCGCAGGCTCTCTGTCAGTATACTGCCTAAGGTTGCAGTCATCGCTGTAGTGATCGCTATACTGATGTCTGGCGTTCTGCTAGTTGATTCTTACGCGAATCCTGCTACGTATGAGCCGTTGGCGCATGAGACGATGGTGATTGTATCCTCGGGGGATACCCTCTGGTCAATCGCCAAGACTCACATGCCGGAGAATATGGACGTTCGTGAAGCGATCTATTTGTTACAGTCACGTAACGGGATTTCCAACTCATCTCTGGTCTCTGGACAGAGCCTAATCATACCTTTCTAAACGAATGTCATCCTAACAATACTAGGATTTCTCCTTATCTATATTTTAAGCTGACCAGCACCTCTATTCATTCATGGATAGATGGTGCTCTTCGGCTTGTTTTCGTTATCTTGACAATACACGTTGCCTAATGTCAAAGTAGAGAGTGGAATTGAAACGTGTGACCACGTAGGAGGCAAGCGAAGCATGGAAATGGAACAACTGATTGCCCGTATTAATGAACTATCCCGCAAACATAAGCAAATCGGGTTGACCGAGGAAGAGACCGCGGAACGGGCGAAGTTAAGACAGCAGTACCTGGAGATTTTCAAGCGCAATTTCCGCAACCAATTGGATGCAATCGAGATCGTGGATGGGGACGAAGAAACGAACCCCGAGGATCCCGAGCAAGGCAACGGAAAGCTGCGTCACTGAAGGCTTGCCTTCAGTCTTACATACGGGGAGGAGACTGAGGATGAACATGCGGCTATTGGGAAGAAGCGGACTGGCGGTATCGGAGCTTTGTCTGGGCACGATGACCTTCGGCAATACCACATCGGAGGCGGACTCCATCCGAATGATTCACCGTTTCCTGGACAAAGGCGGTAACTTCTTGGATACGGCGAATGTCTATGTAGACGGCCGTTCGGAAGAAATCGTAGGCAAGGCGATTCAGGATCGTCGTTCTGAAGTGGTGCTCGCTACCAAGGTAAGAATGAAAACATCTGACGATGTAAATGGAGCAGGTCTCTCACGCAAGCATATTCTGGACGGGGTCCATGACAGTTTGAGACGGCTGAACACCGATTATATCGATCTGTACCAGGTTCATACATGGGACCATGCAACACCGATCGAGGAAACGCTGCGCACCCTGGACGATCTGGTCACTTCCGGCAAGGTGAGGTATATCGGCTGCTCCAACTTCTTTGCCTGGCAGCTTATGAAATCGCTGGCAGTTAGTGAGAAGAACCAGTATGTACGGTTCGTATCGATTCAGCCGCAGTATAGTCTCGTCAGTCGCGAGATGGACCGAGAGATGATCTCGCTCTGTCTGGAAGAGAATGTCGGGATTATTCCTTGGGCACCGGTAGGCGGGGGATTCCTGACGGGGCGGTACACGCGTGAGGAACCTACCTCTGGCCGCTTGACTGCCAAGGCTGGCGAGAGCTCCTGGGAGCTGCGCGCGACCGATAAGAACTTTGCGATTCTCGATCTCGTGCGGAATGCGGCAGACGAGCTGGGGCGCACGCCGGCCCAGATTTCTCTGAACTGGCTGCTGCAGCGGGAGGGCATTACTTCACCGATCTTTGGTGCCAGCACACTGGAGCAGTTCGAGGACAATATGGGGGCAATCGGCTGGACCATGCCGGAGGCGATCTGGGACAAGCTCAACGAGGCGAGCAAGCTGCCTTCGGAATATCCGAATCGCTTTATTGCCAAGTTTCGTCGGCCGATTTAACTATTTGAGGGAGGAACAGGCATGTCCCGATCATGGGAAAGGCAGGTTCGCAAGAACACATCTGCCGTAACGAAGTACAACAAAAAACGTGGGGTAGGCAGCTACGTACCGAAGGAAACCCGGGTGGACCGATTCCGCGGACGCAACTATATATTGCCGATAGCTATCCTGCTGTTCATTGCGTTTTACACGTATCTTGGTACATTGCCCGGAAGCGAGGCTGCAGGCGGCCAAACGATGTCCGGATTATTCTGGGTGACGATCGTCTGTTATATTATTCTGGCGATGCTGTTTTTCTTCCGGCGTCCGTATCTGGCGGTTGCCCATAACTATGTGCAGACACGCAAGATGACGGGTGACAAGCGAATTGCTTCAGAAGGCATCAAGCGCATCCAGATCTTCAAGGGCCACATCATTATCGAGCAGCATAAAGGGGCAAACTGGATGTTCTCGAAAACACTGAATCGCTTCCCGATTCATGAAATGGCAGATCGTCTACGCGAATTCGCCAAGGACCATCAAATTGCCATTCAGGAAAACGATTAAATCGCACCATATGATAAAAGGGGATTTAAGAAATCATGAACAAAACGGCAGTATTATTTGATCTGGATGACACGTTGCTCTGGGATGACCGGAGTGTCAAGGAAGCGTTCGAAGCAACCTGTGAAGCAGCCGCTGAGCGCACAGGCGTGAATAGCGAAGAGTTGGAGACTGCGGTACGGCGCGAGGCTCGTGCACTGTATGAGTCTTACGACACCTACGCCTTTACCTCCATGATCGGCATCAACCCGTTCGAAGGTCTATGGGCAGACTTCCGTGAAGGCGAGCAAGCAGAATTTCGTCAGCTGGAGCAGCTGGCGCCAGGCTATCGCAAGGCCGCTTGGACGGCAGGACTGCTTGCGCTTGGCGTCGACGATGCAGAGCTGGGTGCTGAGCTGGCAGAGAGATTCCCAGCGGAACGCCGCAAGCGTCCGTACATCTACGACGAGACATTCGAAGTGCTGGATGCGCTACAGGGCAAGTACAAGCTGCTGCTTCTGACCAATGGCTCTCCTGATCTCCAGCGCGAGAAGCTGGCCGGTGTACCGAAGATTGCACCGTACTTCGACCACATTATCATCTCGGGTGAATTCGGACAGGGCAAGCCTGCTGGAGCCATCTTCCTGCATGCGCTCGAACGGCTCGGTATCGACCCTGAATCGGGTATCATGGTTGGCGACAAGCTGACGACTGATATCAAAGGGGCGAACAGCATCGGCATGACAAGCGTGTGGGTGAATCGGCATGGCATGCAGCGCTCAGACGAAATCGTACCCGATCATGAAGTAACGAATTTGAAAGAGCTGCTGGAGCTGCTGGAGCCGGCAGTCAATAGCCAGGCCTAGTACCCTGGCAAGTCACGGGGTACAAGAGTTCCTGGAATACCTGTAATGACGCAGGGAGCGCAGTCTGCTCCGCGACTTCATGACAAAAGAGCGACCCGGCAGGTTCCGGAATCGCTCTTTTGTTGTCTTTAAGCACAAAGGTACGCTAATGGCCACAGAGGCGCTTATTTTGGCTTTTTTGAGGGTCTTGCATATCTAACGGCCACAGGCGCAGTTATTGGCATCAAAACATAGGGAAAGCGGCGTTTTGACGCAAGATAGGTGCTTATATGGCCGTTACAATTTTGTAGGCTCAATTTTAGGCAAAATAGCTGCGGTGGTGGCCGTTAGAGTCTGAACATACTGTTTGAGGAATGCGCTAGTAGCGGTAGCGACCATAAGACGGTGCGTCTGGTCTACAGTGATGTGCGAGCCATGTTGTCTTCGTCTCTATATACGGGATACGGGATCTCGCTCGCGCAGCAAGCCCCGGCACGAGGCGTGCCGGGGCTAGATTGAATAATGCGAGTATTAGGCCTTCTGGAATGCCGGATCATCGTATGCATGAGCAATCCAGCCTTCAGTTTCAATGAACAAACGTACAGCTACGATCTGACGGTTGTCCATCAGGGTGAAGAAGTGCGGCTTGTGCTCCGGTACGGAGATGACATCGCCAGCTTCCAGTTCAACATCAAAGTAGCCGACATCGTCCGTTCCTTTGATGATGAAGATTCCGCGTCCAGCTGTGATTGCACGAACTTCGTCTTCGGTATGGGTGTGCACCTGTTCGAATTTCTTGAGCAACGTGTCGAGGTCAGGTGTCGCATCGGATAGTGCGATGATGTCCCAAGTCAGATAGCCACGACGAGAAGCCAAATCCTTAATATCTGCATCAAATGTAGAGAGGATTTGTTGTTTTTCTTCGTCAGTCAATACAAATTTATCTTTCAATTCGGCCGGCAGCTTGCCTGCATCCCAATGCTCGTACAAGACTTCCTGGCTGGTCAGGAACTCGCGCACCTGATCCTCACCTTTAATGCGTTCCTGTGTGTTGCGAATAACTATTTCAGCCATTCTAATCCCTCTTTTCCAATCGAAATTAAAATCGAATGCTCTTATTATAGACCAAATGTAACGTGCTGTCGACTGGATTAGCCTTTTCATGCGTTGTCGATTCTGGTAGACTATTGCTTAACTGATTTTGGCGAATGGAGCTATGCGAACTAATGACAAAACCGAACTTAAAAGACCTCATGAAAGAGCGCATCCTGATTCTGGACGGTGCGATGGGAACGATGATACAGCAGGCGGACCTGCAAGCCGACGATTTCGGCGGTGAAGAGCTGGATGGCTGTAATGAGATGCTGGTACTGACACGTCCAGATCTAATTCAGGATATCCATGAGGCTTACCTCGAAGCAGGCGCAGATATTCTCGAAACCAACACATTTGGCGCGACCAGTGTCGTGCTCTTGGAGTATGACATTCCCGAGAAAGCCAGAGAGATTAATCTGGCAGCAGCGGCGCTGGCCAAGGCGGCAGCTGATAAATATTCGACCCCGGAGCGGCCGCGCTATGTCGCTGGAGCCCTGGGACCTACAACGAAGACCTTGTCTGTTACGGGCGGGGTTACGTTCGACGAGCTGGTGGACAGCTACTACGAGCAGACGCTGGCTCTGATCGAGGGCGGCGTCGATGCCATCCTCTTGGAGACTTCACAGGATACGCTGAACGTTAAGGCTGGCAGCATTGGTATTCGCAAGGCGTTCGAGACATTGGGCACAGAGCTGCCTATTATGATCTCCGGTACCATTGAACCGATGGGTACGACGCTTGCCGGTCAGAATATCGAGGCGTTCTATGTCTCGCTGGAGCATCTGCAGCCGGTCTCGATTGGTCTGAACTGTGCGACCGGTCCGGAATTCATGCGTGACCATATCCGGACACTTTCAGGCATTGCACGCACCGCAGTCAGCTGTTATCCCAATGCAGGTCTGCCCGACGAGAACGGACAGTATCATGAATCGCCGGAATCGCTGGCGCGCAAGCTTGCCGGGTTTGCTGAGCAGGGCTGGCTGAACATTGCCGGTGGTTGCTGTGGCACGACGCCGGACCACATCCGTGCTATGAAGGAGACGCTGGATGCTTTCGTACCGCGTGCCATTGCGGGCGATCACCCGCCGGCAGTGTCCGGTATTGATCCCGTATTCATTGAAGCGGATAATCGTCCAATTATGGTCGGTGAGCGTACGAATATTTCCGGATCGCGCAAGTTCAAGCGACTGATCAAGGAAGGCAAGTTTGAGGAAGCCTCCGAGGTGGCCAGAGCCCAGGTGAAGAACGGCGCACATGTTATTGATATCAATCTGCAGGATACGGATGTAGATGAAGCTTATGCGATGGAGACCTTCCTGCAGGAAGTGGTCAAAAAAGTCAAAGTCCCACTCGTTATTGACTCGACATACGACCACATTATCGAGCTGGGCCTCAAATATTCGCAGGGCAAGGCGATTATTAACTCCATTAACCTAGAGGATGGGGAATCCAAATTCGAGGCCATTGTGCCGCTCATTCATAAGTATGGCGCTTCTGTTGTCTGTATCCTGATTGACGAGCGGGGCCAGGCTGTCTCTCGCGAGGCGAAGATGGAGGTAGCGGAACGTTCCTACAACCTGCTGGTGCACAAGTATGGGATTGCGGAAGAGGATATTATCTTCGACCCCAACATGTTCCCGGTTGGTTCCGGTGACCCGCAATACATCGGCTCTGCGGTAGAGACGATCGAAGGCATCCGGATGATTAAGGAAAAGTATCCGAAGGTCATGACGATTCTCGGCCTCAGTAACATTTCTTTTGGTCTGCCTGATGCGGGCCGTGAGGTACTGAACTCTGTCTACCTTTACCATTGCACCAAAGCCGGGCTGGATTATGCCATCGTCAACACGGAGAAGCTGGAGCGTTATGCCTCGATTTCCGAAGAGGAGCGCCGACTCGCTGAGGAGCTCATTTTCAATACCAATGATGAGACGCTGGCGGCTTTTGTTGCCTTTTTCCGCGAGAAGAAGGTTGACAAAAAAGAGAAAATCTCTACGCTGACGCTGGAAGAACGTCTGGGCTCTTATGTCGTTGAAGGAACAAAAGAGGGGCTCATTCCTGACCTGACTGAAGCGTTGAACAAATATGCGCCATTGGACATTATCAACGGACCGCTTATGAAAGGTATGGAAGAGGTCGGCCGTTTGTTCAACAACAACGAGCTGATCGTTGCTGAAGTGCTGCAAAGCGCTGAAGTTATGAAGGCCTCGGTAGCCTTCCTGGAGCAATATATGGAGAAGAACGAATCGTCTGTCAAAGGCAAGATTATCTTGGCAACAGTAAAAGGTGACGTTCACGATATCGGCAAGAACCTTGTCGAAATCATTCTCTCCAACAACGGCTACAAAATTATTAACCTTGGCATCAAGGTGCCGCCGGAGCAATTGATTGAAGCATACCGCAAGGAGCCTGCTGATGCGATCGGTCTCTCCGGTCTGCTCGTCAAGTCGGCTCAGCAAATGGTTATTACGGCTCAGGATATGCGGAATGCTGGCATTGCTGCTCCGATTCTCGTTGGCGGCGCGGCACTGACCCGCAAGTTCACGAAGAACCGCATCGGTCCGGAATACGATGGCCTGGTGCTGTATGCCAAGGATGCGATGGACGGTCTGGATATTGCCAACAAGCTGATGAACCCGGAGCATCGCCGGGGGATGGAGGAAGAACTTGCGGCCTTCAAGGCATCGGGCGGCGTAGAGGTGGAGGAGAAGAAGGAGCTGCCGAAGCTGACGCGCGCCGTCCGCTCGAAGATTTCTCCGGACGCTCCAATCTTCACACCACCGGATCTGGAGCGGCATGTGCTGCGTGAGATTCCAATTAATCAGATCATTCCGTACGTGAATATGCAGATGCTGCTGGGGCATCATCTGGGTGTCAGAGGCAATGTTGATCAGTTAATTGCCAAGGGTGACCAGAAAGTGATTCAGCTCAAGGAAACAGTGGATGAGCTGCTGAAGGAAGCAGCCACTGAAGGGACATTGCATGCTAATGCCATGTATCGCTTCTTCCCGGCTCAGGGGTCAGGCAACGACATCATCATCTACGATCCGGCTGATCCTTCCAAGGAGATCAAGCGGTTCTCGTTCCCTCGCCAGCAGGTCGAGCCGCATCTCTGTCTGGCTGACTTCTTGAAGTCAGTGGACAGTGGACAGATGGATTATGTAGGCTTCCTCGTCGTTACGGCCGGTCAAGGCGTAAGGGAGCGGGCCACGATTCTCAAGGACAATGGCGACTACTTGCGGTCGCATGCCTTGCAGGCTGTTGCTCTGGAAGTGGCGGAAGGTCTGGCCGAGCGCGTCCACCATATGATGCGGGATGTATGGGGCTATCCAGATCCACCAGAGATGACTATGAAGCAGCGGCTTGGTGCTCGTTATCAGGGCATCCGCGTATCATTTGGCTATCCGGCCTGCCCGGATTTGGAAGATCAGCAGCCACTGTTCGAATTGATGCAGCCGGAGGATATCGGGATCGAGTTGACCGAGGGCTTTATGATGGAGCCAGAGGCCTCAGTATCGGCAATGGTATTTGCACATCCGGAGGCACAATATTTCAACGTCGAAAAAGTGTAGCGGCCTGGCTTTATCCGGGTTGCTCCCAACAAGCCGTCTAGCCCGTCCATGCATTGCACGGACCTAGGGCTATGACCGGCAGACCCCGCCGGGCGCAACAGCCCGGCGGGGTCTTGTTGTCGGAGCGACGGATGCCATACATGATTGGAAATATTCGCGGTTATGTCCTGGGCAATGAAGGCTGGGCAATATAAATTATTTTCCGGGAAAGCGCAGGAGTCGACAAGTTCGGACGTGAACGACCGAAATGCGGCCTTCTGCAAACGACCGTTCGCGGCTGTTCGACAAGAACGGGATTGCGGAGCGAACATGCATTCTGTAGAATAATAGATAACAAGAAATAAACGAAAGGGGAGAACGAGCGATGAACCGATGGACAGGCAAGGCATCCAGTCTGGAGGATTGGCTGGATCATGTGCGTACGCAGCGGGAAATCATGGAAAACGTGACGCACTGGCATACGATACCGCCCCGCGACGCGCGGACGGCACCGCTGCCCGCCGATCTGGATCCTCGTCTGGCGGCTGCGCTGCAGAAGCGCGGCATCGGGGAGCTGTTCACCCATCAGCGGGATGCTTACGCTGCAGTGCGTGCAGGCTCCCATGTCGTAGCGGTCACGCCAACGGCATCGGGCAAGACCATGTGTTACAATCTGCCGGTGCTGCAATCCCTGCTGGAGCGGGATAGCGGCCGGGCACTCTACTTATTTCCCACCAAGGCATTGGCCCAGGACCAGGTAGCTGAGCTGCAGGAGCTGGCCGACGTGATGGAGGTGGATATTAAAACCCACACGTATGACGGTGACACTCCGCCGACCGTCCGGACCGCGATTCGCAATGCAGGGCACATCGTCGTTACCAATCCGGATATGCTGCATTCCGCGATTCTGCCGCATCACACCAAATGGGTCAAGCTATTTGAAAACGTGAGGTATATTGTGATCGACGAGCTGCATGCCTACCGGGGCGTCTTCGGAAGCCATGTAGCCAATGTCATTCGCCGTCTGAAGCGAATCTGCACGTTCTATGGCTCCTCACCGCAATTCATATGCGCGTCTGCTACGATTGATAATCCTGGCGAGCATGCGGAGCGACTGATCGGCGAGCAAGTGACGCTGGTGGACAACAACGGCGCCCCTGCGGGGGAAAAGCATTTTGTGTTCTACAATCCGCCGGTGGTCAATAAGCAGCTCGGCATCCGGCGCAGCAGCGTGCTGGAAACGCAGCGGCTGGCAGCCTTGCTGCTCAAGCAGGGTGTTCAGACGATCGTATTTGCTCGCAGCCGCGTTCGTGTTGAGATTTTGCTCACGTATCTGCAGGAGCTGGTCCGCCGCGAGTTCGGCACGAAGACGATTCGCGGCTACCGTGGCGGGTATTTGCCCAAGCTGCGCCGGGAGATTGAGAAGGGCTTGCGCAGCGGGGAGATCCGCGGTGTGGTGAGTACAAATGCACTGGAGCTGGGGATCGACATCGGCCAGCTGCAGGCATGCGTGCTTAACGGGTATCCCGGAACCATCGCCAGCACCTGGCAACAATCGGGTCGTGCCGGTCGGCGCCAGGGTAGTGCCGTGACGTTCATGGTCGCCAGCAGCAACCCGCTGGATCAATATATTATTCAGCACCCGGACTTTTTCTTTAACCGGCCACCGGAGCGTGCACTCATTCATCCCGATAATCTACTCATTCTGATTGACCATATTAAATGTGCGGCGTACGAGCTGCCCTTCGAGGAAGGCGATACCTTCGGAGGCGAATCGCTGCGCGATATGCTGGAATACCTGACAGAGGCCCAAGTGCTGACGCAGTCAGGCAGCCGCTGGTACTGGATGGAGCAGTCCTTCCCGGCCCACGGCATCTCGCTGCGCTCTGCGGCACAGGAAAATGTGGTCATTATCGATATGACGCTGCCCGAGCATCGCGTACTGGGTGAGGTCGACCGGTTCAGTGCGCCGACACTGGTGCACGAGGAAGCCATTTACTTGCATGAAGGTGTGCAGTACCAGGTGGAGAAGCTCGATTATCACGAGAAAAAAGCGTACGTCCGCGAGGTAGATGTCGATTATTTTACCGACGCTAACATGGCGGTCGAGCTCAAGGTGCTGCATGTAGATAAGGAGTCCAGGTTCGGCGAGCTGCTGCGGCAGTTCGGGGATGTCACGGTCAATGCCAAGGCGACGATCTTCAAAAAGATTCGGATGCGGACGCACGAGAATATCGGCTCCGGACCGATTCATCTGCCGGAGGAGGAGCTGCACACGAGCTCCTACTGGTTCTCCTTCAATGAAGAGGCCGCCGCCCGCAAGACTACAGATGAGATGCAATCGGCTTTGCTGGGTCTCGCCAATGTGCTCGTTCACATCGCGCCGCTCTATCTGATGTGCGATCCGTTGGATATTCGCGTGGTCCCGCAGGTCAAGGCCGTGCACTCCAAGCTGCCGACAATTTTCTTCTATGATCGCTACCCCGGTGGCATTGGGCTCAGTGAACGGCTCTACGACGTCCATGACGAGCTGATGCGCCAGGCTCGCGATCATATTACCTCCTGCACCTGTCTAAGTGGCTGTCCTGCCTGTGTTGGCCCAATCGAGGAGGTCGGCTTGCTAGGCAAGCAGCAGGCGCTGGAACTTCTCGGAGAGGCAGGTGAGGGGCAATGAGCGGTTTACGAGACCGGATGAACCGGCTCTTGGGTGCTGCGTCACCAGAGCCGAAGACTCAGGATAACAGACCCGAAGATGAGTCAGCTGATAGCGCTGGCTCAACTACAGAAGGCCTTGCTGGAGCCGAACGGGAGTCGGCTGCAACTGTAGAGGTCATACAGGAACCGGCCGTAGCACCGACCGCAGATGCTTCAGCTCCCAACGAACATCCGCTGGAGCCAGGCTGGGAAGCGCTTGGCGTCGAGATGCTCGCACATGAGGGTGAGTTTTTCTTGCGGCGGCGCCTGCGTTATCCGCTGCATTACGCACACGGCGATCAGCAATTATCGGAGCTGCATAGCAGCGTGCCTGAACTAGCAGCGTTTCACCCTGGCCTACCCGCCCCAAGGCCGGAGGATCTCTTATTCCTGGACCTCGAGACCACAGGCTTGGGAGCTGGAACCGGTACGATTCCGTTTATGGTAGGTATGGGTTATATGGAGGAGTCGTGCTTCGTCATTGAGCAGCTCTTCATCCGTCATCCCGCAGAGGAGCGGGCCATGCTGGGATATCTGCACGGCTGGCTGCAGAACAGGCGATATCTGGCTACCTATAATGGCAAAACCTTCGACTGGCCAGCCCTCTCCGGCCGTTATGTCATGCATGGGTATCGCGAGGGGCTGCCTGTGCCATTGCATTTTGACTTTCTGCATCCCTCACGCAGCTTATGGCGTCAGACCCTGGATTCCTGCAAGCTTAGCCGCGTGGAGGAAGCGCGACTCGGCATCCGGCGAGAGGACGATGTACCAGGATCTATGGCACCGGCACTCTACTATCAGTACCTGGCGGACCGCGATCCGCAGCCGCTCGAGGCTGTCTTCCGGCATAACGAGATCGACATGCTCTCCCTGGCGGCACTGGCCATCCGTTATGGCAAGCTGCTGAGCGGTGCGCTCGGTGGGGAGCTTCCTTACCCGCAGCAGCCAGAGGAGCTGCTGCGTACCGGATTATGGCTGGAGAAGATGGGCAGAACGGAAGATGCAGAGATTCTCTACACACGTCTGATGGACCCTGCAGTCCTGCCAGGAGACTGGTGCCTGCCGCTCGCTGCCAGAGACAAGAAGGTTGGTAATTGGGAGCGTGCTGTGGTATTGTGGCAGAAGGCCGCCGAGGCAGCGGAGCAGTCCGCCAGCGCGGTTACAGAAGCGCATATTGAGCTGGCTATGTACCATGAGCATCGGAGCAAGGATTTGCCGATGGCGCTGTATTATGCCAAGCTTGCTTTTGCCATGTCGGGAGCCCGCGAGGAGTCCCGCAAAGGCCGTAAGCAGCAGGATCGCGAAGTAATACGCAAACGCTTAGAACGGCTGCTCACCAAAGTGGAAAGGAACAAACAACGATGACTACCATTCAATTTGCCTTCACAGGCTTTGGCAATATTGCAAAAACCCATATGACCGCTCTGCGGACGATGCCCATTATTAAACCGTTGCCGCTGCTGCCGGTACTGGACACACTGGTCACGCGCCAGCCGGATCGGCATCGCGCCCAGGCAGAAGCGATTGGATTTCGCCGGGTGACAGATTCGGTTCAAGAAGCAGTGGCAGACGATCAAGTCCACGTGCTGGATATCTGTACACCCAACAGCCGTCATTATGAGGACGTTATGGCGGCACTGCCGCAAGGGAAGGGCATCTACTGCGAGAAACCGATTACGGATACGTACGCGAATTCGGCACAGCTGTTGGAGGAAGCCAAGCGATATCCCGGACTCGCGGAGCAGCTGGCCTTCACCTTCCGGTACCATCCGGCTGTGATGCGCATTCGCTCCATCCTGGCCGAAGGCATGGTGGGCGATATTCTACAATGCAGTATCTCGTACCGGCGTTCCGGATATCTTGATCCGCAGCGGCCGATGAGCTGGCGCTTGCAAGGCGGGCTGTCAGGCGGCGGTGCAACGAGTGATCTTGCCGTGCATGCCCTGGATATGATTCGGCACTGGTTTGGTGATTACCAGCAAGTAACCGGACAAGCTCGTGCTCACGTCAAAACAAGGCCCGAATCTGCAGGCTCCACGATACATGTACCATCTGAAGTGGATGATTGGGCGATGATGCAGTACACGACAGAATCCGGTGTCAGCGGCACGGTCGAAGTATCGCGAATTGCACTAGGCTCCGAGGCTTTTGAGATTCGTATCGTCGGAACGCATGGCAGCATGACAGCCGACCTGGAACGCGATCAAATGCCGACGGTTCATCTCGTGAGAGGCTCCGTTCCTATTCTGCCTGTTCCCGATTCGCTGGAGCTGTTGCCAGGCGACAAGGCAACGATGGGCATTGCGGTCGATACACATTTTGCTGCGCTATATCATTACATACAACGTTATGCCGGGGAGGACCGTTATCCCGAGCTTGCGCCGCGTCTGGCTGACGGACTTCATGTGGAATATTGGATTGACCGTGTCTTGCGCAGCAGTGCCGAGGAGCAGACACGATGACATCGACGGCACAGCTGCCTAGCCCGGCCGGTCTGCTCATCGATCTTGACGGAACCATCTATCATGGCGGTCGCATGATTGAAGGGGCGGATGAATGGATCGCGTCCTTGATTGCGAGAGGGGTTCCTCATCTGTTTGTTACCAACAACTCGACGGTTAACCCTCAGACCTTTGCGGCGAGGCTTCAAGCCATGGGTATCCCGGCTGAACCGGAGCAAGTGTGCACCTCAGCGCAAGCGGCGGCATCGTATATAGCGTTGGAGCAGCCAGGAGCAGCCGTATTCGTCATTGGCGAAGACGGTCTTCGCGAGGCAGTGACAACTGCAGGACTACGAGTGGTTGAATCAGATGCAGATGTCGTGCTGCAGGGACTGGACCGGAATCTGAGCTACGAGAGTCTGACGCGAGCCGTGCGATTGATTCATAGCGGTGCGCGTTATGTGCTAACCAATCCGGATTTGCTGCTTCCTGTGGAAGACGGCGTGATTCCGGGGTCAGGTTCGATCTCGGCTCTCCTGCAAGCGGCTGGCGGACAGAAGCCGGTTGTGATCGGCAAGCCATCCGGCATTCTGGTGAACTATGCTCTGGATCGCATGGGGACCACGGCCGAACAGACCTGGATGGTGGGCGATAACCTGTTGACGGATATCGCAGCCGGCGTGGGAGCAGGCTGTCCGACGGCGCTGGTGCTGACGGGCATTACGAATCAAGACAATTTGGCGTCCTATGTAGAGCAAGCGGGCGTACGGCCCGATGTCATATTTGAGAATCTTCACGAGCTGCAGACGTATATTTCGGAGCGGCTCGGGAGATAAGAGAAGCTAACGACGAGGACAGGAAGGAAGATGAACCATGCCGGAATGGCCGGAAATGGAACGATACCGCACCCTGCTGGGGGAGCGGATAGCAGGAGCGCGGCTGCAGGATGTTGAGGTAACGCGCGAGAAGTCGGTGAATATGCCGGTCGATCAATTCAAGGCGGAGCTGATCGACAGATCCGTATGGTTCATTGAACGCAGGGGCAAGCATCTCATCTTCCACCTGGACAATGGCAAACGGCTGCTGCTGCATCTGATGCTGGGCGGTTGGCTGTTCTACGGTTCCGATGAGGAGAAACCGGACCGGACGATCCAGGTGACGTTGACATTCCCGCAGGGCAAGCTTTATTTTATTGGCTTGCGCCTCGGTTATTTGCATCTGCTCTCCGTCAAGGAGCTTGACGAGCGGCTCAAGGATTTGGGGCCGGAGCCCTTTGACAGCCGCCTCACCGAAGCCCGCTTCCGTGCACTTTTCAAGGGCAAAAGAGGTGTGCTTAAGAGTGCACTGGTCGACCAGAAGGTAATCGCCGGCATTGGTAACTGCTATGCTGACGAGATCGCTTTTGCAGCTGGCGTACGTCCAGGTACTCGAATTCCGGCACTCTCGGATGAGTCATGGAGTCGATTGTATGCCAGCATGCACGCCAAGCTGCAGCAAGCTGCATCTCTGGGTGGCTATATGGAGGATGCATTCACGGCAGATGATCTCCTGACGGGGGGCTACAATGATCATTGTCAAGTCTATGATCGTGGTGGGGAGCCCTGTGTACGCTGCGGCAGCGAGATTGTTCGCGAAGAAATCAACTCACGCAAGGTATTCTATTGTCCTAGCTGTCAGCAGGAGGGATAGTCGTGCCGTATCCGGGTTGTCATGTCAGTATCGGCAAGGGGTATTATGAAGCGGCCCGTGCGGCACATCGGCAAGGGGCCAGCGCCTTTCAGTACTTTCCGAAAAATCCGCGCAGTCTCACTGTGAAATCGTGGGATGCGACGGACACGGCACGTTGTGCGCGCTACTGCGGAGAGCACGGGCTGCAGTCGATTGCCCACTCTTCCTATCCAGCCAACCTGGCTGCTGACGAACCGGAACAAATGACGCGGGTTGTAGACTCGCTGCGCAACGATCTGGAGATTGCCGAGGCGTGCGGCTCTCTGGGCGTAGTCGTCCACTTCGGGATTTACAAAGGCGACGACCTGCTCCAGGGCTACCGCAATATTATAAGGTCGCTGGATCGCACGCTGGAGGGCTGGCAGGGCAGGGCCAAGCTGCTCATTGAGAACCAATCGGGCGAGCATGCGAGAATGGGGATGACCGTTGAAGAGCTGGCGCAGGTTCGCCAGCTGTCCAGACAGCCAGAGGGGATCGGTTATTGTCTGGATACCTGCCATCTGTATGCGAGCGGGCAATGGAACGGTCAGGATGAAGCGTCCTGGCTGCGCCGGGCCCAGGATACCGGGGTTCTAGCTGAGCTGGTTGCCGTCCATCTCAATGACTCGCTGCATCCCAGCGGGTCATACCGGGACAGGCATGCCGGACTGGGTGAAGGCTGTATTGGCACCGATGCGCTGCGGCGGCTGGTGACGGCAGAGGGTCTGCGCCATCTGCCACTGGTGCTGGAGACGCCCAAGGAGGCAGATGGTACGCATCGCGAGCAGCTGAGACTGGTACGCAGCTGGCTCGACTAGCCTATATGAAAGCGGGGATGTTCGATGATTCATGTCTATCTGGATGACTACCGGCCGACACCAACGGGGTTCACTGCCGCCCTGGACGCTGCTTCTTGCATCACTCTAATCAACGAACAAGAGATTGATGTGCTGTCCCTCGATTATGATCTGGGATGGGGACAACCGACGGGGCTTGAGGTCGTGAACCATCTGGTGGAGAGCGGACGCTATCCACGGAAGATCTATCTGCACACCTCCTCACCGTCTGGAAGAGACCAGATGCATCATCTGCTGTCCCAGCATGCCCCTGCGCATGTAGTGATTCACGGACGCGCCATGCCGGATGAATTGCTGGCAAGAATCGCTTCGGAGCAAGCTTAACATAACGATACAGATCGGGAGAGAGCGTATGATACGATTAGAGCAATTGACCTTGCGCCGCGACGAACGCAATATTCTGAGCGGTGTGGACCTGGAAATGAAGGACGGCGAGCATTGGGTTATCCTGGGCAAGAATGGCTCAGGCAAAACAACGCTGCTGGAGATGATGACCGGTTATATGTTCCCGACCTCGGGCACGGTGGAGGTACTGGGCAATCGGTACGGACAGTGCGATGTTCGCGAAGTGCGCAAACGGATCGGCTATATCAGCCAATCGCTGATTGAGAAGCTGACCTTGACGGATACGGTCTGGGAGGTTGTCGCAACAGGGGCGTACGCGTTTTTGCGTTTCTATCAGACGATTCCGGATGACATCAAGCAGCAGTCTCTTGATCTTCTGGATTCCATGGGGATCGGCCGACTGGCCTATCAACAGCTGGGTACCATCTCGCAAGGCGAGCGCAAAAAGGTACTCCTGGCCCGAGCGCTTATGGGCAAGCCCGAGCTGCTCGTACTGGACGAGCCATGTGCGGGTCTGGATCTGTACGAGCGTGAGAAGTTTCTGACGGAGCTGAACCGTCTGAGTGCGGATAAGCTGATGGCTATTTATGTAACCCATCATATTGAAGAAATTACCCCATTATTCACGCATGTGGCACTTATCCATGACGGCAAGGTTGCTGCGAGCGGACCAAAGGAAGAGGTGCTGCGCGGTGACGTGCTGAGCGCTGCCTACGATCTGCCGATTGAAGTGGATTGGGCGCATGGTCGGCCGTGGATTCGGGTAGCCGCGCAGGAGCAGCGACCGTGAGCCGCTGGATTGGCACGGCTAACCGGGGATTCGCTTCCTATGCTATGGAAGAGCTGCGGAGGCTGCTTCCTGGCGTGCGATTCACCCAGCTGGCAGCGGGCGAGGTTTTCCTAATGGAGGTGCCAGGCTATCAAGAGACGGTACAGGAGACGCTGCTGGCCTCTGAGCCGATCTTCCTGCGCCATGTGCAGCCGGTTGTCCGGGAACTGCCGCTGAGTGGCAATGCGGATGACCTCCAGGAGCTCAGTCACGTGGTGCGGCTGGCAGAGTCCCAGTTCGAGGGCAAACGGACAGCCGTCCATGTCAGACGGGCTGTTGGCACAGCGTTCCCTTATTCGGCTGCCGACACCAAGGCACTGATCGATGCCGTGCTGCTGGAGCTCGATAGTGAGCCTTCCCTGCAGGCGCCTGAGATGATTCTCTCCTTATATGCTGCAGCTGACAGCCTGCTGGTGGGCTGGGGCACGCCGCGCGAGCTTCTGTCCGATTGGCCTGGCGGTGCAGTACGGTTTCAAAAGGAGGAAGGCCAGGTCTCTCGGGCCAAGTTCAAATTGCTCGAGGCCGAGCGCGCATTCGGGCTGACGTATGCGAATTACCGCAATGCGGTGGATATCGGTGCAGCCCCGGGAGGATGGACATCCTTGCTGCTCGAGCGCGGCCTCGCTGTTACCGCTATCGATCCGGCGGAGCTGCATCCATCGCTTCACGGGTATCCCAGACTGACGTATCTGAAGAAAAATGCTTCCGAAGCGAAGCTGATTCCCGGCAGCTATGACCTGCTGGTGTGTGATATGAGCTGGAGTCCTATGCAGATGTGTCGTCTGGTGCTTGACCTGCAGGCGGCGCTGGCACCCGGGGCGACGGCCATTATTACAGTCAAGCTGATGCACCGCAAGCCGCTGCAGACGATCCGTGAAGTCAAAGAACGGCTCCAAACCGCCTTTCACATCCGTAAAGCAAAACAATTGTTTCACAATCGTGACGAAATTACGTTATACTTGGAATATAAATCATAATCTGCCACGGGAAAGCATCCCGATGATTCGCCGGTTTTCGGCGTTTGATCGGGGTGCTTTTTTTTGCGTGGAAAGGAGCGATACGAAGTTGGACAATCCATACAACAATCCTCTGCAGCCGGGGGTTATCCTCTCCGAGCGATACCGGATGCTGAGCCTACTGGGCAAGGGCGGCATGGGAGAGGTATACGCGGCAGAGGATCTGCGACTGAATGGAAAATTATGTGCAGTTAAACTCTCGCGGCCTCCACTGGATGAGCGGGAGACAGAACTGGCGGAAGCCAAGGTTCTCATGAGGCTCAGTCACCCCAATCTGCCGGTGATTACCGATTACTATCCCCCTGCTGCCGATGGCTGCGCCATCCTGGTGATGGACTATGTAGAGGGCGAGACGCTGGCGGCTTGGCGGATGCAGCATAGCACACATCCGCCGCTTGCGCAGCTGCTGCCTATCGTGCTGCAATTATGTGATGCGTTGTGTTATCTTCATGAGCAGCGACCTGCGATTATTCATCGCGATCTGAAGCCCGCCAATGTCATGATCAATGCAGGCGGCCACGTCAAGCTGATTGACTTTGGCATAGCGAGGAGCTACAAGACGGGTCAACTGCAGGATACCATATTGCTGGGAACACCGGGCTTCGCCGCACCAGAGCAGACAGGAATGGGGCAGAGCGACGGACGGTCGGACGTATATGGCCTAGGCGCGTTAATCTTTTATCTGGCTGCAGGAAGCCTGTATCCCGGTCCCGCATCGGATGGAGCGGATGCTCTGACCCAGCTGGAGGTGCCGCCGAGCTTCCGTGCCATTCTCGCGCAGATGCTGGAGCGTCAGCCGGAACGGCGCTTTGCTTCCATCAGCCAGGTGAGACAAGCTTGGCGTTCCTACGCAGCGGATGCAGCGCCACTCTCCGTGGAGCGCATCGGGCTCGACGGAGAGGGAGACGCGCGGAGAGCAAGTTATCGGCGTCCTGGCGGCATCACGATCGCGCTTGCGTCTCTAGCGCCCGGGGCAGGAGCGACCTTCCTGACGCTTACGCTCGCGCGTCTGCTGGCGTCAGAGGGTGCAGCATGCGCTGCAGTAGAAGCGCCAGGAACCCATGCCGAATGGCATGGCCTGTTGCATCTAGGCGGCCGCAGCGGTCCCCAGCTGCAGCCCGGGATATTGCCTGAGCAGCGTTATGCATGCTGGCGTGAACGCGACCTCATGTGGTATGCGCTACGACCGGACACCGGCTCCGATGTTCCGCCTGCAGGGGGACAACGGTTTGATCTGATGATTAGAGGGATTCGCGAGCCAATCACCCTGCTTGATCTATCCAATATATGGAGTGATCCTGAACGCTCCGCCTTGGCCCATGGAGCAGACCTCTGTCTGATCGCAGTTGATCCCTGGCCTGCCAAGTGGCCCTCGCATCGACTGGAGGAAGTTCAGCAGCTGCTGGGAAGCCGCCGGAGCTCCGGCCGGGGAGCCATGCTGATAGCGAACAAGGATCTCGCGTTCGCTGGCCGACGGGAGTGGTTGGCCATGCTTCCCGAACCGCCGGCGGTGTTGGTGCCTCAGCTGCCCATCGAGCAGTGGGCTGACACCTTGTGGCGCGGCCGCTGGGCGACGGATCAGCGGAGCTGGGAGAGACAGCTGCGCCAAGCGCTGCAGCCAGTGCTGTCCCGCGTGGCCGAGGCCAGGCTTCCCCGACGTTCCTCTGGCTGATTTCTCCACCTGTCAGTCTGCTTGACAAGCGGTCAGTGGGGCTTGACTTGCTTTTCGGGACAGGGTTCATTATCATAAAAATCATGCAGAAGCATCTTGGCACGCTGGCAAGAGCTGCTTCTCCATAATCCATGACCGTAATCAGGTCTCTCGAAATCAGGTGATCATAACGTGGAACAACAAGAACGAATCCTTGTTATAGAAGATGAAGACAGTATAGCTCGTATTCTGGAACTGGAGCTGGAGCATGAAGGCTACACAGCCGGACGTGCCGAAGACGGCCGTAAGGGACTGGAGATGGCGATGTCCGGCGAGTGGGACCTCCTGCTGCTGGATGTGATGCTTCCCGAGCTCAACGGCATTGAGGTGCTGCGCCGCCTCCGCAACTCGGGCAACCCGATTCCCATTATTCTGCTCACGGCCAGAGATACAGTGCCGGATAAGGTCAGCGGCTTCGAGCATGGGGCCAATGACTATATTACCAAGCCGTTCGCGATGGAAGAGCTGCTGGCTCGGGTCCGTAACCTGCTGCGGATTTTCCATCAGCAGAACAAGGAAGCCGAAGGCGCGGACATGATCCGGGTTGCAGATCTATCCATCGAGCTGCGCACCCGCAAGGTGTTCCGCAAAGAGCTGGCCATCGATCTCACGCCTCGTGAATTCGAGCTGCTGGTATTCCTGGCAGAGAACAAAAATCACGAAAAATCAAGAGAGGAGATCCTCTCCGAGGTATGGGGCTATGACTTTATCGGCGAAACCAACCTAGTCGACGTCTACATTCGGTACCTGCGTCAGAAGATTGACAAAGGCTTCCGCTACAAGCTCATCCATACCGTTCGCGGAGTGGGGTATGTGCTGAAGGAGCCCGAATGATGACGCTTCGCAGGAGATTTACTTTATTCACCATCTTTTGGTTAATTTTCATCCTTATTTTATTCAACATTTTCGTCTACTTCTTCGTCATTAAGATAACGACTCGGAGCGAGGAGACGGTCCTGGACAATAAGCTGGCTATTATCCTGGATAATAAGCGTATGCAGGAGATCAATAGTCTGGACGATCCGGATCTGCTCACCGAGTTCTATAACATTAACGAGATGATCCGCATCATCACGCCGAACGGACAGGTCATCAACCAGCTCGGAGGTGACGAGGAGCTGCTGGCGCTGCCGACTGATTACCGGCTCACTCACAACACCGGTGTCAATTCTTATGCCGGCAAGCGGGTGCTCTATCTGAAGGAGCCGATCTATGACGAGATGAAAGTGGTCGCGATGATCGAGATCGTGCGCAAGCTCAATGTGCTGGACAGCTACCTGCAGGTGCTTGTCGGCGCTCTGGCCGTGACAAGTATGGGGGCCGTGCTGTTCGCGATCTTCGGTACCTTCTGGTTCACCTCCAGGCTGACGGCGCCAATCCAGCACATGGTCCAGACGATGCGGGAGATCGACAGGAGCGGCAAGCTGAGGCAGATTGACCTGGGAGGCAGGGAGGAGTCGGCCGAGCTTCAGCAGCTCGTCCGTGCCTTTAACCAGATGATCGACCGGCTGGATCGTACCTTTGAGAAGCAGAAGCGGTTTGTCGCGGATGCCTCACATGAGCTCAAGACGCCGCTGACGGTTATTAGCAGTTACGCCAACATGCTCAAGCGTTGGGGGCGCGACGACGAGAAGGTGCGCGACGAGGCGGTGCTCGCGATCTCCAATGAAGCGATTCGCTTGCAGAACCTGACCAAGTCGATGCTGATGCTGGCAGAGGCCGAGCAGGAGGACTGGCTCAAGCTGGAGCGCTTCGACATCGTCAAGATGATCGATGAACTTGCCCGCATGATGCACACGACCTTCCACCGGACCATCCGGGTCCACTCGGAGCCGGTCGGGGTCATGATGAATGCGGACAAGGACAAGATTCGACAGCTGATGGTAATCCTGCTGGACAATGCCATCAAGTATAGCAAGGAATCTATTGATATTCATATTACAACGACCAAGAATGCCATCCGCATTGATGTTGAGGATAAAGGCATTGGCATTCCGGAGCAGGAAATCCCACACTTGTTCGAACGCTTCTATCGTGTCGATGGTGCCCGTGCCCGGACCACTGGCGGCGTTGGCCTGGGATTATCCATTGCCAAGCGGATTGTGGAGCTGCATGATGGCAACATTGATGTCTTCAGCAAGCCCAACCAAGGAACGGCGATTGCCCTGCAATTCCCCAAAAAAAACCATTGACTGGCGTGAAGCCAGTCAATGGTTCAGGGGGCTGATTGGAAACAGCCAACTCGTGCAACACTAGCGAATGACGCGGCGTGCGGTGACGTAGTTTTTCTTCCAGTGGCTGGAGTTCAGGCTGGAATAGCGGACACCGCCTGAGCCGTAGGTGTGCAGAATCTTGCTGGCACCTGCATAGACAGCGACATGACCGATACGTTTGCTGCCGACTTTAAAGAATACAAGATCGCCTTTCTTCAAGTTGCCTTTGCTGACGAATGTACCTTTTTGGGCTTGTGCAGCCGAGGTGCGTGGCAAAGAGATGCCATTTTTCTTAAAGATATATTGAGTAAACGAGGAACAATCAAATGCGTAAGTTACGCCAGACGGTGCCCCGAAACGGTATTTGACGCCTAAGTATTTGTTGCCGGTGCTGATGACCCGGTCAGCCTTGGAAGTTGCTGCCTCGGCTGTTTTCGGTTGACTCAGTCCGATGGCGGTAAAGCTAATTGTTGCGCACAGTGTAACGCTGATGACTCGTTTGATTAGTGTTCTGGTTTTTTGCACTGCATAATCCCTCCGTCTATGAATAATGGCATTAAATGTGGAGTGAAACGAGCTCTCGCCAGTAAGACGCTTGCTGTTTACCCTTGTCCTGTAAAAAACTATAACAGATTTCATCTTTCCTAAAACTTAACAAAGAGAGATGAGCCCTAGTCCTGCGTACGTTTGGACAGGGTTTATTAGATATGTATGAGAATTCTTTCATTTTTAGATGGAGGTGTTTCAAACATGAAATATCGTGTAGCGGCTGTCCAATATCAGCTCCAGGATATCTCGGAGTGGGAGCAGTTTGCCGATCAAGTCACCCACTATGTCAAAAATGCAACGGAATACGGGGTGCAATTTCTGTTGTTCCCTGAGTTCATGACAACGCAGCTGTTGTCTATTGGTGATGAGCACGGCGCTCCGCTGCCAATCACGCGTTTGCCTGAATTTACAGTGGCCTATGAAGAGCTGTTCCGCAAACTGGCAGCCGAGTATGACTTACATATTGCCGCAGGTACCCATATTGTTGAAGTGGGCGGCACGTTGCGCAATACGGCGCATTTGTTTCACCCGGACGGGCGCATCGACCGCCAGCCGAAGCTTCATCTGACACCTACCGAAGTGACGGAATGGCAGATGTCGCCGGGTGAGGGACTGGAAGTGTTCGATACGCCGTATGGCACGATCGCTCTTTTGACCTGCTACGATATTGAATTTCCTGAGATTGTCCGGATGGCCAGAGCCAAGGGTGCAGACGTCATTTTTTGTCCGTCCTGTACAGATGATCGACATGGCTTCTATCGTGTGAGATATTGTGCTCATGCCCGTGCTGTCGAGAACCAGGTGTATATCGTGACCACTGGCACTGTTGGCTCACTGCGCCGCGTTGATTTCATGCGCGCGAATGTCGGACAAGCCGCCATCATCACGCCGAACGATATCCCGTTCCCGCCAGCTGGTATCATGGCACAAGGTGAACTGAACAATGATATGCTAGTCGTCGCTGATCTTGATCTGGATCTGCTTGAAGATGTTAGGCAAAGCGGGTCGGTGACAACTTGGCGGGATCGCAGGACGGATCTGTATCCGGACTGGCGCTAACCGGCATCATAAGTAAAGCGAGTCATTAGGAGGCTGATCTCATGCACAAGGAACTGTTGCTGTTCTCCGATGGCAAGCCGCTGCCGGTTGTCATTCGGAATTACAGCCTGGAGGATACGGAGCAGCTGATTGATATTCAGCGCCGCAGCTTCCCGCCGCCTTTTCCCGAGGACTTGTGGTGGAAACCGGAGCAGCTGGCCGAACACGTCACCCGCTTCCCCGCGGGAGCGCTCTGCGCGGAGGTGGACGGGCAGCTCATCGGATCAATGACTGGCCTCTTGGTATCTGAAGATCGGGTCGAGCACGGGGACCATGCATGGGCTGCGATGACGGACGAGGGATATATCCGTACGCATGATCCTGCCGGGAAGACGCTGTACGTCGTCGATATTTGCGTTGCACCGGGCTATCGCGGCGCAGGGATTGGTCATTGGCTGATGCAGTCGATGTATGAGACCACGGTTCAGCTCGGGTTGAACCGGCTGCTGGGCGGTGGTCGGATGCCGGGTTATCACCGACACGCCGATACGCTGACCGCAGAGCAATATCTCCAGCAGGTCATGTCTGGCACACTGCGAGATCCGGTGATCAGTTTTCTGCTGCGCTGCGGCCGCATGCCTGTTGGTGTCGTCTCCAACTATCTGGAGGATGAAGAGTCTTGCAACTACGCCGCGCTCATGGAATGGCGCAACCCATTCGTGAAAAAAATATAGCTAGTAGAGAGAGCCGGAAATAACCGGATGATGAGTCGTGTAGAGGAGAGGGAGGCTGGAAGCGAAGCGTTCGCCTTTGTCTCCGGATTTCAACCGCTTATGCGGTTATGAATCAAGAAATCTGGAGACAACAGCGATCGTAAGCCCCCTCTTCCTCGAAACGACCATAGGAACGTTATTTCAGGAGCGAACTACTAGACAAAATAAACAGGAGGCAAGAGGAACATGGAGTATTACCGTATTCAATCCATCGATGATCCAAGATTTGCACAAATGTACAAACTGATGCAGGAGGTTTTCCCTCCCGAAGAGGTGTTGGCATTCGATCTGTGGAAGGAGCCGCTGCTTGACGAAGGCATCCATGTCTATGTAGCGATTCACGATAACCAAGTCGTAGGCGCCACAGAATACCGGTATTATTCCGATTTCCGAGTGGCCATGACCGACTTCACCATTGTCGGGCAGCCTGGGCTTGGTGTTGGCCGCTTCCTGCTGAAGCACCGTGAACGGGATATCCAGGCTCTGGCGGAGGCTTCAGGCACCAAGCCGATCGGCATGTTCGCAGAAATCTACGATCCCTACCAGACCATGCATGACTTTGGCGGTGTCACACCGATGAATCCTTATGTGCGCCGGGAAGTGCTGTCTCATATCGGATACCGCAAGCTGGATTTCCCTTATGTGCATCCATCCTGGGATCATGAAGGACAGGCAGTGACCGGTCTGGATTTGTGCTTTATGTCCGCGTACGACGAGTTGGGCGAGCTGCCGTCCACTCTTATTCATGATTTCCTGACACGGTACTATAGTGCTTTGCCTAACAAACCAGAGGCTTGGAATCAGATGATGCAAGGTCTGTCCCAAAAACCATCCGTCAAGCTCCTACCGCTATAGGTACGCTTTTGATCACGGAGTATTTCATTGAAGCGGATTCGACATCGAATCTTGAATGCAGGTCGGAAAGAGTTTCCGAAGGAAACTAGCTTCGTAAGCTTCCACTTAGGTGCTCACGTAGCCATGCTTCCGAGGTCGTTTTCTACGAAAACGTGGACCGCTCCTCATTTCCTCCTGCCTTCAACCTTCTCGGTGCTGAAAACCGAACTTTTTGAACTTTTTATGTAAGGGGGGTATTCGTGAACCATTTGACGTTTCTCGGCACCTCTGATGCGATGGGGGTGCCGCGCATCTATTGTGAGTGCAGCGTGTGTCAGGAAGCGCGAAGCGGGGGCGTGAACCGCCGCTTTCGTTCTTCCGTGATGATTGAAGGGGAGGACTGGGGCCATACCATCATCGATTGTGGCCCGGATTGGGGCAGGCAGATGCTGGACGCCGGACTGCGTGGCATGGACCGGCTGCTGCTGACGCATGCCCATTTTGACCATTGCGGCGGTCTGCCGGAGTGGGCAGACGCCTGCCGTTGGACAGGTGTCAAAGGGGTAGCGTACGCCCCAGAGATTGTGATTGGCGAGGTACTGCAGCGTTTTCCCTGGCTGAATCGCCAGATTGATTTTCGTCCAATGGATGAAGGCCTGACGATCGGTCAGTGGGATATTGTGACTTGGCGGGTCAACCACGGTAAAAATGGTTATTCTTACGCTTACCGTTTTCACCACCGTCCAAGCGGGTATGCCTGGGCCTATTGCTCAGATGCGATCGCATTGAGCGAGCAGGAACTCGCCCCACTGCATCATTTGAATCTGCTTGTGCTCGGAACGAGTTTTTTCCAAGAGCCGTTTGCTTTCGATACGCGGTCTGTCTACGACGTCATGGAAGGGCTTGCCCTGGTGAACGAGTTGAAGCCGGCAAGGACGCTGTTCACCCATCTCTCGCATGATATTGATCTTCCCTTGCGTTCACGGGAGCTGCCTGAAGGCTGCGCGTTTGCCACAACAGGTCTCCGTATCGAATTGCCTGGCAAGTAAAAATCCTGCCTTCATTCGGCTTGACCTTGACCCTGGGTCAGGGTATAGGCTGATGAGGAAAGGGAGGATGAACAAGAATGAGCAATCATGATGAGATTTATCGGAATGAAGCGGGGCAGTACGATGCGATGGTAGCCCGGCAGCCCCAGCTGGACCAAGTGTTGGCAGGGATACGCGGGATAAACGGCTTGGATGTAGTAGACCTGGGAGCGGGGACTGGACGGTTAAGCCGATACTTGGCCTCTGCCTCGAGCAGTTATACGGCAACGGATCTCTCGCCGGCCATGCTTGAGGTGCTGGCAGCCAAAGCGGCTGCGGACGGCTATGGAGCGCGTATCAAGACGGTAGTTGCCGATCACCGGGAGCTGCCGCTGCCGGATGCCTCTGCCGACCTGGTGGTTTCGGGCTGGAGTCTTGGTTACCTGATGAACGCGGAGCTGCCGGAGTGGCAAGATAATCTGGATCAAGTTCTGGCAGAGATCCAGCGAATTCTGCGGCCTGGCGGCTCTGTGATCATACTGGAGACACTCGGGACCGGTGTTCTGGAGCCGGTTAGACTGGATTTCCTTGCGCCATATTATGAAGCGTTGGAGACCCGCTTCGGATTCTCCCACCAGGCCATCCGTCTGGATTACACCTTTGACCGTGTAGCTGAGGCTGAGCAGGCCTGCGGTTTCTTCTTCGGCGATTGGCTGGCTGAACGGATTGTCCATCATCAATGGTCTGTTGTACCGGAGTATTGCGGAATCTGGTGGAAGCACGATAGGAAGTAATCTTATTGCATGACAGCACAACCCCCGTTACCATACGCTTGATCAGCGTGTGACAACGGGGGTTGTTTGTTGCGTGTGGGATAAGAGGTTCCGCCTTGGTCAGGAGTCTGTCTCTTGCGGAATAGCCACAGATCCATCCCGTTCACGGCGCCGCAGCGATAGCCAGTTCGACAGGGATTCGGCGCTCTGCTGGGGCGCATGGCGAATGGAAAAGCTGGCCGCAGCCGCACCGGAAGCCAGGGAAAGCGTAAGATGGGCAAGCGAGCGTCGACGTTGAAAGATGCTTTGGGATACACGGTGCCACTGGACACGGCGTTTGGGCACCAGGCCCTGGTGCTTGTTGAAGCTGCCGTACTGGATGGAAATCTGATCGTCGCTCAATGCCCAGCCTGTCTGACGATAGCCCAGCAGACATCCAATGAGTGTGATAACCGGCAGAATGAGCGAGAGCCAGCCATAGTTTTCCGGGATCCAGATGATCGCAGGGATACACACGAGGATGGTGAAAACCATCGGCAGCAGCAAGTAATGACGAAGAGCTCGCCGCTCCAGCCGCTCCCACTGATCAGGCATCTGGAATTGCGGGGCGAACTGCTCC
Source organism: Paenibacillus daejeonensis DSM 15491 (assembly GCF_000378385.1). Classification (GTDB taxonomy): domain Bacteria; phylum Bacillota; class Bacilli; order Paenibacillales; family Paenibacillaceae; genus Paenibacillus_D; species Paenibacillus_D daejeonensis. The sequence goes on along the minus strand of NZ_KB899660.1, from coordinate 138,715 downwards.
AGGAAGCCAGGTAGCTCTTTTTTGCGAATAAAAGGGAACAGCAGGGCGGATTGACCTTCCTTGCCCGCGTACCCTGCAGTTACAATATGAACGGTCACCCAGCCGAAGGGGCGCCGCAGCAGCGGTTCAATCAGATGAACAGCCTGAATCCGTCGCAGCGGAACCGTAATCTGGTTACGTTCCAGCAGTCCCCGCTCGATCACCAGCTTGTCTTCGCGCAGCTGAAGAGTGAATCCATACTCTTTAACGAATGACCCGATAAAAGCAAGCAGCCAAGCAAATGTGAGCAAAAGCAGCACAAGCAGTACAACCCATCTCGAGCCAGACCACTCGGAAATAAATCCCCATACATCAAAGGTTTGTGCGAGCCAATCGCTGAGTTGGGAAAAAGCCGCTGCAGCAACAGCGAGTACGACACCGATCTTACCCGAGGTAGCGCTGTACATTGCCAGGTCGCCGATCCCCAGTTTGCGGACAGCGAGGGTTGTGGCAGGTAAAGCTGTAGTTGTCCGTTGGCTGTGAACAGATTCATTTGCCTCTGACGGATGCTCGGGTGCAGCTTCCCGGTTGTCTCCGTCAGCCACTGCCACACGTTCTGCTTCACTCATCCCGAGCCCGCGGCTAATGCGCAAGCCTTCTTGCCAAGTAATCCCATTTAGCTCAGCTTCCGGTTTTTTGCCGCCAGCTGTTTCCACTTGCAGCTTCTTCAGTCCAAACAGACGATGAAGGATGCCTGCCGTAGTATCTACGGATTGAACACGCTCTTTGCCAATCCACAGTTTCTTCCGGACGAATACCCCATGCTCCACTCGCAAGCCTCCGGGTTCAATCGCATAAGTGAACCGCAGCCATGTCAGAACGCTGATGACGATAAGGAGAACAAGGAACAAGGAGGCCCCGCCAAACAGCCAGTGATAATTAACATTTTCTCGAAAAATCGTCGTTAGAAAAAATACGATCAATGGATAAAGCAGATCCTTGATCGTCTTCCCGATAAAGAAAATGACTGATAAGGGATGCAGGCGTTTCATATCTTCAGATTTCTTCATCGGATAACCTCGCCAGGTTGGCAATCTGACGCCTTACCTGTTCGGCAGAGCCTTCGCTCAGTGCCGGAATCTCATGGCTGCCTGCCGCCGTTGAGAAGGTCACCGTAGCCAGTCCGAACTTACGCAGGATCGGACCTTGCTTGGTATCGACATGCTGCACGCGCACCATAGGGATCAGTGTCCGGTGACGGAACAGAATGCCGTACTGCAATTGAATTTCCTCATCCAGTATTTCATACCGCCATTGCCTGTACTTCAGTCTCGGCCAGATGAGAATTTCCAGAACGGACTGTGCCACTGCGAGCAGCGTCACCACCACGGCAACCCAGACCGGCCAGTCGAAGCGCAAGCCAAGATAGATGACACCTGCCACGATGGCTGCATAAAAAACGGTGGAAATCCAGCCGGAGAGCATCCACGCCTTGAGCGCACTGGCATCGATTCTCTGCTTGGGTTCATTGTACATCAAGACGACCTGCCTTCCTCTTCTGCTTACCATTAATTACCTTACTATAGCACATTCGGGTACGGACCCAAAATGAGCGGGCGGCGGAATGTTAAAGTTGACAATCCCTCATTATCTGTCATAAGATATGGTTATCAAGCCAAAAGGGGAAATTTTGATGCGGGTCGTTGTTCTTAACTCTTAATGGAATAAGGTGACAGTCAGTTCATACCTGTTTCGTCTTGCCTGATAGGCAGGTCTGTTCGTGTATGGTTAACTGATTTGTCCCCTCCACGAGTTAAGAACATGAAGATACCGCCTGTGCGTTTCCCGGCAGCGGATCACCGTGCTCTTGCAGCACGGTGATTTTGCGTTTTCAACACGGGAATAGGGCAGGAGCGGGACGTTCATCGTTCTGTTCCTGTTTTTTTGTGTCCCCATAACCCGATTCAACACCACACCCTGGAGGCTGATAAATATGTTCCATCCTACAAACCTTGACCCATCCCATATCAAACTTGAATATCATACCATTCTGGATATGCTGGCTGAGGAGACTGTCTCTCCACGTGGCCGAGCATTGGCCCAGTCGCTTCGTCCATCTGCCGAGATCAGACGCGTACGGGCACTGCTGGAGGAAACCGAGGAGGCCTGCACGCTGGTACGAAGCGGCGCCAGTGTTCCCTTATCTGCGATGGAAGGCATCGATTCCCTGCTGCTCCTATTAGGTAAGGGAGCCATCTATACCAAGCAGGACATGGAGCAACTGTTAGTCTGGCTGCACGCGATCAAACAAATGAAACGATATCTCACGGCCAAAGCTTCGGTGGTGCCCCGGATTAGCAGCTACGCGGGATCGATGGAGGAATGCACCGAGCTGAGGGAAACGTTGGAGCGCAGTATCCGATACGGCGAGCTGACCGATGAAGCCAGCTCCGAGCTCGGACAGATCCGGCGCTATATGCGCTTGGCAGAAGAGCAAGTGAAACGAAGAATCGACCAGGTGATGCACAAGCATCGCGACGCCTTGCAGGAGCTTGTCGTAAGTCAGCGCGCCGGACACTACGTATTGGCTGTCAAACGATCGGCCCGTAAACTGGTGAAGGGTACCGTCTTGGATGAATCGGCTAGCGGACAGACACTGTTTATTGAACCGCTAGAGGTATCATCCACCCATGCGGAGTGGGAAGCTTGGAAGTCGGAGGAAGGTCTGGAGGAGACGCGTATCCTTGCCGTGTTATCGGGACTTGCGGAGAGCTATAAGCACGAGCTGGAGCAAAATGCAGAAGCGATGGCCGCCTTCGATTTTATCTTCGCCAGGGGGAAGCTTGCCGCTATCCAGCACGGATGCCGCATTCAGATTACAGAATCACCTCTCATTCGTCTGCAGTCTGCCCGGCATCCTCTGCTTGGCTCCCAAGCCGTGCCGCTCGATGTACAACTGGAGGGGGTAACACGACAGCTCATTATCACTGGTCCCAACACAGGAGGCAAGACGATTGCACTCAAGACAATCGGCTTGCTGTCGCTCATGGTCCAGTCCGGGCTGCTGGTGCATGCGGATCCGCAAAGTGAACTAGGAATATTTGAATCGGTCTTTGCAGATGTTGGCGACGGCCAAAGTCTCTCTCAATCGCTGAGCACCTTCTCCGCGCATATTTCTGCTGTCTCGGTTATGTTGAAGCAAGCAGGCCGCAAATCGCTGGTATTGTTAGACGAGTTGGCCGCGGGTACTGACCCGGCGGAGGGAATTGCGCTCTCCATCGGGATATTAGAGGAATTTCTGCAACGGGGAACACTTGTAGTGGCGACTACGCATTTCAATGAGATCAAGCTGTTCGCTTCGGCGACTGTCGGCTGCCGCAATGCCCGCATGGCATTTGATGCCCAATCGCTGCAGCCGCTTTACCGACTGGAGATGGGAGCTGCTGGCGACAGTCATGCTTTTGCGATTGCAGCTCGTTATGGGCTCCCCGACCTGGTGATTCGTCGTGCCCGGGCACGAATGGAGCAGCGTGAAAGTGGGACAGATGACGCGACTTCATTTCGTTCCATAGAGATAGAGGATGAATTAGCTAAGCCCATCACTGAACACCCTCGCGAAGAAACCAAGAGTCATTCGTCTGCACATGTGCCGCTGCAGCGGGGCGACAGTGTATGGGTACATCCGCTCGGCAGTACAGGAATTGTCTATCGCGAGCCGAATGAGCGAGGGGAAGTCATCGTGCAAGTAAAGGGCAGAAAGCATGCGATCAATCACAAGCGGCTGACGCTGCAGATTCCGGCAGCTGAGTTGTATCCCGACGACTATGATTTGTCAATCATCTTCGATTCAAAGGAAACACGCAAGCTCCGGAATCAGATGGCCCGCAAGTATGTGGAGGGTGCCTCCATTAGTACGCCTGAGGAAGACTAGGCTCTGGATCTAGCGGCTGAAGAAGTGCCGAGCGGGGCATCGCTGGATTGAATGACGAGCAGCCAGCCCTCACCGACTTCAATTTCGCCATGAGGTGAGATGAGCTGATTACTAATGCCTAGTGACTGACCCATCGTGAGGACGGCATCCGAGAGCGGATATTCAAACCCGTGCAGATGGATGCCCCTCACCTCTGGAGTCAGTGGGAGCAAGGAGACATAGCTGTATTGGTCGGCAGTGATTTCAGCATGATCCGTAACGAGTTGAATACGCTGATACTCATCCGCGATGGCGGCAGGGATACCGTTATGGTGAGCCTGTACGAGCAGATGGAGGTTGGCAAGCGTATGATCCAAGCGTCCGCCTAGCGCACCAAGAAGCAGGATTTCGGTAGGTTCCATTTCAATCGCCCGGAGGAATGCCAATTCGGTATCGGTATGATTTTTGTCGATGGGATCAACAGCAACGGTCTGATGACTGCCCTCTCGGATGTATGTAAGTTCGGTGTTGCTGACAGAATCGAAATCGCCGATGGCCAGATTAGGACGATGGTTGTTGCGGATCAGATACAGGGCGCCGCTGTCTGCGCCAATCAGGAAGTCATCCTGCCGCAGCAATTTGAGAGCCCAATATCCCAATTCACCGCCTGTAAAAATGACTGCACGTCGATTCAAGGGCACGAATGATCATCCTCTCTATAAGTAATTGTTTCTATAAGTATAATGGCTGGACATAGGATTTGACCAGACAGCTGTGCAACATCAAGTCTTGCACTGCAGGGGACTTATCACTACAATGGGAAATGACAGAATTGGACAGCATGCGCGCAAGATTAGGGCGTGCAGCCCTACCAGAGGAAGCGGGGCAATACGAGGGATGGATTTGGATATTTTCAGTTGGTTCAGTATTATTGGAACGATAGCATTTGCTGTCAGTGGCGCATTTGTTGCCATGGAAGAGGAGTATGACATTTTGGGCGTCTTCGTGCTCGGATATGTCACCGCTTTCGGCGGAGGTGTTGTTCGCAACCTGCTGATCGGCGTGCCGATCACCAGCCTTTGGAATCAGGGATTGTTTCTCAAAACAGCGATCATCGCCATGACGTTGTTCTTTCTCATGCCAGCCAAATGGATTCTCAAATGGAAACGCGGAGAAGTATTCTTCGATGCGATCGGACTGTCTGCGTTCGCCATTCAGGGCGCGTTGGCTGCAGTCCGTATGGATGTGCCTCTTAGTGCGGTCATGGTTGCTGCGATGCTCACAGGTATCGGCGGGGGGATGATTCGCGATCTGCTGGCCGGGCGCAAACCGCTGGTGCTGCGTGAAGAAATCTATGCGGTTTGGGCGATGCTAGGTGGATTAGGAATAGGACTCGGATGGTTCGAGACTCCTGTGCAGCTGCTTATTCTGTTCATGTTTATTATTACAATGCGCATGCTCTCGGTATACTACAAGTGGAAGCTGCCGAAGCGGTCGCTCCGGCTTGAGGCAGGCATTCCCGAGCCGAAGCGGGCTGTAATCAGGCGCAGCAAGAAGGAGAAAAACCGATGATTCACGTATTATTCGTTTGCCTTGGCAATATCTGCCGTTCTCCAATGGCGGAAGCGGTATTCCGGGACAAGATTAACAAAGCCGGATTGGAACGAGAGGTTGTCTCCGACTCCGCAGGTACAGGCGACTGGCATTTGGGCAAGCCGCCCCACGCTGGTACGCAAACGCTGCTTCAACAGCACGGAATCGGCTGGGACGGCATGCTCGCCAGACAGTTCCGCGAGTCGGATTACAGCGACTATGATTACATCGTATGTATGGACAACCGCAACAAGGCCGACATCGCGCAGTGGCTGCCGGCAGGCGACCCGCCCGGACGCCCCCAGGTGCTGACGTTCATGGAGCTGCTCCCGGAGCGGGGCGTGCCGGATGTGCCGGACCCCTATTATAGCGGCAATTTTGAGGAAGTGTACGAAATGGTGGAGGCGGGCTGTGACATTCTGCTTGAGCGGATCAAGTCAACGCTTGTTCGTTGAACCAGGTCAGAGCGGCAGGGACCTCCTGCTGCCAGAATCCCCAGACATGCTTGCCGTCCTTCTCATGGTAGACAAGCTCTGCTCCCCTATCCGTAAGCAATTGCTTCATGGATCGGTTCAGCGCAACGAAATCGTAAATGCCGCGGTCGGTCTCGAAGGCATCCTCCTGCAGGCCGACCAGCATGTAGGCATTCAGCCACTCCAGTGAACCTGGCGGCATGGCAGCAACGATATTGCGCGAGGCCGGGTAGAATGCGCCGGATAGAGAGAGCAGATACTTGAACTTGCCAGGATAGCTAAGCGCAATATGAAGGCTTGCTGTTCCTCCGAGTGAATCACCGGCAAGCAGCATCTGATCAGCTTCAGAGCGTACCGCATATTTGGAAGCGACGTAGGGGATCATCTCCTCCACAAAAAACCGTACATAAGCCTCATGGCGCTCACCATCTGGCGCATACTCGTCTGTTCGAACCGATTTGTCCACGTCGACGCCGACGATGATTAGCGGCTCCAGATCACCATCCAGGATCATGGCATGTGCCTGGGTAGCGATCCGGCCAAAATTGAAAAAGTCTTCGCCGTCCTGACAATAGATGACCGGGTAACTAAGAATCTCATTATAGCCGGGCGGTAGATACAGACGAAGTCCTCTTTCTCCTTCTATAAGATGGGTAGAGGTTACTGCATCTTTAAGGATGGTGCGTTTTACTGGATTCTCACTCATTCGTAATCTCCCTTTCCTATGAATGGTTTGCATGGGCGATGGGTAAACAATAGGGAGGAAACATGCGCCATTCGTGAATTTTTAGTGAAGTTGTACCAATCTGTTATACATGTTTCGTGAAGCTGTATTATAAACATTGTTGACCTCAAATTCGTCAAAAGTTTAGAAAAAACAACGGTTTTTTCGAATTTTGCTTTGACCATTTTCGGTAAACAGGGTTATAATAATTCTATAACAGCGGAATTAGATATTCAAATATCTTATCGAGGTGAACGTGAAAATGAGCAAACTTCCTTATGAAGTTCAGGTGGAGCCGGTAACCCCGCTTTCCATACTGTCTCCTGAAGGCGAAGTCGTTAATCCGGATCTGATGCCGGAGCTGACAGACGAGCAATTGAAAGAAATGATGTACCGCATGGTATTCACACGTACTTGGGATGAGCGCGCTGTCAATCTGGGCCGTCAAGGACGCCTTGGATTCTATGCGCCAGTATCCGGACAAGAAGCATCGATGGTCGGCAGCGAATATGCGCTGAACAAAGATGACTTTGTCTGCCCAGGCTATCGCGATATGCCACAGATCGTATGGCACGGCTTGCCGCTGTATCAGGCGTTCCTGTACTCCCGTGGTCATCAGCATGGCGGCCAGATTCCTGAGGATGTACATGTTCTCATGCCTCAGATCATCATTGGTGCTCAGATCCTGCATGCTACAGGCGTGGCTATGGCATTCAAGAAGAAGGGCGAGAAGCGTGTTGCCATTACGTATACTGGTGACGGCGGTTCGTCCGAGGGTGATTTCTACGAAGGGTTGAACTTTGCTGGCGTCTTCAAGCTGCCTGTCATCTATGCTGTACAGAACAACGGTTATGCCATCACCACCCCGTTCTCCAAGCAGACAGCAGCCGAGTCGATCGCTCACAAAGCGGTAGCTGCCGGTATCAAAGGCGTTCAAGTTGACGGCATGGACATTCTGGCTGTTTACAAAGCTGTTAAAGACGCTGCTGAGCGCGGACGCAACGGCGAAGGTGCAACACTGATTGAGATTCTGACGTATCGTTTCCGTCCACACTCGATGGCGGACGATACCTCCAAATACCGTACCAAAGAAGAAGAGCAGGAATGGAGCCTGAAGGATCCTCTCGTTCGTTTCGGCAAGTTCCTGGAAGGCAAAGGTCTCTGGTCCGATGAAGACACTGCGCGTGTGAAGGAAGAGGCAAAGGCAACTGTCAATGAACAAATCAAGAAGGCTGAAGCTACGGAAAAGATGACAGTAGGCGGTCTGATCGATTCGATGTTCGAGACCACTCCACAGCATCTGGAAGAGCAAAAAGCCGATTTTGAATAGGAGGAACCAGCGATCATGGCTCAAATGAATATGAAAGAAGCGATCCGCGACGCAATGCGCGTCGAGCTCAAAAAGGATCCTAACGTTTTGGTATTCGGCGAAGACGTAGGCAAGGTCGGCGGCGTATTCCGCGCTACCGAAGGACTGCAGGCAGAGTTTGGCGAAGAGCGCGTATTCGATACGCCGCTGGCTGAATCCGCAATCGGCGGTCTGGCTGTAGGCATGGGTATCCAGGGCTTCCGCCCGGTTGCCGAGATTCAATTTGTCGGCTTCATCTATGAAGCACTGGACCAAATGTTCGTCCAAGCTGCTCGTATGCGGTTCCGCTCTGGCGGCCGTTACAATGCACCGATCGTATTCCGCACACCGTTCGGCGGTGGCGTTAAAGCAGCTGAGCTGCATACCGATTCCCTGGAAGGTCTGGCTGTACAGACGCCAGGTATCAAAGTCGTCATTCCATCCAATCCTTATGACGCCAAAGGTCTCCTGATCTCCGCGATCCGCGACAATGATCCGGTATTCTTCATGGAGCATCTTAACTTGTACCATGCGTTCCGTGCCGACGTGCCGGAAGAAGATTACACCGTTGAAATCGGCAAGGCCAATGTCGTTCGCGAAGGCAGCGACATCACCATTCTGGCTTACGGCATGATGGTTCACACAGCAGTCAAGGCTGCAGAAGAGCTCGAAAAATCCGGCGTCAAAGCCGAGGTTATCGACCTGCGCACCCTGATGCCGCTGGACATCGACACCATCATTGCTTCCATCCAGAAAACAAACCGTGCCATCGTTGTACAGGAAGCCCAGAAGACTTCCGGCATCGCTGCCGAAGTTATCGCCCAGATCAATGAGAAGGCGATCCTGCACCTCGAAGCACCCGTACTCCGCGTTGCCGGACCAGACACTGTCTATCCGTTCGCCCAGATCGAAGACGCCTGGCTCCCATCGCCAAAGCGTATCATCGCTGCGGTTAACAAAACGTTGGAATTCTAGAAAATGAAAATGGTTTGATATTGCTATCATAGTGAGTGGAGCCGAAGAGGGCGGAGCGTCCCGGAGAAGCGCAGCGCTCGCCTTTGTCCCCGGATTTACCCCTATATAGGGGTTATCTATTCGATAAATCTGGGGACAACAGCGATCGGAGGGACGATCCGGCCCGCGCAGGCGGTTATCTCACTATGCGAGCAAATGCTTGCACAATTTAGTAAGGAGGTAATCCAGGTGGCCAAATTCGAATACCGGTTCCCAGAACTCGGAGAAGGCCTGCATGAAGGTGAGATCGTCAAGATCCACATCAAGCCAGGCGATACAGTTACCGATGAAGATATTATTATGGACGTCCAGAACGATAAAGCGATCGTTGAAGTTCCGTGTCCTGTAGAGGGCAAGGTGCTGGAGGTTCTTGTGAAGGACGGCCAGGTCTGCCATGTTGGCGACGTAGTAGCGATCATCGACGCAGAAGGCGACGTGCCGGATCAGACACCTGCATCCGAATCCGATTCTGCGCCAGACGAAGCGAAGAAGCCGGAAGAAACCGAGCTGCCTGACGCTGAAGGGTCCAAGACTGCCTCTGCTGACAAAGTAGACGGTTCCTCTGACAAGAGCGAATCTGACGATGCTGGTGACAAAGCACTTGTACTGGCTACGCCTAGCGTACGCAAGTATGGCCGCGAGAAGGGCGTCGAGCTCTCCAAAGTAAAAGGCACCGGCAAAAACGGTCGTATCACTCGTGAGGATATCGATCAGTTCTCCGAGGGTGGAGCAGCTGAAGAGAAAGCACCAGAAGCTGCTGCGGCAAGCAAAGGTGAGTCCAAGCCGGCTGCAGTTGCTGTTCAAGGCGACCGTCCAGAAGAGCGCGTACCGTTCAAAGGCATCCGCAAAGTCATCGCTAGCGCGATGTCCAAATCGGTCTACACGGCACCGCACGTTACCATCATGGACGAAGTCGATGTCAGCGCACTGGTTGAGCTGCGTACCAAAGGCAAACCGCTGGCTGAGAAAAAAGGCGTTAAGCTGACGTACCTGCCTTTCATCGTGAAGGCACTCGTGGCTGCGCTGCGTGAATACCCAATCATGAACTCCACGCTCGACGAAGCGAATCAGGAGATCGTGTACAAGAAGTACTACAACATTGGTATTGCTGCAGATACCGACAATGGCCTGGTTGTACCGGTTGTTCATGATGCCGATCGTAAGAGCATCTGGATGATTGCAGCCGACATTATGGATCTGGCAGTGAAAGCACGTGATGGCAAGCTGGCCCCTAATGAAATGAAGGGCGGCACCATGACGATTTCCAATATCGGTTCCGCTGGCGGTATGTTCTTCACGCCGGTCATCAACTTCCCTGAGGTTGCAATTCTGGGTACAGGCCGCATTTCCGAGAAGCCAGTCGTGAAAAACGGCGAGATCGTTGCGGCTCCGGTTATGGCGCTGTCGCTCAGCTTCGACCACCGTCTCATCGATGGTGCTACAGCTCAAAACTGCATGAACTATATCAAACGACTGCTCGCTGATCCCGAGCTGCTCGTAATGGAGGTGTAATACCATGGTAGTAGGTGATGCTTCCCTGGATATTGACACATTAGTAATCGGGGCCGGTCCTGGCGGATATACCGCTGCTATCCGTGCTTCGCAGCTTGGACAAAAAGTACTTGTGGTTGACAAAGAAAAAGTGGGCGGCGTTTGTCTGAACGTTGGCTGTATCCCGTCCAAAGCCCTGATCTCCGCTGCTCACCAGTACGAATCGATCTCTCATGCATCCGAGATCGGTATCGATGCGGGCAAGGTTAAAGTCGACTTTGGTAAAGTACAGGACTTCAAAAACGGCGTCGTGAAGAAATTGACTGGCGGCGTAGCTTCCTTGCTGAAAGCCAACAAAATCGATTATTTCAACGGTGAAGTGATGTTCATCAACGAAAACGAAGCGCGTGTATTTAATGACCAAGAGTCGCCGCGTTATCGCTTCAAGAACTGCATCATCGCAACCGGTTCGCGTCCAATCGAGCTGAAGCCGTTCCCGTTTGGCGGACGGATCATCTCCTCGACCGAAGCGTTGTCCCTGCCTGAAGTTCCGAAGAGCATGATCGTCGTTGGCGGCGGTTATATCGGCATCGAGCTGGGTCAAATGTACTCCAAGTTCGGCACCAAGGTGACTGTCATTGAAGGTCTGGATAGCATTCTGGCTGGTTTTGACGGCGAGATGTCCAAACTGGTTGAGAAGAAGCTCAAAGGCCAAGGCGTTGAGATTGTTACAGGCGCCAAAGCCAACAGCGCAGAGCAATCCGACAAGGAAGTGACGCTGAGCTACACCGTTGGTGAGGAAGAGAAACAGGTGACTGCAGACTACTTGCTGGTTACTGTAGGCCGTCGCCCGAATACAGATGGCGAGCTGGGTCTGGACCTGATCAACATCAAAATGAACGAGCGCGGCTTCATTGAAGTCGACGATCAAGGCCGCACGAACATCCCGCATATCTATGCGATCGGTGATATCGTGGCTGGACCTGCGCTTGCTCACAAATCTTCTTATGAAGCTAAGGTAGCCGCTGAGTCAATCGCTGGCCTGCCTAGCAAAATCGATTATAAATGCATTCCGCTGGTTGTATTCTCGGATCCAGAGTGTGCCAGCGTAGGCTACAGCGAGAAGGAAGCCAAGGAAAAAGGCCACAATGTGAAGATCGGCCGCTTCCCGTTCAACATCAACGGCCGTGCATTGTCGCTTAATGCTACGGATGGCTTCGTGAAAATCGTCTCCGATGCCGACAATGGTTTGGTGCTCGGTGCACAAATTGCCGGTATCGAAGCCTCCAATCTGATCGCTGAGCTGGGTCTGGCGATCGAAATGGGTGCTACCGTCGAAGATATCGCGCTGACGATCCATGCACATCCAACCCTCGGCGAGATTTCTATGGAAGCTGCTGAGGTAGCGCTTGGACATCCAATTCATACCTTCGTTAAGAAGTAATAATTGTTTCGTGTCGCTTGTGACATGAACAGGATCCCCAAGAGGTGCGGACAGGCTCATTGAGCGGTCTCTCCTGCTTGGGGATTGTTGTATACAGGGCGAAAGTTGTCGCCTGGAACAAACCATCTATGATATGATAAAAAGAGTATGAAGATAGAGAGGTGTCCGTGTGAGATCGTATCTTGATTTGCTCCACGATATATTGGAGAACGGCGAAGAGCGAGGCGACCGCACCGGCACAGGGACGATTTCCGTATTTGGCCGTCAATTGCGGTATGACTTGTCGGAAGGGTTCCCGATTGTCACGACCAAACGCGTGCATATGAAATCGATTGTTCACGAGCTGCTGTGGTTTCTGAGCGGCGATACGAATGTGCGCTATTTGCAGGAAAATGGCGTTCGGATCTGGAACGAGTGGGCGGATGAGAACGGTGATCTCGGCCCCGTCTATGGTTCGCAGTGGCGTGCCTGGGAAACGCCAGACGGCAAACGGATCGATCAGATTGCAGATGTGGTCGAGAGTATTCGGAACAACCCTAACTCGCGCCGACACCTGGTCAGTGCCTGGAATGTTTCCGAGATTGAGGGTATGAAGCTGCCTCCGTGCCACTATACCTTCCAGTTCTATGTGTCTAAGGGCAAGCTGTCGTGCATGTTTAATATGCGGTCATCTGACACGTTCCTCGGGCTGCCGTTCAATCTGGCACAGTATGCCTTATTGACCCATATGCTTGCCCAGCAATGCGATCTGGAGCCGGGAGAGCTGATCTATTCCGGTGCAGATGTTCATATCTACCAGAATCACTTGGAGCAAGTGAAGCTGCAGTTGACTCGTGAACCCATGCCGCTGCCGCGTCTGGTCATTAAGCGCAAGCCGGATTCAATATTTGATTATCGTTACGAGGATTTTGAGCTGATTGGCTATGAGCATCATCCCACAATAAAAGCAGCTGTATCTGTTTAACAGCTTAGGAGGGGGTCGACATGACTATATCTATGATTGCAGCCATGGCCCGGAACCGCACGATCGGTGTCGACAACGATTTGCCGTGGCGGATCCCGGACGATATGGCTTATTTCAAGCGCATGACGACCGGAACGACGGTGGTGATGGGGCGCAAAACGCTGGAATCGTTTGGCGGCCCGCTCAAGAATCGCCGGAATATCGTGCTCACACGCAGCGATGACTTCAGCCGCGAAGGCTGCGAGGTGGTGCATACCGTGGAAGAGGTTCTGGAGAAATATGGCGAACAGGATCTGATGATTATTGGCGGGGAGCAGATTTACCGTTTGTTTCTTCCGCATGCGGACCGGCTGCTGCTGACCGAGATTGAAGAGGATTTCGAGGGCGATACCCGTTTCCCGGAGTTTGATTCTAACGAGTGGGAGCAGGCGCTGCGCGAGAAGGGGATTCGCGATGAGAAGAATCCCTATGATTACTATTATACAACGTACGTCAGACGGCCAGCTGCCTCGCTGTGATCCGAACAATGGCAGCACAGTGCAAATGATTGTGCGGATAATCCATTCTTTTTATAAGGACAATCATGCTAGGATATTGTATTATAGTGTAAACCGGCAGGTTCGGTAAGGCCTCATGGCCCGCATTAACGGATGGAGGAAAGCGATCATGTCTACACCAACTGGATTTATGGAATATAAACGCGAGCTCGCCGTGGACCGCGACCCGCTGGAGCGGATCAAGGACTGGGAAGAGTTCCATCTTCATATGTCGGAAGAACAGCTGCGCACGCAAGGCGCACGCTGTATGGACTGCGGTACCCCATACTGTCACACTGGCATCGAGCTGGCTGGTTCGGTATCCGGCTGTCCTGTCAATAACCTGATTCCCGAGTGGAACAACCTGATCTACCGCGGCCGCTGGAAGGAAGCGCTGGACCGTCTGCACAAGACGAACAACTTCCCCGAGTTCACTGGCCGTGTATGTCCGGCGCCTTGTGAAGGCTCTTGTACGGTAGGCCTGATCGGCGATCCGGTCACCATCAAGTCCATTGAGCAAGCCATTATCGACAAAGGCTTTGAAGAAGGCTGGGTTGTTCCTAACCCGCCGCAGATGCGTACAGGCAAGCGTGTTGCTGTTGTTGGCTCAGGTCCTGCAGGACTGGCTGCTGCCGCTCAGCTGAACAAAGCAGGTCACACCGTAACGGTCTATGAGCGTGCGGACCGCATCGGTGGATTGCTGACTTACGGTATCCCGACCATGAAGCTGGACAAGGGCATCGTACAACGCCGCGTCGATATCCTGGAAGCTGAGGGCATTGAGTTTGTGACGAACACAGAGATTGGCAAAGATATCGAAGGACCACAGCTGGTCGCAGATTTCGATGCTGTCGTTCTGTGCGGCGGCGCAACCAAGCCTCGTGAAGTAGCAATTGAGGGACGTGAGCTGAACGGCGTGCATCTGGCGATGGACTACCTGAACGGCACAATTAAGAGCTATCTCGACTCCAATCTGGAGGACGGCAATTATATCTCTGCTAAAGATAAGAATGTTATTGTTATCGGTGGTGGCGATACGGGTACAGACTGCGTGGCGACGGCATTGCGCCATGGCTGCAAATCTGTCACTCAATTCGGTACGGTAGCCAAGGCTCCACTGGAGCGCGACGCCATCAACAATCCTTGGCCGCAATTCCCGCATGTCTATACACTGGATTATGCGCAGGAAGAAGCCAAAGCTCTGTACGGTGAAGACCCGCGTGCATTCTCTGTCCTGACCAAGAAATTCGTCGGCGACGAGAACGGCAACCTCAAAGAGCTGCACACGGTACAAATCGAGCGTTACATCGATGAGTCTGGCCGCAAGATCTACAAAGAAATCCCGGGCACGGAGAAAGTATGGCCTGCGGATATCGTCCTGATCGCAATCGGCTTCGAAGGTCCAGAGTCGACACTGATCGATCAGTTCGGTCTGGAGCAAGACCGTCGTACTAACATCAAAGCCGCTTACGGCAAATACACGACCAATGTGGACAAAGTATTTGCTGCTGGCGATATTCGCCGCGGGCAAAGCTTGATCGTCTGGGCGATCAATGAAGGCCGCGAAGCAGCAAGGGAAGTAGACAAATACTTGATGGGCTCTAGCGTATTGCCTTAAGCGGCGCAGCCTTCAGATCTAAAGTGAGACACGAAGC
Source organism: Paenibacillus daejeonensis DSM 15491 (assembly GCF_000378385.1). GTDB lineage: Bacteria > Bacillota > Bacilli > Paenibacillales > Paenibacillaceae > Paenibacillus_D > Paenibacillus_D daejeonensis. The sequence continues at coordinate 123,584 of NZ_KB899660.1, read as the reverse complement.
GCCTTCGGGCGCTTTATTTTTTCTTTCAGGAGGGAATCCCATGATCAAATACGGGGCAGACCGTGTGACAGAGCTGAAATTTGCTGCCTTCTACCCAAAGCTGGAGCGCCGGGATGACCAGTGGGTGGATATCGTCCTGAGCTTCGACCTCCAAGCAGAGTCTGACGAACGACCTGCGGACCTGATTGATCTGACGGCACTGATCATCTGTACGCACGGCGGACAAGTGGCTCAGATTATCCCTCAGGATGAGGGCTGCGACTGCGAGTATCAGTTCACGACAGAGGAGAAAGCACAGATTGCCGCATTTATTGAAGAACAGGACATGCAGTCCCGAATTCACCAGGTAGCTGGCTAGCTGTATCCGTTCGATGTAGGTGAAGAGAGGTGTTGGCGCTTGTGAAAAGCGAAGCATGGATCTTGACTCCTAGAGAGCTGCAGACGATAAGAACGTATGTACAGCATAAATATGCCTCGACACCCGACCGTCAACCTGAAGTGTTCGCGGATGCGATCCGGCAGGTCCTGTTACGGCAAATGCCAGAGCTCGGGTGGGCGCTGCGGCAGTCCGTGGCTGCGAACCTGATCCGAACGCGTGTGCTCGGTTCGGGGCGGACCGTACGGACAGAGGACATCTGGCGAGCCTGCCTGGACGAGCTGCCTCACCCTGAGCCTGCTGAGCTCCAGGCGCTTCTGCACTGGGCGCAGAAGCATGTACAAGGCACGCTAACCGAGGAACAGCTACGGGCGCTCATCGCTAGTGCTTCAGATCACAGTTGGGCGGCTGTAGTAAGCGCGGCAGGAGCCTCGTCAACGACTGCGGAGGCGCAACGCTCCGTGTGGGCAGGTACCGGAGCCGGATGGCTGTCTCGATGGCCCAAGCTCACCTATGGCTTACTGAGCCTGCTGGTTGTCGCAGGAGCTGCGCTCTATTCGCAGGCATGGATACCAGCCGCGCCTGCAGCGCCAGTGCTGCCTGATGTCCTCAAGCTAAGGGCGCCGCTGGTCTACAGCTACCAGCCTCCCTTGCCGGACGGTGTAGTAAATGAACTGCCGCCGGACTTGCGTTATAGCAAGGTTGACGAAACAAGTCTGCGGGATTACCTGGAGAGGCGGGGATCACTGCTGACCGATGAGCCCTATTACGGTACGCTCATGGAGACGGCCTGGCGATATGATATCCATCCGCTGCTGCTCTTCGCCATCACCGGTCAGGAGCAGGGGTTCGTCCCTCGGGATCAGCCAGATGCGGCCCGGATTGCCAACAATCCGTTCAATGTATATCATAGCTGGCAGATCTACAACACCACCATTGCCGACTCGGCCGATATCGCCGCCCGAACGGTGCTCCGGTGGGCACGTGAGCGCCCGCCGGAGATAGACGCGCTCACGTGGGTCAATCGCAAATATGCGGAAGATCCGAAATGGGCAGCCGGTGTACGCCGGTTGTTCGATACGATGCGCGGTTACGGAAAGCCATAATCATGACTGCCAGCGGGGAGAGTGGGGAATGAAGACACTGATCATAGCCGAGAAACCGGATATGGGGCGGACGATTGCTGCGGTGCTGGAGCCTAAGGCACGCAACAAGCGAACCCATCTGGAAGGCGAGAAGTATGTCATTACGTGGGCGATTGGTCATCTGGTCACGCTCGCGGAGCCGGATCGCTACGATGCCCGGTACAAGAAATGGAAAGCCGAGGATCTGCCGATCATCCCTGACAAATTCAAGCTGTGGCCGAATCCACGGACCAAAGACCAATTGAAGGTGATCGGGGAGTTGGCGAAAGACTGCAGCGAGCTTGTCAATGCTTGCGATGCCGGGCGAGAAGGACAGCTGATCTTTCATCTCATTCGTCAGCACCTGAAGCTGCGTCAGCCTGTTCATCGGCTCTGGATCTCGGATCTGACGCCCGAGACGATCCGCCGCGGCTTCGATAATCTGCGCAGCGACACCGAATATGATCCGCTCACCCGTGCAGCCAGAGCGCGTAGTGAAGCCGACTGGCTGATTGGGATGAATGCCTCGCGCGCTTTTACCATCCGTCATCGGGCGCTATTATCTGTTGGACGGGTGCAGACACCGGTGCTGGCGCTCCTCTATGATCGGCACAAAGAAATTCAGGCCTTCCAGTCGGAGACGTTCTATACCGTGCATGCAGTATTCAAGCAGGACAAGCTGAAGTACAACGGTACATGGCAAGGCGAGCGAATCACCTCCAAGGAACAGGCTGAAGCGCTCACAGCCAAGGTCGAGGGCAAGCCAGGCGAGATCCTCTCTTATGAGGTGACGGAGAGCAAGGAGTACCCGTTCCGGCTCCACGACCTGACACTGCTGCAGCGTGAAGCGAATGGACGCTATGGCTTCTCTGCGAAGAAGACGCTGGATATCGCGCAAGGACTGTATGAGAAACATAAAGTCATTACGTATCCGCGGACCAACTCCAATTATGTAACCGAAGAGAATCTGCCGGTCATGGGTAATGTGCTGAGTATGCTCGGGAAGACATCGGATTATGGCGAGCTTGCTGCCGGGGCTGACCGCAGCAGGGTGCACAAAGGCAACCGTGCGGTCTGCAACCCGTCCAAGGTCGAGGATCACCATGCCATCCTGCCCACACCGAAGAAGCCCGGCACGCTTAGCGCTGATGAGCAGAAGATCTATGATCTGATCGTACGCCGTTTTCTCTCTCATTACTATCCGCCTGCGGTCTACAGCAATCATGAGGTTATGACCAAGGTAGAAGAGGAGCTGTTCCGCACGAAGGTGAAGCAACAGCTGGAGGCAGGCTGGAAGGTGGTCCAGCAAAATCAAGAGAACGGTGATGCGAAGGGAAAGGGCCGACGCAAGAAGCCGGGCAAAGAGGATGACGATCAGGAAGAAGAGCTGGTAACCGAAGAGTTCAAGGTGGATCCGGCCAAGCCGGTCCAATGTGCAGTGGCTGAAGCTCGCGAGAAGGCTACGCAGCCGCCCAAGTCGTATACGGAGGGTACGCTGCTCAAAGCGATGGAGACGGCCGGCAAGGCGATGGAGGATGAGGAGCTCAAGGAAGCGATGAAGGATACCGGGCTGGGCACCCCCGCGACTCGTGCGGCTACCATAGAGCGACTCAAGCAGGTCGGATATATTACACTGAGCGGCAAGAAGCTGGATATTACTGTGAAAGGCTGCTCCGCCATCGAACTGATTCGTGGCGCCGGTGTCGAGCTGCTGGCTTCGCCCGAGATGACGGGCCGGTGGGAGCAGCGACTCCACCAAATCTCCAAAGGCGAAGCGTCAGATGCACAATTCATGGAGAAGGTGAAGCAATTCGCTGCCATGATTGTGTCCAAGGTGCGCACCCAGCAGCCTGCCCCGGCATCCATGTTCGAGGGTGACGAGAGCGGCAGCGGCGGCCGCGGCAAGCGGGGCCAGACCCGGACGAGAGGTGCGGCATCCAAAGGCCGGTCGGGGAGCAGGACGGCAGGCTCAGCCGCAGGCGGGAGCCCATCAAGCAGCCGGTCTGGTGCCAGCACCCGCTCGCAAACGGATACAGTGGTCAAAGCCTCTGCGGCTTCCTCAACAGCCAAGTCTTCAGGTGGGCTTACCGCACTGGCTCCCTGCCCCCGCCGGGGCTGCAAGGGTCAGCTAATCGAAGGCAAACGCGGATTCGGCTGTACCCAGTACCGTGAAGGCTGCACCTTCGTCATCTGGAAGGAACAGCAAGGCAAGAAGATCTCGCAGTCAATGGTGAAGTCGCTTGTCAGCAAGGGCGAAACCGGCAAGCTGTCGTTCAAGCAAACAAACGGGGAAAGCCGCAAGGGCAAGCTGGTGCTGACGAACCGGGAAAGCGGCTCTGTGAGCGTGCACATGGACTAGTCGCTGGCCGTGCGGCGAGTGGTCCCGCCGGCTACATGCTGGGGGACCAGCATGTAGTGTGGCGAGTCGTGCGACCAACATCATGCTGCTGGACCCGTATGCCGTGCGGCGAGTGGTGCGACTAACATCATGCTGCTGGACCCGTATGCCCGTGGGCGAGTGGTCCGATCGTCGGGTGCTACCATGCGAGTTGGGAGCTGTGCGAGGACCAATCTAACGGCCATATATGCGCCTATTTGTTGTTTTTTGCACCCCGTGTGCTTCTAACGGCCACAGGAGCACTTATTGCCAAGAAAACCAGCCAGAACAGGGACAATTCGCTACAATAAGCGCTTATATGGCCGTTACAAATTTAAATCCCCCTTTTTTCACTCAATAGCGGCTATGGTGTCCGTTAGAGCGGAGATGGGGCCAATTGGTCAAATGAGCCCAACGAGCCCAACGAGCCCAATGAGCCCAATGAGCCTAATGAGCCTAATGAGTCCAATAATCCTAATGAGCCCAATGGGTCCGATGGGTCGAGATATAGAGGTGAGAATATGACTGTGCAGATTCGGCTGCTTGATCATCATGAACCGGTTCCGATGGAGCTCTTGCTCTTGGCAGATCCTTCGGAGCGACTGGTCACGAATTATATAGACAGAGGCAGATGTTACATTGCCGAGACGCTGGGGGCAGTAATCGGCGTGTATGTTCTGCTGCCTACTCGTCCGGACACTGTGGAGCTGGTCAACGTCGCAGTGGACGAGTCGTATCAGGGCAAGGGCGTTGGCAAGCAGCTTGTCCAGCATGCGGTTCAAGAAGCCCGTAACCAAGGGTACGCCACCATCGAAGTGGGAACAGGCAACTCCGGGTTGGGTCAGTTTGCGCTCTATCAGAAATGTGGCTTCCGAATGGTCAGTATCGACCGGGATTTCTTCCTGAGACATTATGAGGAGCCAATCTATGAGAATGGCTTACAAGTCATGGACATGGTTCGGTTCTCGCAGGATCTTTGAACACTGTAAAAAAGGTCTTGCACCTCCAGTTACGTGAGGCGTTATGCTTGAGCTAGAAGACAGCAGCGCACGCTCGGCTCTGCACTTCTATTTCACATGAGGGGGCCAGAGGAATGGACAATCCAAACCGTACCTATACTGTGGGTGAATTCGCTGCCTTAAGCAAGAGTTCAGTCCGCACCTTGCATTATTATGATGACATTGGCTTGCTGCGAGCGCAGCGGGACGCGAGCAGCGGGCATCGGGTGTACCGATCACAAGACATCTTCAAGCTGCAGCAGATCATCAGCCTGAAGTTTCTGGGCTATCGTCTTGAAGAAATCGAGGAGCTGATGGCACGCTCGACAGTGGGTACATCCTTGACGGAGGGGCTGCGCCGTCAACAGGAGGCCATCGAAGCGAAGCAGCGGCAGCTGGAGCAGGTGCATACCGCCATTGGACGCACCGTCCAGCTGATAGAGCAGCAGGGTGAGCTCGATCGCGATGTTCTGTTCAGTCTGATCCACACTATGCAGTCCGAGGAGGAGCAGCGGCAGTGGCTGCAGGAGCGAACCTCGCCTGAATTGGTGGACCGGCTATTCAATCAGAGTGCAGAGGAAAAAGCGGAGGCGGATCGGGAGTTTATTGAGTTCACTCGCGAGGTTAGAAGGCTTAAGGGTAATCCTGTTGATCACCCCGAGGTCCAAGCGCTTGTGGCAGGACTTATGGATAAGACCATGGCGCGCGTAGGCGAAGAAAATATGGCGTCCGTCTCAACGCTGAGTGAGACAGACCTTGATAGTATCCAGTTTATGACGAGCAGTCCCTTCACGGCGGAAGAGGAAGCTTGGATGAACGAAGCGATGGCCTATCTCATGACTCAGCAGCTCGGTGAGGAGAACCTCAAGCCTTGAATCACACACCTTGCATCAACAAAGAGGACGAACATGCAGCACATGCTGCCCGTTCGTCCTCTTTGTTATTCCTGCTCAACTTACTCCATGGGCCGATTCACATACCCGTAGATGGTATCGGGCACTTCAATCAATTGATTCAGTGTAAAGAACGCGCCTCGGGGCTGCACTTGAATCTCAATCACATTGTAGAGCCATTCGCTTTCTGTCTTCATGTGAATGGCATGCAATCCTGCAGTTAGCGCGGGAACCACATCGGTGCGAATGGAGTTACCAATCATCCAGGTATGGTCACGATCAAATGGACCGCCGCTAATGATTTCCTCCAGCGCCTCGACGTTCTTGTGCCGGCGAACATAGATTCGCTTGTCGAAGTAACGTTGCAATTGCAGCCGTTCAATCTTGCGGTTCTGAATCAGCAGTTCGCCGCCAGTGTACAAGTGAAGCTCGTGGCCCGTAGAGGCCAACGCATCAAGCGTCTCCTGCATGTTCGGATACGGCTCCGCTTCCAGGTCATACACACTACGCCCCAGCTTCCATAGCCAGTTCTCTTCCGAAGTGTCGAGACGTCTGCCGGTCAAATCAGCGAAATGACGGTACGTTTCAAGAAAAGACTGCGGAAAATGGTCGCTCTTGAAGCCAAGGATGTCAATGCCTGCAATATCGATCTCGGTCTGCTTGTCGCGGATCGCCTCCGTCGTCACGCCGTAAGGCCCGAACCAGGAAAGCATAGATTCCACGAATTGATCAATGACCTGGTAGAAGTATTTATTGCAATGTATTAATGTATCGTCTAGATCGAATAGGATCGTTTGTTTCATATCGGGTGCTCCTTATGCCAGGTTTGTGTCTCTCCCACCAATGTACCCTAACAAGCGGCGGGCAGTCAAACCGGCATTGCAAAACTCACGCGTGCTTGAGCTTCTGGGCGACCAAGTTGTTCTTGATGAAGATAATGCGTCTGCGGACATAGAAGTCGTGACTGGATCCCTTCAGCTCGCGTGGCGTGACCATGCCGCCGTTGTCATTATCGATAATGGTTAGCGTGCCGTCCGAATAAAACTTAAACGTTAAATCCCGAAATGGTCGATGCTTCTCAATAAACCGAAAGTTCTCGCAACTGCGCATGGTGATCAGCCTCCTTCAAAATTCCAGTATAAGAACGCCTGTTCTGTTTTTATTATAGCAAACATTTGTTCGTGTGGAAAGAATTATTTGTATGGTCTAAACTAGATGAGGACAAGGATTTCGAAAGCGGTTTTACATAGGGGATAATAAGGAGAAATTATAATCAAATGACTGGCAAAGGAGCACCGGAGATGATCAAGGTAAAGCGAATGACAAAGAAAATACCAGGCGGACCCAAGGTGCTGTCGGATATCAGCTTTGAGGCGTTCAACGGCGAATTCATCGCGATTACCGGCGCAAGCGGCAGCGGCAAATCTATGCTGCTGAAATGTCTGGCCATGCGGGAACAATGGACAGGCGAATACGTGGTGGACGGCGTCGACATTATGGGCAATAAATTTACGGGAACCCAAAAGGTGCGGCGGGAGTTCGCCTATCTTGAAGAGAAGCCCTCGCTGAACCCGAACAAGACAGCTCTCAAGAACGTGTTAATCGGCTCGCGCTATCAGACGCCGCTGTGGCGGATGGTAACGGGTATGGTCCGCAATGACGATTATATGGGCGCCATGGATATGATCGAAAAGGTTGGGTTGCTGGACAAAGCCAAGCAAAAGACAGATAAGATGAGCGGCGGCGAGAAGCAGCGGGTTGCGATTGCAAGAGCGCTGGTGCACGGAGCCAAGGTGCTGCTGGCAGACGAACCGGTATCGGGACTGGACCCGCATGCTGCGGAAGAAATCCTGAAGGATCTCAAGGCCCTCTGCAAACAGCAAAGGATAATCGTCATCTGCGTACTGCATCAGGCCGATTGGGCGGAACGGTTCGCTGACCGGATCTGGGGATTAAGCGGCGGCGAGCTGGTCATCGATGTGCGGGGACGCAGACTGACACAGCGCGAAAAGCTGATGCTCTAACAAAATGGAGATCCTTTCTCTGAACAAACGGAAGGATGGAGGCATAGGATAGATCATCTAACTGTATAGGCAGGTGTCTATCGTATGGCCTTTATCCAACCCGCGGTGGTCGTCCCATCGCATGTGACGTATCCCAAGATTGAAATTTGGCTGCCCGTGGTACAGGGGGTGGCTGATCACGGTGTCCGCAATCGCATTAACGAAGCGATCCGGAAGGCTGCGAATCGGCTGGCTGCTGACCAAGGGAGTCTGGAAGACAAAAACGCGGAGATGATCGGCTGGTTTGAAGTAAAGACAAATGAGAAGGGCGTACTCAGCCTTTCCCTCTTCAATTATGCCTACACGGGCGGAGCGCATGGCATAACGCTGCAGAAATCACTAACCTTCCTCTTGCGGACCGGAGAACTATACACACTGCCACAATTATTCAAAACAGGCAGTGATTATATTGGGCCAATTTCCAAACAGGTGTCCGCCCAGATCGCCGAGAGAGAGGTGCCGGTGCTGCAGCCCTTTGAGCGAATCCGGCCGGATCAGGATTTCTACATCGCCGACCGTGCGCTGGTCATCTACTTCCAAATCTATGAATTGACGCCTTACGTGTACCAGTTCCCTTATTTTCCGATTTCGGCATACAGCCTGCAGGACATTGTGGCCGAGGAGGGTCCACTAGGGCCGATGGTCGTCAATGATTAAGCGAGACCGCCAGAGAGGGCAATCTCCTCTACTGGCGGTTTCTTTTTTTCGAAACAAGAACGATTTCGTTGGGATTTGCCGTTTCTTCTGCTTTAAAATTCTTAGAATTAAAGGAAAAATTTATAATTTTACCTTCTTTGTAGCAGGGTTTTGAGGAAAAGTGTCGAAATCTTTTTTCAAACTTACTACTTCGAGGTGTCTTTATTGCATGGTTTATATATTTGTTGCACTATTGGCGGTGCTGCTCATCTTGATGGCTCTGATGTATCGTTACAACCGGCTGCATCAAGCGGGAACATCCACAGAACCTGCGGATCATAAGAAGCCGGCTCTGGCGAATAAAGGAGATTATTCTAACGTGCCAACAGTTGGAGGCTCATGGGATGAGATGACGCCATCCGTTGTTGGCGGGTCGATCATGATTGTTGACGATCAAGCGATGATTCGTGTTTTGCTGATGGAGGTATTTGCTGCCATTGGTCTGGAGGTCTATGAGGCGGGAGACGGCGCGGAGGCGATTCATCAATTTGAACAAAAGCCTGTCGATCTGGTCCTGATGGATCTGAAAATGCCCGAGATGAATGGCATTGAAGCCCTTTTGCGGTTGCGGCGCATCAAACCCGATCTGATTGCTGTCATGATATCTGCTTACGGTGAGCCCGTTGACATCGAAAATGCAGAGCGTCTTGGCGTCACGCAGTTTTTCAACAAGCCATTTGATATTGATGAGCTCAAAAAGCATGTTTTGAACCAACTAAAAATTGCAAGGTCTCTGAATGCTGTGCGCTTGCGTTGAAGCGGGGATGTGCAGTAGGATAAAGGTAATCCATTATTTGCATAGACATCGGTTATGTTCTGCTGCAACAGTTACGGGAGGAAGTTATGGCGTCCACAACAACCATCCAGGCCCTGTCGATCCTGGTTTCCGGTATGGCAGGGACGAGCATGATCCTGCTGCGATTGCGGGCTGCACGCAAGCCTACGTCGCTCAAGAAACTAATTATTCCGCCACTGGGCATGATGACGGGATTTATCATGTTTGCTTTGCCAATGATGCACATTCCCTGGCTCTGGGGGCTCTCGGCCTTCGGAACCGGTTTACTGATGTTCTCGTTTCCTCTGATCGTGACGACTCGGCTGGCCCGGGTGAAATCGGATATTTACGTTATTCGTTCCAAGGCGTTCATCCTGATTATGGTGACGTTATTTGCACTGCGACTATCGATGCATTCCGTGGTCGAGCAGTATATGACAATTCCCCAGACAGGCGCATTGTTCTACCTGCTGGCTCTGGGCATGATCCTGCCTTGGCGGCTGGCTATGGTTGGCGAGTACCTGCGATTGAGCCAGCGGACAACGGATTGAGTCTGGTCTAGATTGCGACCCCCTTCACATACAGTAGTGGAGGGGGTGAGGTCATGATCATCATGATAGTCGGGCTGGCCCTGTTTGCGGCTGTATGCATGCTGTCCGTTGTACTAGCCGTAAGTGTCCAGCGGCGTATGCCTGCCGCTTCAACGCCAGCCCAACAGGCAGGTGCAGGATACCTTCAGTTTTTGGAGGATAAACGACAGCTGAACGCACAAGGGTACGCCCAGCAATTGAGAAGGGGGCGGAGCGGGTTCAGCTCGTTTGCGCTGTCTTTTGCAACCATGTCGGTGATCGGCGGGACCGTGCTCTATTATGGGCCAGTCTATGAGATGGCAGGCCCGTGGGCCTTTGGACTGGGCTTACCGCTGGTCGCCTTGTTTGCTGTTCTTACCAGTGCGGTCACCGCGGAGATGGCAGCGTCAGACCCTTCGTCAGGCGGGGTATATCGTTGGGCCCGCAGGGCTGGCAGCAGCAGAGGCTGGGGACGACTAGCGCTGCAACTGCGAACGGGAAGCGATCTATGTATGCTTCTCCTGCTGAATGGGGGAGCGGCAGTGCTGCTGGATGCATTGGTCGCGGGCTGGTTGGGCTATGCTAGCAATATGATGAGTGTCGTCTTATGGACCTGGTTACTGCTGGCTCTTCAGGCCGGACTCGCCATGCAGGGATTACAACTTAATCAACGGGCCATCTCGGGCAGCGCATGGCTCCAACTCCTGCTGGTAGCAGTCATTGTCGGGGGCCTGCTCTTGTTGTTCAAGCCGGGTCTGCAGCCCGCAGCGTATCTGTTCTCTGCCGGTTCGCATGGCAATGGCGAGTATGCGTGGTTGCAGTTGGTTGCCGCTCTGGTGCTGCTGCAACGTTTATTCCTCGGCTGGGAAGCGTCAGCGGCCGGAACGGAAGAAACGGTAAGACCTGCCGTCAATGTCCCGTGGAGCATGTACCTTAGCACCGTATATGGCTTTATATTCGTCTATGCCTTATGCGTCTTCGTGACGCTCTCCATCATGGATGTAGCGGTGACGACGGGCAGCAGCAACTTGTTCCTCGTCTTGACGGCGGATAGTTGGGGGAGACTGAGTTCTTTCCTGCACCCTATACTCTACATAGGAGCTATTCTGTGCTTGTGGATCAGCGGCTTAGGGACATTAACCTCTGCGAGCAGGCAATGGTTCGCTTATCATCGGGACGGACGTTCGTCCTGGAGCCGCTGGCTGCAGCACATCGATAACCGCAAGCAGACGCCAAGACGGATCATCCTGCTGCTCGCTTTGGGCACTGGGCTCATCATCCTGATGCTGGCCCTCTGGCAGCCCTGGGTCGCAGCGGGCACGAGCTCGTTAATTTACCTTAGTGCGGCGGGCTCGCTATCCTTTAATCTGTCGCTTGCCATTCCACTGGCTCTGCGCTATTGGAGCAACAGAGCTGACCGGCCGGATGATGATAAGAGGCAACGAGGATGGCATCTGGGAAGACTCAGTCGGCCCCTGCAGGCTCTGGTTCTGTTATGGCTGCTGCTCTCCGCTGCGGGTGCAATTGTGCTGCTCTCTCCACTGGCGGGCCTGCATCTGGGTATCGGACTTCTGCTATTGGGCTTGCTCTGGCCGCTCATCCGCCTGGGTGCCCGCAGAACAAGCGTCAATCCGGTTCCCGGCCGGGCGGAGCTCTTGTCTCAGGAACGAGGATACAGGCAGCTGTAGAGCTGCCTGTTTGCTTGCAAGCGGCTGCGGACTTATAATATGGCTAAAAGGACATTCAACGTCACTTCGTGATCAACATCGAAACAATCGGAGGTAGAATACATATATGGCAACACAACTGGGTTACATCCACGCCTTGCAGGTTGGCGAGCCGATTCAGATGGCCCACGGCAGCAAGGAGGTCTCGACCGGCATCGTCAAGCAGAAAGTCCAGGGGCCTCTCTTGCTGCAGGCAGACGGCCTGCCTGGAGACCGCCAAGCCGATCTGGTCAATCATGGCGGTCCGGACAAGGCGGTGTGTGTATACTTCTTGAAGCATTATCCCTATTGGCAGCAATGGTTGGACAAGCCGCTGGGCGATAGCGCTTTCGGCGAGAACGTGACGATTGACGGCGGCGACGAGACGTCGATCTGTATCGGCGATGTGCTGCGAATTGGCGGCGACTCTGGCCCGATTGTCCAAGTTAGTCAACCGCGTGTTCCGTGCTTCAAGCTGGGATTGCGACACGGGAATCCAAAACTGCCAGCCCAAGTGCTTCAGACTGGCTACTGCGGGTTATACTTGAGGGTACTCTCGAGTGGTCAGGTCGAGGCGGGACAAGCCATTACGTTTGAGGAACGTGACTCCGCACAACTAAGCATATCCGAGGCGATGCGGATCATGATGATAGACAAACAAGACCTGGCCGGTGTCGAGCGGCTGCTGGGTATTGAGGCCTTGGCCAAGGATTGGCAGGACATGGCGCACAAACGACTTCGTAAACTGAAGGGACTTGACGATTAAGGAGGATGCCCCGTGAATCGGACAGTATGGATAACAGGCGCGGCTGGAGGGATCGGCCGTTCCTTGACCGAAGCGTATCTGAATGCAGGCTATCAGGCGGTAGTAACAGACGCCAATCAAGAGGGACTGGAACGGTATGCCGACCTGATGGCCGGTCGTGTCGGAGCTGAGCGGCTGCTGGCGGTGCCGGCGGATCTGCGCGATCCCGAAGCCATTACGGCGTTTGCGAATCAGGCAGTAGAGTGGTCCCCGCGGGTGGATGTGCTGATTAATAACGCAGGCTTCGGGATTACGAAGCCGATATTCGAGCTCACCTGGCAAGAGTGGGATAGCGTGCTGAACACCAACTTGCGCGGCGCATTTCTCTGCGCCAAGGAGGCAGCCGCAATCATGCGGGATCGGGGCGAAGGGGGACGCATCGTCAACATTGCCTCGACCCGGGCCATGATGTCTGAACCTGATACGGAAGCCTATGCTGCCTCCAAAGGCGGCATGACAGCGCTGACGCATGCGCTTAGCGCTTCGCTGGCTCCGTATCGGATCATCGTCAATTGCATCAGCCCCGGCTGGATCGAGACGGGAGATCGTTCGGAGCTGCGGGAGCAAGATCATAGCCAGCATCCCTCGGGACGGGTCGGTCGCCCGGAGGACATCGCGCGCGCTTGTCTCTACCTTACGGACCCGGACAATGATTTTGTGAATGGTATGAACCTGGTGGTCGACGGCGGCATGACGCGCAAGATGATTTACGAACCCTAACATTAAACAGGACCATATAGCAGCACCAGAGCCGAGCGGCTCCATTCGATAGGAGGCAGCCCCACTTGCCAAGCAAAACCGAACCTGATCTTCCCGCATATCTTGGCCAATATGACTGGTCGGGACCGTGGGAAGCCTTCGCCGCAGAAAGCGGCATGAATAATACGACGCGCATGATTACCTGCGGCAGTGCCCGCTTCGTCCTGCGCATCTATGATAACCATAAGGATCACAACAAGGTGCTGCTGGAGCATGCCATCCTGGCTGCTCTTGGCGAGGCACCGCCGTCAGGCATTCTTGTGCCGGTCCCGGTCCGCAACCGATTCGGAGGGACGGTAACCATTGGTCCAGGAGACAAATTAGCTGCCCTCTACCACTACATTCCCGGCGAGCGTACGTCGGCTGCAGCTCCTGCCCATGTGACCGGTCTTGGTGCGGCTACAGGACAGCTCACTCAAGCGCTGGCGCGTATTGAATTGCCGCTGCAGCCGATTTATCAGCCTTATTTCCAGCTGGAGGATGACTATCGTGAGCTGGACAGCAGCCAGTTGTTGAACCTCGCCCGGGGAAGTAACCTGCTGCACGATCAAGCCTCGCTTGTGGAAGAGTTGCAAGCAGAGCGAAGCGCAATTGCACGCTTAACACCAGAGATGTCTAAGCTGCCCATTCAATGGATTCACGGGGATCTGGTGTTCAATAATGCTCTGGCTTCGGGTGAAGAGGTCATTGGCATCCTGGATTTTGAATATTGTACGCAGGATTTGCGTGCGATGGAGCTCGGAGTTGTGCTGGCCGAGTTCATTGGACCGGATACCGAGCATACGCTTCAGCAAATGCGCCGATTTATCCAAGGCTATCAATCCGCAGTGTCGCTGCTGCCGGAGGAAATCGAGCTGTTGCCTGCGCTGATCAAGCTCCGCATGCTGGATGTGTGGCTGCATTTTGCTAACCGGTATCTGGAGGGGCTGGACGAAGCTGAGGTGTGGAGCGGTCAGATTGCCAGAGCCGCTGAGGTGTGCAGGTGGGTCAATACCCATGATCAAGCGCTTATTAATTTATTCCATTAAATTCATAAGGCTGCTCCTTGTCATCTCTGATGATAGGAGCAGCCTTATGTTGTATATCTATGGTCTCAGCCGCGCCGGGAAGCAAGATGCTCGGCAATCTTGCGGCCGTGAAACCTGCCGGTTTCGATGAAGATCTCGTTGGCCTCATGGCGCGAAGCGACGACCCCTGCCAAATAAATGCCGGGTACATTGGTCTCCATCGTTTCCTCATGGAAAAACGGATACCCCTCTGGCTCGATGGCGCATCCGGCGTGGGTCAGGAATTCCCGATCTGGATGAAACCCGGTCAGAGCCAGCACGAAATCGTTGGGCAGGGATGAACGAGTACCGCTCAAATCCTCGATCACAACTTCCCGCTGTGCGATTTCTACAACACGTGAGGCAAACTGCATACGAATAAGCCCCTTGGCCACCTTGCTCTCGAACGTCGGAAGCACCCAAGGCTTAATGCTGCGCGAATAGTTCTCGCCCCGGTATACGACAGTGACCCGAGCGCCCACCCGCTCCAATTCAAGCGCGGCATCGATAGCCGAATTACTGCCGCCAATAATCGCCACCTCCATCCCGGTATACGGGTGCGCTTCGCGAAAGAAGTGACTAACCTTCTCCATCTCCTCGCCGGGAATGCCAATCATGTTGGGCTGATCAAAATAGCCAGTTGCCACGACAACATTGTGTGCCTGGAAGACGGAGGGCTCGCCGAAGCGATTTTCTGTACGCAGCTCAAAGCCATTGCCTGCCGACTCGATACCGAGTACGGTCTCGTAAGCGCGAATCCGGAGATTGTGACGAAGGGCAACGGTCCGATAATAGTTCAGGGCCTCCAGCCGCGACGGCTTTTCCTGAGCTGTTGTAAAGGGAATACTACCAATCTCCAGCAGCTCGGGCGAGCTGAAGAACTGCATATAAACAGGGTATTGGGAGATCGAATGTACAATATTGCGTTTTTCAATAATTAGCGGGTCCAGACCCATTCGCTGCAGTTCGATGGCTGCAGACAATCCGCACGGTCCAGCGCCGATGATAATGACCTGTTCTTGGTGCATACTTGCCTCCTGAGACTGAGTTTTTTCGAATGGTTCCATTGTATCCAATCCCAGGACGCCTAGCAATCTTCGCTTGATTAAAGTTCCTTTGCACAGGTGATTCATGTATAATGAGGGGTAATGAATTTACAGACAGGGGGAATGAGGATGCGGCGGCGCTTTGTTATTGAAGCGGTGATGATTGCAACCTATGGACATCTGCTGGTGCCGGGGCGTCCGGTCGATTATGTGGTGCCTTACTCATCGATCATGGAGCTGTATGATATGAGCGAGAGTGAGGAGCCCGTGATGGAGGATCCTACGGAGGACAAGCATGTCAAAGCACAAATTGGCGAGCTGATTGCTTTTTTTCAGGACCCGCTGAACCGAAAAAAAATTGAACGTGCTCTGCAGATGCCATGGCGTGAAAGCTCCCCGCTGCTGCTCAACGAGCTCATTTCCTTCACGGTTGTGCTCGCTGTCGATAATGAGCAATATGGGGAACTGTTCGATCCCATTGAGACGGAACAAATTCTGACGGCAGCACGGCTGCAAGTGCCGATGCTCTCCGATCAGATAGATCTGCAGGACCGGATTATTGAAGCGGCTGTACCGGTACAGATTTATGATATTGAGGATTTTGACTTTGCGGTAGAGGAAGGCATCACCGAGGTCGACTGGGAAGTGTCTCGTGATTAACCGTCTTCCCGAGCAAGTGATTCAGATAGGGGGAGAGGCATGACAAGTTCGGCCAATGAACGGGGAGAGATCTTGCTGACCCCACACCAAGAGCATCTGTGGACCCGCCGTCTGCAGGAGCTCCAAGAATGGATGCAAGCACCAAAGGACCGCAAGCGCGGCAAACGAATTGTCCAGCTGGGCGAGGAATGGGTGGACTGGGAGCTGTATCCCGCACTGCGCCTGCTCAATGATAAAGGCATCACCACCGAATTTTCCTGTGCAGGGGTAAGCTGTGCAGATGAGCCACACGACCACTCGCTCTATGCGTATATGACCATCCCTTACAGCATCAAGGCTGAATCCTTCATTCGCCAAGTCATTCGCCGGATGCGTCACCGGGTTTGTGTCACGTATGAGCCCCTCCGCCATCGCTATGACCTGTCATCGATGCGAATCAGCCAGAACCGATCGTTTTGTCTGATGCTTCACGCGTGTGCAAGAGATTTTGACAAGCGTGAGGCGTAACGCATCTTCCAATTCAACTGGAATGGAGGATGAAGGATGTTAGTTAGTTTGCAAACGATATTAGGTTACCTGATCCTGGCGATTACCGTCTTCGTCGGGGTCACTGGTGGCTGGCCATTCGTTCCGATTGGTCTATTTATGGGCTTTGCACTGCTTTCACTATCCAGAATCCTCACACATCTAGAGATTATGAGAAACCATCAGATGGGCTTGCCGTTCAAACGCAGCACGTTTCAGCTTCTGGAGGCCGAGTCACCCAGTTATCCTGTCGTATCGGAATCCCTGAAGCTGACCCCACAGGAAGACCCGAAATACAAGGTCGTTAAACTCGACGGAGAGAGCTACATCCGCCTGAAGGTATTTTGGGAATATATTGTAAAACAAGAGGAGTCCGAGTATACCTTCCAGTTCCCTGGCGAGGCTACTTTTGCACTCCAGAGCTATGAGAGCTATCAAAAAGGAACGGATTTGTTTGACCATCATCATATGGTTTACGCCAAGCTCTCAGCGTTCCCGGTTCGTTGGTGGAACGAGCGAGGCCAACTCCATATCGAGCATCAACCTTTTAGTCCTGTTAATCATTAATGGTATTAAATAAAACCACGCGATGCGTGGTTTTTTTGATGGGAGTTAAGATTGTGGTAAGAAACAAAAACTGTTGTATTTAGCTGGAAATTAATCTGCGCTACAATGGGGATGCAACCGAAGACAAGAGGTATCGATTGGAAAAATAGCAGGCGAAAAGGGGAGAAGTTACACAATGATTGGACAACGATCAAGTAAGCAAAATCGCATGAAGATCCTGCTTGCAGCTGCTTTATCCTCTGTAATGGCACTATCCGCATGCAGCTCGAATACGGAACCAGGCACGAGCGGCGATCCTGGCGGGAACACGGACAACCCATCGGCAACGGAAAGTCCGGTGCTCTCCGATCCGGTCGGATTCAAGTATGATCCGCCGATTAGCGTAACCACAGCCATGGTATTCGAGCAGCAGACGGCAACGGACTTTAAGCCGGGCGAGAACATTGAAGACAATGTACACACCCGGTGGCTGCGGGACACCCTCGGCATTGATCTCAGCTTCGACTTCATCTCTCCCAAGCGGGAAGACCACGACACCAAGATGCGGCTGATGCTAGCCGGCAAGAACAAGCTGCCGGATGTCATGAAGGCCTCTACCGTACTGGCTACGGATCTCATCATGGCCAAGAAAGTGATGCCGCTCAACGATCTGATTGAAACGTATCTGTCACCAAATTTGAAAGCGCTCTACGAAGAATATCCCGGGGTTCTGTATCCGGTCACTAAAGACGGCAACATCTACGGTTTGCCGAACATGTACGCCATGGATGAAGGTACGATCATGTGGGTGAGGCAGGATTGGCTGGACAATCTGGGTCTGCAGGCACCGACAACCATTGAAGAATTTGAAGAGGTCATTCGGGCCTTCACCGAGGATGATCCGGACGGCAATGGCAAGGATGATACACTGGGTCTGGCAGTTTCCCTCAAGGACGGTCCATACCAGTGGATGTCTTCCGCCGATTCGCTCGTGGGCGCATTCAGCGACCATATGGCACAAACCGGCGACATGCGGATGTTCTGGAGCGAGGATGCCGACGGCAATCTGGAATACGGCACGATTCATCCATCCATGAAGGATTTCCTGGCAGCGATGAACAAATGGATGGCTAACGGGTGGATCGATCCGGAGGCCGGCATCAAGGATGCGGCCAAAGCATCGGAGATCGCTGCCTCGGGGCAGGCGGGCATTATCTTCGGCCCTTACTGGATGAACGGCTATCCGCTCAGCGGCGTACCGGAATTCCAGCCATACCCTAACCCGGTAGGACCAAAAGGCGGTGCAGGACGCGCAGAGAAGGCGATGGTCCATGACTATACGATGTTCAGTTCGGAATTTGAGCATCCCGAGGCCATTATTGGCTACATTAGCAAGCTGTACGCCACCAATTTCGGCGTGGACGATCCGTACTACGATCCGTTCTTCAAGAATGGCTGGCACGAAGGCTATGACTATGTGCTGCATGACGGCAAGGTCGTCCGCCAGGATTTCGAGGGAGAAGGCGTGCCTCAAGACAAATGGCCAGTTCCGGATGATGGCAAGACGGCTGTACGCGTACACTTCCCACTAACCGGCTCGACGTTTATCCCTTATCTGGGTGATGATGCGTTCCAGAAGTTCAAGGATAATCCCGATGCAGAGATCCTGAATGCCATGGAGGCGCGCGTCCAGGCATCCCAACCGCGTCAGTTGGATGCCGGTCTGGTGCGGATCAGCCAGAATGATACAGCGATCTACAATCGGTTTGGCGGCGCGCCGACCAAAACGATGGAGAGCAAGGGCGAGCTGCTGTCCAAGCTGGAGACGGAGAGCTACCTGAAGATTATCTATGGGGATCAGCCAGTCGATTACTTCGATGAATTCGTAAGGCAATGGCGCGCCAACGGCGGGGACCAGGTGATCCAGGAGGTCAACGAATGGTATAAGGAAATGGCAAAATAAGCTGCTGGCAGATGCGCGGCGCCGCCTTCTGGCGGCGCCGACCGCGTCTACCTGGCAAGTATTCTATTCTCCGGCATGAAAGGATGTGGCAATGATGGCTGCTACCCAGCCCGCGGAGGATCTCGATGCGAGTCTGACGCGCAACTTTCCCCCTAAGAGAAGACGTTTCGCCACGTATATTCAGCGAACGTGGCCGCTGCATGTGCTGCTGCTGCCGGCGGTCATCATCGCTCTGATCTACAGTTATGTGCCCATGCTGGGCATCGTTATCGCTTTCCAGGACTACGTGCCGTGGCTCGGAATCCGGGAGTCGGAATGGGTCGGATTGGATCACTTCCGGTATCTGTTCACGTATCCAGACGCCAAGCAGGTCATTTTCAATACGCTGATTATCTCCTCGATGAAGATAGTATTGCATATGATTGTGCCGGTCGTGTTCGCCCTGCTGCTCAATGAAGTCCGACTGTCCTGGTTCAAGCGGTCGGCACAGACACTGGTCTATCTGCCGCATTTCTTGTCCTGGGTTGTGCTCGGCGGCATCTTCGTTGATATTCTCTCGATCCGCGGTGGCATCGTCAACCGGTTCCTCAGTATGTTCGGCATTGACCCGATTTTCTTCCTGGCCAACGGCGACTGGTTCCGGGCCACGATCGTGCTCTCAGACATCTGGAAGGACTTCGGCTTCTCGGCGATTATCTTCTTGGCCGCGCTTGCTGGTGTGAATCCAGCATTGTATGAGGCGGCGGAAATCGACGGCGCCAATCGTTGGAAGCAGGTCATTCATATTACCTTGCCGTCCATCACGCCGATTTTCATCGTCGTCGTTACGTTGTCGCTGGGACGGGTGCTGGATGCTGGCTTTGACCAGATCTTCAACATGTACAACCCGCTGGTGTATGCCAAGGGGGATATTATCGACACCTTTGTCTACCGGATCGGCTTGCTCGGTGCACAGTTCAGCTTCGCCACAGCAGTCGGCCTGTTCAAATCGGTCATTGGATTTATCCTCATTGTTATCAGCTACCGGATGGCCTACAAGTGGGCCAATTACCGCATATTCTAGGAAGGGGGAGGCCTCGTGCACTATCGTTCCACGTCGTACACGATTTTTTCCATCTTCAATTATCTATTGATCGCCGTGCTCAGTCTGCTCTGTATCCTGCCGATGATTCATATCTTTGCGGTCTCTCTCAGCTCGAAGGCGGCGGCCACAGCCAATATCGTCAATTTCTGGCCGGTTGAGCTCACGTTCGCTGCTTACAAGGAGACGCTTGGCAATGAAAACTTCCTGCGGGCGCTGATGATTGGCGTACAGCGGACGTTGATGGGTACAGCCTTCTCCATGTCTGTGGTGCTCATGGCGGCCTACTCGCTGTCCAAGTCGGACTTGCGGTTCCGCGGCAGAAACATCTACGCCTGGTTTTTTGTGTTCATGATGCTCTTCAATGGCGGTCTGATTCCTACGTATCTCGTCGTGTCCAGTACCGGCATTTATGATACGATTTGGGCACTGATCATTCCCTCCGCCGTCAACGTGTGGAATATGATCCTGCTGCTGAACTTCTTCCGTAATCTTCCTAGTGAACTGGAGGAAGCGTCGCTCATTGATGGAGCGGGGCATTTCCGAACCTTCTTCCTCATCTATCTGCCGGTGTCGATGCCAGCGGTCGCGACCATGACGTTGTTCACGCTCGTGTTTCACTGGAATTCCTGGTTCGACGGCATTATCTATCTGACCAAAATGGACAAATATCCGCTCGCGTCGTTCCTGCATACGATTGTCGTCAAGGAGAACTTCAGCGAGGTCGGGGTCGATGTCACAAGACTTGCCGAAATCTCCAACCGCACGGTCAAGTCCTCTCAGATTTTCATTGGGGCGTTGCCCATTCTGCTCGTCTATCCGTTCCTCCAAAAGTATTTTGTCAAAGGGATTGTCCTGGGGTCGGTAAAAGAGTAGCAGCTCGCAGTGAGCCCAATGTCTCTGTTCCATCCGAACGGCAATGCGTTACAATAGGGGCATGCCACGGAGTCGGAGGAGGAGTCTATGTTCGGTCGATTGAATACGTTTACAAAAGTGATGGCAATCATCGTCCTGCTGCTGGCTGCGATGATTGCCTTATACAGCTATTCCAACCGGGTGAGCTCTCGGCTGGTGGAGGAGCAGCTGATTCAGTCGAATTTCAACCGGATCTCTGTCTTTCTGGATCAGATGGATTCCGTTAGCGAGCAGATCTGGCGCTCCGCCTACACAACCATGCAGGATGAACATGCCGTGCGGCTGCAGAGCGAGATGATTACCCGGCCTTCCTTTGAGTCGATTATTACCCGCGGCCGCATGGAGAATCTGATGCGTCAGCAGACACATTCTCTCCCGTGGGAGATCCAACTGACGCTGTATGCGCCAGCTAATCGGGCAGTGGTGACAACGGCGGGAAGCAGGCAGTACGACACGGATTATTTTGAGCGATACTACAGCCAGGTGTGGACGTACCGGGTGTTGACGACGGGCAGTCTGGAGGAGCCTTACTTCGTCCGCCATATTACCCGTCCGTTTCTCGTTGATCTGCAGATAGATCGGATGGATCTGATCCTGGAGGCAGCCATTCCAGCAAGCAAGCTCGCGGGGCAACTCACGCAACTTCAAGCCGGCGCACCGGGCGTGCCGCTGCTCTATCATCCCGAGCAGCCTCCTATTACGAGCCCGGGCGCAGATCCCGAGCAGATTTCCGTCTTTCTGCAGCAGCTGCGACAGATGAGCTTGGCAGACGAAGGGCATGAGATCGTTCGACTGGGTTCAGCCAACTACCTGATGAATTACGCGAAATCAGATTCGTTCGGCTGGCATCTGGTTGACTTTATCCCGCTCGAGTCTATCATGCAGCCGATTCGGTATAATATGAAGTTTTTCTATATCACAACCGGCCTGTTATTGTTGTTCGGTCTGGGGGCGGCAGCCCTGGTCTATCGTAACGTTCAGATGCCTATTCATCAGCTGACCCGGGGCGTCCAGCGCATCGCCAGAGGAGAGTACGTGTTCCGGGTGTCGGAGAAAAAGGGCGATGAATTCGCGTATTTGTTCTCTGAATTTAACGCGATGTCCGATGAGATTCAGCGTTTGATTGAGAAGGTGTATTTTGAGCAGATCAATGTCCGGGAGGCCAAGCTTCGCCAGATGCAATCGCAGATCAACCCTCACTTCCTGTACAACAACTTCAATTTTATTCAGAGCATGACCCAATTGGGCAATAAGGCAGCCGTGATCGCCTGTACCCAGCATCTCAGCCACTACTACCGATACACGACACGCACGGGCAACAGCTTCTGCGAGCTGAGGGAAGAGCTGGAGCTGGTGCGCAGTTACCTGGAAATCCACAAGATGCAGATGGGACGACTGAGCTATCACATCGACGTGCCATCTTCCATGCTGAACAGCCGGATGCCCCGATTGCTGCTGCAGCCTGTCGTTGAAAATGCCATCGTGCACGGGATTGAAAACCGTCTGGGCGAAGGCTGTATCCGGATCACCGGCAGTCAGGTGGGGGGCGTTGCAATCCTTGTGGTAGAGGACAACGGTGTGGGAATGCGGGAGGAACAGCTGCAGGAGCTGCGCAGACGACTGGATGAGGAAGCGGGAGGACCGGCTGACAGCGGCTTGTGGAACGTTCATCAACGACTGAAGCATGCGTATGACCAGCGGTCCGGCTTGACCATCACTGCGTTGCCTGAGGGCGGACTTCGGGTGGAGCTGCGTATGGAGACAAGCGGGGTTAGAGAGTGAATCCGTAAGGAGGCGGTGTTCATGTACAGGCTTCTGTTGGTTGACGACCACCCCTATCAGGTGGAGACGATCGCACAGACCATTGAAGAAAGCGAGCTTGCGTTTCAATGCATCTACAAAGCGTATTCCGGCATGGAGGCGCTGGAGACGATGAAGCAGGTTCCGGTCGATATCGTCATTACAGATATCCGCATGCCGGAGATGAGTGGTATCGAGCTGATCGAGAACATTCGCCAAATGTCCGGAAGGGTGAAATGTGTGCTGCTCTCGGGTTATGCCGATTTTGAGTATGCCCAACAGGCGTTGGCCCTGCAAACCTCCAATTATCTAATGAAGCCGGTGGAAAATAATGAGCTGGTGCGAACGCTGCAGCAGCTGCTGGATCAACTGACCCAGGAGCGGGAGGCTGAGGAGGCGTACCGGCAAACCGTCTCGACACTATATGAAAATCTGCCGCGTCTGCGAAGCGTGCTGCTGCAGGATTTGATTCAGGGCAAGCCGATACCGCGCTCGGAGCTGACGCACAAGCTGCAGGCTTATGGCATTCCGTTTGCCTGCGATGATCCGTTCTCACTGCTGGTGTTTCAACTGGAGGATGAGCTGAGTGGCTACAATGAATATGATGTGTCGCTGATCCTGTATGCCGTCTCCAACATGGCGGAGGAATTGTTCGTGGATCAGTACGAGCTCTGGCATGCCCGAACCTCGCAGCGCCGCATTGCCATGATGATTCGCTCCAAGCAGCCTGGCGCAGCGATGCGGCAGGACGAGCTAGAGAAGCAGGCCAAGGAGCTGCGAAGGCTCGTCTACCGCTTCCTCCACCATATCGTGTCGATCGGCGTGGTCCCGGAGGGCGGACGCTTCCCGGAGCAGCTGCGGCATGCGTACAAGCTGGGAACTGCGGTGTTCAACAGTCCCGAGAGCAAGGCAGCGGGCTTGTTCGCAGCCGTATCGGAGCTGCCGGGTTCGGCCTTGCGCGGCACGATTGAATCGCTCTATCGGCAGCCCTCCCTGATGGCCTTGCTGGAGACAGGACAATGGCAGGAAGCACGCACCCGACTGGATGAGGTGTTCGCCGAGCTGGAGGAGAAGAGCAAGAGCACGCATGAATACCGGGTCGAAGCGTTCCATGTCATCGCCGGTACGTATCAGTTCGCAGCTCACCGGTACGGCAAACGACTGGGAGAGATTATCGGGTCGGGCCATCTTGATTTGCTGCAGGAGCATGCCCATTGGGATGTGCAGATGCTGAAATCGTGGGCCCTGCGTACCTTTGACCGGCTGCAGGAGACGATACATGCCGCAGAGGATGGCGATCATCCCACCCTGGTTAACCGGATTCGCCAATATATTATCAGTCATCTCGACCAGGAGCTGTCCCTGCAATCAATCTCCGACAAGGTGGGCTTTCACCCGGCCTATCTGTCCAAGGTGTATAAGCAGGAGACCGGGGTGACCCTGAGCGACTATCTCATGCAGGTACGCATGGAGCATTCGGCGGAGCTGCTCAAGAACACAGATATCAAGATTTATGAGGTGTCGAGCCGGGTTGGCTATCAGACGACACATTATTTCATCAAGGTGTTCAAAAAAGCCTTTGGCATGACGCCGCGGGAATACCGCAATCGGTTGAAGTGGGAAGAATAACTCTAATCCACCTTCAGAAGAAGGAATCCATGACACAGAATATGGGTTTCTTATAGGAGGTGGATTTTAGGTTGTATTTTTTTTGTATATATAAATTAGAAAAGTTAGTTGTGATAGTTTGGTTAGTTTTAAACATAAATATAATTATGTAAACTATGTCTCGGGCGGGTTTCCATCCTCAGGAAAGGTAATGTATAATAAGGCGGACAATAGACAGAGGAGAGGATACGATGGAGCTTGCAGCTATTCGGGATCTGGCAGACCGGATCCGTACGAATGTAGGACGTGTCATCATCGGCAAGGATGATGTAGTAGATAAACTGATGATCGCTTTAATTACCTCGGGTCATGTACTGCTTGAGGATGTACCGGGAACAGGGAAAACCCTGCTAGCTAAAGCGATGGCCAAATCGCTCGACTGTCAATTTAAGCGCATACAATTCACGCCCGATCTGCTGCCCACCGATCTGAGCGGCATTCAATTCTATAATCAGAAGACGTCAGAATTTGAATTTCGCCCAGGACCGCTGTTCTCGCATCTGCTCCTGGCCGACGAGATCAACCGCGCTACGCCGCGTACCCAGTCCAGCTTGCTGGAGTGTATGGAGGAGCGTCAGGTTAGTGCGGACGGGGTGACCCGGATGCTGGAGCAGCCGTTCCTGGTCATTGCGACGCAGAATCCCGTAGAGCATCAAGGGACATTTCCGCTGCCTGAGGCGCAGCTGGACCGCTTCTTGTTCAAGGTGCGGATGGGGTATCCGACGTCAGAGGAAGGCTTGGATATTCTAAAGCGCTTCAAATCCGGCCAGCCGCTGGAGGCGATTCAGGCAGTAGCCTCCCGTGAGGAATTGATATCCGCCCAATCGGCGTATACAAGTGTGTATGCTGGCGATGACGTGTTGCGCTACCTCTTGGAGCTGGTGGAACGGACACGCAGTCATGCCGATGTCACGATTGGCGTGAGCCCGCGTGGCAGCCAGGCGCTGCTGCGGGCCGCCCAGGCCCATGCCATCCTGCGGGGTCGCGACTACGTCTCGCCAGATGATATCAAGGCCATGGCCGTACCCGTACTGGCGCATCGGGTCGTGCCCGGCGCTACGGTGCGCAGCCGTGCAGGAGCAGCCGAGAAGATCATCGAGTCGCTGCTCGCCGAGGTTGCGGTTCCTGCCGAAGAATATGCGTGAGCACAGGAGGTGATCCCCCATGCAAATTCACTGGCTGATCCTGATTGCGGTTGCGTTATTCGTGCTGCAAGGCCAGCTCTTCTACCGGCTGGGGCAAAAGCGCCTCTCCTATACCCGTTCGTTCAGTGAAAATTCCTGCTACCAGGGCGATCAGATCGAAATGGTCGAGCAGATAGCTAACCGGAAGCCGCTGCCGCTGCCATGGCTGAGAATTGAATCGATGCTGCATTCCGGCATGCAGTTCCAGGCCCAATACAATTTGGATATCAGTAATGGCTTATTCGTACAAAATCATAAGAGCTTCTTCAGCTTGCTGCCTTATACGCAGGTCACGCGCCGACATCAGGTAACCTGCACGCAGCGTGGCGTGTACCGGATTCATGCGGTGTCGCTGACCTGCGGGGACATCTTCGGCTTCTTCAATTCCAGCCGGCGTCTTCAATTCGACTCCGAGCTGGTCGTGTATCCTGCCCCGCTCCCCGCGGAGGACCTGCGCATTCCCTCCCAGAGCTGGCAAGGCGATATCACCGTGCGTCGCTGGATTGCGCCAGACCCCTTCATGATTGCAGGGGCCCGGGAATATCGCTCTGGCGATTCACTGAAGGATGTCAATTGGAAAGCGACGGCCCGCGCCGGTGCCCTCCAGGTGCATCAGCATGACTACACGGCTGATCAACGTCTGCTGATCTTAATTAATATTGAGGACCATGAACGAATGTGGGGCACGGTGCAGGAGACGGCACGTGTGGAGCTGGCGATCCGTTATGCTGCTGGTCTGGCGCAATACGCGCTAGCTCAAGGAATTGAGACGGGCTTCGGCATCAATGCGCGGATGGAGGACGGTCCTCGTCAGCCGGTGCGAACAGAGCCCAAGAGCGGCGCCGATCAGTTGATGGCGCTCTACGATACGATGGCCAGACTCGTCATCGAGCCGAGTGTCCCCTTCCATGCGATGCTGGAATCGGAGGCCGATCATTCTGAGCAGACCTATGATTATCTTCTGATCAGCGCCTTCGTAAGCGAGCAGATGGAAGCGGCGATGACACGGCTGCGGCGCGCAGGTCACCGGGTCGAGATGCTGGACTTGACGACGCTTCCGGTACCGGCAGAGTCGTATGAGCCGAGCCCGGTGGCCTCCCCCGCCCAAGGCGAGAGGTCACCCAGCAGCGGAGGAGGGCGAAGCGCATGAGAGAGACAACCGCTGCACAAGCCGGGGCCACCACACTGCAGGGTGTGATCGAGACACTGCTGTTCTACCCGCTCCTTCTGCTGCTGGCCGAGTATCTGCTGCCGCAGCCCACAGTGTGGTTATGGAGCGCAGTGCTGCCTCTGTTATACGGTGCAGGGCACGGTGCCTGTCTTCTGCTGAAGCTGGACAAGGTGTACAAGCGCCTTGCCTTTGTCCTCATCGCAGGAGCGGGTTGGGGATTACTCTGGTTCGGCGGGAGCTGGCAGACGGCGTTTCCTGTGCTCTGGTCTATGGTCGCTCTCTTCCAAGGAACGAGAGCAGCCGACCGCGAGTGGGACGCCAGGTTCCCCATGTCTGCCATGTTCACTGGTGTGGGTTTGTACTTTGCCTTATCGATCGCTACCGTGTACCGGGCTGAGTTGGCCCAATATGGCTGGCTCATTGCCATTCTGGGCTTGCTCGCTCTGGCTGTCACGCTCTATCGCTTCAATGCCGACGCGATTCGTCAGCAGACGCTCTCGGGTAGTCGTAAAGCCGAAGTGGCCAGCTCGGTCAGCTGGCTAAACCGACTATTGGTGTTTGGCTTGTTGATCGCAGCTGTCGGCATCACGATGCTTCGTTCGATTCAGCAGGCGTTCGGCTGGCTGCGTGAGCAGATCATGGCCCTGCTACAGCTGTTGCCATCGGGACCGGATGAGGCGCCTCCCGAGCAGCCCGCCATGCCTGATATGCCCCAGCCCCCCATGATGGGGGAGGAGCCAACGGAACCCTCTGCGTTCATGAAGTGGCTGGAGCAAGCTGCGATGATTGCCATGTATGTGTTGATTGCTCTCGTCCTGTTGTATGCGTGCTATGCAATCGGCAAGCGTCTTCCTGGCTGGCTGCGTCGGCTGTACAAGGTGTTGACCGCCTGGATCAACCGAGACGACAGGCAAGGCGAAGACTTGGGCTATGTGGATCATGTGGAGAGTCTGATCAAGACCCGAGATCGCGGACCTGGTCTGCGTGACCGGTGGAAGGATCGGTTCGCGGAATGGAACCGCCGCAAACCGCGCTGGTCCGACGAGATGACCAACGAGGAACGCGTCCGCTATCTGTACCGCCGCTGGCTGCAGGCGGCCCGCAAGGAAGGCTATGAGCTGAAGTCTTATCTGACGCCACTGGAGACGGTGGCAGATATCGAGCGCTGGCGTCACCGCAGCAGCACCGAAGACCTTCCGGTGACGCAGCTGTATGAGCTGGTGCGCTTTGGCGATAAACCTGTTCAGGATGATCAGGTGACCGAATTAAAACGTTTGATGGAGCGCTATCTTTCATAATTATGTAGCTGGAATAAAGTTGTAAGACAAAGAACCTTCAAGCCTTATAATTCTAAGGTTTGGAGGTTCTTTGGTGAGTCGTCTATCAAATATTAGCGGCGCACAAGCTAATGGCATACTCGATTGCGGCCCTGCTGCTTGGCCCTGTAGAGGGCCAGATCGGCGTACTTGATTAAGTCGTCCAAGCCCTGCGCATGCTCAGGGTAGCTGGCGACACCGATGGACACCGTCAAGGTAATTGGCGAAGCATCCGGAATGAGAAATTCGTGCCCGGCGACGTCAACTCGGATCCGCTGGGCAACATCAGTCGCTGCTGCAGCGTCAAGGTTGGCAAGCAGCAGAGAAAATTCCTCGCCGCCATTACGCGAAACCGTGTCACCAGGACGGGCGTGGGACTCGAGCAGGGTAACGAGCTGCTTGAGCACCGCATCCCCTGCTGCATGTCCGTACGTATCGTTAACCCGTTTGAAGTAATCGATATCAACCGAGAGCAGCGACAGCGACTGTTCTTCTTCTCTAGCCCGCTGATGCATGGCGTTAATCTGTGTGTCAAAATGTCTCGCATTACCAGTGCCGGTCAGAAAATCCCGGGATACAATGCTGCGAAGACCGCGCAGCGCTTCATTAGAGCTGCGCAGATGATAATAGAAGTGATAGAACACGAACACACCAAAGCAAGAAGCAATCGTCAGCGTGGGCATAAGCTCCAGCCAGAAATAGCGGTGCGCGCCGCCCATGACCCAGTAGATGACGGCAGAGGTCTGCACTTGTGTATACAGCGTCATCCAGATCAGCTTGGTATAAGGCTTCAGGCCAGTTGTGGAGATCCAGCCGCAGACGAGTGCGACCAGTACGGCGTTGATGCCGCCCGCTATGGAGGCCAGGTTCAGGTCATAGAGTAGAACTCGACCCAATCCAATCAATACGCCGGAGATGAGCGCCGGCATCGGGCCAAAGAACAGGGCGATGAGCTCCAGCGGTACGGTACGCAAATCTATGATCATCGTATCATTGATCTGGACGGCGTAGAGCATCAGCAATATCCCCAGCAGTCCCCCGGATATCCCGGCAGTCCAATGGAGAATAAGGGCGGATCGGGGTACGAATCTCGGATGCGTCATGATATAATTGATCACGTATGTAAATGTCATAATAATGCAAAGGTTAGTGAATAAATCCTTAATCAAACCGATCCCTCGTCCCGATGTTCAATTGACAGAAGATGATGACTCTACCTATAATATATCATCGTTCGTCCTGAGCAGCTAGAGAAAGATGGGAGCAGCCCGGCAGGGAAAGCAAAATAAACGTCGAAGAATAGAGAGATGCATATGTCGTAATTTGTCATTGCTTGTGGGTAAAGGGCGATGAACGCAAGGGGATGCCATGAACAACTATCAGCAGACCTTATACAATCATATGAATGATCAGTTTAGCCAGTGGTTGGAAGCGGCTGGATCGACAATAGACCGGGAAGAGGTCTACCGTTTCTTGCACTCGCTCAGTGGTACTGCAGGTACCATCGG
Source organism: Paenibacillus daejeonensis DSM 15491 (assembly GCF_000378385.1). GTDB lineage: Bacteria > Bacillota > Bacilli > Paenibacillales > Paenibacillaceae > Paenibacillus_D > Paenibacillus_D daejeonensis. The sequence goes on along the minus strand of NZ_KB899660.1, from coordinate 94,014 downwards.
CTTACATGAGTTATCGGATGTCGCCAGAGAACGCATGGAGAGGTTGCACGAAACCGCCCAGACGACATGGACCCCAGCTGATGTGGAGCAATTGCTAAGCCCCCTTATCGCAATCAGCAAGGGTGAGGCCCTGCATCGGACTGATGCTCCGGTTGCCTTCAGGGATGCTTCGCTTCCGCTGATCCTTATCCTGGAGCGGGAGGATGCAGTGCTAGCTCAACTTCAGCAAAGCATCGAGCAGCTAGGTTATGTGACAATCTCATCGCAGACGCCAGAGGAGGCAGTACAGTTATTCGAGAGCCAGCGACCGGATGGCTTGGTCGTGGATGTAGAATCTGGTGGCCTTGATGCGTTAATTGCATTGGAGGGACCCTTGCAGAAGCAGCCGGTTCCCGTGACAGTAATCGGCACCGAAGTAGCCGCTGCGGCCAGCATTCAAGCGTACCGGATGGGCGCAGATGATTATATGGCCAAGCCCCTACCATCGCCATTGCTGAGTGCGGTTCTGAATCGTCAGATAACGAAGAAACGTCAGGTGGAGCGACTGATCGACACCGATGAAGTGACAGGGGCCTTCAGACACCATCAGTTGGAGCAGCTGTACAACGACCAGTTATTGCAGGCGGGTGCGACGGGCAGGCCGTTTGTACTGATTCTGATTACTCTCGATCGATTGGAGGGAATTCATACACGATATGAAGAACTACCGTCCGAGGACATCCTGCAGACGGTAGCGGCCCGACTCATGGAGGATGCAGCGGGATCATACCAAGGCAAGGTCATTCGTTACAAATGGGATTCATTTGTTATTCTCCTGCCAGAGCCAGCAGCAGATGCGGGAGATCGCTTGGCCAAAGAGTGGCGCCGGGAGCTGACTGTGCTGCTCCAAGGCCAAGGCCAGCCGTTTCATGCACTAACCGCAACCGCCCAGGTCAATGAGCCGGATCGTCCGCTCGATTATTGGCTGGCGCTTTTGCATGAGGGGCTTGGTGCAAGGTCTGTCAGGGAAGAGGATTAAGAACATCTTAGAGGAATGGGGATGAAGCAATGAAATCGATTTTGCTTGCAGAGGACGAGCCGGTCCTGCGTATGCTGGTCGTGGATTCGCTGGAGGACGAGGGCTATGACATCGACGAAGCGTGCGATGGGGAAGAGGCCATTGATAAAATTAAGACCAAAGACTACGATCTCATTATTCTGGATTATATGATGCCCAAGATGACCGGTATTGAAGTCATAGAGCAAGCCCGTCTCCTGCCGGACAAATCCGCCGCCAAAATTCTCATGCTATCAGCCAAGAACCAGCAAGCCGAGCAAGACAAAGTGATGGCTGCCGGCGCGGACGGGTTTATGAGCAAGCCGTTTAGCCCTCTTGATCTGATCGACAAAGTCGAGGAGATGCTTCGTGGATAAGCTGAGCAGTTATTATAAGAAGAGCATCACGCGGCAGTTCATGTCCTTCATGCTGCTGGCGCTGGTGCTGATTCTATGCGGTGCCGGGTTTGTCTTATGGAGCACGGTTAATATCATTCAGGATTATGAAGATAAAAGTAAAATTAATCGAGAGAAGCAAGAGCTGGTGTCGGATATTGCCAATCATGCCAACCAGATTATTCTGCGGACACGCGGTTACTATGTCTATCAGACGGAGTTTGAATACAACCAGATCTTCTCCGAGAAAGCCGTGCTTGATGAAGCAATGGCAGCTTTTAAACAGCTCTCACTCAATGACACGGAGCAGGAACTGATTACAAGTATTGAAGACTTTTTCACGCAATTTTTTAACGAGGTGCTGCCGCAAGGTATCGCCTTCGCTAATGCCAATGATTATGCTTCGCTGCGGAGCTTTATCTCGGCTGAAGCTGATAATCCGGTTAACGATCTATTGGATTATTCCCAGCGCTTTGAGAAAACCGTGCAAAAAATTGCTTCCGACGAAAATGCGAAATTGGTAACGGGTCTGACGTATCAAGGCGGTATTTTTATCGGGTATATTCTTCTGGTGCTGATTCTCTCCATCTTCATCACTCGCAAAATTGCAACCGATATCGGACATCCGCTCGGTCAGCTGACCAAGCAGGCATCGCGGTTTGCGGAAGGCGAGATGTTCCAGGTGGATTATGTGAAGCGGGAGGACGAGATTGGCGGCCTCTCCCGGGCATTTAATGAAATGATGACGCAGATTCAGTCCAAGGAAGAAGAGCTGCTGTCGCAGAATGAAGAACTGCAGGCTCAACAAGATGAGCTGCAAGCCCAGCAAGAAGAGCTGCATTCGGCTATGGAGCAGATGGAACGCAATGAGCAATATCTTGAGAAACGGAATCTGCTCGTGCAGTCCCTCTCCAATACGTTGGACAAGCAAGAGCTGCTCGGCAGCATCATTCGGCATATCGTCAAGATTGTCGGCTATGATAAAGGGCTCATTGTGATGATGAATGCCCAGCATGATTACGCATCCGTTGGCGTCTCGGATAAAGGAGCGGCCCAGTTCATCCGGACCATCGACGATGGTCTGATCATGCGCGCGGCTCAGACCAAAGAGCCGTACCAGATCAAGCGAGCGTGTGTAGAGTCAGAGCAGGGCTACCATGAGCAACAGATGTATGCAAGCGAGCTGGTCATTCCGATTCTTAATGCGGAAGACGAAATGGTTGCCTGCATGATGCTAACCAAGCTGGGCCAACCGATTGCCAAGCATGAGCAGATTGAAATTGTCGGCATGGCAAGACAGGTATCGCTGGCCTTCGACAAATTGGCGCTCTACGAAGTATCAGAGCGGCAGCGTCAGATGACATCCGACATGCTTAATACGATTCAGGAAGGCGTTCAACTACTGGATCTTGAAGGCCGGACCCTGCAGATCAACAAGAAAATGTCCGAGTTCTTCGGGTTTTTGGAGCCGCTGGGCGAGACGATGGATTTACCGCTGGACGAATTTCTATCCCAATTGTCTAGCAATGTCGTGGAACCAGAGATGCTCAGGTCCTTCATCGTCGAGTGGGTTAGTGACGGCGGCCTTAACGAGATCAATTGGATGAATTATGAGATTACAGAGCCCGATCGCCGGTACATCCAGATCTATTGCGAGCCGCTCTATCGTGAGGGAGTAAAATTCGGTACGTTGCTCGTGCATCGTGATATTACCAAAGAATATGAAGTGGACCGCATGAAATCCGAATTTGTCAGCACGGTAAGCCATGAGCTGCGTACGCCGCTTGCTAGTGTACTCGGATTCGCGGAGCTTCTGCTGCATCGCGAACTGAAGCCGGAGCGACAACGCAAATATGTGTCTACGATCCATCAGGAAGCTAGAAGATTAACGACATTAATTAATGACTTCCTGGACCTCCAGCGCATGGAGTCAGGTAAGCAAACCTATGATATGAAGCCTATATCATTAACGACATTAATTAATGAAGTTATCGAGTTGCAGCGGATCGGAACTACGGTTCATGAAATTGTGTGGGAATCTGATGGCACGTCGATGATTCTGATGGCTGACCAGGATAAAATGCAGCAGGTGTTCACCAATCTGTTAAGCAATGCGATCAAGTACTCGCCAGAGGGTGGACGGATCACAATCTCCAGCCGCATTGAGGCCGGGCAGCATGTCATCAGTATTCAGGATGAAGGATTAGGTATACCTGATAACGCATTGCCTAAACTGTTTAATAAGTTTTATCGGGTCGATAACTCGGATCGCAGAGAAATTGGCGGCACCGGACTGGGCCTGGCGATTGTCAAGGAAATCATTACGCGGCATAGAGGTACAATCGAGGTCGATTCCAAGCTTGGCGAAGGAAGTACGTTTACGATTCGATTCCCAGTACAGGAGTCACAGCAGCCACGGATGGAAGCGGACGGCGATGTACAGGAGCAACTGCCTGAATCTTCTATTGATGTGATGCTGATCGAAAATGATTACAACCTGTCCATTATGCTGCGCGATGAGCTGCAGGCGAGCGGATTCCGCGTCCATCTCTATACCCAGGGCCAGAAAGCCCTGGAGGAGATCGAAGAGCTGGCGCCGGATATTGTGGTGATCGACCTGATGCTCGAGCCGGACACAAGCGGCTGGCAGGTCATTGAACAGATGAAAAAGTCCGAGTCGCTTCAAAACACGCCGATTATTATCTCCAGTGCATTTGATGAAAAAGACAAAGCCGCCCAATGGGGCATTCGCGAGTTTCTCGTGAAGCCTTACTTGCCCGGCAGATTGACCGCAACGATCCATCAGATCTTGCGTAAAGGCTAGAGGGGGAATAACCATGAAACGGAATCGAAAGGCACTATGGTCGGTATTGCTTCTAACTGTCATACTGACCTCCGCCTGTTCGAATGACCCGGCACCCGGTGTAAATGAACCTACCGAGCCACCACCTGGACAAACAGAGACAGAGCCAGAGCCAGAAGAAATACCGGATCCCGAAGCTGCCGACGAAGCGCTTATCGAATCTTTTCGTGAGGTGATCCGCCAGGCCGAAGGGGCAGAGGATCTGATTGCCTTCCTGGATGATCATCTCCAAGAAGCCAGTGATGAGGCAGCAGATCAGATGTTCCTGGAGCTTGAAGCTTATTATGCAGAGGATCTGCCCCAAACCCAGGGACTGTTCCTGACCAATGAGGTGCAGGAGAAGTTCTCGATTATGGGAGACCCGACCACTTCAGCGAGTATCACAGATGCTGAAATTCGTGAGATGGCCATTTGGGCCGAAGCCGGTCACTATGTGCTCATTCAGACAGATGGAGAAGTCTATCCCATTATTGATTATCCCGCGTTGGAGAAATATAATCCTTATCTAACCAGCGAATTATCCGACTATCTGCATCTGAAGGCAATGGATGCGGAACGTCAGAAGTCAGGGGAGCCGGACTCTGCGGGTACACTCGGCTACACTGCGGACTGGGCGGTAGCAGCAGAGCGTTACCTTGACCGCTATCCCGATAGTCACAAGCGTGAAGAAGTGTTGGAGAATTACGCCAACCGGATCGAATTTCTCCTCTTCGGAATGGCGGGTGGTCCGCGATTTGACTTGGACAATGGCGTCATTTACGATGAGTATATGGAGGCCTTCCAACAAATTGCTCAACGTCATGCAGATACTTTTACAGGATCGCTGGTTCAGCGCTACGTTGATCTGCTAGGGGATTCGGATCAGAAAATCATTATTGTGAGTGCTACTGACCGCCGAGATGTACCCGAAATCGCTGAGCTTCGGGACGGTTTAACTGAGCAGATTCATGAGCGCTACGTGATTGAGGAAGAAACAGAAGATGAACCTTCTAATTAACGACCTAACTATTTAATGTCCTTAACTATGAGGAGAATGGGCATGCTTCGATTAAAAGAACGTTTCAGGCGAATCTGGGCAGACGATTCGCCTTCTTCTATGTCTGCCGCTGCAGGCAGCGGCGTCATGGCCATGCTGGCTTTTCATGAGCTAGGTAGCAGCATCTACACCGGAATGGGATGGATGATTGATAATCTGCTTACCTCGCTAGTAATGGCTGCCGGCATCGCTGCCTTGCTGCTCCTTGCTTACATACCCGCTTATCTTCTGACGTTTATCCCGCTCCGGCTACCAAGGTTATGGCTTGGGATATTGATTGTGATGATGGCGGGACTGCCTTATCTATTCACTTTTGCCAATATGAAATGGTTATGGGGCGGCATGATCCTGGCTGCTCTGCTAGCTATTGCAGGCTCCAGCGCAGGCTTTTTCCTGTATTGGCTGCTGCATCGTCCCCGCTCCGTATACAGCCGATCGATGCTTGCAGTGAACGGTCTCATCCTCGTGGTGCTATTGTATCTAGGCGTTATGGCCAGCGGCCTCCAGACGTCATGGCCCCGGGGGACGCTAGAGCGCATCGCCGACTCCCCCCTTGCAGAGCTTCCTTCACCTGCAGAACGTGGGGATTACGACGTAACCGAGCTTACCTATGGGAGCGGAGACGATCGCTTCCGTAAGGAGTTTGGCAAGGATGTCGATCTGGTGACGCAATCCGTCGATGCATCCGAGTTTATTACGCGGTGGAAGGGACTGCGTACCTGGTATTGGGGCTTTGACCAGCACGCCTTGCCCATCAACGGCCGGGTCTGGCTGCCCGAGGGAGAGGGGCCGTTCCCCGTTGTGCTGATGGTTCATGGCAATCATACGATGGAGGATTTCTCAGATGGTGGTTATGGCTATCTGGGAGAACTATTGGCGAGCCGCGGGTTCCTGGCGGTATCCGTGGATCAGAATTTCGTCAATTATTCTGTTCTCTCCGGGCTGCCCAACGATGATTATATTCTAAGGGCCTGGTTGCTGCTCCACCATCTGCGTACGGTAGACGAATTATCCCATACGGAGGGGAATGCACTTAGCGGCAAAGCAGACATGGACACGATTGCACTTATCGGTCACTCAAGAGGTGGTCAGGCTGCCGCGCTGGCAGCTGGCTATGAGACGTATTTTACGGTCGCTGACAAGGAGCAATACCTGACGGGTCTGGAGTATGATATTACCGCGGTAGTAGCTATCGCACCAACCGACAAGAAACTTGAAGAACGCAACCTAAGATTTAATGACCTTAATTATTTGACGATTCATGGCGCCAATGATTCGGATGTGACGTCATTTGACGGCGAACGACAATATAGTCGGATCGTCTATCCAACCGGAAGTTCTGCCTTTGCTCTGAAATCGGCCTTGTATATTGATGATGCCAACCACGGTCAGTTCAATACGGATTGGGGCCGTGTAGATATCAAATTACCGCTGCGCTGGCTGATGAATCAGCGCGAGATCATGCCCGGTGAGGATCAACGGCAGATAGCCAAAACGTTCATCAGCGCTTTTCTGGAGACCACGCTCCATGAGCGGCAGGAGTATCTGCCGTTGTTCCAGGATTACCGGCTTGGCGGTCATTGGCTGCCAGATACGACGCTTGTTCAGCAATATCAGGATACAGAAATGATTAATGTGGCTAATTATCAGGAGGATACCGACGAGACGACTGGAAGCCGTAGAGGGGTGGAACTGCACGGGGAAGATCTGACTCGTTGGGAAGAGGAGGATCTGAAGAACCGACAAGGCGGCTCCAAGCACAATCGGGTCGTGTTTCTGGGATGGGGAGAAGAAGAGGCACAGTATACCATCCGCATGCCTAGAGGGCTGGTCTCCTCGCTCTCTGAACATTCAGAGCTGGTCCTGGCTGTGGCGCCCACAACAGTGGAACAGGAGTCCCTGGACTTCAGCATCGTCCTGACGGATTCCAATGGGGCCCGCGCATCGCTGCCGCTGAGCAGCTTTCGGCAGCCCAAGCAGCTTCTGCATAACCGGTTCCTTAATGGGGGAGTGCTGAACCGGTGGATCAAGAACGGCCGGTTACAGCCGTCCACCGAGATTGTATTTCAGGATTACCGACTGCCCCTGGAGGCCTTCCTGACCCAGGCGCCTACGCTGAATGCCAAGCAAATCGACAGCATCCAGCTTGTATTTGACAGAAGCGGCAGTGGTGAGCTCGTGCTTGACAATGTGCGCTGGCAGCCGTAATCCCTGCATTATTCATCCTTTAACTGATCAATCGCATGGGCCATCGTCTTGTCGGTGAGATGCGCATAAATTTGCGTGGTTTCCGGTGAGGCATGGCCTAATTGCTCTTGCGTTTTATAAATATCATTCCGCAGATAATAATCCGTTGCGAAGGAATGGCGCAGCTTGTGTACAGACAGATAAGGTTTGCCAAAGCGCTTGGCGTACTTAATCACCATCTCCTGAATCGCACGCTTGGTCATGCGCGAACCTTCTTGTTTGCCATTGGCTAGTGCGAGGAACAAGGCCTTCTCCCGGCGCGGCGCTTTGTAGACCGTTTCTCTAATTCTTAAATACTCCGTAATATCATCCACTGCCTCCTGGCGGAAATAGACCGGAGACTTGAATGTGTCGTCGTTGTCACCCTTGCGGTAGACATAGACGACTTTTTTCTTGCAATCGATATCGTCCAGATTCAGATTGACCAACTCGGATACACGTATTCCCGAGTTGAGAATCAGAATGATAATGCAGGCGTCCCTCACATGATTCTGCTCATAGGAGTAGAGCGCCTGCTTATTCTTGGCTACATCGAGAGGATATTGACGCTTCACATAATCAATAAAGGCATAGATTTCTTCTTCCTGCAGCAGCTTGCCCTCCAGCTTGGCTGCCGTATCCTTGGGCTTGTGGGTCCGTTTAATCGCTACTTTCGCCATCACGTTGCGCTTGAGCAGCGGATAGAATTCCTCGTCCTCAGCAATTTGGCTCAAGTAGTGAAACAAGGAGCGCAGCGAAGAGAGCTTACGCGAAATCGTGGTACGGCTATTGGTGGTGTCCTTGAAGGTGGACAGGAACATCTTGTAGTTATCGATGCTGTCCATATGTAGCTTCTCCAGCTCGATTAATTGAATGTCGCGGTTTTCCTGGGCCTGGGAGAGACCTTCAGCACGCAACCAATTGAAGAACGTTTCATAATCCCGTACATACTCCAGCAAAGAAGAAGGGGAGAGGTCCGGGAGCTTATAATTGATGAACTTTTCTACATACCAAGGCATAAGAGGCGTTCGTTTGTCGAGTTCTTGTCGGTCTTTGATTTTGAGTATATTCATATCTATCACCTCACTTCCTTATCTTAGCAGGATAGAGGGAGAGGTGTAAACAAGGATTGTAATTATCCATGGTTGACATAATATTTATTACGTACACTAAAATATTTAATGATATAAATTAACATAATTATAATTACGTTCACATACTCTTCGGAAGATTAATAACTGTCTCTCATGTGTATACATATAACAGAGCACGCTAAGTGAACACCAATTGATCGCAAAGGAGAGATCCACGAATGAAAGTCCTTATCATCGGAGCCAACGGTAAAATTGGACAGTTGCTAATCGAGCAGATGCTAGAAGATAAACAGCATGTTCCCCTGGCTATGGTCAGGAAAGAGGAGCAAGCTCAGCGATATCAATTCCAAGGGGTTGAAACGGTTCTTGTGGATCTGGAGTCTTCCGTGGAGGAAATCGCTGAGGCGGCCCGCACATGCGATGCCATTATCTTCACGGCAGGATCAGGAGGAAGTACCGGCCCCGATAAGACGCTTCTGATCGATTTGGACGGCGCAGTGAAAGCGATGGAAGCTGCAGAGCAAGTCGGCATCAGCCGGTTTGTCCTCGTCAGCGCGCTGGGTGCGGAAGATCGGAACCGCTGGCCAGATAGCATCCGTCCTTATTATGTGGCCAAGCATTTTGCAGACCGAATTCTGGAATCAACCGAGCTGATCTATACGATTCTAAGACCTGGCGGATTGTTGGATGATGCTGGCCAGGGCCGAGTTTCCCTGCAAACGCCTGGGGAGTCTGGCTCCATTCCAAGGGCGGATGTGGCTGCAGTGATCGCTGCCGTGTTGGACAACCCAGCTACTTTCCGCAAGTCCTATGATCTGGTCTCCGGCTCGCAAACGATAGAAGAAGCACTTCCACGCGCGTAATGAAGTGGTTCAATGTGAAACGGCTAAGCATTTGAAAAAAGCCCCCTGTGCTCTTGGAGCATGAAGGGGGCTTTTTGGTGTTTTTTATGAGTTGTTGTGCTATGTGCCGATACTGCGACGCCGGTACGATTCATTATAAGCTGCGCGGCGGAACAACAGAATGGGATCATCCGATAGTTCAACGCCAGGTACAACCGATGTAGGATCCATGACAAGCCCTGAAGGCTCCTTAATCGCTTCGTGTATATCCAGGCGTCCGGCGTGGATTCGCTCCCGATGATCTGGCCAGGCCTGCGTACTATCATTGGTAGGATCCTCATCCTCACCCAAGATAATACTGAGGGAGAAGGAGGCTGGCCCGCGAAGCAGCCGCTCCTGCATTTCTTGTTCCAGGTATTCGGTAGGCTTGGAAGCAGCTTCCTTCAGGGAAAGTGTCTCTAAGCCAGCGTCAGGTAACCATTCGAATTTCACAGGACGTGTGCTGCCGTCAGGACCTGCCAGGTAATAAGCGTGGATCGCATAGTAGCGATTGGTCGCATAGCTTGCAGGCGGCAGCAGACGTTTAACGGCAAGCAGGCTTTCTTTACTTTCGGAGAAATGTTCGGCCACTTCTTTGAAAATATCCAACATCGACAGATGGCCAGCTCTGGCTTTATGAACGGCACGTACCAAGTCGAGGAAGGACTCAGGCGTTCGGGCGAAAAAGACAGGTACCGTAACACCCACCAAACAGGTCGTCTTGCCGCCAGGGATCTGGAATTGTACAGCCATCCCTTTGGCAGGGGACAACAGGTCAGCTAGTGCGGGATCCGTCGAGCTTCCGGAAAACCTGACGATGGCATCCAGCTGTCCACCTTGCAGATGAGCAGCAGTAGTCATCGAAGCGGCTTCTCCGCTGGGATGGAATGTAGCGCGATAGCATACGCCTCTGGCATGGGCACGTCGATAGCCCGCGTGAATGCCGGACAGTCCTTCAATGGAGTCAATAGCTTCATTAGGTAAAAGATTCATGGAATCGGTTGCAGAATTGGGTGGGTTCATCCGTGCAATCACCTCATTCATCGGTATGGGTCTTAGTTCTGATTTACCCATAAGCCGAAGGAGCTATGCATGAATGAAGCGGGAAGTTGAAAACTTTATGTGACAGGGGAAGTTATGGCGTTCATATACTCCATTACCTCAGGCATCGCTTGAAATTGCACGACTAATCTATGGTCCAATTGCTCCAGTGCTAACCGGAATGCTTTGTCTAAACTAGCCATGTTCCGAATATCCAGGTTATGCAGGAGCTCTTTCATGCGATCAATCGAATAGACCGTTTTCCTCAAGCTGCTGATGACGATAATTTTCTCGACTTCCCGCTTATTGAACACACGGTATCCGTTCTCCAGGTTACGCTCGGTCTGAATGAGTCCTTCTTTCTCCCAGTGCCGAATTGCAGATGCATTGACGCCTGCAACCTTAGCCGCTTCGCCAATCGTTATCGGGGCGTCCAAGCTGGATTGCATACTTTTCGTCAGATTAGAATCTCGAATCATCTTGATAACTGATTCCACACGACGTTTTTCCTCTTGTAGGTTGAACTGCTGCTCATTCATTAGCCACATTGCCTTCTCGGTTTGGCCTGCTTTGATATGTCTCATCATGTCATAGGCTGTGGTAAAATCATATGCCTTAAGTAGTGCCCGAATCGTGCGAAAGGCTTGCACATGCAATAACGTGTAACCTCTGCGCCTGCTGGCTGAACGGGGAACATCAGGTATCAACCCTTGGTCTTCATATCTCCGCAGGGTAGTTGTACTCACCTGTAGTAAGTCGGCAATTTGCTTGGGCGTATAATCCGGACGATCCATGAACAGCACTCCATTCCTTGAAGTAAAACCTTCAACTGCTACAACAATATTAAAGCTAATTTATCCATTCAGATCAAGGGTTATAAAGCTGTAAACCGAAAGATTGCATGCATGTTGTAGGATAGAAGTATCTACTAGGGAGGGATGAAATATGAAGCAACACGTAAGGCTGGCTAATGGCTCGGAGATTGAAGTGAGACGGACAGGGGATCCAGCTACTCCTGCCATCATGCTACCCGTGGCCAAGAAAAGCGTAACTGGCAAACAAGCAGAGGAGCTCATGCAATGGGGCGTGAATCCGCAGCTTGGTGAACATTTGATCGAAGGGCTGGCAGATCGTTTCTATGTCCTGTCATTTGATTATGAAGGGCATCTCATGGACCATCCCAATCCTAACGGGCTGACGGCGGATCAACTGGCTGCCGATCTACTACAGATCGCTGATGCAGTAGGTATGGAACGCTTCAGCTACTATGGGTATTCCTGGCTTGCTCTGACTGGACTGCAGTTGGCGATCCGGACGGAGCGGCTGGATGCGCTTGTGATGGGAGGGTTTCCTCCCTATGAAGGCCCCTATGCCGAAATGTTAACGGTAACGGAGTATGCCTATCGCCAAGCGTTGGGTAGTGTGACTACGGATATGACTCCGTCTGAATACGCCAGTGAACCCGATGCCTATGATTGGGATCAAGTGTCGGTAACTCTTGCATCGGATGTGTCTAAACAGTTCATGACGCTGTACCAGAGCCTGGTGTCATTTGATGATCGCTTCATTCAGACTCAGCTGACGATGCCAAGGCTGGCTTTCGCGGGAGACCAGGATACCATCGTGTATGGGGCCAACTTCGGAGGGGTCACGGTGGATATGGCCGGCCTTCTGGACAAGCATAAGACTTTTCTGCGTGATAGGGGTTGGACTGTGGAATTGCTAAGCGGGATGGATCACACGCAAGCGATGCAACCCGCGGCGGTTCTGCCGGTCATCAAACCGTGGCTTATTCAACAGTTGAAAGGAGATGAAAAGAGGAGAGGCTGAAGATGCTAATTTTAATGAATAGCTACGGAATCGAACAAATATTCCGCACCCCGAGTTTTTGGCATTTTGGATTACTATTTGAAATTCTAACGCTCCTGATGAGATCGTTCTAGGAGCGGGACGTCGTGTTGACATAGTGTCCGACGGTGAGGGCAACGGTTTAAGTTGGCCAGATAAAACTGAATCTAACCACCCGTTGCCCGCAGATTGGGCAATCTGCCTGGTTAGGTGCTCATAAGAGTGGGGGAGTGCTCTTCAACAGAACACCAAATGACTTTTGAAAGTTAACGCTTACATAAAAATTCAGAGCTCGTATTAAAATTTGAGAATGGTTCACTTGTAATAAGGTTAACATAATTATTATTACGTTTAATATTGCGGCGATGAAGAAAATTGTAAAGTATAATCATTACGATTAACTGATGAGTTTTTTGAGAAAGAACAGATAGTCAGTCTTTATACCGGATTTACTCAGTATGATAGTTGAGAATGACAAATAAACGACTGAGTTGTTTTCTTAAACTAAAGGTCGAACTTAAAAAGAATCTTACATTACAAAGCATACGTGCCAAAAGCACATGCGACTAAACTTAATAAGCTCGAAGATTATTAAGGCTTGATCGATCAGCGTTTAAGATTTTGAGAATCATGTCGGATCAATCGCATAAGCATCAAACATAGTAAGAGCAAACATACGCAGCACATACACAGATAACACAGATAACAGATAAACACCACATGTCGAGGGACAAGAACATACCAGTATTGAAAACCATGCCCAGCGTGGTATTTTTGTTTTAAGCAGGTAAGTTCTTGTCAATAGCTCTGGACAAGAACTTACCTGTTTAGCCGATTAGTGACAAGAATTTACCAACTTAACCGACAGGCCATTAAAAACGCATCTAAGGCACTGGTTATGTAAGCAAGTTATCCTCGTTTCAAAAACATCATTAGCTCCAATAGTGACAAGAACATACTAACATATTACTCATTTGGGACTAGAACATGCCCCTTTAACCGTTAACGGGGAAAAGAAATTGCTAGCTGAGCCGGGGGCCTACATCTTGAACACGGTCCTTTTAGATTAAGTCTTGATCTACAAGTAGTACTGCCACTTAACCCATAGAAAATATTGATGACAGTGTAGTAAAGATCAATACTTTAACACGTGGGAATTGATAATGGCAGAAATATTACCGGAAACCCTCGGATATAGCTTCTGGCTCGTGCGGATAGCGGCTCCGCAAGGAGCTACCGGCCTCAGGCTTGAAATCTACATTAATTTTTGTTCTTATTCGCTTACGAACATCGCCGAACCGGTTACATCTCCTGTTTTATTAAAAGCGATAGGAAGACTGGAAGGATGAACCGTTTTTGGTGTCGAATGTATAAGAATAACATAGAATAGTTAGAGAAGGAGAAGGAATATGTCGGCGATTTCTTTAGAAATTGTAGAGGTTAATGAACATGTCACTGGCCAATTATGGGTAGTCGATGATATACATAAACTCGCGAGTATGATTGCAGTAATTGCTCTTGGTCAAGCGGAGCATGCAGCTCAAATTATTCAAGAACTAAGTTATGTTTATCCTGTTCAATCTAGAAGTCAATTTTATGAAGGAGCTCGCGAACAGCTACTGATTCAAGGCTCGACAGATACGCAAAAGGAAGTTTCTCAGTATCACCGAGACGGTTTCTTGTTTGAATGTATATCTTGGATAGCAGCACGTCAGGAATCAGATGAAAATACCTATATGAAGGATCCTCACATTAGCTCGACTACTCAAGGATTAGATGGCTTGATCATTCAAATGGATCCCGTTGAGGAGATACTCTCTTTCATTACAATCTGTGAAGACAAATGCACAGATAATCCCAGAACTCAGTTCAGAGATCACATTATGCGTGCTTTTAATGAACATCATCGGAATGAGCGAGGTCGTGATTTATTAGCCAATGCGATTGCTCTTATCAAACTAAGTGGTCTAAAAGGTACAGCTGCAACTATAGCTGCGGATAGAGTATATGACAATGCTTATAGAACTTACAGGGCGGCTTTGACTGTTAATTCTGATACATGCACAATAAAGGGACTCCAAAAATTATTTAAAGGTTATGACGTTTTGAATGCAATTGGCAAAACCCAGCGCGTCGGTGCATCATTTATCATTAATAATGATTTGAGAAGCTGGTTTCAAGAGTTGGCAGAGAATGTTTTACGAGCACTTGATGAATTTGAAGCTAAGGAGGCAACCAATGTTTGACTCGCAAACCTCAGAATTACTTAGAGAAGCTCCAAGTTTCCCCTCTTTAAATTCCCGTATTCTTCCTGAATTATTAACTCATCATTATGCTCAACTTGTTAGTGCCCGTTTAAGTGGCAACGTAAATGTCGAAATTGAAAATTTAGATAGTCATTGGTCACTAGAACGCATTGCTGATGCCTATGAAACTATTGCGTCAATTGAAGAAGATCTAACATTGAAGAGAGCTTCTGCTTTTGTGGCCGGGACGGCTAGACTATTAATTTTCAGAGGAAATCGATATTTGTTAGATGGAGAACGCTTCTTTCCAATTGATCGAGAAAGCGTAGATTCTTCTACAGCCGCAGTTGTATTATTCCTTGCAGCGGAACAATATGCAGATGCTTTTGAAGCAGTAAGTTTAATGCCAAGTCCAAAAGGACCGTATGAATTTATAGTTCTCCATAATGATATTAAGGACCTTGCATTGGGCAGACTAAATGATATTTTATTAAGATCATCCGTTTGGAGACAACGTGTGAAACATGAGAGTTACACTTTAAGTGAACGTGCATTAAATACATTAACTGCTACCCTTATTGAGGGTATTGAGTTACTAGCTGCAGACATCATGTCAGAGCCCGTATTAGACACATTATCTGGAAAATACTCCAGGGCACAAGAGGCTTTTTCACATGTGATTGAATTATCATATAGAAGCAACTCTGTTCGAGAAGCAAATTTAAATACAACTTATCCAGGGCCGGCACATTTAGCCTCGCTGCTTCTTTCAACAGCAAACGCACTTGAAGGTGCAGCAATAACTAAACTTCCCCCACCGACAGGTGCGGATAATGTTTTTTGGAAAAAGTGGTTAAGGTTTAGAGCAAATAATACTCCATATATTTGGCCCAATCATCGAGAAGCTATCAGAAATCAATTTTATCAAACAGGTCAGTCTGCAGTTTTAGTGCTCCCAACAGGGGCTGGGAAAACAACTGTCAGCGTACTCAAAATCGCCGGTACACTTGCACGTGGTAAGAAGGTTGTATTTTTAGTACCTACTCACGCACTTGTAGAACAACTAACTGAAGACCTTCAAACCATTTTTCCCAAAGAAGAATTCGATTTAGATGTATCAAATGATTATGATTCTATTTTTGTTGAAGGCAATCAACTTCAGTCTATCGAAGTTATGACGCCCGAAAGATGCTTGGCAATGTTGTCCTATAGTCCAGATTCATTTTCAAACGTAGGATTACTAGTGTTTGATGAATGTCATATATTGAGTTCTGAGTCAGGAAAATTAAGAAGGTCGTTAGACGGAATGTTATGTCTGTTAGCGTTCTGTGCTGCTACTCCTGAAGCAGACCTATTGTTTTTATCAGCTATGTTGAAAAATGGAAGACAATTTGCGAATTGGATTAGTGACTTGACAAATCGCCCCTGTCACTCTGTCGATCTTCTTTGGAAGCCAAGTCGCCAGGCTAGGGGAGTTATAGTCTATCATGAGGGAGAGATCAGATCGGCTGAAAGGCGAGCTCTTGAGAAGCAGCATGACCTAAATATTGCAAATCGCAAAGTTGCAAAGGGTCTGAGAGAAGCAGCAAGGAGAGAGATAAGGCTAACCCCCCACATGGTTTGGGGGCTACAAAATAATTGGTTGCCTACGAGTTCAGTTGCCTTCACTAAAATTTTGGACGAACAAATAGTTGGCATATAAGGAAGTAACGTCTTTATACAGAAATCAACGTGATGATATAATTATACTGTCTGTTGGAGAAAAGATTATTGAGACAACAGACAATCATCCATTTTGGGTTGAAGATAAAGGTTGGATCTATGCAGATGAACTTAAAGTGGGCGATAACCTCCAAAAGGCCGATGGAAGCAACCTGACAATTGAAAAGATAGAATTTGTAAAACTGGATGAACCAGTTACAGTTTATAACTTTACGGTTGATGATTACCACACGTATTATGTAACAGACTTGGGTATTTGGGTGCATAATACAAAGTGTCCTTGGATGACGGTTGTAGAGGAGAAAAATGTTACTAATCAGTTAAAATCTTTAAGTGCGAAACAACAGAAAAGTTTTGATGAGATAACTACAAAGTTAGCTAACGGAGACCATTCTGGATTGAACGTTCACTTATTAACTGGCAGTGGTGATAAGAAGGGATTGTGGTCTGCCGATTTCAAAGGATTTGGTGGAGGCCGCGGAAATGCGAGGATTTATTTCAAAATGGAAAATGGTAAAATAACTATTACAGAGATTGATTTGAAACACCAAAAATAAATAGTAAGGAGGCCAAGTGTCATTCCATATAATCATGTTATTGTCGAAGTGCACTGTTTGTATGGTTTACTTGAAAACTCAGAAGAAGAAGTCGTTCCTGACTACTGTAGATACGGGATTAAAAACCCAGGTTATCATTGTTTAAAAAACAATTGCCCTTACCTTGGACACGCTCCTGCTCCGCATGAAATAGCTTTTTCAGGTGAAGATGGAGAAGTAGCGGATGATACTTGGATTGGGTTTGGTGGGGATATGGAGCCGGACATATTTTCTAAAAATAAAGATTTGGAGTTAAAGGAACTCTGGAAAGAGATTTGCAAAGATAAAATTCAAAAATCATACGAGGAATATATGGATCGAAGTAATCTAAATGGAGATTAGTCTTATTAGCGTTTGGGAAGAACTTACCCTATTGACGTAAGATAGGGATCAAAAAACCTTTCAAGTTGTAAATAGCCAGTTACCGGCAATGTAACGGAAACTGGCTATTCTTAAATGTAATACCACGCTGATATCGTGACAAGACAAGGATTTTCGAATCACAGAATTGCTCGTATTATGATTAGCTATCTAATGATTTTACGAAAGTTAGAAAGCAGAGATTAGGAATTTTAACTGTAGCCACATTTGCCAATCAACTAGATTAAAGCTTGCTATGGGGCAGTCTGGGATGCATGGGTGAAAATCTCCGTGCGCTCCTGTCGAGTGACAAGAACATACCAAGTATTAAAAACCACGCCTAGCGTGGTTTTTTATGTTTTATGCGGGTAAGTTCTTGTCACAAGTCGATGACAAGAACTTACCTGTTTACAAAAAGGTATTCAAGAGAAAAGCTTGCCAGCTGGAACCTATAATGTTATTACAAGGGGGTCTTTTACTGTATTATATGGGGGAGGTAAATATCCGATTGAGATCAATTCGGAGCCAGTAGAAATTAATGTGCAATAACAATAATTAATATGAGCCTGAATACGATTGTCCGACTTTGAGTAGGGGATCTAATAAAGAAATTGAGCACTTCATTTTACCCACAGCAACTGTGGCCATGATGGTCTATACAGATCCAACTGAAGAAAATAAACAACTACAAAAATATGTGGAAAAATTTATCTCAGGTTTAAGTTTTTGATGATGGTATATCAAACCCCACGGCAGCTCCACATACCGCTGGATCAAGCAAGGCTTTGGTTACTTTCATTCCTGTGGCAGTGGAAAAGTCAGCTCGTTCTCTTGCTGGCCGGATATTACTTTTTCACAAAACCCGTATTTTATACATATGTATATAGGGAGAAAAGTTACCTTAAAGTTACCTTTACCTTCCGAGAAATTATACCAACGACAACAACAAAAAGCCACGCTAGGCGTGGGTATAAAAAGATGATATATTCTTGTGCCTCGGCAGTAGCTTGTCTTCTCTTCGGCGACAGCGTCTCCATCCAGAGGTATTATTAGCAGTCCGTTCACGAATGGCGTTTCGCTTTTCCTCAGGGTTACTAACACTAGTTGAACAACATCCAGCAGCTTCAAAAATTTCGAACTTTTTCATGGTAAGTTCCTCCCCATATTCATGCTTTTTTTAACTGATTTTAGATGTTTGATCAATTTGCTGATGACAAACTTTGCGTCAGGCCCCACCCCCCTTAATGTTGCTGAGGCAAAGGAACGCTGACCTTCTAAACCGACAAAATAAAGCCCAGGCACGGTTAGACTAACACCTGCTGTCTGTATTGGCTTCCCGTCTTTATCAAGGGCTCCCAGCGGCCTTAAAAAGGGAAGGCTGAGTCGATACCCCGTAGCAAAAATGATGGTATCGACTTTCTCTCGCTTTCCATCGGACCAAATGACGCCTTCATTATTAAAAGATGAGAACATCTGGCGTTGATCCGGCTTACCTAACGCCAGTTTTATTTTGTATTCTCCTAAATCGGCTGCTGCTGTCGGAGCCGGAGCTTTTTTGTCTAAACGCCAGAACGGGAACGTGTCTAAGCCGGTCCCTCTCAACCAATAATGGAGATCAATGCCCAATACCTTTTGTTTAACAAACGCTACGGGCTTCAGTACAGCCAGTGTCGTATGGCTGCTATCAGCTAACTCTACGGCAATTTGCACGGCAGAGTTACCTCTCCCCACGACAACTACCCGTTGATCTTTAAAAGGCTCTACGTTCCGGTACAGAGAGGAGTGAAGTACCTCCCCTTGGAAAAGATCCCTGCCTTTAATTTCAGGCGTGTATGGGCTGTGAAACGAGCCGGACGCATTAATAATTGTTCTTGCCAGGTAAACGTCACCGGTGCCCGTACGGACTTCAAAACCCTCCTCGTTTTTCTCTATAGTCATCACTTTTTGATTTAGCCGAATGGGTAGATGAAAGCTTTTGGCATAGTCATTTAGGTACTGGATGACCTCGTTTCGCAACGGATAGTGCGTGCTCTCTGCAGCTATCTTCATTCCTGGGAGAGAGGATAAGGAGGCAGGAGAGAATAGTTTTAAACTGTCATAGTAAAAGGGCCAAGATCCCCCCACTTGGCCACTAGCCTCCAGGATCAAGAATTGAAGTTCGTTTTTCTTTAAGTAGTAACCGGAAGCCATACCTGCCTGACCTCCTCCAATTACGATAACATCCCATACTTTAGTCATATAAGACCCCTCATTTAGTTGTAAAATGCAAGTAATTTCGAGGCAACTTTCTTGTCAATTGGCATAAACTCATTTTCTTCATGAGCATATGAAGCGGATCTTCCCAGGATGATAGTTGTAAAATGCAAGTATTAAAGGCGTGAGGTTTACCCCTGTGAGGGCATACAACACAAACGCGATTTCCCCATCGCTTCGTTGAGTAACTGGATGGAACGAATGACGGTCTCCCTTTCAACTTCATTCATATGGGAGAAAATATCGTTTAAATAGGCTTTCATTTGCTCATCGATCGCAGCTGCAACAAATTTGCCTTCGGTTGTTAAGGACAGGATATAGATTCTTCGATCTGTGACGTCTGGGGTTTTCTTAACCAAGTTCATCTTTATCAACGACTGAATTTGGCGGCTGAACGTCGTAATATCCGTCCCTAATGTTTCGGCGACTTGTTGAATGGATGGTTGATGCTGACGGTCAATTTCATAAAGAATATGGCTCTGGATGAGTGAGATGTCGAACCCACCGGCAGAACAGCAGTTTTTATTTAAAAAGCCGAACCGACGGGTCATAATTTGTATGAGCTCCCGAACGTTTTCCATGGTGATTCACCTCACGTTTAGTTATATCGCAATTAGTTGTATTTTGCAAGTATTGTTCAAAAGATAAAGCTGCATCTTATGATGGCAGCCCTTCTCCCCTTCCCCTAGTGGGACTCAAACAACTTTTTTAATGCTTCGCGCTGAGGTTCGCGAATTTGGATAATGGGCCGAATCTCCTTCGCGATACGTTCTGCTTCTTCAATGGAAGAGGCTTTCCCTAAAGAAATTAATGTACCTATTGAGACGGCACCTGTTCGGCCCTTTCCACCCCCACAATGAAATGCGACCTTCTTGCCTTCCCGATAAGCCGTCACAACCTGGTTAATGGCCTCTTGAAACAATTCTTCTTGCGGTGTTGCCGCGTTGTCTCCAATACCAACCTTGATCCATGTCGCATTCGTTTCCGGGTAGGCGCATTCGGTTGCTTCTTCACGAAGATCGACAATAACTTCACACTTTTCATCCAAAACCATATCTTTAACGTCGGCCGCCCCACCCATGAAAATCCGTTCCTCTATTAGTGCGTGATACGTCTTCATCGTAATGCTCCTTTACTTCTTCTGAAATGATGTGAATTCAACTGATACAGTGGCCGCAGGGGGAGCACAACAAAGGGAAAGTTCCCGAGGATCCCCTGCAGACTCAAACTCAGAATCCTCTTTTGTGTAAAAAATCTCCCACGCGTTTCCATCAGGATCATAGACCCACACTTTGTCTTGAACAGCATAACAACACGTCGTGTTCATCTCATCAATAGTCAATAGTTCCGATTGCCGGAGACGTTCTCCCATCGCGAGAACATCTTCGGTATTATTCACTTGGAAACCAAGGTGGTTTAATACACCATTTTTCTCAAACGGTCGGACATTCAATGAGAAATGTAAAGCCGGTTCATCCATTTCAAACTTGGCATAATTATCTTTGATCTTTACAGGTTCTAACCCAAAGAAATTTCGATAAAAGGTTAGTGACTTTTCCAAATCCGTACAATTAACAGCCACATGCATGCGTTGAATCATAATCGTGTTTCCTCCTTGTTTAGAGTGTTATACTCCAGTCATGTACACGATTGCCTTCCAGGAACTTCTCGACATCCAGCGCAGCCATACAGCCCGATCCGGCTGCTGTGATCGCTTGGCGATACGTATGATCTTGGACGTCACCGCAAGCAAATACACCGGCTATATTCGTTTCTGACGTCCCTGGCTTAACTAGGATGTATCCTGTATCGTCTGTCTCCAGCTTATCACCCAAGAATCCTGTGTTCGGGGTATGGCCTATCGCAACGAATATGCCGTCCGTTTGGATGACTTTTTCTTCACCGGTACTGGCATCCCGTCCTTTTAAAGCAGTCACGCCTTGTTCGCCGGCGAGTACTTCGACTGGAATGGTGTTTAATGCCCACTCAATTTTCGGGTTGGCTCGTGCGCGATCTTGCATTATTTTTGATGCGCGCATCTCATTTCGACGGTGGACGACGGTTACCTTAGCGGCAAACTTTGTTAGAAAGTTGGCTTCCTCCATGGCAGAGTCACCACCGCCAATGACAACAATCTCTTTTCCTCTAAAGAAGAAACCGTCGCAGGTTGCGCATGTGCTAACGCCGCGGCCAATATTTTCTTTCTCTCCAGGGATGCCAAGAAGTTTTGCTGAAGCACCGGTAGAGATGATTAACGATTCTGTTTGCAAATCACTCATGCCATCTACCGAGAGATTAAATGGTCGATTCGTAAAGTCAACGCTGGTCACCCATCCCCGATGAAATTCAGCACCGAATCGTTCTGCTTGTTTACGCATATTATTCATAAGTTCACGCCCCATGATTCCATCAGGAAACCCCGGGAAATTCTCGACCTCGGTCGTAAGGGTCAATTGTCCGCCTGGTTCAGGCCCCTCAATCACAATGGGCTCAAGATTGGCACGGGCCAGATAAATGGCAGCCGTCAAACCGGCTGGTCCTGTTCCGATAATTACTGCTTTATGCATCGCGAACCCTCCCTACTTTATTCTCCTTCAGCAGCAAATCGCTGGATACGTGCCTCAATCTGGTCTCGAACTCGTTGAAACACTGCCCATTTCTCCTCGTCCGTGCCGGTTGCTTTAGCGGGGTCATCGAATCCCCAATGATATCGTGTCACATGCGGAGGGGTCATCGGACATTTGTCGTTTGCATCGCCACAAAGCGTAATGACGACGTCTGCTTTATTCAAAATCTCCGGATCAATCACATCCGAGGTTTGCTGGCTTATATCGACGCCCTTCTCTGCCATGGCTTTAACCGCCTTGGGGTTTAATCCATGTGCTTCAATACCTGCGCTATAAACGTCATATTCTTCACCGAGATGTTGATGTCCAAAACCTTCTGCCATCTGACTGCGGCACGAATTACCAGTACAAAGAAAGTAAACGATTTTTTTATTCATGTGAACGTCTCCTCTTGAATGAATTTAGTTGATGATCCAAAGCCATAACGACAAGGCGGTCAAAGTAATGAACAAGGTAGGCACGGTTAAGATGATGCCAACTCTAAAGTAATATCCCCATGTTATTTTCACGCTTTTGCGTGAGAGCACATGCAGCCATAACAGGGTAGCTAATGAACCGATAGGTGTGATTTTAGGTCCAAGATCCGAGCCAATGACATTGGCATAAATCAGGGCTTCCCGAATGATCCCCTCTGTTCCTGTCCCTTGGATGGCAAGCGCATTGATCATTACGGTCGGCATGTTGTTCATGAAGGAAGAAAGCACGGCTGCAATAAAACCCATTCCGATTGTTGTGACATATAGACCGTGGTCGGCGATTTGTTCAATGACCCTACCTAACTGATCAGTAAGGCCTACATTGCGCAAACCATATACAACCACATACATACCGATGGAGAAAACAACCACAGACCATGGCGCGTCTTTGATGATCTTTGTTGTGGCCACCGCTTTGCTCCCACGGGCTGCGATAATGAAAAGTATCGCGACGACCATGGCAACGATCGAGACGGGGACATCAATAAATTCACTGACGAGATAGGCAACCAATAACACGGCTAGAATGACCCAGGATAAACGGAAAAGCCGGTGATCTTTAATTGCTTCCCGAGGTGCCCGTAAATGCTTCACATCATAGTTTTTGGGAATGCTTTTTCGGAAGAATAGATATAAGACGATAATACTAGCTGCTATAGAGAACAGATTCGGAACAAACATGCGCGTCGCATACTGCACAAAACCGATGCCAAAATAATCGGCAGAGACAATATTGACCAGGTTACTGACGATGAGTGGTAGTGATGCCGTGTCGGCGATAAATCCGCTCGCCATAATGAACGGTAAGATCATCCGCTCGTCAAACTTTAGCGCCCTAACCATGGATAATACGATCGGCGTTAGGATAAGAGCTGCACCGTCGTTCGCAAAGAAAGCAGCAACCAATGCGCCAAGCAGTACGACATAAATAAACATCAAGGTACCATTGCCTCGGGCTAGCCTGGCCATATGTAGGGCAGACCATTCAAAAAAACCAATTTCGTCGAGAATCAGTGAAATGAGAATGATGGCTACAAAGGCCAGCGTCGCATTCCAAACAATCAATGTCACATCCTGGACATCACTGAAACTAACGACACCGAAGAGTAGGGCAAGCACGGCACCCCCTGCAGCAGACCAGCCGATGTTCAATCCTTTCGGCTGCCAGATGACGAAAATTAACGTCACAACAAATAATACCGACGCTATGATTAACATAAGTCCTCCTTAACAGCTAACAGCTTTCTGACTGAAATTGCATGGCTTGGTGTTTCATCGATGGGACGTCATTTAAAATGTCGGATATATAAGGTTTGTTATCACGGTTTATGGCATAGTAAATCCACTGGCCTCGCCGTGTTTCGCGGACCAGATTGCCAGTCTTTAACTTACGTAAGTGCTGACTAATATTGGGTTGTGTGGACTCTAATGCAGCTGCAATGTCACAAACGCACATCTCTTTTTCTTTGAGTAGCGCTAGTATCATTAATCGTGTTTTGTTAGATAGCAGCTTCAGTTCTTCAGCCACTGCAGCATAACTAAGCATGGTTACTCCCCTCCTATCCCCTTTGTCGCTTCTGATTTCACCTTTATTATACTCATATAATTATATAAGTAAAGGTTTATATGTAAGTCGGAGATGTACAATTTGTAAACGGCATGGGGTCACAACTAAATGATAAGGCGTTGAAGAATAAGGCTTATAAGACGTCTCCTCCTTCGTTCAAAAAGGTTTAATGATGTTGCGGTTGCTAAAACGGTTGAGAACTCCTGTCAAATGATGATTGAAAGCAAGTATGATCTTATCATTTTGGATATAACGATTGGCGGAGGGAGAATGGGTCTTGATCTCTTCGTAATCGAAGCTTGAGGGCCCTGATCACAGCAACCGCTTATTTTAAGAAACCTAATTGGTCATCTAAAAGTGGATCAACCAGTGGGCTAGTTATTCATCCCGAGTTGCCTGCGATTGAAATTAAAGGGGTCACTGCCCTCCTACTGCCAATCGAACACGAACTGTTCATAAACCTCGCGAAGCAACCGGGAATAATCTTATCCAAGGAGCATTTACTACATAGTGTTTGGGGAAGTAATTTTATGGACGGGAAGAGAACATTAGAGATTCATGTAAGCTCATTGAGCCGACGCCTGGCTCGCTTTCAGGAAGCCATTCGTATTGAATCGTTTCGCGGTGGCTATCGCTATTTGTTATCTGGGCCGTGGAGTCAAATAAGACACAAGAGCAGTTAAATTAGTCGCAAACGGTTGCAGCGAGTTGTTGATCCAGCCATTCCAGCTTTTCAGCTTGTGAAGGAATGCTTTTTAGCACGTCCATCACGTAAGGTTTATCTTCGAGGCTCAAGGAGTAATACACCCATTTGCCTCTCCGATATTCGTTTAGAAGTCCGCCGGCCTTCATTTTCCTTAAATGCTGGCTTATGCTAGGCTGAGACATCTGCATAATATCGACGAGATTGCAGACGCAAAGCTCTCTCTCCTTTAATAAGCCCAGAATGGATAATCTTGATTTATCGCCAAGGAGTTTGAATGTCTCAGCCATTGTATCCAATGAATCCATCCAGATCACCTCCATGAAATACATAATTATATAATTTAATTATAATATAACGTTCTCCAGAAATCTAATTACATTTGGAAAGGCCTTATATCTTTGCGGGTAATCATGAGTGTTTCGTCATCGTCGCTATTTTACTAACTCAGTTGCAGTCCATAACTTCGCTTGCAACTGCATAAAATCACTTAAAACCCACGCCCGGCGTGGGTTTTTGAATGTATATTGACTTATCGAAACGTCTTGCTTACTACTTAACTTTATCTATCGTTTCAATGAAAACCAGCTGACTATAGTGATCTGCAATTTGACGTGCAGTCCATTTTTGTACTTGATAATGGACAAGCCATTTGAAGAACCGCGGATCCCAAGCGGTACCTTTGTATGGTGGGGGTTGTTGGGTTAATGTTTCCTTAGTGCGGAGTGATTCAACTCGAGTTGTTTAAGATGGATATTCCTCTTTTGGATGCGGACGTTTTTAACGGATGGGAGAAGCTTAAGCATGGCACAGCTTTCGAAGAGTTAAGCGTTAATGAGAAGACAAAAGTCGGACGGATTAATGAGCTTCTCAGCCCCACTTGGAACTACTCTTATCCTCCGATTATGAAAGCCTATCTTGACTCCATCTGCATCGTGGGCAAGACGTTCAAATATCTTCCCGACGTTGGCCGGGTCGGCTTGCTCGGTGATAAAAAAGCGATTCACATTCAAGCTAGCGGCAGTGTGTTGTCACCCGGCTCCAATACACTCGCCGAAAACTGGGAAATGGGCCACCGCCACTTAAAAGTCATCATGGAGTTCATCGGAGTCTCAGATTTTCATGGCATCTTTATCGAAGGGATGGCCGAGTATCCTGACCAAGTTCTACAAATAAAAGAAAAAGCGATCCAACGTACACGCGAAGCTACATTGGAATTTTAAAAACGGCTTAGCAGGTATCTTTTAGTCCGTGGCTTTTGATAAGAGCATACTTGCAAAAAAGCCACGCTGGGTGTGGCAAGGTTTCCAGGACGAGCGATGTTTCGTCGTTGCGCCCAATCATCGTTATGCTAATCAACATGCGAGGGAGTTGTGCCGAGTATATGTTGAAGGTATTAACCTGACCTATACAATCGCTGTATGTACTCGTAATAGTGAACCCTTATCCGCATCCACTCTAAACTTCATTCACATGTTGCGGCAGAATCGCATTAAAAATGTAGACCAAAACTAGTGACGTGCTCTCCCCTATTGATATTGAAATGAACTATGGAAGCCGTTTTGTTCAGGTTGAATAAAGTCCGTTAGATTCCTATGTAACGAAAAATTGGGGCTTGAACAAAAATGAGCTCCTGCAGTATAAGATGGTGTTGCACACGAGGTCATTGCCTCAAACCCCATCAGGAGGTCACTCTATCCAGAGCGGGTACGGCCCAGGCACTCCAAACTTACTAACTCATTTTAGGACAGTTGTTTGAAAAAGACGAATTGGCTCAGCGCCAACTGGAACCGATCGAATGACAGTAAACTAGATGAGTGATATAATTTTTATTATCACACAGAGGGAGGGGGATCTCTCATGAACCAAAGACCGTCAGAAGTAGAATATGCCGGGGACGCTGGCGAGTATATCCGGTTAGCGCCGGAAGGCGACATCATCGACATTCTACTCACTCAGGAAAAGCAAATGACTGAACTGCTGGCAACTTTGACCGAAAACCAGGGATCCTATCGGTATGCCGAAGGAAAGTGGTCGCTGAAAGAAGTCGTTGGCCATATCGTAGATAGTGAACGCGTTATGACCTACCGCCTGCTCCGATTCTCAAGAGGGGACCAGACCCCTCTGGCCAGTTTTGATCAGGAATTGTTCATACCTCCTTTCGAAAGGTGGACAATCGCGCAATTGGCAGAGGACTACCGGGCTGTACGGCAAGCGACGATCACGCTTCTGCGCGGGTTGCCGGCAGAGTCGTGGTCCCGCTCGGGCATAGCCAACGACACAAGTATAACGGTGCGTGCCATCGCTTACGGCTGTGCGGGACATGAACTTCATCACGTTGAGGTCATAAGAAAGCGGTACTTAAGCTAGTTTATTTCCATTAATTGCTAAGGCTTTCGGATCGTTGTCGCCCTTCCTTTCGCGCCCATTTCACTTCACTAAACGCCGTGCCCTCCACTCACCTGAATCACTTGTCCAGTGAGCCAAGATGCGCAATCAGATACCAGAAAAGCAATGGTTTCCGCGATATGCTCCGGTTTGCCGAGTCTTCCCAATGGTATGGTGGGCATGACCAGTTTTTCGAGTTCTTTATCAATATAACCCGTTTGGGTCGGACCGGGTGCTACGGTGTTTACCGTAATCTGCTTTGGACCAAGTTCGATTGCCATACTTCTTGTCAAAGCTTCTAACGAAGCCTTGCTTGCTCCGTATAAGATCTGCCCCGCCATTCGTTGTGCCGTATCGGTGCTAAGATGAACAATACGTCCACCTTGCGTACATTGTTTGACGAAGGCTTGCGACATCAGTAAGCTTACTTTCACATTCATTTCAAAGGTACGATCATAACCCTCTTCCGTAAATAAGGCCAGCGTGTCGTCATCAGTGTACATAGCTGCGTTATTGACAAGTATATTTACCTCGCCGAAATGAGCGTGTGCTTCTTGAAAGATTAACTCTGCCGCCTCCTTTTCAACAGTTGTGCAACCCGATAGTAAAAATACCGTCAGTGAGATTCCAATGACACATCTCTTTATTAGTTTATAAATATTAACTCCCTCTTTCAGTATCAGAACAAAAATAGAGTTAATATTGTTGCGCTATCCTGCCCGTTAACTTAATGCCGCGGCGGAATTTTAATTCTTTATTTTCTCAGTCTACAACTATACCCGACCTACTTGACCGGCCCCATCCAGGTTGAAATGGTCTTCTGCTGGTGCGGCAATGGCGGTTTCAACTTCCCGTTATCGATCAAATGCTTCATGATATAAGCGACCAGCCGGCCTCCGCCGGTATTGCCTCTCACCATGTAAGCAAGCTGCGGCGCCAAATGCTTCGGCTGATTTTGTAGGAACAGCTTGAGCATTTTATCGTAGAGCTTGCCGACAGCAGGCGCATACAGAGCGGATAAATCCGGCATTGCCTTATTCAACCGTTCCAACGTTTGCGGAGAGTCGATCCAAACCGCATTGAACTTGTACCCCTCCTTCGTCTTGCGGATGTACCCCTTCTCCAGAAGGAACGAATATTGCTCGCTGTTCTCTTCATTGTCGGGCAGCTCCCCTTGTTGAAACGCATGACAAATCTCGACATTCCGGTGTTCCAGGAAACGCCAATCCATCGGGCGGTCGCTCCAGCACGTATTGAATTGCCACAAGTATAAGGGAGAGTCTTCGACGTATCGGAGCGACGGACCGAAGCTGACGTAACTACTCAAATCAAAACCCGGATCGGCATTACCGTTCTGGTTCAACGCAGCATAGGCAATATACTGTCCTCCGTCCTTTCGTATTGGTGCGACCGCATTGAAGTTTTCGCCCGCCGGCATGCTCCGCCAAGATTGCTCCTCGACGTTCTTGGGCAGCAAGGTCCAGAGCAGGAAGTTATAGTCGCCGTCTGGAACGTACACTCCGCTATCCTCGATTTGCCGGCGAACTTCCATTAACGCGTCAAAATGAAGATCGGCCACTTCGGTGGCGCAATCTTGCCAGAATTGATGACCGGCTACGGCCAACTCGAAGAGGTCCCAGACGATAGTATTGCTTTGATATTTGCCGGGAGAGGTTTGGATGAGGAAATTGTAATCGGCTAGGTACCGGACTTCGCCTTCCAGCAAAGACGGGGGCATTCCGAGCTCCTCCGCGATTTGATGTACGGTACGCGCCTTGTGATAAGCCGAGTAAACGATATTTTGCGCCAAGGCACGACCAAGAAAATCGTTGGTTTCGCCCAATCTTCCTGCCGTACCGGAATGGCCCATTTCCCCCATGCTGACGGGGTTGACACTCAATGATCCTGTTGCACGCATACGTTTCATCCCTTTCCTTAACTCCTTTTTGGCTTCGCTCAAATGCCACTTCACTGTGTTGGCAGGAATGTTCAGAGCATTCGCGATATCGTTGATTTTAAGCTCATCGTAATAACGCATGACCACGATCCGGCGATGGATGTCGGACAAAAACGCGACTTCTCGGCGCAGCTCGCTGTAAGCTTCGGTTACCAGCAGCCGGTTAAGCGGCTCCCGGGAAGGGGCGGCCGACAGTTCGGACATGCCGTTGATTTCAATCTCTTGGGGAGCGCGCGTACGCTTTTTCAACCAATTCACCCAAGTGTATCGGGCAACCGTCCAGACGTAAGCATCCAGGCATCTAATATCCCGCACTCCGGAGAAGGATTTCAATAACTGCACCATAATCTCCTGAGCCAGATCCTCCGCTTCCGTTCGCTGCTTGATCCGGTTCAACGCAAAACCGAAAATCGGTTTGACATAGCTCCTAATCGCCTCTGCCGCTTCTTTTCCATTCTTCTCGATCGAATCCATCTTTCGCCTCCGCAGTTGCATCTGTAATTCCTAACAATCATATAGTGTGCCAGGTGAAATAAAGGTTGGGATTTTTTTCGCCACTTAGTTGTTTCCCTTTGGGTATCTTGTTTTATATCCCTCATGGTTCTCTAACCAGGGATCTGCTGTTCCACAAGCGACTAAACATTGGGAGTGATTGTATCCTAGTAGATACTCTGTATCCAAGTTCGTTATATAAAATTCGACATTGAAAATCTCTTCGAGAATTAAAACCACATCCTCCCCTTTCTTTAATTTGTAATATTCTTTTTCATCATCTGGATTAAAAAATAATATGACTGGTGTTTTTTCTACGAAATTGGATATCCACGTCCAAGACTCTGGAACGTCAATCCCAATATAATGATTTAGACTCTCAAAAAGAGGGAAGTAGGGTAACGCACCTTCTTCCAAGTATTTGTTGAAAATACTATGCTTAATTTTCTCCGCTTCTTCTTTGGGTAAAATACTTAATTCGATGCTTAACTTTTTTGATGCAGACAATATTTGTTCTTTAATATCCCACATATGTCCTCCTGTATTTTCCGTTAGGTTCATATCAAATAAGAAGCCTCACTAACCACAGAAGTAGTCAACGAGGCTCATATTAATTATTGCACATTAATTTCTACTGGCTCCGAAGTGATCTCAATCGGATATTCTTCTCCCCCATATAATACAGTAAAAGACCCAATTGTAATAACATTATAGGTTCCAGCTGGCAAGCTTTTATCCTGAATTGTTTTTTGTAAGTCAACGAACCTATCAAGGTCATCGAAAGTGTATGGCTCACTCGTAGTTACTCCACTGCGAAAGTCACGTAACGGCACGTGCTGGACAAGACCACTCGAAACTTCATTTCCACTAAGATCGTATATCCAGTAGCTGAAGAGATCAACGAAGTGACTGATTTCCCTTGTCTCATTTCCTGTATTCAATAGTTGTCCTTGTAACCTAAAAGGTTCATTTGCTTGCAACTCTTCAGGGACATTCAGTTCGATTTTAAACTGAGAGGCTTCTGGCTCTGTCGTTTCCGGCTCACCTGACTGACAACCAATAAGTAAAACAATTGATAATAGTTTCCCAATTCGCAACCAATGTTGTATTATGCCAAACACCTCTTTTTGCCTACATCAGCAAATAATTTACTAATTAAAGATTTTTCACACAGAACCATCAAATCATTTTTCTTAATCAAATCGCCACCTACTTGTAATTTCAGTGAATTGCTTTTCAAATTTCTCGTATCATTTTCTAATACCTGCTTTCACATTTAGGTGACATCATAACGAAGTACAATTTCCCCGTCTTCCATTTCCCCAGTCTCTTGAAAGCCGAGATTTTTATATAAACGATTCGCGGCGATGTTATGCGGTACATGATTAACCCTAATTTGCTTACAATCAGGCCTGGCGGATAGTATCCTTATCACCTCTCTTATTGCCAACGATCCGTAGCCTTTCTTTTGAAAACGCACATCGACCATAAATCGCAGTATCCAATAGTACCCGTCCTTAAAAATTTCATTGTCAAAGAGTAGGAAACCAACCATTGTATCGTCAGTATAAATACCAAAAGGCTTGGTTGTTGGTTCTTTCGTAGCGTGTATGATGGAATCTGCATTGGGAGCTACCAGATCCTCCTGATCCTTTCGGGGCTTTAAATTCATGCATTCCGTTTCATTGTCTTTAGTTATAGGTCGTAACTGAACGATGTGATCAGCCATAAAATGATCTCCTCCTCTCTTCTCATTTGCCGATTTAGCCAGTAATGACTCCTGATCCCCCTATCAATGACGTGTTATAATAATTTATAACTAATCAAGTACCTTAGCAAAAGAAAGAAGGGACTTTTTAATGACACAGCTCATCTCATGGCAAAAAGGCAGTTGGACCACAAACCCTAAATCTTATCGTGAATCAGAGGGTCACTTAGTTGTTGAAGCATTGAAAGGTAGTGACTATTGGCAAAAAACAATGTATGGATTCCAGCACGACAATGGACACGCCCTATTGACGCCATGGGATACAGGACTCGCGATGGAAGTGACTTTCATGTTTGAGGGATTCAACGAGCTCTACGACCAAGCAGGAATCATGTTATGGCATTCTCCTACTCAGTGGATCAAAGCCGGAATTGAAATGAGCGACGGGATTCCGCATATCGGTGCAGTCGTTACCAATGAGTTTTCCGATTGGTCTTTATTTCCTTTGCCAGCGAATTGGAGCGGAAAAGAAGTGACGATTCGGGCTTCAGTCTATGAAGATGCGGTTATCATCAGAGCTCGACATCAAGCTAGTGGTTGGCAAACCATCCGCGTTGCACGATTCCCCTATACAGAGGCCAATCACGCAGGGCCTTTCCTATGTGCACCTACCAGTGAATCGTTCAAGGTTACCTTTACGAAGTGGGTTTTAAATGATCCTGATAAAGATATTCATACAGACCCTCCAGTACCAGGAAATTAAAACGAACGTAGCGTTTCTCAATCCGGAGGTGCAGTTCATAGGTTAATTGATTTAATTCATTTACAAAAAATCCGCTAAACCGTCGATACGATTATTTAGCGGATTTCATTAGTTCTTTTTATAGATAATTTTCTTGATGCTCTCACAGGACAAGAAATATCGCTTCGCTAACTCCTCATGCTGACTCCATTGTGGAATCATCCTTGTTCTTCGTGGGCTTATTGATTTAAAAATCACTATTAAATTTTGACTATAGTTCTCCCGACATGCGTTCCCTGTTCAATCGAGGAGAAAGTATTTTCTAATTCATCTAAGCCAATTTCATGAACACGTAATGAATCCATGATATTCCATTCATTTGCAAATCGCTTCCATATGTGATGGCGTTTTTCAATGGGATAATTCACGGAATCAATACCAAGTATATTTACTCCGCGAAGTATGAAAGGAAGAACCGTCATTTCCATTTGGATACCGCCAGCATTGCCGCACATGCTGATGCTTCCACCATAGTAAAGTTGAGGAATTAGCGCAGATGCCACATTTCCGCCTACGGTATCAAGCACATAATGGAATCGCTGCTGTTCCAAAGGCTTTGATTTCTCTGGTTTTACTTCTTCCGGGTAAACAATTTTTTTGGCACCAAGTGATAAAAGCAGCCCTTCTTCTTGTTTTTTGCGACTTAGTGCGGATATATTCGTATAGCCACTTTGCGATAAAAGCCGAATTGCCACACTACCTACACCGCCAGAAGCGCCGGTTACCAAAATTTCAGGCTGTTCAGATTTTGTCATCCCTTTGCTTTCCAACGCATCAATCGAGAGGGCAGCAGTAAACCCGGCTGTACCGATAACCATTGCATCACGCGAGGAAAGTCCGTTTGGAAGCGGAACAATCCATTCTTCAGGAACTTGAACATACTCTGAAAAACCGCCCGTATGTGTCATCCCCATTCCAAAGCCAGTCACTAAAACCTCTTGTCCTACTTGAATTGCTTCCGTGTCGGAAGATACAACTGTTCCACTAACATCAATTCCCGGTATCATTGGAAAGCTGCGAATAACACCACCTTTCGCTTTTACCGCCAAATGATCTTTGTAATTGACGGAAGAATAAGCTGTTTTAATGATTACGTTGCCTTTGGATAAGAAGTTCAGTTGAATACTCTCCACGCAGTAAGATACTTGCTGGTTTTGTTCCCGTACAATACAAGCTCGAAACGATTCCATAATCTCCACCTCCAATTTATTTATTAAAAACATTACGTAATAGGAAATATTCTTATGCTTCAATAATATCAGTGATATGATATACTATCAACACATGGAGGGGTAATTATGAAATTGGATCAATGTATCAACTTTTTACTTAGTTCTGCGCAAAATGTGGTATTTCAATACTTTATACAAAAACTGTCACCGTATAATGTGACGCCGGCACAATACGGTGTGCTGAATTGTCTTTGGAACCACGGCGATCTTACACCCAAGCAAATTGGTGAACTGCTCGTATTAGAAGCATCTTCTACGTCCGGTATTCTTGACCGTATGCAGAAGAATGATTTAATAAATCGCAGCATACATCCTGAAAATAGGCGAACGATACTTGTAACTACAACAAAAAAAGCTGACAACATGCGTATTCCTTTTGAGAATATTGTGCAGGAAATGAATCAGCACTTTATGAACAACCTTACAGATGAAGAAAAAGACTTGCTTTCAAAATCTCTAATGCGCATCATTCAAATGAACAAAAGGGAAAACTCCCTCGACTGAGACAGTTTTCTGTTTGAATAAGCTGATTCAACAAAAGCTGTTTCGATGTCGTATCACATCCAGATAAGGTAGGCCAGGCTTTACCATAATCATGTCCGCGCCCTCAGACAAATCCAGCGCCACTTCTCGCAGGGCTTCATCGCTATTGGCAACATCCATTTGATAGCTCTTTTTGTCTCCGGACAATATACTTCCCAGCGCTTGACGAAAAGGACCATAGAAGCCAGATGCACAGGAAACAGCGCAACAGCCGGAATCCCCAATTCTACCGCCTGTCCCACGTACTCCGTAAGGCGATCGAGCCCCACTCGCTTCTGGCCTGGCATCGACAAAATTTCTTCCGGTTCTCCCGGATGCTCCCTACAAAAACATGCCAAAGGTGTTAACGTAAGCTAGTTATACATTCGATGCTAGCAATTAAAGTAGTAAGCAAGTAAAAAGATCGTCCGAAGGGATAATCCTCATGGACGATCTTTTTTATGTAACAGACCTTCACTTGACATCCGATCATTTTCGGAGCTATGTAACTCATGCGCGCCAAGCGATCGGCACCCAATAGTGAGCCAGTACGGCAGACGCACAAGTAATCACCTGTCGTGGCGATATACTAGGGCTCCATACCGACCAGTTTCGCGCTGCGCTCCCAGAGGGTCTCACAGCGTTCGGGGGAGAGCGTGTGGTCGGGGGTGGTGACATCCTTGCGGTCCACGAAGAAACGTCCGTTCACGCCGTCCAGGCTAGGATCGGTCGCCACCCACACGGGGTTGACCGCTCCCTGATCGGGCATCTTCTTGAAGGGGTTGAGCGCCACCATCGTGGCCAGCGCCTTTTCCAGTCCGCGCGCGTTGCGGGCCAGGCCGGTCTGGGCGATGATCCCCGGGTGGGCTCCGTTAACGGTGATGCCGCTGTTCGCCAGACGGCGTGCCAGGCTGTAGACGAACATTGTGTTCATGTTCTTGGTGCGTGCGTAGGCGGCAAAGGGCCGCAGGCTGGGAAAGCGGCTGAGCGCGCGTTCGGCCTGCCCGTGGAGGTCGTCCAGATCCACCGGGAAGGCCTTCAGCACGGTGGGACTGGCGCCGACCACCACGAACCGGACGGGGCGGACTGGGCCCTTCTTGATTGATTCGGCGAGGGTTCGCATCAGCACGTAGGGCGCCAAGTGATTGGTGGCCAGGGTGAGCTGGATACCCTCGTCGGTGTGCGCGCGGATATCGGCCGTTACCGCGGCGTTGTTGATCACCACGCTGGGAGACGTGCTGTCTGCGAGCCGCTCGGCCAGGTTGCGGACGTCACGGACGAGGGACAGGTCCGCACGTTCCAGGCGCAGTTCGGCGCCGGGGACCGCCGAGCGGATCCGGTCGGCAGCCTGCCGCAGTGTCGTGTCGCTGCGACCGACCATAACCACGCTCATCCCCTTGGCGGCGAGCTGACGGATGATGGCCTCCCCGATGCCACGGGTCCCCCCGATGACTATCGCCTGCTTGCCCTGACCTTCGCTTTTATAGTTACCTTGTTCTGTTTTAGTTTGCGTCATTGTTCAGTTTACCTCCCTTATAATTCTGTGTCTCCGGCAAGGATGTTGAGCCAATCATGCAGAAGTGCTATCTCCGATGCTCTCAGGGTTGAGATTTGCCCTCTCGGCAATTCCTCTCGTAGACGGGCAGCGGCATCTACGATTTCTGGCGATGCAGGATGGCTTCCGTAAGCGGAATCCGGGCTGATTACCACTGCCATTACGGCGTCACGAGTTATGGAGACCAAGGGATCATTAATGGTGCTATTGGTACGGATGAGATGAAGGGTTACCCCGATTGCGACCGATGCAACGACGTCGATCGCTATCCTGATAGGCAGCCGCAGGCGACCGGTATCTTCAAATTGGTGCATGAATTTCAGCAACACAGACCGGGCAGCATCTGCTGCCGGAGACATACTTC
Organism: Paenibacillus daejeonensis DSM 15491; assembly: GCF_000378385.1. Taxonomy (GTDB): domain Bacteria; phylum Bacillota; class Bacilli; order Paenibacillales; family Paenibacillaceae; genus Paenibacillus_D; species Paenibacillus_D daejeonensis. Next base: position 58,024 of record NZ_KB899660.1, on the reverse strand, counting down.
GAATTAGCGGACGGCCGTACATCAGGTCGTACAGCGCAGGGTTTGTTACTCCGAATTCGATGTGCATGTCCCACCCTCTACGGAAATCCGCGATAAGGTCACCTGTAGGGGGAACCTTTTGTTTTTGTTCGATGTACCGCTCAAATGCATCCATAACGACAGCTTGTATTAAACCATTCTTGTCGCCAAAGTAGTGATATATAGTCGGTGCCTTTACATCTGCGGCTTCGCTCACCTCCCGATTCGAAATATCCCCGGTAGGTGAGGCTGCCAGCAATTGAGCAGTTGCCTCCAAGATTCGCTTCCGGGTCTCATTGGAGCTTTTACTATCTTGAACCAAACAGAAAACCTCCTTGTTCAGATTAGTGGGGAACCAATAATTAGTATTCCGTATATCGATGATATATGAAAAATCGGATATTTGTCAACTGGTGGTATACTAAATCTGAACTCCCCCAAAATGCGGTGATCGGTTGATAGTCAACTATACTCCAGGAGACATCTAAGTTCCGATCCTCACCAATAAGAGAATCTACAAAACCAAATAAATCTGTCGCCGCCCATCTTCCGTAAGAGCGGAAGTGAGCGGTAAGAGGATGATTCGTTGCAATAGACACCGTCATAGCGAAGCGAGCGTAAGTCCTCCAAACACGCTTCGCCTATTGGTTAGTCAAGCTCATTAAGAGCTTTTTGCCTGATGATATGCCTCATCATGTAGAATCCACCCAATTAAAACAATCACCATGCCTGCATGATTTTCAACTGCGCAATAGATTTTAGTCCTATTCTTTCCTATTTCATGTCTCGAGGTAGTCAAGACTGTTCATCTGAAAACTTAATGGTATATACTTGAAGCAACTAAGAACAGGAGGATTATCTTAAATGCATTATCAATTTTTTTTGAAACGACTTTGTAATCGGTTTCTTTCCGGAAAAGTCTCCTCGGAGAAGTTCTGCTCCACATTTAAAGAATTATCAGATAAATTTAATAAACCAGGTATGGGTGGCGGGACTGCATATGAAATGATTAACTTCGCTATATTAGATAAAATCGTGAATGATTACTTAATTGACCTAAATGAATCGCGTTTTAAACAAACTATTGAAGCACACCTTAACGATGGCATGTTCTGGGATTAGTATCTTTAAGCCTAATTCTTGGCACCTGTCCGCCCCCTTTCCTACAAAATTAAACATGACCTTATTTAGCCTCACGTAAGCGTCGAGGCACAATATGAACTTACTTAGTTAAACAAAAAAACCACGCTGGGCGTGGTTTTTTCAGAAATCTTATTGTCTATAATACAGAAGGAATACGGTCCATATAAGCGACAGGAGCTGCGTGCTTCAGGATACTCCAATGGCGGTTATTGATCGTCGGCTAATTTCTTGCACGACCTATTAACGCTACTCCTGTCCCAGTCCCACTCGGACATACTGCCATTCTGGCGCCTCATAGCGCCGCATCCATTCGCTCATCTGCGCTTCGTAGTGCGCATGCAGTGCGGCATCCTGAATGGGAGAGCGCTGGTCCGGATCGGTGGCAAGATCGTACAGCAAAGGCTCATGCGTAGCGTTATGATGCGGCTGTGAAGGCACGGGGAAACAGTACACAGGCATTGTCGTCTGGGGCAGGAAAGCCCCCACCTCGCACCTGTCGTAAGCGGCCATGCCCCCTGCGCCAGCACTCGCTCTCGGCGGCGTGGCTGTGTGATGATAAGCCATACTGCCTGGCACAGGCTGCCGGCAGTAGGTATAGCGGCCATCCGTCAGGTTGATGTCCTTCCCGAAGTAGCCGTAGAGTAAGGCCTCGTGATGTGATCCATCCTCAACGAAAAGTCCGTCAAACGAGCGGCCGTGCACATACGTTGAAGGAACGGCGCCGTGCAGCTGCAGCAGGGTCGGCATGATGTCGATGGTGGACGTTAGTCCGCCCACCCGCTTCCCGTTCATCGGCGCGCCCGGCACATAGGCGATGAGCGGAATGTGAACCAGCTCCTGGTAATCAAACATGTAGTTTTTGGCCCAGTAGCCATGCTCCCCGAGCAGATGGCCGTGATCCGTGGTCAAGATCACCGCGGTATCCCGCCATAGATCGAGCGCATCCATAGTGTCCAACAGCTTGCCGAGCCAGGCATCTGCCATGGTCAGTGTGCCTGCATAGCAGGCGCGGATATGTCGGATCGCCGCATCGTCCTCCTCATCGGCATCCACGGGAGCGTAGGCTGGCCAATCAAAATGATAACGATCATCCCAGTTGTCGTTATACAGCTCGCGATACTTGGTCGGACACATAAATGGCTCATGAGGATCGAACACCTCCAGTTGCAGATGCCAGCGATCTTCCATGTGATTGCGCTCCAAGAACCGAATCGCCCGCTCGAAGCATTGCGGCGTCGGGTAGTCCTCCTCCCGCTCGGCATCCATACTTCCACGGTTCACCCAATCTTGCCGCTTGCTCTTGCCCCGAAATTCGGGGATCTGGGGCTCTCCGACGCCGGGATGCCAGGGGTCGCCTTCCTGGCCGCGCACGAACTCCCACGTGTTGAACGGTGTATGGTATCCCGCACCCTGCGCTTCAAAGTAGTGATAGTGGTCCGTAATCAGATGGCTGTAGACGACCGACTGCCGACGCAGCTCTTCGGGATAGGCTTCATCAAATGGCTGCAGCGGACACCAGCGTGATTCCATGAAGTTTAATCTCCCGGTCATTAACTCACGCCGCGCCGGCATGCAGGGCAGCGAGCCGCTGTAGTGTTGATCGAAAACGATCCCTTTGGCTGCCAGCCGATCGAGATGCGGTGTGTGAACCCCCGCGTTGCCATAGCTGGAGAGGTAATGGCGATTCAAGGAATCCATCATAATCAGTATGGTTTTCAATGCTCTCTCTCCCCTTCAAATTTTGAAGTTCAACGTTTTCTTCTTGTCCCCCAAGTAGAGTGTGACGATGCCTGTCCCGTACGCTGCATAAAGATGCGGATTGTCAATGAGCGGATAGCCGTCATCTTCCTTGAGCCGCTGACCGCCGATCCGGCTTGGCTGCCCGTAGTGGAGCGTGATCTCCCCAAGCGATGGAGAATCATAGACGAGCGCCCCGTCCTCCGGCGACTGGATACGTGCGGAGACAACCGCTTCTTTGAAATCCGCAAAAGACCCTGACTGGTCCCTACTACCCGCTTCCAGCAGCCAGATATTGTTCTTCTCCCGGCAGAATAGCTCCCGCTTCTTGTACTTGCCATGATCCGTGACAAGATAAGGATGCTGTGAGTATAGCGCCACATAAGCGTCATCCTTCCGCCCGAACAGCCAGCCATCGCGGCTCTCGGTTTCGTCGAACTCGGCAAATGGGAAATACGCATGGGTATAACCAGGCCCTTCACCCAAACGGTAGTTGAAGGCCAGCACATTCCGGTGAGCGAACATATGAGGATTGATATACTGTCCTCCCCAATAGGAGGGCCGTGTCATCTCCGATTTGTTGTCAAAACAGGTGACGAAGACCGGCACCTGGCCGCCAAGCAGCACCTGCCCCGCGTGAACCTGAGCGCCATGCTCGCCTGCCTTGGATTCGACCATCCCGGAAACCATGTAATCCCGGGTCCGGTACGTCGCGCAGTCTACGCCTGTCATTCCCCCATGCGGGAACAGTCCCATCTGCGTACGGGTGAATAATTCGCTCTCGCTGCCCGCGACCTTCTCCCATTCAGGATCCTGCACGTATGAGCTGCCGGCCATGGCGACGCATCCGATTGACATGTCGCGGACGAGCCGCCGCGGCCAGCCGAACAACAGCCAATTCATATGCCCGATCGCTTCCAGCTCCGGGTGGATGATCGACTCCTCATAGCTGCGGCCGTGCGTCGTTGCCATGATGCCCCTGCTGCTGTGAGAGGCCATGATGGGACAGATCAGATCAAGCAGCTGGCGGGCCAGCAGCCGCGCATAGCCCTTCTCCTCGCCAAAATCGACGATACTGAGCAAAGCCAGAATATCTTCTTCATAATAGGTATTGGAATGCCATTCCATGAACCCATAGGTCCCCCTCTCCCGAATCCAGCGTTCCGATGCCAGCCTGCCCTTGAGCGCATGGAATAGTCCGTTCTGGCCGCTGTTGGTGAACATCTCCCCCGGGAACAGCAGGCCGGCCACGTACTCCGCGCTGAAAAACAGAATCTCGTGATTCTCCGAGCGCGTAAACATCAGGGAGCGGCCCGGTTCATCCTCCCATTACTTGAAGCCGACAATACACGCTTTCATCCGCGCCACCAGCTCTGGCTGGATGCGGCCGGAGTCGGCATAATGACTATACATGCGCAGCAGCCCGTGCATCGCGAAGTCTGCGCAGTCGTACCGGTCTTCAATGTAAGTTATTGCGGTCTCGATCGCCGACGAATCGACGGACTCCCAGCGGCCAGCAGCCATCTTGGCGTACTCCCGGTACAGCAGTGATCGGTCATCGGCAGGGGCTTCCGCCATCTGTTCCAGGATGTAACGCTTGCGCCTATCAAAAGCCGCCCCCTCCGGAAGAGCCTGCAACCAATCTACACGCTCATATATGAAGGACAGGCCCTGAATCTGTTCGCCGGTATCCGCTTCATAGACGAGCGACAACAGATACTCTCCTGCTTCCGGCAGCTCGCTGGCTAGGGCAATCTCCCAGGTGCGTTGATCGCCAGTAAGTCGGGCCTCCAGGCTCCGTACGGTGCGCAGCGGCATCCCCCGCTTGCTGGTCGACAGCGTGGCCTTGAACGTGCCTGGACTGCCGATCGGCTCATCCCACTCCAGCAGGGCCCTCTCGTCGCCGCTCACGACGTTGCGCGAGACGAAGAAGCGCCGCCAGTCTGCTTCTAGCAGGTTGCGGCTCGCCGGGTCCAGCAAACGCGGCACCTCTGTCTGGAGTCGATCGTCCTGCGCAGTCAGCGTAAAGGAATTAATGCAATGCAAGTGTACGTTGGCCAACAGGATGACGATATGGTTGGTGCCCCGCATGAGTGGCAGCCGGATCTCGAAGGTGTCCTCTGTCCGCCCCACACGTTGATGGGCGAATTGCTCCACGCCATTCACCATGAGACGCGCCGAGCCGCTCAGCCACAAGCGGAAATCATAGTCGCCATCGTCAGGTGCGTGAAGCCTCGTATAGGCGTAAGTCACCAGCAAGCGCGCATGGATACCGAAGCGCGCCCAGGTCATTTTGTGCTCGGATTCGTCCGTTCGCAGCAACGACCATGGCAGCGTCTGACCGTACAGTGAGAGTGTCTTCCCTTCGGTTGGCTCCAGGCCGTCCAGCCGGGAGGCGGCTTCATCCAGCAGTTCGGCATAGGGGGCAATCGGTACCCGGTAATTGTCGTAGTAGAGCTCTGAGACGTTGAGATCGAACGGCCCCGCATACAACCAGTCACGGAGCGTCTGTGTAGTGCCAGTCGTTTTCATCATTTCCCCTCACTCCTTGTTGAGACCTAAAGAAAGGAGAACATGGCGGTGAGCCGGTTCTCCTCTCTTCATGCTCGTTAGTTGAGTACTTCCTGTCTTAACGCCTCGTACACTTCCAGCTGCTCTGCGACCATCGCATAGATATCTTCAGCGAGCAGCGCGTTGTCCTTGTTCTCGGCATACCAGTCTTTGTACCACGCCTCAATCTTCGCGCCGTCGCTCTTCTCCCAGATCCCCTGTGCTTCGGCAAGCGCCTGATCAATGCCATACTTCGTGCCCCCGACGACGCCCTTCATCCACAGATCCGAGATTGATTTCTCGGCATTGGAGTCGGAAGTTGCCAGATCCTTGGGCATCGCCGGCATATGCTCGGAGATCGTCAGCTCCGGATAAGGCTTATCCAGCGTCAGATAGGTCGCGCGCTGCAGATCATACATCTCCTGGTACTCTTCCTTGCGGGGGTCGCTGTTGAATTTCAGGATCGGCAGGCTCCCCTTGTTGAAGGTGAGCCCACTGTTTTGCAGCATCCGCATATCCAGTGTGATATCCTCTACTTCCTTCTTGTGCTTGTCGGCATCGATGATCTCGATGACCTCGCCATTCTTCTGGTAATGTGTCCCTTCATCCCCATAGGCGAGCCGCTCCATCGTGTCCTCCTGAATCAGGAAGTCGATATAGTGCATGACGCTCTCCGGATGCTTCGCTGTGGCAGCGATGACAGCCGTCATCTGTACCGGATTCGTGAGGGTTGGCGTGAAGGCGCCAAACTCGCTTTCCGGGAGCGGGATAAAGGTGAGCTCCGCGTCCGGCACATTTTGCTTCAACGGATCGACGAAGTTCTTAATCAGATTGACCGTGTTGCCTTCCTGGAACGGATAGATGCCGACCTTGCCGTTGACGAAGTCCTGCTGGGCCTTGGCTCCGTTCTCGTCGTTGATGAAGTCGCGGTCGATGATGCCTTCGTCATACAGCTGCTTGATGAAGGAGAAGTAGGCCTGGCGGCGATCCCAATCGATCACTAGCTCATCGTCTTGGACGACCCATTTGGTGCTGGCACCGAAGATCTGCTTCATCGTGATCTCGCCTCTGCCGCTGATCGACACGCCGTACGTATCCTTTTGACCATTGCCGTCTGGATCCTGTTCAGCAAAAGCCTTCGCAACGGTGTACAGATCATCGGTTGTCTTCGGAATTTCAAGTCCCAGCTTCTCCAGCCAATCGACCCGGATCAGGATGCCGCGCTGGGGCTCCACCCAGTTGATGCGTCCGAACTCGTACAGCTTGCCGTCTGATTTGGTCCCGGCTTTGCGGAGCAGCGGATTCTCCTCGAGCAGCTTCTTGTACCCTACACTATGCTCTTCGATCAGCTCGTCGATCGGCATGAGCTGCTTCTGATCGTACAGCGGGTTGCGGTTCGTCGGCGCATATTCGAACAAGAGATCCGGTGCGCTGCCTGAAGCGAACAGCACGTTAATTTTCTCGGACGAATTCGTACGGGGAATCGCGACAAATTTGACATTGGATGGTCCATTCTCGTTGATCCACTTGGTCCAGCGGTTGTTCTCGATCGTGCCTTCGTCCTGGGAGATATTGCCCCGGTCATAGATGGACACGGTGATGTCTTGCTTCTTGACCGACTGCTCACCATCCGTGCCGCTTGTGCTGCCGCCCCCACCATTGTCGCTGCAGCCTGCGACCAGAGCCGCACTGACCAGTAGCGCCAGCGGCGCATTCATCAATTTTCTCCTACTCATGCTTATTTCCCCCTTAGGTTGAATAATGAGACTCAGCTTCTTTTATCGCATCAGCCTAACCCTTGATCGAGCCCAGCATAACGCCTTTTACAAAATACTTCTGCAGAAACGGATACACAACGAGCATCGGAATGACCATGACCAGCACTCCGGCCGCTTTCAGCGATTCAGGCACGACCTGCACCTGCTCGCCGGTCGAGACGATCTCCTGGAGCAGACTCTGGCTCTGAATCATATTCTGTACGAGCACCGTCAGATTGTACTTGCTCGTCTCGTTGATATAGATGAGTACGTTCATGAAGGCATTCCAGAAGCCGACGGCATAGAACAAGGTGAGCGTCGCAATGGCTGGCATGGAGAGCGGAATCACAACCTTCTGCAGATAGGTCCACTCTGTACAACCATCGATGCGCGCGGCATCGTCGATTTCATCCGGTATATTCTCGAAGAAGGTGCGCATAACCAGGAGATTGTACGTACTGACGAGTGCCGGCAGCCAGATCGCGAAGTAGGAGTTGACGAGACCGAGCGATTTGACGACCAGGTAGGTTGGGATCAGCCCGCCGCTGAACAGCATCGTGAACACCATCGCCAGGGTAAAGAAGCGACGCCCGAAGAAGATTCTCCGCGACAGCGGATAGGCTGTCATGATCGTGACGCTCATCGAGAAAATGACGCCAACAACCGTAATGACCACGCTGTTCCAAAAGGCCGGGATGATTCGTGTGCCCCCGAACAACATCGAGAATGCGTCCGTATTCCACCCGATCGGATAGAACGTGACTCTGCCCGAGGCAATCGGCTGCAGATCGCTCAGCGACAGCGCAATGGTGTTGATGAGCGGGAACAAGCAAGTGATGCCTAGCAGCAACAATATAAAGCTATTAACGAAATAAAAGATTTTTTCTCCACGCGTGCTCTTCATGCTGTTCCCTCCCTCACCATAGGCCTTTGCCGAATCTTCGTGCCACCGCATTGGCTGCGAGCACAAGGATGAATCCGATCAGCGACTCGAACATCCCCATGGCTGCCGACAGACTGAATTGTCCACCCTGCAGACCGACCCTGTACATAAAGGTGCTGATGACTTCTGCAACACCAGAAACGATACTGTTCTGCAGCACATAGACATGGTCGAAACCGACCTCCATTAATCTGCCCATGGACAGGATGAACATAATGATGATCGTCGAGCTGATGCCGGGAATCGTAATATGCCAGATCTGTCTGAACTTGCTGGCGCCATCAAGACTCGCAGATTCATAGAGGCTGGGGTCGATGGCAGTCAGCGCCGCCAGATAGATGATTGCACTGAAGCCCATCTCCTTCCAGATCCCTGAACCGACATAGATGCTAATCCAGGAGCCTTCCTCGAACAGAAACGGATAAGGCTGGCCCGTAATCGCTTCCACCCAGTTGTTGATGGTACCCGATTCCACCGAGAACAGCGTGACGACGAATCCGCCGATGATGACCCACGAGAAGAAGTGGGGCAGATAGACGACGGTTTGGATGAAGCGTTTATACCAGCTTCTTCTTACCTCATTAAGCATGACTGCCAGCAGAATTGGAAACGGAAAGCCGACAAACACATTGAGGAAGGATAAGACGACCGTATTGCGAATGACATTAAACGTCTGGGGTTGGCGGAAAATGGTCTCGAAATTGTCCAGCCCCACCCAGGGACTGCCAAACACCCCATCGGCAAAATTGTAATCCTTGAAAGCAATCATCAGGCCACCGATCGGTAAATACTTGAATATAATGTAAAATAACACGCCTGGTATGAACATAAGCAGCAGCGGGATATTCGCCTTCCATCTGCGGCGGTTTGCGCTCACATCGGAAGAACTGCGCTTAGTCTCGCTATTGGGGCCACCTGGGTCCATGGCGGGTACGGTTCTGCCTGTTGCCATCGTATCGATTCTCCCTCCCTTGATGTCTCTTGATCTTCTGTCTTCATTATAGAAGGCCAAGGAGACAGCCGCCTTTGATTAGCAAAGGGAAATCTTTGGTTTGCAACGGAATGACCGAAGACGTCAGCGTCAACGGGGGAAGAAAAAAAGCTGTCCCGCAGCGTCTATCGACCCTGTGAGACAGCATCGCCGGATGTCCGCTCGCGCTTCCTGTATTCCGAAGGCGAGCAGCCTGATGCGCTTTTGAAGGCAGTGGCAAAATAGTTGGAGTCTGGGTAGCCGACGGCTTCGGCGACCTCCGCTACCTTCATGTCCGTATTTTTGAGCAGCAGCCTGGCTTTGTCCATCCGGAGTCGGGAGAGATAGCTGCTGAAGCTCTCCCCTGTCTCTTTCTTGAACAGATTGCCGAAGTAATTGGCACTGAGATGGGCATAAGCAGCCACATCCGACAGGCCGATCTCCTCCGCATAATGCGCTTGGATATATTGAACGGCGCGGGCAATGACGCCGCTATTGCGGTCCATCTGCCAGCTGGACAGCGCCTGTCCGAACCTTCCGACCTGCCTGCCGAGCCATGCCGTGACCTCCTCTCTGCTCCTGCAGGCGTGGAGATCCGCTGCCCAGCGGCCGATCTCGCCCGCCATCTTGGGGTCGAGCTCGAGCTCCTTGCGCATGATATCATTCATCGCCAGAGCGGCGCAGAAGGCTTCGATCTTCGCTTCCTCCGGCGATGCCGAAGCAGACGCCAACGTTGCCAGCAGCTGCTCGGCGTACGTCTGCAGTTCATCGGTGTTTCCCAGCAGCATCATCGCCGTCATTTCGCCCCGGATCAGCTTGACTTTGGATTCATTGACCATGGGGATTCCGTGTTGTGGCGCCCCGGCTTCCGCTCCCGTCTGTCTCAACTTCGATTCCATCCAGCCCTCAAGCGCTCCGAAGGATTCGAAGCTTCCGAACCGGTGGGACGATAGCGTGATGCCGAGCAGTTGCTTGACCACGGTCGCCGCTTCCTCGAACACAGGCTCCGCCTGGATCTCGGGTGGCAGCCAGAAGGCGAACCTGTCGTACGCCAGGGTGAGCCAGCGAATATGAGGTGACGAGATCGCCATCACCTCCTGCAGAATATTGCTGACCGAGAATTGGAGCAGCATCCTGTCGCTTCTGCGGTAATCCCTGCCCTGAGGCAGATAGCTGTCCACCTGGAGCAGCCAGAACTCGTACCCGCGGAGCTGTCGCTCCGCAGCAGCTGCTTCGCTCCGGTCATAGGGCAGATGTGAGAGTGCACTGCGCAGCAGGACATCTTCCTTGACCCGCTGCTCCTCGGCCTCCTTCTCCCGAACCAGCACCTGCATCCTGAACTGTTCGAAAGCCTCTCCGAGGATACGGCAGACCTCTTCTTCCCTGCAGGGCTTCAGGAGGAAATGCTTGACACCATGGCTGATAGCGGCTTGAGCGTAATCAAAATCCCGGTACCCGGTCAATATAATGACGGATGTGCTAGGACTCTCGACAGCGATGATCCGGGCCAGCTCTAGTCCGTCCATCAGCGGCATGCGAATATCGGTGAGGACGAGATCGGGCTTCAGCTCGCGGAATTTCGCCAGCGCCTCCTGGCCGTTGCCGGCTTCGCCCGCCACTGTCCAGCCCAGCGCATTACTCTCCACCAGCTTATGCAGCCCTTTCCGGATGAACGGCTCATCGTCAACGATCAACAGCTTTCCCTTCATGCGGATCCCTCCTCTTGTTCAATGGGTAACAGCAGCCGGATCTTGGTACCAGCTCCCGGCTTGGATTCCATCTTGAGACCGTATGGCTCCCCATAGATCAGATTCAATCTGCGGATCACGCTGCGGATGCCGATAGGGGTCCTCTTCTTGCCCACGACCGGCCCTTCGGTCGCTCGGGGTGCCATGGCCGAGGATACGATGTCCGACATTTCCTTCTCGTCCATGCCCTTGCCGTTATCGATAATATCGATACGCAGCGTGCCGTGCGCTTGATCAGGTGCGCTCTCCAGCTTCCCTTCACGGTCGACCGAGGCATGGATGATCAACACGCGCGAGGTCAATTTATCGGCAAAGGCGTGGACGAACACATTCTCGACGAGCGGCTGCAGGATCAATCTCGGTACCTTGGCCTTCTCTGCCCCCGGTCCGGTCTGGATGATTATCTCCAGCTCTTCCCCGTGCCGGCTGCTCTGGATCGCCAGGTAGTTGCGGATCTGGGCGATTTCCTCGGACAATAACGTCTCAGTGTCCGCTGGCTCCAGGGCATAACGGAGCATATCCGACAAGGACACCACGAGCTGGGCCGTTTCCTTCTCGTCCTTCAGATAGAGCTGCCAGTAAATCGTGTCGAGCGTATTATGGAGAAAATGAGGATTGAGCTGCGTCTGTAGCGCCGTCAGCTCCGCCTCCCGTTCATTCAGCTGCCGCTCGTATACTTCGCGGACGAGCGTATTGACATTCTCCGCCATCGAGTTGAAGCTCTGTCCGATATAAGCCAGTTCGTCCGAGGTGTCGATGACGACACGGGTCTCCAGGTTGCCGCCCCGCATCCGCTTCATGCCATGGACGAGCATACTCAGCGGCTTGAACAGCCGCCTGCTACTCCAGGATAGCAGCAGCATCGCCAGCAAGACGCCAACGGCACCGACGGCACTGGAAATTGTGAGCACCACCGAGCTTTTCTCCTGAATGGAATCCAGAGACACCCGACTCACCAGCGCAAATCCCATCTCCCTCGATCTGCTCTTCGCATACAGATAGGAAATGCCGTTCTCCTGCACGATCTCCTGCGCCCCCAGTTCAGCCGGGACGGGGATGCCGGACGGGTCGCTATCCTGCTGGTCGGTGTAGACGAGCTGATCCTGCCTGTCATACAGGAATACATTGGCCTTCTCATCGCTCACGAGCTCACCCAGATCCTCCGAGAACAGCGTGCGGTCGAACAGCATGACCATGATGCCGTACTGATCGAAGTCCTTATTCTTCATATAACGGGCCGCCACGAAAAAATGACGGTAGCCGCTGTCCTCAACCGAGCTCTGCAAGGCGATGGGAAACCAGACCAGATTACCTGACGAATCTGCCAGACGCAGCTTCACCTCCTCGTATACCTCCTGCCGCAAGGAGCTCCGGGCGACCGGCGAGAAGTGGAAGAAGAAACTGTTGTCCTTATTATCGTAAAGAAACATGGAATAGAACTTGTTTTCGTCATTCTTGACCTGATACAGCATCTTGTTGAGTTCATCCTGGTCGGAAATCTGGGTATGAGATTCGCGATCCTCCGTTTCCGCTGAGCGTCTCAGTACCTGTTCGACGTACGGATTAAAGACGATAAAATTGGAAATCCGGTAGATATCTCTAATCTGCAGATCAATCCGCGCGGCTGCTTGTTCACTGGCTTTGGAGAACTGATTGCTGACGACCTCCGAGAATAGATGGACCGTAATCCGATAGGAGATGTAACCGGATACAAGAAAAGTGAACATGATGATCAGCGCCATATGCAGCATAATACGCGAAGAAAAGCTGCCTTTCTTCCACATGCGTGTCCCTTCCCTTCCACTCCTCCCGCTTATCCTATCCATAGTAGCACCCTTGCGAGAACCAATCAAACACGCCGCTAGAGGTTCTGTTGAGATCAAAGAGTTTCCTTTGCAAATCAAAGACCTTGCAGCGGCAGGCTTCGGTATACTGGTAGAATGCGTGATTGGCGCAATTATGGATAAGGGGGAAGCGTTATGTTGTGGGAAAAGATCATGTTTCACAATGTTGCGGAGCTGGAGCCCGCACCCGGGGGAAGCGGCCAAACGCTGCAACGATTTCCGCGGAAAGTGAGAGAAGTGCTGGGCAGGGGCGCGCATCAGCGCGGGCGGTTTATGGCGCAAGCTTCCACAGGATGCGAGCTCCGGTTCGTCACCAGTGCCGAGCACATCCGCATCACCCTGTCGGCCACTGTGGAGGCTGGCGATATCCTCGTGTATCATGGGGATTATTTTCATGCTGTGCACCGGCTGACCCCCGGTCTCATTCATACGCTCCAACTCGACAAACCCGATCGCCTCAGGGTAATCGGACAGGAGACGCTCCCGTCAGGCCGCTTCTCGACTGACGTCTGGCGGATCGTCATCAGTCGCAATTATACCGCCGGGCTCGGGTTCCAGGTGGTCTTCCATGATCTCGATACCATGGGCCATCCTGTAAGGCCGCCATCGCCTGACGAGTTGCCGAGCCGGAGCTGGCTGGCTTACGGCTCTTCCATCACGCACGGCTCGGGCGCTGTCCTCCATCATTCGTCGTATGTGCAGCAAACGGCACGAAGGCTCGGCGCAGATGTGTGGAACAAAGGGATTGGCGGGGCATGCTTCTGCGAGCCCGAGATGGCGGATTATTTGATGACATGCGGGGATTGGGATGTCGTGACACTGGAGCTTGGCGTCAACATGCGCGGTCTGTTCACCGCGGATGAGTTTGAAGCGCGCGCCGCTTATTTGATCGAGGGAATGCTCCGGCAGCATCCCGGCAAGCCGGTGATCCTGATCTCTATGTTCCCAAATATGGACGACATCAAACAGGTGGAGGGCAGTGAGATGTCAGCAGCCAATCGGCACTTCAACGAGCGGTTAAGGCAGATCTATCGCAGGCTGGATCACGCCTGCCTGCATCTCGTGGACGGTCACCAGTTGCTCCCGGATCTCAGCGGACTAACGACCGATCTGATCCATCCTTCGGATGATGGGCATACGCGGATTGCCGAGCGTCTGGCTCAGGCGATGGAAGCGATCCTGAACGGACATGGGCTGCCGCGTCGCTGATAGTCATGATTTTGTTTCAACTGTGGAATCTCCATCACTGCTCTGCCCCGCATCCTTCCAACGTGCCGCCCATTTCTCCATCTCATTCAAAGCGGCTTGAAAGTCCAAGCCCTTTGCGGTCAAGGAGTATTCGACGGTTACTGGAACTGTAGGGAAAACCTCGCGCCGCACAACGCCACATTTCTCCAAATGCCGCAAAACATCCGTCAGCGATTGCGTGCGAATGATCGGAAGCTCCCGCCGCAGCTGCTGAAACCGCCTTGCCCCCTTAGAAAGCTCGTACATCACGAGAAATGACCATTTTGCACCTAGTATTTGCAGTACCGAGCATATGTTGCCGAACGCTTCATTTTTTTGCTCTGTTTTGTCCATATATACCCCTCCTCTCACTTACTAAAATTAAGTTGGTCAAAATTATTGGATAATATCCAATGATTTTGCCTTCTTACAAATTGTTCGTGCTCTGATTATAATACGTTCCAAGGGAAAAGAGGAGGCCGTGTTGTTATGAATCAAATGAAACCCATCTTATTTTTGTTAACGTTGGGCGTGTTTTTGACAGCTACTTCGGAATTGATTGTCACGGGAGTTATCGGCGGGATTGCTGCTGATCTCAATATCTCACTTGCACTTGCAGGCCAACTGGTTACAGTGTTCTCGCTATCCTTTGCCATCGGGACGCCAATCGTCGTATCCATTACATCCCGTTGGGATCGGAAGACAGTTTTGATATCTGCCGGAGTTGTGTTTACCATTGGCTGCTTAACTGCTTGGGTCAGTCCCAGTATGGATGTATTGATAGCATCACGAATCGTGTTAGGGATCAGCTCAGGGGTGTTTCTTGTTGTTTCTTTTGGGGTCGTGGCTAAGATCATGCCGCCTGAGCGTCTAGGCCATGCGGTCAGCATGCTAATTCTCGGTTTCAGCAGTGCGATGGTTATCGGCATTCCGATCGGGATTTTTATAGCCGACTGGTTGAGCTGGAGGGAGATTTTCCTCTTCCTGTGTGTGTCTAGCGCTGGAACCATCTATGCTATTTATCGCCTGCTCCCGGCTGTTGGCAGCGAAGCCCCCGTTCCGTTTCTGAAGCAATTCAAAGTATTCGGCCGTGGGATCATCATCACCGGGTTGCTTATTACTTTGTTCAGGGAGTGGGGCAATAACGTTCTGTTTGCTTACTTGATTCCATTCATGCAAACAATTCTCGATCTGCCTCCAGCCTACAGCAGTGTAACGATGCTTGTGCTGGGCATAGCCGGAGCCGCAGGGGCCCGGTTCGGGGGGTATGCGGTGGATCGTTGGGGCGCAACGAGCACAATGATTGGGGGACTCATTTTGCATATCGGATCGATTATCCTTATGCCGCTCTGGACAGGCTCGGTGTTTCCCGGTCTGGTATTGATCGGGCTCATGGTTATATCCATGTTTACAACCGGGCCGGCTATTCAGAGCTTTTTTATTCAACAAGCCTCTGGTGCGACCGGCATCGTACTAAGCATCAACACTTCATTCACCCATATAGGTCTAGCCGCAGGCGCGGCAACTGGGGGGCTGTTGCTCCAATCATCGGCCACCCTCCTCTATCATCCTTATCTGGCAGGGGCTTTGGTAGGCTTGGGGTTATTGGCGGCAATCGTTGGTTTCCTGAACCAACGGAATCAAAGAGCCTTGGGGAGATGACAAGCGGGAAAATAGTTGATTCTAAAATCCGCAGTCTTCTCTAGTCCTAAGCAAACTCTGTGAGCGTCATAAAACGTACCATATTAGCGAACACTACATGAAATGTTTGACTGACAGAGACAAACTATGGAGAGGTGATTCCTGCTAATGAACGCGTTCCAAATCAAATGGCTTTTGTTAAGCCTTCTCGTTTCCTCCGTTATAGGTGGATTTGACTTGCCCTCAAAGCACGACCGATCGTACTACGAACAAACAGGTGACGTTGTATGGGACGTTCCCATGAAAGAAAAACTGATTGCTCTTACTTTCGATGATGGTCCTAATCCCATCGCAACCCCACTGATTTTAGAATTGTTAAAAACCTATCATGCTAAAGGGACCTTTTTTGTGGTGGGTTATCGTCTGGATAAGTATCCTGACTTGGTTAAGCGTGAAATAAGGGAGTCTCATGAAGTAGCTAACCATACGAACCTACATACTTATTTCAAAAAGAACACCAGTAAGCAAGCCGTAAGAGCAGAAATACAATCGCTAAGCAGTAAATTTGAAGACCATAATATTCAGGAAAGTCCCTGGTTTCGTCCACCAGGGGGCTATTATAACGATATCGTTGTCCAAGTTGCAAAAGAGCTTGGTTATCATGTCGTCTTATGGTCGTGGCACCAGGATACAAAGGATTGGAGTAAACCAGGGGTAGATAAAATTATAGCCAAAGTATTGGACAACGCACGTAACGGGGATATCGTCCTTATGCATGACCATGTTGGAGGCTCAATGCAAACAGTCGAAGCGCTGAAAAAGATTCTTCCTGAATTGCAACGAAGAGGTTTTAAAATGGTAACCGTATCAGAGTTGGTCAGTCACGGGATAATGGAATAAATGGATAACGAACAACAGGCGGAGCATAAGCCCGCCTGTTTGCGTTCCAAATTAATCTCAGACGCAGATTCAACGTTTCCTTTCTATTTGCTGACATTTTATTGTAACCCAGCCAACCCTCCGGAAATATATATAGACAAATGACTATTTGGAGGTTAGCTAAATGAATCGCGGATTTTTCCCTGGTGGTGGTTTTGGTCGTCCATTTTTCAGGCCTTTTGCCCATCCATTTTTTCCTAATCGCACGTTGTTTCCGTTTTTCTTTTTTTCTCCGTTCTTCTTTCCCTTTTTTAGAGATGGTCAATCCGATGACATGTTATTCGCGCAGCATCAAGCCCAGCATGGGGAAACCTTAATTGCCATTGGTCATAAGTACAACATGCCCCATTCCATTCTGGAAGAAGCAAATCCTCATCTCAATCCAAACCAACTGAACCCTGGGGATACCGTATATGTACCTCGTCTCTCAAACATGGTTTGCCAAAAAACGTATAGCGAAATGCCAACTAATATGCAGCAAAGCCAGCCTATGATGCCTCACGGACAACACACAACTTAGCGAAATTAACACAGATTATTCATCCATTGCATATGCAAGGGCACGAAGCAGAATCACAGCTGCTTCAGCCCTTGTCCCGGTTTGTCCTGAGGCAAATTCTTCGTTCTCTCCCTGTTCGTTGCCTGGATTCTCTTTGACCGGCAGCTTTATAGCGAACACGGCAAATTTCGTAAAGTGATCGATGTTCACCGAGATGCAATCTCACTGTATTGTGCCTCCTACTTCTACCCAGTTATGCGAATATGGATTCCAGCCAGAAGTTCACAATGAATCTGTGTATTTACTAACCCCAATATCAATTAATTTTGATTCCTTATCAAAAGCAAAATAAACAACAACATCCGTTCGAAAATAGTAATTATTAAAGGAGTAGTAATATCCAATAAATGCACCAACTGACTGTACCCCAATTACTTTCCGAGGATTTTCATGAGAGTTAGTATAGCCGTTATTATGATTAACCCAGTCCACTTTCCATCGCCTTTTTGATTCTATGAAATGAATCACTTCATCGATCGAACTCCCAAGGGGAATTTGGAGCAGAATGCTGGTCTCCATTTCATCGTTGGGTTTTGTTAAAGGGTTCATCCAATAACGAAAACCTTCAAGAACAAATATAAGTATAATTACCAATAATATGACAGGTAATATGGTGAAGAATCTTTTTTTCATCAGTTCTCCCACCTCAAGAGTATCTATTTAAAAGTAATGATGTAATCAAATAAATTAGCGGCAGCATAACGATAGGAATGGTCCCATTCTTCTCATCAACGTATATAATGGCGTGTCTATTGGAAATTTCTTGTTCTATTGTAACTAAAATTGTATTCAAACAACAGCGGACTAACGACCGATCTGTATGGAGGCGATCCTGGAGGGGCACGGCCTAATGGCGAGATGAAAATCAGAAGATAAATCGTTGCCTGCTTGAAATCACTCAGGTATAGTGATAGAACGCAAGCTATACCAAGTAGGAACAGGAGACTTCGATTATGCTCTTAACATCCAATAGGTACAAAGCCATCCTGTTCGTTTTTGCAGCCGTGCTTGGAGTGTCCAGCTTCTATCTTTATCACATCATCGAGCCGCAAGCGTCTTATTTTTTTGTGTACGTGGTAGGAAACTTGCTGCTGGCTGCGTACCTGTTTTTTTCAAACAAGCCTAAACGGGAGCATGTACTCCCCATCCATCTTGCCTTGTTGGCGTTTTTGTTCTTTGAGGGGCCGTTGCTATTATTTCTAGGGGCGGGGCTGCTCTTTACCTTCGCATCCGTCTATTTCACTGCCAGAGCATCATTCCGTCCATCCATCAAGAAGGCCTATTATGCTATAGCCTTATTCGGTTTGGCAGCGGCTATCTTGGCCTATCCCGTGATGCTGTTCGGGGTATTCACCGTCTATATGACGATAACGGTCCTGCATTTGTCTTCTATATCTCGTTATCACAAATGGAGCGTTGGCATCGTCACTTTACTACACATGTTGTCCATTTTGACCCTCTCATCGAAGGTCTTTCTCCCGTATCAGGAGAATATGATCTTCTCTCTGCCCGTCAGCTTCGCCCTATATGTGGCAGTCCTGCTATGGGAGGATATCCAAAATCATCTTTACCGCTGCTTTCAGGCCTCCACCATCTTGTTTGCTTATGTCGTCATCCTCCTTTACGGTTATGCTCTGGCCAGTTATCAACTGAACACCTATGGCGAGAATCTCTTTGCGCTGTACAATATAATTGGCCTGATCCTCGGGGGAATCGTGATCTTGATATGTCTTTACATACGCAACCAACTGGTCACCCGGACAGCGCTGCTGCACGAGCGGCTCGACACCTGGTTTACGGAGAAATACGAGGACGCGCTAGCAGACTACAATACGGACCTCTCCTGGTCCGGGTTCGACTCGAAATGGGCAGAGCTGGTGCCAAATGACGGCATCCGCATCTGTTACAAAGAACGGGAGATGTTCGCCAGCGGCTACTTTCGTCAGCTTGTGATGCCGGTAGGGAAAGGAATCGATACCGGTGGTTCGGTATGCTTGACTATCCACGAAACCAACACCCATATGCCTTACGCCCCGGCGCAATATTACACCTACTATGCTCTTGCCGGGTATCTTGGCCGCAAGCTGGATCAGTGGCAGGAGATCCGCAAGCTGCACATCGCCAAGGCCGAGGCCGCCTCAGACTTTAGCAAGGAGCTGAAATTTCGCAAAGAAGTGACCTATTATCTGCACGACAACGTGCTGCAGAACATCATCGCCGTCAAGAACATCGTCACCGCCTTGCCCACCGAACAGACAGCGCTCAAGGAGCTGGCCGTCGAGACGCTGGGTGGGCTCAATACATCCATTCGTTCGCAGATGCACGACATTTACCCGTCGACACTCAAGGATCTTTCGTTCGAGCGCAACATTCATATCCTCATCGATGATATGCGCGAGCGGTACGGATACATTCCAACCCCTCACATCAAGCAGGGGATCGCCGGCAAGCTTGACGAAGAAGCGGCCTACTTGTTCTACAGAGCCATTCAGGAGTTGCTAACCAATACATGCAAGTACGGAGAAGCAGAGAACCTTTGGATCTCCCTCCATGAAGGGGAGGATCTAGTGCTCGACTTTCGGGATGACGGCAAACTGATCCAGGCAGAGGATCTGGAGGTCAAAATTAGACACCTCGGCCTGTCCAGCCTGAAGCATCAAGCCCAGTCGCTGGGAGGAACCTTCGACATGATGCAAGATGCGCTCGGCAAACAGTTCCTATTAACTTTACCAAGGAGAACGTCATGAAGATTCTATTATTTGACGATCATCAGTTGTTCGCCAAGAGCCTGGAAATTGTCATGGGCCAGCTTGTTGAAGCGTTCAAATATGTACAAATGCCTGAAAACATCATGGGAATTATCGAGAAGGAGCAGCCGGACATCATCTTGATGGACATTCACATGGGCGCTTACAGCGGATTGGATGTGTGCAGGGAGGTGCTGGCTCATGCTCCGGATACAAAGGTGGCGTTCCTGTCCGGTTATAATCTGCAGGAATATCACCGGGAAGCAAAGCGGATGGGCGCGAAGGGGTTTCTCGATAAAAACATGTCCGTGGAGCATCTCATCGATCATATCCGGCAGATCCATGCGGGCGGTGAGGTATTCATGCCGAGCAAGGAGGATGAAGAGGAGCTGCTAGAAGAGTTGACGCCGCGGGAAAAGGAAATTCTGCAATTTGCTAGCAACGGCGACACGCAGCAAGCGATCGCGGACAGGCTTTTGATCAGCCGACGAACGGTGAATAACCACTTGATGTCGGTCAACGACAAGCTGATGGTGCACTCCACCGTTGCGGCGATCGTAAAAGGAATTGAGCTTGGCATCATAAAGCTTGCCAATAACCGCTGATTAGCGGGTGAAGACTACGGCTGTTTTTTGGGATAGTAAGATCCGGTTAAGGATCATGCCTGCCACTACCAAGCCAACCGAGAAGCTGAGCAGGATCATATTGTCTCTAAGGACATGACCAATCGAGCTGTCACCTGTCCATGCGGTTAACAACGCATCGCGACCGTAGATGATGGGATTGATGTAATAAATGGCCTTCTGCAAGAACTCCGGGAACATTTGAAGCGGAAAGGTAAGACCGCCAAGAAACATTTGGTACATAAATAAGGTTAATGCGATCGGGTTGTAGGCCGTCGACTTCTTTAGCAGAGAAACGAGGAAAAAGACGGCAGCAAAATGGAAGACCAGAATAACGCACAGCGTCGCAAGGATTGGCAGCAGCTTATCTTGAGGGAACACGCTGCCGTCAAAAAAGTAGGTAAAGAGAATGAAAGAAATGATGACGACCAGTTGAAACACCAGCGTTGCAACGAAGAGCGTGAAGGAAAAGCGTAGTTCGCTGACGCCTAGGAACTTGAACTTCTGCAGATTACCGCTCTCTTTGGCGTTCACATAGAGGACGCCGAACACATTAAAGACCGCATTACCGATGATAATAATGATATACAGCGGGATGAGCAGATCGGTCAGCGAATTGTTGTTGACATTGGCATCCTGCAGCATATATCCAAACAGGACGTAGAAACCGATAGGCATCAGAAAAGCCATAAGGACAGACGGCAGATCCCGGAACAGCAGCTTGAGATGGTATTTGGTTAAGCTGAGTGATGTCTTCATTTGGTTTCTCCTTTCTCATCCAGCTGATAGCCAATCAGTTTCAGAAAGGCTTCTTCGAATGTCCGCTGCTGGAGCCGGATATCATACCCGCCGCAAGCCTGCAGATTGTCGAATACGTCTCTTTCCTGCTCTACCCGGTATTCGATCATGAGCTTATTCTTGTGCTTCGTATATTTGTACCTTAGATCAGCGTACCGGAAGCTGCTGTCGGTCAGACTGGTTGCCAGCTTCGAACGGTCGAATGCATGCTCCACCAGCTCCCCCACCGTCCCGTGCTGTTTCACGGCGCCGCGCTCAAGGATGATCACGTCATCTGACAAATATTCTACTTCGTCCAGGAAATGGCTAGTGAGCAGGATGCTGATGCCTTTATCCCTGCGGATCTTGTTCAGCAGGTCCCAGATCATACGCCGCGATACGACGTCGAGGCCGGTGGTCAGCTCGTCGAGGATAATCAGTTTCGGACTGCCGATCGTAGCCAGCAGGACAGCAATCTTCTGTTTCTCGCCGCCCGATAGTTTCTCCAGATATGCATGCTTAAAATCCTGCATCTGCACGCTTTCCAGCAGCGCTTCTACCGTCTCGCGGCTGTCTGTTAATTGGATGTACAGCTGCACCATGTCTTTGACTTTGGCTTTCTTCTCAAATGTGGAGGTTTGTGTCTGGACGCGAATCCATTTGTAGAGTTCCTTTTCAGGAAAGCCGTATGTAATCTGGCCCGCATAATGGATGTCCTGCATGATCGCCTGGATCAACGTGCTTTTGCCGGCCCCATTATGACCGACGATGGACACGATCTGGTTCTCTTCCACAGAGAAAGATACCCGATCCACCGCATTTCGCTCTGCACCCCGGTAACGAACCGACACTTCTTTTAGTTCAAGCAGCATGTAAATCCACTCCTTTGTCTGTCTACAATGCTATTCTAAACGATCGGGATGGCCGAGGCATGAGTAATTTGTGCAATCTTGGGTTTTTCTCATCACAAAGAACCAGCGCGGACGTGCGCTGGTTCTTTTGATTATGGTGGTACAACATTCAAGGAGTAAATTGTGCTCTGCACTTCTCTATTTTGCTTAAGGTTACAGAAAGTTTAAAAGTGTGCGAGTGAACGGTTTCAAATCGTGCTGTTATGCGATACAACTGCTGTCCCCATGCTTTGGCCAGCTTCCTATCGTTAATGGGAAGGGTTTCTATAATTATTTTATAAGGCTTTTCACCAAATTGCAGGGCAAAAGAACCAAGAATTACTTCTCCTTCCCTTTGTTCTGGTCGGAGGAGGGTCATGAAATGCAGCTCAATCCGGTTACTACCCGCTTGGAACTCTGCCTCCTCCACAATGACAACGCGGCTCCGACCGGATGACTCCCGAATAAGACTGCATGTTCTGCGCCAGCTCCGAATTCCGGCTTCCTGAGCATACGCCTGGGCTAGCTCCAGCGATAATATAGAGACCCTCCCCTGCTCCAGACAAGTCGTGGCTGTTGCCCGCGAGGACTGGCCCGGTTGCTGTGAATGGCCATTGACCGAAGGCAGGTTGTGGTATCCCGATTGCATGGTCCAAATGGTATACCGGTCCGGACCAAATGTGGCTGCCGAATACTCTTCCACGCCTATATCGATCAACACCGGCTCTCCGTCCGCATATACCATGAAGCTGCCGACGTCGTTATGATTATGGCTTTCCCCGTTGTGGCCTCCCTTGGCAGCAAGGAAGATCCCGCCTGATCCTTCCTCCCGCTCTCGTGCACACATAATTTCGGTATCAGGCATCCAGCAATGAAGCTGTTTGATCGGCTTGGTGTCCGCCTGCATTAATTCGCTGTACATGAACAGATTCAACAGCACATGCATAGGTGTTCGCGAGAAGGTCAATTCTTTATCGTTGCTCTGGTGGAAATAGTTCGACGCCATTGCTTGCATGGCGATATCGTCTATCCGTGTCCCGTAGCGATACACCCTGCAAGGCAATAACGAAACAACAGCTGGCGAATCCGCGAAGTTTACAAAATACGCTCCGTCAATATGCATCTTTTGAATATAGCTGCCCATGGCCTGAATTTTGGTGTCATCATAGAGTGAAATTTGTCTGCCACTTGCCAGTGCCAGTAATTCCAAGGCATCGAACAACGAACCTCCTGCTCGGCCCCAATTCGCCGGACCTTCATCGCAGCCGCCATCTTCTGGGTAAGCGTCGATAAAGCGATCCAAACTTCGGAGGATCTTGACAATCGCTCCGTGTCGCAGCTCCTCATCCGGCTCCATCAGTAGGAAAATCGCCAACAGGTTGGAATTAATCCATGGATTCCAATTGTTCAACTTAATGGGTGAATCGCAAAAACCCATCCAGGAATAACTGTCATGTTCAAGAAACGGCTTAATTAATCGCTCTCTAACTTCTTGATTTATTCTGCTGATTAATAGGGGTGACACTGCATCCAGGCGAGATTGAAGCAGATGAATCGTCCAGGCCAGTAGGGCCCCGGTCTCGGCCGCGAACAAGTCGATCACCGGCCTTTCTTTATCCGGTAATGATGCGGTAGCAAGGTGCGGATGCCGTTCTGTCAGCCCCACTGGCTGCATCGTGTTATGAGCCGGAATAACCCAGGAAGTCTCCTCACACATGCTCCATATTCCGTTCACAATATCGTCCAGAAAGCGGCCCTGGCTTTCCAAGCATTCCGCCATCACCAATGCCGTGAGCGCTTTTCGCCGGTCGAAACTTATATTCTCGTATCGGGTTCGATTACCATTCCGTAGGAACTCCATGAATAATGTTGCCGGAAGTACAGGCCAAGTGTATCCCAAATATTCCTCTCCTTGGCTCAACCAAACGTTCCTGACCTGTTCCGGCAGTGCCTCCCATGCCTGTCTATCATCGATGCTTGGATAGATTTGAATCGTCTCCACTGATGGAAGGTGCTGCCACAGGTGCTCTTCAAATTGCTCTGCAAGCATAGCCTAGCTCCCCCTATCCATCACGAACCGCCCGCCGCGGTGCTTACGAGCACTTGTTGTTCCTGCAGATCGGCTCTTCCTTCTTCATCCCACACTAGCAGTGCTACCGTGTACACCCCAGCCTCGTTATACGTATAACTTGGGTTTAACTGAGTCGATGGCAGCCCGTCCCCAAAGTCCCACAGCACATGGTCAATCGTACCGTCCGAATCTACAGAAGTATTCGTAAATTGGACGGCCTCGCCGACCTCAGCATGGAGTGTATACGTAAAGTTCGCCGTCGGCTTCTGATTGGAAAACCCTCTTGAGGTCAGCTGCGTATCGGTTACATTGCCTGTGACGATATTCCCCGCCCACTCCAGGTCCAGGGCAGTGGCAGGGTACTGATTGATCGACGCGCTTCCGTTATTGCTGATGTGGTTGTTCACTACGCTGAGCTGGTCCACCCCGGCACCGCCCGTGATCTCCAGACCCAACTTCTCATTACCGATAATCTCATTGCTATCCAAGGTTGTGTAGCTCGTTCCCCCGTGAATGCGGAAGCCGTGACCCGAGTGTGCAGGATAGAGCGCATCCGGATGGTTGTACTGTGTGCCCTTGAACGTATTTTTATAGAAATACATATGGCTGATCGGATTTAACCCTCCTTGAAGCTGCACGCCCCACTGAATCATATTTTGAATCGTATTATGGCCAAAGTACTGATAACGCCCGTTCGAATATTCAGACACGGAGATTCCGATTCGCTGCCCGCCGTCTACCAGATTCTCCGTAACAACAGCATTGCTTGACATGATCTCCAGGCCATATCCCTTCACCGATCCGTCATTGGCACTTACGGTATTGCGGCGAACCGCCACGGTGTCGGACCTGACAAGGCTGATCCAGTGGTCGACATCATTGTCCTCCACCAATGCACGGTCACAATCGGTGTGCAGCTCGATCGATAATCCGTATGAATGAAGTCCCGAGCCGGTGATCTTATTATCGCGTATGATCAGATCCGAGCAGCCGTTATTCGCGAAGATGCCGCCGCGGCCCGTGTCCGCGATGGTATTGCCTTCAATCAACGCTTCATCTGAACCAAAAGCGATGCGCATCCCGGCTCCCCACATATCTCCCACGCCAATATTGCTTATCGTATTGTTTGTGATCTTGGCTCCGGGTGAATTCGTAAAATAGATCGCATGCGGACCGAATGCCGTATTGGAGCCTATGTTCTGAATAGTGACATCGTTAATTTGATGACCGCTGCCGTGTTCGGCTCTAATGCCATCGCTAATTAACGCGCTATGCTCCCCCTCCAACGTCAGATGATTTATGGTTATATCTTCTAGAGCAGACAAATGAATCAGTGCTTTGGACGTCGTCCCGTGGTAGGCGATAACCGTTCCCGCCTGGCTTTCACCTTGGATTGTGATGCCCGATACAGTTGGTCTTAACGTGTCCGATATGCTGTAGCTTCCGTCGGGTATGAACACGGTATCTCCTGGCGCGGCCCCGTCCAGCGCATCCTGAATTGCCTGGGTATCGTCGAGCGTGTCCTGTCCATTGGCCCCAAAATCGGTGACATCAAGGGTGGCTGCCCTCACAGGCGCTGGTGCTGGCCCTGCAATCCCAACTGCAATTCCAACGGCCAACACGCCTGCAACCAAGCTCGCTTTGAGCTTAACCATACACTCACTCCTTCAATAGAATGATGTTACCCTTTTCTTTGCGGAAGGCCGTACAGGTCCGCCGCATTTTGGTAAAAAACTCGTTCCCATAAACCGTCTTCCAGTTTCGGAAACGCTTTCGCAGGAGAATCGAAATCCCAGTGCGGGTAATCGCTGCAATACAACAAACATTCGTTAGCATGGATCGAGGTGAGCAGCTTGTCAAACAATTCCCGATCCGGCGGGATTTCCAGCGGTTGCGACGTTACCCTGACGTTCTGTCGAAAATATTCACTTGGCGGTTTTTTGACCCAGGGTGTTTGGTGCCGCAGCCCTTTCCAGTCCTGATCCATCTTCCAAAGTGCCGGAGCGATCCACATGACACCGGATTCCTGCAGTACAACCCTTAAGTCCGGGAACCTTTCAAAGACGCCTTCATAGATAAAACTGGCCAAATGGGCTGCCATCACCTGGGGCCTCGCAGCCCTGTACTCCGCATAGTAGGTCACGTAACCGGCCCCTGTCGGGGCGGGGTTCATGCCCAGCCCCTCCATGCTGACATGGATCGTGAACGGCAGATTATGCTTCACGCACGCTTCATAGATGGGATAGTAAAAACGATGACCGTACGGCTTCTCCGCTCCGCTGGACACGATCACTTGAACCACATCCGGATGAGAGCCAACACGGTTGATTTCTTTGGCCGACAGCGCCGGGTCCTGCTTTGGAATGAACACGGAGCCCTTTAGCCTGGAGTCTTCGGCCAGCCAACGTTCCGCAATATAATCATTTTTGGCTGAAGCAATCGCAGCAGCAAAGTCAATATCCGGAAGCGTATGGGTCGAGTAATCGGATGCGGTCAGAATCCCGTATTCCAGATGAAATGGATCCAGCAGCTTGGAACGATAATGATTGACGATATCTTTGGTCGTTCTGGGTGAAGCGCTTCTCGGCCTACTTTCGCCTTCTATTAATCGTCCACTGGGTGTCCCATTTAAATAAATCGATGACACATTTCGGGCACCAAACGAATCCACCATGTCACGGTAAAAACGGGGCAGGTACTCCTTCACCTCGTTCATCGGCGTTTCATTGTGAATATCGCAATCAATGATCGTTTTTTTTAGGCGTTTTTTATTTTTTACCGCCGGTTCGCTTTCCTCCATCAGATTCACGCTCCTCACTTCTTCTATACATGCACGACAATATCTCCCTCTTCGACGGAAACGCCAAAGGTTTCAACGGTGACTTCATAGGACTTCGTTCGTGTAGCCGGATCAATAATCATACAGCCGGATTTGATGTCAAATTCCCACTGGTGCCACGGACAGCGTATGATCTCGCCTTCCCGTTCGTATTCAAAGTGTCCCGGACCCGAAGACACGACATAAGGTTTGATCAGTCCCTTACATAATTCGGCACCTTGATGGGGACAAACGTTTCGCAAAGCGTAAAATACACCATTTACATTAAACACTCCGATCGTCCTTCCGCCAGCTTCAACCAGCTTTTTGGAACCGGCAGGAATGTCGGCTACTTTCCCTACAACATAGCCCTTCGTCATGATGACCGTTCCTCCCTATTGATTTCAGTTGTCACCATAGGTCCGTGCATAGGCCGTATTGTACATGTCAACCAATTGATCCGCACCAAGTTTTTTGGCCTGTTCCAGCATTTGTCCGTAGGTCTCAACATTAAGAGGTTTATCCCCCATGATGAACTTGGTGATTTCCCCTTGAAGATACTGTTCCAGATTGCCGGATCTGGATTTCTCCAGTTCGAGCTCTTCCTCCGTTTTGACAAACCGCTTCGGGGGATTTTTGCCATGAGCCTTATACATCTCTTCATTCGCCAGCTCCAACTCGCTTAGGCCCGATTCCCAGGCAACGTACAACAGCGCAAAGTGATTGGCCAGACCATCATATCCGACGCCGTAATCCGTGCGAAGCGGAGCAATTGGATCGGGGAAGAACGAATCCAGATATCTGGGTGTGCCCTCCTCATCGAACGTATAGGTCTCTCCCTCAATGCCCAGATTCAGGTAGTTGATGCCTTCCTCACTATACAGATAATCCAGAAACCGTACCGCTTTCTCTTTGTCTTTGACCTTTGCCGAGATTCCTAGACCATTGTCATCAATGACAGATCTTCCAAATTGGTAATTCTCAATACCGTTAGCTGCGATAGGCGGAATCGCATTGATATTGTACCGCTCGCCGACGATCTCTTTGCCCGCATCATTGAGTGCCTTCATCGTTCTCTTCCAGTAGTAAGACACCAACGATTGTCCGGTCTCGAGACGCTCATACCATTGCGCAGAGGTCAACAGTGCAAATTCGGGGTCCAACAGTCCCTCATCATACAACTTTTTCATGTAATCAATCGCTTCCAGATATCCCTCCTGATCTGGAGCAAAAACGTATTTATTCTGAGCGGGATCCATGCCCATAATGCCTTCAATTCCCGTAAAGGCTCGAGCCATGACGGTATATAACCCCGATGGGCCGTGGGTCGAAATAAAGGTCAGCGGGTATGAGTCAGGATAAAGCGCTTTGAGTTCCTTTAATAATGTATACAGCTCCTCTGTATTGGTCGGCGGCTGTAACTGATGCTCTTCCATTATGTCTTGCCGCGCAAACCACATATAGTTAACTCCGCCCTGGCCCGGATAACTGGTCAGCTTCGGCATGAAGTACAAGCCTCCATCCGCAGCGGTGGCAAGCGCTTTCGCCTCGGGATACTCCTCGTAAAATTTCTTCAGATTAGGTGCAATATCCATATAGTCATTTAGATTAAGGAATACACCATCCGGACCATGGGCTCTAAAGTCCATGCCCCCTGTGTTGAATATGTCTGTAACCGAATTGGTGGCCATCATAATCTGACGCTTTTCGCTGGCGCCTTCCGGAGGAGCCGATTCAAACTTAACCCGGACGCCCGTTTTCTCTGCGATCTCCGTGAGCGGCTTCCAGTCTTCGCGCGGCGGGCCCTCGGTATTGGAGCGGTCGGTCACAAACCAGCTAAACGTAATGCCTTCCGGCGCAATCTTGGATGAATCGCTACGTGTTTCCCCATTAGATGAATCGTTCGACGAGCTCCCCGCTCCTTCATTTTTGTCACTGCAAGCGGCCATAAGACCAACGAGCAGGACCATGACGGACAGCACAGGTACGAATCCTATTAGCTTGTTTTTTCTTCTCATCTACTAACCTCCCATTAATCGTTCTTCTATAGTTGCAGATTCCTATGGAATCACTACTATCCTTTGACGCCGCCAATCATTGTGCCTTGCACAAAATACTTTTGAAGAAATGGATACACGAAAAGAATCGGTAAAATGGCAATGATCGTCAAGGCGTATTTTTGCGTAACAAGTACGGTGGTATCGAATTCGCTTTGCGCGCCTTCCAGACTCGCATCCGCGATAATGATGCTTCGCAGCATAATTTGCAAGGGATAAAGCTGTCGGTCATTCAGATAAATTAAAGCGTCGAAGAAAGAATTCCACTGATTGACCGCTGTGAACAAACCAATAGTCACCATCACCGGAAGCGACAAGGGTAAGACAATGCGGGTCAAGACCTGGAAGGAGCTGCATCCATCAATGATAGCTGCTTCCTCGACCTCCTCCGGCAAGGCGGCAAAAAAGGTGCGCATAATAAATAAATACCAGGTATTAATTAGCGTGGGAATAACAATGGCCCACATTGTATTGATCATACCCAGTTGATTGACGACCAGGAAGGTAGGAATCAATCCCCCGTTGAATAGCATCGTAAACCCCGCCATGAGCAGAATCAATCTGCGGCCGGGCAGCCAATGCTTGGCCAGCGGGTAGGCCATCGCTGAGGTGGCCAACAGGGTCAGTACAGTCTGAACTACTGTATAGCGGATGGTATTCCAGTAACTGATCCACAAATTCGGATTTTTGAATAATTTCTCATAGGCTGCCCACGTTATGGACTTGGGCCATAAGACCACCTGACCGCTGGACACCGCCGCATTGCTGCTTATAGATGCCGAAAAAACATACACCAGCGGATACATCATGAGGGCGATTAATACAAGCATCAGCAACACATTGCAGATATCAAAGAGTCTAGAGCCTATAGACATTTCACCCTTCATCGGCTATCCTCCTCACCACAAACTCGTTTCTGAATATTTTCGTGCTAGTCGATTAGCGATCACGATTAGAATAAATCCGAACACTGATTGGAATAATCCAACCGCAGTGGCAAAGCTGAAGTCCGCGCTCAAGACCCCTCTTCGGTAAACAAACGTTTGAATCACATCTGCAGTCTCATAGGTTAACGGATTGTAAAGCAGCAATATTTTCTGGAAACCCACCTCCATAAAGCTCCCCAGATTAAGAATCAACAAGATAATCATAACGGGCACCATACCAATGAAGGTGATATGGCGAGCCTGCTGGAATCGATTGGCTCCGTCGATTTTGGCTGCTTCGTATAACGTAGGATCGATCCCTGCAATCGCTGCCAAATATAAAATCGTTCCCCAGCCAATGGATTGCCACACGCCTGACCCGACATATATCGTTCTGAACCATTCAGCTTCACCTAAGAACATAATAGGCTTCATACCAAACCACTGCGACAGCAGGTGATTAATAATCCCCGTCGAGGGTGACAGGAAGTTGACTACGATCCCTGCAATGATTACGGTTGACAAGAAGTGGGGCAAGTAACTTATACTTTGCACGAAACGTTTGAACAGTACATTTTTCAATTCGTTAAACAATACAGCCAACAATATGGGGGCCGGAAATTGAAACAGCAGCTCATACACATTGATCATTACGGTATTACGAATGAGCTGCCAAGCGTTCGGAGTGTAATAGAAGAATTCGATGAAATGCTTTAGTCCGACAAATTTGCTGCCGAAAATTCCCCTTCCAAGTGAATAGTCCTGAAACGCAATGATCAGGCCGTACATCGGGGCATAGCGAAAGATTAAATAGTACAAGATGCCCGGAAGCATTAACAGATATAAAATCTTGTGTTTTTTCAGTGTGGAAGCAAATGAACGAAATCCGTTTTTCTTGGCGCGTGTTGGCAGCTCGTATCCAGATCCTGCAGGAACATTATGATTCATCGCCTCACTCCCTACTTTCTTGTGTTGTACAATTTTCACCTTATCCCTTCACTGGATCTTCTGTAAAGCAGCACTTTTTTTATGACGTCACATAACCGACACCTTCATAATCTCCGCCAAAAAACCGCTCTGCCGACACAAAAAGAGACTCCCTGAAAATAAAGAGTCTCAAATGAAAACCAATTACTTCTTTTGTGAAGTGCGATAGATCCCAGGGGTAACACCCTCATATTTCCGAAACACGCGAGTAAAAGAATTTCGTCCAAAATAACCGATTCTGCAAGCAATGTCGTCAATTATAAGATCCGTTTCAAGCAGCAATTGTTTTGCCTTCTCCATCCGGTATCTCGTAATATATTCAACGTACTTTTCACCAACAACCTCCTTGAACATCCGGCTGAAATGCCCCGCCGACATCCCCATCTGCTGGGAAAAATGTTCGATCGAAAGATCATCCCCGTAGTGATTGTCAATATACTTCAGCACGTCATCAAATTGTTCCTGGAGCTCGTGCGTTTTTGTAGATTGAAACAACGTATGATGGATGTCGCGTAGACAATCCTTTAGTTCATCCCAAGTGACACACCGTTCCACTCGCTCAAACAAGCTTGAATAATAGGATAGTCCCGAATCCTTCTGTCCGGACTCCAACGCCCTAATCCACGTATTCAAGATGTCATAGCACAAATTCTTCACCAGAGATTCTGGTGCATTCAGCCCGATCCCTTCATCCAACAGATCAAGCGCGGTTTCCAGCAACCGATCATAATTTCTAGACTTGTAAAAATTGATCATCTGATTTATCTCTTCATGTGACAAAAAGCGCTCCCACGCCATGCGATCATCGGATGCATGCTTTTCACTGCAAATCTTGATATCTGAAAACAGGCTTTTTTGCTTCAGCATCACCTTCGCATGATTATAAGATAATGCTAGATGCTCGACCTTCTCTACAACCGTCCCCACACCGATAGCGGCATTATAAAATGAAGCGTAGGCCTTAAGCGCCTGCCTCATGTTCCTCGCTGTTCTTTGTACTTCGTCATCATTGAAGCTGTGCCCGATTAACACGCACGCAATCATATCCGATTGTGGAGAACAAAACCACACGATTTCTTCCAGTTCCTTTCGTATGTTTTCCTTCAACTCCGCCACCATAAAAGACTTCGTACTTTCCGAGATCGGACTCGCATGACGCGCGTAATAGCTCAAGTCAATACAAAACACGACAAAAGTCATATTCCGCTCAAACGGCAACTGAATTTCTTTTGCATACATTTCAATGGAAAGACTATCCCGAAATTCGCCCAATAATAATTTGGATACAAAATTTTCTTGTACGACTGGAAGCATCATGCCGACCAATTGGGTCAGCTCCTTGTTTTCCGTTTTCAAATAGCCGGAAAATTGCTTGATGACTTCAAAATCATTTCCCCCATGTTCTTGATTGACGAAAGCTCGGCTATGTGGTGCCAAGCCTGCCTTGATCTCCATAATCGGGGTATAGATCTTTCTGCTTAATAAATAGGAGGCTAAGCCACCCACAATGAAGAAGAAAACAAGGAACCACAGGCTGAACGTTTGGATTAAACGGGCCGGCTTCATCAACAACTGCCAGTCTACCGCACTAACATAGTACCAGGACGGGTTGAATTGCGATTGTGTGAACGATAGCCTCTCGGATGTTGTAAGTTGGATCATCGTATCTTCCATTTTCATTTCCAATTGCTCGGCCAATAGGCCGGGCTCTGACGCCAATTCCCCGTTCTTACTAATGATATTTCCCGAATCGTCGATAATAGCCATCGCTGTATTCCAGTCCTCCTGAACACGGAGATGGTCAGATAATCGGCTCCGGTCCAGACTAAGGAACAGATATACTTCCGGAGTTACCGTGTTGAATGGGTAGCTCATGACTGTAGAGATGTTGGTTCCATTCAGATCATTCATGTCATAGGTAGTTATCGGTTGTTTCACTGAATAGGGCTGCGTGAAATCCATGACCTTGCTTCCTGACAGCCCGCCCAATAAACGTTTCTTGTCTTCCTCGCTTACAACGTACAACCAATCGAAATAGTAGTCTTTGGTCGTATACGTATTTTTGTCTAAAACCATATCATGATCTATAAAAACCAGAAAAGCGTTGGTGACGATCCCCTCCGACTCCAACATTCGAATCTGATTAATAAGAGAGTATGCTAATTCGCTGCGTTTTCTTGCATGAGCCCCTTCATCGATGACACTTAAAAACTCTTGCAAATTGGAATTGCGAAGAAAATTGATCATGTCCGCTTGCAAGGATGAAAAAAGGGCGTCGTTCGATTCTGAAAAGTTCGTGATTACTTTGTCGTTCGATTGTTCGAGCTGATTTTCGATCAGGCCTACTACATAGGAATGGGTCAATATACTCGCAACCATTGTGGGGATGATAACAGATAGAAAAAAAACGGAGAAATATTGTCTGAACAGTTTGCCGTTAAACGATCGCATAATCCCTCTCCCTCGCAGCAGCGCCCGTATTGGTTCTGACTTGTCGAGAAGCCTGCCTCTGAAAGACATCCTCCGACCGTCTGCCATCTACTGTTCAGACCCTGAATTTTCCTTTCAATATAAACACTCCGTGCGAGCTTGTAAAGTCGCGTTTTTTTCCGAAAGTCTCTTCTACTGCTATATGCCTTGAAACCGGGGATAGGCGCAGTTAGGACTGAAATAGTTTCGTGTGCAAAAAACAAGAAGCAGCGCCGCGGAGGTCTGCTTCTTGTGTGGAGAACTCTGAAAGCGATTGTCGGTTCTGACGGATAAAGTAAGGCACCGACAACATCCCATCATTGTCCCCCTTATACATCGGCTTCACAAGATCGGGCAACAGCTCGTACCGTCGGCCTAACCTCTCCGGATAGTGAGGCGTCGGAACTTCATCGGAAATCGCCACGCTGACAAGCTCTTTGGCATTCCCAGAGAACTGCCACTGCTGTGCTTCCATATTCGTATCGGTGCTGCCCTTCCGGTGAATGATAACCACTCTGTTCTTTCTACGAGCCAAGGCCTGTCCATTCATCCGATTGGAGAAGAAGCAATCTCCTATCAACTCGATTGTCATATATTTGCGGATATGGGTATGTTAACCGCTGCCATCGCATTTTTCTTCTGCTCGTCATTAACATGTGTATAAATCATTGTGGTTTCGATGGATGAGTGTCCCAAGAGCTCCTTTACAACACGAACATCGATTCCCTTCTTCAGAAGCATAGTCGCAAAAGAATGTCGTAGCTTATGGCAGGATAATTTCATATTGGATACTCTTGGATTTTCTTCTTTTAAAGCAGTAAACGTTTGATTGACTATGGTCTGGATCTGACGTACGGAGAGTCGTCGTCCCTTTTGAGAAACAAAAAATGCATTCTCTTTCTTCTTGTACGGTTCAATCCTTTCCTCTGCTATTTTACTCAGAATATCAACAAGAACCTTAGGGAGAGGGATCTCGTTCCATTTACGCCCTTTTCCGAAGACAGTTATGATGCCCTTTTCTCTATGGAAGTCATTAAGATCTAGCCGGTTGACCTCTCCAACCCTTAACCCGCAGTATCCCATCAGAAGAAATATCGCTGTATTTCGATTTCGATAACGACCGTCGATATACTTGAGACTTTCCACCATCTCTTCTTCTTCAAGGTAGACAGGCTTCTTATTCTTTTCGGTTTTTGATTTCTTCACTTCCATCGCTGGGTTCCTGGTAGCCATTTCGAAATCAATGAGCGCGATGTAAAATGACCTGATTGCTGAAAGCGAGCGGTTTCGTGTGCCATTACTAGCTAAATTTTGCTTACTGACAAGAAAGTTTATCACATTGATTTTCCCGGTGTTCTCCGGGACTTCACCACTCAACGAATAGAGATAGGTGTAAACTTCACGCATATATTCTCGTTGGGTGGCATCCGTAAAGCCTGCCTGCTTCATCCAAAGTGAAAAGGCATGAATATGCTGGTTATATTTCTCTTCTACTTCATGCTTTTGATTCATGTTCATCGTAATCTCATCCCACAACCTATCATTTAATCGATTTGAGAGGAAACAGCGCAAAATCTATGTTTGGCGCTATTAAATCGTCTTCATTATAGCACTTTTGTTCCTGTCATTTCGACCTCCTAATTCAGGAGAAAGTTGCTCGATTATTTTGGGCCAGAATGTCTGATCTGTGTTGGAAGGATGTGCTATAATATCCCCGTATCTACAAGTGTGCAAAACAGGACAGAGTGGCGATGAGGTGAGAATGAATGCAGTCCAAATATGATGAATGCAGAGTCCATTCGGTCGCTGATATGTTCGTTGGCAAGTGGAAATGTACGATCTTGCTGATCTTGCTGTTTGAAGGCACTAAGCGCTTCAGCGAGCTAAAGAATCAAATCCCCGATATCTCGAAGAAAATGCTGACCTCCCATCTGAGGGAACTGGAGGAAGAAGATATTGTGAAGCGGGTGGTCCATCCGACGGTCCCGCCCAAAGTTGAATATTCTCTCTCCGAATATGGAGAAACCATGGCTCCCCTGCTACACATGATGTCTGATTGGGGCACCAAGCATAATCATCGGATGCGTGAGAAACGTCAGAGCGTGACTTAGACGCAAGATGGAATTATTGTTCATTAGTCTTACTAAAAGTTCTAGACCCTAAAAGGCCGTATCTACGGTCTTTTTAGGGTCTAGAGAGCCAAACTTTGTATCAAAAGCTGGAAGCAAGCTCTCGCGTCGCCTGCAACCCCGATTCAATGATGATTTCTTTCTTGTCAGGGTATTGTGCATGACCTTCGATTACGACAATCTCTGGTGCAGTAATTCCCCATAGCCCGATCGAGGCTTGGACTAATTTTACAGCCATCTCCATAGGCATCATATATTCATTGGAGTAATCGCCGCCACGAGCGTTCAAGAGCACCACTTTCTTGTCAGCGGCCAGACCAATCGGCCCCTCCGCTGTATATTGAAAGGTCTTCCCAGCCTGTGAGAGATAAGAGAGGTAAGTAATCATCGGTGCTGGAACGGTAAAATTCCACATGGGAAAGGCAAACACGATTTTATCGGCTGCGAGAAATTGTTCGAGATAAAAATTGGCGATTTCAGCGATTTTCTTAACATCCGGGGCAGGTTCCATTCCTTGATTCAACATGTAAATTCCGGTTAAAGCCTTGTTGCCGAAGTAAGGGAGATCGACATCAAAGAGATCCACCTCCGTTATAAGATCTTGCGGATTAGCCGCGCGATAGGTGCTTAAAAAGGCGTCATACATTTGAACGCTAATTGCTTGTTCGCTTGGACGATCATTCGCTCTGATAAAAAGTACATTTGCCATATTTCTTCAGCCTCCACATTCATTATCTGTGCTTAATTAACCACAGTATAAGTATGCATGCAAAAGCTTTTTTTGAGAAGAAGGCACTAATTTGTACCCTGGTTACATGAAAGTACCCAAGAAAAAATCACGACTGGCGTGGTTCTCGCTTCCCAAATGGTACACTATAAAAAAAGCTATAGTAAGGGGTTGTAAACATGAGTGAAGGTAAAGAAAACATTCTAGCTCAGATCAATAGTAACACCAAACTAGGCGACTTGCGAAAGATCGCAAAGGACATCAAAAAAGACCATAAACTTGCTATGGAGCTTTGGTCAACCAAAGAGTATCTACCCAGACTATTAGCTATCTTGATTATGGATAAGAAACTTCTCTCACAGGAAGTGCTCAATAAGCTGGATCAGGATATGCAGACGCACCCGTTTGATGAGCGAAATTACCTAATGGATTGGTTAATGGCTAATCAGCTCTCTAAAGACAAGAAGACCATTGCCATGATGGAATCATGGGAAAGTAGCCCCTCTGCTCTTCAAAGGCGCGTATTCTGGTATTATCAAGCCCGACTCAGATGGACGGGGCAAACGCCGCCTGATAACACCGAAGACTTATTATCTAATATGGAGGCTAATATTACGACGGAAGAACCGGAAGTTCAATGGGCGATGAATTTCACTGCCGGCTGGATCGGCGTTTATGATGAGAGTTATCGTGCCCGTTGTATTAATCTTGGTGAGAAAACAGGTCTTTACAGAGGTCAAATGGTATCCAAAGGATGTACGCCCGACTATTTACCCGAGTTTATTACGATTGAAGTTAACAAACGAAAAAACAAGTAATTACACTTGTTAAGTGATCCATTTGTTTTCTAATACTTTCTCAAGCATACTCAAATATTCCTTTTAATCGCTTTCTTATTTTGCATTCTAATAGTTGCTATATTTCTGTTGAGTCAGCTTACGTCTTAGTTCCTTGAACAACTCATCCAGAAAAGGTTGGTCTACGTTCACTTGCTGAGCTGACTCCAAAATGTCCAACAATTGCTGCACTGATAATTGACCTAGCGCTCTACGCCCGCCCTTGTTCACTAATGATTTATCGTCTTCCAGTATGACCTCCTCTTCGATACGCTGATAATCTAAAACGACCCGCAACATTTCATCCGCCAAAACAAGCGTTTCTTCATAGTTAAGTCCTAACCGTTTTCGTTTCAGATAAAGGACTGTTAGAGCTGCCATTTTGAAATTCTAGTGTATAACACACTGAAAGTAAATGTGGATTACCCGCTGAACTATACTCATCTTGAGGTGAGTAGCTGTGATTTATGAACGAATAAGGAACATGCGTGAAGATAAAGACTTATCACAAGAAAAACTGTGCGAATATCTAAACATCAAACAGAGAATCTACAGCGATTACGAACGAGGGAAGTTGGATATTCCTACAGCGCTTTTAATCGGATTAGCCGATTTCCATCAAACGAGTATTGACTACTTACTTGGCCGCGCGGATCAAAAAGCCCCTTACCCTCCCCGTGCTCAAAAGCGCTCTTGAACAGCAATAAGTAATTCAGCACATGCTAACAAGGCAACTTACTAAATAAGACCATGAGAAAACGGAAGGCCGCAGCCTTCCGTTTTCCGTCCGTGTACCTGTTCACTTGTATATCCCACTGCGGGGCTTGATTTTTAATTTTATTAGTTAGTCAGAATAAGACGAGCCAATGCGGAAAGGTCGCCAATGTCGATCGTTCCATCATTATTGATTTCGTACTTCTTCACGCGTTCCAATCCGGACTATTCAATGTTTTGCCATAAGCTTTCGCAACGAGTGCCAGGTCACCAACGCTAACTCTGTTGTCATCGTTGAAATCACCTGGTACAACAGGATTGCGAATTTCAACGGCGCGGGTATTTCCATCCACTTCTGCCTCTAATCCTCGCCATCCGCAAGTATGACAAGTGTTACTGCGTTATCCGCAATACCAGCTGTATTCTTTGCCTTGAGGGTGAGCTTGACCAACGATACGGGCTGACCCACAAGCTCTAGCTTAGCCGCATCGTATTTGATTGTGATGTCCTGTGCATACACTCCCTGTTTGAGGCTTTCAAGTCCGTAGGTCACATCGAAGGTATCCCCAAACTGCACAACTGCTGGAACAGACAGTGTGGCTGAGCTAGTCGCTGTGTGTCTGGATTGCGCGAACATCCAGTCAAAAATGTTCTTGTAAGCGAACAGGCTCCGGCGCATCGAATAAAGGCTTCATGCGCACTTGTCCCGCAAAATAATCGGCCGGCCTTGGTTCGGTTAGGCGAGAGTCGTTCGAATATTCGATAATCCACAATAATCATATCCAGGAATTCATTCACTTAATGCTCATCATAGCCGCGAAATTTCCGATTTATAATAAAGTTGTCGATCGATTAGTTGAGAAAAGCGTCATTTTTTATTCTCAATCAGATCATCCTGGATTTCTAATTCAGATTTTATAATACCAGTAAAACACCTTCAAGTGGTTAGGGAATTAAGCTCCCTGCCGATTTGAAGGTGTTCCGGTTCCTCAGACAAATACCCCGCTGTCATGACCACTCTCAACATTCTGAGGTTTACCAGCGGGGTCTGGTGAGTTCAAGGGAGGTATTAGTCTGAAAGTTTTATAATGGTAAGCTGAGCAGACAAACGACTATTGATTGTAACTATGTTTACATTAACACCGTTATTTACTAAATTAATGGTATCTCCGTCATTCTCTATTTTGAGAAGTACATTGATCCCCAGCTGATTCACTGTGTTTCCGAAAGGTATCCTTATAGCTCTTCCGCCTGCAATAGAGTCGGGAACATTGTTTACTCTCAATTCAAAAGACAAAGTAGGCGTTGTGTTTGTACTCGTGTGAACGTACCACGAAACCAAATACGTGCCAATCGTTAAGCGAACTGCTGTATTAGTAGGTTGAGTAGATTGCAGAACAATATCGGTTCCCCCATGATCTACAATTATGTTATTTAATAAGACTGAATTTCCTGAGTTTACTGTTACAGAACTTGAGGTGTTAGCTACAGTAAGGTTAGGGGTTGGTCTTTTTGCACCTGTAGCTCCAATTGGACCCGTCATGCCGGTAGCCCCTGTGAGCCCCGTGTAGCCGGTCAAGCCAGTTGCTCCGGTGAGGCCAGTTGCACCCGTCAGACCCGTCAATCCGGTCAAGCCAGTTACTCCAGTGAGGCCGGTCATACCCGTGAAGCCAGTCATGCCGGTCATACCGGTTGCTCCAGTTAAGCCGGTCATACCCGTGAAGCCGGTGCTTCCATTGCTACTCACGCCTGTAAGTCCAGTTGCTCCGGTAAGCCCTGTTAGACCAGGAGCACCTGTCAATCCGGTGAGACCCATCTTCCCTGTGGTCCCCGTCAATCCGGTAACGCCAGTTAAGCCGGTCAAACCCGTCAAGCCCGTCATTCCCGTCTCCCCTGTTGAACCATCAGTTCCGGTGAGGCCGGTTGCGCCAGTCATACCGGTGAGGCCGGTAAGCCCTGTAGCACCAGTCATACCGGTGAGGCCGGTAAGACCATTAGCACCACTGAGCCCTGTAGCACCCGTCTGGCCTGTGCCACCGGTGAGCCCCGTGAGGCCAGTCTGACCTGAAACTCCTGTTAGACCAGTTAAACCTGTGGATCCTGTAGCGCCTGTAAGACCTGTTGATCCAGTGAGACCTGTGGGACCAGAGAGACCAGTAAGACCTGTCATTCCCGTGTTACCCGTCGCTCCCGTCTGACCGGAACTTCCCAATATGCCCGTTAGACCTGTAACCCCTGTTAAACCCGTCAATCCCCTCGAACCGGATTCGCCAGTCAGTCCTGTAGCGCCAGTCAGTCCTGTAGCGCCAGTCTGTCCCATGGATCCGTAAGCACCCATCAGACCAGTAAGACCTGTCGCGCCATTAACGCCCGTCGCACCGGTGGAGCCTGTCTGTCCAGTTTGTCCTGGTAGCCCTACCCCCGTTGGTCCGGTTGGACCTTGCTCTTCAATAGGAATCCATCCACCCGGATAGGTTTGTCCCCCATCCTGACTACTGCGGTAATAGAGTGATGGGTTGGATATATATAGCTGCTGCACGTATTCCCCAACTCTCGACACGTACACTGTCCATACAGCAGGATGATCAACTAGGGGGCCATCAGGTGGGCCTTCACCTTGTGAGCTTCCGGAGCTATACACCCCTGGCTCATTTAATGTGAATAAGGGACGATTTTGCGGTTCTTCAATAGAGACAGGGAAGACTCCTTCGTCTGCTCCCAGAACGACATTACCAGTCAGCCCATTTACACTCTCAACGCCGCTTGGTTCGCCAGTGGCACCGGTTGCGCCGATTGGACCCGCCAAGGAAGGCATGTTATTCGCCGTTTTTAGCTTGGAGTCCAACATCATCTCTTGCCGGAAGACGGTACTCAGCATAGACTCCGCGCTATCGTTGACTCGCAACAGTTGTTCCAATGTTGCCGGCGGTCCGCTTAATCCCGACAAGGTCCCAAGCGCATATTGGATTTTCTCGCCCTCAGCATTAATAATATGGGCCAATCCTAACTCTTCCATCGCAATAGATGAAAAGAGCAGGTTTAACACTTCATCCCGAGTCAATGAGATTGTGGGTGTAATGTTAGGAAGATTTGGATTCGACATGTTTTTTCCTCCTTTAAAAGATTAGGAGGTGCAGGTTGACCATTACCTACACCCCCGCTCCATTTCTTAAAATGTAATGCTTAATCCGACACTTTTATTATGGTTAATTGAGCTGCCAGACTGGAATCTGTAGTAATTAAAGTAACTTGAGCGGCGCCATCATTGTTAAGACTTATGGTGTCACTTGCCCCCGTAACATCAACCAACACATTGATTCCCAACGAGTTATTACCGGCTGGAAGGGTCGTAACTACCGTTCTGCTACCTTTAATTGTATCGGTCACATTACCTTTTCTGACCTCAAATGCCAAAGGACCGTTAGTGGCTAAAGATGCTTGAACAAACCAAGATATAAAATAGGTTCCAGTCAATAAAGTGATTTCCGTCGATGAAACATGCTGAATATCTGGTCCGCCGTTATCAACAATGACAGTTGGAAGGGGAACAATTCCGCCACCACCGGGTACTTGAACCGAAGCATCGGTATTAACCGCCACAAGATTAGGCCAGGTGCCCGTCGCCCCCGTGTTACCGCCGATGCCTGTGAGACCCGTTGCGCCTGTCATACCTGTCGCACCTGTCAGACCCGTTGCGCCCGTGAGGCCGGTTACCCCAGTCAGACCAGTTACACCCGTGAGTCCCATCAGACCAGTAAGCCCCGTGACGCCTGTCATACCTGTGAGACCTGTATATCCGGTAGCACCTGTCAGGCCAGTCATCCCTGTCATACCTGTTGCTCCAGTTATACCGGTCATACCCGTAGCGCCGGTAGCTCCTGTGAGTCCGGTTGCGCCGGTAGCGCCCGTGAGTCCGGTTGCGCCAGTCAGACCTGTTGCTCCCGTCAATCCCGTCGCCCCTGTCAATCCCGTCGCCCCAGTCAGACCAGTAGCACCCGTCGGACCATCAATTCCGGGTAAGCCGGTTACTCCGGTCAGGCCTGTCGCTCCCGTGTATCCTGTCGCGCCGGTCAAGCCTGTCATACCTGTTGCACCTGTTAATCCCGTCAGGCCCGTTGCGCCGGTCAGGCCAGTTAGGCCTGTCAACCCAGTGACACCCGTTAGGCCTGTGGCACCTGTTTCTCCTGTCAGACCTGTCGCTCCCGTAAGGCCGGTGGCGCCGGTCAGGCCTGTCGCTCCCGTAAGGCCGGTTGCCCCGGTCAGGCCGGTTACCCCGGTCAGCCCCGTTACCCCAGTCAGACCAGTCATGCCTGTCAAACCAGTGACACCCGTTAGGCCTGTGGCACCCGTGAGACCAGTAGCACCCGTAAGGCCGGTTACACCAGTAAGACCTGTAAGGCCTGTCAGCCCCGTAGCTCCCGTAAGACCGGTCAACCCCGTCAATCCGGTGAGTCCAGTCATACCCGTGACGCCTGTGATGCCTGTAGGCCCTGTGAATCCTGGCGCACCAGTAACCCCTACCCCCGTCGCTCCAGTTGGTCCTTGCTGACCAATTGGAATCCATCCACCCGGATAGGTTT
Organism: Paenibacillus daejeonensis DSM 15491; assembly: GCF_000378385.1. Taxonomy (GTDB): domain Bacteria; phylum Bacillota; class Bacilli; order Paenibacillales; family Paenibacillaceae; genus Paenibacillus_D; species Paenibacillus_D daejeonensis. The sequence continues at coordinate 15,597 of NZ_KB899660.1, read as the reverse complement.
GACCGCCATCCTGACTGCTCCGATAATAAAGAGCAGGGTTCGAGATGTACAACTGCTGGACATAGTTTCCAACTCGACTTACATACACCGTCCAGACGGCTGGATGAGTCACATCATCAGGACCATCCGGTGGTCCTTCACCAGTAGAGGTCGCCGAGCTGTAGACACCTGGTTCGACAAAATCAGACAATAGACTATCCTGAGGCGAATCATCAGAAATAGGAAAGACGCCATTATCAGCATTGAGGACAACGTCCCCGGTCTCGCCATTAACACTGAACACACCGCCGGGTGCCCCAGTTGCACCGGTTACTCCAGTCGGGCCCACTACGGTCGGAATAGTGCTTGCCGTCTTCAGCTTGGAATCCAACATGAGCTCCTGACGGAAGACGGTATCCAGCATAGACTGTACGCTTTGATTGACCTGCATAATTTGATCCAGAGTTGCAGGCGGACCGCTTAACCCTGGCAAGGTACCGAGTGCGTACTGGATTTTCTCGCCCTCTGCGTTAATAATGTGGGCTAAACCTAGTTCTTCCATAGCAATCGATGAAAAAAGCAAGTTGACTACATCGTCTCTGGATAACGCGATGGAAGGTGTAATATTGGGAAGATTCGGAAATGACATGTTATTGCCTCCTCACACGAAGATACATTATTCTATTTTCTTGTGCTTGATAGTGTAACTTGTAAAGGCCTAATTTTCATTTTGTTTTCTGTAACAATGATTTTTGGTACGCTTAATTTGTATGGCAAGACAAAAAGAGAAGCCCATGGATTACTCCTGTAATCGCTAAACTCCATCAAACAAAACGCATGCCCTTCAACCGATGTCGAAGGGCATGCGTTTTGTTTGATTTCGAACTATAAAAATGGCATTGCTAGGATTGATTGCGAAAACCACAAATCACATTACTATGGTTTTAATGTAATGGAGAACCTTGTTGGCGCAAGCAAACACAACCACCTTGTAAGGCTTGCCATCTCACCCGTTATTTAATCGCTTTAGTCTATTGATTACTTAGCGGCCCATTCTTCATACCAGCGTTCGATTTCGAATCCAGGCCTCCCCCCCGTTTCCGCAGACAATAAGGAGACAAGATTCGTGTATTGGGCTTCTACTTCTTGAGGAAGATTCAAATGGTCATACAGTTGCATAAGCGCAAGCGCAATGTCCTCCAGCCACGGCTCAAACTCTTGTATCCGTCGATACACGGCTAGTGCTTCTTGGTGGTAATTGAATTGAATGTACCACTGAGCAAGCGCCGACGCGGTACTGCGCCACATAATATGCAAACGTTGTCTTTCAGATTCACACCAGCTGTAATCTTGTTCTGCAAAATATTTCCCCGTATACTTGTCGACAATTTGCTTATGATCTTCCACCGTCTCGGAATCAAGGGGGGCCAGCCCATTCCATTGGTTCTCCCACCTCTCTGTGTCCAGTGATACAAGGCCCATATCCAATACATAATTGTACATTGCGTAATGGATGGTAATGATTTGCTCGCCGAGCAAATCATTTAATTGGGTACGCAACCGATTAATGCTGGTATACAAATTGGCGATTGCTCTTCGCTCGTCAAGTTCCGGCCACAGCATGTCCAACAAACCATCGCGGTTGACTGATTTCCCGCGATTGTGCAGGAGGTAGGCGAACAACTCTTTGATCTTAGCGGTACGAAATTTAATCCGTAGCGGCTTCTCCTCTGTGTTGTGGCTTATCGTCAGATCACCCAAACAATGCACAGTTATTAAAACTTCATCAATATCTTCTCCCGATGGGCTAAGCCGCCTTCTTTTTAGCAAGCGCAGTGCCTTATGTAGTCGCTCTCGGGTCACTGGCTTCACAATATAATCCAGAACTTCAAGTTCGTAAGCTGCCAGAGCATAATCATGATGAGCCGTTGTAAAAATGACATCTGTCGAACTGGCGACGCTTCGAATCTGTGCGGCCGCTTCAATGCCATTCAGTCCTGGCATGTGAATGTCCAGGAAGACCACGTCGGGCTGCTCATCTTTGATTTGTTTAAGAGCTAGCCGGGAATTCGTATGGACACCAATCACCTGGCATTTATCTATGTTTCTCAATAAATGTTGAAGCCGCTCAAGCGCGAGTAGTTCATCATCCACCAGAATTGCACGCATATGACCACTCCATAGTTGCATTATATTGGGCTAATCCAGTTATGTACCGTATCTTACCACTATTGATTCTGTGATAGAACTTAAATTCGAGGCAATGAAATTTTTTTTACATGAGTAATAATGCGAAAGGATTTGGTTAATTGGTGTTGAATGTACTATAGTTTATGACTAAGTTACAAACACCTTACATTTATCGTCGTGTGTTGCCAATTCTCTTGCTTTGCATGCTCCTGTTGCTTGGGGGGCGTTGGCTGTGGAATGAGCGCTTCGGCTTACCGGAAGAACCGTATGCGGTGCAAGGTTTTCTTGACTTGGGGGAATCGGATCTGTGGAGCAAAGGTCCCTTTTCTCTGGATGGTGAATGGCTCTTCTACCCTAACCAGTTGCTCTCCCGTGAGGATATAAATCATTCTCGCGAGGATGTTGTACAGGTCGTAACTGTTCCTGGAAGCTGGGATCAGGCATTTCCGTCTTCTGGTTCTTACGGGTACGGTACGTATCGTCTACTGGTTCTGCTTGACAGTTCCCTAGAAGAAATATCTTTATGGAACAGTAAGATTCAATCTTCGGTTGAAATTGAAATCAATGGACAACTTGTACTAACGCTTGGTAAAACCGAGGCTATACAGGAGAAATATACTCCGGAGCGACAAGCTTTTACAGTCCCTTATGCGTTGCAAGGTGCTACTGAGCTGGACATTTTGATACGAGTGGCAAATTTTGATGATCCATATAGCGGGGGGATTACGCGCTCGATTTATTTGGGTTCAAGCGAAAGCGTTGCGCAAGAGAGTGGGATCTCGCTGGATCTTCAGAAGACAACGTTTATCTTACTGCTTCTTCATGCCATTTACGCATTCATCCTATTTTGTTTTCACACTAAGCAGCGCGCGTTGTTTTATTTCTCAATGCTATCTTTGTTTGCCGCTCTTCTAATCGCCACGGACCACGATGTCATCCTAAGTAGTTGGCTTCCCTTTAATTTTACATGGTTAATTAAATTAAAAACGATTTCCTATGTGCTTTTCTCTTGCTTTTTACTTGCCATTGCCAGAAACCTGATTCATGCAAACCCCAGGTCAGTCATCTATTTTTTGTATCGCCTCGCCATCAGCTTGTTCATTTTATTTGTGCTGTTTGTCCCGATAGAGTTTGTGTATGCTGCTGTTCATTATCGCTTGTCTGATCTGCTGTACATTTTGCCAATGATTACAGCGCTCTACCTATTCATGAAGATGGCATTGGAACGTCACAAGGATGCGATGTATTTGCTAATCGCCGCCTCCAGCGCGATATCCAGCGCGGTTTGGGGTATTATCCACGGACTGACGGGCAGTTCGAATTACATGTATTATCCCATCGATATCATCGCAGCTATTGTTGCTTTATCTGCTTATTGGATCAAGCAGTACTTTCGCAATGTTATGGAAATCCGCGAGCTTAATCAGAAGCTACAATCTGAAATTCGTCACAAAGACCAATTTTTAGCCAATACGGCGCATGAGCTGAGGACACCACTACACGGCATGATCAGTATCGCCCATCAAGCCTCTGAGGATGTGAAGTCTGACAAGACCGAGCGGCAGCAAGAGAGAATGCAGGATATTGTTCGTATTGGCCGTAGGATGTCTCAGCTGGTAGAGGATCTGCTGGATATGGTTCGCTTGCGAGAGAGCCGTATCATCTTGAATAAGGAGCATGTGTCATTGCAAGCAGTGATCTCAGGAGTGATCGATATGCTCTCCTTTATGATTGAGGGCAAGGATGTGCAGCTAACGTCCACTCTTCAAGATCAGGAGCTAGAGATCCATGCCGATGAACGGCGGTTGGTGCAGATTCTATACAATCTGGTGGATAATGCGATTAAATTCACACCCAAAGGTCAGATTACGGTTTCGGGAGAGAGAAACGGGGATCACATTATAGTGACGGTATTGGATACGGGGATTGGCATGAGAGAATTTCTGCTGGAACACATCTTCGAACCTTATGAGCAAGGAAGCGACGAAATCCGGACGAGCCGCGGGCTCGGACTGGGATTGAGTATCGTCAAACAATTAGTGGAGCTGCATGGCGGTGAAATACAGGCAGCATCGTCACCAGGCGCTGGAACCAGCATTCAATTGATGTTTCCTTATGTGGCGTCTCCAGAGCGCCGAGCTGTGCCCGCCTCCATGCAGACAGTCGATAACAGCTTGCCTTCCATCCACCATGCGTCAGTAGAGGACTCCGGGCCTCGCGCGCATGCCAACTTGGCTCAAATTCTGGCTGTGGATGACGATCCCATCAATCTAAAGGTATTAGCTGGTATGTTATCGGGGAGGAATTACCATCTCGTGACTGTTACTTCACCCAATGAAGTCCTACAGCAGTTACAGAATAGACGATGGGATCTTTTAATTGCGGACGTGATGATGCCCGGCATGTCAGGGTATGAATTAACCAGGCAAGTCAGAGAACGCTTCTCGATATCTGAGTTGCCCATTCTGTTGTTAACTGCACGTGGGACGCCTACCGATATTTATACCGGGTTCCTGGCAGGCGCCTCGGATTATGTAATGAAACCTGTCGATGCGGTGGAGCTGAAGCATCGCATTGCCTCGCTAATTCATCTGAAGCAATCCGTTGACGAGCGCCTCCGCATGGAGGCGGCATACTTGCAAGCCCAGATTCAGCCTCATTTCTTTTTTAATACACTGAATGCGATTATGGCTCTCAGTCATATGGATATTCCGAGGATGCAGCAATTGTCCGATGCATTCATTACCTATCTGCAGACCAGCTTCAACTTCATGAACACCGAGGAAGTTGTGCCTATCGAGCACGAACTGGAACTGGTTAGAAATTACTTGTACATTGAGCAGGAACGATATCAGCATCGATTAAATGTCGTATGGGACATCCCCGAAGAGCTTGAGTTGCTACTTCCACCGCTGACTATTCAGCCACTGGTAGAAAATGCAGTGGGCCATGGGATAGCGAAATCTCTGAAACATGGTACGCTAACGATACGGATCATGCCGAAAGGTTCTCTCGTGACCATCGAAGTCCTCGATGACGGCGTCGGTATGGAACAACAAGTTATTGATGATGCACTGAAATGGCCTGGCGATCATCCCGGCAAGAAACGCGGAATCGGGTTGAGCAATATTCACCGACGCCTCCTGCAAATTTACGGCCGCGGGTTGACGATCAGGAGTAATAGAAGTAACGGTACCGAGGTAACCTTTGACATCCCGCTGTATGATGATGAATGAAACGTCCCTGCTTCATTATCAAGCGGGTCCGCAGCTCTCGCGGTGGTTCCGGATAAATTCGTGGATGCCTTCAGCAACTTCATTAGAGGTCAATTCATTCTCCAATCCAGGGAGGATGAATTGATCTACTACACAAGAGCGGATGGTGTCGGGAATGCCGCAGCCGGCAATGAATTTATCCATAATGAATTGCCATTTAAAGAATCGGTCCCAGTCGATAAACTCCATCTCCTCCAGATCATTAATCCGTGAAGATAGAGCCTTCATTACATCAAACATGGATGCTGTGAGTTGAAGTAAATCCTGTTGCTGAGCGGGCATATCGTCTCTCCTCTCGATAACCTTCTTGTATCTGTAGTGTAGAGGGAGTGGCTAACCAATTTCTAACCAGACCTGTCCGTCAGGTGTTCTCTCAATCCAATGCGAAGCGTTCCTTGATGGATGCTGACAGTCACTCTGTCCAGCTCCAGCAATTCGTTGATACAAGCATGAACGATCTCTGTCACCAGCCAATACTGTTCAATTCCATCCTCCAGCGCATGGTTTTGCATCAACTTGTGTACTAGCTGCTCTACCGTAACTGATTGCTCCGCAAGCTGCTGCTCGGTCTGGAGGACCAAGCGATTGAAGCGTTCCAAGTGTTGATTGATGAGCTGTGACAAGTCCCGATAGATTCCCCCATGATAGAGTACATAGGCTTTTGGACGCATGGCGGCCAGCTTGCGAAACGAACGACGGGCCGCGCCAAAATGAGTATAGAGCAGTATCGTTTGTTTGCGCAGAATTCGTTCCCCGAACAATGCATCGCCGCAATACAACACTTGATCCGGCGTCATAATACCAACCATGCCCGGGTCGTGGCCTGGCAATGGCAGGATTCGGAAGTTCACCCCTGCAATCTGAACCTCCTCGTCTCGCTCATTCAATAAACGAAGGACATCCAGAAGCTCCTGTCTCAGATTCTCTCCCAGCTCTGTAATCGTTACGTTGCGTAAGCCATGCTCGAAGCCATGCCCCCTTCCCAAGGAAGAAGGTGTAGCGTAGATCCGAATCTCCGGATAGCGCAGAGCATAATAGGCATCGCCGCCGCGACTGCTATTGTGCGTATGGGTATGAATAATTGCGCGGATGCTGAACCCTTCTTGACTCAACGCATGATCAATCTCTTCCGCCGTTCTCTCATCTGGGCCAGAGTCCATTAGAATGGCCGTCTTGGTCGTCTTGTCGAGGTACAAACCAACTGAGCATTTGCCCGCATACATATAACTGGACCCGTAGACAGGAATGATGGTCTCGTTCATTGGCACCCCTACCCTCCTCCTTGGCTCTTAATGTATCGTACGCTCATACATGCGGTTGCCGATTTTAATTTTGACGATTTCTTCAGGAATCAATAGAACCGATTCTCGCTTGGCTGCCGTCATCGGGCGAATGGGTTCTGGCTTTGCCTTCGGCCTGGCAACTGCGGTTTCTTTAGGAATTGGTGCTGGTGCAGGCTCAGGCTCTGGTTTCGTCGGAATGGCTTGATGGGAGCTGTCTTGCGCAGCAGGTGGCATCTGATACAACTCGGCCAGCTCCAGGAGACAAGATCGAAGCTGCTGGGGGAGCGTTATCCTGGGCTCGGACTCGTTACGAATGTTCCATTGCTGCATGAGCTCCTGGATCTCCCGCTTCTGCTCCAGGAAGGCAATCCGATGATCTCCTGCGGACAGAGCGGATGGGATGCCTAACAGCTGTAATTGCTGCTGAATGCGCTGGGAGAGCTGGTGAAGATCGATTACCGTCCGGGTCATCCTCAGTAGCTGGGCATGCAAGACCGCTTGCCCCCTATACCCTCCCGTCCCTCTCATAAGCTCAATGCCCTGGAACAGACCTAATAGCGAGCGTGTAAGCACAATTAGTGACGGTTCCCAGGACTTGTTGCTCATACAAGAGCCGCCTCCCCATCAATAGTCTAAATCTTCCTCATAACGATCCTCCACTATTCTGAAGTCTTCTTCCATGTCGATATTCGTCTCTTCGGGTTTCAGTTGAAGCAAGACATCCATCTTCTTCATCACCATCCATTTGGACATCAGGATATTGTCAAGCAAGGCGGCGAAGGTCTGATTGTAGTTGATGATCTCCGAGGTGGTCGGATTGGTGGGAAAGTCCAATCGTTTACCGGTAAAGGCATGGGTCTTCTCCGACTCCGCGCGAATCAACTGGGATAATGATTCATTCTCCGACACGATCGAGCGTAACAGCTGCAGGACGGCTTCATCATAGGTGCGGGGATACCACGTATCCCTGTCCTCTGGCAGACTCATTGTTCATCCCCCTTCCCTATTCCTCTTCGACTTCGTCCCATGTGCTGTCAGAGTGAGACGGATATCGTTCCAGCTTAAGAACATCTTCCAGCTTCAGTTGCAGCAGCATTTGATTGCGTATGACATTGCGGAGGATCCGATCGACACTATCGTTTATCTTCAATACATCACAGAAAGAGACACAATGATCTTTTACTACTCGGTTGATCTTCTCGCTCTCGGCTTCAATAATCTTGGAGAGGCCGATTTCTTCCATGGCGATTGAAGTTAAGAGCAGAGTAACCGCATCTTCCCGGCGGATAGTAATCTTGGGATCGATATCTGGAACATTGGGTAACGACATGACTTAACCTCCTTAGTCCTCACGTACAGGTCGGGACAGATTGCCTACAATGAGCTCCATAATATCCTCAATGAAGATTTCTTTGTTAATGATTTCCTTCATGGCCAGATTCAGTTTCTCATGTTGCTCCAGAAGCGTATCTACCGGGCTGCCCGGAGTGGGGTCGGCATTCGATAATTGAATTGTTCTTCGCATTTCTTCGCTTTGGGAGTAGATCCGCTCGGCAAACGTCAGGCGCTCCAGTGCGATACGTACCAACAAGGAATTGACAGCGGGATCGGTCTTCGGTTCCTGAAGCAGTGCGCATCGCCTCCACCTTGTGCTTAGCGTACACAAATGGTCAATGGATGTATTATACGGGAGTATCCAAGTTGATAGACCTTAACACCCGATGCAGGTCAGCAGCTGCCTCCCGGTATTGCGGAGCCAAGGTTAACGCATGGGCATAACATTTCCCTGCGTCCTCTGGCTGTTCCAAACCTTCATAGCATTTGCCTTTGTAGTACCAGGCCCGATACGAGCCGGTGCCTTTGAGGGTAAGGTGCCGACCATCCCCTTCCCCCATGTCCAAGCAAGCATCAAATACCCGAAGTGCCTCTTGGAATCGTCCGTCCATGTGCAAGAGGATTCCCTTATAGTACAAGAGATCGACATACCCCTTGTGCATCATAATGGCATAATCGATAGTCAGAAGTGCCTCTTTGGCACGGTCAGGCGTCAGCATCATTTCATACTTGAGTTTATAGAGCAGAGACGGCGGATGCTTCCGAATTCTCAGAAATTCCAGGATGGACTTGTTCACATAATAGATGGCCGACTCTATATTCCCAATGCGGTAATATTCACTAGCCATATGGTACTCAACCCAGGGATCGTGCTTGGGCACCGCAAGCTCACGTCTTAACAGCTGCATATTGCGTTTAAATTTGTCTTTGAGCTCCGTTTCTGAATCTAGATAGCCATAATGATAGATTGTCACAGCGAGCTTCACGACCACCGGTGAGGAGTGAATGGTATCAGGGATATAGAGAATTTCATGAATTCGATTCCTGAAGCGAAATCCGCGATCTCTTCGAAATATCCGGTATTGATCTACGACATATACTTCGTCCGGGTCTGGAGCCTTACCTGTGTAATTGACAACTTGCACAGACATCAGATCCACATCCTGTACCTCAGCAGCTGTGCGGATCAGGTGGGCATCCGTTCCGTGCAGCTCTTCATCAGCGTCAAGGAACAGAATCCAATCTCCACTGGCTGCCTCCAAACCATAATTTCGTGCGTCGGCGAAGCTGCCTCTCCAGAGTTGGCGCAGAATTGTTGCACCGTATGTCTGGCAGATCTCGATCGTCTGATCCGTTGAGCCAGTGTCAACAATAATCATCTCATCGACGACATTCTTCACGCTCTCCAGACACCGCCGGATATGGCGTTCCTCATCCTTCACAATCATACACAGTGATACCTTCCCCATTCTCTCACTCCTGTTCATGAGGGTACGCTAGTGCTCTGCCCTGAGCGCTTTTTCAAGTCATATGTATGAGTGACAGCTAACGATAAGACCGCTAATCCTAAAAATTAGCGTACGTTTTTTTAACATAGACGAATGCCTAAGCATATATTATGTAACAAACAGACGAATGAGGAGGTGTGTCCGTATGTCGAATCCGAATGTGCCTAATGTAACGCCGACGATATCGCTCACCAGAGATCAGGCGATTAATCTGCTACTGGCTTCCATAGCGATGGAGGAGTTGGGGTTGGCCCACGTCATCAATGCCGAAGGAGAGAAAATCCAGTATGCCTTGGGGACGCTGCCAGGATCTCCACAGACCCGGTATACATTAAAAGAAATCTTGGCCGTCAATGACAGCGCCCGGGAAATGCTGGATTCCGTGTTCCGCGAGGAAATGATGCTTGAATCCAAGCTCAAGCAAGTTCTTAAGCTGCTGCAGGACAGTCATGACCGCCATGATCCGTGTAAATAAATCCCGTAACAGGAGGTGAATGTGTGGTCAAGATTCTGTATATCGGTTGGGTTGGGTTTAACAATCTTGGCGATGAACTGATGCTCGATGTATTCAGGCAGCGTGTGGCGCAGATGGGAGATCATTATCGAGTCAAAGCCGTCAATGTGGAGCCCGAGTCGTTGAGGAGAGTCAATCCGCAGCAGGTTGACTACATTGTTGTGGGGGGCGGCTCCCTGCTCAGCAACATTCATACGAATTCGTTCTTGCTCGGATGGCTAAGCCAAGCTCAGGATCTCGGGGCCAAGGTTATGATCTGGGGATCTGGGATGGACCGTATTCCAGCAACGGCACTAGCAAGTTTGCGTGAGCAGCGGGAAGCCAATCTGACCATCTCCCCTCAAGCAGCCATGACGATCAAGCGTGTTGTCGATCGATGCATCTGGACGGGAGTCCGAGGACCGCTAACGCAGGCTCTGCTGTATCAGATGGGGATTCCGCGCGTGAAGATTAGTGGTGACCCGGCCTTCCTGCTGCCCGAGTATGCAGCAATGGAAACGCCAGAGCAGTCCCCTCGGACCGTGAAGACGATTGGGGTCAATTGGGGAACAGCCAACAACAACGTTTACGGGCAAAACGAGCTACGTGTAGAAAATGAGCTCGCCCAGACGCTCAAGCAATTCATCCGTCAAGGCTATCATATTTACTTCTATACCATGTGGGATCAAGACCGCGCATCTGCCAAGCGCCTCTTTGACAAGGTAGGCGGAGAGGCAAATCAAGTTACGTGGGATAGCAAAGTTCATCACCAAAATCAGCTGATACAGATTCTTGCGCCTTTTGCGTTTACCATCAACTTCAAACTACATGCCAATTATATTTCGCTGGCCGCCGGTGTACCCTTTATTGCGCTGGGTTATCGGTTCAAGGTATATGATTTTGCCTATTCCGTTGGATTGCAGGATTATGTGCTGTCGATGAATACGGAGAATATTGGCGAGTCGATTATAGCTCTGGGGTCGAAGATCGAACACAATCGACAGGGACTCGTGACCAGCATGGCCCAAGCTCATAGCAAATATGGCCAGATCGTCGATGAGCCGTTCCGTCTTCGGTTGTTCGATCGTTAGGAGGTTGGCATTGAAGAAAATATTATATATCGGCTGGGGCGGGCATCTCAATCTGGGGGACGAAATCATGCTTGATGTGTTCAAGCAGCGCTTGCGTTCTACCGGAAATGACTATCAGTTAGAAACGGTGAATGGCGAGCTCGCATTTCTGTTAAATGCCAACATTAAAGATTACGATACGATTGTCGTTGGTGGGGGCACGATGTTCAATGGGTTAAGCGATATTATGGATGTGGCACTGCTTGAGCTGTTGCAGGATGCGGTCCGCATGGATAAGAAATTTCTCGTATGGGGCGCGGGAGTGGATGGATTACCGCGGTCCTTTGTCTCAAGCTTACTCAAGCAAGAATCACCCCCCTTTCCTTTTCCTAGCTCACTACTGAGAAACATTCGTGAGGTGTTCGGAGCAAGCCTATGGTCGGGCGTTCGAGGCCCGCTATCTCAGGCAATCCTACGACAGCTTGGCGTCGATGAGGTGAAGATGAGTGGCGATCCTGCCTTGCTTCTTTCCAAGGCTGAATTGCAGATTCACCCCTATTCCAAAGAATGGAGCAACGTACCAAAATCCAAAATTATCGGGGTGAACTGGGGGACGGCTCATAATCGAATCTATGGGACGGATGAAATCAGGGTAGAGAATGAGCTTGCGGCGGCTTTGCAGGATCTCATGAAACAGGGATATACCGTCTATTTGTATACGCTCTGGGAACAGGATCAAGCGGCTGCGCAGCGCTTGTACAGCAAGATTAACCACAACGGAAATGTGTTCCTGAACACGAAGATCTGTTCACAGGATGAACTGCTAAACATGTTGGATGAGTTTGAGTTTACCATAAACTTCAAGCTGCATGCGAGCTGTTTATCCTTGTGTGTTGGGGTCCCCTTTATTGCCCTGGGCCATCGTTTCAAAGTGTTTGATTTCGCACATTCCGTAGGGATGGAGCGCTATGTGCTTCCTACAGATGAAATGGATATGGAGGAATCGATTCTCAAGATGGTTGCATCCATGGAGAAGACGAGGCCTTTTGTGATCAGCCAAATGACAGCTGCACGTTGGCGGTTAATTGAGGTTGCGGAGGAGCCTTTCCAGAGAAGACTGATGGATTGAAATAAAGGAGGCGCAACATGAAAAAAATTCTATATATAGGTTGGGTGGGATACCGGAATCTCGGAGATGAGCTGATGCTGGATTTGTTTAAACAGCGGTTGCTTGCTTCAGGGGGAGAATACCAGCTGGAGGTACAGAATAATGAGCCCGGCTATATGCAAGATGCGTCGATTGAACCTTATGATTGTGTCGTTCTGGGCGGAGGGTCGATCTTAAGCGGATTAATGCAAGTCATTGACCCTGTTGTAATCAACTTTTTGAAACAAACCATTCATCTGAACAAGAAGCTGGTAATTTGGGGGTCTGGCATCGATTGGCTGCCGCATTCGTCAATCGCTGCACTCCAACGACAAGAACCGGTTGCACTGGATATTCCCGAGTCGCTTGTCACTACGCTCAGAGAGGTATTCGCACATAGTGTATGGGCGGGTGTGCGTGGGCCCTATACTCAAGCCATACTTACGCAGCTTGGTGTCCATAACGTACAAGTGAGTGGAGATCCGGGATTCCTCATGACCCGTACTCGCGATACAGGGAATGAAACTTCTGAGCGAATCATAGGTGTGAACTGGGGAACGGCATTGAACCGGATTTATGGCGGAGACGAGTTGCGAGTCGAAGATCAGCTGGCTGAAGCCTTATGCAGATTCGCAAGCGAAGGCTACGCCATCTATCTCTATACCATGTGGAATCAGGACCAGACGGCTATTAATCGGCTCTACCACAAAATTAGTCCGAATGACAAAGTGATCATGGATAAAAAGATTTATCACCAAGATGATTTAATATCCTTGATCCAATCCTTTGACTTTACGATCAATTTAAAGCTGCATGCCAATTATCTCTCGGTGGCTGCTGAGGTTCCCTTTATCGCTTTGGGCTATCGATTCAAGGTATTCGATTTTGCCCACTCGATCGGCATGGAAGATTATGTTATCTCAACCAATGATCCCAATCTTAAGGATCGAATGCTAGAGACCGCTGGTCAGATATCAGCCGTGCGGCCGCATCTGGTCTCCCTTATATCCCATGAACGTCAACGGTATGCCGGCTTAATTCATGCCCCTTTTACATTACAGCTTTTTTAATTGCGTCAGGAGTGAAGACCATGGCAAAATTGAAGCTGCTCGTTCTCACAAGAGATGACCGCAACTATACTGTACCCGCCTCCCACTATTTCATGGAGGAGCTTGCGAAGTCAACGGAATTAGTCATTTCCCACCAATCGGGCAAGGTAACGGAGATTATCGAATCCCTGGAGTTTGTACCAGATTTCGTGTACCTCCACGATTATATGGAGAACTTCTCGCCCGTCGTGACCGGTCTCAAAGAGCTGAACCTCCCTTATGCCGTAAGTTTACACGACTTGCATTATGAGCAGGAGCGACGCAAAGTCATCATGAAAGAAGAGGGTATCCGTCATGTGTTTACGTATTATAGGGACCGGTTTCGCGCTTGGTATCCTGAGTTCGCAGAGAACATGATATGGAGTCCGCACCATGCCAACACGGATCTCTTTAAGGATTATCAGCTGGAGCGGGATATTGGGATGTTGCTGACGGGTGCGATGTATGACAATGTGTACCCCTTGCGTAGTGCCATAGCCAAGCGGTTCCGAAACCATCCGGAATTCAAGCATATTCACCATCCGGGCTATCGTCAGATCGGTGGAGAGGAACAGGATGTCTGGGTGGGTGACCGGTTTGCCCTGCTTTTGAATAGAGCCAAGATTAGCTTCACGTGTAATTCTACGTTCAAGTATTCCTTGATGAAATATTTTGAGATTGCGGCTTGCAATAGCTTGTTGATGGCGTCTCACTCTCAAGAAATCAGTGATCTGGGGTTTATTCCGGGTGTCCATTACGTGTCCATCGACGACCATAACTTTGAGGAAAAGGCCAACTATTATCTCAAGCATCCTGAAGAGCGGGAGCGCATTGCCCGTAACGGTATGCACATGGTTCATGAACGACACTCTACCAAGGTTAGAGTATCTGAATTTGTAGAAGCTGTAGAGGGAATTTGCCTGGGTTCCTCCCCTCTCCCTAGCGTATGATTTATCGTCAGTGTCGGCAACTACGACAAAGTTAGGTCTTTCATCCGTTGCCGTTCTCCCCCATCTAGCATAGTTTGGATTATCTTGTGTATAAGGAGGACTACACATGTCCAATCCAAACCTTCCCAACATTACCCCTACTATCTCATTATCTCGTGATGACGTTGTGAACTTGCTCTTCTCCTCGATTGCGATGGAAGAACTGGGCTTGGCCCACATTATCAATGCTGAGGGAGAAAAAATTCAATATGCTCTCGGCACCCTTGCGGGGGTCAGCGGTCCGGCTGCCACGTTGGATCAAATCCTGCAGGTGAATCAGAGTGCGCAGTCGATGCTCGACACGGTGTTCCGGCAAGAAATGATGCTGGATTCGAAATTGAAGACTGCATCGAATCTGCCAACCCTGGCAGGACCTGCCGGAGCAACGGGAGCGACAGGTGCACCCGGCGAGCCGGGTGGGGTATTAAGCGTCAATGGCCAGACCGGCGAAGTCGTGTTAAGTGCTGATGATGGGGTCTTCCCCATCAACAATGAAGAGCCCTCGGGCAGCAACCTGGATAACTATACAACAGCGGGGGTGTACAGCTCGGATGATCCGAATGGCCCCCCACCGCAGGGGGGTCCGGATGATGTCGCGCATCCCGCCGTATGGACGCTGTATGTGTCACAGGTGGGCAGCTATATTCAGCAGCTCTATATCTCCAATCCGACCCTCCAGTACCGGAGTAGCCAGGACAACGGGGTTACCTACACGGACTGGATTCCAATTGGCGAACAAGGCGCAACAGGTCCGACCGGGGCTGGTGAAACTGGAGCTACGGGTGCGACGGGTCCCCAAGGCAATACCGGTGCAGATGGTGTTACGGGTAACACCGGAGCCACGGGTCTGAATGGGGCTGTGGGTGTTACAGGGGCGACGGGACTCCAAGGTGCCACAGGTTTCACTGGAATGACGGGCGCGACGGGTGCTCCAGGGGCTACCGGGATGACGGGTGCAACTGGGGTTCAAGGTGCGACGGGCGTCACGGGTATGACGGGTGTGACCGGTATCCAAGGTGCGACAGGCATCACCGGCATGACGGGCGCGACGGGTCTCTCAGGTGTCACGGGCGTGACCGGCATGACAGGAGCGACGGGTCTCCAAGGTGCCACTGGCCTCACGGGTATGACGGGTGCAACGGGCCTCCCAGGTGTCACGGGCGTGACCGGTATGACGGGTGCGACGGGTGTTCAAGGTGCGACTGGCATCACCGGCATGACGGGTGCGACAGGTATCCAA
>NZ_KB899659.1:89417-1357422 GCF_000378385.1 Paenibacillus daejeonensis DSM 15491 | reverse complement strand
ATGAAACCCGTCCGGACCATCAAGCGAACGGAGAGCCCTGTGCTCTCCTATAGCTTTGAGTATCAAACCATCGGAGCGTCTTACGCCGCTTGCGAGATTGCCTATATAGATACCGGAGATAAAGGGAAAAAGACGACGATCAAGGGAAGCTATCGAATCCCGGGAGCATCTGGACCCACGCTCAAGCTGAACGAGCGGATCAAGTCGGTGGCTGAAGGTATCCGGAAGGCCCGCAATGAGCTGCGCCAGCGGAACAAGCAGGCCCAAATTGCCAGATTGGAGATGATCGGCGATTATGCCTTGGCGCAGGGCTGCACGGTACAGTTGCAGGGCTTTGGACAATTCGACGACAAGTATTTTATCGAGGTGGCCACGCACACGGTCGACGGCAGCGGGTACCGGACGCAAATTGAGCTCAGAAAGGTGTTGGGGTACTGATGCGTAATCAAATACGAGTGGGGACTGTCTCGACCAGGAGTGAGGAGAGGCAGGCCGTCAAGGTTGTCATTGAGGACCAGGAGGATCTCGTAACCGACTGGCTGCAGATCATCTATCCGCCGGTACGACTGATTACGGATTCGCAAGTTGCTGTCAGGATGGAGGTCCAACTGCCTGCAGTAGGGGAGACGGTGCTTTGCGTATTTCTCAGCTCGGGCCTGGAGACAGGATACTGCCTTGGACGGGTGGGAGGCACATGATTGGATCATTTGGCCCGCTCATTTTTACCGTGTCGGACAAAACCGTCCGGACCTTTACCGACTTCCGCCGCAGCAGCTCTGCCCGTTGGGCGACGCATGAGATTTACGGCCGGTACCCACGGCCGCAGTACATCGGTCCCGGACAGGACGAGATCACGTTTGGGATGCGCTTTGATGTATCCATGGGCGTCAAGCCGCGTAATGAGCTGTCCAAGCTAACCGAGTATTGCCGGACAGGCAGGACAGAGAAGCTAATTGTTGGCGGCGTACCGATGGGTGCCGGCAAGTGGTACATCGAGACCGTTGGCCAGGAGTGGCAAAAGTTTGACGGCAAGGGGACGCTGCTGGTCGCGGCCGTCGACGTGACTCTCAAAGAATATGTATAAGGCAGGTGATGGCAATGGAGCATGTGGTGACCGGCGCCCCGGCTGCTGTTGACTTTGGAGCTTCGGGCCTGGAGGCGATCCTGCAGAACGTCCGGACGATCATATCAACGGTGCAAGGGACCGTGCCGCTGGACCGGGGCTTTGGCCTCTCGCAAACTGGACTTGATGCGCCGATGGAAATCGCCCAGGCCCGCATGACGGCCGAGGTTGTGGACGCCCTGCAACTGTTGGAGCCTCTTGTCGAGGTGTTGGAAATCACCTATACCCACATCGGCATCGAGGGCCGGTTGATTCCGCAAGTGCGGATCCGCCTAGCGGAAGGAGTGGTACTATGAGCAATCTTTTTAATTTGCCCGAGATCCAATTTGTCGGGACCGATCCGGAAGAGATTCGGAATCAAATTATTACGGTTTACGAAGCAGTGAGCGGGCGGCGTTTGTTTCCTGGAGATCCGGTGCGTCTGTTTTTGATGGCCATGGCCAACGTCATCATCCAGCAGCGCGTGTTAATTAACGACTCAGCCAAGCAAAACCTGCTGCGGTACGCGCGCGGCCCCATGCTCGATCACTTGGGGGCGCTGGTGGAGACGGAGCGGCTGCCAGAGGGTGCTGCCCGGACGACGATGCAATTCGATCTTTCGGCGCCGCTCCTGCAAACGGCGATCATCCCGCAAGGGACCCGGACGAGCCCAGGGGGAGAACTTTATTTTGCTACGATGGAGCCCGTGGAGATCCCGCCGGGCATCTTGTCGATACAGGTCACCTCCATATGCCTGGAGGCCGGTGAGATTGGGAACGGGTATGTACCGGGCCAGATCAATATCTTGGTTGACCCGCTTCCCTATGTGGCCAGCGTAGCCAACGTGACGGAGAGCGCAGGCGGGACCGACGTTGAGGCAGACGACCCCTATCGTGAGCGGATTTATACGTCGCCGGAGCGTTTTTCCGTCGCTGGCCCTCGCGGTGCCTATGAGTATTGGGCGCGTACGGCCAGCACGGGAATTGCTGACGTCCTGGTCTATTCCCCCGCGCCGGTGGAGGTGGAGATCCGTGTACTTATGTCCGGAGGAGAACTGCCGACGCCTGATATCCTTTCTGCCGTTGACGAGGTGGTCAATGACCAGCGCATTCGCCCGCTCACGGACAAGGTGACGGTCCTGGCTCCGGACGAGATAACGTACGAGATAAACCTGACCTATTGGATCGCGGAGGGCAACGCAACATCGTCCGTGGCCATTCAGGCAGCGGTAAATCAGGCAATCACCGATTATGTCCTGTGGCAAAAGTCGCGGATCGGGCGGGACATCAACCCGAGCGAGCTTAGCCGCCGGGTCATGAATGCCGGTGCGCTTCGGGTGGAAATTGCGTCCCCCGTCTTTACCGCCGTGGACGAGACGGACGTCGCCATCGCTGGCGGCATCACGGTGACGTATGGAGGGCTGCAGGATGATTAATGTGGAGCAAATCCGACTGATTGATCTTATCCCGCCTAACCTTCGCTCAGATCCTAGCGTGCGTGCTGCAGCGGAAGCGTTGGATAGTGAGCTGGACCAGATAACCGCATTGACCCCAAGACTGACGCTCCTGGCCAACATTGATCAGCTCGATGAGAGCTTGATCGATGAGTTGGCTTGGCAACTGCACGTAGATTTCTACGATCCGGAGCTGCCGCTCGAGCAAAAGCGGGACCTCGTCCGGTTTAGCCTGCGCTGGCATAAGCGCAAAGGGACACCATCGGCCGTCAATGAGCTCATCTCCACGATTTTCGGTAGCGGAACGGTGGTGGAGTGGTATGAGTATGGGGGCGAACCTGGCTATTTTCGGGTGCGGACGAGCGACCCATCGGCAAATGCCGATCGAGCAGCGCAATTTCTGGCCGCAATCAACTCCGTTAAAAATGAACGGAGCTGGCTTGAAGCGATCGAAATCACAACCGAAGGTTTCATGAATCTGCGGTTCGGGATCGCAGCTCACATCGGCAAACATTTAACAGCAAGGCAGGTGGTATAAGCATGGCTAATTTTACGAATATCCAGATAACCAACCGAGGGCGTGCATTGCAGGCCAAGGCCCAGGCTGGAGCGCAGCTCGTTTTTACCCGATTCCGGATTGGTAGCGGCCAGATGAGCAGCCAGCAGATTGCAGACATGACCAACCTGATACAGCCGGTCATGTGGCTGACACTCAATAAGTCGCAGCCCTCCAGCACGGGACGCCACACGATCGGCGCGCCGTTTACTAATACCGGCGTGACTACTGGCTTTTATTTTAGGGAGTGGGGCTTGTTCGCGCAGGATCCGGACGTGGGTGAAATCCTGTATTGCTATGGCAACGTCGGCGCGGGCGCGGAGTACATCCCTGCAGGGGGCGGCTCGGAGATCATTGAGCAGCAGCTCGACATGATTGTCATCATCAGCAATGCAGCGACAGTCAGTGCTGTAATTGATGAATCGCTGGCGTTCGTTTCACTTGCGGAGTATAGGACAAAAATCGACCAGGATGTAAGGACGACAGCTAGGCCGACCTTCCTGGACGTGACGGCTGGGCAGTTCCGCTCCACGGCTGCAGCCGGTACTGCACCAATGGTGGTGGCCAGCACGACGCTGGTCGAAAACTTAAATGCGGACCGGCTGGATGGTTACCATGCTGATACCGCAGTTTCACCTGGCACGATTGCGGTCAGGGCGTCAGATGCGGGCTTGCGTGCCTCACACTACACGTCAACGACCGGCAACGGTAACGCTCCGTTTATCGTGACGTCATCTACGTTGGTAGCTAATCTCAACGCAGACTTGTTGGACGGGGAGCACGCGGCGGTGTTTGCCCGTCTGGCGTCTCCAGCGCTGACTGGCAACCCGACAGCGCCGACCCAGGCAGCGGGCAACAGCAGCACTCGCCTGGCCACAACGGCATTCGTTACAACAGCCATTGGTAACATCCCGCTTCCGGATACGTCGCACCTTGCCCCCAAAGATTCTCCGTCCTTTACCGGAGACACTTTTTTTAGTGGACCCGTGACATTTACAGGGCAATGGCGCTCTGTACTGGCGCAAGGCACGGCTCCATTCGTTGTAGGCAGCACAACCCTGGTGGCCAACCTGAATGCGGACATGTTGGACGGCGCACATGCCAGTCAATCCAATGCAGCAAATACTATCCCGGTTAGGGATGCAAGTGGACGTATATTGTTAACCGCCGCCACTTTCGCAATGGCACAAGGTACAGCGCCATTTGCTGTCACGTCAACCACGTTGGTCAACAACTTGAACGCGGACATGGTGGACGGGTTCCACGCCTCTGCTGCCAGCAGTCCAAATACCATTGTTGTACAGGATGGTAATGGAATAATTAATGCAGCTCGTCTGAATCTATCAGCAGCATCCGGATCTTCACCGTTAGTTGTTAATTCTTCAACGGTAGTAACAAACTTGAACGCTGATCTATTGGATGGCATTCACGCTTCGCAAATGATGCAGGCTTTGCAAATACCGCCTACAGCCGACCTTAATACTATTGTCGCGCCCGGAACACACAGAATGCAGAATCTTGCGGCTGGGTTGAATTTTCCGCCGGGATCAGCATACGGGAATATGTTAGTCATGAGACGTCCGGGATCGGACACAATAGCGCAACTGGTATTTCCGTACAGCAGTGACGACCCTTATTTCAGGGTGGGTTCACCGGCAGAAGTCGGAGGCAACGGAGCTTGGAGAGATTGGGCGAGAATCTGGAACGACAAGAACCACGGACCTGGGAGCGGCCTTAATGCCGACCAATTACACGGCCAGCAGCCATCACAAGGAGATACGCCGCGAAGCATAGCACAGCGGACATTAACGGGCGATTTGGGGGCGGCTAGATTCGTATCGACAGCCACGACGGGTGCACCGCTCAGCGTGTCTAGTACAACGTTGGTAACAAGCTTGAATGCGGACATGGTGGACGGATACCACCTGAACCAAGATTTACGGACTACAGCAGGACCTCAATTTGCTGGGCTTAGAGTTAATGGTGAATTTATAGTAAGTGGTGGAAACGCGTTCCTAGATAGGCTAATGGTGAATGCTGCCATTGACGCCGACAGAATATACGCAAATGGAGAAATGTCAGCCGACCATATCATACTTACGAGGTCAACGGGATCGTCACCTATGATTGTTAGCAACACAACTAAAGTAGACAATCTAAACGCTGATCTACTAGACGGGTACCACGCCGGTACATCCAACACGGCCAACACAATCGTCGTCCAGGATTCAAACAGAGACATTGCCGTGCGGAGGGTTACGGCCAATGCGCCACAAGGTACATCACCGTTTGCGGTATCCTCCACGACCGTGGTGGGGAGCCTGAATGCCGACCTGTTGGATGGGTTCCATGCTTCAGCAACAAGCGCCGCCAATTCCGTTGTCGTCCAGGATGCCAACCAAGACATTACCGTGCGCCGGTTAATTTCCAACATGGCCAACGGGACCGCGCCGCTTGTGGTGACTTCCACTACGGTAGTTCCAAACCTAAACGCTGACATGGTGGATGGCCGTCATGCCGATATGGACATAACGCCGTTTACGCTTGCGGTGCGGGACCCTGACGGAAGCGTAGGAGGATACCATCTTATTGCATTGGCTCCACAAGGTAAACCGCCGCTATATGTAAGTTCAACGACGGTTATTACAAACCTAAACGCAGACATGTTGGATGGGATGCACTTGCATGAATTAGCTACCCCATACGCTGTTACAACCGGAAGTGGTATGGCGTATGTAGCGAGTTTTACGCCCTCTTTTTCAAAGGTGGCAGGACGTTCAGTAAGAATTAGGGCGCATGTCGCTAGTACTAACGGGGCATCCCCGACTTTGAACGCAAATGGAACTGGTGCATCACCTCTAAGATACCCAGACGGAACAGCAGTTAAATTGTCGGCAGGTGGTATATATACTTTCGTGTGGGATAGCGTTACATCGGCTTTTATTTTTCAGGGTGAAGGGGGGGATAGAGCTAAAAATGTTAGGTATGCCCTGACATTTGACGGAGATTCCGGTCCTGATCCCTTTGGATCTTTTATAGCAGAACTCAGTCCCAATACTCTGTTTACGATACATTACATGTACTTCGTGAACAACGCGCAAAGCTTCGGCTACTTTGTCGGAAGAAAAACCGGAGCTACAGGATCGCCTGGCTTTACTTCATTGGGTAGGGGAGTGTCGTCCGGTTCTTTTATTTATTCAATTAATGCAGATGCTTCAACTTCCACAAATGGCGCGTTAGGGAGCGGCGTTTTGTTCATAGACAGATTACCTTGATTGTTCTATCAAAAATATACGCACTAATTGGAGGAAAACAAAATGAAAAGCCAAACGAGACAAAATGCAGAATCTAGACTAAGCCAGATCCACGCTCAACTATACGGACTGAGCCAGCAGCAAAAGGCACTTGAGGATGAGGCAAGAGCACTGGCCGGTTACTTGAACATTACACAACAAGAAGAACGGGAGCAGGTCACGGCAGAGCAGCAGCCGGATGAGACGGCTAAGGACGTAGAGCAGAGAAAAACTGAAAAAACGAAACTGCAATAATAAGGCCTCGCATGCGCGGGGTCTTTCAATTTGGTAAGGGGGAACTCATGGAGGGCGGTGAGGGTGTGGAATTAATCAGTCAAGAGACAGCAGATCGGATGCAGGCTATGGAGGTGCAACTGCAGCAGTACCAAGCAGAGATGCTCAAAGCTTCCACAGAAGCATTGGCTGTCCAGGCGCGTATTGATCTGTTGGAGAAAAACAGCGCCCGGCACGCCGAGGAATTGAGAGAGCTGAAGGAACTCTCCAGGAGCCTGCAGCAACAGTATGACCGCCTGGGCGAGAAAATCGACAAACTAGAGAGCAAGCTTTTCAGCTGGATGCAGCAAATGCAACGAGACAATGCGGACTTGATCAAATCTGCCCAGCAGGACAGTGCGGAGGAGCGTCAGAGCACGCTTAAATCATGGATGACCTTCCTACAGTACGTCCTGGGCGGGACGATTTTTATTATTGTGGCCTACGTCTTCGGGGTCAATTTTATAAGATAGGAGTGATTGGAGTGGAATGGAAAGTTATCGAGGAGTTGCTGGATCCGCAGCTTGCCATAGTGCTGGTTGCATGTTGGATCCTCGGCGGGATCCTCAAGACGACACCGCGTGTTCCCAACTGGAGCATCGTCTACGTCGTGACAGGAGTCGCGATCGTGCTGGCCGTCCTGCTGTTGGGTAACAGCACTTTGTCTTACCTGCAGGGCTTCCTGTGTGGGGCCGTGGCCGTGTACGGTTATGAGCTGGTCAAGCAGGCGGCGAAGGGGGCAGTCGGGTGAAAATAGTTGATCTGCGCGGCAAGCTGCCGGTACACAAGACCAAGCGCTACGCTCAGCGTTTGCTGTCGGCCATCCGATCATTGGCCATCCACCATTCGTTAACATTGACCGGATCAGCCGAGGCGTTTGCCCGTTACCATGTGACGACAAACAATTGGGCTGGCATCGGCTATACCTATGTGATTGGCCAAGACGGCACGGTCTACCAATGCATGGACTGGACGCAAGTCGGGGCGCATGTGGGCAACAGCAATAAGCACGCGCTGGGAATCTGCCTTGTCGGTGACTTCCGGACGCAGAAGCCAACGGCGGCGCAATACCAAGCTGCCATCAATCTTGTGTGGTATCTGCAGAGTCGGATTCCTTCAGCAAAAGATATCAAGGGACACAGCGAGTATCCGGGCTATGCGTCTAAAGCCTGCCCGGTTATTGATATGGCTAAGTTCCGTGCCGATGTGGCTGCGCCTGTAGCCGTAGCGCCACAATACCCGGCAGCTCGCGTCCTTGTCAATGCCAAGGCGGTGGCCAACGGCTTGCTGATCGACAACCGCGCCTTTGCCCCGTTACGGGCAGCTGGGGAGGCGGCCGGTGCAGTCGTCGGGTGGGACAACAAGACCAAGACGGCCAGCATCAACGGCAAGCCAGTCTATGGCCAACTTATCGACGGCGTTTCATATGTCGCCTTGCGGGCGGTTGCCGACGCTCTAGGTGGCACCGCGTCCTGGGACGGATCTAGCAAGACGGCATCAATCAAAGTGGCATAGATAACGCCTTCACTGACCTTCGTCGGTGGGGGCTTTTTTTAATTTTTTACTGTCTCAATTTGTTGAATTATGGTATATTTTTGATTAAAAGAAGGGGGTGGAGACGTGGCTACGATATTAGATTCTATGATTGAAAAAAATGAATTTCCTGTAGTTTTTGTGGGTGCGGGGTTATCGAAAAGGTTCCTGAACGATTTTCCGGATTGGACAACCTTATTGGAAGATTTTTGGAAAGAACTTGGTCTAAGTAACTTTTTTGGAGAGTTTAATAAAGTAAGAGATTCAATCGGAAAGGAAAACCCTCACTATTCCGATAAAGAATTAAATCACTACTCTAATATTAGAATGGGCTCAATCTTGGAGGAGAATTATAACGGTGCCTTCAATGATGGTAAAGTTTCAATTCCTAACTTTTCAGCCCGCGATGCTTATTATTCTAGGATCTCCCCATTTAAAAAGGCTATTTCTGAAAAGTTTAAAATGTACACATTTAAAAATGGAGTGGAAGAAGAGTATTCATCATTTCAAAAAATGCTCCTTAAAGCTCAGATTATTTTATCAACTAACTATGATAAATTCATTGAGGAATCTTACGATAACATCAGTGAGTACCAAATAACCAAGTATATTGGCCAGAAAGGTTTTTTTCAAGACACTCTTGGCTATGCCGAGTTGTATAAATTGCATGGTTGTGTAGATAGCCCTGAAAACATTATCATAACCGAAAATGACTATGAGAATTTCGAGAAAAATTCTGTTCTAATCAGTGCGAAAATAATATCCATGATGATGAATTCGTCTATTATTTTTGTAGGTTATTCTTTAACTGACATAAATGTGAGGAAAATAATTAAAGAGTTTACGCGTTCATTAACCGACCATGAGTTAAGTATACTTGAAGATAAACTAGTATTGGTGGAATGGAAGGAAAATGAACAGCTCTTTGTGGAAGAAGTCGTAAATGATCAGGATCTCGGTTGCAAACTCAGGGTGATAAAGACTGATAATTTCCAGAAGTTATTTTCAACTATAAGTACAATTAATCAGGGCGTGTCTCCTTCTGAGGTGAGAAAATATAAACATGTTATTAAGGAATTGATTATTGATAGGGGAAAGAAAGGTGCTTTACACTCTGTACTTTTATCTCCGGAGGACTTGGACAGCTTGGAGCAGGGGCTGCTAACAAAAAATATAACTGTTGCTATTGGGGATGCAAAATACATTTTTCAGATACCAGATTTAATAAGCTATTGCCTCGATTACATCAGCGATACAGATGAAATAAATACAGATATTAGATTGAGATTGCTGGTTGGACAAAACTCTAGGGCTCGCTTGCCCATGAATAAGCTACTGAAAAGAGAGTTGATAGAGGCTAGTACGTTGCATTCATCTGAAAAAGAAAAACTCATCGCAAAGATATCAACTTTTAGTAATTTTGAATCCAACTATAACACAATAACACAATCATCCGTTTTTAGAAGAGATACTGCTGATTTAGATGCTATTATTTCTAGTAAAGAAAAAAAGCAAAAAATTTATGAGACTATATCCTTCAATATAAAACACTTAAATTTAGATGGCGTGAAAAGTTTTCTAGTCGGTGAGCTTAAAGAACTTAAAGAGAAAGGAGAGATAAGACTTAATACAGAAATGAGAAGAGTTCTACTCCTCTATGATATCGTTAAAAACAAAAGAGGTAACGCCTAACCACGAAGTGTGATTGCCGTTACCTCTCTGCTCTTGCTTTGCTATTATAGTCTTAAGTATATAAAAAAATTCGCAGATGTCAATCGCGATCTGAAAAATTAATAATTTTAATTACTCCACCGGTTATCTCCGGTGTTTTTTTATACCTTACATTGCCTTAAAGCGCGCCAGCTATTTCTTACGCGGAATTGTCCGCCCCAATGCAATGCAACTGATAATGATTGCTGCCACAGATAGATAATACGTTACTACCTCCATCGTTTCTATCCCTCCAGGAGGGGCCGAAGCCCCGGTATTAACGACTGATCGTCTTCCCCAAGAAGCAGTTACCCATGTAGCGCCACTCACCGGCTACCTTTGCAGCCGTTGGGTAGGTCGCCCGCCAGTGTCCTTCAGCGTCTGGCCTATGGCTGTAAGGCTCGCCAAGCTGCACAAGATCGGCTCTTTGCGTTGCGGGTGGCAGAACGTTAATCCAGTTCTCTACATCCTCCGGTGTCATGATGTCACCGATGTTCATATCCATTATTCATTCCTCCAGTGGGGCCGAAGCCTACTCCCAAACTCCAATGTTGAATGCCGTGCCATGCGTCGTGATTTCCTGGACATAGACAGCTTCTGCCTCCGTCCGGATGTACTGCTCGACCGCCCATTCAAACGCCTGTTTGATGGTCTCCCGTACATCTTCTTGCATGTCGCGGCTGTTGGCGGGCATAGGGTAGGTTGATACCCGGGGATCCCGACCAGCTTGGTACACGATGACGGCAATCTCTTTTGTGTACTCGCCGGTCACGTTACGGGCCGGTTTGGTTGGGGCCAGTTGGGCCGCTCTGTTAATGGTCAATATCTGCTACCTCCATTGTTTAACTTAGTGCTATAACGATGGCTGTAATGCTGATGACCACTGCGGCCACTGTCATAATGCAGGTAGCAATTCTGATGTGTGATCTATTCATGTTCTCAGCCCCTTTGTGTTATAATGAGGAGAGAAGAAGCCCCTTATATTTCATCTCCGGTGGTTCTGGGAGCCTTTCGGCTCCCGTCCCCGTTGTGACTATCGCATCGCGGCGATGAGGGTGATTAGTGACGCGATCAGGTGAATGGCTGCTACCACAAACCTGATGACTTCGTGTCTTCTAATCTTGTGCTTCTTCTTTCTCGTTTGCCTCATATCTCTCACCTCCTTATATTCTTATTATAAACGATTATCGTATAATATTCAACTATTTTCGTATAAAATAACACGATATTAGTCTAAATATTTTTCTATTATCGTTGAATAAAAAACGATAATCGTTTAAAATGGTTGTCAGGGGGTGAGTGTCTATGCTGCGCTTAAAATTGGATGATGCAATGCACGCCCGTCGTCTCAATGCGAATAAGGTTTCAGAGATGACTGGAATTAGGTATTCCACGGTACGTGATATGGAGCTCAATAAATCAAAAGCTTGGTCGCCAGAAAATCTGACAAAGATTATGGAGGCCCTAGATATTGAAGATGTTACTGAGCTAATCGAGTATGTGAAGGACAAACAGGAGCCATCGGAGTGATCCGGATGGCTCTTTTTTTATAAATAGGCGAAAAGTTCGCTAAAGTAAACAAAATGTACATAATTAAGCCCAAAAAGGCACTAAAGAACCCTAAATCGGTCTTGACCGTAATATGGTGATTGATGGTAAAATAAACCTACTCCACTACCTACCAGTAGAGGGTGGAAAATTAAATGAAATAAGGGGTTTGGCAATACCTCTGTCTTGAGAATACTATGTAGTATTCTTTTACAAAGGGGTAATGTAAATGGGAACCCTTATTTTCTTCCGTGGAAGGGGGAGGAAGATGGTTGCGATAGAAAGCGTGGCGAAGGCTTTTTTGAACATGGAATCAATGACTCCAAAAAAGTTACAGAAGCTTTGCTTCTACGCGTATTCATGGCATCTTATGTTTAAAGGCGAGAGCTTATTTGAAAATAGATTTCAAGCGTGGGTGCATGGTCCTGTGGATCCTGGGCTTTATCATCAATACAAGGAGTATGGTTGGGCTCTGATACCTCAGGAAAAAAAGATTCCAAAAGAAATTAGCTCGAACCCTGAAATTGCAGAAATTCTTGAATCCGTATACGATTCGTATGGTCACCTTGATGGGGATGAACTCGAAGCGCTGACTCATTCAGAATTGCCATGGTCCAGAGCTAGGAAGGGTCTGAAGTTCTACGAAGCTTCACAAAATCCAATTTTAGATGATGACATGATAGAGCAGCACGAAAAGGATCTGGAGGATGAATAGGCCTAAGAAAAACCGATCACCCAACAGCATTCCTCAAAAACAGGCTCCTGCTCGTAGGCAGGGGCCTCTTATTTCTTCTGAGGGCCAACTTGTCACACAAAATTCTATTGAGCAAAACGTCATTTTTTCATGGAAATACTTTGATAGGCAACACGATTACTTTAATTGCGGCAACATAGACGCCGATTGGTATTTGAAATGTATAGACACGATGAAAGATATTTCAACCATGAGAATGATGGAATTTAAGCAGAGCGGTGGAAAACCATTAAGGGTACATACTCACGACTGGAATGATGTGCGAGCCATTTACGATCTCAACCCTGAGTTATTTGAACAAGTTAAGGATGAATCGTATCAATTCGCTCTTTCAACTGGAAGCGGAAGAGTGCATGGATTCATTATTAAAAACGTTTTTTTTGTGGTTTGGTTTGACCCTGAGCATAAGCTTTACTCAAGAGGAAAAGTTCCCAAGTGTGACCCTCCAGATTTATGTTTTGACTGCTATCGAGCCGAAATTGATGCACTAGAGGAAGAACGTGAAATGATGTATTCAGAGATTGAACAAGCAATTGACGATGAACGTAAAACAATCCATGCTTCGATAAAAAAGATAATCGATGAAGAAAATCTTAAGCGAAACCGTAATGACATATATTGATTTAAAAGAGCCAGCGGAATAATCCGTGATGGCTCTTTTTTCTTCTTGATTTACGAACTCGCGTTCGGTTAGTATTATGGAAACGGATGTTCGGGAGGGCTGGTCGTGATTGAGAGATGGGTAGGCGAGACAGCGGAGATTATATACTTGGATCGACACGGCCAGCTAAGCCAACGAGTGATTGAGATACGGAGTGTGAAGGATGGTCGGGCCAGCGTCTACTGTCACAAGGCAGGTGCACAGCGGGTGCTAATTGTAGCCAACATCCTGTCTGCTAGGAGAAAGGGGAAGACTCATGGTAAAGAAGCTTGAGGGAAACGGCCTTTGGGAGTCGAGCCGGATGATACTGCCGGAGCATCGTACCAAGCACAAAGAGCAACGGCGGCTGCTCCAGCGCCGGGACCGCATCGTCTTGGATGAGCAGGAGCTTGAGCAAATACAACATCGCTTGCTGGAGTCCCAGGAGCACAAGACGGCCGTCAAGGTTAGGGTCTACCATCCGTATGAGGAGCAGCTAGTAACCGGTCATGTCGAGCGCATCCACGTCCAGCGGAAGCGTATCCTTGTTGATGGCTACTGGATCGGAATGGCCGACATTGAGGCCGTCGAACAGTGCTGAGCGACAACGGTCGAAAGCTGCTCCGCATCCTATGGAGTTGCAACCAGCACCACATAGCCAGGATCGATTACCTGGAGTTACTCCGTATGTCCCAGCGCGATCTAGAGACGATCATGACCGCGCTGGCTGAGCTTCAAGAGAGCGGAATTATCGAGTGGATCGAGAGACCGGGGCAACTAGGGTGATACAAGCCTTCGAGCCAAGTCCCAACAATTAGCGGTAAAACACTGATAGCCCGGGAAAGTGTCCCGGGCTATCATTCTATATTGCTATTGAAGACTCTTATAAGCTTCCAGTTGTTTGTTGAATTCATAAACAACCATTTTAAAATCATTGCCCCATCTAGCAAGGGCGTTATCTAGGATTTTTCTTTCATCCGCAGTTTCTAAGGAAAAATTTTGGACTTCTGTATAAGCTTCTAACTGGCTTTCAAAGGTGTGTTCAATCATGGCAAAATCATAGTCCCATCTTGAGTATGCATCTTGAAGTATAGTCTCTTTAACTTCATTCTCTATATTTAAACTAGTGAGATTATTGTAGGCCGTTGTTTGTTTTTCTACCTGATAAGCTTGCATTTTAAAATCGTCATCCCATCTTTCTTTTGCATCCGCTTTGATGGTTTCTTCTACTACAGTTTTGTCGAGAGTGGAAATGATATTAGTAAAACCATCCGTCTGCTTCTTTTCTGGTGAAGACTTTTCTTCTAGAACCTCAGGTTCGCTAACGTCCTGAGTTTCCTGTTCAATAACATTATCAATTTCATTATTTTCTTTCTCTGCCACTTCATCAAGAATGGTCTGGGTCTGTGACTCAGTTTCATTCAGTGTTAGATCAACTACTGTTTGAACAGGCGCTTCTCCACCCGTGTTACTACATCCTGCCAAAATCATCGTAGCCATTAACGTCACAAAAATTTTTTTACTCATACAGTCCCCTTTTAAATCTCCGCATTTTTGGAGTGGTATCGTTCGACAACATTATACGACAGAAAATATCATTTGGCTATAGTTGGAAAATAATCAAACTTACACAAAAAGCCCCGACGAATGTCGAGACCTTTCTGGGGACAATTTGGGGACGGATGGGGGACGGACAGTGTGTCAAAGGTAAGAATACTGTCCTAATGGGAACAAATTGAGAACGGGTTAAACCCTTGATACCACTGCATTCCTGCCATTCGTTCCATTTCAGATAGTGGGAGAAACCACTTTGAGGGGGTAGTGGGCTTACGCCCGTGGAGGTTCGAGTCCTCTCGACCGCATCATACTTAAACTTCGAAAGCCTTGGGATCCAAGGCTTTTTTTGTTTTCTTATTCTGGACTAATTGTCCACCTTTTTTCGCTGTATTGCGTCAATGGGGATACACGTAGTCAGATGGTGACTGCATCGCCGGAAGGGCATGCACAGCGCAGAATTGAAAACCGACACAAATTGACGCAATCCGACACTATTGTTGGTTTTTTATGTAACTTTTTGGTAGGTTCGTCCCATACCCAGCATTTGGAATCTTGTGGTAACATTGGTTGCAGATAGCTGGCCAGCATCTAATTCAAGTTAGATGGAGGGACATAATGAAGATTAAGAAGCTATTCATTGTCGCAATTACTCTAGTTTGTATGCTGTCTGTTGTGCCTTCAGCCTTTGCGGTTACAGATTATGCTGATACTCAAGCCACAGCGATCGATCTATTCCCTGTACCATTTACTGACAAGGTAGCTTGGATTGACAGTAACACTGATCATGATTGGTACGTATACACCAACACAAATAGCACAACAAGATACTTATCTGCTTTTGCTTCACTACCAAACGGTTCTTATTTTTTTGAAGCGAAGTATAGATACACAAATGGTTTTGAGTCGGGATTCATTAACGGCTCTGGCAGTGACGTAATTAAATACTACGACAATCTGCAGGTGCTCCCAGGCGAAAAGATATTTTTTAGAGTAAGATCGTCGAATCCCACTGGAATCAATTATCATTTGGATTTCACGGTAAACTCTTAAATATCATTTCTAATGGGAGGCGTTTAAATTGAAAATTAAAAAACTATTTTTTGTATTGGTCTCCGTCTGTTTGTTGACATTTTCTCAATCAGCTTTTGCATCTGAAGCCTCAACAAAAGTAATTGGTGTTGGAGACACACTGTCAACAGCAATCCCAATTTCCTTATGTACTGGTAGCTGCTCCTCGATAGCATTGCCATTACAGTCTAACACTGATGTGGATTGGTTTACTTGGTCGAATAACACGGGATCCGATAAATATACTTCAATTAATTTATCGTCTCCCGCAACAGCGAATTACACCGTTGCCTATCAAATTCGGTATACTAACGGAGCGCTTTCGACAAAAGTGTATGCGGCAGATGCTGGTGTTGGCGGATTCACTACCCTTAATTACATTCTCGTACCACCAGGTGCGACATTGTACTTTGAGATTAGTGCAAGATCTTCAGTAGATCCAACTAGCAATTATAATGTACTGCTGACTGGTTTCTAATTTGTTGATTTAAAGCTCCGCATATTGCGGGGCTTTTTGTTTCATAACGCATCCGTGCAGCAGCAAATATTCGTTGACGGCTGGATCCATTTAAATATCTCACCCTACTCCGTATGTCCCAACGGGGTATGGGGACGACCATGGATCCTTGGCTAGGTAAAGTAGTCCGACTACATAAAGTGGGATCGGGAGGCTTGGATCGCCAGAGTGATTCATGCTTTTGAGTAATATTAGATTTAAACAAGACGGTGACAGGAATTTTGACAGTGAACTTATCGGATATAAAAGAAGAAACGCAAATGAAGAATTGCCATATGCGAAAAAAGCTGATTTACCGGGATTATTAGGATACCATGTTTTTTGTTTGTTTTTGTTTGGGGCCTCGGCAGGCCGCGTGGCATACAGAAGAGAGCCCTGGGATTGAGATGGGTGCCATGTGCTCAGTACCAAAAAAAGCCCTCACCACTAAATCATCGGTGAGGGCTTCGCTTTATGACACGTGTATATTAATCGCACTACGGGCAGTGAACAAGTTCTGAATCCGAGTTACTTTCTCAGAGTCTTGTATGACCGGATAATGGATAATGGCTTCCGTCCACGATAAAAGCAATTCATCTGAAGAGTAGACGTTCCAGGTTCCGATAGCTTTCATTTCCTGCATCTTCTGCTCCAGGAGTTCTTCAAAATTTTCGACACTTTCACACGTCCAAACGGTTTGCAAGTATATCCCTCCAAAAACGCCAAACTTCAAGAGCGTTGGCCCAAGTATACCACGTTTTCGGGAGGAGCACCAATTAGACTCAAAACTATGCACCAACCCTATCTGTTCTCTACAACCGGGAGGGCGCGTCCTCATGCTGTTGCGTCAATTGACGGTTAAGCTGGCGGAACTTCTCGTTATGCGAGGAGACATAAGCCATGCCAGGGGCATCGGCGTTAATGTAACGCATGGCACGATTGACGGCTAGCACGGCATCTGTAAATGCGCCGGCAATCAGGGATACCTTGTTGTCATAGTCCGCGCAATCGCCAGCCGCAAAGATGCCCGGCAGATTTGTCTCCGTCTGCTGACTGACCCGGATGCCTTTGTGGCCGATATCCATGCCCCAGTGCAGCAGGTCGCCATAGTCCTTGGCGTAGCCGTGACTGACGACAACCTCATCGACGGCAATCCGTTCCTCCGCGCCGCTCTCGGCGTGGACCACGCTGACGACATGGATCGCTTCTCCAGACCCGTGCAGCTTATGCAGCTGATAGGGAGTCCGGACGTCTGCTACCTTCCGCATCCGGGCAATGCTGCCCTCCATGGCATGGAATTGATCGCGACGGTGTACAACAATCAACTCGCCAGCGACCTCGGCCAGCTCGTTGGCCCAGTCGACCGCGGAGTTGCCGCCGCCTGATATGAGCACACGTTTACCGCGGAAGCGGGCAAGATCCTGAACGGTATAATGGAGATTGGTCAACTCATAACGCTCCGCGCCTTCGATATCCAGCTTGGTCATCTCCGTAATTCCCCGCCCCACGGCCACGATAACGGTTTGGGTATCATGCGTATCACCGTTATCGGTTCGGAGCCGCAATGTACCATCCCCCAGGCGCTCCAGACCATCCACCCGCCGGTTAAAGACAAGTGAGGGCTGGAAGGTCTGGGCCTGGAGCGACAGCCACTCGATGAGCTGCTCACAGCGCATGGGAGGGAGACCTCCGACATCCCAGATCATTTTCTCGCGATACTGATGGAGGAAGCCGCCCAGACAGTCTTTGCCTTCAATCAATTTAACCTTCATATCGCGCATTCCGGCATAGAAGGCCGCATACATGCCCGCCGGACCGCCGCCAATAATCGTGACATCGTACCGCTCATGTGCCTCGCTCATGGCTTCACCAAGTCTCTGATGTCCTGCATGCCTAGAGTGAAGGCGATCGGACCGCCGCGGTCCCAAGGGAAGCTCTCCACCAGATAGACCTGTCCCTTCTGGACAGCAGGCACGTTGGCGTAGAGCGCATTCGTTAACAAATCCTCGGCCAGCTGTTGATTCTCATCGCCATCGGTAACATAGAGGAAGATATGCTCCGCCTTCAGATCGACAAAACTCTCCAGCGCGAACACACTGACCGGCTCTTCGGTAGGGGCCTCTTCAACAGGTGTCAGCTCCAGCAGATCATACAGGATGAAGGAGGCAGAGGACCCGGTATTGGCCGCCCCATACAGCTCCAGCTGTTTTTGGCGTACCCGGATAAAGGCAGTGGGCTCGTCACCGATGATCGGCTGCAGGTAGGCTTTGGTTTGTTCCACTTCCGCATTAAAGGCATCGATATTCGCTTGAGCCTTCTCTTCGAGTCCGAAGGTCCGGCCCATGTCCAGATGGGTCTTGCGCCAGTCCACCACCCAATCGTAGCCGACGGTAGGTGCGATTTTGTTAAGCTCGTCCACATAGGGCAT
The DNA here is from genome assembly GCF_000378385.1 of Paenibacillus daejeonensis DSM 15491. Taxonomy (GTDB): domain Bacteria; phylum Bacillota; class Bacilli; order Paenibacillales; family Paenibacillaceae; genus Paenibacillus_D; species Paenibacillus_D daejeonensis. Next base: position 1,339,011 of record NZ_KB899659.1, on the reverse strand, counting down.
ATGATGATAACCTGCGACGATCAGATCGGGGTTGGCACCAAGAATATGCTCCGGCATTGGTGCATTGCCAAGCTTCTCAATGCCCTCCATTTGGTCGGCCAGGTAAGGCAGGTAGCCGTCGATATTGCCTGCGCGTTCATAGGTTGGAACGCCGATAGGTCGCAGACCCAGTGCCATGAAATGATCAATATCATCGTGGTAGGTCAAGACGATCCGTTCCGGTTGAACAGGAATATCTATTTCGCCCGCCGCCGTCGTAACTGTACGGGTACCTGCCGTCTCCGGTATGTCCTCGGTTTCTGTTTCATTGGCAGGAACGTCAGGGCTCTCTGAGGCGGGAGGGGCTTCGATGGTACCGCTATTGGTGTCCGTCGTTTCGTTTGTCCCGCCGCAGGCTGCCAGAAGAACAAGCAGCAGGGAAAGTGTCAGGCTGAGTAGAAATCCCCGGTGTAAAATCAACTTCATTTGTTTTCTCTCCTCATGATTGATAATGATAATTCTTATCAACAAGAAGGTTATCTGATTTTCCGTTGCATAGCCATGCAGGATTACAACGAATTATTTGTGTAGTTTTTCATAGAGCGACAGGAGATAGTGGATGCCCCGTGAAAAGGCGAGCGGTCCGCCCTTACCCCAGGGATAACGAGGGACATCGAACACGCGTCCGCGCCTCTGCCTGATGCCAGGATGGGTCATCAGGGACGTATAGGTGGCTTGAGAGCCACTGCGCCGACCGACGAACAGATAATCAGCCTGGAGAAGCGCCGCTTCCTCCGAAGACACAAAATGCTCCCAGTTGTTGTAGCTGACGGCCGGGGCGGGACTCAGGCCAAGCTGGTGATAGAGCAGCCAACCGCCGTTGCTGGCGAACGGACTGACGCGAATGCCGCCCCGCGTAGTCTCCAGAAAAACAAAGGATTTGTTGCTACAAGCCGGGAACAAGCGGGCGCGGGCCGTTCGCACCAGTCGGTCAAATGCAATAATATTGTGCTCTGCCTGCGCTTCTCTCTCCAGCAGCTGACCCAGCTCACGGTGCACGCTGCGCCAATCTACCTCCCAGGCATAGTAATGGGTAGGCGCAATCTCTTCCAATCCTGTGACGCCCCAATGCTCCATATAACGGCAGGCGATAATCAGCTCGGGACGGAGTTTGCGGAGCAACATCTTGTCAATCGACTCTTCACAGCCGATCGAAGGCAGATTGCGTACATAGCGCTGCAAATAGGAGATCCTATCTGTACCGCCATCGAATCCATGATCGGATGGTACGGCAGCGGGCAGCAGACCGAGCGCAATCATATGGTCCGCCTCATCAACATAAGTAACGGCAATATTGCGTGGTTCCAGGACAAGCCCCCGCCCTTTGATAGTTGAGCTTGGAGGACGATTGGTCCTCAAATACAAGGAAGGAGAAACGCCGGTTGATTTTTTGAACATGCGGCTGAAGTAGTATTCGTCGCAGTAGCCGGTGCTGTGTGCTACTTCGCGTAAGGGGCGTGCGCTGCTCAGCATGCCTTTGGCTGCCTCAATGCGGACATGGGTAAGATAGTCGCTGGGCGACATGCCGACGATCTGCTTGAAATGCCGGGAGAACGTACTGGGATGCAAACCGCAAGAATCTGCTAGCCGCTCGATCCGGATGGGATCGGCATACTGCCTGTCAATATAGGTGACAGAGCGGGCAATGGAGTCGGAGATTGAGGGGCTAGCACCAGCGGGGTCATCTAGCAACAGATGATACAGCAGCTCCGTCAGCGCGAGCTGCTGCCGCCAACGGTGAGGCCAGATTCCGCTCTCTCCACCGGTTAGTTCGCCCAGCAGTCGCTGAATATCGGGAGTATCCGTGAGGGATCTGTGATGACACATTGGCTTCGTGAGCGATTGGACCGGTTCCATCCTCCAATTCCCGTGTGATCGTACCGGTTGCATAGCCTGAAAAGCCAGATAGTAGACCTCCCAATCACTGTGGGACTCGCACTTCTCCGTGACATGCATGCCTGGCGTCAACAATAGCAACAGGTTGTCACTTAGCTGGACACGGGCATCGTCAATCACCAGTTCGCCGCTGCCGCGTTTAATATATAATAAGGCGCATGTGCCGATACGTCTTTGCCTGGGTACGGACGAACGGGTGCCTTTGTAGACTAGGGACCTTCTGGGCACTGCAATCGGCGCTCCGTCAGTAAGGGAAGGCGAGTGCGGCATAGTCATTGGGGGTACGGGTTGCTGACGCATAGTTATCCCTCCTGCTGGATAGGCTGTTCTTTTGTTCCTTCTATTATAAGCCCGGGCGCCCATGTGCCTCAAGAAAAGATAGTGTGCGGGCCTAGAATCTATCCGGGGCTGTTTCATGGAGAAGAGCAGCGGGTAAGGGAATCTTGTTTGTTGTGCACATACGGGACTGGATGAAGGGGAGAAAAAGAAGATGCGGACAAAGAGGTGGATAATTGCAGGACTGGTCTTGCTGGTGACCGGATGCGGCAGCAGCGCCCAGGAAGAGGCACCACCGGATGCTATGGCAGCAGATGAAGGCTGTATCGTCAGAATTGATGATACGTCCAAGAAAATTTGCTATGGCATGAAGATGTCCGAGGTGGAAGCTATTGCCGGCGTAGGCGAAGAATCCGATCGGATGATGGCAGGACATGAGTATGCAGGCGGCCTCAAGATTGGATATCGGGGCGACAAGGCCGTGTTCTTGACACTGCAGGGGGACGAGGTTGCCTACACAACAGCTCGAGGGCCGGGAGTTGGCACTGCCAAGGAAGAGATGAAGTCGCAATATGGTCAGCAATATGCCATTGATGAGGCTGCGCCAAACTTGGACTACTTTTATGATATGGAGAGCAAGACGCCGCTAGGGGTAGACACGCTGATGAAGCAAAAGACGCCTGAGGCCATGGAACAGACGCTGGTCGTCTCGGCTGTGTTTGACAGTGACGGCAAGGCCAAGAATGTCATGCTGATGGACCGGCGGATGGCTGTCTATTTTAATTAAATCGAGGAAACTGGAGGGTCAACCGGTTGTGTGTCCGGTTGGCTTTTTTTGTCTGTCTTTGGACAACCGCCGCGAAGTCTGCCACCGCAGCTGCATACAATGCTGTAGAGAGGAGGGACTGGCATTGGTAACGTTAGAGCAAGTAAGAAACAGATCTGCGAAGGCGATTGCGGGACTCCTCCCGGTCGTACAGGAAGCGGCGAAACGTTTGGTGGACCGCAGTTATGGCAGAGGCGTGCCGATTGTCATTACCCAAGGGCTCCGGACGATCGCTGAGCAGGATGCGCTCTATGCGCAAGGTCGGACAGCTCCTGGTCCAATCGTCACGAATGCGCGTGGCGGTTACAGTAATCATAACTATGGCGTTGCGTTAGATTTTGCCCTGCTGCTGCCGGATGGACGCAATGTTTCTTGGGATATGAAGCGAGATGGTGATGGCGACGGGCAAGCAGATTGGATGGAAGTGGTTGAGGAGGCCAAGCGGCTTGGCTTCAGCTGGGGGGGGGACTGGGTCAGCTTCAAGGACTATCCCCATCTGGAGATGACCTTCGGACTGACGACAGCCCAGTACCGGGCTGGCCGCAGACCCACTCAGGCTCAATTGGATGCCGCAATGGAGATCATTACGAGAGGAGAGGATGCGCCGATGACAGAGGCAGAAAAACAGGCATTTGAAGCGCTGCAGCAGCAAGTGCAGCAGCAGGCGCAACTGATTCAAAGCTTGCTCGTCCAGAAGGAAGCACCAGCCTGGGCCAAACCAACAATCGACAAGCTGGTTCGCTTAGGATATCTGAGCGATCCGATTGGCAATCACAGCTTCATGCGGATGGCTGTCGTTTTGGACCGCGCGGGGATTTTTGACAAGTCATAAAGAACGGTCGAGCAGTTGTGATCCTGCCGTCATGAAATTGTAATGTTGTCCGTCACCGTTAGACAAGCTTCGCCGATTCCCCATGCTATACTGATTCTGCAATGAACAATGAATCAATGGAGGGATCGGTATGAGTGAGGCAGAGCAGCTCCCGGTGGAAGAAGGACAAGAATCAGGCGGTATCGAGTTGGTGTTCGACGAACAAGCGGCTGCTGAAGAGGCAGACGACGTAGAGGAAGCAGAAGAAGACGAGCTGGAGGAAGAAGAAGACGAATCCGAGGATGAATCTGACTCGGACGATTCGGACAACTAGCCGGTCCCTTCATTGCAGCATAGCCGCCGGTGGGCGGAGCGCCTCATCCAACCAGGATGAGGCGTTTTGTTATGTGGGGTTATTTACTGGACTTTGCGATACATCCGGGGCGACGCTTTGGTGATCTTTTTGAAGGTTTTCCCAAAATGAGAGAAATTGTCATAGCCCACTTTGGCAGCAATTTCGGTCACAGGCAGATCTGTGTCCTTCAGCAGTTGCTCTGCAGCCCGGATTCGCACCAAATTCAAATATTCATTCATCGTGAGGCCGATGACTTTGCGGAAGGTCCGACTTAAATAGTAGGGACTGAGGAAAAACTGCTCAGCTAGACTTGTCAAATGGATCGGCTGGTCATAATGCTCGTTGATGAAGCGGGCGATCTCCGACATCTTCAAGTGAAGCGGCGTATCGAGCGGTTCAGCAGACATCCCGTCGCCAGCTGACGCATGTCTGGAGGCCAGCAGGAGCAGATCGGCAACCGTCTGGCGAATGGCCAAATCCCGTCCGGCCGCTGTGCCTGTCATCTCGCCCATTAGCCGCTCAACCAGTTGTTCCGCATGCAGCTGATCCCGGACAGGCAGCCGCACGACGGGCGGCTGTTGCAGGAACGGTGCTTCCAGCAGCTCCCGATGCTCTGCAAAATGCGTATCCAACCATTCCTCATGAAAATAGATAACCAGCCGTTCATGCCCGGCGCTGCCGGTGCCTGATGTTTTGTGAAGCTCACGTTTATTAATGAAGACCAGGTCTCCCTTGCGCACATGATAGGAGCTGTCACGGATGAAGTAAAACCGCTCGCCGGAAATCAGGTAATAGATCTCATAACTGGCATGATAATGATCCGTGTGCATGGAAAAATCGGCCATTCGTTTCATGTATTCAAGGGTAAGGACGGGCTCCTTCGATTCATATAGCACTTGGTTGTCCATCAATGCACCTCCGTACCACAAATTATGCGGGGTTCGCATAATAAAGTCAAAAAATGCGGAGATTTTCTTCAAAATTTGCTGTAACCTTGAACCATATCCCAGGAATGGAGGCGCTTTAATCATGAGCGGCAAAAAAAAGTACGTCTTGGTTGGTTCAGGGGGCAGAGCTGAATTTTTCTATAGTGCCATTGCGACAGAATATAGAGACACGTCGGAATTGACGGCATTTTGCGATACGAATCAGACCCGGATGGATTATGCGAACCGGCGTTTGAAGGAGAAATATGATTACCATGAGGTCAACACGTACAAAGCGCATGAATTCGAGAAAATGATCGCAGAAGAAAAGCCTGATTCGGTCATTGTCACGAGTGTTGACCGTACCCATCATACCTATATTATCCGCGCGATGGAGCTCGGCTGTGATGTCATTACCGAGAAGCCGATGACGGTAGATGAGGAGAAATGTCAGGACATTCTGGATGCTGTTGAGCGAACAGGCCGCAACGTGCGGGTGACGTTCAACTACCGTTATGCGCCGCATCACACGAAGGCCCGCGAGTTGATTCGCGATGGTGCAATCGGCGAGGTGACATCGGTTCACTTCGAATGGCTGCTGAATACCCGCCACGGTGCCGACTACTTCCGCAGATGGCATCGCGATAAACGCAACAGCGGCGGTCTGCTGGTGCACAAATCGACGCATCACTTCGATCTGGTCAACTTCTGGATCGGTTCCCAGCCGGATACCGTGTTTGCTTTTGGCGACCTGCTGTTCTACGGCAAGGAAAATGCAGAGAAGCGTGGCGAGACGCGTTTCTATACTCGATCTACAGGCAACCCGAATGCTCAGGAGGATCCATTTGCTCTGCATATGGACCAGCATGAATCGCTCAAGGGACTCTACCTGGATGCGGAGCACGAAGATGGTTATATCCGTGACCAAAGCGTATTCGGCGATGGAATCAATATCGAGGATACAATGGGCGTCATGGTGCGCTACAAGAACAAAGCGATTCTAACGTATTCTCTTAATGCTTACTTGCCGTGGGAAGGCTATCGCATTGCCTTTAATGGAACGAAGGGCCGTATCGAAATGAACATCGTTGAGCAATCCTATGTGAATTCCGGCGGCGACAAAGCGCTGGAGGGTGCGCTGAAGAACAAGTCGATCCGGGTATTCCCGATGTTCGACGCCCCTTATGAGGTAGAGGTGGAAGAGAAAGCGGGCGGTCATGGAGGCGGAGACCCTGTTCTGCTGAATGATATCTTTGGTACACCGACCGAGGATGAATTCAACCGGGCGGCTGACCATGTGGACGGTGCCCGTTCGATCCTGACCGGCATTGCTGCCAACCGCTCCATCCGCACCGGACAGTCGGTAAGCATTGACGAGCTCGTTAAGTTCCACAAGTAATCGGTTCTCGTATACAAGAAGCTCACCCCATGGTCAATCTTGACCGGAGGTGAGCTTCTTTTTCTTGTACGCCAATGGGGTCGTACCGAGGTAACGCTGGAACATCCGGTGAAAATAGGGCATGCTCGCCATGCCGCACAGCTCGGCAATCGTCTTCACCGGGTGATCGGAATGCAGCAACAGCTCAGTGGCCCGTTGCATGCGTTTGGCCGTTACGTAATCCGAGACGGTCATGCCCGTCAATTGTTTGAAGACACGGCTGTAATGAGCTGCCGATACCGCAGCCTTGCGTGCGAGACTGGTTAGTCCAAGGTCAGCCGATGGATGCGCATCAATATGCCGAAGGCTTTCCTGCATCCATACAGGTCCCGCTACTTGAGGCGGGGGGCTTGCGGCGGAAGGGTCCCGCCGCTGCTCACGATATACGGTCAATAGCAGCTGCAGGCAAAGAATCCGGACGGCTTGCCGGTACCCATGCTGTCGGGTGTGCAATTCTTGCTGAATGGCAAGCAAGGCGTCGGCGACGGTTTGCTGCTGTTCAGGCGCGAGTGACAGCCGGTAATGACGGCGCTGGCTGGCGTGTGCGTAGGTTGCTAAGGGCTGCGCATCGGTCTCGCCGGCTGCGATCGGCAGGAGCGAGGGCAGGAAGAACAATGCCGTTGAAGTGACGGGGACCAGCTCATCTGGTTGGGCATGATGGATGGTGCCGCCTGGAATCAAGAAGAGATCGCCTTCCCTCATCGTATAGAGACTTTGATCGATCAGGAAGGTGCCTTGTCCGTTGTATACATAAACCAGCTCATACCAATCGTGCTGGTGATCCGGCAACTCCGCTTGGGGACTCTTGGTATCCCGGTACACCAGGGCGACCGGAAAGCCTGTCTCATGTGGAATGGTGCGGCGAGCCTGCAACATGATCCCCTCCAATAACATCAATATAGAGTATGTTTCTGCAATTATAAGCTCTTTCATTATACATCATTGATGTTAGAATGAAAGAAAAGAACGTTAGGAGGAGCTGCTATGCAATATAGAGCACTAGGAAATACAGGATTGGAGGTGCCGGTCCTAAGCTTTGGCGCCTCATCGGTGGGCTCCGTGTTTCGCGAGGTAGATCCTGCAGAAGGCATTCGTACTGTCCACACGGCAATCGAGGTGGGAATGAATCTGATCGACGTCTCGCCCTATTATGGTCTGACCAAGGCGGAGACAGTACTTGGAGCGGCGCTCCGTGAGCTGCCCCGCGATGCATTTATACTTTCCTCCAAGGCTGGACGCTATGGGGAGAATACCTTTGATTATTCGTATGAGCGCATCTTGAGCAGCGTGGATGAGAGTTTGCAGCGACTGCATACGGATTATCTGGATATTCTGCTGCTGCATGATTTCGAATTCGTGCCGTGGCGTCAAGTGGAGGAAGAGGCACTTCCTGCGCTTGGAGAACTGAAGAGACAAGGCAAAATTCGCTTCGGCGGCTTGTCTGCACTGCCGTTGGCAGCCTTCAAGAAGGCGCTAATGGAGAACCGCCCCGATGTGGATGTCATTCTGTCCTACTGTCACTACTCCCTAAACGACAGCACCTTATTGGACCTGGTGCCGCTTCTGGAAGCCAGGCAGATCGGACTGATGAATGCTTCACCGCTCTCTATGGGACTGTTAAGTCAGCGGGGGACGGCATCTTGGCACCCGGCCGATGAAGAACTCAAGCAGGTTTGCCTGGAGGCCGCAGCGTATTGTTCTGCTCAAGGGACGGATATCGCCAAGCTGGCCGTGCAATACGCGACCCGAGATGAGCGCATTCCAACCACACTGGTCAGTTCCGCAAGTGAGGAGAATATCCGTCGGAATGCAGCCTGGGTGGAGGAGCCGCTGGACGAGCAGCTGCTGGCAGAAGTTCTAGCGATTCTGGCGCCTGTTCAGGGACGCACCTGGCCTAGTGGGCGGGCGGAATATAATGAAGCAGAACAAGGAGGAGAAGAAGGATGAAGCAGATCGTATGCAACGCACCGGATTCCCTGGTCATGACGGAAGGCGAGACGCCGACATGCGGGAGCGGAGAAGCTGTCGTACGCATTCGGAGGATCGGCATCTGTGGTACGGATCTGCATGCCTACAAGGGCAATCAGCCTTTCTTCTCCTATCCGCGTATTCTGGGACATGAATTGTCCGGCGAGATTGAGGCGCTAGGAGAGGGCAGCCAATCGCTGCGCGTAGGCCAGCGGGTGAGTATCATCCCTTATCTGGCATGCGGGCAATGTGTAGCTTGCAGCAAAGGAAAAACCAACTGCTGTATGTCGATGCAGGTGCTTGGTGTCCATGTGGATGGAGGGATGCGGGAGCGCATTGTGGTGCCTGTAGAACAACTGCTGCCAGCAGACGATCTGTCTCTAGATCAGGCTGCCATGCTAGAGCCGCTTAGTATCGGGGCCCATGCGGTCAGACGTTCCGGGCTGCAGGCGGGTGACACTGCGTTAGTCATTGGCGCTGGGCCTATCGGTCTTGGCGTGATGGTAATGGCCAGGCAGCGGGGAGCCCGTGTGATCGCTATGGATCTGCAAGCGGACCGGCTGCGCTTCTGTCAGTCATGGGCGGGGGCAGAGGCGACGGTTATCGCGGGTTCCGAAGCCGCGGATGAGCTGATAGAGCTCACGGGTGGAGCTTACCCGGATGTGGTATTCGATGCGACAGGACATGCAGGCTCCATGAGCAAGGCATTTGATTATACATCTCATGGCGGAACGCTAGTTTATGTGGGACTGGTGAAGGCGGATATCAGCTTCCATGATCCGGAGTTTCATAAGCGGGAGCTCACCCTGATGGGGAGTCGTAATGCGACGCGAGAGGATTTCGATGCGGTACGCCAGGCGATGGCTGGCGGGCATATTGATATTGACCGTTATATTACACACCGGGCAGAGTTTGAACAGATGATTGACGCCTTTGAAGGGTGGCTGTCACCCGAGAGTGGCGTCATCAAGGCGGTTGTAGAATTGTAAAACAAAGTAAAAGCCCTTTGCCTCTCCGGTTCCGGAGGGGCAAAGGGCTTATGTCATTTTAAGCTTGTACTTAGTATAATGAAATCGTGAGTGTGTCTTTTTCATTAATCGCGTGCAGTGTAGCCTCGCTGCCTTCGATCTCAACGCTAATCAGGGAACGGAGACAGTGTCTGAGTGCATTTTTGCCGCTGGTCCATTTACGGTTGAGGGTATCAGCCAGCTTGTCCAGCGCTTTTTTGTTGGTCTCAGTAAGATATACAGGGATGGGTTTGTTCTGGAACAGAATCATGGTTCTCACGGGCAATCACTCCAATCCATTTGTTCTAATGTGTAAACAGTATACATTACGATTGTTAAAAGATTCTTAAAAAGGGTTTACAAAATTGTGATCATTCAGACTTTTTTGTTGTGCCTTGAGGCGGATAGTACATCACGACACTGAGGTCCTGAGAACTATTAAACAAATCCGCAGCAAATGAAAAGAGAATGGAATCAAAGATAGTAATTAAGTGCAAAATGTTTTATAATTGCAAAGGTAGAAGGATGGCGAAAGATGTCGAAAAATAGATATATTGACACATTCCGATCGATCTACTAGGATATAAGAAAAAGTGCTTATCAAAGGAGCGGGAGAGAATCTCATGAAAAAACAATTTTTGGTCATCGTATCCCTGCTGGTAGTAGCTGCGATGCTGGCTGCTTGCGGCGGCAACTCAGGCGGCGGCAACAACACGCCTAACAACACACCGAACAACAGCGGCGCTGCGGAAGGCAACGCTGGCGGCGATAGCAACGAAGAGACAAGAAGAGCTGTTCTGGTCCTGCCAGAAGAGATTGGTGTAAACCCGTTCTTCCAACTGATGGATGAAGGCTTCAAGCGCGGCGGCGAGGAATTCGGGCTTGAGGTTCGGACGATTGAATCCTCCGATCCGGCAGCATTCGAGCAAAACCTTCGTGCAGCTGTAGCCGAGAACTACGATCTGATCGTAACGGCAACATTCCAAGCGGAAGACGCGCTGAACAAAGTGGCACAAGAAAATCCGGACAAGACCTTCGCCATTATCGACACATTTGTGGATCTGCCGAATGTGCGCAGCGTTGGTTTCCGTGAGTATGAAGCAGCTTATCTGATGGGCGCGGCTGCAGGTCTATCCACCCAGACGAATACCGTTGGCGCTATCGTTGCAATGGATACACCGCTGCTGAAGAAATACACCGGCGGATTCGAGCAGGGTCTGCAAGCAACGAACCCTGAAGCGAAGTTCCTGGTCAACTATGTCGGCGGCTTCAATGATCCAGCCCAGGCCAAAGAATTGGCATTGCAACAGCATTCCCAAGGTGCAGACTTCATCGCAGGCATGGCTGCTGTAGGCGACAATGGCGTGTTTGAAGCAGCAAGCGAAGAAGGCTTCTACACTGCTGGACAAGATACCGACCGTACAGTGCTCGACCCTGAACATATCGTATTGTCGCAGTTGAAAGGTACCGATGCGGTTGCCTATGAGACTGTCAAATCGTTTGCCGAAGACAACTTCACATTTGAAGCAGTGGAGTACGGCCTGGAAGAGGGCGGCGTTGGTATCACATTTGTAACGCATGAATCCGAATCCGAGCTGAGCGATTTCATCGGTCAAGAGACAATCGACCAGCTGAAAGAAATGGCGGAGCAGATTAAGTCTGGCGAACTGGTTGTCGCTAATCCGCTGGCCCAATAGTAGACCAATACATCCATATACCGGCTGCAGCTATTGGCAGCCGGTTTCCTGTTGCACACCCCTGAAAGGAGAGAGGCCGCCCCATGTTGCTCCAGATGAAGGGCATTACCAAAGCCTACGGAGGCGTCATCGCCAATAAACACGTGGATTTTTCGCTAAAGAAAGGCGAAGTGCACGCGCTTGTCGGCGAGAACGGTGCAGGCAAAACCACTTTGATGCGTATCTTGTATGGCATGGAAACGCCGACAGACGGCTCGATTACGCTAAACGGAAAACCGTTGCAATTCTCTTCCCCAGCTGATGCGATTGCCAATGGAATTGGCATGGTGCACCAGCATTTTATGTTATATCCGTCCTTTACCATTGCAGAGAATATTGTCATTGGACGAGAGCCGCGGAGATTCGGATTCATCAATCAGTTCAGAGCGATATCTGAAGTAGCCGAGCTCTCCAGGCAATACGGCATGCCGGTTGATCCCAGGCGGGTCATCGGCGACTGCTCGCTTGGTGTCCAGCAGCGTGTAGAAATTCTCAAGGTGCTGCACCAGGGGGCTGAAATTATTATCCTGGACGAACCGACCGGCGTATTGACCCCTCTGGAAGTCAAAGAGCTGCTTGAATCGGTACGCAGACTGGCTCGAAGCGGCAAGAGCTTCATTATTATTACTCATAAACTGCAAGAGGTTATGGACGTCGCTGACCGGATTACGGTATTGCGGGATGGAGAAGTCACGGGGGCCGTGGATGCTTCGGGAACCAATGTGGACGAGCTTTCACGGCTTATGGTAGGACGCGACCTGGTGAATCTGCAGCGCAAGGAGCAGACTCCAGGGCAGCCTATTCTGGAGCTTGAGGGTATCACGCTTGCCGGGAGCGGCAGCAAACCTGTGTTGGATCATATCAACCTGTCCGTTCATGCCGGAGAGATCGTCGGAATTGCAGGCATCTCTGGCAATGGTCAGTCCGAGCTGCTGCAGGTCATATCCGGGCTCGCCAAGCCGGATGCAGGTGCGTTGCGGCTGCAGGGCAAAGACATCAAAGATGCTTCGGTTCGCCAAATCCGCGAGCAGGGACTGGCGCATATTCCCGAGGACCGTTACCAGTGGGGTGTCGCCAAGGAAGCGACGGTGGCCGACAATGGTTTAATGGGTCATACGGACCGCTATACTAAATATGGATTGATTAAAGGCGGCAAGGTACGTGAGATGGTACGGGGCTGGGTGGAGCGCTTCTCCATTAAGACAGGTTCGCTCGACACCAAAGCGCAGCATCTCTCTGGCGGCAATCTGCAGAAGCTGATCGTTGCCCGTGAGCTAGAGCACCGTTCCCCGTTTCTGATTGCAGCCGAACCGACGCGCGGCGTTGATGTCGGGGCCATGGAGGTCATTCATGGCGAGCTGCTGAAGCGACGCGATGATGGTGGGGCCGTGCTGCTGGTATCCTCGGAGTTGACAGAGGTGCTGAAGCTCTCTGACCGGATTCTGGTCATGTATGAAGGGCGTATTGTTGGGGAAACACGCGCCGAAGAAGCCTCAGAGGAAAGAATCAGTTTGTGGATGGCTGGGGGGAAAAGGCAATGAATCTTGTGAATCAGATTGCAAAGTCACTGCTGCAGCCGCTGTTGGCCATCCTGGTGGGACTGGCTGCCGGAGCGGTGGCCATCATGATTGTTGGCGGTTCGGTCGTCGATACCTATGCCGAGATGTGGAAGGGCGCTTTTGGCAGCTTCTACTTTTTTACGAATACGCTAGCGCGGGCCACGCCGATTATTCTGATCGGACTGGGTGTTGCCTTGGCATTCCGGGCGGGGTTCTTTAATCTCGGCGCGGAAGGTCAGCTGATTCTGGGCGGGCTTAGCGCAGCGCTGACGGCGCTGCATGTTCCTGGTCCAGGCTGGCTGAAGCTGACCTTGGCGATTATCGCAGGCATTATCGCAGCGGGCATTTGGTCAGCCTTTGCCGGATGGCTGGATACCCGGTTTCGAATGAATTTGCTCATTACGACACTTTTGCTGAATTACATTGCGGTTTACTTTGCAAGCTACATGGTATCGCATCCCTTCATGGACCGCACCGGTTCTGCGGCTATGGCGCAGACGCCGATGGTCGAGAATGCGGCCTGGCTGCCCAAGCTGTTCCAGGGCATGAGTGTGCATGCGGGTTTCCTGTTTGCTATGATTGGCACCATCTTGTTGTTTCTGTATATTCGCTATACCGTGTCGGGCTACGAGGTTCGTATGCTCGGCGGCAATCCGCTATTCGCCTCCTACGGCGGTGTGCGCCGGGGCCGGCTGATGTTAATCAGCATGTTCGTCAGCGGTGGACTCGCCGGTCTGGCTGGAGCAGCTGAGGTTCTGGGCACGCAGTACCGTTTTATCGACGGCTCCTTGTCCGCGCCGGGTTATGCGTGGTCCGGCATCATGGCAACGCTGCTGGCCAGCTCGCATCCCATTGGTACGGCACTGGCAGCGCTGCTGCTCGCAGCCCTGCAGACCGGTGGCATGGGTGTGGAGCGCAACACCGATGTACCGCTGGAGATCTCAAGTCTCATCCAGGCTGTGTTGATTCTGTTTGTATCGGCACGAATCAGCTACAGCTTCATCAAAAATCGGAAGAAAGCGAGGGCTGCCGCTGATGGATCTTCTACTTGACGCCACGTTGTACAGCTCGACGCTACGCGCGGTTACGCCCATTCTGCTGGCAGCTCTAGGCGGCGCGCTGTGTGCCAGAGTTGGCCTGTTTAATGTCGGCTTGGAAGGGCTCATACTGATTGGCGCTTTCTCGGCGATTGTCGGCAATCATCTGACCGGCAACATTTGGCTGGCTCTGCTGTTCGCCATGACCTGCGTCATGATGTTCTCGCTGCTATTTGCTTATATGACCATCCACTTGAAGGCGAATGTAATTGTCGTCGGTGTAGCGCTCAACTTCTTGGCCCTTGGCCTCACCACGTTTAGCCTACGAGCCATATTTGATGTGAAGGGTTCTTATGTCGACCGCAATATGGTCGGATTGCCCCGCTGGGAGATCCCGCTCATTCATGATATTCCATGGATTGGGCGTGTGGTCTCCGGACATTCGCCGCTTGTGTATTTCGGGCTGCTTATGGTTGTGCTGCTCTACGTGTATATGTTCCGTACCGTATCCGGATTCCGGCTGCGGGCAGCCGGGGAGAATCCGATTGCCTCGCGTTCACTTGGGATCCGGGTAACCCAATACCAGTATGGAGCCATGATTGCCTGTGGCGCGCTGTGCGGTCTCGCCGGTGCCCAGCTCTCGTTAGGCCAGCTGACGTTGTTCACCGAAGGGATGACCAACGGTCGTGGATTTATCGCGCTGGTTGCTACGATGCTTGGACAGTCTAATCCACTTGGCGTCGGAGCATCCAGTCTCTTGTTTGGATTCATGGGTAGTCTGAGCACCCGACTGCAAGGGATGGCACTGCCAACGCAGTTCACGTCCATGCTGCCATTTGTCGTCACGCTGCTGGCGATGTTCTTCTTCCGTAACAAAAGCCAACTCGCTGATGCGAGAAGATCGAATGAAAGCTCTCGCTAAAATGGAGGTGTACAACCGATGCAACATGGCAAAGCTGAACGACTCAAGAAAGCCAAGCCCTCCCCCGCAGTCCATGTAGACCCGCAGCTCGCTCACCGGCTGCCGCCGGGACAGATGCTGACCGAGCGGTTTCCGATTTTGCATGAAGGGGATGTGCCGGAGTACGATCTGGGGACATGGTCACTTCGTATTTTCGGTGAGGTCGAGCAAGAACGTACCTTTAGCTGGGATGACCTGATGAAGCTGCCACGCTCCCAGCAGGTGAATGACATCCACTGCGTCACCCGATGGTCCAAGTTCGATACCGATTGGGAGGGCATCCGCTTCAAGGATCTGCTGTCACTCTTGAACGTCAAGCCCGAAGCTAAGCATGTTATGATTCATGCCGACCAGGATTATGATACGAATCTGCCACTGGAGGATCTCATGCGAGACGATGTCATGCTGGCGACCCACTACAATGGCGAGCCGCTCACGCCCAAGCATGGATGGCCGATGCGCCTGATCGTGCCTCATTTGTATTTCTGGAAAAGTGCCAAGTGGATCCGCGGGATCGAATTCATGCGCGAAGATCGCCCTGGCTTCTGGGAACGCAATGGCTTTCATAATACAGCGGACCCGTTCCTGGAGCAGCGTTTCTCTGGCGAGGACCTGCCGATCCCTGAGGATGAATGGGTTCGAAAGGAGTTTGATTAGCACCAATGTTAATGCCAATCTTGCAAGTGAATAGCGAAGACATTCCCGCCTTCGCTATCGTCTGCGGCGACCCGGGCCGGGCCAAGCTGATCGCAGACAAATTGGAAAATGCCCGGGAGCTGGCTTTTAGCCGGGAGTACCGGACATTTGTAGGCACATATCATGGAACCGAGCTGGCGGTTGTCAGTCATGGCGTAGGTTCACCAGGTGCAGCTGTCTGCTTCGAAGAGCTGATCCGCGCCGGTGTGACGACCCTGATCCGCGTCGGAACAGCAGGCTCTTATTCCAGCGAGCATCCGGCAGGCAGTCTGATCGTCAGCACGGCAGCCGTGCGTGCCGAAGGGCTGACACACCAACTGGTGCCACCGGGTTACCCGGCGGTGGCCGATCATGAAGTAACAGGCGCGCTCTATGAAACAGCCACTGCCCTGGGCGGAACCGTGAAGAAAGGCATTACCGTAACGATGGATGTATTCTTTGCCGGTGTGGAAGAAATCCCGCATGCGCGTTATAAGCAGGCAGGGGTACTGGCAGTTGAGATGGAAATCGCGGCACTCTTCGTCATCGCCTCGCTTAGAGGAGTTCGGGCGGGAGCAATCGTGGCTTTGGACGGATATGCAGATGCAGATCTGGCGGCAGAGTACGATCCGCACACCAACGTCGTTGCCCTTGCTGTAGAGCGTGAAATCGAGGCTGCCCTGCGGGCAGTGCACAAGCTTGCTGGAGCGGCGGTCTAAGGACCGCCCCCCGCAAGCTTTTTTTTGTACCGACGATCGTGCGAACGAATGCTTAGACGCGCTTGATCGCAATCTCCGTGAAGGTGCTGACTTGCTGGCCAGGGGCCAGGGCGCGGAAGCCTGTCAGTTCATCAGGAAGAGATACGTTAGGGGCGTTGGTCACCCACGTATACGGCTCGGGGCAGAGAAAGCCCGATTTGCCGTCCGCATTATAGATAACCCAATGGCCAAATTGCTCATCGGCACGGTAGATAATCGCGAGTCCGGCATCCGGATCGGTCAGTACCGCTTCATTGGGAGCGCCCGGGGTGATCGAATATACGTCATCTAGGAGCGTATCTGCCAGGGTCAGGCCGCTATTTAACTGCTCCTGGTTACTAATCGGTGTAATCTCCCCGGTCGGCAGATTGCGCTCATTAAGCGACCAGCGGCGGTCGGCTTGCAGTTGGAAGGTGCAGCGACCCAGATCGCCCTCCGGCGACAGCGGGAAACGGAAGGTGGTATGATACCCCAATCCCCATGGCAGCGCTTGCTCATCGCGGTTGTCAATTGCAAATTGAATGCTGACGGAGGGGCCCTGGAAAACAAAGGACATTTTTACCGTGAACCGGTGAGGCAGACTATCAAAGATGGCCGGTACATTCTCAGAAATGATGGTGGTCTCAATGATCGCTTGATCACCTTCGATATCGGTCCGAGTGACTTCCCATGCGGAGCGCATCAACACCCCATGAATATGATTACCACGCTCCGTTTCATTAACTGGAAACGTGTATGTCTGATTGTTGAAGGTGAAGGTGCCATCCTCGATCCGGTTCGGCGGGAACAGGACAGGCGTGCCGTAAAGCGGTGGCTTGGCATGATACGCCTCAGCACTCTGCGGTGTGCGGAGCAGCTCCAGTTCACTCTCTCGCCACGTCAGGCTAATCAGATTACTGCCCCATCCGGGGACAACGATGCCGGATAGCTCCGGTGTATGTACGCGTACAGCCGGTTCGCCTAAATAGTCAATACGTTCAATGGCAGGTGTAGTCATCGTGTTGCATCTCCTCCAAAAAATAGATTGGCCCCGTATGGCAAAGGTCCAGTTTCATTATATAATGAACGTACAGGGCTTGTCTTGCCGAATGAGAGCCCGTTTGCTATACTCCAAGGTGAAAAGCTCATGAAACCTATCAGTAGTTTTCTTTCAAGTGAAACCGCCATCATCTTAAGGCGTATAACAGGAGGAGATCAGGGATGTCTTTTACTTTGACGCAGGGCCAGCAGGCGCCGGCATTTGAGCTACCCGCTACAGATGGTAAAACGTACACGCTAAACGATTTTAAGGATGCAAAGGTACTCGTCGTTTTTTTTACTTGCAATCATTGTCCGTTTGTTGTTGGCTCAGATGAGGTCACGCGAGCTACGGCGCTCAAATATGAGAGTCAGGGCGTGCGATTCGCAGGAATTAACGCAAACAGCGTCAATACCCATCCAGATGATTCCTTTGAGCACATGATCGAGCGTATGGAAGAACAACAATTTCCTTGGGTATACCTTCGCGATGAAAGTCAGGAAACCGCGAAGGCTTATGGCGCGCTGCGCACGCCTCACTTCTATGTGTTTGATCAAGAACGCAAGCTGATTTATACCGGCCGGGGCGTTGACCAGCCGCGCGACACCTCTCAGATGCAGGTTAATGATTTGGATCGAGTCCTGCACGAGCATCTCACGGGTCAACCGATCAGTGTGAGCCTGACCAATCCAATTGGCTGCAATGTCAAGTGGGATGGCAAGGATGCCCACTGGATGCCAGCCGAGGCCTGTGATTTAGTGTAGCTATCCGCTGCCCATTTTGCTCTCCGTAAGCAAAATGGGCTTTTTTGCAATTGTTTTCCCAGGCTTGCTAGGCAAAGGAATGACAAGAGCATCAAGCGAGGAGGGTCGTCCATGGATATTCAGGCAGCGATTATTCAGGGTCCGTCAACAATCAAGGAAATGCCGCTTGTTGTCCTAACACTGCTCTTATCGCTGGTTTCAGCAGTCGCAGCCTGTTACATCAGTGTGTATACACATCGAAGTGCTGCTGGGCTATCCCCCCTTCGTTTGACTCGCATCCGGCTGTTGCTGACTAGTGGGGGCTTAGGTACTTTACTTGCCATGTGCGCGATGATAGCTACCTTGTTCCGAGCACATTATGGCTGGCTACTCCCTTCTGCACTGTTAATGCTCATCGGCTGCGGGGTGGTTTTGACAGCGGCGGCGGCTTCGGCAGGCATGCTGCAGCCGCGATTCGGAGCAGGGCCGGTCCCTGGCGGGGGATCATCACAGTATGCTGAGGGTGGGCCGGATCGGTACCCGGGCCTGCTTCTCTTGGTAGCACCGGACGGTCGTATTGAGCAAGTCAATTCGATAGCGGGGCAATTGCTTGGCTATGAAACGCAAGAATTGATGGGGCAATGTGTAGGACGTCTGCTATATGCCGATTACCGGGCGACTTACGAAGCGGGTATGGAACAGGCAGGCCAAGGCGTCCCCCAGCAGTTGGATGTTTATCTTTATCATAAGGAAGGGGGTGTAGTCCGTCTATTTTTGACTCTGCTGCCGACGATGAGGCGGGGCCGGCTTGTGGGAATCTATATGCTGGGCAAGCATGTGGTTGCCGGGAATGAGTCCTGCTGGCCGAACGGTCAGGACGAGAAGCTGGCGGCACTGGGCAATCTTGCGGCCGGGATCGCGCATGAGATTCGCAATCCATTGACAGTGGTCAAGGGATTAATCCAGTTCAACCGTCATCGCGTCGGCATGCAATTTCACTATGATTTGCTAATGGAGGAGATATTACAAATTGAAGCTATTATTTCAGATTTCCTGATGCTTTCATCCGAGACCCCGGAGCTGCGTGAGAGAATAGACTTTGGACAGCTTGTTAAAGAAGCAGTGGAGAGCGCGGATGACAGCGGTACTTGGCAGCTGATTGACCAGTCTAAGGACAATACAGCTTGGATTCACGCAGATGAAATCAAGCTCGTTCGCTCGCTGCGAAGGCTTTTGGTTGAGCTACAGGACATTGTCCAGGCAGGGGGCAGACCCGTCCTGCTGTTGGGGCGGGATAATGGTTATGTATGTCTTACTTTTCTCTGTGAAGGCAGCGGCTGGGAGATCACCTCATCACCAGCCTTCCGGGAAGGCGAGCTCTATTATGATACAAAAACCAGCGGGACAGGACTCGCGTATATGGTGGCTTATCATATTTTCACCGATCATGGGGCCAGCATGCAGGTGTGCAGCTCGGAGGCAGGTGAGGTTATTGAGATACGCATGCAAGCCGAGTGGACACCCAAGAGCCTGGCACTTTGAAATGCCGTATGAGCATGGATACATTTTGGAAACAACTAAGACGCAATCAGGAGATATCTGTATGGTAAAGTGAATGAAATTCGACGGAGGCAGGCGGCATGATGGAAAAACGTATATTGGTTGTAGATGACGAAGCAAGCATAGCTCAGGCAGTCGCCTATGCCCTGCGCCGGGAAGGCTATTCTGTTGCAGTCGCGCATGACGGCGAGGAGGCACTGAAACTGACAGCCGAATTTAAACCAAGGGTGATGATTCTGGATGTAATGATGCCCAAGCTGAATGGCTATGAGGTCTGCCGTAAACTGGAAGACAGACATGGCCTGGGAATTATCCTGCTCACGGTGAAGAATGATATTGTCGATAAGATTCTGGGACTGGAGCTCGGAGCAGACGACTACATGACCAAACCATTTGATCTTCGCGAGCTGCTGGCGCGTACCAAGGCGTTATTTCGGCGGATGGAGCGGGCGGTGGCCGAAGATAAAACAGCGGAACTCGTTGTGGACGACTTGGTTGTTCAAGTGCCGCAGCGTACCGTAAAAATAAAAGGCGCTTCCATTGAACTAACGCCCAAAGAGTTTGACCTGCTGGTCCTGCTGCTGTCTCATCAGGAGCGCGTATATACGCGGGATGAACTGCTGGAGCTGGTCTGGAGCATGGATTATGCCGGCGGGACCCGCACGGTAGATATTCATATGCAGCGCTTGCGCAAGAAACTGGGCGAGCCTTATCAGCAACTGCTGCAAACCGTGTACGGCGTCGGTTACCGCGCCTCCGCCTGGTCATGAGGCGTCTGCCCCGAATTAGCTTGAAACTCCAGCTCGGTCTGGGCTTGGCCATTCTGCTCACCGTGTCGACTTGGCTGCTCAGCTTGCTTGTCTTGCAAGGGATCGAAAGACAGCAGTTGACCGAGCTGGAACAGAATCTGCTCCAGCATAGCGAGATTGCCAATCTGCGAGTCAGACAGACGTTCCTCTTGGGGGAGCGAATGGAGGATCAGACCTTCTTGCGTCTGCGCGGGCAGGAATTGGCGGCCAATGTAGGTCTTCTGACAGGTCTGCCTGTTATCATTTATGATCTTCAGGGACGCCCGGTTGGCAATGCCTTGCTCTCCCCAATCGATACCAAGATTGAAGATATATTGTCCTATGCTCTGGAAGGCAAAATCGTCTATCAGTCCTCAGCGGATGCGCTGGACTATCTGGCTCCGCTGCAAGGGGCCTCCGGACAGATCGGCATTGTGCAGTTCCATTATTCACTCTCGGAACAACAGGCGTTTTTAAAACGGATTGAACGGTTGTTTTTGGTCACGGGACTGGCTGTTCTCATGGGAGGACTCTTGTGCGGCACCCTGTTTGTTCATTGGCTGACCGCCCGAATTGCTAAGCTGCGGAACGCTGCCGGCAAAATTCGGGGACGACGGTTTCTCCAGGAAAAGCCGCTGCGTGGCCGGGATGAGCTAGGGGAGCTTAGCGAGGACATCTACCATATGAGTCGGGAACTAGAGGGGAACATTGCGACGCTCGAGGAGGAGAAGCGCAAGTTGAAGCTGGCGATCGGCAAGCTTCAGCTGCTGGAACGACAGCAAAAGCAGTTCATTGGCAACATCAGCCATGAGTTCAAAACGCCGCTCACCTCTATCAAGGCTTATGTCGATCTGATGGACATGTATGATGATGACCCGGGTCTTACCCGACAAGCTCATACGCAAATTGGTCAGGAAGCGCAACGGCTGCAGGAAATGGTTGAAAAGGTGCTTCATTTGTCATCGCTGGAGAAGTATGAGTTTGAACAGGAGGCTGTGGCACTTGAAATGGGTGCCTTACTCGAAGAATTGTGCGAGCGGATGCGCGGCAAGGCTGCCCGGCATGGCGTCACAATTGCGACATCGCTTACGCCTGTTGTTATTCTGGGAGATCGGGAGAGTCTGACGCAGATCTTCATTAACCTGCTGGACAACGCCATCAAATATAATGTGTCTGGCGGATCCGTCGTGGTCGAGAGCCTCGAACATGAGGGAGTGGCTGTTCTGCGGGTAAGCGACACGGGGATCGGCATCCCCGAGGAAGCGAAAGCGCGTATTTTTGAGCCATTCTATACTGTGAATAAAGACCGGTCCCGGCAATCGGGCGGCAGCGGTCTGGGCCTTGCTCTCGTTAAAGAAACGATAGAGAAGCTGCACGGAGAGCTGTCCGTCGAAAAGGGCAGCGGACCGCCGGAGCAGCCGGGGTCAGTGTTCACCGTACGTCTGCCGCTGCACCGCCACCGGGCGGAGATGGATGGAGAGGAGGAAGCGGAATGAACGACTATTCAAACAAAATGATGATTGGCGCAGCCATTGCCATCCTTGCGATCTCATCGACAGGGTGCGGGGTACAACCGCAGACGGATCGGCAGGTCATCGATGGGAATAACAAACAAATTACCGTGCTGGATGGTCCAGTGCCTGGTACGGATCAGTCGGTTGCCGTTGAACAGCTGCAAAAGGTGCCTGGCATTCGGGGAATGGACTGGTTAGATGGCGATACCGTCCTGGCCGCGAAAGCAAATACGGAGCGGACGCCGCAAGTGATCGAAGAGAAGGAACGCTATCCGGTCAATCTGGTCTCGTATACCTTAACGGACGGCAGCGAGACTGTGCTGCAGCCTGCCGATCAAGATCAGCACGCCGGGATGCTTTCCCCTGACAAAAGATTTCTGTTCTATAAAGTCATGGAGGAGTCCGTAGGGTTTGGTTATCTGCGGGATATGGAGACAGGGGACATTGTACCGGCGACGGAGCGGCAAACGCCTGATGAGCTGATCGAGGGTTATGAGGGCGAATGGCTCGATAGCGAGCATGTGCTGTTCCCTACGATGTCTGGCAAAATTTATACCGCCAATATCGAAGGCCACACAGAGATGCTGGCTGATACTGGCGATCTCACCATCCACGATGTTCACAAGATTGGTGATCGCCTCTACTACATTGGATCCGGACAACAACTCTTTATCCAAGAAGGCGAGGAACCAGCACGACTTCTGATGGAGCAGGTCATCTGGGTTATCCCTTCCCCTGACCATCAGTCGCTGGCGATGGTCCGCAGGACGCGCGAAGGAGAGATGACGCTGTACCTGACCGATCTGGATGGCAAGGACAAGGCGGTTCTGAGTAAAGGCATGCAGATCTTTGGTACCGCCTGGTCCAGAGACGGCACACGTCTCGCCTACAATCTCATCAATGCCGAAAACGGAACGAGCGGATTGTACGTCGCGGATGCTGTCACCGGCAAAGTCACACAGGTGACCGTCGATTTGGAGGATATCTCGAATCAGCTGCAATGGAGCCCCTCGGGTGAGCAGCTGATGGCGGCTACCATGGTCAGAGAGGGGGACGGCTACGAGCCAGTCACCTATATCATCAAGCTGCGCTCTTAGGAGCGTGGCTTTTTGAATATAAGCCTAAAAGGATGAAAATCGTTACATCCTCGTGAAAACACTTCTATATCCATTCGGCTGCGGCTCGACTATAATAGGAGTCAGATTCACTTAATAGCAAAAAAGGAGCTGAAGCATGTGTCAACCTTATTGCGCTGGGGCATTATTGGCTGTGCCGGTATTGCTGAGCGCTCTGTAATTCCAGGCATCCAGGCCTCGGAAACGGGAGAAGCGGCTGCGATTGCCAGCCGGGATATCGAGAAGGCCCGCAAGCTGGCGGACAAGCTGGGAATCCCACAGGCTTATGGCAGCTATGAAGAGATCCTTGCTGATCCGGCGATTGACGCAATCTATATTCCCCTTCCCAATCATCTGCACAAAGAATGGTCGATCCGGGCGATGCAAGCAGGCAAGCACGTGCTGTGCGAGAAGCCAATTGCCCTTAATAGCACGGAGGCACAGGAAATGGCAGATTGTGCGTCGGAGCAAGGCGTGCATTTGGCGGAGGCCTTCATGTATCGCCATCACCCTCGCTACGATCACATTCAGAAGATTGTGGCATCCGGGGAAATCGGCGAGCTTCGGGGCATCCACGGCACCTTCACCTTCAATAGTGCAGGCTCCTCGGGCAATGTAAGGTTCAAGCGCGAATGGGGCGGCGGCTCCATCTATGATGTGGGATGTTATCCGATTAGCGCTGCCCGTCTAATCTTTGGCAGCGAGCCTGTAGCCGCAACTGTGCACGCTCTGATTTCACCAGAGCATGATCATGTAGATATGATGGCGTCTGGCTTGTTGGAATTCCCGGACAGCCGCGCCTTGACCTTTGACTGCGGCATGTGGGCGGCATTCCGCAACACACTGGAGGTACTGGGTACAGAAGGGAGAATTGAGGTGCCTGCGGCTTTTATCGGGTCACCGCATTTCTTCGTAGAAACCAAAGAAGGACGGCGTGAAGAGCGGCAGCCCGAGCTGAACCAATATGCACTGCAGGCCGATACTTTTGCTGCTCAAGTACAGGGTCAAATTCCAAACCGCTATACGCCTGACGATGCCGTATTAAATATGAAGGCTATTGACGCATGTCTGCGTTCGGCTTACGAGCGGAAACGCGTGATCATAGAATAGAGAGGATGACGAGCGATGAAACATATCAAAATTCCTGGTCTACACAATGACGTCTCCAGCCTGATTATGGGCTCGGATTATTTTACACCTGAAACCTATGAACTGGCGAGTGCCAACCTGGATGCTTACGTTGCGATTGGCGGCAACACCATTGATACGGCCTTCATTTACTGCGGGGGTAAGAGTGAGCAAGCACTGGGGATGTGGGTAGAGGAGAGAGGCAATCGCAAGTCGATCAATATCTGGACCAAAGGCGGCCATCCCAATAAGGACGGCAACCGGGTAAACAAACAGGCTATTGATGAAGAACTAAGCATCAGCCTGGAGCGGCTGCGGACGGACTATATCGATCTGTATGCTCTGCATCGGGATGACCCTGCTGTCCCAGTGGGAGAAATCCTGGAGATTCTCAACAGCCATGTCGAGGCTGGTCGCATTCTGGCTTTTGGTGCATCGAACTGGACATGGGAGAGACTGCAAGAGGCAAATCGCTATGCAGCTGAACATGGACTGAGGGGCTTCGAATTCAATAGCCCGAACCTTAGTCTGGCCAAGGCCAACGAGCCGTATTGGCGGGATGCCATCAGTGTGGATGACGTATTGTTGGCTGAGCATGAGCGTACTGGTCTGCCGTTGTTCTCCTGGTCTTCGCAGGCACGCGGGTTCTTCACCGGCCGCTTTACGCCTGAAGACCGTTCGGATGCCGATACCGTGCGTGTATTCTACAGCGATGACAACTGGGAGCGTTACCGCAGAGCTGAGCAGCTGGCGGGAGAGAAGGGCGTAACGACTATTCAGATCGCATTGGCCTATGTACTCAATCAATCGTTCCCCACTGCAGCCTTAATTGGACCGCGCAATGAGGCGGAGATGCAATCTTGCAGCGAAGCGACCAATATCAAGCTGACGCCGGAGGAGATCAAATGGCTGGATCTGAGAGCGTAGAACATATCTTATGGCCGGAAGGAACACCTGGCGCCCGGGGAGCGGGGCTTGAGGATACGCCTGCATTGACTCCTTATCTGGTAGATGGAGCGACGTCAGCAGTTGTTGTCTGTCCAGGCGGCGGCTATGGCATGCGTGCCCAGCATGAGGGAGAGCCGATTGCCCAGTGGCTGAACAGCCTTGGCATTACGGCTTTTGTCTTACGGTACCGCGTGGCGCCATACCCGTACCCGCATGCGTATCAAGATGCGCAGCGGGCGATCCGCTATGTGCGTTTTCACGCAGCAGTCTGGGGGCTGGATGCGAGCAAGATCGGTTTGCTGGGCTTCTCCGCAGGTGGGCATCTGACTGCGACAGCCGGAACGCGCCACGATGAGGGGAATCCGGATGCTGCGGATCCCGTTGACCGCGTGTCATCGAGACCGGATCTGATCGTCCTGTGTTATCCGGTTATCACGATGAAGGATCCCTACACTCATCAAGGTTCAAGGACTAATCAGCTGGGGGACCAGCCGACGGAAGAGCAAATCACATTGCTTAGTAATGAGCTTCATGTGAACGAGCAGACCCCGCCGACATTTTTGTGGCATACTTCGGAGGATGCGGCGGTACCTGTGGAGAACAGCTTATCTTTTGCAGCTGCTCTTAGCCGTGCGGGGGTTCCGTTTGATCTCCATGTCTACGACCATGGCCGTCATGGTCTGGGCCTTGCGGCGGAGGATTCTCACATCGCCAACTGGAGTCAGGTGTGCGGGCTCTGGCTGCAGGGCAGACAATTCGGCAAAAATTGATTCAAATCGCGATTATAGGGTAATAACAGATCAAGGGCTGGCCTTAGTACCAGCTCTTGATTAAGGTTTGTATAGGCTTATTCCTTAAATATGCTCAAATTTCATCAAAAAAAACGAAAAATCAACAAATTGACTGGAATATCAGTCCGTTTGTTGATTTTTCTTTGTTTAGCTCGCCCAAGATCGGTCTAATAACATACTTGTTGGGGTGGGTAAACCGTTGTAATTGCTAAGATACGGGAAGATACGGGAGGAATAAAGAGAATGATGGTAGCTGAACCCTTCTCTTTCCAAGTCAGCATGAAATCGCTTGAATTATGATAGTTTACTGGAAATGACCTACCACCCGATACATGTTAGCATTATTAGTGTTGTTGCGCGGGGGACTCCCGAGCTCCTAGCTAAGAAGCGAAAAAGCCAAGCTGGAGCGGTCGATCAGGGAAAATCCTTGCTGCGCCTGGGGATGACGAGTAGCTAAATAACTTGTCATTTCCACAAAAATGAAGAGGGGTAGTGAGACAAACGTGAAGAAGAGTATGTTGTTAGTTTTGTTTGTGATGATGATGGTGTTAGCTGCTTGTGGCTCAGGCAACGGCAATAATTTGCCGGAGACATCGACGCCACCACCGCCGCCGCCGGGCAATGAAGCCAATGAAACAAACGGTGGAGAAAACGGTGAAGCGGGTGCAGGTGAGAGCACGCTGGAAAAAGCTAGAGAACAAGGCTACATCAACGTCGGTTTTGCTAATGAGAACCCTTATGCGTACCAGGAAGCAGACGGTACATTAACTGGCGAGGCAGTTGAAATCGCCCGTGTCATTCTGACGAATCTCGGTATTGAAGAAATGCGCGGAGAATTGACTGAGTTCGGTGGACTGATTGGTGGTCTGCAGGCTGGACGCTTTGATATGATTACGGCGGGTATGTTTATTAATCCGAACCGTTGTGCGGAAGTGGCATTTGCCAACCCGGAGTATAGCATCGGAGAAGCACTTGCCGTGAAGACTGGTAATCCGCTCGGTCTGAACAGCTATGAAGATATCGCAAACAGCGATGCAAAAGTAGCGGTTATGACAGGTGCAATTGAAATTGAGTATCTCGAGAAAATGGGCGTAGCTGATGAGCAAATTGTTGTCGTGCCCGATCAAAATGCAGCAGTAAGTGCACTCCAAGCTGATCGTGTGGATGCCATGGCTATGACTGGTCCGGCCTTGCAATCCCGCTTGGACGCTGCTGGTGACGATAACCTTGAACGTGTTGCCGATTTTGAACAACCGGTTATTGATGGTGAAAGTGTAAGAGGCTACGGCGCATCTGCTTTCCGTCAGGCAGATACGGAATTCGTAGAAGCATTTAACGAAGAACTGGAGAAGATGAAAGAGTCTGGTCAATTACTCGAGATTCTCCAAGAGTTCGGATTTACGGAAGAAGAGCTGCCCGGCGATATGACCGCTGCGGAGCTGTGCGGGTAACCAATGATTGACTATTGGCTAGAGTGGATGCCATTGCTGTGGAAAGGAACGGTCTCGACAGCGCAAGTGACCGTGCTTTCCGCAGCCTTGGCTCTGCTGCTCGCGGCATTGACGGGTATCTGCCGCTTGTCTAAGTTTAGATTGATTCGGGGTCTGGCGCTGGTCTATGTGCTGACCTTCCGCGGTATAGCCCTGCTGGTGCTGCTATTTTGGATTTACTATGTCTTGCCATACATGAATATTGAGCTATCGAAAACCATGGCCGCTGTATTGGCGCTAGGCCTTAACTACGGCGCTTTCGGTTCGGAGATCGTCCGCAGCTCAATATTGGCCGTGCCCCAGGGACAATGGGAAGCGGCACGGGCACTGAATATGACTCCTGCCCAGCGAATGTTCCGGATTATCTTCCCACAAGCACTGATCCGGATGATTCCGCCGTTTAACAACTTGATGATTGAGCTGTTAAAGGCGTCCTCCCTGTTATTTTTTATCGGCATGACAGATCTGGTTTACCAAGCAGATGTTCTGCGCGGATTATATTTGCAGCAAAGCACACAGCTTTACGCAACGCTGCTGGTGATTTATTTCATCTTGGCATCGATGATTTCTTATTCCGCCCGGCTGCTCGAACGCAAACTGTCAGCGGGGAGGTTGTAACGTATGATATGGAGTTGGGAATATGCATGGTCCGTGCTGCCTCTTCTTCTGGATGTAATCGGAACCACGTTGCTTGCGACATTGTTTGGTTTCCTGATTGCTTGTACATTCGGGATGGTTCTGGCTGTCCTGGGGCGATCTAGGTTCCGAGTCATCAGGTGGACGGTTAATGGATTCATTGAATTTGTGCGCAACACGCCACTACTCGTTCAATTGTTTTTCTTGTTTTACGCTTTACCCCTGTCGCTGGGCATTTCGATGTCAGCATTTACGACAGGTGTTATCGGTCTTGGCTTGCATTATAGCACCTACTTGGCTGAGGTGTACCGCTCCGGGATCAACGGGGTGGAGAAGGGGCAATGGGAAGCCGCAAGAGCTCTGAATTTCTCCAAACAGCGAACGTGGACCCGAATTATTCTGCCTCAAGCCATACCGCCAATTCTTCCTATTATGGGGAATTATTTAATAGTGGTGTTCAAAGAAACACCTCTACTTGCTGCCATCACTGTAATGGAAATGTTGTCGCGAGCAAAGAACATCGTGTCTCGCGATTGGCGCCCTACTGAGCCCTACACCTTGGTCGGGATATTGTTCCTAGTGATTAGCCTGTTACTGGCAGCTCTTGTCAGTCTGCTGGAGTATAAGATGGCGCAACGGCAAAGTAAGTAAAAGCTTCTCTGGATAGGGATTTGTTTTACTCAAAATTAACGTTTATCGATAGGAATAGCTGGTTATATATCAAAAGAACAGGGGGTGGAAGTATTGGGCACAACGATGGAGAAGCAGCCCCAGACAGCCCCTGAGACGGTCGATCCAACGGTAGCTGCAGCAGAGGCGACCGTACCGATGGTTAAGTACACGGACGTGAAGAAGTCCTTCGGCGACCTGGAGGTGCTTCACGGCATTAACCTTGAAATGGCTGCTGGCGAGAAGATCGCCATTATCGGACCCAGCGGGTCTGGTAAGACGACCTTGGGGCGAATGCTTATGACGCTCGATCATCCGACATCCGGAACGATTGAGGTGGAGGGTGAGCATCTGTGGCATATGGAGCGTAAGGGGAAGCTGGTGCCGGCCAATGAAAAGCATCTGCATATGATGCGGACAAAAATCGGCATGGTGTTTCAGCATTTTAATCTGTTCCCACATATGAAGGTTATCAACAATGTCACAGAAGCGCCAGTCAAGGTACTGGGGCTCTCTAAGGAAGAAGCTCACGATCGTGCAGTAGAAATGCTTCGCAAAGTCGGTCTGGAGGAGAAGCTGGATGTGTATCCGGCGAAGCTCTCAGGCGGGCAGAAGCAACGGGTCGCCATTGCGCGGGCGCTGGTCATGCGTCCCAAGGTGATGGTATTCGACGAAGTGACGTCGGCCTTGGACCCTGAGTTGGTCGGTGAGGTGCTGGAGGTTATCAAAGAGATTGCCGATGAAGGCGAAATGGCCATGATGCTAATTACGCATGAAATGGATTTTGCTAGAGAAGTAGCTGATCGCGTCGTGTTCGGCGCCGACGGCTTGATCGTCGAGCAGGGGCCGCCCGAGCAGATTTTTGAAAATCCGCAGAGTGAGCGGCTGCAAACCTTTCTAAGACGAATCAAATAATTTGAAAATGGGGGTTAAACGAGCCATGTCCCAAGTAGCAAGCTTGACCCTTCGGCAGCCCGTCAAAGAAGACGGCACGAAGGTGTATGACTTGATCCGCAGGGCAGGCACGCTGGATCTCAACTCGGCCTATTGCTACCTTTTGCTGTGCGATATGTTCAGCCAGACTTGTGTAGTTGCGGAGGAAGATGACCGCATCGTAGGCTTTATCTCAGGCTTCTACCGTCAGGAACAGCCATCTACGCTGTTCGTATGGCAAGCCGCTGTCGACTCCGCCATGCGGGGACGAGGGCTGGCCTCTTCCATGCTGGAGGAGCTGCTCGCCCGCGAGCATCCTGAGCCATTGGAATATGTAGAAGCCACTGTGAGCCCGTCCAATACCGCATCCCGAAGGTTATTTCAATCCTTTGCCGATGTGTATCAGGTTCCCTTGCGGGAGCTGGATGAGTCAGGGTACGCCCCGACCATGTTCCCGGATGCCCAGTCGCACGAAGCAGAGCCGCTGTTGCGCATAGGACCTTTTCGCGGTCAGTCAAGGAAGTAAAAACCACTAAGGAGTGATTTTTTGATGAATTATTTAAACCAGAGTGAAGATAAACCGTCCATGCAGGTGTTCGAGGATATGGAATCCGAGGTGCGCAGCTATTGCCGGAATTTCACCACTGTATTTCATAAGGCAAAAAACGCCAGACTATGGGATACAAACGGGAATGAATACATCGATTTCTTTGCGGGGGCGGGAGCGCTCAACTATGGACATAACAACCCGAAAATCAAGCAGAAGCTGATTGAGTATATGCTTGATGACGGAATTACACATAGCCTCGACATGGCAACCCATGCGAAGGAGAATTTCCTGCAGCAATTCAACGATAAAATTTTGCGGCCTCGCGGACTTAACCACAAGGTGATGTTCCCTGGTCCAACAGGAACCAACTCGGTAGAGAGTGCGCTGAAAATTGCACGCAAAGTGACAGGTCGCACGGGCATCATTGCTTTTACTAATGCTTTCCATGGCATGTCTCTCGGCTCACTCGCCATTACGGGTAACAAGTTCAAGCGTGGTGGCGCTGGCGTTTCCTTGGATAATGCGACGTTCATGCCTTATGACGGCTATCTGGGCGAAGGGGTCAATACGGCACGGGTGATGGAGAAAATGCTGGATGACCCGGGCAGCGGAGTTGAGACTCCGGCAGCGGTCATTCTGGAGACCGTACAGGGTGAGGGCGGTCTGAACCGGGCAAGTGAAGCCTGGCTGAAAGACATTGCTCGCATCTGCAAGCAGCGCGAAATTCTGCTGATCGTTGATGATGTGCAGATGGGTTGCGGCCGTACGGGCAGCTTCTTCAGCTTTGACAATACCGGTATCACACCGGATATTATCTGCCTGTCCAAATCCATTGGCGGCTTTGGTTTGCCTTTTGCCTTGACCCTGATTAAGCCGGAGTACGATATTTTCAACCCGGGTGAGCACAATGGCACCTTCCGAGGCAACAACCTGAGCTTCATCGCAGCGACAGAAGCACTGAGCTATTGGGAGAACGGCCGTATGGAAGCAGATCTTAAGATCAAGTCCGAGATGATTCGCACGGGCTTGCAGGAAATGATCGACGCCAACAAGGATTGCGGGGCTCGTATTAAAGGCAAAGGGATGATTCTTGGTCTAGCCTTCGATGAACCAGAGCAGGCAGCTGCCCTGTGCAAAGCAGCCTTCGAGCGCGGCATTATTATGGAGACTTCCGGACCAAGGGACGAGGTTGCCAAACTTATGCCGCCGCTGACGATCGAAGCGGATCTGTTGGCGCGCGGCTTGGCATTGGTGTCCGAGGCGATGGAAGAAGTTATGAACCAGACGAAGCAGCCTGTGCTGCAATAACTATAAGCTGATAAGTGGAGTGTGATTAGATCATGATCGTCAAACATTTGGAAGATGTCCTTGGTACCAAGGACGATGTGGATACAGAAACGTGGAACTCGCGGCGTTTGCTGCTTAAGAAAGACGGCATGGGGTTCTCCATGCACGATACCCTGATTAAAGAAGGTACGGAGACGCTGATCTGGTATAAAAACCACCTGGAAGCTGTCTACTGTATCGAAGGCGAGGGAGAGATCGAGCCCGAGGGCGGGCCGATCTACCCGATTCGCCCCGGCACGATCTATGCGCTTAACGGGAATGAAAAGCATCTGCTGCGTGCCACCAAGACCATGCGCATGATCTGTGTCTTCAATCCCCCGTTATCAGGTCAAGAGGTGCATGACGCTGAAGGCGTCTACCCGGTTGCAGTTGATTAATGGATTCACACTATTTCTCTATAAATAGAAGGAGGATGTTACGATGAGTTCAACCGTTCAAACCCCAAATCAGGTCGATAAGTACCCTTCACGGGTGAGCGATAAGCCGGAATTACTGGATCGCAAAGACCCTGTCGTCTATTCCGAGTGGTCGCCGAACAGCCCACTCACCAAAGAGCAGTCCGATTTCTATGAGCAAAATGGCTATCTGCTGCTGGACAGTTTCTTCAATGAAGAAGAGATTGCCGATTGGCGCGCAGAGCTTGGCCGTCTGCAAGAGAAATTCAAGAACAATCCAGCTGACGAAGTCATTCTAGAGCCGGAAAGCAAAGAGGTTCGTTCGATCTTTGCGATTCATAAAAACAATGCGGTGTTCAGTCTGGTGGCGAAACATCCGCGACTGCAGGCGATCGTATCTTACCTGCTGGGCGGAGAAACGTATATTCACCAATCCCGCATCAACTACAAGCCAGGCTTTAACGGCAAAGAGTTCTACTGGCACTCTGATTTTGAGACCTGGCATGTAGAAGATGGCATGCCTAACATGCGGGCACTCAGCTGCTCCATTGCGCTCGAAGACAATTTTGACTATAACGGTGCCTTGATGGTTGTGCCGGGTTCCCACAAAAAATTCATTACTTGCATCGGTCAAACGCCTGATGACCATTACAAGGAATCCCTCCGCCGCCAGGAATATGGCGTGCCGGATCAGGAGAGCTTGACGAAGATCGTCAAAGAAGGCGGCATCGATACGGCAGTCGGAAAAGCGGGTTCCATCCTGTTATTTGATTGCAACACGATGCATGGTTCCAATAGTAATATTACTCCGTTGCCACGCAGTAATGTCTTCATGGTCTTCAACCATGAGAGCAACCGAGTGGTCGAGCCGTTCTCCGGACAGAAGCCTAGACCGGAGTTCATCGCTACCCGCGAACAATGATT
The DNA here is from genome assembly GCF_000378385.1 of Paenibacillus daejeonensis DSM 15491. Lineage (GTDB taxonomy): Bacteria > Bacillota > Bacilli > Paenibacillales > Paenibacillaceae > Paenibacillus_D > Paenibacillus_D daejeonensis. The sequence goes on along the minus strand of NZ_KB899659.1, from coordinate 1,306,194 downwards.
TCCTGGACGCTTGTCGGCACCATCATCGTCATCAATATGGTGTATGTCTCCATATTTACGCTGCGTCTCATTCTGGTCATTAAGGGCAGAAGAGGCGCAGCCTCTTTTCTGGCGATGGCGGAAGTATTCGTCTATCTCACGGGCTTGAATCTGGTGTTGTCCAATCTGGACAACCCGGTCAATATGGCGGCCTATTGTATAGGCTTCGGTATAGGCGTGTATCTGGGCAGCAGGATCGAGGAGTATCTGGCACTCGGTTATCTGGTCGTGCAGGTTATCGTTGATGAACTCGAAGTCGAGCTGCCCAACAAGCTGCGGGATCTCGGCTATGGCGTGTCCTCATGGGCAGCTGACGGCCGGGACGGCAAGCGCTTGGTGATGCAGGTATTGGTGAAACGGAGCAATGAGAAGCGGTTGATGAAGAGCATCCGCAATTTATCGCCCAAAGCGTTTGTCATCTCCCATGAGCCGAAGGAATTCAAAGGCGGCTTCTGGGTACGCTTGACCAATAAATAGGAAAAAACAAGGTTCTCTGCCAATCGGCAGAGGCCTTTTTTTGTTCTAAATGAACGGCAATCGGCATACGTATCCTAGTGCAGCAGAGCAGATATCCTATATGAAGCTTAGGAAAAATAATCCTATTTCACCAAATTAAACTTTGATATAATGAGGAAAAACAGGAGATACCTGTATGAAAGGAGTGAATGGCTTGGAGTCCATTGCATCGTTATCGGAATTGATCTCCCAGAATAAACAAGCTTCACTAATTGAGGTGCCAGGCACTATGGCGCGTACCTTCGGCCAGTCGACGCTGTCTACAACCCTTCCAGTGAGTAAGCTCTTCTCCATTTATGAAATTGATTTGGAAGTTCAAAGGCAACTCATCCCGCAGAACCTCTCGCGGCTCATGGACTATGTGCTGTTATATCTGGATCATGACCAGACGATTTATTTTCCTGGTATTTTGTTGTCTGCACGGGGAGCAGGCCATTATGATGAAGCAACCTCCGCACTGTATCTGCAGCCGATGGAGAAATGCTACGTGGTTGACGGACAGCATCGCTTAGCGGCATTTCGGCGACTCGCAGAAACACTTCAATCCAATATGGCCAGAGCCAAGGACCGCCGCGAATATGACCGAATGGAGGAAATCACAGCGAAGCTGCGCAAGCTGTATGATTTTCCGATATCGGTTATGATCTATCGGGATATCGACGCCAAGCAGGAACGCCAATTGTTCTCGGACATTAATAAGCTTCCGCGCAAAATTGGTGGTAACCTTGCGGTTATGCGCGATCAGCGTCGGTATTATCATATTCTGGCCAGTCGGCTGGTTGAGGAATATGAGGTGATGAACCGGCTTCCTGTGGATATGCTGACAGAGCGTGGCAAGGGCCCAGAGTATTTGTTTTCTTACGCGCTTCTCATTGAGCTGATGATAGCCCTGTTTGAGGGCAGACTGAAGGCTGCCGCTCGTCATAACGGGTATCACTACACCGAGCAAGAGCTGGAGCAAGCCCTGGGTCAGGCTGCAACGTATATGGAGCAACTCCTCGCACATCTTCCTGAACCGGATAGAGGAGCCGTGTGCTGGTCGGAGAATGTACAAATAGCATTAGCGCTATTCCTGCATCAAGAGGCGTTCAAGACGTCCCAATTCAATCCATATCATCTGAAGTATGCGATAAGAATTTTGCCGCACGTGCAATGGGAGCGGATATACAAAGATGATGAGAAGGACCGTCTGCCGCGCAGGAGCCGGATCATGAAGGCCCATAATTTTATACAAACGTTTTTTCAGGAGCAGCATTTGTTCTTAATTAAGGACAAGGAGGAGAATGGGTAATGGATGGATTGCAGCTGAAAATGGCCATTCACCCGTTCTGCGAGCGGTTTGGTCTGGCAACGGTATCTCTCAGAGTGCAGGATTTATTGAACTATACGTCAATTGATCCGATGGTGCAGCGTAAACTGAGCACATTGCAACGACGCAAGATCGCAACCTACCTGCAAGAGCGGGATTTGGACCGTGTGTTTTTCGGAACGGTAACGCTTTCATTGCGCGATGTGAGCTTGCTCGCCAGGGACGCAGATTCTCTCGTGCTGAAGCATGGTTCCAAGCTGAGTATCCTTGACGGTCAGCACCGAATAGTGGCGCTCGGCTATGTCAATGAGCAGCTGTTAAAGGAAGGAAGGCGGTACGAGAAAAAAGCGGCGCAGCTTAAGCTGCAATGCCGGCGAGACCCGGGAAATACGGCGTTGGTGGAAGAGCTGTCTCAAATTCAGGGCTTGCTGGCGGAGATTGAGACTCGTCGTCTGGATCTGAACGAAAGTGAGCTATCTGTTCAGGTTTATATCGGTTTGAATGAGGAGGAGGAGCGTCAGCTGTTTGGTGATATCAATGCCAAAGTTCAACTGGTCAGTAAAGAACTGGGCCATTCCTTTGATTCGACTGACCCGATGAATCTGGTATTGCAGCAGGTAGCGGAGCATAATGAATTATTAAAGGCGGCAGGAATTGAGCGACGGAACAACCTGACGGCTTTCAATAAAAATTATACGTGCTATAGCTGGCTGTACTCTACCGCAACCCTGTTATTCACCGGAAAAATGCAGCCTTCTTATGAATTGGCCCGCCGTATTCGTCGAGATCTGGCGACGCATACAGAGATTGTGCACCAATTGCTGCATGCTGTGCTGCCGCACATGCCGGAGCAGCCGGGTCAGTCGCAATTTATCTCCTCCAACCGGGTGGTTCAGGAATCGATTGCCTTATACGCACACGAGTTTCTCTATCGGGATGGTCAATACAATCCGGAATGGACATCTTGTCTGCAAGTGCTCCGAGACTTGGACTGGACGCACAACAACCCGGAGCTGAGCGAATTATTCGGCCGGCTGGACAATGGCAAGCTTAATTTGGTTCACGAAAAGTCGATGCGAAAGCACAGTCGAATGGCTGAGTATTTGCGAGAACGTTACCTGGTTTCCCAATAATTATGGCATGAAACCTCCTCTGATCCATGTTACGATGAATGGCGTCGGGTACAAAGCGTATCTGAAACTATCGTAAGAGGAGGCTTTTCCATCTATGAACAGTCGTAAACTGCGTCGCTCTCTAGCTGGTGTACTGACAGCCGGTGTACTGCTCACAGGAGCTGCCGTAGGCGGAGGCACAGCTCAAGCGGCCACGGGCAATTCCACTCTTCCAAGCAATACTTACTATCAGGTCATCAATCAAGACACGATAAATCAGATTGCCCAGCAATACGGTATCGATCTCCAGGAATGGTTCAAAGGATATCCGCAGCAACAGAATCCTGGAACTGAGCAAGAGGCCCCAGAGGCAACACCTGCTGAGCCTGCTACCGAAGTAACGGCACCACCGACTACCAACACAGGTAACACAGGTAACACTGGCAATACAGTTACACAACCAGCAGACAACGGTTCGCAAAGCCAAGACAGCGCTTATGCAGCCGAGGTTGTCAATCTGGTCAACCAGGAGCGTGCAGCTGCCGGTCTTTCGCCGCTGACGTCCGACTCGGCGCTGGCTCGTGTGGCCATGGACAAAGCCAAGGATATGTATCATAACAATTACTTTTCCCATCAATCGCCGACTTACGGTTCGCCATTTGATATGATGCGTTCCTATGGGATCTCCTATTCCTATGCAGGCGAGAACATCGCCAGCGGTCAACGCACCCCTCAAGAAGTTGTAACGGCGTGGATGAACAGCCCAGGCCACCGGGCAAATATCATGAGCACCAACTTCACAACCATCGGTGTAGCATACTACAATAACGAATGGGTTCAAATGTTTACCGGTTAGTATGACACGTTACAGCCTTGTCCTTCATTGTGGAGGACAGGGCTTTTTTCTGCTGAGATTTCTGACTTTACAAGGTAAGGGGTTCAGAGGTAACATGAATTTATTCGACCTACTAGGAGGAGCAGCATGCCATTAATTGATTTGCCACTGGAGCAATTGACCCAATACCAAGGCATTAATCCCAAACCGGATGATTTTGATACCTACTGGGAACGCGCATTGAATGAAATGAAAGCGGTTGATGCGAATATCCAGATCATCGCTGGTCCGTTCCAGACACCACAGGCAGAATGCTTTGACTTGTATTTTACGGGGGTGCGCGGCGCCCGCATCCATGCCAAGTATGTACGTCCCAAGAACGCGCCTGACAAGCACCCGGCGATCGTACAGTTCCACGGATACAGCGGGCATTCGGGCGATTGGTCGGACAAGCTGGGGCTGGCCTCACTTGGATATTCGGTCTTGTCCATGGATTGCCGGGGACAGGGTGGTTTATCCGAGGACACGGGTGGTGTACAGGGAACCACCTTGAATGGTCATATTATCCGTGGTTTGAATGATGAGCCTGACCAACTGCTGTTCCGTCATATCTTCCTGGATACCGCACAGCTGGCAGGTATCGCAATGGAGCTGCCCGAGGTGAATCCAGACGAAGTCTATGCGATGGGAGGATCACAGGGTGGGGGATTGACGATTGCCTGCGCTGCGCTGGAACCAAGGATTCGCAAGCTGGCACCGGTCTATCCTTTCTTGTCCGACTACAAACGGGTGTGGCAGATGGACTTGGCCAAGGGCGCATATCAGGAGCTGCGCAACTTCTTCCGTCATTATGACCCGCAGCATCTGAAGGAAGAAGAGTGGTTTACCAAGCTTGGTTATATTGACATCCAGCATTTGGCGGGACGGATTCGTGGAGAAGTGATGATGGGGGTTGGTCTCATGGATACCACCTGTCCTCCGTCAACACAATTTGCGGCTTATAATCGTATTCAATCCCCCAAGCGTCTGGAGATCTACCCCGACTTTGGACATGAGCATCTGCCTGGCATTATCGATAAAACCATTCAATTTTTCATGGATTCGAATACATAGGCTGTGATGTAAAGGGGAGCGAGAGATCAATGAAATTATCCGCAGGCAACAAAGTGGTACTGATCGGTGATTCGATTACGGATTGCGGACGCAGGCAGCCCCATGGCGAGGGGTTGTTTGAAGGCATAGGCAAAGGCTATGTTGCCCAAGTTGATGCCTGGCTTCAGGTGGGCTATCCCGAGCTGGGACTGCGCCTCATTAATATGGGGACGAGCGGGCATACGATACGGGATTTGAAGGCACGATGGCAGACCGACGTGATTGACCTGCAACCCGACTGGCTTTCTATCATGATTGGCATCAACGATGTATGGCGTCAATTTGACCAGCCGACAATTACAGAATCTCATGTCTATCCGGATGAATACCGGGCTACCCTGGAGGAACTGGTCGTGCAGACCAAGCCATTGCTGCAAGGCCTGATCCTGATGACACCGTTCCATATTGAACCAAACCAGACAGATCGCATGCGGGCGCGGATGGACGAGTACGGTGCAATCGTTAGAGAAATTGCAGAGCGTCATGGTACCCACTTTGTTGATACACAGGCTGCTTACGACCGGATTTTGGAGCATATCTACCCGGCGACACTGGCCTGGGATCGCATTCATCCCTCAATGCCGGGTCATACGGTAATTGCCCGGGCGTTTCTGGATGCCATCGAATTCGATTATGGGAAGCGTTAAATAACACAAACGCGCTGCGCCTAGGTTTACGAAGCAAACTGGCTTCGTAAACCCAAGGCAACAGCGCGTTTTTAGGTGGAATGATTACAGCTTGAATACAGAAATGGTTCGCTGCAGCTGGCTTACCATCTGCTGCATCTTGGTTGTCTCATCCACAACAGCTTGGACAGAGGCAATCTGTTCGTTCATGGAGGCGGAGACTTCCTCGGTACCCGCAGCAGATTCCTCTGTAATCGCTGAGATATTTTGAATGCGATCAGAGATCTGACGAGCCGACTGCAGCATGGCGTCACTCTCGCGAGTAAAGGCGGCAATCTCTGCACCGATAAATTCTACGCTATGTACAATTTCTTGGAAGATCTGTTCAGATTCACGGATCATCTCGTTTTGCTGGCGGACAACCTCTTCATTAACAGCAATATTCTCAATGGCTTGCTGGACTCCTTGTTCTATACTGCGAACCAGGCCGAATACCTCTTTGGTCGAGCTGCCGGACTCCTCAGCCAATTTGCGGACCTCCTGGGCGACGACGGCAAACCCCCGTCCATGTTCGCCTGCGCGAGCCGCCTCAATGGAAGCGTTAAGGGAAAGCAGGTTAGTCTGTTCAGCGATTTCGGAAATGGAGCGTGTAATTTTGGTAATGTTGTCAGCCTGTCTGGATAGTTCCTCAATGGTGCTTGCAACGACAGCTGTTGCCTCCACATTTTTACGCATGCCCTCTGACTGGCTTTCTACAGCGCGTTTGCCCTTGGTGACCAGGTCAAGCGTATGCTCGGAGCGTTCGTTCATCTGCTTCGTGGAGCGGGCGTAGCCAGCGACCATCGACTCAATCTGGCTGATCGACTCGCTCATACCAGATACATCCTCGGATATTTGGTTTGCGCCTGTTGCAAGTTCACCGGAGGATTGGCCGACTTGCTCCATGACCATCTTGAGCGACTGGTTTTTTTCATAGATGTTGCGGCTCGTGTCCGAGACATGACGTGTAATGCCAGAGGTTTCATTGAGAATTTCCTTCAGTTTGTCAATCATGCTATTGAAGGAATGACCCAGTTCGCCCACAGAGGAGGTGATATCGACCTTTTGCGAAAAATCGCCCTTGGCAATGCGGAACGCAACGGCGGTCATTTCATCAATCGTTTCTGTAAGCGCTCTCTCAATTAACCGCGTAATAGGAAATGTGAGTCCTGCCATAATTAAAATGACGAGAAATCCGACCCACAGGTTGCCGCCGCTCGCCAGTGTCATAATGATAATGGCAAGAGAGAACAAGGCGGCAATCGTATAACTTCCCAACATGATCTTGTTCCGAATGGACAATGTTTTTATCCACGTCATAGTCTTTGCTCCTCTTTTATATAGAATAGCCATATTATAGCACCTCCTGTCGGAATAGGTCTATAATTGCGCCTTATAATCTTTAAGTCTTGCGAAAAAAGATCGAAAAACAGCTGAAAAACGTGAATTTCGCCGTAAAAAAGCATTGCTTTATCAATTATGCGGTCTTATAATGAGTCTTAAGAACTAGATGGAAACATCATGTAAAACAGGTGGAAAGGAAGTGAATAGCGATGAATTTGGAGGAACTACCATTAGCCAGACAGATTGATTATGTATTTCGTCAATTAGAAGACGAGCTGACGAATGCGGTTGCAGGCACGGTAACCATACATATCCGCAACAATGCAATCGGCAAATACGGCATTCGACACAACCCGATCGAATTCCGCAATGGCAACGCTGAACATACGGAGAGGGGACTCACAGCTGCTCAGGTAATGGCGTTCCGCCAAATGGCGATTGATGCGCTGCGCTATAAGCGGAGCTGGACGCATGGGGAGATTATGTACGATTTCTCGGTCCGTCCGCAAGCCAAGTCTTGGTCTGCAAGTGTGCAGTACGAATCCAATTATAATACGGCTAACGGCATGTTCCGTTATCAGTCGCCCAGCAAGCATAAGCATTTGCGCGAAACAAATTAAACGACGCGTACTGGATGCACAACAAAAGAACCTTCATTCCACATACCGTGTGGTTGAAGGTTCTTTTGACTGTTGCATGTATGTTCATGGAAGAAAAAACTTATCGGTTGAAACGTCCAGCCAGCTGTTCTTCAGCCATTTGGACCAAGCGACGGGTGATGTAACCGCCGATCGTACCGGTGTCGCGGGTAGTCATATGACCGTAGTAGCCATCTTGTGGAATCTGGATACCCAGCTCCTGGGCAATTTCGAATTTCATTTGGTCCAGTGCCGCGCTTGCTTGCGGAACGACCAGGGAGTTGCTGCTGCGGGAATTAGCCATGGAAGTCACCTCCTTTGACCCTTAGTATGTTCAGCGCAGGAAAATATATGCGGTCAACATAACATTTGGGGAAGCAGAAGGTTTGTGGAAATTATTCTAGGCCAAAATCATAATCCGGGTACACGTAAGGTGTGTCGGACGGGGCGATAGATTCCGCACTTGTCGCGTGCAAGATCATAATTTCATTGCCATTGTATTCGGTCAGCTCCAAGGTTCCCGTTACTTGCAACCAGCTGTCATCGTCATAGGCGGACGCGTTATCCGATTGGATCATCAATCCATAGGGCATGGAGTCCGCTGAGCAACAATTCATGGCAAAACGGCTAACGACGAACTGGTTAGACGGCATGGCACTCTCCCGATAAACAAAGCCGCTGATCTGTACAGTTTTGCCTAAATAGTGCTCTCTGTATAGATCTAGGGTCGTCAAGGTTTCTATAAACTGTTTTTCGACCACTTCAATGTGGTCCTGCTTGTAGAGCTTCTTGGCATTGCGAGCGTAAGACTCTGTATACAGATCAGCAGGGAACATGGCATCGAGCGGATCGGCAGGTTCGGACGGTGTTTCCGGCTCTACTGACGGTGAGGCCTCCGAAACCGGGGGAGGCGTCTGGGCAGCATCAGCTGTAGGCGTTTGGCGGCTGACACTCTCCGAGCCGCTGAGACTCATGCCTTTTTTGGCTGCAAGCGTACTTCCCATCAACGTGTCTGGCAGTAAGAAGCCCAGCAGCAGTGGAAAAAGAAACAGACTATAGATAATGGTATTCTTCACCTTGGAGGGCGAAGGGGAGTGATCGCAATCGCAGGCTGCGGCATTTCGCCCCATCCAGGTCTGCAGTGCAGCGTACAGCTGATAGATAGCCGCTGCATACAGACCCAACGCCGACAGCTTCACATACAAGGTCATGCGCGGTGCAATATATAGCGTCAAATTGCCGCTCCGATCCAACTGAACAATCAGAAAGGCGAAGCTGGCCAGGATGGCCGCCCGCAGCAATTGATGCAGCATGGTACGTCGCGCTTCGGAAGCAGGGTTCATAGCTAACAACTCCTTAGTTCAAAAATAACCGTTCGACAATCATGGAGCCGGCCAGCGTGAAGACGAAGGTCAGCGCAATGAGCCACAGCACAACCCTGGTCTTGAAGGCGGACAACAGCATTAACGTACTCTTCAGATCAATCATTGGACCGAAGACAAGGAACGCGAGCAGGGAGCCACCACCGAAGGTGCCGGCAAACGATGCGGCTACAAACGCGTCAGAAGTGGAGCAAATCGACAGAATGAAGGCAAATCCCATCATGAACACATGGGCAAACCATGGATGATTGCCGATACCGATCAGCACTTCCCGGCTCAGCCCCGTCTGAATGAGGGCCGTGAGCATAGCGCCGAAGATCAGATACTTGCCCATCTCAAAAAACTCATCCGAAGCATGGGAGAACGTAGAAGCAAGCTTCCCGCGCGCCTTGCCGTCTCCGCCATGTTGATGATCATGACTATGGTCATGGCTACTAGCGGCAAGAGCTTGGGCGGCTTTGGGCTCCCGCAGTGGATTGGACTTCATAAAGCGATAGAGCAGCAATCCAATGGTAACGGCTACGGCAAAAGCCAGTCCCATTCGGGTATAAACAATTTCAGGACGCGACCGGAATGCAGTAAACGTAGCGGCATAGACAATCGGGTTGAGAATGGGGCCCGCTAAGATGAAGACAATTCCGATATAGGCAGGCATCCCTTTTCGAATTAATCGTCGCACTACAGGAATCATGCCGCATTCGCATAGGGGGAAAATGACACCCAGTAGACTGCCAAATAAGACCCCTCCCAGTGCATGACGCGGGGTCAGCCGCCGGATCATCTCATCCGATACGAATACCTGGAGCAGCGAAGAGAAGAGAACCCCGAGCAGAATAAAAGGAAAGGCTTCGAGAATCAGACTAATAAACATAATTTTAAAAGATTGCACGTGAACCATATCAGGCTGCCAGGCTGCAAAATCAGAGAATTTTGTTCCCGTAAAGAGCATCGCCGCCAGTCCCAGGCAGCCGATGGTCAGGAGCGGCGGCAGTACCCGAAGGAGGAAAGTATTCAAAAACATCCGCCTCTTTTCCAGTAAACATTACGATTTATAGTATAGCCTATGCGTAAAACCCCGTCTATAGGACAAACCTGATGAAAAAAAAGCTTCGCCAGAACCTTTGCAGGGGCCCAGAAAACTTAGATCATACGAAAAAAGCCCTGCCGTCCTGGCAGGGCTAATGATGATTGATTGAAACTTAGGCACGGAATCGGTAACTGATTGCCGCGCGTTGGCGCTCCCGGTCTTCTTGCTCTTGCGTCAACAGACGGCTGATATCTGTCTGAATGCGAACAGAGCAATCATGGCACAGGTGGCCGGCTTGAATAGGTGTCTGACAGAGATCACAAGCGTCGCACAAATTGGGATAGCTGTCATTGCGCAGTTTGCCTTGGCGCAGCCAACTGCGAATCCGTGAAGGAGAGATCCCGACGTGAGCGGCGACCGTCTCGGTGTCAGTGGTCGGGTAGCGTACCATAAAGCGGTCAATCGCCTGCAATTGGCGGTCTGATTCTGATGCACAGCTGTGACAGAGGCCGCGGAGGTTTTTTTGGTAGATCCGGCCACAGTCAGAACAATGGGCTACCTTAAGCTCGGTCAACATAGGTCCACGCCTCCCTGTCTCACGACATAATAGTTCTAATGGACTAATAATAGCATAGATAGTTAAATATTACACGTGTGATAGGCACTTTGAATCAGGTTTTTTTATTGAGCAGACAGGTATATGAACCCTTGACAAATATGAGGAGGTCCGTATAATCGTCTGTAACGACGATGACAGGAAAGAGTACGCTCGTAGCATGCTGGATCAGAGAGCCGGTGGGTGGTGTGAACCGGAGCAGTGGCGGTGCGGAATGGATCCTGGAGTCGAATACTTGAAGGCTGGCTAGTGAGCTGTGTAGGGTATCCCGTTGGTCCCGCGTTAAGGGATATGAAGGCCTGCTGCTTCCTCATGGGTAGCGATAGACAGGCGAATTAGGGTGGCACCACGGTCTCTCGTCCCTTACGGCGAGGGGCCTTTTTGTGTTTATTAACGAAACGGAGGATCACAGATGAAAAGAGTACTCTCTGGCATTCAGCCAAGCGGGCAGCTGACACTGGGCAACTATATCGGGGCGATTCAAAATTTTGTGAAGCTGCAGGATAGTCACCAATGTTTCTTCATGGTGGTTGACATGCATGCCATCACGGTTCCTCAGGAGCCGCAGGCGCTGCGTGAGCAAACCGAGTCGGTGGCTGCACTGTTCCTGGCCTCGGGGATTGACCCGGCCAAGGCAAGCATGTTCCTGCAATCGCATGTGTCTGCACATGCCGAGCTGGGATGGTTGTTCACTACGCTCTCCTATATGGGTGAGCTCGAACGGATGACGCAATTTAAGGATAAATCGGAGGGCAAGGATTCGGTAGGCGCAGGCTTGTTCGTTTATCCTTCACTCATGGCGGCCGACATTATGCTCTATAATGCGGATCTTGTTCCGGTAGGCGACGATCAGAAGCAGCATCTGGAGCTGACGCGTAATCTGGCTCAGCGGTTCAACAGCAAATACGGCGAGTATTTCAAGGTGCCTGAACCGTATACGCCTAAGGTAGGCGCACGGATTATGTCGCTAGACGATGCCAGCAAAAAAATGAGTAAGAGCAATCCAAATCCGGCGAGCTATATTGCCTTGCTGGACCCGCCGGATGTTATACGCAAGAAACTGAGCCGGGCCACGACGGACTCCGGTCGAGAAGTCAAATACGATCCTGCGAACAAGCCGGAAATCAGTAATCTGATGGGGATCTATGCGCATTGCGCAGGGAAAACCGTAGAAGAGGTTGAGGCAGAGTATGAGGGTCAAGGCTATGGTGCGTTCAAGAAGAATCTCGCTGAACATGTCGTGTCTGTGTTGGAACCGCTACAGGCCAGATATCAGGAGATTCGCAGCTCGGGCGAGCTGACGGCCATCTTGAAGGCAGGTGCGGAGGAAGCCGCGCTCATTGCGAACCAGACGCTGTTGGACGTCAAAGAGCGTATGGGCTTCGTCCTGCCCAAATAAGAAACAAGTCTACTGCGATTGTCTGCGCAGGCGGGCGCGCATTACAAACCCGGATCCAATCCAGACCAGGGTCAGCAGTGCGAGTCCGCTAGCGAGCCAACCATTATGACTGATGGCGATGGCGGTAGCGAACATGAAGGCTACCCCAATCACGGCGAAAAATAGAGACATCTGTTTAGACATGGCGGTACGCTCAACTCCTTTCGGCAGAAATATGGAGCCAGAAAAAAATTTTTAAAATCTTTTAAGATCGAAGAATATTCTTCAACATCCCGCGCATACTAAGCTTGCAACAACAAACATTCGCAGAGGATGAAAGGAGAATTTCATATGGCAGGCCAATCCCGTAACAGCAACACTCTGGTGGTACCACAAGCAACTCAAGCGCTGCAACAACTGAAAATGGAAGCAGCACAAGAACTGGGGATCCAAATTCCTGCAGACGGCTACTATGGCAACGTTGCTACACGCGACGCTGGTTCCCTTGGTGGCTACATCACAAGAAAGCTTGTCCAAATCGCTGAACAACAACTGGCGGGTCAATCCCGTTAATAGGTTGTTCCATCACACAGCTCCGCCCTCGTAAGAGGGCGGAGTTTTTTAATGCAAAACAATTCAATGTAAACGCAACTTTAGAAAAGAGGGGACTTCCGATCGCTGTTGTTTCCAGATTTCTTTATTTACAACCGTTCTAGCGGTTGAAATCTGGAAACAAAGGCGAGCATTTCATTTCTCCAGCCTCCCTCTTTTCCTTCGTTTCAACAATGAAAATGTTTATCTAAAAAATCCTAAAGGAAAAAAACAAAGCCCCTCCTCATTTTGCAGGAAGGGGCTATTGTCCGTCAATAGGTATTCATTCGGAGACGCTTCTGGAGTCGCTCGTCGCTAAGCCAGCCTACAAAAGAGCCTAAGGTATGTGAGCTGTGATCCATGAGCAGGACGGCAACGAACGGGTACTGCTTGCGATGCCGGTAGCGGATATCTGACCACCGTACTTCCACACCCCAGGCATGCTCGATCACCTCGGCACAAGCGAAGGAGGTGAAGTAGAGGAAGGCCTGGATGGAGGGATCACTTTTGGATTGCTCGACTGCCGGGTGGTCAGAGCACTTCGCGTGGTCCAGCCATTCCAGCTTGCCATGCTTGAAACTCCCCACGTCATAGCTTCCGTCCGACAGCTGCTTGAGCACATGCCAATCGTAGATGGACACTTTTGGTATCAGATGATAGTCCGTCTTGTCATCATCAGGTCCGTCATCTGCGCGCAGCAGCATGTTCCAGGTCGTCCTGTGCAGCCAACTGCGCCAGAGAATGTAGATACCGACAAACAAGTACAGGATCGGAAACACGATGGCAGGTTCCGCTCCGCCCAGCGCCCAGATCAAGATAGCGGCCAGATGCGTGGTGAAAATGACCGGATCGAAGATCGGGAGAATGTTCCATGAAATCCACTTCTTCGAGAAGGGCCACAGCGCTTGCGTACCATATGCATTTAGCAAATCGGTAAACACGTGGATGACTACTGCAAGCAGGACCCACCCTCCAATGTGAAGCCAAGGTAGGGACCCGCGATAGCCGAGCTGCAATGCGGCTGTGATGAGTAGGGTCCACAGCAGAATGGCTGGAATCGAGTGCGATCGACCCCGATGGTGGCGGATGTAGGCAGCGTTGCTCTTGAGCCGCAGCAGTGTATCGAGGTCAGGCGCTTGGGAACCGGCGATTGTCCCGACCATTGCGGCCAAAAAAACGGTTTGGTTTGAAGCGATCACGGGATCGACACAGGCCAGACCAGCCAGACCCAGTCCCATGATGAGATGTGTACCGCTATCCATGCGGGAAGCCTCCTTCTTGCGCTATACTGGGTTAAGATCAGTATTTTCAAAAACCGCGCAGATTATCAAGGAGGAGAATGGCATGCATGTATGTATGATGGAGTATCGTGTGAAAGAGGAATACCGGGAGGACTACCTGGCTTGGGTGGAGGAAATGGGGGGCTTGGAGCCTCAGCCTTTATTATATGAAGGGACAGATCAGCAAGGTCTGTTCGTGGAAATATGGTCGGCTGATAGCGAGGAGGCTGCTCATCGGATTCAGGACGCCGCCCGTGCGGGGGAGGCGCCCTGGTCGAAGCTTCCGCTCTGGGTGAACGGAAAGATCAATGCCTGGTCATTCCGTCAAATTAACGCGAGGATTTGACCGTTCCTACGGTAGCCGTTCCGTTAGTCATCGGTGTGGTGTTGGAGACAACATCGCCATGGAAAGGATACTCATACGCAATCGGCTCATCAAACGTGATGTAATCGAGATTGAGCGTGAGCAGCAAGAAGCGCATGCCTGTGACGGGATCGCTCAGGATGATGTGATCCCGGCCAGCCGCTTCGACGATACCTTTGAACACTTTGGCATTCCATTCCCGATTGTTCTCGTAGGTCATGTAAATGGTCGCGAGTTTGCCACGGTTCAGACGCAGGATGTTCTCGACATAGGACTCTTCCACCAGTGGTGCGGTGATGATATTGCCGCCGCCAGGTGTAACGACTGCGCCGCTTGGCACATTAGGAGGCATGCCGCCTGACATTTGCTGAGGAGCTGCCATTCCTTGGGACATCATAGGCGCTGGAGCTGGCATGGCATAGCCATACCCGCTACCCGGGGCAGTGTAACCTCCGTAACTGGAATGGTAGCCATAAGGTGTAGACATGATAATTCCTCACTTCCATCTTATAATGGTATTCGTTTTTGATCACGAAGTGATTCAGGATGCTGATTCGACGTCGAATCTTGAATGCATGATGAACTTCCGATGCTCACGTAGGTTCACCTACGCTCCGCTTCTCAGTTCCTCCTACCTCCAACCTTCTCGGTGCTGAAAAACGAATTTTTGAACTCGTACTTTAAATTAATAGACATCTGGGCAATCTTCGGGGGTTGGGGCGAAGAAACAGTGCGCTTTGAAACGACCGGTATTGGCTTGATCATACCAGGTGGCCGGACAGGCGCCGGTTGGTCTAAAAAACCACAGGGCATTGGAGGCGGGATGCTGCCGCTCGCCGTTGATGACACGGCGGGCCAGGCGGATCTCGCTTTCGCGAGCCCTTTGATAAAAGTAGCCTTTTTGCGTCGCTTCGAATCCGCCGGGATTTTGAAAGACCATCTGGGGAATGGAGCGGACGTTGCGGAAGTCAATGCAATCGCCTCGCACGCGATTGACGCCGACATTGCCGACCATCAGCATGCCAAGCTCGCCTTCGCCCTCGGCTTCGGCACGCATTAAGCGAGCCAGCATCTTAACTTCTTCTTCATTCGTTTTGATGACAGCCATGGTTGTTGTTTTTCACTTCCCTCTTTGGCCAATTCAGCATTTCGCCTGATTCCTTTCTGGGCGAACACCACATTGTCATTGTATTGGCCCAGATGCAAAATGGTGCCAGAGCCACTGAAAAAAAATGTGCGCGTTGTCCGTTGGAACAGTCGTGGCAATCTGATGAACAGCCCGCTTGAAACATTGTCAAAGGCTTGTATTTTCGGTATGATTAAGGACGATTAAGAGCAGAGGAATATCTGATGCTGACCCTCATCGTTAGGATTAAGCGACGAGTGGATCCGTCTAGGACGGCAGCACAACATCAGGAGGGAAGACACATGAACGTGCTGAAGCGGCACGGGTTCAAAATTGCAATCTTGGCGCTCTGTGCTTTGATGGCTGGATACCTGTATTGGTCTACAGCAGAGGAGAGCAAGCTGCCGGCCTTATCGGCTGCACCAGACTATGAGCTGACTGATCTGGATGGCAATACCGTCACCTTAGAGGACACGAACGGCAAGGTGAGATTATATTACTTCTATTTCTCTTACTGTCCGGATGTTTGTCCACCTACGACGGCCCAACTAATTCAGGTACAGAACGAGATGATTGATCAGGGCCATTACGGCGACGATTTCATGATCAACTCCATTACAATTGATCCAGAACGGGATACGCCGGAGCGAATTCGGGAGTTCGCCGAGAAATTCGGAGCTATTGACTTCAGCGGCTGGGATTTTCTGCGCGGTGATGAAGCCTACACGGCCGAGTTGGCCAAGTCCTACGGCGTCAGCGTATTTAAGGATCCTAACGGGGACTTCACGCATACCAATTTCTTCATCCTGGTTGACCGTGAGGGCCAGGTCCGCAAATATATTCGCGCCGATGAACAGTTAACGGTCGAGTCGATTATCGAGGATGTCGAGAAAGTGCTAAAAGACTAAGGTCGTGTTAAACGGCTCTTATAAGAGAGAAGAGAAGAGATGATATGACGATATTCTGGCATATCCTCATGAACAATGTGCTCCCGCTATCTGTGATGATTGCCATCGGCGTCATCATGATGCGGGCTTTTCATTTGGATATAAAAACCTTGTCCAAGCTGAACTTTTATGTGTTTTCGCCAGCCATTATATTCAAATTGCTCTACACCACCAATATCACGCTTGCGGTCATGGGGAGTGTACTGTTATTTTTCTTATTATTCATGGTGCTGCAATATGGGGTGCTGGAGATTGTCGTTCGGCTGAGAAGGTATAATGCGGGGAAGCGGGCGGCGATGCGCAACAGTGTATTGTTCTATAATAGTGCGAACTATGGCATTCCCATCAACCAGCTGGCATTTGGCGGCAATCCCGATACGCTGGCGATACAGATTATTATTATGATGATGCAGTCACTGATTCCGAATACCTATGGAATCTATAGTGTTAATGCGCACCGCAGTGATCTGCGTGCCGTCTGGCGGACAATTCTGTCGATGCCGATCATCTATGTGATTCCGCTCGCCTTGCTGTTGCGGGGCTTCTCCGTACCCGTGCCCCAGTTCGTTGAGACGCCGATTGATTACATGGCCGATGCGTTCATCGGTACGGCGCTGCTCACCCTGGGCGTACAACTGGGCAGTATGAAGTGGCAGATTAATCGCTCGTTGCTCGCTGACGTCGGCATCTCCAGTTTCCTGCGCTTGCTTGTCGGCCCAGCATTGGCAGCAGTTATCGTATGGGGACTTGGCATTGAGGGCATGATGGCGGCTGCGTTGATTGTCTCTTCAGCAGTACCAACTTCATTAAGTAGTGTATTGTTGGCCGTTGAGTTCGACAATGAGGCGGAGTTCTCGTCGCAGGCGGTATTCCTCTCCACGTTGCTCAGCGTCTTTACGGTCACACTTGTCATCTTTATGCTTCAAATTTGATCTTCTTTGCTCCAAATGGGGGCGGGACCGGTATCCGGGTACAGGATGTACTCGCCGAGTCCCGCCTTTTCCAGTTGTTCGACCAAGTACTCCACTGGCGTGCCCTCCACGCCAGGGTAGCCGCGACGGGTGTAGATATGCTCGGCATCGGGAAAAGCATCGCGCAGCTTGCCGCGAATCCGCTTGCCCGAAGCGTCATTGTCCATGAACAAATACACGTCGCAGTCCTTGGCCTGGCGCAGAAGCCGTTCAATCTGCTCTGTCCCCGGGGTGCCGAAGGAGCAGTGAATGGTTACTTCCTCGGAGAGCACCTGACGAAGCCGACGCCGGTCATTTTTGCCTTCTACGATGATAGCAATGCACATTGATCCTCACCTCACCCTTATTGTACCCCGTCCAGGCACAATGGTACACCAGCCCGGACAATGGACTCAGTTCAGACGGGTGGAAGGCTGTGGGGGACGGGAAGCATGAAAAGGGAGTAGGGTGACCGCAATCATCAGCGCAATGAAGGCCAATAAGTAAGGCGACACCTGTTCACGCAGCTGCCCGGCCAGCATAGGACCAAGAAAGGCGCCAATGGAGAATGCGATAGAGAGGAGCGAGAAGGTACGTCCATAGCGCGTGCCGCCACTAAGTTGAATGAGCAAGGTCGAAAGTGCAGGGAAGATGATCCCCTTGGCCATGCCCAGCACCAGCAAGAGGGTCCACACCGGAAGCGGGACGTCTACTGCCAGCGCAAAATAAGCGATCGCCAGCATGAATGCTCCCCACAAGGAACGGTGATAGGCAGAGTATCGGTTGAGAAACAGCATGCTGAGCGTAATCAGAGCGCCTAGACTGACGACAGAAAACAATAAGCCGGTCGTCATCATCGCATCCTTGCTGGTGGCGAGCAGCGGCAACTCAAAGGAGAGAATACCCTGGGCGCAGGCCATGGCAACTGGAAGTACGTAAATGATCAGCGGTACAGGCGTAGGTAACCCGGCTGGCGCAATCGCTGGATGGGTGTCCTGTGTCGGCAGCTTCGGGGCTTCCGGAACATCGCGGATGAAGAACAGGGCGCACAGGGAGATCACGATGAGCAGCAAGCCGAGTATAAAGAAGGCCGTGTCGAAACCGATTTTGGCTACCAAAAAGGCGCCGGCGGCAGGGGAGACTACTGAAGCGAGGGTATGGACCAGGGAATTACCGGCCATGAGCTTGCCTTGTTCTGATGGATTGGAAGCAAGCCGAGCCAGCAAGGCCATACATGCAGGTGAAAGAAAAGCTAGCACAAAACCGCTAAGCGAGCGCAGCACAAGGAGCTGCCAAGGGTCGGTGACCCGTGCCTGCAGCAGCAAGATGATCCCTGCCGTCATCAGGCTGAAGACGATGAAGATCCGGCTGCCATAACGGTCCACGCTGAAGCCTGCGATCCAATTGCCGGGCAGATGCGTAATGGAGTAGATGCCCATCATGAGGCCGATGAACGAGGGGGCCGCCCCGATGGAGATCGCGAACGGCGTCAGGATCGGATACTGCGCATGCAGATCAAAAAACGCTACGAAGAGAAACAAGTAGAGCCAGATGGCTGTTTTCATAAGGCGGAATCCTCCTGACGAAACGTAAGTCTGTACCTTAGCGGAGATACAGGATACTCCTAACTTGTACGCCTGTGGACGAGCGGATATGCCAATCCTGTGAAAATGGCAGGCCGTCTCGTTTACGCCCCCGGTACGGTAAGGTATAATGGAGAGTAGCATGTCAATGAGCTTGTCACAGAGAAAGAAAGGTTTTATGTACATAAAGGGGGATTACCATGAATTATGATTGGGAGACATGGTCGTTATTTTTTCAGGAAAACTGGCTGGTGCTGCTGATTGCGCTTGTCGTGCTCCTGATCGTCATCAAGGTCGTGCGGACATTAGTCAAGTGGGCGATTGTTGCCGTGATCATCATTGCCGTGATTGCATACAGCGGGTATAACCTGCAGGATCTCAGCGGCAGTCTGGATGACCTGCGCTCGATGGGGTCACAGGTGGCGGACACTGTCAAGCAGGAGGCGCTTCAGGCAATGGCGGGCGAAGCCGACAAGGCTGTCTATACCAATAATGGCGACGGCACGCACACAGTTGCGACGCCTACGCTCACGCTGGAGTGGACAGGCGGCGATGAGGAAGTGGCCGTGACCTATCGCGGCACGTCTCTGGGCAAGTGGAAGATGGACGCAACGATCCGGGGACTGATCGATCAGGCCCGACAGCACGGGTAACACGGGGATGCGAACTACAGCTTAGAGCAGGAGGGATAACATGGCACAATGGCTGGAACCGCTGCTCCGATTCGAATGGATCTCGATTCTGCTGCTGCTCGTCTTGGCAGGTTCACTGATTCAAGGACTGGGGCAAGGTGCATCGGGCTCAGCCAAACGGCTGTTCCGATTCCTCTGGGAATCCCTCTGGATCGTCATTTCACTGCTGCTGGCCGCGCAAGCTGCCAGTTATCTCTCGCCACATCTGCAGCGATGGCTGATCGATCAGAGCATTCGTATCCCCGATGAAGAGATGAACATGCTGCTGCAAATCTGGTATGCGTTCATTACGGGCTTGCGCGATTTTGCATTGTTGCGCTTCGGGGTACTGTTCCTGCTTGCCTATGCCGTGCTGCGAGGCTTGTTCGGTCTGTTGACGCCGATCGTTCTGCAGAAGCAGGGCACCCGGGGCGAAGCGATCGTCTCCTCAGGCTGGCTGGCCCGGGTGCTGAGCCGGTTGACAGGAGCACTGATCGGAGCCATCCATGGCATCGGGCGTGCCTTTGTGCTGCTGGCTCTGTTCTTCATTTATGTGACGCTGCTGCCAACCGGTCCGTTCGCTGATCAGATTCAGGCCTCCCCCACATACCGGGAGACGACGGAGCGTCTGATCGCCCCGCTGGCTGGTCCGGTACTGACGCAGCATGGTCCTGTCATTACCAAGGCGGTAGAGACCGAGTTCCGTCAGATGCTGCAGCGCAGATACGAGATTATTGATCACGCAGTGCCGGCAGAGATCGGGGAAGCAGCCCGTCATGTCACAGAAGAACTGTCCTCGGATGAAGACAAGGCGAGGGCACTGTATGACTGGGTTGGCACCCGCATTGCCTATGACTGGGATAAAGCCAACGATTACATTGACTACGGTACATGGCGCGAGCAGACACCGCAGGATACTTTTGACATGCGCCAAGGCGTCTGCATCGATGTCGCGCGGCTGTATGCCGTGATGGCGCGCTCGGTTGGTCTGGATGTGCGGGTCGTCACCGGCATGGGCGGTGAGGGCGGCAATCTCGGGCCGCATGCCTGGAACGAAGTACGGGTAGACGGGAACTGGCTCCCGCTGGATGCCACGTGGGCCCGCTCAGGCGATTGGTTTAACCCGCCGAATTTTGATGACACGCATCTTCGTGATGCGTAGCAATGCCAATGCTTTTGGGAGGGAATGCAAGTGACAGGATTTTCCGATGATCCGCACAAGCGGGAGGCCGCCAAACGGCGGGGCTTCTCGTTTCGGCTGAACATCTTTTTCTTTAGTACGTTTCTGTTGTTCTGTGTTTTAATTATCCGACTCGCCATTTTGCAATTCGTAGAAGGACCAACCTATGCTGCCGAGAAGGCACGTTTGACGACGGGGGATGTGCGCATTGCACCAATCCGGGGCAATATTTACGATGCTTCGGGCCAGGAGATTGCGTATTCTTCATCAACGATGTCGCTATATTATCAGATCGAGAAAGGCATTACGAGCGAGCAAGGCGAGGCGTATGCCCGGAAGCTGTTTGAGGTTTTTGAACGATATGGCGACCCCTCCAAACATATGGAAGTCGAGGATATCATTAAACAGATGGACCTGAGCTTACGGATGAACAACGCCTTTACACAGCGCCGCATCAAGTCTGATCTGACCAGAGAAGAGATTGCCTACTTCTCAGAGAACCGGGACCAGTTTCCCGGCATCGATATTATGGAAGACAGCATTCGTCATTATGATACCGATTCGGTTGCCGTGCAGTTGGTAGGCTACCTTAAGAAATACAGGGGCGTCAAAGAATCGGTAGAGCGATACAAAAATCTCGACCGGGCTGAGGATATGAGAGACAGCTATCTTGATCATGAAGACGTGGGCATGGATGGCCTAGAGTTTATGTATCAGGATGAGCTGCGTGGCCGCAATGGACTCAAGACGTATCCGATTGATGCGGTCGGCCATATCGTTGGTCCGATGGAGCTGACCAGTCCAGAGAAGGGCAATAATCTGCATCTGACGATCCACCGCGAGGTTCAACTGCGGACCGAGGAAGCGATCATGAGCCATCTCAATAAGCTTCGTACCTCACCGCGCCGTCAGGAGCGGGCGCCGCATGCCCAGACGGGTCTGGCAGTAGCCATGGAGGTCGATACAGGCAAGATCGTCGCGATGGCGAGCATGCCGGATTACGATCCGAACCTGTGGCACGGCGGCAGCATCAGTACAGATGATTTTCGCGATATTGAGTACTTGTACTTGAACGGAGCCATCCGTCAGGTATACCAGAATTATCAGGATCCTGACGAGAGAGCCAAGCATCCCTCCTCCCTGGTGCCGCTGGGGTCGACAATCAAGCCGCTGACCGTATTGATCGGTCTGAATGAAAAGCTGTTCAGTCCCGGCACGACCTATAATGACAGAGGCGTCTTCTATTTCGGCCGGGAAGGCACACACCGCACCTCGATCCAGAATGCAGGGCGCCGTGCTTACGGCACCATGGACGGGGCTAAGGCCATTGAGAAGTCCTCCAATACATTCATGGCCGAAATGATTGGCAACCGGCTTAATGCCAGAGATGGCTTCAAGGGCGTCGAGCTGTGGGACGACTACATGAAGCAATTTGGTCTTGGTGTTGTGACTGGAAGCGGTCTGCCGGGTGAGTCTGCAGGTGTGGTCGACTACTTCCATGAGGCCGAAAACGCCAGTTCGCAGTCAGCTTTGATCCGGTCTTCCTTCGGACAGCAGGGCAGATATACGGCGCTTCAGCTGGCGCAATATACGTCAATGATGGCCAACCGCGGCAAGCGGATGAAGCCCCTGTTTGTCGAGAAGATTACGGATAGCGAGGGTAATGTGGTGCAGGTGATGGAGCCTGAGATTCTGAATGAAATCGATATCCCAGATAGCTACTGGAATGTGATTGAGCGCGGGATGAGCCGAGTCAACTCCCAAGGCTTCGAAGGCGTGGACTACTCCTATCTCCGTAAGACGGGAACATCTGAGCAGCAAGTGGCTGGCAAGACGGTCGAGAATGCCGTATTCATTGCCTATGCGCCTGCCAACAATCCCAAGCTTGCGGTTGCGGTTATCGTACCGGAAGGCGGGTCTGGCGGTTATGGAGCAGCTCCGATTGCCCGTCAAATCTTTGATGCGTATGATGATTATTATGGGCTCTCAGGAAGCCCCAAGCTTCAGCAGGAAACGAATGAAGACGAACAACAAGAATAGCCAGAAGACAAGGTCAACAGCGGATACCAAACCGTTGTTGACCTTTTTTTAAAGAAAATGTTGCACAAGAGAAACTTTTTTGTATAATATAAAAAAAGAGGCATAAGGTTAATAAACATTCCTTTGACAAACTTTTGTTCGTCCAGGCAATATGAAGTCCTGCAAAGGAGGGATTGTCCATGAAGCTCAAGCTGCCAGCGCCTGTACAGCGCGGTATGATGACGATTCTGTTTGTATTGCTGATGATCTTGCAAGCATAAGCAGGCGGCCGATTATTCATATCAGGATCTGCCGCCGGCATCTTATACGGAAAGAAGGATAAACGATGAGTACTGCAGCCATCTCTGTCGAACATCTTCATGTTTCCTACAACGGCGTGGAAGCCATCCGCGACGTCAGCTTCGATCTGGGTACGGGCAACCTGGTCGGCATCATCGGACCCAATGGCGCCGGCAAGTCGACGCTGCTTAAGGCAATGCTCCATCTGATTCCAAGGGATCGCGGCGAGATTTCTTTTCTTGGGCAGTCAATCAAGGCGCTGCGCAAGCAGATTGCTTATGTACCCCAGCGCAGCGAGATTGACTGGAACTTCCCAATCACGGTACTGGACACGGTTCTGCTCGGTACCTATCCGACCCTGGGGTGGTTCCGGCGTCCGGGCAAGCGGCAGCGGGAAAGGGCCTATAGCTGCTTGGAGCAGGTCGGTATGGCTGATTTTCAGAACCGTCAAATCGGCGAGCTGTCCGGTGGCCAGCAGCAGCGTGTTTTCCTGGCCAGGGCTCTTGCGCAGCAACCCGAGTTGTTCTTCCTTGATGAGCCGTTTGTTGGCGTCGATCTGACTAGTGAGCAGACGATCATTGCGATTTTGAAGGAGCAACAGGCGAACGGGAAGACGGTCGTGGTCGTCCATCACGACCTGAGCAAGGCCAATGACTATTTCAACAAGCTGCTGCTCATTAACCGGGAGCTTGTGAGCTTCGGCGAGGTGCAGGATGTATTCCGGCCAGAAATTATGTCGCAAGCCTATCGTGGCGAGTTTTCATTCATGCGGGAGTTGGGAGTGAGCATCTGATGGAATTCATTCATGCGGTGTTAAATTACGGTTTCATGCAGAAAGCACTGATTACAGCCGTGATGGTAGGAATGATCTGTGGCGTCATCGGCTGCTTCATCATCCTTCGGGGCATGGCGCTGATGGGCGATGCGATCTCTCATGCCGTGCTGCCAGGCGTGGCGATCTCCTATATGCTGGGCATCAACTTTTTTATCGGGGCCGTCATCACCGGCGTGCTGACCGCTATCGGCATTGGCTTCGTCAGTCAGAATAGCCGGATCAAGCATGATGTTTCGATAGGCATCATGTTCACCTTTGCCTTCGCGATCGGGATTATCCTCATCACCATGATGAAGAGCAGTACGGATCTGTACCATATCCTCTTCGGTAACGTGCTGGCCGTACGGCCTTCCGAGATGTGGTTCACGCTCATTATCGGTGTGATTGTCGTAGGCTGTATCTACTTGTTCTACAAAGAGCTGCTGATCAGCACCTTCGATGCAACAATGTCAGCGGCGTATGGTCTGCCGGTCCGATTCATTCACTATCTGCTGATGACCCTGCTGACCATGGTGACCGTTGCTTCCCTCCAGACGGTAGGTATCATTCTCGTGGTTGCCATGTTGATTACACCGGCTGCCACAGCCTATCTGCTGACAGACCGTCTGTGGGTCATGCTGTATTTATCGGCGCTATTCGGAATGCTGGCTGCGGTCGGTGGACTGTATTTCAGCTACGTCTACAACCTGGCTTCCGGCGCCACCATTGTCGTCACCTCAACCGTCATGTTCTTCCTCGTATTCGTGTTCTCGCCGAAGCAGGGCATGCTGATGAAATCGATTCGCAAGCGGCAGCAACGGGAACGAGTGAGAGGGCAGGCGTTGAATCAATAGATCAAGCTAACGTAAGGAGTGGGAGAGATGAGAGAACGTATCAGATGGAAGAAAACAGGGGGCTTGCTGTGGGCAGGCCTACTTGCGGTACTGCTGTTGGCTGGCTGTGCGAACAACGGACCGGCAGGTGCTAATCAGGGAAGCGGTGAGGGGGAAGATGAGGGACAGGACGGCAGACTGAAGGTAGTGGCGACCTATTCCATCGTCTATGATATCGTCAAACAGGTAGGCGGCGACCATGTCGATGTGATCTCGCTCGCGCCTGTTGGCTCCAACCCGCATGAGTTCGATCCCCGCCCGGCCGATGTCACGAATACCGCCGATGCGGACGCTATTTTTTATAACGGTATGAATCTGGAGGCAGGGAACTCCTGGTTCGAGAAGCTGCTGGAAACAGCAGGCAAGGATGGCGAAGACGCGCCGGTGTACCTGATCAGTGAAGGCGTGGAAGTCCAATACTTAACGGAGGCTGGCAATGAAGGCGAGAGTGATCCTCATGCCTGGCTTGACCTTCGCAACGGCGTGATCTATGCACAAAATGCACAAGCGGCACTCACGGAGATCGATCCCGACAACAGCGAAGACTACGCTGCCAATGCAGAGAGCTACATCGCCGAGCTGGAGCAGCTCCATGATGAGGCGGTTGAACGGTTCCAGGAAATCCCGGAGAGTCAACGATTCCTAGTTACAAGTGAGGGTGCCTTCAAATATTTCAGCGAAGCGTATGGCATTGAAGCCGGGTACATCTGGGAGATCAACTCCGAGAGTGAAGGTACGCCAGCTCAGGTACAGGCGATCGTTGACGAGATCAAGTCAAGGGATGTAAAAGGCCTGTTCGTGGAAACCAGTGTAGACCCCCGCAGCATGGAATCGGTATCCCGTGATTCAGGTGTGCCGATTGTGGGTGAAGTGTTCACGGACTCTCTGGGTAAACCAGGCGAGACAGGAGACACCTACCTCGATATGATGCGCACCAACATTGAGACGATTATTGAAGGACTGAAGTAGCATAACAGCCGCTTCAACAGACCGCCAGAATACCTGAGGCTCATGAGCCCGGTATCCGGCGGTCTTTTGGCATTGGAGCGAGGCTATTTGGAATTGCCGCCGAATGTGATAAAATTAGGCTATTGTGCCCGAAAGGAGACGCTTGATGAATAAATACAAATTGATTGCATTGGATATGGATGGAACACTTCTCAATGACCGAAGCGAGATTAGCGAAGAAAATGCCGCATGGATTCACAAGGCGCTTGACGCTGGCGTCACGGTCATCTTCTCAACGGGCAGAGGATTCCGCAGCGCGCTTCCCTTTGCGGAGCAGCTGGGACTGACAACCCCGATGGTTACAATTAACGGCGGGGAGATCTGGCACAAGCCACATGTGCTGCACAAGCGTACGTACCTGGCGGATACAATTGTCGGCAAGCTGCGTGAGCTGGCGCAGACGCATGATGCCTGGTATTGGGCTTATGCGGTCGAGGATATTTACAATTCCGAACGCTGGCTGGCCAAAAACGAACAAATCAGTGACAAGCACTGGCTCAAATTCGGCTTCGATACCCCTGACGATACAGCCCGGGCGGCCATCCGCAGTGAAATCGAGAGCTGGGGCGGGCTCGAGATAACCAATTCTTCCACGACCAATTTGGAGATTAACCCCGAAGGCGTATCCAAAGCAAACGGCGTCCGCGAGGTTTGTGGCATGCTAGGTATTGAAATGTCGCAGGTCATCGCGGTTGGAGACAGTCTCAATGATCTCGCAGTGATTCAGGAGGCAGGCCTCGGCATCGCCATGGGGAATGCACAGGAGTCCATCAAAGAAGCGGCTGATGCCGTCACGGTTTCCAACAATGAAGACGCGATTGCACGCGTCATCGAGGAATATATATTTAACAGCCGCTAGGCTGAGAGTCGATCCCTGATTTCTAATTGGAGGAATAGGTGTGGAGATCATCGCTTGGGTGCTGATCGTCATCTTGTTTGCCGTAGGCATGGCAGGAGCGATCTTCCCGATCCTGCCTGGTGCGCTGGCCATCTATGGCGCATTTTTCGTGTATGGGTTTATGATCAGCTTCGAGCCCTTCGGCTGGGTGTTCTGGACGCTGCAGACCTTGATCGTTGCGGTATTGATTTTTGCCGATTATGCGGTAAATGCCTGGGGCGTCAAACGCTATGGCGGGTCGCGTGCTTCGGTCATCGGCAGTACGATCGGGGTGCTCATCGGTCCGTTTGTCATCCCGGGCTTCGGTCTCTTGATCGGACCGTTCGCCGGCGCCGTTATCGGGGAGCTCATGTCGCGGGCTTCGTTGGAGCAGTCGCTGCGGGTCGGTTACGGCTCAGTAGTAGGGCTGTTCACCAGCACGCTAGTCAAAATTATATTGCAGACCATCATGATTATCTTGTTTATTATCTGGCTGGTGGTCTGAAGAAAACAGGCAGGAGTCATTATTCATGATCAAAAAGGATTCCCTAATCAAAGGCACGCTTGTGCTCGCAGCGGCAGCGCTGGTCGCCCGTTTCTTGGGGCTGTTCCAGCGCATCCCGTTTGACTACATCTTCGATGCGGCTGGCGGGGCTTATTTTACGCTGGCCAACAATACGTATTTACTACTTCTGGTCATTGCTACGGGAGGAATACCGAGTACAATTAGCAAGATGATCTCGGAGCGGTATGCCCAGGGGCGGATTGACGAAGCGCAGCAGATCTATCGCGCGGCACTCCGGTTCGGTATCGTGGCCGGTATTGTGATGTCGTGTGGACTCTTCTTCTCGGCGCCGCTAATTCTGGACAAGCTTGCCCGCAATCCGGGAGCTACCCTCGCCGTACAGGCGATTGCACCGGCGCTGCTGCTATTCCCGGTCATTGCGATGATGCGCGGTTATTTCCAGGGGCGGCAGATGATGACGGCTGGCGGGATCTCGCAGATTATCGAACAGATTCTGCGCGTGGTCACCGGTGTGGGCTTGGCTCTCATTGTCGTATCGCTTGGTTATGATCAGGAATGGATATCGGCAGCCGCTACAGTCGGCAGTGTATTCGGCAGCATCGGCGCTTTTGGGGTCATGCTCTGGTACGCTTACAAGCTGAAGCGCCAGGATGCGGCAGAGGCCGCAGCCGGCGGACGGCCGATGGTTGACACCAAGCGGGCTGTTCGTTCACCGCTCAAGTACAAGGCGATTTATCAGGAAATTTTCAAAATGTCGATTCCGATCGTCATGACAGCCATGACGGTTCAGCTAATCTATATGATCGATTCCTTCTTCTTTAATCCGCTGACGGCCAGCTATTACACGCCAGAGGCAGCGGATCACGCGCTGAAGATGCTGGGGATTAAAGCACAGGCGATTGCAGGCATCCCGCCAATCCTTGCCATTGCGCTCAGTACATCGATTATTCCAGTCATTTCTTCTGCGTTTGCCACGGGCAATCTGCAGGAGGTGCAGCGCCAGGGCTCGCTGGTCATGCGGATTGTCCTGTTCACCGGCATACCGGCGGCGTTGTCTCTCACTGTTGCCGCTACGTCAGTAACCGGCTCGATCTATGAAACGGCCGAAGGCAGCGCGATCGTAGCGGCTCTGACGGCCGGCACGATTTTTCAAATTACGATGATGACGAGCAATTCCATGCTGTTCGGACTTGGTAATGCCCGTGCCCCGATGATTCATACAATTCTGGGCATTGTTCTGAAGATTATCGCCAGTATCGCACTCGGACCGATCTTGGGCGTATACGGTCTGATCATCGCGTCAACCCTCTGCTTCATCCTCATCACGATGCTTAATCTGCGTACGATCGGCGGGGTTGTGAAGCTGCAGGTGTTGGGTAGCCGCTGGGCGGCTTATCTTACGGTTATCGTACTAACTGGGGCGGCAGGCTTCGGACTCGACTGGGGCGGCCGCCAGCTGCTGCAGTCGTGGCCCGATCGTCTGGCCTATCTGGCGACAGCTGCTGTAACGGGCATGGCGATGCTGGGACTCTACCTACTCTTGCTCATCGTAATGCGTGTGGTAAGAGAGAGCGACGTGAAGAGTTTCCCTGGTCCGCTTCGCAAGGTATTCGGCCTGTTAATGAGGCTTGTCCCGGCAAAAGCAAGGGGCGCAAGCGGCGGATAGCAGCTGCGTTAGATTTAAATGGCTCTGGTTCGATTGCAAATCTTCCAATCATTCCTTCTCCATGGTAGAATGTTTTAATGGCATTTTACGATGGGGGAGGTTTTTTTATGAAATTCAAGCAATTCGGCAGAAAGGCCTGGACGGCGCTTATGCTCTCTGCTGTGCTGGTCATTGTGGCTGGGTGTCAGGCATTAGGCGGTTTGGACTTGAATGGCATGCTCAAGCAAGCTATGAAAGTGACGTCTATGGAAGGCAAAGAGTCGTTCGAAGTGCAGCTGTTGTTCAGAGATGATCTGGGCGTGGGATTGGGTGCCGAGGATATGGCGATGCTGGCGTTGCTCTCGAACATCAAGCTGGAGCTGAATGATATCCGAATGAAGGATGCAGAAAATATGTCCTTGAAGGGCAATCTGGCCTTGGGCGACAAGGATATGGATTTCAAAGTCGTGGCTGAAGAGGAACGTGTGCGCATTGAGCTGGAAGGTGCCAAGCGGGCATTCTATCTCGATCTGGCTGATCTAGGGCTGCAAGAGTGGGAGGACGCAGAAGCTTATGAATTGGATGAAGAAGCCGAGGCTTCGCTCATCGAACGCGGGAATGAGCTGTTGGACTACATAGGTAATTATGCGATCGATAACCTGCCCAACCCGTCCAAGCTGTCCGTTGCTCCTGCTCAAACCGAAGTGAATGGCGAGACACTGCAGACGATGCGTGTGCAAGCCGAAATCGGTGGCGATGAGGTATTGCCGCTTGTCCATGCTTACCTCGATGCCCTGATTGCTGACGAAGAGGGTCTGACTGAGCTGGTCACTGCAGTCATCACACTCTTCTCGGAGGAAACCGACATCTGGGAGGCTGCTGGTGTCCCTGATCCGTTTGAAAGCTCTCTGACAGAGCAATCCCAGGAAGAGTTTATTCAAGAAGGCGTCACAGAAATTCTTGGTCTGTTGGGTGAACTGCAGACGGAATTGCGCACCGCGCAAGCAGAAGAGCCGGAATCCTTCGACGTGTTGCTTAATGAGAACTCCTATTTCAAGACAGAGATCTATGTGGATAGCAAACTCGATATCCGCAAGAAGTCTTCGGAGATTGTATTCAAGCCATCGTTCCCTGAGGATGATGAGTATTGGTATGACTTTCCGCTTGAGGGCTTTGTGATTCGTACTAGCGGTGAGCA
Source organism: Paenibacillus daejeonensis DSM 15491 (assembly GCF_000378385.1). Taxonomy (GTDB): domain Bacteria; phylum Bacillota; class Bacilli; order Paenibacillales; family Paenibacillaceae; genus Paenibacillus_D; species Paenibacillus_D daejeonensis. The sequence goes on along the minus strand of NZ_KB899659.1, from coordinate 1,276,209 downwards.
GTGGAATGTGAATGGCGAAGTCACGCCGGAGCGTCTGGTCACGGCGCGCACCGATCTTTCGCTCGATAAGCTGTTCGAGATGGAATCCTATGAGCTGGTACGACTGTTCGATGAGGATACGCTGATGAACGATCTGCTGCGTCAGATGGGATTTGCACTGCAGACTGTCGAGCTGTACCCTGAGTTCGATCCTAATCCACCAATCTTGACGCCGGATGGCATCACGCTGATCCCGCTCCGCGATACGACGGAAGCACTGGGTGCACAACTGGCGTATCTTGCTGATACGAACACGTACGATGTGTACGATCCGGCTACCGGGACCTACTTGAAATTCCGCAAGGGAAGCAATCGCGTAACAGTGAACGATGTCGATACCAACTGGTCGTACCCGGCGACAATTATCGGCGGTACTATGTACGTGCCAGCGAGGAATTATATCGAAGCGCTTGGGGGCACCCTGTATTGGGATACGTTCTACTTTGCCGAGGATGAGAAATACCTGGTTCTGGAGCGTGAGCTGTAGAACCGACCCGGTTGAATAATAGGAAGATGAGGTGATCAGGCTTGCAAAAGATCGAAACAGAGGCTGCTTTTCGTGAGCAGATTGCTCAAGAGCAGCTGACGATCGCTGTATTCAAAACGACATGGTGTGTGGATTGCCACTATATTGAGCCGTTCATGCCCGACATCGAGCAGCAGTATGCTGGCCGAGTTTCATTTGTGGAACTGGACCGCGACGATCTGCCGGACCTGTGCAGTGAGTTGAACATTCTGGGTATTCCCAGCTTTATTGCCTTCCGCAAAGGGCAGGAGATTGTCCGTTTTGTTAACAAGCTGCGCAAGTCGCGTGAGGAGATTGAGCAATTTGCCGATCGTGCCCTGCAGGTCGCCGAAGCCCTGCCTAACTAACTCATGTATTGATTCAAGCCTGACCCGATTTCATGGGTCAGGTTTTTTTGTCCCCAAGCGCTGGTCGGCTGCTGTAACGCACCTTTGTTCCTCTATTTGCCTCGCGACCCGCTGGTTGGCTGCTGTAACGTACCTTTGTTCCTCTATTTGCCTGTCAAACCGCTGCTCGGCCGCTGTAAGGCACCTTTGTTCCTCTATTTGCCTGACAAGCTGATGCTTGTCCGCTGTAACGCACCTTTGTTCCTCTATTTGCCTCGCAAACCGCTGGTCGGCTGCTGTAACGCACCCACGCATCCTGCAACAAAAAGAAGCCTCACAGCTCTGTGGCTGTGAGGCTTCTGCTTATCTTGCTAAGGGTTTACGACCAAGGCATCAGCTGGTGAGCCGAGTAATCGAATGAATTTGCTAATGACGGGAATCATGGCTTCCTCCAGCCCGGATGTGATGACCGACAAGTGAAGCTGTGGCGAACCGGGCTCCGCATCACGTCTCAACCGGTCCACTGCGGCCAGCGAGATTTCCGTGTTGACGTTGACTTTGCAAATCCCCGACAGTACCGTCTGGGCAATAATGGCTTCAGGTGTACCTGAACCGCCATGCAGGACAAGAGGTACCTGGAGCGAATCGCGCAGCGTCGCCAGCAGCTCAAGATTGATGTTGGGCGTACCGGTATACATTCCGTGTACGGTACCGATCGCAGCGGCCAGGCTGTCGACGCCGGTCTCCGCTACAAACCGCTTGGCATCCGCAGGTGAGGTGAGGCGGCCGTCGCCTTCTTCTTCGTCAGAGTGAGCGCCACGCGCTACTGAACCGATTTCGGCCTCGACGGCCACATCGAATGCGTGTGCGAGCTCTACTATGGCGCGGGTCTGGGCGATGTTTTGCTCCAGCTCATAACGCGACCCGTCATACATGACGGAAGAAAAGCCACAACGTATCGCCTGCTCAATGGAGCTCTTCTCATATGCATGGTCAAGATGCAGCGAGACGGGAACAGAGGCCGTCTCGGCGATCGCACGCACCATGGCGGCGAAGCCTTCAATTCTGGTGGTAGGCAGGTAACGTTCGCCCAGTGCAATAATGACGGGGCGCTCCGATAATTCCGCGGCATGGACTGCCGCTTGCACAGTTTCCATGTTAAACGCGTTAATTGCAGCAATGGCTTTCTGCTGCCGCTGCGCTTCCAGCAGCAAATCTTGTGTTCGGGCAAGCATGGTTGATCCCTCCTTCGTACCTTTGAATTAAGATGAGTAAGCGTCCAACTGCTGAACCGTAGCCTTTAACGTATCGACTTCACCTACATTGCCAGGGAAGATAATGTAGGGAAGACCAGGAAACTTGCTTTCACTGCCGGTCAGCCAGACTGGGATGCCTGGCCGGATCTGTCCGGCCACCGTTGCCCGTTGAACGCTTAAGCCTCGGGTGCCGATATCACTGGAAGTAATGCCACCCTTGGCGACCAGATAGCGCGGACGCTGTTGCAGCCGCTGCACGATACTGGTGACCGCATCGGAGATACGAATCGACTGCTTAAGCTCATCCTCTTGCCGCCCGTCGCCAAGGTCAAGACGTTCCCGCTTCGTGTAGACGGTTACCGTTTTGCCTTCTGCCAGCAGGTGTTCAGTCTCTGCTATGACACGGGTGGTCTCTGCCTCAAAGGCCGCCGTATCTGTCACAAGATGCACATTGAATTCAATACAATGTATACCGCTGAGCTGCTGTAGAGCTTGGAGTTGGGCGGTTGTTTTCTTGACGTGGGAGCCGACGATAATTAAACCGCCGCCATCGGGCTGGTCCTTGAGCAGCTCTTGAGCATTTAGCAGCGCCCGGTCGCTGACACCGCCAATGATTTTGGTGAATGAGGCCGCGGTGCGGAACAAGAATTGCTTGCCGGCCCCAATTGCACGGATCAGCGCTGCGGCGAACACCCGGACGTCAGCATCTTCGGTGGCATTCACAACGACTTTGTTGAAATGCTGCACGCCCATTAACTGACCGACAATCGTGTCCAGATCCAGCGCCCGCAGACTCTCAAGTGTAATGAAGGTGGTGTCGGCAGCCCGATACGCACCGTCGCTCTTCTCCGCCACCCATTCTCCCAAGTCCGAGCTGGTATAGCCGAAGGTCCGGTCTTTGGCGAATTCCGTTTCACCCGCCGGTACAAGACGGTCGCCGTCCTTCACATAATGAGTATTATCTATTGTCAAACGTCCGCCTTCACGGAAATATGGCAGAATGACTTCGCCATCATACTTGGTGTCCGACACCGATTCAATGGTCTCTCGCAGCACCTCGGTCTCCAGCGGATAATGGCCGCGCAGGGTGGAGTCGCCCCGGCTGACGATCAAGTACGGCATTCCTAATTGCTTGGAGGCTGCTGCGGCATGCGCTGCGATTTCACGATGAACTGCAGTGGTTTCGCTCGCGACCAGTCCTCTGGAATTCGTCAGAATGAAGAAGATCCGGTTCGTTTCGCGAAAGCCAGCCAGCATCGTCTCTAGTGACCAGTCGGTATACACCGAGACGCCGTGCACGGTCTGGACACCGGTAGGATCATCATCGAGCACGATGATTTTGCCTTGCAGCCCGCTCAGCGCGTCCTCCAGCAGCTGTTCAGCTTGCTGTCGCCGGGCGGCTGGCCACTCCGGCCAGGCTGCCAGTTTGTTCTCGTAGGTTTCTCCCATTACTATCCCATCCTTTTTATATTTATATATTTTGTGGTACTTGGCATGAGCGGAGTGGGAGAGGGAGGCTGGAGAAAAGCGTATGCTTCCGAAGTCGCTTTCTTGCAGAAAGCGTTAAACGCTCGCCTTTGTTCCCGGATTCCCCCGTTAGGGGAATAGTTCAAGGAATCTGGGAACAACAGCGATTGGAAGCCCCCTCTCCCGCGCAGCTTCTTGTCATAGTCCCGGCAAAATGCCGCTGAAGAGGCTCAGGGCATATACAGCAGCCAAGGCGGTCAGGCCGGCGATAAATCCGCCAATCGTCCAGATCCGCAGCGTCTGCGCCACTGTGAGCTTGCCGAAGCGGTTAACGACCCAGAAGCCGGAATCGTTCGGCAGCGACAAGCCGATACCGCCAGCACAGATCGCCAGACCCAGCAAGATAGGGGACACGCCCAGCTCCAGGATGAGAGGACCCATAATGCTGGAGGTTGTCACCAGAGCTACTGTGGAGGAGCCCAGGGAAGCCCGCAGGATCTGTGAGAAGATGAAGGCCAGCAACAGAACCGGGATGCTCCAGCTCTGCATGGTGGAGATCAGATAGTCGCCGATGCCGCTTTTGTTGATAACAGCTCCGAAGGCACCGCCCGCGCCAGTAATGAGTACGATCATCCCTGCGCTGGCAATTGCTTCATTGTAAAGCTTGGTATGACTCTCCCGAATATAGGGGCGAAGCAGCAGAATGGCTGCAATGACACTGATCAACAATGCGATGTTCTTGTCGCCAATAAAGCCAAGGACTGTAGCCACGCCTGTGTCGGGGATCAGCATTTTGGAGACCGTATTGGCCAAAATAAGCACGATAGGCAGCGACAGGATACCAAACGACAAACCGGTACTAATTTGCTTGCGGTCATCGTCCGGTTCAACAGCCTCGTCCTCCAGCGATACGTCTGACTGGACACGCTTGCCAATATACATGCCGTACAGGTAACCACCGACGAGTGCAGCGGGAAGGGCGCAAATAATGCCGTAGATGATAAACAACCCGAGGTCGGATCCGGTATTCTCCGCAACAATCATCGGACCAGGTGTAGGTGCAATCATATTATGCGATGTGATCAGGCCGATACCGAGAGCGGTTACAAAGGTCATCACCGAAATCCCTGTCCGGGTTGCCAGGCTCTTCAGAAGCCCGCTCAGAATCACAAATGCAGCATCAAAGAATACTGGAATGGAGACGATGGTGCCTGCAATGGACAGACCGGCTGGCGAACGCCGGATGCCGAACAGCTTCAGCAGGACATCGGCAATCCGTTCAATGGCACCCGAAGCGCCGAGGAACTGGCCGAAGATGACGCCCAGACCGATCAGAATACCGACACCTGCGAGCGTGTTGCCAAACCCGGCAGTTACGATCCCGGGAACCTCCGCGATCGGCATGCCGATCGCGATGGCGGTAACAAATGCGGTACAGATGAGAGCGAGAAACGGTTCAACCTTCCATCTCATAATAAGTAAGAATAGAAAAGCAAGAGCAAGGACGAAAACACCTATAAGCAATGGACCTGTTAACATGGATGACACTCCCCCACAAATGGATATGACGCTTAAGAAGATACGCCGACTTGGACTCCGGCGAGATTTTCATAGTATTTCACAATGCCTCCATGATCATCAGCCTGCTTGCCTTCGGCAGCAAGTGTCTCAAAAACATGGCGCACATGCTGTGTGAGCGGCAGCTCCAGATCAAGTGCATCGGCAGTCTCCATGACGTTGTTCAAATCTTTGAGGTTGATGTCGATGCGTCCGCCAGCCTTGAAGTTGCGCTCCAGCACCATTGGTACCTTGGCATCCAGCACGGCGCTGCCGGCGAGGCCTCCGCGAATGGCTTGGTACATCTGCTGCAGATCAATACCTGCCTTGGCGCCAAGGATCAGGGCCTCGGACATAGCAGCAATATTGACATTCACAATGATTTGATTGGCCAGCTTGGCCGTTGATCCGCTGCCGTTGCCGCCTACCCGGGTGACATCCTTGCCCATGGTGGACAATACCGGTCGTGCCTTCTCGAAGACAGCCTCATCCCCACCCACCATAATAGCGAGCGTGCCGTCGATCGCCTTGGGTTCTCCTCCGCTGACAGGCGCGTCTAGCATGGCTATGCCCTTCAACTGGAGCAGACCCGCCATCTCGCGGGAAACGACAGGCGAGGTCGAGCTCATATCGATGACAATACTGCCGGCTGCGGCTGATTCTGCGATGGTCCCGACCACCTGGCGAACCACAGCATTGTTGGGCAGCATGAGAATGATGACATCGCTTTCAACAGCTGCAGCCTCAACTGATGCTGCGGCAGCTGCCCCGGTTTGCTTCAACTCGGCGACCGCCTCTGTATTAAGATCATACACAATCGCATTGTAACCGCTGTTAACTACGTGCTTGGCCATGGGTTTGCCCATGATGCCAAGACCTATGAATCCGATGTTCATGAATAGTCCTCCTAAAATGATAAGGGTTTCAAAAGGTGAGCTCAGGACATAGTGTACACAATAAATTCATTTTTGTATACAATTTTATTAAAAATGAATGCAGTTTATTGTTTCCTCTTTGAATTCACTAGCGGTAGAGGCTATAATTCTAATATGAGATTTTAGAGGAAAGCATTGAAGGGGAAGGGGCATGCAATTGAGCAAGCAAGTTTCACAATCCGCCAACATCCAGTGCTATGAGCAGCTGCGTGATAAAATATTGACAGGTGAACTCGCAGGAGGCACCAAGCTGGTAGAAGAGCGGTTGGCCGAGGATATGGGAGTCAGCCGGACGCCAATTCGAGAGTCGATTCGCAGACTGGAACAAGAGGGACTTATAAAAAACAAACGCGTAGTCAAGCCTGGCGATGAAGAGCTGCGTCATATCTTTGAAGTCCGTATGCTGCTGGAGGGCTTCTCTGCACGCTGTGCGGCAAACTATCTCGATGAAGCAACCATGGCCCGGCTCCAGGACTGCATTGACCGGGCGTTTGCAGGCACGTATGAAGAGACGATGGACGCCAATAAAAGTTTTCATGACCTAATCGTGGAAGCGAGCCGTAATCCGGAAATCGTAAAAATTATTGACCGTATGCAGTCCATCGTGTACCTGTTCCGCAAAGCCGTCGTTTTCTACAAGCGACCGATGTTGATTGAGGAGCATCAACACATTCTGGATGCCATCCGCGCACGCGATGCAGACGGGGCAGAGCGGCTGATGAAGCAGCATCTTCAAGCGGATCTGGATTTTTATCTGCATTTGCCCCGTGAAGCCAAGCTTTAATGGAATAAGCTGCGGATTGTCACATTTTCAACATGGCTTTTAACTTTTCTTATGGCTATAATAAATTGATGGTCATATTCGACAAGAAGTGGTGATTTTTTTGGTAACTAAGGGCACTCGCGTGCTTATCATAGTTGCATGTATTGGCATGCTGATTGTTCTCCTGCAGGGAGCGCTCGTCACGAACACGGACTCGGGACGAGGCTGCGGCGATCATTGGCCGCTCTGCTATGGTAAATTCGTCCCGGCGTATACGCTCGAATCCATGCTGGAGTACTCCCATCGCCTTGTTAGCGCGATTGTCGGTTTCCTCGTGCTCGCCGTCTTTATCCTTACAATGGTTAAGCATCGCAGGGAAGGGGAGCCTGTGCTATATGCCTCCAGTGCGTTGTTCTTCACGATTCTGCAAGCGCTGCTGGGTGCTGCAGCTGTGAAGTGGCCGCAATCGCCACCCGTGATGGCTTTGCATTTTGGCTTTTCCCTACTGGCATTTGCCAGTACGTTATTATTGGTCATCTGGGCCTACCGGATGAAACGGGGACTGGGCAAGACGGCTCTGACGGACCTTCCGCATTCCGTTTACAAGTTTGCTTGGGCAATATTCGGATACATTTATGTGGTGGTCTACATTGGCGCCTATATCCGCCATACCAAATCAGCGGGTGGCTGTGCTGGCTGGCCGTTATGTAACGGACAAGTCATTCCTGAGCTCAGTGGAGCCACGGGACTTGTGTTCCTGCACCGCGTGGCTGCTTTGATTATTTTCATATTGATTGCCGCGCTGGCCTATTACATCCACAAGAAAGCCACAGGTCATGAAGGCTTGAAACGTACCGCAGCCTGGGCGTTTGCGCTTGTGCTGACCCAGGTGCTAAGTGGCGCGCTAGTAACGGCAACGCTTGGCAATGAGCAAGTCTATATCTTTACCAGTCTGCTGCACAATGTCATCATATCCGTTTTGTTCGGGTTGCTGGCAGAGCTCTCCATCCGCTCCTGGAAGCTGCGGCGCAGGTAAATGCTATGAACCGCCATTCCTTAGGATTGGCGGTTTTGCGTTCAGGGAGCAGGGCATCCTATAGTACAGAACTTGATGAGGGGGAGCAGACGTGCTGCGAGATTTACTCGGCGGAGAGCCGCGCCAGGCGGAAGGGCTGCTTCTGGCAGCCATGACGCAAATGGAACAGCTCATGACGGAATTGCAGAAACGCATAGCCACGGGAGATGCTCGCCAGCATGAGTACCGCAAGCTGGAAATTTGGACAGCGGGTCTGCTGGGCTCGTTGGATGAATTGGAACAGAGTCAATTTGCTGCGCACTGGTTCGGCAAGCGAATCACGTCTCGTTACCTAAGCGTGATGTCTTCTGAAGAAATGATGGATTATTACCGGCATATTTATTTTGATAAAAATGCTTTTATCCGAATCTTTGCGCTGCTGGACAAGCTGGGCACATTTTTAAATGAGTGGCTGACATTGGATACAGGAGAGAGCAAGAAACACTTTTCTTATTTTACGGTGCTGCGCCGCATGCAGGAAAGGCGGATCGAGCCAAGGCTTGGCGAGCGGTTGTTCAAGATCAAAGAAACGTACCGCGAGCCCATGTCACGGCTGCGGAAGCGGCGCAACACGGAAATTCATTACATGAACTCAGAGCTGCAGGATGATCTGCGGCACAGCAGGGGCGCTTACGGTCAGGATATTCCTCTCGAGGATATCGCCTCGCAGCTAGCCGATCTGGATCAAGGCTGCGAGATGGTCATGCGGACGCTCGCAGAGACCTTCTCCTATGCGCAGACCATGATGAGGAAACACGGGAAATATGGTATACTAGGGCAGGAATAAGGCCATGACAAGGGGGAGTAGCCATGGACTTGAGCGGCAAAACGGCCCTCATAACCGGAAGTGCCAAAGGACTGGGAAAAAGCACCGCTGTCATGCTGGCAAGCTACGGGTGCAATATTATATTGAACTATGTCACAAGTGAAGACGCTGCAAAAGCGCTGGAAGCACAAATCCGTTCCATGGGCGTCAACTGCATTGCTCTGCAAGCTGATATCGCTGACCCCGAACAGGCTGAACAGTTAGCCGATCAGGCAGAGGAAGCGTTCGGCGGCATTGATATTCTAATTAATAATGCTGGCCCATTTATTCGTGAGCGTCGAGTTTTCTCGGAATATCAGCGCTCTGAAATTACAGGCCTGCTCCATGGTAATCTGCTCGGCGTCATGCTGTTGGACCACCGGGTCCTGCCGCTCATGCGGTCTCGCAATTGGGGGCGCATTATCCATTTTGGTTTTGGTCATGCGGGAGAGGCGAGAGCCTGGCCGCACCGGGCCGTCTACGCTGCCGCCAAGACCGGACTAGTATCCTTTACCAAGACGTTGGCTGTCGAGGAAGCCGCTCATGGCATCACCGTGAACATGATCTGTCCCGGGGATATTCGGGGGGAGAATAAGGAGAAGACGATCGATGAGGTTGAAGGGCTGATTGATGATGAATCGCCGCGCGGCCGTCCTGGAACTGGTGAGGACATTGCAAGGGCAATCTGTTTTCTTTGTGATAGCAAATCCGATTTTATCACAGGCAATATTTTGGATGTAACCGGCGGGCTCGATCCCATACGCCGCACCTTGAAAGGGTAATCCGCATCGGATGCCTATAGGCATACAAAAAAAGTCTCGCCGCAGACGTGAATACGTCTTGCAGCAAGACTTTTTGTTACGAATGGTCGTTAACCCTTAATGGGTTTTAGAATACTTGTACGACCTCTTCAATACCTTCGACTTCTTCCAGCAGGGCGCGTTCGATGCCTGCCTTGAGGGTAATCGTGGAGCTCGGGCAGCTGCCGCAAGCACCCATCAATTTCAGCTTGACGATTCCGTCTTCGATCTCAACGAGTTCGACGTCGCCTCCATCACGCTGTAGGAACGGACGCAGCTTATCCAATACATCCAGTACTTCATCATACTTGGAAGAGGTTTGTGTATTATCACTCATGCTTATCGACTCCTTTCTTTCTTTATTATAGTACAAATCGAAGCAAATGAAAATGGATGGCGAAAAGGTAAGGTGAAAAAGATATGAATCCTATCGTAGAATTTTGTGCCAGCAATATGCATCACGGGACTGACGAACTGCTGGAGCAGCTAGAGGCAGACCCGACAATCGATGCCATTGAATATGGATGCCTGGGCAACTGCGGCGAATGTTATTTGTTCCCGTTTGTCCTGGTGAATGGAGAGATCGTCGCGGCCGAGACGGTCGAGGAGCTCTCCAAAAAGATCGAAGCAGCGGTGAAAGAACAGCAAGCGCACCAGGATGCGCTGGACAAGCTGCTAGACGACCTTTGATCATTCGGACAGAATACGACTCAGGCCTCATTACTGGTTAGCCGGAATGATGCTTGGAGCGCCATAAGACGCCGGATTTCAGGACACGGGGGACACGACCCATGATGGCTGTGCGACCCATGAGGCCGAATCCGGCCTTTTTGCCGAGCGATCCAAGCACGCCTTTGAGCTTGATGCGCGACAATCTAGGCGGCCGATTCCGCCATTCAGCCGAGATGATCTCGGCAATCTGCTTGCCTTGCGCCCCGGCCGCCTGGGCGCTGGGGGAGAAGGGAAGAGAAGCACAGTCCCCCACCACAAACACCTCCGGGTGGTCGGGCAATCGATGATGCTCATCAATGATTAAGCGGCCTTGGCCATCCTTCTGCAAATTCATGCGCTGAACAAGCGGCACGGGCTGAATGCCCGCTGTCCACACTGTGACATCCGTGTCCATCCGTTCATTGCGGTTGTAGATAATCCCCCGCTCCAGACGACTGACGGATACGCCGCCCACGGTACGGACATCATGTTCATTGAACCAACTGGACACGTAACGCTGCAGCTTGCCGGGGAAAGCGGACAAAATGTTCTGGCCACGATCCAAGATCTGAATATTCAGATCCCTGCGTGCTTCCCTTAGCTCTGCAGCCACTTCAACACCGCTGAGACCACCGCCGACGATAGTGACCTGCCCATAGGGCTTGATGTCGTTCAACAAGCGGTAAGTCTGCCTGGCTGCAGAGAAGGTCTGCAGAGACGTCGAATGCTCTTCGGCGCCGGGAATGTCATGGTAACGGTCCGTACAACCGAGTGCAATCGCCAGCCAATCATAACTAATCGGGTCTTCGCCTTCCATATGAATCAGACGGGAAGCCAGATCCACATCGTGGACTTCCCCATGCTTGAGCACAAGCCTTGGATCCGTCGGATATTGAACCCGGAGATCATAATCCGATACTGTCCCTGCTACCAAAGCATAATACTCCGTTTTGAGACCTTGAAAAGGCATTCTGTCAATTAACATTACCGTCGTATCGTCCGGGATGTGCCCCTCAAGCAGCGTCTGGGCGATCGTGATGCCTCCGTAACCCCCGCCCAAAATGACAAATCGTTTCATAAGCACACCAACCTTACTGTTCAATGCTGGGAATCGCGCCTTCGGTCGCAGCCTTTATAGTATGCGCTGCGGCCCCTTATTCGTACACTTTGATTTCATTGTAAAAAGTGTCGCGCTCTACCGGTATGCGACCTGCGCCTTTGACGAGCCAGATCAAGTCCTCGCGGGTGATGCCTTCAGGCGTCAGCGCACCTGCCGCATGGCTAATTCGCTCTTTGACAATTGTGCCGTGCACATCATCTGCACCCATAGTCAGGGCAACCTGTGTTAGCTGTGTGCCGATATTGATGAAATACGCTTTAATATGTTGAATATTATCCAGCATGAGACGGCTGATAGCGATGGTTTTCAAATCCTCATAAGCCGAATTCCGCCGGCGGATGCCCGCGCGTGGATTAATAGGCTGCATGGATAGCGGGATAAATACTTGGAAGCCGTCGGTCTCATCCTGAAGATCGCGGATATGCATCATATGCTGGATCCGCTGCTCATGGGTTTCAATCGAGCCATACAGCATCGTTGTATGAGTTTTCAGGCCAAGCGAATGAGCCGTCCGGTGAACTTCCAGGTACTCGCTCACGTCTGCTTTGTCTACGCGCATTTTTTTGCGGTATTGATCCGATAGAATTTCTGCCCCGCCCCCGGTGAGGGTCGCGAGTCCGGCTTCAATCAATTGCTCCAGTACTTCCCGGTAGGACAGACCACTGATTCTGGCGAAGAAATCAATCTCTGCCGCGGTGTAAGCCTTTAACGTCACCTGAGGATATTTGTCCCGCAGGGCGCGTAGTGAATCAACATAATATTGAAAAGGCACATGCTGATTATGGCCGCCCACAATGTGAAACTCGCGGACCCCTGGATGGATGTGTTGTTCAACGTACTCAATCATCTCTTCACCGCTTAGAGTATAGGCGCCTTCGTCGCCCTCATCTTTGCGGAAATTGCAAAACGCGCAGCGTGATTCGCAGACATTGGTAAAATATAAACTCATATTTTCAATAAAATAAACCCGCTTGCCGTTTTTGCGCAAGTTGGCTTCGTTGGCCATTTGGCCGATCGACAGAAGGTCATCGGACTGGTACAGAAACACGCCGTCTTCGAGCGTCAAGCGTTCCCCTTGGCGGACTTTGTCAGCGATGTCCTGCATCTGTTTCTCGGGTGTGGATAGAATAACATTCATATAGCAGGAGCCTCCTTAAAATAACGTGAGCAGGGGGATTGTGAAAAAAAGAACATCCCCGTCTGCCAAAACACCTTCCATCTATTATAAACCTCCCATAGGTGGGCGGCAACAAGCAAAAAACGTCTCAGCATCGAATTCTTAGGTGAAAACGACAGAGAATCGGCCCAATCGCATGTGCCATCTTGAGGCATAAGGAAAGATGGAGTATAATGAAATTATGTATTCCCAAGGCATCACCTGGATAGGAGGAATGAACATGATTGTAATCAGTGAACCTGCTGCTTCAAAGATAAAGGAAATGCTGGCCCAGGAAGAATCTCCTGAATTGTTCTTGCGGATTGGGGTCAACGAAGGCGGCTGTAGCGGTTTTTCGTATGGCATGGGATTTGATGACGAGCTGCGCGATAATGACCGCGAGCTGCAAATTGAGGGCCTGAAGGTTGTCGTCGACGAAGACAGTGCCAAGTATCTGAATGGCTTGCAGATCGACTTCAAAGAAACAGCTATGAGCGGGGGATTCACGATTGAGAATCCTAATGCGACCGTCACTTGCGGTTGTGGTTCTAGTTTCCGTACAGCTACCGATGCAGGCAAGCCAAGCGAAGCTGGCGAATGCTAATCTGATTCACCTATACCTGTTACCGGCCTCTTTCAGGGTATTCCTGCGAGAGGCTTTTTTTGCTGCCTAAGCAGACAGGCTTGAGAAAATCAGTTCTCATTTTGAATAGGCAGGCGTTTATAGGAGGGAAAATGTGGGTAATAGGATGCATATGGAAGTGAAGTCCAAGGACATAAGGGCTAGATGCCTTTAAAAAGGAGGGGAGCAGCATGTTCACGAGCGGAAAACGAAGAGGGCACGCTTTTTTTGTCAAGACACGCGCCGGCAATTGGATTGAACTGCGACTCTTATGCTGCAAAATTTCGTGATCATGGCTCACTGTGTAACCTTCTACCTCTAACAACGAAACTCTAGTGGTCTATCGCGAGTTCACATAAAACTAGTCAACCATACAAGAGAATATCCACTCTCATTCATATACTAGCATATCAACGTGCAAAGGAGAATGGGAGATGGGTGAAGCTACAGGCAGGCAATACGCCAGCAAGTGGGTCAAAACGGCAGCATTACTGTCTCATCCCGCGATTGCCCCTCATATACCGCCAACCCGCATGTACAATGAAAGCAATCTGAAGTCGATGCTAGCCATTCATGGCATGGTCGTTATCAAGCCCGTTAGGGGGGCAGGCGGTCATGGTGTCATCAAAGTATCGAAACAGGATGGACGCTACGCTGTGAGCCACTATCACGATCGGCGTTTTTACGATACGTTTGGCGCAATGACAGCAGCGCTTACACGGATGAAACGCAAACGTCCTTATCTGATTCAGAAAGGGATACAACTGGCCACCATCAGTGGACGTCCGATTGATTATCGGGTCAAATACGTAAAAGAAGGCACAGGGTGGAGCTGTCGTGCCATGGTTGGGCGCTTGGCCAAAGAAGGGCTGTTCGTCACGAACCTGTGCCGGGGAGGTACGCAGATGCCCGCCGCAGAAGGCATTCGTCGCTCTCTGACTACAGCCATGGTGAAGAGTAAAAAGCGCGAAATGCGCAAGTTAACCTCGCTCTCGACTCAAGTGCTGGAGACGCGGCTGCCTGGTATAGGCCAGCTAGGCTTCGATTATGGTCTCGACAAACACGGGAAAATATGGATCTTCGAAGTCAATACGCGACCTCAGTAGGATATTTAAAAGATTGATAGATTTTGGTGAATCTATTAAATTTTTTTATTGATAGAGTGAGTTGACAGGTGTGTATAACGCTATCCACACCATCCCCACTGGACACGCTTGAATTTATAGCAGCTACTCACAAATTGCACACAAGCTGTCCACAACAGGCTGTGGATAACGGAACACTTGTTCCTGGTTTCGCAACGTGCTAAGATGTGAGGAACAAATAGGAAAGGAAGGGTTGGTAATGGAGATTCTTTCGGATGAAATGCTCATCGACACCTATGAGACAGCGGTGCATCTGGAACTGGAACCGGATTTTTTGCAATTGCTGCTCACCGAGATCCGTCGTCGCGAGATTCCAGCTGACTGCTCGCTTGTCGGTGTCTGATCGTAATCCCCATGAATGATATCGACACCTCCATTCTAGTTAGACACCCCTAACAGGGTATGTCTCATCCTGCCCGGCTCTTGCGGTTCCGGCGGATCGACATACCCTGTCTTTGTGAAGAAATGAGGGCTTTTAACTACATTTTCATGTTACTGCTGTGGCCTGGAGACAATTTTGCATTTGGATCGATATACACCTTGGCATTATTAATAGCTGTTGGGGCCTCACCGAAACCAACCGCAATCAGCTTGAGTTTGCCTGGATATGTTGTAATGTCGCCTGCCGCGAACAGACCCGGAATATTGGTTTCCATCCGGGAGTCAACCACGATGGAGCCGCCTTCAATCGTAATGCCCCATTCAGCGATAGGACCCAGTGAGGACACGAAACCAAAATTGACGATCACTGCGTCAACATCCAGTGTAGTCACTTCCTTGGTTTTGATATGCTCCAGGGTAACAACTTGAATCCGTTCATCGCCATGCAGCTTAGTGATCTCGTATGGGGTCATGATCTGTACCTTGGAGTTCATCAAGTTTTCAACGCTATGCTCATGTGCTCTGAACTTGTCGCGTCGATGCACGAGCGTCACCTGCTCGGCAATCGGCTCCAGCATAAGAGCCCAGTCAACAGCAGAGTCACCGCCGCCGCTGATTAGCACCTTTTGACCTTTGAACTGATGCAAGTCATTAACAAAGTAGTACAAATTGGTTTTCTCGAACTGTGCTGCTTCCGGGAGATCCAGCCGCCGCGGTTCGAAGGCGCCTACGCCGCCAGTAATAATGACTGCTTTTGCTGTATGCGTCCCCTTGTTCGTTGTAATTTCGAAGAGACGTTCTTCTTTTTTGACAACCTGCAGCACTTTTTCTTCCAGGCAAACTTCCGGCTGAAAATGATCCATCTGCCGCTTCAGCAGATTGACCAGCTCTTGCGCCGTCACCTTGGGGAATCCGGCCACATCATAGATGTATTTCTCGGGGTACAGTGCAGCCAATTGGCCGCCAAGCTGGGGCATGCTCTCCAGAATGCGAACGGATGCTTGACGCATGCCTGCATAGAACGCTGCGAACATCCCCGCAGGTCCCCCGCCGATGATAATAATATCCACCGCGTTGTTTTCCTTCTGACTTGTCACAGTAGGCACCTCCAAAAATTATATCTGTCTCACTACCATCATACGCTTTTATTCGAAAAAAAAACAGATTTGTATATTGTTCTAAAGTTTTTCGTATAATTTGTGCTTGAACTTTTATCGAAAAGCCGATATTATTTCAATGTGTATGTCGGAACGGGACGATTGCCGCGCCCTGGACCTTGTCATAAGGAAGGACGGCAAGACACAAACTAAAGGAACACAAGATGCATTACTTTCTCGTTTAACCAAGTTTGTGTAATTTTTCACAAAGTGTGAACAAGATAAAAGAGGAATGGAAGGGATTAACAAAATGAGCAACATACCGAAAATCGTCATTCTGGGAGCGGGCTACGGCGGGATTTTGACTGCACTGCGCCTGCAAAAAGAATTAAACTACAATGAGGCCGACGTGACGCTGGTAAACAAGCATGATTACCACTACATCACAACGCATCTTCATATGCCGGCCGCAGGTACGGACAATCCGGAGAATGCTCGCGTCAGCATCTCCAAGCTGATCGATGAGTTCAAAATCGATTTTGTGAAATCGACTGTCGTACAAATCCGTCCGCAAGATAAAAAGGTTATTCTCGAAGACGGCACGCTTTCCTATGACTATCTTGTTATCGGTGTAGGCGGCGAGCCTGAAACCTTTGGCATTCCAGGTCTTGGCGAGCATGCGATGAATATCCGCAGTATCAACTCTGTTCGCTTGATCCGCGAGCATATTGAGTATCAATTCGCACGCTACAAGCGCGAGCCTCATCGTACCGACTACCTGACATTTATCGTCGGTGGTGCGGGCTTTACAGGTATCGAGTTCATCGGCGAGCTGGCTGACCGCGTACCCGAGCTGTGCAAGCAGTTTGACGTAGATCCGGCGATCGTCAAAATCTACAATATTGAAGCGGCGCCTACCGCACTGCCGGGCTTTGACCCAGAGCTGGTTGAGTACGCTATGGAAGTGCTCTCTCGCAAAGGTGTAACCTTCCGCATTGGCACGGCTATCAAAGAGTGCTCCCCAGAAGGCGTTATTGTTGGCGAAGGCGAAGAGATTCGTTCGCAAACGGTCATCTGGACAGGCGGCATCCGCGGTAACCGTCTCATTGAGGAAGCTGGCTTCGAAACCATGCGCGGACGCGTCAAGGTTGACGAGCATCTGCGTGCTCCGGGCCATGAGAATATCTACATCGTGGGCGATAACTCCCTGATGTTCAATCCGGAAGGCCGCCCATACCCGCCAACTGCACAAATCGCCATGCAGCAAGGCGTAGTGTGCGCGCATAACCTTGTAGCAGCCATCCGTAACCAGCCGCTCAAAGGCTTCGAGTTCAACAACAAGGGCGTTGTTGCTTCACTCGGCAAAGGCGAAGCCATCGGTATCGCCTTCGGCAAAAAATATAAAGGACGTGTAGCTGCATGGCTTAAAAAAGCCATCGATATCCGCTACCTGTTTATTATCGGCGGTATTCCGCTCGTCCTGCGCAAAGGTAAATTTTTCTAATGCGTCATTGCAGCGTACAAGTCCGAGGATTGCTGACAAGGGATGAACTGGACCGCTACAATGCATTAATGGAAGTCGGCTCCTTCCTGGAATCCCAGAGCCGCTACGATCTGGTCTATACGGTGCAGAAGGAAGTCGATCTGCTCGTTCAGCCAGGCATCGAGCGTCTCAAGGAAAAAGGCAGAGACCGCGACCGGGCGACCCAGGAATACCTGGCCGCCAAGGAGCGTCAAGCGCTGGAAGATAGCGAAGAGAGCTGAAAAAAAAGGATGTCCCGAGCCGTCAAGCGGCAGGGACATCCTTTTGTTATGCGATTAGACGCTCAGCATCGTGCGAATGCCGTCTGTGGTCAGCAGATTGCCGACGTAGAAATCGCCAAAGTCGCCATAGCGGGCGCTGACTTCGTCAAAGCGCATTTCGTACACCAGCTTCTTGAATTGCAGGGCATCGTCGGCGAACAGCGTCACGCCCCATTCCCAATCATCAAACCCGACTGAGCCGGTAATGATCTGCTTGACCTTGCCAGCATATTGGCGGCCAATCATTCCATGGCTGCGCATCATCGTGCGGCGATCGTCCATGCTGAGCATGTACCAGTTGTCATTGCCCTCGCGGCGTTTGTTCATCGGGTAGAAGCAGATGTGCTTGGCCTTCGGCATAATTGGTTTCAGACGGGCAACGACCTCAGGGTTGGCCATCGGGTCTGAGCCCGGTTGAGTCATATAGTTGCTGAGCTCCACGACGCTTACGTAAGAATAAGCAGGAATGGTGAAGCGGGCCAGTTCGGTTTTATTGAAGGCTGTTTCGAGCTGCTGCAGCTCCTCCAGCGTCTCCCGCAGATGAACGAAGACAAGATCGGCTTTTTGGCCGACGATCGCATACACCGCGGTACTGCCAGCACGGTTCTCTTCCAAAGCGCTCCATTCTCCGATCAGGCTGTGGAGTTCATCCTCGGCGCGGCGTCTTGCTTCTGGTGCGGCTTCTTTCCAGGCCGTCCAGTCGATACGGCGAAAATCATGGAGGGCATACCAGCCTTCCAGGGTTTGTGCTACTTCACTCATGATTTCAGTCTCCTTTATTTACTTATTTTCAGCCTGGCCTCAAAAGTGCCGGAGAGGCACGGAATCGAATCTGGTCAACGCTTTCTGGAAGAAAGCGACTTCGGAAGCATAAGCTGCGAAGCGTTCGCCTTTGTCCCCGGATTTCAACCGCTAGAGCGGTTAACAATCAAGAAATCTGGGGACAACAGCGATCGGAAGATCGATCCGTGACTGTAGGCTTTCTTTTTGAGGGCAGCCTGGTAATATGCTCTTATGGGGTAATTGTAGCGTACAAGCAGGAATGGTGGCAAATGGCAAGCTTGTGACAAGTCTCTGGGCGCTGACGCTACGATAGCCGTATGGTGGCCAGTAGCGGCAGATGGTCAGAGGCGGAAGGGTCAGTGGAGACGGCTGCTACCTCAATCGTTTCGATCGACGGAGACACAAAGATATAGTCTTTTTGTGTGACCGGCCGAATCGACGGGAAGGTCGGATAGGTGCTCTGCGGCTGGCTGATGCAGACATCGCTAGCCTTGGCCATCAGTTTGCGCCACAGGCTGCCGCCAGAGGGCATGTTCATGTCTCCCATGAGCACGGACGGGGTAGACGCCTCAGCGATCCGCCTGGCCAAGAGATCGACCTGGACGCGCTGCATCAGGTGGACGATGCTCAGGTGGGTAACGAACACCTTGAGCTGCTTGTCCGGGGCGATGGCGAGATCCGCCTCCAGCACGGAGCGAGGCTCACTGATGGTGAGTGCGCGGGCTTTGAGCCCATGGTTGGTATGCTGAATGATGGGAAACCGTGATAACAGGGCATTGCCGTATTCGCGTACCTGCTCCTGCCTGCGACGGACAATCGATGCGCCAAAGGCGCCTTCCATCCCGAGCGTCTGGCTGAGCCAGGCGAACTGGTCCTCGAATTTGCTGCGGCGGGAGAAAAAGCGGTCGACTTCATTAAAGCCGACTATGTCCGGCTGGTGGCGGTGGATGAGAGCCGCGATTCGGTCCAGGTTAATCGTGCCGTTCATCGCCCGGCCATGATGAATGTTGTAGATCATTAATGTAAGTTCCAAAATGAAAAGGTCACCTTCTCCATACGTTGTTCACATCTGCTTCATTGACTTCAATTGCCCCTTACCCTAAACTAACATAGAAGAGGTCCGCATGTGCGTTGGCCATAGTGGATGAAGTCAGAAGGGGGCTACATGCTGTGCTGCAGGTTATTATTGCGATGCTGTTGTTTTTTGTCATGATGTTCGGAATCGGCTTCATCCTGAACATGCTGATGAAGACAACCTGGTTTCCGATCTATCTGTTTATCCTGGTGCTTCTGCCGCTCGGGATCTATTATACGTGGAGTTCCAATCTGTCGTGGCAAGACAATATTACCGCATACACCTATGTGGATGTTTTGCCGGCCGTCGCGGCATTGATCGGAGCTATCGTCAGCGGTTGGGCGATCAAGCTGCTCCGCAAGAGCGGCTATAAGATGTATTATTAGTAGCAAGCCAGAATCCTCCGCAAGGAGGATTTTTAAATTCTAACAGGTGAACCGTTATCGCTTGTGATACACTAGAGATACGGACAGAACGAACGTATTGGGATCTCTCGAATCGCACCAACAAAACAGCCGTCCCCGGACGGCCATATTTATCTAAGTCTATAGGACGGATGGGGTAGATGCAATGCGCATCAGGAATATACATCAATTTACCGAGCATCATCGATTTTATATGTATCGGGATTTTTCGCTGAGCGGGATCGATTTGAAAATGCTGCAGCTTATCTATCAACCAATGATTGGCGCTGTGGCGGCTGGTTTATATCAACTGCTGTATTATCAGGTAGAGTCGGATCGTGTCGGATATTCGGGACTGGAGCCGCAGCGCAGGCTGTTCCTTGGACTCGGTCTGGAGATGAATGATGCCGGCCGGCGCCAGCTGGCGGACCAGGCGTCCCGGCTGGAAGCGGTAGGGCTTCTGCAGAGCTCGCGTCTTATTGTGCCCGACGGGGAAGATGTTATCTATGAATATGAGCTGCTGCCACCGCAATCTCCGCTGGAGTTTTTTCGCAATCAGCACCTGACGATGTATCTGCGCGATCAAGTGGGCAAGTACACGGTTATTCATTTGCGCGAGCAGTTTTTTGCACCGGAGCCGGACGAGCTGGCTCAGGCGGAGCCGGCCAAGGAGAATCTGTCTGTGCCGTTCTATGAGCTCTTCGAGTTGGGGACGGCGGCAATTGATCATGAGCTGGAGCAGGCACTGACCGAGATTGCTCCGGCAAGGGCGCCGGTTGCCCGTGCTGCGGCGGAGACGGCAGGCATTCAATACGGTGAGATCATCATGCGGTTCCCGAGACATTCGGCCAACCGGCCGTATGTGGAGAAGCTCCGGAGCGATACCGAAGGTATGGCTACATTGAACTATATCGCTTATAAATACAGTCTTAAAGTTGTCGATTTGTGTCGTCTGCTGGATGAGGATGGGATCTTCACCGTTCGGGGTGAGCTGCTGGAGGACGAACTGCAGCTGCGTGCCAACCGCACATACCGCCAGGAACGCAAACGGGAGGGGCACAGGCAGCGTGTTCTTGCCCGAATGACAACGGGCACGACATCATCCGAGCAGGAGGAGGAGGAGCTGCCCGACGAGCACGGCGTAGACTCTAATCATCGGCTGGATGTACCGGCTCAGCTGACCGGGCGCTGCGATATCGCGCAGTATAACATGCTGATGCGCAATGAGCCCCACACGCGTTTCCTGCAGCGCTTCTTCCCGGGAGCGGTACCAGAATGGATGGATCGGGTGTTCGAGCGAATCGATCTGAATTACCGGCTTCCCGGGCCGGTCATTAACGTACTTATCCACTATGTTTTGGGCCAGGCCGACAACAAGCGGGTGAACAAATCATTTATTGACGCTGTTGCCTCCAACATGCTGCTCAAGCAAGTGGACACCTTCGAGAAGGCCGTCAGCTATGTCAGGGAGCAGGATGCCAAGGATGTGCAGACCGAACAACAGGAGCAGCGCAAACGAGACAATCCTGCGGGAGCGGCCAGCCGGCGGAACACAGGCTGGAATGGCGGTCGCCGCAAGCCGGAGCTGCCGATTATTGATGATAGCGGCGAGAAGGCCGATATCAGCGAAGAAGAGCTGGAGGAGCTGCGACAGCTTGCGCGCAAACTGGATGGCAAGGGATAAAGGAGGAAAGGACAAGTGGAATCGTTAAGTCAGGTTTTGAAGCAATGGCCGGGTGGAAGACAGATGACGAAGAAGGCGGACGAGCTATTGAACGAGCTCATGGCTGAACCGCTGATTAAGCGGCTCAGAATGCAGCATCCCGAGCTCGATGATTCGCTTGTCAAACTCAATCTGAACCGTGTATACCAATACGTCAAGGAACACCGCAATTGCAGCAACTGTCCGGGGCTGGACAACTGCCCCAATGATTTTGAGGGACACTACACGCTGCTGGATGTGGAGAGTCCATCGGGACAGCCGCAGCTGAATGACCGCAAGGTCCCGTGCAAGCTGCAGCTGGCTCGGGAGACGGAGAGCCGTATCCGCAGCCGGGTGCGCAGCTTCTATGTGGACGATCGGGCGTTGGAGCAAGGCTATTCTGCTGATGAAATCATGCGCAAGGATGCCGAGCGAATCAAAGCTGTCGGCCAGATTATGCGTTATATTGATCAGACCAAGGAATCAGGACTCCAGCCCAAAGGCTTGTATCTGGCGGGTAAATTCGGTACTGGGAAAACGTTCTTGATGTGTTATATGCTGCATGAGCTGGCCAAGACAGGATTCTCGGGTGTCATCGTGTACGTACCCGAGTTTGTCGAGGACTTGAAATCCATGTTCAATGAGCCGCAGCGGATCAAGGAAACGGTCGAAATGATGAAGCAGACCGATCTGTTGGTTTTCGATGACATCGGCGCCGAGAATTTGAGTCCTTGGGTTAGGGATCATGTGTTGGGGACGATATTGAACTATCGGATGAACCGCAAGCCGACGTTCTATACCTCCAATCAGAATCTGGACGTCCTGGAGAGGCATTTCAGCTTTACGAGCAAGGATGGGGATGAGCTGCACAAGGGGCAGCGTCTGATGGACCGGATTCGGCCGTTTGTAGAGCTCGTCGTGGTGGCCGGCGAGAACAAGCGCGGCCGGTAACAGCAGCATCTGATGGGCGATAGAAGATTACGTCCTTAAGTAAAACACCTAATAAGGCTTTGTCTCACGTTGCATACGAAACGGAGGACAAAGCCTTTTTGCTGTCTGAAGCAATTATTTTTTTTGATCATAGCTATAAATTTTATTGACAAAGACGACCAGTCACTGGTATTATTCATCCATTACCAACTAAACAGATTGGAATAATTTCTTGCCACCGGACCGCCGGAGTAGAAATGAGACAGGATCTGTTAAAAACGCTAAGGGGTGTTTTTACAATGAAAACCATGATTTCTGCTCGTTTGACACTGCTCTTGCTCGCTGTTGTACTGGTCGTATCAGCCTGCGGCGGCGGTGGAGGAAACACAGAAACAGGAGGAACTAGCGGCGGCAATACAGAGACAACTACGACTCCAAATAATGGAGAAGCGAAGACAGATCCGCCGAAGCCTGTTGAACTCTTGAATGTATCCTACGATCCAACCCGGGAATTATACGTTGAATTTAACGAAGCATTTGCGAAGCACTGGAAAGAGGAAACTGGTCAAACTGTTACCATCAATCAGTCGCATGGCGGCTCCGGCAAGCAGGGCCGTTCGGTCATTGACGGTCTCAAGGCTGACGTGGTAACACTCGCTCTGGGCTATGATATTGATGCGATTACTGAACCCGGCCTGATTGAGCCGGACTGGCAGTCACAATTTGAGAACAATAGCTCGCCATATACATCCACCATCGTGTTTCTGGTCCGTTCAGGCAACCCGAAGGGGATCAAAGACTGGGATGACCTCATTAAGCCGGACGTTGAAGTCATCACGCCCAATCCGAAAACATCCGGCGGCGCTCGCTGGAACTATCTCGCAGCTTGGGGTTATGCCCTGAAGCACAACAACAATGATGAAGCCAAAGCCGAAGAATTCGTAAGTGCGCTGTTCAAAAATGTGCCGGTACTGGACTCCGGTGCGCGCGGATCCACGACCACTTTCGTTGAGCGCAAAATCGGTGATGTGCTGCTCGCTTGGGAGAATGAAGCTCTGCTCTCGCTGGATGAATTCGGCGAAGGAGAGTTCGAAATTGTTACGCCATCGCTCAGCATTCTGGCTGAGCCGCCTGTAGCCATCGTAGACAAGGTTGTAGATGACCGTGGTACACGCGAAGTGGCTGAAGCTTATCTGCAGTATCTGTACACAGAGGAAGGTCAGGATATTGCAGGCAAGCACTACTACCGTCCAACCCTGCCGGCAATTGCAGAGAAGTACAAAGACCAGTATGAGCAAATCGAATTGCTGACAATCAACGATGATTTTGGCGGCTGGCAGACTGCGCAAGAGAAGCACTTCAGTGACGGCGGCACGTTTGACAAAATCTATATCCCGGGCTCCTAAGCATGAGGGCATACAAAGGAGCTGACTTCACATGAAAGGTTCCAAACGAAAGTCTCGTCGTGTGCTGCCAGGGTTTGGATTATCGATGGGCTTCACGATTTTCTATCTGGGGCTCTTGGTACTCATACCGCTCTCCGCGGTGTTTATCAAGACCTCGGGTCTGTCCTGGGGCGAGTTCTGGGAGACGGTCACCGCTCCCCGGGTACTTGCTTCCTACAAAATCAGTTTCTTAACGGCTTTTTTTGCAGCATTGGTCAATCTCGTCTTCGGTTTGCTTGTCGCTTGGGTACTGGTTCGCTACCAGTTCCCCGGCAAGCGGCTGGTTGACAGTCTGGTAGATCTGCCGTTTGCGCTGCCAACTGCTGTGGCGGGTATTGCCCTGACAGCTATCTACGCACCTAACGGCTGGATCGGTAAGTTCCTGGAGCCGCTCGGCATCAAGGTTGCATTCTCGCCGATCGGGATTACGATTGCACTCATCTTCATCGGCTTGCCGTTTGTCGTGCGTACCGTCCAACCAGTCCTTCAGGATCTGGAGAAGGATACCGAGGAAGCAGCGGCCATGCTCGGCGCTTACCGGGCCCGTACGTTCCGCTCCGTAATTCTGCCGGAACTGATTCCGCCGCTCTTGACAGGCTTCGCAATGGCCTTTGCACGGGGGATCGGGGAGTATGGCTCAGTCGTCTTCATCTCCGGGAATATGCCGATGAAGACAGAGATTGCACCATTGCTCATTATGACCAAGCTGGAGCAGTATGACTATATGGGCGCAACGGCAATCGCTGCTGTCATGCTCGTGCTGTCTTTTCTGCTGTTGTTACTGATCAACTACTTGCAGTGGCGGGCAGGCCGCCGCGTCATTGCGGAATAGGAGGCTGCCATGGCTGGAGTAGTTACCGCACATTTATCGCGTGATCCAGAGCTGCGTCCCAGACACCGCAATGAACCAAGATGGGTGCAGTGGCTGTTGATCGGTCTTGCTTTACTCTTTATGCTCTTGATTGTTGCTCTGCCGCTTGTCTCCATCTTCATAGAGGCCTTCAAGCGGGGAGTCGATGTCTATGTGGCTTCGATTACGGAGTCGGATGCGCTCTCTGCGCTTCGATTGACTCTGCTGGCTGCCGTCATTTCGGTGCCGATCAATACCTTGTTCGGTATCGCGGCGGCCTGGGCAATCAGTAAATTCCGGTTCCGCGGCAAGCAGTTTCTCGTGACGCTGATCGATCTGCCCTTTGCCGTATCGCCGGTCATTGCCGGTCTGATCTTCGTCTTGTTGTTCGGCGCTCAGGGCTTCTTCGGCCCCTGGCTGGATGACCGTAACATTCAGATTATCTTTGCCCTGCCAGGCATCGTCCTGGCGACCGCATTTGTCACCTTTCCGTTTGTCGCCAGGGAGTTGATTCCCTTGATGCAGGCGCAGGGACCGCATGAGGAAGAAGCGGCCGTGACGCTCGGCGCGAAGGGCTGGCAGATATTCTGGCGCGTCACGCTGCCGAATATCAAATGGGGACTGCTCTATGGCATGATTTTGTGTAATGCAAGGGCGATGGGGGAGTTCGGCGCTGTCTCGGTCGTCTCCGGTCATATCCGCGGACAGACGAATACGCTGCCCTTGCATGTTGAAATTTTGTATAACGAGTATCAGTTTTCCGCGTCGTTTGCGGTGGCATCGCTGCTGGTGCTGCTGGCCGTATTCACGTTAATTATGAAATCATTCATCGAATGGAAATCCCACCGGGAAACCGCCAAAGAAGCGCATTAGCTACAGGATGGAGGAGATCAGCATGGCAAAACCATTGGAGATTGATGAAGTGTGGCAGGAGAGAATACTGGGTCAGGTGAGCGGGCTGGAATACGGCTCAGTGCTGATTACGGTGCATGACGGCCGAATCGTCCAGATCGAGCGCACCGAGCGCAAGCGGTTTGACAATCATAATACCGCCCAGGCGCAGACTGCCGCTACCAACACAAGTGCAGCGAACAAATCTTGAACCATCTTAAGTTATGGTTACGACGACGACTGCTTCCCTCTAGATTGGAGGGGAGCAGTCGTTTTGTGTGGATAGCTGGATACAAAAAAGCCCCTCCGCCGCGCGGAAGGGCTTGAGTGCCATATTCAGGTTCAGGATGAAACTTGCTGCACCGCCCGCTGGCGGCGACAGCCGTTTCACCTTGATGCCTTGTTACGTAATGATGAATTTGACGATGACAGCTACCGCAAAGACCACGAACATAAAACCGCCCATAGCTACGGCACCCATGGCCACGTCGTTAAAATCGTGACGAGGTTCCTCGTTCACATGCTCTCTGGGATCTCTGATATTCTCCATTTTTCTTACGACCTCCTCACGGACGATGAAGCAGTGGCGCAAGCCAGGCTGTCCATCCTTACAATCGATGTGCAGCAGAACGCACTTTCTCATAGTATACCCAACATCCAGGATAAATGTAAAGGCGGGCTTCGTGACAAAATTGAGGCGGGATGCCGTGCGGGGCCCGGCTGTGCTACAATAGGAGTATACGTTCGCATTACCGTGTCACGAGAGAAAGGAAGGCCAGCGCATGAACGATAAGCCGGACAACCGAATAGATGTCTCTGTGCCTGAGCGCACCCGGGAAGAAGCGGCGGAGCTGATCCGCAGCAAGCTGGCGCTTCTGCCTGACCAGCCCGGCTGTTATTTGATGAAGAACAGCGGAGGCACGATCATTTACGTCGGAAAAGCCAAAGTTCTCAAAAATCGCGTACGCTCGTATTTTAATGGCAGCCACAACGGCAAGACACAGCGGCTGGTTTCAGAGATTCGCGATTTCGAATATATTGTCACCTCCAGCAATATGGAGGCACTCATTCTGGAGTGCAACCTGATCAAGCAGTACCATCCCCGGTACAACGTATTGCTTAAGGATGACAAGTCATTCCCGTACATCAAGATTACTAATGAGAAGCATCCCAAGCTGGAGGTCACGCGCCGAATCGTCAAGGACAAGGCCAAGTACTTCGGTCCTTATCCCAATGCGTACGCCGCGCAGGAAACCAAGAAACTGCTGGACCGGCTCTATCCACTGCGCAAATGCAAGACACTGCCGGACAAAGTATGTCTGTATTATCATCTGGGGCAATGCATTGCGCCATGTGAGTACCCTGTAGAGCCTAACGTGTACGAGGAGATGATTCAGGACATCTCTCGTTTTCTAAGCGGCGGCCAGGATGTGGTCAAGGAACAGCTGCAGCAGAAAATGGCAGAGGCGGCGGAGGCGCTCGAGTTCGAGCGGGCTAAGGAATACCGTGACCAGATTACTGCGATTGAGGCCGTCATGGAGAAGCAGAAGATTACGATGAATGATGCCCTCGATCGTGATGTATTCGGCTATGCCACAGACAAGGGCTGGATGTGCGTGCAGATCCTCTACATGCGCCAGGGCAAGCTGATTGAGCGTCATGCGACGACTTTTCCTTACTATGGGACAGAGTACAGTGATTTTATGACCTTCGTGACGCAGTACTACAGCGACAACCCTGCACTTCCGAAGCAAATCTTCCTGCCAGAGCAGCCGGAGGAGGCGGAGGCAGCAGAGAGCGGGGCGGAGCAGGCTGCCGAGGATGTAGGCGGCATACTCCAGAAGTGGCTCAAAGTAAAAGTGATCGTCCCCCTCAAGGGGCAAAAGAAGCAGGTCGTCGAGATGGCCAAGAAAAATGCCCAGATGTCGCTCGAGGAGAAGTTCAAGCTCATCGAGCGAGATGAGGAGCGCAGTGTCAAGGCTGCGGCCGGATTGGCAGAGTGGATCGGATTGGAGCAGATCAGACGCATTGAAGCGTTCGATAATTCCAATATTCAAGGCACCGATCCCGTATCGGCGATGGTCGTGTTCACAGACGGCAAGCCGGACCGCAAGGAATACCGCAAGTATAAGGTCCGTTCTGTGCAAGGTCCGGACGATTACGGCACGATGCGGGAGGTCATCCGGCGGCGTTATGAGCGGGTGCTTAAGGAAGGTCTGACCATGCCCGATCTGATTGTCGTCGATGGCGGCAAAGGCCAGATCTCCGCAGCCATCGAGGTGCTGGAGGATGAGTTGGGTCTGCATATACCGGTTTGCGGTCTGGTCAAGGATGCCAAGCATAAGACGGCGCAGCTGATGGTGGGCGATCCTGCAGAGGTCGTGCCGCTGCCCCGCGACAGTCAGGAATTCTATCTGCTGCAGCGAATTCAGGATGAAGTGCATCGCTTCGCTATCACCTTCCATCGCGAGACAAGAGCCAAGTCGATGGTCGCCTCGCGGCTGGATGCTATTCCGGGCATTGGAGAGAAGCGGCGCAAGCAGCTGCTGAAGCACTTCGGCTCCCTCAAAAAAATAAAAGAGGCTGAAGTCCAGGACTTCAAGCCTCTATCGATTGGGGAAAAGCTGGCGAATCAAATCCTTACAGCGTTGAGGGAGGAACCGTGACCGGCGGTTCCTCTTCTTCTGCTGGATGCCGCGGGCTTCTCGTATCTGACCACCAACGCATCACCCATGCAACCAGAACCGGCAAGACAATGTAGAAGATACCGGCTGTAATATTTACGGGCTCGCCGAGGAATATCAGCATGAGCGCCATCATAATGCTGTTGACGATCGCGTGCGTGAAGACGGCAGTGAGGAAGCCGTATTTCAGGAAAATATAGCTGAACAGCAAACCGATAATCGTCAGCTCGATCAGCCGAGTGGTCGCCGGGTAGAACGGATAGGACACATGGCCAAGCGCCCAGATGACGGTGGGGATCAGGGATGCGACAAACAGGTTCTTGAACCATTTGCGCAGCAGACCGATGCCGAACAGCCGGTACACGGCTTCCTCCGAAATTGCCGCGCACCAGGCCAGCATCGGATACAGCCAAGGCCAGCTCAGGTTGTAGACCGAGGTAGCGCTGTCTGTCGTTGTCCAGGTGCCGAACCCTTGCTCCAGCAGTAGGAAAATTAGGGTTTGCAGTCCGAGCAAAATGAATGCCCACAGATAGGAAACCTTCATGCTCTGCCACACATGGGCACCATAGCCGGGTTCACCGAAGCGGGGCCACAGATTGCGTCCTGCTTCCCGCCACAGGCCGTCTCCAGCGACAAGGGCAAAGTAAACCGAGGCGGCCATGGCAACAGACAGGAGCATCGTAATGGCCATACCGAAGATCAGAACAGCGCTTTGCCCAGGTTCTTCACCCAATCCAGCCCGGACGCCGTCCATCATGTTTAAATTGTTGATAATGTAGAACACCAGGAAGAACCCTGTCATGAACAGTCCCCTGGCAAAGGACGTGTGACCGCGATAGATGGCCGCGTAGACGATGGACAGGATGAACAGCACGATCGTCAGACCCAGATATCCGAGCAGTGTCATCATCGTGCCAAGCTCGTCTTGTCCCTGGACGTATGTAATGTAGTCAGTCGGGGGGACAAAGGAAGGCTTGTAGCCGACAGTTACAAACTCACCAGAGTTGGATTCCACCGTCCGGATCCGCAACTCCAGGGCTGCTTCTCCAATCGTCCTGCCGCTTACATCGAGGATGGCGAAGCCCTCCCGATCCATGCCGCGTGGAGACAGTTCATCCCTGGAGAATCCCTGGGTCTCCGCAAACGCAATGGCGTTGTCCATCGCTTGCTCCGTAACACCGACTTGCATTTCCCCTTCGGGAGTACTGCCTTTACGGTTCCAGGAGACCACCTCACCGGTCTCCATGTTGAGATAGACAAAATAGTAGGTATCCATGTTGAAGTTCGTCTCATGCGGAGTACGAACGCTCACCTGATATGTATCGGGAGGATACTTGCCACCATATTGCTCATGATAAGCTTCGAGCTGTTTCTCTTTGGCAAGATAGCCGTTTAGCAGCCGGTCGGTCTGGTAGACCGCATGCGGATCTGCAACAACCGCGTCGAACTGTTCTCTGACGAAGGCAACGGCGTTCTGCTCGGCTTCCGCTTTGTCCATGACCTCGGGCGCCGATGAGCTGAAGAAGGTAGCCGCAGTCTGCGGCACAATCTGCAGCAGCAGGTAGATGGCCAGGCAGATCATGCTGAATACCAACAGCCGCCGCCACGGGGGTTCAATCGGTAGTGAATTCATGTTTGCACCTCTGAGTTCGGATTTGGACAATTTGCTCTCTTAGGATAACCTTACCATAGGAATGGCTGACAATTCCAATTGCGCGGGGGCTGAGTGTCAGCGACTGCCTTTGCGGGTAAAATGGGTTTTGATCTCATCGAGCCAGAGCCGCATTGAAGCGCCGTTCTGCTGATCATCCGGAGAATAGATCAGGGTCGTTGTCCGTCTGGCCTGGGCCAGTTCGCGAATGGGCAGTAACATCAGGTCATTATCTTCGAGCAGTTGCGCACGCAGATACGATTGAGGCAGCAGCGTGGCGGCCCGGCAGGTGTGCAGCAGACGGAGTATCGCTTCAAACGAGTCGATTTCCATCCGTACGTCGGGTGAGAGGCGGAAGGTCTGAAACAGCTCGTCGGTCAGCACGCGATACCAGGTGCCCTTGGAAAACAGAATCATCGGAAGTCCGTTCAGGATGCTAATCTCCGGCACGGATTTATCTGTAACCAGCAAGTTCCGGGGCAGCACCAGTTGCAACTGGTCTTCGAACAGCGGCACGCAGTTCAGATGGGATTCATCTATAATGGAAGCAACCAATCCCATATCCGCTCGTTTGTCCCTGACCAAAGAAACAATCTCATGCGTCTTGCCAGTGACCGCCTTGATCTCCAGCTCGGGGCTTACACGGGTAAGGACCTGGATCAAATCGGGCAGTGTCGTCTGCAGCGTCGTCAGTGAAGCGCCGATCGTTAACTGCCGGCGCTCGGTGTGGCGGTATTCGGCAACGCTCTGCATGTAATTCAGCTCCAGCGCACGCAGCTCCTTGGCGAACGCATAGGTCAGCTGGCCGACACTGGTCAGCTCCAGCCGTTTGCCAACGCGCCGGAAGAGCTCAACATCCAGTTCCTCCTCCAGCTTGGCAATTTTGCGCGAGAGCGCAGGCTGTGACACATTCAACAAAGCCGAGGCCTTATTCAGGCTCGACTGCTCAACAACTGTGGCGAAAATGTGCATTTGTTCAAGCAAAAGAACACTCCTCTCTATTCAGCTTATGATGATATCGCATACATATAACCCTAGGTTATAAGATATTATACTAAATAAGCAATTCCATTATAAGCGAAAAAGGAGTACCATTGAAAGTGTGACTAAGTTGTGTCATGGGGTGGGAGTTTTTGTTGACGCTTTATGGGGTCAGGAGTACAATGAAAGACGTTGTTTACCAATGTACGAGTTTGTACAACATCTGCACGTCCAGTCTGGAAAGGAGAACACAAATGTCATGAAGGGAAATTCGTATTACGCTCGCCGGATTCATTCCTTGCTAGGGGTGATTCCACTTAGTTTGTTCATCATTTCACACATGCTGACGAATTTTGCGGCTGTTGAAGGAGGGCCTGAACGCTTCAACAGTGCGGTTAGTTTGATCAACAGCTTGCCGATGGTCTGGCTCGTCGAGCTTGTGTTCATCTTCCTGCCGCTGCTGTTCCATGGCATCTACGGGCTCTACATTGCTTATCAGTCCAACAGCAACACCGGACAATTCTCGTACGGACGGAACTGGGCGTTCACCATGCAGCGCATCACCGGCGTGATTACGTTCATTTTTATCGTCTGGCACGTGTATCAGACCCGTTTCCAGGTAGCCATTGGCGAAGTATCCCATGAAGAGCTTGGCGGTGTCATGCATTTGATTTCCGTTAACACGGTGTTCTTCGTTCTGTACACTATTGGCGTCATTGCAGCTGTTTTCCACTTTGCCAACGGCATGTGGGCATTCCTTGTGAGCTGGGGCATTACGGTGGGCCCGCGGGCACAGCGCATTTCCTCCTATGTATGGATGGTCGTATTCGTCATTGTGACTGCGATGTTCATGATGTCGCTGGCTGCGTTCCGGGGCGATGAGTTCAAGGAAGCTGCGGCTGCGCTGGATATCATCCGGCACGTATAACCAATCCAAGCTTAACTGGAAGACAAGGAGCGAATAGACAATGGCAAAAAATAAAGTAATCGTCGTTGGCGGCGGCCTGGCCGGCTTGATGGCGACCATCAAGGCTGCTGAAGCTGGGATGCATGTCGATCTGTTCTCGATCGTCCCTGTAAAGCGTTCTCACTCGGTGTGCGCGCAAGGCGGCATCAACGGCGCAGTCAATACAAAAGGTGAAGGTGACTCCACTTGGGAGCACTTCGATGATACAGTGTACGGCGGCGACTTCCTCGCCAATCAACCGCCCGTTAAGGCGATGTGCGATGCGGCGCCAGGTATTATTCACCTGATGGACCGGATGGGCGTTATGTTCAACCGGACACCAGAAGGCTTGCTTGATTTCCGCCGGTTTGGCGGTACCAAATATCACCGGACTGCTTTTGCAGGGGCAACAACCGGACAACAGCTGCTGTATGCGCTGGACGAGCAGGTCCGCCGCTGGGAAACGGCAGGTCTGGTAACCAAGTACGAGCATTGGGAATTCCTCGGCGCGGTCATTGATGACGATGGCGTCTGTCGTGGCGTATCGGCCCAGGATCTGCGGACCATGGAAGTGCATGCTGTGTCTGCGGATGCGGTTATCCTGGCAACTGGCGGTCCTGGTATCATCTTCGGCAAGTCGACCAACTCGGTGATTAATACCGGTACGGCGGCGAGCGCAGTCTATCAGCAAGGCGTTAACTATGCGAACGGCGAGTTTATCCAGATTCACCCGACAGCCATCCCAGGCGATGACAAGCTGCGCCTGATGTCTGAATCTGCACGCGGCGAAGGCGGACGGATCTGGACGTATAAAGACGGCAAGCCTTGGTACTTCCTTGAGGAGAAATATCCGGCGTATGGCAACCTGGTACCGCGTGATATCGCAACGCGCGAGATCTTCGGCGTCTGCGTGGACATGAAGCTCGGTGTCAACGGCGAGAACATGGTCTACCTGGATCTCTCCCACAAGGATCCGAAGGAGCTGGACGTGAAGCTCGGCGGCATTATCGAAATCTATGAGAAATTCATGGGTGACGACCCGCGCAAGATTCCAATGAAAATCTTCCCGGCAGTCCACTACTCGATGGGCGGCATGTGGGTCGATTACAATCAGATGACCAATATTCCTGGCCTGTTCGCTGCCGGCGAGTGCGAGTATCAATACCATGGGGCCAACCGTCTCGGAGCCAACTCGCTCGTATCCGCTATCTACGGCGGCATGGTTGCAGGACCTAAGGCTGTCGAGTACATCCGTGGTCTCAGCAAATCGTCGGAGGATATCTCATCTTCGGTATTCGACCGGGAGAAGAAAAAACAGACCGACAAGTACAATTCTCTACTGAAGATGGACGGAACGGAGAATGCGTACGTGCTTCACAAGGAGCTTGGCGAGTGGATGACCAACAATATGACAGTGGTCCGCTACAACGACAAGCTGCAGGAGACGATCAATAAGATCAAGGAGCTCAAGCAGCGTTACGCCAAGATTAACATGAACGATACAGCCAACTGGAACAATGCAGGCGTTGCCTTCACACGCCAGCTGTGGAACATGCTTGAGCTCTCCGAGGCTATGACCAAAGGTGCATTGCTCCGTGATGAAAGCCGCGGCGCGCACTACAAGCCAGAGTTCACGGAGCGGGACGATGAGAAGTTCATGAAGACAACGATTGCGTCGTGGACACAGGACGGTCCTAATATCTCTTACGAGGATATCGACGTCTCCCTGATTCCGCCGCGCAAACGCGACTATACTACGGACAAGAAGAAGAAAGGAGAATAACGATGGCGGATGCAGCAGTAGCCAACAAGACCGTTAAACTGGAGATTACCCGCCAGGACAAGCCGGATTCCCAGCCTTACACGGAAACATTCGAAATCCCATACCGGGCGAATATGAATGTCATTAGCGCATTGATGGAGATTCAGCGTAACCCGACCACTGCTGGTGGCCAGTCGACCTCCCCGGTATGCTGGGACTCCAACTGTCTGGAGGAAGTCTGCGGCGCATGCTCCATGCTCGTAAATGGCAAACCAAGACAGGCGTGTACCGCACTAATCGATAAGCTGGAGCAGCCGATCAAGCTGGCACCCATGAAGACCTTCCCGATTGTTCGTGACCTGATCGTCAACCGTGAGCGGATGTTCGGCGCGCTCAAGCGGGTTAAGGCGTGGATTCCAATCGACGGTACGTACGATCTGGGTCCTGGTCCACGGATGAACGAAGCCAAGCGTCAATGGGCTTACGAGCTGTCCAAGTGCATGACTTGCGGCGTATGTCTCGAAGCCTGCCCCAATGTCAATGACCGTACCAGCTTCATCGGTCCGGCAGCACTCTCGCAGGTCCGGCTGTTCAATGCTCACCCGACAGGGGAGATGAACAAGGACGAGCGACTGGAGACATTGATGAGCGACGGCGGCATCGAGGGCTGCGGTAACTCACAGAACTGTGTACGCGCATGTCCGAAGGGCATTCCGCTGACAACGTCGATTGCAGCGCTCAATAAAGATACAACCAAGCATATGTTCAAGAAATGGCTGGGCATGTAAGTCATTTAATATTCAATGGCTCTCTGTGGTGTCTCAGGACATTGCAGAGAGCTTTTTTGTTAGGGTTTGTATGTCCAGAACATCTACTTGAAAATGATTCTCATTATTAACAATATAATCGTTGTCTGTTCATCTGTCAATCGTCGCGCCCAAAGAAGCCGGTTGGCCACATGGCCAACCGGCTTGAATCGCAGGGTAGATTAGCTATTTCATCTTGGGCCGTGGGCCGAACAAAAGCCAGACCGGAGGCAGCAGACGATATAAAGTAACGAGCAGGATCGCTGATCCCAGCAGCGCGAAGACAAAGCCTCCGGCTTTCCAGACATGATAGATCACTGGCGTCAGCTGATTCGGCGGATACGCTCGGTAGAGCAGTAATAGCATCGGATGAATCAGATAGATGCCGAAGGACAAGGCGGCTAGACGCTGCAGGCTGCTGATCATCAGCTGTGGGCCAGACTTGTACAGCTTATAAGCCAGCTGGGTCAGGACTAGAATCGAGGTCATTGTAAATATATTGTAGCCCAGTTCATACCAGGTGGAATTCACGATCATCCATTCTGTGCGATTCGCATACCAGAGCCAGATATACCCTACTGAAGCAATAATCCAGGTTAACCAGAGTGTGCCCTGAGCCAATCTGAAGGTGCGAGAGCCTGAGCTGGCCAACGGAGTAAACCATGACTTGATACGCTCATAGTAGATACCGACAAATACCCCCAGCATAAAAGGGGCAAAATACGCCAGCGAGACACTGCCTTTGGATGGGACATCGAGCCATACCTTATTGACGAAATAAAAGGCCCATTGAACACCGAAACCGACAGCAATCGCCCAGCGCCCCAGCTGCGGCCAGCGCTGCAAAGCGAATAAGAGCAAGGGGAACAGCAGATAAAACTGGATCAATACAAAAATATAATACAGATGCGTATAGGCCGTTCCGTTCAAAAGCCTGCCTAACAGGTCCGGAATCATCACACTTATTGGCGCCAGGTCATCATTTAAGGCTTTCCTGACAAAAAAGAATAGAATCGAAATTAGAAGATACGGAATCAGTATTTGCATCAGCCGTTTGGAATAGAATATTCTCAGCATAGATGCTGTGATCGGCTTACGGTAATAATTATAGAACAGCACAAATCCGGTCAAAAATATAAAGGCCGGTACGCAAAACATGGCAAATGTGTTCAATGCCACATAAACGGGATAGGCCTTGGAGGTCTTCTCCACCATAGCAATCGCTTCTGAGGTGGCATGCACCATAAGCACGCCTAAGATACTGAACGCCCGGAGAAGATTGAATTCTTCTACGATGGGCCGTCCTTTTGCCTCGTTTGCCATGCAACATCCGTCCCTTCCCGATAGCATCAGTACTCTTGATGTTCATCAATCCGTACCCTTCCTCTTTATAAACCAATTCGGCGGGTTTCTATCAAGCGCAGGGTCGGATACAGGGTTGCTGAGCAAAATCTAATGGGCGGGGCACAGTAAAAAGCCCATGCCGCTGTCAGCTCTGACGAGGGCATGGGCTTGCTTATGGCAGGAGGCGGAGGGTCACATCCAATGTTCTCCCCAGCCTTGAATGGATTGAATGACGGGCTCCAGACCGCGTCCTTTGTCTGTCAATTCATATTCGATGCGGACCGGCATCTCAGGATAGACCGTCCGCTTCACGATATCCATGGTCTCGAGCTCCTTCATGCGGTCCGTCAGCATTTTGTCACTCATATCAGGGATCTGTTCCTTCATTTCTTTAAACCGTTTGGGCCCGTCCAGCAGAACCCGGATGATAAGACCCGTCCACTTTTTGCAGAGAATCTCCGCCGCGGATTCATACTTCGGACACATTTTTGAATAGTCCACAGATATCACCCCACTTTATACAACTATTGTAACACGCCGGCCCCCAAAACGTAAGGCAAATTTGTAAAAACATAATAAACTGCTTAATATATATATACTAACCTTTATAAAGCTGTTTGAATCGGTTAAGTAGGGGTAAGTTGATGCAAGCAGATCAAAGGTTTAGACTAGCAATAGACAGGTGAAACCCAGGATAGGAGGCGTTTTATGATGAAGCAAAGGATCGAAAAGGATTCGATGGGCGAGATCGGCGTCCCCCAGGAACGGTTGTGGGGAGCGCAGACCGAAAGAAGCCGTCATAACTTCCAAATTGGCAGTGAACGCATGCCCCGAGAGCTGATTCATGCCATGGCGATACTGAAGCAGAGCGCCGCCAAAGCCAATAAAGAGCTCCAGACGTTGGAGGGCGATCTGGCTGATCGCATAGCAGAAGCAGCAGAGGAGATCCTGCAGGGGCGTTGGGAAGATGAGTTTCCTTTGTCCGTCTGGCAGACCGGGAGCGGCACGCAAACCAATATGAACCTCAATGAGGTCATTGCGCGCCGGGCCAACCAACTGTTAGAGGCAGCAGGCAGCCCCGGTACAATTCATCCCAATGACCATGTAAATCGATCACAGAGCTCCAATGACACGTTTCCGACCGCCATGCATATCGCAGGCAGTCTGGCGATAGAAGAACAACTGCTGCCAGCTCTTGAGGGCTTGACTGCAACACTTGAAGGCAAGCGTGCTGCTTTTCAGTCCATTATTAAGATTGGACGCACGCATTTGCAGGATGCTACACCACTCACGCTGGGTCAAGAAATCAGTGGATGGGTACAGATGCTTAAGAAAGCTGCCCGGATGATCCGCACCAGCAAGGAAGAATTGGCGGAGCTGGCGATTGGCGGAACGGCGGTCGGAACAGGTCTCAACAGTCCTGCAGGCTTCGGTGAACGCACGGCAGCACTGATCAGCGAGCGAACAGGGGGACACTTCCGCAGCGCCGACAACAAGTTCCATGCTCTGACCAGTCATGACGAGCTGGTCTTCGCGCACGGCGCGCTCAAAGCGTTGGCAGCCGATCTGATGAAAATTGCCAACGATGTCCGCTGGCTGGCCAGTGGCCCCCGCTGCGGCATCGGCGAGCTGACGATTCCAGCCAATGAACCGGGGAGCTCCATTATGCCGGGCAAAGTCAACCCGACCCAGAGTGAAGCCCTTACGATGATTGTGTGCCAAGTAATGGGGAACGATGCGGCAATCGGGTTTGCGGCTAGTCAGGGCAATTTTGAGTTGAACGTATTCAAGCCAGTGATCATCTACAATTTCTTGCAATCGGTACGGTTGCTGGCAGATGGCATTCGTTCCTTCGACCGGCATTGCGCCAGCGGTATCGAGGCCAATGAAACGCGAATTGCAGAGCTGCTCAGCGAGTCGCTGATGCTGGTCACTGCCCTTAATCCGCATATCGGTTATGAGAATGCAGCAACGATTGCCAAAAAAGCGCACTTGGAAGGGATAACGCTTCGAGAGGCGGCAATCGCGAGCGGACTAATCAGTGCAGAGAAGTTTGATCAAGTGGTCCGGGCAGAGGATATGGTGCATCCTGCCGAGAATTAGTAAGACTGGCGGACAATACGAACAACCTCTAAAAAGCGCAGAAGGGAGGGGATCGTCATGGCCGAAAATTGGGGATTTTTTGAACGGCGGACCGATCGGGAGCAGATGCGCATACTCGTTAATTTGGCTTGGCGCGAGCAATCACCACCCCCAGGCCATACCGAGCTATTATCTGCAACAGTAAACCTAATGCAGCTCATGTCCGAGCATAAGGACAGACGAGAGGCCGTGCGCGTGCTGGAGCGACTGGAGTCGCAGCTCGAGGAAGCTGCGGAGGCGTCTATGAAGGCCGTCTATATTGGCCGAATCAATACGGCCAAACGGCTGGAATTCTATTATTATACACCACCTCACCAGGACCAGCATGAGAAGCAGCGTGAGCTTCGTTCCTTGTTCCGGGATTCTGGAATCGTCTATTACAGCAAACCAGACTCGGACTGGTCCTTCTATCGCTATCTGCTGCCGGATGCCCTGGAGGAAATGTACATTCATAATGCTCAGATGGTATACGCACTTATTCATAAGGGAGATCATATCGAACGCCCGCGTCATGTCTATCACTGGCTGTTGTTCAAGCAAGACGAAGACCGCAGCGCGATGAAGCAGGCGGTTGAGGGGCTGGGTTACACGGTAGAGGACGGCAAGGTGCCCGAGGAACGGCCCGGGTACCCGTACTCCCTCGTTGTGAGCAGGTGGGAGGATGTACGGCTGGAAACGGTCAACGAACGGGTAGGCGAGCTGCATGAGCTGGTAGGCAAGGTAGATGGCAGATACGATGGCTGGGGAGCCATGCTTCGCCTCTCCTGGCTGAAACGGTTGCGATTGTCTGCTGGCCGCAAAATCGGCTCCATGCAGGCTGTGAAGCGTTGGTTCGGCCGACCGGGCGAGAAGGGCTAGAGGCGGATAATAATCAGCCCGGCCATTGTGCACACAAAAGCAGCAGTTTGCAAGGGCGTCAGACGTTCTTTGTAAATCAGAATGGCCCCGAGGGCGATAACCAGCGCGTTGGTGGCAAAAATCGGGGCAGCCAGACTTGCCTTGCCCGTCGCGAGCGCCATTGCATACAGCTGTAGTCCCCCATAAGAGAATACACCCGCCAACAGTCCCCACCGCCAGCCAGTACGCCGTGCAGTCACATCCTGCTCACGGAGAATCGGCGGCAAAAACCACAGCGCAGACAATAGATATGCAGCCAGCAGGATCAAGGTACCATCCAGCTGTAATTCTTCGGTTACTTTAAGCCCGCCGTTGCGGAGACTGAAGAGAAAGATGCCTGCTGCAACGTACAGCCCCCATGTTCTCTCCTTAATGGTGTACGACTCTTTACGTCGAATAGCAATCAGGACAACCGCCAACAGAAGCAAAGCGACACCTGATAATTCTCCTCTCGTGATTGGCTCATGATATACCCAGGTTCCCATTAGAATCACAAGAATAATGTTCATATTGACGAGTGGTGAAGTTAATGAGGCGGGGCCATAGGCGAGTGCTTTCATAAATACGGCATTGCCCCAGGCCGAGCCTGCGCCGATGACGGCGCCTGCAACCCATATACGCCAGTCTGCGAAGAGACCGGCTAACGATCCGCTGACAGCGCCATGGACGGCAAAACCTACCGTACCGCTAATATAGAGCGCAAGCAAGAGCGCGGCGTTGGACCCGCCCCGCATTTGTGAAATCTTCATCGCCAGACCTGCTAAGCCAAAAATAAAGGCGCTGCCGACGGCAACCAACATCCACATGATCTCATCATTCCTCGTCTCGTTAGCATTTGTTACACAAATGAAATATTGCTGTTATCGTTCGTTCACAATGATCGGCTATTATAATAAACAAGACCCCCTTTTTTTTATATAAACTATTGGGACCCGCCGAGGCGGGTCCATTTTTTTTGCGCTAATCCAGCGGCACCACAACAGGCTGCTGCTGGCGGTAGAACACCCACTCCCGGTAACCAATCTCCCTCAGCCTGGCGCGCACCAGCTCCCAGTCCTCGCCGATCCGGCAAGGGTTGTGAGCATCCGAGCCAAAGGTAACCTGAACCCCGTAATGGAAAGCCCGCTCAAGAATTTCGTCGGACGGATACCAGCCACCGACATCTTTGGTGCCGCCAGACGTATTAATCTCAATGGCGACTCCACATTCCGCAATCGTGGCCAGCGTCGCATCAATAGCGGACGCTGCAGGAATTGCGGAGAACGCCGGATAATACCCCTTCATCGCATCGATATGGCCAAGGATCTGGAAGAGTCCGCTCCGGGCCGACTGACGGATCAACTCATAGTAATGCTCTTTGTGCTCGATTTTGGCAGCTTCGTCGAGCCCTTTCCAGCGGTTTCGGTTAAAAATGCTGACGCCCTTCGTCTGATGGACGGAGCCGATAATATAGTCAAAGGGATAAGCGGCGTAAGACTGGCGATAGATGTCCAGGTGTTCCGGGAAAAAATCAGACTCGACGCCCAGCAAAACTTCAATTCGGTCGGCATATTGGGCCTTTAAGGCTAACACCTCGTCGATGTAGCTCTGAAAATGGCTCTTGCCCATCGCAATATAAGGGTGGGGTTGATCCTCGGCGCTGGCAAAGTAGGGTGAATGATCAGAAATGCCGATGACTTGAAGCCCGGCTTCAATTGCGGCAAGAATATAATCCTCAATAGCCCCCTCTGCGTGTCCGCAGCGAAGGTGATGGGTGTGAAGATCAAATTTCATGGCGATTCCTCCTGTTCCATCGTCTTATTCCGTGCTGATAAATTGGTCCTCGGGCATGCCTTTGAGGTCGCTCAGGAACTGCTGCATGGCTGAATTGAGATAACGCCCGGATTTGTAAATGACGCCTACGGGGTGGCTGAGCTCCAGCTCATTGACCTTGATCATCTTTAGTGTACCCAGACCAAGCTCCTTGGCAATCGAAAGCTTGGACACAACAGCTGCCCCGAGATTAATCTCGACCATCCGTTTGACTTCCTCACTGCTGGATAACTCCATGACAATATTGGGCTCGATATTGTACTTGCGGAACATCTGATCAATAAAGCGGCGGCCAAGCGTATCCGGTGAGAGCATAATAAACGGCAGGTCTTTGAGTCGGTCAACGGTCGTATGCTTAAGATGACTCAGTTCGTGGTCGCTAGAGACCACCAGTTCATATGTATCATAGTAGAGAATGGAGGATTCCAGGTTAGGATTGCGTTCACCCAGATAAGTAATGCCAATATCGACGATGCCGTTCTCCACGCTTGGCATGACCATAGACGAGGGCATGGAATGAATGGTCGTCTTAATGAGTGGGAATTGATCCTGGAAGTACGATAGGACGCGCGGCAGAATCTGAATGGCGATTGTCGCGGTCGTCCCAAGCGTAATATGGCCTTGTGGGGTGTCGCTCAGATCGGATAACTTCTGCCGCAGCTCTGCGACAATGGCAAGGATGCGCTCGGCATGGTCAAGGAACACTTTGCCTTGGTCTGTGAGCGTGACAGGCTGGTTCCGGTCAAGCAGGATAACCTTGAATTCGTCCTCGAGGCTTCTCATCTGCGCGGAGACCGCAGGCTGGGTCAGATTGAGCTGTTCGCCTGCCTTGCGAAAGCTCATGGTGCGGGAGATGGTCAATAGCGTTTCGAGCTGGCTGATGTTCATCGGCATTCCTCCTGATCAAAGACCGTAGAATTACGGTAGCTAATACTCTATTATAGGCGATTGCAGGAGATTGGGCAAAGCTGGGGCTTTGGCCGTGTAGCTCGGACGAGGTCATTCTTTACCCAATCTTAAACACGATAAAGGGAGGAAAAGCAAAGCCGCCGTCGAATGTTTTGGTCCAGCTGTACATAAAGAGGTAGTTCAACTCGAATATATGAAAGGGGTAGTGAGGTGAAACGCAAAGCGATTCGCGGCTGGTTAATGTATGACTTTGCCAACTCGGCCTTCGCGACGACAATTCTTGCCGCGGTGATGCCGGTGTTCTATGAAACGGTTGCCGGTATTGATCTGCCAGGCAACAAGGCAGAGGTCTATTGGGCCAATACCCAGACGATCGCCATGCTCTGTGTGGCCATTCTCTCGCCGATCCTTGGAGCCATTGCCGACCATATCGGCGCAAAAGTCCGTTTTCTCGGCGTCTTTATGCTGATGGGGGCGCTTGCCAGTTCAGGCTTGGCACTGGCGGGAGAAGGCGACTGGCTGCTGGCTTCCATACTGGCAATCATCGGCTCCATCGGATTTTCGGCAGGCAACACCTTCTATGATGCGCTTCTGCCGGAGCTGGCTGAGGAGAGCAAGCGCGATGAAGTGAGCAGTCAAGGCTATGCCTATGGTTACATTGGCGGCGGAGTGCTGCTGGCGATCAACGTTGCCATGATCCAGGGCTGGGAAATGTTTGGCTTTCCAAACCAGACGGTCGCTACCCAAGCCGCATTTGCTACAGTTGGCATCTGGTGGCTGGTGTTCTCGATTCCACTATTCCGCAACGTGAGGGACGTCCCAAGGGCCCATGGCGAGCGAATTGGTTCCGTGGTACGTACGGGTGTGCGCCGGCTCGGTGACACGATGCGAGGGATTGCCCGGTTCCCAGAGCTGCTGAAGTATATGATTGCCTATTGGTTCTTCAACAACGGCATTAATACCGTCATCATTATGGCGACCATCTACGGCAGTGGCATTGGAATCGAGATGATGCATCTTATTATCGCGCTGCTGATTACACAATTTGTCGGTTTCCCGGCAACCTTGGCCTTCGGCAAACTCGCCTCGCGGACTGGAGCGAAGCGCGCGCTTTATGCCACCTTGCTATTCTATATGGTCATTGTCACGCTCGGTTATTTCATGACCAATGCCGCGTATTTCTATGCACTGGCCGTCATGGTGGGTTTGGTGCAGGGCGGCAGCCAGGCGTTGGCCCGCTCGCTGTATGCCAATCTGGTACCAGCCTCGAAGGTGGCGGAGTTCTTCGGTTTCCTGAGCTTGTCGGGCAAGTTCTCGTCCGTCGCCGGGCCGCTGTTATTCTCCATCGTCGGCACACTGACCGGCTCGAGCAGGTTGGCCATCCTGTCGCTGATCGCCTTTTTCGTCATTGGCATCGTACTTCTCAGGTTTGTTAGTCTGGAGAAGGGGCGCAGGGAGGCCTTGGCCTTTGAAGCGCGTATTGGTGGTTAAATAGCAAACACCTCGTCTATGCGACGAGGTGTTGATTCTACAGCCAATCCTTCTTGCGGAAGAGGTAGAACATGCTGGCCGCGAGGAACAGCATCATCCCGATCAGAACATAGGCGCCATAGCGGAAATGAAGACCGGGGATGAAATCAAAGTTCATGCCGTAGATGCCCGTAATAAAGGTGAGCGGCATGAAGATGGTTGTCAGCGCAGTGAAGATGCGCATAATTTCGTTGGCCCTGCCGGCCAATGAGGACTGATACGCCTCTCGCAAGTTTCCCATCAAATCGCGGTACGTATCAAAGGTTTCCACGACTTTCACCGCATTCTCATAGACGTCGTTGAAATACGGATTGAGCTTGGAGTCAATCAGTTTCAGCTCTTTCTTGTGAAGCGTCGAAATCACCTCGCGCTGCGGCCCGAGTGTTTTCTTGAGCCACAGAATCTCGCTTCGCAATCCGATGATTTCGGTCAAATGTGATTTCTTGGTACGCATCAGAATGTCTTCTTCGAGTTTCTCAATCTGGGCCTCAATCCGGTCCCCGACCAGAAAATAATTGTCTACCACCAGGTCGAGCAGATGGTACAGGAAGCGGTCGGGATGATCAACCTCATGCTCCCACAGCAGCGGCTTGAGTGAACGCAGCTCGTTGATTTTCTGGTCCGTGACCGTAATAATATAATGCCGGCCCAAAAAGATATTGAGCTCGCGCAGGAAAATTTCCTCGTCATCGAAGCGGATACTGTTCATGACAATAAAATAATGGCCGTCGTAATATTCAATCTTGGGTCGCTGCTCGGCTTCGTTGAGGCAGTCCTCAACCGCCAGGTCATGCATCCGGAATAACGGCTGCAGGACAACCAGATCGTCAAGATCCGCATCGACCCAATAGAAGCCCGAAGGAGGCGGAGCCAGCGCCGTCTCGATGTCCTCCACGACCGTAAACACGCCATTTTGCACCCACCGGATTTTCATCTCTCGCAGCTCCTCCCACTGATGACCTTCTTCGATTATACTTCCATCCCCCGGGGCGGACAAGCCCGGCTGCCAGTGCTTTTCTGAAGTATATGCGGCAGGAGCGGACGCGGTGCTTCACGGAGCATTCATGTGACGGTATATCAGGTACAATCCATATATGTTCTGTGTAAATCGTC
The DNA here is from genome assembly GCF_000378385.1 of Paenibacillus daejeonensis DSM 15491. GTDB lineage: Bacteria > Bacillota > Bacilli > Paenibacillales > Paenibacillaceae > Paenibacillus_D > Paenibacillus_D daejeonensis. The sequence continues at coordinate 1,231,968 of NZ_KB899659.1, read as the reverse complement.
TTGACGTGTATAACGGAATGCGCTAAAGTAAACGATAGATACTAGGAACGTTAGACCATACCAACAATTGCATATGAACTTTCTTATCAAGAGCAGGCGGAGGGACTAGCCCGATGAAGCCCGGCAACCGGCATATTTATATGTACGGTGCTAATTCTTGCGGAGACCGGTGGTTTCTGAGAGATGAGAGAGGCGTCTGAGCTCTGCCCATACGACCCCCTCTCTGACCAGAGGGGGTCTTTCGTTTTATAATCATGCGTAATCAAAGCCGGGTTTTGAACAACCCTTAAAGGAGTGATTCCTGTGCCTATCAAAATTCCTGACAGTTTGCCTGCCAAAGAAATTCTAAACAACGAGAATATTTTCGTCATGGACGAGAGTGTCGCCTATCTGCAGGATATCCGTCCGCTGCGAATTGCGATTCTGAACCTGATGCCGACTAAGGAAACAACGGAGACACAGCTCCTGCGTTTGATTGGCAATACACCACTGCAAGTTGAGGTTGTGCTGCTGCATCCAAGGACGCACGTCTCCAAGAATACATCGTCTGAGCATTTGGAGTCGTTCTACAAAACATTTGATGAGATTTCCCATCTTCACTACGATGGGCTCATTATTACAGGAGCCCCGGTTGAGCATCTGCCATTCGAGCAAGTCACCTATTGGGAAGAGCTCAAGACGATTATGGACTGGAGCGCCCGTCATGTGACGTCAACACTGCATATTTGTTGGGGCGCCCAAGCTGGCTTGTTCCATCATTATGGCATCGAGAAGCATCTGCTTCCGGAAAAACTATTCGGCGTGTTTCCTCACACCATCGAGAAGCGCAACGTCAAGCTGCTGCGGGGATTTGACGAGATGTATTTTGTCCCACAGTCTCGTCACACCGAGGTGCTGCGAAGCGATATCGAACAGGTCGCGGATCTGGAGATTCTATCCGAGTCGCCGGAAGCGGGCGTTTATATCGCTGCTTCCAAGAACGGCAGACAGATTTTTGTTACCGGTCATTCCGAATATGATCCATTGTCGCTGAAGTGGGAGTACGATCGGGATTTGGCAAAAGGTCTTCGCGTAGCGATCCCCAAGAACTATTATCCAGGCGATGACCCGTCCCGTCAGCCGCTCTCGAGCTGGCGGGCACACGCGAACCTGCTGTTCTCCAACTGGCTGAACTATTACGTCTACCAAGAAACCCCGTACGAGCTGGAGCTGGGTGCAGGCATTTAAGCTCTGGACAATCCGTATGAAGCAACTTACTACTTCGCATGTTAAAGGAGACTGTTATCTATGAAGATTGAAAGCCGTCTGGCTCAGATCGGATCGGTGCAGGAGCCGGTTACCGGCGCTGTCAGCTATCCCATCTACCAATCCACCGCCTTCCGTCATCCCCGTCTGGGGGAAAGTACCGGATTCGATTATGCACGAACCAAAAGCCCGACCCGTACGGTTCTGGAGCAGGCAGCCGCTGAGCTCGAATCCGGCGATGCCGGCTTTGCTTGCAGCTCGGGCATGGCTGCACTGCAGACCATCTTTGCTCTGTTCAAGCAAGGCGACCATCTGATTGTGTCCCTGGACCTGTATGGTGGTACATATCGCTTGCTGGAGCGCATTATGAGCCGCTTTGGCGTGACAGTGTCCTACGTGGACACGAATGATATTCAGGAGATGGCGAACGTGGCACGTCCAGAAACTCGGGCTATCTTAATCGAGACACCGACAAACCCGCTTATGATGATTACTGATCTGGCTGCCGTGTGTAACTGGGCCAAAGAGCAAGGGTACTTGACGATCGTCGACAACACGCTCCTGACTCCATATTATCAGCGTCCGCTTGAACTGGGAGCAGATATTGTTATCCACAGTGCAACCAAATATTTGGGTGGCCATAATGATGTGCTGGCTGGCCTGATCGTGACCAAGGGTGAAGCGTTGTCCCAGGAAATGGCGATTCTTCACAATTCAATCGGCGCCGTGCTCGGACCGCAGGATTCGTGGCTGCTGATGCGGGGCATGAAGACGCTGGCGCTGCGCATGGAACGGCATCAATACAATGCTACCCGCCTCGCAGAGTATCTCTTGGCGCATGATGCCATTGAGGAAGTCTACTATCCGGCGCTCAAGCATCATCCCGGCCATGAGGTTCAAAACCGTCAATCATCGGGCAATACGGGGATTTTTTCTTTCCGCTTGAAGGATGCCCGTTATGTGGAGCCGGTGCTGCGCCATATCCGACTCATCGCGTTCGCAGAGAGTCTGGGCGGCGTGGAATCTCTGATGACCTATCCTGCGGTGCAGACGCACGCCGATATTCCAGAGGAGATTCGTCGCCGGGTGGGCGTGGACGATCGGCTGCTGCGGTTCTCGGTAGGCATTGAGCATGTCGAGGATCTGATTGCTGATCTGGCTCATGCCCTCGAAGAGGCGCGTCTGGAGATCGCAGCGCAATAGAGCAAGCCGGCGGTGCCCCGTGGATGACGGAGCGCCGCCGTTTATGTTATGATAGAGAGTAATATGCAAGGCAAGTACAGACACCGGCTTGATGCGGCGATCTGTCATGGAGAAGGAGGCTGTTCCATGCCAACTATAGATACCATACTTAATCAGACTCTAGCAGGCCAGCGCCTGCAAGTAGACGATATCATCACGCTGTTTGAATCCGATCAGATCGAGAAGATGGGGCACGCGGCCAACCAGATTATGCTTCGCAAGCATCCCGAGCCGATTACCACCTTTGTGGTCGGACGCAATATAAACTATACCAATGTATGCGACGTCTATTGCCGATTCTGTGCTTTCTACCGGGCACCTGGCTCTGAGGAGGGCTATGTCCTTCCAGATGAGACGATATTCGCAAAAATTCAAGAGACGATTGATGTCGGCGGTACCGAGATTCTGATGCAGGGCGGAACGAATCCAAATCTGTCCTTCAGTTATTACACGGACCTGCTGCGCGGAATCAAGCAGCGTTTCCCAGAGATTACGATGCACTCGTTCTCGCCTGCAGAGATTCGCAAGATGCAGACTGTCTCAGACGGATTGTCCCTTGAGGAAGTGGTGCGCCAGCTCCATGAGGCGGGCCTGGATTCTCTGCCTGGCGGAGGCGCCGAGATTCTCGATAACCGGACCCGACGCAAGATCAGCCGCCTGAAGGGAACATGGGAGGACTGGATTGAGGTCATGTCGACCGCTCACCGGATCGGCATGAACACGACAGCGACTATGGTTATCGGGTTTGGCGAGTCGATGGAGGAGCGCGCGCTTCACCTGACACGCATTCGTGACTCCCAGGACATCTGCCTGGCGAACGGTTATGATTCCACAGGTTACTTGGCCTTCATTCCGTGGACCTTCCAGCCGGACAACACCAATATGAAGCGGGAGAAAGCGACGCCGGAAGAGTATCTCAAGACATTGGCAATCAGCCGTCTGGCCCTGGACAACATCGATAACTTCCAGTCTTCGTGGGTGACAATGGGTCCGGAGATCGGTAAGCTCTCGTTATCGTATGGCTGCAATGACTTCGGCAGCACGATGATCGAGGAGAATGTAGTCTCGGCTGCTGGAACGACACACAAGGTCAACATCGAGCTGATCTTGAAGCTGATCCGCGAGTGCGGCAAGATTCCAGCCCAGCGCAATACCCGTTACGAACTGCTCAAAGTTTACGACGAGTCCGATGCGGTTGCCCGCGACTTCATGATGCAGAACTAATCATACAACCTTGTAGCCCGGCCACTTGGCCGGGTTTTTCTTTCCATCACCCTTACTTTTGGAGGTACATACCACATCCTTCTTCGTATACTCGCTTCCCCTCAACCATATACTGTTCAGGTAGGGAAGATGCAGTCGCTTGGGGTATCACAGCTGAGCCTGCGCGGAGGTGGGAAAGCGATGGAACTGATAACAATCGGGATCGCTCCCGAAGGGGAGCAAGCGGTATGGAAGCTGTCGAGATGCCTCAGCGAAGCATTTGCTCCTCTCACAATGGAGCCAGGTTTGCCCAGTCTGCACTGGGACATTGATACCGACCGTATGGAAGTGGTTTGCCATGCCTCTGCACTCACATACAGTGCTCATGAGCATCGGGCGATGCTCTGTCGCCGCACGGCGCTCGGAATTGCGGATTATATTGTCAGCGAGTTGGAGGCAGGCGTTTTGCGTGGACTCATCAGTCGTCATTATAGTTATGAAGAACCAAGTGATCGTCAGAAGATCGAGGGTTATTGCTGGCAGCTTCTCTATGATGGGGGCAGCGGCGAGGCGCCCAAGAGCGGCGAGCAAGAACGGGAGAAACGCAAGCAAGTTGTAGCCAAAGAGACGGAAGACTATTTGATGACCCATGGCAAGCTGCATATTCACGGTTTTTTAACGTTCCGTTTGTCCGATTACCGCGCTGTCTTGCGCGAGATCGTCCAGTATGCAGTGGACGAGTTCGTGATGGAGAAGCAATACCAGGACTTTCTTGCGCTGCTCCGCTATTTTGTCAGTCTTCAGGAGATTAGATTGCCGCTGGTGCATCTGGTTCATGAAGAGGACGCACGGTTCCGGTTATACGATGCCGAATTTGAGCCGCTTGATACGCTATCAGCCGATCGGTCGGTGGCCGAGATGCTGGAGAGTGAGATGCAGGCGGATGATCGAATTGTCAGTGGCTTGATTGCTTCGTCGCCCCGACGCATTCTCATTCACACTACAGAGCCCCAGCTTCAGGTGATTGCCACCATCGAATCGATTTTTCAGGGCAAAGTTGAGATATGCGGGAATTGCCGGGCTGGAGCCGGGCGGCTGGGTGATTGCCAATCTTAAAAGTAGCCACTTGACCGCCTTGGCACCGGATTGTATAATGTTGTACATTAACAGCATCGACTGAAGACAATGTTCTGCTAGTTGTACGGTCCAGAGAGAGGAAACCCGGCTGCAAGTTCCTTCCGTGGCATTGGCAGAGATACCCCTTCACAGCTGTGCGGCTGAAGCTTGTGTGTTGTGCAAGTGCGTAGGCGGCAACGGATCATCCCCGTTATCGGATGCTCAAGGACTGGCAGCCTGCGTGGCACCGGTTAAATGAGGGTGGAACCACGGGTCATTCAAGCACTCGTCCCTTTTGCGGGATGCGTGCTTTTTTTGCGTGCGCCCGCCGCTTGTCACGATGAAAACGGAGGGAGTAATACAGATGTCGATTGAAATCAAACTGCCAGATGGCGCCGTAAGGGAATATGAAGCAGGGAGCACGATCGAGGACGTAGCCGCTTCGATCAGCAGCGGACTGAGAAAGCAGGCCATTGCAGGCAAGCTCGACGGCAAGGTTGTTGATGTGTATGAGCCGCTGGTACCGGGAGCGACTATCGAGATCGTAACTGTTGATAGCGAAGCGGGACTTGAGGTATATCGTCACAGTACTGCGCATTTGATGGCCCAGGCGATCAAACGCGTGTTCAAGGATCAATCCATTAAACTAGGGATCGGCCCGGTTATTGAGGACGGATTCTATTATGATATCGATATGGAGCAATCGCTCACGCCTGAGGATCTGACCAAGATTGAGAAGGAAATGGAGCGGATCGTCAAAGAGGATCTGCCGATTCGCCGTCGGGTCGTCTCCCGACAAGAGGCATTGGATATCTATACCAAGCTGGAGGACAACCTGAAGCTGGAACTGATCCGCGATCTGCCCGAGGATTCGGTTATCACGATTTACGATCAGGGTGAATTCTTCGATCTGTGCCGCGGGCCTCATCTGCCTTCGACAGGCCGCATCAAAGCTTTCAAACTGCTCAGCGTAGCTGGCGCATACTGGCGCGGCGATGCCAAGAACAAAATGCTGCAGCGGATTTACGGCACAGCGTTTGCCAAGAAATCGCAGCTTGAAGAGCATTTGCATCTGCTGGAGGAAGCCAAGAAACGCGATCACCGCAAACTGGGCCGCGAGCTCAAGATGTTTGGCTTCTCCCGCGAAGTGGGTCAAGGTCTGCCACTCTGGCTGCCTAACGGAGCACGTGTACGCCGCACCATGGAGCGCTACATTGTCGATCTGGAGGAACGTCTGGGCTACCATCATGTATATACCCCGGTATTGGCCAATGTGGAGCTCTACAAGACATCTGGACACTGGGAGCACTACTCCGAAGATATGTTCCCCAAGATGATCATGGATAATGAAGAGCTCGTCTTGCGTCCGATGAACTGTCCGCATCACATGATGGTCTACAAGAGCGATCTGCGCAGCTACCGCGATTTGCCGCTACGGATCGCCGAGCTGGGCACTATGCACCGGTATGAGATGTCCGGTGCTTTGACTGGTTTGCACCGGGTACGGGCCATGACCCTCAATGACGCGCATATCTTCTGCCGTCCGGATCAGATCAAGGAAGAGTTTGCAAGGGTCATTCAGCTAATTCGTCAGGTATACGAGGACTTCGGCATTACCGAGTACCGCTTCCGCTTGTCGTATCGTGATCCGCAGGATACCGAAAAATACTTCCCGAATGATGAAATGTGGGAAATGTCCCAGCGCATGCTGCGCGAGGTCGTTGAAGAGCTGGAGCTGCCGTTCTTCGAAGCCGAGGGCGAAGCTGCATTCTACGGACCGAAGCTCGATGTGCAGATCAAAACCGCACTGGGCAAGGAAGAAACGCTTTCTACTGCTCAGCTGGATTTCCTGTTGCCGGAGCGTTTTGAGCTGGAGTATATCGGCGAGGATGGCAAGAAGCACCGCCCGGTCGTTATCCACCGTGGCATTATCAGTACCATGGAGCGCATGACTGCATTCCTGCTGGAGAATTTCGCCGGTGCGCTGCCGCTGTGGTTGTCTCCTGAGCAAGCCCGGGTGATCCCAGTATCCACTGCTTACGAGGCGTATGCCCGTGAGGTGCAGGAGCAACTCCAGGCAGCCGGAATTCGTGTCGAGAGCGATCTGCGCAACGAGAAGCTGGGCTATAAGATTCGCGAAGCCCAACTGGAGAAGGTGCCGTATATGTTGATTGTCGGCGAGCAGGAGATGAGCGCGCGCTCGGTATCCGTGCGTAAGCGCGGCGAGGGCGACATTGGGGCTCAGCCGGTCGTCGAACTGGCGGGACAATTGGCGGAAGAGATTCGGACCAAGCGAATTTAAGGCGTATAAGATGCTGGACATGGGGGAACCTTTGATTCAGGAGGTCTGACCACATGTCTAAGCATAAACTTACGTTCGCCGGTATTCTGCTGCTGTGGACGCTGACAAGCGGCTCCCAGACAGCAGCTGCCGGGGAACAGCCTGCCGGAGAGCTTCAGGCTGCTGAATCTATCGCTACCATGGAAGTTATGGCAACCGGTTATACAGCAGGCTACGAATCTACTGGCAAACGGCCAGGACATCCCCAATATGGAATCACTTACTCTGGCGTACGTGTACGGCGGGATCATGTATCGACGATTGCCGCAGACCCGAAGGTGCTGCCAATTGGCTCTCTCATCCATATCCCGGGCTATGGCTACGGGGTAGTGGCTGACACCGGTTCGGCAATCAAAGGTCATAAAATCGATCTTTACTTCGATACCATTAAGCAGGTGTATCAGGAGTGGGGCAAGAAAACAGTCACTGTCGAAGTCATATATCGAGGGCAAGGCAAGCTGACCGAGGCATGGCTTAAGGAGATTAACCGGGCCATGGCTACCGATCAGCGGATTCCGATGTCCATGTTGAAGTCTTAAGATTTGAAGATTCATCCCGTGCCAAATTTCGGGGTGAATCTTCTTTTTTTTTCCATCGTTTGATGCTATAATAGGTTCATCAAATGAGAATGTTGATGGGGCGGATTAGACCATGCATGAATGGTTATCTCATGGCCGCGAGACCGGCGGAGCGGACGAGCAGGAAGAGCTGCTGCGCGATCTGTACAACCAGATGATTCGCGTGGCCTATTCCAGGGTGCACAACAAATCGGATGCGCATGATGTGGTTCAGGAAGCGTGGGTTCGTATGCTGCTGAAGCACGATACCCTGCGCGAGCAGAGCAAGCTGGCGGCTTGGGCCAAGACGATAACTGCCAACATTGCATCCAATGTAAATCGCCAGCATTCGTATATACGAGAAGCCGGGCAATGGCTGGAAGATTGGGATGTTCATTCATCGCAATCCCCGACCGAAGCAGAGCTCATGGTGGAGATATCCGAGCTGCTGGGGGCGTTGGATCCCAGGTCTCGGACAATGATTCTCTACAAATTTTATTATGGCTTTAAGGATCAAGAGATTGCCGATGCCATGAATATGCCCATTGGCACAGTCAAAGCGAGAATTCACCGCAGCCGTGAGCGGTTGAAGGCCTGGATTGCTTCGCCTCAACCCGAATGAGCATTTAGATTTCAGCAACTGAGACATACATAATTTTGCGCCCCCCCTCCCATACTATCTGGCAGGGAGGTGATCATCGTGGCTAAGAACAACAAGGGCAAGATCCAGCAAAACCAAAATCAAAATCAACAAAACCAGCTGAATGAAGAGTTCGCAGAAGAGTTGAATGCCAACGTGGCGAACAACAACCCGGCTAAACAAGTGAACAAAAATAACAACAAATAATAGATGCCTGCATACAACAAGAGGAATCCACACCGGATTCCTCTTTTCATTTGTTGATTCATTCGATATAATGTTAATAATTGTAACCTATTGTCGGAATGTGGAGGGGAATCACCAATATGGCTCAAGCATGGTGGAGGACGAAATCGCTTACGGGAGCGAGCGGCCGCAGTCCACAGGAAGAGACTGCTCTGGAAAGACTGGTTAATGAATCTCAGGTGACGGTAGATCAGCTGCAAGCCGCAGTTGAAGAAGTGCAGCTCGCGATGGGCCGGCTGACCGCTATCGCCGACCGTTCCGCGATTCAGGAGGAACTCCTGCGAAGTCAGAGCAAGCAGGCGCTTGAGCGAATCGAAGGAACCTTCTCTTCCTTGCAGGAGGTTGCCGCCGCGGCGGAGCAGATTCAGGATACGTCCCGGCGTTTGAGCGATGAGAGTCGTGAGACCAAGGATGTGGTGCTGGACGTCTGCCGTTCGCTCACGACGACAGACAGGGTGATGAACGAGCTCTATGAGCAGAATATGACCATGAGTCGTCATATCGGCCAATTGATTCAACAGACCTCACGAATTCATGAAATCAATTCCTCTATACATAACATTGTGTCCCAGACTTCCCTGCTTGCGCTTAATGCATCCATCGAGGCCGCGCATGCTGGAGAGGCTGGTCGCGGATTCGCGATCGTTGCCCAGGAGATCAAGAAGCTGGCGGAACAAAGCAGCGAAGCCGTGAAGCGCTCGACTACGATTGTGGAAGAGATTGAGCAGGGCGTGGAGCAGGTTGTCGTTTCCGTGGAAGTGGAGAAGGCGGCAGTGGCAAGCGGCATCTCGGAAATGACGCTGATTAAGGATCATATGGATCGTATTGTCGGTCGTATTCATGAGGTAGATCAACTGGCGCTGCAGTCCAGCCGGGCCAGCAGTGGACAGAGTGAGTTGACGACAGGGACCACCGTCATGCTCGGTGAAGTGGTGGAGACAGTCAACGAGACGCTGCAGCGCGTCGATGAGACACTGGAACTGACAGAACAGCAGCGCGGGCAGATTGGCAAGCTGGATCTGGTTAGCCGCACGTTACAAAAGTCTTCTCATGAGCTCGCGGACTCCATTGGCAGAGCCGGCGTGAAACGCGGGGAACAGCGTGCAATGACAGAAGTGTCAGCATTGATGCGTCAACTGCAGCAATTAACAAGTGACGAAGCGCTGACCTCGCTGGAAGAGACAGCGCATCAGGAGCGGCTGGCAGCCATCATGCTCGGTTCTTCCGATATTGAGGCGGTCTGGTCCAACCGGGCAGATGGCTCTTTCATTTTCTCGTTGCCTGAGGCCGGACTGGTCAATGCCCGCAATCGCGAATGGTGGAAGGCCGCAATCGCGGGACGACCTTTCACTTCGGAGATTTATATCTCCGCTATTACCAAGCAAGCCTGCATGACGCTGTCTCTCCCTATCAAAGACCATACAGGGAAGCCAGTCGGCGTAATTGGTCTTGACGTGCGTGTTGGCAAGTAGCCCTCCAAAGAATGTGTTGCGGCAGCCTGAAGTGAAGCAGGTTGCCTTTTCTTTTGTTGCTTAATTTGTAAATTAATCCCACTCTCTCGGTCTACAGACGTAGGGCCAAATCAACCCGCCGTCCGTTACATCGAACCTTGCTTTTCCGCTATACTAACCATAAGCAGTAAACAAACGGGAGTGATGGTCATGCAATCAGGGGTTTTCATGCGAGTATTTATTGGATTAATGGTTGTCGGTGCAGGTGTATTGTTCCTGTTCAACCAAGCCGGATTCATTTCCTTTGGTCTGGGTGAATTGATACGCACCTTTTGGCCAGTTGTTCTGATCGTCATCGGAATCGGGGGCTTGCTTGACCGCAAGAGCACCTGGGAGTATGCAATTCCGCTCGTTATCGGTATCTATTTCCTGGGCAGCAACCTGGGAATGGTCAATTTTTCTTTTGGCGATTTGATTCGGTATGCCATTCCGGTAGCCATCATTGGCTTCGGTTTAACGATGATATTCAAGAAACGGGACACTGGTAAGGCGCATAAGGAAGAGGAATGGCAGGCATATCCCAACGATCCCTCGCCAATCCCTCCCGCTCCGCCCCTTCATCCGGACCCCACCAAATCAGAGGGACCCTATGAAGCACCGCCAAGCTATGACGATACCAGCCGGGCGGGTAGAGCTTATGAGAACAATCACCAGGACCGCGGTAACTACAATAGCCATGGTCACGAGTACAATCAAGGACATGGGCATGGGCATGGACACGGTCAAGGACATGAGCATTATCACACCAAGTCCGGGCATGGCAGACGAGAGCGCGTGGAATGGTGGAATAATGATCCCGGCGTTCAGACACGTTCGAATTTTATTGGCGATATCCATATGGGGAAGGATTACTGGGAGCTCAAGCCGATGAACATCTCACATTTTATTGGCGATACGACCTTGGATTTAACCAAAGCCCAGATTCCCTACGGCGAGACACGTCTCACCATCTCCGCTTTTATCGGTGACGTGAAGGTGTTTCTGCCCAATGATTACGAGGTTGGCATTGATGTTGTATCCAGCGCCTTCATCGGGGACGCCAAAATTCTGGAGCGCAAGGAAAGCGGCTTTTTCCTCAATACGAGAGTGGAGAGCAAGTCCTATGAAGAATGTGACAAAAAAATTCGTCTGGTCGTCAGTACGTTTATTGGCGATGTCAAGGTAACAAAGGTCGGGTGATTGATCGATGATGGTGCAAATGCTGCGCAGCTCCAAGTGGGAGCTGATCCTGTTCTTTATTCTATCCTCGATTGTGTCTTGTACCCTGTGGTATTGGGGAGGGGGCCTATTAGAGGAAGCGGGGATGGGAGAAGAGCAAAGCCGTCTGACCATCCCGCTCATCGTTATCCTCTTGAACCTGGCTCTTGGCTACTGGGTGGCCCAGCGCTGGCAGCGCCGTATTGATACCTTGCATCTTGCGCTCAAGCAGGCAGCCAATGGCAATCTAGCCATTCGCATCCCGGAGGAAGGGGCTCGCTCGTTTACCGCTGCCTATCATGAGTTCAACGTGATGGCCAAGGCGATGCAGCAGCGGATGCAACTGCTCCAGCGCATCGGTGAGGAACAAGTGATGCGGGAGGCGGCCTCCAATGAGGAGGCGGTGATGGAGGAACGCAAACGGCTGGCTCGCGATTTGCATGATACCGTAAGCCAGCAGCTGTTTGCCATTCATATGTCGGCGTCCTCCCTGCCCAAGCTGCTGGAGATGAATTCGGAGCGATCGGCACAGCTCATGCAGCAGTTGATCGAGATGTCCTCTTCCGCGCAAAAACAGATGCGCGGATTTATTGCGCAGCTAAGACCGATGGAGCTCGAAGGCAAGTCGCTGCAGCAGGCGCTGGACAAATGGTTTCCTGACTACTGCCGGCAGAATCATCTGCAGGGCGTGCTGGATTGGCGGGTTGACGACTCATTGTCGGAGGCCAAGGAGCATCAGTTCTTCCTGATTATCCAGGAAGCGATGGCCAATATCGTCAAGCATGCGTCGGCCAGCAAAGCCACCCTGACCTTGTCCGAGTCGGAGCACCAGTTGATTCTAGTCATTCAGGATGATGGCGCAGGCTTCCGGGCTGACCAGGTGAAACGGGGCTCCTACGGACTGTCAACCATGCGGGAGCGGGCACAGCGGCTTGGCGGCGATGCCGAAATTATTAGCAAGACCGGGGGCGGCACACGCGTGCGTGTGAGCATTCCCAAATACAACGTAAAGGAGCAAGAGGACCATGAGTGAATCCGAGCGCTGGCGGATTATGATCGTCGATGACCATGACATGGTGCGGGCTGGTCTACAAACCTATTTGATGCTTGACCCTAGATTTGAAGTGATTGCTGAAGCTTCGAATGGCGCCCATGCACTGGAGATGCTGAAGGAAGGATTACCGGGGGGGAAGCCTCATATTATCCTGATGGATTTGATGATGCCTGTCATGGATGGGGTGGAGGCCACCCGACAGATTATGGCTTGGGATTCTGGCATGCGTATCGTCATGCTGACAAGCTTTCTGGAGGATGAGAAGGTGGTTGCGGCAATTGAAGCGGGAGCAGTCAGCTATGTCCTGAAGACCGTCTCGGCCGAAGAGCTAATCTATGCGCTATCGGGCGCGGTCAAAGGCATGCCCGTTATGACCAGCGATGTCTCGCAGGCGCTCACACGGGGACTGAGACTGCGCTCGACGCAGGGCGATGATGAGGGATTGACGGAGCGGGAGCGCGAGGTGCTTTTGCTGATTGCTGAGGGACGGACCAATAAAGAGATCGGTGATGAGCTCCATATCAGCATCAAGACGGTGAAGACGCACGTCAGTAATCTGCTGATGAAATGCGAGCTGGAGGACCGGACGCAGCTGGCCGTCTATGCCCATCGCAAGGGTTGGGCAGGCAAAGCCTGACCTATGAATCGATGCGCTGCCTTCGCAGCCATACATAACAAAGTTTGGGCTGGGCAACCTATACAGTAACGAATGCTGTAAAGGAGACGAATGCGATGATCCGTTTGCCTTCCCGACTGGAATCGACCGAACATGAATATATCGAATTGCTGCAGCTGCTAGAACCGCATGAATTTGCACTAGGCGGCGCATGGGATTACAAGCATGGCTCATTAGACCGCTACCTGGACGGCGCTCATAAAGTATGGCTGCGCTTGCCCTTTGATGTGGTGTCCGGGGACCTGGACGTAGAGTCGGCACAGAATGTCAGAATTCGGATGGGACAGCCTTATGTGTTGAAGCATGTGTACAACGAAGGACTGGATCAGGAAGCAAGAGTGAACATCGTCGGCGCACTCTTCGACCAATTCTCGCAGCCGATCGACTCCGACGCAGAAATCGAACCGGAATGGGTCGAAGCGGGCAAAAAACTGCTTGCCCAGGTGGAGCGTTTAATCGCAAGATAACCACAAAAAATCCGGGACTATCAGACCGGGTCGGCCTTCCTGCATATGAGGAAGGTTTTTTTAATTTTATATTCGTTTAAATTCCTTTTAAGCTTCATTTAAGGTACAATGTGCATGATAGATGTAGCGAAACAAACGCTGATATGTCATACCAGCGAATCCCCGCTGAAACGATAAGCACCTGGCACAAATTATCATGTACGGGAGGTAAGCAGCGATGGAAGACAACAACAACAAAAAATCGTACGATGATTTTTTTCGTTCCCGCCATCCCGAGGAACCGAAGGATGAGGAACAGTACGAGCGTTCCGAGGCATCTGAACAAGGAGAGGAGCAGTCGGAGCGGAAACCCTCTTACTACTATTCCTATGGTCCATTCAAGGCTGGGGACGGGCAAACGGAAGGACCTGCAAGCCGTTATCAGGACCAAGGCCGCAGTCAAGCAGATTCTGGCGCTTCGCATCAGACAGATGTACAGATTACGCCGCCGCAGCGTCCTCGTCCGTATGCACCTGTTGCTTCATCCTCGCATAGCGGCAAGAACGGCTGGCAGGTGAAGGAGAAGCGCCGAACCTCGTTTAAAGCGATGTTTGCTTCCTTCCTTGCAGGCGTTCTCGTCGTAGGCACGCTGATGGGACTGGCCGATTATAATAACTGGTTTACCAGCAATGGGATTCTGCCGTCCAAGAACACGGAGCTCGCTTCGACTTCATCGGGAGACAATGCGCCTTCCTCTCCGGTCTCTAGTGTGCTGGACACCTCACGGCCCAATAATATTGCCCAGATCTTCGAGCAAGCCTCACCGGCGGTCGTCAAGATTGAGACCTATGCCTCCGTCAATAACGGACAAGGCGGCTCGCGGATGGATCCGTTCTGGCAGTTTTTCAGAGAACCATCGGCACCGAACGGCGGTGGCGAGAGCACGGTACCTACAGGTGTAGGCTCCGGCTTCATCTTTGAGGATACCGGCTATATTCTGACCAATGAGCATGTGGTCTCCAATGCATCCAAGATTGAGGTTACTCTCCAGGGCTATCCCAAGGCCTTTGAAGCGGAGAAGCTTGGTTCCAGTTACGAGCTGGATTTGGCAGTGCTGAAGATTACAGACGATGAAGCATTCCCTACCTTGCCGCTGGGTGACTCCAGTGCAATTAACATCGGCGACTGGGTGGTTGCCATCGGTAACCCGCACGGCTTCGATCATACGATAACAGTCGGCGTGCTGAGCGCCAAGGAACGTCCGATCAACATCCCGGATGCGCAGGGCGTCAGACAATATGAGCATCTGCTGCAGACCGACGCATCGATTAACCCCGGCAACTCTGGTGGACCTTTGCTGAATACCAGCGGTGAGGTCATTGGCATCAACACGGCGGTTAGCACGGATGCGCAAGGAATCGGTTTTGCGATTCCTACGAGCACGATCAAGGAAGTTGTGGATACGCTCAAGGCGAATGAAGAAATTCCAAAAGAACCGGTGCCGTTCATTGGTGCCGAACTGCGGACCATTACAGAAGATTTTGCCGAGCAGCTGGGACTGGAGGATGTACGTGGCGCCCTTGTAAACCGGGTGTACTACAGATCGCCAGCCTACCAAGGCGACCTAAGGCAGTTCGACGTCATTACCGGCATTGACGGTCAGGACATCGACACCACAGAAACGCTTATTGAAGAGATTCAGAAGCGTCAAGTCGGCGACAACATCACGCTCAACGTTACGCGAGACGGCCGCGCGCTGGAGCTGACAATAGAGCTTGGCGATAAGAACGAGTTCAATCAGGTCGAGCAATAGAGAACAAACAGACAAGTGCACGTCGAGAGAGCGCAGGGAGGCCGCTGGCCGGCCTGCGCTTTCTTTCAGGCTTGGCAGGGGACAGGGTAAGGAAGAGATGCAAAAGGGGGAACTGCGCGTGAGACCGCATATTATTGTTGTCGATGATGATGAGAAAATCACTTCGCTGCTGAGACGCAGCTTGGCCTTTGAAGGCTATGAAGTAACGACCGCGAGCAACGGGCTGGAGGGGCTGAAGACCATGCTTGCCCATGATCCAGATCTGCTGGTGCTCGATGTCATGATGCCGCAGGTTGATGGATGGGAGGTATGCCGGCGCGTACGGGAGAGCGGCAGCGGCGTGCCGATACTGATGCTGACGGCCAAGGATGATATTAATGATCGTGTAAGGGGACTGGATCTCGGCGCCGACGATTATTTGGTGAAGCCGTTCGCATTGGAGGAGCTGCTGGCGAGAGTGCGGGCACTGCTGCGGCGCAAGCCCGACAAGCTGGAGGAGCCGGGTAGCCGTCTCTACTTTGACGATCTCATCCTGGATCTGGACTCAAGAGAGGCGATTCGCTCGGGCCGCAGCGTGGAGCTGACAGCCAAGGAATTCGATCTGCTCCATTTGTTTATGCAGAACCCAAGACGGGTATTAACCCGGGAGACAATTATGGAACGAATCTGGGGCTATGACTTCAGCGGGGAGTCCAATGTTCTGGAGGTCTATATCGCCATGCTGCGGCAGAAAACAGAAGATGGAGGGGCCAAACGGCTGATCCAGACCGTTCGCGGGACGGGGTATGTGCTGAAGGGAGAAGGAGGATAAATTCATATGTCCATCCGGTTGCGGCTGACACTATGGTATTCCGGGCTGCTGGCGTCCACCCTTATTATATTCGGCGTGTCGATCTATCTGTTTGTTAATTACTATACGTACACTGGCCTGAAGAGCCGGATCATTCAACAGGCCCAGACTATTTATATTGAACCGAGCTACGACTTTATTGAAAAATTCAAGTTGAATATTGATAACCGGCGATCCACGATTCAGCTCAACGAGTTTTTTATCCAGGTCGTCAATTACAGAAATCCTGCTCAGAGCTATCGGACACGCAATCTTCAGGATATCAGGCATTTTCCGTATCCGGAAGAAGGCGACGAGTTAACTCGGCAGGGCTCATTCCGCAATATCCGGGTTGAGAACTACCCGTTTCTAGTCTATGAATATCCGCTCATCTTGAATGATGGCTCCCTTGTGGGATTGCTTCAGGTGGCGGCTACTACGGAGCGTGAGGAAAGTCTGCTGCGCAATGTACAGACCATTCTTATTGTATCCTCGTTGTTCCTGGTGCTGGCTGCCTTCACCATCGGACTGTTCCTAGCGCGGAAGGCATTGAAGCCCATCGAGAATGTGATTCGAGCTACCAATCAGATTGAGAACGGCTCCAACCTGAGTGTCCGGATTGCCAGGGAAGGGCCGAATGACGAGATGGGGCAGCTAACAGATACGTTAAACGGAATGCTGGAGCGGCTGGAGACCACCTATAACGAGCTCGATGGTGCCTATAAGACGCAGCGCCGCTTTGTCTCGGATGCCTCGCATGAGCTGCGGACGCCGCTGACGACAATTCGTGGCAATATCGACCTGCTGGAGAAGATGTGGGTGCCGGAGCTGCAAGCGCCAGGTGAACAGCAGGAATCCTTTATTCGTCTGGATGCCGACAAGGCTGCGCTATCCATGGAGGCAATGCGCGATATTTCCGATGAAGCCAAACGCATGACGCGTCTCGTCAGTGACTTGTTGTCGCTGGCTAGGGCAGATGCCGGTTATCAGATGGAGAAGTCGGACGTCGCCCTCCTGCCACTGGTCGAAGAAGTCGCGAGACGCGCGCAGCTGCTGCCCCGGACCGTTGAGCTGCGTCTTGGAGACAGTCTTGCCTCGCTGGCGGAGACTCATGTTTACGGCAGTGAGGATTATTTGCGGCAGTTGATTTTCATCTTCATCGAAAATGCTTTCAAGTACACGCCCGAAGGTTATGTCGAGCTGCAGGCCATTCTTGTCAGCGGGCAAGCCGGACTGATTATCAAGGATACAGGGATCGGTCTGGACAAGGAAGAGGTACCGCACATCTTCGAACGCTTCTACCGGGCGGATGAGTCACGCGGCAAAACCGCGGGCACGGGTCTGGGGTTATCAATTGCCAAATGGATTATTGATGAGCATGGCGGCTCTATTGAGGTGAAGACCCGGCTCGGCGAGGGAACAACCTTCGTCATCTGGCTGCCGATCTCCTTTGCAGAAGAGGGAGATTCCGATATAATAGAAGACACCGACCGCTAGTTACACATGGGGTCAGAAAGCAGGTGAACAGCAGTGGAGGTACTGAAGATATCGCCAAGAGGTTATTGTTACGGCGTCGTCGATGCCATGGTGCTGGCCATGCAGACGGCCAAGAACCTGGATTTGCCGAGACCGATTTATATTCTGGGCATGATTGTCCATAACCGGCATGTAACCGAATCGTTTGATACGGAAGGCATTATTACGCTGGATGGAGAGAATCGCCTGGAGATTCTGGAACAAGTGGAGAAGGGAACCGTCATCTTCACCGCGCACGGCGTCTCGCCGGAGGTACGTCAACGGGCGAGGGAAAAAGGGCTGACCGTTGTCGATGCGACATGCCCGGACGTTACGCGTACCCATGACTTGATACGCGAGAAGACCGCAGAAGGCTACGAAATCCTCTATCTCGGCAAGCGTGGCCATCCGGAGCCGGAGGGGGCGATCGGCGTCGCGCCTGAGCGTGTCCACCTCATTGAGCGTCTGGAGGATGTGGAGCGTCTGGTGCTTACCAGCGATAAGATTATTATCACCAATCAGACCACGATGTCCCAGTGGGATGTCAAGCATCTAATCAAGCGGCTTCTGGAGGTCTTTTCGACCGCAGAGGTGCATAATGAGATCTGTCTGGCGACACAGGTTCGCCAGGAAGCGGTCGCGGAGCAAGTAGGCGATGCACAGCTCTGCATCGTCGTGGGCGATCCCCGGAGCAACAACTCCAACCGGCTCGCTCAGGTGTCGGAGGAGATCGGGGGCGTGCCGGCTTACCGGATTTCCGACCTTAGCGAGCTGAAGCGTGAATGGCTGGAAGGTGTGGAATTGGTGGCCGTCACCTCCGGCGCCTCTACCCCCACGCCCATTACCAAGGAAGTAATCAGTTATCTGGAGCAGTACGATCCGAATGACTCGGAGACGTGGGAGCTTAAGCGCACAATCAATATGAGCAAGCTGCTGCCCAAGATACGGGAGAAATCCAAAGCTTAAGCCATTGTAAGAGGTTTCTAGTGCAAAGCCTTCGTACCAATCCTGATCAAAGGGGGTTGACGGAGGCTTTTTTTTCTTGTATATTTACTTTATCGATTAAAAGCATAACAGCATAAAAGCTTAAAAGCGTATAAGCGTTGAAGCGCGAAAAGGAGAGATAACCATGATCGTTATTACAAACAAGAATGTATCGGAAGAAAGAATCGGAGAAATCGTTCAATATATTGAAAAAACAGGCGTCAAAGCTCACGTCTCGCGCGGGGAAGATCGCACGGTTGTCGGCATCATTGGTCAGGCGGAGCCAACCCTGGCCGAGCAGCTGCGGCAGATGAAGGATGTAGAGAACGTCATCAAAATTTCAAAATCCTACAAGCTTGCCAGCCGTGATTTCCATCCCGACGATACCATTATTGAGATCAAAGGCGTCAAGATTGGCGGGGAGCATATGGTTGTCATGGGCGGGCCTTGCGCCGTCGAGAACCCGGAGCAGATCGATGAGATCGCACGACTGGTTAAGGCAGCGGGTGGGCAGGTACTGCGTGGCGGAGCCTTCAAGCCGCGTACCGGACCTTACAGCTTCCAAGGTGTTGGTGTTGAGGGGCTGGCCATGATGGCCGAGGCGGGCAAGAGGCACGGCCTGCTGACGATTACAGAAGTCATGACACCGGAGTATGTCGATGTATGCGCCGAATACGCGGATATCCTGCAAGTAGGCACGCGCAACATGCAGAACTTTGATCTGCTCCGCAAGCTGGGAACAGTTCAGACACCTGTCCTGCTCAAGCGCGGATTCAGCTCAACCTACGATGAGTTCCTTAATGCAGCGGAGTACATCCTGGCCGGAGGCAATCCGAACGTTATGCTCTGCGAGCGCGGCATTCGCACCTTTGAACAGTACACCCGCAACACACTGGATTTAACCGCTATTCCTGTCCTTCAGCAGCTGAGCCATCTGCCGGTCATCTCGGATCCGAGCCATGGTACCGGCCGTCGGGAGCTGGTCGAGCCGATGTCCAAGGCATCGGTTGCTGCGGGAGCCAACGGACTAATCATCGAAATGCACACGGACCCGGACAACTCGATGACGGGTGATGGCGTTCAATCGTTGTTCCCGGATCAGTTCGCAGCACTATTGAAAGATCTGGAGAAGCTAGGTGAATTGGTCGGACGTCGTTTTGACACGGAGAAGGCACCGGCTGAAGCGTTTGCTACCTGGAAGAAATAATGTCGAATGTTGCCGCCATGATTGCCCGTTTAGGGGATCATGGCGGTTTTATTTGGTCTGATAGTGGTTAAAGACAAGAGATTCACTAAACCTGAACATTCGGTTTGACGGAAATGTGAACATTCAATAAAAAATGTAAGCATACCTTACACTCGCTTAAAAAATACCTGACATAAGTATTGACGAGGGTAGTCGCTCGTTTTATAATTACGACAGAGTTTAAAGCGAAAGTTGAACAATATCCGTTTTATTCTATGTTAATGTTCGGAAATGGAGGAAATATTAGATGTCAGCTCAAAAAGTATTGGACTTGATTAAAGAAAACAGCATTCAGTTCGTGGATTTCCGTTTTGTTGACCTTTCCGGTCGCGCGCACCATATCACATTGCCTTCTACAGAGGTGGATGCTGATACATTCGTTAACGGTGTTGCATTCGACGGCTCTTCGATCCCTGGTTTCCGCGGTATTGAAGAATCCGATATGGTTATGATGCCGGATACCGAAGCGGTCTATGTCGACCCTTTCACCGATCATCCGACATTGAACGTAATGTGTAATATTCATACGCCAGAAGGCGATCGTTATGACCGCGACCCGCGCAGCATCGCTCACAAGGCTGAAGAATTCCTGCAATCCGCAGGTGTAGGTACAGATGCTTTCTTCGCACCAGAGTCCGAATTCTTCATTTTCGACGATGTTCGCTATGAGAGCTCCATGAATACTTCGTTCTACTCCGTAGATTCCGAAGAAGCTGCTTGGAACACAGGCCGCAAGGAAGAAGGCGGCAACCTGGGCTTCAAAGTTGGCGTTAAAGGCGGATACGTGCCAGTAGCACCAATGGATACGCAACAGGATATCCGTAGTGAAATGGTTCGTCTGATGCAAGAAACAGGCCTGCGCGTTGAGCGTCATCACCATGAAGTTGCAACTGCCGGCCAAGGCGAAATCAACTTCCGTTTTGACACGCTGACCAAAACAGCTGACAACCTGCTGAAATACAAATATATCGTTCATAACGTTGCGCGCCAGTACGGCAAAGTTGCAACTTTCATGCCGAAGCCAATGTTTGGCGATAACGGTAGCGGTATGCACGTGCATACGTCCATTTTCGACAACGGCGAGCCGCTGTTCTACGAGAAAGGCGCTTATGCTAACCTGAGCCAGCTGGCTCTGCATTACATCGGGGGTATCCTGTACCATGCTCCAGCGCTGATCGCTCTGACGAACCCAAGCACGAACTCGTTCAAGCGTCTGGTACCTGGCTACGAAGCTCCGGTTAACCTGGTATTCTCCAAAGGTAACCGCTCTGCAGCTGTACGTATTCCGGTTGCTGCTGTTACAGCTAAAGGCTGCCGCATCGAGTTCCGTACACCGGACTCCACAGCTAACCCTTACCTGGCATTTGCTGCCATGCTGATGGCTGGTCTGGACGGCATCAAGCGCAAGCTGGATCCAAAAGAACTGGGCTACGGTCCTTTCGACAAAAATATCTATGAGCTCTCTGATGAAGAGAAGAGCGAAATCCGCAGCGTACCAGGCTCGCTGGACGAAGCGCTGGACGCTCTGGAAGCTGATTCCGAGTTCTTGACTGAAGGCGGCGTATTCTCGCCAGACTTCATCGCCAACTACGTGGCGTTCAAGCGTGAAGAAGCCAAAGCGGTATCGATCCGTGTTCATCCGCACGAGTACAGCCTCTACTTCGGCTGCTAATCCGCAATGATTCTATTCTTAACTAGTTGAGAAAGGCGAATCCTGGCAACAGGATTCGCTTTTTCTGCTGTTTTAGTGCTTCAGCATCAGTAGCCTAGCACGGATGGGACTTGATGCTTAAGGCCAAACTTGCTATCATTAGCCATAGTGTACATAGATAGCTACTAATGAAGGAAGTAAGAGGTGGAGAACGGTGACCAAACGCGCGTTTAATTTTAATGCCGGACCAGCTGCGCTGCCGCTTGAGGTGCTGCAGCAGGCCCAGGAGCAATTCGTCAATTATCACGGAGCGGGCATGTCAATTATGGAGATGTCGCACCGCAGTAAAGAATATGAGCAAGTGAACAACGATGCACAATCTCTGCTGAGACGACTGTTCCATATTCCGGACAATTATCATGTTCTCTTCTTGCAAGGCGGAGCCAGCACCCAGTTCGCTATGCTGCCTATGAATCTGCTTCAGCCAGGCCGTCCCGGAGCATACGTTATGACCGGCAGCTGGGCGAAGAAGGCACTCAAGGAAGCGCAATTGATTGGAGAAACAGCGATTGCGGCAACCTCCGAAGGGGATAGCTTCACGCGGATTCCAAGCTTGAGCGATATCGAAGTACCGGCCGAAGCCGCCTACCTGCATATTACCTCCAACGAGACGATCGAGGGAACACAGTACGGGGCATATCCTAATGTTGCGGACCATGCAACCTTGATTGCGGATATGTCCAGCGACATTCTGTCGCGTCCTGTCGACATCAAGCAGTTCGGGATGATTTACGCTGGAGCCCAGAAGAACCTTGGACCGTCAGGTGTCACGCTGGTTATTATTCGTGAAGACTTGGCTGCCTCCAGTCCCAAACATCTGCCTGCGATGCTGCGCTACGATACGCATGTGAAGGCTAACTCCCTATACAATACACCGCCATCTTTCTCCGTCTATATGGTAAAGCTGATGCTGGAGTGGATTGAAGCAAGAGGCGGCGTGTCCCAGGTCGAACAATACAATCGCGACAAGACCAACCTTATCTATGACGCGATTGATCAGAGCGGCGGCTTCTACCGCGGCGTGGCTCAGGCAGCGAGTCGTTCGACGATGAACATCACATTCCGTATTCATGATGCGGAGCTGGAGAAGCAGTTCATCCTGCAGTCGGAAGCCCAAGGCTTCGTCGGACTGAAAGGGCATCGTGATGTTGGCGGCCTGCGGGCATCGACATACAACTCCGTGCCGCTGGAGAGCTGCAGAGCGCTGGCGGAGTTCATGAAAGAGTTCCAGAAGAACAACGGTTAACCGGTGCGGATTACCGGTTCCATGATTCAGAACAGGCAAGAAGCCTTCCTGCCGCTGCGTCGCAGCGGAAGAAGGCTTCTTTTCCAATTCCAAGAGTGAGGGGCAGACTAGCCTGAAGAATCTTTGAGCTGGGGACCTGTGAGCTTGTAGCCGACATTGCGAACGGTCATAATATATTCTGGAGAACGGGCGTTTTTCTCGATTTTGTCACGCAGATGACTGATGTGAACGTCAACGATCCGGGTGTCACCCAGGAAATGATAGTCCCAGACACCATGCAGCAGTTGTTGTCTGCTTAGCACCTTGCCTCTGTGACTACACAGGAATAGTAATAATTCAAATTCTTTTGGCGTGAGTTCAACCAGCTGCCCATCCAGGTGAACCTCACGCTGCTCCGCATTGACTCTCAGACGTCCAAATTCATAGCTCTGGCCATCTCCGGCACTCGGGAGTGACTGCACCCTGCGGAAAACGGCCTGAATGCGAGAGATAAGCTCCTGGGGGCTGAAGGGCTTGGTCATGTAATCATCGGCTCCGTTATCGAGGCCGGCGATTTTATCAGTAACATCTTGAAGGGCGGTAAGCATGACGATGGGCACCGCATTTTGCTGTTTGCGAAGTTCGCGGCATACTTGGATGCCGTCCATCTTGGGAAGCATCAGATCCAATACAATTAGATCGGGGCGGTAAGGCTTGAGCATATCGAATACCGCTTCGCCGTCCTCAACGCATCGGACATCGAAGCCGGCCAGCTTAAGATTGAACTCGATTAGCATCGAGATGGAGGGCTCGTCGTCGACGACCAGGATTTTCTTTTTCATCGCTTAAGCTCCTTTTTCGGCTTATGTACCCCCATTATGGCATGGGACATTATGCGGCAGGTTAAGCAAACGTTAACCCAATGTAAAATTTGCAGAGCAGCTGATCATCTTTGGACAAATCAATCACAATCGTAGTGGGGGGACTATCATGGCATTACATATCGTACTGGTTGAACCGGAAATTCCGGCAAATACGGGGAACATTGCTCGCACGTGTGCAGCAACGGGAGCCCACCTGCATCTCGTCAGGCCATTGGGGTTTCAAACGGACGACCGGACACTGAAACGGGCGGGTCTGGATTATTGGCATGCGGTCAACGTCTCCTACTATGACAGCTTCGCCGAAGTAGAGAAGAGCTTTCCAGGCGGGCGTTTTTTCTTTGCAAGCACCAGGTCGGAGAAACGGTTTACGGATTTCCAATACCGGGATGGGGATGTTTTCGTGTTTGGGAAGGAGACCAAAGGCTTGCCGGACGAGCTGCTTGAAGCGAACCCGGAGACGTGCCTGCGGCTGCCCATGACGGGCGACGTACGGTCATTTAATTTGTCGAACGCTGCGGCGATCGTTGTGTTCGAAGCTCTGAGACAATTAGACTTCCCGGGGATGAATTAGTAGGTATCACCTGTGAAGACCTGTGAAGGACGACGATAGCTGTTACATCTTGCCTGTTTCAAAAGAGAGGTCGTCGTTTAAAAACATAAAATGAGCATCCGTTCCATCTTTTGGATGTTGCAGGTGCCCGGCGCTTGCAGAAAACTAGGAAATAACGGGATGAGGAAGGAAACCCGGACGATGTCTCGAAGGTTATGGTACACGGAGGTTCTCCCATACAAACAATTAATACTAGACACAGGAGTGGTGAATACAGTGAAACCAGCAGGAGTTGTACGCAAAGTTGACCAATTGGGCCGTATCGTGCTTCCCAAATCATTGCGCAAACGATATCAAATGAATGAAGGCGATCCTGTAGAAATCTTGGTGCAGGGTGATCATATTATATTGGAGCGCTATCGTCCAAGATGTGTATTCTGTACGTCCATGGAGGATGTCCGTGAGTTCAAGGAGCGTTATCTGTGCGCCGCTTGCGCCCAGGATATGAGTCAGATGCGAGCTTAATCAAGCTTTGTCGCCTATCAAAGAAGCCCCCGGGGATCCGGGGGCTTCTTTGATATTCGATTTAAGGCTTACAGTCCTTTGGTCTTGTCATCATTGTAGGATGAGGTGAAGATAGCGATCAAAAACATCACCATTACAATCATGATGACCCAGAACGTTCGCGTAAACTCCATTGGGAAATCCATAACGTACACCTCCAGTAAGCTGCTTATATTATACCCAAATCGGACAAAAAAGAAAACTTCAAATCTTGTGAACAGATTGTTACATTTCGGGTGGCTCCCACCAGTTGCCCATCCAGGGGATTAGGCGTACAATGTATGGTAGCCGAATTTTTGCCGCTTTCATCCGCGGACATTTTGATACAGATGGGAAGAGTACACATGGAATATCGTATATCTGAACGTATTGGCCAGTTGCATTCATCTGCCGTACGTGACATTTTGAAGCTTACGCAAGGCAACGAGATTATTTCATTTGCCGGAGGGCTGCCAGCTGAAGAGCTGTTTCCGCTTGAGGCCGTGCGGGACGCGGCTGCACGCGTGTTCCAGAAGGGCAGCGGATCACTGCAATACGGGGTAACGGAAGGGTATCTGTCGCTGCGTGAGCAGCTATGCACCCGAATGGCAGTCAAAGGAATGAAGGTTGAGCCGGAACAGATGATTCTCACGACCGGTTCCCAGCAAGCGCTGGATTTGCTCGCGCGTGTCTTGACCAACCCTGGGGACATTGTGCTTGTCGAGAATCCAACGTATTTGTCGAGCCTTCAGGTATTTAGCATGCATGGACTCACCGTTATTCCGGTAGAAAGCGACAAGGACGGCATGATCATGGAATCGCTGGAAGCCCTGCTGCGGCAGCACCGTCCGGCCATGATCTATGTTGTGCCGACCTTCGGCAATCCGACGGGACGAGTGTGGAGCCTGGAACGCCGCCAAGGGCTGCTGGCCCTGAGCCGGCAATTTGGCGTGCCGATTCTGGAGGATGATCCGTATGGCGATATCCGGTTCGACCCGCAGGCGGATTACCCGACCTTGTATTCCCTGGAAGGGGAAGCGGACGGTGGTACGGTTTTCTATATGGGCAGCTTCTCCAAGACGGTCGCTCCGGCCCTGCGTACGGGATGGGCAATGGGGGATCGCGGCATCATTGGCATGCTCGCCAAGGCCAAGCAAGCCTCGGACCTGCACTCGAGCACGCTGGATCAGCAGACGGTCAGTGAGCTGTTGACCCACTTCCCGCTCGATGATCATATTCGCAAGATCTCGGCTGCCTATGGCTCCCGGATGCGCCAAATGGAGCAGCTCTTGCTGCAGAGGAACTGGCAGGATCTCACTTGGGTTCAACCGCAGGGCGGCATGTTCCTGTGGCTAGAGCTGCCTGAAGGACTTGATGCGGAAGCGCTGCTGCGGGCTGCTGTGACCAAAGGCGTTGCCTTTGTACCGGGTGCTCCTTTCTTTGCCGGAACGCCGAAGCGCAATACGGCTCGTATGAACTTTACCTATACCGAAGGTGAGCGGATGCGCCAGGGCATCGAGCGTTTCGCCGAAGCGGTTGACGAATTTCTCGCCCGCTGTTAAGGATTCTCCGGTACAGGGTCTGTCAGCTTCGTATGCCACACACGGATAAGCTCGGCATATTGATCCAGGGCCAACAAGCCGGCTGGCCGAAGGCGATAGACCCCTCGCTCCACCCGCTCAAACCAACCGTAATAATCTTTTTGCAGGATGCTGGCCGCTTTGCTGCAGCCGCTCAGCTCTGCGACTCGGCGGGGCGGGGCGGAGCCCTCTGCCTGAAGGGCGTAGGCACAGCGCAGCGCCTTCTCGCGGTAGGCGGTCATCAACTGCTTGCTGCGGATGCCACCCGTGTTGTAGTCGCCGCTGCGTTCCCTGAATTCATTCAGCAGTCTCGCCTGGCGGGTCTTCCTCCGAAGCCCTCTCGGCAATTCCCCGGGCTCGCACAGCACCTCGATGAACGGAGACTTGGTTTTATAGAAGGTGACGGTAATGAGGCCCAGTCCGAGCATCCGGCAGAGCTCGGTGAGTTCGCCGAATCGCTGATTGTGGGCGCCGCTTTTTTTACGGTTCCGTTCGACTGCGAGAAACACATGCTCACTTACACGAAGACGTTCAACACCCTGCAGCAGCAGGGCCAGGTTGAACGTCTTTTTCATTTCTACAATAAGCATCTCATCTTCGCCGGGTCGCACGGCAACCAGATCGCAATGCTTGACTTCTCCTTTGACTTCGTACCCGCGAGCTTCAAAAAATTGCTTGAGCGGAGAGTACAGCTCCGCCTCTTCTTTTACTGCCACTAGGTATTCTCGTCTCCTCTCCCGGACCGATGAATCCTGTTATAATGCTCCATTATAGCATACTGCCTGTCCGTACTCATCCCATCCCGGCTTGGCTCTGCGACTCGCCCGGGGCAAAAACGACCGTGGCGGATTTTAAAAAGAGGGCAATTTCGAAGCGCCCACTGCATAGGATTGTATTACTTCAAAAAAAGATAGTGTTCACTGGTGGCGGAGGCTGGCATGACCTGACACAAAGAGAAGGACTAGAGCAGCAGGAGCGATGGGAGGAGGTTCGGTATGGATATTTTTGAGAAAATTACGCAGTATAACGCAGAGAGCGAACAGTTATTGTGGACGGGTTCATTTAAGGAATATATTGATATCCTCAAAAAGGACCCCACACCGGCGATGACGGCCCACTCACGGGTCTATGCGATGATTGAAGCCATGGGGACCGAGGAGATAAACGGGCGCAAACGCTACAAGTTTTTTGAGCAGGAGATCTTTGGTCTCGACCGGGCGGTTGAGAAGCTGGTGGAGGAATATTTTCACTCCGCAGCCCGGAGACTGGATGTCCGCAAGCGGATCTTGCTGCTGATGGGGCCGGTCAGCGGGGGGAAATCGACCATTGTGACGATGCTCAAAAAAGGGCTGGAGCGGTTCTCCAGGACCGAGAAGGGCGCTGTCTATGCGATCAAAGGCTGCCCGATGCACGAGGAGCCGTTGCACCTGATTCCTCACGAACTAAGGGGAGATGTGGAGAAGGAGCTGGGTGTTCGGATTGAAGGCAATCTGTGCCCTTCCTGCCAGATGCGACTTCGCACCGAGTATGGCGGTCGGATCGAGGATGTGCTGGTAGAACGCGTACAGATCTCCGAGGATAATCGGGTGGGCATCGGTACCTTTAGCCCCTCGGATCCCAAGTCGCAGGATATTGCCGATCTTACAGGCAGCATCGACTTCTCGACAATTACCGAATTTGGTTCCGAGTCGGATCCGCGTGCCTACCGGTTTGACGGGGAGCTGAATAAGGCAAACCGCGGACTGATGGAGTTTCAGGAAATGCTCAAATGCGACGAGAAGTTCCTCTGGAACTTGCTGTCGCTGACGCAAGAAGGCAATTTCAAGGCGGGACGCTTCGCATTGATTTCGGCCGATGAACTGATTATTGCGCACACCAATGAGACGGAATACAAGTCATTCATCAGCAATAAGAAAAACGAGGCGCTGCAGTCCCGGATGATCGTCATGCCGATTCCCTACAACCTGAAGGTGTCTGAAGAGGAGAAAATTTATAGCAAGCTGATTCAGCAGAGTGACATGAAGCACATCCATATTGCGCCGCACTCGTTGCGTTCGGCCGCGATTTTCTCCATACTTACCCGTCTGAAGGATTCCAAGAAGCAGGGCATGGATCTCGTCAAAAAAATGCGCATGTATGATGGCGAGGAGGTCGAGGGCTTCAAGGAAGCCGACCTCAAAGAAATGCAAAATGAATATACCGATGAAGGCATGTCAGGCATCGACCCGCGATATGTCATCAACCGGATCTCCAGTGCGCTGATCAAGCAGGACCTGCAGTGCATCAATGCATTGGACGTGTTGAGAGCGCTGAAGGACGGACTGGATC
Source organism: Paenibacillus daejeonensis DSM 15491 (assembly GCF_000378385.1). Classification (GTDB taxonomy): domain Bacteria; phylum Bacillota; class Bacilli; order Paenibacillales; family Paenibacillaceae; genus Paenibacillus_D; species Paenibacillus_D daejeonensis. The sequence goes on along the minus strand of NZ_KB899659.1, from coordinate 1,203,286 downwards.
AGCATCCATCCATTACCAAGGAAGAGCGGGAGAAATATCTCAATTATATTTCTGTGGCCCGCAAGGAATACGACAACCTGGCGAAAAAGGAAATTCAGAAGGCGTTTGTGTATTCCTTCGAGGAGTCGGCACGTACGCTATTCGAAAACTATCTGGATAACATCGAGGCCTTCTGCAATTGGGCCAAGATCAAAGATCTGCTCACTGGCGAAGAGATGGATCCGGATGAGCGTCTGATGCGATCCATTGAGGAGCAAATTGGCATTTCGGAAAATGCCAAAAAGGCATTCCGTGAAGAAATTCTGATTCGTATCTCTTCCTATTCCCGCAAAGGCAAGCGGTTTGACTATGCCAGTCATGACCGGCTTCGCGAAGCGATCGAGAAGAAGCTGTTCACGGATCTGAAGGATATTGTGAAGATTACCACCTCCACCAAAACACCGGATGAACTGCAGCTGAAGCGGATCAATGAAGTAACCAAACGTCTGATGGACGATCACGGCTATTGCCCGGTGTGTGCCAATGAGCTGTTGCGCTATGTCGGCAGCTTGCTGAATCGCTAAGGAACAGGCAGTCAACTGAAGCAGACCCGAGCGGTCTGCTTTTTTTGTGCGATAAGAAGGTCATTGATAACAGAACGTATGTTCTGTATAATGGGGAGTAGGTAATTAGAACGGAGGGAGAACGGTGAAATTTGTTTTGGCAGGGAAGGATGGTACACTGGAAGAGGTGGCAATCTCGGACGTGCTCATGATTAAGCTGACTAGCAAAGGTCCGCTATTCTACACGACTAGCGGCGAATACAGTTATGCCATGACGCGTTCCGCGCTGCTGCCATCGCTGCAAGCGATGGGTTTCGAGTCGCTGGACCGCAATAACATTGTCAATACGGCCTACATCCATCATTATAATGAAGAGTTCAGAGAGGTCCATCTCGGTGCTGACCAGGAGCAAGCAATCCGCGCTTCGGTATCTACCTCGAGCACCCGCAAGCTGCCAGACCACCTGCGTGAGCGGTCTGAGTGCTATTTTTATTCGGTAACGGCCTGAGCAGTATAGACCAGCTGCTAGTGAACCGCTTTCAATATCATGGTTGAATGTCTTGCTCTTATGTATATAATGGAGAGAAGGATATGGCACAACACCAATGATATGGAAGGATCGACCTAACGAATGATGAACTTATCCCCCAAACGATTGAAGCAAGTCCAATTTACCGGCATTACTGATGCGGATCTTGCCTTACTGGCGCAGCATCGTTCCGTCTTTGAACGTATTGTAACGGACGTCGTGGACCGGTTCTATGAGCGGATCCAGCAGGAGCCTGAGCTGCGCGCGCTGATTGAGCGCTTCAGCACGATTCCCCGGCTCAAAGAAACTCAGCGTGATTATTGGTTGTCTCTTGCAACCGGCCACTTGGATGACAACTATATCGATAATCGGATTCGTATCGGTTTGGTGCACTCGCGTATTGGACTGACAACAGACTGGTATTTGGGTACTTATATGATTTATACCGATCTCGCAGCGGACATCCTGCAGCAAGTACTGCCCGAGCAGTGGCAACGCGTGTTATACGCGATTACCAAGATGTTCAATCTGGATTCCCAGCTTGTTCTGGAGGCTTACGAGCAGGCTGAGCAGCAGCAGCTCCAGGACCTGACCGCGCAGCAGGATCGTCTTCTCCAGACGATCGCCGAAGCGGTGCAGCAGCTGGCAGGCATGATCGTCCAGCTCGATGCCAGCTCGCAGAACATTGCCGAGACCGCAGTATCGACGGCTGAGTCGCAAGACAAGTCGCATCAGCTGCTGGGAGAGCTGCGTCATGAGATCGATAACATTAGTGCGATGGGGACGCTGATACGCGGTATTTCTGATCAGACCCATTTAATAGGACTCAACGCAGCCATCGAAGCGGCCCATGCCGGTGAACACGGGCGAGGCTTCGAAGTGGTGGCGAGCGAGGTCCGTAAGCTGGCTGCCTCCTCGAAGCAGACGCTTGTGGATATTCAGGGGCGCTTGGAGCGTATTGTCACCAAAGTGTCCGAGGTGCGCGTAGAGTCAGAATCCACCAGTAAGCAGGCCCGCTTGCAGGCAGCCCGTTCCCAAGAACTGGCGAGCTTTGTGAGTACGATCGACAAGGTATCGAGGGAGCTGGAACAGCTCAAATCCGAGACTTCCTAGACGTCTAATTTTCCTTTGTAATTTGATGTTAAATAAGTTGACATATATAGGCGGCATCAGTATGATTGAAAGTATAAATCATGTTGATGTCGCCATTTTTGTCAAATAGTACTACATATTTTTGACATGGTGAAGCGGGAGTTTGCGCTTCGGAATGAACGGCATCTGCATATATGGAGGAGGGATTGCATGTCGATTGCCAGACAGCCGGAGCCGTATTATTATGATGCCCGATCTTTTTATGACGAAATGTACGATTCGGATCTCTCCATACGCCCGCACTACGATACGATCCATCAATTATTCTCACGCTTGAAACCGGCCGAGCTGACGACCCGCCAGCATGCTTTAGACCAACGGATGCTCGAAGAAGGGATTACCTTTACCCTCTATACCCCGGATCAGCCGGAGCCGCTGGAGCGGACGATCCCGTTCGATTATATCCCGCGGGTTATCCCGGCAGAGGAATGGGAGCAAATTGAGCGGGGATTGAAGCAGCGGGTTCGCGCCCTCAACGCCTTCACCAGGGATATCTATCATCGGCAGCACATCATCGCCGACGGTCTGGTCCCAAGGCGAATGGTGATGGGCAATAAGTATTATCGACCTGAGATGGCAGGCCTGGATGTACCCGGCAATGCCTATATGACCACGACAGGTATCGACCTGATCCGCGATGAAACCGGCCGCTATCTAGTGCTTGAGGATAATCTCAGATCGCCCTCCGGCTTTTCCTACCTTTATACCGGGCGCTCCCTGATGAGCGAATTGTTCCACGACTTGTATTTCTCCTGTTCTGTCCACAGTATTGAACGAAGCCTTAATGTTTTCCTCAGCTCGTTACGCTCGCTGGCCCCGTCGGGCAAGCGTGATCCATTTATTGTTTTGCTAACCCCAGGGCCCTATAATTCAGCCTTTTTTGAGCATACCTTTCTCGCCCAGCAGATGGGCATTCATTTGGTTGAGGGAAGAGATCTCGTCTACAAAGACCAGAAAATCTATCTGCGGGATCTTCGTGGACTGCGGCAGGTGGATGTCATTTACCGGCGAATCGACGACGACTATCTTGACCCGCTGGCTTTTCAACCGGATTCGATGCTGGGCGTTCCGGGATTAATGAATGCTTATCGAGCTGGCAATGTAGCGATCGCCAACGCTCCGGGTACAGGAGTGGCAGATGACAAGGCGGTTTATGCGTATGTTCCAGACATGATTCGTTATTATCTCGGGGAAGAGCCGATTCTCGGCAACGTTCCGACCTATCTGCTCAGCCGCAAGGAAGATCTCGACTATACGCTTGCTCATTTAGAACAGTTGGTTGTCAAGGAAACCTCGCTCTCCGGCGGTTACGGTATGCTGGTTGGGCCGCAGGCTTCTGCACGGGAGATTGCGGTATTTGCAGAAGAAATCAGAAAATCTCCGGAGCGCTATATCGCCCAAGAAACAATGAAGCTCTCGCGCGCCCCGATCATGAAGAATGGTGTCATGAGTCCGCGTCATATTGATCTGCGTGCGTTTACGCTCATGGGCAGCTCGGATCTGCATGTCATTCCGGGCGGGCTGACACGGGTTGCGCTGCAGGAGGGGTCCCTGGTGGTCAATTCTTCGCAAGGTGGTGGGGTCAAGGATACGTGGGTGCTTAACCGCTAGCTTACTATTAGGATCTGGAGGCGATGGCGATGTTGAATCGGAATGCAGAAGCATTGTTCTGGGTAGGCAGATACATGGAGCGGGCAGAGAATCATGCCCGGCTGATCGATGTCCATTACCATCTACAGCAAGAGCATCGGCAACATGAAGACCAGCTGTCACAACTGCAAGGTGACAAGTGGGCCCGAATCGTAGAGGCGCTCGGCAGCCGTATGGCTTATGAACAGCAGTATGGAGGCTATAATGAAGAGGATGTCCTACACTATATTACCCTTGACCGGGACAATCCCAATTCGCTAGTCGCTTGTGTGAATTATGCCAGAGGCAATCTGCGGACGCTTCGGGAAAAGGTTCCTACTGAAATTTGGGATGTCGTTAACAGTTTTTATCTATGGCTGCGGGAGCGGCATCGCGACGAGCTGATGAAGGATTCTCCCCACCAGCTGTACAAGCGAATCAAAGAGTGGACGGCACTGTATCAGGGTGTTGCCCAGTCTGTGATGGCCCGTGAGAACGAATGGCATTTTATGGAGTGCGGCCGTTACCTGGAACGGGCCGAGAACACGCTTCGTATTATGCAAGCCATTCGGAGCACGCTGGATAAGGGGGAGGACGGTGCTCCGCAGGCCTATCCTTATTTGCAAGCTACGCTGCGATCGGTGAGTGGTTATCAGGTGTTCCGGCGGTATTATGCAGACGGCATGTCTCCCGACGGAATTATTGAATTTCTTGTGCTGCATCCGGCATTCCCGCGCTCCGTCAGCTTTGCTCTGCATGCGATGGATGAGCATCTGCGCAGCCTGGAATTGCAGGAGACGGCGCTCAAGCTTGCCCATGGCAAGGTGGTCCGTCAGGCTGGCAAGGTCATCGCGGAATTGTCCTGTCTGGAGCGCGAGGATTTGCAGCAGGATAGAGAAGGACTGATGATTGCGGTATTGCTGGGTGCGTGTCAGCAGCTCGGAAGTGCCTTTGCCAAAACCTTTTTTCGGATCGGGGAGGCCAGTGCATGAAGCTGAAAATCATGCATGTCACGGAGTACACGTATGCCGAGCCGGTTACGGACAGTGTCAATGAAGTGCGGCTGACTCCTTGTACGAATGAGTGGCAATCCTGCTATCAACACGCCATCGCCGTTGAACCGAATACTCCCTTGCAATCGTATGAGGATTTTTTCGGCAACCGGGTAACCGCCTTTTCAGTCAACGAGCCGCACACCAAGCTTACGATTCGCACCCAGATGACCGTCGTCACAACGGAACCCGGACGTGAGCGGGAGGCGGAGCGCAAGGGCCGGCTATTCAGTCCGGCAGAAGCTTGGGCTTGGCTGGATAAGGATGAAGCGCAGAACCGGTTTGCCGAATATTTGCTGCCCACCTCTTATACAACAGCAACACCGGAAGTGCTGGTATTTGCCGGGATGGACGAGCGTACGGCCGAGGAGCCTGCCATCGTCCACGAATGGCTGTCTGCGCTCTCCGAGCGAATTCGCCAGGAATTTACTTACGATGCAGATGCAACTGATGTGAAGACCAAGGTAGCAGACATGATTGGTTCGAAGCGGGGCGTATGCCAGGATTTTGCACATCTGATGATTACCATTTGCAGGAGCCGCAATATTCCGGCGCGTTATGTGAGCGGATATCAGTTCATTGGAGATTTGCAGGAGGAGGGGACCGCAGTACAGCATGCCTCTCATGCGTGGGTCGAGGCGTATGTTCCCAATCGTGGCTGGTGTTCCTATGATCCGACCAACCCTTCGATTGTAGGTGAGCGGTACGTAAAGCTCGGCCATGGGCGGGACTACAAAGATATTGTCCCCGTCAAGGGAGTGTATCGTGGAAGCAGCGGAGCGCACCTGGATGTCTCTGTGGTCGTTGAGCAGTTGGATGGGTAGATCATAAGCGAGCCATGAAAAAGGCTGTCGGGATGTTCCCGACAGCCTTTCGACCTTTGCAGGTCCGTTTAATTTGCTCTGTGAGTGGCGCGGATTACAACGAAGTCGACTGATGTAGGACGCGTTCGCGATCCAGCTCTTGCAGTGCTTCTTCCGCACGCTCGCGGTCTTTCGGTTTGATCTGGAGCTTCATCATTTCATGCTGCCCGGCTTGGCTGCCTACAGCATTCATGGCCATTCCGCCTTGCGATGCAAATCCGGAAGCGCCAGCTCCTGTTTCAGATTTCAGGCGAGAAGGAATGTCCTTCGATTGAAGATATGAATATTTGGATTGCAGCTCTTCTGCCTGATTGCCTCTTGCGGTTGCGAGGGTAATCCAACGGCCTTTGCTTGCAACTACGATTATGCCTACTACCAGTAACACACCCAATACAATAAGGATTGTTTCCATCATCTGAATCACCTCTGTATCCGGGGGGTTGCCCCTGTGTTGATTATTAATACCCGCGTACTGAGGGCGTGAATCAACTACAGGGGGCATGCTGGACAAATAGGCATCAAATGAACTTGCGACTCGTCTTGTTGCCGTCGCAGCTGAATACGAGCGTTTTATCTTCCACGACGGTCTCCAAATGGACAGATTTTCCCCACAGCTTGACCACATGAGGCAGGGTACGCTCTACGTATTTCAAGTCCAGCTCCACGCCTTCGTACTGATGCTTCATATATAGCTCCCCGGAACGGTTCCAATCTCCGTCTGTAACCACGAGGCTCGGAAAACCGCCGTTAACGCGCGAGTAGACGAGCTGATCTCGAATGTTCTCCCAGGACTTATCGGTTATTTTCCATTCAGGTCCTTTTTTCTCGAAAATATAGAGGTCCAGATCGGTGACGAGCTTCTTGGTTAAATAGTTGCGAATGAACGATTGGTCGGAGTCGATTTCGCGGACTTCGAAGATTTTGTCGCGCCCTTGTCCCGGGAGACGACCGAAGCGTTCCTGTTCTTCTTTTGTCGGCTCATCCCAGCGTTTTTCGATATCCTCGAATATTTTCAGCCCCAGATAGTAAGGGTTTAGACTATTTTTGGAGGGTTGGACAACGGCTGAATTCAGCTTGGCGAATTCGATCGTTTCCTCGCTCGTGAGATCCATCTCCCGGATGATCCGCTGATGCCAGTAGGAAGCCCAGCCCTCGTTCATGATTTTGGTCTCGATTTGCGGCCAGAAATAGAGCATTTCGTCACGCAGCATGGACATAATATCGCGCTGCCAATCCTTCAGCACTTCGGAATTCTCTTCAATGAACCAGACCAGATCCTTCTCCGGCTGCGGGGGGAATTTTCGTTTTCCTTCCTTGGTGCTTTCCTGCTTTGGTTTCATGTCGGGGTCCAAGGACCAGAGATCGTCGTAAGGCAGTACGGGAGCGGGCGGTTTTTTGCGGTCGCCTTCCCGTTTTTCTTGCAGCTCAATGTAACGCGCTTTATCCATCTGATAAGGCTTGATCAGTGTGGGGTCCACATGCTCCTGGATCGCTAGTACCGCATCGATAAATTGTTCGACCACATCGGTGCCGTAATCCCGCTCATACTGAGCTACCCGGTCTGCCGTCGCGGACATGCTCTCAACCATATTGCGGTTGGAGCGGCTAAATCGGGCATTGTTCTTGAAGAAGTCACAGTGGGCCAGGACGTGGGCAACAATCAGCTTGTTCTGAATGAGAGAGTTGCCATCGAGCAAGAAGGCGTAGCACGGATTGGAGTTAATGACGAGCTCATAGATTTTGCTGAGACCAAAATCGTACTGGGTTTTCATTTTATGAAACGTCTTGCCGAAGCTCCAATGGCTGAAACGCGTCGGCATGCCGTAAGCGCCGAAGGTGTAGATAATGTCGGAAGGACAGATCTCATAGCGCATCGGATAAAAATCCAGGCCAAAGCCTTGCGCCACCTCGGTAATTTCGTCAATTGCGCGTTCCAGCTGGCGTATCTCGTCTTGCTTCATCTCTCGTCCCCTCCAGTTGTAGCGATAAGTTTCCTATTCTATGTGTATGGGGGGGCCGGGCCGATTATGCGGTGGCCATGGACTTCACAGCTGTGTCACTGGCTTATTCCATCTCTTCTGGGCTAGAATAGAGAGGAAACAGTCAGAGGAGGAAGAGCATAATTATGACACCCATCTCAGTCGCCGGGTCCAAGCCCCGGGCAGGACGATGGCGCAAAGCGTTGCTGTGGCTGGTTGCCATCTTGGCCGTCTTGGCCATAGCGCTCGTCGTCGCCCTGAACTGGCTCACCTATGAGCCGGAACAGGCTGCATTGCAGTACATAGGAAGCTCCGAGCAAGTCGCTGTTACCAACACCAAGCATTGGATCAGCTTTGAGCCTGCGGGTCAGGCGCAAACCGAGAACATTATCTTCTATCCGGGCGGCCTGGTGGAGCCGGAGAGCTACGCGCCGTTTCTATTCAGTCTGGCAGAGCAAGGGTATCGTGCCTTCCTGGTCAAGATGCCGCTCCAGTTAGCTGTGTTTGCCCAGAACAGAGCCTCCGAAATTATTGAATTGGCACCCAATCAAAGCTACGTCATCGGTGGTCATTCGCTGGGCGGTTCGATGGCGGCGCGGTTTACGGCTTCCCACCCAGATGCCATCGACGGGATCTTCTTCCTTGCCTCTTATGCCGACGACAAAGCGAATCTGAGTGCGTCCGGCCTGCAAGCCTTGCAGATCACCGGTACACAGGATAACGTATTAAATCGCGAGGTTTGGGAGAACAGTCGTGGTCATTTGCCGGAGGATGCTGTTTACCTGGAGATTGAAGGCGGCAACCATGCCCAATTCGGAATGTATGGTCCACAGCGAGGAGATGGCGAGCCTGCCATCGGAGGAGATGAGCAGCTGCGTCAGACCGTGGAGGGGATCGTAGGCTGGCTTCAAGGCTTCCCTCGCTCCTAAGCCATGAGTGTAATGGAAAGGGCACCTGACTCGCATTGCAGCGAGCAGGTGCCCTTTGACATGAGGCATTAAGTAACGGGTTCTTTTTTGGAGAAAAACGTTTTGAGCGCCTGATAGACATCCTGCTTTTCCTTAATAATCGAGTAGATGAATTTATGATTCTGAATATGCTTATAAGCCGACATCAGCGTACTGCTCCGGTTGTATTGATTGACTTCACCGTAACCGAACATGTTGCTGCGCTCCATCAATTCCGCGATCAGTTTGACGCATCGTTCATTATCCGAGGTCAGATTATCACCATCGGAGAAATGGAAGGGGTAGACATTCCATAATTGGGAAGGATAGCGGCTGTCGATAATCTCCAGTGCCTTGATATACGCCGAGGAACAGATGGTGCCGCCACTCTCGCCTCGTGTGAAGAAATCCTCTTCACTGACCTCCTTGGCCTCGGTATGGTGGGCGATGAAGACAATCTCCACTTTCTCATACTGGTGTCTTAAGAATCGGGTCATCCAGAAGAAGAAGCTGCGGGCGGCATATTTTTCGAAGCTCCCCATGGAACCGGATGTGTCCATCATGGCCAAGATGACGGCATTGGATTGCGGCTTAATGATTTCTTCCCAAGTTTTGTAGCGTAGATCATCGGGCGAAATACCGTGAATGCCAGGGCTGCCAGTGGTACTATTGCGGCGCAAATTTTCCAGAATGGTTCGCTTCTTATCGATATTGGACATGATACCCTTCTTGCGAATATCGTTAAATCGGATTTCCTTCGTATCCAGCAGGTCCTTATCTTTGCGTTTGAGGAAAGGCAGTTCCAGCTCCTCGAAGAGCATCATCTCCAGCTCGGCTAGGCTGATTTCAGCTTCTATCACATCCTCGCCGGGCTGGTCGCCGGCTTTTTCTCCTTTGCCTCCCTTTTTGGCCGAGGCCGGGTCGGTACCCAATACGTCGCCTACACTGCTGTCGCCATCGCCTTGCCCCACATGCTTGTTTTTATTGTGATTGTACACAAAGTGATATTCGTCCAGACTGCGGATCGGCACCTTGATAATCTGCTTGCCGTCCGACAGCACAATGCTCTCCTCGGATACCAGGTCTGGCAGGTTCTGCTTGATGGCTTCCCGGACCTTCTGCTGATGCCGGGCCTGATCCTGATAGCCCTTGCGATGCAGCGACCAGTCATCACGGGAGACGATATACAACGGTTCGCGACTAGAATCCATCTGCGGTTACCCCCTCGTCGAATGCTTCGTATATCTACTATATTCAAGCGAAGGAAGGTTATGTGACCAATCGCTGCCGAGCTCTAGCCCTCCTGGTAGCGAGACAGTGCCATCGTAGCGGATTGGTGCATCCGCGCCTGCATGGCTTGATGATCCTGTACCCGGACTCTCCGGCCCAAAAAGCGCAGCCTGGAGAGTACGTATTCGCGTTCATTGGAGCTAAAATGCAGGATGATGGAATAGCAGTTCTCGTTCTCGTCGTGCCGGACCTGTTTCTCGAAGCAAGAGAAGGCGGACAGGATGCGGGAGAGCTCCTGATTATATTGTCTGGGGATCTCCAGGGTAACGGAATCACGCTGAAGCTCAAGTCGGCGGCGTATTTCCTGCTGCGCCTCGTGCCACTCGGCTTCCAAACAGGGCTCCTCCCGGCATTCGCTGATTTTGTCCAGCCTTGTGCTCATGAGCCTGCGCTGGTCATGCTTGTACCAGAGCAAATACCATTCCCGCTTCACCATCGAATATTCCAGTTTGTACGGAATGCACAGACAGGGTTGTCCTGCAACACCGTATTTGCCGACGGGCAGAAAACGGAGTTTCCTGTGCTTCTGTATGGCTTCCCGGACGGAATGAATGAGCGGATGGAACACCTGATTTTCGCGGCTTTGCGCTTTTTCGGTCAAGCTCTCATGCAGCTGCAGTGGTTCGTCATTCACGAGCAGGGTTTGCAGCTGCTGCAGCGTTGCTCTACTGAGAGCCTCTTGCGCAGCTGGGTGCTCCAGCATTGTTTTCAGCCAGCTGCGTTCAGCGCTGGTGGTAAAGAAAACGTCTCGCTCATCCAGTTGGGCAAGCAGCTCATGATTGGTTATTTTCTCGAACAGGTTCATAGCTGGCAGCGATCTCCTTCCAGTCTTCAATCATTTCCTGACGCAGCTTTGACGGTTCCAGCACCTCGCAGCTGGAGCCGAAGCTGCGCAGCCACGGTTTGATTTCTGTCGTGTCATTGACATCAATCTCATACAGAAATGAAGTGCCTCCGGACTCCTCGGTAATGGTTCCCCATTGGCCTTGCAGCTGCACTCGTTCTTTCACAAAGCTGGGAATGCCGGCCCCCGGGTGAAAAAAACGGGCCCGTACTCGCACGGTAGGGCCGGTATCGATAAGCCAGCTATTTCGAATCCTCGCCATTAACCGATCCCGATGCTGTGCGTACTCGTGCTCCGAGACGGCCTCTGCCTCCGAGAGACGTGTAATGCCCTCCAGTCTGAACTTGACGATTCCAAGTCTTGATTGGTGAGCCAGTAGATACCATCGTCCGAATTGGTGGTCGTAGATAATCTGCAAGGGGAGAACCGTTTTCTCCCGCCCCTTGTGTTCCCGCTGAAAGAGGGGATTCGTTTGACTGGCGCTGTAGCTGTGGGGGCTCTTCGGCGTAAAATAGAGAAATTGGATGAGGCGGCGCTGGCGCATCGCTTCAATGAGGCTAAATACATGAGCTTCATCCAGAATGCGAGAATAATAATGATATTTGTAGAGAAAGGCGTCCAGTGCCTCCGTATTCATGCCTTGCCTCATGAGTAGTTTCTTCAAGCTGTCGCGTAGCAGATAGCCGTGAACGGATGGTAGCTGGGTGGAAGCCATAATATCTACAAAGGCGAAAATCTCCAGCAGCTGCTCCGCTGTGAGGCGGCCGAGCTCGTCCTGGAGACGATAACGGAACGGACGCTTGGCATCGACCCGGCGGATGACACCGGTTGTTTCCAGATAACGGAGATCGGCTCGAATCGTTTTTTCGTCTGGAGGGGTGTCGCTTTCGACCTGACCGTCCGAGCAGCAGTCCAGCAATTCGGTAACGGTCTGCGAGCGCTTCTGGAGTGATTCGAGCAGCAAGACCAGTCGGCGGCTCTCGGTTATCTTCATCGACTTGCCTTGAAAGAGCAGGAGGAGCAGGGGATCGACGGCATCATAATAGTTATATCGGAACGTGGCCGTAAACGCCTGTTTGTCTTTGTCTGAGCTGGCAAGGGGAGAGGAACCAGATATTGATTTCAGCCGCTGGAGCGTCTTGTCAAACGTATGTACGGAAATGCCCAGTCGCTCGGCATATTGTTGTCTGCTGTAAGCCCCGCCGGTCATGGCAAGCATGCGCAGAAATTGAATCTCCTTGTCAAACTGTTCTCTGGCCATAGCTTTCCTCCTTAAAACACGGCCGGCCGCAAACGCGAACTACCCGGGGAGCAGAGCTCGCCAGGTTGGTGGCGCAGGTTCGCGTTATGCGTTTGATGGGCGACCATGGTATAATCGATTCTGCGAAGCCTTTGCACAAGCCTTATTCAGCTTTTATTTACATACCTTGAACGAAGGTGCCCAGGATCAGCAGACCGCCAAACCCAAAGACGATCACTCCGTTCAGAACGACGCCGATGATTCCAAACACCTTGCGCCTGTTCTTAATAAACAAGCCGATGATGCCCAGAATAAGACCGACTACACTGAGAAGCACAGTGAACAGCAGCAGGATGCCTAATAGCATGACGCCGCTTCCGGATGCCTGAGCAATGGTCTCAGGATCTGGCACGGAGCCGTCAGTCGGCAGAGATTCAAAAATGGAGTACGCGGCTGTCATGGAAAGGACAACAACGCCAATAATCCCAAGGATGCTGAGAAGCCCAATGACGAACGAAGCAATACCGAGCCCGGATTGCTTGGTGGGATAGGGCTCGCCCTGATCATGTTCGGAATAGGGTTGAAAAGGCCCGGAAGGGCTACGTTGATCTGGGGATTGGTAAGGATTCTGATCCATTGCGTTGCTCCTTTATAGGTTTTTGTAGAATTATACACCAAATACAGGGAAGTGAAAACTACACATGACTTCAAAGTATGTTGTTACCGGTGCGATCTATGCCATGCTGGCTGTAGCCTTTGGAGCCTTTGGCGCACATGCGTTGGAGGAGCAGCTGACCGAGTCCATGCTCGCAACTTACGAGACGGGGGTTCGTTATCAGATGTACCATGCCATCGGGCTGATTCTGATAGGTTTGATCCCGCAATCGTCGGCTGACCGCCGTTTGTTGACATGGGCTGCCGGACTGCTCCATGCCGGGATTCTGATTTTCTCTGGCAGCCTGTACGTTCTGACGCTGACTGGATTTACCAAGCTCGGGATGGTCACGCCGATCGGCGGAGTTGCCTTTATTGCTGGCTGGCTCATGATGATCATCGCCGTCACGCGACGCAAATAGTTAGATGTTGCGTAGCTGACATTTAGTGCAGACAGGAAGGAGAACGTGTGTGGCGGATCGTAAAGTACGGCCTACTCATCAACAACCCAACTTTGACCGTGCCCGCATGCTGGCAGTCTGGACGATAGGGCTTGTCGTCCTGGCCATCGCTCTCTGGATGGGCGTATCGCTGGATTTCTTCGGTTCACAGGGAGCCAAGTGGCTGTCAGCTGCTCTGGTAGCCTTCACAGTGATCATCCTGTTACTCGTGTATCTTCGGCAGCTGCGACAGACACGGTCCGCATGGCGTTCGATCCGCCATCAGGTTGCCGATGCCTTGCTGGTTCGCAGCCCAATGCCGGTTGTCGTTCTGGATACCCAAGGGCAATTTCTTGACGTCAATGACAGCGCAGCACAGCTGTTGGGTTACGAGAAGCAAGAATTGCTGGGCACGAAGCTTCAGTCCTTGCTAGAGACGAGCGCCGAGACAGCTGCTTGGCTGGAGGACGCGCATGTTGAATCAGCAGGCGGGCATTTTCCGTTGACTCTCGTCAACCGATCGGGACTGCCCCTTGATATTCAGGTTATTGCCTGTCCTTTGTACCAGGAGGACAAGTGGAGCGGCACCATGCTGATTATTCAAGATACAAGTGATCGCAGACGCAATCGGGAGCGTATCCGGTATATGGCTTATTATGATGACATGACAGGGTTGCCTAACCGGAGAATGTTCATGATACAGCTGACTGAGGCGCTTGACCGGTCCCAGAGACATGAGGGGCAGGTCGGACTGTTATACCTGGATCTGGACCATTTTCGACTGGTCAATGATTCGTTTGGCCGCGAATTTGGCGATATGCTGCTCCTGCAAGTGGCTGAACGCCTTACCAGGCGATTGTCCGAGCAGGATATGACGGCACGCATGGAAGGAGACGAATTCGCCGTGCTCCTGATGGCTGTTGAATCCGAGCAAGAGCTCGTTGCGCGGACAACAGAGTTGATGGCTGAACTGGAGGAGCCTTTTGAACTGCAGGGTTTCCCGCTTCATGTAACGGCGAGTGTTGGCATAGCTGCAAGTGAAACGAAGGATGAGCCGGGCCAATTGTTAAGGAAAGCGGAACAAGCGCTGAGCAAAGCCAAGGACAGCGGCAGGAACGGTTATATTTTGTACTCGGATAGCTGGAGTAATTCATCTCTGGAACGCTTGACCCTCCAGCATGAAATGAAGCAAGCGATTCAGCGTCAGGAGTTTGTGCTGCACTATCAGCCGCAATACGATCTCTCAAGTGGGGAAGTCATTGGACTCGAAGCCTTGATTCGCTGGGAACATCCGGAGCGGGGCTTGGTACCCCCTGGGCAGTTTATTCCCGTTGCAGAGGAAACCGGTCTGATTGTCCAATTGGGTGATTGGGTGCTGGAAGAAGCGTGCCGCCAAAATAAAGCATGGCAGGATGCAGGCTTATCTGCTGTTCCGGTTTCTGTAAACCTGTCAATTCGGCAGTTTCTGCAACAGAATTTAACGGAGAAGGTTGCCAGCGTTCTGGAGCGGACAGGTCTCTCACCTGAGCACCTCGACCTGGAAATTACCGAATCGATGACGATGGATGTGGACCACGCTACACAGTGCCTGCTGGAGCTGACAAAAATGGGCATCAATATTAGCATTGATGATTTCGGCACGGGCTACAGTTCGCTCAATTACTTGAAGAAGCTGCCAATTGGTCGTCTGAAGATTGACCGCTCCTTTGTCAGAGACATTCAGCATGATCCCGGAGACGCGGCCATTGTGGCAGCGATTATCTCTATGGCTCATAACCTCAATATGCAGGTTATCGCTGAGGGGGTAGAGAATGAAGGCCAACTGCAATTTTTGAAGCGTCATGGCTGCGATGAAATGCAAGGTTACTTCTGGAGCGCTCCCGTGACCAGCCAGCAAGTCGAGAGACTATTACAAACTGGATAGCTTGTTGAAAGATAGACCAAGAAACCCGCCTCCTGTGTATGCAAGGGCGGGTTTTGTGTGTGGTGAATGACATTATTCAATGAAATCGTCAATTTCATTAATGGAAAAGGTATATACTTGTTTCTCATCCACATGGTAGACAGTGACATTTCCGTTCTCTTCATCAAACTTGACGATTCGGCAAGGGATGCTGAGCTTGACGCCCAATCCTTTATTCACATGCAACCGAATCAGCTTGTTCTGATCAATATAGGCGCGGATTCTCGCGTCCACAGCCATTCCAGTGTCTGGCCCAGGAGTGGTGGGTCGTGCGAGAGCTGATTTCGATGGTGGAGGCACAAGATTCAGATGAGGAACAGCATGCTCTTGAGGTGGCTTGGTTCGTGTCATCATGGATTCAATCACCCGGCCAAGTTCGATTCCGCTCTGAATGCGAAAATCGGCAGCACCCGTCTGATTAAGGATGCTCAAGAGACGTTCCAACGCTCGGGCGTTGCTCTCATCCTCTATAAGAATATCTACGTTAAACAGATAGGAGCTGTTGGTTGTTTTTTCTTTCGTCATCAACGCCCTACTTCCCCCTTCAATAGTTTGGCTCTAGTTCACAGGGACTACTTCTTACATAACTATTACTAATATACCATGAATGAAATTGAGTACATAGTCCTAAATTTGACATCAGGGTCATCTTTTTTTAGTTGATATCCCATAGGTATTGGTCTGACAAGGCGGCTCCCCACACGGAGATCGCAGACTGGCATATAGTATACAGTCAGTTGATCCTTGCCTTGCAGGAAGCAGGCACAGAAGAGTGGAGGGATTACAATGATCCGGATGGTGCCTATTACGATCGGATCGGCGACGGCGCTAGGTGTAGAGGTGAAGCTGCCCAAAACGACGCTGCTGAGCATCTCTACTGATCAGGGCTATATTATGTGCGGCGCGCTCGATGTAGGGTTACTTAATGAGAAATTACGGGATCGGGGAATTATAGCCGGCCGGGCAGTAGGTGTACGGACACTGGAGGAGCTGCTGGAAGCACCCTTGGAGTCCGTGACAGTGGAGGCGGAAACGATGGGTATCCATAAAGGGATGCCAGGCAGGGAAGCGCTCGCCAAAATGCTATAAACACGCAAGCGAAATCAGCTCCAGACCACAGGGTCTGGAGCTGATTTTGTTATTAGATATGAAATGACTGGCTAGCCTGATCGTATGCTGGATTACAATTGTTCGAACAATTTCTTGAGACTGGCATCAAACGGCGGGCGGAGAATGCCTTTCTCGGTAATAATCGCACTCACATATTCGTTAGGTGTCACGTCAAATGCCGGGTTGAACACCTTCACGCCAGCGGGAGCGGTCCGTTTGCCGAAGCCTTCCGTGATTTCTTCATCCGGGCGCTCTTCAATTGGAATATCCGCGCCTGTTGGCGTCTGCATATCAATTGTTGACATTGGACATGCGACATAGAACGGAATGTTATGGGCCTTGGCCAGTACAGCTACGCTGTAGGTTCCGATTTTGTTGGCCACATCGCCATTGGCAGCAACACGGTCGGTGCCGACAATAACGGCATCGATCCAGCCTTTGGACATAACCATGCCGGCCATGTTATCACAGATTAGGGTGACGTCAACCCCAGCCTGCTGCAGCTCAAAGGCTGTGAGCCGGGCGCCTTGGAGCACGGGACGCGTTTCATCCGCAAATACACGAATCTTGAGCCCTTGCTCCTGTGCCAGATAAAACGGGGCAAGCGCAGTGCCGTATTTGGCGGTAGCCAGTCCACCGGCATTGCAGTGCGTCAATACGCCCATGTCATCCTTAAAGAGAGATAAGGCATGCTCGCCAATCAGGCGGTTGGTCTCCTCATCTTCGCTCTGGATAGCTACGGCTTCCATAACGAGGGCCTGTTGACATTCGTCTACCGGACTCCCCGAGGCAGCCAATTGCACAGCACGTGCCTTCATCCGGTCAAGCGCCCAGAACAGGTTCACAGCCGTTGGTCTGGAGGTGGCAAGGTATTGGGCATGCTGGTTCACGGCAGCCAGCCAATCCTCTGTGGTATCAAATGCACCCCGACTGCCTAATACAACGCCATATGCAGCGGAAATGCCGATGGCCGGCGCCCCGCGAACCTTAAGGTGGCGAATCGCCTCCCATACATCTTCCGGTGTAGTTAATGGGAGATAGACGATCTCCTCGGGCAGCAGCCGCTGATCCAGCAGCTCGACCCGCTCTCCTGTCCAGATGACAGATTGCAAAGCTTCAGTTGTATTATGCATGGTTCATTACCCTTTCTTGAATTAGACATTGCTGAGGTGTCATGCTTGAGCAGCAGATGCTGCTACGTCGATCAGTTCTTCAATCGATTCGATGCGGCGGTTGCGCTTGATCAGCGAAGTGCCGATCTGCAGGGCCAACCGCTGGGCGCGCTCCTTAGCTTGCGCATCAGGAATCGTATCAATATCGGCAACATGTGAGAGACCAACGATCCGGCGTACCATTTTGCACCCGGCATAGCCTGTGGTATCCTGAAGCAAGTTCGACAGGTACAGCTTCTTGTATCCGTCTGCTGAATTCAGCAGACGATCAATGCCGTGCTCGTCCCATAGCTGAAGGAACTTGCGCTCGAACAGCGTCCAGATGTCGCGGATCGTCTCCAGCAGATACAAACGGTAATCGGCTCGTTCCTGAGCGTCCTGATGCCAGTGCTCGTGAGCGGCATAATTAAGCAGCAGATTCGCAATGGTCGCACCCACATCAAAACCTGACGGGCCATAATAGGCAAACTCAGGATCGATGGCTTTTGTCGAATCGTCTTTGACGAAGATACTGCCTGTGTGCAGGTCGCCATGCAGCAGAGCTTGACCTTGAGTCAAAAATTTGTTCCGTAGAATGGCAACCTCCAAATGGAGTTCGTTGTCGCGAGTCAGCGCCTCGGCCGCATCGGCAATGGCCGCATCGTAATTATTATTAGGCGAGTCCGTGTACGGGTCTTCAAAGATGAGATCCTCCGTAATCTTACACAGCTCCGGATTAATGAAACGGCCAGACTGCAATTTCTTCTCCTGCTGGTTCATGCCCAGATCCGAGGTGAAGAAGAGCGTGTTAGCCATGAACGTGGAGATATCCTCAGCGAACTGTGGGAAACGACGTCCCTCAATCAAGGCCCGGCGCATAATAACATGATCGCTCAGGTCCTCCATAACCGTAAGGGCCAGATCGGCATCGTAATGGTACACCTGCGGGACCAGTCCGGGTGCCAGCTTGCCTTCTATTATAAGAGCTTCGCTCTCAATGCGGGCTCTATCGAGTGTCAGTGGCCAGGATTCGCCGACGACCTTGGCATAGGGCAGGGCCTGCTTCAGTATCAAGCTCTTGCCGCTAATGGCATCAGTTATATGAAAAACGAGATTCAGATTGCCGTCTCCGATTTCCTGACATGCCAGTTCGGCGTCTGCAGGAAAAAAGCCTTCGAGCGAACGGGCGTGCCGAATCGCTTCCTGTTCCGTTAATGGATGATATGTTGACAAGGGGGTCCCACCTCCAATAATAGTACGAAATCGCGGGTTTGGTATTCGTCTCAGCTTAGTATAGCGAATATTATTTCGCGTTGGAATACCTTCAACTGATATAATAGACCCTACGGAAAACTTTTTAGCCTATGCTTCCGAAGTGAGTTTTCCTTCGGAAAACTTTTAGGAGGACGGACATGTACAATTTATCAACAAGCGGGCATAATGAGCCTGTGGCATTGAAGGAGTGGGCGGTAGTGGTCCGGGCACTGGCATCGGGGGAGCAGATCTTCCTGTTGCGCAAAGGGGGAATTGTCGAAGAAACTCGCGACTTCCAGCTCCTCAGTCCAACATTCTATCTGATGGAGACTTATGAGCATCAGAAAGCCGAGCTTCTCAAGGAGCCGGCCCGGCCGGTATTGGAAGAAACACTCCAGGACTGGCAGCAGAACGCCTCACAGATGCGGTTGTCCCTCTATGGAGAAGTGACAGAAGAACTGGAGATTCGTGATCAGGAGACCCTGGACAAGCTCTATCCTTACCACATTTGGACGGAGGAGCTGGCCGAGAAGCGGTTGAAGTGGAAGCGGAAGCAGCCGCTGCATTTGCTGTTTATCCGGGCCTGGCGCCTGAAGGAGCCTGCTGAGGTTCCGGTGAGAGAGCCTTACCTGGGCTGCAAATCCTGGGTAAGGCTGGAGGACGGTGTACCTGAATCCACATTTGAAGAAGTGCTGTCTCAGCAAGCGTACGAATCCAGGTGCCGCGAGATCCGCCAAGTATTGGGTCAAAGTTAGATCTGGCTATTTTAACGGCGTTGATTGCTTTGTAACAGGAATTATTATAAGATTAGATTGAGAATCATTGAGAATACGCCCGCGCGGCGTTCAGAAAATTTGACACCATTCGGAAGGAGCAATAAATCATGTCCACGAAGTTTGTGATTGACGGGCTGAAAGCTACAATTGAAGATAAGGAGATTCTGAAAGGAATCAACCTGGAGATAAAAGGCGGCGAGATTCACGCCATCATGGGACCGAACGGAACAGGTAAAAGTACGCTGGCTTCGGCCTTGATGGGGCACCCTAAATATGAGGTTACCGGTGGAACTGCTGAATTGAACGGAGAAGATTTGCTGGAAATGGATGTCGACGAGCGCGCGCTCGCTGGCGTTTTCCTGGCCATGCAATATCCAAGTGAAATCTCCGGCGTGACCAATTCGGACTTCCTGCGCAGCGCAATCAATGCCCGTCGCGAAGAAGGGGACGAGATCTCGCTGATCAAGTTCATCCGCCAAATGGAAGCCAAGATGAAAGAACTGGATATGAATCCCGAGTTCGCGCATCGTTACCTTAATGAAGGATTCTCCGGCGGTGAGAAGAAGCGGAATGAGATTCTACAAATGCTGATGCTGGACCCAAAAATCGTTATTCTTGACGAAATTGACTCCGGTCTGGATATTGATGCTCTCAAAATCGTTGCTGCCGGCGTGAACAGCATGAGATCCGAAGATCGCGGATTCCTCATCATTACGCACTATCAGCGGCTCTTGAACTATATTACACCTGACTATGTCCACGTTATGATGCAAGGCCGTATCGTCAAATCTGGCGGTCCTGAGCTTGCAGCGCGTCTGGAGAATGAAGGTTACGACTGGGTCAAGGAAGAGCTTGGCATCGTCGATGAAACTGTCGGGCAAGCCTAGGCCGAACGAAAGGAGAAGAGCAAATCTATGAGTACACAACTATCGACTCCGATTAATCGTAGTTCGGCTGAGGCGTTGTCCCGCAGCAAGCAGGAGCCCCAGTGGCTGGCATCCCTGCGAGCCGAGGCGGCAGAGCTTGCCGAGACGCTGGCCTGGCCGAAACCGGAGAAAACACGGATCGAGCGCTGGTCGCTTGGCGCGCTGGGCGAGTATAAGGCAGCCGAGCAACTGACACGAGTAGAGGATCTGCCGGCAGATGTCCAGCCTTACGTGCCTCAGGACGCGGGAGCAGACTTCATTGTCCAACGCAACTCGGGCATCGTCTTCCGTCAGCTATCGGAGCAGCTCAAAGCGCAAGGCGTGATCTTCACGGATCTGGAGACGGCCGCCGCCGAGCATCCGGAACTGGTTCAACCGTATCTGTTCAGTGCAGTCAAGAAGGACGAGGACAAGCTGAACGCGTTGCACGCGGCACTGTGGAACGGCGGCATCTTCCTGTACGTGCCCAAGAATGTGGACGTGGAATTGCCCGTACAGGCACTGTTCTTGACCGACGATCCGGAAGCGACCTTTGCGCCGCATATTCTGATTGTTGCTGAATCGAACAGCCGCGTGACGTACGTGGATCGCGTCATTTCCTCTCGTACAGGCGACGCAGCCCCTTCGATTCATCATGGCGCTGTCGAGGTCATCGTCAAAGCGGGAGCACAAGTTCGTTTTGCGTCTATTCACCATATGCATCCACAAGTCATCGACCTCTCTGTACGCCGCTCGAATGTAGAGCGCGACGGACGCATCGAGTGGATTATCGGCGACCTCAATGATGGCAATGTGTTATCCGACACCACCTCGAGCCTCGACGGCGCGGGCTCTACCTCGGATGTTAAGGTCATCAGCATTGGCGCTTCTGATCAGAAGATGAGCCTGACTACGCGTGCTGTTCACTTCGGTAAGAATACCGACTCGTTGATGGTTACGCGCGCGGTCATGAAAGAGCAGGCGACGGCGATTATTAATGGCATCACCAAGATTGAAAAAGGCGCAACCAAGGCTAATGGCGTACAGACAGAAAAAGTACTGATGCTTAGCCCCAAAGCCCGCGGCGACGCGAATCCGATTCTCCTGATTGACGAGGATGACGTAACAGCAGGTCATGCAGCGAGCGTTGGACAAGTGAGCCCGGAACAAATCCATTATTTGATGTCACGCGGCATTTCCAAGGCCCAGGCCGAGCGTCTTATCATTTATGGCTTCCTGGCGCCTGTTGTGTCAGAGATTCCAATCGAGGCTGTCCGCACCCAGCTTCGTGAGCTGCTCGAAAGGAAATTGCTGTCATGAATGCCCGTGAGCTGCGCGAGCAGTTTCCGATCCTGCAGCAGCAGGTGAACGGACATCCGCTTGTGTATCTGGACAATGCGGCGACCTCGCAGAAGCCGCGGGCGGTGCTGGACGCGGTCAGCCGTTATTATGAATTTAGCAATTCCAATGTTCACCGCGGCGTGCATACGCTCGGCTCACGCGCTACCGACGCTTACGAAGGCGCGCGTGAGCGTGTCGCTCGTTTTATCGGCGCTGGCAGCACGCAGGAGATTATCTTCACCCGTGGAACAACCACGGCGCTCAATCTTGTGGCTGCCAGCTATGCGCGCGAAGCCTGCGGCGAGGGCGATGAGATTGTCCTCACCCCGATGGAGCATCACAGCAATCTGATTCCTTGGCAGCAAGTGGCCAAGGCGACGGGCGCAGTGCTCCGCTACATTCCTCTTCAATCGGATGGCACCATCCGGATCGAGGATGTGGAAGCGACCATTACCGACCGTACCAAGGTCGTATCCGTCATGTACGTCTCCAATGTGCTGGGCGTGATAAATCCGATCAAGGAGATCACGGAGATTGCCCATCGTCACGGAGCGGTTATGGTAGTCGACGGCGCGCAGAGCACACCGCATCTGAAGGTGGATGTACGTGAGCTCGACTGTGATTTCTACGCTTTCTCCGGTCACAAAATGTGCGGACCGACGGGCATTGGTGTGCTGTACGGCAAGAAACACCTGCTGGAGCGGATGGAGCCGGTTGAATTCGGTGGCGAGATGATTGATCATGTCGACCTGTATGATTCCACCTGGAAGGAGCTGCCCTGGAAATTCGAGGGTGGCACGCCCATTATCGCTGGAGCGGTTGGTCTGGCGGCTGCAATCGACTTCCTGGAGGAGATCGGCATGGATGCCATCGACCAGCATGAGAAGACCTTGGCTGCCTATGCGTTCGACCGTCTGAGCACGATTGAGGGAATCTCCCTCTACGGTCCGACAAGCGGCAGGGTCGGCTTGATTACTTTTAATCTCGGCGATGTGCATCCCCATGATGTGGCCACTGTATTGGATGCCGAAGGCATTGCTGTCCGTGCCGGACATCACTGCTGCCAGCCTCTCATGCGTTGGCTGGAAGTTACGGCAACGGCTAGGGCCAGTTTTTATCTCTATAACGACGAAGCGGACGTAGACGCCTTGGTAGACGGATTACTAAAGACAAAGGAGTTCTTCGGTCATGCAATTGGATGATTTGTACCGCAGAGTCATAATGGATCATTATAAAAACCCCCGTAACCGCGGTTCAATGGAAGAAGATGCGGTCACGGTTAATTTGAATAACCCGACCTGCGGTGACCGCATCTCCTTACAGATGCAGCTGCAGGACGGGATTGTCAAGCAGGCCAAATTCACAGGCGAAGGGTGTTCGATCTCCCTGTCTTCCGCTTCCATGATGACGGATGCTGTCAAAGGCAAGACGTACGAAGAAGCGCTGGAGATGGCGGAACGCTTCTCCTCGCTGATGCAAGGCGAGCCTGTCGAGTTCGATTACGAGGAGCTGGAAGCTCTCTCGGGCGTCAGTAAGTTCCCTGCGCGGATCAAGTGCGCGACTCTGGCTTGGAATGCATTGCGCAAAGGGATTGAGCATGATGGACAGAACGGCTAACTAAAACAACAGGAGGTAGAGCACAATGGCGAAGAAAATGCCGGAAATGGAAGAGTACAAATATGGTTTCCGTGACGAGCATAAGGCGATCTTCGAATCAGGCAAAGGTCTGACCCCCGAAATCGTCCGTACCATCTCCGAGATCAAAGGCGAGCCGGAATGGATGCTGGACTTCCGCTTGAAGTCCTTGGAGCAATTCTACAAAATGCCAACGCCAAAATGGGGCGGCAATCTCGATGAGTTGAACTACGATGAAATTCAGTACTATGTTCGCCCTTCAGAAAAGCAAGGTAAAACCTGGGAGGAAGTCCCTTCCGAAATTAAAGAGACCTTTGATAAGCTGGGGATTCCGGAAGCGGAGCAAAAGTTCCTGGCCGGGGTTTCGGCGCAATATGAATCCGAGGTTGTTTATCACAGCATGCAGGAAGATCTGGAGAAGCAAGGCGTAATCTTCACGGATACAGATACGGCGTTGCGTGAGCATCCGGAAATTTTCCGGAAGTTCTTCGGTACCGTGATTCCTCCGACCGATAACAAGTTTGCTGCGCTGAACAGCGCGGTCTGGTCGGGCGGCAGCTTCATCTATGTTCCTCCAGGCGTAAAATGCGACGTACCTCTGCAAGCCTACTTCCGCATCAACTCGGAGAATATGGGGCAATTCGAGCGGACGTTGATTATCGCGGACGAGGGCAGCTCGGTCCACTATGTCGAAGGTTGTACGGCACCGGTCTACAGCACGAATTCCTTGCACAGTGCGGTTGTTGAAATCCTCTGTCTCAAGAATTCCAGTGTTCGGTATACAACCATTCAGAACTGGGCACCGAACATCTACAACCTCGTAACCAAGCGCGCGGTAGCAGAAGAAAACGCGACAATGGACTGGGTTGATGGTAACATCGGCTCCAAGCTGACGATGAAATATCCTGCGGTTGTCCTTAAAGGCCGTGGTGCCAAAGGTATGGTGCTCTCGATCGCTGTTGCCGGTAAAGGTCAGCATCAGGATGCAGGCGCGAAGATGACGCATCTGGCACCAGACACTACGTCGACGATCGTCTCCAAATCGATCAGTAAGCACGGCGGCAAAGTAACCTACCGTGGACTGACTTCCTTCGGGCGCAACTCCGAGGGCTCCAAGGCGAACGTCAAGTGCGATACGCTGATATTGGATAACGAGTCCACGTCGGATACGATTCCGTACAACGAAATCCTCAACGACAATATTACACTCGAGCACGAAGCCACCGTCTCGAAGGTATCAGAGGATCAACTCTTCTATCTGATGAGCCGCGGCTTGTCGGAGGACGAAGCGACCCAGATGATCGTTATGGGCTTCATCGAGCCATTCACCAAAGAACTCCCGATGGAGTACGCGGTCGAAATGAACCGACTCATCAAGTTCGAGATGGAAGGTTCGATTGGTTAATATTGACCTATGAAGATCAACAGCATTCTCCCGCCGGGAGAATGCTTTTTTTTGGTGAATTTATGCAATTTCGTCCTCCAGCAAAGAATAAATCTCCCGTACTGGAACATCCTATCTGAAGTAGGATGAGAATAGTGCAGGAGGGGCATTAACATGAACAAAACAAGCCTTCGCAAGCGGGGGCGGACATTGCTCTTGACTAGTTGCTGTCTGGTAATGGCATTGCAGCTAGGAGGGTGCGGGACACAAGCGCGAAATTCAGAGCCACAGGAGCAAGGAACGAGCCAACTGCGTTTACTTGCACAGGGACAGTCAGCAGTTGAGGTATTTGAGCTGGAAGGGCTCGATTATGTGGATATTGGTCAAATGGCGCAACAGATTGGCTTTAAAACGGCATGGTCAGAGGATAGAAGAGAATATCGTATTGGTGATCACGATGTGATCTGGCGTTTTACTCCGGATTCGCGCAAGGCGAATAAAGAAGAAGCCGACAGCGAAATGGAAGCTCCGGCACGCAAGCACAACAATAGCTTGGCCCTTCCCGTAGCGGCTGTTCAAGCTTTATTTAGCGATGAAGCGGTTTTTGCATTGCAGGAGAAGGAGATTATCATCTTCCCGTCCCCGGATTATAAGGATCCCGAGTCCGGTGGAGGAGAGAGCTTCGCAGATGACCCACAGGACCCTTCACGGACCCCTGCCAAGGTGGATAAGCCAGAGCAGGGTGAGGCCCGTCAGGCGGGACGTGCTGCACCAGAGGATCAATCGGTGTTGAAGGCGCTGGTGAGCAACGGCCGTGAGATAATCCAAGAAGCAGCCAAATACGATGGCGTGCCCTATTCATTTGGAGCAGAGGAATATAGAAGCTCGAAGCGTTTCGATTGCTCCTCCTTTACCCGTTACATCTATAGCAAATTTGGACACTCCCTCGCACGTACAGCAAGAGCCCAAGCGAAAACAGGCGTGTATGTGCCGCGATCTTCTTTGCGTGTTGGAGACTTGATGTACTTCTATGTTCCCGGGCGATTCAAAAGCAATAAAAAAGTGGGGCATGTCGGCATTTACATGGGAGATCAGAAAATGATTCACTCCAGCCCATTGCCGGAGGATGGAGTTCAAGTCACTGACATCAATAAAGCGTACTGGAAAGAAACCTTCTTGTTCGCCAAGCGTCTGCCGGACTAGATTGGGGCTGGGGTTTCTATACGGAACACAATGCGGTGGGCATGACTGTTCATCTCTAACGGACACCATGACCGCTATTTCACTCCAAATCGGTCGTTTGAAATTGTAACGGCCATATAAGCACCTATTTGCCGTGTTGGTGCCTGTTTAAGTATGATTTCGGTGAAATAAGTGCGTGGGTGGCCGTTAGATTGGTGAACCAAGCAAAAAGGGTGAAATAAGCGCGTGGGTGGCCGTTAGAGCAAGAGGCCAACGGGAACAAAACAGAATGAAGCGGCTAGCACCTCCGAATGGGGCGCGCTAGCCGTTTTAATTTGTATTATATTGTCCTGCGCACTATTACATGCGGACATGGACAATGGCGTCGCCGTGGTGATGAGACAAATCCAGAAATCCGGTCTCGAGCTGGATTAATGGCCGGAAGAAATCATTGGCATTTGTCATGACGATAACCCCGGTACGACCCGAGGTAAGCTCAACCTGCTTGCCGATGAAGTTGGGAATCATGTGACGGATAAAACAATGCACGGCATGAGGATCAAGCTGGCCAAAACTAAGCATATGCAGCTCTTGCAGCACATAGAGGAGGTCTCTGCTTTGCTGATACACCCTTGATGAAATCATGGCGCTATACACATCAGCAATGGCTACGATTCTAGAGACTTGCGAGATGGCCTCGCCCTTCAGACCGTGCGGATAGCCGCTGCCGTCCATCCGTTCGTGATGCTGCAGCGCAGGAATAGCCAGCTCCTCTTCCGCAAAGGATTGGCGGATGATATCGTAACCGTATTGGGGATGTTTTTTTATTTCATCGAATTCAGCCGGGGTCAGCTTCCCGGGTTTATTTAAGATAGCGTTTTCAATCCGGCATTTTCCGATATCATGCAAAAAGCCTGCCCTGCCGGCTACCAGCGCCTCTTGCTCATCCAACCCCATCCAATTGGCGAGGTAGTATGAGAGCATGCCCACCTGTACGGAGTGCTGATACGTATAATCGTCCTTGGTACCGAGCTGCAATAGCATGGAGACCACATCACGCTGCTGGCGCACGGTTTCCGCGAGTGGATGAAATGCAACCTCCACAGCTAGCGGATCAACGGCTCCCGCCCGGCGCGCGTCCGCAAAGAGTGCCTCGCACTGACGGGTAGCTTCCTGATACACCAGGTTCACATCGGCTGCAGCGTCTGCCAGTTCGTCGGTGTCCACTGCTCGCTGTTCAATATCGACATAATCGATCTGGTGCTGATATAGCTTGGAGATATCTTGCGAATAAAGTTTTGTGCCCTGAGAAAGCACATTCAAGCCGTTTGGATTAAAAATGTCGTTGCTGAGGCGATCGCCTTCTCGCAATTCTGTAACGTGCACCTTCATATGACACCTCATTTACGTCATTTGTCCTATTTTAACAAGTGACGCGACATATGGCAATATAAGGTACTCGAATTTTGTTGAATTTTTGGATCTTTTGTCCTATTTTTGTTCGCTCAAAGGATTCCAAGGTCCTTGCTGATGTCCTTTCCACTCAGACCCGTCCTCCCAGATCTCTTTTTTCCAAATCGGGACAATTTGTTTGAGGCGCTCAATGGCATACCGACTTGCTTCATAGCACGTATCGCGATGAGGAGCGGAGACGGCAATGACAACGCTTATCTCGCCAACCGGGACACTGCCGATCCGGTGGGCGATCGCGCAGCGTGTGCCCGGCCAGCGGTCGCTAATTTCATCGCCGATTTGTCGCATGGATTTGAGTGCCATCGGGACATAAGCCTGGTACTCCAGCAAAACCGTACGTTGGCCGGCTGTCCACTCCCGCGTCGTGCCAATAAAACTGAGGGCGGCACCGTGCTCCGGAACAATGATGGATTCCTCGGTCTGCTGGGGGGAGAGCGGCAGGGAACTGATCAAATAAGGACCGTCAGACTCGTGTAAATAGTCATCTCCCAGTTCGGTATCCTCGCCGCCAGACACCGGGGGAAGCAAAGCCAGCTCATCTTGATGATGAACGGTATCGCTATCGGCAGCATAGGCGTGATTGCGGGCCAAGAAGCTGGCACGCAGTGCTGATTGCTGCTCGGGGTAGTGTTCAGCAAGCTTCAATTTAAGCTCATGCACAGTCAACTCTGCATGATCAGCGATGAGCTGGAGAAAGGTCTGGCCGAATCGTTCGGACAATCCGGCGAATAACTGAATAGTGAATGTATAGCTCATGATAGAATACCTCGCATACACAAAGTTTAGAGTAGAACTAGCATATCATAACGGGACGAAAAATGTTATGCTAGGGCAGTGGAATCAAGAAAGGAGTGCAAGCGATGACTGGATTAACTGACCGGTTTGGCCGGGTTCATAATTACCTGCGTATTTCCGTCACCGATCGCTGCAATTTGCGCTGCCTGTACTGTATGCCTGAGGAAGGGGTAGCGTTTGCGGACACATCGACTCTGCTGTCATACGATCAGATTGTCGAAGTGGTAGAGGCAGGCGCCGAGCTTGGCATTAGCCGGCTGCGCATTACAGGCGGTGAACCGCTTGTGCGTCCGGGATTGGCCGATTTGATCAGCCGTCTGTCGAACATCCCCGGAATTGAAGATATTGCTCTGACCACCAACGCCCTGTTGCTGGCTCCCCAAGCGGAAGCGCTCCGGGCGGCAGGCTTGTCCCGGGTCAACATTAGCCTGGATACCCTGGAGTCGTCGCGTTTTCGCATGATTGCCCGGCGCGGCGAATTGAAGAAGGTGCTACAGGGCATTGAAGCTGCAGCTGCAGCGGGATTTGCTCCCATCAAGCTGAATTGTGTTCTGCTCAAAGGGATCAACGAGGATGAAATCGCGTCTTTTCTCAAGTTGGCCTATGAGCAGCCGCTTCATGTAAGATTTATCGAGTACATGCCGATCGGGCATGCCGACGAGAATTGGAAAAAACATTATTTGCCGCTCTCGCGTGTCCATGAAATTGCAGCGGAGCAAGGATACAATGTCATTCCCGGAGATGCCATCAGCGGCAACGGTCCTTCGGAGAATTGGACACTGGTTGGAGGCAAAGGCTCATTTGGCCTGATTCACCCAATCAGCGACCAGTTCTGCAGTCAATGCAATCGTCTGCGACTGACGGCGGACGGGTTCATCAAGCCCTGTCTGTACTGGATGGATGAGCTGGATGTACGGCCGGCGCTTGGCGACCGGAGCCGGCTCCTGGAGCTCTATTCGCGAGCCATGGATCTGAAGCCCGAAAGCCATGAAATGGCGGCGAAGCTGGCGGATGAATCACAAAGCCATGAGCCGACAAGCCGGAGAATGTCCCAAATCGGCGGTTAAGGATACAGGAGGACACAGATGACCACAGAACCATGGCAAATAAGGATCGAACACGAAGGACTCGGATCTTTCGCGGTCTCGGTGGATGAGATAAAGGAGCAGGGCGGCACTTGTTTTCCGATTCGTGAGCGCGTATCGGGTGCGTCTGGCCTGGCTGTTGATTTTCGCACCTGGTATACAGCGTGGCGGCAGCAGCTCGGGTCAGCCGATTCAATTCAGGAGCCAGCGTCCCTGCACGTAAAGGCCCAGGACACCTTCGAGGCGCAAATTCCTTGGTCGCAGCTGGCGGATGCCGCACTGGGGATTGCAGATGATGATGGCAGTCCACTTAGCAGGGGCGGCCCGGTACGCCTATATGTGCCGAGCGGTTCCAGTGACTGTCTGCATGTGAAGCAGCTTGTGCTGCTGCAGTTCGCACACACCTCACTGCCCAATGACGAGGCAACCTACGGGTTCAAGAACGTATTTTCACCGGATGAGTTAAGAAAAGGGTAGTTGAATCTTCGAATGCATGCCACATGCGGAGGAGGTCAGTATGGAATTCAACGCGGCGCCTACTAGACAAGTAATCTTGCTTCACAGTAACGACATTCACAGCCGCTTGGAGCAAGCGGCCCGCATCTCCTCACTTATTACTGAGGAGCGCCGCAGCCGCGGCAGCGATCGTGTGCTGGTGCTCGATATCGGAGACCATATGGACCGAATGCGCCTCGAAACCGAGGGAAGCGATGGTCTGGTCAATATCGCGCTTCTCAATGAAGCCGGTTATGATGCGGTAACACTCGGCAATAATGAAGGATTGACTTACGGTATGGCTGATCTGGAGCAGGCTTACCGCAGACATGCTAGATTCCCGGCGTTGTGCGCCAATCTCATTGACCGACGAACAGGCGAGCTGCCGGAATGGCTTATGTCCAGCCTGATTGTGACCAAGAACGGGATTCGTTTTGGGCTGGTAGGAGTGACAGCGCCATTTAGCGAATTCTATACGCTGCTGGGCTGGGATGCCCGAGACCCGCTGGAGGCGATCCGGGAGGCGGTCTCGCGAATTCGCTCGGCCACCGATGTCATCGTCGTCATGTCCCATCTCGGTTTATCGTCTGATGAACGAATCGCCAGGGAAATCGACGGAGTAGACCTGATTCTGGGCGGGCATACCCATCATCTGCTGGAGGAGCCTCTCCAGATCGGTCAGACCACGATCTGTGCTGCAGGCAAATTCGGCGAGTATCTCGGCCGTGTGGAGATTACGATCGATCCTGCTACCGGACGTCCGATCATTCAGGGAAGTTGCGTGCCGGTGGCTGCCGCTCCGCTCGACCCGGAAGCTGATGCCATCATCCGGAGCTATCGGGCCTCAGGCGAGCAGAGGCTGAGTGCACGTGTCTCCCGATTGGTAGAGCCGTTGCCGGCAAACAGTGAACGCGAGTCGCCGCTGACCAATTTGCTGGCAGCAGGAATCAGGCGCTGGACTGGAGCCGATATTGGCATTGTGAACAATGGACAATTGTTGGGAGGCTTGGCCAAAGGCGATGTGACACAGGGGCAACTGCATGCCTTGTGTCCTTCGCCAATCAATCCTTGCCGCGTCCGATTGCGCGGTGCTCACATCCGCCAGGCGCTTGAGGAAGCCTTGCTGCCAGATTACACGGGGCTGGCAATTCGCGGCTTCGGCTTTCGGGGGCTGGTGCTCGGGACGTTAGCGGTGGACGGTCTGGAGATTCGTTATGATGCCTCGGCCGCCGATTATGCGAAGCTGACCTCCGTTACGGTAAATGGACAACCGCTTCTTGATGATTGCAGTTATATTGTGGGCACGATCGATATGTTCACCTTCGGAATCGGTTATATGAGTCTTCGCGAGAGTGAAGAGACCATCTTTTATTTGCCTGAGTTTATCCGTGATGTATTGGCGCATGAACTGGCTGATTCGGACGCGGTTGCAGATAGTCGCAGAAAACGGTGGCGAACCGTTTAACGATGCTTAATACTGCCGTATTGTTGAAGGCAGCTTCATTTGTTTGCCGAGCTTACATTAACATTACGAGCGGGAGTTGCCGATAATAAAGGCACGACAAATGACGACGGGCAGGGATCGATAATTATGCGCTTGGTGCCCATTACAATGTGCCAACCCGGCATGAGATTAGCCAAACGAATATTTTCGGAGGATGGGCTCGTGCTGTTGGGCAAGCAGGTAGAATTGACACAGCAGCTGATCATGAGACTTCAGCAGTGCGGCGTGGATTTCGTCTACATAGAAGATGCTCTGACAGAGGATCTGGTTGTCCCGGAGATGATCAGCGATGAGACCAGAATCAAGGCGCTAAGCGAGATTCGAAACGGCTTTAGGGAGCTTATGAGTCCTTCCAGACGGAATAAGGGTCTGCATACCCCTTATATAGCCAAGCAATTTCGCAGTGTGATGTCCATGGTGCTGGAGGAGATTAGCGATCACAAGGGTGCCATGCTCATGTTAATGAATATGGGGCTGGTCGACCATTATCTATTTCAGCATTCTCTCAATGTGTGTATTTACACGACATTGCTCGGCATGTCGGACGGCCTCAGCCAGGAGGAGCTCATTACGCTCGGCATGGGAGCATTGCTGCATGATATCGGAAAGACGCAGATTTCTACGGATGTACTCATGAAGCCCGGCCGCCTCACGGCAGAAGAGTACAATGAAATGAAGAAGCACACGGAGCTTGGATTTCGTCTGCTTAAGGATGAACCCAATCTTCCGCTCATCGTCGCGCATTGTGCATTCCAGCATCATGAACGGCTCGACGGAAGTGGCTACCCGAGAGGCATCAAGGGCTCAGAGATTCACGACTACGCCAAGTGGATTGGTCTGGTGGACTCCTATGACGCCATGACGACTAACCGGGTGTATCGGAGTCCGATGCTTCCGCATCAAGCCATCGAGGGGCTGTACGCCGGTACCGGGACCTTATATGAACAGCGGATGGTACGTCTGTTCCGTGACAAAATCGTCATCTATCCGGTTGGGGTCACGGTGCGACTCAATACAGGAGCTGCAGGTGTTGTCGCAGGCTATGATCCGCTGTGCCCGCATAGACCGGTTGTAAGAGTTCTGTACGATGAAGAGGGGCGTGAGCTGTCCCAGCCCTTCGAAATCGATATGATGAAGCAATTGTCTGTCATGATTACCCGCGTGAATGAGCAAAACGTGGCCACCCCTGCAACTGTGGAGAAAACCATGGGATAGAGGTTTGCAGGAAATACTACCGGGCTCCCCTGCCTCTTGAGCAAGAGAGGCGCGGGGGCCGTTTTTGGCATTGCATGCCGCATCGCTGACCTTTACAATAAGATCAGCAAGGAATACTTCAAGAGTCAGGTGCTGATAATGATGCAAGTACTAACGGACGGAAGCCGTATGCTTCCTGCGATATCCCCTTCATGGGACCCTTGGGATCCAATATTGTCGCTGCGTGAGCATGGCAAACACGTGTTAACCAGTGTGGAGATGACGATGTCCAATCTGTGCAATATGCGATGTGAGCACTGCGCTGTTGGCGATACATTGGTCTGGAAAGAGCCGCAGAAGCTGCCGCTTGACAATATGCTGCGCCGCCTTGATGAAGTCGAGCATTTGCAGACCATTTCCATTACAGGCGGTGAGCCTACCTTTTCCGAACAGACGGTGCAAGAGTATATCGTTCCGCTGCTGCGTTATGCCCGTGAACGAGGGATACGGTCGCAGATCAACTCGAACCTCACGCTTGATTTGGGCAGATATGAACAAATTGCTCCTTTTTTGGACGTCATGCACATATCATTTAATTATACCGGGTTGGACGACTTCCACCAGATCGGCTTCGCCAACTCTCCGCATGCTGTACAGCGTGGGACAGCAGCCAAGATGTATGAGCGGATGATCGATAACTCGCAGAAGCTCAGCAAGGGCGGTTTATTTGTATCCGCTGAATCGATGATCAACTACCGAACCCACGAGAAGATTGCGGAAATCCACCGTCTGATTGTTGAAATGGGCTGTCTCAGGCACGAGGTCCATCCGATGTATCCGAGCGCTTTTGCCGCCAATTTGCCGGTCATCACGAGGCAGCAAATGATGGACGCCATTGCCAGGCTGCTCGAGCATAGGGATCCCGAGGTATGGATGCTGTTCGGTACGCTGCCGTTCTACGCTTGCAGCGATAATGAAGCCGAACGGATACTGCTGCGAACGCTGCAGCAGACGCCTGGCGTAACGGTTCGCAACGATCCGGATGGACGCAATCGGCTTAACGTCAATCTGTTCACGGGAGATGTATTTGTGACCGATTTTTCAGACGTGGCTTCATTCGGCAATATCGCGAATGACCGGCTGGATGATTTGTTCGGGCGCTGGTGCGAGAGCGAGTTGGCGCAGAGTGTGGATTGTCGCTGCCCAGCGGCAAGCTGCTGCGGGCCGAATCTTCTGGTGAAGGATATGTACTACAACGAAGTCGATTTCAGGATCAGGAAGGCTATAGACCCGGTATAATCGCTCTCCGGAGGAGGAAGTGCATCGGATGTCCCTGCGTGCGCTGGCCATGATTGTCGTCGGGCTTGTTCTTTTGTATTTGTTGTTTACGGCGGGTGCACCGTTTATGCTCGCCTTGGTTGTGGTCATTTTTTTGGAGCCGTTTATCCAGCTGTTTGTTCGGCGGGGCCGTATGAACAGGCTGGCTGCCGGTGCCGTTGCCAGCTCCTTGTTTACCATTACACTGCTGGGATTAATCCTCATCCTGGGAGCCAAGGTCATCGCTGAGCTGATTGCTTTTTGGGAACGTGTACCGGAATATGCCAGTGATGCCAGTCGATACGCGCAAGAGGCTTTTTCCGGACTACAGACGTATTACTCCGGGCTCTCGCCGGAAACGGTTGTCCAACTCGAACGCTGGATGTCCAGCTTTTCTTCCTCGGTGACCGGAATGGTGAGTACGATATCTGTCTCCTTCGTCAACTTCGCCGCCGGTATTCCGGGCCTGTTTATTTTCTTCATTGTGTTTCTCGTCGCTGTCTATCTGTTCAGCTTCAGTCTGCCTGCCATCAAATCAACCTTCCTTTCCTTCTTCGATGACAGCTCACGTGTGCAAGTCGATGTTGTCCTGCAAAATTTGCGTTCCTCGATCTTCGGCTTTTTGCGCGCACAACTGGCGCTCAGCGCCATGACCTACCTGATTTCCTTAATTGGACTCCTCATCCTCAATATCAAATATCCACTCGCCATCGCTCTCCTCATCGTACTTGTCGATATCCTGCCGATCCTTGGTACGGGTTCCATTCTTGTCCCCTGGGCCGGTTATCTAATTGCCACAGGCGAGTCTTCTACCGGCATGGGATTGATCATTCTCTTTCTGGTTATCACCGTCATTCGCAGAATTGTGGAGCCCAAGGTGCTTGGCGATGCCGTCGGCATCAGCGCGCTGGCTGCCTTAATCAGCCTGTATGCGGGATTCAAGCTGGTTGGCATTGTTGGTGTGTTCCTTGGTCCATTGGTCGTCATCATCTACATGGCTGCACGCAAGGCAGGGCTCTTCCAGGTCAAAATCAAGCTATGACCACGAACCCGATCTGCCCATTCGCGTTAGAAAGCCGACTGGGAAGGGTAAGTACCTTCAAGAAGCAATCCCGATTACCAGGCTGCCGAAAGGGCCGGAGAGGCACGGAATCGAGTCTGGAGAAGCGAAGCGTTCGCCTTTGTCCCCGGATTTCAACCGCTGAAGCGGTCAATAATCAAAAAATCTGGGGACAACAGCGATCGTAAGACCGATCCGTGACCGTAGGCTCCTTTTGAAGGACGCCTGGATATGGATGAGGAGGGATAGATATGACCTTGTATTCTGTCAACAGCTGGTCGTTTGAACGTGATCTGGGTCCCTTGCGGATGATCAGTTGGAATAGCGAGAAGCGTGAACATACGCTGACCATTGAATCACACCCTGAGCGGATGACACTTCCCGAGTTTATCATTCGTCTGGGTGAAGCGGGCTATGAGGCGTTGGAGCTGTCCTACGCGCAATTTCAAGAGAGCACGCCTGAGTATCTGGAAGAGCTGCGAACCGTTGCAGAACGTTCGGGGGTGCGGCTGGCCTCATTGCTGATCGACGATGGCGATCTGTCAAGCTCCGATCCGCACCGCCGCAGGGTAGAAGCGGCCTGGTTCAGCAAATGGATTGGTATCGCATCAGCTGCAGGCTTTGAGAGAATCAGGTTTAGTGCCGGAGCCTCGGATGCGGGTGACGCTGAGGCGATCCAGCGAGCGGCAGACGGCTTTCTCATGCTGGCCGAAGATGCCAAGTCCAAAGGCGTACGCGTCATGACCGAAAATCTGGGTCCGCTGCTCTCGGATGCCAAGAGCTGCTTGGCCCTCATGGAGCGATGCGATGGAAAGATCGGTTTTACGGCTGATTATGGCAACTTCAAGACGGACAAGTATCGTCAGCTTGCCGAAGTGATGCCCTATGCCGAGACGGTCCATGCCAAGGCAGATGTGACGAATAGCGGCACTCTCGATGTGGAGGATTTCCGACGTTGTGTAGAAATTACCGCTGACAGCGGATTCCAAGGCCCCTTATCACTGACCTATCTGGAGGATGGAGAGGTATGGGAACGACTCGCTGAGATGAGAAAAGCCGCCGATGAAGTTTTGGCGTCAGCCAAAGGCGTCCAAACGCGCTGAGCCCAACCTGAGAGGAGAGGAACAAGATGTCTCATTTAACATCTGTGCAGCTCCAGCAGCTACGAAGCCAATTGGAGCAAGAGAAGAAGGATATTGAGAACCATTTGAATGAAGCAGCAGCCACTGAAGAAGAGCAAGCAGGAGAATTGTCCTCCTATGACAATCATCCCGGTGATCTGGGCACCGAAACCTTCGAGAAGGCCAGGGACATGGCCATTGATGAATCCATGGAGGAACGTCTGGAGCAAATCGAGGCAGCCCTGGTCCGAATGGATGATGGCACCTATGGGCACTGTGAAGTCAGTGGTGAGCCCATTCCATTTGAACGACTGGAGGCGGTGCCGTATACGACGCGTACGGTAGAGCATGTGGACGAGGCGCCAATAAACGAGGAACGACCTCCGGAGGAAGAGGTTATGACTCGCCCCCCTGCCGGTGCTGGCGAAGGGCGGCAAGCGGGGAGCGGCAGATTCGATGATGCGGGTGCCTGGGAGACGGTAGAGGATTATGGCAACGCCAAATAGACGAGCGCCGAAGAGTGATCGACACAAAAACGGCAAGTCACCGAAATGTCCCGGAGACTTGCCGTTTTTTGCTGAGATTCCTATGCTAATGGCGATCAATAATATGGCGAGATCAGCAGGTAGACGATAACTCCTGTCCCGCTCACATACAACCAGATTGGCATGGTCCATCTGGCAATTCTGCGGTGCTGCTCAACCTTCATGGTCAGCCCCTTGAACACAGTAATGAGGGCTAGCGGCACATTGAGGATGGCCAGCAGGATGTGGCTGATCAGAACGAACAAGTAGATCGCCCGCATCACAGAACTGCCTCCGAATACCGCCGGTTCAGTCAGGAAGTGATAGGTGACGTAGCAAATCAGAAAAAAGAAGGTCGTCACGAAGGCGGCAAACACGAAATTTCGATGTAGCTTGATGTTCTTCTTCTTAATAGCAAATAGCGAAAGCATCAGGAAGGAGAACGTAAACACGTTGAAGATAGCATTCATTAAAGGAAGAATCGTGATGTCGAAGCCGACGTCGCCATCATATTGTGGCAGAAAAAATAAGGCAGCGATCGCTCCAATCAAAACAACCGAGAAGATGTAAATCGCTAAGGTGTAGTTCCGAGATTTGCCCACAGGTCCAAAGCCTCCATTCTAGATTCCGAGAACGAACAGTTCACTTTCTAGAATAGACGATATTGGACAAGGAACACAACAGTGGATTGTTACAGCTTCTTGACAGCTTGATTGCCCACGTGGAGTGGGACCATGGAGTTAATAGATTTTTTGCTGCTCGCGGTCGGCCTTGATGATCTCGACGGCTTCCTTGAACCGCATCGCATGCACGATTTCACGTTCGCGCAGAAACTTCAGACTGTCCTGCAGGTCTACGTCATCCGTCATATCAATTAACCATTGATAGGTTGCCCTGGCTTTTTCCTCGGCAGCGATATCCTCGTACAGATCGGCAAGCGGGTCGCCCTTGGCCTGGATATAGGCTGCAGTCCATGGAACGCCAGCAGCATTGTTATAGAACAAGGCACTGTCGTGACTGACATAGTGTGGTCCTAGTCCGGCAGCTTCCAGCTCTTGGGGAGATGCGTCTTTGGTCAGCTTGTAGATCATCGTGGCGATCATCTCGAGATGGGCGAATTCCTCTGTGCCGATATCGGTTAGCAAACCAATGACTTTGTCTGGTATGGTGTACCGCTGGTTAAGGTAACGCAAGGCGGCAGCAAGCTCTCCATCGGCTCCGCCGTATTGTTCGGCCAGGTACTTGGCCATTCGTACGTCACACTTACTAACCTTCACAGGGTACTGCAGTTTTTTTTCGTAGACCCACATGGCCTAGCCTCCTTTTGGTTCGCTTTTTAGACTTGCCATGGCCAGGGACTTTGCGACCATTGCCAGGGAAATTTACTGTAGCTGTGACCGAATTGCAGCAAGGGTCCATAACGAAGCTCGAAGGCATGAGCGCATTGCTGACGCTGTTGGGCCAACTGATTAAATTG
The DNA here is from genome assembly GCF_000378385.1 of Paenibacillus daejeonensis DSM 15491. GTDB lineage: Bacteria > Bacillota > Bacilli > Paenibacillales > Paenibacillaceae > Paenibacillus_D > Paenibacillus_D daejeonensis. Next base: position 1,165,379 of record NZ_KB899659.1, on the reverse strand, counting down.
CTGCAGCGCCTGCATATCATTGGGATGGGTATCCAAAAACAGAGTTAACTCCACCAGCGCAAAGTCCAGCTGCTGCAGTTCAAGCAGACTGCTGTAGTATTGTTCATCCAGTGTTGTGGTCACTGGGGCTCCCCCTTTCTGGACCTCGGCTCATAGGGGCTGTACAGCGCCGGCCACAGCGTGCCAGCCCGCAAGGCTTCGGCGAGGGGAAACTGCGGCAGATTCATCGGTTGAAATACCATGTACTGATTGGGTGGCACAACGTAGGTTTTAACCAAGATGGGCGGACAGGGGTCGAGCGGACTTCGAAATGGCTGCCATGATCGTATCTGATTGTTCACGCGGTTACCTCCTTCTGACAACTCGGATAGATGCGGAAGCGCAGCATTAGCTTCTGTTTCTGCGCTTTTTTGCAGCAGGACAGTTTCTCTGGGGTTCTTTGGCATGGTACAATAGTCTGGCTTGCGCTGGAACGTTAGAGAACCGAGAGGCGGTGGAGCTACATGAGAAAATGGTCAACCATTTTGCTCGTATTGATCGGGGCGCTGATCCTCACCCGGCTGCTGCCGTTTTCCTCCTTTTTCCGAATGCTGGATACGATGGTTCATGAGTTCGGTCATGCCATTGCTACGCTGATGCTATCGGGTCATGTGGAACGGATCGAATTGAACAGCGACCATAGTGGAGTCACCTATTCGGCTTTATCTTCCCATTGGCGGCTCATCGTTGCATCGCTTGCCGGTTATCCGGCGGCATCACTGTTCAGCGTTCTGTTATTTTACCTGTATCACAAGCGCAAAGCGGCAATGGGACTGATCCTTTTGACAGCAATAGCAGCTGTGATGCTGGTGTTTTTTGTCCACTCGGGGTACGGGGTTTGGTGGCTTGTCGGTTTTGGGGTGGTAAACAGTGTTATTTTATTACTGGGTCCAAAGATACAGAACATCTATTATCTGATGCTTGCCATACTGGCGCTCACGGAGTCATTCGTATCCGCGCTGTTCCTTCTGGTCGCTGCTCTGACGCAGCCGTCAGCAGCTGGTGATGCGGCGAATCTGCAACGGCTGACGGGGATTCCCGCTGCATTTTGGGCCGTCCTGTTCGTGGCTATCGCCTTATGGTGTGTCCGCGCAGGCTTGCAGTTGTTAGTCCGCGGGCGTGTTGAACGAAGGCCTGAGGCTGCCTCAGGGCGTATGAGCGGCAGTGTTTGATGGAGGGGCTCAGGTATACAAGGTTAGACGAAAGGGAAAGGACTTACCAAGTACGGAACCATTTTGGATTTGCTAAGCAAGGCTGTTGGAGGCTGATGAAGAGATGAACACCAGGAATATTGCGACATTGTCGCTGCTAGCTATGGCCCTCGGGTTTGTGGTGATGCTGTTTTTGCCGGATAATCTGCTCGTTGAGCTGCTGAAGGGTGGATTTGAGGCGGGGCTGGTTGGAGGAATTGCAGACTGGTTCGCAGTAACGGCTTTGTTTCATCACCCACTGCAGATTCCGATTCCCCACACGGCTCTGCTGATCAAGAATCGTGTCCGGATCATTCAATCGCTGATTTCGGCTTTGGAGAATGAACTGCTAAACAAAGAGAGTATTCAAAATAAGCTGCGCAGCTTCAAGCTCATGGAAGTCCTCTCTGGTGCCGTGCTGCGCCAGCTGCGGAAGCCGGCATTTCGGCAAGCGGTTCTCCGCTCCGCTCAAGAGGTGATAGGCCAGCTGCCGCTGGACAAAGCGGTGGCACCGGTACAGTCCGCTGTCCGCAATTATGTGGCTCAAGCCGACTTGGCAGGGACGGGGCAAGATTTGCTCAGTCGAATGATGGAGAAGGGCTATGACGAGAAGGCGCTGGATTATGTACTGGAGGAAGCGATTGAATGGGCGCGCAAGCCTTCTACACAAGCCATGTTGGGCAAACGTGTCAGTGAAAAACTCTCCGAAATCCAAATGGGTGGGTTGATGGGGTTTGCCATTCAGGCCTTCTCGGGTTTCATGAGTGAAGACAAGCTGGGGCCATTATTGCAAAATATGGTGCTGGAAGAGCTGCGCAAGCTCAGGGATGCGGATAACGAATCCAGGGCAGCGTTGCTGCGGGAGTTGCGTATCCGATTGTTTATGCTCCCAGATAACGAAGCTTTGGTTGCCCAGCTTAAGGGCGCCGCGGAAGAACAGCTAGAGAGCGAACGTTTTGGTGCTTTTATTCTGGCGCGTCTGGAGGAGCTCCGATCGTCGATTGTTACAAGACTATCCAACGAAGAAGAGCAGGGCGGCGGAATCGTGTTACGCGGCTACATTTCCTTCGTGCGCTATTTGGGTAGACGTCCTGAGCTGCCCAAGCAATGGGAGGAACGTGTCATTGGCTATGTTGTGGAGCTGGTTGAGACGCATCACTACCGGATCGGTGTACTGGTAAGGGAAAATCTGGAGAAGCTGGACAACAAAACATTGGTAGCAATGATTGAGCAGAAGGTAGGCAAGGATTTGCAGTGGATCAGAGTCAATGGTGCGTTGTGCGGATTTGTTGTTGGTGTGCTGTTGACTGTATTACAGCTGGCGATTGGACGCTAAGTGCATCGGCTCAGCTTCTCTTGTGCAGGTGTGCGAACAGTCGAAAAGCAGGCTGGGAGCCACCTGTTTTTATATCCAAGCGGGAGAAAATTAAAATTGTACTGAATTTGTCACATTTTAAGCGTGATTGACGATTGAATTTTTATTTTCATGGATTCATGTTTTTCTTCTGACGCCAAAAAGGGTATTATTAATATTAGTGCTTATCTATAGATGCTTGACTATGAATATAACAGAGGATGGAGAGATTTACGTATGACAACACGTGATACGAAGGAAGGCCCCTGGGCGTCCTACTTCGGTCCGAACCTGGGTTATGTGTATGAGCAATATGATCTGTATGTGCGAGATCCGGAGTCGGTAGACCCTGCTACCCGCGCCTTGTTCGATGAATGGGGAGCACCGCCTGCAGGCTTGGAAGCGTCTCCTGTTTCCCAGTCATCCCCTGTCTCCGTGCAGCGGGATCAAATGGCCCTGCTCAAAGACGTGGTAGCCGCTGACAAGCTGATGTGGAATATACGGACGCACGGACATCTTGCGGCAGATACGGACCCGCTCAGTCTCCGTACCCCTTCGGACACCCGCCTGCTGGAGCCGGAGACATACAATCTGAGCCCGGAGTCACTGAAGGCTATTCCTGCTTCCCTGATTTGGGAAAATGCCCAAGATGATGTGACCACTGCCTGGGATGCCATTCAAAAGGTAACCAAAATTTACACGAATGCCGTTGCGTATGAATTCAGCCACGTGTATGTGGAAGAAGAACGCAAATGGTTGAACGAGCAAGTCGAGACGAATAAAGAACTGTTCACCCTGTCTTCTCAGGAGCGCGTAGAGCTACTGAAAAGGCTGATTCAGGTTGAGCAGTTTGAACAATTCCTGCACCGGACATTCGTTGGCCAAAAACGGTTCTCTATCGAAGGACTCGATGCACTGGTACCGATGCTTGACGGCATCGTCAACCGCTTCGCTGATGAGGGTGCAGAACATATCCTGATGGGAATGGCTCACCGTGGCCGTCTTAATGTACTGGCGCATGTGCTCGGCAAGCCTTATAGCAAAATATTCTCGGAATTCCATCATGCTCCGAACAAGGATCTCATTCCTTCCGAGGGCTCGATTGGTATTAATTACGGCTGGACCGGTGATGTCAAGTACCATCTAGGCGCTTACCGTTCAGTGCAAGAGAGCGGCAAGACGCGGATTAAACTTGCCAACAACCCGAGTCACCTTGAATATGTTGATCCGGTTGTTGAAGGATTCACACGCGCTGCCCAGGAAGATCGCAGCAAGCGGGGCTTCCCCGATCTGGAATTTGCCAAAGCTGTTGCGATTCTCATTCACGGCGACGCGGCATTCCCGGGCGAGGGCGTTGTAGCAGAAACGCTGAACTTCAACAAACTGACCGGTTACCGCAACGGTGGTACGATTCATTTTATTGCCAACAACCGTCTGGGCTTCACAACTGATAACAAGGATGCCCGCTCAACGCATTATTCCAGTGACTTGGCCAAGGGCTATGAAATTCCAATTGTCCATGTCAATGCAGATAATCCGGAAGCTTGTATCGCCGCCGTCAGATTGGCATCGGAATACCGCATCCGGTTCAAGAAAGATTTCCTGATCGATCTGGTAGGCTACCGCAGATTCGGACATAACGAGTCGGATGACCCGGATGTCACCCAACCGCTGATGTATGAGAAAGTCCGCAATCATCTCACGGCAAGCGCCTTGTATGAGAACGAGCTTGTTGAGGCGAAGATCATCACGCAGGAGCAGGCTGCCGCTATGCGCGATGAAGGGTGGAAAGTGCTGCAGGAGGCATACGACCAAATCAAGCGCGAGGAAAGCTCCGACAATGAACAGCATGTCAGCGAGCCTGTGCGTATCTCTCACCAGGGAGATGTGGAAACAGCCGTTTCCCTGAAGCTGCTGCAAACCATTAACAAGGAACTCCTTGATTTCCCTAAGGATTTCAATGTGTATCCTAAGCTCAAGCGCATCCTGGAACGCCGGGCTGATGCTTTGGAAGATGGTGGCAAGGTGGACTGGGCATTGGCTGAGACGCTAGCTTTTGCGACGATTCTCTCGGACGGCAAGCCGATTCGTCTAAGCGGCCAGGACGTGCAGCGCGGTACGTTTGCGCATCGCCACTTGATTCTGACCGACGCGAAGACGGGCGCTCCTTATTCGCCGCTGCACCGATTGCCGCAGGCTAATGCGTCCTTCGCCATTCATAACAGTCCGCTCTCCGAAGTTGCCGTCCTGGGCTTTGAGTACGGCTATAATGTGTTCTCGCCTGAAACATTCGTGCTGTGGGAAGCGCAATACGGCGACTTCGTGAACTGCGCCCAGGTTATCATTGACCAATTCATCGCAGCCGGTCGCGTCAAGTGGGGACAAAAATCGAGTCTCGTCATGCTGTTGCCGCATGGTTATGAAGGACAGGGGCCAGAGCATTCCAGTGCTCGGCTCGAGCGTTTCCTCCAGAACTCGGCAGAAGGTAACTGGACCGTAGCCAACCTGACCAGCGCCGCGCAATATTTCCATTTGCTCAGACTGCAGGCTGGACTGGCAGAGACCGTACATGCGAAACCATTGATCGTCATGGCGCCGAAGAGTCTGATCCGGAACCCGCGTGTTGCCTCTCCGGGACTGGAACTGGCGGAAGGTACCTTCAAACCGGTGCTTGAGCCGGCTCCTGCTGTACCGAAACAGGTAGAGCGTCTGGTTCTGTGCACAGGCAAAGTAGCTATCGATCTTGACGAGGCACTGTCTTCGGAGAAAGACAAGGACTGGGTCCATGTAGCCCGAGTCGAACGTCTCTATCCGTTCCCTGAAGAGGAAGTACAGGCCATTGTCGGCAATCTGCCGAAGCTCAAAGAAATCGTCTGGCTGCAGGAAGAGCCCAAAAACATGGGAAGCTGGACTTACATGGAACCGAAGCTGCGTGCGCTGGCGCCTGAAGGTACCACAGTACGATATATCGGCCGTCCCGAGCGCTCCAGTACAGCTAGCGGATATCAGACCGTCCATGCCTTCGAGCAGAGCCGGTTGATCTCGCAAGCCGTTACGCCAACCGAACAATACAGCAAAGTTAAATCCTAATACAGATCACACAGGAGGCAGCTAACTCATGGAAATCAAAGTACCTGAAATGGGCGAATCGATCACAGAAGGGACAATTGCGAGCTGGAGCAAAAAAGAAGGCGACACCGTCAAATTCGGCGAGTTGCTGCTCGAACTGGAAACCGATAAAGTTAATCTGGAGATCAATGCAGAAGCCGACGGCATCCTAGAGAAAATTTATAAAAACGAAAACGACACGGTCCAAGTTGGTGAAGCAGTAGGTCTGATTCGTGCAGGTGAGGCAAGCGGTGCAGGAGCAGCTCCGGCTGAACCTGCAAAAAGCGAAGCGGCTCCGAGCCCGTCTGAGGCCAAAGAGGCGAAAGAAACGCAAGCACAGCAACAGCCTACACCGACTCAGGCTGCGGATACGGCAGCGATGCACGCTTCCCCGTCTGTGCGCAAGCTGGCTCGCGAACGCGGCATCAGCCTGCAGGAAGCTTCTGACCTGGCAGGTAAAGTGTCCAAGGACTCGATCAGCTCGGCGAATAAACCGGCAGCTGCTGCGCAAGCTCCTTCCGCACCTGCTCAAAAATCGAGTGCAGCTGAGCAGAACCCGGCCAAGCCTGTCGACCGTCAGCGGATGTCCCGCAGAAGACAAACGATTGCGAACCGTCTGGTAGAGGCTCAACGTACGGCAGCGATGTTGACTACATTCAACGAAGTCGATATGACTGCAATTATGGAAGTGCGTAAACGCCGCAAGCAATCCTTCCAAGACAAGCATAATGTCAATCTCGGGTTCATGTCGTTCTTCACCAAAGCAGTAGTTGGTGCGCTCAAAGCCTTCCCATTGCTTAATGCTGAGATTGACGGTGAGGATGTTCTCGTTAAGAAATTCTATGATATCGGAATTGCCGTAGCTTCCAAAGAAGGCCTCGTGGTTCCGGTTGTACGTGATGCGGATCGTCTCAGCTTTGCTGATATCGAGCGCAACATTGGTGAACTGGCGGGCAAAGCTCGCGAGAACAAGCTGGCGCTCTCCGACCTGCAGGGTGGTACCTTCACCATCACGAATGGCGGGGTCTTTGGCTCGCTGCTCTCGACGCCGATCCTCAATACGCCACAAGTCGGCATCCTGGGCATGCATACGATTCAACGCCGTCCGGTCGCAACCAGCGAAGATGGCATGGAGAATCGCCCAATGATGTATATCGCTCTGTCCTATGATCACAGAATCGTAGACGGCAGTGAAGCAGTACGGTTCCTGGTAACCATCAAAAACCTGTTGGAAGATCCGGAATCCCTGCTTTTGGAAGGCTAGTCTGCACGCTTGGCAGCGGGCAACTAGAGAAGCTGTCAGCATGGCCGACAGGCCGTGTTGACAGCTTTTCTGCTGTTTAGCACATGCTAAGGCAGCAGCATTCTGGTTACTACGCTTGGAGAGGAGTATGAACATGACAGACAAAATAGGACCACAGCCGCAAGCCATCATATTCGATATGGATGGTACGCTGCTGCAGACAGAAACCCTGCTCATTCATGTGCATGAACGGTTGTTCAACCAACTGCGGGAGGAGGGGCTGTATACCGAGCCGACGCCGCCCGTCGAGATTATGCTGGGCTGCCTGGGGATGCTGCTGGAGGATATCTGGCACCGGGTCATGCCCGGCGGCAGCAGCGCGGCTCACAGACGGGCTGACGAGCTTATGCTGCAGTACGAGCTCGAAGGGCTGGATGCCGGTCAAGGCGATCTATACCCTGGTGTCGAGGAAACCTTGCGAGAGCTTCATGGCCGGGGAATCAAGCTATTTGTTGCCAGCAATGGGCTGGAAGATTACGTAAGGGGCATATCCAAGGTGAAGCAGCTGGATTCGCTGTTCGACGGCTTGTACAGCGCGGGCCAGTATGCAACGGCCTCCAAGGTGGATCTGGTCGCCCGGTTAATACAGGATCACCAGCTTGAGACGGCTTGGATGGTAGGGGACCGTTCCTCTGACGTCGAGGCAGGCAAGAACAACGGGCTGCCTGTGATCGGCTGTCAGTATGCCGGGTTCGGACGCGACGAAGAACTCGCTGGAGCAGATGCGCTGATACACACCTTTCCTGAGCTGCTTGAGCTGCTCCCTTCTAAATAAATGGGCGTTGAATAAAAGGGACCCGAAATGCGCTTACGCATTGTCGGGTCCTGTTTGTATAGGGTCATTGTCCGAACGACGCGATTTTCTTTGGTATAGCCCTAGCGCATATTCCAAGGGCTTGATGATGGCTTGCTGGTACGTATGCCGGTCTCCTGCGCGTGCGAACACTTCCCGTGCAGGCTTCGGATTAACCTCCAGCAGCCAGATCTGACCGCTTCGATCAATAGCCAGGTCCAGTGCCAACTCACATAATCGCCCATAGCTTTGTTCTAGATAGGCAGCGACCTGGACACTGAACTGCTCCGCATCCTCCACTACTTTCTTTTGCTTGGCCTCATCGCCAATCCACCGTTTTAGCAGGGTAGACATCATCATGGCATGGCCGCCGCCATGCAGGTTTGAAGTGATGCTGCCGGGTGCTCCGACCCTTCCTGCACATCCGGTTACTTCCCACTCCCCCTGCCGGTTTTTCTGAACAAGCATCCGGTAGTCATGGACCCGTCCCCCAGAGAGCTTAATGGCGATTCCCTGTTGGATAATGTACTTGCGCTGCTTCATATCCCATGCGGCCAGTTTGTTGTGGAGCGCTGAAGCAGAGACGGTGCTTGGCTTGATAATGCGGCGGCTGTGATCCCGGCCCTGAATCAGCCAGGTACCACGCTGCTGCCGCTCGATCCGGAGTATCCCACGTCCCCCGGTGCCATTAATCGGCTTGAGATAGAGCAGCGGATATTTGAGCAGCATGTCTTGGATATCTCGTTTACCTTCGATCATGCGGGTATAAGGCAGGTATGGACGGAACCGGCTTTCACCGGACAGACGCTTGTAGACGGTCCACTTGTTACGAAGAGGCCGATTAAGAAATGTCAGATGACCATAAACCGAGCGGAAACGCTTGAGCTGCTCAAAGCGGTAGCTCCTCTGAATTCGGCACCGATCGAAGATCATATCCGGGAAAGGGGTCCACTTCCGCGTCCATTGGCGGGTCTCCGGGTGATAGAACATCGCATGAATCCGATGCTGCTTGTAGTTGACATCTTCAGGCGTGAAGACGAGTACCCGTAGCCCCATTTTAGCTCCGGCTACGGTCATCTTCTGGTAGATACTTCTTTCTTCCAGCAGCCGGTTATCATTCAAATACAGAGTCAGTATGCCTAGTACAGGCTGGGGCATGCCTTAACCTCCTCAGAGTGATTTAGCTTTTTGCTGCTGCACGCCCGGCATGTTGTTTAATCAGGTACATACTGTAATGATAGATGCGTTCCAGAGATTTCTTGCGGATATGCTGTTCATCGAATTTCATCGGTTTGGAATTGGCTTCAAAAAACCAGACTTGCCCGCTCACATCCACGCCCAGGTCCATGGACATCTCACCCAGCCGGCTGCCGCTGCCCCGTTCAATTTGCTTGGCAATCAGCAGCGCGTTATTACGCACATGGATAAGGATTTTACGGGCTTGCTCATGGCCGAAGAAGTGGATGAGCAGCTTTTCTGGGTCTTCAATGGAACCACCGCGGGGCACATGGGTAGTGATACTGGCGGTTCCTGCCAGCCTGGCGCCAATGCCTGTTATATCCCACTGACCCCGCTGGTTTTTTTGAAGCAAGGCTCGCAGGTCGAAGGGACGGGTCTGGTAGGATGCCAGCTCAATCCCTTGCTGTGCGATATAGGCTTCACCCGTGCCCTGCTTTTTGATGCGAACCCACAACTTGGCAAGATTGGCGCAGCGATAGGTGACGCTTTTCTTCTTTTCCTGATATTTTAACCGGTACGGCATGGTCTTCTCGGGCTGCAGCTTGATGGTCATGATCCCCATGCCTGCCTTGCCGCTGATGGGCTTGAGATAGAGGAACGAATGCTTGCGCAGCATTCGTCCCAGTCCGACCGGTGTTACCAGACGTCTTGTGGTTGGGATAAAGGGTTTGGTTGTCCGTGAAAGATTGAGCCATTCGAACAAACTCCATTTGTTGAAGAAGGCCGGGTTAAATAGATGGATCTGTGGATGCTTCATGAGTGCGTTCAGCTTTTTTCTAACGACCGGCTGCAGCTCATCCTCCCGCTGCGGAATGCGGTTGTACACCACATTCGGCAGGGGGAAGAGCTTTTGGACCCAGGTTTTCGTTTCTTCAGAGAAGGTGAAGCCTTTGAGCCGTTTTTGCGACAGCTTCACTTGATTGGTAGTCAGCACATACGCGATAAAGCCGGAATCGCGGCCCGCCTTGATCAAATCAGCGAAATTGTTGCGGTTACCGCGAAACTCATGCAGATCATCTTCGATTGTCAAGATGGCCATGACAGGCTTGCTATGCGTCAGATAGCCCATGGTTGGACTCTGCGATACTTCAAGCTCCATTAATTATCCCTCCTGCGAAAACGGCTCAGGAAGAGACTGTGCTCAAGAATATAAGTCAGCGAAGCGCGGCCCTGCTCCCGTAGCGCGGGATGCTTGAAGATCGAGCGTCCAGGCTTGGCATTGGCTTCAAACATATAAACCTCGCCTTCTTTGTCGATCCCCAGATCTAGGCCCAGTTCACCCAGCGTATGCGGGAAGTTGCGCTCAATGGCTTCCGATAGTTTAATGGCGATACGTTTGGCATAATCCAATACCTCGCCGGATCGTTCGCCGAATGTGCGCCCCAGTGCCTGTTCGGGCGTCATGAGCGAGCCGCCATTCTTGATATGGGTTGTTACACTGCCGCGACCGGCTTTTTTGGCGCCAATTCCGGCAGGAACCCACTCGTTCTTACCGTTCTTGTGCATATGGAAACGAAAATCAAGGGGGCACCCGTCGATCTCAACGAGTCGAATTCCCTGTTGGATCACATAGCGGCTCGTGCCGCCGCTGCCATGTCTGGCGTTGAGCATCCGCATGAGGCTGTTGAAGCTGTTGAAGCGCAGCAGCACGTTGCTGCCGCCACGGCGGTATCTGGCGAAATAGCCCCGCTTGGGATGATAGGTCAATCTGTAAATGCCATTGCCGAGACTGCCCGCCGACGGCTTATAATAGGCAAATTGATGGCGTTCCAGCAGCTCTTTGATCCGCTCGGGGGAGGGATTGGAATACGATTCCGGCAAATGTTTGGCAGCCTCCAAATCGCCATCCAGCAATTTATACACATCCGATTTATTGAAGAAGCTCCAATTGAAGAACGGGATCTTCTTGCGTATGAATCGCTCCCGCAGTGAGGTGATGGAGGTGGTGGTTTCCGCTTTGCGGCTCGGCAAACGATTGTAGACGACATCTGGCAGGGGTACGACTTTGCGGTACCAGCCACCTTGCGCATTCAGAAAATAACCGTTGATCGTTTCGTCTTGCCAATTGATATCACGAGGTGTAAAAGCAAACAGATAGGCTTTTTTCTCGCCAATCTTCAGCAGCTGCCGGATAAAACCGGTCCGGGAGCCGAACGGCATGCCGGAAGAGCGAAAACCGGAATCCGTCAATACGCCGATCAGCGGTCCCAGTTGCACTTCATTTTCCGAAATGTTCAGCTGGATGTTGCCGATTTTGGGGACTCGAATGGAACGCCGCACACCTGCCGACAAATACAGATGGTTGCCTTGGCGTTTCACCGAACGGACGGCAGCAGTAACGACTTCCTTCCCCAATTTGATATGCAAGGACTTCTTGCCCGACAGTTTCAATTGCTTGATGAGTGGGGCAGACAGGTAGACCACTTTATCGGGTTGCTGGGAAAAATGCACATTGCAATAAGTCAAGCTCATGAATGGACCTCCTGAAAGTTGTTCCCGCAGCGCGGCTTGCGGTCAACCAATGCGCGGGCATATTGCAACGGGCGATGAACCGAGCGTTCATCGGCCACTTGATCATCTGTCAAGGCAAAGATTCTCCGTCCGGGCTTGCTGTTGGCTTCCAGCAGCCATAAGCGGCCGCTCCGATCCAAACCGTAATCCAATCCCAACTCTACGAGCCGGCCCGCCCGCTCTTCCAGCCGCGCAGCCAGCCGCAAGCTGACGTCTGTCAGCTCCGGAAGCAGTTGGGCTGCGCGCTCGGACCCGAACCACTGCGTAAGTGCCGGGGCCGCAGAGATGGCCTCTCCGCCACCGTGCAGATTGGAGGTGATGGAATCGGCAGTTCCGCGTCTAACGGCCGAGCCCGTCAGGGACCAGCGGCCGCTGCCATCCTTCTGTACGAGGACGCGGAGATCGAAGGGACGGCCTTCGGGATCCGATAGCTGTAGGAATGGCTGCATGACATAACGTCCCCGCCCCCCGATACTCCGGATCTGCTCCATGACGTTCTCGGGCAGAGAGCTCAGACGGAAGGATTGATTCGTTCGTGTACGGCCTTCGAGAAGCAGGGGAAGCCCGCGGGCGCTTCGGCTTAGCTTCATTGCACCGCGCCCTTGCATGCCGCCATCCGGCTTGACGAACAATCCGCCTGGATAAGCCGCCAGCCATTGAAGCAGCTGCGTAGTATCCTTGAGCAGCGCAGAGGGAGGCAGGAGCCGGCGGCTATCCGGTTCTGATCGAAGCCAGCGGTCGACACGCAGTTTACCTGGCAGCTGCCCCCCCAGACTGATCCAGGAATGGTGGCGCGATAGGGCGAGCAGGCCGTCCCGGCTTCGCCGGCGTTCCTCTGGGGAGGCACAGAAGCTGCGGTTATATACGATATCTGGCAAGGGTACTGGCATGTGCTGCCATGCATCATGCCGCAGCTGCCACCCCCACAGTCTTCTGTTCTCCTCATCGAAACCCGTTGCGGAAAATACGATCACTCGCATTCCGTAGGCAGGTGCACGCAGGCTCAAAGCACGGCACAAGCGTTCCTCGGGGGGACGCTGAGCATTCCCGTGTGCCTTGGCTTCACCATCGATGTCACCAGGAGCGACCAGAATGCCAAGCGTCCAAATCTTTTCCTTCATGGGATCCCCACCTAATGAACACGCATTAGAACCCGGACAAGTAGCGTGCGTAATGAATCATTTGTTTAACAGAGGGTCTGATTTTTTGTTCGTTAAGCGGTGTATTGTCGTTCTTGGATGGCTTGGAATTGACCTCTAACAGCCAGACACGTCCAGACGTATCGATCGCCAGATCAATCCCGAGCTCTCCGAAGTGTGCCGGGATGTGCTGTTCAATTGCTTTGGCGATATCCAGCGCGGCCCGCTGCAGGCGGGAATTGGCGTCCGACTTGCCAGAAGCACTCATATTGGAACGCATGACCGCTTCTTTCACCGGGCTAAGTGTACCGCCTCGAGCCAGGTTCGATACGAAATGCTGGCTGCTGGCTACCCGCGCAACAATGGAGGTTAACCCCCAGGCTCCTGTGAGATTCTTCTGAACCAGCGCACGAAAATCCACGGGCCGCTTCTGAATCTCAATCAGCTGCAGACCTTGCTGGATCTGATATCGAACAGTTTTCATCTTGCCGCTAAGCGATTGAAACAGCTTCGGCAGCGATGGGAATTGCTGCTTCTTCGTGCCCGCGGCAGTGGCATACAACGCCTGACAGCCGCCGGACTCCAGACGGGAAACACGAATGATTCCCTTGCCCAGACTGCCACGGACAGGCTTCAGGAAGACAGTGGCGTAGCGGCCGCACATCGTCTTGAGTGTAGGCAGGGTGCGCAGGACATGGGACTCGGGCAGGTAGCGCTGCACGGAAGAGTCATGGCGCAGCGCGTCGAAAACCTCGGATTTGTCGAGGAATTTTTCGTTGAAGACGTGCACCCGCCACCTGGATTTTACTTCTTTCAGGAAATGTTGTACGCTTGGTTTATTCTCCAGTTTGCGGGACGTTAGCCGGTTGTTGATGACATCCGCAACCGGCACCGTAATCGGACGCCACGAACCGGCATAGACCCAGGCTTGCAGGGTAGACGTGCTGCTGCCAATCTGGTCGGGGGTAAAGAAATAGACAAAGGCGCCTTGTGCTTGACAGGCATCAACAAGCTCGCGGCAGAACATGGTTATCGAGCCGAAGGGCTTGTCGGGCTGATTCGGATAATCCCGGCTGATCAATACGCCGATGAGAGGTCCCAATGCCAGTGTGTAAGATGCGGATTGATAACGAAGCCGCAGATTGACACCCATATGGATGCCCATCCGCCGGGCGAGCCCCTGGCTCATACGCAATCCGTCATAACGCTGTACAGGGATCGCTTTGACCTGCTGCCGAAAGGAACCGAATTGCAGCGTCAGCGATTGACCTTGCGGAATTTTCCACTGTTTTAATACTTTTTCTCCGACCATGAGTACATCATCCGGCAGTATGCCGGAGTTTACAGTCTGTATGGCGACTTTCGATTTGAGCATCCTGGTACTCCTTCCAACCGGCATAGAGAGTGGCGTTGTGAAGGTTGTTGGCCTCATGAATTACTCCATCATATGAGGACATCTATCCCTTGGTGATTGGCCACATTGGCCGCCCAGGATAAAAAAATCCCTGCACGGTCTAGTGCCACGTCCAATAAGTTGAAATCAGCAGTGCCTTGTGCCTCCTTGGGATGACTTGGCGAGGCCCCGTCTGCAATGGTATGATCTAAGTAGCGGAATTAGCTGCACGTCTCAGGTGTGCGCACATGGGAGGGAAACGGATGAATGTATATGACAGAGCCTACGAGCTGGCCAAAGCGATGAAGGAATGCCCGGAGGCCCATGATTTGAAGGGGGCCAGACTAGCAGTGGAAGGGGATGCAAGGGCCAAGCTGTTGATGGATGATTTCCGGCTGCGTCAGGAAGGCTTCCAGCAGCAAATGATGGCAGGCGAGGAGCCAAGTCCCGATGAGATGGCGGATATGAATCAACTGTATGAAGAGCTGAGCCTGAACCCGCTGCTGCATCGGTTATTTGAGGCGGAGCGCAGGTTCGGCATCGTATTCGACGATGTGAACAAGATCATTACCGAATCGCTCAAGAACGTGTACGAGTAGAGAGACGAGGTGTGGGCGAGCGGTACATATCAGCCCGGATTGGCGCATATATATCCCTATACAGCTTGACCGCATGGAGGCGGACAAGATGAAGGGAGAGATGAAGAGATGCAACCGAAGAAGTGGCGGCATGTGATTTATCTGGTGCTTGCTCTGGGCATGCTGGCTATAGGTTTGCCGGAATTGAGGTTCGCGGCCGAATGGTCGGCTCATGTCGTATTCAGTTTTAGTTGGGTGTTGTTTGTGCTCCTCATCATCGCAGCCAATTTGTATACCCTGTTGGGGATTGATGAAGAGACAGCCAAGCAATTGGAGCGCGTGCGGCTGGCCAAACGACTTGCCTGGCAGCGCAAGCTCGAACAGCATGCAGGTAAACTGCTGCGAGCCAAGGGCAGCTAACCAACCAGCATGTACTATGGTCACGGGATGAGCAGGACAAGCCGCAGCAGCCCCCCTTTGACGATTCGTCGTTCAGGGGGGCTGCTGCGGTTATTGGTGTTCAAGCTGACCTAGCTTCCATCGGGAGCGTCACTTGGAACACAATGGGATTGGATGCACTTGTCTCTACTTCAATCTTGCCGCCATAGTGCTTAACCAAGTCGCTAACGATCGCAAGGCCCAACCCGGAATGTTCTTCGTGCTTGGTTGTAAAGCCCGGTTTGAACATATGACGGCGTTCACGCTCGGTCAGGAAGCCACTGTTGGCGAGCCGGATCGTCAATCTGCCTTGGGCAACTTGTATCGTGAGCTTGACATACCGCTCATCCTCGGGCAGCTCGAACACGGCATCGAAGGCGTTGTCGATCAGGTTCCCGATAATTCGGACCAGATCGACGCTTTTGACCAGCGGCAGCTCTTCGGGAAGATCTGTACACTCGCACTCGAATGCAATTTTCTTGTCCAGGGCAATGGCAGACTTCGCCTGAACCAGAGCTGACAGTGCCGGCGTGGGAATCTGTCTGGACATGGAGCTGACCATCTGAATTTGATCGACAACTTCCTCCATATAAGAACTGAGCTGGTCATGCTTCTTCATCTTCAGCAGGGAATACATGACCTGTACATGGTTGATGAAGTCATGACGCTGACCGCGGATTGTGGTTATCATTTGCAGCAAATCACCGACATAGGCTTGTTGCGTTGAACGAATCGCATCATCACGGGTCTTAACCAGCAGCCAAATGGATGTAATGCTCACAGCTGTGATGGTAATAAGGCCAAGGTAATACACAATCATCAAATGGTTGTCATTGCCATTCAAGAAGCGCGTTGACATATACAGCACCAGCATCGAAAGTTGCAAAAAGATGAGCAGAATAAACAAGAAAATGTAAGGCCGGCGCTGCCTCTGGATGTAATGGAGGACCCGCTCAGCCGGCGCGAACTGTTTGCGGTGCATGAGCAGACAGATAAGACCGAATGCCAGCAATGCTGGCCAAATCCAGATGACTTTGTAAATAAAGGCTCCCGTCTTGATCTGCTCAATCAGCCCGTTGGACAAGTAGATATCTAGCAGAACCAGCAAAGAATCAGACAGGATAATGGTTGAAGACATCGTGACTTGAATCAGAATCCGATGGGACAGCTTGAGCTCGCGGAACATCAGAAGCATCACAAGAAAGTAAATAATATTGGCGTTGATCATATGTAGATGCGTGGGGAGTGCGAGAAATGCAATGTCAAAAAGTGCAGCGGTCACAACCGTAAAAAGCAGCAGTCTCGGCACCATCCGACTCATGCGTATTCCCCAGATTAGACAAGCCAGCCACGTATGGATAAATGTCTGCGGAATCGAGATAAAAATGAGAATATTGAGTGTAGCCAAAACGTATTCCATACACAAACCCCTTCTATATAGGAAAAAGGAAATGCTATCTCCCCTGTCGAAGCAGTACCGGATAGTCCAACCTTAACTTTACTTGCTTTTGGTGCAAAATGGAACGTTTTTTTACGGAAATCTACAAACGGAGGGAATTCATGACATGATACCAGGTAATCCTGAGCAGGAGGCGCTGACCAAACACGAACGGATTATTCAACATATTCAAAACCTGAAGGTGGGCAGCAGCATCTCGGTTCGCTCTCTCGCCAGGGAACTGGAGGTTAGTGAAGGGACGGCTTACCGGGCGGTTAAAGAAGCAGAAAAGCTGGGTATTGTCAGTACGAAGGAAAGAATCGGCACGGTGCGCATCGAGAAAAAGCATCGGAGCCGGCCCGACCGCCTGACCTTTGCAGAAGTGGCGGATATCCTCGACGGCCAGGTGCTCGGAGGCGCGCAGGGTCTACACAAAACGCTGCAAAAATTCGTGATTGGTGCGATGCAGCTAGATGCGATGCTCGCCTATATTGATGCCGACAGTCTGCTCATTGTAGGCAACCGTGAGAACGTGCATCGTATGGCGCTCCTGGAAGGGGCAGGCGTGCTTATAACCGGGGGCTTCGATACGAGTGAAGAAGTCAAAAAACTGGCCGATGAACGACAGCTGCCAATCATTTCATCCGGTCATGATACGTTCACTGTTGCTTCGCTAATTAACCGGGCTATGTATGACCGGGTGATTAAACGCAAAATTATGCTCATTGAAGAAATCGTCACGCTGGGACGCCCTTCGGAGCTGCTGCGCGCACGGGATACGGTGGAGGCCTTTGATAACCTGCAGCAGGAGACAGGACATGCCAGATTTCCGGTTGTAGACGATTGGCACCGGGTGATCGGCATGGTAACCGCCAGGGACGTGGCAGGCTCGCCGCGTGATCAGACGATTGAGAAGCTGATGACGCGTCACCCCATTACGATTCATCCGGGAACGACTGTCACCTCAGCGGCGCATACCATGGCTTCGGAAGGCATCGATCTGCTGCCCATAGTGGATCGTCAGCGCAAGCTGCTGGCAGTCGTCAGCCGGCATGAAGTTCTTGCGGCACTTCAATTTGCCAACAAGCAGACGCAGTCTGGAGAAACCTTCGATGATTTGATCTGGAAACGGTTTGCCATGGAGGATGGGGAAGTGCGTGAGGATGGACGTTCGTACCGTGGCCGGATTACCCCGCAGATGTCCGGTCAGCTGGGGACGCTGTCCGAGGGTGTACTGATGACGCTGATGATGCAGGGGGCGCGGCGTTTGATTCGTGAGGTGGGAAAGCGGGATCACGTGCTGGAGAGCATCACAACTTATTTTGTCCGTCCAATCCAGATTGACAGTGAAATTGCGGTCGTGCCCAAGCTGCTCGAGATGAGCCGCAAGTCGGCCAAGCTGGAGATTGAAATCGAGGACGAACGGGGACTTGCCGCTAAGGCCATGATGACGGCACAGATGATTGATACCTATTGAACGGTCCGCGAACGGGGGTCAGCCCCGTCCGCCTTGCTCAAGACTTGAGGGCAGAATAATGCTTGTGATTGCGCAGGCCGGCAAACAGGTTGAACAAGCCCAGCAGCAGGAATAGTGAGCCGACGATGACTCGCACCGTATCCCCGGTAAACATGATCATCTGAATCCCAGCCATCAAGAGTAGCATGATACCCATGCAGATGTTCATCCGCGCAGCATATAGTCCCCGCAGCCGCGGTTCTGAGGCCCGGCGGGAGCGCAGGCTGAAGAATACCGACAGCAGCAGGGCCGACAGGATGCCTGCAATGAATAGCCATTGAAGAATTTCCATTGATCTAACGTACACTCCTTTGAAGAGGTTGTTCATTCAATTTACATACGAGTTCCATTGTACCACGTCAGTCCCGCGTATGCCTACTCACCTTGACCCAAACCTTCAACTGGTTATCGACAACAAGCATCGTTTTGACCTCCATGCTGTAGTCTTTCTCAAATACATTCAAATACAGCTTGCGGTCCAGCAGTACCCGGGCCATCTTGGCTTCTGAATCGATCTCGTAAATGCTGCGGCCGAGGAATACGCCTAAATCAGTAACAATCCTTCGCTTCAGCTCCGTCTGGGTCCGGGCATCCAGCTCCAGACCTCCCACCAACTTCTCTTCCTCGATATACACTTGAATCGTCTGTACCACTGTATGCTTGTCCTTGAATTGGTTCAACTGTTTAATTTCCTGCTGCTTCTCATCAATCGTGCTCCCCAACTCGCCGATTTGTACATATAGCGAATTGAGCTGGTAATGATAGATGCCATTGAACAGTGCGATACCCACAATAATTCCAAGGGTGAAAACGCCCAACGTGTACATGCTTTTGACGAACCGATCAAATTGGGGCACTCGCATGGCGCTACCAGCCGTCCCGGCAGATCAGCCGAACCAGCTCGGTTGCCATATACGCGCCCAGATAGGCGCTCGCAATATAACAAAGCTGCTGAACAACCGGGGACAGCTGACCCTCCATCATATGGGTATCAATGACCCGCATCGGATCAATCGTGCCGCCAACTGCAGCCACGATGGCCCAGATCTTCAGCTTGTCCGCCGCCAGCAGCATCTCGCTGGTAGGGGGAAGGAAGACCAGGACTGCGCCGATCCCTGCAAGCATGGAGCCGCCAATGACGACGCCGAATGCGATAAAAAAGTCCAGTGCCGCTTTGCTCAAAAAGTACTGCATGTCCCATCACCGCCTCTCTCTAGTTCATTTTATGGGCGGTGCCTCTAACATTATGATAAAATGAAAGAAATATCGGTGCGACATGAGAGGGTTACAGCTATGGAACGAGAAGACGGATTTGTGCACTTGCATGTGCACAGTGAATATAGCCTGTTGGACGGCGCTGCCCGTATCCGTGACCTGACCGCTCGGGCGGCCGATCTGGGGATGAAGGCATTGGCTCTGACCGATCATGGCGTTATGTACGGGGCGATCGGATTCTATCAAGCCTGCAAGGCACAAGGCATTAAGCCGATCATCGGCTGCGAGGTGTATTTGACGACGGCTTCACGTTGGGACAGGGCGCCCCGTAAGGATCAGCCTACGTATCATTTGGTTCTGCTTGCCAAGGATGATACGGGGTACCGCAATCTGATGAAGCTGGTATCGATTGGCCATCTGGAGGGTTTTCACTACAAGCCGCGGATTGATCTGGAGGTACTGGAGCGCCATGCGGAGGGGCTTGTATGTCTCAGCTCCTGCCTGCGCGGAGAAGTATCGCAGCTGCTCCTGCACGAGCAATACAGTGAAGCCCGGGCCGCAGCCGAACGCTACCGGCGGATATTCGGAGATGACTTCTATCTGGAGCTTCAGGATCACGGCTTGCTGGAGCAGAAGAAGGTCATTCAAGGTATGCTTCGCTTGTCTGAAGAAACCGGGATTCAGCTGGCAGCGACCAATGATGTGCATTATGTCCATGCAGAGGATGCGGAGATTCAGGATGTGCTGATCTGCATTGGGACGGGCAAGTCGGTCGACGACGAGGACCGGCTTCGTATGACCAGTGATCAGAACTATCTGAAGAGTGCTTCGGAGATGGAACGATTGTTTCTCCATGCGCCTCAGGCGATTGAGAATACGGTGAAGATTGCTGATAAGTGCACGCTGGAGTTGTCGCTCGGCAGGGCGCTCCTGCCGAGCTTCAGCCCGATCCCGGACGGGAAGGATTCAGACAGCTACCTGCGACTGTTATGTACAGACGGGCTGGAGGCAAGATATGGGGACACTCCGCAATGGCAGGAGCCGGGTTTTGCCGACGCTGCCCGCGAACGCCTCAGCTATGAGCTGTCCGTCATTCGCAAGATGGGGTACAGCGATTACTTTTTGATCGTCTGGGACTTTATCCGCTATGCGCATCAGCAAGGTATCCGGACTGGACCTGGCAGGGGCTCCTCTGCGGGCAGCTTGGTCGCTTACGTGCTGCGCATTACGGATGTTGATCCGCTGCATTACAAGTTGCTCTTCGAGCGTTTCCTTAATCCGGAACGGATTTCGATGCCCGATATCGACATCGATTTTGACGATGAGCGTCGTGATGAGGTCATTGCGTACGTCTCGGCCAAATACGGCGATGAACATGTCGCGCAGATTATTACGTTCGGTACGATGGCTGCGCGCGCCGCGGTACGTGATGTGGGCCGCGCGCTGAACGTCCCGTACGCCGATGTCGACCGGGCAGCCAAGCTGATTCCGCAGCAGCCGGGCATTACTCTCGCAACCGCGCTCTCGCGCAGCACGGAGCTGCAGGAGGCGAGCAACAAGCCGGCGACCTCCAAACTATTGGATATGGCAGCCAAGGTGGAAGGGATGCCGCGACACGCCTCCACACACGCAGCAGGCATCGTCATTTCGGGAGAGCCGCTTACCCACTATGTCCCCCTACAGAAGGGCTCCGAGACAACACCGCTTACGCAATACGCCATGGAGCAGCTGGAAACAGTGGGCCTGCTGAAGATGGATTTTCTGGGCTTGCGTACCTTATCGGTAATTGAACGCACCCTGCAGTGGGTCCGGGAGATTTACGGAGAGGACATCGACTTTACCAAGCTATCCGACAACGACCCGCTAACCTATGAAATGCTGGGCAAGGGAGACACCACGGGCGTTTTCCAGCTGGAATCGGATGGCATGCGGCGAGTGCTGCGGGAGCTGAGGCCGACAGCCTTTGAGGATATCATTTCGGTGCTGGCGCTGTATCGTCCAGGTCCGATGGAGTTTATCCCCAAATATATCGCGGGCAAGCATGGGCGTGCCGAGGTAGCGTACCCGCATCCGGCATTGGAGCCGATTCTCGCTGATACGTATGGCATCATCGTGTACCAAGAACAGATCATGCAGATCGCCTCAACGATGGCGGGCTTCTCGCTTGGTGAAGCGGATCTGCTGCGGCGTGCCGTGTCCAAGAAGAAACGCCAGGTGCTGGACGAGCAGCGGGCGCATTTTGTGAACGGCAGTGCTGATCAGGGCTACACGGCGGAGGAAGCAAACCGTGTCTATGATATGATTGTTCGCTTCGCTGACTACGGATTCCCGCGGGCGCATGCCGCGGCATATGGTGTGCTGGCTTTCCAGACGGCGTGGCTGAAGGCGCACTATCCGGTGCCGTTCATGGCTGCGATGCTCGCTTCGTTTACCGGCAATCAGCGCAAAACGGCAGAGTACGTCGATGAGTGCCGACGCATGGGGATTGAGGTGCTGCCGCCGGATGTGCAGGAGAGCGGCGTCTCCTTCACACCGACGGCTAATGCGGTTCGTTTCGGACTGGCGGCCATTAAGAATGTCGGTACACAAGCTATCCAGGGTTTAATGAAAGAACGGGAGTCCGGACCTTTCACCGATCTGCTGGATCTCTGTCAACGTGTCGATCTTCGGGTCGTCAATAAACGTGTGCTGGAAAGCTTGATTCAAGCAGGCGCGGCAGATTCGTTACCGGGCCACCGGGCACAACTGCTGGCAGCGCTCGACGAGACGGTGGAGGCGGCGCTCAAGTGGCGCAAAGAACGAGAGGAACTGCAAATCGAGATGTTTGGTTTTGCCGAAGTGCAGAACTGGCGGGTGGAGCTGCCCGATGTACAGGCGTATTCGGCATCGCAGATCCTGGAGTTCGAGCGTGAGCTGCTGGGGCTGTATATTTCCGGTCACCCGCTGGATTCGTTCGATCTTCAGCTGGAGCCGCTTGGCCTGGATCGTCTGCTTGATCTGGCCGAATCTCCCGATGGAACGCAGGCGGTATTGGCGGGCATGCTGGTATCTGTGAAGCCCTTTACGACCAAGAAAGGCCAGCCGATGGCTTTTCTGGAGCTGGAGGATCGGATGCTGCGGGTGGAGGCCGTCGCCTTCCCCTCGTTGTGGAAGCGAAGTAGACAGCACTTCTCGCGCGGCGCCCTGCTGCTGGTGCTGGCAACTGTGCAGCAGGAGGATGAGGATTTCAAGCTGATCTGTGAAGAAGCGGTCCCGCTATCAACTGGAGACCTGAAGGAACAGGTCCAGCGGTTGAGACGTCAGGTGCAATCCCGAACCAACCGTTCGCGTACTGCCCGTCCAGCTGGTTCTGGCACCCCTGCTCCTGAAGGGGATAACAAGACAGCGGCTTCCTCGGCTGGAACCTCACCAACGCAGCCGCGCTCGCAGGCCCAGCGCTTGTATGTCAAGGTAGCCGCGGACCGCGGCCAGCCGCAGCGGATGGAGCAGCTACAGTCCTTGCTCGTGCGTCATCCGGGCTCGCTGGCTACCGTGCTGTTCTACGAGGAAGGTCAACGGACAGTGGCGCTCAGTGAGCGTTACCGGGTCAAGCCATCGCCAGAGCTTACCACCGCTATCGAACGGCTGCTTGGCGAAGGCTCGGCTGTCGTCAAATAGCGCGCCGCTCAAATTTTTGTGGAACATCTCCGCTTGTCCCTGCATACATTTAGGAGACATACAAGCATGCACAGGCGAGATGCCAGCAGGCTTGTGACCGCGCAGGAGGGATGCAGATGTCGACAGGACTGGAGCAATGGCTCAAAAGGCGTGGCGTCGAAGTAACAGAGGTGGCCGATATTGTGTATACGCTGCAGCGACCGTACAATGCCCAGCTTACGCTGGAAGAGTGTATGGAGAGCGTTAGAACGGTGCTCGGCAAACGGGAGGTCCAGTACGTGATGTATACCGGCATTGCTCTGGACGAACTGGCGGAGCAAGGCCTGCTGCCAGAGCCGCTGCAGTCCATTATGGCTGCAGACGAATCGCTGTATGGTGTAGATGAGACACTCGCGCTGGGGATTACAAATGTTTACGGTATGATCGGGTTGACAAGCTTTGGCTATCTCGACAAAGTAAAGCCCGGCATCATCCAGCGTTTGAACCGCAAAGATCAGGGTATTCACGTGTTTTTGGATGATCTCGTCGCCGGCCTCGCAGCCGCCGCTTCCGCCCGGATTGCCCACAAGGACCCCGCTGCCAATCACTACACATTGGCCGAGCCTCCCTACGGCCCTGTATGATTGACTATCGCTTTCTTGCGGTAAAAACCGTAGTTATGGTATCATTATTGCATTATGCGGCCTGAACCAGAGATTTAGGGGGTACCTTCATGTGGACGGTTATCTATATCGCGCCTACCGCTAGGATCGCGGAGAACATTACGAAGCGGCTGACCGAAGAAGGATTTATGGTCCAATCGCGACCAGTTAGTCTCTCCAAGCAGCAGTTCGAGATATTGGTGCCCTCCGGTGAATTGGAAGAAGTACAGGAAGTGCTGAGTTCCATTCTCCACTCGTAGAAGACAGAGCCCCCGGTTGTGAGGAGAATCGGCCATGTTCGGAAGCTTGCTCCATCTAGAACGCGAACGTTCAGGAGCGGCCGGCCGCTTTCTCGTCACAATACTTTTGCGCCTTGAGAGGTGTCCTGTTCATGTTTAAGGACTTATTCCATAAAAAAAAATACGCAACCATCCCTTCCAAGAATACGAAGCGTGACATTCCGGAAGGGCTAATGAACAAATGTCCCAAATGCGGGACGATTCAGTTCAGCAAAGAGCTGGAGAAAAACCTGAAAGTCTGCCCATCATGCGGGCATCATTTCCGCATGAGCGCCTGGGAGCGGATCCAGCTGATTGTCGATGACGGACAGCTGGAAGAGTTCGATGCCCGGATGGTATCCGAGGACCCGCTTGAGTTCCCAGGGTACGCTGCGAAGCTGGAGCAGCAGAAGAAAAACTCCGGCTTGCTTGACGGTGTTATCACAGGTCAAGGAGCCATCGGCGGTTTCCCTGTCATTCTCGCCGTGATGAGCTTTGACTTCTTCTCCGGCAGTATGGGATCGGTTGTCGGCGAGAAAATTACGCGGGCCATCGAGACGGCGATGGACAGAGATCTGCCGCTGTTGATCTTCTCGACATCTGGCGGTGCACGTATGCAGGAGAGCATTCTCTCCCTCATGCAGATGGCCAAGACGAGTGCGGCGCTGGCCAAGTTTCAATCGGCTGGTGGGCTGTACATCTCCGTGTTGACAGACCCGACAATGGGCGGGGTATCGGCGAGTTTTGCCATGCTGGGCGACTATAATTTGGCCGAGCCTGCAGCATTGGTCGGATTTGCCGGCCGGATTGTCATTGAGCAGACGATTCGCCAGAAGCTGCCCGACAATTTCCAAACGGCCGAGTTCAATATGCAGCATGGCCAAATTGACAAGGTGGTTCATCGCAAGGAGCTGAAGCAGATGCTGACCAAGCTGCTTGATATGCACACGGTAAGGGAGGATGCTGTCCATGGCGGGTGAACTTCAATTCGAGAAGCCACTCAATGAGCTTCGGCAAAAAATTGACGAACTGAAGCGTTTCGGTCAAGAGCGAGGTATTGATTTTGCTGACGAGATCGCCAGACTGGAGCTGCGTTACAAATCAATGGAGGACGAGCTGTACGATGAGCTCTCCCCGGCGCAGAAGATGCATCTGGCCCGTCATCAGCAGCGTCCAACTTCGCTGGACCTGATTCAGCATATCTTCACCGATTTTATCGAGCTGCATGGTGACCGTCTGTTCGCCGACGATCTGGCGATCGTAGGCGGCCTGGCTAAGCTGAATGGCGTACCGGTAACGGTCATTGGCCATCAGCGGGGCAAGGATACGAAGGACAATATCGCCCGCTTCTTCGGCAGTCCCCACCCTGAGGGCTTCCGCAAGGCGCTGCGCCTGATGCAACAGGCCAATAAGTTCAATCGCCCGATTATTACCCTGATTGATACCAAGGGAGCTTATCCTGGCAATACAGCGGAAGAGCGCGGGCAGTCTGAAGCCATCGCCCGCAACCTCAGAGAGATGGCGATCTTCGGCGTGCCGATCGTATGTGTGGTCATCGGCGAGGGCGGCAGTGGCGGCGCGCTTGCTCTTGGCGTTGGCAACCGTGTGCTCATGCTGGAGAACGCGATTTATTCCGTCATTTCACCCAATGGCGCAGCCTCAATCCTCTGGAAGGATGCTTCCAAGGCAGACCAGGCGGCGGAAGCGATGAAAATCACAGCCAAGGACCTGCTGGAATTCGGCATTATCGAGGAAATCGTGCCGGAGCCCCAAGGTGGTGCTCACCGGGATGTGGTGGCACAAGCTGAATCGCTGAAGGATGCGATCTGGCGTCATATTCAGGAGTTGACCGTGATGACGCCTGAGCAACTGACCCTCGACCGCTATGAGAAGTTCCGCAAAATCGGGACCTTCTCGACGCTGGAAGATCCCGCAGAGACGGCTGATCTTCAGGCTCCGCAGTCTGTAAATGGTTAATTTTTTGTGAATGACACTGTACAAGCTGCTGCGAATCGTGTAATTTTAGGTAGAACAAGCCTGTCATACAAGCGAAACGAGACTTGACCGATTGTGGGCCAAGTCGTTTACGCATGAGAGCAAAAACGGAGGAAACATACAAATGCGCAAAACAAAAATCGTCTGTACTATTGGACCAGCGAGCGAATCGCTGGAAAACACAAAAAAGCTGATTCTTGCGGGCATGAACGTTGCTCGTCTTAACTTCTCCCACGGGGACTTCGAAGAGCATGGCAACCGGATCAAAAACATCCGTATCGCTTGCGAAGAGCTGGGACGCACAGTTGCGATCCTGCTGGATACGAAGGGGCCTGAGATTCGTCTGGGCAAGCTGAAGGAAGAGCCAATCGATCTGAATCAGGGCGACGCTATTACGTTGACCACAGAAGAAATTCTTGGCGACCGTAATCGGATCCCGGTTACATATGCCAACCTGCCTCAGGACGTACAAGTCGGTTCGACGATCCTGATCGATGACGGCTTGATCGGTCTGACCGTTGAAGAGGTTGAAGGCACAGAGATCAAGTGCCGCATCGTGAACAGTGGACAAATTAAGAGTAAAAAGGGCGTTAACGCGCCAGGCGTAGATATCTCGCTGCCCGGCATCACGGAAAAAGACGCGGGCGACATCGTGTTCGGCATCGAGCAAGGCGTCGATTTCATCGCGGCTTCCTTTGTCCGCAGAGCCAGCGACGTTCTGGAAATTCGCGAACTGCTGGAGAAGCATAATGCTTCCCACATTCAAATCATTTCCAAAATCGAGAACCAACAGGGTGTAGACAACCTGGATGCTATTCTGGAAGTGTCTGACGGTCTGATGGTAGCGCGTGGTGACCTGGGTGTAGAAATCCCGGCTGAAGAGGTGCCGCTCGTTCAGAAAATGATGATCCGCAAATCCAACCTGGCTGGCAAGCCTGTCATTACTGCGACGCAGATGCTGGATTCCATGCAACGCAATCCTCGTCCAACACGCGCCGAGGCGAGTGACGTGGCTAATGCCATCTTCGACGGAACGGATGCAATCATGCTCTCCGGCGAAACAGCTGCAGGTAAATATCCGGTTGAGTCTGTTTTGACCATGTCCCGCATTGCAGAGCGGATCGAATCGGCTTTGAACTATCGTGAGATTTTCAATAAGCAGGCAACTGCACAACGCTCGACTGTGACTGAGGCAATCAGCCAATCCGTTACGAACTCGTCCCTGGACCTCGATGTGAAGGCGATCGTTACCTCCACGGAAAGCGGCTATACCGCACGGATGATCTCCAAGTATCGTCCAAAAGCACCAATCATCGCCGTAACGCCAGTTGATCAGGTGATGCGTCGTCTTGCACTGACATGGGGCGTCATCCCAGCCAAAGGCGTATCGGCAGACACCACGGACCAAATGTTTGATATTGCGGTTAACGGCGCAATGGAGACAGGTCTGATCAAGCTGGGCGACACCGTCATTATTACTGCAGGTGTGCCAGTCGGCCGCTCCGGAACAACGAACCTGATCAAGGTTCACCATGTTGGCGATCTGATTGCCAAAGGTCAAGGCATCGGCAGCCAAAGCGCTACCGGCAAGGTGGTCATCGCACGCAATGCCGAAGAAGCCAACGCCAAAACCGTACGTGGCTCGATTCTGGTCACCAACCAGACCGATAAGGACTATATGCCTGCACTCGAGAAGGCTGCTGCTGTCATCACGACACAAGGCGGAATCACAAGCCATGCTGCAGTGGTGGGGCTGAACATCAGTATCCCGGTCGTTCTCGGCATAGCTGACGCTTTCGAGCTGATGCATGACGGCATGGAAGTGACGATCTACGGTGAAGTGGGCGTCATCTACACCGGACAAGCCAACGTCTTGTAGGGTCGCTTTTGATCACGAAGTAATTCAGGGAAGCTGGTTCGACATCGAATCTTGAATGCAGTCGGAACTTCCGGTGCTCACGTAGTTTCCACTACGCTCCGCTCCTCATTTCCTCCTGCCTTCAACCTTCTTGGTGCTGAAAACCGACTTTTTAAACGGGTTATAAAGATAGTTGACGAGTTCGCTTTTGTTAACAAAAGCAGCACTCGCTTATGATGACATACAAGAGCGACGGCCTTCGGGTCGTCGCTCTTGCTTTTGGGTGATCAAGCATGTCAAACTAGAAGAAGCCTCTCCAGGACGGTCCAGTGCTGGCACTGAGATAGCTAAGGAAACTACAGATTCTTATTTGGCAAAAAAGCAGGTTATGCAAACTTTAACGAAACGAGATCATCTTATTTGCTTCAAAATCATACAAAAGGACGTTTCGGAGGGGAATAAGACGTTCCAGTTTCATTAGCGCATGTTCGATTAGCATACACTAATACTACAGGAGGTTGGACAATGGCATCACGCTGGCATTTGCATCCGCTGAGGGTCCGTTACCAGGAGACGGACCAGATGGCGGTCGTGTATCATATCAATTATTTGAACTGGTTTGAAATTGGCAGAACGGAATGGATTCGTCACGCGGGATATCGTTACGCTGATATTGAGCAGTCTGGTCTACTGCTTCCGCTCATAGACCTCGAATCCCGCTTTCTGCTGCCTGCGCGATACGATGAGCAGTTGATCATCTGCACGCGTATCGCCAGCTTTTCGCCGCTTCGTTTGACCTTTGAATCGGAGGTGCGCCGGGTTGCTTCCTGGGATGGCTTGCCGCAGAGCCTGATTGCAACGGATGAGCGGCCGGGGGAGTTGCTGGTCAGCGGCGCTACGCGTCATGTATGGGTCAACCGGGAGTGGAGGCCCGCCCGCTTGGACCGGCACTCGCCTGAAGTGTATGAGGCGCTCAAACAGCTTTGTGAAGGAGGAGACTAAATGAGGCGATGGTTGTTTTTGTTGCTACTGCTTATTCCGATACTCGAATTTTGGGTAATAACGTTGGTTGGGTCATGGATCGGGGGCTGGCCGACCTTTTTGTTGATCCTTGGGACTGCCCTCTTAGGCTTTGTCCTGATCAAACTGGAAGGACGCAAAGTGTGGCAGGAAGCCCAGCTTCAGATGCAAGCGGGCCAGATCCCAGGGCTGTCGCTATTGGATGGCTTGTGTATTCTAATCGGCGGCATTTTATTGATCATTCCTGGCTTTCTCAGTGATATCGTTGGGCTGGCGCTGGTCATTCCCTTTACGCGCCCTTATTTCCGTCAACACATTTTGAACTGGCTGGAACGCAGGATGCGCGGCGGTGGTGGAGGAGGCGGAGTTTTTATGATCCGCAGGTGGTAACAGCCTGACGCCGCACCGATTTACCCTGGGTTTACATTACATTAACATGAGTATAACAATTGAAGAGGATAATAGTTAGAGTTCAAAAAGGACGGTTTTCAGCACCGAGAAGGTTGAAGTCAGGAGGAAGTGAGGAGCGGAGCGTAGTGGAGGCTACGTGAGCACCGGAAGTTCCGACTGCATTCAAGATTCGACGTCGAATCCGCTTCCCTGCATCACCTCGTGATCAAAAGCGGGCTTTTTGAACAACCTCGAATAGGGGGATACCAGGGAGGCGTTAGACATGACAAAGCAGCAATTATCTCAATATGTGAACCGTGACCTGAGCTGGATCGAGTTCAACCGGAGGGTGTTGGAAGAAGCGCAAGACCAGGCTACGCCTTTGCTGGAGCGGGCCAAGTTTTTGGCGATTGTCACCAGCAAT
This sequence comes from Paenibacillus daejeonensis DSM 15491, assembly GCF_000378385.1. Lineage (GTDB taxonomy): Bacteria > Bacillota > Bacilli > Paenibacillales > Paenibacillaceae > Paenibacillus_D > Paenibacillus_D daejeonensis. The sequence continues at coordinate 1,135,862 of NZ_KB899659.1, read as the reverse complement.
CTAGATGAATTCATGAGTGTACGGGTTGCCGGGATTCAGGATCAGTTGAAAGCCGGCTACAATAAAACCGATTTCACAGGGTACACGCCCTCGGGCTTATGGAAGCGTCTCTTTAAACGGACGACCCAGATGCTGACGGAGCAGTACCGTACCTATCGCGAAGTGATGCGCGGTTTGGCGCGCGAAGGGATTACGTTTAAAGAGCTGCATGAGCTCAATGCGACGCAGCAAGCCGCGATGGAGCTCCATTTCCGCGAGATCGTGTTTCCGGTCCTAACGCCGATGGCTGTGGACCAGAGCCGCCCGTTCCCGCTTGTACATACCAAAGAATTATACCTTGCCGTCTTGCTGCGGCATGAGGAGCAGGCGGAGGACGAAGAGCCGCTGTTTGCCATTGTTCAGGTGCCGTCCATTCTGTCCCGATATGTGCAGGTGCCGGGGCGCGGCAACAGTAAAAAGACAGAGTTTGTGCTCCTCGAGAAACTGATCGAGAAATATATGGATACGCTGTTCAACGGTTATATTGCGCAAGCGGTGCATCCCTTCCGGCTGACTCGCAATGCAGATTTGACGCTGGATGAAGAAGGCGCGGAGGATCTGCTGGAAGAGATCGAGAAAGAACTGCGGCGCCGGCGCTGGGGCATGCCGGTCCGTCTGGAGATTGATAAGGGCATGCACCCGTACGCGCTGCAGCTGCTGAAGGAAGAGCTGGAGACGGGAGACAATGTCATTGAGATTGATGGACCGCTTGATCTCAGCTTCCTGATGAAATTCAGCAGTGGCTTGCCAGGGCGGGACAATCTGCGCTATCCCAAGATCGAGCCTGTGTACCCGCAGGAGCTGGAGGAAGTGGAGGACATGTTCGAGGTGCTGCGGCAACGGGATGTATTGATGTATCATCCGTACGAGTCCTTTGAGCCGGTTAACGATTTCGTCCGTCAGGCAGCCGAGGACCCGGATGTGTTGGCCATCAAAATGACCCTTTATCGGGTCAGCGGCAAGTCGGAGCTGGTCCAGGCGCTGGCTTCAGCAGCCGAAGCAGGCAAGCAGGTGACGGTCGTTGTGGAGCTCAAGGCGCGTTTTGATGAAGAGCGCAACATCGCTTGGGCGCGGCAATTGGAGAAGGCGGGCTGTCATGTTGTGTACGGCCTGGTAGGCTTGAAAACCCACGCCAAAATCCTGCTCGTGGTGCGCAGGGAGCAGGGAGCACTGCGCCGATATGTCCATGTCGGCACGGGCAATTATAATGACAGTACGGCAAAACTTTATACCGATGTCGGTCTTTTCACATCTCATCCAATTATAGGGGTCGATGCCTCGGCCTTGTTTAACGAAGTAACCGGCTATTCCGCTCCTCATGACTGGAAAGCCTTTGCCGTCGCGCCGACGGATCTGAAGGATCAATTATTCGAGCTGATTGACCGGGAAATTGCCCATGCGCAGGCCGGACGTGCGGCCGGCATCGTAGCCAAGATGAACTCTCTGTCCAACCAGGACATGATTGATAAGCTCTATGAGGCGTCCCAAGCCGGTGTACGCATCGAATTGATCATTCGGGGCGTTTGTTGCCTGCGACCCGGCGTACCGGGCATCAGCGAGCATATACGGGTCATTAGTATTGTCGACCGGTTTCTCGAACATTCCCGTCTCGTATACTTAAAGAACGGCGGGGAGGAAGAGGTGTACCTATCCAGCGCGGACTGGATGACACGTAATTTGACGCGTCGAATTGAATTAATGTGCCCTGTGTTTGACTCGGCACTGCGGCAGGACCTTATTCGGATGCTGCAATTCAATCTTAATGACAACGTAAAAGCCAGGGAGCTGCAACCCAGCGGAATGTATGAGCAGGTAAACAACCAGCTCCCGCCATTCCGCAGTCAGTTTGAATCGGAACGGATCGAGAGCTGGAAGGATAGCCGTTAGAGCGGGGAAGCCAATTAGCGTTGAAGTACAGGGGAGAGCTGCCAGATTTTTTTGAAATCGTCTGCCATAGCGTCGATTTCACGCCGTTCGACCTCCAGCGTTGTGGTCGTCTCCAGCGGCCGCAGCGTTAGCAGCGGAGGAGTCAGATCGATCTGAAGCTTGCGGATCGTCTGTGCTTCGCTGCGGTCTAGGGCAACGGCCAGCTGAAGCAGTGTGCCCAGGCGGCAAATATGCTCCAAATCCTCAGCTTCCAGGATGGCCAGATAAGGCTGAATCGCCTGCTTGGCTTTGCCTTTGTTTTTGTAGGAGGCGATGGCTGCAGTCAGGATAATTTCCCGGTGACTCATCCCGTTCAGATGCGTGTTCATAATCAGGTAGAACGAATGCTGGGCATATTTGTAGTAATCGATGCTTGCACCGATCCGGAACAGCCGGGAGGCCGCTTCCATCCAGCGCCGCGCGCGTGCCGGATACGAATAGTGACGACCGGTCGTATCGAACAGCTGCATGGCCATCCGATGAACCTGCTCGACGTGAACGGGTGGCGCTTCGGGATGAAGTGCGCCCAAGTTATCGATGCTATAGGCGAGTACATCCTGCAGCATATCCCGGCTGATCAGACCCGATTGCAGGAACAGCCCGTCCCTAAGACCGGCTCCGCAAATGAGATACCCGCTGCCTCCGCTGAAACGCAGAATGGTCTGCAGCGCAGCCAGCCCCGGCACGATCAGGTCAGCACGGTCCTTGGACAAGCCGGGAAATTTTTTGCGCTTGTCCAGCGGCAGTGCTCTTAATTGAGCCAACAACCGCTCACCCTCGGCGGCTGCGATCGGATAGTTATGCGTTTGAGTGAACGGGTAGTCCGTGCTCCCTTGATGGGTCTTGCCGAACGCTCTCGCCGTTCCGCCAATTCCGATCACCGGCAGTCCGGCTGCTTCGCTGATCCAGCTCTCCCGTTGCAGCATGCCTTGCACATGTTGCTCCAGCTCGCTCAGTGACTTGTCACTCATCATGCCGTTCTCCATAAAGCGGCGATTGAGATTAACGCATCCGAAGGGGAAGGAGATACTGCGAAGCCGTTCACGATTGCGGAAGAGGGTCAGCTCTGTACTGCCGCCGCCGATATCGACGAGAAGCCCATCCTGTATATCCAGGGTGCTCAGCATGCCCAGGAAGCCGAATTCAGCTTCTTGCTCGCCGGAGAGCAGCTCAATCGGCAGCTCCGTTTCGCGCTCCAGCATGGTCAGGACTTCGTCCCGGTTGGCGCTGTTGCGGATGGCAGCTGTCGCCACCGCCCGGATCGAGGTTACACCTTGATGGGAGCAGATCAGCTTGAAGTGGTTCAGGGTACCGACGAGCTGCCGGATGGTCGACTCCGGGAGTTTGCCGTCGGCGTCGATTTTTTCACTTAATCTGGCAGGACGTTTGCTGCCGTCTATAACCCGGTTCGCTCCGGATAGCGTCCGCTCGTAGATAACCAGACGGATGGAGTTGGAACCGATGTCGATAATACCGTTGCGTATTTGAGTCATGCTTGGCCTCCGATTAATCATAGCGTTCTATGGTACCTTGTACGTCATTCTACCACTGTGAGGAACGAGAAGAAAGCGGGGCTTGCCGAGGCCATGCATAAATGAAAATGTTTCGTCAATGAAATAATTTATGGCGCCGATAAATCTTTTTTATTCGCGTTTTAGTTCACATCCCTGTCGAAATCCTTTATGATGAAAAGGACGATAAGAAATCGAAGTTGAATAATGGGATTTCTATGGCGAATTACGACGTTAAAGGAGAGAACAATATGACAGCAACCAAAGGTCTGGAAGGGATTGTAGCTACAACCTCCTCCATAAGCTCCATAATTGATGGCGTATTAACCTATCGCGGTATCGATATCGACGAACTTGCTGAGCACGCGTCCTTTGAAGAGGTTGCCTATTTGCTCTGGTACGGCAAGCTCCCTTCCCAATCCGAGCTTAACGGCCTGCGCAAGGAATTGGATGCCTATGCAAGCGTTCCCGCAGAAGTGATCGAAGCAATCCGCCTTTATCCCAAAGATACGAATACGATGGCGGCGCTCCGCACGGCTGTCTCCAGCCTTGCTCTGTATGATGAGGCAGCAGGAGATATGTCTGCAGAGGCCAACCTGAAGAAAGCCATCAAGCTTCAAGCCCAGCTGCCTACGGTTGTTGCGGCATTTTCGCGCATTCGCGAGGGTAAGGAGCCGATTGCACCCAAGTCGGGCGTGTCCATTGCTCACAACTTCCTGTATATGCTGAACGGCGAAGAACCGGATGAAGTGGCCGTTAAGGCACTTGATCAGGCACTGGTGCTTCACGCTGATCATGAGCTTAACGCTTCTACGTTTGCTGCCCGTGTCACCGTAGCCACGCTCTCGGATATCTACTCCGGCGTGACATCGGCAATCGGCGCACTCAAGGGCCCGCTGCATGGCGGGGCGAACGAGGCGGTCATGGTTATGCTGGAGGAGATCGGATCTCTGGATCGTGTCGAGTCCATCATCCAAGACAAGCTGAACAACAAAGAAAAAATCATGGGCTTTGGCCACCGTGTTTATAAAAACGGCGACCCGCGTGCCAAGCATCTGCAAAAGATGTCCCGCGAGCTGGGCAAGCTGACCGGCAACATGGAGCTGTATGAGATGTCCGTGAAGATTGAAGATATCGTGACAGGCCAAAAAGGGCTCAAGCCAAACGTCGATTTCTACTCGGCATCCGTGTATACGACGCTCAAAATTGCCCGCGATCTGTTTACGCCTATCTTTGCAATCAGCCGTCTGTCCGGTTGGACAGCGCATATTCTCGAGCAGTATGAGAATAACCGTCTGATCCGTCCGCGTGCCGAATATACCGGACCTTCCAGCGCTCGCTATATTCCGATCAACGAACGCTAAACCGATCCAAGCTCAAATCCAAACCAGAAAACGGAGGAATTTTAACAATGGCTCAATTTGAAAAATACCAACTGCCAACTGAAGGCGAACAAATCACAATCCAGGACGGCGCTCTGCAGGTACCTAACCAGCCGATCATTCCATTCATCGAAGGCGACGGCACAGGCCGCGACATCTGGGCCGCATCCAAGCGTGTACTGGACGCAGCTGTAGAGAAAGCTTATAACGGAGACAAGAAAATCGCATGGTATGAAGTATTTGCCGGCGAAAAAGCATTCAATGAATATGGTGAGTGGCTGCCAGCTGACACGCTGACTGCCATCCGTGAATATATCGTTGCTATCAAAGGTCCATTGACTACGCCAATCGGCGGCGGCATCCGTTCCCTGAACGTTGCGCTTCGCCAAGAGCTGGACTTGTACACTTGCCTCCGTCCTGTCCGTTACTTTGACGGCGTACCATCGCCAGTTAAACGTCCAGAGCTGGTCGACATGGTTATTTTCCGTGAGAATACAGAAGATATCTATGCAGGCATCGAGTACCAAGAAGGTTCGGAAGAAGTGAAAAAAGTGATCGCGTTCCTGCAAGAGCAAATGGGCGTGAACAAAATCCGCTTCCCTGAAACTTCCGGTATCGGCGTGAAGCCTGTTTCCTCCGAGGGCTCCAAGCGTCTGGCTCGCGCAGCCATCGAATATGCGCTGAAGCATGGCCGCAAATCCGTGACACTCGTTCACAAAGGCAACATCATGAAGTTCACTGAAGGTGCCTTCAAAAACTGGGGTTATGAAGTGGCTGAGCAAGAGTTCGCAGAGCAAACCTTCACTTGGGGACAATACGACCGCATCAAAGAAGCTGAAGGCGTGGATGCTGCGAACAAAGCACAAGCTGAGGCAGAAGCAGCTGGCAAGCTGATCGTGAAAGATGCAATTGCCGACATCGCACTGCAGCAAGTCCTGACCCGTCCAACTGACTTTGACGTTATCGCAACCTTGAACCTGAACGGCGACTATCTCTCCGACGCATTGGCAGCTCAAGTCGGCGGCATTGGTATCGCACCTGGCGCGAACATCAACTATCTGACTGGACATGCTATCTTTGAAGCAACTCACGGCACAGCGCCTAAGTATGCTGATAAAGACGTAGTAAACCCTGGTTCCGTCATCTTGTCCGGCGTTATGCTGCTTGAGCATCTGGGCTGGCAAGAAGCGGCTGACCTGATCTACAAAGGCATGGAAACGTCCATCAACAACAAAACCGTTACTTATGACTTTGCCCGCTTGATGGAAGGCGCAACTGAAGTGAAATGCTCCGAGTTCGCCAACCAAATTATTGCCAACATGTAACACACTATAAGTACGTGTTTAACCTCTATAAGGTCGGCATCATCTTCGGGTGATGCCGTCTTTCTCCAATTTCGGTTGTTTTTGCTGTGCAGGGTCGGAATCCATGAAGGAGGTAGATCAGAAGCATGGGAATCAAGCGTAACAAAATTACGGTAGTCGGGGCAGGGTTTACGGGTGCGACGACTGCGCTGATGCTGGCTCAAAAAGAACTCGGTGACGTCGTACTGGTCGATATTCCGCAACTGGAGAACCCGACCAAAGGCAAGGCGCTGGATATGATGGAATCTACCCCTGTCCAGGGAGTAGACGCCAAGATTACCGGAACCTCCAATTACGAGGATACCAGGGACTCAGATATCGTCATCATTACGGCCGGTATCGCCCGCAAGCCTGGCATGAGCCGGGACGACCTCGTGAATACAAATGCAGGCATTGTCCGATCGGTATGCGAGCAAGTCAAAGCGACAAGTCCGGATGCGACGGTAATTATTCTGAGCAATCCGGTGGACGCCATGACCTATGTGGCTTTTGAAACACTTGGTTTTCCAAAGAATCGGGTTATCGGTCAATCTGGCGTACTTGATACGGCTCGCTACTGTACCTTTATCGCACAAGAGCTCAACGTTTCCGTTGAGGATGTGCGGGGATTTGTGTTGGGTGGACATGGCGACGATATGGTGCCGCTCGTGCGCTACTCCAGTGTGGGTGGGATCCCCATTGATACATTGATTTCTCCAGAGCGGATCGAGGCCATTGTAGCTCGCACCCGCACCGGAGGAGGGGAAATCGTCAGCCTGCTTGGCAATGGCAGCGCCTATTATGCGCCAGCCGCTTCGCTTGTCCAGATGGCCGAAGCGATTCTGAAGGACAAGAAACGGATTATTCCGGTCATTGCTCTTCTGGAGGGAGAATACGGCTACGATCAGTTGTTCATGGGCGTACCGGTTATTCTTGGCGCGGACGGGATCGAGCGGGTCTTTGAGCTGGATTTGACTGCAGAGGAAAAGGCGGCCCTCGATGTATCTGCCGATTCTGTCCGCAAGGTCATACAGATTATTACCGGCTAGTCGCTGTTACGCGGCGATGCAATTCTATAGTGGTTTAACTCGGGAGACCCTGACTTCGCGGCCAGGGTCTCCGAGTGTTTAGAGAAGGAGGACACAAGTATGCTGGAAGAAGCTCGCGCCTTGCTGAAACGCGTCTATGGATTTGACGAATTTCGGCCGGGGCAAGCAGATATCATCACGGGCTTGCTTGAAGGGCGCGATACCCTGGCAATTCTGCCGACCGGCGGAGGCAAGTCCATCTGTTATCAGATTCCAGCGTTACTGCTGGAAGGTACCACCATTGTCATTTCGCCGCTGATTTCCTTGATGAAGGATCAGGTGGACGCCTTGAATCGGTTAGGCATTCCGGCAGCTTTTCTCAATAGCTCGCTGGGTGCTGCGGAATACCGGACCGTCCTGCGCGGTGCGGCTCAAGGAGAGTACAAGCTGCTCTATATTGCGCCTGAGCGGTTGGATGCACCCATGTTCAGCTCGCTGATGGAGCAGATGTCCATTCCTCTGATTGCCATAGACGAGGCCCACTGTGTTTCACAATGGGGACATGATTTCAGACCGAGCTATAGACAGTTGGCTGGTTGGATTTCGAGGCTGGCAGACCGTCCGCTGGTAGCAGGCTTCACGGCAACAGCCACTCGTGAGGTTGCCCGGGACATCTCGGAAATGTTGGCGCTGCGTTCGCCGAATGTATTTGTGACGGGCTTTGCCCGCAGCAATCTGGCATTGTCTGTAGCGGGCGGCGTCGACAAACGCAGGTTTGTGCGCAGCTTTTTGGCGGAACGGCCAGATCAGTCAGGGATCATCTACGCGGCCACTCGCAAAGAAGTGGAGCAGGTCTGCGATGATCTGCAGAAGCAAGGCATATCAGTAGCCAAATATCACGGTGGACTTGCCGATGAGGAACGGATGCAGGCGCAGGAACAATTCCGCTTTGATGACGTGCGGGTGATGGTTGCAACCAATGCTTTTGGCATGGGGATCGATAAGCCTAATGTTCGCTTCGTCATCCATTGGCAGATGCCAGGTGATATCGAATCGTATTACCAGGAGGCAGGCCGTGCGGGTCGCGATGGGGACGATAGTGAATGCGTGCTGTTGTTCAGTCCGCAGGACGTGCAGGTTCAGCGTTTTCTGATTGAACAAGGGACAGGCGATGATGATCGACGGGCCATTCAAATGAGCAAGCTCTACACCATGATGAATTACAGCCGGACCGAACGTTGCCTGCAGCAGTACATTGTGGAATATTTCGGCGAAGCGGATGTAGCGGCTTGTGGACGATGCAGCAGTTGTCTTGATGATACTGTGGCTACTGACATGACGGCGGATGCCCAAAAAGCACTCTCCTGCGCAGGTCGGATGAAAGGGCGCTTCGGATTGACGATGGTAGCAAAGGTATTGAAGGGCTCACGCGACAAACGCATTCTGGAAATGGGACTCGATCGGCTGACAACCTATGGTTTGTTCCGCGATTGGGCGGAAAAAGAGATCACAGAATGGTTGTATTGGCTGGTCGCCGAAGGCTATATGCGTGTTAGTGATGGTGCCTATCCGACGGTTTCCATTACTGCTCGTGCGCTGCCCGTCTTGGAGGGCAAAGAGCAAGTATTTCAAAAACGCAAGGAGATCAAGCGCAGGGCTTCCACTTCTGTGTCGGCTGCCAGCTCTCCCTTGTTCGAAGCTCTGCGTGGCTGGCGCAAGGAAGCCGCAGCACGAGAGAATGTACCGCCGTTTATTTTGTTCTTTGATGCCACACTCCGCGAAATGGCGGATGCCAAGCCGCAGTCGCATGAAGAGCTGCTTAGCATCAAAGGTGTGGGGAGCGCCAAAGCGCAAAAATATGGCGATGAAATCATCGAGGTGATTCGCGCGCATGCCGGCGCCGCCGACCATCCGGCGGGCAAGGATCAGTCATCCAGAACGCAGCGAGAGACGCTCGAAGGCACGGAAGATCAGCCAAGCCATCTGGTGTCCATGGCTTTGTTTCAGGCGGGGCATACCGTGAAGGAGATCTCCGAGCTGCGAGGTATGGGCAAGGTTACGATTGAAGGTCATATCATTCGGGCTGCCGGAGAAGGAGAGGCCGTGGATTGGCCATCCATCATACCGGAGGGTCAGGAAGAATTGATACTGCAAGCCATAGAGGAGCAAGGGATAGATAAGCTGAAGCCAATCAAGGATGCACTTCCGGCCGAGGTTACTTATTTCGCGATTCATGGGGTTATGTGCAAGCATGACATTCGCTGATTTTCATCCAGGATTCTTTGTGTTTAGTCCAGCCTTTTAGTATACTAAAGGGTAGTCATTAATGAAATGGAGGATTCACATGGTTAACTTTGTCATCTTTTTACACGTGATTGGTGCTGCCGGGCTTGGCTTCTACCTGGTGCTGCCATTCCTCGTCGGCCGCGCTTCGCGGCTCGCGGGAGAGGGCCAGAGCGGATTGTCTGAAGGCTTGGTGAGCGGCAACCGAATTGCACAGTATTTTTTGATTCTGTCTTTCCTTACCGGAGGCTACCTGATTTCGCAAGCCGAATATGCCGTAGTCTGGATCGTACTGGTCATTCTGTTGTTCCTTGCTATCGCTGCTGTTGCCGGCATTATGACCGGACCATTGAAGCGCATTGCCGTAGCTATTCAAGGTGGACAGAGCGCTAGCGGCCATATTCGCAAAGCACGCACCATGAGCTTTATTGTGCTCGTGCTGTATCTAGTGATTGTGTACATGATGAAATATCCTGTCTATCGTTAAGTTAGACAAGCCTATTCTAGGAGGGTTTATCATGGGAGAAGCTTCACCGGATTTGATTACGTTTGGCGAAACAATGGCACTCTTCATGCCGACTGACGATCACCGCAGCCTGGAGCGAAGCCCGGTATTGCAGCAGGGCTTCGGCGGCGCGGAGAGCAATGTCGCCATCGGCGCTGCCAGACTGGGCTGCTCCGTCGGTTGGTTTGGACGGCTAGGCGATGATCCATTCGGAGCCACGATTACCAAAACGCTGCGTGGCGAAGGCGTGGATGTGTCCCGTTCCCGGCAAGCTGAGGGAGAAACGACGGGATTAATGTTCCGCGAGCAGGTGGCCGGACGGGTGGCAGTACATTATTACCGCAAGAATTCTGCGGCAAGCCGTATGCAGCCTCAGGATCTCGATGCCGCTTACATACAAGGAAGCAAGATTCTTCATGTTACTGGCATCACGACAGCCCTGAGCGAATCGTGCCGTCAGACCGTGCAGGATGCCGTCAAGACGGCCCGTGAGGCAGGAGTTAAGGTCTGCTTTGACCCGAATCTTCGTCTCAAGCTCTGGTCGGTGGAGGAGGCCCGTGAGGTGTTGTTGCCGCTAAGCGAGCAGGCCGATTATTTTCTGCCAGGCTGGGATGAGTTGCAGCTGCTATATGATACCGAGGATGCGGATGCTATTCTGAACCGCGTCAAGCAGCTGCAAGCAACAGTCATCATCAAGGGCTATGGGGAAAAGACGCTGATTGTTGAAAACGGCAGCATCACGGAGGTGCCTTTCTACCCCGCGGATACGGTGGTGGATACAGTAGGCGCTGGTGATGGCTTCTGCGCAGGCTTTCTGGCTGGCATTCTCAAAGGCAAAAGCACAAAGGAAGCCGTTCAACTGGCCAGCATTAACGGGTCCCTGGTCGTCCAGAGCCGAGGAGACTGGGAAGCGCTGCCAGTATGGAAAGCCGTGGAGCAGCGTTTGCTCGGACATGCATGGGTGGAACGGTAAGATGCCAGTCTCTCAACCTTCCAAGGGCGAGCGGCGGCGTGCGGAGATTATGCTGCTGCTCAAGCAGCAAGGCCGGATAACCATTCAAGAGCTTGTAGAACGGCTGGAAATTTCAGAAGCGACAGCGCGTCGCGACCTTGAGATGATGGAGAAGACGGAGCCGCTGATCCGCACGATCGGCGGTGCCATGTATGATGGCTTGAATAGTGTCCGCGATCTGCCTTTTGAGGAGAAGAAGGGGCTATCGTATCTGGAAAAAGAACGCATTGCAGAGCAGGCAGCAGCTCTAATTGAGGAAGGCGATGTCATCGGACTGTCCGGCGGCACGACCAATTATCTGCTGGCCAAGCTGCTCAAATCGCGCAAAGGCATCACCGTTGTTACCAATGCTGTCAATGTGGCAATGGAGCTGGCGGGCAGCGCGATCCAGGTCGTTGTCACGGGCGGCATTATGAGGCATAACAGTTTTGAACTGTGCGGTCCGCTGGGCGAAGCGATGGTTGCTCATCTGCATATCGGAAAGATGTTCATTGGCGTCGATGGCATTTCAATTGACGGAGGCATTTCTTCCTATTCAGAGCAGGAGGCACAAATCGCCAAAGCGTTAATGACGCGGGCGCAAGAAACGTACGCTGTATTCGACCACACAAAGGTCGGGAAGACTTCACTCTTCTCAATTGCTTCCCTGCAAGATGTACAGGCATTCATTACCGATGCTCCGCTGACGGGACCATTAGCGGCTTATGCGCAAGAGCGTGGGGCCCGAATATATGTAGCTGATTCCTAAACATGTCCTTTTTTGAGGGCATGTTTTTTGATGTTTGGGCATAGGTATGAAAAAAACGCCCTTGAGCAGGGCGTCCCATGAGGAAGAAACAATATTAGATTACACTTCGACCTTTAATCCAGGTCTGGCGAACGTTCAATTGCTCATCGCACCAGACGAGATCGGCCTGCTTGCCGTCAGCTATGCTGCCGGTATGACGATCAAGGCCCAGTCGACGGGCGGGATTGAGGCTGGCAAGCTTAGTGACTTCTGGCAAGGTCAGCTCCGTATGCTTGCGCATGAATCGTACCGCTTCAATCATAGTCAATGTACTGCCTGCCAAGCTTCCGCCCTCCTGGAGACGTGCAACGCCGTCTTGGACATCAACGCCCAAGCCGCCCAATTCATAGCTGCCGTTACCGAGGCCGGCAGCCGACATGGCATCCGTAATGAGGACAAGCTGTTCAGCCGGCTTGGCCCGAACAAGCAGACGAATGGCTGCTGGATGGACATGGTGTCCATCAGCTATCAGCTCTGCGCAAATGGCATCCTCGGTAAGCACGGCTCCGACAGTTCCGGGCTTGCGGTGATGCAGCGGTGTCATGGCATTATAAGTATGAACCGCTTGTGTCAGTCCCTGGCTGACGGCATGGATGATCTGCTCGTAGGAGGCATCGGTGTGTCCCGCCGCTGCGATTATACCTTGGGCAGACAGCCATGCAATCATCTCATCGGCAGCATCCGACTCTGGAGCGAGTGTCAGTTGACGAATCAGCCCCGGAAATTGCGATTCCCACTGTTTCAACCAATTCATTTGTGGTGAAACAATATAATCTGGGTTCTGTGCCCCGGGCCAGCTCGGCGATATGAAAGGGCCTTCGAGATGAACGCCGAGCAGCTGAGCATAGGGCATTGTACGGGCTTGATAGCTGGCGACGCTGGACAGCACCGCCTCGATATCCGAGTGGGGCGCGGTCATCGTTGTTGCCAGCATACCCGTGGTACCGTGACCAGCATGGAAGCGGCTGATAGCATCGTAAGCGTCGCTATTAGCGTCCATAAAATCACTTCCGTAGCCCCCATGTACGTGCATATCAATGAAGCCGGGAAGCAGATATCCTCTCTCGCCATCAATGGACATCGGACTGTCGGAAGCAGGCAGTGCCTCGGCTTCGGTCCGGTTCATCTGAATCAGACCATCGACGCAGTGAACCGTGCCATGGACAATTTCATCTTCCAAAACAAGGTGAACGTTATGAATGGACCAAGTGTAGGGACGAGTCATGTTGCATCAAATCCTTTCCGGCATCTTTGTCCAACAGGACGGTGACATTGGCATGCAGCTGCAGCAACGAAGCAGGAATGGCAGTTGTAATCGGTCCACAGAGGGCTTGCTGGATGATCTCAGCCTTGTCAGCCCCACGGGCAACCAGCAGGATATGCTTGGCTTTTAGAATCGAAGCAACCCCCATAGTGATCGCCTGCTGGGGCACGAGTTCTTCACGTTCAAAGAATCTGGCGTTGGCCGCACGCGTAGCGGGCTCTAGCTCAGCAAGATGGGTTCCCCCAACAAGTTGCCCCGCAGGCTCATTAAATCCGATATGTCCGTTATGTCCCACCCCGAGCAGCTGTAAATCAATGGGTTGGTTCTCCAGCATCTGATCATACCTGACGCATTCTGCTGCCAAGTCTTGCGCCATGCCATCAGGGAGATGGGTTTGAGCCAGTGGAATGTCAATATGATCGAACAGATGCTGTTTCATATAGTAAGCGTAGCTCTGATCATGTGCAGGAGGCAAGCCAACATATTCATCTAAATTATACGTCGTCACATCAGCAAAGGAAAGGCGTTGCTCAGCCGATAAAGAAATCAAGGCGCGGTAAACGCCAATTGGCGTTGATCCTGTAGCAAGGCCAAGCACGGCATCTGGCCGTTCAGTTATGGTTCGGGCAATCAGTTCAGCCGCTTGTCTGTCTAACGCTTCATTGGACTCGAATATGGTAATGTTCATCACAAATCACTTCCTTATTAGAATTCGCGAGTTAAATCCACCAACCGTCATTTCTATCTTCATTATAGAACCTAAATGATTGAGTTTCAAATTAAATTGATTGTAAATTTCAAATTGATGATTCTATCGATCATTTTCTCGCCGGCTCATGGAGTATTTTACACTGTATAACGATGTGTGTATAATGATTGTATAACCTTTTGACTAATCTTTCAGGATCGGAGAGGACTCCAATGGGATCAAGCAAGAACATTGTTATTATCGGGGCTGGGCCTGGTGGTCTGGCGGCCGCAATGCTACTGTCCTCTCAAGGCTATCGCGTGCAAGTGTTTGAAAAACAGGGCTATGTCGGCGGGCGGACCTCTCGTCTGCAGGTAGGAGAATACTTATTTGACCGCGGACCTACATTTATGATGATGCCCCAAATTATCGAAGGATTGTTCCGTTCTGTCGGAAGATCCCTGCATGATTATCTCCATATGGTTGAAGTAGACCCGCTTTATCGTCTGCAATTTGGCGATGTGAAGTTTGAACCAACTCGTGACAAGTCCCGAATGGAACAGCAGATGAACCAGTTATTTCCTGGGGAATGGAGCGGTTACCAGCGTTATCTGCGGGAAGAAGGCCTCAAGTTTGAGCGAGTAATGCCTTTACTGCAGCGCCCTTTCACCAGACTGACGGATTATATCCGCGGCGATCTTGCGAAGGCGCTACCAAGACTGCATTTGACAGACACCGTGTATGGCAGGCTGTCCAAATATTTTAAGGATGAACGTCTGCGTTATGCTTTTGCTTTTCAATCCAAATATCTCGGCATGTCGCCATGGGAATGTCCAGGTACCTTCACTATGTTGTCCTATATTGAGCATGCTTATGGACTGTGGCACCCGATTGGCGGTGTAAACCGGATGTGCGAGGCGATGGCGGAGGTTGTTCGGGAGCAGAATGGGGAAGTTCATTTGAACACCGGGGCAGCCCGCGTGATTACAAGCAAAGGCAAAGCTGTTGGTGTCGAATTGGACAATGGCGAGCGGGTGATGGCTGATCATGTTGTCATCAATGCCGATTTCGGTACGGCAGCAACCAAGCTGTTCCGACCCGAGCAGCTGCGCAAATACCGCCCTGAAAAGCTGGAGAAGATGAAGCTCTCTTGCTCTACGTATATGCTGTATCTCGGGGTAAAGCGCAAGATCGATATGCCGCATCACACAGTAATGTTCGCAGATGATTATGCAAGTAATGTGAGGGACATGATGCAAGGCAGATTGTCAGAGGATGCTTCCATTTATGTACATAATCCGGGAGCTGTAGACCCAACCTTGGCGCCAGAAGGCAAAACCGCACTCTATGTGCTGATGCCGGTAGCCAATCTGCAAGGTGAGACAGACTGGAGCAGTCCCGAGCAATTGGCTGCGGTCAGACAACAGATGCTTGATCGACTAGAACGAGAACCAGAGATGAGAGGGATAGCAGAGGATATTGAGGTAGAGCATGTCATTACTCCGCTGGATTGGCAACAATCCATGTACGTGTACAAGGGAGCAGCATTTAATCTCGCTCACTCCGTAGATCAGATGATGATCCGCAGGCCCCATAACCGATTCGAGGATGCCGAGAATTGTTGGCTCGTCGGCGGAGGTACGCATCCGGGCAGCGGGTTACCGACCATTCTGGAGTCTGCGCGCATCAGTTCGGAGCTGCTCATGCGACAGGACGGACGGACCTTTGCACCGGCTGCTGATCAGACGCTCGCACCAAGCGGGCAGCATGCCCTAACACTTCTTCAGAAGGAGGGAATTCGATGAAAGCCGGGATAATCGGTGGTGGGCTGGGCGGCATGATGAGTGCGCTGCAGCTGGCAAGAGCAGGCTGGGAGGTTGACCTGTTTGAACGTTCCTCGCAATTAGGAGGGCGATTAGCATTTGAGAGCAATGGTGGGATGTACCAGATTGACCGTGGACCCACAATAGTGCTGCTTCCCGAGATGCTGCAATCGTTACTGGCCGAAGTAGGCATTGGTTCTGAAGAATATGAACTGATTGAATGTGATCCTTTATACCGTATTCATTATCCGGACGGCATGTGTTTAACCAAATATCGTGACCCGGATCGAATGGCAGAAGAACTGGAGCGATTGTTTCCTGGAGACGGTCAGGGCATGAGAAGGTACATGGAGGATATGGCTCCGGCGTTTACAGAAGGGAAGACGAAATTTCTTGATCGATCCTTCTTGCGCAAACGGGATTTCTTTTCCATCGATAATCTGAAACTGTTGGGCCGCTTACGGGCGTATCAGAGCACGCGCCAATTGGCAGCGAGATACTTCAAAGCCGAACGGGCAATTGATGCTTTCTCTCTGCAGACGTTATACATTGGGGGATTGCCTGGAGCATCACCTTCTCTATATAGCTTTATCCCGTATGCTGAACATGAATTTGGGATTTGGTATTGGAAGGGCGGCTACGCATCACTCGTACCGCTGCTGGAAAAGCATTTGATTGCACAAGGTGTACAGATTCACCAAGGGGATAACGGCGACGTAACCGGGATTCAGATCGAAGATTCCATGGCTAAAGGCTTTCATACGAGGAACAACGGGTTTCATTCCTATGATCATGTCATCTACAATGGTGATTTTCCAAACCTGTCAAAGTTGTTGCCTGCAGGTAAAGCTAAACCGCGCTCGTTTAAGCCGTCCTCAGGCTGTATACTGTTATATATAGGAGCAGAGAAACGCTGGTCAGACGACGGCGGACCTATCGGCGAACCGCCGACCGACCGGTCGGTCATTCCGCATCAATACTTTTTACCGCAGTCCCTGAACCACAGTTTGGAGCAAATGGCTGCCCGGCTCAAGCCGCCTGGCGACTCGGATGAGCTGCCTCCGTATTATATTTTCAACCCGGTGGCCGCCGATCCAGAGGCCGCTCCCGCTGGTCATTCTGTACTCTATGTGCTGATTCCGCTTCCGGTCCCTTACCTTGAGGAAGATGTGGGCGCCCGAGAGCGACTGCGGGAATCGGCGTCGATGCTGGCAGAGCGAATTATTGCTGATGCGGAAGAACGGGCATTCCCTGGATTGAAGGCGTCTATTCGCTGGATGAACATCCGCACACCTGCAGACGGTGCAGCGGAAGGCTGGTACCAAGGGGGCAGCTTCGGTATTGCCCCAACGTTATCCCAGTCCGGGCCGTTTCGTCCCCAGATCGTCCCTTATCCGATCAAAGGCTTGTACAGTGTCGGTGCATCGATTCACCCTGGCGGCGGAGTGCCTATTGTGCTGCAAGGAGCCAAGCTGCTCACAGATCATTTAACAAAGGAGAGAGTCTCATGGACAGGAGCCTAAGGAACGTATTGAAGGCATGTGAGATGAAGATCAAGGATGGTTCCACGACGTTTTACAAAGCATTCGGCTTATTGCCCAGCCCTCGCAAAGAAGCGGTTTTCGTCTTGTATGCTTTTTGCCGGATGATTGACGATGCCATGGATGAACCGGAACAGTCTCCTTATACACTGGATGAGTTGGCTTATCGGCTAGAACACCTGGAGCAGGCGGAAGGTCATTACATCTGGCCGGCCTTGCGTTGGCTGTTCGACTCCTTTCCCATCTCCAAAGAGCCGTTCTGGAGACAAATTGAAGGTCAGCGGCTGGATGCGCACTTGACGCGTTATGAGACGATGGAGCAATTCGAGCGCTACTGCTACCTGGTTGCGGGTACAGTAGGCGAGATGCTGTTGCCGGTGCTTCATGATCATCCAGACCAAGAAGTGATTGAAGCAGGCATCCGAATCGGCAAAGCCATGCAAATTGTGAATATTATTAGAGACGTTGGCGAGGATCAACGGCGGGGACGCCGGTATATCCCGCTGGAGATCATGCACGCGCATGGGTATTCGGAGGAGGAGTTCGAGCGAGGCGTCACGAACGAAGCTTGGGCAGGGATGATTCAGGAGTTGACGATGCTTGCCAGGCAGTGGTTCAACGAAGGTCTGAATCACACCAGCGGCTACCCCCGCATGAGCGCTTTCTGTGTGGAGCTGTCCTCGCGGATGTATGAAGCCATCCTGGATGATGTCGCTACGCATCATTACGAGGTGTTCCATAGAAGGGCATATGTGTCGGCTCTGGCCAAGCTTGGTATTCTGCAGCGGCTTGTCAAGAAGCACGGCGTGGCGCTTCCCGATCCACAAACCAAAGAAACCGCAGCGGTCTAGTATGAGAGAAGTCATGATTGCACCTACGGAAGAACGTCTCTCCATGCCTGGCAAAACGATCCGTTTGGTGTTCTGGTTCTGGATGCTGATCGGCTTGCTGTTGATGTTGTTCTACAGAGTGCCTGACGCACTGGCATTCAGCAATGGTTTGTTTCTTGTCTTTTTTGGATTGTATACGTTCAGTTTGCTTCACCGGGCCGAACAGCAGCGCTTCCGTCCGGCCCCCTGGCGCTTAACTGCGCTCGCTGCAGTTGTTGGCGTGACAACCATGTTTGCCGAATGGCTGGGTACGGAAACCGGTTTTCCTTTTGGACATTACTACTATACAGATATTCTCCGCCTTGGACCGTGGGAGGTGCCCATCCCGATTGGATTTGCCTGGATTGGAGTGGTGGGCAGCGCACTGTTGATCAGCCGTGCCTCCAGTCGGATCGGTCGAGCGCTCGAGGTCGGAACCTACGCGCTTTGGTTTGACTTGATACTCGATCCCGTCGCTTTCAGCAGAGAATTCTGGATTTGGCTTGATCCGGGGGCCTGGGGCTCCTATTACGGGATTCCTACCCAGAATTTCGTCAGCTGGTTCGTATTGGCCGCGTTGCTCTCCTTCATGTTCCCGATGCAGAAAACGAACGGCAGACTGCGGCGAGAGGCGTACCGACTCTACGGCGGGATGTGTCTCATGTTTGGACTGCTGGGGTGGAAAGAAGCCCTTGCTGGGCCAGTAATTATGGCTATCCTCGCGTTTGCCGTCATGGAATGGAGGGCCCGCCGTGATTGAAGCTGCTAAATCTGCGCCTTTTGATCGGTTGTTTTTCCATTATAACAAGCACTATTTGCTGCGCCGCCACTTTCATTTTGTCGGTTTGCAGGGGGACCTGGATGCCGCATTGCCGAGTGGCGGCTGTCTTTTTATCGCCAATCATAGCTCTTGGTGGGACGGCATGGTTCTCTATCATGCGTTCCGAACTTGCTCGCGCGGCGATCATTACGTTATGATGGACGAAAAGCAAATGCGCGATTTTCGCTTTTTCCGTAAGCTGGGCGTCTTCTCCATCGACAAAAGTCATCCGAGGAGGATGCTCGTCTCGTTGCGTTATGCCCAAGGTCTGTTGGAAGCAGGGAAGTGTGTATGGATGTTTCCTCAAGGCGAGATCCAACATCTGGAGCACCGCCCCCTTCGATTTCAGACCGGCATCGGCTATGTATTGGAGCGTTGCCCACAGACCACAGTTCTGCCGGTAACGTTATACTACTCGTCTTATCACCACCAGAAAACCGAGGTTTCATTGTTGGCAGGGACACCGCTTCGTCATGATTGGGGCCATATGGGCAAGCAGGCAGCCACTGCCTTGATTGAGCAAAAGTTTAGCGAGCAGCTGGAGCGGCATCGCAGCCGATGTATTGACGGAGATCCGCAGCTTGCGAACGATTTCTCGCCGCTGCTGTCAAGCGGGGGCTCCACCAGTGAAGCGTTCTTAACGATGAAGAAGAAGGTGCGGGCATGGAAATCATTCTTTGGCTCGTAGTTGGCGTATTGCTCCTGCAGCTTGCCTTCGCCTTGTGGAATGTCAGACAGCTGCCGCTATTGGCGCAGCCCCAGCACAAACCAGGCGATGCACAAGCGGAGCAGCAGCCTCGACTGTCGATTCTGATCCCGGCCCGCAATGAGACCCGCAATATTGGAGCCTGTCTGACATCTGTACTAGAAGCCGGTCCCGCTAATGGCAGCTACGAGGTCATTGTCCTGGATGACCGTTCCGAGGATGACACCAACCGCTTAGCCGTCGAGGCAATAGGCGGGGACCCGCGCGTCACGTTGATCCGCGGGGAAGAACCTCCGGCAGGCTGGATTGGCAAAGCTTATGCCTGTCACCAACTGGCCGAAGCAGCAACAGGCAAGTGGTGGCTGTTTCTGGATGCGGATGCCCGAATGGAGAAGGGCGCTGTAGAGGCCGCTTGGCATGCGGCACAAAAGCAAGGAGACGGACTGATTACGGGGTTTCCTCGCCAATTGACGAAAACCTGGATGGAACGACTCGTTGTCCCCATGATGGGCTTCACCATCGGATGCCATCTGCCGATCCGATTAGTACGCGGTTCTTCGGATGCCCGATTTGCTGCTGCACATGGAGCCTGGATGCTGATCAACAGCGGTACATACAAGGCGATTGGGGGGCATGCTGCCAATCGAAACAATCTGGTCGATGACATGGCACTCGCCCGTGAGGTGAAGCGGCAGGGGTATGCGGTGACCTTGGCTGATGTAAAACCGGTTGTTCATATGAGGATGTACCATGATGCCCGCGAGGTGTGGCATGGCTTCCGCAAGAACATGTATGCTGGAACAGGGCGCAATCCTGTATTGCTGGCCGCCGTGCTTGGGTTGTATTCCTGTCTTTATTTGCTGCCGTTTCTTGCACTTCTGCTTTCACCAATTATCACTGACTGGCTGGTGCCTGCTGCCGCAGCCTATCTGCTGGGAGTGGCAATCAAGTGCACGACTGATCGCATGCAAGATCAGCCTGGTTGGCTGGCTTGGCTCCTGCCGGCCAGCATCGCCTGTATGGTTGCGATTGGGGTCGCCTCCTGGCTGTCAGCTGGCCGGGGCAAAGGCTATGAATGGAAAGGGAGAATCTACCAGTGAAGAAGCGAGTGATTATCATCGGCGCGGGACTGGGGGGACTCTCCGCAGCGATTCGTCTGGCAGCGCACGGGTTCAACGTTACGGTGCTGGAGCAGCAGACATGCGCCGGGGGCAAGCTGCAGCGGGTGACGGAGGCGGGTCATCGCTTTGACCGCGGACCGAGCACCATTACGATGCCGCATATGTTCGAGCAGGTATTTACGGAAGTAGGCAAACGGATGGAAGATTATGTATCATTCTACCCCCTGATGCCTTCTGTTCGCAATATATTTCGTGACGGCTCGGTCGTGGACCTGCATCGTTCCGCGGATGTGATGGCTTCTCAGATTGCTATGTATAGTCCGGAAGATGCCGCAGCTTATCGCAGCTTCACTCAGGAAGCAGCCAGGTTGTATCGGATCTCGGAGGAACAGTTTCTGGGCAAGCTAATGCTCGGCTGGCGGGACATGGTTAGCCCGCAGATGGCTGCTGCGTTCATGAAGATCCGTCCTTTTACCTCGCTGCAGAGTCTCCTGCGGCGTTATTTCCGTCATCCGAACACCCTGGCGATGCTTGGCCGTTATGCGACCTATGTTGGCTCCTCCCCTTATGAAGCCCCTGCAATTTTTGCGATGCTGTCCCATGTGGAGAGTGAGATTGGCGTGTTTGGGGTGAAAGGCGGCACTAGCGCAATCGTCCAGGCCTATGCCAAGCTGGCAGGCGAGCTGGGCGTTGACATTCAATATAACGTCCAAGTGGAGCGAATTATCGTTCATAACGGCAGAGCGACAGGCGTGGAGACGGATGGCTTCCCGCTGGAGGCCGATCTTGTCATTGCCGGCGGTGATGTCCTGACGATCTGCGAGAAGCTCTTGCGCCAGGAAGATCGGCCTTCCCTGTCCAATTCACGCATTCAGGCTTACGAGCCTTCGTTATCGGGATTTGTCATGTTGGTTGGGACGCAAGTCTCCCAGCCCAAGTTGCTGCATCATACGGTGTTTTTCCCCGATCAGTACCCCAGTGAATTCCAAGCGATTTTCAGGGAACGGCGAGCGCCGAAGCAGCCGACTCTTTACGTCTGTCATCCCGCGATTTCCGAGCCGGAGGCCGCGCCTCCGGGAGGCAGCAGCCTGTTTGTGCTGGCCAATGCGCCGTATTTGTCACAGCAGTGGTCCTGGCAGCAAGAGCGGGAGTCCTACGCGAACTGGATCGAAGCGGAGCTGACAGGACTGGGGGTAGCAGGTCTGGAGCAGGCCACAGTCAGACAGGTCTATACGCCGGAAGATCTGCACAGGGACACATCAGCCTACCGGGGAGCGATTTATGGTATTTCCTCCAATCGCGCTCGTCAGACCTTTTTGCGGCCATCCAACCGCTCCAAGGATGTCGAGGGATTGTGGTTTGTCGGCGGTACTACGCACCCGGGAGGCGGCACACCGATTGTCACCCGCTCCGGACAATTGGTAGCAGAGCACCTGATCAAGCTGTACGGGTCCTAGATAGATCTACGCAAGACAAATGGGATACATCCGAAGGAGGGTTAGGATGACGAAAGAGAGATTTGAACATCACGAGGAAGCCGCGACGGCCAAGCGAAAGGGCGAGCACATCCGGATCTGCCTGGAGGAGCCGGTCACATCCGTTGGCATCGGCAGCGGCTTTGATCAGCTGCGCTTCCGTCATAATGCTCTGCCGGAATTATCATTCGAAGATATCTCACTGCAAGCTTCGTTTCTGGGCAAGCCGCTTCAGGCACCACTGCTCGTTAGCTCCATGACAGGGGGCACCCAACAAGCCGAACGCATCAACCGCAGACTGGCAGAGGCGGCACAAGCCAGGGGCTGGGCGCTTGGCCTTGGTTCCATGCGGGCTGCAATTGAAGACGAGTCGCTGGCAGAAACGTTTCATGTGCGAAGCGAAGCGCCTACGATTCCGATTCTAGCCAACTTTGGAGCGGTTCAGCTCAACTATGGCTACGGTGTCGACACCTGTCAGCGCGCTGTAGAGCTGGCCGAGGCGGATGGTTTGGTGCTGCATCTGAACAGTATGCAAGAGGTGTTTCAGCCGGAAGGTGATACAGATTTTAGTGGACTTCTGGACAAAATCGCGGACCTGTGCCAGCAGCTCTCTGTGCCTGTTGGCGTCAAGGAGGTCGGCTGGGGCATGGATGGCGAGCTTGCCAAACGCCTGCAGCTCGCAGGTGTAGCCTTTGTCGATGTCGCTGGCGCGGGCGGGACCTCGTGGAGTCAAGTAGAAAAGTTCCGCACGACCGACCCGATCCGTCGTCAGGCGGCGGCCGCCTTTGCAGATTGGGGCATCTCCACCGTTGACAGTCTGATGGAGGTGCGCAGGCATGCCGGTAACGCGACAATCATCGCAAGCGGCGGTCTGCATACGGGTGTAGACGCAGCCAAGGCTCTGGCGCTGGGAGCGGATCTCGCGGGTTTCGGAAGGGCTCTGTTGCCTGGCGCAGCGCTTCAA
This sequence comes from Paenibacillus daejeonensis DSM 15491, assembly GCF_000378385.1. Lineage (GTDB taxonomy): Bacteria > Bacillota > Bacilli > Paenibacillales > Paenibacillaceae > Paenibacillus_D > Paenibacillus_D daejeonensis. The sequence continues at coordinate 1,112,775 of NZ_KB899659.1, read as the reverse complement.
ACAGCCGATGCAGGAACAATTGATCTGCTCCAGCAGTTCGAACGAATTGAATTTGAGTTGCGGGCGGCCATGTTCGGCATTGGTGCGGGCTCCATCGCCGAGTTGCAAGAAACGACTAGATTGGTGCGCACTGACGGCCGACCAGCATTAGTTGAGTAGCAGAGATAGAGGGAGGAGGAAGCTGGATGGGTTGGTATGAACACAGCTTTGGCGACGATTACAAAGTCGTTTACAGGCACAGAAACTGGGAGCAGGCGGCACAAGAGGTGAGCCGGATGGTCGGATGGCTTCAACTGCCGGAGGGAGCGAGGCTGCTCGATGTTGGCTGTGGCATGGGACGTCATGCGCTGGCGCTTCATGCACTTGGCTATAGGGTGACAGGTGTCGATCTGTCTAAGGCACTGCTTCGCGAAGCCCGCGAACAAGACCACCAGCAAGCGGTCACTTGGGTACAGGGAGATATGCGACAGCTCCCCTTCGAGGACGCCAGCTTTGATGCCACGGTCAATCTGTTTACCTCCTTTGGTTATTTCGATTCGGAGGCAGACAACGAGGCTGTACTCCGGCAGTTGCGCCGGGTACTGCGACCCGGCGGCAAATTTCTGATTGATTATCTCAACCCTGTTCAGGTGCGGCGTACACTTGTGCCCCGGTCCGAGCGGCTGGATGAGCAGACGGGCTGGCGGATCATAGAGGAACGGCGGGCGGACGAGCGCTGGGTCCGCAAGCATATCACCATCCAACTGCCGGATGGCGGGGAGCGTCATTATGACGAGCAGGTCCGGCTCTACGAACTGGACTGGTTCACCTCACAATTGCAGGCAGCGGATCTGCGGGTGACGGAATGGTATGGCGATTATGATGGGTCACGGTACAATGAGCAACAATCCAAGCGGCTAATTATGGTGGGGGAGGCTGGCCAATGAGTGTCCCCCGATCCCGCCAGACCGTACGGGAATGGCTAGATGGCTGGATTCAGGTGAAGGTGCCCTTGCCCTTTGCCCTGCGCTGGGTCAATAGCTATCTGATCCCGGACCAACGAGGATATACGCTGGTTGATCCCGGCTTGCATACGCCCGAAGCTGTCCAAATCTGGGAGACGGTGACGGCTGAACGAGGCATTGCCTACTCCAGCATACATACGATTGTGTTAACGCATCAGCATCCGGATCATTACGGTCTGGCTGGCTGGTGGCAGCAGCGCAGCGGGGCGCCCGTACGCATGTCAGCAGCTGCTCGCGCCTATACGTCCGAGCTGTGGGGCGAGCACCCGGCGTTTCCTGAGCGTCTGCTTGCCCTTTATGCGCAGCATGGGATGCCTCAGCATCAATTGAATGGTATTCGGGAGCATCTGGACCGGTTTGTCGCGCTAGTTTCGCCCCAGCCGCAGCTGGTAGAGCTGCTTGAGGCTGGAGAGCCCCTGACGCTCGGAGACCTCTCTTGGGATGTGCTGGACGCGCCAGGACACGCGGCAGGTCATCTGTGCTTCTATCAACGGGAGCAGAAGCTCATGATCTGCGGCGATCAGGTACTCCCCGACATTACGCCAAACATTAGTCTGGTGCCGGGAGGGGACGACGACCCGCTGGCTTCTTTTCTGAGCAGCCTGGAGGAGCTTTCACGGTTCCCTGTGGAGCAAGCCTTCCCGGGTCACCGCGATCCATTCAGCGATTTTGCAGGACGCATTGCCGAGATTCGCAGCCATCATGAGCAGCGATTAACGGTTATTGCTGATGAATTGGAGCAACCGCGAGACGGGTATGAGATTTGTCAGCAGTTATTTGGGGCCCGGGTCGGAACGGATAGTCATAATCTGCGGTTTGCAATGGCGGAAACGCTTGCGCATCTGAGACATCTCGTACGGCTGGGACGTGTGCAGGAGCAGGAAGTGCCGGGGGCACCCGCTCGTCTGCATTATGCGAGAATGGTTCAAGCATAACCAAAAAAACAACGGCCTCGTCGACTGTCGGCGGGACCGTTGTTTTTGGTATGGGGAGATTATGCAACCAGGGGAATACCCCTACTGTCAATCGAGCGGCGGTGTAGTATTTCCTTCACGTTCGGCTTGCTTGCGATGCGCAATGCGGCTGCTGGCCGAAGCAGCAATCGCACCAACAATATCATCAAGGAAGGTGTGGGTATGCTCACCGTTCTTCTCGTTCAGCTGGACCAGGACGCCGGGCTTCAGCTTGTCAATGTAACCGAAGTTGGTCAGTCCGATACTTCCATACACGTTAACAATCGACAACGCCAGGATCTCGTCGCAGCCATAGAGGCCTTCATCGTGAACAATCATTTCCTGAAGGGGCGGCAGCAGCTTGCCCTCTTCCGCCAGAATATCGAGTTGAATGCCGGTCAGCACCGCATTTTGCACCTCGCGCTTGGATAGGACGGCTTCCACGTTATGAAGGCATTCTTCCATGGAGAGCTCAGGAAAATAATTCTTTTGCAAGAGCATGACAAGCTCGGCAATTTGAAGCTTGGTGACGCCGCGTTTTTCCAGCCATTCCTGCGTCGCTTCTGCAACCTGTTTGCTATTGAGGCTGTATTTGCTCGGATCGGACATGTTGACACCCCTTTAATCTTGTAGTGGGACAAAACTTGGTCTAAAACGGGGACGGGCTCGTATACATAGTACTACAAAACAGAAGTTGCTCCAAATGAAACCTAAGTCGACAGGGAGGCACGGTGACTATGAAACAGTATCAATGGATGCGGCTCAGCCTGATTTCAGGAGGAATGGCTGTCGTGATGGCGGCGGCGTCCGGTTGCAGCTTGTTATCGACAACGACGAGCCAGGAGATTGACCCGCCTCAGACCATAGCAGATCCGGTCATGGGCAAAGAGGTGCCCTCTGCACCACTGGAGGGCGGAACAGAATTGACAGTGTTCCTCAAGGATCCTAATGGCTACATTGCCCCTGTCACGCTGCAGACCGTGCTTAAGCCGGACGAGCGTGTGGAGAAGCGGGCGCTTGAGATGATGGTGGAGAATGGGGCTTATGCCGCAGAGCTGCCAGAAGGCTTTCAGCCAATTCTACCGCAAGGTACAGAGGTCGAGACCTTCAATGTCATTCAAGAACAGCACAAGGCCATCGTAGATTTCTCCAGTCCGTTCCTCGATTACAACTTGCCTGATGAGCGTAAAATTGTTGAAGCGCTGACCTGGACACTGACAGGCTTCCCGAATATCGATCAGGTGGAAATCTGGAATGAGGGAGAGCGACTTGACGAGATGCCAGTGGATGGCCTGCCGCTGACAGGACCATTGTCGCGCAAGATGGGCATCAATCTGGAGAAAGCCGAAGGGGTGGATTATGCTAGATCCATGCCGGTTACGCTCTATTTCTCGGCCGTGTCTGAGGAGGACGAACAGTACTATGTACCGGTTACCCGTCTGATCGAGCGCAGTTCCGATCCGGCCAAGGCGGCAATGGAACAGTTGATTGCGGGCCCTGGACCATTCAGCAAGCTGCACGCGGTCATTACCGAGGATATTGAAGTGAATGAGCTGGGGATTGCGGGCGAAGTCGTTACAGTTGATCTCAAGGATGAACTGTACAAAGACGATCAAAAACTGCCTTCGGAAATGCTTCAAGCGGTGGTGCTGTCACTGACAGAGAACACAGGGGCCAAGCAGGTGAAAATCCAGTTCAATGGCACCTCCAACGTCAAGGATACCGACAATCGTTCCTATAACGAGCCTGTCAACCGTCCAGAGCATGTGAATGCATTGAAGTTTTAGTCAGGAGCATCAAGCTAAGAGAGGGATCTCCCTCTCTTTTTTCTTTTCCCGGAAGGGGAAGTTTCGGATAGCGCAAGGTGATTTTGACCGGGAGATTTGGTAGAATGGATAGGAATTAGGCAAAAATACGTTTGGAGGCTATTACATGCGATTAGAAGGACGGCTGAATTCTCAGCTGCGGCCGGTTAAGATAACACTTCATCCCAACAAATATGCTGAGGGCTCCGTATGGATTGAAGTTGGCGACACGAAGGTACTCTGTACAGCGACCATTGAAGAACGGGTCCCGCCTTTTATGAAGGGTCAGGGCAAAGGCTGGATTAATGCGGAGTATGCGATGCTGCCCCGCTCGACACATACGCGTAATCAGCGAGAAGCAGTGCGAGGCAAGCTGACTGGTCGCACGATGGAGATCCAGCGGCTGATCGGCCGGGCGCTGCGCTCGGTAGTAGATTTGCAAGCGTTGGGGGAGCGGACCATTACGCTGGATTGTGACGTGATTCAGGCGGATGGCGGCACCCGGACAACGTCCATTACAGGGGCATTTGTTGCTCTTGCATTGGCTGTCCACAAGCTCGACAAGCACAATCGCTTTGCTCGCTATCCTTTGACGGATTTCCTTGCATCTGTCAGTGTAGGGGTCATTGCAGATTCCATCCGGGTGGATTTGAATTATGAAGAAGACTCCAAAGCCAAGGTTGACATGAATGTGGTCATGACCGGCAAGGGGAATTTTGTAGAGCTCCAGGGCACGGGCGAGGATGCGCCTTTCTCGCGTCAGGAATTGAATGACATGCTGGAGCAGGCTGAGGAAGGCATACGCGGTCTGATCGGCCATCAACGCGAGGTACTGGGTGAAGCCGGCGACAGGATTGGCGGGGAGACGGTATGAGTCGGATAAGCGATCGAATTGTCGTAGCCACCCAGAACAATGGGAAGACCGTTGAGTTCCGTCATGCGTTTGCCAAGCTTGGCATCCAGGTGCAGAGCATGGCGGATTATCCGGACTTGCCTGACATCGTTGAGGATGGCAGCACGTTTGCCGAGAATGCCCGCAAGAAAGCCAGAACCGTCGGTGAGGCGTTGCAGATTCCCGTGCTGGCGGATGACTCAGGTCTGTGCGTAGACGCGCTTGAAGGCGCGCCAGGCGTGTATTCGGCGCGTTATGCGGGGGAAGGGGCAGCTGACGCTGACAATAATGCCAAGCTGCTCACTGCGCTGTCTGGACAAAGGATGGATACAACGGGGTCTGCTCTGCCCGTCGGGGTAGAAGGCCTCAGTCCAGGACGTTTTGTGTGCGCGTTGGCGTTGTATGACCCTGCTACCGGACAATTCATTGAAGCGGAAGGCACAATGGACGGTATTATTGTCAACAAGCCAGCTGGCGAAGGCGGTTTTGGTTATGATCCGCTTCTCTGGGTGCCGGAATATGGGAAAACCGTTGCCCAATTAACCAAGGATGAGAAGCAGCAAATCGGTCACCGGGGACGGGCATTGTCTCGTCTGTTGTCCCTGTTGGACTAGCTGACTCGTCATGGATAGAACAATAGCCAGGCCCCGCATCTGCGGGATCTGGCTATTTGGCGTACGATTTGAACACTCAGCGAATCGTAACCTTATATTCTTTTAGCCAGGTATTGGTCTGCGAGAGATAGGCGAACAGCTGGGGGCCCGACATGAGCTGGCCGAACCATGGCAGCTGGGACGTCGGGTCCGCCGATTCAACAACAGCCCGGACGTTCTTCACATTGATTAGCGGCAACAAGGGAGCAGTCGGATCATCCAGAATGTCCAATACGCGCTGCTTCATGGCATTCAGATACCCAGGGTTATGTGTTTTGGGATAGGGACTTTTTTTGCGCTTCAGTACGTCCTCTGGCAACACATCCTGCAATGCTTTACGCAGAATGCCTTTCTCGCGGTCGCCAGATGTTTTGATCTCCCAAGGAATATTCCATACATACTCAACCAGGCGATGATCACAAAAGGGTACGCGGACCTCCAGACTGGCAGCCATACTCATCCGGTCCTTCCGATCCAGAAGGGTAGGCATAAATCGGGTGATGTTCAGATAAGACATCGTCCGCATTCGCTGCTGAGCCTCCGTTTCTCCTGCCAAGTGAGGCACTTCGGCAACCGCATCGCTGTAACGGGACGCGATATACTCCTCCGGGCGGATCCAGGCTGCAATGTCGGGGGAGAGGAGATCCGCTCGCATTCCGGAAGCCAGCGCCCAGGGGAAGGTGCCGGAATTCAGCGCTTCCTCGCGGTGGAACCAAGGGTAGCCGCCGAATATTTCATCCGCAGCTTCACCAGACAGCGCAACGGTCGCATCCTCTTTGATGGCTCGGCAGAACAAGAGCAAGGAGCTGTCGACATCAGCCATGCCTGGCAGATCACGGGCTCGCATGGCATCATCCAGTGCATCCGCCAGCTCAGGCGTATCGAACGTGATATTGTGATGAACAGAGCTCAGGTACTCTGTCATTCGCTTAATCCAGGGACCGTCACTGCCGGGCTGGAACGCATGGGCTTTGAAATGCTTGTCGTTATCGACAAAATCCACGGAGTACGTATCGACGCTCCCCAAGTTTTGCTGCGCATAATGGCGGGCAGCAAAGCTGGTCAGCGCACTGGAGTCAAGACCTCCGGAGAGCAGTGTGCAGATCGGCACATCGGACACCAATTGCCGATTCACAGTATCCTCCAACAGGCTGCGTACCCGCTCGGCCGTTTGCTCCACATTGTCTGAGTGGGGGGCGCTCTCCAGCTTCCAATAGGTGCCGATCCGGCTCCCTGATCGATCGACCTTCATGTACTGTCCTGGGCGCAGCTCGCTGATATGACGATAAACGCCATGGCCAGGCGTGCGAGCGGGACCGATCATGAAGATCTCCGCCAAGCCTTCGCTTCCCACCTCCGGGGGACATGCGGGATGAGCGAGCAGCGCTTTGGGCTCCGATCCAAACAAGAAAAGGCCGTCCACAGTACTATAGAACAGCGGTTTGACGCCAAGCCGGTCCCGTGCAAGGAACAAGTTCTGCTCCTTGTCGTCCCAAACCGCAAACGCGAAAATACCGTTCAGCCGCTCCAGGCAAGCGCCGCCCCATACCATATAAGCGGCCAGGAGCACCTCGGTATCGCATTGAGTCTGGAAGCGGATGCCCTCGCTCTCCAGCTGCACCCGCAGCTCTGGCGCGTTGTACAGCTCTCCATTATATACAATCACAAACGTATCCTCACCCATCAGCTTGACCATGGGCTGAGCGCCGTTCTCAGGATCAATAACGCTGAGACGGCGGTGTCCCAGCGCGCAATGAGCTGTGATCCAGGAGCCGGAAGCGTCGGGTCCGCGCAGCGCCAGTGTTTCTGTCATCTGCTCCAGAGTTGCGCTCTGCTGAGTCAGGTCATGGGTCCAATCGATCCACCCGGTAATACCGCACATAGCGTTCATTCCTCTCCTGTCGATTTTGCAGGGCTTATGACATAAGGTCTAAGAGGTATATGCGTTCACCAAGCATAAAATGTCTGTCCGGCTGGGAAGCTATACTCGGGTGCAAACATCCGTTGTAATGGAAGGAGAGCAAGGCAATGACAGACTATGATAGGGAGCAACATCGGGAAGATTCGCAAACGGCAGGACGAGGAGAGGCCATGCTCATCCGCAACCATTATTATGTATCGGTCGGCGGGGGCCAGATTCTGGAGGATCCTGAGGCAGCTGCCTATGAACTGGAGATTCTCGCCAACGAAGAAGAGCTGGGCAGATTGCAAGAGCTGTTTGATGAGCTAAAAATCTGGGATGGAGCTCAGGCCTTCCATTTTGCCAGCACGCCATACACTGAGTTTTCTACCGACCGGATTAATCTGGGATACGAGATCCTCTTGAAGAAAGTCTACGGGCAGCTGCATGAATTAGGTACAGAAGAAACCAAGCGCCATATCCAATCCATGCACATCCTGGAGACCAAAGGGGAGAAGGAGGAATCGGAACCATGAATGTACTGCGAGCGAGCCTGAGAAGAATTGTGAACCGCGGGGGCGTGATATGTGGCGAAGTGGAGGTTAAAACCGACGATCCTGAATGTCCTGTTATGCTGGCCTATATGGCGCCGGCCTACAGTGATGAATATGAGATGATTGCAGTACTGGGCAATGACGCCGATATGGAGATCGACTGGTATGATAATAATTTGCATGATGCCTTTACCGACCAGACAACGGAACTGCTGCAGGACGCTGGCGGATCGGAAGGGATGGAATCGTTCAAGGCACAGATCCTGGCGAGTGGTGTCGTGCGTGAGGATCTGGCGCGTGAATTATCGAGATAAATCCCCCCGAAGAAAAAAAAGCCCGCGGGCGTCAGTCTCTGCATGGTAATGCAGGAGCCCGCGCCCGCAGGCTTGGAAGGATAGAACGGAATTAAGTTTTAAGATCATCGGACTTTTTTCCTGCCCACGGCAGGTCCATACTAAACGTCTTGGTACCGGCTTTTTCTCGTCCCTCTCTTCTGAATGTCAGCGCAGCATTAATCTCGCCGCCAGTGATAATAATGATGGAACTAATGTACAGCCAGATCAGCAGGACGATGACGCCGCCAATGCTGCCGTACGTGTTCGTGTAATTACCAAAATTATTAACATAGAAGGAAAAACCAAGAGAAGTGACGATCCAGCCAAATGTCGTGAAAATGGCACCGGGAATTACATCTTTAATGCGGATCTTCCGGTTGGGTGCAATCCAGAACAGCATGGTGAAGACTAAAATCATACCGAGCAGTGGAACGACTACCTTGACAATGTTCCATGTTGATTCAAAACCGGAAGGATATTCGAGAAGCTCAAAAAGGTAGGAGCCGATGCCCCGTCCAAAAATCAACAGCACCATCGCAAGAATAATGACAACCGACAGCACCAGCGTCAAGATAATAGAGATGCCTCTGACTTTCCAGAATGGGCGCGTCTCTTCTTCATCGTAGGCTTTGTTGAGTCCCTTCATCATGGCATTAACGCCATTGGAAGCAGCCCAAATTGTGCCAAGGATACCAAAGGACAATACAGTTCCGCTGCTATTGACAGCAACCTCATCCAAAATAGAAGTTACCGTGTTAGCCGTTTCGGTCGGCAACAGCATCACCATTTCCTGAATGAATTGATCACCTGAGACCTGAGCGAAGCCCAGCAGCGTCACGGTGAAAATCAGAAATGGAAAGAACGACAGCACGAGGTAATAACTGAGCTGTGCCCCCAGTGCCGGAACCTCATCAGCTTGAAAACGGGCAATCATCCGCTTCACAAAATCAACGGTTTTTTCTTTTCTTGTCATCGCATGGCCCCCTCACTAAACGGTTGAAATCCGCAGGATTCACTATGATGTTAATTACCCCTGCTTTTATTGATGAAACGACCCATCAGGCAGACGAGGGGAATGCTGGTAAATACAGTCGGTCAAGCAAGAGTCGTCCCTTATGCGAAAAAACCGCCAAACCCGTGTAATTCAGGGCTTGACGGTTTATTCTATGTATTATGGTCCAAGCATAGTAGTAAAAAATGGCGTCCCAGGAGGGATTCGAACCCCCGACCCACGCCTTAGAAGGGCGTTGCTCTATCCAGCTGAGCTACTGAGACATGAGTGGTCAACTTTGACCTGAATTATCTTACCACGGCTGATTTTAAAATGCAATGAAAATTTCACCAGGCAAGTTCAAGGCAGTCGACAGCCAAATAATAATAGCACATCCTCTCACCCATTGCAATCGAAAGCACCACATCGTGTTTTTCGCGTCCGCGTGGTATAATCATCACGATTTGTGTTAATAACTTCGTAAGATGTCGTCAGACATGAAGGCGGTGATATCATTACTACTCCAAATTCGCCGGATGGCGAGAGAGTCAAGGACAATGTATATTTGTTTCCCAATATGCTGGATCATTACCAGTTTCAGCTGACACGGATGCTGGAAGCGGAGCAATACGGGGAAGCCCGGGAGCTGCTTCAATTTCTACTTCATTGCCAAGGCGAAGATCAGCGCCACTATGAGGAATGGAGTAATCTGCTGAAATGGGTCGAAATGGCGTTTCCCGAGAGCCTCTCAGGCACGAACGGGAGCCAGACGACAGACAACGAGGACGATCTGCGCAGGCAGGCACTCGACCCCGGGGAGCAGGACGAAGAATACATAAATCAAGTGCTGTATATTATGAAGCATCACCCAATGATCGACCAACAAATGCTTGCATTGGAGCGGGCGGCGTTATTGGATTCTGCCGAGGTAAGTCGTGAGATCCGTTCATGGCTTGTAGAGGCCAGCCTTCACCCAGTCGTCCAGTTCAAAGCGCTGCAGTGCTTGCGCAAGCGCGGAGAGCTTGGAAATGTGTCGATGGAACGACTTGGCGAGCAGGTGAGCTTGGAGATTGAGGCCACGCCGCTATCGCTCGATGACTTCCCGCAGCCGGTGCTTGCCGTGCTTGAACGCGTTGAACGGGTGACAGAAATTATTGATGCGAGCTTGCCGCATTTTGCCCGTGAGCTCTGGAAGGAATGCCTGCAATTTTTGTACGGCACCTCCACTTACAGCTGGATGCTGGACGAGCGCGACGAGATGGTAGATTGCTTTGCAGCTGCGCTTCATTTGGCGCTTGCAACTGCCGCTTATGGCACTGCGGACGAGGAAGCAATCCGCGAGGCCTATGGGATTACGGAGTCCCTGCGTTTCCGCTATGAACAGGCTTGTCGCATGATGCGTCACGTCGCAGAGGGCAGTCAAGAATCGGGTCCAGATTCTGAGCCTTGATATTCGAGCGGATGTTGTTTATAATGGAGTGGTTTATGAAACGGAACAAGTAGGTGCGATTGCGCATTTTTGGAGGGGAAAGCATAAAATGAAAGCAACTTGGGAAAAAATAGAGAAGAACCTGGTGGTTCTTGATGTGGAAGTGGAAGCAGATCAAGTCTCTGCTGCGTTGGACAAGGCATTCAAGAAAGTCGTTAACAAAGTAAGCGTTCCTGGATTCCGCAAAGGTAAAGTACCGCGGGCTATGTTCGAGAAACGCTTTGGTGTGGAAAGCCTGTACCAGGATGCTGTAGATATCCTGCTGCCTGACGCCTATGCTGGCGCACTTGATGAGACTGGCATTACGCCTGTCGACCGTCCTGAAATTGAAGTGGAGCAGTTTGCCAAAGGCGAAACCTTCAAGTTCAAAGCTAAAGTTATCGTGAAGCCTGAAGTTACACTTGGCGATTACAAAGGCCTGGAAGTGCCTGCCGCTGAAGCTCAAGTAGCTGACGAGGATGTAACGGCTGAGCTGGAGCGTCTGCAACAACGCCATGCAGAGCTTGTTGTCATTGACGAAGGTCAAGTAGAGCAAGGCGACACCACGGTTATTGATTTCGACGGTTATGTCGATGGGGAAGCTTTTGAAGGCGGTAAAAGTGAACGTTATTCGCTGGAGATTGGTTCCGGTTCGTTCATTCCTGGCTTCGAGGAGCAACTGGTCGGCATGAACATTGGCGATTTCAAGGATGTTGAAGTGACCTTCCCTGAGTCTTACCATGCAGAACAACTTGCTGGCAAGGCTGCAGTGTTCAAGGTTAAGCTGCATGAGATCAAGCGCAAGAATCTGCCGGCACTTGACGACGAGTTCGCCAAGGACGTTAGTGAATTCGACACGCTGGAAGAATACAAGGAAGACCTGAAGAAAAACCTGTTGGAGAATAAGCAGAAGGAAGCCGAGCAAGCTCGCGAAGTAGCTGTTGTCGACAAAGCTACCGAACTGGCAGAAGTCGAAATTCCGGAAATTATGATCGAGAACGAAACAGGCCATATGCTTAAGGACTTTGAAAACCGTCTGCGCAGCCAAGGAATGAATCTGGACCTGTACTACCAATTCTCCGGTCAAGACGAAGCTGCTCTGCGCGGCCAAATGCAAGGCGACGCTGAGAAGCGCGTTCGCAACAACCTTGTGCTCGAAGCAATTGCCAAAGCAGAAGGTATCGAAGTAAGCGAAGACGAGCTGACCGAAGAGCTGGAGAAACTTGCTCAAGCGTATAACCGTCCTGCTGAAGAGATCCGCGAGATTTTCACAAGCAATGGCAACCTTGAGAACATGAAGGATGACCTGTCGCTGCGCAAAACGATTCAATTTTTGGTTGAAAACAGCAAGTCTGTCACAACCGTTGCATAACATAATGTGAACATAGAAGATAAGGCACGTGTTTGAGCGCGTGCCTTATTTTAAAATCCGGGCAGGTGCAGATGCCTCCCAAACTACATATGGCAAGACGTCACTTTTTTTGTCCTGATTCCGACGAAAACGGGGGGATTGGAACCGAAGGAGTGAACATGGTAAAATGGATTTATGCCAAGGCGAAAACGGCTGACGCATCCAAGTGATTGAGTAGAAATCAAAAAAGAGAAGAGGTTGGTCGTATGAATCTTGTGCCTATCGTGGTCGAACAGAGCAATCGCGGAGAACGATCTTATGATATCTACTCCCGACTCCTGAGAGACCGGATTATTTTTCTGGGGAGCGCTATCGATGATGACGTCGCCAATCTCATCATTGCCCAACTGTTGTTCTTGGCAGCGGATGATCCGGAGAAAGACATCCATCTTTACATCAACTCCCCCGGCGGTTCGGTGACGGCGGGAATGGGTATATTTGATACAATGCAATATATTAAGCCGGATGTGTCGACGATCTGTGTTGGTATGGCTGCAAGCATGGGTTCACTTCTACTCGCTGCAGGAGCCAAGGGAAAACGCCTTGCGCTGCCGAACAGCGAAGTCATGATCCATCAGCCGCTAGGCGGCGTCCGTGGCCAGGCGACGGATATTAAAATCCATGCGGATTGGATTTTGAAAACCAAGCAGAAGTTGAACCAGATCCTTGTCGAGCGTACTGGTCAGCCTTATGACAAGATTGACCGTGATACCGATCGTGATTACTTCATGAGCGCGGACGAAGCTCAGACTTATGGTCTGATCGACAAAGTCGTCGCAGCGCCAGAGCTTTGATTAATTTACTCTAAGGGGTGAACAGATGTTTAAATTCAACGACGAAAAGGGCCAGCTCAAATGTTCCTTCTGCGGAAAATCGCAGGATCAGGTGCGCAAGCTCGTCGCCGGTCCTGGTGTATATATATGTGACGAATGCATCGAGCTGTGCACAGAGATTGTAGAGGAGGAGCTCGGTCACGAGGAAGAGCTTGACCTCAAGGATATTCCGAAGCCGCAAGAGATTCGCGGAATTCTCGACCAATATGTCATTGGTCAGGAGCAGGCCAAGAAATCACTGTCCGTTGCTGTATATAACCACTACAAGCGCGTAAATTCGCAGAGCAAGATCGAGGATGTTGAGCTGCAGAAGAGTAACATTCTGCTGCTTGGTCCGACAGGCTCTGGTAAAACATTGCTGGCGCAAACCATGGCCAAAATATTGAATGTACCGTTTGCTATCGCTGATGCAACCTCGCTTACCGAAGCGGGATATGTCGGTGAGGATGTAGAAAATATCCTCTTGAAACTAATTCAGGCTGCCGACTATGATGTAGAGAAGGCCGAACGCGGCATTATCTATATCGATGAGATTGATAAAGTCGCACGTAAATCCGAGAATCCTTCCATTACACGCGATGTATCCGGTGAAGGCGTTCAACAAGCCTTGCTGAAAATCCTGGAAGGAACGGTGGCTTCGGTACCTCCGCAAGGCGGACGCAAGCACCCGCATCAGGAGTTCATTCAAATTGATACAACCAACATCCTGTTCATTTGCGGTGGAGCCTTTGACGGTCTTGAGCAAATGATCAAACGGAGAATCGGTAAAAAAGTCATTGGCTTCAGCACAGCGGGTGAAGGTCAAAAAGATCTGAAGCCGGGTGAGTACCTGTCGATGGTATTGCCGGAGGACTTACTGAAATTTGGCTTGATTCCTGAATTCGTAGGCCGCTTGCCGGTTATCTCTACTCTGGAGCCGCTGGATGAGCAAGCATTGGTACGGATTTTGTCCGAACCCAAAAATGCGCTAGTTAAGCAGTACCAGAAGCTGTTGGAGATGGATAATGTTCATCTTGATTTTGAACAACCGGCTCTGGAGGCAATTGCCAAGGAAGCGATTAAGCGCAATACAGGTGCGCGCGGCTTGCGGGCGATTATCGAAGGCATTATGCTGGATGTCATGTACGAGGTGCCTTCCCGTGAAGATGTGAATACCTGCCTCATCACTGAGAAGGTTGTACAAGATCGGATTATGCCGGAGCTGTCGAGTAAGAAGCCGAAGAAAAAAGAAGAGAGTGCCTGACGATAATCAGGCTTCAATATGGCCGGTAGTGAGCAGGTAATTGAAATGCTTGCTCACCGGCTTCTATATCCACCCGTGTCCAGCCCCCGCTAACGGGGGGCTCAGGGCATGGGTGAATTTGCGGCAGTGGAGAGATTTGGGACTGCCCGATGGGAGAGATCAGAGATGTTCATGCGTACGGATACAGTACCGGTTCGAGTTGGCGATCTGACGATCGGCGGCAACAATGAGGTCCTCATACAAAGCATGTGTACAACCAAGACCGCGGATGTGGAGGCTACGGTAGCCGAGATCCTGAGGCTCGAAGAAGCGGGCTGTCAGATCGTACGTGTCACCGTCAACAACAAGGAAGCGGCAGCCGCTATTAAGGAAATCAAGAAACGCATTCATATTCCATTGGTAGCTGATATTCATTTTGATTACAGGCTCGCGCTTGAGGCTATTGAAAATGGCATCGACAAAGTCCGGATCAATCCTGGTAATATTGGTCGGCGTGAGAAGATCGAAGCTGTGGTCAAGGCTTGCAAGGCCAAGGGCATTCCAATCCGGATTGGCGTTAATGCTGGTTCCTTGGAAAACCACTTGCTGGAAAAGTACGGCTATCCAACGGCCGAGGCGATGGTAGAAAGCGCACTGTTCCATATTGGAATTCTGGAAGAGTTGGATTTTCACGATATTATCGTTTCGCTCAAGGCATCTGACGTGCCTATGGCAATTGAAGCGTACCGGCTGGCTGCCACGCAGATCAAGTATCCGCTCCACTTGGGTATTACGGAGGCGGGCACGCTCTACTCCGGAACAATCAAGAGTTCAGCAGGAATTGGTGCCTTGCTAGCTATGGGCATCGGCAATACCGTGAGAATCAGTCTAAGTGCCGATCCAGTAGAAGAGGTCAAGGTAGCACGTGAGCTGCTCAAGATTTATGGATTGATCTCAAATGCAGCCACACTTGTATCCTGTCCGACCTGTGGCCGCCTCGACATCGATCTGTTCGCCATCGCCAATGAGGTGGAGGAGTATATTTCGAACATCAAGGTACCGATCAAGGTTTCTGTCCTGGGTTGCGCGGTTAATGGTCCCGGTGAAGCCCGCGAGGCGGACATCGGTATTGCTGGCGCCCGTGGCGAAGGGATGTTGTTCCGCTACGGCGAGATGATTCGCAAAGTACCTGAAGCGGATCTATTGTCTGAATTGAAGAAAGAAATCGACGAAATTGTGCGTGTTTTTGAGGCGACAGGAGAAATCCCTGGTCGCAAGCATGCGCAACTGCAATAGCTATTATCGATTCCTCGCACGCTTTTTCCAAGGTTACGATTATTACGGTCGGCAGGAGGCAATACTACCAAGTATTAGTCCTTTCTGCCGATTTTTTGCGTTCTTAGGAAAGTCGGCGATAACCGGAGGTGCGGAGAAACGATGAGCTTAAATTTGGTGTTAATGCTGGTACAGGTGTTTTTTGCCATTGTGATTGGTCTCTACTTTTGGAATCTGTTGCGCAACCAGAAGACCAACCGTAGTGCAGTTGACCGTGAGTCGCGCAAAGAAATGGATAAGCTGCGCAAGCTTCGGTCCATTTCGTTAACCAAACCGCTGGCCGAGAAGACGCGGCCGCAGGCCATGCAGGATATTATTGGCCAGGTAGACGGCTTGCGGGCGCTCAAGGCTGCATTATGCAGTGCTAATCCGCAGCACGTGATCATTTATGGTCCTCCTGGCGTCGGCAAGACGGCAGCGGCACGTGTTGTGCTGGAGGAGGCCAAAAAAAATCAAGCCTCGCCATTTTTGAATGAGGCTAAATTTACCGAGATTGATGCTACGACGGCAAGGTTTGATGAACGGGGCATCGCTGACCCCCTAATCGGATCGGTCCATGATCCCATTTACCAAGGAGCAGGCGCCATGGGAGTGGCGGGCATTCCGCAGCCTAAGCCAGGAGCTGTGACCAAGGCTCATGGGGGCATTCTCTTTATTGATGAAATCGGCGAGTTGCATCCGGTTCAGATGAACAAGCTGCTGAAGGTGCTGGAGGACAGGAAGGTGTTTTTGGAGAGTGCATATTACAACTCTGAGGACGTCAATATTCCCAATTACATTCATGATATTTTCCAGAACGGGCTGCCAGCGGATTTCCGTCTGGTCGGTGCAACTACCCGTTCGCCGCAGGATATTCCGCCCGCGATCCGTTCGCGCTGCATGGAAATCTATTTTCGGCCCCTGTTGGCTGAAGAAATTGGGCTGATTGCGACCAACGCGGTTCGCAAAATCGGTTTCCGGCCCTGCCCTGAAGCAATCGAAGTGGTCAAGAAATACGCAACAAATGGTCGTGAGGCCGTAAATGTCGTCCAATTGGCAGCGGGTCTAGCTCTATCGGAAAAGCGTGATGACATCGAGGTCTCGGATATGGAATGGGTAGTCAACAGCAGTCAAATCCCGCCAAGACCGGATCGCAAGGTGCCGGCTGCGCCACAGGTAGGGTTTGTGAATGGATTGGCCGTCTACGGACCAAACATGGGCACGCTGCTGGAGATCGAAGTAAGTGCCATCCCGGTAAGAGAAGGCAAGGGAAGCTATACGATCACCGGTGTAGTGGATGAAGAAGAAATCGGCGGGGGCGGTTCCCGGACCTTGCGGCGTAAAAGTATGGCGAAGGGCTCTGTGGAAAATGTGCTGACGGTTCTGAGGAGAGTAGGCTGGCAGCCACACAATTTTGATTTGCACATTAATTTTCCGGGGGGGACGCCGATTGACGGACCTTCGGCTGGGATTGCTATGGCGGTAGCCATCGCCTCTGCGATCAGTGGCGAGCCGGTGGACAACAAGATTGCCATGACAGGTGAAATCGGCATCCACGGCAATGTGAAGCCTGTTGGCGGCGTGCTGGCGAAGGTAGAAGCCGCGTTTCAAGCGGGAGCCGATACGGTTATTATACCAAGAGACAATTGGCAGGCAATTTTTAGTGACCTCAAAGGATTGCGAGTTATTCCTGTGGATACGATAGAAGAGGTGTTGAAACAAGCACTGCCACAGGTGCAATCCGAGCAAGTGGAGGCAGATTCCGCAGCGGTCGTCCATGATGGATTTATGGGCGCAGGCGTTTCTTATTTGCAGGCGGAATCCTCGGAGTGATAAAATAGCGGAAGACTCAAATCTAGGGAGGTGCTGGTATGGGACCTGGCAAAGTAAAAGGTCGGAAGCTGCCCCTGTTGCCGCTCAGGGGGCTGCTCGTGTATCCCAGCATGGTGCTCCATCTCGATGTAGGCCGGGAGAAGTCGGTTCGTGCCCTCGAGCGGGCAATGATCGATGATCATATGATTCTGTTATGCTCACAGTCTGAAGTGAACATAGAGGAGCCCACAACGGATGATATCTACAGAGTAGGTACGATTGCTCGGGTACGGCAGATGCTGAAGCTGCCGAACGGGACAATTCGGGTGCTGGTGGAGGGCGTGGTACGCGCGGAGATTGTCGACTATGCCGACAATGATGAATTCTATGAGGTGAATGTCAAGGAGCTGCCGGAGGAAGAATCGGCTGATCCGGAGATCGATGCCTTGATGCGGTCCGTATTAACGCAGTTCGAGCATTATATCAATCTCTCTAAAAAAGTCACACCCGAGACGCTCGCCGCAGTGTCGGATATCGAAGAGCCAGGGCGTCTGGCAGATGTGATCACCAGTCATCTGTCGCTCAAGATCAAAGACAAGCAGGACATCCTGGAGACAGTTGATGTAACCGCCCGCCTGGAGCGTCTGCTGGACATCCTTAACAACGAGCGGGAAGTTCTGGAGCTGGAGCGCAAGATCAGCCAGCGCGTGAAGAAGCAGATGGAGAAAACCCAAAAGGAATATTATCTGCGTGAACAAATGAAGGCGATTCAGAAAGAGCTTGGCGACAAAGAAGGACGCGCCGGAGAAGTGGAAGAGCTGCGCAATCAGCTCCAGTCTGCGGGCGTCCCGGAGAAGGTCCAGGAGAAGGTAGAGAAAGAAATCGACCGGCTGGAGAAGATGCCTTCCACTTCAGCTGAAGGCGGCGTTATCCGCAATTATATCGATTGGCTGCTCGCGTTGCCATGGACTCATCAAACCGAAGATCATCTCGATATTAAGAGTGCTGAAGAAATTCTGAACGAGGATCATTACGGCCTCGACAAACCGAAGGAGCGGGTGCTGGAGTACCTGGCGGTACAAAAGCTGGTTCGCAAGCTGAAGGGCCCCATCCTGTGCCTTGTCGGTCCTCCTGGTGTGGGTAAGACCTCTATGGCGCGTTCGATTGCAAAGTCTCTGGGGCGCAAATTTGTCCGTATCTCGCTTGGCGGGGTTCGTGACGAAGCTGAGATTCGCGGGCATCGCCGTACCTACGTAGGTGCCATGCCGGGTCGCATCATCCAAGGCATGAAGACGGCAGGCACCGTTAACCCTGTCTTCTTGCTCGATGAGATTGACAAGATGGCTATGGATTTCCGGGGGGATCCGGCCTCTGCTTTGTTGGAGGTGCTGGACCCTGAGCAGAATAGTACCTTTAGCGACCATTTCGTCGAGGTGCCCTTCGATTTGTCCAACGTTATGTTCGTCACGACAGCCAATGCGATGCACAATATTCCTCGTCCGCTCCTCGATCGCATGGAGGTGCTCTATATTCCGGGTTATACCGAGCTGGAGAAGCAACAGATAGCCCAGCGCTACCTGCTGCCCAAGCAGAAGCGGGAGCACGGACTGGAGGAAGAGCAGCTGATTATTGACGAGCAGACAACCTTGCGCCTCATCCGGGAGTATACGCGGGAAGCTGGCGTACGGAATTTGGAGCAGCAGGCGGCGGCTCTCTGTCGCAAAGCGGCGAAGGAGCTGGTTACTGAGCCAGAGGCTGGTCCAATCCTCGTGGATGAAGCGAGGCTGAAGGATTGGCTCGGTCCGGCCAAATTCCGATACGGCATGGCTGAAGTAGAGAACCAGATAGGTGCAGTGACAGGTCTTGCGTGGACGGAGGTCGGTGGCGATACGCTGGTTATTGAAGTAACCGTAATGCCCGGCAGCGGCAAACTGACCCTTACAGGTCAGCTTGGAGACGTCATGAAGGAATCCGCGCAGGCAGCCTTCAGCTATACACGCTCCAAGGCTGACGCGCTGCAAATCGACCATGATTTCCATGAGAAGAATGATATTCACATCCATATCCCCGAAGGAGCGATTCCCAAGGACGGACCTTCGGCTGGCATTACGATCGCCACAGCGCTCATCTCTGCTCTTACGAACCGCTATGTCAATCGTGAAGTAGCAATGACAGGCGAGATTACGCTGCGCGGCAGAGTATTGCCCATCGGCGGACTGAAGGAGAAGTCGCTGGCAGCCCACCGAGCGGGTATCCGCAAAGTGCTAATGCCAAAAGACAATGAGCGGGATCTCCGGGATATCCCGGAAAGTATCCGGGCTGATCTGGAGTTCGTGCCGGTGGCTCATATGGATGAAGTGCTGCAGCACGCACTTGCAGAAGTACCAATGGATGTGCACTAGGAAAGCAGGGGATACACAATGAAAATTACGCAAGCTGAATTTGTTATCAGTGCGGTTAAACCGCACCAGTACCCCGAGGACGCCTTGCCAGAGATTGCTCTGGCAGGGCGTTCCAACGTGGGGAAGTCATCACTCATTAACAAGCTGATTCTACGCAAGAATCTGGCGCGCACCAGCTCGCAGCCAGGTAAAACCCAACAGTTGAACTATTATCGCGTGAACGATCAACTCTATTTTGTTGATTTTCCGGGATACGGGTATGCAAAGGTTTCCAAAACCGAAAGACAAGCCTGGGGCGTCATGATTGAAACGTTTTTGAAGCAGCGTGAACCACTTAAGCTTGTGCTGCAGATGATCGATTTGCGCCATCCCCCCAGCAAGGATGATCAGCAAATGTACGCTTGGCTGAAGCATTTTGGCATCCCTATTTGTATTGTTACGACCAAGGCAGATAAAATTCCCCGGAGCCGCTGGGATAAGCATCTGAAAGTGGTACGTGAAACGCTGCAAATGGATGCTTCGGAGCAGGTGGTTTTATTTTCGTCAGAAACGGGTAAGGGAAGAGAGGAGCTGTGGGAGGTAATCCTGCAGGCAATTGAAGAATAAGGTTGTAAGGTGTTAATCTAATGGCCGAAAACCGAGGATACATCCTAAAACGCTGGACTTATCGTGGATTATACCCGATTATTCTGAAATATGCGGGAATTCAGCGGCTCCCAGGCAGGCATATTGCTATGGGATCACGTATAATATAGTTAGGCAGATTGTAATAAACTGTGCAAGACTAAAGAATTGAGGAGATTTTTATGGCTCAGCGGTTAGCCACGGAATATGTTAAAGGCCGTCTGCAATTGACAAGTGATGAAATGAATCGCTTCATTCGCTTTTTTGGTGATCAACATGTGAGATTGGGTGTGCGAGTACTCGAGGGCGGAAACCAGGAGCTGGTGCTGGAGGACGTTGCTGGCGGTGAGGAAGTGCATCTGACCTTTGAGCGCCAAAAGGATCTTTACGTTGGTGTGCTTACGTGCCGCTTGCTCAAACCGAAATTGACCAATGCCATGCGCAAAGCCGTTTCTATGTTCAAAGGTGATGCCGTTGTGCATCGCATTTATCCAACGTATACGATGGTTTACCATTATACACAAGGTGCCGTCAAGAAAATCATGGAGCAGTCCAAGGGACAATCGCGACTGATCTTTGAGTGGAAGGATACATTGGGCCAATTGGAGAAGCAATTCAACAGTCGGCTTGTGGAGCAGGAGATTGCGATGGCGCAGAATGCGATTAACGAGCTTCTGGATTTGCGGAATCAGAGTGCGTCGCCGGAAGAGATCCACTCGATCGATATCCGGTTGGCTGAATTGACCCGTAAGCTGTTTGTTCTGGAAGCCTGACCTGACGACCAACTGTCCCGGTACTTGCCTGCGTGGCGAGTCCGGGACAGTTTTTTTATTTTGTAAAGCACCTCGGCTGCCTGACGATCATAGATTGGATACGGCTGAGAAAAACCCCAGTTTTTCCGGTTTAGAACCGCTTCGAAATTCTTTTTTGTTAAATTTCGAAAAATAGGTTGCAATTCTTCGTGATAGATGTTATTTTTATTCTCGTTGAAATGAATATTAGGAACCAGGATTCACTCAGGACATGGTATGTTGCGAGAGATAACTCCCTCGGGTAGTGAATGACGTAGGTCCTAGCGGATGAAATTTTTCAAACATTTTATTCCTAGGAAGGGGGAACCGAAAGATGGAATACTCAACTTTCGGAAGACACGTAGCTGTTGATACTTGGGGTGTAGATTTCGATATCCTGAACAGCTCGGAACTGTTAGAAGCCCACATGGTGGAGGCTGCTGAAGCATGCGGCGCTACCGTACTGTCTGTGCAAGCCCAGCAATTTGAGCCCCAAGGGGCAACGGTATTGGTCATGCTGTCGGAAAGCCATCTGTCCATCCATACGTATCCCGAAAGAGGATTCGCCGCGCTTGATTGCTATACCTGTGGCGAAACCGTTGATCCGCAGTTGGCGATTGATTACATGCTGACTGTACTGAAGCCGACATCCACCCACGCCAAGAAACTTATTCGCGGCCTTGGTGAACTGCAGGTGGAAGAACCGCAATTGAAGCAAGCTGAGCTGGTCTAACCCGGCTATTACCCACAAGCCATGGAGCTCGCTCCATGGCTGTTTTGTTACTATCAGGATCTACGTTAGTATTCGAGTGAATCGGTTCATTTCAAATGGGGGTATAAGATTCTTAGGATCGTTTACAATAGAAGGTAGAGTTTTCATACTTTCTTCATAAATGCGGACGTTAGCTTTGTCGAACTATGCTATACTTACTTTAGAATGATTATAAGGCAGGTGATTGCGCAGTGCACATTGTAGTGGTTGGTCTGAATTATAAGACTTCTCCGGTAGAAGTCAGGGAGAAGTTTACGTTCGCAGAGCGCGATTTGCCGGAAGCGCTGCGCAAGCTGAAGCAGACGAACAGTATTATGGAATGTGTCATTGTAGCGACTTGCAATCGAACGGAGATTTATGCGGTCGTGGACCGTCATCAGCTATGTGGACATCATATCCGCTCCTTTATGGAGCAGTGGTTCGAGCTTCCGCGCGAGCAATTCACCAATCACCTCTACATGTATGAGGATGATCAGGCGATCGAGCACCTGATGCATGTGACATGCGGATTGGATTCCATGATTATTGGCGAGACACAGATTCTTGGACAGATCCGCAACGCCTTCCTCCTCGCTCAGGAACAGAAGACGACGGGAACGCTGTTCAATATGTTGTTCAAGCAGTCGATTACATTGGCCAAGCGGGCGCATTCGGAGACGTCGATCGGTGAAGCAGCCGTTTCGGTAAGCTATGCCGCAGTCGAGCTCGGCAAACGCATTTTTGGCCAATTTCATCATAAGACCGTTATGATTGTCGGTGCGGGCAAGATGAGTGAGCTGACAGCGAAGCATCTTTACGCTAACGGGGCAGATGAAGTGCTGGTGGTTAACCGGACGTATGATCGCGCCGTGCAATTGGCGGACAAGTTCAATGGCGTGCCTCTATCTATGGAAGATGCGGTGCGACGGTTGCATGAGGCAGACATCATCATTAGCTCGACAGGTTCTGACGGGTACGTATTGACCCGGGACCAGGTTGAGGCTGCGATGCAGCGCCGGCCGTCTCGTCCCTTGTTTATGATTGATATTGCTGTGCCTCGTGATTTGGATCCTGCAATTGCTGAGGTTGGCGGTGTCTATTTGTATGATATCGACGACCTGGAAGGCATTGTGGAGAGTAATCTGGAACTGCGTCGTACCGAAGCAGCGAAGATTGAGACCATGATTCTGATTGAAATGGATGCATTCCGGCAATGGTATAAGACGCTGGGTGTGATTCCACTTATCCGTTCCTTGCAGACCAAAGCTGCAACGATACATGAAGACACGATGGAGAGCCTCGTCAACAAGCTTCCTGATCTTGATGAACGGGAGTTGAAGGTGATTCGTAAGCTGACCAAGAGCATCGTTAATCAACTGCTCCAGGATCCGATTCTCCGCGTCAAAGAGATGGCCGGTGAGAAGCATGCCGCCCAGTCGATGGACATGTTTGTCAAGCTCTTTGCTCTGGAGGAGCCGTTGGCTCAAGCTGCAGCTGCCGAGCGTCAAGCCGAGCTTGATGCGGCTGCCGAGATGAAGCAGCTACGGGCAAAGGCGCAAGACAAAGGCAGCGCCTCGGCCTCTGGGCTGGCTGTCGTCACGCCTTAGGTCCGGATCGTTCGGGAGGCGCATGAATAGTGTTCAACAATTATTTGTATGATATGATGATTTATGTGTACGCCCTGAGCCTACTGTTTTACTTCTCCGATCTTGCAGATGCAAGCCGGAGAGCTAAGCGGATGGGAACAGGGCTGCTTATTTTCGTATGGGTATTGCAGACTTGTTTTCTCGTATATCGACTTACGACCCACAGAGATATGTCGACGGTATCCTTGTTTGAATATTTGTTTTTGTTCTCTTGGCTATTAATAACTATTTCGTTAATGATGAGCCGTTTTTTTCGTGTCGAGTTTCTCGTTTTTTTTGTCAATCTTATCGGCTTCGTTCTGCTTGCGGTTAACCTCTTCAGTCGTCCGGCTGCCGTGATTGGATTGCAATCCTGGGAGCGAGCAATTGAACTACTCTATATTCATATCACGCTCATTACATGCGCTTATGCTATTTTGACGATTGGTGCCATATTTGCAGGCATGTATCTGTTCTTGCATGGCAAGCTCAAAGGCCGCAAATGGTCGGCCTCGATGAGGCGCCTGCCTTCCCTGGAAGTCATTGAACGTAGCATCTACCGGACCGCATTGATTGGCACGCCGCTGCTCATTTTGTCGCTGGCTGTCGCCATAGCCTCCATCATTGTCGAAGGACAGACGGCCATGCTGCTTGATTGGAAGGTCTTTACGTCCGTTCTGGGACTTGGGTTTTATATTTTCTATCTGATTCGCCGCAATGTGCTGCGTCATTCTGGAGTCAGCACGGCAAAATGGAACCTGATTTCATTCGGGTTGTTGCTCATCAACTTGTTTTTGAATTCGGCCTCACAATTTCATGATTGGACCTGAGGCAGTGAGGAGGCCTAGGCTATGGCCAGGTTGTATCCCGTAATGCTGCAGGTAGAGGGAAGACGCTGTGTCGTGGTGGGTGGCGGCAATGTGGCTGAGCGAAAAGTATCAGGATTGCTTGCTGCGGGAGCCCAAGTGAGCGTCATCAGTCCTGAGCTGACAGAGGAGCTATCCAGACTGGCGGTCGCCGGAGCTATTACGTATTCCAACAGACCCTATCAGGAAGGTGATTTGGCGGATGCCATGTTGGTATTTGCTGCTACGGACAAGCCTGAGGTCAACCGGCAAGTGATCATGGAGGCGCAACGTCTGGATATTTTGCATAGCGCTGCGGATCGTCCGGAATCGAGTTCATTTGTGACGCCTGCCATCGTCCGCCGTGGGGAACTGGTTCTAACCGTTTCCGCCTCGGGCGCTAGCCCGATGCTTGCCGCACGTATTCGAGGGGAATTGGAGCAGCAGTATGGTCCTGAGTATGAATGCCTTACGGCTTGGCTTGGCGAACTAAGACGGCGAATTCATGCGTTGGATAAGCCCCCGCAGACCCGTCGGGAAATGCTGGGACGGGCTCTGGAGCTGCCGGAGACAGCCTGGCAACCGGAACAAAGCGAGGACAGGTGGCGCGAGCTTCTTATCAGTCTCAGCCAACCCTAGAGAGGAAGGTACATATCGTGAATGAGCACAAAAGAAAAATTATTGTAGGCACAAGACAAAGTTCTCTGGCGCTAACCCAGACCGGCCACGTCATTGACGCGCTTCAGGAGTTAAGTGATGCTCATGGCCTGGGGTATACCTTTGAGCTGCATAAGATTGTAACGAAGGGCGACCAGATCGTCGATGTGACACTGTCCAAAGTGGGCGGCAAAGGTTTGTTCGTAAAGGAAATCGAGCAAGCGCTTATTGATGGCGTAATCGATATGGCCGTCCACAGCATGAAGGACATGCCCTACGAGCTGCCCGAAGGCCTGATGAACGGGGCAACGCCCAAGCGTGTCGATCCTAGAGACTGTCTGATCACGCGGGATGGCCAGTTGCTGGAGGATCTCCCGGCAGGTGCGGTCATTGGTACAAGCAGCCTGCGCCGTTCTTGCCAGCTGTTGCATGCCCGTCCGGACCTAGAGGTAAAATGGATCCGAGGGAATATTGACTCGCGTATTCGCAAGCTGCAGACCGAAGGGTTTGATGCCATTGTGCTGGCAACTGCCGGACTACAGCGTATGGGCTGGACCGACCGGATAACGAGCATTCTTCCAGCAGACGTATGCATACCGGCAGTTGGCCAGGGTGCGCTCGGCATTGAATGCCGCGCATCCGACACGGAGGTTCGTGAGCTGCTGGCCTTGTACAATGATCCCGAGACGGATCGTGCCGTACAGGCGGAACGAAGCTTCCTGGGCGCCCTTAATGGTGGCTGCCAGGTGCCTATCGGAGCGCACGCAACCTTGAGCAGCTCGGGCACCATCGAACTGACCGGGATGGTCGGATCACCGGACGGGGAAACGATGCTGCGGCACACGGCTACCGGCGAAGAGCCATTGGCTCTCGGACTGGCAGTCGCCGCGGCTCTGCAGGCCAAAGGCGCGGAGCAGATATTGGCAGAAGTGAGGGGCTGAGACGGTGGAAAATGGAATCGTCTATTTGGTTGGCGCGGGTCCCGGCGATCCGAAGCTGATTACTGTACGCGGCCTTCAATGCATTGAGGCTTGCGATGTTGTGGTCTATGATCGCTTGGCTAGTCCGCGTCTCTTGAAGCACTTGAAGCCGGGTGCGGAGCGAGTGTACGTAGGCAAATTGCCGGACCGTCATACGATGAAGCAGGAGGAGATCAACCAACTGCTCGTTGACCTGGCGCTTCAGGGCAAAATCGTAACCCGTCTCAAGGGCGGAGATCCTACAATTTTCGGACGGGTCGGCGAAGAAGCGGGTCTGCTGCGGGAGCACGGCATTCCTTTTGAAATCGTGCCTGGCATCACTTCGGCGATTGCTGTACCAGCCTATGCTGGCATTCCGGTTACGCATCGCGACCTGGCATCCTCGATGTCGATCATTACGGGACATGAAAGCCCGGACAAGTTGGACCGTTCCATCCATTGGGACAAGGTAACGCTGGCTACGGGGACACTCGTCTTTCTCATGGGCGTCTCCAAGATCGGCTATATCAGCGAACAACTGATCCGTCATGGCAAGCCCGCATCCACGCCTGTCGCACTGATCAGGTGGGGGACACGGGCGGAGCAGCAGACGCTGGTCGGGACGCTCGAAACGATAGAATCGCAGGTTCTGGCAGCGAATTTTCAGCCGCCAGCTGTTATTGTGGTAGGCGAGGTAGTCAGACAGCGGGAGCAGTTGATGTGGTACGAACGCAAACCATTGTTCGGGACGAGAATACTGGTCACGCGAGCACGGGCCCAGGCGAGCCGTCTGGCAGAACAGATTGAAGAGCTGGGCGGTGAACCGGTTGAGTATCCGGTCATTGAAATGCGCGCCAATACCGCAGCGTCAGCGGCTGTTCAAGAGGCCGTGCAAGCGGCTGATAGTTTTGACTGGCTGATCTTTACCAGCTCCAATGGTGTGGATTACTTCTTCCGTTGGCTGCGAGAGCTGCGCGTAGATATCCGGCGTTTTCACCGCGCCAGACTGGCGGCGGTAGGCCCGGGCACAGCCAAGGCTTTGCTCCAATATGGCCTGATTGCGGACGAACTGCCCCAGACCTACCAGGCGGAGGGACTGGCAGCGCAGCTCGCTGAGCTGGTGGAGCCTGGACAACGGGCGCTTCTGCCCCGAGGTGATCTGGCTCGGGACGTGCTCCCGCAGGAGCTTGGCCGGGCAGGGGTAGACGCGGTCGCGCTGCCGGTCTACGAGACAGTTCTAGCACAGACCGGAGAAGACGATGAAGTGCTGAGGCAGCTAATGGACAAGGAGATTGATGTCATCACCTTTACCAGTTCCTCTACCGTTACCAATCTGCTAGAGCGGCTGCGGCAGCAGGGAGTGGAAGCGCCCGCGGAATTGCTGGCCGGCATTACGGCAGCCTGCATCGGTCCCGTAACGGCGGCCACCGCTCGCGAGGCTGGCCTGGAGGTGGCCCTCGAACCCGAGGAAGCCACCGTCGACGCCCTCCTCTCCGCCATCGCTACCTACCGACATAACCAGAGGTAACTTTAAGAGGTTGTTCAAAAAGTCCTCAATTGATCACGAAGAGAATCAGGAAGCTAACTCGAC
Source organism: Paenibacillus daejeonensis DSM 15491 (assembly GCF_000378385.1). GTDB lineage: Bacteria > Bacillota > Bacilli > Paenibacillales > Paenibacillaceae > Paenibacillus_D > Paenibacillus_D daejeonensis. The sequence goes on along the minus strand of NZ_KB899659.1, from coordinate 1,085,383 downwards.
ATCGAATCTTGCGTTCACCTTTGAAGTCCGGTGCTCATGTAGGTTTGCCTACACTCCGCTCCTCCTTCTGCAGGTTATCGCAACCTTCTCGGTGCTGAATTGTGACCTTTTTGAACTCGCATTTTAATTTGGAATAAGCTATATTTTTCAAGCGATTATGAGATCATATATAAATTACTGGTGTGAACGGACGGAGTGTACGGAATTGTGCTGGAGAAGAGCCTATGCTTTCGAAGCCGCTTTCTTGCAGAAAGCGTTGAAGCGCTCGCCTTTGTCCCCGGATTTCTCCCCTGATAAGGGGTTAGAAATTCTAGAAATCTGGGGACAACAGCGATCGGAAGCACGATCCGTTCCACGGAGTTCGGTTCACACCTACCCAACGAGAGGGGATGCCAAATGAGTTTTCCAACAGTCAGACATCGCCGGTTGCGAGGCAGCGGCGCGTTGCGAGCGATGGTCAGAGAGAATACGCTAGCCGTCGACGATTTCATCTATCCGATTTTTGTGACGACAGGAGAAGGCGTGAAGGCAGAAATCTCATCTATGCCTGGTGTGTATCATTATTCGCTGGATAATCTGGATGAGGAAATCCGTGAGGTTGCGGAGCTGGGCATCAAAGCCGTCCTGCTGTTCGGTGTCCCCGATCATAAGGATGCAGAAGGAACTTCCGCCTACGATGCGAATGGCATTGTGCAGCAGGCGACCCGCCGCGTGAAAGCGTTGGTGCCGGAGCTGATTGTCATTGCGGATACGTGTCTTTGCCAGTTTACGGATCACGGCCACTGCGGCGTCGTCCGCCAGTTGGATTCGGGAGAGGCCACCGTGGATAATGATGCTTCGCTGGACTTGCTGGTTCGCACAGCCATCTCGCAAGCCGAAGCCGGGGCCGATATTATCGCACCCTCCAACATGATGGACGGTTTCGTGCATGCGATTCGAGCCGGTCTGGACGAGGCAGGCTATGAAGCGATTCCGATCCTGTCCTATTCCGTCAAATACGCATCCGCCTTCTATGGTCCATTCCGCGATGCGGCACATTCCACACCTCAGTTTGGAGACCGCAAGACCTATCAGATGGACCCGGCCAACAGCCGCGAAGCCATGAGGGAGGCGGAGTCCGATGTGCTGGAAGGGGCCGACATGCTGATGGTCAAGCCGGCTCTCGCCTATCTGGATATCATCCGGGCGCTCAAAGAGAATTTCGATCTGCCGGTCGTGGCCTACAATGTGAGCGCCGAGTATTCGATGATCAAGGCTGGAGCAGCTAACGGTTGGCTAGACGAACGTGCGATTGTGCTGGAGACATTGCTCGGCATGAAGCGGGCCGGAGCTGATCTCATCATCACTTATTTTGCCAAGGATGCGGCTCGCTGGCTCAACTAGTTAGAATCGTTTCTGAGCAACACCAATACGACAGACAGGTGGGATTCCGATGAGCAACAACCAAGCAGGACTTTCGGACGCGCGCTCGCGCGAAGCCTTCGCACGTGCCAAGCAATCGATACCTGGTGGGGTCAACTCTCCAGTACGCGCGTTCAAATCGGTAGGGCTAACGCCTCGTTTTATCGAGCGCGGTGAAGGCAGCCGAATTACGGATATCGATGGCAATCGCTATATCGACTATGTGCTCTCCTGGGGGCCGCTGATCATGGGCCATGCCCATCCCGAAGTGGTCGAAGCGATCAAGCAGGCAGCTGAGAAGGGAACCAGCTTCGGAGCGCCGACAGAACTGGAAACCGCGATGGCCGAGCTTGTCACAGAGCGTATGCCTTCGGTTGAAGTTGTGCGGATGGTCAACTCGGGTACGGAAGCGACAATGAGTGCGCTCCGCTTGGCACGCGGCTATACCAAGCGTACCAAAATTCTGAAGTTTGAAGGTTCGTATCATGGCCATGCCGACAGCTTGCTGATTAAAGCGGGCTCCGGTGTTGCTACCCTGGGGCTGCCGGACAGCCCAGGTGTGCCGGATAGCGTCGCCACCCATACTTTGACCGTGCCTTATAACGATTTGGACTCGGTTAGGCTTGCCTTTGAACGCTTTGGCGAAGAAATCGCATGCATCATTGTGGAGCCGGTTGCCGGCAACATGGGTGTCGTGCCGCCGCTGCCTGGCTTCCTGCAAGGTCTGCGCGATATTACGGAGCAATATGGCAGCCTGCTGATTTTTGATGAAGTCATGACAGGGTTCCGGGTGCACTATCATAGTGCCCAAGGTCTGTACGGCATTTCGCCGGATCTGACCTGCATGGGCAAGGTGATTGGCGGCGGACTGCCGGTAGGTGCTTACGGTGGCAAGCGTGAAATTATGGAACAGATGGCACCAGCCGGTCCTATCTACCAGGCGGGCACGCTGTCGGGCAACCCGCTGGCCATGGCTGCAGGCTATACCACCTTGCAACTGATGACCAAGGAGCGTTATGAGGCAGTGGAACGGCTGGCCGTGAAGCTCCAACGGGGGTTGGAGGCGAATGCAGAGAAGCATGGCATTCCTACGACGATTAACCGGGTCGGTTCGATGATCTGTCCGTTTTTCACGGATACGCATGTCATCAACTATGAGACAGCCAAGCTGTCTGATCTTGAACGGTTCAAAACTTACTTCGCCGGTATGCTGCAAGCGGGCATCAGCATTGCGCCATCCCAATACGAGGGAATGTTCCTCTCTGGGGTGCACACCGAGTCGGATATCGAACAGACGATTGCAGCGCATGATCGTGTGCTTGCGAGCCTATAGGGTCTAGATGAATGAATGGATCATTGCACGTCGCGCTGCACAGCGCATAGGGGAGTGGCTGGAGATGCCGCTCCCTTTTGTGCTGGAAGGTGAAAGGCCCCGTCACCCTCATGAAGCACGACGTCTCCTATTGGAAGCCAGCGGTTTGCCGGCCAAGTGGATTAATCGTCTGTTTTCCACGGGCGGCATTGCAGTGTCGGAGCATGGCATCCGGCTGCATGCCTTTCCTGCGATGGATCTAAAGAGCCATCCCTTGTATAGGCTTGCGCGCGATGCATCCGTGTCCGTACCGGATATTTTGTTCGAGGATGACCATAGTCTCGTGTTTAACAAGCCTGCGGGCATGGCTGTTCATCCGTCCCGCCCCGGCGAGGCAGGAACGTTAGACGAAGCAGCGCTTCGGCATATGCTGCAGACCGGGCAACATACGTCAGTTCGTCATGTCCATCGACTGGATCAGGATACGTCAGGTCCTGTGCTGTACGCCAAAAATGACCTCGCACAATGGCAGCTGGATGAAGCGCTGCGCCGCAAAACGATGGGCCGTATTTATCTGGCTGTAGCCACAGGCCGTATAAAGCAAGAGCGGGGGACGCTGGATTGGCCAATCGGCAAAGACCGGCATCATCCGGCCCGTCGCAGAGTTTCGCCTGGTGGCGACCCGGCGATCACCCATTACGAAGTGTTGGAGCGATGCCGGGCTGCGACGCTGGTCCGGGTACAGCTGGAAACCGGCCGAACGCATCAGATTCGTGTTCATCTTGGTCACCTTGGCCACCCGTTGGTCGGTGATGGTCTCTATGGCGGTTCGACAGCCCGGTTAGCCCATCAGGCACTTCATGGCGAGCAGCTTCGCTTTGAACATCCATGGACGTTGGATGCCGTTACGGTCGAGGCCGGGCGTCCTTCCTGGCTTGCCCCGCTGTGGCAGGAGCTCCAGAGCCTCTGAAATTTCATAGGCATGCGCGTCCTCTTAATCCCATATAGATAGATAGTGAATGATGCGATAGAGCATACACACTGAAGGGAGGATGAAGCGTGCTGGATCCCAACCAAGGTTTGCGTTTTGATGTCTATGAGCGCGTACACTTGTCCGATGAGGTCGCGGCCATCGATGAGCTGGAAGAAATCGAACTAACCCCTCATATTGAAATTATTGATCAGGAGGAGCAGGTGCTGCTGCGGGGCAATTTGCTGTTGAGCGGGCTCTACAACTCACAGCAGGCAGGTGGTACGCAGTTGCTCGAATACTGGATTCCGGTCGAGATTACCTTACCCATGAACCGGGTTCACCGATTGGAGGACCTTGCCGTCGATATCGATAATTTCGATGTCGATCTGCTCTCCGCGCGTACGCTTAGCATTACGGGGGTCTTGTCTTTACGGGGAATTCTGGGGGAGGAGCAGTCGGCCTACACCGAGTGGGAGCCAGCGGAAGAACCCTTTACCGTCGTGCATCGCGCTCAGCAGCAACCGGAGGAAGAGCAGCCGCAGGCTGATCCCGTGCCACGAGCTACAGACGGTCAATCCCGTCCGTATGCACCGCCAGAGAGCCCGCTGCATGCTGTACCAGAGCCGGCAGCCAAGCGGACACGCCCACAGCCCGGCGGACCGCCTAGTGAGTCGCCACAGCCGCCCAGAGCGGTCTCTGAGGCGACTGCAATTCCTGAGCCTGCCCGCATCAGTGAACCGATTCCGGTAGCGGAACCGTCAGCGGAGCCGCCACAAGCAGCAGCTGCCCGGCCAGCCAAGGCGGAGACACCGCCCAAGGCCGCAGAACCTGCCGCAGCCAAGGGAGCTGACCCGCAACCGGCTCCACAATCAGCTCCAGTGCTTTCCCAGGCTCCGGAGCCTGACATCCAGCCTGTATCATGGACCAGCTTTGCGGAGGCGGACGAGCGTGAGAAGGTCTTGTCGCCTCTGCAGGAGCCAGCTGCTATCGAGGCGGCTGAACCCGAGGACGTGCCTGACCCACTGCCGGAGCCACTGGCTGCTGTACAGCCGGAAGAAGCATTGCCGGCCAAGCAGGAGATGAAGATCGCCTTTTCGGGCAAACGACCGGAAAGCGCCGAGTCGGAGAGCGGAATTGGCCTCAAGAGCCTGCTCTCCTCCAGCCGCAAAGAACAGGAGTCAAGACCGGCTGCGGAAGAAGAAGTGCCAGAGCCGGCTGCGTCAGCCTCTAACGGTGACGAGGTGGAGTGGAAACGTCTCTTCCTCAGTAATGCAGGAGAAGAGACCGAGTTCCGGAGAATCCGGATGTGTATCGTCCAGCGAGAGGAAACGCTCGAAGAAATCGCTGAACGGTATCAGCTGGGATCGCGTGAAATCGTGCTCTACAACCGTCTGCCGGACCACAGTGTGTCCGAGGGCCAGGTGCTTCACATCCCTTAATGGCGCCTGGGGTTCCGATTGCAATCTGCTGCTTCCATATTGACTCCGATGCGCAAGAGGGTTATCATAGAAGGTGTGCTGCGTGCACATCTTCATATGATAATAACAACCTTGAAGGGGAATGTTTGCAGTGAAGCCTTCAGAGAGTGGAACTGTCTGCGCTGTGAGGTTCTGCAGGAAGTAGCTGTGAGCCCGTCGCCCCGGAGTTGCCTGTACCATGCGTTTGCTAATACAGGCCGGTAGCAGCCGTTATCTGTTTGAGTGTCGTAGTGATTTTGTGCTGCGAAACAAAGGTGGTACCACGGAAGCTTAAGCCTTTCGTCCTTTGAGGACGAAAGGCTTTTTTGTAATTCTAGCGATGAATAGGGTTCAGGTTGATTTTTGACTAATGGAGGGTTCTGTAAATGTCTGATGTTAAGGATAATGCAACCTTGGAAATGCCGACGACGTACGATCCGCAAGCGGCCGAGCAAAAATGGTATTCCTATTGGATGGAAGGCAAGTTCTTCGAGGCGGGTCAGCGTCCGGATGCACCGACGTATACCATCGTTATTCCGCCGCCCAATGTGACAGGCATGCTGCATATTGGCCATGCTCTGGACTTTACACTTCAGGACATCCTCGTACGTGTTAAGCGGATGCAGGGCTATGATGCCTTGTGGCTGCCAGGAAGTGACCATGCGGGAATCGCAACGCAGACCAAGGTAGAGCAAAAGCTGCGCGAGGAAGGCAAGTCCCGTTATGATCTGGGCCGCGAAGCTTTTTTGGAGCAGGTATGGGATTGGAAGGAGCATTACGCCGAAACTATCCGCGAACAGTGGGCAAAAATGGGCTTCTCGCTGGATTATTCCAGAGAGAGGTTTACGCTCGATGAAGGCCTTTCGCAAGCCGTAAAAGAGGTCTTTGTTCAGCTGTACCAAAAAGGCCTGATTTACCGAGGCAAAAAAATTATTAACTGGGATCCGACGGCCCGTACAGCGCTCTCCGATATTGAGGTCGAGCACAAGGAAGTGCAGGGTTACTTGTATCACCTGCAATATCCGCTTAAAGAGGGTGGCGGCACCCTTACTGTCGCAACGACAAGACCAGAGACCATGCTGGGAGATACTGCCGTTGCCGTACATCCAGAAGATGAGCGTTACCGCCATTTGATCGGTCAGATGCTGGTGCTGCCAGTGATTGGCCGTGAGATTCCGATTATCGCCGACGAATACGTGGATCGTGAATTCGGCAGTGGTGCGGTAAAAATCACACCTGCTCACGACCCCAATGACTTTGAAATGGGCTTGCGTCACGACCTGCCGCAAATCATTGTGATGGATGAGTCCGGCACGATGAACGAAGAGGCTGGCCCGTACCAGGGACTGGACCGTGCCGAATGCCGCAAGCGAATCGTCAAGGATCTTCAGGATCAAGGCGTGTGCGTCCGGATTGAGGATCATGTCCACCAGGTCGGCCACAGTGAGCGCAGCGGCGCGGTTGTCGAACCGTACCTGTCCACCCAGTGGTTCGTGGATATGAAGCCGCTGGCTGAGCGGGCCATCAAGGTACAGAAATCCGGCGATGGCGTCAATTTCGTACCTGAGCGCTTTGACAAAGTGTATCTGCAATGGATTGAAAACGTACGAGATTGGTGTATCTCGCGCCAGCTCTGGTGGGGACACCGCATTCCGGCCTGGTACTGCGAGGATTGTGGAGAGATTCATGTGGCCCAAGAGGCGGTTGTGACATGCGCCGCTTGCGGGTCAGCTTCGCTTAGCCAGGACGAGGATGTGCTTGATACGTGGTTCAGCTCGGCTTTGTGGCCGTTCTCCACGCTCGGCTGGCCTGCAGACACCAAGGATATGCAGCGTTATTACCCGACCAGCGTCCTGGTGACGGGATACGATATTATTTACTTCTGGGTCGCCCGGATGATTTTTACGGCGCTCGAGTTTACCGACTCCATTCCGTTCAAGGACGTGCTGATGCATGGGCTTGTGCGCGATGCAGACGGCCGCAAGATGTCCAAGTCGCTGGGCAATGGCGTTGATCCGCTGGAGGTCATTGAGAAGTACGGGGCAGATGCGATGCGCTATATGATTTCCACCAGCAGCACGCCGGGGCAGGATTTGCGCTTCCGGTGGGAACGGGTAGAGCAAGCCCGTAACTTTGCCAACAAAATCTGGAATGCTTCCCGTTTTGCGCTGATGAACCTTGAAGGCGTGAATGTGGAAGATATCCGGCTTGACGGCAAGCTCGGGACGGCTGACCGCTGGATCTTGCATCGTCTCAATGAAACCTCGCGGGACGTTACCCGTCTCATTGATAGTTACGAGTTTGGGGAAACAGGCCGACTGCTGTATAACTTTATCTGGGATGATCTGTGCGATTGGTACATCGAATTTGCCAAGCTCAGCCTTTATGGTACAGACGCAGAAGCCAAGCAAGCGACCCAGTCGGTACTGGCCTATGTTCTGGACCGGACACAGCGTTTGATTCACCCGTTTATGCCGTTTATAAGCGAGGAAATATGGCAACACTTGCCGCATAAAGGGGATACCATCACACTGGCGGAATGGCCGACATACGAGGCTGCGCTGGAAGCTCCGGAATCTGTGGAGGAGATGGGTCTCTTGATGGAAGTCATTCGGGCCGTCCGCAACATCCGGGCTGAGGTTAATGTCCCCATGAGTAAAAAAATCGAGCTCCTGCTCAAACCATCCAATGAAAAAGCCGAGGCGATTTTGCATCGCAACGAAGATTATATTATCCGCTTCTGCGGAACGTCATCTCTGAAGATTGACAGATCGCAGAACGCGCCGGACAAAGCGATGACAGCGATTGTTACAGGTGTGGAGCTGTACCTGCCGCTGGCGGGTCTGCTGGACATTGAGCAGGAAATTGCGCGACTGAACAAGGAGATCGACCATTTGAACAAAGAGGTCGAGCGGGTCGAGAAGAAGCTGGGCAATCCGGGCTTCGTTGCCAAGGCGCCTGCCAAGGTGATTGAAGAGGAACGAGCCAAGATGGATGATTATGCAACCAAACGCGACAAAGTGCTGGCGAGAATCGCCGAGCTCCGCGGTTAGAGCAGAAAGAAGGCGAAACCTATGCGGGATAAAATGACAGTCGAATCGCCATTTACAACCTATGAAGAAGCCCGGGACTGGATTGAATCGCTGGTTCCCTTCGGCATCCGTCCAGGCCTTGACCGAATCCGGCTGCTGCTGGAGAAGTTCGGCAACCCGGAACGCCGATTAAAGTTCGTACATGTGGCCGGCACCAACGGCAAAGGTTCAGTATGTGCCTATTTAACCAACGTGCTTGTCAAGGCCGGGTATGATGTTGGGACGTATACCTCCCCATATATCACATCGTTTACGAACCGTATGCAATACAACGGGAATGACATGGAGACATCTGTGCTGGTGGAGCTTGTAAACGAGGTGCATCCGCATGTCGAAGCCATGGCCAACTCGGAGCTTGGTTCTCCGACGATGTTTGAAGTGTCTACATTGTTGGCTATTCTGTACTATGCCAAGCGGACCTACCCGGATTTTGTCATCTGGGAGACCGGGCTTGGTGGGCGCCTCGATGTCACCAATGTGGTCACGCCGCTGGTGTCGATCATTACCAATGTGGGGCACGACCATATGGATATTCTCGGAGATAATCTGGAATCGATTGCCCGTGAGAAGGCGGGGATTATCAAGCCCGGAGTACCGGTCGTTGCCAGTGTATCGCAGCCTGAGGTGATAGCGGTTGTGAGAGAAGCAGCCAAAGCGGCCAAAAGCACGCTTTATTTGCTCGGGGAACAATTCCGCGAGCGGCAGCTCTCTACCCGCCAGGACGAGCAGGTCTTCGGCTTTGAGGGTCTGCTGCGTTCCATTGAACCGCTAACCATTACGATGAATGGACGCCATCAAGTGACCAATGCAGCGGTAGCTGTCATGGCACTGGAGGTACTGCGGCAATATTATGCCGTCATCATTGACGAAGAGGATTTGCAGGCGGGTTTGAAGGATACGGCATGGGCCGGCCGGCTTGAGATGGTCCAGCAGCAGCCACCGCTGCTGCTGGACGGTGCTCACAATCCGGAGGGAGCGGCGGCTCTCGCTGATGCACTGAAAGATACGTATACGTACGAGAAGCTGCATGTCATGCTGGGGATGCTTGCGAATAAGAATCATCGGGAGACACTTCGGCATATACTGCCACTAGTGGATTCACTGATCGTGACCGAGCCCGATTTTCGCAAAAAAATGACAGCTCAGGCACTCTCTGAGTTGATCGCAGAGGAAGGCTTTGCTGGCGAGGTGATCGTGGAGCCGGATTGGCGACATGGGCTCGATCTACTGCAAGCGAGAACGGGTCCGAAGGACCTCGCCGTCGTTACTGGCACGCTCTATCTGATTGCCGATGTACGTTCCCGTTTGCTAGACCATTTGGATTCTGAAAAAGGTTGGTGAATCGCTTTTGAATACAGCAGAACATGTGCATTTCATTGGCATCGGTGGTTACGGGATGAGCGCCATCGCCAGAGTCATGCTGGAGATGGGATATACAGTAACCGGCTCGGATGTGGCTCGCGCGGAGCTCTCGGAGAAGCTGGCTGCCAAGGGAGCGCGAATTTATCTGGGACACCAGGCGGAGCACGTGCAAGGCGCGGACCTGGTCGTTTACTCGACTGCGCTGTCTCGTGACAATGTGGAGCGGCGTGCGGCAGAGGATCAGCAGATCCCGATTCTGCACCGCGCACAAATGCTGGCGCGCCTGATGAACGCCGGCAAAGGCATCGCTGTGGCGGGTGCCCATGGCAAGACAACAACCTCATCGATGATTGCGCTTGTCATGGAAATCTGCAAGCTCGACCCGACCTACATCATTGGTGGAGAGGTCGTCAATATGGGGACCAACGCCAAGGCTGGCAAAGGGGAGTACGTGGTGGCCGAAGCGGACGAGAGCGATGGCTCTTTTCTGCAGTATCATCCGCAGTTGGCGATTATTACCAACATCGAAGCGGATCACCTCGAAAATTACGATAGCGATTTTAATAAATTGAAGGCGGCTTATGTTACCTTCCTGTCCCAGGTGAAACAGGGAGGCAAAGCGTTCCTCTGCGCGGATGATGACAACATCCAGGAGATGCTGTCTGCCCTGCAGGCGGAAGGTAGTGCAGTTGTTGAAGGCGAACTGGTTACTTATGGCATTGACCGTGACGCCGATTATCGGGCAGAGCAGATCGAGCTTGGCGACCGGAAAGCCAGCTTTGATGTGGTGTATGCAGGAGAATCGCTCGGCAGGGTCGAGATTTCCGTTCCCGGCAGACATAATGTTTATAATGCGCTGGCTACGATTGTCACATGTCTGGCAGCAGGCTTGTCATTTGACCAGATCGCTGCTGCGATTCGCCAATTCCGTGGCGCGAAGCGCCGGTTCCAGGTGCTTGGAGAAGTAGACGAAATGCTGGTCATTGATGACTACGCCCATCACCCGACCGAGATCCAGGCAACGATTAGTGCGGCCAAGTCGACAGGCAAACGGATTGTAGCCGTCTTTCAGCCTCAACGCTATACACGGACGTTTTTTCTGTTCGATCAGTTTAGTCGGGCATTCTCGGAAGCAGATGAGGTCATTATCACCGACATTTATTCACCTGCGGGCGAGCAGCAGATCGAAGGGATCAGCTCAGGCAAGCTGGTGGAAATGATCAAGACCAACAGCAACCCGAATACCAGATACATCCCTACCAAAGAAGAGGTGCAATCCGTTTTGGCAGGTGAAGTCAAGCCGGGAGACCTGGTGATCACCATGGGCGCAGGCGACATTTGGAAAGCTGCCGAGCATCTGGCAGAGCATTTGAGAGACCGCGCCCGGTCTTGATGCATGAGAGCCCTCGGCAGCTTGCTGCCGAGGGCTCTACGCTCTCGTGCTTTGCAAAGGATGTCATATTCGCACAGCTTGTTTCATAGAGTAGCAATAGACGATATGGGACAAGGAGCGATTGCGATGAGCCAGAAAGCCCGAATTACGTACCGTTTTGACAATCCACCTCCCAAGCCCGTCCGGCCTTTGAAGGAACGGGATGGTATAACGCGCGCCTCCAGCGTGCCGCAGCGGGAGATACTGCCCCGTCCGGTGATACAAGCCGTTGATCCAGTAGCCGTTCATACCAACGGCAAGGAAGAAGAGAAGACGCAGGTTCCTCTGCAGGAACAGCTCACATTTACGCGAGAGCAGGATTTGCCGCCGTGGGTCAGCCCTTTCCAAGATGATGCCTTTGCATTGGAGCGGCTGATTCGGGAATCGGACCCCCTTGCGAATCGCTATACATCGAACGAAATCAAAGGGGAACAGCGTCAGGAGGCGGGACACCAGCCCTATATTGAGCTGGGAGAGCGGGAGGTTGCGCCACGAGTGGTCCCAGCACTGCCGCAGAATGAGCGGGAGCACATGCAGCGGCTGGAACAGCCGGTCATCCGGCGTCATCCGGTCGGACCTTCTTGGCTCAAGGTATTCGCCTCGGTTGCCGGAGCGATTGCCACCGGTGCCTTGTTCGGCTATATGGTGTTATCCCTGTTCTCTGGAGAGACAGTTCCCCCTGTCAACAATTCAGAGGTACCTGCAGCCGCCACGAGTCAAGGAAACATCGCCCCGGAGCTGCAGCCGGATGGAGCGGCTGTCGAGCTGCCTCCAGTCAACGAGGATGCCTTGACAGCTGTGTCTGTGGCTGGTAGTACTTATTATATGCTGCAGTATGGCGTGTTCAGCAATGAAGAGGGCATGCTTGCTGCACTTGGCGAGCTGCGGCAAAAAGGGCTGGCAGCGGCCTCCTCGAAAACCGATGGCTATCGGGTATTCGCAGGTATGGGGACGAACCGCAACAGTGCGGTCTTGCTAAGTGAACAACTGGGCAATTCGGAGGTATATCTGAAGGAAATAACAGTACCAGAAGTGTCCCGGCTTCCCTTTTTAGGAGATGCCCGCGAAGCGGAGCAATTTTTTGAACAGACGGGTGACTTGATACGTCTATTTAATGAGTTAACCCTAACTCTGTTATCTCAGGAGCAGCCTGAACGTCTGCAGGAACGCGATGTCCAGGTGTGGAGAACGTCCCATCAGCAATGGACCGCCTCCGCTGCGGCCATTGCGAAGGCATGGGATGACTCGGCTAAGGGGCCGGCTGAATTACTGGTTACCCAGCTTCAGACTGCAGCCGTATCTATGGAGGAATATGACAAGCATCCGTCTCGGGCTCATCTGTGGACGGCGCAAACTGCGCTGATGGAAGCTGTAATTATCCAGAAGGAATGGCTTGCGCAAATCGACGCATTGTCATAGGACGGCTTCCAACGTATAATAGGAACCAGGTGTCTAAACCTGACGAAGGACGTTGGATGATGAAGAAAAATACGATCGTGCTGCTATTGTTCACATGGCTTGGGTTGCTTGCCGGCACGCTGGCAGCGAGATGGCTTGCAACTGTACCGGGAATGGAAGTGCTCTCCCGTTCGGTCGAGGCCAGGTGGTCGCCTGCAGCCGATCTGATTGTGTTCAGCTTTGACTTAAACGTACATATTCAGTTGAGCCTGCTGAGCATTATCGGTGCTGTGGCGGCAATCTGGATTTACCGCAGATTATAACCAAGAGGGAGAAGGATTGCCGTGCCTGGCCAAGCAAGATCATCCGAGCTGAAGATCAATCAGCTCGTACTGGCTTCCGCTTCGCCGCGGAGACGGGAGCTGCTGGAGCAGCTCGCCCTCTCATTGCCGGTCAAGATTATGCCAACGGATACCGATGAATCGACGCCAACGCACTGGCAGCCTGCCGAGATTGTAGAGCAGCTCTCGCTCCGCAAAGCGCGGGCGGCGCTGCATGCTGCAGGAGACCAAGCGGCGGATTCTCTTATTATCGGTGCAGACACCATTGTCGTCATGGACGGAATGGTATTGGGCAAGCCGCAGGATGTCGAGGACGCAAGGCGTACCTTAACTCGTCTCCAGGGCGGCTTGCATGAAGTCTACAGCGGGATCACACTGCTGCATGCCAGCAGCGGCGAACCGTTAGTGCGCCACCGCATGACTAAAGTACACATGAAACCGCTCGATGCCCGTCGGATCGAGCGGTATGTTGCTTCCGGCGAGCCTATGGACAAAGCTGGAAGTTATGGCATCCAAGGCTTGGGAGCAACACTAATTGAAGGCATCGACGGCTGTTATTTTAATGTAGTAGGCATGTCGCTGACGCTGCTGTCGGACATGCTCTCTGAGTATGGTGTCGAGTCCGTGTGACTGTCGTACCCGTACAGACCTGTATTGATGGTGCAAGACGTTATCGTATTGCCCCTACTTTATAGGGAAGGCTGGATACTCGACATGGAGATGGCTGGATATGGGATGAGAGATGTCCCAAGTGAAGAGCGACCTAGGGAACGCATGATGGAGTTTGGGGCTGAAGCACTCAGTCATACCGAATTGCTTGCTATTTTGCTCCGTACAGGGACGCGAAGTGAATCGGCCGTACATTTGGCAGGACGAATTCTGCAGAGCTGCGGTTCACTGGGCGGGCTGGTTGACATGAGTATGGAGGAGCTAACCGCAATTCGCGGGATTGGTCCCGCCAAGGCTGTCCAGCTGCGCGCTGGTATCGAACTGGGGCGGCGACTGTCCCGCGCTGGCCGCGAAGAACGTCTCACCGTTCGCAGACCACAGGATGCGGCGGACTACTTAATGGAGCAGCTGCGGTATCTGAAGAAGGAGCATTTTATCTGCTTGTTTCTCAATACCAAGAATCAGCTCATCGCGCAAGAAACCTTGTCGGTGGGTACGCTTAACGCTTCGCTTGTCCACCCCAGGGAAGTGTTTCGGGCCGCAATCAAGTGCAGCAGCGCTTCGCTGATCTGCGTCCACAATCATCCAAGCGGCGATCCTACGCCCAGTCCCGAGGATGTCTCTCTGACGAGAAGACTGGTTGAAGCCGGTGAATTAGTCGGCATAGATGTATTGGATCATCTGGTGATCGGTGAACAGTCTTTCGTAAGTTTGAAGGAGCGGGGACTTATGTAATATAATAAAGTGCGAGTTTAACCTCCAGTAAGGGGTTGCTATGAAGAAAGGGAGATCAGACATGTTTGGTGGCTTCACAAAGGATCTGGGGATCGACCTGGGAACTGCGAATACGCTCGTATTCGTCAAAGGAAAAGGCATTGTCGTCAGAGAACCATCTGTGGTTGCTCTGCGTACCGATACAAAAACAATTGAGGCCGTTGGCGAGCAAGCCAAAAAGATGATCGGCAGAACGCCAGGCAACATTCGGGCCATCCGGCCGATGAAGGACGGCGTCATTGCGGATTTTGAAACGACGGCAACGATGATCAAATACTTTATCAAGCAAGCGCAGAAGGAACGTTCCATGTTCCCGCGTCATCCCAATGTCATGGTGTGCGTACCTTCCGGTATTACTGCTGTTGAGAAGCGGGCGGTTGAGGATGCAACCAAACAGGCAGGAGCAAGAGAAGCCTATACCATTGAAGAGCCGTTCGCGGCAGCGATCGGAGCGGATCTCCCCGTGTGGGAACCAACCGGCAGTATGGTCGTTGATATCGGTGGCGGTACAACGGAAGTGGCCGTTATCTCGCTTGGCGGAATTGTAACGAGCCGCTCCATCCGAATTGCTGGCGATGAGATGGATGAAGCAATCATCCAGTACATTAAGCGGATGTACAATCTGATGATAGGCGAGCGTACGTCGGAGCAGCTGAAGATGGACCTGGGCTCCGCCCTGACATCGGACAAGCAGGAAACGATGGAGATTCGCGGCCGCGATCTGGTCTCCGGGTTGCCGAAGACTCTCACTGTAACAGCGGATGAGATTACAGAAGCATTGACTGACACAGTCAATTCTATCGTTGATGCGGTCAAGGTCACACTGGAAAAATGTCCGCCTGAGCTGTCTGCTGATATTATGGACCGCGGCATTGTACTGACTGGCGGTGGAGCGCTGCTGCGAAATCTGGACAAGCTGTTGGCCCGCGAGACCGGCATGCCAGTCATCGTCTCCGAGCATCCGCTAGATTGTGTAGCGATCGGTACGGGACGAGCGCTTGACAACATTCATCTGTTCAAAGCCAAGGGTGGCGCGTCGTCGCGTTCCAAGCGATAGAATCATCATCCGGAGGGGGAGATGGATGAGCATGCGAGCGGGTGATCGGACTGTTTAAAATGATGCGCAATAAGCGGTTGTTCATACTTCTAATCGGGTTAATTCTGTTTATTGCGGTCATGGGCTTCTCGCTCAGTGACCGCAAGGATTTGACCTGGCCAGAGAAGTTCTTGAATGATACGGTAGGTTATGTACAGCAATGGTTTTACAAGCCCGCAGGTTATATAGCGGGCTTGTTCGAAGATATCCGTTCCATGCGGGAGCTGCACGAGGAGAATGAGCGGCTTCGTATGACAGTAGCCAGCTATGCGCGTGACAAGATCAGGTACAATGCACTTGAGCAGAAGAACGCGGAACTGCAAGAAAAACTGAATTTTACGGAAGAACAGAAAAACCGCAATAATTATACGTACATGATTGCCCAGGTCGTCTCTGTAAGCCCGGATGCCTACAATAAGACAATGAAAATCAACTTGGGCTCGCGTCATGGGGTAAAAGAGAATATGGCGGTAGTAACTGAGCACGGGCTGATTGGTTTGATCAGCAGTGTGTCACCGTTCACGTCCAATGTGATGCCGATCACGGAGCTCGACGGTCAATCCGCCAATGCCAAGTGGATCTCCGCAACCGTGGAAGGCAATGAAGAAGCCTCATTCGGAATTATTGAAAGCTACAATATTGAGAACGGTCAATTGCTGATGACCAAGATTGCCGAAGAGGACCCGCTCAAAGAGGGGGATGTCGTTGTAACCTCTGGCAAGGGCGAGGTGTTTCCTGTCGGCATCGTCATCGGTACGGTAACATCTGAACAGGTGGGCGATTTTGGCTTGACCCGCACGGCTTTTATCGATCCGGCTGCCCAATTCGACAAGCTCTCTGAGGTATTGGTCGTCAAGGTTCCGGATGCCGAGGGAGATGCTGAATGAGGAAGCGCTGGGTGATTCTGATCATGCTGCTTCTATTCATTGTTGAAGGGACCATCATGCCCTGGCTGATCCCGATAGATTGGATCGGCAGGATTGTGCCACAATTCACGTTTATTTTTGTGCTGTATGCCGCCCTCTACGCCGGGAGGCATACAGCTTTGCTACTGGGAATCAGCTTCGGTCTTCTCCAGGATCTTGTGTTCTACGGCCATTTAATTGGTGTGCATTCGTTTGCAATGGGCTTGTGCGGCTACCTGGTTGGCTTGCTGCTGGCGTTCAAGCGCATCCCGATGCTGACGGTGCTCTCCATTATTGGGATGGCTTGCCTCCTGTATGACTCGGTGATTTACGGGATTTACCGTGTGTTCCGCATCACGCAAGACGCGTATGTTGTGGCACTAATGAACCACATTATGCCCAGTTTGTTCCTCCAATTGGCATTTGCGCTCGCCTTTTACATACCCGTGCGGCGCTGGTTTTCCGGCTATAGTCAAAAAAAACAGCTGGACGACGCAGTTTGAATCGGATGCAGGCAGGATTTGCGCCTGTCGATAAAGAATGGTACAAGGTGGAGGTGGGACTCAGGTGACCGACAAGCAGCATATTACCATCAAAGGCGTCAAGGAGGGACTTGTATTCCTGCTTGACGATGCTTGCGATTTTTCGGCGCTGCTTGAGGAATTGCGGTATAAGCTTGAGAAATCCCACCAGCAGGTGTTGACGGGACCGCTCATTCATGTTCATGTAAAACTCGGCGCACGTCTGTGCAGTGAAGAGCAAAAAGAAGCGATTCTGGATATCATTCGCAATCAGGGCAATCTGCTCGTGCAGTCGATTGAGGCGGAGAAGCTAAAAGAGCTGGAACCGGAAACGGATTCCGGAAATTTGAAGCTGATGACAGGCGTCATTCGATCCGGCCAGACAGTTGTGCATGATGGCAATCTTCTCTTGATCGGCGATGTCAATCCCGGCGGCACGCTTCGCTGCTCGGGAGATATCTATGTGCTGGGCGCGCTGCGGGGCATGGCCCATGCGGGGGAACTGGGAAGAGAAGACGCGATTATCGCTGCTTCGCTCCTGAGGCCGACCCAGCTAAGGATCGCCGAGGTCATCAGCAGACCGCCGGATGAATGGGTAAGCACGGATGCTGCGATGGAGTTCGCTTATTTGCATGAAGCACAAATGCAGATTGACAAGATCTCGCAGCTGTACCGTTTTCGTAAAGATCCGATTGTGTTCAAAGGAGTGTAAGACATGGGAGAAGCGATCGTGGTAACATCGGGTAAGGGCGGTGTCGGCAAGACGACCACCTCGGCTAATCTGGGAACGGCGCTTGCCCTGACCGGCAAAAAGGTGTGCATGGTTGATACCGATATCGGCCTGCGTAATCTTGACGTGGTGATGGGACTGGAGAACCGGATCATCTATGATCTGGTCGATGTCGCTGAGGGACGCTGTCGCTTGAACCAGGCTCTGGTCAAGGATAAACGCTTCGATGAACTGTATATGCTGCCCGCTGCCCAGACCAAGGACAAGCACGATGTCACGCCGGAGCAGGTCAGGGATATTGTGCTGGAGCTCAAGAAAGACTATGATTACGTCATCATTGATTGCCCGGCCGGAATCGAGCAGGGCTTCCGAAATGCTGTGGCCGGGGCAGACCGTGCCATTGTTATCACGACGCCTGAGAATGCAGCCGTACGTGATGCGGATCGGGTGATTGGTCTGCTGGAGCAGTCCCAGCTGACCGCCAAGCTGGTCATTAACCGGATTCGTCCGGGCATGATCAAGTCAGGTGAAATGCTTGATATCGATGAGATTTGCCAAGTACTGGCGGTTGATCTACTGGGCATTGTACCGGACGACGAAAAGGTTATTAAAGCAGCTAATACTGGAGAACCGACCGTTATGGACCCTTCTTCACGTGCTGCCATCGCCTATCGCAACATTGCAAGACGCATATTGGGGGATATGGTTCCGCTTATGCCGCTGGATGAGAAGAGCGGTGTGTTCAAGCGGTTCCGCAGGTTCCTTGGAATAGGATGATTGCACGTGCATTTACTAAGTAAACTTAAAAAACTGGACTGGGGCATTTTGCTGCTGTTGGGGCTGTTCGCGGTCATCAGCTTTATGGCCGTCCGAAGCGCAACCTTCAACGATCCGGGCTTTAATAATTTCGAGTTCAAACAGTTAAATTACTTTATCGCGGGCTTTGCTGTCATTATTGTGTCCGTGTTTTTTGACTATCGAATACTGCTTAGGTTCTGGTATGTGCCTTACGTCATCGGCCTGCTCTTGCTGGTAGCGGTCATGTTCACCGAGCCCATTAACGGTGCACGCAGCTGGTTCGTCATTGGCGGATTTCAGCTGCAGCCTGCCGAGCTGGTGAAGCTGACCATTATTATGGCAATCGCGGTCATTATGAACCGCCGCCAGGGCGAGACGCTGCAGTTAACCCAGGATATTATTCCAATCTTCATCGTCTCGTTCGTACCCTTCCTGCTGGTTATGATTCAGCCGGACCTCGGCAATGCCATCATCTATGTAGCGATCGTGCTCGGGATGCTGTGGATTGGCAATGTCAAATACCTGCATGTGTTGATCAGCATAGTCATTGTAGTGGGCAGTGTTATGGCGTTCTCGACGTTGTTTAATACTTTCAATGACGAGATCAAAGGATATTTGAGTGAAAAGAACCGGCTGCACTGGTATCAGCGCATCAACACGTTCGTCAACCCTGAGCAAGCATCCAGCGACGAGCGCTATCAGTTGGAGCGGGCTATGATCGCCATCGGCTCCGGCGGCTTGACTGGCGATGGATATATGCAGGGCGATTCCAAGAACGGCCGATTTGTCCCGTATCCGTACTCGGACTCCATCTTTGTCGTGATTGGCGAGGAGTTCGGCTTCCAGGGCTCGGCGGTGCTGCTGCTCCTTTACTTCTTCCTTATCTACAGGATGATCATCATTGCCTTTCAGTGCTATGATCGGCGCGGTTCATTTATCATCATTGGAATCGTGTCGATGTTTGTATTTCAGATCTTCGAGAATATCGGGATGATGATCGGTATCATGCCGATTACAGGGATTACGCTGCCCTTTGTAAGTTACGGGGGGACCTCGCTGCTGCTCAATATGCTGTGTATCGGTCTTGTGTTCAGTATAAGAGCGCATCAGGAAAAGGAAAATCCAGAGCAAGCCTAGCAGCGTTATCTCGCAGCCTCTCCGTCATGGAGAGGCTGTTTGTGTAATTTTGGCTCTAGCGCTTTGTCCGTCAGAGCAGAGGAGGGTGGTTGTCCAGTCGCCGACCTACTGCTAAGGTATCACCTACCCTACGCGTCCCCGCTGCGCTCCCGGCTAACGGCCATATATACGCTTATTTGCCCTGAAAAGGTAGCTAATTATTTCTAACGGCCATATATGCGCCTATTGTGGCCAAACAGACCGCTGGAACCTCGAAAACCCTCCAATAACTGCGCTGGTGGCCGTTAGAATTCAAAGTGATTCGATTTGGGCGAAATAGCGGCTCTGGCGGCCGTTAGCACGTTCCAACTGGGGACAGCAATTAATCGACACGCTTGCAACAGAGCCGTAGAACCGATAAACCTGTTACAACTACCCCAATTATGCCGCTAACGTCATGTGGCAAGCAATTCTTGAATCATAAACAAGCCCTCTTCTTCATACCTATAAGCATTATGCACGGCCGGGCTCACCGCTCCGGACGCGGCAGCCTTGGAGGGATGACGGATGGATACAAAAGATACTGTGCGGCAGCGCAGACAAGAGAGAATCCGCCAGTTAACGAGCGGCGGGGACAAGCCCGCGAGCCTCACGCCTGAACGCTCGGTACCCGCTCTGATGAGGGAGACTGTACCAACAGCCCCAACAGCCCCAACACCCGTACAAAAATCAAAAGCCTCAGATGCTAAGGGCGAAGCTGATCCGGAGCTGCTATGGAAATCTCAGCCTAACCCCTGGAGGGGCTGGTCTGGCGGGACGGAGGATAGCGGAGGTGGCGATGCATCGCCGCCACACGACGGATCCGGTCAACTCGCCAAGGAGCTGAGGATTAAGATTCTGCTAAGCCTGGCGCTGTTTGGCTGTGGTTTTGGACTGTTTCAATTGGACATGCCTTGGGCGAAGACAGGTCAGAGTGTGGTTGTCGGTATGCTGACAACGGATATGGATTTCTCTGCGGCGGCGGCTTGGTATGATCGGACATTTGCAGGCTCGCCGGCCTTTATTCCCATTTTCGGTGAACGGGAGCAGACAGCCGAGCGAGCGCAGGCCGGTATCCGCAGTGCGGCCATCGCTCCCGTAAGCGCAGGGGTCATTGTGCGGGATTTTGCTGATATGGGGAGTGGCGTCGAAATTGCTGCTGTGTCTGGAGCCGAGGTGCGGGCCATTGAAACGGGGCGTATTCTTATTATTTCATCGGACTCGGCCCAAGGAGAGACAGTCATTATTCAGCATCCCAACCAGCGGTTGTCAGTGTACGGTCGACTCGATTCCGTCCAGATTGCGCAGCATGACTGGGTAGAAGCAGGCGGTGTGATCGGTCGTTTGAAGCCTGCAATAGAAGGCGGTCAGAGCCAGCTCTATTTTGCTGTGCGGGATCAGGACCGCTATGTCGATCCGGCAGATGTGGTTCCGTTTGACTAATCGTTGGTTCGGCATCCGATGGTCGATCCATCCCCTGTTTGTGATGGTCATGCTGGCATCTGTGGTGACGGGCTACTTTATTGAGCTGATGACGTTGTTTGCTATCGTGTTCGTCCATGAACTGGGACATGTCTTGGCGGCCAAGGGCTACGGCTGGAACGTCAAAGAAGTAAAGCTGCTCCCGTTCGGCGGTGTTGCGGAGGTTGAGGAACTGGATCACATGCCCGTAAGGCAGGAAATCGTGGTGACGCTGGCTGGCCCCTTGCAGAACGTGTGGATGGGCACCGCTGCCTGGGCGATGGGGGAGCTTGGATGGATGTCAGCGGCGTGGGCGGATCATTTAATCCAAGCCAACCTGATGATTGGCTTGTTCAACCTGCTGCCCATCCTTCCACTGGATGGAGGGCGGCTGCTGCAGGCGCTGATCAGCTGTCGGCTTCCCTACCATCGGACCCTGCTGTGGAGCGCGCGAATCAGCCTGATATTTAGCATTCTGATGATAGGGGCTGCGTTTGTACCGCTGGTGAGCGGCGGGGGGCTGCAAATGAATCTGCTGGTCATCGGTTTGTTCTTGATGATGACCAACTGGCATTACTATCGCAGTCTCTCCTTCCTGTTTATTCGCTTTCTGATGCGCCGCAACGAGAACGCGGAGCGCCGGTTGAGACTGGGTGAACCGGCCAAGCCAATCATCGTTAGCGGCAGCAGCTCCGTGATCGATATCTTAAGGCTGCTGCGCCGCAATCAGTATCATCTTATTTATGTTCAAGGCTCTGCGAGTGGGGAGCTGCTGATGCTGCCGGAGAGCCGCTTGGTTGACGGTTACCTGACGTATGGAAAGCCTGGGCGTGAAGTCCGGGAGCTTTTCAGGTAGAATAAGGCTGACGCCTGTTAGGAGCATACAGGCAATTCGGTCTCATGACCACGGGCAGGTGAGCGGCAGCATGAAACATATGCTGATTCATAAAAATAATGAGCTGACAGTGATTGTAGGATTAGAGGCTGGAGAAGTATCCCGATTGCAAACCGTGCGACCGCAAGGGAAACAAAGTGTCGGCAATATTTACAAAGGCCGGGTCGTCAATGTGCTTCCCGGAATGCAAGCCGCCTTTGTCGATATTGGCCAGGGCAAGAATGCGTTCCTGTACATTGACGAGCTGATGGCTCCGGCCGCCAGTGAACGAATGGTGGGCCGCAAACCTCCGATTACGGAGCTGGTCCGGGCCGGGGATCAGCTGCTGGTTCAGATCGTCAAGGAACCGATCGACGGGAAAGGGGCTCGGGTGTCCACGCAGATCTCCTTGACCGGACGTTCGGTTGTTTTTATGCCTCGCGCCGACTATGTGGGCGTGTCCAAGAAAATCGGCCCGGAACATGAACGCGCAAGGCTGCGTGCCGCAGGAGAAGAACTGAGGCAGCCGGGTGAGGGGCTGATCCTCCGTACGATGGCAGAGCATGCCTCTTATGAGGAGCTGCTGCAGGATGTCAACGCGCTCCGCCGGGGATGGGAAAACATATCCGAGGTATGGCAGCTCGCGGAAGCGCCCGCTTTGCTCTATGGCGGCGGAACACTGGCTGAGCGAATCGCTGACGAGCTTATGGAGCAGGAGCCGGACGAACTGTGGATTGATGACCTGGCCGGCTATGAGGCGGCGACGGTTATTCTGAGTCAGGCTGCACCGGAGCTGCTCCCGCGCCTTCGACTCTATGAGGGGGACGTGAATCTGCTTGAGAGCCGGGCGGTACCCGAGCAGCTCGAGCGTGCATTTGCGAGGCGTTCAAGGCTCAAGAGCGGCGGCGAGCTGGTGTGGGACCAGACGGAGGCGTTAACGGTCATTGATGTGAACACCGGCAAATTCGTCGGTTCTCATACGCTGGAGGATACGGTGTATCAAACCAATCTCGAAGCGGCCGAAGCGATTGCCCGGCTGCTGCGACTGCGTGACACCGGAGGCATTATTTTAATTGATTTTATTGATATGGAATTGGAGACGCACCGCAGTGCAGTCAGACAGCTGCTGGAGAGGGAACTGGCGAGAGACAAGACACAGAGCCATGTGCTGGGCTGGACAAGGCTGGGATTGATGGAGCTCACGCGCAAGAAGACGCGGGAGGATGCCGTGAGCCGACTGTACGATACATGCTCCGCCTGTCGCGGACGGGGCAAGCAGTATGTTGGTCTGTACGGTGTTCATGCCGGCTCCCGGGAATGATGGCAGCATAATCGTAATTAGGGTTGATTTCGAACTGGCAATATGATAGAATACTCCAGTGTGTCTAGTGTTAATGCTAGTCATGCTACAACCGCTCCGGTCGGGTTATGAAGCGCTGCGGCATCAGCCGTTGCCACCTTGCATCAGGCGAGTCTTAGACATGAGGAGGTGCACCATCCATGTACGCAATTATTGAGACAGGCGGCAAGCAGTACAAAGTTCAAGAAGGCGATGTGCTTTTCATCGAGAAACTGGACACAACTGCTGGCGACAGCATTACGTTTGATAAAGTATTGGCCGTATCCAATGGCGAAGGGCTCGTAACGGGCACGCCGCTGGTAGCAGGCGCAAGCGTCTCGGCAACTGTAGAGAAACACGGCAAAGGTCAGAAGATCGTCGTGTATAAATACAAACCGAAGAAAAACTATCGTCGTAAGCAAGGTCATCGTCAACCGTATTCGAAAGTTACCATCGGCAAGATTCAAGCTTAAGAGGATCGGCGATGATTCAAGTAACCTTCGTACGGCGGCAGGCTGACAACACGATTGCAGCCTTTACCATTGAGGGACATGCAAAGTATGCCCGGGCAGGCAAGGATATTGTCTGCGCTGGCGTATCGGCGGTATCGGTGGGAACGGTGAACAGTATTGAGGCTTTGGCCGGCGTAGTGCTTCCCGCTACGATGAAGAACGGTTGGCTGTCCTCGGACATCCCCTCTACCGGATCTCCGGAGAAGGACGCCCAGGTACAGCTGCTGCTCGAATCGATGCGAGTCATGCTGGACACCATACACCAATCGTACGGCAGATTTGTCGTGATACACGAACATCTGAGATAGAAGGAGGGAACCACCATGTTGAAACTGAATCTTCAGCTTTTCGCCTCCAAAAAAGGCGTAGGCTCGACGAAGAACGGACGCGATAGCCAATCGAAGCGCTTGGGTGCCAAGCGTGCAGACGGCCAGACGGTAACAGCCGGCAGCATCCTTTTCCGTCAGCGCGGAACGAAGATCCACCCGGGCAACAACGTAGGCATCGGTAAAGATGACACGCTGTTCGCGAAAGTGGAAGGCGTGGTCAAGTTTGAACGCTGGGGCCGCGATCGCAAGAAAGTGAGCGTGTACCCGGTTGATGCGGCAGCAGTAGCTGCAGCAGTCGAAAATTAATACCGACGAATAACCCCGGCCTCATGAATTTGCGGCCGGGGTTATTTTTATGTTTTACGGGATTCGGGAGCGCTGCATCTTGTAGATGACCCGCCTATGCCGGACATGCTATACTGTTAAAAGTTGTGAACGCAGAAGAAACGGGGAACGGGGTCATGAATCGCTTGCGTTGGTTGAAATTCGGCGCAGCCGCGTCGCTTGTAGTACCCGCAGTCGTCATCTGGACTGCCGATAGTAAGATTGCATTGCTTCTATGTATGATCTGGGTTGTAGCTGCAGCAGCTCTATGGATTGCTGTCGAACGAAAAGAGCATGCGGAACGATTGGATCAAACGGTCCAGCATATGCAAGAGGCATCGATTCGTACGCTCAACCATCACCGACATGACTGGATGAATGAGCTTCAGGTGCTCTACGGCTACATCAGACTGCAGAAGCCGGATAAAACGGTTCAATGCGTGGAGAGAATAAAGGACAGGATGATGATGGAAAGCCGGATTGCCAAGCTGGGTGAGCCTGCCCTCGTGCTGTTCCTACAGTCGTTTCGGACGGCTTCGCAGTCACTGCAGCTCGATGTGGTGCTGGAGGAAGAGGTCGACTGGACGTTGCTGGGAAGCGATAGCGCACCTCTTGCAGAGGTGCTGAGGGAGCTGGTCGATGCCTATCGACTTGGCATCCAACCTGGACATGGAGATGCGCCACGCCTCATGCTGGAGTTCGCGCAATACGAAGGCGTAGTAGAAGTTGCAATGCAGCTAACAGGTGAGCTGCAGAATGTGTCCCATCTGGAGCAGAACGTCAAAGCAATGCTAGCGGATTCCAAATTCCGCCTTGTTACGCTTGCACCCCAGATGGATCGCATGGTGCTGCAGGCAGAGACCTGCTAACCGAACGGAGGGAAATCATGTTTGTTGATAAAGCAAAGATATTCGTAAAAGGCGGCAACGGCGGGGACGGGATCGTCTCCTTCCGCCGAGAGCTGTACGTGCCTGAAGGTGGGCCAGCAGGTGGAGACGGCGGACGAGGCGCCGACATCATCTTTCGGGTCGATGAGGGCTTGCGCACGCTAATGGATTTCAGATACCAACGGCATTTTAAGGGCGAGCGTGGACAAAAGGGCAAAATCAAGGGGATGCATGGCGCCGGAGCAGAGGATATGGTCGTACGGATTCCACCCGGGACGGTAATTGTGGATGATGACACGCAAGAAATCATCGCAGATATGACGCGCCATGGGCAAGAGCTTGTGGTAGCCAAAGGCGGACGCGGCGGACGCGGCAATATCCGTTTTGCCACGCCGAACAATCCTGCGCCCCACATTTCGGAGAATGGCGAAGAAGGGGAAGAACGCTGGATTGTCCTTGAGCTTAAGGTCATGGCGGATGTGGGACTAGTTGGTTTCCCAAGCGTCGGCAAGTCCACGTTGCTCTCGGTCGTCTCGGGGGCCAAACCAAAGATTGGCGCCTACCATTTCACGACAATTACACCTAATCTGGGGGTTGTCGATGTTGGGGACGAGCGCAGCTTTGTCATGGCAGACCTTCCAGGACTGATCGAAGGCGCACATGAGGGTGTAGGTCTCGGCCACGAGTTTTTGAGACATGTTGAACGGACGAGAGTGATCATTCATGTCGTGGACATGTCCGGTTCAGAAGGTCGTGATCCCTATGAGGATTGGGTGACCATTAACGAGGAGCTCGTGCAATACAACGCCAAGCTGGCCGAGCGGCCACAGGTAATTGCAGCCAACAAGATGGATATGCCGGACGCCGAGACTCATCTGGAGATGTTCCGGGAACGTCTGGCGCAGGCGCAGGACGATAAAGTGCATGATATCGTGCCGATCTCGTCCTTAACGAAGCAGGGCATTCAAGAGCTGTTATACAAAGCCGCCGATTTATTGGATAGTATTGTAGAAGAGCCTTCGGTCGAGACGGCTCCTGAAGAAAGTGAACGCGTGGTCTTCAAGTATGAGAAGAAAGAGGATGAATCCTTTACGGTTCATTACGATGAGGGAATTTACGTCGTTGAAAGTGCCCATATTGAGAAATTCATCAAGCGCCATAACCTTAACTCGTATGATGAAGTGATGCGCTTTGCCCGGGTGATGCGCAAGATGGGCGTGGATGCTGCGCTGCGCAAGGCCGGAGCCAAAGACGGTGACCTTGTCAGAATCGGAGATTTCGGTTTTGAGTTCTTTGAAGGAAGCGACTATATATTTGAATAAAGACAAGATGAAAGCTTCTGCGCAGAAGCTTTTTCTTTTTAGGATGATTCTCGTCAGGCCTATTGCCACAAGCGACAGAATTCGATATAATGTCCACTATACGAAGACGAATGTCTATTGGGGGAGGACGAAGCGTGGCGGAGCGTTATTATGTCGTTCGTGAAGACTTGCTGCCAGAAGGCATCGTCAAGACGATGCATGTCAAGGAGATGCTGCAGCGCGGCGAGGTTTCTACCGTACATGAGGCAGCCGAGCGGGTCGGCCTAAGCCGCAGCGCCTTCTACAAATATAAAGACGGCATCTACATGCTAGACCAGATGGACCGGGAGCGGATTGTTACGATTGCCATGGACCTGGATCATCGCTCCGGTGTATTGTCCAAGGTGCTCTCGCTAGTGGCTGCTTCGGAGGGCAATGTGCTTACGATCCATCAGACCATCCCGCTGCAGGGCATGGCTGGCGTGGTTATTTCCGTCGATACGGCTCCGATGCAGCAGCCGATTGCTACCCTTATAGAGGCACTCAGGCAGCAGGACGGTGTCCGCAAGGTCAACCTGACCGGACAAGGATAACGAAGACAAGACAGTGGAGGGAACAATATATGAAACCTGTAAAAGTAGGATTGCTCGGACTTGGCACCGTCGGAACCGGCGTCGTGCGTATTGTGGAAGGACATCAGGATGACCTGCGTAGCCAGAGCGGCTCGCCGATTGTCATTGAGAAGATCCTTGTCCAGAACCGCGAGAAAGCCAGAAGCATTACAATTGAGCCATCCAAATTGACGGAGGACCCGTACGAGATCATTCAGGATCCTGAGATTGATGTCATCGTTGAGGTGATGGGCGGCGTTCAGCAGACCAAAGAGTACATTCTTGAGGCACTCGCACGTGGCAAGCACGTCGTGACAGCCAATAAGGATCTGATGGCGATGCATGGGCCAGAGATTCTGCGCAAGGCGCAGGAGCAGCGCTGCGATGTGTTCTATGAGGCCAGTGTAGCCGGCGGCATCCCGATTATCCGGACGCTGATTGACGGATTTTCGTCTGACCGTATTACGAAGATTATGGGTATCGTCAATGGTACCACCAACTACATGTTGACCAAGATGACGCAAGAGGGCGTATCGTATGATGATGTGTTGAAGGAAGCGCAGCTGCTGGGTTACGCAGAGGCTGATCCGACCTCCGATGTCGAAGGACTCGATGCGGCTCGCAAAATGACGATTCTGTCTACGCTTGGTTTCCGTGCGGATGTAGCCTTGGAGGATGTAAGCACCAAAGGCATGACAGGCGTTAGCAAGGAGGACATCCTCTACGCCAATCGTTTGGGCTATGTCCTCAAGCTGCTAGGCATCGCAGAGCGGCAGGATGACCAATTCAGCATCTCTGTTCAGCCGACGATGGTTAAGAACACACACCCCATTGCGTCCGTAAACGGTGTCTATAATGCCGTGTATGTCTATGGCGAAGCAGTAGGCGAGACGATGTTCTACGGAGCCGGCGCGGGAGAGCTGCCGACGGCAACGTCCATTGTAGCCGATTTGGTGGCAGTGGTAAGAAACCTCAAGCTCGGTGTCAACGGGTTACAGCAGACGCCAGTCTACAAAGAGAAAAAGCTCAAAACCGATGAACAGATCTCATCCAAGTATTTTATTTTACTGCATGTTGAAGATCGTGCGGGCGTGCTGGCTCAAATTACGCAGATCTTCGCAAGCCATGAGGTCAGTCTGGAGTCGGTGCTGCAGCAGCCGAACGAGAGCAATCCGGAGGCCGAGATTATCATTATTACGCATGATGCCAACAAAGCGGCTGTCGACCGGGTGCTGGATCAATTCCGTACACTTGGCGTGATTCGCAAGGTGAAGAGCGTCTACCGGGTTGAGGGATAGCGGATGATAGAAACCGTTCATCCCAGAGTTATTGTCAAAGTGCCTGCAAGTACCGCCAACCTGGGTCCTGGCTTTGATACGCTAGGCATGGCTTTATCGCTGTACGCATGGATTGAGATGAGTGCTTCCGAGAAGACGGAGATTACCTTGTATGGCAGCGGCATGTCCGGAATTCCGACCGACAAGTCCAATCTCATTTATAAGGTGGCCCAGCAGGTCTTCCAAGAGGTAGGGGTGTCGATTCCTGAGCTGAGGATCGGCATGTACAGCGATATCCCACTCACCAGAGGGCTTGGGAGCAGTGCTTCCGCCATTGTAGGCGCCCTGGCGGCTGCGAACCATCTGACTGGCTCCAAACTGAGTCAAGACCGTCTGCTGCAGATCGCCACGAAGTTGGAAGGACATCCGGATAATGTAGGTGCGTCGCTCATGGGCGGAATCATTGTGTCAGCCTGGGACGGCGAGCGTGCAGAAGCCATACGGCTGGAGCCGCATCCTGACCTGGAGGTGCTGGTAGCGATTCCTGACTTCCAGTTGTCCACGGACAAGGCGCGTCATGCGTTGCCGGAGAGTTATACCAAGCAGGATGCCGTATACAATGTCGGACGCAGCTCCTTGCTGGTGGCAGCCCTTGCTTCCGGCGAGCTCGGGATGATTCGTCATGCCATGAAGGATCGTCTGCATCAGCCCTATCGGGCATCCTTGATTCCCGGTATGGAACAGATTCTGGCAGAAGCGACGGAGTATGGAGCCCTGGGGGCCGCGCTCAGTGGCGCCGGTCCGACGATGCTGGCTCTTGTAGACAGACGCAGCCGCCGCAAGCAGGAGCTGGAGCAGTTCCTTCTCACCTCGTTGCAGCATCAGCACAGCGGGGCCGAGGCACGCTGGCTCGTGCCGTGCCTGGAGGGACCGGTCATTACTGTACCTGACTCGTCCGAGGACGATATTACGCTCATGGAGTGGATCAAAGGAGATATCACAGCATGTTAAGCGCAGCATTGTTGCCGCAAGGCAGCGTCTCGGATGAGGCAGCTCGATATTTGTTCGCAGATCAGGAAGTCAGCTGGAGTTATTACAAATCCATCGCTGATGTGTTCTTGTCCACCGCCGGGGGCAGTACCGATTACAGTATCATTCCGATTGAGAATACAATCGATGGCTCCGTCAGCTTGCATATGGATTGGCTGGTGCATGAGGTGCAATTGCCGATTCAGGCGGAATGGGTCTTTCCGTCGCTACAGAACTTGATTGGCCGCAGGGAAGAGTTTGTGGACGAGCAGGGTGAGCTGGATTATGCTAAAATAAAAAAAGTGCTCAGCCACCCCGTGGCGATGGCGCAATGCACCAAGCTGCTGCGTACGCTCCTGCCTCATGCCGAAACGGAGCATATCAGCAGTACGGTAGAGTCTGTAGCAACTGTCAAAGCGAATCCCGGTCAGGGGTGGGCTGCAATCGGGACGCGTGCAGGCGCGGCCTTGCACGGGCTGGATATCTTGCAAGAATCGGTGACTGATCATAACAATAATTTCACTCGTTTCTTGCTGATCGGAGATCGGCCGTTTACGGCACGCACCTCGGATGTGCATAAGACAACGATTCACATTACACTGCCTGAGGATTATCCAGGCGCGCTTCATCAAGTGCTCTCCGCCTTTGCGTGGCGCCGAATCAATCTATCACGGATTGAGTCCAGACCCACCAAGCGCATGCTGGGGAGTTACTACTTCATCATCGACATTGAGATGTCCATGGACACGGTATTGCTGCCGTCGGCTCTGGAAGAGATCCGGGCCATTGGCTGCCAGGTACGGAACATGGGATCTTACCCTTCTTTTCGCTATGAAAGCTGATTCAACGGCCGAATTAGGCCGGTGAGCATTATATAACCGGAGGTGTCAATAACGAAATGGCGGAGCAATGGATTTACATAAACGGTGAGTATGTGACAAAAGAAAACGCCAAGGTTTCAGTGTATGACCATGGATTTTTGTATGGAGACGGAATCTTCGAAGGCATTCGGATTTATGGCGGCAATATCTTTAAATGCAAAGAGCATCTGGAGCGGTTATATGACTCGGCCAAATCCATCATGCTTGATATTCCGTTGTCTTATGACGAAATGGAGCAAGCGCTCGTCGAAACCATCCGGCGCAATGAGCTGCGCGATGGCTATATTCGCCTGATCGTCTCCCGTGGTCCCGGTAATCTCGGACTGGACCCCAAGCGTTGTCCGACGGCTTGGGTCATTATCATCGTGGAACAGCTGGCGATCTATCCGGAAGAGGCATACAAGAACGGACTGGTCTCTGTTTCAGTTACTCAACGCCGCAATATCCCTGATGCCTTGAACCCGAAAATCAAATCCTTGAACTATCTGAACAACATCCTTGTGAAGATTCAGGCGAATCTGGCTGGCGTCGGAGAAGCCATTATGTTGAATGCCCAAGGGTACGTGGCGGAGGGATCAAGCGACAATATCTTCATTATCAAGAAGGGGGTTGTCTATACCCCGCCTTGCTACATTGGGGCACTTGAGGGAATCACGCGAGGCACTATCATGGAGTTATGTGAGAAGCTTGGGTATCCGTTGAAGGAAGAGCCGTTTACCTTGCATGATGTCTATGTGGCAGATGAAGTATTCTTCACCGGAACTGCGGCAGAAGTTATCGCCGTTCGCGAAGTGGACGGCCGCATTATTGGATCCGGTCAAGCCGGACCGATAACGACACATTTGCTGCAGGAGTTCCGTGATATCGTAGAAGTGGACGGCGTCAAGATTGACTAAGAAACAACAAGAACAGGCAAGCTTTTCTGTCGAAGGACAGGAGGGCAGCCTGTTTTTTTTTCAATTCTAGGGGACACCAGCCCACTTTGTGCATAGGATGTAATGATTGGCGGCAGGGCGCTGTGCCTGGCACCCTCTTGGCCGCGAACGAGAACGTGACAGGAGGTACGGTCATTGAAAATCCATATTGTCAAACAGGGTGATACCTTGTACCAGCTGGCCGGCAAATACG
Organism: Paenibacillus daejeonensis DSM 15491; assembly: GCF_000378385.1. Classification (GTDB taxonomy): domain Bacteria; phylum Bacillota; class Bacilli; order Paenibacillales; family Paenibacillaceae; genus Paenibacillus_D; species Paenibacillus_D daejeonensis. The sequence continues at coordinate 1,054,014 of NZ_KB899659.1, read as the reverse complement.
GGGTAACGGTAGAGGAGCTGCTGAAGTTAAACCCCAACATTAGCCATCCGGATGAGTTGCAGGTAGGAATGAAAATCAAAGTCCCATCGTCTGCAAGTAAACCAACCGATATGGAAATTGCGCATCAGCATGTTGTCAAGCAAGGAGACACATTGTGGAAGTTATCCAAGGCTTGGGGGGTACCGCTGGGAGATATGATCAAAGCCAATCCGCAGCTGAAAAATCCGAATGTCTTACTTACCGGTGAAATGGTCAATATTCCAAAAACAGCAAACGGCAAGGAAACGGATCTGCACTTTCCGGAGATGCCAATGATGCCTGAATTGCCTACAATGCCGATTATGGAATCGCCGCCGGGCAAGACCTCAACCGCTCCGATTGCGGAACTGCCCGGCAAGACGTCCACTGCGCCCGTGATGCCAGCGCCTCAGCCTGAGCCGATGCCACAGCCCATGCCTGCAGAGCCGCCGAAGGTCGTCCAAGAACATCATATGTATCCGATCCATCTGGAATACCATAAATCGACGAATCTGTTTCAGCAGACACCGCAGCCGGCTGTCGAAGCAGGAGCGCAGGAACCGCCAAAAACATACGAACCGGCTCCAACCATGTCCTATGGCGGTTACGCGCCTGCGGTCGGGGGCACATCACAGTGGCCTGGAATTCCTGATCTACAGGGGGCAGCGGCTAACTATGGACATCATGGCTACAGCTATGCAGGGCCCCAACATCAAGTATTGCCTGATATGTCCGGCAATTATGGTGGATATGGCGGTCAACCTGGCGCCTACACCCCTTATGAGATGCCGCTTGAGAGCACGACGGTGGGTAGCGAGATGTCAACGGGCTATGATTACACGCCTCAGCAATCATGGGAAAGTCCTGTCAGCTCTGCGCCAATAGGCAACGCTGGCGCTGGAATGGGAGCCATGCCATATGGTTTCCCTGGGGGCATGCCGCCTGCATGGGGGCAGCCGATGGGACCTTGGTCCGGCGGTATGTACGGATATGGCGCGGGTCCAGGAGCCTATGGCCACCCGGGTATGATGGGCGGACCGGCAGAGCTGATGGGCTACCAGCAGCCAATGACGAACTATTATTCGCCCCAAGCCTACGGGCATCCTCAGACGCTGGGCGTTGCAGATCAGGGGTACGGGGGATACTCGCAAGTCGGCGGAGAGCAGGGAGCGGCCAAAAAACCATGTAACTGCGGGTGCTCAGACAAACGTGAGGAAGATGATGCGCAAGAGCAGGAGTCTAGAGTGGTAACAAGTACGGCAGTTCCCAAACGGGCAGCATCATCAAGCAAGAAGAACAGAACGAAGAAGCCGGTTGAGCGGGCATCCACCAAGCGTTCTAACCGCCGCAACGGTCAAAGCTTGCCCTGGATCAATAATTAGCACGATTCGCAGCCCCGTTGTCTGCCTTGAGCGCAGTGACGGGGCTGTAGTCATGGGCAAGGAAGGCGTGCATATTCCTTCAATGCCTGGGTTAAGCTACTAAAAAAACAGAGGGGTTCAGACGATGATCGCATTCAGACGATGGATACAGATCAGAAAACGGTGGATACGAGGCAAAAAGCTGCTAGGCAGCTTTGGCGCCTTGATGCTGCTGCTTGGCTCGCTGCAAGGCATGCCTACGGCACACGCCGCAGGGGAGCCTGCAGAAAGCTGGATGGAAGCTTGGCGGCAGGACAAGCAGCCGCGAACGGTCAAGCATGTGCGAAGTTATATCTGTGGTGAGGAAATGACCATGTTGGGCAAGCTGGATGCCGGCCAGGTGGAGCAGCTGCTTAAAGAAAACCCCGAGTGGACAATAAAACCGGCTGGCGAGGACGAAATTGTCGTGTTGGAGCAAATTGCGGATTTGTCGGAAACCTGTAAGCAACGCGCTTACTTCAGCCTGGACAAGCTGGGCCATCTTTCGTTATTTGAAGGGCCCCCGGAAGAGGATCGCGTCATCCGTACGTTTTTTCAATTGGACACGCATTACTTAGAAAGCAGCCTGCCCAGGCAGCATTGGCAAGCCTTGAATGAAGGCATTCGGGTAAGTGATGTAGATGAATACAATAGTGTGTTGTCCACATTCAGCGAATATGCCGTTCATGCTGATCAAGGCAATAAAACACCCGGTTGACCTTCCGCGCTTTAGATCACTCACGCCCGGCCGCATAAGCGGCGGGGCTTTTTTGTGTTGTGCGGCCTAAGTGATTCGTAAGGGGACTTCCCCAGTGTTCTCATTCCTACGAACATTTGCTATAATGAAAGGATAGAAAAAATGACTTACATAGAGATGCAGAATCGGAAACACCAGATGGGAGAGGACACTTTGCGTGTACTGGGAATAGATCCGGGCATTGCGATTGCCGGATTCGGATGTATCGATAAGCAGGGCCACAAGCTGGTTCCTGTGCAGTATGGCTCCATTCAGACGGAAGCACATACCCCTCAGGAAACGAGATTGAAGCAGGTTTATGAGGCGATGAATACGCTGCTTGACCAATACAAACCGGATGCCGTTGCGGTGGAGAAGCTTTTTTTCAATCGCAATGTAACGACCGCCTTTGCTGTTGGTCAGGCCCGCGGCGTGATTATGCTTGCTGCCGCGCAGCACGGGATTGCAATTGCTGAATATACTCCACTCCAGGTGAAGCAGGCAGTCGTCGGCTATGGCAAGGCCGAGAAGCGGCAGGTGCAGGAGATGGTTAAGATGCTGTTGAAGCTGTCTGTCATCCCCAAACCCGACGATGTGGCCGATGCGCTGGCGATTGCGATCTGCCATGCACACTCGGCAGTGCTGCAGAACAAGTTGAATGGGGTGCCGAGATGATTGATTTTATTCGGGGAAATGTTGCACATATCGAGTCAGAATATATTGTGCTTGACGTCAGGGATGTAGGGTATCGTGTGTTTACACCCAGTCCCTTTGCGTTTGCCGGCAAGCAGGAAGCAGTGACAGTCTATACCCATCATCATGTGCGGGAGGATGCAATCCTGCTCTTCGGATTTGCTAACCGGGAGGAGCAGCGGCTGTTCCGGCAGCTGCTGGAGGTGTCCGGCATCGGTCCGCGTGTGGCCCTGGGAATTCTCGCAGGGGGCAGGCCGGAGGCAGTTGTTGCTGCGGTGCAGCAAGAAAATATCGGCTTCCTGACCAAACTGCCAGGCATTGGGCGCAAGACGGCTCAACGCATGATTCTGGATCTCAAGGATAAGCTGGGCGCGCTCCCTGCTGAAGGCGGGTTGCTAGGGGGGGCTGAGCCAGGTTCTCCATCCGGAGCTGATGGAGGAACGGCATGGCAGGAGGCCAGAGAAGCACTGGCTGCCCTCGGTTATAGCCAGGCTGAGCTTGATCGGGCATGGCATGGAGTCAAGGATGAGGCAGAGGCCGCGTCGGTGGAGGTCTTGATGAAGAAGGCGCTCCAACATTTATTTAAAGGCTGACAGGAGGGCGATTACCAATGGAAGACAGGATTATCTCCGCCAACCTGATGATGGGGGACGAGGCGGTAGAACTTAGTCTGCGGCCACGGTACCTCGCGGAGTACATCGGACAGTCGAGTGCCAAGAGCAACCTCAAGGTCTACATCGAGGCGGCGAAGCTTCGGAAGGAAGCGCTCGATCACGTCTTGCTGTATGGCCCGCCGGGTCTGGGCAAAACCACGCTCTCCAACATCATAGCTAACGAGATGGGTGTGCAGCTGCGGACCACATCAGGTCCAGCTATCGAACGTCCTGGTGATCTGGCAGCGATTCTAACCAATCTGCAGGAAGGCGATGTGCTCTTCATCGATGAGATTCATCGTCTGCATCGTACGGTAGAAGAGGTATTATATCCGGCTATGGAGGATTTCGCGCTTGATATTATGATTGGCAAGGGGCCAAGTGCGCGATCAGTGCGTCTGGATTTGCCGCCCTTTACATTGATTGGTGCGACGACGCGGGCTGGTCTGATCTCGGCCCCGCTGAGAGACCGCTTCGGCATCGTTAGCCGACTGGAATTCTATACGGTGGACGAGCTGGCGTTCATCGTTTCCCGGGCGGCAGATATTCTTGGCGTGGAAATGGTAGGCGAGGCCGCTGAAGAGGTTGCCTTGCGTTCCCGGGGAACGCCTCGTATTGCTAACCGGCTGTTGAAGCGCGTACGGGACTTTGCGCAGGTGAGGGGAGACGGCGTCATTACCCACGAGCTTGCAAGTATGGCGCTGGAACTGATTCAGGTAGATCCCATGGGACTGGATACGATTGACCACAAGATGCTGCAGGCGATGATCGGCAGCTTCCGTGGCGGGCCTGTAGGTCTGGATACGATTGCTGCAACGATTGGGGAAGAGAGCCAAACGATTGAGGATGTATACGAGCCTTATCTGATGCAAATCGGATTCCTGCAGCGAACGCCACGCGGACGGGTCGTTGCACCCAAGGCCTATGTGCATTTAGGACTCCCGGTACCGGAAGACGGCGGGGGGAACAGCCAATGAGCAAAGGAGTGCGCGACATGAAGGGACGGGGATCGGATCAGCACTGGCCGCACAACATATTCCAAACGATTAGCGGACTGCTGGTCTTATCGATGACAGTAGCCTTGATTGGCATCTGGCCAACAGCTGTAGCGGCGGAGCAGAGCAGCATCAGGGTAGGCTTGTTCTTTAATCTGCCGGGCAAGTATACGACGACAACACCGGTGGCTACTCTTAGCGGCAGCCAGGGGCTGCAGGTAGGAATCCGCCAGCCCTCCGGGGAGGTTCGCTATGGGGCCCATAGTGGGGCGGCCCGATTCACGCTGAATGATTATAAAGTAACCATTCTGCAGACTTCGGACTTCGCCGCTGCCCAAGCGGCATACAAGCGCGTTCGTGAGAGTACGCCTGCTGTCTGGCTTACTTCTTCGCCAGGAGGCACTGGCAGGCTGTATGAAGTGACCGAAGGCAGCTATCCCACCTTGGCAGAGGCACGTACTTCCGTCGAACGGTGGAGCCGAGGCGGTTATCCGCAGGCTGCGCTGTCCGGCCCACTGCAGCTGGAGTCGACGCCTTACGATACGCTGGCCAAGGCCAGAGCCACCCAGGCTGCAATTGGAGATAAAGGCTTGAGCAGTGATATTGGGGTGCGTCCCGCTGCTTCTGGTGCCATGGAGTATGTAGTCCTGACTGGACGAGCCACGGATGCTGCGGCCTTGGAGCAGGTGCGTACACAAGCGGGTATGGATGCTCTGAAGGCGGCAGCGCAAAGCGCGATGCTGGTGCTTCGGGAGGATCACAGCCTCACCGGGACGGCCGGCAACAGTGATGGATTGTATCTGCTGAACGCTGCCACCACGGCTTGGGTGAGCGACGCGAGCGGACAGGGAATTCAACTCACTGAACGATCCGCCAGAACGTACCGCGGCGGGTTTGAATTAAGCCGCTTCAACAATCGACTTGCGGTCATCAATGAAGTGCCGCTGGATCAGTACCTCTATGCTGTAGTACCTGCGGAGATGCCGGCCTCCTGGCCAGCTGAGGCCCTGAAGGCGCAAGCGGTAGCGGCACGTACCTATGCCCTGTACAACGGAACACGATTTGAGATTGCGGATGTCGTAGACAGCGTCTTGAGTCAGGTGTACCGGGGCATATCGGATGAGCTGCCAGCAACCAATCAGGCTGTGGATGCAACGTCAGGCGAAGTAGCGAAGTATAATGGTCGACTGATTGAAACCCTGTTTTCTTCCAGCAGCGGCGGGGCTACTGCCAATGCAGAGGAAGTGTGGGGAAATCAGGTGCCTTATCTTGTGAGTGTGACCAGTCCCGATGAGGCGTCCGAGGCAGGGCTGTACAGCTGGTACCGAGTGGCTCTGGCTGATGGTCGCAATGGCTATATCCGTGAGGACATTCTCGAGCCAGTCAGTGAGCGGACAGCAGCGGGATCGGCAATGATGCGCGTGAAGGAAGAGCAGACGAATATGCGGCCGATTCCACTCATCCAGGAAGGTGTAGCGCCCGTCGCAAGATTGAGTAAGGGAACGCTTGTAACGGTGTTAGAGAAAACGGTGCAGTCCAATTCCAACACCTGGGTACGTGGCCCCTTTACATCCTCTGAACTGGTCGCTTCCATGCAGGGCAAGCTGATGACGCCGTTTACGGGTCCTATTCGTACGTTAGAGGTTAGCCAGTATGGACCTTCGCAGCGGGCAACAGAGCTTCAAGCCAATGGCGCTCGTCTGGATATTCGCTATCCTGATACCTTCCGTTCTGCGCTTGGTGGACTGCCGAGTACAAGGTTTGTCATTGACGAGACGGCAAGAGTAACCATCCAGGGAGCAGGAGGCGCCAAGACCGAGAAGCCATCTGATTCATCTGCAGTTGCGGTGCTGGGAGCCAATGGGCAAGTGAGCACGCTGGATGAAGTGAATTATTACGCTATGGATGGAACGGGGACGCTTCGTGCAATAACCAAAGAACCATTCTTCCGTTTTGTTGGACGAGGCAACGGACATGGTGTGGGGCTGTCACAATGGGGCGCACGCGGCCTGGCCGAGCAAGGGTATGATTACAAACGGATTTTGCAATACTACTATACTAATGTAACTATAGGTAAGGAATGACAGCCGAATGAAGGTAGAGGATTTTGACTTCGAGCTTCCTGAGCGGCTTATTGCTCAGACGCCGCTGACCGATCGCACAGCCTCCCGGCTGTTGACACTGGATCGCAAGAGCGGAGAGATCAATCATCGTATGTTCACAGATTTGTCGGATCTGCTGCGTGAAGGCGATACATTGGTTTTGAATAATACGAAGGTTCTGCCCGCGCGTCTTATTGGCCAGAAGGCAGATACCGGTGCCAAAATCGAGCTGCTGCTTTTGAAGCAGTTGTCTGGTGATCGTTGGAAAACCCTGGCCAAGCCTGCGAAGCGGGTGAAGCCGGGCACAGAGTTGTGGTTTGGAGACGATGGCAGCGGACAGCCGCTCTTGCGCGCAATAGCGGAGTCGGAAGGCGATATGGGCGCGCGAACGGTCGTCTTTCATTATGAAGGGATATTCAATGAGCTCCTGGACCGGCTTGGAGAAATGCCGCTGCCGCCCTATATTGCAGAGCGCTTGGAGGACAAAGACCGGTATCAGACTGTGTTTGCCCGCCATGAGGGATCGGCAGCTGCGCCCACCGCCGGCTTGCATTTTACTACAGACTATCTAAGCGAATTAGAAAGCCGCGGCGTCCAGTTGGCTTACCTTACGCTGCATGTTGGTCTGGGAACCTTTCGTCCGATGTCCGCAGAAACTGTCGAAGAGCATGTCATGCATTCCGAGTACTACAACTTGGACGAAGAGAATGCAGCCACGTTGCAAGCGGCACGGGAACGCGGGGGACGAATCGTCGCGGTCGGTACGACCTCGGCGCGGACGCTGGAAACCGTAGCTTCCCGGGCAGGCGAAGGGCCTGTCCAAGCTTGCAGCGGTTGGACAGATATCTTTATCTATCCCGGCTACGACTTCAAGCTTGTGGATGCGCTTCTTACCAACTTTCACCTGCCGAAGTCGACGCTGGTCATGCTGGTTAGTGCCCTTGCTGGCAGAGAACAAGTATTGGCTGCCTACCAGGAAGCGGTAGAGCGTGAATACCGATTTTTCAGTTTTGGCGATGCAATGTTCATCTCCTAAGCATTACGAGACCACTTCTAAGAATGGAAGAGTGAATGAAACCGTGGCTATAAAATATGAATTCATAAAACAATGCAAACAATCCGGTGCCCGTCTGGGCCGGATTCATACGCCGCATGGTGTAATCGAGACCCCGGCATTCATGCCGGTCGGTACTCAAGCAACTGTCAAGACGATGAGTCCGGAAGAGCTTAAGACGATGGATGCGCATATTATCCTTTCGAATACGTATCATCTGTTTCTGCGGCCTGGCCACAAGCTCGTCGAGCAAGCGGGCGGTCTGCACAAGTTCATGAACTGGGACCGGCCGATTCTGACGGATAGCGGCGGCTTTCAAGTGTTTAGTCTTAGCGAGATGCGCAAAATTTCGGAAGAAGGCGTCGAATTCCGCTCCCACTTAAACGGGGACAAGCTCTTCCTGTCACCGGAGAAGGCGATGGAAATCCAAAACTCGCTAGGCTCCGATATTATGATGGCCTTTGATGAATGCCCGCCTGCCGGAGCAGATCACGGGTACGTGAAGCAGTCCCTGGAGCGGACAACCCGGTGGGCAGAGCGATGTCTTGCTTCCCATAGTAGAGCCTCCGACCAGGCGCTGTTTGCGATAGTCCAGGGCGGGATGTTTGCCGATTTGCGCAAGCAGAGCGCTCATGAGTTGACTTCCATGGATTTCCCGGGGTATGCTATTGGAGGACTAAGTGTGGGCGAGCCCAAACCGGTCATGTATGACATGCTGGATCACACGGTTCCGCTGCTCCCGTCAGACAAGCCAAGGTACCTGATGGGCGTAGGTTCGCCGGACGCGCTTCTGGAAGGTTCAATTCGCGGGATCGATATGTTCGACTGCGTGCTGCCGACCCGAATTGCCCGCAACGGCACGACCATGACCAGTCAAGGCAGGCTGGTGGTTCGCAATGCCAAGTACGCCGAGGACTTTGGACCGCTGGATCCGGAGTGCAGCTGTTATACCTGCACGCACTATTCGCGAGCCTATATTCGTCATCTGATTAAGGCGGATGAGAGCTTCGGCATTCGTCTGACGACGATTCACAATTTGCATTTCTTGCTTCAACTCATGCGGGACGTACGACAAGCCATCGCAGATGACTGCTTGCTTGATTTTCGGGATGCGTTTTTCTCGAAGTACGGACTTGACCATAATGAGAAAGGTTTTTGAAAGGGGGGATATCGATGTTCATCGCTGCAGAAGCAGGTGGCGCTAATCTGCTAGTTTCGATTGCACCGTTTATTCTAATGTTCGCCGTCTTCTATTTCCTGTTGATCCGGCCGCAGCAGAAAAAACAAAAAGATCGCAACCTCATGCTCACGCAATTGAAAAAGGGTGATAAAGTCACAACAATTGGCGGTTTGCATGGAACCATTCAAGAAATTACGGACGATATCGTCGTGCTTCGGGTAAATGATGCGACGAAGCTTACGTTCAACCGGGACTCCATCAATCAAGTGACTCAACCTAGCACATCGTTGACGGAGTAGGCATCTGAAACTGCACGGGTGGCGGCTGCCAGTCGTGCAGTTTTTTTAGATTAGAGCGTCTGATGTACATGCTGAAAAATGAAACTTATGGGCAAGTTATACGTATTACGGATGAAGTGCTTTTTTTCGGACTCATCTGACGACAAGGCTTCATGCGGTTCAGTCTGAAAATTCCACGCTGTATACGCGTTCCTATAGGAACGACTAATAGTTTAGCATGGGGACTCAATTTGGGGGTGTTGCTGCTTGTCTATGCTTCATGGTGTTATTTTACTTCCTTTTGTTGCGGCAGCTATCGTGCCGCTGTTTTACAAGCTATTCCGAAGAATTCATACGGGGTGGTTTGTACTGCCGGTTCCGCTACTGGCATTTGTATATTTTATTCTTTCGATGCCTACCATCCGAGAGGGTGAAGCTATACAATCCACGGTTTCCTGGATTCCTTCCCTGGGCGTTGATATTACGGCCTATCTGGATGGACTGGGATTGTTATTCTCCTTATTAATTACCGGCATAGGGACGCTTGTCGTCATCTACTCCATCTACTACCTCTCCAAAGAAAAAGAAGCCATCCATCGGTTTTATATGTATTTGCTTCTATTTATGGGCGCGATGCTGGGGGTCGTACTCTCCGATAATCTGATCGTGCTATATGGCTTCTGGGAATTGACAAGTCTTTCCTCGTTCCTGTTGATTGCCTTCTGGTATAACCGGGATCATTCGCGCTATGGAGCGCTGAAGTCGATGCTCATCACTGTCTTCGGCGGATTTGCCATGTTAACCGGCTTTATTCTGCTTTATACGATGACGGGTACGTTCAGTATACGCGAGATCATTGATCTGGCTCCGACACTGCCTGGACAGGATATGTTCGTTCCGGCGATGATTCTTGTGTTGCTTGGCGCGTTTACCAAGTCAGCCCAGTTCCCGTTTCACATCTGGTTGCCAGATGCGATGGAAGCACCGACACCAGTCAGCGCTTATCTGCATTCGGCTACGATGGTCAAGGCCGGACTCTATGTTGTCGCGCGTTTCAGTGCGATCTTCGCAGGGGATGCGCTATGGTTCTGGATCGTGTCGCTAACCGGACTGGTTACACTATTATGGGGCTCGTATACTGCCGTACGGCATACGGACCTGAAGGCCATACTTGCTTACTCGACGATCAGTCAGCTCGGTTTGATTATGTGCTTGTTCGGTCTGGGTTCCGCTTCGTTTTATACCGGAGGAGCGGATATTGCACTCTACACCGCAGCAATCATGACAGCCGTGTTTCATCTGATCAATCATGCAACTTTCAAGGGCGCGTTGTTTATGGTCGTCGGGATCGTGGACCACGAGACCGGTACCCGGGACATTCGCAAGCTTGGCGGCTTGATGGCCTTCATGCCCGTAACGTTTACTTTTGCATTAATCGGCACGCTCTCGATGGCGGGGCTGCCGCCATTTAACGGCTTCCTGAGTAAAGAAATGTTCTTTACCGCTTTGCTTTCGGTAGCGGAAATGGATTTCTTCAGCGTTCAATCATGGTCTATTCTATTCCCGGTTGTCGCCTGGGTGGCCAGCGTATTTACCTTTATCTATTCGTTGATTATCCTGCTCAAGACATTTACCGGCCGTTTTCCCAAGGAAGAACTGGGAGAGCCACCGCATGAGGCATCGCTTGGGCTGTTGATTCCTCCAGGTATCTTAGCATTGCTGGTCATTGTGTTTGGCTTGTTCCCGAACCTGCTGACGCACTCGCTTATTGAACCGGCGATGCAGGCCATCTTGCCGACACTGGACAATGTGGAAGCCAAGCACATCAGTATGTGGCATGGTTTTGTTCCTGAGTTGTGGATGACAATCGGCGTAGCGGTCGCTGGTATCTTGCTCTACCTGACACTCAAACGCTGGCAGCGTCTGTATTCCTATTTTCCAGGAAGCTTGTCCTTCTCGAGAGTATACGATTTTCTGCTGAAAGGGTCGCAACGCTTTTCGCGTATCATCACCGATACGTATATGACGGGCTCACTCAGACACTATATGATTTATATATTTGTCTTCCTTGTCCTCGTCGGAGGTTACTTCCTGACGCGCATTAATCCGTTTGAGCGTCACGGCGAAGTGGTATTTGCTGAAGTGTCCATTTACGAAGTGATTCTTACCATCGTTCTTCTCATTGCGGCTATCGCGGTCCCGTTGGCCAAATCCAGAATGGCTGCGATTGTGCTGGTTGGGGCGGTAGGCTACATGGTGACGTTGTTCTTTATCATCTTCCGTGCGCCGGACCTTGCCTTGACACAGATGATTGTAGAAACGGTGTCTGTTGCTCTGTTCCTGCTCTGCTTCTATCATCTGCCCAAGCTGCAGAAGGAGAAGTCATCCCGGGGGATGAGAATTTTCAAGTTAATTGTTTCCGGTTCCGTTGGTTTACTGGTGACATTAATTGCGCTCGCAGTATCCAACCACCAAATGTTTGATTCGATCTCCAATTATTTCGTTGAAGAAAGCTATCGCTCGGCTGGTGGCAAGAATATTGTCAATGTCATTCTTGTTGATTTCCGCGGATTTGATACGTTTTTGGAAATTATGGTGCTCGGAGCAGCGTCTCTGGCCATTTACGCTCTGATTAAAGTTCGCGACCGTACCCCTCACGAAAGAAAGGAGGAGCGCTGATATGAAACGAACCGATGATGTCGTCTTGCAGACGACCTCGCAAGTCACTGTGTTCATCATTATTACATTCTCAGCCTTCTTATTTCTAGCCGGGCACAATAACCCCGGCGGGGGATTTATCGGTGGTCTGATGTCCGCTGCCGCTTTAGTATTGCTAGCATTGTCTTATGATTTAAAAACGGTTAAGCAGGCACTTCCTGTTAATTTCCATTATATGACTGCGACCGGAATGTTGATTGCTATATTTTCTGGCATGGGCTCGTTCGTTTTTGATGCTCCATTTCTTTCTCAAGCCTATGATTACTTTGATTTACCCCTCCTGGGGAATGTAGAGCTGGCCACGGCCATGGTCTTTGACCTTGGTGTCTATCTTGCAGTTGTGGGCGTGACCATGACGATTATTCTGTCCATCGGGGAGGATCGATAACGATGGAAATACTGATGTCCGTAACGACCGGTGTACTGTTCATGATTGGAACGTATATGATCCTCTCCCGCAACCTACTCCGGATTATACTGGGAACCTCTTTGCTCACCCATGGTGTACATCTACTGCTGTTGACCATGTCGAGACTGAAGACGGGTGTCGCACCAATTTGGAGCGAAGATATTGGTGCATACGTCGATCCGCTACCACAAGCGCTTATTTTGACTTCCATCGTCATCAACTTCGGCGTAACTGCGTTTTTCTTCGTTCTTGCATACCGGGCTTACCAAGAGAACAAAACAGACGACATGGAGCAGTTAAGGGGAGGAGACGATGAGTAACCTAACGATAATACCTTTGTTGATTCCATTGACGACGGGAGCATTGCTTGTCTTCTTCCGTAACCAACGGATATGGCTGCGCGTAATTAGCCTAATCAGTGTATTTCTAAACGTAGCCGTTTCACTATATTTGGCTTACCAAGTTTATCATAAAGGCATTTTCACTCTTAATATGGGAGGGTGGGCACCACCGTACGGCATCGTGTTCGTAGCCGACATGTTTGCTATGATTCTTGTAGTGACGACGACCATTATTGGTGCTGCATGTCTTATATATGCATTTGCAACGGTGGAAGAAGAGAAGGAGCGACACTATTTTTATGTATTCTACCAATTCCTTCTTGTTGGCGTAATTGGCTCATTTATGACAGGAGATATCTTTAATCTCTTTGTCTGTTTCGAAGTGATGCTGATTTCTTCTTACGCTTTGATTGTGTTGGGCGGTAAGAAGCGCCAGCTGCGCGAATCCCTTAAATATTTGCTAATTAATATTGTTTCTTCAGCAATGTTCGTAACCTCGATTGCTTATTTATACGGCGTCACGGGAACGTTGAATATGGCACACCTGTCTGTACGTGTGGCGGAAGCAGGCCAGGGTGGCATGATGACGCTGGTTGCTATCCTTTTTCTTTTCGTATTTGGCATGAAAGCCGGATTATTCCTGTTTTTCTGGCTTCCTGGGTCTTATACGGTTCCTTCGCCAGTTGTGACAGCTCTGTTCGGCGCATTGCTGACCAAGGTAGGGATCTACGCGATCATCCGAACGTTTACATTGATTTTTTATCATGATCCTGGCATAACGCATACGTTCATTGGCATCTTAGCTGCATTGACTATGTTACTCGGCGTTATCGGTGCGCTGGCCTATAGAGATGTGAATCGAATTTTAGTTTACAATATTGTGGCTGGCGTCGGATTTATCGTGTTTGGTTTGGCAATCGCCAATCAATCCTCACTTGAGGGTGCAATCTATTACCTTACGCATGACATGGTGGCCAAAGCGCTACTCTTTCTACTCGGCGGTATTATTACCGCTGCTGCGGGCACAGATAAACTGTCCAAAATGGGTGGTATGATTAAAGAGTATCCTTTGATTGGATGGCTGTTCTTGCTAACAACCATCAGTTTGGTAGGGGTGCCTCCGTTGAGTGGCTTTATCGGCAAGTTGTTAATTGTACAAGGTGGGCTGGAAGGTGGCTGGTATTGGACGACTGGAATCAGCCTTCTCATGAGTCTACTTGTCCTGTTGTCCTTAATCCGTGTTTTCCTGCAAGTGTTTTGGAGCGACAATTTGCACCGAGTGAAGCCCCCGCAGCCGCTCAAACTAAATGCAGGACTCGTCACACCTGTCTTAGGGTTAGGCTTACTGGTAATATTGATTGGCGTCTGTGCACAGTGGCTTTACCCGTATGTATCAATGGCTGCGGAGGTGCTCATGAAACCTGAGCTCTATATCGAAGCCGTGCTAAAGGAGTAGATCCCGATGGCCTTTCAATTTATTATCAATATGATCATCGCTTTTATATGGATGTTCCTTCACAATGAATGGACCTTTTCCTTTTTTATCGTCGGCTTTCTTGTAGGTGCAGGCTTTGTCTTTGTATTTCGGAGATTTTTCGGTGGACGATACTACATGTACCGGGTATGGAAATGTGTGAAGCTGATGCTGCTCTTTCTACGGGAGTTAGTGCTCTCGAGTATTGTAGTGATCCGGCACATTATCCAACCGGAGCTTAAGATTCGTCCCGGTATCTTCGCATATGAGACGAAGCTTAGCAGCAATTGGGAGCTAACGGTGCTAGCTTGCTTGCTTACATTGACCCCAGGAACGTTGATCTTGGAGGTTTCCAAGGAACGACAAACCTTGTATTTGCATGCGATGAACATGGCAGACGAAGAGAAGTATGTTTCACAAATTCGCGATATTTTTGAAAAAGCAATTCTGGAGGTGACGCGATAATGCTTGACGTTGCACTTTACATCTCTTTGCTTATTCTTTCGCTTGCCACTTTAACATGTTTGTTTCGGGTCATTAAAGGGCCGTCAATGCCGGATCGCGTCGTTGCTCTGGATACAATTGGCATTAATTTAATAGGGATTGTTACGATTTTATCCATTATTTATCGGACACAAGCCTACTTGGAATTGATTTTGTTAATTGGCATTCTGGCATTTCTAAGCACTGTAGCGTTTTCCAAGTTTATTCAGAGGGGAGTGGTGGTGGATCATGGAGACAGTACAGACGATCGCTGAACCGGTCATTGCAATTCTGATCCTCATAGGCGCCATATTAGGCGCTCTAAGCGCCTTTGGGCTGATACGCTTACCTGATGTTTATTTGCGAGCGCATGCCGCCACCAAGAGTGCTACGTTAGGTGTGCTTTGCGTGTTGGGTGGAGGTTTTCTGTATTTTGTTTTTTTTGAGCGACTTATCAGTGCGAAGATGCTGCTGGGCATTGTGTTCGTGTTCATCACAGCACCGGTTGCTGGTCACTTGATAGAGCGAGCCGCTTATATGTCTGGTGTGCCGATGTGGCAAAAAAGCGTCCGCGACGATCTGAAAATGGCGATTGCCGAGGAACGCAAGAGCCGGCCGCAAACCGAAAAATCTCAAGCTTAAGACCACCAAAAAAAAATCGCTTCCGGAGATGGTAATCATCCTCGGAAGCGATTTTGCTAATTGGCGTTTCGAGCATGAATGCCGACCATCCCGCCAAGTCCGCCCGCTGCTAACGTAAGAGCGAATAGCGTCAGACTGTTGAGACCAAATGACGAATCCAGTGCCAGAAAACCGGCGATTAGCACCAGCAGGCCATAGAAGACGCCAAGCACGCTGCCATGATACCAGCCTTTTTGACCAGAGCGCCGACCAGCGACAAAACCACCGGCTAATGCACATAGACTGTGAACGATCAGAGAAAGCTGTGGTAGCGATTGCTCTTTCATACTGCTGAAATGAAGCAGCAGCGACAGCAGCAAGACGGAGGCGGTCAACCAAATGGCAGCAACCATCAAACCGGCCAGGAGCGGTGAGCCAATCTTGACTTTGGGTACATGCTTGATAGGATTCATCATGCAACTTCCTTTCCGAGGGAATAGGAGAGCAGTCCGTCGTCAGGCGGCGAGCGGACAAACGTCGTAGTACAGCATATGGTCAAGCTGATCAAATTAGTACGGCTGGCTTCAATTCGACCGCTTTAGTATAATATGAGGGTCTTTGCTGAACACGCACTTATATGGTTTGGGGCTTACAACAGGAGGTACACAACGAATGGAGTATACAACAACCGATCAATGGCTCGGAGGAGGCTGGCAGTGGATTGTCGCTGCGATTTTGTTTGGCGTCACCTACTTTGCTGGAATAACCGAGAAGCTAAGTCGGGCATGGGCTGCTGTAGCGGCAGCCTGTCTACTAATATTTCTGGGCATCGTGCCGATTGGTCAGGCACTCTCCACCTTTATGGTATGGGATGCTTTGCTGTTGCTTGCCGGGATGATGCTGCTTACAGGTCTTCTCGGAAGAAGTGGAATTTTTTTGCAAGCAGCCGTCAGAATTATCGCATGGGCACAAGGACGTCCAATCTTGCTGCTTGGCTTAATGATGCTAACTGGCGCGTTGCTGTCGGCCATTGTTGACCAGTTGGGAACCATTTTAATTCTAGTGCCGATTGCGCTATCGACAGCGAGTCTGTTACGCATCCCGGTGTTTCCGTTTTTGGCGGGCATTATTATTAGCAGTAACATAGGCGGTACCGCTACACTCGTCGGAAGCACGGCCAATATACTGATTGGCTCGTCTGCAGACCTATCTTTCCTTGCCTTCATAAGCGAACTAGGGCCTCTGCTGCTGCTCATTCTGCTCGCAGCGACGCTGCTGCTCATGCTTGTGTACCGGAAGAAACTGACGGTTTCTGAAAAAGACCGCCAACACCTGCTCAAGCAGGCCAAAGTAGCTGCAAAGCAAGCGAAGGACAATCGGCATCGCGTCATAGGCTGGGTTGTTCTCGCGGCGGCAACGGCTGGCTTTCTGCTGCATGACTGGCTCAGTATTCCCCCTTATGCTGTGGCATGGGGCGGGGCAGTCGTCATGCTGGTCGCTGGGGCGGCAGGCAGCGTCAAGGAAACGGTGCAGCTGATTGAATGGAACGCGCTAGCTTACATCGCAGGACTGCTGGTAGTCGTGGGAGCGTTGCAGCAAACAGGCATTATTTATCACTTGGCAGGCATGGCGCTGCAAATCACAGAAGGCGAAGGCAAGGTCGCATCGCAGCTGGTGCTATGGACGTCTGGCCTGGTCTCAATTGCGGCAGATCATTTGGCATTGGTCGCGGGAGCGATCCCCCTTATCGAGGAAATGGGCAATTATCTGAACAGCGATTCACAGAGCTGGACGGGGGGCTGGTGGGCACTGGTGCTGGGTGCAGGACTCGGAAGCAATGCAACGTTACTCGGCTCCTCAGCAAGTATCGTGGCCGCAGGGATGGCTGGCAAGGAAGGAAAGCCGGTTTCCTTTTGGCGTTACTGTGCGATCGGCGTGCCTGTAACCCTTTTGTCCCTTGCCATTAGCGCATTGTACCTTTATTACTATCACATGTAGTTTTATAAATGAGTGTTGCCATTATTTCATCATCCTTTATCTGCATGCCGATTGGCTTCGGCG
Organism: Paenibacillus daejeonensis DSM 15491; assembly: GCF_000378385.1. GTDB lineage: Bacteria > Bacillota > Bacilli > Paenibacillales > Paenibacillaceae > Paenibacillus_D > Paenibacillus_D daejeonensis. The sequence continues at coordinate 1,036,798 of NZ_KB899659.1, read as the reverse complement.
GCTACACTACCCCTTACGTATGGTTATCGCATGAATCACTGCGCTTAATCTTCCGAAGGGGTGGTTGTCGTGTCCGAGCTCGGACTAATTTTACTGCGAACGGTATTAATTTACTTTGTCGTGCTGCTGGTCATGCGCTTCATGGGCAAGCGGGAAATCGGCAAGCTCTCTATTTTTGACTTGGTCATCTCCGTCATGGTGGCAGAGATTGCGGTCATTGTCATTGAGGATACCAAGGTGCCGATGCTTCACGGCATTGTGCCCATGCTGGCGCTCATGATTATTCAGGTAGGTCTGGCTTATGTCACGCTTAAAAACCGCAAGCTCCGTTTGCTCTTTGACGGCAAACCTAGTGTCATTATCGCCAGGGGGAAGTTGAACCGCAAAATTATGGCCAAACAACGTTACAATCTGGATGATATGCTGCTCCAGTTAAGGGAAAATCAAGTCTCCGCCATATCAGATGTTGAATTTGCGATTCTCGAAACAAGTGGTAAATTGTCCGTCATTAAAAAAGATGATGCTTCTTCACAATTACAGAACCAGAGCCAAAACCAGAGCCAAAACCAAAACCAGGAGCAAAGCCAGCAAGAAAAAGGGCCGGATATATTCCCGCCCCGGTTTCGCTATGAAATATTGCCGCTTCCTCTCGTAATGGATGGAAAAGTTCAGCATGAAAATCTGGTCAAGCTTGAAAAAAATATGTTCTGGCTCAAAAATGAGTTGCGAAAAAAAGGTGTGACCGACCTCAAGGACGTATTTCTTTGTACGATGGACCATAAGGGCAAGCTGTTTGTTGATACCGAAGGGCGTTCATGACTCACTTGGCTACCCAGCGGCCGATGAGGGGGATGCGTGACAGATCATCTCTGTCAATAATGCCAAGGAGCACCATCAGAAGCAGATAAACGACCATTCCACCGCCGAGTGCCACCAGTAGCTGCAGCCAATCGCCCCCTGGAAAAGGATAGGCATAACTGAACTTCACTGCGGCGCCCATGATGACCATGGATGCACCTACCTTCACAAAGTCCAGCATTTTCATGTGGAAGCCAATGAGCCGAATAACACTGGACCAATGAAGCAGCGTGACAATGACAATCTGGACAGCCATAGCAATCAGAACACCGTAGATGCCAAGTTCCGGGCGCGAGGCGAGCAACGTAATTAACGATAGCTTGATGATGGCTCCGACCAACGTGTTGCGCAATGCCGTGCCTGGTTTATCCAAGGCCTGCAAAGCGGCTTGAAGCGGTGCTTGAAGATAGATGAACAATGCAACGGGTGCAATGAGGCGAAGCATGGGTGCAATCTCTTCGTAATCGTAGAGAATACTGCAAATGGGTCCGGCAAGCATACCCATGTAGACGATAAACGGTGCTCCGCTGACGAGCGCGAGCCGCATCGTCTGGTGCATTCGCTTGCGGATGGTAGCTAAGTCATTACGAGCAGCGGCTTCCGACAGTGAGGGAACGAGCGACGAGGACAAGGAGTACGTGAGCGCGGTAGGAAGCAGAACGATGGGAATGATCATGCCCTGTAGTGCCCCATATTGAGCGGTTGCTGCGCCTGTGGCGATACCGGCGACAGCCAAAGCGCGTACGGTTAGGATGGACTCGAACAAATAGGAGAGCGAGCCAGTCATTTTGCTGAGAGTGACTGGCACTGACCATCCGACCAGACGCTTCAGCACAGGCTCGGCAGGTGTTCCTGACAAGCGCTGGCGACGTTTCCTGTCCTGGGCCAGCTGAAATAACAACACAAGCAAACCACAGATTTCACCAATGACAGCCCCAATCATCGCTCCGGCAGCAGCCCATTCTAAGCCAAGCGGCAAAAACAGCTGGGCAAAGTACAGGACAAAGATGATTCGGAATAATGTTTCAATGACTTGAGAAAGCGCACTGGGGATCATGTTTTGTCTGCCTTGAAAATAACCTCTGCACACGGAGGAGATGGCAGCGATCAGCAACATGGGTGTCATGAATAAAAACGGATAGTAGACGCGTTCATCCGTTAGCACATGAGTTGAGATCCAAGGGGCCAGGGCTATTGTGACGGCTGTGAAGACAACCGCTAGCACAAGCGTGAGCTTGATCGCCGTGCGGAAGATTTGTCTGACTTTGTGTTCATCCCCCAGTGACTCAGCCTCTGCCACCCATTTGGCAACGGCAATTGGTATACCGCCTGTAATCACGGTTAGCATCACAATCAAAAACGGATAGCCGAGCTGAAATAAACCTACGCCCTCGGCACCAATAATGCGCGGCAGCGCAATGCGCGGGATGAACCCGAGGATGCGGTTGATGATACCGGCTGCGAGTAAAATCATGGCGCCTTTAATAAATGTCTGTTTGGTCACGTGATCTCCTCGACTTTCCTGGCGGGTTGACAAGGCCCGGCACATTCATGCTGGGTCAGGCCCTATCCAAGCTTATGCTTGGCATGTCCGATTCAATGCTCACAAAATGAGCTTGTCAGAAGGAAATCCTATCCGGCAGGAAATGGACAGGCCCTGTCGAATAGGTAAGGTAACAAGGAAGGGGATGCCGATGGACGATCGGGAGCTGAATGAAACCATCGAGTCGCTATGCAGGAGCAAAGCGGAGGAATTTCACTTGATCGGCTATGAGCATGTGACGGCAGAGGAGATCTGGCAGTGCGTCAGTAACGGCTATAGACAAGGAGAAGAGCCGCCGCTCTACCGAATTGTCAATGATATTCTCTCCTTGAAAGTGACAGCCTTTATGAATTTCATGACAATTAGCGCTTTTAAGGGAACCGCCTTTTAATGGACGGTTCTTTTTTTTGACGGGATTTTGGGGCATCGTTATAATAGGACTGATAAGCTTTGCACTGGGCAAGCAAAGAAGGGGTGGTCAAGATGGTGGCAAAGCCGCGACATGCGGAAGCTGAAGCTGCTGCGACATTCGGGCTGGCCGGCAATGCTGGACTGGCGCTGCTCAAAGGAGCAACGGGGATTCTGGCGGGCAGCACGGCGCTATTGGCCGATGCTGTAAGATCGGCCGCGGAGGCAGCTGCTTGCTTTGCCGCAATGACCGGCCTGCGCAAGAGCCGTGGGCAGACTGTGCAGAGCCAAGACAAAAAAACAGCTCAGCGAGCTCAGGGTCAGATGGAAACCGTATCGGGCGTCATCATTTCGGTTCTGCTCCTGCTGCTGGGCTTGGAAATCGCCATTCAAACCATTCGATCGGTTATGCTGGGGGTCGATGCAGCGCCGCACTGGACGGCTATCGCTGGCATTGTGGTGTCGATGCTTATCCAGCAATTTGTTATGCCAAGCAAAAACCGCCGCACCGATCTGCTGGCCTCCAGCGTGGCGCTAGTCGGCATTACGGGTGCCTATGGCGGAGAGCTGTTTGCCCTGCCGTCGTTATACTATCTTGATCCTGCGGCTGCATTCATCATCGCCATTGTTGTCTTGTTGAGTGGCTACCGTCTGATTACCGGTCTTGTTCTCCATGGACACAAGGTGTCCCTGCAGGAGGAAGATGCGGAGGAGCTGATGCAGACGGTGCAGCGAATCGAAGGGGTCATTACCGTTGAGGACCTGAAGGCATGGGAGCAGGGGCACTATGTAGCTGTTGAACTGCGCATTAGCGTCAATCCCCGGATCAGCGTACTGGAAGGGCAAGACATTGCCAAGCGGGTGAAGGAGCTTTTGCTCAAACGGTTTATTCATATCAGCGATGTATATATTTCGGTTGATCCTTATGATCCGGGTTATCCATACAAATCCAATCATGATCCGAATCAGGAGCCGATGCCGACATTGCTGCAGTAACTTTTTTAGATTGTCGAGGTGAGGACTGCGCGTGATTCATGCACAGACACGATGGGTGATGCCGACATCACAGGAGCAAGAGACAAGTCTGGCCGATGAACTAGCCAGGGAGTTTGGACTGCCATCGCTGGTTGCGACGCTGCTTGTTCGCAGAGGCGTTCAGGATGTGGAGAAGGCTAGAATTTTTCTGTACGGGGACGAGAAGGATCTGCACGATCCGTATATGCTGCACGGCATGAGCGACGCTGTCCAGATCATCCGCGAGGCGGGAGAGAGCGGTCGCAAACTAAGAATATATGGTGATTATGATGCCGATGGCGTAAGCAGCACCTCGCTGATGATCCATCTGTTCTCTGCGCTGGGTTTTGATTACGACTACTACATACCGGACAGAAAGCTGGAAGGCTACGGACTAAACCGGGAAGCCATTCTGCGGGCGTCGGAGGCAGGCGTCCAGTTATTGGTGACCGTCGATACCGGGATAAGTGCAGTTACAGAGATTGAATATGCCAAGTCACTCGGGATGCAGGTCGTGGTTACCGACCATCATGAACCGCCGGAGAGGCTGCCTGCCGCAGATGCTATCATCAACCCCAAGCTGCCGACATGCAGCTATCCCTTCAAGGGTCTGGCTGGTGTTGGCGTTGCGTTCAAATTGGCTTCAGCCTTGCTGGACCGGCCGCCGCTGGAATGGTCGGAGCTGGTAGCTCTCGGGACAGTAGCGGATCTCATGCCGCTGCAAGGGGAGAACCGCATCCTGGTTCGCGAGGGGCTGCGCCGGCTGGCTGAGGGCGGGAGTGCCGGTTTCCGGGCTCTGGCCGAAGTAAGCAGCATCGATTTGATGCATGTGACTTCTACGCAAATTGCATTTGGCATGGCGCCCCGAATCAATGCCAGCGGCAGACTGGCCCATGCAGACGACGCAGTGCGGCTGCTAACCACGACAGACGGCAGCGACGCGCTCGCTGCCGCCTACAAGCTGGACCGCCTTAACAAAGAGCGGCAGCAAATTGTCGAGCAGATGGTCACCGAAGCGGAAGCGATGTGGCTTAGCCGCTGCACCTCATGCAAGGAAGCCGGATTGCCCGAGCCGTCCGTCATTGTGCTGGCTGCCGAGGGCTGGAATGTCGGTGTCATCGGCATTGTCGCTTCCAAGCTGCTGGACCGTCATTACCGTCCGACCGTCATCCTTGGTATAGATGCGGAGACCGGCATGTGCAAAGGGTCCGCCCGCTCTATTGCCGGTTATGACCTTCATGCCGCGCTCACCGCATGTGAGGAGCTGCTGGACCATTATGGCGGGCACCAGGCAGCCGCTGGCATGAGTCTGCATCGGGATCGCCTGCCTGATCTGGAGCAGGGTCTATGTGAGCTGGCGGACCGTTGGCTGAGCGAAGAGGATTGGATCCGCCGTACGCTTGTCGATGGTGAATGCCCGTTAGCTGAAGCTAATCTAGAGACAATCGGCAAGCTCTCACTGCTGGAGCCTTATGGGAATGGCAACCCCGCCCCCAAGCTCCTGCTGACTGGCGTTGAGATCAACGAACGCAGAACAATGGGCAAGGAGGGCAAGCACCTGAAGCTCGGACTTCGCAGCGGACGCGCGCAGTTGGAGGCAGTATGCTTTGGCAAGGGGGCATTGGCTGACTTGCTGACCGCCGATGCAAAAGCGGACCTGATAGGTGAGCTTGCCGTCAATGAATGGAATGGCTCACGGCGGCCCCAGCTGATGCTGAGCGATCTGAGAATCAATCATGTCCAACTGCTGGATATGCGTGGGGTGCGGCAAGGCCGTGAGGAGGAGCTGCGCAAGCGGTTTGAAGGTCATAAGCTGGCCACGGTGCTGGGAACCTCGGGCCAAGCCTCCTGGGCGCAGTCGGCTGCGGCATCCTTCGAGCCTGTCGCATTGGGAACAGCCGAGCAATTGCTGGACTACGGACAGCTGCCTACCGAGGTTCAAGCTCAGGTGCTGGTCCTTGCGGATTCTCCGCCTTCGGCGGCGTGTCTGGAACGTCTGTTGCAGTCATGCAAAGGTCTGGAGTGGGTCGTGGCATGTTATCCTAACGGAAACAAATCGCCCTATGGTACTTTTCCAGATCGGCAACATTTCGCGGATGTCTACAAACGTCTGCGCCGCATGAATGAGGAGGAGCTTGGCGAGGATGAACTGCCCCGCCGCCTGTCAGCAGCGACCGGCTGGCCCCCCGAGACATGCCGGATGATGCTGGATGTGTTCCTGGACCTTGAATTTCTCTATCGTCAGGATCGCCGGATCGGTGTCCATGCCTCGCCCGGCAAGCGGGAGCTGACCAGCTCCCCTGTCTACCAGGCTGCAGAGCAACAGGCCAAGGAGGATGCCATCCTTGGCGCACCAGCCGTGCAGTTGGCGGACTGGATAAAAAATAGGTATGACGAATCTTAATGAACACCACCTACAAAGGAGACAACAGAACATGAATTACAAAGATTATATCCGGGTTATTCCCGATTATCCCCAACCGGGTATTCGCTTTAAAGATATTACAACGTTACTGAAGGACCCGGTTGCTTATAAGTCTGCGATCCAAGCTTTGAAAGAGCAAGTACGTGATTTGCCGGTTGATCTCATCGCAGGTCCGGAAGCTCGCGGCTTTGTCATCGGCGCGCCGTTGGCATTGGAACTGGGAGTCGGTTTTGTGCCAATCCGCAAAAGCGGCAAGCTGCCTGGCGAGACAGTTGAGGCCGGCTATGATCTGGAATACGGCAAGGATAAATTGGCGCTCCACAAGGATTCCATCACACCAGGCCAGCGTGTACTGATTGCCGATGATCTGCTCGCGACGGGCGGTACGATTGCAACGACGATTAATCTGATCGAGCAACTCGGCGGCGTAGTGGTTGGCGCGGCGTTCCTGATTGAGCTGAGCTATTTGCCCGGCCGTGAAAAAATTGGCGATACGCCAGTGTTTTCCCTGGTCACCTACTAAATCAATTCAATCCATAGACGCCCGTTCCGCAGTGCATGTCACCTTTGCGGAACGGGCGTTTTTGCGGGGATTGCAAAGGTACGGTTGACGATTGCATAGCATAACAGGCATAATATTATAAAAATCGGAAAAGCGCAGGAGTAAGGGTCTCTGAAGACTCTTTTTCGGGAAGGGACGTTTCATGGGCATAGAGCAGTTACTCGAAAAGGCATCGGCCTATCTTAAAGAGCACGAATTGCAAAGCATCCGGGAAGCCTACGATTTTGCTGAACAAGCCCATCACGGCCAAGTGCGAAAATCAGGGGAACCCTATATTCTTCATCCGGTCGCCGTCGCCGACCTGATCGTCAACATGCGCATGGATGTCATCTCGATTATCGCTGCGCTGCTGCATGACGTCGTTGAGGATACGACGGTCGCATTGGATGAAGTGCGTTCCCGCTTCGGCGAGACGTGCGCGATGCTGGTGGACGGGTTGACCAAGCTGGAGAAAATCCGGTTCCGTTCCAAGGAAGAACAGCAGAATGAGAATTACCGCAAAATGTTCGTCGCCATGGCACAGGATATTCGTGTCATCCTGATCAAGCTGGCGGATCGGCTTCACAATATGCGGACGTTAAAATTTCAATCGGAGGAGTCGCAGCGCCGGATCGCTTATGAGACGCTGGAGATTTTCTGTCCGATTGCTCATCGGCTGGGTATGTCGGCCATCAAGTGGGAGATGGAGGATATCGCACTGCGTTATCTCAACCCCCAGCAGTATTACCGGATTGCCAATCTGATGAAGAAGAAGCGTACCGAACGGGAGCGCTATATCTCCGATGTGATCGGCGATATTACGGAGAAGCTTGAGGAAATGGGGATCAGCGGAGACATCTCCGGCAGACCCAAGCATATCTACAGCATTTACAAGAAGATGACGGACAAGAACAAGCAGTTCAACGAAATCTATGATCTGCTCGCCATCCGCATCATTGTTGACAATATCAAAGACTGTTATGCCACGCTAGGCATTATCCATACCCTTTGGCGCCCAATGCCGGGACGGTTCAAGGATTATATTGCGATGCCCAAAGCAAATATGTATCAGTCGTTGCACACGACGGTCATTGGTCCCAATGGTGAACCGACGGAAGTTCAGATCCGTACATGGGAAATGCACCGCACGAGCGAGTACGGGATTGCCGCCCACTGGGCCTACAAGGAAGGAAGCCTGTCACCGGAAGCTGGTTTTGGAGACAAGGTGTCCTGGTTCCGCGAAATTCTTGAGCTTCAGAACGAGACAAGCGATGCGGCCGAATTTATGGAATCGCTCAAGATGGATTTTTTCTCGGATCTGGTCTTTGTCTTCTCGCCCAAAGGCGAAGTGTTCGAGCTGCCTGCGGGTTCCGTCCCGTTGGATTTTGCCTTCCGAGTCCACACCGAGGTAGGCAATCGTACGATCGGCGCCAAGGTGAACGGCCGGATCGTGCCGCTGGATTATAAGTTGAAAACCGGCGATATTGTCGAAATTCTGACTTCCAAACATTCCTACGGTCCAAGTCAGGACTGGGTGAAAATTGCGCAATCCTCGCACGCTCGAAGCAAAATCAAGCAGTGGTTCAAGAAGGAACGCCGCGAAGAGAATGTCGCGAAGGGGCGTGAGCTGCTGGAGCGGGAACTGAAGCGGCTGGGCCTGGAGCCATCCGATTGGACATCGGATAACAAGCTGCAGGAGGTCGCGGAGAAGTTCACCTTCAACGATCTGGAGGATATGCTCTCGGCCATCGGTTTTGGTGGGATCACGGCGGCGCAGATTTGTACCCGGTTGACGGAGAAGCTGCGCAAGGAAACGGAGGAAGCTGGACAGATTGAGCTGACTTCCGAAGTCAAGGAAGTGAAGACAGGCGGCTCACCGGACAAGAAGCGTCCTACGCATGGGGTGCGGGTCAAAGGCGTTGACAATGTGCTCGTTCGGTTTGCGCGTTGCTGTAACCCAGTGCCTGGTGATGCCATCGTTGGCTATATTACAAGAGGTCGCGGCGTATCTGTCCACCGTCTCGATTGTCCAAATGTGCAGACCGGCGAGGAATTGAGCGACGAGGCAGCACGGGTCATTGAGGTGGAATGGGAAGAATCAGTGGAAGCCAACTACAGCGTCGATATCGAAATTACCGGTCACGACCGCCGGGGCTTGCTCAATGAGGTGCTGCAGTCTGTCTCCGAGAGCAAGACGAACATTGCCGCCGTGTCGGGCCGTTCGGACAAGAACAAGCTGGCCATGATTCATATGACCATCCTGATTCGCAATATTGAGCATCTGCATGCTGTAGTGGAGAAAATCAAACGGGTCAAGGATGTTTATTCAGTTCAGCGGATCATGCAATAGAACGGAGGAGCAAATGTGCGTGTCGTAGTACAGCGCAGCAAGAACGCTGCTGTCCGTGTCGATGGGCAGGTCGTCGGGGAGATCGACAAGGGCATGGTGCTGCTTGTCGGGATTACACATGACGATAACGAAGCGGATGTGGAATGGATGGCGGCCAAGCTGGCCGGCTTGCGATTCTTCGACGATGCGGAGGGACGGATGAATCTGTCGATTGCTGAAGCCGAAGGCGAGGTGCTGTCGATTTCGCAATTCACGTTGTATGCGGATTGCCGCAAGGGGCGCCGGCCCAACTATATGGCTGCGGCCAGACCGGAGCAGGCGGAGCGGCTGTATGCAGGATTCAATGAGCGGCTTCAAGGCCATGGTCTTACCGTGGCAACGGGCGTTTTTGGTGCGATGATGGACGTCAACCTGGTGAATTGGGGTCCGGTTACACTCATCCTGGATAGTCAAGACCGCTAGCTTTGTCCATACCTTGGATTAAAATGCCCACACGCGGCGCACACTACTAGAGCATTTCTTCTAGTAGGAGGTGGAAATCGTGCGTCATAGCGAAAAGGCTTGGACGTGGGCAGCGGTTGTACGCCAGCTGCTGGGTCAGACGGGCAAAGAGGCGACTCTGCTAGCTCGTGAAGAGGGCGAGTCTGGCGATCGTCGGAGCCGCGATGAAGCGGTAGGGGTTCCTGTGAACCAGCGGGCCAAAACGAATTAAACATAGCGCTTTCGTTTTTGTAATAATTTTGTAATGTGATTACCATCATTCCTTAACATCAAGGGGCTATACTGTTCCATGAACCCCTTTTTTATAATACACTTTGGACCTGCAGCGATTGCAGGTTTTTTTCTGCGCTTTCTGACTGTTCGCCATTGTTCGGCTTGACTTTCGCGCAGGCAGAATGTACAATCTATGAATATTGATGACAAACATTCGATGACAGGAACAGTACTTCATGCCGTCATACACAGAGAGGGATGTGCTTGCTGCAAGCATCCTTATGGCCAATGGACGAATGACCTCCTGGAGAACAAGTCATGAACCTGGACAGTTCCATCTGGAGCTGGGCCATAGAGTAATGACTTGCGTGTAACGGGCGTTAACCGTCTTGAGCGGATTCGGCTATGCTGGGTTCGGAATGTGGGTGGTACCACGGGAGACAACAACTCTCGTCCCTGGCATAGCGATGCCCGGGGCGGGAGTTTTTTTGTTGCAGACGCGCCGGCCCGTTCATCCAGGCTAACGAACTATATCGAGGAGGAACAGCAATGGGTTTTCAAAAACCGCCGGGCACCCAGGATATTTTGCCTGGACAGTCGGCTAATTGGCAGCGGGTAGAAGCTACTGCCCGCGAGATCTGCCGCCGCTTCAATTTCAACGAAATCCGCACGCCTATCTTTGAATCCACCGAACTGTATCAGCGAGGGGTAGGCGAGACAACGGACATCGTCGAAAAAGAAATGTACACCTTCACCGACCGAGGCGACCGCAGTGTCACGCTGCGTCCTGAAGGAACGGCAGGGGTCGTGAGAGCCTATGTCGAGAACAAACTATATGGCGAGCCCGATGTGACCAAGCTGTACTATATGGGGCCTATGTTCCGCTACGAGCGGGCACAAGCCGGAAGATACCGTCAGTTCCATCAGTTTGGCGTAGAGGCCTTGGGCGCGACAGACCCAGCGATTGACGCAGAAGTCATTGCACTTGGCTATCTCTTCTATACCGAGGTAGGTCTGAAGGGCGTTCGAGTTGAACTGAACTCGGTAGGCACGCCGCAGATTCGTGCTGAATTCCGCAGCAAGCTATTGGCATTTCTGGAGCCAAAACGAGAACTTCTGTGCAAAGACTGCCAATCCCGCATGGATCGCAATCCGTTGCGTGTGCTGGACTGCAAGAAGGATCAGCACCATTTTGAAGGCGCACCTTCGATTCTGGAAAGTCTGGATGAAGCGTGTACGACGCACTTTGAACAAGTGAAGGCGCATCTGGATGCGATGGAAATCCCCTACGTAGTCAATCCACGGATGGTGCGCGGGCTCGACTACTACACCCATACTGCATTTGAGTATAAGGCTGAAGGCATTGGAGCTATCGATACCATCGGAGGCGGCGGCCGCTACAATGGACTGGTTGCCGATGTTGGCGGCCCGGACCAGCCGGGCATCGGTCTGGGACTGGGACTCGAGCGGACACTCTTGCTGCTGGAGAGCCAAGGCGCCGCGCAGTCGAATGCATCCATTGACATCTATCTGGTTGCGCTTGGCGAAGCGGCTGAGCAAGAGATCACCAAGCTGCTTCATCAATTAAGGCTGGCAGGCATTGCTGGCGAGCGGGATTATCTCGGCCGCAAGATGAAGGCACAGATGAAGTCAGCAGACCGACTGCATGCCCGCTATACAGCGATCCTGGGCGACGATGAGTTGGCCAAGGGGGAAATTGCACTTAAGGAAATGGCCAGCGGCACCCAAGAAATGGTCAAGCTGACCGAGCTGGCTGAACGTCTATTGCGTTCTTAACTAAACACATTTGAAAGGGTTGGAAACGATATGTTGATGGCAAAAACACATGATTGCGGCCGCTTGACCAAGGCGGACGTCGGACAAACGGTAACACTGAACGGCTGGGTACAGCGCAGACGGGATCTGGGTGGCGTACTCTTTATCGATCTTAGAGACCGCAGCGGTATCGTGCAGGTCGTCTGTAATCCGGCATTCTCCGGCGATGCGCTGCAAATTGCAGACCGCGCGCGTAGTGAATATGTTCTGGCTGTAACCGGAGAGGTCGTGGAGCGTGATCCGGAAACGTTTAACGCGAACCTGGAGACCGGTGAAATTGAAGTGCGCGTGACAGCGATTGAAATCGTCAATGCGGCCAAGACGCCTCCATTTGCAATTGAAGATGGTGTAGAAGTCGATGAGTCCATTCGCCTCAAGTATCGTTACCTGGACCTGCGCCGTCCGGAAATGCAGCAAACGCTGCGTCTGCGTTCCAAGGCAGCCAAGATCTTCCGTGATTTCCTCGATGGCGAAGAGTTCATTGAGGTAGAGACGCCGATTCTGACCAAGAGCACGCCAGAGGGCGCACGTGACTACCTCGTACCAAGCCGTGTGCATCAGGGAGAATTCTTCGCTCTGCCGCAATCGCCGCAAATTTTCAAGCAGCTCCTGATGGTAGGCGGACTGGAGCGTTACTATCAGATCGCTCGTTGTTTCCGTGACGAAGATTTGCGTGCGGACCGCCAGCCGGAATTTACGCAAGTGGATATCGAGACATCCTTCCTGTCCCAGGATCAATTGCTCGGAATGATGGAGCAGCTGATGGCTCGCTTGCTGAAAGAGACGGTTGACGTCGAGCTGGAACTGCCGTTCCAGCGGATTTCTTACGCAGATGCCATGAACAAGTATGGCTCTGACAAGCCGGATCTGCGCTTTGGTCTGGAGATAGAGGACATTACAGACATCGTAGCTAGCAGCGAGGTTAAAGTATTCGCCAGTGTTGCTGCAGGTGGCGGCGTAGTCAAGGCTCTGAATGCCAAAGGCTGTGCTTCCTGGAGCCGCAAAGAGCTTGACGACTTGCAGCCGTTCGCCAAGCGTTACGGTGGTCAGGGGATGGCTTGGGTCACCGTCAAGGAAGGCGAGTGGCGCGGACCGATCGTCAAGTTCTTCAAGCCGGAGGAAATTGCGGCCTTGACCGAGCGTTTGCAGGTAGAAGAAGGCGACCTCATTCTGTTCTCTGCTGACAAGAAGAAGGTCGTGGCGGACGTGCTTGGCAATCTGCGTCTGAAGATCGGCCGCGATCTGGGTCTGATCGACGAGTCGAAGTTCAAGTTCGCTTGGGTTGTTGACTTCCCATTGCTTGGCTGGGATGAAGAGGGCAAGCGTTATGTGGCAGAGCATCATCCGTTCACCCGTCCTAACGAAGAAGACGTCCATCTCTTCGAGACCAACCCGGGCGAGATCCGGGCGCAAGCCTATGATCTGGTGCTTAACGGATATGAAGTGGGCGGCGGTTCCATGCGGATTTACAAGCGTGAAGTACAGGAGAAAATGTTCCAGGCACTCGGATTTAGCCCGGAGGAAGCTCATGAGAAATTTGGCTTCCTGATGGATGCTTTTGAATATGGTACGCCGCCGCACGGCGGAATCGCCTTCGGATTTGACCGTTTGGTCATGCTGCTGACAGGCCGGACCAATCTGCGTGAGACGATTGCGTTCCCGAAAACGGCAAGCGCCACCGATCTGCTGTGCGACGCGCCGTCTGAGGTTGAACCGTCCCAGCTGGAGCAGCTGCATATCCGTACGCTGCCGAAGCCGGCGCCGAAGACCCCAGTAGCAGCTGGAGCAGCGCAAGAATCCGCAGAGTAAATTTTATATTCGAAAGGCGGTATGGCGATGCTACATCAATTCTCCCGCACGGAACTCGCAATCGGTCCGGAAGGCCTGGATATTATGAAAGGCAGCACAGTGGCTGTACTGGGCATTGGCGGGGTGGGCTCCATTGCAGCCGAGGCGCTGGCGCGCACCGGGGTGGGCCGGATCATCCTGATCGATAAGGATGTTGTGGATATCACAAACATCAATCGGCAGATTCATGCGCTGACGACCACGATTGGACAGCCCAAGGCGGATTTGATGCGTGACCGCATCAAATTGATTAACCCGGATTGCGAAGCGATATCGTTGCGGATGTTCTATACAGAAGAGACGTACGAGCAATTGTTTGAATACAAGCCGGATTACATCATTGATGCTTCGGACACGATTATGTACAAGATTCATCTCATCAAGGAATGTCTCAAACGCGACATTCCGATGATTTCCAGCATGGGTGCAGCCAACAAGATGGATCCTTCCAAGTTCCAAGTCGGCGACATCTCCAAGACGACGATGGATCCAATCGCTCGGGTCATCCGGCAAAAGCTGCGTAAAGAAGGCATTCGCAAGGGGGTAAAAGTGGTGTTCTCGACAGAGCAGCCACAAAAGCCCAGAGAGGATGTCACGCAGCGGATTGTACCGGAGAATGCACCGGAAATCCGCAAGGCCAAACAACCGCCAGCGAGCAATGCATTTGTTCCGCCGGTGGCAGGGCTCATCATGGTAAGCGAAACCGTGCGCGATTTGTTGGCGCGCGGCGGCGTTCACGTTTAAAAAGTGCAATCAGGAGGGGCATCGTCAGCGATGCCCCTCTTGCTTATGGAGCCAAGTACGCTGGCGAACGTATGTGCGGATGTGATATGATCAAGGAACAGAATCGGGATTAATTCCTGCATACAGGATATAGAAAGGCAGCGATCGCAATGGATTTATTCTCCTTCCGAGAAGACAAACCAGCCGGAAGCGGCGCACGGCTGTTGGCCGACCGGATGCGTCCGCAGACATTGGACGAATATATCGGCCAGGAGCATATTGTAGGCGAGGGCAAGCTATTACGCCGGGCAATTGAGAGCGACCAGGTGTCGTCGATTTTGTTGTATGGCCCTCCAGGCTGCGGGAAGACAACGCTGGCTCACATTATCTCAGAGCGGACCTCTGGCATTTTTGTGAAGCTGAATGCAGTGGATGCCACCGTTAAGGATGTCCGCGAGACAATTGAGCAGGCCAAGCTGAACAAGTCGATGTACGACCGCAAGACCATTCTTTTTTTGGATGAGGTTCACAGGTTCAATACGGCTCGCCAGGATGCTCTGTTGCCGGCAGTCGAACAAGGGATCATCATCTTTATAGGGGCCACGACAGAAAATCCGTTCCATCATGTGAATGGGGCTCTACTCTCCCGGTCTACGCTTTTTCAATTGGAAGCATTGACCAGCGAGCATTCGCTGCTCGCTATGCAGCGTGCGCTGGTTAACCGGGAACGCGGACTGGGGTTCATGACGCTGGACGTGGAAGAAGAGGCACTGCAGCATATAGCGAGTCAGGCAAGCGGCGATATCCGGCGGGCGCTCAATGCGCTGGAGCTGGCAGCAGTGACCACGCCATCTCAGCCGGACGGGTCCGTGCATGTGACGCTCGAGGTCGCAGAGGAATCCATCCGACAACGTACCGTAAAGGCGGATGCGTCCACGCAATACGACGTACTCTCAGCCTTTCACAAGAGCATTCGCGGCTCTAGTGACGCCGCGTTGTTCTGGTTCTTGTACGCTGTCGAGAAGCTGGGCATGGACCCCATGACTTTTTTGAGACGCCTAATCGTTGCGTGCAGTGAGGATATCGGTCTGGCTAACCCGCAAGCGATGGTGCAGGCGGTAACGGCGATGGATGCCTACCACAAGATCGGTTGGCCGGAAGCCAGATTGAACATTACCCAGGCCATTCTGTTTGCTGTCGAGAGCCCAAAATCCAACAGTGTGGTGACGGCGATTGACAAGGCGATGCGTGCCATGGATGCGCTTGGTCGTGTGGAGGTGCCGCTGCATTTGCGCGACGGACACTACGCAGGCTCCACGCAGCTGGGACATGTGGGCTACCAGTACCCGCATGATCATCCGGGCCATTATGTCCACCAACAATATCTGCCGGATCAACTGGATGGCAAGCAGCTCTATGAAGCAACCGAGCAGGGCATGGAAGAGAAAATCCGGATCAACCGCCAGCGCCGGTACCGGAATTACCGTCCTGACAGAGACGGCAAAGTATAAACAGACTGTTGAAGAACGGCCGGAGAGGCACGGAATCGAATCTGGAGAAGCGAAGCGTTCGCCTTTGTCCCCGGATTTCTCCCCTTAAAGGGGTGATAAATCAAAGAAATCTGGGGACAACAGCGATCGTAAGATCGATCCGTGACTGTAGGCTTCTTTTTCAACAGCTGCGTATTACGGAGCTTGTGTTGCGAAAACTGCTGCGTCAGCCAGTAAATGATGTATAAAGTCCATCCTATGGCGAATAAACATCGATAACAAGCCGAAATTGACGTTTGACTAGAAGATAACGGATCGACTAAGCTAGAATGTAAGTTAACTTACATTTCTATAGAGACTAGTAAGCGTAACTTCCGCTAGATTTTCATTTTACAATTTGAAGGAGGTGCGCCTGTCACTTTGCATCCCGGCTGCCGGGGCAAGCTGACAGGGTGTCGTTGGAGGACCCATTACCGATAGTGCCGTTACTATTAAACATGATGCTTATTATGTTTCTTGTCTTTATGAACGGTTTTTTCGTTGCTGCCGAGTTTGCCATGGTGAAGGTGAGGGGGACCCGGATCGATACGCTGGTGACCGAGGGGAACCGTCGAGCGAAATTCGCTTCCCATCTGACCAATAACCTCGATGCCTATCTGTCTGCGTGTCAATTGGGAATTACGCTGGCATCATTGGGTTTGGGCTATGTCGGCGAGCCAGCAATCGCGAAGATTATCGAACCCTACCTCAAGGGATGGTTCGGACTGAATGATGTGCTCGTCCATACGATTGCATTTCTGATTGCTTTTTCGATTATTACATTTCTCCACATTGTGCTGGGCGAATTGGCACCCAAGACGCTGGCCATCCGCAAGTCGGAGAATGTGACGCTGCTTACCGCAGCACCACTCATGCTGTTCCACAAAATCATGTTTCCGTTCATTTGGTTTCTCAATGGCACGGCCAATTGGCTCCTTAAGCGAGTAGGGGTCGAGCCAGCCTCCGAGCATGATTCAGCGCATACGGAGGAAGAAATCCGAATCCTGATGAAGGAGAGTCACAAGAGCGGACTGATCGATAATACAGAGCTGACACTGATGGATAATATTTTTGATTTTGCCGAGACCTGCGCCCGCGAGATTATGATTCCTCGGACCGAAATGAGCTGCCTGTATGCCGGCCGTTCCTACGAAGAGAACAAGAAGATTGCGCTGCAGGAGATGCATACCCGTTTCCCGGTATGTGATCAGGACAAAGATAATATCATCGGTTTTGTTCATATCAAGGATATTCTTAAGTCCGAGTCGCCAGGTCTTGACGATATCCGGCAAATCCTGCGTCCGATTACGACCGTACCGGAATCCATGCAGATCAGTACATTGCTCAAGCTGATGCAGAAGAAAAAGACGCAGATAGCTATTCTGATTGATGAATACGGCGGAACATCAGGCCTGGTCACCCTGGAGGATATCATGGAAGAAATCGTGGGTGACATACAGGATGAATTTGACGAGGAGCGTCCGGATATCGAGAAGAAAACGTCGGACAGTTACTCCATTAATGGCTTGATGCTGATCGAGGAAGTGAACAGTTTCTTCGAACTAGATATTGACAGTGAGAATTATGACACAATTGGCGGATGGATTTATTCGCAGATTGAGATTCCGCCGAAGAAGCAGCAGAAGGTCACATACGGGGCATTCGAATTTGTCATTGAAGAAACGGATCATTTGCGGATTTCCCGAATAGGGGTGCGCAAGCGGATAGAAGAGAATGACGAAGGAGAATGGCTCCAGGCTGGTTCCGGTTAATTCGATTAATTAAACACCATGAAAAACCGGCGGTCTTGTCTTGCTTCAAGTTGAAGCAAGGCGAACCGCCGGTTTTTTTTGTGTGTGAACCCTGAATCCTCAGGAAGTGTTACATCAAATCCGAATGCTAGCTAGAGCTGATTTGTGCACAACATCAATGGTGCCGCCGCCCAGGCACTCATCGCCTTGGTAGAAGACGACAGCCTGTCCGGGAGTAATGGCTTTTTGAGGCTGGTCAAAATGAACCTCGGCACTTTCCCCGTCTTCCTGAAGGGTCACCGTCACCCCTTGATCCGGCTGACGGTAACGGAATTTGGCGGTGCAACGGAAGCTGCCTGTCATCGGCTCTGCACCGAGCCAAGTGACGCCGCTTGCCCGCAGTCCTTCCGAATACAGACTGGCATGCTCGCCTTGAACGACATAGAGTCGATTCTGTTGCAAGTCCTTGTCTGCGACGAACCATGGCTCGCCAGTTCCTGAACCGCCGATGCCTAGTCCTTGACGTTGACCCAGCGTATAATACATGAGACCATCATGACGGCCCTTCAATTCGCCGGTTGCAATATCAATCATTTCCCCAGGCTGTGCAGGCAGGTATTGGCTTAAGAATGTTTTGAAATTCCGTTCACCGATGAAGCACACGCCGGTGCTGTCTTTCTTGCGTGCAGTGGCAAGGCCGGCCTCGGCAGCAATGGCACGCACTTCCGATTTTGGCAGATGACCAATAGGGAACATGGCTTTGGCTAACTGCTGCTCTCTTAGTGCATGCAGGAAATAGGTCTGGTCTTTGTTGGAATCAACCCCTCGCAGCAACCGGGTCTGACCGTCTGTGCGCTCGGTGCGGGCGTAGTGGCCGGTCGCCAGATAATCTGCGCCGAGATCCATGGCTTTGGCCAGGAAATCGCCAAATTTGATCTCGCGGTTGCACATGACATCGGGGTTTGGCGTACGTCCCCGTTTGTATTCATCCAGGAAATAGGTGAATACCTTGTCGTAATAAGCTTGCTCAAAATTAACCGTATAATGAGGGATACCGATCTGTTCGCAGACCCGGGCCACGTCCTCGGCGTCGTCTTCCGCCGTGCAATGACCGAACTCGTCGGTGTCGTCCCAGTTTTTCATGAATATGCCGACCACATCGTAGCCTTGCTGCTTGAGCAGCAGAGCGGCTACGGAGGAATCGACGCCGCCGGACATGCCGACTACAATACGTGTTGACGCATGGCTTGCGCTCATTTCCATTCACCACCTGAATTGGCTTGACGATCCGCACTGTCCCTGCAGGGATGGTGCATTCCCCTTATTGTATCATGCCGGGCGAACTTTTTCACGAAGTCGACCAAGCTTTTTCACCCACACGACTGCTGGATATGTTAACATAGAAGCAATATGGGAATACCATGAATTAATATGCGGTGACATGCATTTTACTGACAAGTGCGTGCACTTAAAATCTGACGGTGTATAGAACCGGGAAAGAAGGATTGCCTTGAAAATTTCAACTAAAGGCCGTTATGGCTTAACCATTATGATGGAACTGGCAATGAAGTTCGGGGAAGGCCCGATATCTTTGAAAAGCATCGCGGAGCGAAACTCTCTCTCGGAGCACTACCTGGAGCAACTGATTGCCCCCTTGCGTAATGCAGGTTTGGTTAAGAGTGTGAGAGGCGCATATGGCGGCTACATTCTCTCCAAGGAACCGGAGCAGATCACATCGGGAGACATCATTCGCATCCTGGAAGGCCCGATCTCGCCAGTCGATTTCACAGAGGAAGACGACCCGGCCAAGCGTCACCTATGGCTGCGAATTCGTGACAGCATTGCCGAAGTGCTGGATTCGACCACGCTCGCGGATATGATCTCCTTCAAGGATGAGAGCGAACTCGACAGCTATATGTTCTACATTTAACGGTCGCAGCCATGCAGAGCATTTATATGGATCATGCGGCGACAACGCCGCTCGCGACCGAAGTGCTGGAGGAAATGACGGTGATCTGGCAGGGGCCGGGAGGCAACCCTTCCAGCGTCCATGCATTCGGCCGGAACGCCAAGCAGCAGCTGGGACGCGCCAGGGACAGGATTGCAACGCAGCTGCATTGCTCACCTGCCGAGCTCATCTTCACCTCTGGCGGTACCGAAAGTGATAATCTCGGTCTAGCCGGAGCAGCTTGGGCTCAGCGCAAAGCGGGCCGAGACCACATCATTACGACTGCTATCGAGCATCATGCCGTTCTCCATGCAGTGGATCGTCTGGAGGAGCAGGGATTTCGCGTGACGCGGCTGCTGCCTGACGCTAGCGGAGCCATCGTCCCTGCGCAAGTGATCGAGGCGATGAACGAGCAGACGGCGCTAGTAAGCGTGATGCTTGTCAACAACGAGACCGGCACCGTTCAACCAATTGAACAGATCGGAGCGGCGGCCAGGGAACGTGGGATTCTCTTTCATGTTGATGCGATCCAGGCGTTGGGGCGGCTGCCGCTACGATTGCGTGAAATGCCTGTTGATCTGGCTTCATTTTCGGCGCACAAGATCAATGGTCCGCAAGGGATAGGGGCACTCTATGTGGCCAAGGGTACGCGCTTTGAGCCGCAGCTTCTGGGCGGTCCGCAGGAACGCAACCGCCGGGCCGGCACGGAGAATGTAGCGGGCGCCTGCGGATTCGCCAGAGCGTTGGAGCTGGCAGAGTCGCGGCGGGAGAGCAAGCGGGAGCGGATGCTGCAGCTCCGTCAACGCTTTCTGGAGCTGCTCTCGGACTTGATCGGCAGGGACGCATTTATCCTGAACGGCGGGTCATCGGAGCAGGTTCCAGATATTCTGAATCTCAGCTTTCCTGGCGTCTCGGCAGAGTCGCTATTAATGAATCTGGACATCGAAGGCATTGCTGTGTCCGGCGGCTCTGCCTGCAGTTCAGGCGCCCTGAGCCGCTCTCATGTACTCACAGCCATGGGACTGTCTGAGCAGCTCGCGGGCAGCGCCGTACGGTTCAGCTTTGGATTGGGCAATACTATGGAGGAGATCGAATATTCAGCGCAAATTGTTGCAACGCTTGTGCTTCGTATTCGTACTACTGCTTAGGAGGCCCTGCCCGTGCTCAAGCTTCAGCACTTGATCGGTCTCCCGTTGATCGTTAGCGGGAGCGGGAAGACAATAGGCAAAGTGAAAGATATCTGGTTTGACGAACACTGGCAGCTCAGGGGAATCATTACGGGTAGCCGTAGTTGGCCCCGCAAGGGAGCCTATGCCGTCGACTGGGAGGATGTTCTGACTTGTGGCAAGGATGCGCTGATTGTAAGCCGGTCCGATGCGGTTATACGGCTAGCGGCAGGCGAAATCACGCGCTGTTATTGCTGGGGAGAGAGCAAACTGAAAGACTTGCCCGTCATCACGACCAACGGCGAAGAATTAGGGCGGATATCGGATGTTTATTTTAATCCGATTAAGGGTACACCTATAATAGGCTATGAACTAACGGATGGTTTTATTTCAGATGTAATGGAAGGGCGCCATTGGCTCAGGGTTGCGCAGTTCGCTGATGAGATTACGCTAGGCGAGAAAGCGGTTCTGGTGCCGGAGAGCGCTAGTCATGAACTGCATAATATGACCACCTCCGAATCGGATCGATAAGGGAGACCAGTGGTATGAAATGTCCCAACTGCAATTCAAAGGATATTGGCAAGATTGGCAGCCATCAGTTTTACTGTTGGGGCTGCTTCATTGAGCTAACGGTGAACGGCGACAAAATGTCTGTTTACCAAGTAGAGGAAGACGGCACGTTGAGCTCGCTTGACGATCTATTCTTCGAAGAGGAAATGCCGCAAATGCATATGTAACGAAACCAGAGGACGGCCTGCGGGCTGTCCTTTTTTTATGATTCTCGGGGTCCCCGCATAGGTTCTGGCTAATCTTCGAAGAAAAGGCTCCACTTTGTGGGGTTATTTTGTTTTGCTCTGACATTCCCGGATGACCACTCGCAAAATTACATATACTGTAAGGACATGCTGGGGCAGTAATGCGGGAAGGGAGCGGAAGTAACGTGGAGAGATGGATGCGGAGCAGGGCAATGGGCATCATGATATTCGGAATTCTTGGCCTGTTGGCTCTTTTTTTGCTATTGCTCGTCAAACCCATTTTACTGTTCGTTTACAGTTTCGGCAAAGCCGTATTGGGGCCGTTTATTCTAGCGATGATTGTCTCGTATATTTTGAATCCCATTGTAAGCCTGTTATCAGACCGTCGAGTGCCCCGCGCGATCGCCGTGTTGCTGATCTATGCCGTTTTTTTGGCTGCCATAACGGTTATACTGATGCATGCCATCCCCTTGCTGATCAGACAGCTGAATGAGTTGAATGACCATATGCCGGAGCTGACGCTCAGAGCGCAGCAATACTATGATCAGATGAGTAACCACTCGCTGATTCCGGAAGGACTAAGGCAGGGCATCCGGCACTCGTTGATGCAACTGGAGCAGCGGGCCTCTACCGCACTGCTGGAGTTCGTTAATAACTTGGGTGCGATGCTGGGGGCCGTCTTTATTGTATTTATCATTCCGTTTTTAGCGTTCTATATATTGAAGGATCTAGACGTATTTGAGCGCACAGTGATTACCTACGTGCCCCGCTCCCACAGACAGGGAGTCATCCGTTTATTGAAGGAAATCGACGAGGCATTGGGCAGTTATATCCGCGGACAAGTCATCGTCTGTCTGTTGGTCGGATTGCTTGCGTATATCGGATACTGGGCAATCGGCTTGCCGTATCCACTGCTGCTTGCCGGAATTGTAGCGATATTCAATATTATTCCTTATGTAGGGCCTTTTTTCGGCGCAGCGCCGGCTCTGATCATGGCAGCAACGATATCTTGGAAAATGGTGCTCCTGGTGCTGGTCATCAATCTCATCTGTCAGGTGTTGGAAGGCAACGTGATCTCGCCTCAGGTTGTCGGCCGGACGTTGCACATGCATCCTTTATTCATTATTTTTGCCTTGCTCGTTGGCGGAGAAGCAGCAGGCATTCCGGGCATGATTATCGCAGTTCCGATTTTTGCTGCTCTGAAGGTGATCCTTCAGCATTTGTTTGCGTATTACATCCGTCGAAAGACGATTTGACAGCTTGCGGCAGCTGCGGCTATACTGTACTTAAATTACCAAAAGCGATGATGAAATGAAGTAGGCTGTAGCCCGTTATCCAGAGAGGGAGTTCCGCTATCCATTTGCCTGTCAGGCGTTGATAGTCGGCTGCAAGAACTTCTTGACGAAGAACCGCCGAAAGCCAATTTTGGAGTGTAGACGAACTCTACCGGTGAGGACCCGTTATCGTCCAACGAAGGCGATCACGATCCCGCTAACCGAGTATGGACGGCTGGACTGAGATAACCAGGGTGGTACCGCGAATGAGATTCGTCCCTGCAATTGTAGGGGCGATTTTTTTAATTTTTTTATGACAATGGGGGCTGTGACAACTATGAAAGCAAGTGAAATTCGTTCCAAATGGCTCGCGTTTTTTGAGAGCAAGGGACATACGATCGAGCCTAGCGCATCGCTTGTGCCGCACAACGATCCTTCGCTATTGTGGATTAATGCCGGGATGGCGCCGCTCAAGCCGTACTTTGACGGCCGCGTGGCACCGGACAATCCGCGGATTGCCAACTCGCAGAAATGTATCCGCACCAACGATATTGAGAATGTCGGTAAAACCCGACGTCATCATACGTTTTTTGAGATGCTGGGCAATTTCTCGATTGGCGACTACTTCAAGGAAGAAGCCATTACATGGGCGTGGGAATTTCTCACCAGTCCTCAGTGGATCGGCTTTGATCCAGAACGGCTCTCCGTTACGGTCTACCCTGAAGACGAGGAAGCCTTCCGCCTGTGGAACGAGAAGATCGGTCTGCCGGCTGAACGGATCGTCAAGCTGCAAGACAACTTCTGGGATATTGGAGAAGGTCCTTGTGGTCCTTGTACCGAAATTTTCTACGACCGGGGCGAGAAGTACGGCGATCTGTCTGATCCGGACTGCACCGTAGGCGGGGAGAACGAGCGCTTCCTAGAGATCTGGAATCTGGTTTTCTCTCAATTCAACCATAATAAAGACGGCAGCTACACACCGCTGCCAAATAAAAATATTGATACCGGCGCAGGACTCGAACGCTTTGCTTCTGTCCTGCAGGACGTGGACTCGAACTTCGATACCGATCTGTTCCGTCCGATTATTGACCGCACCTGCGAGATCGCAGGCGTCCGTTACCAGGAGCAGAATGAGACGGATATCGCGCTGAAAGTCATTGCCGATCATATCCGCACCGTTGCGTTCACGGTCGGAGACGGTGTTATGCCTTCCAATGAAGGGCGCGGCTATGTCATGCGTCGTCTGCTCAGACGGGCTGTGCGCTACGGCAAAAAGCTGGGCATCGATCGTCCCTTCCTGTATAGCCTGACCCCGGTTGTCGGCGAAATCATGGGTAGCTATTACAGCGAAATCGTCGAAAAGCGTGAATTCATCGAACGGGTTATCCGCACGGAGGAAGAGCGGTTCCACGAAACCCTTTCAGACGGCTTGGCTATTCTGGCGGATTTGGCCGACAAAGCCAAGGAGGCAGGAGCGCAGGTCATTGACGGCGAAGATTGCTTCCGTCTGTATGATACCTTTGGATTCCCGCTTGATCTGACCGAGGATTACGCCTTGGAGCATGGACTGCAAGTCGATCGCGAAGGCTTCGAAGCGGCCATGGAGCGGCAGCGGGAGCGGGCGCGGGCGGCTCGTGCAGATACAGGCAGCATGAAAGTGCAGGGTGGACCGCTCTCCGAGCTGGCGGTTAAGTCCGAGTTCATTGGATATAATGAATTGGTATCGAATGCCGTAGTTCAGGCGATTATTGTTGATGAGCAAAATGTTGATTTCGCACATGCAGGCAGCACCGCGCTTGTCGTGCTGGACGTAACTCCGTTCTACGCGGAGAGCGGTGGCCAGATTAGCGACCATGGTATTCTGCAGGCTGCTGGCGGTCTGGAGGCTTCCGTCGAGGCGGTGTTCAAGGCGCCTCAGGGTCAACCTGTACATCGTACGGTCATTACTTCGGGTGTGCTCCGTGTCGGCGATACAGTTCGTGCCGAGGTGTCACGTCAAGCAAGAGAAGATATTATCAAGAATCATACGGCTACGCATCTGCTCCACAAAGCGCTCAAAGAAGTGCTTGGCGATCATGTCAACCAAGCGGGGTCGCTGGTTGAAGCTGAGCGCCTGCGGTTTGACTTCTCTCACTTCGGCAGCATCAGTGAGCAGGAGCTCACGGCGATCGAGCGCCGGGTGAATGAGCAGATCTGGACGGCGACGCCGGTGTCGATTGCCTCCAAGCCAATTGCCGAAGCCAGAGCTATGGGCGCCATGGCGCTGTTCGGAGAAAAATATGGTGACATTGTCCGTGTCGTTCAAGTCGGGGATTACAGCATTGAGCTGTGTGGCGGCTGTCACGTGGCCAATACTTCGCAGATTGGCATCTTCAAGCTGATAAGCGAGTCCGGCATTGGCTCAGGCGTACGACGGATTGAGGCGGTAACCGGCAAGTTTGCATACGCTCATATGGATGGGCAACTGGACCTGCTCAAGCAGGCTGCGGACCTGCTCAAGTCGTCGCTTCCGGACGTGCCCAAGCGGATCGAAGGCTTGTATGTCCAGGTCAAAGAGCTAGGCCGGGACAAGGAAGCACTGCAAGCCAGACTGGGCCGCATTGAAGCGGGTTCGCTGGAAAACCAGGCTAAGCAAGTCGGAGGCGTGACGCTTCTGGCCGCTGAAGTCAAAGTATCCGGAATGGAGGCGCTGCGGGGGATTGCCGACGAGCTCAAGGGCAAATTGCAGCAAAGCATCCTGGTGCTTGGAGCTGTACAGGAGGACAAAGTAAATCTCGTCGTATCTGTTTCTCCCGAGCTAGTGAAGCAAGGCTTCCATGCCGGTAAGCTGATTAAAGAGCTTGCTGCCCGCTGCGGCGGGGGCGGCGGCGGTCGTCCGGACATGGCGCAGGCTGGCGGCAAGGATCCATCGAAGCTTCAAGAAGCCTTGCAGCTTGCGGAAGAACTGGTTCTTTCGCAGTCAAGTGTGATATGATAGAGTTAGCATAACTGCTTTACCTGAAAGCGAGGTGCTGGCAATGAGTTCCATGGATAAAACGATGAAGTTTGATGTGAACCCGGAAGAGATGGAATCCTCTTCGCAGGAAATCCTGCTGAGCGTGTACGATGCGCTGGTGGAGAAGGACTACAATCCGATCAACCAGATCGTCGGTTATCTGCTCTCCGGGGATCCGGCTTACATTCCGCGTCACAACAACGCCAGAAGTCTGATCCGCAGGAAAGAGCGCGACGAATTAATTGAAGAGCTCGTCCGGAATTATCTTCGTCAGCACAGATAAGCGAACACCTTATTCGAAATGAGGCCGGATTAGCTAATGCGCATTATGGGATTGGATTACGGCGACCGCAACATCGGCGTAGCGGTCAGTGACGCGTTTCGCTGGACAGCCCAGGGCTTAGGGGTCGTACACAAACGCAGGGACGACTCGGAGCTTGAGGAGCTAGCATCGCTTGTCAAGGAGCATGAGGTGTCCGAGATCGTCGTCGGTCTGCCCAAGAATATGAATGGCACGATCGGCCCGCGTGGCGAAATTTGCATCGCTTTTGCGCAATCCTTGCGCGAGCAACTGAACTTACCTGTTCACCTTTGGGATGAACGGCTGACCACCGTATCCGCAGAGCGCACTTTGCTCGAAGCGGACATCAGCCGCAAGAAGCGCAAGCAAGTGGTGGACAAAATGGCGGCAGCGCTCATTTTGCAAAATTATCTCGACTCTAAAACGAAAAGGTGAGGGTAAAGATGACAAATGACGACATGCAGTTCGAAGAGCCGGAAATTATTTATATTCCGGATGAAGAGGGCAATGAAGAAGAATTCGAAGTCATTATGAAATTCGAAGTAGACGGCTCCGAACAAAAATACATGATGGTTGTGCCGCTGCATGAAGAAGAGGGCGAGGACGAGGAGTCTGAAGAAGTGTATGCCTTCCGGTACGAAGAAGACGGCGACGACCTCAAGTTGTACACCATTGAGAGCGAAGAAGAGTGGAATATGGTCGAAGAGACCTTCAATACTCTGCTTGCCGAGATGGAAGAGGAAGCTTAACATGTCGAGCGATGAAGTCTCAGGTTGGCCTGGCGCTCAGGATGCCTTGCGCAGCAAGTATGGCCGACAGCTCGCTCTGGTTGCGGAGGACGGCAGCGAGGAGATGTATCTCATCGCTGCCGAATACCGCTTGAACGGTCAAGCCTACGCAGCTCTGCAGACCGCAGCGATGAAGAAGCTCGATGAGCTTGCTTTTTTTCGGATCGCTGAACAGCCTGACGGTGAATTCGAACTCGATGCTGTGACTGACGAGGATGAATGGGAAGCGGCGGCAGAGGCTTATGACGATCTGTTGTTCAGAGACGAGGAACGGCCTTAGATTTGATCGACTGATCATAGCATTTCAAAAAGGACGGCGACCCCCGTCCTTTTTGAAATGCTATGCACTTGTAAGCTTAGATATGGCAAGGGGGACTTGAAGGCGTGGATGCTAGAACCTATCGTCGCAAACGCAAGAATCGAATCACCTTGATTGTCATCAGCTCGATTCTGGGCGTGATGTTGATTGGAATCAGTAGTGTGGCATTATATCTCTGGAACGGACTGCGTCCGGCTCCAACCGGAGAAGCGGTACGGGTTGAGGTTGCACGAGGCTCATCGCCTGGCCGAGTAGCCGAGACGTTGGAGAAGGAAGGCATCATTCGCAATAGTTTTATTTTCAAATATTATTTGCGTCTGAAAGATGAAGGTCCCGCATTCAAAGCAGGTGCCTACGAATTGCACCCGGGAATGGAGCTGGATGCGATTATCGCCAAGCTGAACAGCGGCGACACCCTTCTGGAGGATACCATTCGTTTTACGGTTCCGGAAGGCTATACCGTGACGCAAATGGCGGAGCGACTGGCAGCGCAAGGCTTGGTCGACGAAGAGCGGTTTTTAGAAGTTGCCGCTTCACAGACGATGCTGGCCGCTTCGGTATCGGCAGGCAAAATTACGGTATCCGATCAAATGAATCAACTGCTTGAAGGTTATCTCTTCCCTGAGACTTACGAGCTTGTGAAGGACAGCACTGAGCAGGACATCATCACACGGATGTTGACGGAGCTGGATCGTAAGCTGCAACAGCTTCCGGAGGGCTGGGAAGATGAGCTCGAAACGCTGGGGGTTTCTTTTCACGAAATGATGACCATTGCTTCAATGATTGAACGGGAGGTTGTGCTGCCGGAGGAACGCCCCGTCGTTGCGGGTATCATTTACAACCGGTTGCAGGACAATATGATGCTGCAGATTGATGCAACGGTCCAATACGCGCTGGGCAGGCAGAAGGACAGACTGTTTGAGAGCGATCTGCTAATTGAGAGCCCATATAATACCTATCAACAGACGGGACTGCCACCAGGCCCGATTGCAAGCCCGAGTCTTGCAGCAATAGAAGCTGCCTTGTACCCGGAAGATACGGAATACTTTTTTTATGTGACCAAAAAGGATGGGACAAGTGGTCATTATTTCTCCGTTACCTACAATGAGCATCTTCGTAATAAGCGGTTAAGTGAGGCCAATCAATAACATTCTCACAGGAAAGGAGTTGCAGTATGAGTAAGAGAACGGAGCTGCTCTGTACGGCAGCTTCCCTCGATGAGCTGGAGCGTCTAATAGCAGCGGGAGCCGATGCGTTTGTCATCGGCGAGACCCGATACGGGATGAGACTTGCTGGTGAATTCTCGGAGGCTCAGATCGCAGCTGCGGTTGCCATGGCTAAGCCGAGAGGCGTTCGGATCTACGTATCCATTAATAATCTGATTGAGAATGAACGCTTGCCGGAGCTGCCAGGATATATCGATACGCTTGCTGCGGCTGGTGTCGATGCCATTGTATTCGGTGACCCCGCCGTGTTGATGACAGTACGAGCTTCACATCCTGAGCTGGGGCTGCACTGGAATGCTGAGATGACCTCGACCAATTATGCCACAGCTAACTTCTGGGGGCGGCGTGGCGCCACTCGCTTTGTAGTCGCGCGTGAGCTCAATATGGATCAGATTGTGGAGATGAAGCAGCATACGGAGCTGCAAGTCGAAGTGCAGGTACACGGCATGACAAACATCTATCATTCCAAAAGATATTTGCTGCAGAGCTACGCAGACCATAATCGAACGACAAAACCTGCGGACCTCCCGCCTGGACAATTAGTAACCGGCAAGGATCAAGGGCTTTTTCTTATGGAAGCCGAGCGTCCGGAAGAGCGGTTTCCCATCTTTGAAGACAGCAACGGTACCCATGTCATGAGCTCGGACGACATCTGCATGCTGGAGAACTTGCATGAGCTGTTGGAGGCGGGCATAGACAGCCTCAAAATCGACGGCTTTATGAAGAGCACCATCTACAATGAAACGGTCGTGCGTGCCTATCGTCAAGCCATCGACGCCTACTATGCGGATCCCGCAGGCTATCAGTTTGACGAAGCGGCACTGGAGCCCATTCAGGCGCTACAGGACCCCGACCGAGAGCTGTCATTCGGATTTTTCTATAAAGAACAAGTATATTAATTGAAGTTTTCAGGCTGTTCCCAACGTGCCGGAGAGGCACGGATCGAATCTGGAGAAGCGAAGCGTTCGCCTTTGTCCCCGGATTTCAACCGCTAGAGCGGTTAACAATTCAAGAAATCTGGGGACAACAGCGATCGTAAGATCGATCCGTGACTGTAGGCTCATACGTTGAGGGCAGCCTTGTTTAGAATTAATAAGAAAGGAGCCGGGATATGGCTACAGAAGTGCTGCCCCGTTTGAAAGGCAAGCGCCATCGTTTGGAGCGGCCTGAGCTGCTGGCGCCTGCTGGGAATTTGGAGAAGCTCAAATATGCCGTGCATTATGGTGCGGATGCCGTCTACATCGGTGGCCAGAAATACGGACTTCGCTCCAACGCCGATAATTTTACGTTTGATGAAATGCGTGAGGGTGTAGAATTTGCTGCCCGCTATGGTGCCAAAGTGTTCGTCGCTACCAATATTTATGCGCACAACGAAGATATCGAAGGCCTGGAAGACTATCTCCGCGAGCTAGAGGCCGCTGGAATTGCAGCCATTATTGCGGCGGATCCGCTGATTGTGGAGACAGCGATGCGCGTGTCCCCGAAGCTGGAGGTACATCTGAGTACCCAGCAATCCACTCTTAATTGGCAAGCGGTGCAGTTTTGGAAAAATGAAGGTCTGCCGCGTGTCGTCCTTGGTCGGGAGACCAGTCTTGAGCAAATTGCAGAAATCAAAGCGAATGTGGATATCGAAATTGAAGCATTCATCCACGGGGCGATGTGTTCTTCTTTTTCAGGCCGCTGTGTATTGTCCAATCATTTTACAGACCGGGATTCCAATCGCGGCGGGTGCTGTCAGTCGTGTCGTTGGAAGTATGACCTGCATGTCCCAGAGCAGGGAGCGGTAGACGAAGAAGACCTGTTTACGATGGGCTCCAAGGACCTGTGCATGATTGAACATATGCCTGCTTTGATCGAGTCCGGCGTGGACAGCTTTAAAATTGAAGGACGAATGAAAAGTCTTCACTATGTCGCTACGGTCGTGAATGCCTACCGGCAGGCGATCGATACGTATTTCGAGAATCCCGACAGCTATGAATTAAACCCGGCATGGGTGGAAGAAATTAATAAAGCGGCCAATCGTCCGCTCAACACCGGTTTTTTCTTTGATACGCCGGGGGCAGAGGACCATATCTATGAGGCAGAGGATAAGGCGGCGCCTTACGACTTTGCAGGCGTGGTCATGGATTACGATCCAGCCACGGGCTGGGCAACGATTCAGCAGCGCAATCACTTCAAGCCGGGGCAAGAAATCGAATTTTTTGGACCGGAGGGCTTCTTCAAGCAAATCGTTGGTGAATTGACAGATGATCAAGGTGAGCCTCTGAATGCGGCAAGACATCCGCTACAGCTGGTCCGGCTGCGTACAGAGCATCCTGTGCGCCCCATGGATATGATGCGCAAGCGAATCAACAAGTGAGTTCAATATAATGACATATCTGGTTACGCTCTTCTTTCATTCTTTTTCATGGATTGGGAGAAGAGTTTTTTATTTCCTATTACAAAAGTCCCGGTATTTGCCGATATTCTAATTGTACATATATGAAGTAGTTGTAAACGTAGCAGTCGATCATACTAACCAGGTGGTGTCACATTGTGAAATGGGTAGAGAAAACAAAAGCAAAGTTGTCCAATACGCGTAAGGAGACAAAGGGCGCCAAGCCTGAAAAGCAGCAGTCCGCATCCGGTAATGGGCAGAGGTCCTTCGGTGGATTCATTACAAAATCAGTAGGCACGAAGCTGTTCTTGCTTATTTTTTGCAGCATTTTAATTTGTGTTGTTACGGTAGGTACATTTTCCTATCAGATCTCCAAAAATATTATTGAAGACAAAGTGGCAAGTTCAAGTATGCAAACGGTTACTCAAGCCGCCAGCAAGCTCGACTTGATGTTCCAGAACATTAATGATTTGACGATGCAGCTTATTTTCGACAATGATATTCAATCCAGCTTAAACACGCTCAACAATACTAATCAAGATGCCTATGAGCAGTTCGAAGCCATCAAACGAATTGATAGCAAGTTTCAATCCATGTTGATGTCTAATGGGATGATTGCGGCAGGTTATTTGATACCCATCAAGGACGGTTTGAACGGAATTAGCAGCGGAACGGGTAATCTGGATTTTGCAGCTGTCAAGGAAGCGTCTTGGTACCCGCAGGTCATTGAGCGCGGCGGTCAGCCGGTCTGGTTGCCCTCCGCGGCAAAAGGTGTCGGAGGCGCACTGAATGAACCGGCACTGGCCGTCAGCCGTCTGGTCAAGAGCACCAACAGCAACCAAGATATGTTCGTCCTTCTGCTAGAAGTGAAATACAGTGAATTGCAGTCTCAACTGTCTGGGCTGCAGCTGGGAACAGGCAGTGCCATCAAGATGGTCGATGGAGCAGGCAACTTGGTCTTCACCGAGAATCTGGAAGAGCTCGGGGTAGTCAACGAGGTGCATTTCAAGGAAGAGGAACGTGCGGATGGGCCGTTCTCTATTACGAGCCATAACCAAACCAATGGCCAAGTGCTCGCAGTGTACAAGAAGTTCCGCAATATGGACTGGTGGCTGCTTGGCGAAATTCCGGTATCCGAGCTCGTCAAGGATGCAGAACAGATTCGGAATATTACCATTATTGCCAGTTTGGTTGCGGCCGTATTGGCGCTTGGCATTGGCTACCTGGTCGTACGGATGATTGCGATGCCGTTGCGTCAGCTGCGAGACCTGATGACCCGTGGAGAGCGCGGAGACTTAACCGTCCGATCCTCACTCCGCAAGAGCGATGAAATCGGTCAGCTGGCCCAGAGCTTCAATCAGATGATGACACAGATTTCTGCACTGGCAAGTCAGGCTTACCAGTCTGCAACTGATGTCCTGCAGACCGCAGAGGCACTCGGCGACTCCTCCAAGAAAACAGCCATCTCTGCCAAGGAGATTGCAGTGGCGACGGAAGAGATTGCTGGGGGAGCAACCAGTCTGGCGATGGAAGCCGAGCGGGGCAGTGATTTGACAGATAATATCGGTCGTCAGATGAAGCATGTCATCGCCGCGAATAGTGAAATGGTTGTCTCGGCGAGCAGCGTGCAGCAGTCCAGTGAGCAAGGCACGCGTTATATGGATCTGCTGATTGAGAAGACAGGCCTGACAGAGGAAATGACCCGCTCGATGGTGGAGAAGGTCGACAAGCTGAAAGACAGTACAGGGTCGATCCGCAAGATCCTTGAAGTGCTGAATAATCTGACCAAGCAGACGAATATTCTATCGCTCAATGCGACGATCGAGGCAGCTCGCGCGGGTGCCGCAGGAAGAGGATTCATGGTCGTCGCTGACGAGATCCGTCAGCTTGCGGATCAATCAAGGCAGTCGATTGATGTCGTCGGTCAGATCACAGAGACGATCCAGCGTGAGATAGACGAGACGGTTGGCGTCTTGTCTGAAGCATATCCAATCTTCCAAGAACAAATTGTCTCCGTGAAGGAAGCCAACCAGCTGTTTTATTCTGTGCAGAATCAGATGACAGCCTTTGTAGATCGTCTGGATTCCGTAACACATTCAATAGGCGAGCTGGATGAGTCACAGACCACATTGATGGAGGCGATGGGCAGCGTCAGCGCCGTCGCAGAGGAGTCCTCGGCAACTTCGGAAGAAGTGGCTTCTCTCAGTAACGAACAATTAAGTATCAGTGAAGGACTTGTACAACTATCGGATACACTCGAAGGCGTCTCCAACGGCCTCAAAGAATCGTTGTCTCGTTTCAAGATTAACTAACCATCAAAAACCGGTCCAGGCAAGCTATCAGCCTGACCGGTTTTTTTATTCATAACGTTATACCTGACAACAAACGTGATAAATATGGTGGAAACGACGTGCTTTGTTGATCCGGCTAGGATCAGAAAAGCATTTTTTGATATTTATTGTTACAAAAGTCCTATTCCGTGCCGATAAACCAATTATAAATGTTATTTGTACGTAAGTAAACCTAACAATTATAAATTGGAAAGTGGTGGCACACGGTGAAGTATTCCCGATCAGGGTTGGTAGGCAGGTCTGTCGGCACGAAGCTGTTTTTAATTATTTTTGGCAGCATTCTGGTATGCGTTGTTACTGTAGGTATATTATCCTACCAAATTTCCAGGCAGATTATTGAGGATAAGGTGGCAGATGCCAGCATGCAAACCGTGAATCAAGCGGCAAGCAAGCTTGATTTGTTTTTTGATAATCTCAATGCAACCACGATGCAATTTATATTTGATGCTGAAGTTCAGTCCAGCTTGAGAACATTGAACAACCCCAATACCGACACCATGATTCTTTTTGAGGCAGGGAGACAGGTACGGAGCAAGTTCACTTCGGTGTTGATGGCCAGTTCAGCGATTGAGGCAGGCTATCTGATCCCATTAAACGAAGGGGTTAACGGAATAGGCAGCGGTGCCGCAGAGGTGAATTATGCGGCGCTAAAGGAGGCATCATGGTTTCCTGAGGTGATCGAGCGGGGAGGCCAGCCGCTCTGGTTGCCATCAGAAGTAGAGGGCATCAGCGGTGTCTCTCGCGAACCGACGATTGGTGTAGCGCGGCTGGTAAGAAATAACATCAATAAGCAGAATGTATTCGTCCTGCTGCTGGAGATTCGTTACAGCGAGCTGCAGGAACTGCTATCCGGACTAGTACTTGGTAGTGGCAGTGAGATCAAGATTGTTAATGAAGCAGGTAGAATCATCTACACGGATGGTACGGAGGAGCTCGGGACAGCCAACCATGTGTTGTTTGATGAGAATCAAAAAGCAGACGGTCCGTTTGCACTGAGGTCCCAGAATGAAATGAATGATCAAGTATTGGCTGTGTTTAAGAAACTTCAAGGTGTGGAATGGTGGCTGCTCGGCGAGATTCCCGTAAATGAGTTGGTCAAGGATGCCCAGCAAATCCGGGAGATCACAATCATTGCAAGCGTGCTAGCGTCGCTACTGGCACTAGGCATCGGCTATATGGTTGTTCGAATGATTGCTTTGCCGCTGCGTCAGCTGCGGGATCTCATGACCCGCGGGGAACGTGGAGATTTAACTGTACGGTCCTCGCTGCGCAAGAGCGATGAGATCGGACAGCTGGCTCAGAGCTTCAACCAGATGATGACGCAGATATCCGCCTTGGCGAGTCAGGCTTATCAGTCGGCGACGGATGTTCTGCAAACGGCTGAAGCCCTTGGCGACTCCTCCAAAAAAACCGCGGTCTCTGCCAGGGAAATTGCAGTAGCTACGGAAGAGATTGCCGGCGGGGCGACCAGCCTTGCGATGGAAGCGGAGCGGGGTAGCGATTTAACGGAGCATATCGGCCGTCAGATGAAGCAAGTCATCGTGGCGAACAGCGAGATGGTCGTCTCGGCGAGCAGCGTACAGCAATCCAGTGAACAAGGTACGCATTATATGGACTTGTTGATCGAGAAGACGGGACTTACCGAGGAAATGACCCGTTCCATGGTCGACAAGGTCGACAAGCTCAAGGAAAGCACAGGCTCGATTCGGAAGATCCTTGAGGTACTGAACAACCTGACCAAGCAAACGAATATTTTGTCGCTCAATGCCACGATCGAGGCAGCTCGGGCGGGAGCAGCGGGACGCGGCTTCATGGTTGTCGCTGATGAAATCCGGCAATTGGCGGATCAGTCCCGTCAATCGATTGATATTGTCGGTCAGATTACCGAGACGATTCAGCGAGAGATTGATGAAACGGTTGGCGTCTTGTCTGAGGCTTATCCGATTCTCCAGGAACAGATCGTCTCCGTAAAGGAAGCCAATCAGCTATTCTATTCGGTGCAAAATCAGATGACTGCATTTGTCAACCGTCTGGACTCGGTAACGCAATCGATCGGCGAGCTGGATGAGTCCCAGACCACGCTGATGGAAGCCATGGGCAGTGTCAGCGCCGTCGCAGAGGAGTCCTCGGCTACCTCGGAAGAGGTGGCTTCTCTCAGCACTGAACAGTTAAGTATTAGCGAAGGGCTTGTGCGGCTATCAGATACGCTGGAGGGAGTGTCCAACGGTCTCAGAGAGTCGCTGTCTCGTTTTACAATAGACTGATTGCTGCTTAGCTTAGTATCCGGTGCAGGCCCCTGGCTTGCACTGGTTTTTTATTGTCGAAAGAGTGGGAGAGACAAGCTTAGGCATGTCCGATAATGTCCATACTATGGATGAAGTTAGCGAAACCTAGAGGGGGTGCCCGAAATGCTGCATCCAGAACACTCACGCAAAGCCCATACGAGGAATAGAATGAGGCGAAGGCTGACAGGAATTGCTCTCGGAGCACTGCTTGCTGCCGGTCTCCTTATCGGGAGACTGGCTTGGCTGCAGTGGATGCCCTCTGTTATTCCTGGCACAAATGGCGATCATTGGCGCGGCGAGTCGGTCCACCAGCGGGAAAAAGCCATTGTCCTTTCCAGCGGGCGCGGTCATTTTACAGACAGGCATGGAACTCCAATCACAGGAGAGACGATTCAAGCGCTGGCCGCATTCCCTGTGCGGTACGGGACGTGGGGGACGCCATCCGAGCTGGAGCAGTTGGCCGGTGTGTTGGAAGTGAAACAGGATCAGCTGCTGAACTGGCTTTCTCAGCTGAAAGAGCCGACGTTCTGGCATGAGCCCGGGAGCAAGGAGCCGTTAGCCTTGTCTCCCCGCCAACTGGATGCGCTCGGCCAGCTGCAACTGGACGGGCTCCGCGTGCTCCCTTACGAACGCCGTTATCGTGATGATTTTGAGGCTAAGCATGCGATTGGGTTTATTAGTCAGCACCCCGAATGGATTGCGGATGAGTATGCCGGACTATTGGCTGCCGGCCGAATACAGTTGGATGACAAGATTGGCGGTGCTGGACTTGAACGGTCGCTGGAGCCTCTGCTGCGAGGACTGGGAGGATCTGTGGTTTCCCACTATGTAGACGGCAGGCGTGTGCCGATGCACGGGTTGGATATGCGTGTCGGACAGCCGGGCAATCCGTATTACCCCCTGCACATCCGAACGACGCTTGACCTAAACCTCCAGAATCAGCTCGAGACGGCCGTAGATGAGGCGGGCCTGGAGGAAGGGGCGGTCGTTGTACTGGATGCGCAGTCGGCAGATATTGTTGCTATGATTTCACGACCCGTCTTTGATCCCGATCACCCTGTTCAATCGGGTACAGATTGGGCTAATCATGCTTTGATTGCACAGCCCCCAGGCTCCTTGTTCAAGCTGGTTACAGCCGCCTCTGCTTTGGAGCATGGTCATTTGCATCCGCATGAGACCTTTCATTGCAACGGGCAATACGGTCGTTATGGTCTCTCCTGCTGGAAGGAGGGCGGGCATGGCATACTGGCGCTAGAGGACGCACTGGCTCATTCATGTAATATCGCCTTCGCCACCATTGCCGAACGCTTAAGCGGGGAGGAGCTGCTTCAGACGGCTGATCGGCTTGGCATCGCCCGCAGAGTCGGCTGGGCGACGGAGCAGCCGCTGAAGCCACTCAAGCAGCCGCTGCGGCTGCTGCAGGAGGAACAGGCAGGAGCGGTTTTTATGGCTCCCCCTTACGTACGTGACGGCGGTCAGCTGGCGCAGACCGGGATCGGTCAGCGTGACGTCCGCATGACGCCGCTCCAGGCTGCCAATCTGGTCGTGACGCTGCTACGGGGCGGGGATGTCTTGGCGCCTAGACTGGTTAGTGAGATTCGCTATGCCAACGGTCAACAGATGATGAGTCTGCCTTCGCAAGCTGTTCCGTCCAAAGAAGGACAAATCGCACCAGCAACGGCAGCCGTGCTGCTGCGCAGTATGAAGGCTGTAGTAGCAGAGGGGACAGGGAAAGCGATTCGTGATGGGCTATGGCAGGTAGCGGGCAAGTCCGGCACAGCTCAAACGGATGGGGCCGCTGGGACCCTGAACCATCATTGGTTCGCGGGGTATGGCCCGGTGCAGGCCCCGCGTTATGCTGTCGCCGTGCTGGTCGAGAACCGTCGGCCACATGAGAATAACCAGGCAACGAGCCTGTTCCGTACCATCATGGATACCTTGGCCCAGTATGATGTCCCCAGCCAGTAAAACAGCCCGTCAGACCAGTATATCTGGTCCAACGGGCTGTGGTCTTGAGGTTTACTTAACGGGCAGAGGACCGTTACCTGTGGTAGGCGGTGGTGGAGGAGGATCCTGATTGGCAGGGCCAGCGGGAGCATCCGGACCACCGGGATCTTGGGGCGGTGTAGGCTCCACATCATATTCATTAATTGGCGTTCGAATCCAGCGGTGCAGATAACCCTGCATGTACAATGCTTTGAGCAGAATGACCAGCAGTGGTGAAATGATCAGACCAGCAATTCCGAACAGTGACAGGGAAATAATAATGAACACAAACATCGTGAAGGCGGAGACGCCAAGCGAATCCCCGGTGATTTTGGGTTCGAGGATTTGTCTCGTAATCAAGACGACAAGCAGCAGCACGGTTAGCCAAATCGCCAGACCCGTCTGGCCGACGATGAAGAGATATACGATCCACGGCACGAAGACTGTGCTAACACCAAGCAGCGGCAGCAGATCGAAGACGGCTGCCAGGGTAGCGATTGTAAAGGCATTTTCAACCCGCAAAATGAGCAGCGCCACCAGAATGACGACAAACGTCACGGAAATCAGCTTGAACTGAGCTTTCAGATAAACCCCGATTCCCTTAAAGACATTATCCTTCAAAAAGTAGAAGGCTTTTTTAAAGGTCTTTGGCGTTTTCTCCTCTGCGGTGCGTCTCCAGTCCTTAATCTCAATACTAAGGAAAAAGGCCAAAATGATGCCGATCCCGAAGTTGATTAAAAACGAAGAGAAGGAGGTCAGGAATTTGGTTGTTCCGGTCAAGAAGCCAGAAGCTATACCCGCGCCCCATGTAGTCACATAGTTAATGATCTCCTGCGAGTTTTCTGTAATATCCGGCGGCAGCGATTCATAGCGTTCGGTCAAGTATGTACCGATGGCTGCAATTTGTTCACCGAACTGCTGCTGGTATTGGGGCAGCATTTCTACCAGATACGTAATCTCATTGGTGAGTACGAATCCGGCGCCAACAAAGGCACCCAAAATGATCACTGTAAAAAACAGGATGGAAATCGCCGCGGCAATCGATTTTTTAATTCCCAGCTTGTTAAGACGCTTGGCCAGTGGCTCAATGATCATGAATATAATGAAGCACAAGAACACCGGCGTCGCAATTTTGTACAGATAGCTGAACGCGAACATAATCAGATACACGGTAAGTGCGATCAGGGCGATATCAAACGCCGTGCGCCAGTACTTTTTGTAAAACGTGAGCATGCTCTACCTCCCTGAACGTGAATTATCATTATGATTGTACTATACTTTTTAAATGATGCCTATTTATAGTTAGGTGTGATACAATATTTAGGTATGCCCGAAAGGCGCCTCGGCAGAAGGGGCGCGGGACGTAACCAGGATCGTGGGGAATTTGCATATGGAGAGTTTATTGCTCTTGGGTTTTTACATTTTGACATTTTACGCCTTTCTGCCAGGTCTCATCAGTCGTATTTTTGGATTCCGGGTATTCAAGCGCGGCAAAGCGGAGCGGGAGATTGCGCTTACGTTTGATGACGGCCCGGACCCGATCTATACACCGAAGCTGCTTGATCTGTTGGCCCGTTACGATGCCAAAGCGACGTTCTTCGTCGTGGGAGCCAATGCGGAACGTCATCCCGAGATTCTGCGCAGGATGATCGATGAAGGACATATTATCGGCATTCATAATTATGTACACAAGACGAATTGGTTTATGCGGCCAGCGACGGTCAAGCGTCAGATCCATCAGACTTCTGAGGTGATCCGCAAGGCCACGGGGACGCGTTCTTTTTATTATCGGCCGCCTTGGGGAATTGTTAATTTGTTTGATTTCTCGAATCTTGGACATCTCCAGATTATTCTCTGGTCGGCAATGTTCAATGACTGGCGCAAGCGGGTCGGTGTTAAGCGGTTGACGAAGCGGATGATGAAGAAGCTTAGACCTGGCGAGGTATTGTTACTGCATGATTGCGGCACAACCTTTGGCGCGGACCATGATGCACCTGCGCATATGCTGGAAGCGTTAGAGCATTACTTGCAAGAAGGTGCGAAGCGCGGCTACCGTTTTGTTCAAATCGAAGAAATGATCGAGGTTTCGGACCAGCGTAGAGCACGTCATGCTGAACGGCTGCGGACGCAGCTAGAGAGCAGAGGAGCTCGGCCGCGCATGGGACTGCTCAAACGGGCAGCGGTTGCTCTGTGGCTGACCTGGGAACGGATATTTCAGTGGGTGTTTCGGGTTAAGCCGGTGCAGGGCGACGCGGTCTTCCATTATCGGATTCGCAAGTACCACGGTCCCCAGCTCCGTCTGGATGACGGGGAAACGATTCGTGACGGGGATGAAGTCGTAGAGCTGCATTTTGACAACCGCAAGCTATTTGAGACTGTGGCTTCCTCGGGATCTGTCATGCGTATGGCCATCTATGTTGTACGTGAGGTAGGCAAGGCACTGCCTAAGCTGGCGGCAGAGATGGCGGGCAAGCCGGAGTTCCGGGAAGTAAGAGGGCTATACGGCATCAGTATGATTAATCGCGGATCGCAGTCGTTTGGATTCAGCACGATTGACCTGCCGCCCGGACTGTTCAGCCGGATGACCAGACTGTATCTTAAGCTGCTATTGCGCGTGCTGCATCCCGGGGGCAATCAGCGGGTACGCGAGAAGAAGGAAACCCTGATTCCTCGAATTATTGCCATGTCCATGCCTGAATTTCGGAGACGTTATGCGGCTGTGCCTGCTGAGACTGGATGGAAGCTGCCCGACAAGAGAGCCCCTCTGAAGCAGGAGCAGCAAGAAGAATATGAGGCCTCAGAAAAAGCTGCCAGGGAGCTTGTCCCCTAGGCGGCTTTTGCTTTTCGCGTAACAAATGGACTTGTCTTCACGCTCAGGGTATGATGAGATTAGAATTATTATTGATGATGTGCGTGAAGGGGGACTACGATGCCGGAATCGATATCGGATGAGGTGCTCATCGGATTAATCGCCAAACGGGACAGCACAGCGCTTGAGCAATTATACGACCGATACGAGCGGCCTGTATATGCGTTTGTCATTCGAATGGTGAAAGACGCAATGGCAGCTGAAGAAGTTGTACAAGAATTGTTTGTCCGGATTTGGAATGCTGCCCATGGTTTGGATCGGGACAAGCAAGGCAAGATCAGCACATGGATTTTTGCAATTGCACGCAACCTGGCTATCGATTGGCTGCGCAAACGCGGCAGACGGCCTATCGAAGCGCATGAGGAGGATGCGTGGGAGCGCGCAGCCGAATCGGCTTCTACTGAACAAGTAGTGGAGGAACGCATGCTGGGCGAGCAGATGAAAGCGGCGATCCGTGATCTGAAGGATGAACAAAAGCAAGTGTTGGAGCTCATTTATTATAAAGGATATACACAACAGGAAATTGCCAGTCAGCACGATATTCCACTGGGAACCGTGAAAAGCCGTGTACGATTGGCGCTGCGGCAGTTGCGAAAACGTTTTGAAGAAGCGGGAAGGGAGGGGGCATGGCGATGACAGATTCTCAAAATCCGTGTGAAAATGTCGAGCTGTATGCACTGGGTGCATTGGATGACGAAGAAACTAGACAATTCAAAATGCATCTGAAATCATGTGCCGACTGCAACCGTGAGCTCAAGGATCGGTGGATGCCGGTTGTGAACACATTGCCTTGGGCCGTCGATGATGTAGAGCCCCCGACCGGGATGAAATCGCGCATTCTTGCCCATGTTCTGCAACAGGACGAACAACCGCAGACACCTCCGACACCAGCACCAAGACCGGAAGCGTCACCTCGTACAGCTCCGAGAAAAAGTGGTGGCCGCTGGCTGACCGGCGGACTGGCTGCAGCGGTGGGTGCGCTTGTCATCTTCTCCGGTATGATGGTCCAACAAGTAAGGGAGTTAGGCGGTGAATCCGACCGGTTAGCTGAGCAGGTTCGCGAGCTGGAAGCCTTGCTGGCCACCGTGGATGAGCCGGGTGCGACGCTGCTTGCCAATAACGTCGTTCAGCTGGACCCAGCGACAAGTGATATCGTCGCGCGTGGATTGGCCACCATCGTCATTGACGACAAAGGCATGCATCTGATCGTTCAGGCGGAGCAATTACCTGCACTTGCTAATGAAGAAGCGTACCAGGTTTGGTTGCTGAAGGAGGGTCAGCCTGTCAATGCGGGCACCTTCAAGCCTTATAATGGCACGGGTGCGTTGTATTATACCTTCTCTCCCGACGACTACGATACGATTGCCATTACCCGCGAACCAGACGCGCTTGGCGACACCCCGCGAGGAACCATGGTCTTGCTTGCACCGCTCACTTCCGCTTGAAGATAAAAATATTGAAAAAACCTCCCTTTCCGTTATCACGGGAAGGGAGGTTATTCTTGTGCTAAAACTGTTAGATCTTCATAACGCCGCCGGTGCTGGCCGAAGTAACCAGTTTGGAGTAACGTCCCAGGTAACCGGTCTTGATCTTCTGCTCGAAGCCTTTCCAGTTGGCACGGCGAGTAGCCATTTCTTCGTCGCTGATCAGGAGCTCAATCTTGCGGTTCTCCAAATCAAGCTCGATGATGTCGCCATCCTCGATGAATGCGATGGGTCCGCCCTCGGCTGCTTCGGGCGAGATATGACCGATACTGATACCGCGAGATGCGCCGGAGAAGCGACCATCGGTGATCAGGCCAACCTTGGCGCCGAGACCCATGCCAACAATTTGCGAGGTTGGGGCCAACATCTCAGGCATCCCTGGACCGCCTTTTGGACCTTCGTAACGGATAACGACCACATGGCCTTCTTTGACTTTGCCATTGGCAATGCCATAGAGCGCATCATCCTGGGAGTCATAGCAGATAGCAGGACCTTTGTGGTAACCGCCGACCGACTTGTCCACCGCACCAACCTTGATGATTGCTCCGTCAGGAGCGATGTTGCCGAACAGAACGGCCAGGCCACCGCGCTCACTGTGCGGGTTGTCAATGGTGTGGATGACATCTGTATCCAGGATCTCATGGCCTGCTGCATTCTCACGCAACGTTTTGCCAGTGACAGTGATACAGTCCCCGTGAAGGGCGCCTTCTTTTTTGAACAGCTCATTGAGAACGGCAGTAACGCCACCGGCATTATGCACGTCTTCAATATGATAGTCCGATGCTGGAGCGATTTTGGCCAGATGAGGTACACGCTCAGCCACTTCATTAATCCGGGATACCGGATATTCAAACCCGGCTTCATGGGCCAGGGCAAGGGTGTGCAATACCGTGTTCGTGGAGCCGCCCATCGCCATGTCGAGTGCAAACGCATTGTCGATCGCTTCAATGGTGACAATATCACGCGGCTTGATGTCTTGCTTGATCAGCTCCATGAGCTGCGTAGCCGATTTCTTGACAAACTCGCGGCGTTCCGGAGCGACAGCCAGGATCGTGCCATTGCCCGGCAGGGCAAGACCCAGACCCTCTGCCAGACAGTTCATCGAGTTGGCGGTGAACATGCCGGAGCAGGATCCGCAGGTTGGACAGCCGAACTGTTCAAGCTCCAACAGGCCAGCATCGTCAAGCTTGCCAGCTTGGTGAGCGCCAACGCCTTCGAAAACGCTGGAGAGCGAGATCGACTTGCCATCGGAAGTTTTGCCCGCTTTCATCGGACCGCCACTTACGAATAGTGTCGGAATGTTAACGCGCAGCGC
The DNA here is from genome assembly GCF_000378385.1 of Paenibacillus daejeonensis DSM 15491. Lineage (GTDB taxonomy): Bacteria > Bacillota > Bacilli > Paenibacillales > Paenibacillaceae > Paenibacillus_D > Paenibacillus_D daejeonensis. The sequence goes on along the minus strand of NZ_KB899659.1, from coordinate 993,819 downwards.
GCCCATCATCATGCCTGGTGTAATCTTATCGCAGTTCGGGATACAGACCATGCCGTCGAACCAGTGGGCATTGACAACAGTCTCCAGGGAGTCAGCGATAATCTCGCGGCTCGGCAGGGAATAACGCATGCCGATATGACCCATGGCGATGCCATCGTCAACACCAATGGTATTAAACTCGAAAGGCACGCCGCCAGCTTCGCGGATCGCATCCTTAACGATCTTGCCGAACTCTTGCAGATGCACATGACCCGGTACAATGTCGATGTATGAATTACAAACCGCGATAAACGGCTTGCCAAAGTCCTCTTCCTTGACGCCCGCCGCACGAAGCAGACTCCGGTGTGGAGCGCGGTCGAAACCTTTTTTGATCATGTCTGAACGCATTTTTGACTTAGACATGGATGTCCCTCCTATATGAATAGTACATTCCCTTCAGTCTATCATATCCACCCGTTGCTGGCTAGGCTTGGCCACAGGCAATCTGCGGGAGCTGGAGCGGTTGTATACAGACAGGAAGGGGAGGAAGGATCAGGAAAACGATGTGAAGTAAATGTTAATCTAAATGAAGGAAGTCTACTACTCTTTCACACTTCTGTCATTTGCGTCATTTAAGCTGACATAAAACGGTTTACTTACGGGAAGCGCGTGCATTATAATGAAACTATCTGATCCCTATGAGGTGATTATCTTGCATTTGACGGAACGAGAAAAGGAAAAATTACTCATAACCATCGCTGCGGATCTGGCGAGAAGACGGCTGAACCGGGGCGTCAAGCTAAACTATCCAGAGAGTGTCGCGCTCATCACCTCCGAGATTCTCGAGGGGGCACGGGATGGCAAAACTGTCGCCCAGCTTATGGAATACGGGACGCGTATCCTGTCACCGGATCAGGTGATGCCCGGAATTCCCGAGATGCTTCACGAGGTGCAGGTAGAAGCAACCTTCCCTGACGGAACGAAGCTGGTGACCATACACAATCCGATTTGACGAACGGGAGGAATGGCATGATACCAGGAGAATACAGAACAGCCCCGGGAAGCATTGAGCTTAATGCCGGCCGAGCAACTGTGGAGCTGATTGTTGTAAATACAGGAGACCGACCCATTCAGATCGGGTCGCATTTTCATTTTTTTGAAGTGAATCGCGGTCTGCGCTTTGAGCGGGAGCAGGCCTTCGGGATGCGGCTGGATATTCCCGCAGGCACCGCTGTGCGCTTTGAACCGGGAGAGGAGAAGCCGGTACGGCTTGTCGAGCTGGGCGGACGAAAGCTGTCCTACGGATTGAATAACCTTACCCGGGGCGAGGCAAGAGCCGGAGCAATGGGTGAGGATGTGCGCCAGCGGCTGCAGCAGTGGGAGGGGAAACAATCATGAGCATGATGGACCGCAAGAGCTATGCCCAGATGTTCGGCCCGACGACAGGCGATGCCATCCGGCTCGCGGATACCGGGTTGTGGGCGCGTATCGAGAAGGATCACACCGTCTACGGCGATGAGTGCAAATTCGGCGGCGGTAAGGTCATCCGGGACGGTATGGGTCAGTCGAGCGGCGCGCTGCGCAGCGATGGCGTATTGGATACACTGATTACGAATGCTGTCATTATTGATCATACAGGCATCATCAAAGCCGATATTGGCTTGCGGGACGGCATGATTGTCGGTATCGGTAAGGGCGGCAATCCCGATCTGATGGATGGTGTGGACGAGCATATGGTCGTCGGCGCCAGTACCGAAGTAATTGCCGGCGAGGGCAAAATCGTTACAGCAGGCGGCATAGATTCGCATATTCATTACATATGTCCACAACAAATCGAGACAGCCCTCTCTTCAGGGGTCACAACGATGATCGGCGGCGGCACAGGGCCTGCGACTGGCACCAACGCTACGACCTGTACGCCGGGCGCTTGGCATATGCAGCGGATGCTGGAAGCTGCCGAAGAGTTCCCCATGAATCTTGGGTTCACGGGTAAAGGCAATGCCTCGTTTACTGGACCGTTGATTGAACAAATTGAGGCAGGGGCGATCGGACTGAAGCTTCATGAGGATTGGGGCACGACACCGGCGGCCATTGATGCCTGTCTGCAAGCGGCGGATCAGCATGATATTCAGGTTGCGATCCATACCGATACCTTGAATGAGGGTGGCTTCCTGGAAGATACACTGGCGGCTATTGGCGGCCGCACGATTCATACTTATCATACCGAAGGGGCAGGCGGCGGCCATGCGCCGGATATTATCCGGGCAGCAGCGGAGGGCAATGTGTTGCCGTCCTCAACTAATCCGACTCGTCCGTTTACGGTCAACACGATCGAAGAGCATTTGGACATGCTGATGGTTTGTCACCATCTGGACAGTCGGATTCCGGAAGACGTGGCGTTTGCCGATTCGCGCATTCGTCCAGAAACAATTGCGGCCGAAGACATCCTGCACGATATGGGCGTGTTCAGCATGATCAGCTCCGATTCCCAGGCGATGGGACGGGTGGGCGAGGTCGTGATTCGGACATGGCAGACCGCAGATAAGATGAAAGCGCAGCGAGGGCCGCTGGCACCGGATGATGAAGCAAGCGACAATTTTCGGATCAAGCGGTACATTGCCAAATATACGATTAATCCGGCGATTACACATGGGGTTTCGCATCTGGTAGGTTCCCTTGAGGTCGGCAAATTTGCGGATTTGGTCGTCTGGAGTCCCGCCTTTTTCGGGGTCAAGCCGGATCTGGTGCTCAAGGGCGGCAGCATTGCCTACGCTCAGATGGGAGATCCCAACGCATCCATCCCGACGCCGCAGCCTGTGTTTGGCCGGCCGATGTTCGCCGCTCTGGGCAAAGCCAAGTATAAAAGCTCCATTACGTTCGTTTCTCAGGCTGCATACGACCGGGGGATTGCAACCGAGCTTGGCCTGCAAAAGCGGATTGAGCCTGTGAAGGGATGCCGCAACATCGGCAAGAAGGATATGATTCACAATCATGCCACGCCAACGATTGATGTGGACCCCGAAACGTATCAAGTTCGGGTAGATGGCGAGCTGGCCACCTGCGAACCTGCCGAGGTCGTGCCGATGGCTCAGCGCTATTTCTTATTCTGATTCAAGGGAAGGCGGAGTGCTCATGAATGCGCCGGTAGCTTGGCTGGCTCTGCAGCAATTGCTCGATTCAGCGCTTCCCATCGGCGGGTTTTCGCATTCGTTTGGACTGGAGACATTGGTTCAAGAGGGCCGTGTGCGTACATCGGAGCAACTGGAGGCCTACACGGTAACCATGATGATGCAGAGCTGGGCACCTGCCGATGCAATGATTATCAAGGCGGTCTACAACGCCCGCGAGAGCGGACATTGGGAGGAAACTTGGCACGTGGAACGGCTGGTGCATGTGCAGCGCCTTGCCGTAGAGACGCGGTCGGGTATGGAGAAGATGGGACGCCGGTTGATCAAGCTCTCCGAGGCCGTTTTTCCACAGCTCGATATGGCCCGGTTATCGAGCGCGGCGGCTGAGAGAGAAACGCTGGGGACCTACCCGCTGGTCTATGGCTATTTGTGTGCAGAGCTGAATATTTCGTTAGAGCAAGCGGTTCAAGGATATATGTACAATTGTATAGTGACCTCGATAGGCAGTGCATTACGACTGATGTCAATCGGCCAGACCGAGGGGCAGGCAATCATCGCCCGCTGCGCGGCTCAGACGCCAGCGGCGTGGGAAATGGTTCGTGGCATGCAACCACAAGAGGCGTGGTCCAATATGCCGCTGGTCGAGATTGCAATGATCAGACACGAGACGCTGTATTCACGGTTATTCATGTCTTAAAGGCTCGATCAGAAGACTACATTTGGAGGAATGCGATATGTGTCAAGGACAGGGACATACTCATCATCATGGCGGCTGGGAAGCGCCGGCACTGGGCCGGTCGGGACCGCTGCGAATCGGGATTGGCGGGCCGGTTGGATCGGGCAAGACGGCTCTGGTTGAGGTCATTGCCAGAGAGCTCAGCCACAAATATTCGCTTGGCGTCATCACCAACGACATCTATACCAAAGAGGATGCCCGGATTCTGCTTGGAACAGGGGTTTTGCCGGAAGAACGTATTATCGGAGTCGAGACCGGCGGCTGTCCGCATACCGCCATTCGCGAGGATGCCTCGATGAATTTTGAAGCGATTGAAGAGCTGCAGGGACGCTTCTCAGAGCTCGACGTTATCTTTATCGAGAGCGGTGGAGACAACCTGGCAGCGGCCTTCAGCCCGGAGCTGGTTGACCGCTTCATCTATATTATCGATGTTGCTCAAGGAGAGAAAATCCCCCGCAAAGGCGGACCCGGCATTATGCGATCGGACCTACTGCTGGTGAACAAGGTTGACCTAGCTCCCTATGTAGGCGCCAGCCTGGAAGTGATGGAGAGCGATACGCAGCGGATGCGCGGAGACAGACCTTATGTATTCTCCAACCTGCATGGCGGCGTAGGCGTTCAAGCGATTATCGATTGGATCGAGCATGAAATGGCGCATGCCCGTGGTGAGGAGCATACCCATTCTCACGGTTGATGCGCATCCACTGAGACGTGCGGAGCTGAGAGCGTCATTTGCGCACCGCAATGGACGTACAGTGCTGGCAGAGAAGTATCATACCGCCCCGATCAAGATCGCCAAAACGTTTCAATTGGAGGAACAGCTCGGTGCGATCGTCTTGGACGTCTCGCCGGGTCTGCTGAAAGGCGATCATTATGAGCTTAGCTGGGAAGCTGGCCCCGGTACGCATCTGTATCTGACCAACCAGAGCTATACCAAAGTACATCCCTGTGACGTCGGCGGCTGTGCCTCGATGAAGCAACAATTCACGCTTGCTTCGGATGCAATTGTTGAGAGTATGATGGAGCCAGTGATGCTGTACAAGGATGCCGCTTTTCGCAATGAAACGAAGGTAGAGATGGGCCGCGGTTCGGTATGGATGCAAGCAGAGGTGTTATGTCCCGGGCGCACGCTGCGCGGGGAGACGTTCGATTATCAGTGGCTGGACAACCGGCTGCAGGTCTCCTATGAGGGAGAGCTGATCTTTGGTCAGCGGCAGCGCATTGACCCAGCCTTGCACCAATTGCAATCGGCTGGAGCCTGGGAGGACCTGACGCACACGGGGACATTCTATGTGTTCTCCGAGCGCATTGGTGTACAGCATGTGGAGGCTGTACGGGCAGCGCTTGATCGACTGCCCGTCCGTGACGACAGGTTAACCTGTGGTGTGTCGTTGACACATCGGTACGGTTTAGCCGTGCTCGCAGCGGGACGCGCGGCGTGGCACCTGCAGGAGGTGCTGGAAGCGGCATGGACCGTGATTCGCAAGGAGCTGCTTGACGCAGCGCCGCTTCAGTTCCGCAAGTGATTCTGCATTCAACCGCTGCGGCCATTACGCAGCGGTTTTATTGCGGATCAGGGCAACTGCGGGTATAATAAGGTGTTCAAATGGATAATTGTGTAGCCGGACGGCTGGCCGACAGCAGTCCCGCATGAAGGAGACATGTCATGGTAGCTGAATCCCGGGTGGGCGAATGGGATCGCAAGGAAATGATCGCGCTCGATGAAGCTTTTCGACAGTTACGGAAGCTGATCGCAGCAGAATGGGATAAAGAAAGCATTGGCGGCCTGAATGTGACCCAGGCACGCATCTTAATTATTCTCGCCGAGAGCGGACCGCTCAAAGCGTCAGTTTTAGCGGAAACTCTGTTTGTTACGTCCGGAGCCGTAACGGGGCTGGCCGACCAGCTCATCGAGATGGACCTGATCCGTCGGGAGCGACCGGAATCGGACCGCAGGGTCGTCTTGCTGGATATCACACCTGCCGGCCACCAGCTCGTCGAAGCGATCCATGCCAAGCGAATCGGCATCATGGAGCGGCTGGTCAAGGAGTTGGAGGAGCCGGAGGTCCTGGAGCTGACTCGTCTAATCAGCAAGATTGTGTCAACGCCAAGATGAGGTAGGCGAGTCACAGAGTTGAAAATATTATATTGCACGTGAAGGCCTCCCTCCGGAGGCCTTATTCATGGCGCAATTTCTATGAAAAATTAATTCAATAGTCCTGGTTTTGACTGCTGTATTCCTATATATCCCAAATTGATTCCAAATGGTATTATTGGGTAGTGGATGCTCTTATGACCAGTGTGTGCAAAACAACCCATGGAGAAATAAGGCAGCTAACTTATGTGTAGGAGGAACATGTGCTTGAAGAAGAAAATTGGTTTGTTAGTGGTTTTATTTGCCCTTTGCTTGGGTGGGGTCGTAAGTGCAGCAGGTCTGTGGGGGACCTATAAAGGGAATGACATCGTAAGACTCACCGTTGAAGGAGTGCCGGTTAAGGTAGCCGATGCGCCAGCTATCAACTATGACAACCGGACACTGGTGCCGCTCTATCTGCTGCAGCAGGCGGGTCTGGAGTACAAATGGGATAATGATACCAAGACGGTTGATATTAAAAAGCCAGGCGGTATTGCGCCGGAAGTCCACGATCAGACGTTGGACAAGGCGAAGCTCTACGCTTCGATTGCCATGCAGTACCGTGCACTGGAAGCATTAGAGGATAAAATGGATTTGCACGTCATGTTTGCCTTGCTGACGGATCAAGAAGATCTGAATTCTAATTATGATCCTTTCGAGGATGTACGGGATACATATAATGAATTGGTAGATTCCGTGAACGAATTGACGGCATGGATGAACCGTCACAATGAGCGTAACGATCTGAAGCAGATACTCACGATGTATTCGGATGCACTCAAAGCACATGACGCGTCCTATGAAAGTCTGAAGAAGTTCGTCAAATCCGAATTGGAATCGGATTGGCGGAGTTACTCGAACAGTCGTGGCCGTGGCGATTCGCTCTCTTACGATGCGGGACAAAAAGCAAACCGCGGTGTTGAAAAGTATACTGATCTGATGATAAATCTTAAATAATGACAAAGCCCTCGCTGAGAGCCATTGGCTCAGGCGAGGGCTTTTTATGTATCGTTTAAGCAAATTTGAGTCGCATGCCTTCGAGTTGGGCCCAGTCGGGTGCCCATTTGGGCGGTCCGTACTTCTCGACGTAGCCGAGGCGATTAACCATGGCATTCAGATCATACTGACGGTTGAATTTCTTCAGCAGCTCCCAGGTAGCTAGTACGTCAAAATCGGCCCGGTGACCCTGGTCCAGTTGGATTCCATACGTATTGCACATATCCTGCAGCGTATGGGGGTAGGTATGGTACAATCTGCTGATTGTCAACGTATCAATGAAGTGATTGCTGAACGAGCGGCCAGCCAGTCTCATTAACGTATAATGCAAAAAACTAAGGTCGAATGCGGCGTTGTGCGCAACGATCAGATTGGAGCCAATCATCCGATTCAGGATGCGAAAGGCCGTCTCTTCATCCATTCCCCCTTCTAGCATAGGTGAGGTAATCCCCGTAATCTCTGTGATTTTAGGCGCCAACGGGCCTTCGAATTGGATGAGGGTATTGAAGCGTCCGACGATCTCCCCTTTGTCACAACGGATGGCACACATCTCAATGACCCGGTCGCGGGAAGGATTCAGGCCGCTGGTCTCAAAGTCCAGAACCGTAATATTGTCCAGCTGCATCGATTCACCTTCTATTCTTGGATAGTCGTTTCACCTTGTCTGTACGAATTCGACAGGAACGCGACATTTCCTGCAAAAAAGTCATGTTATCGATATCACGGAATCTGGAACAATTTACAATTTAGCAGCAGGGGATTAGAATAGGAATGTTGCGAAATTTGTCGAAGAGGAGCTTGGAATCGTTTATGAAGAAAGTCTCGTTATGTCTCTTATTATGTTTGGGGCTGCTGCTGCAAGCCGGGAATGCTGGAGCAGCGGCGAAGCCTTATGGTCTGATGGATACCGCTCATAACCGCACGTTTGTCCCGATTCGCCTGATTGGTGAGGCGTTTGGCGCCCAAGTGGCGTGGGACAAGCCCAATCAACGAGTGGATATCTCCAAGGGTGAACAACGAATCCGTTTATATGTAGGCAAGAAGGAAGCGCTGCGCGGCAATCAGGCCTTTCAGTTGGAGGCAGCTCCCTTTATTGAACAAGGGGTCACTTATGTTCCGCTTCGTTTTATCGGAGAAGCGCTCGGAATCGCGTTGCAATGGCGAGCGGACCTCGGAGCAGTAGTGGCCGAGCGTGCCCAAGGCGCACTCAGACTCCCCGTCGTACCGCGCGGGGCGGTTCCGGAGAACCAGCCTCGGATCGTTCAGAGCAAGAAGACGCTGAAGATTGGCAGGCAGTCCTTTGACGTTCAGATGCTGACAGTCACCCTGCTGCATCCCCAGGTGAACCTAGGTGTTGGGCTGGCCGGTGGCGAGGTGGGGCGCACCGAAGAGCTTAAATCCATTGCTGCTCGCTATAAGGCGCTGGCGGCCATTAATGGTACGTTCTTCGATGCGTACACCGATCAATCTCACAAGACGCCTTATGGCTATATTGTTCACAAGGGCGATCTGGTCAAAAAAGCTTCTGGCGATCCTCGGACGGTTCTCGTCTTCGATAAGCATAACAATGTAGAGTTTGTCCCGGGAGGCGAATTTACGAGCAGATACGAGCAAGGTGATCTGTTTGGTGCGCTTCAGGCAGGCCCGCGGCTGGTCGTGAATGGTCAAGTGTCCCATCCCGATTTGGGCGGATTTAAGGATCCAAAGATCCTCAGCAACGGGGGTGCCCGCAGTGCAGTCGGGCTGACGCGGGACCACAAGCTGATCCTGCTGACCTCCCGGGGAGCGACCATTCCCCAGCTTGCCCAGCTGATGAAGCAGGTGGGCGCCTACCAGGCCATGAACCTAGATGGCGGGGCATCAAGCGGGCTGTATTATAACGGCAGCTATATCACGAACCCGGGACGCAAAATCAGTAATGCGCTGATTGTGTATTAAGCGTCCGACATTCTTTTTACAAGCTAAAGACTGGACAGAACTTCAGCAAACCGTAAGCAATTATTAAGCATTTGAGTTTCTTTCCGTTAAGATGTCCTCCTTACAATGGGTGTCAGTTGAGTATCGCTGCAATCATTCCCCAGAGTAAAGGAGACGTCATAATGGATATTCAAGCGCGACGATTAACAAAGCTGATTGGCCTAATGTTGCTATGCATCGGATTGACCGCATGCGGCCAATCCGAACCGGTAAGTGTGTCTGTCAACGGAGAACGGATCGATCAACTGGAAGTGGTCAGGAAAAAAAGGGTTCTATATGTCCCGGATAGCTTCATCCGGGAGAAGCTGGATGTGCCTATTCAGTGGATCGACATGCCACCGGACAAAAGCGATAATTATTATTCCAACAAAGTTATTGTATTGATGTATCACGATCTGACAGAAGATCCAAATTCCCCGGATGAAATGTATATAGGAGATTTTTCCAATCAGATGCGTCTGCTAAAGGAGCATCAATTCAACGTCATCACGATGGAGCAATACACGGCCTTCATGCTGGAAGGCGCTTCGGTGCCGGACAATGCCGTATTACTCACCTTCGACGATGGCTATGAGACCTTCTACACACTGGCCTATCCACTGCTGCGCGAGTATGGATACACAGCCACCAACTTCGTCATCGTCTCATCGATCGACAACCAGAGCGGACGCCCCAAGATGAGTTGGGATCAGATGCGAGAGATGCAAGAACAAGGCTTCAGCTTCCAGAGTCATTCCTATGACTCTCACCAATATGGCGAAGTCAATGTGAAACATAAAAAGGGGCCACTCCTCTCCAACTACCTCTATCTGGAACGGGAGGAACGCAACGAGAGCGATACGGAATATCTGCGCCGCATCAAGGCCGACCTCAAGCTGGCTGAGCAGCGGTTGCAGGAGGAGCTTGGACAGGGTAGCCAAGTATTCGCTTTCCCTTACGGTGCATTCAATGACATGTTGCAGCAAACGCTCCAGGAGCTCGGCGTACCGCTCTCCTTCACTACTCGCCCGGGTAGCAACCAACCCGGTGAGCCATTTGGTTTCCGTATCAATGCGCCCAGTGTTGGAGAGGCGTTGTTGTCACACTTGCAAGCCTATCAGATTGAAGTCCCTTCCGATGCCGTGACCGACCTTGCGGCAACAACGGCACGCGTTCCCACGCTTGTTATAGATGGTACGATCTCCAATTTGCAGGGGGTGAAGCCGCCGCAGGACGAACAGACGGGGTTGATTCCGCTGCGGGCATTCTGTGAAGCTTATGGCATCCAGCTAACCTGGAACGCACGGGATAACCTGGTCGAATTAAAGCTTCGCTAAAGGAGCTATTCGCCAAGTATGATACGCCTAATACATATCCGTAACTGTAGGCTTTTCTTTTTCAACAGCCTGATCATGCAAATCGACTAAAAGAATTCCGTACAGGCACAGATAGGCCGCCGCCCACATACACTGTACAACAGTCTTGTTCCGGGGAGCAGGGACCCCGGCATCACATGGTGGGGGTGGCCGATGACATGCCAGGTTTATTAACGGCGGTTGCTTTATTCATTAAGCAGCTGTCCATGCTCGTCTCGTACGTAAAAAATAACGCGTTTCCACAGCCGTTGCAGGAAGAGGAAGAGGCCCGGCATCTGGCATTGTTTGCGCAGGGCAATCAACACTCACGTAATTTGCTTATTGAACATAATCTCCGTTTGGTTGCCCATATCGTCAAGAAGTTCGATAACACCGGCGAAGATCTGGAGGACCTCATTTCTATCGGCACCATTGGCCTGATCAAGGCAATCGAGAGCTTCCAGACGGGCAAAGGCACGAAGCTGGCGACGTTCGCGGCTAGATGTATAGAAAATGAGTCTTTAATGTCAGAAGAGGGGCATGGGATCATAAAAAAAGGGAGCTGCGAGGCTCCTTTCTTACTTCACTTGATAACAAACTCTGATGGCACCCACCCGCGCTGACCTGTGCTTAGCAGCTCTATCTTTGTGTTCATGATACCCCGGTCAATCACTGTTACGGCATCCCCGGCCTTACCCATCGTTATTCTTCCATCCAGCAGCATCCTACCTACTGCGTCCAAATTGTCTGCGACGATATACTTCATCATTTCATTATAGTTGTCCTTGGACTCCCCTAAGCCTATGTAAGTCGTGGTTTTCAATTTTCCATTCTGGCCACTCATGACCAGCGTAGAACTGGGTTCGCTCTTCGTGCTTTTCTTTGGAGCAGCATCCGGCGATTCCTCTTTTAAATTTGTTGCAACGAAGAGTGCGACGAGCGCAAAAAATAATATAAAGAACAGACATCCTTTATTCGAATTCACCTTAGGGGACCCTTGATTGTCAGCCATTTCAAAATCTCCTTATTATATTTATTTGCTTCCACATATTGACCGATGACCACTCTGGAAAATTCAACTAATATAGGTTGGGGCAACTAGAATCTACAGAGGTGATGGTCATAAAGATAGTTGGGGTTAAAACGGTTGGTAGAAAAGGTGATGAAACAGATTTCAAAGTGTTCGCATTGTCGGCCGTCGATTACATCGATTTGTATCGGCCGCGTACGTCTTCTAGCCTGGTGCCGGTTTATCATACTGCTAGCGGATCTTACGCTCCACTCATGACGCTTAAGGACTTATCTCAAGCTCTCGCAGACTATGGATTTGTCCAATACGACAGATCCAAAATAATAAACAACAGCAGAGTTAAGAAGATTGAGCGAGTTGGGAAGGAATTGCGCATAACATTTATCGATAATGTCGAAATTTTAGTTTCGGGGAGATCCCGCATGGTTGAGGGAAAGTGATACAGTTCAACCCCCCTGAACTGTCCACTCTCGTTTATTCGACTTCATTCGACAGATTTTTCTGACATACCCATCTATAATGAAGAGGAGCACATAGCGGTGCGGGGTTTGTTTCCCCATATGGGGAAATCTTGGCCGGATCGGGAGGGTGTTCCCTCCGCGCCTTCTCATTTAGTCTTCCAGGTATATAATTGAATCGGATTCTCCATTTTCAGAGCCATGGCTACTGTCATTAATGTGGGAAGACTCATCGTTCTTCGATTATGTGCGTAATCGGATAGATGGCTGTCTGATATCCCAGTTATAATTGACACTTCACGCTGTGAAATACCTGATTCTTTATACCATTCGAGAAGGCGGCAGCGATCCGGTAAATACCGCATCATACTGCTCCCCGTATTTATTTTCTAATATTAACCTTGAATGCGAACAGGCATTCGCATATAATGGACAAACAGTGACATAAACTGATCAATAATTGTTTTTTTGAAACCGCGGTCATCGTATTTTACATAAAAAAGGGGCGGTGTCATTATGAAACAGAAAGATAGAGATGAAATCGAAAAACTAAAATCAAAAATTAAAGGGCTTGAAGATGTAGAAACTAATGACTTAATTGACTTCATTTCTTTTTTGAATCTCCAGTAACAATTTCAATAATCCTCTCGAGCTTTTCCTTTTCTCCTGGATTGGTCAGATCTAGGTCGTATTTTTTAACTATCTCTCTTAAAATGGATTCTGTTTTATTTTCCTGAGCTTCATAACGAAATGATTCCTCATCAACAATGGCGGAGTCTTCTTTTTCGTTATCCCTTCCTAATAAATAATCAATCTTCACTTTGAAATAATCGGCGATTTGCTCTAATCTTTTTCTTCGCGGTAAACGATCCTGATCTTCTTGCTCATAATGAGTTATAGAAGAACGAGGAATCCCCAAAATCTCAGCTAAATCCTCTTGCGATAAACCTCTCGATTCTCTTAATTCCCTTAGTCTTTGCGGAAAGTTCACTTTAATCCACCTCACGAAATATATTAACATTCAGTGTTCGTAAAATAAACAGTGCGTAAAACGAACTTTTTATTGACAAGTGCGCTAAACGAACATATACTATGAATAAGAGGTGCGAATAACGAACATGAAAGGAGTTGCATCTTATGAAACGTAACGAGCTAATAGCTGCTAGAAAATCAAAAGGCTTGACGCAACTGGAGCTTGCCCAGCGAATTGGAATTACAAGAGCTTACTTAGCGAATATCGAAAGAGGCGAGCATGACCCTTCTTTAAAAGTAGCCCAAGCTATAGCTAGAGAATTGAAAAAAAATATCAGTGTTATTTTTCGCCCAGAAAGTGCGTAAAACGCACATATAGGAGGCAACAATAATGCAAAATTTAGTCTTTATACAAAACGGCCGCCCTATCACCGACAGCCTGACCATCGCCGAAACGTTCGGCAAGGATCACGACAAGGTAATCCGGGACATACGTACCCTAGATTGCAGTCCGGAATTCTCAACCGCCAATTTTGGCGAGTCAACATACCGGAGCGATCGTGGTCGTACTTACCCGAAGTATCTCATCACTCAAGACGGCTTTGCATTCCTGGTCATGGGCTACACCGGCCGCGAAGCAGCTCGGTTCAAGGAAAGGTATATTGCTGAGTTTAACCGGATGCGCGATGCGTTGAATGTTAATCCGTTCGTTTTACCAGGAACCCTACCAGAAGCGCTGAGGTTGGCTGCTGACCTAGCGGAAAAGAACAGCATGCTTCAAGGTCAGATCGAGGCTGAACGTCCTCTAGTAGTGTTTGCCGAATCGCTACAAGTATCCGAGGATTCAATCCTGGTCGCGGATCTTTCGAAGCTGCTGCGCCAAAACGGGATCAACACTGGTGAGAAACGGCTTTTCGATTGGCTCCGTCAGAACGGTTACCTCATTAAAGGCGGCAGCGAGTACAACATGCCTACGCAGCGTTCGATGGATCTCGGCATCATGGAAGTGAAAATCGGACTTCGTTCAAGTGCCAGTGAGGGCACGAAGCAAACACGAACAACTAAAATCACCGGCAAAGGTCAGATTTACTTCATTAACAAATTCTTGAGCCAGTCAGCGAAGCTGGCATAGGAGGCGCCCTATGAAAGTCAATTTCATCCTCGGCCCCCATGCAGAGAGAGTCAAAAAGGCTGCTCAGGTTCATGCAAGTAAGCTTGTCCGCCAAGAAATGAGCAAGCCAGATTTTATAAAAAGAGCCGCCGATCTGAGTGGCCGGCGGCGAGTGGGGAACGGTATAGCTTCATTATAAAGCATCTAGAACAATTCATTTATAGCTTATCCGGGCCCAGGTATTCCATTTTGGAATAGGAAGGGAGGTGAAGGCATTGAAAGAGCTAAACCTGGGCGCAGTCTTGAAGGCATGTCGAGTGAGAGCAGGTTACTGCCAGGAGAAAATGGCTGAGCTTATGTACAAATCCCAATCAGACATCAGCAAGATTGAGCGCGATCAGAAAGAGCCCGGCATCAAAACGATGTTGCACTGGGCAGAAGTGACGAATGCCAAAGAGGTCGTCGTCGCTTACATATTCGGAATGGACGGGATGAGCATCATCCAGAATGTCTTACCACTAATAGGAGGCTGATTGGATTGAAGAACATCATACAGCTGCAGACAGAGGCTGCGAAATGGAAGGCCAGGAATGAACAATACCGTGAATGGCTCCTGAAACATCCGCATGTGATTGGGGAAGAACGCTGGCATGGAGGGATTAACGAAGTAGATGCCTTGAAAGCAGAACTTGAAGAAGACATGAAAAAACAGCCGTCCGCCAGACAGCTGCCACTGAGAACCCGGTTAAAGCTTCTCTTGATTTCTACTATAGCACTCATGAAGGAAGACCGCAAGAAAGGTGTTGAGTGGCATGGACGAACGGTTTGAGGCCCGTCTGGACAGCCAGGAGGCAATGATGATTTGCCACGCTCTCCGGTCCAAAGCTACTGATTTGGATGATAATCCTCAGGCTGCTTTTTATAACAACCTCGCGGATCGACTGGAGAGTGTAAGGGTTAGCTACCAGGAAAGTCACTATGAACGCATGGCTGAGCGATACGGTCTGCCGCCAATAGATAAACGCCTGATGATGGCTGGAGGGATACCAGCCGAAACCTAGCCCCTTGGGGCGATGGTCGCGGAAATCCGCAAATACATAGGAAAGGAGCGATCGCCATGCAGGCAACCAACGGCCGCAAGACGGCAGAGGTTGTGGAGCAGGACGAGGAAGGCGTTGCCCTTCGCTGGGATTACAAAGGCGCGGTATACGGCCTAACGTTCGAGTACACGTCGTTTTACACCTGGGATGAGCTCAATCGTTATGGAATCAGTTTGGAGACATGAAAAAGACCCGCCTGCCAGCGGGTCCGGTCGATTCGAAATTAACTACCCCAATCGTAGCACGTTAAATTCATATTTTCAAGGAGGATCCTATGAAAAGAATTGAGCTTGAAGATTTGAGGTTCCGCAATTTCAAGGGAGCGCGCGATTTCGCACTGAAAGCCGGGGCCGAAGATACGGATGTATTCGGCGACAACGCCACAGGGAAGACCACGCTGAACGATGGCTGGCACTGGCTATTGTTCGATAAGGACAGCCAGAACAAAAGCAAGTTCTCCATTAAGACGATCGGCAAGGATGGCAACGAGCTTCACCAGCTGGAGCACGAAGTAGAAGGCGTCCTGATCGTCAACGGACGGCGCCGGACGCTCCGGAAGGTCCACAAGGAGACCTGGACTAAGAAGCGCGGATCAGCAACGTCGGACTTCACCGGACATACCACTGATTATCATGTGGACGGCGTTCCAGTCAAGAAAGGCGAATACGAGTCCGAGGTGGCCGCAATCATCGACGAGGACACCTTCAAGCTACTGACCAACCCCAACTACTTCAATGAGCATCTGGACAAAAAGAAGCGCCGGGACGTGCTGCTGACGGTGTGTGGTGATATTTCAGACGGCGATGTTATCGCTGGCAATCAGGCACTGGCTGCTTTGCCGGATATCCTGGGTGACCGGACGATTGAGAATCATCAGAAGTGGTTGGCCTCACGTAAGTCCGAGTTGAACAAGGAAATCAGCACAATCCCGGTACGGATCGACGAGGTTTACCGCTCTATGCCGGACACGGACGGAATGAACGAACAGCAGCTTACTGCTCGACTGGAAAAAGCCAAGGCGGCTGTATCCTCCAAAGAGGCGGAGCTGAGCCGGGTCCAGAACGGCGGCGAGGTTACGGTGAAAGAAAACCGGCTGCGCGAGATCGAAGGCGAGCTGCAGCAGATCAAGAACGACGTGCAGGCCGACTCACTGCGCGCTGTCGCGGATATGCGTCGAGTAGCCGCCGACAAGCGTCGCAAGGTTGAGGATGCGGATTACGACATCCGCTCGGCTGAGCGCCGGATTCAAGGGATCGATCAGGAGATCACCGACCACTCGAACAACTACCAGCGCATGCTGGGCATGTGGAAGACAGTAGACGCCGAGAGATTCTTGCTGGAGCACCATGACGAGTCTTGCGCAGCCTGCGGGCAGGCGCTGCCAGCCGAGAAGGTGAAGGCGGCACACGACAAGGCGGAAGCCAATTTTAACCGCAGCCGCTCTGAACGCCTAGAAGAATACAAAGCCAAGGGTGTCGCGTCCAAGAACGAAGCTGAGCGGCTGAAAGCCGAGCGTGATCGGTTAGACAAGGAGCTCGAAGGCCTCCGAGAGGTGCGCACCGGACTCCGGAAGGCAGCAGATGCAGCTGACGCCGAGGTACAGGCGCTGCAGGCAGCCGTGCAGGACGTCAACGACGATCCAGCATACATCGCTAAGCAGGAGGAGGTCCGGGCGGTCCGGGAAGAGATCCAGCGCTTACGATCAGAAGTCCAGCAGGCAGTGGAGCAGACTCGGACAGAGCTTGCAGGGCTTAGGGAGGCTGCGGCAGCCGTCGAGCGAGACATATCCAAGCTGGACATGGTCAAATCCGCAAACGAGCGCATCGAGCAGTTGAAGCAGCAGGAGAAGACACTGGCCGCCGAATACGAGCGGCTCGAGCACGAGGATTATCTGGCCGCCGAGTTCATCAAGACGAAGGTCTCCATGCTTGAGAGCAAGATCAACAGCAAGTTCAAGCTTGCGCGGTTCCGGCTGTTTGAATCTCAAATCAATGGCGGCATTAAAGAAGACTGCGAGACGCTCTATGAGGGCGTGCCGTACAGCAGCGGACTGAACAACGCCGGGCGCATCAATGTCGGCCTGGACATCATCAACACACTGTCTGAGCATTACGGGGTGACGGCGCCGATTTTCATCGACAACGCCGAAGCAGTGACGAAGCTGATTGCAACGCACGGTCAAAAGATCCGGCTGATTGTGCCGCCTGCTTTCGATAATCTCCCAGCAGAAGCGAGATCCCATCTTATTTCTCAAAATGGTGGGACATATGAGAAAGCTGCAGCAGCGTGGAAACAACAGAATTCTAAGCTGCGCGTCGAGCGCGCCAAAAACGCCCGCAAGGAGGCTGTATAGATGACATACTCAACCGGCCTGACAAAGGTCAACGACACATTCCTGCCCATGATTGAGAGCCAGCTTACTGGCAAGGGAATCGACATGGACCCCTACGCCAAGCAGTGCGTGCTCAACGCTCTTTCGTCCATCAACAGCATCCTGGACAGCAAAGGAATATCGTTCAATGATGATCAACTCGACCGCAACAACGTCACGACGATTCTGATGCAGATCGCGGCTCTCAAGCTCAATGCGGCAGCCAGCCCTCGGGAAGTGTTCTTCCAGCTGCGAAACGTGAAGGTCAAGACCCCAGACAACAAGGAGATCTGGAAGAAGCAAATCGAGATGGGGATCGAGGGGGATGGCAACGACGCCATCCTCGCCCGGTTCGGCCGCGACGTCAAAGAGGTCAGGCAGTTCTGGCTTGTGCGTGAGGGCGATGGATTCGAATATCCGACCTTCAACGGTTTGGAAATGAGCCCGCCGAAGTGGACGCCGAAGGGACAGGGCGAGGTAGTACGGATCGTCTACCCGATCATCCGGAAGAACAACATCATCGAATACCACATTTCAGAACGCGCCGACGTCGCCAAGAATCTTGTAGCTCACATCAATAACGGAATGATGAACGAAACCTTCGGAATCTGTGCCGATCGTTATAAAGCAAACCCTGATCAAAAGCGTCAAATCGCTGCTAAGAAGTCTGAAATCCTCAAGCGTGCCAGCGAGCTTGGTATCGCCGCTTTGGATGATCCAGATCTGCAGCAGTGGATTAGCCCGGCGTGGACAGAGTACCACAGCCGCGAGTCGATGCTGATCCGGAAGATGCGGAACAACGTCGTTAAGAAGATCCCCAAGGACTTCGGTAACGGATACCTGGAACTGATTCACAGTGAAGCAACGGATTCGGACTACAGCGCAGTGCGGCAGGAAATTAATGAGCAGGCCAATCGTGAGGTGATCGACCTTGAACCTGCGCCGCTCCAAGAGTCGCCTAATAAGCCGGAAGCGAGCCAGCCAGAACCGGCGCAGCAAGAACAAGAACTGCCACCGACAGAAGATCCGAAGCAAGCGAGCTTGGATGACT
This sequence comes from Paenibacillus daejeonensis DSM 15491, assembly GCF_000378385.1. Lineage (GTDB taxonomy): Bacteria > Bacillota > Bacilli > Paenibacillales > Paenibacillaceae > Paenibacillus_D > Paenibacillus_D daejeonensis. Next base: position 975,442 of record NZ_KB899659.1, on the reverse strand, counting down.
TCTCAGCTGATATGCCGGATGGTTCCGGCGGGGGAGATCCCTGGTGATCGAGATCAAGACACTTGCTTCCAGTAGCGCCGGTAACGCCTACACGGTTACGGACGGCAACACAACCCTGCTGCTGGAGGCAGGGATCCACTTCCGGGACATACAGAGGGCCGTGGGCTTCCGGATGTCGCAGATTGCAGGCTGCCTAATCTCTCATGAGCACGGGGACCACCGGAAAGCAGCAGCTGACCTAGCAAAGGCTGGGGTCGAGATCTACGCTTCTCAGGGAACGCTCGGTGCGCTACAGCTACCCAGGCACCGCACAACGGCCCTGACAGCTAAGAAGCAGGTTGTAATCGGAAGTTTGACGGTATTGCCCTTTGATGTACGACACGATGCAGAGGAGCCGCTGGGCTTCCTGCTAGGCAATCAGGCAGGCGAGAAGCTGCTTTTCGCCACTGACACTTACTACATCCCTTATCGCTTTCCAGGACTGACTCACATCATGGTGGAGTGCAATTACTCTGAGGCGATCCTGGACAGCAATATCATAGACGGTCGGGTCCCGGCCATTCAGAAGAAACGGCTGCAGCGTTCACACTTCAGCCTAGAGAATTTCAAGGACTTCATTCGAGCTAACGACATGAGCAAGGTGCAGGAGATTCACCTGCTGCACTTGAGTGATCGAAACAGCGACGAAGCCGCATTCAAGCGCGAGCTGCAGGAGCTGACAGGAAAACCAATTTATATCGCGGAGAGGTGATTGGTATGAAAGGCGGAAAGAAGCCAACCCGGCGCCAGAAGCAGGCACTACAATACGTCAACCTGAACCCGGCCAACTGGCTGGTATGCAAAGTAGAGAATGAACGGCTTCACGTTCAGCATCGGAACACCGGCACTATTAAAATCATCCCAGCATAGGAGGCGGCGCAGATGGCGATTGTAACGAGTCTCGCAGATCAGCCGGCACGGACAATCACAAAGCAAATGCAGACCAAGAGCAGCCGCCAGAAGCCCACTCAACGGCAGCTCGGGGAGATCAGCAAGGCAGTCGATGCGGAACTAAAGGAACGGTCCGGATACGTTTGTGAGAGATGCAGGAAGGCTCGGGCAGTGGAACGGGCTCACATCACTGGACGAAAGCAGTTGAGTCACAAGACGACTGTAACGGACCTCCTGCATTTGTGCTCCGAATGCCATCGTTGGCTTGATGCAACGCCCGAGGGCATTCGGTACCGGAAGGAATTAAGGATAAAATCGGAGGCGATATCATGGCATGGATCGAAAGCCACCAGGAGCTGATCAAACATCCCAAGACAAAGAAACTCATCCGAAGGCTGGGCGTCAGCTCACCGACAGTAGTTGGTCACTTGCATATGCTCTGGTGGTGGGCAATGGACTATGCGCAGGATGGCGATATAAGCCGGTTTGATTCTGAGGATATAGCCGATGCAGTCGAGTGGGATGGTCCAGCTGACGTCCTCGTTACGGCCCTGATTGAGTCAGGATTTATTGATAAAGAAGCCGATGGATTGAAGATTCACGACTGGTACGACTATGCGGGACGTCTCATGGAAAAGCGCGAACAGAACAAGGAAAGGAAGCGTCGGTCACGCAAAAAGGCTCAGGACGGAACAGGTGATAGCGAAGATGTCACGCGCCCGTCACGCGCCCGTCACGCGGACAGTAGTGAGACGGGCGACGGAGTCACAGGGCTACCGTACCTAACCGTACCTAACCAAACCATTATTAATAACCCTCCTCCTCCTATACAGGAAAACGAAAGTGGAGATCCAAGGATTGAGGAGCCAATAGAGCATACCAAACCCGTTTACGAATCCTATTTCAAAGCCCACGAGAGGCTGTTCAGTTTCCCGCCTTCCAAGACTCAACGCGACCAGTTGAATGATTTCATCGACGTTCAGGGCTTGGATGAGGCAGTTGTCGTTAGGGCGCTTGAAAGGGCTGACGCAAAAGGCGGGGGTTACAACTTCGCGCTAATAACGCGCATCTTACACGATTATCACCTTGCTGGAGCTATCACTTTGGATAAAGCGATCGAATTCGATGTGGCTTACGAAGCCAACAAGAACGCTCGGGATGCCCGTAGATCCGATAACAAAGTCACACCGTGGAGGAGGAGAGCGAGCAATGATGAGCGTGGGCGAAGCGATGAAAGAGTTCGTGGAGAATATGACGAACTGTCCCTCTGATGACGTGATCTGCCCGATCTGCGATCAGGTAATCCCAAAGTTGACCATCTATCCGCTCGGCATACCAAAAGTCGTGCAGCCAGCCTGTAAATGCGAGGTCCAGAAGATGGAGCGTGAAGTGCAGGAGTCGGTTGAGCTGCAGCGCCGCAATGAGATTAAGCGCAAGTTCTCAATCTCCAATCTTGGAGAGCGGTTCGACGATTGCCGTTTCGGCACCTTTAAAGACCGGGGAGGATCCGACAAGCCTAGACGGTTTGCCGAACGATACGCGGAAAACTTCCCACAAGACGGCGGTGACTCTCTCCTGATCTGGGGAGAATCCGGCAACGGGAAATCCCACTTGGCTGCAGCTGTCTGCCATGTCATCTCAGCCAAGGGTTACGTTCCAGTGTTCCAAAGCGTGCCGGAACTTTTGGAACGAATACGAGGAACATTCCGAAGCAAAAAGAACGAGACAGAGCAAGAAATCATGAACGCACTGCGGGATTGCGACCTTCTGGTCCTGGATGACATCGGTTCGGAAAAGGTAACGGATTGGGTCATGGACGTTATGTTCCGGGTTATCGATGGCCGGTACCGCCAGAAGAAGCCGACGCTATTTACGACTAACTTCTCTCCCACGGGCCTGCTGAATCAATTCCTGCCCGACAGGCCGGAAAATTGCGATGAGGCCGACAAGATCAAGGCCAAGCGGCTGCATGACAGGATACTTGAAGCCAGCATGATCATCGAGAATTCAGCATCGAGCTACCGACTGGAGGTCGCTAAAGCCCGCGCAGCTCGTTACAGGGAGGCTGAGGCCCAGTGAGCCGACAGGAGTTAATGCAGAGCATCAAAGACGGAGAGGCGTTTCTGGAACGCCGCGATCTGACGCCAGCGCAGCGGATATGGGGCGAAGAAAGGGTAGCCAAACGGATAGTGAAGCTATCTGAAATGGGCGAGGAGCCGGCACCACCGGCTGCGACCAAACCGGAGATTGATCGGAGCAAGATGGATCCAAAAGCAGTGTCCGCGATAAAAGAGATTCGGCAGATGCTCACAAAGAAAGCAGAAAAGTCATGGAGCTGAAAGACTACCTGATCGATCCCCGGCCGGACCTTCCGGCAGACAGCAAGAGGTGGCAACGGCTGCTGCGCATCGTGTTCCTGACAATCAAGGATGCGGACCGAGCCCACGAGTTGCTCAGTACGCTTTGGACCTTTCGGTCATTCGGCCTGATGCTGATGCGCGAGGATGACAGTCTCAAGTTCCGCCCGGTCATCAAGGACGGCTGGACGTGGGAGTCATATGCAGATTACGAATACTGGCGCACCAAGTACCTGGCACCGTACGTGGCAGAGATTAAGCAGCTGCTCCGGCGGCTTGAGCAGGAGGGCCTATGAAGCAGCAACGGAGAGCAGTGTACCTCGCCTGCGAGGAGATGGATTTTACTTGGGGCGAGGAAGATGTCGATTGGTTCGTGGGGATGTGGCACGACGGCCTATCGCTGCCGGAGATCGCGGCTAAGCTCAAGCGCTGCCCCGATGAGGTAGCTATCCTGGCGATCGATCAGGCGCGGAAGCGGCGCATACACAAAAGGACAGGGGGCGTGTGGGGTGATAGCATACGAGCGGCCAATGAGTGACCCGTACTTTGAGCAGACGCCCTGGCAGCAGATACACGATGACAATGGCCTGCTGATCGGCGAGGTATTCAGAGCGATGCCGGTCGCAGAGAAGGGACGGCGCAATGAGACGATTCGCAAGCAGGAACAAATACAGCTCGAAAAAATGCATCGTAACCGCAGACGGCACTCTTTACGAAGTGGAGGAGCTTAAGCGATACGGCATTACGGATGTAACTGGCAACAAGTTTGACAGCAAGATGGAAGCCAAGTATTACATCCATCTGCTAATGCTGCAGCAGGCCGGGCAGATCAAGGAGATCGGACTGCAGCCAGCCTACCAGCTCGAGGAGGGGCCGCGCTCGATCGTGTATAAAGCGGACTTCCTCGTTACCTGGAGCGACGGGCGTCAGGAAGTAATCGACGTGAAGGGTGTCCAGACCAAGGACTTCCGCATGAAAGCCAAGATGTTCCGCAATCGAAATCCACATATGCCGCTGGTATTGGTAACGCTCAAGGGCGGCCAGTGGCACACGAAAGAGGTCAAATAGACAGCATGAATAATCAATTCCCGTTTGAAAAGGATCTTCTCCAGTTGGGAGAAGGGGACGAATTTGTAATTTTCATCAAGGGCCGGGCTTTCGTCGTTTCTCCGGCTTCGGACGACGACATGGAGCGCATCGGACACGGATACTACTGCTTGGATTGAGGTGGAGCGCATGAAACCGGATATCAGCAAAGCGAATCGAGAGGAACTGTTGGTCATCCTGTTCTATGACGAGATGGCAACCACGTCCGATCGGGACGCGGCAAGAGATGAAATCTTGAAAAAGGCAAGCCGGAAGAAGTATCCCCGGGAGCAGCACAAAATAGTACCAGCATACCGCTGAGAGGAGAGGAAACATGACCGCATTCACGGATGACTACAAAGGCCAACGGCTACAGTACACTTTCGGCGTGGAGGACGGAGAGGTAAAACTAAACGTCCCGAAGATGTTCGACCGGGATCTGGACTTCACCTTTGCACCGCCGGCAGGATACCGGCCATCCGTACAGTTGGAAGACCTCAGCCTCGAAGAGTGGCAGATCCGCCTGGACGTAGCCAGGGAGTGCGTACACATAAGGAGCGAACTGGTCGACAAGATACTCACAAGCCTGGCGAGTCTCCCCGATCTGGAGACCGACCAGCAAGTCGCCTCCTGTTATAGTGGCGGCAAGGACTCGGCAGCCATCATGGTACTGGCTCGTATGCGGTACCCAAAGGATCGGATATTCGCCATGTTTGCCGACACGCAGGACGAATGGCCGGAGACGTACCAACACATCCCGGAGTTCATCCGCTGGATAGGCGTCCGGGATTTCCGGCAGCTTGAGTCAATGGGCATCCACACGCTGCTGGAAGAGAAGATCCCTTGCTGGCCGATCGCCAAGCGCCGGCATTGCACGAAGAACCTTAAGCTGCTGCCGATGCGCGACCATCTCGATACTGCAGGCTACGACCAGGTGCTCAAGGTCAAACGAGGAGCGCGCTTCCGTCCTACACACGAGCTCCAAGGTGCGGATGTAGATGTTAGGTACCCTGCACCCCTGTTGCTATCTGGAGAGCGGCGTATGGAGGGTCTGGCGCGGTCGGACATTCAGCTCGAGCCGGAGCGAGACGAGACGCTGATGCGAATCACGGCCCGCCCGGTACTCGAGTGGAGCATTCAGGATGTTTGGGAGTTCCTGTTCTGGGTCCGCGCCCCGTATAACCCGGTCTATCACTGGATCAAGCGCGTGGCGTGCGCTGGCTGCCCATTTGCTGGCGACGACGAGATGTACACGCTGGGCGAGCACCACCCGGATCGGCTGCGGGCGTGGGCAAGGACAGAGAATATCATAGGTGTCCCGAGACTTGGCGGCGTTGCATTTAACAAGGTTCTGGAGGATCTGGAGGACTCCGGCATGATCGGCAGGAAGGCGGTAGGGTAAGCATGGCGAGCGGCTGCATATTGGGTGTGTGCTTCGTCTGCAATGACCATGTCTACGAGGATCAGTTGGGCTGGAGCGGTGACCGGATGAAGCACACCACCTGCAAGACGATCAGCGATGTACGGCTAGAAAACCGCATGCTCCATGAGGAGCTGAAAGAATACAGACAGTGGATTTCCGGAAAGGGGAATGGAGATGCCTGAGACAACACATAAAGTAGAGATCGGCCGCGTGCCGGATGAACAGGTGGATGCCATGCAAGATTATCTCCAGAAGTTGGACGCCGAGCTCGAACTGGATCCAAACCATATGCATACGCTGCGCCGGGTGCTGGCTGGGTATGACTCAGCTTGGACGGCAATTGAAGCGATCACTCCAAAGGGGGTAGAGTCCCATGGATAACACACAGGCACTCCAGGCTTTGCTTGCAGGGGCAGAGGGGCACGGGCGGATTATCGTCAGCCCCGAACTGCTCCAGTCCACGATTGAAGAGATTGCCGGGCTCCGGCAGCAAATTTCCGAAGGTGTGGAGTTGTTGACCGAAGGCATTAGGCAAATGGACGAGAAGGACGAAGGTATCGCCTGGTGCATGAGGAAGCAGCAGATCGACGGGGCATGGATCAAGAAGGTTGAGGGCGAAAAAGAGGCCATGAAGAAAGCGCTGGCGTGGTACGGAGACGAAAGCAACTATGACCCAGCACACCTCGACCTGCATGGATATATCCCGATTGACCAGGACGCCGGGCAGCGCGCCCGGTCCGCCCTATCCACCATAGAGGGAGGTAAAGCCACCCTAGACCCCCGGGGAGGGGATGCGGATGAGTAAACCAGTCGCGAACATTCTTAATTTCAGCGGAGGTAAGGACAGCACAGCGATGTTTATCTACGCCGTCAAAGAACTAGGTGTAGATATACAGGCCGTATTCTGCGACACAGGGAACGAGCACCCTTTGACTTATGACTATTTAGAATACATTGAAGAAGAGTTAGGACCAATTCGTAGGGTGAGACCGGACTTCTCCGCTCAGATAGAACGAAAACGAATGATCGTGCAAACCAAATGGAGAGCCGAGGGAGTGCCCGAAGAAGTCATCCAAAGCGCATTGAATATGCTCCATCCCACGGGAAATCCATTCTTGGACATGTGTATTTGGAAAGGTAGATTTCCATCAACCATGATGCGTTTCTGCACACAAGAATTAAAAGTGATCCCGAATATGGAACAAGTATATATGCCTCTGTTGGAGAATGGTCACAAGGTTATAAGTTGGCAAGGCGTGAGGGCACAGGAAAGCGCAGCTCGTGCCAAGCTACCTGAACGAGAGGATACGCCAGAAGGTTACGAGATTTACCGTCCGTTGCTTCACTGGAGTGTCGAAGATGTATTCGCAATACACGAGAAATACGGAATAGAACCCAATCCTCTGTACAAGCAAGGCATGGGTCGTGTCGGATGCATGCCTTGCATCAACTGCGGGAAACAGGAGTTGTTCGAGATATCAAGACGGTTTCCGGCTGAAATCGAACGAATTGCAGCGTGGGAAGAGATCGTAAAGCAGGCGAGCAAAGGGGGGGGGCGCAACATTCTTCCCATTAGCAAACAACCGGAACACAGACGGAATTCACAGCGAAGTAGAGTGGAGCAAAACCACACATGGTGGACGGAACTATGACCTGCTTAAGTTGATCGAGTCCGAGGAAGTCGTGATGTGCAGCAGTCAGTATGGTTTATGCGAATAGCGCGTAGCGCCATCGGAACGACCGAAATACTAAGCGAAGCGAGGCCGTATAGGGCCGGGGAGGTTTTATGAGTAAGTACGATAAAGAATCCATCTACGATGAGCAGATCGCGCCACTTATGAAGCAAATCATTGAAATCTGTAAACGGGAAGAATTGCCCATGGTCGCACAGTTTTACTTAAAGCAGCAGCATCCAGACGATGACGTCGAAAACGCAGCTATGTACTGCACTACAACGATCATTCCATCGAGGGATAAAATCTTCGAGGAACATCATGCGCATTTAACGCATGTTGCCGAAGCGATGAGGTACGGACCGGGAGGCAAGCCATATGTCATGGCAGTCACCGTACAAGGAGGAGCCCATGAGTAAGTACGTAGACAAACACATGTTAATTGATTGGCTTGAAGAGAAACAGCTTGAGGCTAACGCAGAAAGTAAGTTTGGTAGGGCCGGCGCTTATGGAACAGTAAACAACTTCGTGGAATCAGGACAATTTGATGCACCCGACCTCCTGGCAGAGAGGGATGCAGAGATCCAGCGGCTACACGCAGAAAAAGAAGATTTGATGAATGTGAATAGAGTGCGCCACGCCGATATTGAAGCATTGCAAGAGCGTATCAAGTGGCTTGAGGAAGGTTCCGTATCCCATCAGACAGAGCAGCCAGACACCAAACACGTCGAACTGCGTCCACCAGTACGCTGGTTCGCGGAGCAGATGCAAAAGAAGCTAATACAGAACGACCACAAGGGCGGCTGGAGCCAATGCACAACGGATTATCTCTATAGACGCCTGAAAGAGGAGTATGTGGAGCTTATTGAATCATTTGTCCGTGGTCAGCCTTCTGAAAAAATAACCAAAGAAGCTGCGGATGTTGCAAATTTCGCTATGATGATTGCTGATAATGCCCGTCCCCAGCCAGCACCGAAGGGAGAGGATAGCAATGGGTGAGGCAAAGCGCCGTAAGGACAAGGGGATGTATTGGTGCATGCCCGAGTGTGATGATTGCCGGAGCGCGTTTGAAGTTGAACAGATGCCGGATGGAAGGTTCTTATGCGGCTTCTGCTGCCAGCTACTCCCTGAACGAAGCATGGACAACGAGCCAAGGAAGTCGTTTATGGTGATCGGCAGTGGCAGGACCGCGACGATGGCAATAGCCATGGCACTGATTGCTGGTGCAGGCATTACGCCCCCTGAGGGCACTAAGGGAGGATAACAGACAATGACAGAACAATTGAGAGCAGTGGCCATCGGGCCGGATCGTGTTGACATTGTGGTGGGACACGGAACCAATGAGGAACTGGCGGCATGGTATTACGCAGAGGTGAGCTTGCACGAGGACGAGCGGACCGACTACAGCGTCAGTGAGTTTCCGCTTGACAAAAAACTCGAATGGGAAGATGCCGGGGAGAAGACGTTGCGTGAGTTGGTCTCCGACTGCACGGAGTTCCCTGTTATCGCAGGCTGGGAAGATTAGGAGGGAGGATAACCAGACATGTCCAAGATAATCGTTAAAGCTCAACGTTCTATCATGGGTCAAAATACTGTGCTGATTTATAACAAAGATCGTTCCGTTTCCGGCGAATTGCCCAATGAGGGAGCGATTGAAACCGCGCTTGGAGATCGGGATAAGGTTTATTTTGAAGCGACAGTGGACGATGCCGGGCTCTTACATCTGCACAAAGAAATCCGCAATCAAAACTGGTGAGGAGGACACCCAATGACAAACATGGATACGGCTGCCGTTTCACTGGGTTGGTTCGGTCGTCTCGTAGCTAAGTTCAAGGTCCAAAAGACCAATCAAACCCTGTGGGTGTATTGCCCGGGATGCGGTAAAGACCTTTGCAGCAACGGAAGCTTGGTCAAGGACGAGGAATTCGTAGAGTACAAATGCACGAACTGTTCACGGGAAAGTAGATGGGATTTCGATAGGTACGGACCTGCGGTGGTCGAGGTGGATGAACGGGGTTGGCCGAAGGGCTCCGTCCCGACCGAATCAACCCAGGCGAAGCCGGAGGCCGTATCAGGTCTGGGGGAGGATAACCACCCGGACACCCCGGAGGGGAGGACAGAGACATGATATGGATAATCGTAGCAATCATATGGCTCTTGGGTGGTACGGCGATATCAGCCGCTCTTGTCGGCTCGAGGAAGGAGAGGGAAGCGAATGCCGCACAGACGCTACATCACGGATGAGGAGTACGCCAAGGCAGCTGCCAACGGAATAAAGCGGGATACGCTGAATACACGAATCTGGCAGCATAACTGGGATATGGATAAGGCCACCACCAAGCGGCCACAGAAGCAAATAAAACATTCAGAGCACTACAAAGCGATGGCGCGCAGCAATGGAATAACTGAAACTATGTACCGGGTTCGCGTCAAGCAATATGGTTGGACGCCACAGCGGGCTGCAACTGAGCCTCCAGGTCATCCGGAAAGCCGAAAGGCAGCTATCAAAGCAGCACATGCAGCTCGGGGGAAGTATCCCAAAGAACTTCTTGAGGAAGCAGCCAGCAATGGAATCGCACGTGATACGTTCTATTGCAGGATCAAGCGAGGCTGGCCACCTGAAGAGGCGGCGAGGCACCCGCCATTGAGAAGGCAGAAGCAATAAAAACAGCCCTCCAGATCGTTGGGGAACGGGTGGAGGGCCAGGACGGAACATCCTATGGAAATTATACCATAGGGGAGCGGTGATTTTAATGCTATTGATGATGGATACGTTGTTTCCAGAGGCCACCAGCATTGATATTGCTCGGACGCGGATTATGCTCGGCAAATATAAAGAGTGGCTGGATGATCTAATCAGCTCGCCTGTAGAGCAGCAGGCTAAAATGGATCAGTTTAAGATGCTGAATATGTTGGAGCGCGCTGTTAATGCCATTAGTGATCGTGAAATCAGAGGTATCATGCAATACCGGTATATCCAAGGGAACGAGCGCAAGGTTGCTTTGGTGAAATACCCGTTCTTCACGGATCGCACATTCGACCGTAAAATCGTGGAGGGTTGCGAGTCTGTAGCGAACAGCCTGAAAACGTGGGGATGCCTCTAAATTTTGTCTGTAACGTGTCTCGTTCATGTCTTTACCACGTCGCTAATTCACAGCGCTAATAGGGTACAGTTGACTTACATACAGTTGCGGTGCAACTGGGGTAACGTCGCTGTACCCTTATCTATGCGACAGCCGGCCATGCGGTGGGTCTATGACCTTAGGCGCGAGTCGCCAAGCGTGTGGAGAGGCTATTGGGTTTGAATCCCTGGGAAGGTTGACTTGTCCCTTCCTCAATGCTGTGGAGCTATCTTAGGCGCTAACGGTCAAGCTTCGCTTGGTCCAGTCGGGACGGCTTCACAGCGTTGAAGAACGGACAAGGGGGCGTATAGCTCATGAAACGGAAAAAGGTGCCGCCGCCCATCACCCAGCCGCTGCAGTGCAGAGGATGCCTGTGGGGCCGCTGGGAAGGCAGTGTGCAGTATTGCAGCCGGATCAAATGCCAGAAGGACCAGGCGAAGCCGGCTTAACGTAAAACTGATACATCGACTTGACGTAGTACATCCCATTTATGCGGACTGCATCCTTGATGTGCAACTCGATCGGGCCGCCGTAGTCTTCTATAGACTCATCGTCCCAGACCTCAACACGCAGCTGCTCAAGGTAGGCACGGTCAAAGTCCGCCGCGGTGCGGAGACGCTGGTACTCTGGCATTTGATCACCTCTCTCAATTCATATCATATATTGTCCGATTTTGGAAGATGATGTATGATTAATGAGTTGGTGTGATTAGATACTAGATTGGGGACTTACGAAGATGGGATGTTTCGGCTTAATTTTTGTGGTTATTTATTTTACAATCGTATACAACGTCGGAAACTGGTTAGTATCATTAAAAGTTCCGGGCTTGATCGCATACCCACTTCCGTTTTTGATACCTATCATTGCTTTTTATACGTGGGAGAGTGTCTGGAAAGAAAAAAATGATATAATTGCATACTGTGATAATCTTCATGTTTCAGGTGCTGTCTCATTGACAGGTTTTGAACACAGCGTTCATCTTCATACTGACAAAATATCTATAGACAAAAAAGAATATATTCCGTTGCATCGAGTTATAAAAGCGGAATATATTAGCGATAAGCGTATAAAATATTCATATTATTCGTTTGGGGTGAAAAACTACAAATATGACCCCTACCAACAAATGAAAATACACTTTAAAGATAAAGATGGAAATGTTAATCACATTACTTGTGAAGACAGAAACATTCAACTGGGATTGGCATCGATAGTGCATAAAATAAATGGAAAGGTTGGTTACAAAGAGCCTGATCCACCCGATGTTAGAAGAGAACAGAGAGAAATTTAATATGTCGACAGGAAACGCGCCCATCGTGGCGTTTTTTATTTCCCATAGAAAGGACTGATAGCCATGGCCGATAGGGTCAAGGTTTTTCGTGGTATATTCTTCGGCGGACTCGCGGTGTTGCCGTTCTGGGGCACTGTGGTGTGGCTGCTGATTAAATGATGGGAGGTGTGGGCCGTGAATGAAGTCCAGCCGATACGCAGTAAAGAAACGATCCGACAGATTAAGAACTACCTGAAGGTAACGAGCTTCCGCAATTACATCCTGTTTTCGATGGGCATTCATAGCGGCCTGCGCGTCTCCGACCTACTCAACCTGAAGGTCGGCGCGGTTCGCGACCAGATGCACATCAACTTCGTGGCGGAGAAGACGAAGAACCGCCGGAAGAAGCGCAAACGGAAGAAGTTCATTATCCACCCGGAATACTTCGATGACCTGATGCTTTACATCGCGGATATGCCGGACGATGCATATTTATTCGCTTCCCGGCAGCGCAAGACAAATACCGGGGCGGTTGGTGAACCGATCTGCCGGGAGACGGCCTGGCGGATGATTAGTAACGTCGCTGAACGCTTTGGGCTGGAGAACATCGGAACACACTCGCTCCGCAAGACATGGGGCTATCAGCTGGTTATGAGCACGCCGCCAGAACAGTCAGCTTTCGTCATGGCGTTACTAATGGAGATGTTTGGTCACGAGACGCAGGAGGAGACTTTGAGGTATTTGGGGCTCACTCAGGATGCGATGGATCGCGCTATCTTACGTCTGAGTTACACACAATCCGGTTAATGTTGCACTCAAATGGTCAGGAAGCAGAAAGCTTGATTTTACAAGCAAAACGAAAATAGACCAGTGCAACAGAAAATAGGTTGTGTTGTACTCCAGTTACAGTTATTAGGGGATTTGAGAGCGTATTTCGTGGAGTTCAGAGCTCCTAACTGGAAGTGGAATATCCTTAAACGTAATCATTACGTGAAAACAACTCAATTCATCTGGAGGTGGGGTTGATGATCTGATGGCAAGAGAACAGAGTGAGGTCCAGAAGAAAGCCTTCCAGATGTGGTGCAGCAGCGGCCGAACGATGAAGCCTGCAGCAATAGCTGCCGAGCTTGGTGTCACTCCTGCATTGATCCGCAAGTGGAAAAATTACTATAAGTGGGAAGAACAGCCGGATCCGAAGCCCCGTGGTCGAGGCGCGCCGAAAGGCAACAAGAACGCAGCCGGCAACAACGGCGGGGCTCCGCCTGGCAACGACAACGCGGTTAAACACGGTCTCTTCCGCAAGTTCATGCCGGACGATGAGGAAACGCTGGAGATATTCGATGCTACAGCCGAATTCCCTCAGCTCGAAATGTTGTGGACCTCCATCCGCATTGCCTGGACCAACATTGTTAGGGCCCAGAAGATCATGTTTGTTCTTGATCGCGACGATATGACGAAGGAAGTCAAGAAACGCGAGTCCATGGCAATGGGCGATATGGATGTTGAAAAGGAAGAATGGGAAATCCAGTTCGCCTGGGATAAGCAAGCTGCAGCCCTTAACGCCCAGACAGCCGCCATGGCCCGGCTCTCCTCCATGATCAAGCAATATGAGGAGATGCTGCGCAGTCTGCCAGCTGAGGAAGTGCAAGAGGAGCAACGGCAGCGCGTGAACTTGCTGCGGGCTCAGGTCGACAAAGCGCAGGCAGAGGCTAACGTTCTTAAAAAGAACACCAACAAGGAGCCGCTGCGCATCGAGATCGACTATGGAGATGGTGAGCCATGAGCGCGGTTAAGGTGCAATTCAATCGTCACTTCCAAGAGGTCAACCGTACACAACGGCGGTACCGGGCGCTACGCGGCAGCGCGGGCTCTGGCAAGTCGGTCAACATCGCTCAGGATTACATCCTGAAGCTTGGCGACCCGAAGTATGCCGGTGCAAACCTGCTATGTGTCCGCAAGGTCAACGAGACCAACCGCAACAGCACATTTGCAGAACTGACAGGCGCAATCAACCGGATATATGGAGATCGCGCAGAGGAGTATTGGGAGGTCCTGCGGTCGCCATTAACGATCCGCAGCCGGGTGACTGGCAACGAGATTATATTTCGTGGCGTTAACGATGCCCGGGACCGGGAGAAGCTCAAATCGATCAACTTCGCGGTCGGTAAGCTGGTATGGATCTGGGTAGAGGAAGCGACGGAACTGCAGGAATCGGACATCGACATCCTTGATGACCGGCTTCGCGGCCTGCTGCTGAACCCAAACCTATACTACCAGATTACATTCACATTCAACCCAGTATCAGCCACTCACTGGATCAAGCCCAAATATTTTGACCGTGAGAGCCCGGACGTATTAACGCACCACTCGACCTACTTGCAGAATCGCTTTATTGATCCGGCCTATCATCGCAGGATGCTGCGAAGGAAGGAAGAGGACCCGGAGGGTTATGCGATATACGGAGAAGGTGAATGGGGCGAGCTGGGCGGCCTGATCTTCAAGAACTTCGTTATCCATGACTTCGACACCTCATTCGAGATGTTCGATACGATGCATCACGGGCAAGACTTCGGCTTTAACCATGCGAATGCGATACTCACGGTCGGCATCAAAGACGGTGAGTTTTTCGTGTGCGACGAGATATACGTGCATGAGATGGCCACAGACGCCATTATCGAGATAGCAGACCGCAAGAAGCTGAGCAAGTACCTGGCGATGTATTGCGACTCGGCGGAGCCGGACCGGATCATGATGTGGCAGAATGCCGGGTACAACGCTTCAGCAGTCGTCAAGGAGCCCGGCAGCGTCCAGGCGCAGATTGACTACCTGAAGCAGCGGAAGATTCACATTCATCCGGACTGCGTCAACACGATTAAAGAGATCCAGCAGTGGTCCTGGAAGAAGGATAAGAAGACGGGGCTTTATCTGGACGAACCGGTCAACGCATTCGACGACGCCATGGCTGCGCTGAGGTATTCGGCTGAGCCGCTGAGACGGCCGGAGATGCGTTACACTAACGAGCGACCTGCAGGTTGGTAATCTGCTATAATATGGCTTATGGAGGTGCGTCGATGCGGATATATATTGTCCTGGTAGGAGAGTTATACAACTACTCATTGCCTGAAATAGTTACGACAGACCAGCAGTTCATGCTAGATTCGTTGCCTCAAGCATTTGCGGCTACAACTGACCTGCTTGCAATAGAAGTCTGGGAAGACAACCAGAAGATCGGTTCTTATGAGTTTGATTACTATGGTCACATTAACTCTAATAGCCAAGTTAGCAGAGATAAGGTCTATGACGAATTGGTCAAAGAAGTAACAGAATTCCTGCAGTCGCTCAACTGAGCGGCTTTTTTTATTGCCTGGAAAGGAGGTCTGAAGCGTGACCATCATTTATACGAAGAAGCGGTTCCCGCCGCCGCCATACGATCAGGAAATCACAGACATGTGGTATTACCGCATGCTGTATGAGGGCGAACACGAGCTGATTTTCCCCCGGGCTGGTCAAACGGTGACAACTGAACGGATACTGCGCCGGAGATCGTCGAGCTTTACAAGACGACCGCGCATTGAGGCGATCAATGTAACCAGGCACAACCCGTATGTCACGGTCAATTTCTGCTCGCTCGTAGCAGAGGTGCCGGCCGACTTGATCAACCGATCTCTTGGTAACATATCAGCGGACACGGAGGAAGGTAAGGCGGAGCTTGAATTTGTTTCTGCTGTCGTCAAGGCGTCATCAGCCAACAGTAAGATCTGGTCAGCAGTGACACAGCACCAGGTCGACGGACTGATCGCTTACCGGATTCGCCGGGATGAGCGCGGCAAGGTTTGGTTTGAGTGGCTCTTGGGCGACAAATACCTTGAGCACGAGGACGGGCGCGGCGCGGACATTGCTTGGGTTGAGGAGCAAGGCGATGACCAGAACAAAAAGAAGTTCCTGCGAGTTGAACGGCAGCGGTTGGATGGCGACGATCTGAACATTGAGCAACTGACCTTTCTGATGGAGGGCGACAACGTCGCGGAACAGATCGATACCGGGAAGTACGCTGCTGATTACGAGCTCGAGATACCAGAAGACCAGGACCTTCCTGGAGTCGGGGAATTGATGTGCGGGCTTATCACCAACGACGCCACGCTGATGCAGCCCCGGGGCCGCTCAGCACTGCGCGACATCGACATTATCCAGGAGGAGATCAACTGGACGATCACCCGAGACTCTGTTGTCTTCGAGAAGCACGGAAAGCCACGCTTGGCTATCCCCCGTTCGCTCTGGAATGAGGTGGCAAACCAGAACAACAGGCATTATGGCGGTCGATTCGTCCGTAGTGCTGATCTGGAAGTAGTATCCTTTGATGAGCAAACAGGTGCGGTGCCGCAATACATCACTTGGGATGCGAAGATGGAGCAGTCCTTCGAACACGTCAAAAGGATGATTGAAAACCTGCTGGCGATATCCAAGACATCGGCGCAGGCTGCCGGACTGGAGGAGGCCCGCGGGGAAACCGGCGTCGCGCTTCTCTATCTCTGGATCCAGTCGGTAATCAAGGCTGAATCGATCCAGTCCAAGTTTGACGAGGCGCTAAAGGCAGCTATACGCAAAAGCATGATCCTTCAGAACGCGCTGGGTAACACCGATATGGAAGTCAGCGACCCCGTTATTGAGTGGGGAGATATGTTGCCTAAGGCTGAAAGCGAGGCTGACCGGGAAGAAATCGAGAAGTACCGGGAGGGTGTGCAGTCTCTTGAGACAACTGTTCGTAAGATGAACAAGAAGTGGAGTGAAAAAGCTATTCTGGCTGAGATGGAGAAGATCCAGAATGATGAATCCGTTGATAGTCTCAGCCCCACAATGGTACAACCGCCGAGGGTGAGGCTGAATGAGTAAGAAGATTGAAAACATGGTCATCCTCTATGCTGACGCTGGTGACAGGCTGTTGGAGTTGCTGCAGCAAATGGAGGAGGGCTCATGGTCGTGGCGCCGGGCTGCCGAGCTGCTTAGGCAAGTGGATGAGATCATCAACGAGCTAACCCAGCGGGCAGGGGACCAGATGGCCGACATACTGGGTGACAGCTACATGCTGGGCGTTCGCGGGGCCGTGGAGGGCATTGTTGCGGCAGGTGTGGCGGCGGGTACGCTGAACGCGTCGATCCGACCGATCATACACCAGCAAGCGGTGCAGTCGATCATGGACGAATCGTTTTATAGCATCTTAGAGGCCAGCGACAACATGAGTGCCGATGCTAAACAGCGCATCACAGACGCCGTGCGCCGCGCTAACGAGCGTTCGTTGGTTGATGGCATCAGCAGGAGGAAGGCAACCAAGGACGCTGTACGCAGCCTCTCAGAGCGTCAGATCACGGGCATCATCACCAAGAGTGGCGCGAAGGTACCGGCTGATAAGTACATGGCGGGCGTGGTGCAGTATCATCAGCGCAAGGCGCACGTCACTGGGGCCGAGAACATGATCGTGCAGAATGGCCTCGACCTCGTCTACGTGAACTACGTGGGGATAACCTGTGGATACTGCGCGACCATGCAGGGCCGGGTGTACAGCATCAGTGGTAATGACCCACGCTTCCCCAAGCTCGAGCAGCGGCCCCCATATCATGCACACTGCGTCCACTCGGTATCAGCTTGGATAGAAGAGTATACGGAGCCTGAGGAAGTCAGCCGGATGCTGGAACTATCCAATCGACCGTTTAATGACAACCGGACAGCGCACGCAAAACAGCGATACGAGCAACTGCAGCGCGACAAATCGAGGAAGAACGCCACCCGTAATCAGTGGATCCGATACAAAGCGCTGCTGCCTGATGACACGCCAAGTTTACGACAGTTTGCCAGCCATAAGGCGAGAGGGACGGCCAAGTACAAAGAGCTGCAGGATCTTTACAGAGATGCGAACCGACAAATCAAGGATACACATTAAACCAAGGCATCTCGTGGGGCATGGCTCTTCGGGACGGATGTTGTCCCTTTGCAATTTTATTCATTCGAATAATATGCTGAGCAATTGTGTTATCGGGACTCTTTACGTTATTAATTCTGTTGTTTAGAAACTGGAAAGGTGCATTGTGGCTAATCAGATGATTAGCAAGAAGTAATGCGGCGGATCTCTGAGTCTGACCACTGCTAACACGATGCCTAAACTCAGGCAAAACACCTATGATAAGAGCATTTTGAGCCGGAGTCCATTTTCCTCTATACATTACTGTAGCACTTCCTTTTTTAGGCAATCATACCATTCAACTGTCCAGGCCGTGAAGCACGGCTTTTTTTATGTCCAAAACGTGGCATGACATTAAACTGCTACCCGGCAGTCCACCCGGACTTAAAACAGGAGGTTAACATGATTAAATTTGGAACGAAACCATACGGCTTGAGACTGAACCTGCAGATGTTTGCCGATACCGGCGGCGGGGAAGGTGGAGGAGCTGGCGGCGGTGGAGAAGGTAGCGAAGGTGCTGGAGGCTCTGGCGGCGGGGAGAAGACATTTACCCAGGCTGACCTGGACCAGCATGTGCAAAGCCGACTGCCACGCGCTGAGAAGGCCGCTCAGAAGGCGCTGGCTAAGGAACTGGGCTATGACTCGGTCGAGGCCATGAAAGAGGCGCTCAAGAAGCCTGAGGGCGGCAAGGGCGGCGCTGGAGGAGAAGGCAAGCCAGATCCTGCCGACATCGAAAAGCTGCTCGAAGACAAGATGAAAGAGCGCGAGAAGGCAAACAACGAGAAAACATTCAACCGCCTGTTGAATGCCGAGGTGAAGGTTTTGGCGAACGAACTCGGGTTCGCGGACTGGGAAGATGCGCGCAAGCTGGCTGATCTGGACCAGGTCAAGGAGAACGACAAGGGTGAGCTTGAAGGTGTGAAGGAAGCGCTGGAAGAGCTGCTTAAAAAGAAACCGCACCTGGGAAAGCAAAAGCCTGGTGGTGCTTTTGGAGCCCAAGTCGGTGGCGGTAGTGGTGAATCTAAGAAAGATCGTATGGAACGCATGAAAAAGTTGGCTCAAGGCGAGGGAACATCAGCGCCGGCGGCTAACGATCCCTGGAAACGATAAGGAGAGTGGACACGCATGAGATTGCAGCCAAGAAATCGATTCGAAGTTGATTCGGATTATGAGCTTCTCGCTTCGCTGGAAGTGGTGCGCGAGGTGAACAACGGTATCACAATCGATTCAGCAGCCGTTACAGCTGACAGCGATGGTAACAAGATCATCTTGAAGGGCATGCCGATGGCGAAACTGACCGCGTCCGGCAAATATGTTCCTTATAACGCATCGGGCACTAACGGCAGCCAGAACCCGACTGTCATCCTTAAGCGCACGGTCAACGTTAAGGATGGCGACGAGGTTGTCGGTGGTTTCGAAGTCGCTAAGGTTGTTGCGGCTCGCATCCCTGTTACTGTCAATCAAGCGCTACGCGATAAAATGCCACACATTGTATTTGCCTAATCAATACATCCAGGAAGGAATGAGATGAACTTATGAATGAAATGCTGATGCTTGAGGAAGCACTTTCCGGTGAGGAACTGCTTACCTATGCGAGTAATATCTCGGTACCAAACGACTACTGGCAGTCAATCTTGTTCCCGCCTCAACAGACGGACGAACTGACTGTCGATGTTATTAAAGCCTCTTCCCGTCTGCCTGTTATGGCGCAGATCGCTGAACTTGGAACGGAAACCCGTTACGGTTCGCGTGAAGGCGTGAGCGGTACGCAAGTCGAGATTCCTAAGCTGCAGCGTGGCCGCTGGATGGATGAGAAACTTATCAGGCTGCTGTTGATGGCTAACCAAGGTGGCGGCCTTCGAACCCAAGAGATTAAACGTATCGTTCGTGAACAGTTGGATGACGGGAAGTATGCGGTTGACGCCATCCGGTCACGCCGTGAATGGATCGCCATGCAGGCCGTTAGCTTGGGCGCGATCAGCTACGCCGAGGGTGACGTGAGGATCAGTGTGGATTACGGTTTCGTCAATGATCAAAAGCCGGTCCTGACTGGTACAGATCGCTGGAGCGACACCGAGAACTCCCGTCCGATTGAGGACATGCAAAGATGGTACCAGTACCAAGCCGACCGAGGCGTGCGACTTACCAGAGCATTCACAACCCAGAAGATTGCTGCGCTCCTGCTGCAGAACAAATCGTTCAGGGTAGCATTCCACGGTGACCCATCGGGCAGCGCCAATCCACCACAGCTTACAATGGCTCAACTGGATTCGGTACTGGATTCGCTGGGTCTGCCACGTATCGCAACGTACGACACTCAAGCTCGTACAGAGAACGATGCGCTGACTGGCAACAGACTGGCGACTACAACCGTGCGCATGGCGCCTCAAGATCGTTTCGTAATGCTGCCTGACGGTCCGCTTGGCAACTATCTATGGGCTGAAACCACCGAATCCATGGTTGATGGCATCGATGCTGAAGTGACAGGCGACATGGGCATCTACGTGTTCCGTGATCTTGTCAGCAAGCATCCACTGCGCCTGCGTACTGTCGGCGTCAACCTGGCATTCCCGGTCTTCCCTTACGCAGACAGCGTAATGTCCGCAACCGTCGTTTAAGGAGCTCTTTCATAGGGCTCCTTTTTTCATTCCACAGAAAGGGTGATGAAGGTGAATCTCAAGGTAAAGGGCACGGTCAAGCACGGCGGCGAGTGGCTGGAGGCTGGCGGAGAGATCCGTGGCATCGACGACAAGGAAGGTCAACGGCTGATCGACATCGGCGCTGCCGAGCTTCTGCCAAAGACCAAGGAAGAAAAGGAAGCCGAAGAACAGGCAGCAGAGGCTGAGAAGAAAGCAGCCGAGGAGAAGGCCAAGGCCGACGCCGACGCAAAGAAAGCTGCAGCTGATAAAGCCAGGGCAGACAAGGCAGCCGCGAAAGAGTAGGTGATCGTTATGGATCCGGTTGTTGTCGGAGCGTGGATTGATGCCAACGTCCTGGACTCCGAAGCCTGGGACCGGGCGAAGAAGCCGGCAGTTGCCGTCACACAGGCTGAGCGCAACCTGGCACGCTGGTATCCGGACGTGGAGCTGACTGTTGACATCGTGGCCTATCAGACCATTTGGGAGCTACAGGGCATCGACCCAGCGCTCAAATACCAGAAGCATGGCATTAAAACGGTCACGGATAACGGGGAGACGGTCACTTACAAAGATGGTGAGCGGCCTGTCGTCGCTCCTGACGTGCGGGCCGTCCTTGGCCTGACAGCACAAGAGCTGGAGGACTTGGAAGCCGAGGAGACGTCACAGAGGCAGTTTGGTGGTGCGTTGATATGAGCCTATTCGGGTATCCCGGGCGGGTGACGCATTATCACCACGCCAAAGACGACTGGGGCCGACCTCTGCCGCCTACGACCCGGGTGCTCGATGCCAAGGTGGTCGAGGAACAAAAGATCATCAAGAACGCCCGTGGCGAGGAGGTCCAAGTTAACGGTGAAATCCACCTTGAAGGCGCGCATCCAATCAGCTTCGACGATTACTTTATGTATCTCAATGCTATTGGCGCGGAAGTACGATACGACGTCGAGCACTACGAAATCCGAAAGTTCATCGGCACCGACGACGTGAAGAAGGTGATTGTCTATGCCCAATAAAAACGTGTTCCAGATTCGGTTTGATGGTCTGGAGAGTATCGTCTCTGCTCTGGAAAGCCTACATGACGATATCGACGAGCACATCGATGCGGCGCTGACCAGGCTGGCACTCAAGATAATTCATGACGCTAAGAAACTGGCACCAATTGATTCCGGAGACCTTGAGTCAGCACTGGTGGTTGGGGAGGTCAAACAGTTGATCGGCGTCTCTTACGTCGATCTGGGCGCGAGTCCGGAGGTTAACGATTATGCCATGGTGCAGCACGAGGGCTTCCGCAAGACGGCTAAGGGAACGCTAGTGACGCTAACGCCAGGCGAGAAGACGCGCAGCAAAGGTAGCCACGGTGGCTATCAGCCGGGCAAGAAGTATTTGGAGAACGCTCTGAAGATGAACGAGGACCTGATTCTTGAGGAGCTATCCAAGGTGTTAGGGGGCGGACGCTGATGTTAGAATCCGATCTTATCGAGTATCTGACGGGCATCGGCCTGAGCGTCTATCCTGACCCTAACTTCATCCCGGCTGATCTTCCCGAGAGCAAATTTCCATGCCTGTTCGTCTTCGGTACCGGCGGCTTCGAGGCCCATGGCTATGTGCCGACTGAACGGCCGACCTTCCAAGTCGTTGTCAAAGGCAAGTCGTACAAAACCAACCCGGCCAATATGGTAGGCGCTGCATCGTATGCAAAGCAGCTTATCAAACATTTACACCGACGGGTCAACTACGCCGCCGGCAGTTCGCATGTCTTTTCGAGTACTGCCGTCCAGCCAAACCCCATTCACTTGGGATTGGATAATGACAGTCGGCCCATGTACTCGACCAATTTTATTTTCTATGTGAGGGAGGATGCAATCGTATGAGTATTGCAGATCAAATCTACGCAGGTCCTGGCATCTTCATCTGGGGTGTTGACGAGGATGGCACACCAGATACTGACGCTGCGCGCTTCGACTATACGCAGGGCGGCATCACGTTCACTACGGAGAGCACGTACTACGAGCCTCCGGTGGATCAGATGGGTACGGCTCCGGTGAAATCAATTTATACAGGCTCTACGGGCACGATTGCTTTTGAGACGCCGATTCTTGACTTCGAAAAAGTTGTTTCGTTTAACCCGAACGCCGAAAAGGTAGTCGATGGCGATGTTCCGACTAAAGTCAAATACGAGGTGTACGGTCTGGCGGGCAAAGAATTGCCACGGCGCCGGGCGGTCATCATGCCAGTAGGTGTGACGGACCCGAACCAATTCATTTACATCGAGTCCGTCGGCATCAAGTTCGACATGAATGCCTCGTACGTACTGGACAACAACCGCCGATTCACCATTTCAGCCACGGCTTACCCAAGCCTGGACAGCACGCCGCCGGGCCTGCTCTACACCTGGGGAGACATCAGCGCGACAGCATAATTAATGCCATGAGAGGGTTCACGCCCTCTCCTATTTCATTTGGGGAGGGCTTTTATGTTAGATCATTTTTTAAAAAAGAAAGACCGGGTTAAGCTCGGCAATAAGATGGTTGAGATCCCTAAGCTTACACGTAAACGACTCAAGAAGCTGACCGAGCATATCGGCACGATCGGCGATTACCTCGTGAAATTATTCATGCAGTCCGAGGAAGACAGGGCTGTATTTATCGTGGCCGGCGCAGATGTGGCCATTGACGAAATCTACGAACTCACTTCGCTACTTAGCGATTTACCTATAGAGTACCTAGACGAAGAAGCCAGCTTTGCGCAATGCACTGAGTTTTTGCGACTAACCTGGGAACGCAACGATATGAATGCGGCCCTGGGAAACGTCGACGGCCTGATTCCTCCGATGGCGAAGCAATTCGTGCAGAGCTTGATGAAGGGAATGGGCCAAAGCAATCTTTAACCGTTGATGAGTTCGTGATGCGGTGCTGCATCTTGCTCGACAAATCGCAGCGACAGATTGAGGAGGATTATTACTTCATCGACCTTCCGGAGTTGCTTACCATCAAGGACCAGCGGCAGGCAAAGGAACTGTTAGATAACATCGATGTTATCTCGTTCCCGCATTCCGACAAGAAGGGGCGAGAGGGCACGATTAAACGACTGCAGGAACGGCTACCGAAGCCACCTAAGGAACAGCCTAAGTCAGCAAAGGAACAATACGAAGCGCTCAAAGCGCGTAGGATGGGCAGGTGATAATGTGTCAAGCGTAATCGGCGAACTGAGGGCCCGGCTAACTGCAGAGGCCAACCAGATGAAGCAAGAGGTTCGCGCAGTACGGAAGGATTTTGCTGATCTCGGAGAGCAGGGAAAAAAGACGGCAGCAGATTTTGGAGGCATTGAGACGGCAATTTCTAATGTTGCCAAGTCTCGTGGACAGATAACTCAACTGACTTCCACACTGGAAAACGTCAATGCCAGGATCGACGTTCAGAAAAAGAAACTGACCGAGCTGAAACAATCCTATGAAACCACATTTAACGAGGCGCGAAAAACAAAACTCCACGAGCAAATATTGAATACAGAAGCCTCAATCATTCGTCTTACCGCAACATCAGATCAGACAGCACAAAGAATTTGGGCCTTGTCCGACAAGACGGCCAAGGAAATATTGCAGATTGAGGATGCAATCAACCAAGTCGGCCAGCAAAGCACGCAGATTGACAAGGTAAACGATGCTCTAAAGGAAACCGACGATGAGGCTCGTAAGGCAGCTGGGGGCATAGAGACCATCCAAACAGGACTTGTGGCTCTCGGGGCGAATGTGGCGCTTAATAAAATGGTCGGAGTCATGAAGACACTGACTGGTGAAACTCTGGAGTTGCAAAACTCCGTTACCGGCTTAGGTGAGGTCGCCAATTCACTGGGACACAATGTGGACGATGTGACAGAGGCTGCACAGCAATTGGAGGCCCGTGGTTTCATGACTCTTAAAGAGTCAGCGGAGGCGTTGAAAACAACGCTCTCGACTGGTTATGGTCTGCAGGAGTCTATCGACCTTATCATTGCCCTCGGGGATGCCGCTGCCTATAATCGGGAGTCGCATTTTGAGTGGGGCGAGGCAGTTGTGCGGGCTACCCAGGGTATCAAGATGCAAAACTCCTCACTGACGGATAGTGCTGGCATTACAACCAACCTATCGGTTATGTACGATCGATATGCTAAGTCCATCGGAACAACAGCAGGTAAGCTCACGGAAAGCCAGAAGGCTCAAGCCGCTTACAACGGAATGATGCAAGAGGCTGCATTGTTTGCTGGCAACGCTGAGCGAGCTCTGGAAGGCTACACAGGAACACAGACGTCGTTCAACAAAACAATTGCTGAGGCCCGAGCTGAACTGGGCGAGTCCTTCATGCCTCTGCTCGAAGAGGTTATGAATCGACTGCAGCCACTCATCGTAGATTTTGGTAAGTGGGCAGCGGAGAATCGCGAGGTCGTCGCGGGGACGGCCGCTGCAGGTGTAGCCGTGACTGGATTGGTTGCCATATTGACATCCCTGGTTACAGTGCTTGGAGCTGTTAGAGCCGCTATGGTGGCCCTGAATGTCTCGATGGGTCCAATAGGGTGGGCTATTGCAGGCATTGGTGCCATAGCAGCTGGCGTGTTGGCATACTCAACCGCCTCCGATCTGGCATCAGAGTCAATATTGAAATTTGCTCAGAATCAAGAGGAATTGAATGCAAAGCTTGCTGAAAGTCCGCTTGACAGGTCGACTAGCGAAGTGCAGGCGCTCCAGTCGGATATCGATACATTGAACGGTATCCTGGCTGAAAGAAATGCATTGATGGAGGAGTATACAAGGCGCGAGAAGGAAGCTGAATCAGGGCGAGGGACGATCCAGAATACTCATGAAATGTTCGAGCTCGCGGACGCAATAAAGGCTGTAGATAAAGAGCTTCGATCAATGGATTACTCTACTGTGGAAGAAGCTGAGAATGCAATTGAAAAGATGAATTCAGCTTTGCAAGAATCCGTACCTGCTCTTGTAGAGATTGAGCGCGCAGAACTGCGAGATGTAGCAGCAAAGGTACAAAAGATAGATACGATTAATGCCTTGAGCAGGGAATACAGCGATCTAGCAGGCAAGACCAAACTCAATGAGGAGCAGCAGGCGCAACTCTCACGAGTGGTGCAGCAACTTACCAAAGAGTACCCTGGTCTGGTATCTGAATTGGATGAACACGGACGGTGGATCATCAAGAATACTGATTACCTCTCCGAGCTTATTCAAACCGAAAGAGATTCCATTGCGGATACGGTAGCCGCGTCACGGGGCAGGCTGAATGCTTGGCGCATTGAGACGGAGGAAAAGCTCAAGCTGGCTCAGAAGCAATTGAACGCACTCGCAGCGATCTCTGAATCTCAGAAGCCTAAGACACTGACGCTGCCGCAAGTGCCCAATCCTTTTGGGATACCTATGGGATTACACCCATCCATGCAGCAGTCCGCCGAGGAAATTCAGCGTATGACACAGCAGGTCCAGAAAGAAAAGAACGAATATCAGTTATTGATTAACGAGATTGACAAAGACCTGGCTGCTATTACCGAAGGGGTTTGGGATCGCTTTACGTACCAGCGTCCAGATTACGACTCGGCGAGTGCGGACAAGGACAAAAAGAAGAAGGGAAAGAAAGAGCCAAAGGGCAAAAAGGAAAAGACAGCCGAGCAACTTGCGCAGGAAGCCTACCGAGCATCCCTACAGTGGATCGAGAAGCAGAAACTACTCAATAAGATGTCTGAAGCGGAGGAACTCAAACGGCTGGGAGAATTGGCCGAACGTTATAAAAAGTACGACGATATCTGGATCGATGCAGAGTCCCGGCGCCAGCGGCTGGAGGATCAAATGGCCGCAGACAAAAAGAAGAGAGATGAGGAAGCCAAGAAAAAGACCGAGCAGGCTGCCAAGGAGCGCTACGAGGCATCGACACAATGGATTGAAGCTGAGGTTCGGCGCATGACAGAGAAGGGCGCGAGCGAGCAGGCGATCACTGAATTCCAATTGGAGGCGTGGACGCGGGTCCGGAATCGTTACGAGAAGGACACTGACTTTTACAAGAATGCGGATAAGGTGATGTACCAACAGCGGATGAACCTTCGCAAGCTCGACGAGCAGGCAGCCAAGCAAGCATTTGATGCCTCCGCCCAGTGGATCGAGATGGAGACCCGCCGGATGACGGAGCTTGGTGCGACTGAGCGCGAGATCACGGAGATGCAGTTGGACGCCTGGACGCGGGTGCGGGCGCGGTACGATAAAGATAGCGACCACTACAAGCGCGCTGACAAGGCCATGTACGACGCTAGAATGTCGCTCCGCAAGGATGATGAGCGTCTAGCGAAAGACCTTGCCCAAGAGCAGGAGAAGCGAAGCAAGGAGTCCACCAAGGCTGTCCTAGACAACATCGACAAGCAGCGGAAGGCTGAGCTGGATGCACTCGATGAGCGTAGGAAAGCAACTCAGAAATTCTACGACGATCAGCTCAAAGCCATGGATGAGGCAGAGCGCGGCAAGGATCGTCAGGAAATCATTGAGGAGGCCGAGAAATACCGGTTGGCCACATCCGAGAAAGGCCGCAAGCGGTTTGA
Source organism: Paenibacillus daejeonensis DSM 15491 (assembly GCF_000378385.1). GTDB lineage: Bacteria > Bacillota > Bacilli > Paenibacillales > Paenibacillaceae > Paenibacillus_D > Paenibacillus_D daejeonensis. Next base: position 948,425 of record NZ_KB899659.1, on the reverse strand, counting down.
GGAACTGCAGGAGCAATTGCGGAAGATGGACCTGGACGACCAGAAGCGTGCGCTGCAGGATGAGAGAGACCAGAAGCTTGATGCCCTGGACCAGCAGAAGCGTGACATGGATACCTGGTATGAGGACCTCAAGACTGCGATCGATGACTTCAATGGTGACTTCCGCGACATCTACCTGCTGACAGAAGACGTCCGGTTCCAAGCGTTTGTTGAGACCAACGGAAAGATCAAGCAGGAGATGGAAGCCTTCCAAAAAGAAATGGAAGCCATAACGACCAAGACGGCTCCAGCGCCCAACGCCCTCGACCCATACAAGCAATCACTGGTCTATCAGATGCAGGCAAATAGCCGGAACTGGCATAATGCGGATGCTGCTGGTAAGAGTAGCCTTGCAGCTGATAATGAGAAGCTTGGCAACCTGGTAGGTGCGACATATGACCCCGGCAGCGGCAAATGGATGCTCAACGGTGTTCCGCTCTACCATACCGGCGGCCGGGCGGGGGAGTTCAATTTCCGCATGCCCGACATGCTGATGCCTGACGAGATCCTAGGAATCCTGAAGCGTAGCGAGAATGTTCTGACGGATAAGCAAATTGGCAGTTTGATCGGCGCGGTACAGGGTGGCGGGCAGACCATCATCGAAAGGCAAGTCATCATGGAGATGCACGACACGGTCATTGAGGATGCGTTGGACCTCCAGAGTCTTCAACGTCAGGCATCAGGTCATGCTGAGCAGCTGCGTAAACAACTGGCGGGGGGTGGAGGCGTTGGCTAACGGATACGGCTTTACCTACCGGGGGCGGCATTGCTCGGAGTTTGGTGTGAACCTGCTGAGCTACACGGTCCATACCCCGGACATCCGAGAGTACGAGGACCAGGTTGACGGTATTGCGGGCGTCATCGACTACGGCAGTGAGTGGGGAAAGCGGCCGATCGACGTCAAGATCGACATTGACCCCAATGACGCTCAGTTCAAGGTCCGGCAGTCACAGATTTTAACCTGGCTCAAGCCAACGCTGGCTGCAGGTGTCCTGATCTTTGATGATGTGCCGGATCGGCTCTATTACGCTAAGCTATCAGGCCGCCTGACACCGGAGCAGTTCGGCAAATACGGCGTCCTGGACTTCAGCTTCAAGTGTACGGACCCATTTGCTTACGGACAGGAGTCCATCTTCGAGACGACGCTTACGGCGTCGCCTTCTTTGATTACGATCCTGTCAGAGGGCAGCGAGGCGACACCGCCAGTCATTGAGCTGACCAACACAAGCAGCACCCAGACGGTCAGTGGAATCACGATCATTAACGAATACAAAATTGAATAGGAGGCGATATCGTGCCACTCTCTTATCATCTTGAGCAGAGGTTACTTAATCACGCATTCCGGAATACACCGTACACACCACCTGGAACCATTTACCTAGCGCTCTTCACCAGTAATCCAACGAAGAACAACACAGGAACGGAAGTGTCGGGTGGCGGCTATGCTCGTAGGCCAATCGCTTTTGCTGCTGCCGCCATCGAGAATAACAAGATGACGATAAAAAATCCTGCCGAAATCCCCTTTGCTGTTGCGACAGGAACACAAGGATTGGTTTCTCACTTCGGAATCTTCGACGCTTTAACAGGCGGCAACTTGATGTCCTATGATTCGCTAGATCCACGTTCAATTGTTCAGAATGACAAATTTATCGGTGAGCAAAACCGCTTCATTGTCCGTTTTCCTTAGAGAGGAGGAGCATAGATGCCAGAATTACAGCCCATGTACGCCCCGGCCACTCTAAGCCGGACGACAGAGCTATCCGGGGCCATTACGGCGGCAATCACAACGATAGGGCTGACGTCGGTAGCGGACCTGCCGGACGGACCTAACGTTATCGTAATCTACCCATCTACGGGGCCCGACGAGTCCGCCGAGACCGTCTTGTACACAGCCAAGAGCGGTAACACGCTCACAGGCTGCGAACGGGGCTATAATGGCACCACCGCCAAGTCATGGCCCTCAGGCACCCGTGCAGCACGTCTGATGACGGCGCAGGACCTTGCTTCCTTGCAGGAGAACGTGCGAATCCTAAACGACCAGAACAAAGAAGCATCCACCCTAACCCACACTATCAAGCAAGGCCAGACGATCATCGAGGCGGATCAGGCGTCACCTGCTGGCGTCGTGGTGCTGGGGCAGACGCGGTATAACTTGCTGGGCAATCTAGGTAACTCAGACAACGTGACCAATACGTATGGTATGACGAAGTCGACGGAGTTCGCGGTGGTTGGGACTCAAAGTCTCATGAACGTAGCTACGGCATCCGGGAACATTGTATACCGCTGGATTTTGGAAGGCGTATTAAAAGTCGGCCAAACATACCTTGCAATTATTCCTTATCGTTCAGTCGGGTCTGGGCTTTGGAGATTCAGGAGAAATAACACGACTGTTAACATACCCGAGAACGATTCTTCCGGCGTGTTCATTCATAAGTTTGTATATGAACTTGGTGAGTTGCAGCTTCTTTCAGGGGCTACTGGATCAACGTTTTGGATGGACGCTTTTGCGTTCTACGAAACAACTCCACAGGAACACGCGCTGATCAACGTTGATCCTGAATGGTCCGGCGATAAGCTGGCGGCTCGCTATCCGTACATCGACGGCATGCAATCGGTGAGGGGCGTGTTGGTGTCGGTGAAGGGGCGGAATCTGCTGCCGCCATTTGGAGCGTGGACACTAAGCGCTGGTGTTCAACAGACGGAACCTTACAAGGCGATTATCGCGGCAGGTTCATCCGGCAATCAGACGAATCGAATCACTCTTCCCGTTGTCCCTAACCGGACGTACACACTTGATAGAGGAGACGGAGATAACCGGACATCCGTAGTCGGTGGTGGAGTGGCAACATTATTGTCTGCGACATCAGAGAAGGTACGTACTTTCAACACTGGTATCCACAACGAAATCACTGTAACATTTGACAAGCAGTCAACAGTAACGGATCAGGTTAACATGATTAATCCAATGCTCGTACTCGGCGACGTCAGCGCACTGCCCCCGTCCTTTGTACCGCAGGAGGATCAGCGCCATATTGCGGACGTGACGCTCCCTAGCCTTCCCAACGGTATCCGGGACATCTACGACGCGACTAAGGGCGAGGTATGGCGGGCACTGGGACAGACGACGCTTGGGGAGTTGACGTTTAATAGCATATCGACGGCCTTAACTAATGTCGATCGTATTAGATACACAAAGCCGCAGGACATGGACACTTCGACAGTCCCCACGCGCGGGGAATTGGTGACAATAGAAGGCATGTCATATCAACCAGGACCGGCGGATAGCGCGTCTAATATCGGCACCTTCTCGACACACCAATCGCCAAACATAATCGATTTTTTCGTCGCGAAGGGAACGACGCGGCAGCAGTTCGAGAGCTCCGCCAACATGTCCGCCAAGGTTATATATCGCCTCGCAGCGCCCGGCTGGGAGCCCGTACCGCATAGCGGAGCGCTGACGGTGCATCCGGGGTCAAATATCGTGGAGATTGCGACAGGTCGAGTGCTACGAGAAAAGGTTGTGCCGGTCTATGACGCAGCGAATCGGCTTTACTGGATCAATAACCTTGTGCCGCCAACCGCACCGTTTGCACAGCGTCCCGACCAGATTATCGGTATCTATCGAGAGGCACAACAGGACAGCGGTTGGACAATCGGACGAAGAGGCACGCCGAACGCTACGTACGGATACCCTAACGCCTCGATCCGTGAAGCTGATTATGACGCCACGAAAGATTATTACGTTTCCTATTCCGTCCTGGACCGCCACACCTACACCACGGCCGTGTCCGAGGCCATGATCGCCTATGGCGCTAACATCGGCAGCGTCCTCGGGTGGGTGGTAGAGCAGCTGGCGCGGGTGATGACGCACCTGGATACGGTAGACTTCGCGCTTGATTACATTCAGGCGCACACGGATAACAATACGGTCGATATCGCGACAATGGGCGGACGGGTGACGGCCCAAGAATCGCTATCCGCTAACCGCAACGGTTACGGAGTCACGGCGGGATCGGCTACGGCCTACACGCTGACGCTCTCGCCTGTTCCGGTATTATCGGCTGGCCTGCGTGTGACGGTGCAGCTTCACGCGGACAATGGCGCGACACCGACGATCAACGTTAACGGGCTGGGTGCGCGGCCTATCCGGCGTCCCAATGGCTCCGCGCCTCCTGCGGGCCTGCTGAAGAACGGCGGCATCTACTCGCTCGTATACGACGGTTCGGCGGCTTTTATATTAACGGGTGAAGGGGGTGAGTACGGTGACGCCGCAGCAGGAGACGTGTTGGCGGGTAAGACGATTGGTACCGAAGATGGATTGGTTAACGGGACAATTGTAAATCGGACTGGCATTGTGGCAGGTCAATCGGGAACTAGCTCCGGCACATCAATTCAAATCCGTCCCCAACCGGGATTCTATCCAGGAGACACCGGGAATCGTGTAACAATCTCTGATCCTACTTTTCAGGCTGCGAATATTCGCGCTGGGATGACCATTTTCGGGTTAACGGGGACTTTAATAGCAGGTAAGCGGACGGCTACCGGAACGATAACATCAAGTTCTGCGTCTCAGCAATTTTATCCGGTTGGTGGAGGAACGATGAATCGGGGAGTTGTGAATTTAACAGGCCTCGCTTTCACGCCGGGGACTATTGTCCTGAGCAGGGGAGATATGGATGAACTTGTTATTTATTCTGTGTACTTCCCGCACATATTTGTAGGCGGCAGAAACTATACATCATTTGTTTACACAACCGCATCGCCAGGTTTCGTTAGAAGTAGTGGGCGAATCCAAGTGCCAGCTCACGAAAATATCACATTCTCTTATATAGTTTATGAGGAATAGGAGGACCACATGGACATCGGAAGACGAATTTATTATGAATTATCAACCGGCAATGTCCTCGTAGACACGGGGGAACGCAGCGGTGATGTAGTGGAGACAACGCAGGAGCAAGACTTTGCGAGCTATACCGCCCTAGCGGAACGGGTACCGGAGACTGTCGGCCTGCTGGAGTTGGAATACGGCGAGCTGGCGGAGGACTTCGCTCAGGCCAGTGGCTACCGGGTCGACCTGGAGACGGGTAATCTCATATTCAGTTACCGAGAGCCCGGCGAAGAAACACCGCCCGTGTACCGCCCACCGTTGTCGCAGCAGGTCGAGGAGCTGCAGGCGCAAAACCTTATGCTCATGGAAGTGGTAGCGGATCTATATGAAATGATGCTTGGAGGGGCTGACCCGACGTGATTACTCGCGTCCTGGTAAGGCTCCTATTTTATTTGCTGGGAGGTGATACCATGGCAATCGTAACGGTATATGTGACGCTGATCATCGCCGGGCGTCGGCAGTATGAGCAGATCCCTGCAACGCTTAAGCCTGCTGTTGAGGCAGAGCTGACGGCGCTGGGATTGGGCACTGACGGCCAACCGCTGCAAGGAGAGTAATGACGTGGCCCTGCTTAGGCGGGGCTACTCTAATGGGAAGGAGGGATGCTGATGTACGCCCCGTTTAACCGAGCGCCGTTCAACCGCCCGTCGTCATTCTCGACCGTCATCTACGGCGGCGGTACGGTTGAAGCTGAGGTTGAGGTGGAAGGTCGTTTCCTCCGGGAGATCCGCGCAGGCGGGGAAGTGGAGGCTGCTGTCGAGGTGCTGGGTAGCTTCATCCGTGAGGTCGTTGGGGTACCGGGGCCGATTGAGATCGAGACTGAGGTGCTGGGCAGCTTCCTGCGGGAAATGAAGGCCAATCCGCAGCCGGTCGAACTCGCCGTCGAGGTGCTGGGCGCGGGCAGCCGCTGGCGGGTGGATCAGATCGCCATTAGCGGAACGCTGGCGCCAGGCGAGAAGATTGTCATCGACGTTCGCAAACTGAAGGTCACCAAGAACGGCGTGCTGGTCGGCTATACCGGGGATTTCTTCAACATCAACCCGGGCCGCAACGAGATCCGATACACCGATTCGTCGCCGTCACGCAGCGTCCAGACACGTGTCACACATCAGGACCGGTATTTGTAGGAGGGATGAAATGAACAAGTTTCGAAGCCGGTTGGAGCTGCACACAGCGCAGGGCCGGGCGGTGCTGGCGTCAGCCATGGAAGTCCGCGTCATGGAGGAACTGAACGGCAATTACTACGTGACGTTTGCTTATCCGCGAGAGGAAGGCGACGAGGAGCGTTACGAGGGTCTGATCTTGGAGAACGAGGTAAGGTTCCCTCCGGACATTGAGCGCGGGCAACACTTCGCCATCAAGTCAGTTGAGGAGATCCGGCAAGGTCGTAAGATTTATAAGGTTGTGGAGGCCCACCACGTCGCGTTTGAGCTGTCGAGGTTTTACCTGGACGATTATATCGAGTTCCTTGCAGCGCAGCCTCCTGCTGCTATGCTGGCGCTGCTGGGCAACGGTACGCCGTTCCAAATGGCGGTGCAGGGCAGCTTTCAGCCGGAGGACGTGTTCGATTTCGGCGAGGCTCAGAAGAACGACCTGCTGCAGACCGTCCGGGCGATGTACAACGCCGAGCTCGAGTACGACAATTACACGATCACGCTGACCACCCGGGCCGGAGCGAACCGGGGCGCCGAGATTCGCTATCGAAAAAACATGGCCGGCATCAAACGGAAGCTGCAGAACATGGAGCGTGTCACGAGACTTTACGGCTACGGCAAAAACGGCCTGACGATTGAGGGTCTCCCGGGCTACAGCGTCAAGTACATCGACTCGCCTCACTTCGACCCGTCCCGTCCATATGAGGGCAAAGTCGAGTTCCCGGAGATCGAGGACAAGGCGGCGCTGCTGTCAGCCATGCAGAAGCATCTGAGAGACGTGGAGATTCCCAAGGCCACCTATGACGTAGAGTTTGTGCAGCTGGAGAAAGTAGATGCCGAGTACCTTGCAGAGCAGATCCGCGGCGCTGGAGACACGGTGACCGTCCGTGATGAAGAAATGGGCTATCACTTTGATGCCCGCGTCCAGACCTTCGAGCGGTACCCGTTCGAGCCCAAACGAGGCCGCGTCTCACTCGCCAACTTCCGGGAGCTGACGGAGGCTGATTACATCTTCCGGGCGACCGTGGCATCAAAGAAGGCCATGGTCTATACGAGCAAGAACGCCGTCCTCAAGGGCGTCAAGTACGACGACTCCATTACGCTGGTCGATGGTATCGGCATTACGGTATCGGATGACCTGGAGCGTATCCGGGCGCAGTTGGGCCAGATTGCACCGGGAGAGTACGGTGTGGTGCTGTTCAATAAGGCGGGGGCAAGAACAGTCTGGCAGGATGCTGAGACGGGAGACGCTAGGTATTCAGGTCGAGTTATCGCATCTATCGTAGAAGGCGGTCAGGTCATCGGTGCGATTATCCAGGGCGGCACGGTGACTGGTGCGACGGTTCAAACGTCGGCAAGCTTCCCTAAATCGATGATGAACATTGTGGGTAATCGACTGGGAGTCTACACGGATGCGCAGACAAACATTGAATTCATGCCAGGTATTTTGGGGGAACCGGGAATAGTCGGGACTACTTTAGGTGAGAGTAGCTTTTCCTTGGGTTCTACCCTGGGCCTTCCTGCATTGCATGGTTATAAAGATTTAAGTCTGAGTTCAGACAGAAGTGTAAAGCTTCGCCCTGGCTCTGGATTTAACGTTGAAGTTCCCGACTGGACTAGATTATTTAGCGTATCGCGGCAGCAAACTCTTCAACAGCACTTGGACTTTATGCTGGCTTTACTTCAGCTAAAGGACACGTCCCAAGATACTCGTATGGATGGTCTTCAAACTCAGATCGACAACTTGACCACCGCACTCGATAACAAATCTGAAAAAGGACATACGCATGATGTCACCACAGCTCACCATAACCACGGCAATCTCCAGAACAATCCAAACACAGGAGGAGGCACATACCGAACAACAGGATCATCCTCTTAATGATCGACCGATCCTAGCCGATAAGGTATAATATCCCAAATACCTTATTAGGAGGATACATTTAATCATGAAAAAGCTGTCTTACTTGTTAACTGGAGCATTTATAGGGGCTGCTGTCATGCTAACTACTAGTGTATACGGCGCTGACATCGCAGCTCTCGTGGGCAAGAAAGTTCAAGGAGAAACGGAAATTGTGGTTGCCGGAATCCCTGTTGAGAAGGCAATTATAATCGACGGAAAGAGTTATGCGCCGGTACGGTCCATTGCTGAGATGGGAGGATTTGAAGTGGACTTCGTAGATAAAAAAATACTTATGAATCAAAAAGATGACGGGGAATCAGCTTCATCAAATAACGGCGCTCCTGATTCTGTAACAGACGATTCAAATGTTGCTGTTGCAAATGAATTGGATGAATTGAATCAAAAGATTTCCGATAAGCGTAAGGAAGTCGATATCGTTTGGGAACAAGCCGCGCAAATACAGCACGACGCCATACGGAATCAAACGAATCCTACTCCCGAAAAGGTTGCCGAGTACAACAAGCTGAAAGCAGAGCACGAGAAACTGAGTGCCGAGCTGGCCGAGCTCGAAGCCCAGAAGGCAGAGCTGGAGTAATGAAAAGGCACACTATATTGGCTTTTATCCTGACAGCCTTGCTGATCACGGCCTGCAGTTCAACGGATAAAGAGTTTGAGGAACTGGTTACTCAGGCGGAAGGTCATTATCAGGCCAAGGAGTTGCAGTCATCCTGGGATGTCTATACGAAAGCCTTAGATGTTAAAGAAGACTCTGAGATCCGGAACAAACGAAGCAAGGTCGGCGAAGAAATTGAGTTCATCAAAAAGTTCAATGGAATCATTAACGGAATGAAGAGTGATGCAGTAGCTATTGAGACATCTATGTCAAAAGACAGTCTCCGCACAGCTATTGGCGAACTGGACAAAAGGGTAGTGTCACTCAAAAATTTTGAAACCTCTCCGGGATATCGAATACAACGAGATATTAGAAGTGCAGTCAGTCGGGCAGCATTTGCCGCTCTCGAAGTGCGCGTAATAACCCTTGAACTGTACATGCTTAAGAAAGACTTTAATGTTTATACTTACGGGCAAGAGACAATTCAAAGCATTAATGATTTCCTTGCCGATCTCGAGTATCCAAAAGAGTATGACAACATTAAATAATACGAAGGGCTCCGCAAATGCGGGGCCTTTTCTTATGGGAGGAAACAACCATGGCAGAGGTGGCGAAACAGCATTTGCTGGTTGGCTTCAAGGATTATGAGATTAAACAAAAAGCCGAAGTCGGGGAACTTACCGTTACTATCCTATTCGAAAGCTTCGGATCTAATCATTTCCTAGCCGACAAGTATGCCGAAGCCCTTCGGAGGATTGCCCAGGTAGTCACGGAATTGAATGGCGAGGATGCACCCGGAATGATGTTATTCAAGACCATTGAAAATCAGCCGCAGCAGCTTTCGGTTGATATCAATAAACTTGGTTTGGGTGCCGAGATGGCTATTGCTCGTCTGATTAGAGAACAAGGGGAAGCCCAGAAAGGAGAGTAATCAATGAGCATAAAGAATGTTTCCCTCCAGAATGGTAGGTACATGACCGAGGGCGGGCAAGTCGTCCAGGGGTTTAACGAGGACGGCAGTTTGAACGTAAGAATTGTCGGAGGCTCGGGCGGGGGAGGCGGGGAGCCGGACGACGACAGCGTCTCAACTGCCAAGCTGCAGGAAGGGGCAGTCACAGAAGACAAATTGTCACCAGATGTACGTTCTAAGCTGAATCAATCGGGTGGCGAAGTCATCGCATCAGGAATTACCCAAGGTCAGCCGTCCTCGTTCATTATGGAAGATGCGCCTATCCCGGTCATCAGTGACGGACTACCGTTTTCGGTTGGGCAACTACGAGATACCGGTTTGGATGGCAACTTCTTTTTTGGTGCGACCCAGCCACTAGCGGTTGTATCTGGCATGGAAACGACATATGCAAACAGCTTCAACCGAACCAACTCGGTTGGTTATGGATCACTATGCTTGCATATGGCTGGTTTGGGATTATGGTCCCGGAAGAGTCATGGTGCGACTGATGTAAAACTATTCGGTTATCCTGGGGTTTCGATTTGGTCCGGCATCATCCAAATAGGGGCAAACCCACAAAGCAAATTCCGTCTCATTCAACGCTGGTACGCGGTACCGGGCGTCCGGGACGCGCTTTACTGTGAAGTTGAGGTTGCTCCAGATGCGAGTAATAATCAAATCCGCCTTCAAAACGCAGTCAGCATTTGCTGGGGTGCAATGTCCAGGTCGGATCAAACCGGTATCACAATCGGATATGATGCTGCGTTGGATGGCAGTTCGTTCATTACGATTGGTAATCCGAACAATGCGACATGGCGGTTTGTGCGTCCGATAAACCATAAAAGCACTGGACATCACTTTGCTACGACGTACGACAATAACCAACACTTCTCGTCGGGCGCTTTGCCGACCGGCACTGACACATTGGAGATGTCAGGGGCTCAGGATCACAATGCATATTTATCCGCCAGCCTGGGCGATAATCGGACTCAGAAGGTTGTCTTCCGCTGGGTGGTTGGAATCGGTGTAACAGAGGCTGCAGCCAAGCAAGCTACGGCCAACGTGCCGAACACAAGTTTTGAAGGGACGCTTCGTTACTGGAATCAAAGGGTGTCAGCACTCCCCGTTCCTACAGGTATGGGTGGCCGCGATCTCAAAGCGTACCGTCAGTTCTTATGGACAATGGAATACAACAAGCGCAGCAACTCTAACTATCAACCGGAACGTCAGGCATACAACGGCAAGCAGTTCAACATCCTCTTTGCCAGCTTGGCACGATGGAATGCTTCTTGGTCCGGGGACACAGGAGAGGCGATTGTTGGCATGGTCGGCATCGATCCTCAGTTGGTCCGCGACCAGTTGGATTACAACTTTAATTACATCGTTGATCCTGTTACGGGGTTCTGGCGAGGTGACCCAACGTTCTGGGGGACGGGGACTGGCAATGACCGAGTGAATGGCAGGGTTCAGAATGCAGCCCAGCAAATTGGCCGCGCAGCTCTCCGGTATCTCAAAGCGACAGATGAAGTGGATTTCATTAACAGCATCTATGACAAGATGAAGCTGGTCTTTACCTTCTGGATCACAAAGCCGGGCTACCAACATCCAGATTGGGCGCAAGGTGTTTATCTCTTGACCGCGCCGACAGATACAGAGATTCAAGAGGAATCACCATTGTCACCGGGCGGCGTGACCACGGTTACAGCTGACGTGAAGACACAGTGCGAGCTCTACGACTACGCCATGTCCATGCTTGGAATTGCTCAGTACCTTAGCAAACCTCAGGCTGAAATTGATTACTGGACACTCTGGACAACACGCCTGCGCGACAGTTTCCGTCAGCACTGTTGGGACGACACGCAAGGTTGGTTCAAGGAGCTTGGGGTGGCTGGTGCCGACAAGATGGCTAAGTACCAATACAAAACATTCCGTAGTTATTTGGCTCTATGGTCTGGTATCGCAACTCAGGCACAAGCAGATCGCATGCTCCCGAATATCATGGATCCAAATATGTTCTTTGGGCAGTACGGAATGCGCACAATGAGCCGGGACTACCCGTCATACAACGGAGCTAACTGGATGTATGGCGGCAGTCGCCCTATGATCGACGGCACCTTGATTGCTGGCATGTATCGTTACGGATTCCGCGCAGAGGCTGATATCGTGTTAAGCAAGTGGGTCAATACTCAAGCCAAGTACGGCACGACACCAGAGGCGATTCATCCCGAGACAGGTGTTTTAGGATATGCTAAGTTTATGGTGTTCGGAGCCGGACATTTAATTGAGGCCCTCTTATATAAGCATGCACCTGAATTGTTATACAACGTAGCGGTCACTCCATAATCCTCCTAGAAAAATCCATTCCTCCGTGATACAATATGTATCAAATACGGGGAATGGGGTTGTTCAGTTGAGCATCAAGAAAAAGATCGCTAACAAAATCAATAAATTTCTTGGTTATTATGCGAAAGACGCGTCAATGTCCGAGAGGATAGATCGGTATCGGCAATTGGGTATGGTCATAGGTGAGAGTGTAGTGATTTATGACAGCACTTTCGATGCGGTCTATCCATGGCTGATTAAAATTGGCAACCGTTGCACGATTACACGAGCTGAAATTCTGGCGCATGATGATAGTTTGGTCTTGCATAATGGAAAACGATTTGTGGCGCCAGTAGTTATCAAGGACAATGTCTTCATTGGTCGCGGAGCAATAATATTGCCTGGAGTCACTATCGAATCAAACACTATTATTGCCGCCGGTGCGATTGTGACTAAAGACGTGCCAGAAGGTATGGTTGTGGCAGGCAACCCAGCACGTGTCATCGCCTCTGTTGAAGAGGTTGCGGCAAGAAAAGAGGCGTCGGGACAATTGATTCCTCACCATTTCAAAAGCAATCTCATTGAAAACGATGAGGATGCGGAGGTTGCCAAGAAAGTCATGAGTTGGTCGGCAAGTGGCGGAAAATCGTGGGCGTAATTGCTGATCTATAGTTATATAAGCTCTGCCTTGTGCAGGGCTTTTTATTTTGAGTGGGGGGGTCAGCGCGTGACGCATGATCAGGTATCGGGGTGGGCCTCGTTAATAGACAAATATGGTATCGTGCCAATCTTCGCTATCGTATCCTTTGGATTGCTCATGTTCATCATGCGAAAAATCCTAAAAGGGGAGTTGGTGCCGAGGGAGTTTCTGACCAAGGTAGAGCAGCAACGCGACGATGCCGTCAAGCAGCTGGGGGCTACTACACAAGCGGTTGAGCAGGTCACGATAGCGGTTAATAACCTTAAGAGAGACGAGGCGCGGAGAGGATGATTTGCATGTTCATGCGATTGTTACGCCGTTTTTCCCGTCAGCTCCGAGCTAAGGAGGCCGATATCAGCCGAGCAGACCGCGTAGTCCGGCTTAGCATCATCCAAGACCAAACGGCCAACGCGGAGCTGCGTGAAGAGATCAGAAGCAACAATTTTGCGAAATATTTTGAGTATGCCCCGAAGGAGATAAATGCCAATGACTGAGATAGATTGGATTGATTGGGGCACGCTGCTGCTGTACATCATTGCAGTGGGGTGCGCGACATACGTCATACTGGCACATGCAGGCATCTATATCAAACAGTTTAAAGTGGGACACGTCTATTTGTTTATAATGGCGATGTTCTTTTTTTTGGTCTCTTACGATACGAAGATGCTTGTTGCAGTCTGGATGAGATCCAGCGATGTGTTTGGATATCGGACTTATGATCTGGAGCGTGTGCAGCGTGTCTTTTGGATGGTATCGCAGATCGGTACAACCTCTGCACTGGTTATTATGGCCTGGCTCACAAAGCGGAAAGCGTTCAATTTGAGGTTGAGGTGGATCGAAAAAATACATGATAAGGGTGATGAATAAATGGAACAATTACAACCACATATCGGTGCGATCGGGGATGCTCTTGTGAGCATCCTCGTTGTTGTTTTATTGGGCATTGCAGCTACACTGCGTACGAAGGTCAATGAGTGGTTGGCATCCCGGACAACGGCTGCACAGCGCGAGATCCTGCACAAGTTGGCCGCAGAAGGCGCGGCGCTGGCTGAGACAACCTGGAGGGAAAAAGGCGGCCCCGAGAAGCTGAGTGACGCGGTCAAATATGTAGAAGGCATGCTGCGTAAAAATGGCATTGAGTTTGACCCGTTGAGTATTCAGGCTGCTATCGAGAAGGCGGTTCAGGACTTCAATGCGCAGCAACAGAAGGAAAAGGGGGCGCTCTCCATTGAACATCACTGACTTACGCGGTAAGCTGCCGCGGCATGCTTCAAAGCGTTACGCGACGCGCAAACTGACCGACATCAGGTCTATTGCGATTCATCATTCCTTGACCCTTACCGGATCAGCTGCAGCTTTCGCAAATTACCATGTCGGCACCAACAACTGGCCGGGCATTGCTTATACTTACGTTATCAGCCAGGATGGAACAGTCAGTCAATGCCTGGACTGGACGCAGGTTGGCTTCCACGTGGGCAACAGCAATCGTCACGCGCTGGGCATCTGTTTGGTCGGCGACTTCCGCAGCCAGAAGCCTTCAACTGCACAGTACCAGGCGGCTATTAAGCTTGTATGGTACCTGCAGGGCAACATCCCATCAGCAAAAGAGATCAAGGGGCACAGCGAGTACCCGGGCTACAGTTGGAAAGCTTGCCCGGTCATAAGCATGAGTAAATTCCGGGCGGACGTTGCTGCGCCTGCAGCCATCCAACCGCAGTACCCAGCAGTCCGTATCTTGGTCAATGGTCGAGCAGTCGCTAGCGGCGTGTTGATAGCTGATCGAGCCCTTGCGCCGCTGCGATCGGTGGGAGAGGCGGCAGGGAAGTCAGTAAGTTGGGATAACGTCACGAAGACAGCTAGCGTCGACGGAAAGCCGGTCTATGGTCAGTTAATCGACGGAGTTACTTACGTAGCGCTGCGGGCTGTTGCAGAGGTCCTGGGCGGTACCGTGTCCTGGGACGGCCCAAGTAAGACAGCAAGCATTCTTGTGGCATAGCAAAAAAAACCGCCTAGCCTATGGGCTGGGCGGATCTTCATTTAAATTTTTTGCTAGTATCAATGGGCTTTATGATATCGTAACCATTACCCAAATCGATTATTTTCTTGTTATCAGTAAGAACCACGGAATTGTTTTTTTTCCATAGCTCCTGCAGAGGAATGTCCTTATTTGGATTTGCGAGCCAATCCCGAGAAAGTTTTCTCGACTCTTTATGCATCTCCAATCCCTCCTCTGCAAGATTTTTATTCTAACTTACCTTCAAGATATGCAAAAGCCTCCGGCAATGAGCCGAACGTTCCTCTAATTGTATTATTGTTCCTAGTCCTCTGACTGGATTTTGTTAATTTTGTAGACGACACTACCAAATTTGAATCCAAAATAACACTAGTGATGGAGTTGCCTTCATCAAGGGACCAAGAATGTGTGTTCGTGTTAGTATCCAAAGTGTACTCCCAATTGAGTTTTTCGTCAATCTTGCTTAGAGCATTTATTATTTCCAATACGTTTTTATAACGTCTATCGGGATTGAGGTGTAGAGCTTTTTTTATTATGTTCCTAATTGGTTTCGGTATGTGGGGAAGGAAGAAATTCCTGTCCGGAAAAACCCCTCCTTGTACTTGAACTCCGATTTGTACGGGGTCAAAGTTACATTGATGTTGTAATAACTCGAATTGCTCCTTGAAAACCTGATTGCCATTAGCCATTCGATACAATGTGAGGCCAGTTTGATATATATCATCTTTTATTGATTTAGCGTCAATGGAATATGACTCAGGTGATCTATGCCGTGAGTATTGCATAGCTTGATCCGCAAGCCCGTTCTCATTTAGATATCTAGATAATCCGAAGTCAGTCAAGATAGCCCTGTCGTTGTCATTTATAACTACATTAGTAGGCTTGATATCTAAATGGAGCAATTCTTTTGTGTGAATGAATAGTAGACCGCTCAGGAAATCGAGGGAATACTTAATAATTTCTTTTGGAGTTAGAAATTTAGTGTCCATTAAAGTATTCAAAGATCCTTTTTCGTAGAAGGGCATTGTGATGTAAATAGTACTTTCATCACTACTGGCGTGACGAATGGGCATTATGTGAGGATGACTCGAAGCGTTTAACATTTTCGATTCCAAGAAATAGTCATCAACTTGTTGAGCATCTAAAGAATCCTTGGTTATTTCTTTTAGAACTAATACCTCGCTAAGTTGTGTGTCTAAACAAACAGATACAGTTGAATTTCTACCCTCTAAACCAAGTGTTCTCCATTTATCTAATCTTAAGGTTGATTGAACTCCGTTAATAATTATCATTTTTATCCTCCGAACTATCGATTTTGAATTGAAGCAAGAGCCGCAAGATAACTTTCCCGATGATTTTTAGTCATGCTATCCCAATCATTAATGTTAAAGGTGTTTTCGCCCGCACAACAACCTTTGATTATTGTACTGGTAGTTCCTAGTCTTGATGCAATTGAGGTCAGTGTCCCTGCATAGTAGCTCACAATTGAACTGTTTGAGAAAAGTTCCTGAACTACCCCTTCAAGGTTGAGTCGGAATATGCTTTTTTTCTGCGATAATCCTTCTGCTGTTTTTAGTCCAGCTCTAGTTATATTAAGTTCACATATTAATGAGAATAAATTAGTTCTGATATAAGAAAGTTGACGTGAGGGATCTAAAGCTTTTGGTACAATCATAATCTCGTTGGTGTATGATATAGAATCGTCCTCAAGTTTTTCTAAAATTGTATAATGAATTTCCGAAGGTGAAATACGTATTCCGATTCCTTTTAAAGTCATGACAGTCCCCTTTAATGATATTTTTTTGCATGAAATAAGACTATTGTACTATATATTTGGCGATATGTGGGAGGTGTTCCAATAAAAAACCGACCTCAGCAGGTCGGTCATAAGTAATCAGTTGTCTTGTTTAATCGTTACTACACCCGTCCGCCAGTCAATCTCCACCGTTGCGGTCAACGTATCATTGGTGGTGGCTTCGTCCGTTTCTGCATTACAGTGGGGACAGTTGTCCAGCGCACCGTCCAACTCGTAGAACGTGCCGCCGCAGGATGAGCAGGCTGTCTTATAGATTTCAATTTGCATAGTAATCCTCCCCGCGTAAGCCCGCCGGCTATTTGCGTTTATACATTCTCAGCGCTACTCCGAACGCCGCGCAGCTCATAATCAGCGCCGCCACTGAAAGATAGTAGGACATTGTCTCGATCATACCGTCACCTCCAGGAGGGGCCGGAGCCCCTAGATTAGATGGTTGCCATTCCGAGTGCTTCACCAGCTTGATTGAGGGCCGCCAACTCTGCCTCGTATGCTTGCTTCATTCCGCCGCTGGTCATGGTCGTAAGAATCTGTTCAATGGTCCGCCGCCGGTCGGCGATCGCCATGTTCAGTGCCCCAATGCTTTCCTCATTGATGTTCATTGTGTAGTTCATCCGATCATCTCCCTCTATATAATTGGTGCTGCTTATGTTAAGATTGGGAGGAAGGCCGGGTGCGATCCGACCTTCCGGGAACCTTACTTGCGTTTGCGGCGCTTGCGTGGGGTTCCTTTTTTGTTGTCCTCTTTCGTAGCGGCCTTGTAGATGATGATTGCTGCCAGTAACTGTATAGCCGCCGTGAGGAGGTTCACCCAATCTTGCATTCCCTTGTTCACCCTTTCGGAAAGCTAATCTTTAACTTTCTAAATATATTATAACATGTTCTAAATATAAAGTAAAGATATTATTTGCATATCTAAACATTTAGATGTATCATGTACATATATCATTTAGAAAGAAGTGAACGGTATGTTTTCTTATAAGAAGCTCTGGCACATGCTGCTGGAGAACGACATGAACCGCACACAGTTGCGCGAAGAACTGGGACTATCCAGCGCGACTCTGGCGAAGCTTGGCAAAGATGAGTACGTATCTATGGAGACGATCGACAAGATATGCAGCAGGTTTAGTTGCCAGCCGAACGACATCATGACGCATATCCCAGAGCAAGCAGAATGACCAAATCCAAGACGACGACAAGCTACCGATTCGACGATGACTTTATCGATCTGCTCGATACTTGGGCCTTCGTGAGCCAAACGGAAAAGGGTGTTCTGCTCCAGGAAGCATTCCGGTCGTACACTGAGCAGAACCCTGGGATGTCAGAGAAAGTACAAAAGGTCCAGCAGATCATGAGAGGTGAGCCAGCGGAGTAATCCATGGCTCTTTTTTCTTGTTGATAATCGAACGTACATTCGCATATAATAAGAACAAACGTTCGAAGGAGTGGTCACCATGTTTAGTAAATACGTTGGCAGCACTGTTGAAATCATCTACATGGACCAGAGCGGTAATTTTAGCAAGCGGATCGTAGAAGTGCGCAGTGTCAATAATGGCCGGGCTCATGTCTACTGCCATAAGGCTAGCGCACCGCGTATCCTGATCGTGGGTAACATAATGGCCGTCGAGAGAATCCGGGAGGGTGCATATGCCTAAAAAGTTGGAAGGGAACGGTCTATGGGAGTCGAGCCGCATGATACTGCCAGAGCATCGTGTCAGGATGCAGGAGCAACGCCAGCAGCTTAAGCGGAGGGATCGCATCGAGTTGGATGAACAGGAGCTTGAGCAAATGCAAGAGCGCCTTGCCGAATCGCTGCAGCACGGGAGTGCCGTGAAGGTTCGTGTCTATCATCCGTACGAGGAGCAGTTGGTGACTGGCCGTGTCGACCGCGTACATGCGCAGCGGCAGCGAATACTCGTTGATGGGTACTGGATCGACATGCGGGACATCGAGTCCGTTGAGCCATGCTGAGCGACCATGCCCGCAAACTGCTGCGGATCCTCTTTAACTGCAACCGGCACGATTCGACCAAAATGGATTACTTACTGCTTCTCCAGATGTCCCAACGTGATCTGGAGACAATCATGGATGCACTGACTGAGCTGCAGCAGGCCGACTACATAGAGTGGGATCGGGAGGCAGGGGTGGCCAGGGTCATCTATGCGTTTGAGCCTGGTCCCAATAATTGGCGAAATAAATATCGATGAGCCTCGGTTGCTGCCGTGGATTTTTTCGCAAGTGGACAATGTATGGCTGCATATCATCTTTATGAGGTGATGCACCCATGCATGTCAATTTGATAGAAGGTGACTCTAATGACAGGGTCAGACGGGAGTGTTACAATTATCTCCTAACCATGGCTAGGAGGGAACTCAATGGCAACGGGGCTTTATGGTCGGATAAGCGACGACGAGCAGAGCAAATACTCCGTGAGCGACCAGATGAAGGAGAACCGGACGAAAGCCGGGATTGAGGAAGAAATCATTGAATATATAGATGAGGGCGTCAGCGGGGCGTTGATGTCCCGCCCAGCAATGGACCGGCTGCGGAAGGATATTAAGGATGGCATCATTACAAAGGTCATCTGTTGGGATCCGGACCGGCTGAGCCGTGATCTGATGATCCAGTTGCTACTGGCGAACGAGATCGAGAAACGAGCTGAGTTGGTCTTCGTCAATCACGATTACAAGAAGACGCCGGAAGGCATTCTATTTTTCCAGATGCGCGGTGCGTTCAGCCAATTTGAGAAAGCCAAGATTACCGAGCGGACCAGCCGGGGCAGGCGGGAGAAAGCGAGCCAGGGGAAGGTCGTTAAAAACTCCAAGATGTACGGTTATGATTATGACGCCGTTAATAGTACATATGTCATCAATGAAGCAGAGGCGGCGATCGTCAGGTTTATCTTTGAGGCGTTTGTTAAACCCAACAACTTAGTTAAGGGGATTAACGGCATAGCCGTATATCTCACAGAGCACGGCGTACCAACAAAGCGAGGTGCCGCCGTCTGGCATCGGCAAGTGGTGAGGCAACTCCTCCTCAATCGCTCATACACTGGACAGTACGCGCAGAACCGGTGGAACACCGAAGGTATGGTAGGAAACAAATATCGTGATGCTGACGAAAAAGTCAGAATGAAATTGAGGCCAGAGGAAGAGTGGGCCTATACCGAAATCCCGATGATTATCGATGAGCAGACATTTGAGACAGCCCAACTGTACATTGCAGAATCCAAAAGGCGGTTTGCTCCAGAATCTTTGAGAAAGTATCTTCTCTCAGGGCTTGTTCGTTGCGGGGATTGCAATAATACGATGACAGGACGCCGGGACAAGAGTTGGGGAGTTTATGTACTGGAATATACTGACCTAAAAAATTACTCCGGCGCAAAGCACAAGGGCTGTGGCATGCGAATGCGCTGCGAGACACTCGACAAGCTTGTATGGGATACAGTTGTAGGTTGGCTTAATCATCCAGACGAGATTGCTGCAGCAGCTGAAGAGCATCAAGAGCAATCATCATTTGAGGTTAATGAAATAGATCGTCTACAGAATGAAGTGGAGAAGTGTCGAGAAAAACGCAAGAAGCTGATTAAGCTGTTCACAACCTTTGATGATGACGAGGAAAGCCAGGAAGCCATCCGGGTGGAAATGCGTGCATTGACTGACCGGGAGAAGACGATGGCAGCAAAAGTGGAGCAGCTACGTACAACGATGCAACAGGAAAACTCTAAGGAGCGCAGCCAACACTTGATGCAGGAAGCAGCAGCGTTCTATTTCTCCAGAGCGGACGAAGAGTGGACTTTCGAGGATCGACAGGCGCTGATACGCATCGTGGTCAGAGAAGTAAGGGTATTTAAGGATCGGACGGATATTTATACCTTTTAGCACCCCTACTGACATTGAAGAGGAAATCCTGATGCATCTTCGCAGCTTGAAGAAGACGCGCAAGGATGTCTCTCTTCATGACCCAATTGGTACGGACAAAGAGGGCAACGAAATTACTTTGATTGACATCCTCGGAACGGAATCGGATGAAGTAGCGGACAAAGTGCAGCTCAAGATCGAGAAAAGCAAAATCTACAAAAACCTCGATATATTGGATGACCGGGAGAAGGAAGTCGTCATCGGCCGCTTCGGTCTGGTACACGGCGGTGACGAACGGACGCAGCGGGAAATTGCGAAGGAGCTGGGTATCAGCCGCAGCTATGTGTCGCGGATCGAGAAGCGGGCGCTGATGAAGCTGTACCATGAGTTTTATAAGGCGAAGCGGTGAAGACTTTATTTTCTAAGAAGAGCCGGCTATGCCGGCTTTTTCAGTCTGCAGGCGTATTCACTGCTATGGTATAATTCGAATAAATGCTTAGCATTGGAGGCTGGGTTGGAATGAATCGCACAAAAGACTTAGGCAAGCTAATTAGACTCACGGGAGACCGTGCAAAAATAGACGCAAAGGCAAATGACACATACATTGTTTATAAAACCAGGGATGGTGCATTTGTAAAAGAATACAGCAATGGTGAAGTCGTTAGAATGAACGATCTAAACTTTCCAAATGAATAAAAAACACTCGCAGGCGGTAATGTAATCCGTCAAATGCGCGAGGCGAAAGCGAATGGTTTTGAGATCATTATGTTCTATGTAGGCCTTGGTGATGTTCGCTTAATATTGAGCGCGTGGCAGCACGTGTTCGAAATGGTGGTCATCATATCGAGACAGTAGACATACTCCGTCGACAACAAACTTCTATTAACAATTTAATTAACCATTTGGAGCTCATTAGTCATTTAATTATTATTGATAATAGTGGTGCTGGTGGCGAAATTATGCTGGAAGCTGATTGGACTCAAATAAAGCACCACACGGCAGAATTACCAGAATGGGTGAAAATGATTGAGCGAGCGCTCGTAGGGAGAAATAGTTAAACGGCTCTAACCGATTAAGATCTGGAGGACCTCATTTCTACCGGCACCATTGGTACCATGAGTTTTATAAGGCGAAGCGTTAAGCAAAAAAAGGCTGTACCCTCAACTAATCAGGAGGGTACAGCTTTTTTTGAAGGTAAGAAGGATAAAGGCTTCCCCAGGTTGATGAGCTAACGCTTGTGAGGAGAGTGTCGATTCATGCTGTATCGGCTATCGCGCATCACCCAGGATACATTTTTTCTGTAACGGTCGCCACAGCACCTATTAGGCCTGAAACGTCCCATTTGCAATTCTAACGGACATCGTGAGAATGGCTTAGTGCCCAAATCAGGCTCTCCAGCTGCTGTAGCACTTGCTGAAAGGGGGATCAAAGCTCACTTACAGCAGAACCATTAATGTAATAGGCCTCTTCGCGATAGGTCACAAAAACAACCTCGACCTCGGCAAGGCCCAAAGGCATTAAACTTTCGGTAACGAGGCGAGCGAAGCGATCACGGATTTCGTTACCTCTTTCAAACCAGCCGACCTCGACAAAAGCGAAGGGCGGATCGTCGGGTGCTCCACCCCAAGCGGCAGTTGTATGCAGCCCGTTTACTGTAAAGTTGTCGGTCCCGCACTCACACAGCTTGGCCAGTTGCTGAACTAATGCAGGGGCTACTGAGCGCAGCGCTTCAGCAGAAACGCCACGAACGACAAGATGCGGCATACTGGCATGCCTCCTCTCCAAACGAGATAATCATATGGACTACTATATCATGCCAGAGGCAATAATTCCTATCGCGAAGATGGTTAGCCTTCCACCCTTCAGGACCTGGACCTGAGTCGGGGGAACTTTTCATCCGAGCGACGGTAGTTTCCAGGAATGATACGCTGGTATAATAGCAACATTAGGAAGAACGACTCAGGGAGGTTGCGCAATGAAGCGGTTAATGGGCATCGTACTCGTTGTAGTAGGCGTCGTAATTTTGTTTTCGATGGTGAGGGGTGGCGGCCCGCTCGATGGACTTGGGCTGGGATCGGCAGTAGATATTAGCAAAAGCCAAAATGCTGCGGAGGCAGAGCGGCTGCGAATCAATGCCGGATCTGCAGACATTGAGCTGATTCCCGTGGATGGAGAGGAAGTCCGAGTCCATCTGTACGGACGTCAGCGGGGATTCGCTGTTGGAACCAGCAGCCCGGATGTGACGCTGCGCGAGCGCGGCGGCGCCATCGAGGTTCAGGTGCAGCAGCAGAGCGGCTTTGGGTTCTCGTTCACCAATCTGAACCTTACAGTTGAAGTGCCCCGGCGGCAGTGGCAGGAGCTCGCGGCTTCTGCGGGCAGCGGCGACCTGAACGCATCAGAGGTGTCAGCCAGCCTGCTGCGACTGAACACGGGCAGTGGGGATATAGAGCTGGACAACATTCAGGCAGATACAGGAGATCTGGAAGCCGGCTCAGGAGATGTGGAAGGTTATCAAATCCAGGCAGAGAAATTGATCGCGAAGACAGGTAGTGGCTCCATCGAGCTGGATGGGATATACGGTGGTGATGTGTCTCTCCGCACCGGCAGCGGCAGCATCCAGGTAGAAAATTATGAGCTGCGGCAGCTGACTGTAGATAGCGGCAGCGGCAGTATCGAGCTGCAGGATGGAACAGCCCAGGTCAATGGCCGGGCAGGCAGCGGCAGCATTGAGATGGAAGTGGATGAACTGATCCAAGACACGAAGCTTGAGACGGGCAGTGGCAGTGTTACGGTTGAACTGGCCCACGAGCCTCAATCGCTCGAGGTTCGTTATGACGGTGGCTCCGGCCGTGGACGCATCCATTGGGACAGCTTTGTCCAGGACGGTGATGACCGCAAGCGGATTCGTGGAGCTTTTGGCAACGGCGATGTGCTGCTTGAGGTACGAACGGGCTCCGGCAGCTTTACCTTGGATTAAGTTAGGCAGGTGGTGAATTATCCATCCCAATCGGTCAATGCCGTCCATAGTCTTGGCCGCAAGCTTCGGCTATAGTGTAGGAGGACTATGAGGATGGAGGTTTGCACCCTATGGATTTGAAGCAATTGATTCGGGAACGCCGCAGCGTGCACAGGTTCCAGGACCGCGAAGTGCCAGCTGAGCTTATTATGGAGCTGTTGGATACTGCCGTGTGGGCGCCTAACCATCGGTTGACGCAGCCTTGGCGGTTTATCATTAGCTGTGGAGACGGGCGCAAGGCGATCGCTGAGGCCTGCAGGACAATGAATGAGCGCTGGGAGTGGGATCCGCAGAAGAAGCAGGCAACCGGCGAGAAGTATTATAAAAAAATTATGAGCAATCCGATGATTGTTACCATCGTCATGAAGGAGAATCCTTACCTGCAGGTGCGGGAGGAGGATTACGCGTCAACGGCGATTGTCATTCATAACTTGAGCTTGCTGGCTTGGGAACAAGGCATTGGCATGGTCTGGGAGACGTATCCCTGGCTCAATGAGCAGGTGTTCCGTGAGGCCGTCGGCATCCAGCCAGGCGAGCGAGCAGTAGGAAACCTGCATGTCGGCTATCCCGCAGGAATCCCACATGCGGCGCCGCGAATTCCTGCCAGCGAACGGATTACGCTGATCGACCGATAAGCGAAGGAATCAACATAAAACCGTCCGTATGCGACCAAGAGCGTCTGTCTTGGCCGCATCGGACGGTTTTTTTGCTATCCTGGACGGACTATAGAACCAGCCGTTGCGGCACCGCCTGCTGAAAGTAACGGGCCCCGTCATAGATAGTATACTCGCGTCCGGAAGGTCCCCAGGGGTCCCATTCCCTGGTATCCGGACAATAGACGCGTCCCTCTCGGACCGCGCGCAGCTCACGCCAGGATGGCAGTTGACGGAGCCGGGCCAACTCCTGAGGATCGCTCCAGACAAATAAAATGCTGGCTGGGTCCCATTGCAGCAAGGTCTCCCAGGTATCTCGCTTATAAAACGCGTGAGAGGCCCGCGGATCGGCCTCAAAGCCAAACACCCGATAAATAAGTCCGCTAAGTGCATGACTATGAGCCCCATAGATTCGAAAGTCACCCGGTAGCGCACGCACGATGAGCAACTCGCCAACGGCGGCTGTTACAGGCTGTAGCTTGCTCCGATAGACGCTCTCGATCTGCTCGACCCGGCGGATTACAGCCTCGGCCTGAGACTCCTTGCTCAGCAGAGAGCCGAGTGCCTCGACATAGTTATACCATTCGGGGAAGCCTTCGAGGCAGATGGCGTTCTCGGCGCGCTGCCAGCTGCTGTCGCTGGGGTTACCCTGGAAGGCCATCTTAATGATCATATCCGGTTCAAGCTCCTGGACTTCGCCCAGTACGATCTGCGATTCGGCATTAAGTGGGCGCGTCCCTTGCAGCTGCTGTTGCAGATAACGGGGGAAGCCGCTTGACCCAGCATACACACTGGGAAATGCTGGCGCAGCCACCGGCTGGATGCCAAGCGATAGCAGGTGATCCTGCAGGAACAAATGGCTGACGACGGCTACGCGGGTGGAACGGGAGGAGGCATACACCGTCGGCGAAACACCCTCGGATTTTTTGAATACACGACTGAAATAGAGCTCATCATTAAACCCCACACTCTGGGCAATATCCTTCAGTGTGGAGCGTCCCGTTACGCGTAGAAGCTCCTTGGCCTTGCGGATTCTCAGCTGCGTCAGATACGTACCCGGCGAGACGCCGACGGATTTCTTGAACGCCCGGCAGTATGCGCTTGGGGTCAGGTTGGCCATCTCGGGAAGCTTGCCGACTTGGAGATCATTCATGTAATGACTGTCCATGTAATGCACGGTCATTTGAATGGCGTCATGAGCTGGCTTGTCTTCAGAGCTCTGTACGAGACTGATGAGATGCAGCAGTTCATAGAATAAAGCCTGGCGACGGAAGTAGGAGGCATCGTCTGTTTGATGGGCGAGCTGCTCGATTTGCGTCAGCAAGGTAATCATAGCCGGCGTGTGGGTGAGCATATGAACAGCTTCATCATGCGGTGGCAGCTCTGAACCAGCCAGACCTGCGTCAGCCGCAGCATTCAGGGAGTCGTATGTCAGGAGATAGAGAGCAGCGCCGCTGCGGCCTGCTTCGCATTTAACCCATGTGCCGGGCGCGAGCAAGCAGCAGCTGCCGGGACGCAGCGCATGCCGCCGGTGATGAATCGATAGTTTTGCACTTCCTTCATAGAGAAAGATCAGGGCATAGCCGCTGGTACGAAAGGGTCGCATGGCCTCGCTGCGGGTGTAATGATGCTTGTGAAGATCGGCTAATGCATATGTAGATCGCTGGATCACGTGGCTCATGAGCTAACATCCTTTACTGGATTAATAGAAGTATGCTTAATGAGAAAATTATCATGAGAATGATTATCATTATTATATCCAAACTATCTGTACAAAAGCAAACTCTTTTGTCCGTTGCTATAGCTGGGATCCCAGCGATTCATGTCATCGGCACGAACACAGCAGAGACAATGTCGTCCATTGGAACCGGACAATGCGGTGCATTCCCAGGAACTGACTATAGTCGCTATATTGAGGTGGAAACCGACCCATAACATGGAAGCGAGGAGGGGTTTGATGATAACGGCAGAAGCCATTGCAGAGCAAGCGGCTCTGCAACAGGTGTTGAATTGTTATTTGCGTGAAACGGGGCAGGGGGAGTGGATCCTAGCTGCCAAGGCTCCGTCCGAATGGTGCCCTGGCAAGGCAGGTGTCTACCTGTGCGAGCTGAGTAACCAAGGTGTGCAGCTGCTGCTCGGTGTGGACTATTACTCCCGGACAGGACGCCATCATTTTAAGCACCCGGTTTACTATCGTACTTCGTTGCAGCAGGAGCCAATAGCAGGAGATTACGTGACAATCGGGGCGTTGCTTTTTAAGGAGCTAGCATTATCGAACGGGGTGCCGGTCCCATCAGGGGAGTTATTGCTGCGTCTGATCGAGAGCTGCCGGTGCACCGCGCAATATGTGGCTTGCCGAATGGAAGGCCAACTGGCGGAGCCGGGAGCAGGGTATATCGCCGCCGAACAGTCTCTATTTACCGGTCATCAGTTTCACCCTACACCCAAGAGCAGACAAGGGATGACGGACCGGGAGGCTGAGAGCTATTGTCCTGAATTGGGAGGACAGTTCCAGCTTCACTATTTCATGGCTCATCCCTCTTTGGTGGAAGAGGAGTCGGCAGAGTCAGCCACAGCTTCGGAGCTGGTGCGTGAGCTGCTGCTCAACCAGCTGCAAGAAGCGGACCTTGTGCAACACAATACTCATACAGCTTACACACCGATTCCTGTACATCCCCTCCAGGCGGCCTGGCTGCTGGAACAACCCGAGGTCAAGCGGCATCTGGCAAGCGGCAAGCTGCACTATGCAGGGGAACAGGGGCGCCATTACACAGCAACATCGTCGCTGAGAACTGTCTACCATCCGGGAAGTCCCTACATGCTGAAATTCTCGGTTCGTGTGAAATTGACAAATTCACTGCGTGTCATGAGACGCAAGGAGCTGGCAAGCGGGGTGGAGATAAGCCGTCTGCTGACCACACGGATTGGAGAGGATATCCGGCGATTCAAGGGATTTCAGATTATTCGGGATCCCGCCTATCTGACGCTTCGTCTGGGTGGGGAAGCTACGGATTCCGGATTTGAGGTGGTGCTGCGTGACAATCCGTTCCGGGGTGGCGGAGAACAGGACTGCGCACTGATTGCAGCGTTGGTGCAGGACCCGTTGCCTGGCGGTGATTCCCATCTGGCACACATCATCTACTCGATTGCAGAACGTGAGGGGCGTCCTGTAGCGGAAGTGAGCATCGACTGGTTTCGCCGGTACTT
Organism: Paenibacillus daejeonensis DSM 15491; assembly: GCF_000378385.1. Classification (GTDB taxonomy): domain Bacteria; phylum Bacillota; class Bacilli; order Paenibacillales; family Paenibacillaceae; genus Paenibacillus_D; species Paenibacillus_D daejeonensis. The sequence continues at coordinate 921,294 of NZ_KB899659.1, read as the reverse complement.
GCAAATCGGCTTGCGGCCCTTCGTGTGGCTTTACTTGAAGCATGGCATCGCGCTAGAGGCGCATCAGCAAAATTGTGTGCTCCACATGAGCGGCGGGTACCCTAACAAGCTATATTTCCGGGATAATCAAGGCTATTATTTTTGCCATTCAATGAAGGAGTCGCTAGAGCAAGAGCTTCCCGGCATTGGGACGGAGAGCGGGGATGTATATGAGGATGCCGTTACGGACGAGCATCTGATTTATTACTTGATGGTCAATCATCACTTTGGTCTGATCAGCGGCTTCGGCGGCTCGGGACTGATCGATGAACGTCTGCTTCTACTGGAGCTGCGCAGGGAATTGGCGGCGTTTGTGCCGATGGACCGGCAGCCGTCTCGTTTTCTGCAGCGTCTCTTGAGCGCGGAGCATTTGCCATGCAAGGCTAATTTGCTAACCCGTCTGCATGATATGGATGAACTGGAGCTTCCACTGGAGCATCAATCCGTCTATGTTTCCATTCCCAATCCCCTCATGAACCGCTCCGCTCGCCGTTTGTCTCCGGAGCGCAGCAGCGAGTCGGCCCTGGCAACTGCGGCTGGAGGTGGACGATGAGTACGGTATGGGAGCAAGAGGCCCTTCATGTCCAAGCTGCACTGCGATCCAGAGCTTACACAGATTGCAGGCAGCGCATCATGAGACAATTACTGGAGTCCTTGATCTATGAGCAGCTTGTGCCCTGTGACATTGCGGCACCCATGGAGGAAACCGGACATACAGGCAATCCGGATCAAGCGGCAACGCGAGTTTTTGTACTCCGGGGCACCCAGAACAATGGCAAGAGGGTGAATTATCGGTGTCAAGGACGCATTACAGCCAGCTTCGGGCGCGTCCGGTTGAATCATCTGATCATCCGCTCAGATGAACAGGGCAGGCGGCCCGCAGATTCGCTTGCTTTACTGATGACGGAACTGTTTCGGAATTCGGAAGTGAAACCAGCGCATCTGGCTGTGTTTATCCGTGAACTGGAAGAGACGCTGCTCAAGGATACACTGTCGGTATTTCACGCCGGAGATACGCCACAGACGCTGCAAGAATTAACTTATTATGAGCTGGAAGCTGCACTTCCTGACGGGCATCGTTATCATCCATCCTACAAATCCCGCATCGGCTTCGATTATCGAGACAATCAGGCCTATGGTCCGGAGTTTGCACCCGCGCTTCAGTTGCTGTGGCTGGCCGTATCGGAGCAGTGGACCTACAGCGCAATCGCCGAGGGCTGGAGTTTTCCTGAGCTCCTGATTGAAGAACTGGGCGAGGAAGCCGTCGAACGGTTCGCGCAAATGATTCGAACCCAAGGGAGAGATTCCCGGCAGTATAAGCTTCTCCCCGTTCATCCTTGGCAGTGGCAGCATCAGCTGGCCCATGCGATGGCGCCGTATATTCATGCTGGAGAGGTCATCGTCCTTGGTTTGGCTGGCGAGCTGTACCAGCCTTTGCAGTCCATCCGGACACTGCACAACCAAGAGCGGCAGGGAGCTCCCAATGTCAAATTGGCCATGAGCCTGATTAACACCTCCGCCTCCCGCTACCTGTCGCCCCATTCGGTGGCCAGTGCGCCAGCTGTCTCCGGGTGGCTGCAGTCGATGGTTGACGGAGATGCCTATTTGCGGGATGAAGCAAAACTGGTGCTGCTTCATGAATTCGCTGGCGTGGTCTTTGATCCGCCGCCAGCTGATCCCTGTGTTGAGCCACAAATCTATGGCGTGCTGGCTTGCCTGTGGCGGGACAATTTGGAGCTCCGACTCCTGCCGGAGGAGTCTGCCGTTCCTTTCAACTCATTATGCTATGTGGATAAACAAGGGGTGGCCTATATTGATCCTTGGATTCAGCGGTTGGGGGCAGAGGCATGGTGGCGCGAGCTGGTCCGCCGGACAGTGCTTCCCGTAGCTCATCTGCTAATAGCCCATGGCGTTGCGCTGGAGTCACATGGTCAGAATATGATTCTGATTCACCGGGATGGTCTACCTGCACGAGCGGCGCTGAAGGATTTTCATGAGGGGTACTATTATTGCAAATCGGCGTTAGCGGCCCCAGAGGCTTGTCCGAATTTCGCTGCCATTCACGAGAACTTCACACTGGCTCCTGTTGATGCGCTATTCGAGCAAAGCTCGGAGGAGACGGTAAGAGATACGCTCATGGACGCGTTATTGTTGTTTAACTTGGGTGAGATTACCTGGGTACTCGATCGGCACTATGACTTGTCTGAGAGCCGCTGCTGGGCAATTGTAGTGGATGAACTGGAGGCTCACCGCGATAGACATCCCGAGCTGGAGCAGCGATATCAACAATTTGACTTGTACGTACCGCTCTGCGAGGTGGAATCTCTCACCAGAGGCAGGCTATATCCGGATGTCAATGCAACCTATACCCACACGGCAGCTAATCCGCTGGCAGTGGCGCTGCGTGGGAGAAAACAAGAGATAACGACAGGAGGGAATTTATGTTAAGCCACACGTTATCAGAGCGGTGGAGCGCATTTCGCCGGCTTCCTCATCTGATAAGGCCAACTGGCAAAACATTTGGGGTCTGTATGAACTCCGGGCATGAGACTGCGGCGCTGGCCCTTTATCTGAAGGAAGAGGGGGCTTCCGTCCTGCTATTGCAGGAAACAACGACGATCGACGAAGCTGTAGAACGTGCCATTGAAGCTGATTGTCATGTCTTGTTATTCGGCTCGCCGGAGCGCGTCCTGGATCTGCCTGCTCCTGCGGCCGCAAGAGAGCCCGGGCTACTGCAGCTGAGCTCCGGCACCACGGGACCTGCCCGGGTTATCGGCAGGAGCTGGTCATCAATTGAGACAGAATGTGATGCCTATAACCGGGCATTGCAGCAGGGACTAGGAATTGAGCAACTCACGCCAGTTATTCTGGCACCGGTCTCGCATAGCTACGGTTTAATCTGCGGCGTGATGTCGGCGCAGCGGCGGGGAGTGACCGCACAGATTGAAGACAGCCGCAATCCCAAGCGGATGCTGGCCATGCTGCGAGAGCACCCGGAGCATCTCGTCTATGGTGTGCCCATTCTCCTGCATGTTTTGGACGCGTTGGCAGGCGGGCAGCCGGTTTTCCATACCCTGATGAATTCCGGGGCCCCGCTGACGCCGCCTCTCTTCGAACGGTTGCAGCGCTCGTCCCGGCGGCTGATGCAGCAGTATGGTTGCTCGGAGCTGGGCTGCATCTCGCTCAGCACCGAAGCCGAAGAGGTACAGGACGTCGGCCTGCCCCTTGATACGCATCAATTGTCAGCCGGGGCAAGCCTGTCACAGCCGCAAGAAATTATAGTGCATCATCGACCGACGGATCGTCGGATCGCGACAGGCGACCTCGGCAGCATCCAAGCGGGGGGCAAGCTGGTTGTAATGGCAAGAACTGACGATCTGATCAATGTGTCCGGGCGCAAAGTGTTGCCTTCCGCAGTAGAACATGTGCTGTTGGATATTCCGGGTGTGGCCGAGGCTGTTGTGTATCGGGGGCGGCATCCCGTCATGGGAGAACGAGTGCATGCGTTGGTTGTGGGCCGGGAGCCACTGACGGAGCAGGTTATACAGGCCGCTTGCCGCACGCGGCTCCCCGGGTATCAGGTCCCCGCACAAATTCGTCTGGTTGAGCGCATTCCGCGGTTGCCATCTGGTAAAATCAGCCGCCATCGATTAACAGAGGAGGAGCAAGGATGAAGAGAGAAGCATATCGCACGCAGCTTCGCGGAGTTATGACCGACCAGCTGCAGCTGAATCAATTACCGGAAACGTTGGAGGACGGACACCGACTTCATGAGGATCTGGGCGTGGATTCAATCATGCTGATGCAGCTGATTGTCTGGATCGAGCTGGAGATGAAGCTTGATATTCCGGAGCATGAAGTGAATCCCAAAGCCTATGTCACCATTGGCGCTTTGCTCGATTTTATGTTGACGTTGTCGCCCGCTGCGGTGCAAGGGGAGGTGCGGCAGGCATGATAAAAATCCATTGTCTGATGAGCTGTCTATGCGAAATTATTAAACGACGCAGTGAAGTCGATCATCGGCCGTTTTATTTTGGCGTCTGGGATACTCCCTTTGCCATTTCGAAGGCCGGAGGACTGGCTTATCATGACGAGGCTCTTACTCATCAGCCGCTGCTTGATCAATATGAGAGGATGTTCGGACTGAAGGTCCGCAACTGGTATGACAAACAAGCCACCAAAGAGACCAATATGGCTACCTTGCTAAGCTTGCTTGAGGACAAGCCGGAGCACCGTTATGTTTTGGTCATGTTGGATATGTGTCTGCTGCCAGGCCGTGAAACGAAAGCCAATCTGAGTCCGTTTCCGCACTATCTGATGGTGTCTAAAACGGCGGACGAGAATCGCTGGTTTGTCTTTGATCCGGATTTCCGCTGGGAGGGTGAGGCGGACAAAAGCGATGTGCTGGCGGCAATCGCCGGATTGGAGGACGGAGCGGGCTACCTGATTGACGCGGACCAGATTACCTCGCCTGATCTGAGCATGGTGGACCGTTGGTTTGCTGATACCTTCCAGCTAGACTACAATCCGCTCACCGAGCAAGTAAGAGTGATTATCCGTAAGGCGGATGCAGACGAGCAAGGGGCTGGCCTAGGCTCCCTCCTGGAGCAACTCAAGCAGCTCAAGGTGCTGGCAGTTCGCAAATACGGCTATGAATACGCATTGATGTATTTTCAGGATACGCTCGGATATTCCCGCGACCATTTTCTCCGCTGGGCGAACCAGATCGAAGACTTGGCACAAGGGTATTCGACGGCCCATTACATGTCCGTGAAACTCGCAATGACAGGAAACCGCGCCTTGCTACCCGTGCTGTATGACAATCTGGATGAAGTGGATGCCATTGAGCGGGAGATAAAGCAAGAAATTCAACGGCAATATCAAGCGTGGCGTAAAGTCGTTACTCAGCCGGCATCGGCACAGGCCGAAGCGGTTGCGGAGGGAGGTCGAACGGGATGAGGCATGCGCTGTGCACCATCTCTTACCGGCATCAGCTGACGTCATTTCGAACACTGATCGAACTCGCTGATCGGTTGGACTATGAGGGCATCGAGCTGTGGGGGGCGCACGCATCCCAGTTATATGATCTGGACCGCCGGCAAGCGGCAGAGGATCTACGCTATCTGCGCGCGACTGGAAGGGAGATCTCCATGATCAGCGATTATATTGATATATCACCTCAGGCCGATCGGGCGGCGAGTCGGGAGCACTGCCTCCGTCAGATCGAACGTGCTCGCTGGTTCGGCGCCCGACGTATCCGGATTTTTGCCGGCAACCGGGCGAGCAGAGACCTGACGCATGGAGAGCGTGAAGCCATTATCGAGCATGCCTTGTCACTAGGGCAGAGCTGTCGCGAGTCGGGGATAGAACTGCTGATGGAGACGCACCCCGGCACCCTGCTCGATCATCTGGAAGTGACGGTTAAGATAATGCGTCAAGCCGCAAGTGCATGTCCTGGTGTATTGGGGTTAAATCTGGATGTCCTGCACTTATGGGAGACGGGAACGGCGCCCCTTGAGGGATGGCTCCAGTTAGAGACTTGGACGCGCAGTCTGCATTTGAAAAATATTGATCATCTGGATCATGTCGGCGTCTTTGCGCCAGAGCAGGTCTACGCCGCCAGCGGCAATCGCAAGGGCATGCGTGGATTGTCAGAAGGTGCCATAGATTATCGATCTCTGCTCGCGGAGCTTGCCCCCTTGCCCATTTATGGCGCGGTAGAGTGGTTCGGACCTGATCCAACCGGCCGCTTATCCAGAGATATTGCATGGCTGCGTGCACGGCAGCATGGAACCCTTGCTGCAAGTGGCAGCTAATCCATTGCGCTGTGCAATAACATCCATGCAAAGGGGGCAATGGCATCCATAGGCATAGTTATAGTGGTCGCTTATAATGATAATTGTTCTCATTGATCTAAAGAGAGACGTTGCAATATGGGGGGAAGCACAACCGACGTGAACAGTTTGATCAAACATCCCGTGGCTAAAGGATTTGCGCTGGCAGGGGCAGGTATTATCCTGCTGGTTGTCATGCTGGCGGGAGTCCTGTACGGCTATCACACCTTCAGCCTGGCGCAGCTGCAAGACGCGCTGTACCGGTTTGACGGTACCAATGAGCACTTGATCATTCGTACCGTTCGCATCCCGGCGGTGCTGATTGGTGCTGCTGTAGGTGCCAGTCTGGCGATCGCTGGGGCGATGATGCAAGTGCTGACCCGCAATCCGCTGGCTTCGCCATCGGTACTGGGAGTTAACGCGGGGGCCGTGCTATTCATCGTCGTTGTTGTCACAATGACCAGTTGGGATTTGGATTTGGCCGGCATGATCTGGGTGGCATTTGCAGGGGCCGCAGTCAGCAGTTTGCTTGTCATTTTACTGGGGGCTGCCGGAAGAGGCGGGTTCAGACCTGTGAGGATGACGCTCGCAGGCACTGCATTTGCAGCCTTTGGTTCATCCATTACTTCGGGGCTGATGCTTCTGAATAACGCTTCGCTGGATGAACTCCTGTTCTGGATGGTCGGTTCAGTGACTGGACGCAAGCTGGACAGTCTGCTGGAGCTGCTACCCTATTTGGCTATCGGATGGTGCATGGCCATGTTGCTAGGCCGGTCGCTCAATATCATGGCCATGGACGATGATGTAGCCAAAGGTCTCGGACAGTGGGCATTTGCAGCCAAGGGCCTCACACTCATCGCCATCGTGCTGCTGGCGGGAGGGTCGGTAGCACTGGCGGGACCGATCGCCTTTGTGGGTCTCATGGTGCCACATATATGCCGCTATCTGATTGGCAACAATCACTTTTGGCTCTTGCCGTTCTGCGCCCTTTCAGGCGCTACGCTGCTGGTTGCTGCGGATACGGCCTCGCGGTTCCTGCTCATGCCGCGCTCTGTGCCGGTTGGTGTGACCACCGCCTTGCTTGGCGTACCCTTCCTGATCTATCTGGCACGGAGGCGAAGCGAATGAAGCAAGACGGCAAAAAACAAGCTGTCGCCAAGAACACCTTACTGCTAATTGCAGCAATAGCTGTCCTGTGGATTCTAACCGTCCTCAGTATTGCTTACGGAGCTCTGTCTTTGCCGATCTTCGAGGTCGTGGCCGCATTTTTCGGAGGCGGTGATCCGCAGAGCCACATGCTGGTTCACAGGCTGCGATTGCCGCGGACACTTGTGGCGATTTTGGTTGGAGGAGGGCTTGGCGTCGCTGGCGCACTAATGCAAGGGGTCTTTCGCAACCCGTTAGCCTCGCCGGACATTATGGGTGTAGGGGGCGGCGCATCAGCGGCTGCAGTAGCGTTTTTGACCTTGACCGGAGGTGCCTTTAGCATTCATTGGCTGCCTGTTGCAGCAATCAGCGGTGCCTTCGTGACGGCTGCGCTGATCTACATTTTAGGGTGGCGGGGAGGCTCCTCGCCGCATCGGCTGATTCTGATTGGGGTTGGCATATCGACAGCGATGTCTGCACTGACTACGTTCCTGCTGATTAGTGGCTCGTCCTTCAAGGCATCGCAGGTACTCAATTGGCTGACCGGCACCGTGTATGGCGCCTCTTGGGTTGAGGTTTATGTGCTGCTGCCGTGGGTGGCTGTGTGTCTGCCACTCGCCTGGCTCACTGCGCGCAAGCTCAATGTTTTGGCCTTGGGTGATCCCGTCGCTTCCGGACTGGGAGACCCGGTTAACCGCAGCCGTCTCTTCGTCCTGCTCATTAGTGTCTTGCTGGCAGGTGCGGCAGTAGGGATGGCTGGGGCAGTCGGATTTATTGGTCTGATGGCGCCGCATATCGCCCGGAGTCTGGTCGGCGTGCGCTACCAATGGATTATCCCCATGTCGGCTCTCATTGGCGCCTCGCTGATGGTGGGAGCGGATATGATCGGCAGACTGGCTTTTATGCCTTACGATTTGCCTGCAGGGATATTTACTGCTGCGATAGGGGCACCGTTTTTCTTTTACTTGTTGTATAGAAGTCGTAATTTTCGTTAGAGATCAAAATAAGGGAGAGAATGAAACTCATGAAAGCTTCTACACGCACGTCTTCACTCTGGTCGGCGGCCCTGCTGCTGCTGGCAATGCTCTTAGTCCTGTCCGCCTGTGGCGGCGGCAACAATACACCGGCCGAGGAGCCGGCGGCTGCTACCAATGCAGAGGCTGGCGCGGAGCAACCTGCTGATCCGCCTGCAGAAGAAACCCAAGACCAGACGCGTCAGGTTGAACACGCGATGGAAACGACAGAGCTCACAGGCACCCCCGAACGTGTAGTCGTGCTGACACAAGAGGGGACGGAGGCCTTGCTGGAGCTGGGGGTTACTCCAGTAGGTGCAGTCAACTCTGGGCTGGGCGATGGCTGGTTCCCGCATATTGCCGATCAGATGGAAGGCGTCACGGAGCTGGGCGACGAGTCGCAGCCGAACCTCGAACTCATTCTGAGCCTGCAGCCGGATCTTATCATCGGCAACAAAATCCGTCATGAGGAAATCTACTCGCAGCTCAAGGAAATTGCGCCTACGGTCCTGTCCGCTGATTTGGCGGGCCAATGGAAGGTTAATTTTGCCCTCTACTCGGAGGCCGTCAACAAACAAGCCGAAGGGGAGCAAGCCATGGCGGATTACGATGCCCATATCGAAGAAGCCACAGCAGCTCTTGGGGACAAGACTCAGTTGAAAGTCTCACTTGTGCGCTTCCTGCCAGAAACGGTGCGTATCTACCAAAAGGATACTTTTGCCGGTACAATCCTGAGCGACCTTGGAGTTGCCCGTCCGGAATCGCAAGATGTGGATAATTTCATGGAAGTCATCGAGAAGGAACGGATTGAGGCGCTGGATGGTGACGTCATGTTCTTCTTTAATGCGGACTACGATGAGGAGAAGGGTGGTACCAAAAATCAGCAGGCTTGGATGGCTGATCCGTTGTTCGCCAATCTCAATGTAGGGAAGAACGATACGGCGTTCCAGGTCGATGAAGTGATCTGGAATCTCTCGGGCGGTATCATGTCGGCCAATCTGCTGATCGACCAAATTGTTGAGAAGATGGAAGCTTTATAACATAATCAGAGTAGAAAAAGGTGCCGACGTCATTGAACTGTGACGGCGGCACCTTTTTATTTGTTTTCACCAAAAATAATTAGCGCTCGTCTGACAAAATCGTCTCGATCTGTTCGTTGAGTGCCTTCGGCGCAATAGCCTCCACGGGATCATCCGTCAGCTGGAAAGCCTGCTTCAACCGCAGCACTCTAGCAGCTTTGGCGTCAATCTCGGAAAGGGAAAGTTGACCATTATCCAGACTTGCTTTCAAGGCCTCCATGACCTCCGCTTGCTGGCCATGGTGATGACCGATGAGGACGATGTCACTACCTGCCTGCAAGGAGAGGACCGCCGCTTCTCCTACCGTACGGTGCTTGGTGATGCCCTTCATGGTCAGGTCATCGGTCATGATGACCCCCTCATACCCCATCTCTTCACGCAGCAGGTCGTTAATAATTGCACGGGATAGGGATGCAGGGTACGTCTCATCAAGGTCAGGAATCAACAGATGAGCTACCATTACTGCATCTGCCTGCGATTCAACTGCTGCTTCAAATGGCTTGAGCTCAAATTTCTTCAGCTCTTCTTGAGACTTGTGGATGACAGGCAAGTCCAGATGTGAATCGACGTCTGTATCCCCATGACCCGGAAAGTGCTTGACGACAGGGATGACACGGGCAGAACGAATGCCTTCCATGGCCTCCAGACCATGACGAATGACTTGCTCAGGCACGTCCCCATAAGCCCTGTCCCCAATCACTGGATTGTTGGGATTACTGTTCACATCCAGGACAGGAGCAAAGTCGAGATTTAATCCAAGCGCTCTAACCTGCGTTCCCAAGGCAAGCCCGCTGGCATAGGAGTAGCGTTTATCATCTTGCTCCGCAACCATGCGCGGGCTGGGGACGCTTGTGACGTCTGCAGGCATTCGGTCAACACGCCCGCCCTCCTGATCGATACCGAGGAATAACGGTACGGATTGTTCGCGATTCGCCTCTTTCAGCTCATTAACCAGACTTGCTGTCTGGGCCATATCCTCAATATTATCCTGATAAAAAATGAAACCGCCCACCTTATAGCGATCCATCATTTCTCTTGTTTCCTGCTGCAGTGATGTTCCTTCCAAGCCAAATATGACTAACTGGCCAAGCTTTTCCTCCAGCGACATCGCGTTTAATTGAGCCGTGACGGGATCCTCGGGAGCTTCTTCAGGTCCAGGAGCCGGGGCTGGCACTGGTTCAGGTTCTGTCTGGTTGGGCGCAGGTACCGGTTGATTTCCCGTGTTTGTACCACAGCCGCTGGCAAGCAGGAGACAGAGAGCGAGGAGGCATGACCAGGCTTTAGTTGTCATAAGAGCATACTCCTTTCGTATTGCCGTGAATGATCTCCATTGTTTCCTATCACTATACATGACTTAAGGTGGGAATCAAAATCGTTATAGCGGACCTATACTGCAAAGGTGAGCATAACTTTGGCGGCAAACATCCATAATGAAGAGAGACGAATCCAGACGGGAGGAAGCCTCATGTCCAGCAAGGAACGCCAGCAGTTCAAGCCCATGTCGATGTCGGCCAAAGAGTACAAGTCCTTTGCCCAAGTGCGGGAGCCATCGCGCTCCATCGGCACCAATTGTGTGAAGGCTTTTCTCGTAGGCGGAGCTATCTGTACCTTCGGGCAGCTGATCCAAAATCTGTATATGACTTATCTTAAAATGACAGAAACCCAAGCAAGTAATCCGACCGTAGCCACCCTGATACTTATCGCAGTTATTCTCACCAGTCTCGGCGTGTATGACAAGTTGGCGCAGTGGGCGGGAGCAGGTTCTGCCGTTCCTGTAACCGGCTTTGCCAACTCCATGTGCTCTGCAGCGCTGGAGTACCGCAGCGAAGGTCTGGTGCTGGGCGTCGGCGGCAACATGTTCAAGCTGGCTGGTTCGGTTATCGTATTTGGTACCGTTGCGGCGTTTTTCGTTGGCATCGTGCATCTGATTCTGGGAACCGGGGGGCAATAAGATGCTGAAGGGCAAACATACATGGTGGTTCGAAAATCGGCCGGTCATCACCGGAGTTGGTACGGTTGTCGGTCCGGATGAAGGAGAGGGTCCACTTGCTGCTGATTTTGATCTTGTGCATCCGGAGTTGGATATGCAGCAGAAGAGCTGGGAAAAAGCCGAACGATTAATTATGGAGCAGGCATCGGATTTTGCCATCCAGAGCTCAGGGCTGCAGAAGGATGATCTGCAGTTTTATGTCGGCGGCGATCTTATGAACCAGATTATCAGCAGCAGCTTTGCCGCTCGTGATCTGGGAGTGCCTTATCTGGGTGTATTCGGTGCCTGCTCGACGTCTATGGAAACTCTGGCGCTAGCTGCGCAGCTGGTGAATTCGGGCTCGGCACATCATGTGCTGGCAGGCACCTGCAGTCATAATTGTACTGTGGAGAAACAATTCCGTTTCCCGACGGAGTATGGTTCGCAGAAGCCGCCGACCGCTCAATACACCGTAACAGGGGCGGGTGCGGCCATTGTCTCCGAGCAAGGAGACGGACCGGTCATCACGTCAGCAACAATTGGCAAGATTATCGATCTTGGTGTAACAGATCCCTTCAACATGGGGGCGGCTATGGCGCCTGCTGCAGTAGACACGCTTACCCAGCATTTCAATGACACTGGCCGTACCCCAGCCGACTACGATTTAATTGTAACCGGCGATCTCGCAGGAGTGGGACATCCAATCGCCAAGGACTTGCTGGCGCGCAGCGGCATTCCGATGGAGAAGACCGTCTTTAACGACTGCGGCCTTATGATTTTTGATGTAGCCAAGCAGAAGGTACAAGCTGGCGGGAGCGGCTGTGGGTGCTCTGCTGTCGTAACCTATGGTCATCTTCTCAAACGGCTGGCGGCAGGCGAGCTGCGACGGGTGCTTGTCGTTGCAACCGGCGCGTTGTTATCGCCGTTGTCCTATCAGCAAGGGGAAACCATCCCCTGTATCGCACACGCAGTATCGATCGAAGGAAAGGGATGAAGAAGCATGCAATTTTTATGGGCCTTTCTGGTCGGCGGCGGCATCTGCGTAATCGGCCAATTGATGTTTGACGTATTGAAGCTTACTCCAGCGCATACGATGTCGACGCTTGTCGTTGTGGGAGCCATCGTAGATGGACTGGGCTGGTATGAGCCTCTGGTTGACTTTGCGGGTGCCGGAGCGACCGTCCCGATTACGAGCTTTGGCAACGCCTTGGTCCACGGAGCGCTCACCGAGCTGCATGCAAGCGGCTGGATCGGAATCATAACGGGGATTTTCAAGGTCACGAGCGCTGGCATATCCGCGGCGATTATCTTTTCATTTTTGGCTGCGTTGATCGTGCGGCCCAAAGGTTAATACTGGCACCGGAATCCCATACGGGAGAACGGTTTGCGCCGCTTGGAGGGTCCTGTGGGATCCTCCAATTTTTTTTGGAGGTTCAACGATTGGATTATATCCCGTCATTCCTGTAAAATAGAGTTATAGTGTCTTTTTTAGGATGCTTTGTGTACATATCTCGAGCTCAGGAGTTTACAAAAGCTCGAGATTTTTTTCAAACGGAACCCCCCGTCTTTGTACTGGCGGCTGCCGTTTTTTGCTTGTATCCACTATCCGGGAGGGATCCGCATGGACAATCCGAATACAGATATGCAGCTTTGCTCTGTCATCAGGCAGAATCTCGAATCTTGTATCTTGGGCAAAAGTAAAGAAATCGGCCTGCTTATGACGGCCTTGCTGGCAGGCGGACACGTACTGCTCGAAGATGTGCCGGGCACCGGAAAAACCCAGCTTGTCAAAGCTCTTGCCCGTTCCATTGGCGGACAATTCCGTCGTATTCAATGTAACCCTGACTTATTGCCCACCGATATTACGGGCGTTTCTATTTTTCATCCCCGCGACGAGCAATTTGTCTTCCGTCCGGGTCCGGTTATGGCGAATATATTGCTTGCCGACGAAATTAACCGGGCAACGACCAAGACGCAGTCTGCACTACTGGAAGTCATGGAGGAGCGTCGGGTCAGCGTGGACGGCTTTACGCATGATCTGCCCTCGCCTTTTCTCTTGTTCGCAACCCAGAACCCCATTGAATTCGAAGGAACTTATACCCTGCCAGAAGCCCAACTTGACCGTTTCATGGTCAAACTGACGCTGGGTTATCCCGATGAAGCCACCGAATTGCAAATGGTGCTAAGCCATCAGTCCGGCCAGCTGCTGGATCGGCTGGAGCAGGTGGCAGAGGTAGAGGATATTCTCCGTATTCAGGAGCGTGTGCGCCGCGTCCACATTGATGAGGCGCTGGGAGATTATCTGATTCGTATTGTAAGAGGCACAAGGGAACACGCAGGCGTACAGCTCGGTGCGAGCCCGCGTGCGGCGATTTCACTGCTAGGCGCTGTCAAGGCCTATGCGTTTCTTCAGTCACGAGATTATGTGTTGCCTGACGATATCAAAGATCTCGTTCCGTCGGTGTTGGGACACCGGCTGCTGCTGCATACCGAAAGCCGAATCAACGGTCTTACCCCTGATGAGGTGATTGAAGAGGTTGTGCAACAGACAAAGGTGCCGATCCGGTTGGAGCGTTAACCGATGGATATCCTGAAAACCAAAGTCTCCCGCTGGTGGCTGGTGGCCTCGCTATACATCACCTGTGTGTTCTATTTGCTTTTTCAGGGCGGCAAAACCTCATTCATGGTATTCATGATCGTCAACGTGTTGTTGGTCTATCTGATTCTTGGACGCTGGAGCGGCGTCGCCCGTACACAGGGGACCAGACGGTTACAGCACAAGGGCGGCACAGGTGAGTCGTTGCCTGCAGGCACGCGTCAGGAGGTCAAGCTTCAACTCCGAGTACCTGGGATTTGGCCAATTCCCTATGTGATGGTGCGGGAGAAGCTGGTCCGCGAAGGTCAGGGAGAGATGCCGTTCGAGATTCCGTTTGTACCTGACTTGCGTCGCGGAGGCGAGATATCCTATTTGACTCCACCGCTTGCTCGCGGGAACTACAGGTTCGCGCCAACGGTCTGCTCAACCTGGGATATCTTCGGCCTATTCGAGCACACTGGGCAGTTCTCCTCTCCAGGTGAATTCCGCGTGTTACCCCAGACGATCGCTATCCGCTATTGGCGGCAGCTCAATCGAGGGATGAAGGGACCGTTCTCCCATGCGGCCTCCTCCCGTTCATCCAAAGAGACAACCCAGCTTAACGGCGTGCGGGAATACCATTATGGTGATCGGCTGTCCAGGGTTCACTGGAATGCGACAGCCAAGACAGGAGAATGGAAATCCAAAGAATTTGAACGGGAAGCGTTGCCTCGTACTGTTGTCATTCTTGACAGGAATGAGCAGGCTTATCCGCAGGGAGACCGATTCGAGCTGGCTGTATCTGTGGCTGCCTCGCTGTTTGAGCATGGTATTCGCAGAGAAACCGCTATGGGTCTCGTATCTGTTGGCGATACTGCCGAAGGGTTCTCGCCACGGTCGACACCGGCACAGCGCAAGGTATTGATGAGCCATTTGGTAGGTGTGGCTGCGGACAGTCCCCTGCCCCTCTATACAGCGCTCAAGCAAGCGGGGACCCTGCTGGCACCAGGATCCTTTGCCGTTCTTATTACTCCCCAAGGCGGAGAAGAGACAGTCAAGTCCATGCAATGGCTGGAGCGTACCGGTCTTGTGCCTTGCATGATCTATATCACCGATGATCAGGCTCCCGGTGCAGCCAGCCAGGACGAATCCTGGCAGCGGTTGATCCGCAGCCGCGGCTGGCCGTTCTACACGGTCCGTCACCTGCAGGAGCTGCCGGGACAGCTGGAAGGAGGTGGTGTGAGTGCGATTGGCTCGTGATTGGTTTCACTCCATCGTCGACCAATGGTATCCCCGTCTTTCGTATCTGTTTGTCGCCGTTCTAATCTGGCAAGTACTAGGTACCCTTGATGGATACTGGTGGGAAGAGACTTACTATATTGTGGGACTGACGCTGATCGCCAGCGTCATTGTAGAACTGCTGGTGCCTGGCCGTCGCGTTTATCGTGGCATAGTCCAGCTCGCTTTAATTATCGCCCTGACATTGCAGTTTACCGATTTTCGCTGGCTGGGCTTTGCGAATTCGCCGCCGGATTCCAGGGAATGGGCATTCTGGCTGGAAGCGCACGCGACACAGGTACATCCTTTCCTGTGGATCGTACTTGGCGTCTGGTTGTTTTATTCGCTGGCCGGTCAGTGGGCGACGTCCCGTTCGCACGTCGTGCTAGTTATCTCAGGCTGCATGCTGACGTTATTAATCGCCGATTCGTTCACACCGATTGTGTTGTGGGATAAGGTAGCTTGGACGATCTTTATCGGTTTAATCTGGCTGGTCGCAGAACACTTTGCCAAATTTCAATCCAAGCATCCGGAGAGCTGGGGTCATCTGATCGAGTATCCGGCCGCCTTGGTGCTGCCGACCCTACTCGTGTTGTCGCTTGTTATGGCCTCTGGTTTGTTTGTCCCTAATGTCGCGCCCGTCCTCAAGGATCCTTATACGATCTGGCGGGAATCGCGCGGAGAGACGGTCCCATCGTTTGTGGGTGAGAAAGGACCCGTCTCCACACAGAGTAATAATGGAGACAGTCGGTCGGGGTACAGCCGGAACGATGAGACGTTGGGTGGCGGTTTTGAATTTGACTATTCCTCCGTCATGACCGTGTCCACGGATCGTAAGAGCTACTGGCGCGGGGAGAGCAAGGCGGAGTATACCGGCGAAGGCTGGGTCGATGCTCCCGGTGAGCGCCGGGAAGGCTCAATGATTGGGATTGTCAGCGAGGAGCAGCTTCCGATTGAAGATGGACCAACCGCTGACGTCGAGACGATTGAGGTTACCCAAATTGTGAACATGATCCGGGAGGAACCGCTCCCCGTATTGTTTGGCGGAGCTCCGATTTCGTCGCTTGTCTCCGTGGCAGACAGCGAAGGCGAGAACTTCCCGATTCCCGGAAGAGTGTCCTGGCTCCCGGGTTCATGGGAGCTGCACTGGCCCAGTCAGAACACGCCTGTGTCTTACCCGTCGAGCTACACGCTCACATCGACCATGGCTGTCCTGGACGAGGAGGGGCTGAGGGCGGCCTCGACCGATCTGGGCAATAGTCAAAAGAATAATATGTACCTGCAAATTCCGGACACTGTGCCGGACCGGGTATATGAACTGACAGCAACCATTACGGCAGAGGCCGAAACTCCTTATGACAAGGCAAAAGCGATCGAAACGTATCTTAGAGACAACTTCATCTACACCAACACGCCCGATATCGACAATCGGGTGAGTGAGGATTTTGTGGATGCATTCTTGTTCGAAGTGCTGGAAGGCTATTGCGATTATTACTCGACCGCAATGGCGGTTATGACGCGGATCGAAGGCATCCCTACACGTTGGGTAAAGGGGTATGCGCCGGGTATTATATCCTCTGGTATTCCGGATATGGAAATGGGCATCCCACCCGAGATCGAGCTTAATCCAGACGGGGCAGGTACGTATACCGTACGTAATGCCGATGCCCATTCCTGGGTGGAACTGTACTTTGAAGGGTATGGCTGGATTCCGTTCGAGCCGACATCAGGATTTTCTTATCCTTATGCCGTTTCCCAGGAGACGCCAGAGCTTCCGATTACCGAAGATACCGCGCCGGTTGAACCGCCGGTGGTGCAAGAGGAACAAGCCCAATCCAGCAACGTGCCACTGATTGGCGCAATTGCTGCCGCAGTCATCGGTATCATCCTGATCTGGATGCGCCGCCGACAAATCGTAGATGCGGTAATCAAGTTCCGTTTCCGCTCGTACTCGGCCAATCAACGGATTATTTGGGAGACCGAGAAGCTGCTGCGTTACTGCAAGCGCAACGGCCTTGACTATAATGAGCATGAAACGCTTCGCGAAGCCGTGGCCGTCTGGTCCGAGCGACGCAACTTCCTGCGTGATGATTTTCAAGAGGTATTATTGCAGTTTGAGAAGGCTAAATACAGCGGAACCGAAGCGACATCTGACGAGGCAGAACGAATTGTTGCCAAAGTGAAATCGATCAGAGAACGACTCTGATCCCAGCCGCCGGGGGCGCCTGCCATGAAGGCAGGCTGCTTCCGGCGGTTTGCATGCAGAGATGCTGCTTTGCAACAAATTCCTCTTCTATGGTATAGTTTTCCCTAAGATGAAGGTACGTAAAGCAAGGGAGTCGAAGCTATGTTTACACGGCTGCTGCCGAATACAATTGTCAATACCGTCTATGATATTGATCTTCATAAACTGAAGGAAAAGGGCATCCGGGGCATTATTACCGATCTCGATAATACGCTGGTCGGTGCTCGCGACCCGATCGCGACCCCAGAACTAGTTGCCTGGCTGGATGTTGTGCGCGATCTTGGGTTTCGAGTTGTCATTGTGTCCAACAATAATCAGACGCGGGTATCGAAATTCTGTGATCCGATTAATATCCCGTTTATCCATGCGGCCCGCAAGCCGGCCAACCGCTCGTTTCGCAGGGCGCTGGAAGTACTGGAGCTGAAGGCTGAATCGACAGTCGTCATTGGCGATCAGATGCTCACGGATGTACTGGGCGGCCGTAGAATGGGGCTGCACACCATTCTGGTCACCCCCATTGCGCCCAAGGATGAAGGCATTATGACGAGGGTGAACCGGCAGATCGAGAAGATTGCCCTGTCGAGACTACGCAAAAAAGGGCTGTGGCCCGAGGAGGACAAGAAGTGAAAGAGCAAGAAACCGTAACGTCCGAGCATTGTGCGGGCTGTGGAGTTAAGCTGCAGACAACGGACCAGGATCGGTCCGGATATGTGCCGGAAACTGCGCTGACGCGCGATCCGGCTATCTGTCAGCGCTGCTTCCGAATTAAGAATTACAATGACGCCGCGAGCGTCACGATTGACCAGGATGATTTCCTGCGGTTGTTGAGCGGAATTGCTGCAACAGACAGCCTGGTTGTGCATATTGTCGATTTGTTCGATTTCGAAGGCAGCCTCATCTCGGGACTGCAGCGTTTTGTCGGCAACAATCCGGTTCTCCTGGTCGTGAACAAGGTGGATCTGTTGCCGAAGGTGACCAACCTGAACCGGCTTCGGAACTGGGTGCAGCAGCAAGCGAAGGCCCACGGCCTGCGGACGGTCGATGTGCTGCTATGCAGTGCCAAGCGCAATCTCGGCTTCGACCGGGTGATCGAGGCGCTGGATCGATACAGAGATGGAAGAGATGTCTATGTGGTCGGAGCGACCAATGTAGGCAAATCTACGCTAATTAATCGATTGATTCGGGATTACAGCGATCTCGATCGCGAGCTGACTACCTCACGCTACCCGGGTACAACCTTGGATGCTGTGCGGATTCCGCTGGAAGACGGCAAAGCAATCATTGATACGCCGGGTATTGTATACCCGAGCCGGCTTACCGAGATGGTTCCCAAACAGATTCTGCAGACTATTCTGCCGGAGCATACGCTTAAACCGCTTGTGTACCAGTTGAATGAGCAGCAGACTTTATTCTTTGGCGCCCTGGCACGCTTTGATTTTGTCCAGGGGGAACGACAATCCTTTACGGTCTATATAGCTCCGGGCATCAAGCCGCACCGGACCAAGCTGGAGCGGGCGGATGAATTGTACCGGACCCATGCCGGGACCGTGCTGGCACCGCCGAACGAGGACATGCTTGGGGAAATACCGGAGTGGACCAGACATTCGCTGCGGATTCCGCGGGATAAGAGGCAGGATATCTTCATCTCGGGACTCGGCTGGATTCAGGCCAACGGCAAAACAGGCGCGCTCGTGGACATCTATGCCCCCAAGGGGGTCAAGGTGCTGCTGCGGGAAGCCATTATATAAGCTCGGGAATAAAGGGGAGCAACCAAGCTATGACAATTGCTGCAATTGACAGCCATACGACGTTGTACGGGGTCATTGGAGATCCGGTCAGACATTCCAAATCGCCAGTAATGATGAACAGGGCATTTGCAGAGACCGGAGTGAATGGCGCCTATATGGCTTTTCATATTACGCCGCCCATGCTGAAGGATTTTATCGGCGGGGTGCGAGCAATGGGGATTGCCGGTGTGAACGTCACCATCCCGCACAAGCAGGAAGTGATTCCGTTTTTGGACGAGATCGACGCCAGTGCACAAGCCATTGGCGCAGTAAATACGATTGTAAATCGGGATGGCCGGCTAACAGGTTATAATACGGATGGCATTGGTTATGTACGCTCGCTCAAAGAGGAAGCGACCGCTGAATTGGAGGGCAAAACGATCTTGCTGCTTGGGGCCGGTGGTGCCGCACGAGGGATCATCCATGCTCTCGTTAAGGAGCGCCCTGGTCGACTCGTCATCAGCAATCGCACGTCGGACAAGGCCCAGGCCCTCGCGGCGGCTTATGAAGATAAAGGCGAGCTGGTGCCCATTTCCCAGGCGGAGTTGTCTCACTGGTGCGGACAAGCTGATATTGTAATCAATACGACGTCGATTGGCATGCACCCGCTAGTCGATGCGCTGCCGATGGATCCGGCGTGGCTGCGACCAGATACCGTTGTCAGCGATTTGATCTACAATCCGCTGAAGACCTCGTTATTGAAAGAAGCCGAAGCCAGAGGCTGCCGGATTCACGGCGGCCTGGGCATGTTTATTTACCAGGGTGCTTATGCATTCGAATACTGGACCGGCAAACCAGCCCCCGCTGCAGCGATGCGGGAGAGCGTGCTTGCCGCCCTAGGTCAATCTTAGACGAAGAAAGAAGGAACCATCCTTATGTTAACAGGCAAACAAAAGCGTCATCTGCGCTCGCTTGCGCACCATCTGACCCCGATCTTCCAGGTCGGCAAAGGTGGCACCAACGAGCATTTGATCCGTCATATCCAGGAAGCGATTGAGACACGGGAGCTGATGAAGATCTCCGTCCTCAACAACTGTGATGAAGACCCCAAAGCTATCGGAGCTGAACTGGCAGCTGGTTCCGGCGCCGAGCTGGTACAGGTCATCGGCAAGACCATCGTACTCTACAAAGAGTCCACCGACCACAAAACCATCGAACTGCCATAATGGCGGGAGTCGATTTGGCTTTTTTGTTAACATGAGCGTTTATTCTCAGACTTGATAAGAACAAAGTCGGAAGAGCGGAGAGGAAGAGGGCGGCTGGAGAAGTGAAACGCTCGCCTTTGTCCCCGGATTTTAACCGCTAAAGCGGTACAAATCATAAAATCTGGGGACAACAGCGATCGGAAGCCCCCTCTTTCTCGCAGCGACTCCTCGTTGTTCGATCACGGAATGCTTGAAATAAACCGAATACAGGGGGAGGGTGAAGTATGATTCAGGTTGGTTTAATGGGCGGCACCTTCGATCCGATACATTATGGACATTTGCTTGCCGCCGAGTCGGCCCGCGAGGCTTGTGGACTCGACGAAATCTGGTTTATTCCCGCCGCCACGCCACCGCTCAAGGATCATGCACCGCATGCATCTTCCGAAGAGCGTCTGGAGATGGTATACCGGGCGATTGATTTTCAGCCACACTTCCGGGCAATGGACCTTGAGCTGGAGCGTGGCGGCACGTCGTACACGATTGATACGGTGAAGTCGCTGCGTGAGCTGTACCCGGGCCGGGAATTTTCCTTTATCATAGGTGCCGACCGGGTGAATGATCTCCAGCAATGGCATCAGATTGAAGAATTGGCAGAGCTGGTCTCCTTTGTCGTGGTGGAACGCCCAGGCGTCACAATGGATACCGGCAGCTTGCCTGCTGGTGTGCGTGAGAAACTGCAGCGCTGCGAGATGCCGCTCATTGATATATCATCGACCGATATTCGCGCGCGGCGCGGGGCAGGCCGATCTATCCGTTTTCTGGTACCTGATAAAGTGTATCAATTCATTAAAAGGAATGAACTCTATGGATCGTAAGGCACTAATGGAGTCCGTACAGGCACAGATGTCATCACGGCGCTGGTATCATACTGAAGGTGTGATGAGCACGGCAGCCGATCTTGTGAAACGGTATGGCGGGGATCCCGAACAGGCCGAGCTCGCGGTCATCCTCCATGATGTGGCCAAACAATGGCCTGTGGAGAAGATGGCGGAAGCGATCCGGGAGGAAGGCGAATATCTGGAAGTGCTCGATCATGATAAAGAGCTCTGGCACGCTTACGCTGGAGCCTACGCGGCCCGCCGCGATTATGGGATTACAGATCCGCAGGTTCTGGATGCGATCCGGTTTCACACCTCCGGTCGTCCGGGGATGTCTCACTTGGAGAAGATTGTCTGGCTGGCTGATCTGATTGAGCCGGGCCGGAGCTTCCCGCTGGTGTCCGATATTCGTGAACTGGCGGAGCAGAGCTTGGAGAAGGCGATCCTGGCAGGACTGGACACAACAATCTTGTTTTTGATTGAAAAAGGCAAACGTATCTATCCCTTGACATTGCTCGCACGCAATAACTTGATTCTTAAGGAGGCTGAGGCATGACATTGACTTCGGAAGCGTTAATGCAAATTGCTGCAAGTGCAGCAGAAGAGAAAAAAGCGAATCGGTTGATTGCATTGAATTTGACCGGAATTTCGCTGGTGGCCGATTATTTCGTGATTTGTCACGGAAATTCGGACATCCAGGTACAATCCATTGCTACGGAGGTTCGCAAGCAAGTGGAGGCCAAAGGCGGCATGATCCGCGGAATTGAAGGCATGGATTCTGCCCGTTGGGTTCTGATGGATTTGGGGGATGTGGTGGTCCATATCTTCCACCGCGACGAGCGGGACTACTACAATATCGAACGGCTATGGTCGGACGCCAAGGTTGTGGAGTTCGCATGACGCTGACCGCCGGACAGACCCAGCAGCTGACAGTTGTCCGCGAGGCACCGCCGAACGGTTATTATCTGAGCAGCGAGCCAGGGGGACGCGAGGTGCTGCTACATTACTCGGAGATCGTTGGCCACCGGCCCAAGGCTGGTGACACGGTTGAGGTGTTTGTCTATCATGATTCGGAAGATCGGATCGCAGCTACGATGCGCCAACCGCTCATCCAGCTCGGCGAAATGAAGCGGCTTAAGGTTGCGGATATCCATGCGCGTCTGGGCTGCTTTCTCGAGATTGGGCTGGGACGGCAGCTGCTGCTGCCGATTTCGGAATTGCCGGAGCTGCGTGAATACCGTCCAATGCCGGGTGATGAAGTGTTTGTAACCTTGGCTCATGACCGGGCTGGTCGGCTGGTGGCCAAACTGGCAGGTGAACAGGAGCTTGCTCCCCTTGTATTTGCAGCACCAGACACTTGGCGCAACCAGACAGTAGAAGGCTGGGTAACCAAGACACTGCAGATCGGTTCTTTTGTTCTGATTGATGGCGGTGTTGTCGGCTTTGGTGCGTATGGCTTCATTCCAGCCGATGAGCGGATCAAGCCACTTCGGCTGGGAGAACGTGTACAGGCCCGAGTGACTTTCATTCGTGAGGATGGGCGGGTCAACCTGTCGACGGCGCCGCTCAAGCAAGTGGGCCGAATCGAGGATGCTGAACGGATTCTGGCGTTTTTGAAGGAACGGCCCCGCGGAGCAATGCCTTACTCTGACGAGACACCAGCCGATATTATCAAACAGCGCTTCGGGATTAGCAAGTCTGCGTTCAAACGGGCGCTGGGCAAGCTGATGCGTGAGCGCCTGATCACGCAGGATGGCAGCTGGACGTATCTCGCCGGCCAAGATCAAGAACAGGCAGGAGAGGGGCCGTCACCTAGCCCGGCCAGCGACTAACTCTTTGGAGGATTTATGCGAGCCTATCGACAATTTGCATCGGTCTATGACCGGTTGATGGAAGACATGCCTTATCCCGATTGGCTGGGCTTCATGCGCCAGTGCTGGGAGCGATACGGAATTCCAAAATCGGTTGCCGATTTGGGCTGCGGGACGGGGAGCTTATCTATTCCGCTGGCTAGATCGGGATTTCAGGTCTATGGCATCGACCTCTCCGCCGATATGCTAACTGTGGCGCGCAGCAAGTGGGAGGAGTCGCCTCGCGAGGCCCTGATGCCGGGCCGCGGCTCCATCCGATGGCTGCAGCAGGATATGAGAGAATGGGAGCTGCCCGAACCGGTGGATGCGTGCGTCTCCTTTTGTGATTGTCTCAACTATTTGACGGAACCGGATGATGTAGAATCCGCACTGCAGGCGACCTGGAGAGGATTGAAGGAAGGCGGCGTGTTCCTGTTTGACGTGCATGCGCCCCTGCAACTCCAGCGTTACGCAGAGGAGCAGCCGTTTACGCTGGACGAGCGGGATATCGCTTATATTTGGACAAGCGATTACGATGCCCAGCGCAGAGAAATTGAGCATCAACTGACGATTTTCGCACGTACCGAACGTCCGGGAGAGGCCTTGTTTCACCGGATTGAGGAAGTTCATATTCAGCGGGCTTATGATCCAGAGTGGCTGACAGCCGCGCTTAAGCGGGCGGGCTTCTCCAGGATAGAGACATTTGCCGACTTTCAGTTGAAGTCGCCTGAGGCGGATAGCGAACGGCTATTTTTCGCTGCGGTGAAATAGGCGGGCTATCAAGCTTGACAGCGGCTGGGGCCTTGATTAGAATAAGGGAAAGTTAACCGATAAGTCAGGGCAAGGAAGAGGAGTAGTAGTGCGTGAACCGGATCAGAGAGTCGGCGTGTGGTGCGAGCCGAACCGGAAGAGCGGATGAACTCGCCTTGGAGCCTGCGTGGCCTGAGTACCTCGCGGTACCGGTCGTCGCCGTCTGTCCCGCGATAAGGGATTCAAAGTGAGTGACGGGCAAAGCATGTCCGCCGCTAACTAGGGTGGTACCACGGGAATAACTCTCTCGTCCCTAGCCAATGCGCTGGGGCGGGAGTTTTTTTGTTTTTAAAGAGGTTGTTAAACCATTTTGAACACAGACTTAAGTGGTACGAACGCATATTTTATTTCAGGAGGCTTACGAGCATGACCGATGAAAGACAAGCGCAAGCGGGCTATCAACCGCTGACCTTAGAGCCGAAATGGCAGCAATACTGGGATGAAAAGCAAACCTTCAAAACGACCGAGGATCCGGCCAAGCCGAAATTCTACGCCCTCGATATGTTCCCCTACCCTTCAGGAGCCGGACTGCATGTCGGTCACCCGGAAGGGTATACCGCAACGGATATCGTCTCGCGCTATAAGCGTATGCGGGGCTACAATGTCCTGCATCCCATGGGCTGGGACGCATTCGGCTTGCCGGCGGAGCAGCACGCTCTGGATACCGGCAAGCATCCGAGAGACATTACCTTTGTCAACATTGACAATTTTCGCCGTCAGATCAAATCCCTTGGTTTCTCGTACGATTGGGACCGCGAGATCAGCACAACTGATCCTGATTATTACAAGTGGACGCAATGGATTTTCATCCAGCTCTACAACAAAGGACTGGCGTATGTAGCAGAGGTGCCGGTGAACTGGTGTCCGGCATTGGGCACTGTATTGGCCAATGAAGAAGTCATCGATGGCCTGAGCGAGCGCGGCAACCACCCGGTTATCCGTAAGCCAATGCGTCAATGGATGCTGCGCATTACGGCTTATGCTGAGCGCCTGCTGGAGGATCTGGAGGAGCTGGATTGGGCCGAAAGCATTAAGGATATGCAACGCAACTGGATTGGCAAATCCAAGGGGGCAGAGGTTACCTTTGCCATCGACGGACATGACAAAACGCTGGAAGTCTTCACTACGCGTCCGGATACACTGTTCGGTGCGACCTATTGCGTCTTGGCACCTGAGCATGAGCTGGTGGCAAGCATTACGGCTGCTGAGCAGTTGGAAGCGGTCAAAGCCTACCAGGACAAAGCGGCTCGCAAGAGTGATCTGGAGCGTACAGATCTCGCGAAGGAGAAGAGCGGGGTGTTCACCGGTGCGTATGCCGTGAACCCGGCGAATGGTGCCAAACTGCCCATCTGGATTGCCGATTATGTATTGGCCGGGTACGGCACAGGCGCAATCATGGCGGTACCGGGGCATGACCAACGGGACTGGGAATTTGCCAAGCAATATGAGCTGCCGATCGTCGAAGTCGTCGAGGGTGGCGATGTGACGAAGGAAGCTTATGCAGGTGACGGACCTCATGTCAACTCCGGACTGCTGGACGGCTTGGACAATGAGAAGGCCATCCAGGCAATGACGAATTGGCTCGAAGCAGAGGGCAAGGGACAAGGCAAGGTAACGTACCGGTTGCGCGACTGGCTGTTCAGTCGTCAGCGTTATTGGGGAGAGCCGATTCCCATTCTTCATTTGGAAGACGGCACCATGAAGCCTGTCAGCGAGTCTGAGCTGCCGCTATTGCTGCCTGATGTGGACCAGATTACGCCTTCGGGTACTGGCGAGTCTCCGCTTGCTGTTGTGACGGACTGGGTGGAAACAATCGATCCGGAAACCGGTATGAAAGCCCGCCGCGAAACCAACACCATGCCGCAATGGGCGGGCAGCTGCTGGTACTACCTGCGGTTTATCGATCCACACAATTCCGATGAGCTGTGCGCCAAGGAAAAGCAGGAACAATGGCTGCCGGTCGATCTCTACATCGGTGGAGCAGAGCACGCCGTGCTTCACTTGCTGTATGCGCGGTTCTGGCATAAGGTATTGTACGATCTTGGTGTGGTCTCGACCAAGGAACCGTTCCAGAAGCTGGTGAACCAGGGGATGATCCTGGGCACGAACAATGAGAAAATGAGTAAATCGCGCGGCAATGTCATCAACCCGGATGATATCGTCGGAGAGTACGGCGCGGATACCTTGCGGATGTATGAAATGTTCATGGGTCCGCTGGAGGCGACCAAGCCTTGGAATACTAACGGGGTGGAAGGATCTTACCGGTTCTTGAGTCGCGTATGGCGTCTCTTCATTGCCGAAGACGGTTCCGTAACCTCCAAATTAACTGACAGCGAAGGCAGTGACGCCTTCAAACGGGTCTGGCACCGGACGATTAAGAAGGTCACGGAGGACTTTGAACATTTGCGCTTCAATACGGCCATCAGCCAGCTGATGATCTTCGTCAATGAGGCCTATAAAGCGGAGGAACTGCCAAAGGATGCTATGAAGCAGTTCCTGCAAATGCTGTCGCCGCTGGCACCGCATATCGCCGAAGAGCTCTGGAACCGGCTGGGTGGGGAAGAGACGATCTCGTACACGTCCTGGCCGCAATATGACGAGGCTTGGACGGTCGACCAGGAAGTGGAGATCGCCATTCAGGTAAATGGGAAGATCGTGGAGCGGATCTCTATTGCTGCCGGTCTGGACGAAGCGGAGATGGAGCGAATCGCCAAAGAGCAGCCTAAAGTACAAGATGCTATCGGCGGCAAGACGATTCGCAAGGTGATTGCAGTTAAGGGCAAGCTCGTCAATATTGTCGCGCCAAATTAGTGAATCAGGAAGGATACACCTACCTTTTCCACATCTTCATAGAATTTGGCGTGCGTGGTTCGAATGAGCCGGTTAAACGTGCCATCCAATTCGTGGTTTAGCATGCGGATCGCTTCCGCAGTGATGCCGCCAGGTACGGAGACTCGGGCCTGTAGTTGATCCGGAGTTAATCCGCCTTCGGTGAGCAGCTTGCCGGTTCCCAGGAGCATGCGGCTGGCCAAGGTTGTTGCCTCCTCCGGATCGATGCCAGTTTCCTGAACGGCGGCATCAATGAACCGCTGCAGGAAGCAGGCAAAGAAAGCCGGTCCGCAGCTGGAGATGTCGGATACGACGCGCGTGTATTGTTCCTCAATGCGCAGCGGCTCGCTGATGTGCGAGAGCAAGCCTTCCAGACGGTCACGATCGGCAGGATCAATCCGCTTGCCATAAATGCACAGCGCTGCGCCGCTGCACACATAGTTTGTAATACTTGGAATGACCTTGGCAACCTTGCAGGGCAACCATTCCTCCAATTGGGCCAGAAGCACTGGACTAGTGATCGACACGATCATTTGCTCCGGGTGCACGCTGGCCTTTATGTCGTCTATGACATGTTTGAAATCGAGAGGCTTGATACACAGAAAGACCAAATCGCTGCTGCGCACCACCTCTGCATTGGAAGGAACGGCGCGCAGCCCTGGATAGGAAGCCGCCAGGCGTTCGGTTTTGGCCAGGCTGCGACTGCTGGCCGTGATCTGTTCGGGACTCATCGCGCCAGAGCGGATGAACGATTCGATGAGCAAGCTTCCCATACTTCCTGTCCCGATAAATCCGACTTTCATCTTGAATCCCTCCTTGCATCATGACATCATAAGCTGCCTAACTAACCTTATGCGGAGCAGCTCGACCGACATGACCATTATTCGCCAAAACTCGAAAGGAAAGGATGATATAGGATGAAAACGTTGAAGCGCTTGTTATCCACTGAGAAGCGTGTCACGACTCTTTTGCTGGCTGGGGGCGCCTTGCTGCTGCTGATGGCATTGGGAATGCCCAGAGAAGACGAGCCGGAAGGATGGAAGCCATTGGACAGCAAAATGGTTAGTGGGCAAGTCGAGCCTGAGACGGCAGCTTCTCCGATAGAGTTGCAGGGACCAACAGATGCGGTTATACCGGTAGAAGAACCCATCTCCCTTGTTGATGATTCGGATGACGCGACAGGAACCCAGCCTGAAGCTGAATCTGAACCCCTGGCACCAACTCCCGGGCCAGAGGAGCCTGCTCAAGCGATCCCCGTAGCTACAGTACCAGATGCAGCAGGAAAGATAGATATTAACCGGGCATCGGCCGAACTGTTGGACACCCTTCCAGGCATAGGCGCAGCCAAGGCGCAAGCGATCATCGCAGACCGCGAACAGAATGGTTTTTTCCGGTCAGCGGATGATATTATAAGAGTCAGGGGAATCGGACCGAAGATGCTTGAGAAGATGAAAGAGCAGATTGTGGCCCTTCCTTAAAGTTTGGCGGTCGGGATTGTCGATTATCCGGTAATATGCGACAATAGTAGACGGAAGGAAGCGTTACCTTTTATACGTATTTCAGTCAAAGCCGTACATATTATATGCCCTTGCGGCAAGGAGGAACAATGGCATGAGCGAGGAACGCAAATTTACGTTGGATACCCTTTCGGTTCACGGAGGACAGGAGATCGATCCGTCGACGATGTCGCGTGCTGTGCCGATTTACCAGACCACTTCTTACGGTTTCCGCGATACCGATCACGCAGCTGATTTGTTCGCACTGAAAGAATTCGGCAACATTTATACCCGAATTATGAACCCGACGACAGATGTGCTCGAGAAGCGGGTAGCTGCGCTCGAAGGCGCGCCTGCTGCGCTGGCGGTGGCATCCGGTCAAGCCGCAATTACATATGCTATTCTTAACATCGCGGGTGCGGGAGATGAGATCGTCTCCGCAGCCAGTCTGTATGGCGGCACGTATAATTTGTTCTCCGTGACTCTGCCCAAGCTGGGCATTAACGTCAAATTCGTGGACCCTTCGAGCCCGGACAATTTCCGAGAAGCGATCACGGATAAGACCAAGGCTGTATTTGCCGAGACTATTGGCAACCCCAGAGGGGATGTCTTCGATGTAGAAGCAGTCGCGGCAATCGCCCATGAGCATGGGGTTCCCTTGATTGTCGATAATACGTTCCCGAGTCCATATCTGAGCCGTCCAATTGAGCATGGAGCGGATATCGTGGTGCATTCAGCGACCAAGTTTATTGGTGGTCACGGCACGTCGATTGGTGGCATCATCGTCGACGGCGGCAAGTTCGATTGGGCAGCCAGCGGCAAATTTCCGGGTCTGACCGAGCCCGATCCGAGCTATAATGGTGTCATTTATACCGAAGCGGTTGGTCCGATCGCTTACATCATCAAGGCTCGCGTACAATTGCTTCGCGATATGGGCGCGGCCCTGTCGCCGTTCAATGCGTTCCAGCTCTTGCAAGGTCTTGAGACTCTGCATCTGCGGATGGAGCGTCATAGCTCCAATGCACTAGCGGTAGCTCAATATCTTGAGGGACATGAAGCGGTTGAATGGGTGAACTATGCCGGCTTGCCAAGCCACAGTTCCTACGACTTGGCTCAGAAATACTTGCCTAAAGGCCAAGGCGCGATTCTCACATTCGGCGTGAAGGGCGGCATCGACGCAGGTAAAAAGCTGATTGGAGCGGTTCAGTTGTTCTCGCATCTTGCCAATGTCGGCGACTCCAAGTCACTCATTATCCACCCGGCCAGCACAACGCACCAACAGCTGACAGAGGATGCGCAGCAGGCGGCAGGCGTTTCGCCGGGCATGATTCGCCTCTCCATTGGCACTGAGGGTATCGAGGATATCATTTACGATCTGGATCAAGCGCTCCGCGCAAGCCAATCCTAGAGGAAGGGCCAGCGAAGCGGCACCAAGAGAAAGGAAGTCATCTTCATGTCAACACAAGACGCTTTGCGCAAGGATTGGGATACGTACTTTATGGATATCGCCTATATGGTAGCAACACGGTCACGGTGTCCGCGCCGTCATGTCGGCGCAGTGCTCGTGCAGGGCAAGAAGCTGCTGGGTACAGCATATAACGGCGCGCCAATGGGGGTGCCGGACTGCTCGGAGGATGGCTGCATGATCGTCGAAGAGCTGGAGGTCAAGGTAGTGGATGGCCAGGAGGAAATGCTGCGCAAGCAGCGCTG
This sequence comes from Paenibacillus daejeonensis DSM 15491, assembly GCF_000378385.1. Lineage (GTDB taxonomy): Bacteria > Bacillota > Bacilli > Paenibacillales > Paenibacillaceae > Paenibacillus_D > Paenibacillus_D daejeonensis. The sequence goes on along the minus strand of NZ_KB899659.1, from coordinate 891,611 downwards.
CATCCGCACGATTCATGCGGAGCAGAATCTTCTGCTGTTCACCGACCGTACTGATCGTGAGGGCTCGACCGTCTATGTGACAGACCAGCCCTGCTGGACATGTGCCAATATGTTGGCCAACAGCGGCATCCAGGAGGTCGTCTACCATCGCGCCTATCCCAAGGACAGTGAGAAGGTGCTGCGGCTCATGGAGCTGAAGGGGCTAATCTTCCGCAACCTGAGCGGCTATGAGCCGCCGGAGCAGACCGTGATGCCGGTGATATCATAAATGCGCAGAGCAGGTTAAATTAAATAGTAGCTTGTTGCAGAGGAAGAACCTCTTGCCGTATGTCAGATACGGGAAGGGGTTCTTTTTTTGCATGGAAACAGGGAGGTTATCGGATGGTACAACGACCGGTCGTGTGGTGCACGATTTGTTATGTGGCTGGCAGCTCGGCAGCTGCAGCGCTCCGTATGGAAGGAATCATTCTCGGGCTGGCGGCATTGCTCGCGCTGCTGAGCGCTCTTGCTTGGCTGCGCTTGCTACCATGGCGTGTGGCGGCGGTGTGTGCGCTCGCCTACGGGGTAGCTGCAGGTTCCCGAATATGGGCGGATGCGGCCAATACAAGCGGACTGCCGGAGTGGCTGGCAGCCGCAGAGGCAGATGAATCACTCAGCTATGCCATTGAAGCCATCGGTACGATCACTCAGCCCGTATCGGTGGATGGCGATCGTGCACAATTTCGAATGAAGCTGGAGTGGCTTACAGCTTCAGATGATACAGAGCCAGTCGCAATTGAGGATCGTCTCCAGGTGCAAGTGAAGCTGGCAGAACAAGCAGAGCAGGAGCTAGCTGCGACCTGGCGACGGGGCGACAGGGTTCGTCTGAACGGGGAGCTGCGGCTGCCGGCAGAAGCCAGTAATTTTGATGGCTTTGATTACCGGCGGTACTTGCATAGCCAGCGAATTCATTGGCTGCTCCAAGTGGATGGAGCGGGAGCGGTAACAGCAGAACCAGGAGGCTTCTGGACCCGCAGTGCCTGGATGGGACGCGTGGATGCGGTCCGGGAGGCAATGGGTGCTCGAATGGATGCGATGTACCCGGAGCAGCAAGCGGGATACATGAAAGGCCTGGTCATGGGAATGAGCGATGATCTGGATCCTGAACGGTTCCGCCAGTTTTCTGAACTCGGCCTGACACATATTCTTGCCATATCCGGCCTGCATGTGGCCGTGTTCCTGTATTGCCTGCACTTGCTTCTACGGATGTTCCGGCTGCCGCGGGAGACAGCCATGAACATCTTGATTGCAGCCGTCCCTTTGTATGTGCTGTTATCCGGTGCATCTCCATCTGTGATTCGTGCAGGCATCATGTCGATGATCGGTCTGTTTGCGGCCAAGCTGGGTATGCTGAAGGACGGTCTTCATCTGTTGTGTGCCGCAGCCTTGCTCATGCTGATCATCGAGCCTTACATGCTAGGCAATGTCAGCTTTCAAATGTCAGTCATTGTTACCGGCGGCTTGATCGTGGGGGTTCAGCCGCTGCGTAAGTCGCTGCCTCAACTGCCACGGGGAAAAGCGGTTATCGATCTGGTAGCGGTGTCCGTAGCTGCCCAGTTGGCATCTTTTCCGCTGACCATCTATTATTTCAATCAGTTTAATCTGGTGTCTCTCCCGGCCAATATCCTGCTGGTGCCATTTATCAGTTCTATTGTGATGCCCCTGGGCGCAGTTTCACTTGCACTAACGACGGTTTGGCAGCCCGCGGCCAATCTGGTGGCATCGCTTGCCAAGTTGGGCAATGACCTGACCTTCACCATCACTGACCTCATGAACCAGCCGGATGTGCTGCGATCGAGTTGGCCAACGCCGCCGCTATGGTGGGTACTAGCCTGGTACGCGGCACTCTTGCTGCTCTACCGTTGTTTACCGGCGTTTCGTGGCGCCGAGGGCATTGCTCCGAAGGGCAATCCTCTTACCGGTACATCTGCGGAAGCACCTACAGTCCCGTTGGGCAGCCAGGCCCTGCCGGGGGATTCCTCTGCTCCGCAGCTACGGAAATGGCGTGTTCAGTGGCTGTCAGGTCCTGTTGCACGTCTGGCCGGCATATTGCTCCTGAACGCATCCTTATTAGGTTATGCCTACGCACCAAACCGATGGGATCATGCCGCCTATGTAGAAATGATTGATGTCGGACAAGGCGATGCATTGCTCATCAGGACCCCGGAAGGCAGACATATTCTAGTGGACGGTGGGGGCACTGTGAAATTCCGCCAGCCAGGAGAAGAATGGCGCGAGCGTCGGGAGCCGTATGAGGTGGGCCGCAAGCTGCTGGTTCCATTACTTATGAAGCGGGGCGTTCATAAAATCGATCTGCTCATCGTTAGTCATCTGGATACCGATCATATTGGCGGATTAGCGGCGGTGCTCGATACAATTCCGGTCAAGCGAATGCTATGGAACGGCAGCTACAAAGAGTCGACGGAGGCCAAAAGCTTATTAGCAAAGGCGGTGCAGCGTGGCGTCGTTCTTTATCCGGCGTGTGCCCCTCAAGAGTGGCAGCTTGAACCGCAGGCGAAGGTGAAGGTGCTATGGCCGCCTGCTGCGGGTGCGGCCAGCTGTGGCGCGGATGTGGATCGGCTTCCGGTAGTTAATGAACAAAATGAATATAGTGTCGTTGCCCGGATTGAACTCTATGGCTACAGCTTATTGCTTACCGGGGACATTGGAACGACGGCTGAGCGTCTCGTGTTGCAGCGTCTAACGGAGCAGACGCAAGGACACCCGCAAGTGGATATTATGAAAGTGGCTCATCATGGCAGCCGTCATTCGACGACACAGGAGTGGGTGAATTATTGGCAACCTGCCGCGGCCCTCATTCCGGTCGGACGCTATAATTGGTATGGGCATCCCCATCCAACCGTGACGGGGCGGCTGGAAGACGCAGGGACGGTGGTGCTTCGCTCTGACCGTGATGGGGGTGTATTGTTCCGAATGACGGAGCACGGAATAGAGCATCGCGCCAAACTTTATCCTTGACCGGAAAACGCCGTAGCGGGAGGCTGTCCAGGGTATACGGAACTAAGGTTTTCTGTTATTCTTATGAGGGGAAATTCGCAGTTTCATGCCTGCTCTTCAATGAAAAAGGGACGGGCTCGTTAGGTTTTCACTGAACTCTTATCATGAGATTGTCGTTTTATTAAACAGGCAGAATGAAAAATTTAGACTTTTTTTATAATATCGCAGTTCCGACTGCAACATTTGACACAGCCTTTCCGTCTGAAAGGTTGATAGAGAGGGGGATCCTTCGTGGTAGAGCCTGGCCTCATCAGAGCCGCTCAATCGGGCGATCGCGACGCTCTTATAACTCTATTGCGCGAAATTGAATCCCACGTATACCGAACGGCCTATTATATCGTCGGCAATGAACAGGATGCGATGGACGCGGCGCAAGAAGCGCTGATCCGGGTCTATACCAAGATTCATTCCTACGAGGAGAAAGCACAGTTCAAGACTTGGGTACAACGAATCGTAACGAACATTTGCATCGATAAGTTCCGTAGAGCCAAACCGACGGTATCCATTGATGAACATGATATGGTTTTCCGGGAGAAGCAGAATGTCGAAGAAGAAGTGCTGGCGGCCTATGCTGCTCAGGACATCCGAGAGGCCATCGACAAGCTGCCGGACCACCATCGCGCGGTCGTTGTTTTGCGCTACATGCAGGATTTCTCTTACAACGAAATAGCTGACTCCCTGGATCTTCCGCTGAATACGGTCAAATCGTACCTGTTCCGGGCCAGGCAGCAGCTGCAGACTTTACTCCATGATTATGAGAAAGGTGGTGTCCGAGGATGACTTGTCAAGAGGTGATGGACTATATGCAACGACAACTGGACGGGGATCTCGATGAGCGGGAAACCGACATCTTGCACAAGCATACCAGGCATTGCCCCGACTGCGCCGCGATGCTGGAACGATTGCAGCGTCTATCTGGCGAGTTGGACAGTCTTCCCAAGGTTACTCCGCCGTTCAGCCTGGTCGATGCCATTCTGCCCCAGCTAGATGAAATTGAACATAAACCAGCCCCACATGCCGCAGCGTTTGCTGCGCCAGAGGAGGCATCCCGCAGGGTTGCCCCGACGGATAGAAGAAAAGGCTGGCTGGACCGACTGCCGCTCAGAACACTCAGCGGCGTTGTAGCTGCCAGTATCGTTGCCGGCTTGTTCATTTTCAATTACAGTACTCCGTCACCAAGTGATGAAGCGGCGGAGGTCAGTACCTTCCAGGCGCAAACTGGTGATACGAACGATACTGGAGCGGGTTCAATGAATGGCAGCGGTGAAATGCCAGGTGAGCTAGAAGGCGGCGTTCCCGATGGGAATGAAGAGATGGGTATTTTTGTAACCAACGGCAATGAAGAGCCGTCAGCCACTAATGATTCTGTGGGCGAAAATGCATCAGGCTCTGAAGAGCCTAGCACGCAGCCAGCCCCCAGAGGAGCAAACGAGCTGACTCCTAACACGGATGAACAAGCTACTCCTGCGGAGCAAGGGAAACCGAGCTCGGAGAAGTCCTTACCGAATCGCGAGCAGAATGCGCCGGAGTCTGGTCAGAAGCAAGACACAAGAAAGAATTCAAGTAACGCTAACAGTGATGAACCCTCAGCAGGTATGATGTCTGAGCCGGAATCCGCACCGCCTGTCTCGGAGCAGCCTTCCATGGATCAGCCCGTACGGGAAGAGATGCTGTTTGACTTCCCGATGGATATGGCGCCAACCTTCGATGAAGAGTTGCCGAGTGCTTCGGATGTTGCCAGAGGCTATGCTCAGGCGGACACGGTGGCGTCACCTGACGGACAGATGAAGGCGGCGGTCCAGAGCCATGTGCTGCAGATCTATGGCAGCGACGGCATGCTGATCTTCGAGAGCCGCAAGCAGCCGGGCAGCAGTATTCAGCATCTGAGCTGGTCTTCCGACAGTCAGACGTTGTCCTACGAGCTGCATGGTCGTGTGGCCGAAGACAGTTCCAACAATAATGGCGTGACCAATCAAGCAACGTCCGTTGAACGCTACGTCGTGAATATCAAGGACGGGACAGAGACTAAACAGTAATTGCAGGGATGAACGCACACTTCTCGGCAGCGGGAATATACTAAGGTATAAAGCAACGTTGACGAAAGCGCCTTGACACGTATGACCGTCCGGTAGGAGGAACCATGGCCCTGCCTACGGATGTTTATATAGATGCTCAGGGACAGAGGGATGAAGCCACAGCGGCGTCATCCCTTTGTTGCGCCTGGCACTGATTACGTATACCATGATGGAATACACAGGGAAAGGGGCGGTTCAGGGTGGATTTAAAAACAGCCACGCAGGAAATTAAAAACGGGGCAGCCAGGCCGGTGTATGTCCTCTATGGGAAGGACCGATTCCGCATGCAGGGATTTGTCGACTTCTTATCTTCGACACTGCTGAGCGAAGACGAGCGGAGTCTGGGCATCGTAAAAGCAGATACAGCCGAAACACCAATAGAAGAGATTGTTCTGGAGGCGGAGACCCTGCCGTTTTTTGCATCCCGCAAGCTTCTGCTTGTTCGGGATCAGACCCTGCTCGCCGCCGGCAAGGACGGGAAGGTAACTCATCAAACCGATGAACTATTTCGCTACCTGAAGGATCCAGTAGATACCAGTACGATTGTCTTTATCGTTCAGGCGGACAAGCTGGATGAGAGGCGCAAGCTGGTGAAGCAGTTGAAGGAGCGAGACGCGCTCCTGCTCTTTCAGGAGCTGGAGGGAAAGGACCTGTACCGTTGGATCGGCAAACGTGCCAAAGACCAGCAGCGGACGTTTCAAGAGGACGCCGCTGAGCTGCTGGTGCTGCGAACAGGCTCTAATCTCCATCGGGTAGCCCAGGAGGTGGACAAGCTCTGTCTCTATGCAGGCGAAGGGGGTACAATAGGCAAGCAGGAAGTCGAACTGCTGACAGCCTCCTCGACGGAAGAGGACGTATTTGCGCTCGTCGATGCCATCGCTACCTTGCAGAGTGGAAAAGCATTGACCATGTACAGAGAGCTCCTGCTGCGTCGCGAAGAGCCAATTAAGATTGCAGCTCTGCTGGCCAGACAATTCCGGATTTTATTGCAGATCAAGGAGCTAGACAGCCAGCGGTTCTCCCCGCAGCAAATGGCTGGACAACTGGGTCTTCATCCGTATGTCGTCAAGTTGTCGCTGGAGAAAGCCGGCCGTTTCGACACCAAGACCCTGGCGGGTTTGCTCAGCAAACTGGCGGATCTGGACTTTAAGATGAAGACGGGACAGATCGATAAAGTTCTGGGGTTAGAACTATTTTTAATCGCATTGGGCGGTCAGCGTCCCGCTTAAAAGAAAAAAATCCTGTCCCGCCTTCTTGTGGAAGGTAGGGACAGGATTGTTTTTTGCTTGCGATTGAATTAAGCCTGAGCCGAAAGAGCGTTAACTTTTTTGGCCAGACGAGATTTTTTGCGCGCAGCAGCATTTTTGTGGATCAGGCCTTTAGTAACGGCTTTGTCCAGCTTCTTCGTAGCTGCGACCAGTGCAGCTGCAGCAGTTGCTGCATCGTTGCTGGCGATGGCTTGATCGGCGTTTTTAACGGCCGAGCGAAGGGCGGATTTTTGCGAAGCGTTCAGAGCACGGCGTTTTTCGTTCGTGCTTACGCGTTTGATAGCTGATTTAATGTTTGGCATAGCTTTCACCTCCTGGCAAAGAAACAACTGTGAATCAGAAACACAACTTAAAATATATTATCACGCAAATGATGAAAAAGCAATAGTAGCTTCATGGTTAAAATAAAGCCACGGCTGTAGTTAGAGAAGCGCTCAGCACATGGCAGGACTGCATAAAGACTCCTCAGTGGCGCACACTAAGGCCAAACGTGTAGGAGGAGTTGGAACGCGTGAATCATTCACTTGATCTGCAACACTATATGGTACGTACCGACCTTGCATTGGAGGCCAAAGAGCTGGCTGAATCCGGTGGCCATCCCATCCCTGGCGTCACGTCAGAGATGACTGAAGAGGAAGGCGTCCGCATCACCCGGTTGGTTGTTGAGAACGAGCAGGGCTCGCAGGCGATTGGCAAACTGCCGGGACGTTATGTGACACTGGAAGCGCCCGGGTTGCGTGGATTGGATACAGGTCTGCAGGATCAAGTGGCGACCATTTTTGCGCGCGAGTTCGAAGCGCTGCTGCAGCGACTTGGCGTGCGTACCGATGCCAAAGTACTGATCGTCGGTCTGGGTAACTGGAATGTGACACCCGATTCACTGGGTCCGCTTGTAGTGGAGAACGTTATGATTACCCGGCATTTTTTCGAATTGATGCCCGACGATGTCGCACCGGGTTACCGTTCGGTGAGTGCAATCTCGCCGGGGGTCATGGGCACTACCGGGATTGAGTCCAGTGAAATCGTTCAAGGCATCGTCGGGCGATCCGAACCGGATCTTATCATAGCCATTGATGCTCTGGCATCGAAGTCGATGGAGCGGGTCAATACGACGATTCAGATTGCAGATACAGGCATTCACCCAGGCTCGGGAATCGGCAACAAGCGACGTGGGTTGACTGAGGAAATCCTGGGCGTGCCCGTCATAGCAATTGGCATTCCGACAGTCGTTTACGCTTCGACCATTGTGAACAACACCATTGAGATGATGCAGCGCCATTTTGAGAGCCATACGGACCAGACGGGTCAAATCCTGGGATTATTGCCTTCGATGCAGGATCAGGAGCGCCTGATGCTCGTGAAGGAGGTATTGGAGCCGCTTGGTAACGACATGCTCGTCACGCCAAAGGAAGTTGACCAATTTATCGAGGATATCGCCAACATTATCGCGAGCGGCCTCAACGCCGCCCTGCATGACGCGGTAGACCCCACCAACGTAGCAGCCTACACCCACTAACATCCCGCTTGAAACTGCAGGCCTGCCCGGACAAATCCCGGGCAGGCTATTTTGTGATTACAGAAAGAAATGAAACTAGTATCACCGCGAAACGACCGCCCAGCTGTTTTGTTTGCAGGAGGTGTTATAACCCAACCAGTGGGGGGGGCGTGCTCAGAGGTGATCTGGAGAAATGTAGCTTGCATGAGCTCTAACGGCCACCATGACCGCTATTTTACTCGAAATGGGCTGTTTGAAATTGTAATGGCCATATAAGCACCTATTTACCTTGTCAGTGCCTATTGTAGCTTGATTTCACTGAAATAACTGCGCTGGTGGCCGTTAGATTTGCGAACTACCCAAAATGGCCGGTATAAGAGCGCTGGTGGCCGTTAGAACAGTTAAGGATTCTCGTTCGCTGTCGGAAAAACTTCAAATAAAAGTTCAAAAAGTTCGGTTTTCAGCACCGAGAAGGTTGGAGGCAGGAGAAAATGAGGAGCGGAGCGTAGGTGAACCTACGTGAGCACCGGAAGTTTCACATGCCTTCAAGATTCGATGCCGAATCATCTCCTTGAAATAGCTTCGTGATCAAAACCGAACCTTCTATGATTCTTGTAAAAGTTTGGTTTCTATCGTTCTATCATTTCCTACTCTCTCATAGTATGGTAGCAGACTAAGCGCAGCCTACCGATGCGTGACCGAAAGTAGGGAGGAAGAACATGAGAAAGCTCGTTGCCCGGTTTAGCGGCAGCAGACGCAGCGAACGAATCCGTCAGTGGCTCGTTACCGGCCGCACCTTTGCGATCCTATCCCTTTGCTCGATGGTGTTTTTTTTGCTGCTTGGCGTGGGGGGGATTGTCCAGCGTCATACAGCCAGTTCTCCGGTAAGTTCAATGAAGGGCTTTGCTGCTGCCGTATCCAGCTCGCTGTTCGCTGAGATGATCAGCATGGAGCTGCCCTCCTTCGAGAATGACAGACCCGCCAGTACAATTAACGGCATTCAGACCGCTGCCTTCCTAATGCGTCTGCTGACGGATATTAATCCGCAGGACCCTCGTTCGCTGGTTGCCGGAGAATTACCTGGGATGAGCAGTGACCAAGCCTTCCTGCTTCGAGGCGGTTCGGGTACTGGAACTGGCGTCGCGCCCAAGGACCAGGTGCCGATTCCCGTAGATCCTTCAGAGATTCCAGAGCCGGGACAGACGATCGCCCCCCCGGAGACGCCCCCGGTTCAAGAACCGACCGAATCTCCCGAACCGGCCGATGATGGCTCGATCAAGCCCAAGCGCAATACAGTATTCATCTATCATACGCATAATCGCGAATCCTGGTATCCTGAGCTGCCGGAGGGGACCAAGGATCCCAGCTCGGCGGATGTCAATATCACGCATGTCGGCAAGCATCTTGGTGAGAAACTGGAAGAGCTGGGGATCGGAGCGTCGGTCTCCATGCAGGACTATCCGACAACAGTGCCGGGGTACCGCTGGGAGCTGCTCTACAAGTATTCGATGAAGACAGTCCAGGATGCCATGGCCACCAACGGCGACCTTACTTACCTCTTTGACCTCCACCGAGACTCCAACCGGCGCAAGCATACAACGGCAACCATCCACGGAAAAGATTACGCCCAGGTATTTTTTATCATCGGCCATGGCAATCCTGATTGGAAGAAGAACGAAGCGTTCGCGACCCGAATTCATGAGGAGCTCGAAGCGCGATATCCTGGCATATCAAGAGGCATCTGGGGCAAGTCGTCTGCCAACGGAAATGGGGAGTACAACCAGTCACTGTCATCGACGAGTGCCCTTATCGAGATCGGCGGCGTCGACAATACGTTGGAGGAATCGAATCGGACGGCCGATGCTCTGGCGGAGGTCATAGCGGATATTATATGGGAAGCTGAGCGGGTGGATGGTACGCCTGCCCCAGCTTCGTGACGAGAGGAGAACGGTGAGATGAAAAAAGATGCGATGAAATGGGCATTGCTTGGCGGTGTGGTGGTATTCCTCGTGTTATATGGAATTGAAGTGGTCACGAGCGGAATCGGTACTGTATATGGTCCGCTCGAAACCTCGCGCATTCCGACCCAGATAACCGATGCGCGTCAGGAGCCTGCAGCACATACTTCACGTGAAGACAATCCGTATTCCCCAACGCAATCGCTGCCGGTTAATGAGCCTGCGCCCGTACGTGTCCCGGTTGCAGCAGCGGGCGTACCGGAGCGCATCTCGGTGGGAGGAGCGGCAGCAGGGTCGTTTGAATATCGACCGCTTCCGCCTCAGAGAGTCTATGGTACGGTGCGAGAGCCATCCGTCAATCGGGTAGCTGAACAGACGGCCGGGATGCTGCAGACGTTGTCCAATAATGGCATTCGAATGGTCGTGTCGGTGTTCGACTCGCTGACCAAGTAAGATATGCGTTGAAGGCCAGCCCTCCAACTGCTATAATGAACAGAATGATTTGTATTATGGACTCGTGTGGGGGTTAGGCATGACTGACGTTCGAAACCGACAAAAGATGATTCGCAACTTTTCTATTATAGCCCATATTGATCACGGGAAGTCCACGCTGGCGGACCGGATCCTGGAGTTTACGGGCGCCCTGACATCCCGCGAAATGCAGGAGCAGGTATTGGATCAGATGGACCTGGAGCGTGAGCGGGGCATCACCATCAAACTGCAGGCTGTCCGGCTGAACTACAAAGCCGACGACGGAGAAGAATATATTTTGAATTTGATTGATACGCCCGGACATGTCGACTTCACGTATGAAGTATCACGCTCGCTAGCAGCTTGTGAAGGCGCGCTGCTGGTCGTTGATGCTGCACAGGGCATTGAAGCGCAAACCCTCGCCAATGTATATCTGGCGCTGGACAACAACCTGGAGATCATCCCGGTCATCAACAAGATCGATCTGCCTAGTGCGGAGCCTGAGCGGGTAAAGCAGGAGATCGAGGACGTGATCGGCCTGGATGCAAGCGATGCAGTGCATGCGTCCGCCAAGGCTGGAATTGGTATCAAGGAAATTCTGGAGCAGGTTGTAACCAAGATGCCGTCTCCGGAAGGCAATCCGGACAATCCGCTCAAAGCGCTTATCTTCGATTCACACTATGATGCCTACAAAGGCGTCATCGTCTATGTGCGTGTCGTGGACGGCAGCATTAAGCCAGGTTCGCGTATTCGTTTCATGGCGACCGAGGCTGAGTTCGAGGTACTCGAGGTTGGAGCCTTCATGCCGCGTATGACATCGGTCAATGAATTGGCTGTGGGCGACGTCGGCTTCGTGATTGCTGGCATCAAGAACGTAAAGGATACCCGTGTCGGTGATACGATCACCGAAGCCAAGCGGAGAGCGCCAGAGCCGCTTCCAGGTTACCGCCGGATTAATCCGATGGTATTCTGTGGTCTGTATCCCATTGAGACACAGGATTATAATGACCTTCGTGAAGCCCTGGAGAAGCTGGAGCTTAATGACGCTTCCCTGCGCTACGAAGCGGAGTCATCAACTGCACTTGGTTTTGGCTTCCGCTGCGGTTTCCTGGGCTTGCTCCATATGGAGATTATTCAGGAGCGGATCGAGCGTGAGTTCAACATTCCGCTCATTACTACTGCGCCAAGTGTTATCTATAAAGTTACGCTGACCAGCGGTGAGACGATCGATATCGACAATCCGTCCAATTTGCCAGAGGTTGGCAAAATTGAATTCGTTGAAGAGCCGTATGTCAAGGCAGCCATCATCGTGCCAAACGATTTCGTCGGCGCAATCATGGAGCTGTGCCAGAATAAACGCGGCGAATTTATTAATATGGAATACCTCGACACCAATCGTGTCACCATTACTTACGATATTCCGCTCTCGGAGATCGTCTACGACTTCTTCGATCAGCTGAAGTCGAGTACCAAGGGCTACGCGTCCTTCGATTATGAGCTGTCCGGTTACCGCCGTTCCAACCTCGTGAAGATGGACATCATGCTCAATAGCGAGCAGGTCGATGCGCTATCTGTTATCGTGCATAGGGACCGGGCATACAACCGTGGCCGCGTCATCTGCGAGAAGATGAAAGAGCTGATTCCGCGGCAGATGTTCGAAGTGCCGATTCAGGCTTCAATCGGACAGAAGGTCATTGCGCGCGAGACGGTCAAAGCGATGCGCAAGAACGTACTTGCCAAGTGTTATGGCGGCGATATTAGCCGGAAGCGCAAGCTGCTGGAGAAGCAGAAGGAAGGTAAAAAACGGATGAAGCAGGTCGGCAGCGTCGAAGTGCCGCAGGAGGCCTTCATGGCAGTCCTGAAGATTGACGACTAGACCATTACCGGATGAACACAAGGGGGAGCGAAGCTCTCCCTTGCTTCTCGTTTGACACTCGATTTACTGTAAATGAATTGCGGGCAAGGAGGCTTCCCCATGAAACAACAACCGGCGCCTAGAGGTGTCTACATTCATATTCCGTTTTGCACGAACAAGTGTCACTATTGCGACTTTAACTCCTTCGTCCTGAAGGGACAGCCGGTGGACGAATACCTGGAGGCACTGGAGCGGGAGATGGCCGCGACTAGCATCATGCTCCCCCCGCAAGTCATAGATACCGTATTTGTTGGCGGCGGTACGCCTACGGTGCTGACCCCGGAGCAGATGACTAGATTTCTGGCTGCCGTCAAACGGCATTTTCCATTAGCAGACAATGTCGAGTTCAGCATGGAAGCCAATCCCGGCACGACCGACCTGGAGAAGCTGCAGGCCATGCGAGAGGGCGGCGTGAACAGACTCAGCTTCGGCGTTCAGTCGTTTGATAATGTGCTGCTGGAGCGAATCGGCCGTATCCATGACGTGGATGACGTGTACAACAGCATAGCTAATGCACGTACTGCGGGCTTTGACAATCTGTCGATTGACTTGATGTTCGGACTGCCTGGACAGACCGTTGATGCCCTGCAAGACAGTGTTGCACGCGCTTTGGCTCTCGATCTGCCGCATTATTCGCTCTATGGTTTGAAGGTAGAGGAGAATACGCTCTTCCATAGACTGTATGAGCGGAACGAACTCATTCTCCCCGAAGAGGAAGAAGAGCTGGAGATGTATCTCTACATTATGGAGCAACTCAAGAATGCCGGCAGACGGCAGTATGAGATCAGCAACTTTGCAAAACCTGGCTTTGAGAGCCGGCACAATACGATATACTGGCGCAATGAGCCTTATTACGGACTCGGAGCAGGAGCCCACGGCTATGCCGGTCGCCATCGTCATGTCAACATCAAAGGTGTGCAGCCGTATATCGAAGCGACGCGTAACGGTCTGCCACGGCTGGATAGCAGCGACGTCTCCGAATCGGAAGCCATGGAAGACTTCATGATGGTAGGCTTGCGGCTTCTCGAAGGGGTAAGCAATACCGATTTCGGTCGTCAGTTCCCCGGTCACTCCATCGAGGAGCAATTTGGCGATATTATTATGCGGCTGCAAGATGACGGGCTTCTAGAGGCCGAAGGGGATCGGTATCGTCTGACAGAGCAAGGCGTGCTGCTAGGCAATGAAGTGTTTGGCGCCTTTGTTACGGTGCTGGAGGATTGAAGCAGTCACAGCGCTAGTAAAATGAGGTTGAATATTAATTCCTAATGTTGTATATTTATTCGTATTGATTCATTGGGGCACGCCCTTGTGGCCGGGTTCGCAAGATGATGGAGGGAGCTTCATGACGACAACATGCCGCAAAGCGACGCCGGAGGACGTCGATTCATTATATGAGCTGATCAGAGGATACGCTGAGAAAGGCATCATGCTGCCCCGTTCGCGGGACGTATTGGCCAGGCAGATCGACACCTTCGTGGTGGCTGAAATTGATGACGAATTTGTGGGCTGCGGGTCCTTATTCCAGCTTGGAGCTGAACTGGTGGAAATCCGCTCTCTCGGAATCTCTGAAGGGCATAAAGGGCAGGGCATTGGCAGCAAGCTGGTCCAATTCCTCGAAGGCGAAGCAAGAGAGCAGGAGCTGCCCAAGATTATGGCGCTCACCTATGAGGCGAATTTCTTCCGTAAGAACGGATATGAGATCGTCAGCAAAGACATCTTTCCCGAGAAGGTCTGGACCGATTGCATTCATTGTGCGAAGCAGGATCGCTGTGATGAAATTGCCGTGCTCAAAATACTGAACTGACTTGACAATCGCCAAGTCGGTTTGGTATTTTTGTATTACGGATTAGCACTCGATGGATTGGAGTGCTAACGATAGCCGGGACAGTGCTCCTTGGCGACCGCGAGAATCGATTTGGACCAGGAGGGGTTAGGATGTTGACAGAACGCCAACGGATGATTTTAAATGCGATAGTAGATGACTACATCCGCTCAGCCGAGCCTGTTGGTTCGCGGAGTATTTCCAAGCGTGGAGATGTGGCCTTCTCGCCTGCGACGATTCGTAATGAGATGGCAGATCTGGAGGACCTTGGGTTCCTGGAACAGCCGCATACCTCTGCCGGCCGCGTACCTTCAACCAAAGGCTACCGGTATTATGTCGATCATCTGGTCAAGATCGGCGAAGTAAACGATCTTGAACTTGAGCGGATCAGGATATTCCTGGCCGACAAGATGAATTTGATGGAGCAAGTCATCCAGCATGCTGCGATGATTCTTTCCAATTTGACCAACTACACCTCGATCGTGCTTGGGCCGGAGATCTTCAGTAATTCCCTGAAGCATTTTCAGCTCATCCCGCTCAATGAGGATACAGCGGTAGCAATTGTCGTGACGAATACGGGTCACGTCGAGAACCGCACGGTCTCCATCCCGCCGGGCATGGATATGTCGGAGATGGAGAAGGTCATTCGTATTCTTAATATGAAGCTTGCAGGCGTCCCGCTTACCCGTCTTCGCTCCCAGCTTTATTCCGAGGTTGGCGCGGAGCTAGGCCGCTATGTAACGCACTGTGAACAACTGCTGGGTGTGTTAGATGATGCACTTGCCCGTGAGGGTGACCAGCGTGTCTACGTCAGCGGTACCACCAACATGCTGACGCAGCCGGAGTTCAAGGATGTCGATAAGGTTAAACTGCTGTTGGATTTGTTTGATGAGACCCCGACGCTCATGAAGCTGGTCGGCTCATTGCCCGATGGTATTCAAGTCAAGATCGGCAGCGAGAACGGCCACCAGGCGATCAGCAATTGTAGTTTGATTACAGCCAGTTACTCCCTCGATGGACAATCGCTTGGAACGATCGGCATTTTGGGTCCGACCCGAATGGAATACGGCAAGGTCATCAGTCTGCTGGACGTCTTGTCCAAGGATATGGTGTCTACCTTGTCCAGGTGGTACAAGTAAGCTCGTTGGGGTAATGAGGGATACAACAGGCTGCGGCCTGAACAGGATAAGGAGGTGATTCATTCGTGAAGGCGAACGACCCACATACGCAAGAAGCGCAACACACGGAACATACAGAGAACGAACAACAGCCCACTGCCCAAGCGGATGAGCAGAATACGACAGCGGAAGGTACCGAGGTTCCTGTCGAGGAAGCCAAGCAAGCTGAAGGCACGGCGCCAGACCTTGATGAGTCTGGAGACCAGGACCCAAGAATCAACGAACTGATCAAACAAGTAGACGAAGGACAACAAAGACTGCTCCGGGCGCAAGCCGATTTCGACAACTACCGCAGACGCACTGTCAAGGAGAAGGAAGAACTGGCGAAATATGCCTCGAGCAAGCTGGTTACCGAGCTTCTGCCGGTCGTTGACAACTTTGAGCGTGCGATAGCCGCAGCTCAGGGCGGCGGAGACCAGGATTCTCTGGCCAAGGGCGTCGAAATGATCTTCCGCCAGCTGGCTCAAGTGCTCGAGCAAGAAGGACTGAAGCCGATGGAATCGGTAGGTCAGCCGTTTAATCCAGAGTTCCACCAGGCGATTATGCAGGTGGAGTCGGATGAGCATGAAGAAGGCATCGTTGTCGAAGAGGTTCAGAAGGGGTATATCCTGAAGGACAAAGTGCTGCGACCGGCAATGGTCAAGGTAAGTGGTTAATCCACGTCTAACACGTTAATTCCGTAAGCCTATTGAACGGACTGTCCTTGCAGGAAGCACGTTCATCGCTCTCTAATCATATAAGGAGGAATAGACAAATGAGTAAAGTAATCGGTATTGACCTTGGCACCACCAACTCTTGCGTTGCAGTGATGGAGGGCGGCGAAGCCGTCGTTATTCCAAATCCGGAAGGCAACCGCACGACGCCTTCTGTTGTAGGCTTCAAGAAAGACGGCGAGCGGATCGTCGGCGAACCAGCAAAACGTCAAGCGATCACCAATCCTGACCGTACAATCGCTTCGATCAAAAGATATATCGGAACAAATCACAAGGAATCGATCGACGGCAAAGAGTTCTCTCCTCAGGAAATCTCTGCGATTATTCTTCAAAAGCTGAAATCCGATGCTGAGGCCTATCTTGGCCAATCGGTATCCCAAGCGGTCATCACAGTACCAGCTTACTTCAATGACAGCCAGCGTCAGGCAACCAAGGATGCAGGTAAAATTGCGGGGCTGGAAGTGCTGCGTATCGTCAATGAGCCAACGGCTGCGGCACTGGCTTACGGTCTGGAAAAATCCGAAGACCAGACGATTCTCGTGTATGACCTCGGCGGCGGTACGTTTGACGTGTCGATCCTTGAGCTCGGCGACGGCTTCTTCGAAGTTAAGGCTACCAGTGGTGACAACAAGCTGGGCGGCGATGATTTCGACCAAGTGATTATTGATTACCTCGTAAACGAGTTTAAAAAAGAACATGGTACCGACTTGTCCAAGGACAAAGCAGCTGTACAACGTCTGAAGGATGCTGCCGAGAAAGCGAAAAAAGAGCTTTCCGGCGTCATGACGACTTCGATCTCTCTGCCGTTCATCACCATGGTAGACGGCGTGCCTCAGCATTTGGAGTTGTCGCTGACCCGTGCTAAGTTCGAAGAGCTGTCCGCAGACCTGGTAGAGCGCACATTGGGACCTACTCGTCAAGCTCTGAGTGACTCCGGCCTGTCTACTAGCCAGATCGATAAGATTGTCTTGGTTGGTGGCTCGACCCGTATTCCGGCTGTACAGGAAGCAATCAAGAAACTGACCGGCAAAGATCCACACAAAGGCGTTAACCCGGATGAAGTCGTTGCCCTGGGTGCGGCTGTACAGGCGGGCGTCCTGACCGGCGATGTGAAGGACGTTGTCCTGCTTGACGTGACTCCGTTGTCCCTCGGTATCGAGACAGCTGGTGGTGTATTCACCAAGATGATCGACCGCAACACGACAATTCCGACAAGCAAATCGCAAGTGTACTCGACCTATGCAGACAACCAGACGAGCGTAGAAATTCACGTGCTTCAAGGCGAACGTTCGATGGCGAAAGATAACAAGACGCTGGGTCGCTTCATGCTGGGAGATATCCCTGTGGCTCCGCGCGGCGTACCGCAAATCGAAGTTACCTTTGACATTGATGCCAACGGCATCGTTAACGTCTCCGCCCTGGATAAGGGAACAGGCAAGAGCCAGAAAATCACAATCACATCCTCGAGCGGTCTGACCGACGAAGAGATTGACCGGATGATGAAGGATGCTGAGCTCAATGCCGAGGAAGATAAAAAACGTCGCGATCTCGTAGAGGCTCGCAACACGGCAGATCAGCTGATCTACTCGGTTGAGAAAACCATTAAAGACCTGGGTGACAAAGCGGATAGCGGCGAAGTGGCCAAGGCGAACGAAGCAAGCGAGAAACTGAAAAAAGCGCTGGAAGGCGAAGGCGATCTCGAAGAGATCACCAAAGCGACCGAAGAGCTGCAGGAAATTGCACAGCAATTGTCCGTTAAGCTGTATGAGCAGGCGGCTCAGGAGCAGCAAGCCCAAGGCGGCGAAGGTCCAGAAGCAAGCGAAGGCGGCAAAGGCAGAGAGAACGTGGTCGACGCCGATTATGAAGTCGTTAACGACGACAAGAAATAAGTACTGGCATCTGTCAGTAAAGGGTTGTGATTGCGCAAGGTCAAAGTCAGGCGTGGCCTGATTTTGACCTTCGCTTTGTGTAAGGACATCCGATTATTTTTCATCAACAGGAGGTGACCATGTGGCGGAGAAGCGGGACTATTATGAAGTTCTGGGGTTAGATCGGGATGCGTCGGGAGACGACATTCGCAAGTCTTACCGCAAGCTGGCAAGGCAGTATCACCCCGATGTGAATAAAGAGAGTGATGCTGAACAGAAGTTTAAAGAAGTTAAAGAAGCCTATGATACGCTTAGCGATGATCAGAAGCGGGCGACCTACGACCGTTATGGCCATGTGGATCCAAATCAAGGCTTCGGCGGCGGCGGCGGTGATTTTAATGGCGGCTTCGGCGACATCTTTGACATGTTTTTCGGTGGCGGCGGTCGTCGTGATCCTAACGCGCCACAGCGCGGCAATGATTTGCAATACACGATGACGATTGACTTCAAGGAAGCGGTCTTCGGCGTCGAGAAGGACATTACAATTCCTCGTACGGAAAACTGCGACACCTGTGACGGTTCTGGCGCCAAGCCGGGCACGCGACCAGAGACGTGTACGATTTGTCGCGGTACAGGCCAGCAAGAGGTTGCGCAGAATACGCCATTCGGCCGTATTGTCAACCGTCGTGCTTGTACGAACTGTAGCGGCACGGGCAAAGTCATCAAGGATCGCTGCAGCACTTGCGGTGGAGCTGGCAAAGTGAAAAAACAGCGCAAATTGCACGTCAAGATACCAGCTGGTGTTGATGAAGGCGCGCAAATCCGCATGAGCGGCGAAGGCGAATCCGGTACACGCGGAGGCCCGCCGGGGGATCTGTATATTGTACTGCGCGTGAAGTCGCATGATTTCTTCGAACGGGACGGAGACGATATCTATTGCGAGGTTCCGCTTAATTTCGTGCAGGCTGCGCTCGGGGACGAGATCGAAATTCCGACGTTGACCGAGAAGGTGAAGCTAAAAATTCCTGCCGGCACCCAGACCGGGACCTATTTCCGGTTAAAAGGGAAAGGCGTACCGAAGCTGCGCGGTTATGGGCAAGGCGACCAGCATGTGAAGGTAACGGTCGTGACACCGACCAAGCTCTCCGATGAGCAGAAGGAGCTGCTGCGTCAATTTGCAGGAGACAGCCTGAAGTCACCATCGCAGGACCAGGAGCATCACGAATCGATTTTTGACCGGATGAAGAAGGCCTTCCGGGGAGAATAACGGAGGCCTCGCACTTTTTGAAAACCTCTATCAGGGGCTTTCCCAAGGGTCGCCAGACCTGAAGGAAAGCCTTTTTTTATAGCAAAGGAGATGTTGTGATGAAATGGCATGAGATTACGATTCATACAACGGAACAGGCAATCGAGATGATTACCAATTTCTTGCATGAGCTGGACGCCGACGGCGTGTCCATTGAGGAATCGGGGACGTTGAACAACCAGCGCGACACGTCTCTTGGTCAATGGTACGAGCATCCGCTCAATGATATTCCGGAGGGACAGGCGGTTATCAAAGGCTATTTCCTGGAGGAACGCGAAGTGGGACCGATTCTGGACAGTGTAGACCAGTCGATTCGCGGGTTGCGGGAATTCGGGATTGAACCTGGCGAGTTCACGCTGGAGACGGCAGTCGTGGACGAAGAGGACTGGGCGAACAGCTGGAAACAGTATTTCAAGCCACTGCGTGTTAGCGAGCGGCTCACGATTAAGCCGACTTGGGAGCCCTACGAGGCGGGGCCGGATGAACGCATCATTGAGCTTGATCCGGGCATGGCCTTCGGTACCGGGACACATCCGACCACAGCGCTCTGTCTGCGTACGTTGGAGACGGTCATTAGCGGCGGCGAAGAGGTCATTGATGTCGGGACAGGCTCCGGTATTCTGGCCATAGGTGCCTGCAGACTGGGGGCGAGCCGTGTGCTGGCGCTTGATCTCGATCCAGTAGCCGTATCCAGTGCAGCAGAGAACACGCGACTCAACGGATTGGAGCAAGAAATCCAGGTCAAGCTGAGCGATCTGCTCGGTGTTCTGCAGAATGACGACGCGACTGACGGCGCTCCGGTTCATGTAAAAGTGCCGGTAGACCTCGTGGTCGCCAATATTCTCGCAGAGATTATCATGCTGTTCCTCGATGATGTTTATGCGGCACTGAAGCCGGGCGGCACCTACATTGCTTCGGGGATTTATGAGAACAAGGAAGAACTGGTCGAGCAAGGACTGCTTGCTGCCGGATTCCAAATCGAAGGCCGGCATCGCGAAGACAGCTGGATTGCATTCGTTGCCCGTAAGCCGGTTTAGACTTAGGGTGGATCAAGCAGTGAAGACCATGCTATAATAGATGATTGACAAGCTTCACTGTCTTTCACTTTGGAGTCTGTAATGCCGGAACGAGGGATGCATATGCAACGATATTTTATAGATGCCGCGAGCTTCGGAGCTCATACAGTGACGATCAGCGGCAATGATGCCCATCATATTGCCAGAGTTATGCGCATGAAGCCGGGGGACCGGATCATCGTCAGCGACGGCGAATCCAGGGAAGCCATTGTGGAAATTGCGGAGCTCGCGACCGGTGAGGTAGCAGCCGAAATCGTGGAGCTTCGGTCCATGACCAATGAGCCGGCCTGGCAAGTATTCATTGCGCAGGGTCTGCCCAAGGGAGACAAGATGGAAATCGTCATCCAGAAGGGGACCGAGATTGGCGCAGCGGGATTCATCCCGTTTCAATCGGAACGTGTGGTTGTACAGTATGATGCCAAAAAAGAAGGCAAGCGGCTGGAACGCTGGCAGCGGATTGCCAAGGAGGCTGCCGAGCAAGCGCATCGAAGCATGATTCCGCAGATTCATCCCGTGCTGTCCTGGTCGGCCCTGCTTGGGGAAGTGGCTGGTTATGATCTGATTGTGCTCTGCTACGAGAAGGAGAGTGAATCCCCTTCCCGCGGGCTGCGCGAAGTAATTGGTCCGGGTTCTGATCCAGGAAGCCCACGCAAGGTATTGTTGATTGTAGGCCCGGAGGGCGGTTTCTCTGAGCGCGAGGTGGCTGAAGCTGAAGCTTGCGGCATTCGGATTGCCGGTCTGGGCAAGCGAATATTACGAACGGAGACGGCAGCCATGGTAGGCTTGACCTGCCTGATGTACGAATCCGGAGAAATGGGAGGTCTATAGACGATGCCATCGGTTGCATTCTATACCCTCGGCTGCAAGGTTAACTTCTATGACACCGAGGCAATGTGGCAGTTGTTCAAACAGGAAGGCTATGAGCAAGTGGATTTTGACGCCACTGCGGATGTATATATTGTTAATACGTGTACAGTAACGAATACGGGCGACAAAAAAAGCCGGCAAATCATACGGCGTGCGGTACGCCGCAACCCGGATGCGGTCATTGCGGTGACGGGCTGTTACGCGCAGACCTCGCCCGCCGAGATCCTGGCCATTCCAGGCGTAGACCTCGTTGTAGGTACCCAGGACCGTGAGAAGCTGATGTCCTTTATCGACCAATATCAGCAAGAACGTCAACCGGTCAATGCGGTGCGCAATATTATGAAAACCCGCGAGTTTGAAGAACTGGACGTACCGGATTTCGCAGAGCGTACCCGGGCGTTCCTGAAAATTCAGGAAGGGTGCAACAACTTCTGTACCTTCTGTATCATTCCATGGTCGCGTGGTCTCTCGCGCAGCCGCTCGCCGGAGAGCGTGCTTGCACAGGCGCGTCAGCTTGTCGAAGCCGGCTACAAGGAAATTGTGCTCACGGGTATTCATACCGGGGGTTATGGCGACGATCTCGAGGCTTACCGGCTTGCCGATCTGCTGGAGGATCTTGACAAGGTGGACGGTCTGGAGCGGATTCGCATCAGTTCCATTGAGGCCAGCCAAATTGACGAGCGAGTCATTGCGGTGCTGAATCGTTCACCGAAAATGTGCCGTCATCTTCATATTCCGCTGCAGGCAGGTAACGATGCGGTACTCAAACGGATGCGCCGCAAGTATACGACAGCTGAGTTTGCTGAGAAGATTCGCCGACTGAAGGAAGCTATGCCGGGCGTTGCAATTACAACTGACGTTATTGTCGGCTTCCCCGGCGAGACGGAAGAAATGTATCGTGAAGGGTATGCGTTCATGGAAGAAATCGGTTTTGCCGAGATGCACGTGTTCCCATACTCCAAACGGACAGGGACCCCTGCAGCCCGTATGGAGGATCAGGTGGATGAAGATGTGAAGCATGAGCGTGTCCACCAGCTGATCGATCTGTCAGAGCGCATGCAATTGGACTATGCCCGTCATCATGTCGGTCAGGTGCTGGACGTCATTCCGGAGCGTGCGCACAAGGGGGATGAAGAGGCAGGTATGATTATGGGCTATTCGGGTAATTACATTCAGATCGTGTTCGAGGGCAGTGAATCGTTGATTGGTCAGCTCTGCCAGGTAAGACTTACCGAGGCAGGGGTCAACGAATGCCGAGGCGAGCTGGTGGCCGTTACGGAATCAGCCCCGGCACAGCTGCGGACAGCTTCGGTCGTCTAAGAAGAGGAAGGCAGGGGAATACGATGGTCGAATACTCTGCGGGGGGCGTTGTATTCCGCCGGACAGTGGGTGGACTGCAGGTACAGCTTATCCAGGACCGGTACGGCAAGATCTCGCTCCCCAAGGGCAAGATGGAGGCAGGCGAGACGATCGAGCAGACCGCCTTGCGCGAGATCGTGGAGGAGACGGGCATCGAGGGCAAGATTATCGAGCCGATCGACCAGATCAAATATCAGTACCATGATGAAATCAAAGGCAAGGTCAATAAAGAAGTGCATTATTATTTGGTGGAGGCGGTCGGCGGTACCCTTCAGGCACAGGTGGAAGAAATCCGTGGCGTCGATTGGTTCGCGCCCGAGGAAGCCTGGCGCCGTCAGCGGCAATCAGGCTATGACAACAATGATCGGATTGTTGCTGGCGCGCTGCGTCTGCTAGGCGTCAAGATCCGTTAACGGGGTTCACTGTCTTCGGGGGACCTTCCCGCCAGATTGGCAGATAGCAGAGTGGCAGGGCGAGCAGCGAGCAGGCGATATTGAATAAGGTCTGAGCGTGGGCGACCTGTGCTGCCGGATCTTCCGAGAGTGCCCGGGCCAGCCCCTCCAGCTCTGGAATGAACGGGGCGAAGAGAAGAGCACCGCCCAGATTCAAAACGACATGGGCCAAGGCAACCGCCCTTCCGGCGCTTGAGCTGGCGCAAGCGGCCAAGAGGCCGGTTGCGCAGGTGCCGACATTTGCACCGAGGACGACGGCGACGGCGAGCTCCAGAGGCATCGCTCCGGTTGCAGCCAGTCCCATGATCATGGCGATAACGGCTGCACTGCTATGAACGAGTGCTGTGAGAACGGCCCCAGCTGCCAGTCCCCACCACAGACTCTCACCCGCGCGGTCCAGAAGCCAGCTATATAGGGGACTTGCCTCAATGACAGGAGCAAGCTTCTGCATCATCGTCATACCAACCAGCAGCAGTCCGAATCCGGCTGCTGCTACTGCGCTGTACCGGAGAGAATGCGGGAATGTGCCGGGACGCGAGCCTCCATGCCTGCCGCGGCCTTCATCCAACACGACAGTTAAGACCCACAGCAGGATGGAGAAGGCCAGGAGGGGAGCGCCTAGCCGATGCAGCTGCAGACCGATTAGCTCGGTTGTCAGGCAAGTGCCGATATTGGTGCCCAATACGATACCAAGCGAGCGCCGAAAGGTCAGTAAGCCGCTGCTAACCATGCCGATTGTAATGACAGTTACCGCCGTGCTGCTCTGCAGGATGGCGGTTGTTGCAGTGCCGACAATGGCACCGCGCAGCGGGGTATCGGTACTGCGGCGGAGCACGGCTCCCAGATAAGGCCCGGCAAGCCGGTGGAGGGCCATCTCCATCGCTTTCATCCCGAGCATAAACACGGCAAATCCAAGCAGCATGGGCAGCATAATCGACAGCAGCATCACAAGGCACCTCCTTCATGTACAGAATGCTCGTACATTGTATGCGAACAGGAAGACAGGCATGCGGGGAAGCCATCAGCACAGGTATAAGGAGATTCAAAAAGACCGGTGTTCAGCACCGAAAAGGTTGGAGGCAAGAAATGAGAGCATCAATCATATTGCAGCGCGGCCGCAAGCCGCGGCTGGAGCAAGGGCAGCCCTGGATCTATGCCAATGAAGTGGACCGCATGGAGGGCGCAGCCGAGCCCGGAGCTCTGGTTGACATCGTGGATCACAAAGGGAAATACCTGGCTACGGGCTACTGGAATCCGCAATCTCGCATCGTCGTGCGCATCGTGGCCTACGAACCAGTGGAGATGGATCTGGCCTTTTTTACAGATCGGTTACGTCAAGCTCTTGCGCATCGCGAGCGGTTTCTCGCTGCTTCACAGGATTGCCGTCTGGTCTACGGAGAAGCCGACTATCTGCCAGGCCTGACGGTTGACCGGTTCGGCAGTACGTTGGTCGTGCAGATTCTCAGTCTCGGGATGGAGGTGCGCCGGGAGATTCTGCTTGCCGCGCTGCTGGACGTCTTCAAGCCCGCCTGCATCTATGAACGGAGCGATGTTGGCGTTCGTACGTTGGAAGGATTGGAGCCACGTGTCGGCGTACTCTATGGCGAGGCGCCAGGGCTGATTGAGATCGAGGAAAACGGCCTGCTGCTAGAAGTGGATATCGAGAAAGGTCAGAAAACCGGATACTTCTATGATCAGCGAGAAAACCGCGCCTCCATCGCTCCTCTGATGCGTGGCTGGGGGGCACGCAGTGGCATCCGCACCCAGTCACGTCCTGTAGATCAGCTGCCTGACGATTACTGGATTCAGCCCGAGGCTGGCTCGCATGAGGCAGTCGTGCCTGTGAACAAGGCAGGCAAGCTGGTTACTTATCCGTATTGGGATGGTGCAACCGTGCTGGAATGCTTCGCCCATACGGGCAGCTTCACCCTGCATGCCTGCAAATACGGAGCCAAGAAGGTCACATGTCTGGACGTATCCGAGCATGCGATTGAGACGGCAAAGCGCAATGTCGCGCGCAACGGTTTTGAAGATCGCGTCGAGTTCGAAGTGGCGGATGCTTTCGCCTACTTGCGCGAACAGGCCAAGGGCATAGAAGAGCGACGCAAGCGCGCTGGCGGTGGAGCAGATACCAGTGTGCCGCTTGGATCCGGAGGCCGGACATGGGATGTGGTCATTCTGGATCCGCCAGCTTTTGCCAAGACCAAACAGGCTGCAGCAGGCGCTATGCGGGGGTACAAGGACATCAACCTGCACGGGATGAAGCTTGTTAATGAAGGCGGCTACCTGGTCACGGCCAGTTGCTCCTATCACATGCGGCCAGAGATGTTCCTGCAGGCGATTCAGGAGGCCGCCAGCGACGCGGGCAAGCTGCTGCGTCTGATTGAGTGGCGCACGGCTGGCAAGGATCATCCTCAGCTGCTTGGTGTTAGCGAGGGTCATTACCTCAAATTTGGCATTTTTGAAGTGCGGAGCCGGTAAACTTGCCGATCCCGAACCACAGCCGTCTTGGTGCTCTGCTAGGAGCCGAGGGACGGCTTCTTCGTGTGTTTTGGAATGCGGAACGCATGTTTGGAGGATCGGGTGAAAAGCAAGGGCTGAATATGATAGAATAGTAGCACCAATGAAGATAGAGGGAAGGAGGGCCTGAGCTAATGACGCTTCGCATGGTACTGGGACGCTCCGGGGCTGGCAAAACAAGATTATGTATGGACGAACTGCTCCGTGAGCTGCATCAGCAAGCCGAGGGCGATCCTTTGATCCTGCTGGTGCCGGAACAGGCGACGTTCCAGACGGAATACGCGCTCGCACGCTCCGAAGGGCTGGCTGGTACGATTCGGGCACAGGCGCTCAGCTTTCGCAGGCTTG
This sequence comes from Paenibacillus daejeonensis DSM 15491, assembly GCF_000378385.1. Lineage (GTDB taxonomy): Bacteria > Bacillota > Bacilli > Paenibacillales > Paenibacillaceae > Paenibacillus_D > Paenibacillus_D daejeonensis. Next base: position 865,863 of record NZ_KB899659.1, on the reverse strand, counting down.
CCTTCCGGGTCATGCAGGAGACCGGTGGCTCGGCTCTGGTGCCGATCACGGAGGACGGCAAGCATATGATGTTGTACAAGATACTCCACCGGATCGGTCCGCAGCTGCAGCTCTATCAAGGCGCTGGCGAGCAGCAGGGCTTTATCGAGCGGCTGGGCGAGCTGCTGACAGAGTGGAAGCGTTATGCCATCGCGCCGGAGACCATTGAGGATTACACGGCGGTTGGTGCAGCCATCAGTCCGCTGTTGGAACGAAAGCTGGAGGATTTAAAGCTGATCTACGGACAGTTAGAAACAGAGCTGGCCGGGTTTTACCTTGATTCTGAGGATTATTTGAGCTGGCTGGCACATGGGGGCGCACAATCGTCCATTCTGCGTGGCGCGAAGATTTGGATCGATGGATTCCACGGGTTCACGCCGCGTGAGCTGGAGGCGCTAGGGGTATTGCTGCAAGAGGCCGATGAGGTGACGGTTACGTTGACGCTGGACCGCCCGTATGGGCCAGGTGAGCGTCCGCATGAGCTGGATTTGTTCCATCCGACAGCAGAAACTTACATTCAATTGCAGGAGCTCGCTGAGCGGCTGGAAGTTGCCCGGCAGCCGGATATCATCTTGGATAAGGAGCCTCCAGTACGATTTGATCAGCGGCCGGATTTGGCACACTTGGAACGTCATTTTGTCTCGCGTATTCCGATGCTGCAGGCCAAGCAGGCAGACGGACAGGTGGAGCGAGGGATATCGATTCATCAGGCTGTACACCGGCGGGCGGAGGTTGAAGCTGTCGCACGCGATATGATTGAGCGGGTTAGGAACGGCGGCTGCAGATGGCGGGACATGGCCGTTATGGTGCGAGACAGCGCAAGCTACGCAGACTACATAGAGCAGACGTTCACGGAGTATGGCATTCCTTACTTCCTGGATCAGAAGAGTGACGCACACCATCATCCGCTGGTGGAGTTTGTTCGCTCGGCGCTGGAGACTGTGGTGCAGGGCTGGCGCTATGATGCGATATTCCGGTGCATCAAGACCGAGATGCTGTTGCCAGAGGATGGCCTGGTCAAGCGGGAGGCGATGGACCGGCTGGAGAACTACATCCTCGCCAGCGGAATCGACGGTTCCCGATGGCTGGACCGCAAGCGTTGGCGTCCACTGATTCAGGATTCCCTCGACGGGAGTCCGGAAGAGGTGCGGGCAGGTCAACAGCGAGCCTTTGATGAAGTGATGGATTGCCGGGAGCTGATCGTGGGGCCGCTGGGGCGATTTGGTCAGCGCCTCAAGCAAGCCGCCAACGTTCGAGAGATGTGTGAGGCTCTGTACCGGCTGCTCGATCATACGGAGGCGGCCGAGCGGATGGAGCGGTGGAGCAGAGAGGCGGCTGAGCGAGGCGAGCTGCGCCGTGCCCGCGAGCACCGGCAGCTCTGGGAAGGCATCATGGATCTGCTGGACCAACTGGTGGAGATGGCAGGTGAGGAACAAATCTCGCGCGAACTCTTCGCTGGCATGCTGGAAGCCGGCCTGTCCTCGCTGAAGCTGGCTGCTGTACCACCTTCGCTCGACCAGGTGTTGGTGGGCAACATGGAACGAACAAGAACCGGACATATCGGGATCTGCTATATTCTAGGCGCCGTAGATGGCGTGCTGCCGATGCGCGTCCAGGAGGATGGCATTCTGACAGAGGCAGAGCGAGAGCGGCTGGCAGGTGATGGAATCGTTATGGCTCCTGGGGTACGCCGGAGGCTGTTGGACGAACGTTTCTTGATTTACAATGCGCTGACACTGCCTTCGCGTCATCTGTGGATCAGTTATCCTGCCTCGGATACCGAAGGGAAAAGTCTGCTGCCCTCAGAGATTATCCGACACCTGAAGCAGATGTTCCCGGGGCTGGAGGAGCATGTCCTTGCTGGCGAGCCGGAGCGAGGCTCGGCGCCGGAGGAACAGCTCGCCTACGTTGCGCGTCCCGGACCGACGATGTCCCGGCTAATCGCCCAGCTTCGCCACTGGCATCAAGGCGAGGCGATCGACGGTCTTTGGTGGCAAGTGTACAACTGGTATGCAGCCAGACCCGAGTGGCGCCGCAGGCTGACGGTTGTCGTTTCCTCTTTGCGTTACAGCAATGAAGAATCGCCGCTAGCCGCCGAAACCGCCAGCCAGCTGTATGGGGAGCGACTCAGCGCCAGCGTGTCGCGAATGGAGCGGTTTGTATCCTGTCCGTTCCAGCATTTTGCTATCCATGGCCTGCGGCTTCAGGAGAGACGTCTGTACCGGCTCGACGCGCCGGATATCGGCCAGTTGTTTCATGCTGCGCTTAGTCGATTGGCCGCAGAAATGGCCGAGAGCTGGGGATCGCAGACCGAAGAGCAGATCAGAGGACGAGCAGCCAAAGCGGTTGAGGAGCTGGCGCCGCGCCTGCAGTCCGAGATTCTGCTAAGCAGCAGCCGGTTTCAATACATCGCCCGCAAGCTGGCAGCCATCGTTGCACAGGCTGCGGTAATTCTGGGAGAGCATGCGAGACGGGCGAGCTTTACACCTGTAGGACTGGAGCTGGACTTCGGCGGTAAGACAGGTACGCTGCCTGCATTGGAGATTCCGCTCTCAGGTGGGCATACGATGGAGATTATCGGTCGGATCGACCGTGTGGATGCGGCGCAGACCGAGGATGGGATGCTGCTGCGGGTTATCGACTACAAATCTTCGTCCACCTCCCTGCGGCTGGAGGAAGTGGTGCACGGGCTATCTCTGCAGATGCTTACCTACCTCGATGTGCTATTAACGCATGCCCCAGCGTGGCTCGGTCAGCCGGCGATAGCCGCAGGTGTACTCTATTTTCATGTGCATAACCCGATGCTGCTCGCCTCCAACCGTCTGGAGGGCGAAGAGGCCCGGCAGCTAATCCTCAAGCGCTTCAAGCTCAAAGGACTGCTGCTTGCTGATGAGCAAGCCATCCGCATGATGGATGGAGGGCTGGGTACGGGGCACTCCGAGCTGCTGCCCGTAGCGATCAAGAAGGACGGCGGCTTCTACGGCAGTTCATCTGTCGTCACTGGCGAGCAATGGGAGACACTGCGTCATGCTGTGCGCAGCACCATCCGTACGATCGGTGAACGCATTACCTGTGGTGAAGTAGCCATTACACCGTATCGGCTAGGCGCGCAGTCGCCCTGTACGTTCTGCTCCTACAAGCCGGTCTGCCAGTTCGATCCGCTCTTCGAAGGCAACGACTATGTCCGGCTGCGCAAGCAGGGCAAGGACGAGCTGTGGCTGACGCTGGCCGAGCGTGCAGCAACGGCAGAGGAGCCAGCAGAGGTCGGTGGGCAAGAGGAGGGAGAGTTACCCGATGGAACGTGAAGAGGATAGACAATCACATATCATGCCTGCAACGGACGAGCTGCCTCCCAAGCCGCAAGGCAGCACCTGGACAGATGAGCAATGGCATGCCGTTGTAGCCGGTGGCAGTGACATTCTAGTCGCCGCTGCCGCCGGCTCTGGCAAGACTGCCGTGCTGGTGGAACGGATTATACGCAAGATTTCCGCAGATACCGATGTGGACCGGTTGCTGGTGGCTACCTTCACGAAGGCAGCGGCTGCGGAGATGAAGGAAAGAATTCGGCTGGCGCTGGAGCGCGCTCTTGAGCGACAGCCGCAATCCGAGCATTTGCGCCGGCAGCTTGCCATGATGAATCGTGCGTCCATCACAACCCTTCATTCCTTCTGTCTCGATGTCATCCGCCGGTACTACCCGATGATCGGACTCGATCCCGGTTTTCGCGTCGCCAATGAAACCGAGGCGGAGCTAATGAGGCTTGATGTGCTGGACACGTTGTTCGAAGAACGGTACGCAGCAGCTGATGTCGACCTCGGTTTCCTCCGTCTCGCAGATGACTACGGAGGGGAGCGGGGAGATGAGCCGCTGTATCATCTGGTGCAGGAGCTGTACGACTTCTCACGCAGTAATCCCTGGCCTGAGCATTGGCTTCTGGAGACGGCCGCAGCATTCGAAGCGCCGGATGTCGAAGCTCTGGGCAACAGTGAGTGGGTCAAGGCGCTGACCACAGATGTCGAGCTGGTGCTCCGAGGAGCCAAGGACATGCTGGAGGATGCGATCCGAGTCATTGGCCAGCCAGGTGGACCCGAGGGGTACCTTCCCACCCTGCAGGAGGATCTCAAGCTGGTCGAGCGGCTGGCGGAAGCCGTTCATGCCGGCGCCTGGTCCTCATGGTACGACGAGTTTCGAACAGCGGCGTTTGGCAAGCTCAAGGCGCTGCGCGGCCAAGAGATAGACAAGCTGTTGCAGGAACAAGTGAAGTCTCTAAGAGATCAGGTCAAAAAGCTGATCGGAGAGCTTGTTTCGGATTTGTTCAGCCGTCCGCCAGAGCATTTTCTGGAGGAGCTTCATGAGGCAGCTCCTCAGATGAAGGCCCTGGCTACGCTGGTCATTGACTTTGGCGTACGCTACGAGAAAGCCAAGCGGGGCAAAGGCCTGCTGGACTTTGGCGATCTGGAGCATTATTGTCTGCGTATTCTTCGCTCGCCGGCCTCAACACCGGAGATGTCCCTGCCATCAGCCGCGGCGCTCGAATACCGCCGCCAATTCGATGAGATTCTGCTGGACGAGTACCAGGATACAAACCGGGTGCAAGAGGCTATTGTCCAGCTGATTGCCCGGGAGGAGCCGGGGAATCGCTTCATGGTAGGTGATGTCAAGCAGAGCATCTACCGCTTCCGACTGGCAGAGCCGGGTTTGTTCCTGGCCAAATACAAAGCGTACGCAGCTCCATCGCAACCAATGGGGCTACGGATTGATTTGGCGAGAAACTTCCGCAGCCGTGCGCAGGTTGTCGATGGCGTCAACGATGTGTTCCGGGCTATCATGCGGGAAACGGTCGCCGAGATGGACTATGACCGGGCTGCCGAGCTGGTCAGCGGCGCGTCCTACCCGCCAGCGGGCGAGCAGGGCGGGCCTTACCGTGTCGAGTTGGCTGTATTGGACCGGGCAGAAGCCGAGAAGGCCATAGATGCTTCAGAAGGAGAAACGGAGGATTTAGATGCTGTAGAAGACCTCTCTGATCTGCAAACCGCGCAGTTGGAAGCACGCTACATCGCGGCTCAAATCGGGCGTTTGCGTGAAGGCGAAGAAGGTGAGCCGCCGTTCCGCGTATATGATGGCAAACGGCAGACCAGCCGGGCGCTCGCCTGGCGGGATATCGTTATCTTGCTGCGTGCGACCAGCCAATGGGCGCCGATCATAATTGAAGAGCTGCAGGCACAGGGAATACCGGCTTATGCAGAGCTGAGCACCGGTTATTTTGATGCGACTGAGGTTGAGATCATGCTCTCTCTGTTGCGTATCATAGACAATCCATACCAAGATATCCCGCTGGCAGGTGTCCTGCGATCGCCCCTGTTTGGCTTGGATGCGGAGGAGCTCGCAGCGATTCGCGTTCAGGCTCGCAAAGGTTCATACTATGATGCAGTGAGACAAGCGGCCTCCAATGTTCTGCTGTCTGAGTCTGTACGAAGCAAATTGAGCTTGTTTCTGGAACGTCTGGAGCTATGGCGGGAAGAAGCGCGACAGGGGTCGCTTGCTGAGCTGGTATGGCAAATCTACCGCAAGACCGGCTATTACGATTTCGTGGGCGGCCTCCCAGGCGGCCTGCAGCGTCAAGCCAATTTGCGGGCGTTGCATGATCGTGCAAGGCAATATGAAGAGACATCGTTTCGGGGATTGTTTCGCTTCCTGAGATTCATTGACCGGATGCGGGAACGCGGCGGAGATCTGGGCACTGCCAGAGCACTCGGCGAGCAGGAGGATGTGGTTCGAATCATGTCGATCCACCGCAGCAAGGGACTGGAGTTCCCCGTCGTCTTTACAGCTGGACTAGGCAAGCAGTTTAATATGCAGGATTTAAACCGGCCGTTTTTAATGCACAAAGATCTTGGCTACGGTCCGCGCCACGTCGACAGCGAGGTGAGAGTAAGCTATCCAACGCTGCCTCAACTGGCCATCCGGCGTAAACAGCGGATGGAGCTGTTGGCCGAGGAAATGCGAATTCTCTATGTTGCTATGACACGCCCGAAGGAAAAGCTGTTTCTTGTAGGTACGCTCGCGGATGCTGGGAAGCAGTTGGCAAGATGGCAGGATACAGGCCCGGCAGCGGTCATTCCAGACTTCTCGCTGGCAGCGGCTCGGCGATTTATGGATTGGCTGCTGCCGCTGGTGGGTGAGCTTCCTGCCCGGCAGCTTACGGTTGCCGAGGGGGGACAGGGCTGGACCTGCGCCTTGGTACCCGCAGCAATCTATGCCGCTTACGCCGCTGCGACAGAAGAGGTGGATCCCGAGGATACCGTCCGGCGCCAAGAGGTGCTGGAGGCCTTGACATCAGGCGTTTTCCTGGCAGAGGGCGAGGAGGAGTGGACAAAGGACATCGATCAACGTCTCTCCTGGCGATACCCGCATCAGGCAGCAACCGCGCTAGCCGCCAAAACGTCCGTTACGGAGATGAAGCGGCTCCAGGCAGAGTGGGGGCATGCCGAAGGTGCGGTAACATTGGATGAGGCGCGAGGTGACGGCCTGCCCGGCAGCAGCGGAGCCAAACCCGGTGCGCTGCCGCCGGGCGCTTTGAAGCTGAGACGACCGCGTTTCATGGAGGAGCGGGCGCTTACAGCCGCCGAGCGAGGTACGGTTAGCCATCTGGTCATGCAGCACATCCCGCTCACATCCGCCGTTACAATAGCATCGCTTGAGGTATTGCTGACCGAGATGCAGGAGCGGCGTCTGCTTACAGCTGAACAGGCGGCAGCGGTGGATCTGGCAGCGATTGTATCCTATTTTGACAGTCCAATAGGCGTAAGGATGCTGCAAGCGGACTGGGTTAGGCGCGAGGTTCCGTTCAGCTGCACGCTGCCGGCTTCCCGTATCTACCCGCAAGCTGCAATCGATCCAGCGGCGGCTGAAGAGCCGGTATTGATTCAGGGGGTCATCGACTGCCTGTTTGAGGACGACCAGGGTCTGGTGCTCGTAGATTATAAGACTGACCGGATCGTCATGAATCAGTGGGAAGCTGCCGCCGAGCGCCATCGGTTTCAGTTGGAGCTGTACGCCGAGGCCGTCGGAGCCATACTGAAGAAACCGGTAGCGGAGTGTCATGTCTTTTTCTTTGATGGTGGTCAATCGGTGCGTTTGTCAGCTAACAATCATTCATAAAGGTGGCGGTAAGGTTGCAAGAGGAACAGCCGGTCAAGCGCTCCTGGTTTACGGGCGTGGTTGTCGTCCTGCTGGTGGCAAGCATGACGTATAATATGTTTTTGTTTTCACAGAAGCTGCATAGCGATCAACGGGAGCGGGTTGAAGCGGGGGAGCGTATTATTCATGCCGCATGGGATACCAAGCTGTATGCCGAGACGATATTGTCCCAAACCCAGACTCTTATGGCAAGTAGCTCGCTTGAAGAACGCATAATGGCCAAGCAAGAACTTAGCTATGCTTTCGGGAATAGCGCCCAAGGCCTACAAGACTTAATCGTAGCCGCACAGGAACAAGAGCCGCGCGATCTGCCGAGCCAACTGCGCGATGCCTTCACGTTTATGAAAGAAGTTGAAGCGTCGCTACGAATCATTGGCAATCATGAAGGTCAATTGACGGGGCCCGAACGTGCCTATCTGGCTCAAGTAGAATCATGGTATACACGCCTGCTGGAGGAGATTACCGCCTTTGACGTGACCCGTGCGACGCAACAGGAATCACTTCTGATGTTTACGGACACCGAGTGGGTAGATATCGCATATGCGATGGTGTCCATTATGAACGAACCGGATACGAGCTTATACGAGGGTGTCGAAGAATCCGAACTCGAGACGAATACAGACAGCTAACGTGGTTAAAGAGGCCGGTTTTCAGCACCGAGACGACGCCGAATTCGCATCCTGAGGCACTTCGTGATCAAAAGCGGCTTTCAGGTGAGTATAAAATGTGATACAATAAGAGCAAGTTAATAAAGGGTAGGAGATCGGGAGAACCACAAGCCCCCAATCTGCGCTTCGGCGCAGTCTGGGTGTCTTGTGGTTTTTTTATATGCCTCTTGTCACATTCGAAGGGAGACTTCAGATATGAATCACACATTTTCGGCCATGGAACGCAAAGACAGATTGGTGCAGATGGAGAAGGGCGAATATGATATTCTGATTATAGGAGGCGGCATTACGGGTGCCGGTATTGCGCTGGATGCCCAGACACGGGGGCTCAGGACTGCGCTGATTGAAATGCAGGACTTTGCCAGCGGCACATCCAGCCGTTCGACCAAGCTGGTGCATGGCGGACTGCGTTATTTGAAACAATTCCAAGTGAAAATGGTAGCAGATGTTGGCAAGGAGCGTGCAGTCGTCTATGAGAACGGACCGCATGTGACGACGCCGGAATGGATGCTGCTGCCGTTCTACAAAGGCGGTACCTTCGGGGCGTTGTCCACCTCGTTTGGACTGCGGCTGTATGATTATCTGGCAGGGGTCAAGCGTAATGAACGCCGCAAGATGCTGGATGTGAATTCGACTTCCGCCAAGGAGCCGCTGTTGAAAACGAATGGTTTGCTCGGCGGCGGAACCTACGTGGAGTACCGGACCGACGATGCCCGTCTGACGATGGAAGTGCTCAAAAAAGCAGTGGATGCCGGGGCAGCTGCCGTAAACTATACCAAGGCGGATCGGCTGCTCTACGATAACGGGAAGCTGGTGGGGGTCATTGCCAAAGATATGACGACCAGCAAGGAATACCGGGTGCATGCCCGTCAGGTAGTCAATGCTACAGGGCCTTGGGTAGATCAATTACGAGCCAAGGACCACTCTAAGCGGGGCAAGACCCTGCGACTGACCAAAGGGGTTCATTTGGTCTTTGACGGTGGACGGTTTCCGCTTCGGCAGGCCGTCTACTTCGATACAGACGACAAACGAATGGTTTTTGCTATCCCGCGTGAAGGGAAAACGTATGTAGGAACGACAGACACGGATTACACAGGCGACACGCAGCATCCAAGAATGACAGAAGAGGACCGTTCGTATCTGCTGGCTGCCTGCAATGACATGTTCCCAGGTATCAAGCTAACGGAGCAAGACGTGGAGTCGAGCTGGGCCGGTCTGAGACCGCTCATCTATGAAGAGGGCAAATCGCCTTCAGAGGTATCGCGGCGTGACGAGATCTTCACTTCCCCATCGGGCATGATTACCATCGCAGGAGGCAAGCTGACAGGCTACCGCAAGATGGCAGAGCAGGTTATCGATCTGATCGTCAAGCGGATTCCCGCCGGAACTGGCCGTTCATGGAAGGCTTGCGTTACGCGTACCCTGCCAATGTCCGGAGGCGATGTGGGGGGTTCGGCCGCTTTCCCGACATTTGTGGAACGAATGACAGCTGAAGGACAGCGCTTGGGCTTAACCCAGACGGAGGCACGCATGCTATCTGAACGCTACGGTTCCAATGTGTCTTCTGTATTTGCCCATCTTCAGGACGGGAAGTCGGGTCTGATCCATGGCATGCCGGCTTCTGTACACGCCATGCTGGCCTATAGCATGGAGGAAGAAATGACAGTGAAGCCGGTCGATTTCTTTATCCGTCGTACCGGTGCTTTATTCTTTGATATTCGTTGGGTGCATGAGCATAAGGCCAAGGTGATCGACTACATGGCCGCCCATCTGAACTATTCAGAGGAGCAAAAAATGGCATATGCAGCAGAATTGGAAAAAGAGCTGCGGGCAGCTGTTACCCCAGAAGACAGGGAGGAAGCGTATGACGCTGGAACATCAGACCATCTTGCCGGCGGCCCGGCGCATGAAAGATCTGGAGAAGCTGCTAACCCGACCCTTTAAATACATTGTTATTCTAGATACGCATATTGGCCAGCTTCAGCCGCTTGTGCAGCTGGCCAAATCGCATGGCAAGCAGCCGCTGCTGCACGCGGATCTGATCGGTGGACTCCGAAACGATGAAGATGCAGCGGAGTATCTGTGTCAGGTGATTAAACCGGCAGGTATTATTTCAACGCGGGCTGGCGTCATAACAAAGACAAAACAAAACGGCATCTTGGCGATCCAGCGCCTCTTTATGCTGGACACGAATGCATTGGAGAAAAGCTACGCATTAGTTCAGAAAACGGAGCCTGATTATATTGAAGTGCTGCCTGGAGTCATTCCCCATATGATCAAAGAGGTCAAGGAACGCACAGGTATTCCGGTTATTGCAGGCGGTTTGGTCCGAACGGTGGAAGAGGTCGAGGAGGCAGTCCGCGCGGGAGCGGTTGCCGTGACCTCATCACGCAAGGAGTTGTGGCAGCACTTTGAAAATGATGAACGATAGGAGGAAGATCCGTGTCAGCAGGTGAATATATTCTTTCCATTGATCAGGGGACGACAAGCTCCCGCGCGATCGTATTCGATAAAGAGGGACGGATCATCAGTACGGCCCAGCAAGAGATCCCTCAATATTATCCTGAGCCCGGCTGGGTGGAGCAGGATGCCAATGAAATCTGGGTTTCGGTGCTGGGCGTCATGGCGGCTTGCTTGTCCAAGGCCGAGATCGCACCGGCTCAGATTAAGGCCATCGGTATCACAAACCAGCGCGAGACTGCGGTCGTCTGGGAGAAGGATACCGGTCACCCGATTCACCGGGCGATCGTCTGGCAATCCAGACAGACGCAGACCATCTGTGAAGAGCTGAAGCAGGCAGGCAGCGAAGCCGTAGTTCGAGAGAAGACAGGATTGTTGATTGACCCCTATTTCTCGGGGACCAAAATCAAGTGGCTGCTGGACCACGTCGAAGGCTCGCGGGAGCGGGCAGCACAAGGAGAACTGCTCTTCGGAACGATTGACACCTGGCTGCTCTGGAAGCTGACAGGCGGTCAGGTGCATGCGACAGATTACTCCAATGCGTCCCGCACCCTGGTCTATAATATCCATGAGCTGAATTGGGACGACGAATTGCTGGAACTGTTGGATATTCCAAGGGCGATGATGCCCGAGGTACGCTCTTCCTCCGAGATTTATGGGCATACGGTTGCTCATCACTTCTTTGGCCACCAGGTTCCAATTGCAGGGATGGCGGGAGACCAGCAGGCCGCGTTGTTTGGTCAGACCTGTTTTGAGAAGGGAATGGTCAAGAACACCTATGGTACAGGATGCTTCATGCTGATGAATACAGGTCAGGAGGCGGTCCGTTCAGAGCATGGGTTGCTGACCACGATTGCCTGGAGTGTAGATGGCAAAGTAGAATACGCGCTTGAAGGCAGTGTCTTCGTGGCGGGTTCAGCCATTCAATGGCTCAGAGACGGCTTGCGCATGCTGCGCTCTTCTTCGGATTGCGAGGAGTATATAGGTAGAGTGGACTCAACGGAGGGAGTATATGTCGTGCCGGCCTTTGTTGGCCTTGGTACGCCATACTGGGAGAGCGACGTGCGCGGCGCAGTATTCGGCTTGACCCGAAGCACCTCCAAAGAGCATTTTGTTCGGGCCACTGTGGAGTCCCTAGCCTACCAGAGCAGAGATGTGCTGGATGTGATGATTCAGGATGCAGGGATTGAACTAAAAACACTTCGCGTTGACGGCGGAGCGGTCGTCAATGATTTTCTCATGCAGTTCCAGAGCGATATTCTCGGCGTTGAGGTAGAGCGCCCGATGATTGGTGAAACGACGGCAATGGGCGCGGCATTTCTGGCCGGTCTTGCCGTGGGCTTCTGGCCTGACAGGGCGGCGCTCTCAGCCATCTGGCAGCGGGACCGCGCATTCGGGCCAGCTATGGATGCCGATGAACGGGATCGTCTCTATAACGGTTGGAAGAAGGCGGTTCAAGCGGCTATAGCCTTCCAATAAATTTGGGTCAGTGAGTAGCCATTTGCCCAGTTCCGAATAAGATGGAGCATGAAGAAAGGAGCTGGGAGGATGGAACAGACAGAAATGAAGCAGCGTTGTCAGGAGCATATGCACCGGTATGTCGTAGCTCGCACGAAGGAGGGCTGGTGTACGGACGGCTTCGTCGAGTACGTGGACGATGAGTGCGTCGCCTTGGCGGTGCCCTGCGGCGGGGGCTGGGAGGATTCGCGCGGCTTTTTTCCGTACCCTTACTTCGGTACGCCATTTGCCAGACCACCTTTATATCCTTATCCCTATTATCCAAGACGTTATTTTGCCCGACAGGTTTTTCCACTGGCTGCATTGCTTGGTTTATCGCTGCTGCCTTTTTACTGATTATTCCGGAGTCCGAGGCGGATGCTTCGGGCTTCTTTGCGTTCCAACAGGCGGAGGTGCAGGGTACTGGTGTTTCTGCTATGATAGAGGCATAGTGAGAGGAAGATCAAAGGAGGAAGCAAGATGTCCGATTGTATTTTTTGTAAAATTATCGAAGGCTCTATTCCATCGAAAAAAGTAATGGAAAACGAGCATGTGCTGGCGTTTCATGATATTGAGCCCGCGGCGCCGGTTCACGTCCTGATTATACCCAAGAAGCATATCCCGACTATGAATGATGTGACTGCAGAAGACGGAGAGACGATTGCAGCTGTCTTTGCCGCGGCGCGCGAGATTGCAGCCGAGCTCGGAATTGCAGAGTCAGGATATCGCCTGATTAATAATTGCAATAAGGAAGGCGGACAAGTTGTCTACCATCTGCATGTGCATCTGTTGGGCGGACAAGCCATGGGTCCTTTGGTAGCCAGATAATTTCCTGGGCCAAGTTGGGTTTGGAAGTTGACACTGCCTTTCCCTTTCCCGTATAATGAAGTTTGATAATCCGTGTTATCGTTCTGGACGGTCTGTTCTGGAGGGAGGGAAAACTGGTGTCTGAAACAAAAGTTCGCAAAAATGAGACCATCGATGCTGCACTTCGTCGTTTCAAGCGTTCCATCGCGAAGGACGGCGTTTTGGCCGAGGTCAAAAAACGCAAGCATTATGAAAAACCAAGCGTCAAGCGTAAGAAGAAGTCTGAGGCTGCGCGCAAGAGAAAGTTTTAGGAGGATCCTTCCACAATGAACCTTAACGAACGATTAAACGACGATATGAAGCAAGCGATGAAGAGCAAGGAGAAATTCAAGCTCACCACCATTCGGATGCTTCGCGCGGCTGTCAAAAACCAGGAGATTGAGCTGAAGCGACCGCTCGAAGATGATGAAGTGCTTGCAATTCTTAGTCGTGAAATCAAGCAGCGTAAAGATTCCCTCCAAGAATTTCAAAAAGCCGGCCGTGAAGATTTGATTGAAAATCTCGCAGCAGAAATAGATATTATTAGTGTTTACCTGCCCCAGCAGCTCACCGAAGAAGAAATCAAAGTGATCGTACAGCAGACCATCCAGGAAACCGGAGCTTCTTCCAAAGCCGAGATGGGTAAAGTCATGAGTGCCTTGATGCCGAAGGTTAAAGGACGCGCAGACGGTAAACTAGTAAATCAAGCGGTTCAACAATTTCTGCAATAGATACTTACGGAAGCACTCCCGCCTTGTGGGGGTGCTTTTTAGTATCATACTTTTCTCATCACACACCGATATATACATTCAGTGTGAAGCTGATGGGCATATCCGTCGCTAGCGCATGGTCCGCATACAACGACGAATAGCGAGGGATTTTTGTGAAACGATCCATCCGGTTTAAACTGGCATTACTCTCCGTTATACCGCTTCTGTTTTACATCGCAACAAGTGCCTTCCTGCTCCACCAACAACGTCAGCTATATGACGTGATGACGGAAGAAGTCAACAAAATCAGTACGGAAGTGCAGACGCTGGTACTTAATGCTGATCGTGATCTGTATCAGGCATATGTGGCATACCTCAGATTAGAGTCTGGCCAGTTGAATAATAACCAATTGCTATCGGCACGTGAGGAATGGGTAGCAAACAAACGCCAGGTGGATGAGCGGATGGGAGCAGCCATTGCAATTATCGAGTCCGAAGGGCTGAGTGACTTGCAGTACGGAGAATCCGGGCGAGCGCTCGGTTTACTATTGGAGCAATTCACAGATCAATATGCCAGATGGGCAGCCACGGTGGAACAAGAGTTGTCGGACGAGAGCTGGGCGATTAACGACCTGGCCCATAGCGGATTTGCACTGACTCGCGCCAACATTGATGAAATCGGAGATAATATTGATGCGCATGTAAGGCACAAAATGACGGAAATTCAGCAAAGCCTTACCTATACCGAATGGCTGCTGATCGCTGTTCTCGCTGGAATTGTCATCCTTGTTGGAATCATAGGGGTTCTCATGATTCGGCGCATCATGTCCACCGTCCGCACCGTCATGTCCAAAACCAGAACGGTCGCGGAAGGCGATCTGACGGCGCCTCCCGAAACGCACTATACCAAGGATGAGCTGGGAGAAACGGCTTTGTCGCTTGACCAGATGATAGCGGGAATCAAAGGGCTCGTTGTTGAGATTTCAACGCATGCCCAGGTAGTTGGCCAGTCGGCCAACCATTTATCTGACTCTTCGAAGGAATCTGCGGATGCCTCTACACAGGTGGCACGGGATATCCAAGCGGTAGCTGAGTCAACGGAAGTCCAGACCAGGGCAGCGGCTGAAACGGCCAGAGCGGTAGAGGAGATGGCCGTGGGCATTGAACGAATTGCAGGCAACACGGCTCACCTCGCCGAGCTCTCTAGCATGACCTCGCAGCAGGCAGATATCGGCAAGGAGGCGATGCAGCAACTTGTCACGCAAATGGATACGGTTCAGCAATCCATGCATTCGTTATCGCGGGTCATGGGCCTCCTGGCAGGACGTTCTCAAGAGATTGCGGGAATCGCCGACAATATCACATCTTTTGCCAAGCAGACGAATATCCTTTCCCTGAATGCATCCATTGAGGCCGCGAGGGCAGGGGAGGCAGGAAGAGGATTTCTGGTTGTTGCGCAAGAAATCCGCAAGCTCGCGGAAGGCTCGCTTGAATCTGCTGACCATATCCAGGAACTGGTGACAGGGACTAGCCAGGAAATCGACGAGGCTGCCGCCTATATGGATGTGACTGTGAAAGAGCTGGCTTCGGGTAGTGTATCGGTTCAGGAAAGCAGCGACAGCTTTCATCGGATTGCATCTGCGGTTACGGATATGACGAGCCAGCTGCAGGAAAATTCGGCTATTGCAGAACAAATGTCGGCTGGCTCGGAACAAATCAGTGCTTCCCTGAATGTAACAGCGTCTGCAGCAGAGTCGAATCTTGTCACTACAGAGAGCGTGGCTGCTGCTACGCAGGAGCAACTGGCTCTGATGGATGGCATCGCTTCTTCTGCCGCCAAGCTCCAAGATATTGTAGGAGAGCTAGACGGGGCCATTGCCCGTTTCAAGATATAGTTCTCTTTTTTTGTACAGTTCGTACAGTTTAATAAAGGGAATTGACAGACGATTGTCGAAAAAGTGAAACGCGCGTCCATTCCTAACGTATTAGGGAATACTGAAATGAAAAGAGATAAAGGAGGGAAGTCTAGTGTTAACAAAGGAAATCAGGCAATGGTTGTTGCGGGTTCCGCTTGTACTTCTTGCGCTGGGATTGCTTGCCGGCACGGCACTGCCGTTGCTGGCAGCGGCCGAAGAGCCTGCGGCTGAACGACCGGCAGCCAATGGTTCTGCCGTATATGTCATTCCGATTAAGCAGACCATTGAATCCGGTTTGTTATCTTTTCTGGAACGAGCGTTTCAAGAAGCTGAAGAAGCGGAAGCTGAACACATCATATTGGTATTGAATACGTATGGCGGCCGGGTCGACAGTGCTGATCAGATTGGGCAGCTGATTCGGGGGAGTACGATTCCTACAGTTGCTTTTGTGGAAAGTAACGCAATTTCTGCTGGAGCTTTTATTGCGCTGAATGCGGATCAAATCGTCATGCAGCCGAGCAGCTCCATCGGTGATGCAGCGGTTGTGGACGGAACCGGGGAACTGATTGATAATCCCAAGGTAACTTCACTTTGGAATAGCAAGATGAAGACTGCGGCAGAGTTCAATGGTCGGGATCCGAATATTGCCATGAAGATGGTTGATCCTAACATGACGCTGACCATCGAGGAACTCGATATGACCATCGGTCCCGGCAACATCCTGACCCTGACTTCCGAAGAGGCGCTTGCGGTTGGTTATGCTGAGCATATCGCTGGCTCAGTACAAGAGACGCTGGAATGGCTGGGACTGCAAGAGCGGACAGTCATTGAGGTGGACCTGACGTTCGCTGAGAGCCTTGCCACGTGGCTAACATCGCCGCTCATTCGTACTCTGTTGCTGATTGTCGGTATTGCAGGTGTGGCGATTGAACTGGTTGTACCCGGCTTCGGGGCACCGGGCATTATCGGTATCGCAGGTTTTGGATTGTATTTCTTTGCCCATTACATCGCCGGCTTTGCAGGATTGGAATCTGTCGTGCTGTTTGTCGTCGGTATTGCCTTACTGGTTATCGAGTTATTTATACCGAGCTTCGGCATATTAGGATTCCTGGGGATTGGGTCATTAGTAGCGGGGGTGATTACAGCAGCTTACGATTCTACAAATGCGTTTTACTCACTGCTCATCGCGTTTGGCGTTGCCACTGTATTGGTGATTATCTTCGCTGTAATTTTCAAAAAACGCGGCGTCTGGAACCGATTCATCCTAAGGGATTCCCTTACCAAAGAAGAAGGCTACATTCCGGCAACCAGCCGGGAGGACCTGCTTGATATGGAAGGCGTAACCTTAACGCCATTACGCCCATCGGGAACGGTTCAGATCGGTGATGAACGGATTGATGTTGTTACATCAGGCCAATTTATTGCTCATAATAAGCCGATTAAAGTTATCAAAGTTGAAGGTACTCGCGTCATCGTTAAAGAAATAGTGTAAGAACGAAGGGTGGCAAGCATTGCCATACCATCTAATTTGGAGGGGATATGTAGAAATGGATCCAATGATTACGTATCTAGTAATAGGTGTCGTCGCTTTTATCTTGCTCATCGTTTTCTTCAATTTCTTCCCGGTCATGCTCTGGATCGCGGCTCTGTCTTCGGGCGTGCGAATCGGCATTATTACGCTCGTCGCGATGCGACTCCGGCGTGTTGTACCTGGGCGTATCGTCAATCCGATGATTAAGGCTCATAAAGCCGGTCTGGGCATTAACATAAACCAGCTAGAGAGTCACTATCTTGCTGGCGGTAATGTTGACCGTGTCGTCAATGCATTAATCGCGGCACAACGCGCCAACATTCCGCTCGAATTCGCAAGAGCCGCTGCCATTGACCTCGCAGGCCGCGATGTGTTGAACGCGGTCCAGATGAGTGTTAATCCAAAAGTGATTGAGACACCAGTTGTTTCAGCCGTTGCCAAAGACGGTATCGAGGTTAAGGTCAAAGCGCGGGTTACGGTGCGTGCCAACATCGATCGACTTGTCGGTGGTGCTGGTGAAGAAACAATCATTGCCCGTGTTGGTGAAGGTATCGTTAGTACTAACGGCGGAGCTGCTTCCCACAAAGATGTTCTGGAGAATCCGGATCTTATTTCACAAACTGTCCTCTCCAAAGGTTTGGACTCTGGTACAGCATTTGAGATTCTGTCCATCGATATCGCTGATGTCAGCGTCGGCAAAAACATCGGGGCCTTCCTGCAAACTGAACAGGCAGAAGCCGACAAACAGATCGCACAGGCAAAGGCAGAAGAACGTCGTGCGATGGCAGTAGCCTTGGAGCAAGAGATGAAAGCAAGAGTCGTCGAGATGAGAGCACGGGTTGTGGAATCCGAATCCCAAGTCCCGCTTGCAATGTCCGATGCGCTGCGTGAAGGCAAGCTTGGTGTTATGGACTACATGAACATGAAGAACATTGAAGCGGATACGCAAATGCGCAGCTCCATTGGCAAACCGGCAGATGACGGCAAAAAGAACAACTAATGCCATTCACATCTGATGACCCTGTCACAGGGAGGTAAAGCATGAATATCATAGAATTCTTGTCCCAAAATTTGTTTTTTGTCATCATCATTATCGGCTTTCTGCTCTCTTTGCTTGGCAAGGGACAGAAACAACAGCAACAAGGTAAGGGTGCGAACAGGATGCCTGACTTTGGGAGTGGCAATCGCCAGGGGGAACGCCGGGTACCGCCTGAACGAAGAACGACTCAGACCGCGCAACAGTACGAGCAGCGGACACCAGAACCTGTGGAGCAGCACAACCCCGGCCCATCTTCCGATTCCCAGAATTCACAAGACGTGTCTCTGGCTGAGGAAGCTGCCAGACGTATGGAAGAGGAAATGCAGCAACGAAGGAACAAAGAGGAAGAAGGGCGACGCAGGGAACAGCAGCGTCGAGCTCGTGAGGAGCAAAGGCGTAGGCAGCTTGAAGAGCAACAGAGACAAGAAGAGAACGGTGATCGTGACCGTACGGCTGCAGCCGTATCTTCTGGCCCTGTTCGCCCGGGAGAGACACTGCCAGGCGCCAACGAACTGACGAGCGCAGTACTTTGGGCCGAAATTCTTGGTCCGCCGCGCGCCAAACGTCCGTTTCGCTAAAACGAGCAAGCTTTAAATCAAAGGATTTTAAACCAGTCGACTTGGTCGGCTGGTTTTTTTTGTGTTTTTCTTTTTCGGCAACAGACTTCTCATAAAACGACTGACGGGCGCATAGTTTGGTACAGTACGGGAGGAGGAGACACTGCCAATGCGCCACTTCAGCCGCAAAATTCGAAAACTAACTGCAGAGCTCCTGGATTTACCCCAGGATGTTGTTTTTGATCTGCCCCGTATGACGATGATTGGCGACCGCCAGCTGTATATCGAAAATCACCGTGGCGTCCTCCATTTTTCACAGGACCGGTTGCGCCTGGCGCTGAGCAAGGGAGAGCTAGAGGTGAGCGGTGCAGACCTCGTTATCCGAGGGATCTGGACGGAGGAAGTGTTTATAGAAGGACGTATTGAAGCTATTCAAATGTTTGCTTAGGAGGAGAGTCAGATGCGGGATTCATGGCTGCACACCTTGCAAGGCATAGTTACCATTAAGGTCCGCGGCGGTTCGCCGTCTGCACTGGTCAATGAAGCGGGAGCTGCCGGAGTCCGGCTCTGGTCGATCCGTTATACTGAGGATGGAGAAATGGAGTGCGAGCTGACAGTGAGCGATTTTTTTCGCTTGCGGCCGCACTTGAAACGGACGAGCTGCAGGGTGCATGTCACCAATCGCAGAGGGCTTCCTTTCTGGCTTCGCAAGCTGGAGCGTCGCAAGTTTTTTGCTGCAGGGCTCTTTGTGTTTTTGGCCGGTCTGTATTTGTTATCCTGCATGATTTGGAATGTCGAGGTTAAGGGGAATGTCGCCTTGACGGAGGAACAGGTGCTTCAGGCGGCAGAAGAAGAGGGGATCCGCATGTACCAGTGGTCTTTTCGTATGCTGGATGTGGACGTGCTGTCCCGGCGTCTTGCTCAACGACTGCCAGAAGCTGCTTGGGTTGGGGTAGACAAGCAGGGTACCAAGATTACCATCGAGGTGGTAGAGAACCGGAATGCCACTCCACCGTCCCTGTACACCCCGCGTCATCTGGTCGCAGCCGAGGATGCAGTGGTGACGCGAATTATAGCTGAAGCCGGCAGACCAGTTGTCAGAAAGGATGTTCGGGTCAAAAAGGGCGATATTCTCATCTCCGGCACAATCGGAGCAGAGCCTAACACACGCACCGTTGTGGCCAAGGGTGAGGTGCGAGGAATCGTATGGCATAACTATAATGTTGAGGTTCCGCTGGTGAACCGCAGTAAGGTGTATACCGGTGCAAGCGAGAGCAGATGGCGTCTCCTGCTGGGGAACCGCAGCCTGAAGATTAGCGGTTTTGGCAAGCCGGAATTCGAACAGTATGAGGTAGTGGAGCAGCGACAGCAGCTGAGTTGGAGAGGTCTTAAACTGCCGGTCGGCCGCATTAAGGAAACGGTCCGTGAATCGGCAGTGCTGCAGCGTGAGCTGACCCCGGAGGAAGCTAAAACAACCGGTCTGTTGCAAGCAAAAGCCGATTTATGGACAAAATTAGGGCCTAATATCGTCATTCGCGCCGAAAACCTTTTGCATGAAAAGACGGAGAATGGTAAAGTTTATATGAAAGTGCTTTTTGAAGTCGAACAATCGATAACAACCGAGATGCCCCTAGTCCAAATGCAAGGAGAATGAGGCTTTTTGACAGACAAAACCTTGATCGTAAAAATACCGCTGGGCAATGCTGCAGAAGGACAGGCGTTGTTCGGCCCGCAAGATAGATTCCTCAAGCTCATCGAGCAGCAGGTGGAGTCGAAAATTCTCTCCCGGGAAGCCGAGATTACGGTAACGGGTCCCCGTGAAGAGACAGAATCGCTGGAGCAGTTGTTCAACGTATTGCTGGAGCTGGTGAGAGGCGGCTACAACCCTACCGAGCGTGATATCTCCTATGCGCTGGAGCTCTCCCGTACAATGCAGGCAGATCAGCTTCTGGACCTGTTCAAAGGCGAGATTACGACGACATACCGGGGGAAACCTGTACGCGTCAAGACGATTGGTCAACGCTACTACGTTTCTACCATTCGCAAGAAAGATATCGTATTCGGTATTGGCCCTGCTGGTACCGGCAAGACGTATCTTGCTGTAGTTCTGGCGATCGCAGCTCTCAAGGAGGGCGCTGTGAAGCGAATTGTTCTGACACGGCCTGCAGTTGAGGCTGGCGAGAGTCTGGGCTTTCTGCCTGGCGATCTGCAAGAGAAGGTTGACCCGTATCTGCGCCCGCTTTATGATGCGCTGCATGATGTAATGGGGCCCGATCAGTCGGCCAAAGCGTTCGAAAGAGGCCTCATTGAAGTAGCGCCGCTTGCCTACATGCGCGGAAGAACCCTCGACGATTCGTTCATCATTCTGGATGAGGCACAGAACACGACGCCGGAGCAGATGAAGATGTTCCTGACACGTCTGGGCTTTGGCTCCAAGATGGTCATCACCGGTGATGTGACTCAGATCGATTTGCCGCGGGGCAAGAACTCGGGACTGATCGAAGCGGTGAAGATCCTGCAAGGGATTAACGAAATCGGATTCATACAATTTTCCGAATCGGACGTCGTCCGTCATTCGCTGGTTCAACAGATCATTATGGCCTACAATGAGAATGCTGAAAACCAAAGATAGAGAGGAATGCAAGCCGTATGAACCGAAACCAGGCAACAAACCGGACGGGCTCATCATCCTCCAAGCTGGCGGGCTGGCGGCACAGCAGGGGAGTTCGCTGGCTGCTGCTGCTTCTGTTCGTGCTGCTTTTCTATTTTAGTCTGTCGCCACACCTGGTGCCCAAGACGTACAACATTCAGTTGAATGATGTCAGTGACCGCAATATCGCGGCTTCCCGTCAGATGGATGACGAGAAGGCGACGATTAAGGCACAGGAGGAAGCGGCGGAACGTGTACCGACGGAGTACACCATAGTAGCGCTGGGGGCCCAGAATCTGGTGGATGAAATTTTCCAGCGGATGGATCAGCTCAATAGCGACGATCAGGTGACGCTGCAGAACAAGATTGACATCTACCGGACGGAGATCCCCGGCAAATACGGACAATATGTTGATCGCTTCGTTCGCTCCAACAGCAATACAGAGCTGTATAACCAGACTCTGCTGGAGGAGATGCTGGTTATCGTCAAGGATCAGGAATATACCATTCCTGAGGAAACCTTCTACAAGCTGCCTCAACTGAGCAGCGAACGGATTCGCGCCATGCAGGACGTCACGCGTGACATCGTACGCGAGCTGATGACGGAACAGCTGCGCGAAGCGGAGACCGCCAGAACCAAGGTGGCCGAGCTGGTCAACGCCAGTTCGCTCACGAACCGGACCGAGCGGGAAATTGTCCAGGAATTGGCCCGGTTCGCCCTCATGCCGAACAAGTTTGCAGATAAGGAAGCGACGGACGAGGCAAGACGACTGGCCAAGGAGAATACAGCTAAGGTCGTCATTCAGGAGGGGGATGTCGTTGTCCGTGAGGGAGAGCGTATCACCCAAGAGCTGTATGACCGGCTACAGATGCTCGGCTTGCTGCAGAGCAAGAAGACGTACTGGCCGCAGCTTGGGCTGCTGCTCTTGTGCGCGTTATTCCTGGTCATCATCTTTCAGTTTGTGGAGCGGTCAGCGACCATTTCGGCCCACGGGGAAAAGACAACGTATAACAACGCGCAGCTACTTATGCTATGGCTGATTTTTTTCCTGAATCTAGCGATTATGCAGGTAGTGGCCATGACTCAGACGCAGAATGCCTCCTTTGTCGGGTATATCGCCCCTGTGGCGATGGGCGCCATGCTGATCATGCTGCTGCTGGATACGCATCTTGCTATTATAAGTTCCATTCTGTTTGCTGCCATCGGCAGTATTCTATTCAATGTAAGACAGGACCAAATCTTTGATTATCATTATGGATTTGTGTTCACGGTAGTAGCTTTTGCCGCGATTTTCTCGATTCACAGGGCCAGTCAGCGTTCAACGATTCTCAAGGCGGGAATCATGGTCAGCTTGTTCGGATCACTTGCCGTGTTATCGTTGTTGCTAATCGGCGATTTGCCATCACGGACAGAACTGCTGTATTCGATCGGTTTTGCATTTGCGAGCGGATTGTTGACTGCGGTGCTCGTCATCGGACTGATGCCTTTCTTCGAGGTCACCTTCGGGATTCTCTCGGCGCTCAAGCTCGTCGAGCTGTCCAACCCGAATCATCCGCTGCTGCGCAAGCTGCTGACCGAGACGCCGGGGACTTATCATCACAGCGTAATGGTCGGCAATCTGTCGGAGGCAGCGGCCGAATCGATTGGTGCAAATGGACTGCTGTGCCGGGTCGGTTCGTTCTATCACGATATCGGCAAGACGAAGCGGCCAAGCTATTTTATCGAGAACCAGACCAATATTGAGAATCCGCATGACTCTATGGATCCGAAGCTCAGCAAAGAAATTATTGTGGCTCACGCGCGCGATGGTGTGGAGATGCAGAAGAGCCACAATATTCCGAAGCCGCTGCGCGATATTGCGGAGCAGCACCATGGGACGACGTTCCTGAAATACTTTTACCACAAGGCGACTAAGATCGCCGAAGCGGAAGGGGTCGAGCCGGACTTCACCGAGGATGATTTCCGGTATCCGGGTCCGAAGGCGCAATCCAAGGAAGCGGCTATCGTCGGCATTGCTGACTGTGTGGAGGCCGCCGTACGAAGCTTGCGCAACCCGACTATGGAGCAGGTAGAGTCCATGATTGCCAAGATTATTAAAGGCCGCATGGATGATAACCAGTTCAATGAATGTGATCTTACGCTCAAAGAGCTGGACATGATTGCACAATCCTTGAAAGAAACAGTCATCGGGATTTTCCATTCTCGAATTGAATATCCGGACGACACCAAATCAAAGGAGCGAACCGAATGAGTATGCAGCTGGACTGGAGCAATGAGCAGGAGAAGGTGGATATTCCTGAAGCATGGATTGCCCGCCTGGAGCAACTGCTGCAGCTGGCCGCTGAAGCGGAAGGACTGAGCTCCGGCGAGGTGGCGCTAACCTTTGTTGACAATGAAGAGATTCATCGACTGAACCGTGACTATCGCGGCATCGACCGGCCGACGGATGTGCTGTCCTTTGCTATGCAGGATGAAGGCGAAGAGGAGACGGACATCCACTTTGATGAAGAATCGGAGGGCGCTGCGTCGCTCGTTACAGACATGCTGGGCGATATTATTATCTCCGCCGAGCGGGCACGAGAGCAAAGCGAGGAATATGGTCATTCCCTTGAACGAGAGATCGGCTTTCTGTTCGTCCATGGTTTTCTCCATTTGCTCGGCTATGACCATCAGGACGACAACAGCGAGCAAGTCATGACGGTCAAGCAGGAAGCTGTACTCGCAGCAGCAGGTCTGAGCCGGTAATGCGACGGTTCGTCCAAAGTATGAGACAAGCAGGCCACGGAATTGCTTATGCCCTTCGGAACGAGCGGCATATGCGGTTCCATGTGGGGGCAGCGGCGGCAGTGATGCTGTTGGCTGCCCTCCTTCAATTGCGGGCAGGCGATTGGGCGCTGTTGATTGGTGCTTGTGTGCTCGTGTTGTCAGCGGAACTGCTCAATACCGCCATTGAAAAAGCGGTGGACCTGGCCATGCCAGAGCAGCATCCGCTTGCCCGGGTTGCCAAAGACGCGGCTGCTGGAGCTGTCCTGATAGCCGCGATCGGTGCGGCGCTGATTGGCCTGCTGGTGCTCGGACCGCCGCTATTGTCCTGGTTACGTACAGGCGGGCTATGAAGGTAAAATAAAGCGAAGAAGAGAGGAGGGGGAAGCGATGAACAGGGAACCGATGAATGAGGCAGCTGTGCACGCTTTGCAGGCAGCAGCCATTGAGGCAAGATTGCGAGCCTATGCCCCCTATTCCAAATTCCAGGTAGGTGCCGCGCTGTTGGATGAAGAGGGACGGATGCATGCAGGCTGCAATGTGGAGAATGCAGCCTATGGGCCGACTAATTGCGCCGAACGGACTGCGCTGTTCCGAGCCATTGCAGACGGTATACGGCCCCATGGGTTTCAGGGGATTGCCGTTGTAGGCGATACACCTGGCCCGATTACGCCCTGTGGCGTATGTCGACAGGTGCTCGCGGAGCTATGCTCGCCGGACATGCCCGTATGGATGGGGAACCTGCAGGGTGACTGGCAGCGCATGACGGTAGCTGAGTTGCTCCCGGGAGCATTTGCATTAGATACGAACGATAAGAGAGGAGTGTAGCGAACGATGGCTACGCAACAGGATTCTACGAAACAAGCGTTCCGCTCCGGCTTTGTGGCCATAATCGGCCGCCCCAATGTGGGCAAGTCTACCCTGATCAATCAGATTATTGGCCAGAAGATTGCGATTATGTCCGACAAACCGCAAACCACGCGCAACAAAATTCATGGCGTCTACACGACGGATCAAGCCCAAATTGTATTTTTGGATACGCCAGGCATTCATAAGCCGACCTCCAAGCTGGGCAACTACATGATTAAGGCAGCGGACACCGCACTGAGTGAAGTCGATGCGGCACTTTTTCTGGTTGATGTATTCGAAGGACTAGGCGGGGGCGACCGGTTTATTATAGAAAAACTGAAGAAAACCAATACGCCGGTTGTGCTTGTCCTTAACAAGATCGACAAGGTGCATCCGGAAAAGCTGCTTGAGATCATTACCCAATACAAGGATTTGCATGAGTTTGCCCAAATTATCCCGGTCTCTGCGCTGCTGGGAAGTAATGTGGACACGCTGCTGGAGCAGCTGCTTCCGTATATGCCGGAAGGTCCTCAGTACTATCCTGCCGACCAGGTGACGGACCACCCGGAACAATTCGTGTGCGCCGAGCTCATCCGCGAGAAGATTCTGCAAATGACTCGCGAGGAAATTCCGCATTCGATCGCTGTAGAGATTGAGGATATGCGGGTACAGGACAATGGCGTGGTCTATATCGGTGCCGTCATCTATGTCGAGCGCGACTCCCAAAAAGGGATCGTCATTGGCAAAAGCGGCGCCCTCCTCAAGGAAGTGGGCAAGCAGGCGCGTACGGATATCGAGACCCTGCTGGGCTCGCGTATTTTCCTCGAGCTCTGGGTCAAGGTCAAAAAAGACTGGCGCAACCAAGACCGCATGCTCAAAGAATTCGGTTACCGCCACGAATAATTGTCTTCAATACCGGTGTTCAGCACCGAGAAGGTTGGAGGCAGGAGGAAATGAGGAGCGGAGCGTAGTGGAGGCTACGTGAGCACCGGAAGTTCCGACTGCATTCAAGATTCGATGTCGAATCTGCTTCTTGAGTTGCTTCGTGATCAACACCGGAAGGATTCACCAGGATAGAGGTTATCAGAACATCACATCCTACTGAAGTAGCTATTTATAGCGGAGAGGATGAGGTTGAGACATGCGTAATTTCTCCTGGACCTATTTCACGAAGACTGGCGATGTGGATGCTTTTATGCTGTACAAGGAAGTAGATGCACTTGCTCCAGACACGGAGGCGGGAACGGCAGCGGACGGGGCTGCCTTGCAGGAAGCGGTGGAAGAGGCCGATACGCTGGACTAGACCTATCTCATCCGCGCTTGCGCACTCCCGAATGACGGAAGCAGGTTTATAGACGGGAGAGTACGCCAGATGTTGTACCGTACGGAAGGAATCGTCATCCGCAACATGCCATATGGCGAAGGCAATGCCATCATTACAATCCTGACCAATACGCACGGCAAAGCCGGCATCATGGTGAGGGGAGCCAAAAAACTAAAGAGCCGCCATGGGTCGCTGGCACAGCCATTCACCCATGGCGAGTTCGTGTTTTTTAAGAAAAGCGGATTGGGCACGCTGAATCACGGCGAAATCATAGAGTCGCATTACAAGCTGCGGGAGCGATTGGAGCTGTCAGCCTACGCAGCTTATGCCGCCGAGCTGTGCGACCGGGCTCTTCAGGACGAAGAAGCGGGGGCTTTTATTTTTGAACAGCTGCGCGCATGCTTTGCTGCATTGCAAGAGGGCAAGGATCCCCAGATTACGCTCCATCTCTTCGAGATGAAGATCATTCAGCTAGCCGGTTATGCGCCAGAGATGGATCGCTGCATTCATTGCGGCAATGAAGACGGGCCTTTCAGCTTCAGCTACCGCCTGGGTGGGATTCTCTGCCGCAGATGCAGAGGCATCGATCCGGGCGTGCTGCAGACCGGTGACGGAGCCTTGAAGCTGCTGCGATTGTTCAAACAGCTAGACCTGCGTCGGCTTGGCAGCATTCAAGTGAGCTCAACGACCAAATCCGAGCTTCGAGCCTGTATTCGGGGCATGCTAGACACCCATTTGCCGTTGACACTTAAATCACGGGATTTCCTGGATCAGATGGAGCCATTATTTCAGACGGATGAAAAAGGCGCACCCGATGAACAGACCCGTTGACTTGTAGGAAGGTACCTGCTATGATAGATTATTATGAAATGGGAACAATCCTATGGATCGTTCTCTGATCGGATGATGATGGAGAGAGTAACTGATCCTGACCTCATGCAGCGAGCCGGGGATAGTGCAAGCCCGGTGGGGGACGATCAGTGAAGGGCACTCCGGAGTGCGAGCAACACACGAGAGCGGGTTCGCTTGCGATAGCGGACCAAGTAGGGTGGAACCGCGGGGAGGATATTCCCGTCCCTATGTCTATGGCAGACGTAGAGACGGGATTTTTTGCTGTCTTCGGGATCAAATGTATTGACCCAGCGAGGACAGAGCGATTTCGCCGGTTGTCTGTAATTACTATGAGTCGGGAGTGAGCAAGGATGAATGTACAAGGCATGATCCTCACGCTGCAGCAATTTTGGGCGGGACAGAATTGTCTCCTCATGCAGCCTTATGATGTAGAGAAAGGTGCCGGCACGATGAACCCCATGACGTTTCTTCGTTCGATCGGACCGGAGCCTTGGAATGTAGCTTACGTGGAACCTTCGAGACGGCCGGCAGATGGTCGGTATGGCGAGAATCCGAACCGTCTGTATCAGCATCATCAGTTCCAAGTCATTCTAAAACCGTCACCTGATGATATTCAGGAGCTATATCTCGAAAGTCTGCGCCAGTTGGGCATTGACCCGCTTCATCATGATATCCGGTTTGTCGAGGATAACTGGGAATCGCCGACGCTGGGTGCATGGGGATTAGGCTGGGAAGTATGGCTGGATGGCATGGAAATTACGCAATTTACTTATTTTCAACAGGTAGGCGGCATCGACGCAGTGCCTGTTGCTGTCGAAATTACTTATGGAATGGAACGTCTTGCTTCGTACATTCAAGACAAAGAAAATGTGTTCGATCTGGAGTGGGTGAACGGCGTCACATACGGAGATGTCTTCAAGCAGCCGGAATACGAGCATTCCAAATATACGTTTGAGCTGGCAGATGC
The DNA here is from genome assembly GCF_000378385.1 of Paenibacillus daejeonensis DSM 15491. GTDB lineage: Bacteria > Bacillota > Bacilli > Paenibacillales > Paenibacillaceae > Paenibacillus_D > Paenibacillus_D daejeonensis. The sequence continues at coordinate 837,994 of NZ_KB899659.1, read as the reverse complement.
AGCGATGTTGTTCTCTCTTTTCGCCAAATACGAAGAGGAAGCCAAGCGGGCCATGGCGGAGAATCTTGTTTTCCCTGCTTATGATTATGTGCTGAAGTGCTCCCACACCTTCAATCTGCTCGATGCGCGCGGCGCAATCAGTGTCACGGAGCGGACCGGCTATATTACCCGTGTGCGTAATCTGGCGCGTCAATGCGCAGCTACGTATCTGGAGGAACGCGAGAAGCTGGGCTTCCCGCTGCTGAAGAAGGAGGCGACGGCTCATGAGTAGACATCTGCTGTTGGAGATCGGAATGGAAGAGGTGCCTGCGCGTTTTGTACGCGGGGCGATGAATCAGCTGCAAGAGCGTGTCGTGAAGTGGCTCACAGAAGCTCGTATTGGTCATGAAGCGGTTCAAGCCTTTGCGACACCGCGTCGTATTGCTTTGCTGATTGAAGGAGTAGCCGAGAAACAATCGGACATCCATGAAGAAGTAAAAGGTCCATCTCGCAAAATCGCCCTGGATGGCGAAGGCAACTGGAGCAAGGCAGCGCTTGGCTTCGCCAGAAGTCAGGGGGTAGAGCCGGACCAATTGTTTATGAAAGAGCTGCAAGGTGTAGAGTATGTCTATGCAAACAAGAGCAGCCTGGGCACCAATACGTCTGACGTGTTGTCCGAAGGATTGCGACAGCAAATCGTATCCATGACCTTTCCCAAGAATATGCGTTGGGGCACACAGGAGCTAAGGTTTGTGCGACCGATTCGCTGGCTGACTGCATTATTCGGCACAGAAGTGATTCCTCTGGAGATCGCTGGTGTACAGAGCGGCAATCGCTCCAAGGGCCATCGTTTCCTGGGCAGCGAGACGACGATCGACAAACCTGAGAATTATGTCGAACGCTTGCGGGAGCAGCACGTTATCGTCAATGTGCAGGAGCGCGAAGAGATGATTCTGAAGCAAATCGAAGCGCTTAGCAAGGAGCGCGGTTGGCATATTGCCGTCAAAGAGGATTTGCTGGAGGAAATCGTATTCCTGGTCGAGTATCCAACGGCTCTCTATGGTAGTTTTGATCCATCATTCCTGGAGATTCCAAAAGAGGTGCTCATTACCTCGATGCGCGAGCATCAGCGCTATTTCCCGGTGCTCAATGAACAAGGGGAGCTGCTGCCGCATTTTGTGACGGTTCGCAATGGCGATTCCACTTCCATCGAGCAAGTGGCCAGAGGTAATGAGAAGGTGCTGCGTGCCCGGTTGTCGGATGCTAAATTCTTCTATGCAGAGGATCAAAAGCTGACGATCGAAGCCGCACTTGCCAAGCTGGAAAGCATTGTGTATCACGAGGAGCTGGGGACAACTGCCGAGAAGGTTGGCCGGATTCGCGAGGTAGCCAGCAGGCTGCATCAGCGTCTGGGGCTTAGCGGAGAGACAGCAGCGGCCGTTGACCGTGCTGCACAAATTGCCAAGTTTGACCTGGTGACGCAAATGGTCTATGAGTTTCCAGAGCTGCAGGGCATCATGGGTGAAGACTATGCGCGGAAAGCAGGCGAGAGTGAAGCCGTCGCACGCGCCGTGTTCGAGCATTATCAACCCCGATTCGCAGGCGAGCAAGCACCAGCCAGTGTTCCAGGCGCCATTATCAGTCTGGCTGACAAGATGGACACCATCGTTGGCTGTTTCTCGATCGGCATTATTCCGACAGGTTCGCAAGATCCCTATGCACTGCGCAGACAGGCGGCTGGTATCGTACAGATTATGATTACGCATGGCTTCGAGCTCCGACTAAGTGAATTGTTTGATATCTCGCTTGACGTTCATGAAGCGCGCGGCTTGAAGCGGGAGCGGGAAGAGGTGCGCGGCGAACTACTGGAATTCTTTGCGCTGCGCGTAAAGAATCTCCTCGGTGAGCACGGGATTCGCTACGATATTATCGATGCGGTCATGGCTTCCGGCTTCGACAATTTGCGCATGACGGTTGAACGTGCATCGGCCCTATTCGCCGCGGCTAGTGGTGAGGAGAAGGAAAGTTTCAAGCTCGCCGTCGACGCGCTTAACCGGGTGAACAACCTGGCTGCCAAGGCCGAACAGACCGGTTCGGATTCTGGGCTGTTCGCGGAGGACGTAGAGCGTGAGCTTCATGAGCATTGGAACCTTGCGCGTCCGCAGGTTGCTGAGGCGTTGGCCGCAGGTGATGCGGCAGAGGCGATTGGTCGATTGGCCTCGCTGCGCGAGCCCATCACGGCTTATTTCGACAAAGTCATGGTTATGGCTGAAGATCCGGCAGTTCGCGCGAATCGTCTGGGCCAGCTCGCTGATATCGCATCCGGTATTCGTCCGATTGCAGATTTCAGTAAGATTGTCTGGTAGTCCAAAATAAATCGTCCCTTCCATTATTGAACCAGGAGGTGCTCACCGTGACTGTGGACCCGTTGACTCTTTTCAACAAAAATCCCGATGTGATCATCTACGTCGTTTCCGACTCGGCCGGTGATACCGGGGAGCTGGTAGTGAGAGCCGCAATCGCTCAGTTCCATCCGGTCCACTCGGAGATTCGCCGGGCTTCATTTATCCAGGATGAATCGGCAATCGAGCGTATGGTGAAGCTGGCCAAGCAGAACCAGGCGATCGTTCTGTACACGCTGGTTATCCCGCATTTGCGCGAGTATATCGCCCGCCTGTGCGAGGAGTATGGAATCATGGCCATTGATTTGCTCGGCACCCTGATTACCAGCATGGAGCAGCGAATTGGCCGCAGCTCCCGCAATGAGCCCGGACTGAATCATGTGCTGGACGAAGACTACTTCCGCAAGGTTGAAGCTGTGGAATTCGCCGTCAAGTACGATGATGCCAAGGATACAAGCGGTGTCCTCAAGGCAGATATTGTACTGATCGGCGTATCCCGCACGTCCAAAACGCCGTTATCCATGTATCTGGCTCACAAAAAATTTAAGGTAGCCAATGTCCCGCTGGTCCCTGAGATCAAGCCGCCGGATGAGCTGTTTGGACTCCCTGTTGACAAGGTGGTGGGGCTCACAATCGGTCCCCATTATTTGAATGTCATCCGCAAGGAAAGACTAAAGGCACTGGGCCTGCCCAATAGTGCCTCCTATGCAACAACGGAGCGAATTGAGCGGGAGCTTAAATACGCAGAAGATATCATGAAGCAAATTGGCTGCAAGGTGATTGATGTGTCGCATCGCGCAGTCGAAGAAACCGCCAGTTTGATCCTGGAACATATACGAAATTGATGCGATTCGTTTTTTTTCGACGAAAAAAAATGCGAAATCCGTATTTCGCGTAGGAATCAGGCAGGATTTTAAGTTCTGGCATCGTATATTATAATACGGAAGTTTACGAGGATTGCGGTGATGATCTATCGAATACGCAGGTCCAACGATTGTTGTCGATGCTGATGCCTGTCCTGTCAAATCCGAGATCGCGATAACCGCCCGACTGTTTTCCGTGCCCGTGCTTCTGGTGGCCTCATACGATCACCGGCTTCAGGAAGAGGAAGGTGTACGCGTGGTTCAAGTGGACCGTAGCAGTCAATCGGTCGACTTGTATATCGCCAATCACATCCGGCGGGGCGACATTGTCGTGACCCAGGACTTTGGTCTGGCGACCATTTCCCTGGCCAAGGGGGCAACGGTGCTATCCAACAGAGGTCAGCGCTATGACGATGCGACCATTGACTTTTTGATGGAGCGTCGGCATGAGCAGGCAAAGATCAGGAGAGGCGGCGGACGAGCAAAGGGGCCGCGCGCGATGTCCGGTGAGGACCGCGTCCGGTTTCAACAAAAGCTGACAAAAGTTTTGCAAATGCGGCAGGAGATTAAGGAACCATAGCGAATAGTTATCTACGTGTTACAAGGATGAAGGTGATCAAGCATGTCTTACGGCAAAATTCCAGAATCAGTCATCCAAGACGTCCTCAGACATCATGATATTGTGGAAACAGTAGGCAAATACGTTCATCTATCCAAACAAGGCAAATATATGAAGGGGCTATGTCCGTTTCATTCCGAAAAGACGCCATCGTTTACCGTCACGCCAGAGAAACAGATTTTTCATTGTTACGGCTGTGGTCAAGGCGGCGATGTCATTAAGTTCGTGGCTGAAATGGAGGGCTACTCCTTTCCGGAAGCTGTATCGGCCATGGCTGAAGATGCCGGAATCCCGATTACGTGGTCACAAGCGCCTGCCCAGCCAACCGAGCAGCAGAAAGAACGGGATACGCTGCTGGCGGCACATGACTACACGGCCAAGTTCTATCATTATATTCTGAAGAACACGGAGTTCGGCCAGCCGGCCATGGCTTACTTGCGCAACCGTGGACTGACGGACAAGCTCATTGATCAGTTCATGATCGGCTATGCGCCTGGACGTTGGGACACGCTAGTCAACTTTCTGCAGAAGCGCGAATACGATTTGAGCCTAATGGAAAAGGGCGGGCTGCTATCTGCCAAGCAAGACGGCAGCGGGTATGTCGACCGATTCCGGGAGCGAATCATCTTCCCGCTGTGGGACAGGCAGGGCAAGGTCATCGGATTCGCGGGCAGGAGCAGCGGCGATACCCAGCCCAAGTATTTGAACTCGCCAGAAACGCCTCTCTTCCATAAAGGAAGAAGCGTATACCACTTCCATGCGGCCAGGCCCGAGATTCGCAAATCCGGCCGGATCGTGTTGTTTGAAGGGTATATGGACGTGATCAAGGCTTGGAGCGCTGGTGTTCATAACGGGGTAGCCACGATGGGGACCGCGCTGACGGATGAGCATGTGGAGCTGATTCGCCGCAACGCCTCCGAGGTTGTACTCTGTTACGACGGGGATCAGGCGGGACAGGCTGCAGCAATGAAGACGATTCCGATGTTCGCCAAAGCAAGAGTCAAGACAAGCGTGGCCTTGCTGCCTCAAGGAATGGATCCGGATGAATATATTACAGCCAAAGGGCCGGAGAGCTTTGTTCGAGAAGTGATGTCCCATACCGTTTCAACGATGAAATTTAGACTACTATATTTGCGGAAAAACCATATACTGCTAGAAGAAGAGGGCCGCAAAAACTATGTCATGGCTGCTGTTAACCTGATCGCTGAAGTTGAGTCTGCAGTGGAGAAAGAGTTCTATCTGAAGGAACTGGCAACCGAATTCGGTTTTTCCCTCGACACGTTGAAGCATCAGTGCAGCCAAATCCAACTGCAGCGCCAAAAAAACAAGCCTGCAGGGGATAATAACGAAAATCCGTGGAATAATGGTATGAATGAAAAACCGCGCCCGTCGCGCGCGCAGAGTGTGCTCCCGGCTTATCACAAGGCGGAACGCCACCTGCTGTATACGATGCTTCAGGATGGCGAGGTCGCCGGCATGGTGTACGACCGCTTGGGCGATGCATTCATCGTAGAGGATCACGCAGCGCTTGCTGCTTACTTATATGCCTATTACGCGCAGGGCAACGAGCCGGACGTCAGCCGATTCATGAGCACGCTACAGGATGACCGTCTGGAGCGAACGGCAAGCTCGATCCTGATGACGGATGACTATTCACCGTTCGGGCCTGAGCTGATGGAAGCGTATATTCATGTTATACAGCAAGAAAGCAAACGTAGAGAATTGCAACAACGCAAAGAAGAGTGGGTGCGGGCCGAACGAGCCGGTGAGCCCGTTCTGGCAGCACAAATCTTGATTGAGATTAATGCCCTAGAAAGACAGCTGAAAGTTGGTTTTGGATGAACGTTTCTAGGGAGGAGGGAGTCGGAATATGGCGAATGATCAACATACTGAACTAGAAACAGAACAGAAGCTGGAACTGGTCAAGGATCAACTGATCGAGCAGGGTAAAAAAAGATCGGCTTTGTCATACAAAGAGATTATGGAGAAGCTGGCCCCTTTTGAGCAGGACCCGGAGCAAATCGACGAGTTCTTCGAGCAGCTCGACGATCTGGGAATCGAGGTCACAAATGAGCGAGAGGAAGAGCTGCCGCTCGGTGCCCGTGAGGATCATGACCGCGAGCATGACGATTTCAGCTTCGACGATGATCTGGCGCTTCCTCCCGGCATTAAGATCAATGACCCGGTACGGATGTACCTCAAAGAAATCGGCCGTGTCCCGCTGCTCTCTGCAGATGATGAGGTCGAGCTGGCGAAACGGATTGAGAAGGGTGATGAAGAGGCCAAACGCCGTTTGGCGGAAGCCAACCTTCGTCTGGTCGTCAGTATCGCCAAGCGTTACGTTGGACGCGGTATGCTCTTCCTGGATTTGATTCAGGAGGGCAACATGGGCTTGATCAAAGCGGTTGAGAAATTTGACCATGATAAAGGATTTAAATTCAGTACGTATGCGACATGGTGGATCCGTCAGGCGATTACGCGGGCGATTGCGGACCAAGCCCGTACGATCCGGATTCCGGTTCATATGGTGGAGACGATTAACAAGCTGATCCGTGTATCCCGTCAACTCTTGCAGGAACTGGGGCGCGAACCCACGCCTGAAGAGATTGCCGCTGAGATGGATCTGAGCACAGATAAAGTCAGAGAGATTATGAAAATTGCCCAAGAGCCTGTCTCGCTTGAAACGCCGATTGGTGAAGAAGATGATTCACATCTGGGGGATTTCATTGAGGATCAGGAAGCATTGGCGCCAGCGGATGCCGCTGCCTACGAGCTGCTCAAGGAGCAGCTGGAGGATGTGCTGGACACTCTGACAGAACGCGAGGAGAATGTGCTCCGGCTGCGTTTTGGACTGGATGACGGTCGCACCCGTACGTTGGAGGAAGTGGGCAAGGTATTTGGCGTAACGCGTGAAAGAATCCGGCAGATCGAAGCCAAAGCGCTCCGGAAGCTCCGCCACCCGAGCCGCAGTAAACGGCTAAAGGATTTCCTCGAGTAAGCCATTGGACCTTCTGCAGCCCCTGCAGCAAGGTCTTTTTTTCTTCATGCTGTAGTTCGTAGAAAATTAAGTCTGACCGAAGGGAACGGGAGAGATGGATCAGGAACGCCGGAAAGTAATAATCAGAGAGATCGAGCACTGGCAGCGGAGCAAGCTGCTTCCCGATCAGTATTGCGATTTCTTGCTGAATTTGTACTTGGATGATGGCACAGAGCGTACGCCGTCCTCAATTGCGGGCAAAACGGCAGCCATGGTGCAGCGCTCCCGCGGCATCCAATGGGTGTACACCATTGGGTTAATTTCCTTGATCTGTATGATTGTCCTTTATTTTAACGATTTCCCTTCGGTTTTGCAAATCCCGGTCATTGGACTTGGTGTTGCGGCTCTACTCCGGGTGGGTCACCGCAAACGCAAAGCCCAAAAAGAGTCGGTTGGGCTGGCATGGATTGCAGCAGCTATGCTGCTTATGCTGGGTGGCGGGTTATACGTGCTGGACAGGCATACCGATGGCTCATGGATGTGGCTGGCGGGCTTTCTCGGGTTATGCGCCGTGTTCTGGATTATCTATGGCTTGGCAACAGCGATTCCTTTGTTGCATTTATGTGGCTGGGCGGCCGCGATGATGGTATATGCCCTGTTGCTGTATCGCCTTACGGAAGAGCCTGCTTGGTACGATATTCAGTTGTTCTGGGTGCCCGTCGCTTGTTTATTCGCTTGGGCAAGCTGGCTTGTACAACGACTCAGCAAGCAGGCCTCCTCGATTCTATTTGTTGGGGCACTGCTCTTGTGGTTCATGCCAGAGGTCTATCACGCTGTGTTGGTGGAGGAACCGGTCATGCTGCAGCTTCAGCTAATCGCCAAATTGGTGGTTGCTGGTCTGCTGTTGTACACTTTACGAAAAAAATGGATTGCGTGGGTAGCATAAATGATTAAATTATCTAGAAGATTGCAATGTATTGCCAGACAAATTATACCGGGCAGCCGTGTAGCTGACATCGGCTCCGACCATGCGCTGCTGCCGGTATATCTGATTCAGCAGGGCATCGCTTCGCAAGCTGTAGCTGGTGAGGTCGCAGAAGGCCCGCTGGCAGCAGCTGAACGGGGTGTAAGAGATGCCGGACTGCAAGCTAAGATACAAGTCCGAAAGGGGGATGGACTGGCTGTCATCTCCCCGGGTGAGATCGATGCGGTGACGATTGCGGGTATGGGGGGCTCACTGATTCGGGATATTCTGGAGGCGGGCAGACTTGAGGGCAAGCTGGCGGGAGTCAGGCAGCTTCTTCTGCAGCCGAATGTTGGAGAGGATTCTCTCCGGAGGTGGCTCGACCAGCATGGCTGGCAGTTAACCGCCGAACACATTCTCGAAGAGGATGGTAAAATCTATGAAATCCTTAGCGCTTCAGCTCCTAGCACGGACGCTGTCAGCCTGTATGAAACCGCGCGTTTCGAGGCGACCATCGGTTGCAAAGTTACGGCAGACCGATTATATCAGATGGGCCCGTTTCTGATCCTGGAGGCTTCGCCTGTATGGCATAAGAAGTGGCAGCGTGAGCTGCAGAACATGGAACGCATCTGGCGGCAGATGGCGGCTTCCGAACTGGAGTCCTCTCTTGTGCGCCGGAATGCGCTGGAAAACGAGATGAATGAAATCAGGGAGGTGCTGTCATGTATACCCACGGACAAGCCGTCATTGGCTTGATGGAGCAGCTTGCCCCCAAGCGCTATGCAGTTGAGGGCGACAAGATCGGACTGCAATTGGGGACGCTGCAAAAGGACATTACCAAAGTACTGATTGCTCTGGATGTGAATGATGAGGTCGTAGAAGAGGCAATTACGGTCGGAGCCAATCTGATTATTGCACATCATGCCATTATATTTAGGCCGCTCGCCAAGCTTGACTTCACTACACCAGCTGGACGCTTGTACGAAAAGCTGATCAAGCATGATATCGCTGTCTATATTTCGCATACCAATCTGGATGTGGCAGCGCCAGGTATTAACGAATGGATGGCGGAGCTGCTTGCGCTCGAAGGCCGGGATTCACTGGAGGCTGTCTATACAGAGGATCTGTACAAGCTGGTCGTGTTTGTTCCGGAAGACAGTCAGGAACAAGTACGCGAAGCGATCTGGCGGGCCGGGGGCGGTGCCCTCGGAGAATACAGCTGCTGCAGCTTTAATTCGGAGGGAACAGGGACATTCCTGCCCGGAGCCGGGACACAACCGCATATCGGACAGCAAGGCAAGCTGGAGCGCGTACGCGAAGTCAAGATTGAAACCGTAGTGACGGCTCAGCAGAAGCGCCGGGTCGTGCAGGCCATGATCAAGAGCCACCCTTACGAAGAAGTGGCTTATGATCTGTATCTGTTGGATCAGAAAGGTCCGTCACTGGGACTGGGCCGGGTAGGCAGATTGCCAGCTTCTCTTACGCTGGCAGAGCTGGCGGAGCAGGTCAAGCAGGCATTCGAAGTGCCGGCTGTGCGGGTTGTCGGTGATCTCTCGGCGGACGTCAGCAAGGTCGCCGTTCTGGGTGGCTCTGGCGGCCGTTATGTGCGCCATGCGTTGTTCAAGGGGGCGGACGTGCTGGTTACTGGGGACATCGATTACCACACTGCCCAGGATGCGCTGGCCGAAGGCCTGTTCATCATTGACCCGGGCCATAATATCGAGAAGCTCATGAAGCCGCGCGTCGCCGAATGGCTGGCTGCCCGACTTCGGGATCAGAAATCCCAAACCGAAGTTGTCGCCTCTGCGGTGGATACGGAGATTTTCCGTTTTGTGTAATTTGATCAACTACTTTATTAAAAGTTCAAAAGGTTGCTTTTCAGCACCGAGAAGGTTGAATGAAGGTAGAAAATGAGGAGCGGAGCGTAGGTGTACCTACGTGAGCACCGGAAGTTTCGGCTGAATTCAAGATTCGAAGTCGAGTAAGCTTCTCTGGATTGCTTCGTGATCAAAAGTGGCCTTTTGAACATCCTTATGTTGAACATTGTGGTTTAGGGCGATATTTAGTATACTATTGGATACACCGGAAAGTTTGACAGACAATCGCTGGCAGCTTCGCGCTGCGAGAGGAAAGTCCGGGCTCCACAGGGCAGGATGCTGGATAACGTCCAGTCGGCGCGAGCCGAAGGATAGTGCCACAGAAATGGACCGCCGATGGCTGGCCGCAAGGCCTGCACAGGCAAGGGTGGAACCGTGGTGTAAGAGACCACGAGCGGCTATGGTGACATAGCGGCTGGTAAACCCCATCTGGAGCAAGACCGAAGAGAATGCAGCGGCAACGCAGCTCTGGCACCGGAGTGCATTCGGGTTGGTCGCTTGAACGAATCAGCAATGGTTTGTCTAGATAGATGATTGTCGCTTCATTAGTGGGAGGGTCGTTCCCGTTTGGACCACCAGAAGCACAGAACCCGGCTTATGGCAGGCTTTCCGTAACGAACATTTGTAACCTAGCAATCTGCAGTGATCTGCAGGACAAAAGGCTGTCCCGTAATCGGTTATTCCGATCCTGGGACAGCCTTTTGTGTATTGCCTTATCTTAATCGGAGTAAACTTGCCAAGTAGTCCAAGATGTCACTTACCGAACGAAGCGGGTGTGCCTCTTGCATAGATTCGTAGGAGCTGCCGCTGGCGGCTTGCAACGCCTGAATGACGTCAATCTGACCATACCCAAAATCCTCATCCTTGCCCCGCTTGCCGAGATCCTTCGCCGTACTGCGCATGACCTCCATAACTTCCTCATTCGTAAGCAGCGGATTCTTGGTGCGAATCAGGCCGGCTAGGCCAGCGACATGCGGTGCAGCCATTGAGGTGCCCGACAAAGCAGCGTACTGACTGCCTGGATAAGTGCTCGCAATCCCGTCACCAGGTGCAGCCACATCAATATAATCGCCATAATTGGAAAAAGGAGCTCTGGCTTCATGCGCGTCTGTCGCTGCAACGGCAAACACTTCCGGATAGGCTGCCGGATATCCCGGGCGGGAGGTATTATCGTTCCCGCTGGCAGCAATCAGAACAACGTCACGGTCATATGCGTACCTTATGGCATCATGAAGAAACTGAGCGGAGGCATAATTGCCAAGACTCATATTAATGACCTTGGCTCCGTTGTCCGTTGCCCAAATGATCCCTTCGGCAACAGAATAAGTGGTACCGGCCCCGGAGCTATCGAGAACCTTGACCGGCATAATTTTGTTGTACCACGAAATGCCGGCTACACCTTCATTATTGTTGACCGCAGCACCAATAATACCGGCGACATGGGTACCGTGTCCAACGTCGTCCTCGGAGGACTGGCTGCCATCAATGACATTGTAACCGGTAGTTAACTGCCCTGCCAGGTCGGGATGGTCTGATTGAACGCCGGTATCGAGAACGGCGATAATCACATCTTCACCGCCTTTGGATACATTCCAGCCGGTCTCCGTCATAATGTTGCTCAGATTCCATTGATAATCCGAATAGAGGGCATCATTTGGAATGATGGGTTCCAATTCCAGACTTGAGGCCCCCAGGTCAGCAGAACCGGAGCTTTCTTCAACCCTGCGCATATTGGTTATATATAAATAATGGGGCTCTACATAGATCGGCTGCCAGTTGCGTTCAAAGTAAGCCATTAATTGTTGTGTACTCATGGTATGGGATCGAAACACAAACGTATACCCCAGCTTGCGGACATCCTTGACGCCGATCTCGCGCTGGATCTGGTCCATACCCTTTGCATCTGGATCCTTGGTAAAACGAACGACGACCTCATTCGTATGATAATGGCTGACATCACCATTAGCTTCACCATCTGTTACCGTCACATCGTGAGTTGTATTCGGAACGACGGATTCGGTGCGGTAACGGCCTTCGGCAGGATAAGGGACGAGTCTCATATTCCTGCGCTGATGTCGCTGTACATCACCGAGAATGCGATGGTCCAGCACGCTGATCAAGCCTTCGCCCTTGTGCTCCGGAGAAGGTACAGCCAGAACCGTATAATCGGTTTCATTGCGATGCAGGTTTCCTGAGTCAAAGGATTCGCCATTAGCGAGCTTGGCACGGGCTCGATCCATTGCACCTTTTAGCTGCTCGGCAACCGCCGGCTCCAGCTTGTCAGTTGGTTTAGCAGCGGACTGCTCATCGGATGTAATCCATTCCAGCCGTACAATATGGGGATGACTGGCCAGAAGCGTTTGAATTTGATGCTCCCGTTTCTCCTCCTGCTGCGAGTTGGAGAGCAGTGCTTGCAGTTCTCGTTCACAATCAAGTTTCGATAATTGCTCGGTGGCTTTGACGTCCCGCAGGACCGTATATTGCTTCAGCCGGGTCTCCTCCTGGGCAGCAGAGTTCTCCGAATTCTCTGGAGCAGAGGTGCAGCCGGCGACAGAGGCAACCAGCACAATCAGAGCAATCGCGTGCATAATCGCGACATGCGAGCGGCGAGAACGCATTGTAGACAACCTCCAGTGCTATTGATGTAAGTAGCGTTAGGGTAAGGAAGCAAGGCACAAAATATACGCCACCCCTCCGCAATAGGCAGTACCACTTCCAAGTAATTTGTGGTACCATGTTGTTGGAATGTAAAAATGTTTTTTCGGTGGAATGATGAAAGGGGACAATCAACTAATGCCAGCCTCAAATGTGAAACAATTAAGCGAATCTACCCATGAAAAATTGAAAACGGCGATTAGCCAACTGGAAGAATTCTTAAACCAATATGCTGTGCCTCAGCTAACCGAGCTGGACAGTGAGGACCAGACAGCTTTCTATAAAGGTTTGTTGTCGGATCTTCGCCACCTGCTCGTCTTCAGTGAAGTGGCCTATGAGAAGCTCGGCGCCTTGCTGCGTCGCCCGAACTTTGATACGGACGCTGCAGAGCGCACGCTGTATGAGGTATATCATCAATGCGTAAACGCGTACTTTTACCCTAAAAATGAAGGCTATTCCGAGGATGGCCGTTACGCTTATACCGGACGGGACGCGATTCGTTTCCTGTTCAAGCCAGTCGAGCCAGCACGCGATATCGTATTGACGCATTCCAAGATTTTTGAGGAGCTGCGGGACGATCTCGGTTATTATGAGACTGACTACATGACGCATGTCCGGATGCAGCGGCAGAAGTAAGGTGTGGTTTAGCCACTATTTATCAGCATAACACCCCCACTTAACGGGCAACTTGTTAGTGGGGGTGATTGTTATGCCAGATGGCGTAAAGTGCAGCGTGGCCAATTGCACCTTTTGGGAGCAGGGCAACAACTGCAATGCTGACCAGATTATGATTGATGTCGACAAGCATGCGCATCAGCGCCTCGACACTGAGTTCGGCGAAGGCGAGCTCGGCGCGAACCACAAGGATCAAGCTGAAGATTCGTCCGTCACATGCTGCCACACCTTCAAACCGAAGGAGTGAGCTCATGAGACGCCAAAAAGACGAAGATGGCTGGGCCAGTGAGGTCCTGCCGAAAAAACGCCAGCAAGCCAAAGCAAGAAAAGAAAAACGGGATACCGAGTTATCCGCAGAGCTGAGTGCAGATGTGCCTGCATACGGTCATCATGAGGATATGGAACGGGCTGATGCAGCCGCCGGCCGAGTGATTGGATGGACCGCACTCGCATTTGCGATTGCTTCTTGGTTTCTCTGGCCTGTACTGATGGGTGCAGCCTCGGCGTTATTGGGCTGGTTTGCTTATCGGCAAGGCAGCAAGACGCTGGGCATCTGGTCAATTGTCATTGGCCTGGTTGCTCTGGCGGCCTATCTTGCATTGCTTCCTTTGTATTACTACACCTTATCTTAGAGCCAAAGGCTGCTTCCGGTGGTACTCGCCAGAAGCAGCCTTTGCTCTGATGAATAGAGAAGTCTCCTCAGGTTAATGCTGGAATTGGGACTAGCCCGCCGCGGACAAAACGTGTACAATGAAAGCAAATGATGTGAACCTGTTTGGAGGCATTAGACATGACCATGGCAATCGACCCCCGTACGATGAAAACCATTCTTCAGCTGCAATGGTCGCAGCCGATCGGATTAGAAGGGCAGTCCTCAGGAAATGATTCCGTCTCATCGCTGTTCGACACGATGCTAGACCAAATGATGGACAGTGAAAAGGCAGCGTTAACGGACTCGTCTTACCGTCCTGCGACGCTGGAGGGCTATCTGGCTGCCCCGCCTCAGAAAGGGACGGTTCTGCCGGGCTTGGCACCGCTTAGTGTCAGTCTGACGGAAGCTGTGAGTACTGCTGCAGAAATGGAGAATTCCCGTGCTCCTGTCGGTGACTCCTCTTATGAACAACTCATTACAATGGCTGCAGACAAGCATGGCGTTGATCCGTCACTGGTCAAGGCTGTGATTCAGACGGAGTCCGGCTTCCGGCCCAATGCGGAATCCTCGGCAGGCGCCAAAGGCTTGATGCAACTGATGGACGGGACAGCTCGCGGGCTCGGAGTGACCAATTCCTTTGATCCCGCTCAGAATATTGAGGGCGGCACCAAATATCTAGGGTACTTGCTGCGCAAGTATGACGGTCACTTGCAAGTAGCGCTAGCCGCTTATAACGCTGGCCCGGGTCGGGTTGACAGGCTGGGTATCCGGACCGAAGCCGATCTGGTTGCGAAGCGAAGCACGCTACCACTGGAGACACAGAAATATGTCGACAAGGTAACGGATGCATTACGGATGTTCAGCTAAAGGCTCCAGAACATGCAAGGATCACGACTTATGCCTCCAGTATGGTATTGGACGGAGGCTTGTCTGTGGTCCTTTTACTATGTATACAGAAGGCGAGGGAACGGCTTTGCTTTATTTTGATCATAGCGCGTCCGCGCCCCCGCATGAGGATGTGGTGCGGACGATGATGGAAGTGATGACGCGCCATTATGCCAATCCGTCTTCGCTGCATCGGGCAGGCCTCGACGCGGACCGCCTGCTGCATCGGGCACGTGAAGTGCTTGCTGCTCAGTTCGGGGTCTCTGCCTCCGAGTGGGTCTTCACCTCTGGTGGCACAGAAAGTAATAACCTGGCCATTCTGGGGGCCGCCCGCGCCATGCAGTCGCGTGGCAAGCACCTGATTACAAGCAAGATAGAGCATCCGAGTGTCGTACAGGCGTTCCGGCAGCTCGAACAGGAAGGGTATGAGGTGACATGGCTTCCGGTAGACGAGCAAGGATGTGTGAGGTCGGATTCTCTGGCAGAGGCGATCCGAGGGGATACAATACTCGTCAGTATTATGCATGTGAATAATGAGACAGGGGCTATTCAACCCCTGGAGGAACTGTCTAGTGTGCTGTCCCACCATCCACGGATTCTCTTTCATGTAGACGGTGTCCAGAGCGTCGGCAAGCTTCCGGTTAAGCTGAGGGCCTGGCGGATCGATATGTTCACTGTTTCTGCTCACAAGCTACGCGGCCCAAAAGGGGTAGGCCTATTGTATGTAAGAGAAGGCGTGCGCCTGCAGCCGCTCGTTTATGGCGGGGGGCAGGAAGCGGGAAGACGGTCAGGCACATCCAACGTCCCTGGCATTGTTGCATCGGTTAAGGCGATACGGCTGGCAGTGGAGAAGCAAGTGGAGCGCCAGGTGCGCATGACGGGGCTGGGCAGGCTGCTACGGGAATCGCTTGCCGATGTCGAAGGGATCGTGCTGACGAAATGTCCGGCTGCTCCGCACATTGTGCATTTAAGCTGTCCTGGTCTGAAACCGGAAGTTGTGGTGCATATGTTGGAGCAAGAAGAAATCTATATTTCTACCCAGTCCGCTTGCTCTTCCAAGTCGGGTCAGCCAAGTCCAGTGCTTCAGGCCATGGGAATGGAGCGCACACTGACCGAGAGCGGTCTCCGCATCAGTTTTGGCGATGAACATACGGAAGAGGATATCCATCGGCTGGCAGAGCACTTGGCACGTGCGGTAACTTCTCTAAGGCCGATTGTG
Source organism: Paenibacillus daejeonensis DSM 15491 (assembly GCF_000378385.1). GTDB lineage: Bacteria > Bacillota > Bacilli > Paenibacillales > Paenibacillaceae > Paenibacillus_D > Paenibacillus_D daejeonensis. The sequence continues at coordinate 822,227 of NZ_KB899659.1, read as the reverse complement.
AAAGGGAGAAACTAATGATTCGTTACGATATGCTAATCTTGCGGTTCGGAGAATTCACCATAAAAGGCAAGAATCGCAACCGCTTTGAAAAACGACTGATGGAACATGTCCGTCAGGCGCTGACCGGCTATACTGATTTAAAGCTGCAGCGTACCTTTGGCCGAATCTATGTGTATCTCAACGGACATGAGCATGGCCCGATTATCGAACAGGTCCGAGATATCTTCGGCATTGCATCGATCAGTCCGGCGCTTACGGTACCTCCAGAGCTAATTCCCATCCAGACGGCATCCCTGCAAGTGATGGAGTCCTATGACAGCAAGGAGCGCACGTTCAAGGCTACGGTCAGAAGAGCCTGGAAAGGCTTTCCCCATACCTCGCAAGAGATGAATCATCTCGTTGGAGGCCATGTGCTGCGAAACCACCCGCTGCTCAAAGTCAATGTCCATCAGCCTCAGATTGAACTGCGGGTGGAAATTCAAGAGGCCTTTGCCCTCGTCTATTGTGAGGTTATCCGGACCGTGGGCGGGTTCCCGTACGGAACCAACGGCAAAGCGATGCTGTTGCTCTCGGGAGGAATCGACAGTCCTGTTGCTGGTTGGCATGCGATGCGTAGAGGGTTGGAGGTTGAAGCCGTACATTTTTACAGCTATCCCTTTACGAGCGAGCAGGCCCGTGACAAGGTCATTGCTCTGTCAAGCAGACTCTCCCGGTTTGCCGGCGGGCAGCTGAAGCTGCATTTGGTGCCGTTCACGGAGCTGCAGACGGCTTTTGCAAGCATGAAGCAGGACCCCCTCGTCATTACAATGATGAGAAGGGCCATGCTGCGAATTACGGAACGCCTGGCCGAGCAGCACGGAGCTCTGGCGATGATTACCGGAGACAGTCTCGGCCAAGTCGCCAGTCAGACACTTGGCAGCATGAATGTAATTGGCCGCGCTGCTTCGCTGCCATTGCTGCGACCGCTCGTCATGATGGATAAGCAGGAGATTATCGAACGAGCGGAAGCGATCGGGACTTACCCTGTTTCGATTCTTCCTTATGAGGACTGTTGTACGTTATTTGTACCAAAGTCGCCAAGCACCAATCCCAATCTACGGGTTGTTGAGAAGGTTGAGAGCTTTGTGCCGGAGTATGACCGATTGCTAGAGGAAGCGGTGTCGAAGGCAGAGACGATGATCCTGGAACCGGAACATCAGGTGCAGCTGACATCTCCAGATGAGGAAGACTGGTTTTAGGCAAAGAGAATAATGGGTTAGCAGAACGAACAAGAACAATTGCATGGCTTGGACATAACAGGCCGCATCCTCACATACATAAATGGTGAGGGGGCGAGTCCGATGGAAAGCCTGATTATTTTCCTGCAAATTATGTTTATCAACCTGCTGCTCAGCGGAGACAATGCATTGGTTATTGCAATGGCCAGCCAGCATTTGCCGCCGCAAGCCCGCAAGAAAGCGATTGTGTGGGGGACGGCATGTGCGATTGGCCTGCGATGTGTGCTGACTTTGGTGGCGATCAGTCTGCTGCATATTCCGTACCTGCAGGCTGCCGGAGCCGTCTTGCTGTTCATCATAGCCGTGCAATTGCTGCTAGGGGCGTCGGAGCATGATTCGTCAGGACAGCGCAAAGGACGCGTGACCACGACTTTGGCGGGGGCGGTATGGACCATCGTGGCCGCCGATTTTGTAATGAGTCTGGATAATGTGCTTGCTATCGCCGCAATTGCCGAGGGACAGATTCTGTTAATTTTGCTTGGCATCGGCCTCAGCATCCCCATCATCATCTGGGGAAGTCAACTGCTTAGCCGTGCATTGCGCAAGCTTCCATCATTGGTTTACCTTGGTGCGGGATTGCTTGGATATGCGGCTGGCAAGATGCTTGTGCATGATCCAGGACTCGACCGGCATCTGTTTCATGGATCCCAGACAGCGATGGAGGCCATCCCGCTGCTGGCCATTCCGTTTGTCATTTCATTAGCCTTGCTGTGGCGCCGTTTATAATTTATAAGCGGCGTTTTTTGTTATTATAACGTATAGAGGTTCTCGGGGCCCCCCGCAAAGGTTCTGGCTAAGCTTCGAAGAACAGGCTCCACTTTGTGGGGAAATTTTATGGCTATTTTTCATACGCACTGGTTTTTTCCCTTCACTTCAATTACACTAGAGGTAAAAGCGTGTCGTCTTTCGTCAAGGGATACGGTTGGCGGTGCAAGAAACGGGGGAAACCGGATGTCCAAAAATCAATATACCGTCGGCGTTCTGATGCTGATTGCCGGCGCTATTATTTTGCTTGGAAAACTTGGTATATTCAGTTTTATCGGGACCATCTTCTGGCCGCTGTTCCTGCTGATCCCCGGCATATTAATGCATGTCTTGTATTTCGGACGGATTCTGCCGGCTGCCATTCTCATTCCGGGTGGCATCCTGACGGTATATTCGCTCGTTTTCCTGTACTGTACATTGTTTGGCTGGGAGAACTTGCAGCATATATGGCCGTTTTTTATTTTTGGTATTGCTGTCGGCCTGTACGAATACCATTTGTTTGAAGTGCCGCGTCCGCGCGGTCCGATGATTGCAGCGATGATACTGGCGATTGTAGCCGCCTGCTGCTTTACAGCAGTTCTGCTCTGGACATGGGGCATATACCTGCTGGCTGCACTCCTGATTCTGGGAGGCGCTTGGTTGGTCTTCGGACGACAGTTGCTGGGAAAACGCACCAAATTTTAGAATCAGAAGGGATTAAACAAACCATGCATTCAAGAGAACATCTGCGCAATATCGCGATTATCGCCCACGTCGACCACGGCAAAACCACCTTGGTGGATAAGCTGCTCCAACAATCCGGTACGTTCCGTGAGAACGAACAGGTTCAGGAGCGGGCGATGGATTCCAATGATCTGGAGCGCGAGCGCGGAATTACGATTCTAGCCAAGAATACAGCGATTAACTACAAGGAATTCCTGATCAATATCGTGGATACACCAGGCCATGCCGACTTTGGCGGCGAGGTTGAACGGATTATGAAAATGGTCGACGGCGTACTACTGGTTGTCGATGCTTTTGAAGGCTGTATGCCACAGACCAAGTTCGTGCTGCGCAAAGCGCTCGAACAGAACTTGACGCCGATTGTTGTTCTGAACAAGATTGACCGTCCAAATGCACGTCCTTCCGAAGTAGTGGACGAGGTGCTCGATCTGTTCATTGAGCTGGGTGCCAATGACGAGCAGCTTGAGTTCCCTGTCGTTTATGCTTCTGCTCTGATGGGAACTTCGAGCAATAACCCGGACCAGCAGGATGATAATATGCAGGCGCTCTATGAAATGATTGTCGGTCATATCCCTTCGCCTACCGAGAATGTCGAAGAGCCGCTTCAATTCCTTGTGACCCTGATGGATTACAACGAATACCTGGGCCGTATTGCTGTCGGACGCGTAAACCGCGGGATCATTAAGCAGGGACAGGTTGTCGCTGTTATTAACCGCGAGGGCGGCATCAAGCAAGCGCGTATCGAGAAGCTGTTCGGCTTCCAGGGACTGAAGCGGATTGAAATTCCTGAGGCGGGTGCAGGCGATATTGTTGCAATCGCAGGCATCAAGGATATCAATATCGGCGAGACGATTGCCGATCCTGCGAATCCTGAGGCGCTTCCTGTACTGACCATCGACGAACCGACACTGCAGATGACGTTCCTGGTCAACAACAGCCCATTCGCTGGCCGTGAGGGCAAATGGATTACGTCACGCAAGCTGCGTGAGCGCTTGATGAAAGAGATCGAGACGGACGTTGCCCTGCGTGTACATGAGACGGACAGCCCGGATGCGTTTGTAGTGGCTGGCCGCGGTGAGCTGCACTTGGGTATCCTGATCGAGAATATGCGCCGTGAAGGCTTTGAGCTGCAGGTTTCCAAGCCTGAGGTTATTACAAGAGAAATCGACGGTGTCCGTTCGGAGCCTTACGAGCGTCTAATGATCGACGTACCGGAAGATAGCACGGGATCTGTCATGGAGAGCCTCGGTGCGCGTAAAGCCGAGATGGTCAACATGATTAACAATGGCAGCGGACAAGTGCGGCTGGAGTTTATTATTCCTGCACGCGGCTTGATTGGATACCGGACCTACTTCTTGACACTGACCAGAGGCTACGGCATCATGAACCATGCTTTTGATAGCTATGGGCCGTTGGCGGGAGCAGGTGTAGGTGGACGTCGTCAAGGCGTACTCATCGCTAGTGAACAAGGCACGACAACGTTCTACGGTATGTTGTCAGTAGAGGATCGCGGCGTGCTGTTCCTGGAATCCGGTACAGAAGTATATGAAGGCATGATTGTCGGCGAGCATAATCGCGACAACGACATCATTGTCAACCTGTGCAAAGAAAAACAACTGACGAACGTTCGTTCCGCAACGAAGGACGACACCGTCAAAATGAAGACGCCGATCATCTTTTCGCTGGAACAAGCGCTTGAGTATCTCAACGACGACGAATATTGCGAAGTGACGCCTAAGTCCATTCGTCTGCGCAAGAAGATCCTCAACAAAAGTGAGCGGGAGCGTGCGGAGAAACATCGCAAAATGTCGCAAGCGGGCGTCTAAGCAAGGAGGAACTCACGATGCAGGACTGGCTAAGTAACCATCCGCTCGTTTCTTATGTGCTCATATTGGGCTGTACCATCTACATCTTCAACAAGGTGTTCCGTGTACAAAAGCGGATGCCAATTATTAAGGAAATTATGGTTCATCTGCTGATGGCCTTCGGCGCGCTTGTGCTGCTGGTCCTGCAGATTGATAAGCTGCCCATTATCCAATGTATGGGTGTTGCCGTACTGATGATGATGATCTGGCGTGCCCGCCAATTCTACGACAAGATGAAAGGGCGCTCCGGAGACGATACGTCTTCGGGTAACGGAGCATCCCAGGCGACCCCGAATCCAACGGATAACAGGTGAGACTATGAGTACCTATACGAGAGACCAGAGCTCGGCAGGCATGGCGCCACGCAGGCGCCGGGCGCCTGCCGCTCCCCCACCCAAGAAGAAGCCCCGCTGGGGGATTCGCATTATGGTGGCGCTGCTTATCCTAATGCTGGCTGCTGCTGGGTATTTGGGGTATTTGGTCTACCAGACCAAGGGCGCGCTGAAGGCCATCGGCGATGAGACCGTTACGGAGGTCGCGCCGGAGGAGTCAGTAAGTGTCAAGCCGACGACAATCCTGATTCTGGGGTTGGACGCCAGAGCCCAAGGTGGCGGACTCAATACCGACGTCATCAAGGTGGCTGCACTTAACCCGAACAGCAAGACTTCGACGATTGTTTCTATTCCCCGTGACACCAGGATTGAACTGGACGGGTACAAGAGCAATAAAGCCAATGCTTATTATGCTAGATTTTTCAGTCAAGCACGTGAAAATGGCATGAGTGCAGATGAAGCCCGTGCCGAAGCGAGACGAGAGACAAAATTGCTGTTCAGTCGATATTTCGATGTGCCGATTGACTACACGGTGGTCATTAATTTTGACGGTTTCACTGATGTTGTGAATGCGCTCGGCGGCATCGATGTTGATGTAGACATGGATATGCGCTACGTCGATAATGCGGACGGCACCAACATCAATCTGACGGCCGGTATGCAGCGTCTGGACGGCAAGAATGCGCTGGACTATGTTCGGTACCGCAAGTCTAACGATGGGACAAGGGAGTCCAATGACGTCGAGCGCAATGCTCGCCAGACTCAGGTCATCGGTGCCATCGCCGACCGGATGATGTCGTTCAGCGGCGTCACCAAACTGGGCAGCGTCATTGAGGCTGTAGGCGATAACATCAAATCGGATATGCATTGGAAGGAAATTGAGAACCTGGGCACAACTTATTTCTCCATCAGCAGCTCCGGTATTGAATCCATCGGCTTGGAAGGCACATGGCGGTCGCCTTACATTCATGTGACGAATGAAGAAGTGAGTGCCGCAAGCGCCGCACTTCAGGCGAAATTGGCAGAGTGACGATTGGAGAAGCTATTGGCATATGCTATAATGGAGCTATGAACGGCAACTACCATGGAGTGCGCGGGGAGGCCAAGGGATGTCCAAAACGATGACCGCATTGAATGATGAATTGTTCACGCATTTGCAACAGCAATCTTTCGTCCTGCTTCATACAACGGATGCCGAGCTTGGACGCCCCACGTCCAGCGCAATTTCCTGGATCTATGCACCAACTCGCGACAAACTGCGCTTTGCGATCGACACTCGGTCCAGCCTGTCCGAGAACCTGGAGGCCAATCCGCATGTTTGCGTGACTGTTTTTGCTTCCGGTGGGGTGTATACTGTACATGGCCGAGCCGTACGGGTAGTACCTGTGCTCGAAGATGTGCCGTTTGAGGTATCATGCTTCGACATCGAGATCGACTCCTGGCGAAATGCGATGTATGCCGGTTCTCGTCTCGCTGCCGCTCCAGTGTCCGAGAAAACCTATGATCAGCGTGCCGCTGACAAGCTCGACGGACAAGTATTTGATGCGATGAGAAAAGCCTAGTGGCTATGCCACTAGGCTTTTGCTGATTTTTGGGGACTGTTGGGTTGACGTGTCAGCGATTGTCGGGTGAGGCAGCGCCATTCGGATTGATGCCGGAATTTGTCTCATTCCTATCCTCTTGAATGTCGTCTTGAGGAACCACATCCATCGGCAGCTGTGGAATAATGCGACCGATTATATCGGCCAGTTCTTCGACGAAGCCCGCAACCGGCCGGCCGCCGCGGATATCGTCTCCCATCTCGCGTAGACGTTCGGTCATGTCGAGATCAGCAGTAACAATCGCATTGGCACCATCGGGGTCTTTGCGCAGCGCCTCGGCCACCGAGTACTTGATGGTTCCTACACGTGAGCGTTCCATATCGGCGTCCACGTTAATTCCGACGACCGCTGTGTTCCCTAACAGTACACAATGAGCGGATTGTACCCCCGGAACATTGGCAGCAAGGTTTTCCAAATGTTCAACAAGTTCCCCGGATTGATCATATCCGCTGTTTTCGGGCATACTCTGCTGTACACGAACCTGCGGATTATTCTCAGGAGAGGGTGATGTTTCATTTGTAGTCGCGCATCCTGCGGTCAGAACTATACTCAGGATCGACAGAAATAGGAGCAGCTGTCTCATCTCACATTCAACCTTTCTACCTGCATGTGTTGGCAATTCCCATGCCTAGTCTGTCCGCAATGGATGGAAGCTATGTACGAGAGAGCCGGATATGGCCTGGGCCGCCCCGCTCAACTACCTACGCCAGGAGGGTTACACGATGAAAAAAATATTCGTGCTCGATACCAATGTGCTTCTGCATGATCCCCAAGCCATCTATGCTTTTGAAGATAATGAGGTGGTCATCCCGGCCGTGGTCCTAGAAGAGATTGATTCCAAGAAGCGTTTGGCTGATGAATTGGGGCGCAATGCCCGGTCGGTCTCACGGTTATTGGACGGTTTGCGGGAGCAGGGTCATCTTCATGAGGGAATCGTGCTAGAGAGGGGGGGAGTGCTCAAGGTTGAGCTGAATCATCGCAGCTTCGTGCGGGTGCAAGAAATGTTCGGGGACATGTCCAATGACAACCGGATTCTGGCGGTGGCCCTTAATTACTCGCTGGAAGAACAAGAGAAGGAAACGCCAAGGCAGGTCGTGATTGTCAGCAAGGATGTGCTCGTGCGGATCAAGGCGGATGTGCTCGGTCTTGAAGCACAGGACTACCTGTCTGATCAGACAGTGGAAGCATCGGATATTTACAGCGGCAACTTGACCATCCACGTCCATCCGGCGGTTATAGATGAGTTTTATTCTTATCGCTTCCTATCGGTCAAATCGTTGTCCATCAAAACCAAGCTGCACCCCAATGAGTTTGTTATTTTGCGGGATGAAATGGGAACCTCCAAGTCTGCGCTGCTTAAAGTATCTCAAGACGGGAGCAAGCTGGAGCCGCTCTTCTTGAGCAATGATCCCGTATGGGGCATTACGGCGCGCAATGCCCAGCAGCGGATGGCGCTGGAATTGCTGCTCAATGATGACATTCCACTCGTTACCTTAAGCGGCAAGGCCGGTACAGGCAAAACCCTGCTTGCGCTGGCCGCCGGACTGCTCAAGGTTGAAGACGAGCACAAATATAAGAAGCTTTTAATCGCCAGGCCTGTGGTCCCTATGGGGAAAGATATCGGTTATTTGCCCGGTGAGAAGGATGAAAAGCTGAGACCGTGGATGCAGCCCATTTATGACAATCTGGAATACCTCTTTGACACCAAAAAAGCTGGCGATATTGATAAGATCCTGATGGGTCTGGGAAGTATTCAAGTGGAAGCCTTGACGTACATCAGAGGCCGGTCCATTCCAGGACAGTTCATCATCATCGATGAAGCGCAGAACTTGTCCAAGCATGAAGTGAAAACGATCGTTTCTCGTGTAGGGGAAGGAAGTAAAATCATTCTGATGGGAGATCCCGAGCAAATCGACCATCCGTACCTGGATGCAGTAAGCAATGGATTGACGTACATTATGGAACGCTTCAAGCAGGAAGGGCTGAGTGGCCATATCACGCTGGAAAAAGGGGAGCGCTCAAGACTGGCTCAGCTCGCAACAGACTTGCTCTAATCGGTAAAGGGAATGGGCAGGAGCGTCGCAGGAGGCGCTCCTGAGCTCGTTCTCGTAATGAAGCAAGACAAACGTGTGCATTCTTGTTATGATAAGGAGAGAAAGGTAAACAAGTGAAGGGAGCCATCCCGATGTCTCGCCGTCGATATACCATGCTTCTACTTGGATTGGTCTTCTTGCTGATCATATTCATCCCCCTGCTTATGCTGCCTGGATCGTTGCATCAAGATGCTGAAGGTAAGGATTGGAGCTGGGAGCCCGATCCGGATACGGAGGAAGAACTGGTTCTTAAAACCCTTAATGTAACCGTTTCCATAAATGAGAACGAGCTCGCAGCTCTTCAGGAGGTGAGCGAGCGGTTTGCCGCCCGGTTTCCAGGTGTTGAAGTGAACTTTCGCAATTTGCCATACATAGAGTTTTACGATCAGTTGAAACAAGAAGCCGTGCTTGGCGAGCTGCCGGATATCATGCTCCTGGACAATTCCTGGGTGCAAGAATTTGCTGCGCGCGGATACCTGGACCCCTTGGATGATCTGTATACTGCTGAATCCTTGGCTGATCATCCGGTATCTCTATTGCAGCCAGTCAAGTGGAATGGGTATATGTGGGGGATGCCGCTTTATGCTGACCCTTACGTTACCGTGTGGAGTCGGCTCTTGCTGGCGCAGGGCGGGCTGCAGGAGCCGCCGGATGGATGGGAGCAGCTCATTGCACTGACGGAGGTGCTGCAGCTAGAAGAGGCTGCTGAAGGGGCTATCCGGCCTTGGTTGGCAGGTGATAATGACAGCAAGGTCTGGTTGGCATGGCTTGCGGCTCTGGTGCATGATAGCAGCAATGAAGAGATAGCGGCGCCGTCAAATTTACCTGAGACCTTGTGGCAGTTCCTTTACGGCTCCAACGCACAGGGACGATTTAGGCTGACTGACAACGCGGATTTGCACGATATCGCAACCGATTTGCATCAGGGGAATCTCTTATCGTCTGTCATGCGCTGGTCGGAGTATGTTGAAATCTCCAGAGAAGCAGGCGGCACCTCATGGATGCTCTCGTTGCAAGAAGAGCGTCTATTCGGTGCGGAAGGCAGCAGTTATGTGGTCTCGGACAGGACAAACGACAAGGAGCTAGCGCATGCCTGGGTGGCTGCAGCAGCCTCTCCCGAGGTGCAGCAAGCTGCTTGGAGCAACAGAGGAACACTGCCTGCCCGCAGCTCGCTGAATGCAACTGAAGTGAATAAGGGTTCAATCCTTCCATCATGGCTGCCGAATGCCTTATCCCATCCATCCGTATGGACGCCTGGTCCGCTATCTCATATAGAGTTGGATGACATTCACGCCCTATGGCTGCAATGGGACTCCGGTGCAGAGATCGAGGAGGAGTACCGCGCCTCACTGGAGGCCATATTGCTGCCGGAGCGCAGACTCCCATAGCGAATGTATTTGATTATAGAGACAACCCCAGCTTGACTGTTAGATAGCCGTCGCGGACCGAGACAGATTTGGCTTCGACGAGCGACACGATCATCTGAGGATAAAATCCCAGGTCAAACTCCTCTTCCAAGGCTCGCATGGTGGTGTCAGGCAAAGATAACCCGTTGAAGACCAGATTGTCCACATGGAAGAGGATAGCGTTGCGCGGCTCCTTCTCCAGTGTATAATGACCACTTATGGAAACCTGCATGCCCTCACGTTGACCCTCGACAATGACTTGGTCATCTTTAAATGAAAACGCAAAATTGTTGAATAACTTATTTTGTTCCCGCAAAAAAGTATTCAGTGCCTCCTCCGGAAGTTCAATCGTATACTCCAAACCCCGCAAGGTCATGTACTGCGTATTCTCTTGCAACCACCCGGGCAGCTCGCCCATGGCACCTGCAAGTGCACGGAAATATTGCTTGACTTCATAGATGCCGACGCTCTCCCAAAAGCTGGCGATTTCATCCATCATCAGCTTGATTCGGTCACTATCGCTGCGCGTGCTCATTTCGCTGTCAATCTCCCGTTGGAGCAGGACAAGCCGCGCCCGTTGCAACTGCAGATTGCGGTTAATTTCATCCAGCTGTTGCTGTTCCGCATGCAGCCGCTCCCGCCCTGAAGCCAGTTCAGTCTGTTGAAGCAGCAGGGTATCCAAGGTGTGCTTGTCCCGGGCCATAATATAATCATAGTAGTCCAGCACAGCAAATAAATCTTTGAAGCTGTTAAATGAAAAAATAGACATCAGCAGAGATTGCTTCTCTCCGGTATAATAGGCGCGCAGCACCTTGCCGGCTTCTTCGCGCTGCATTTCAACTTCGTTTTCCTTATCAGACATGTCCAACGTCATCGCATCGATCGTGTCTTGCAAGGCCACACGCTGCTGGGCAACCCGTTCGATTTCTTTGTCGATCTCGATGACGGATAGGCTTTTTTCCAGGAGTTGGCGCGTTTCTTCCTCGGTAGGTTGAGCCAGAGAGGCGGGAGAGGGGAGCAGCCCCAGCAGCAACAGGCCGACGGCTGCCCACAGAACGGGTCTGCGTTTTATGGTCACTGACGGCTTCGCCTCCTTATGTATTTAAATATGATTTAGCCGTAGATTCTGGTTTTGAAACCTGTCCCTCACACCAATATATGCGTGAGACAACAGATCATGCGACAAAGAAAAACAGCCGGACGCTTGTCCCGGCTGTTCGTCGTTGCTAGTCGTTTTTCTTTCTCTACCGTTCGTTATTAGAAAGGCAAGCCCATCTCGAAAACGGACCAGTATGTGAATCCCACAAATGCAACGACCATGTATCCCCAGAACATCATTATGTATGTTCTCTCGGAGAAATTGAGGTAACCCAACAGGACGAACACTGCGGTCTGGGCAAAGAACAAAATCGCCATTTCATACATATGACCAGCATATGCCATGAGCCCGATAACGAGCGTCCAGAAGCCTAGTACCCGAAACATACGTGCCATACTTCCATCCCCCTTCCGTCAGTCGCATCCCAATACTATTCAACATTATACCTTGGGCCCTTCTTACTGTAAACCTGAATCCGTGACGAAATGGCAAACTTTCTGCCGCATTTGCACGAGGTCAAAGGGTCCGATGCCAGTTGATTTTGAACATAGTATGTTCAGATTACCTGCCAGTCATGTATGAGTGGTTGTGAAAATGGATATACATTTTAGTATCCGATAGATTCTATGAACTCTACCAAGGGCATAAAGATAAATGGAGCGCCCTTTATGTTAGGAGGTTTTGGGAAGCATGACAGCAGTAAGACAAGATGCGTGGAGTGCGGATGACGACTTGATGCTGGCAGAGGTGACTTTGCGGCACATTCGGGAGGGTAGTACCCAATTGGCAGCCTTTGAGGAGGTTGGCGAACGGATCGGCCGCACATCGGCGGCATGCGGGTTCCGCTGGAACAGCTGTGTGCGCAAGCGCCATGAAGAAGGAATCCAACTTGCCAAGCAGCAGCGGCAAAAACGGAATTATCTGAGAAAACAAAGTTTTGCAAGTGTACCGCAGGTATCGGCGGTAGCGACAGCCGAGACGGGGGAAGAGGCCGGCAAGTCCGGCGTGGAAGAGTTATCCGTCGAAGCGATTATCCGATTCTTGAGAAGCTGGCGGGGCCATTATCAAGAGTTAAACCGGCATATCAAAACGCTGGAGAAGGATCTAAAAGAAAAAGATGAAGAGATTTTCGAGCTTAGAGTGAAAAACGAGAAGCTCTCGCGCGAGGTCAATAATGCGCAAACGGATTATCGGGCCGTCAATGATGATTACAAAACGTTGATTCAGATCATGGACAGGGCCCGGAAGCTTGCGACACTGAGTGAAGAGGAAGAATTAAAGCCACGCTTCAAAATGGATGCCAACGGCAACCTGGAACGAATCGAATAGAGGTCACCGCACAACCGCCTTGTCATGCGAAGGATGAACATCCGCGCATGCGAGACGGTTGTTTTGGTCTTAACGGGCCTCTGGCATTTTGATAAGATGTAGAAAATAGATGCCGTAGGGGGACCAGGTTATGAGATGGCTGATTATCGGAGGCGGAGCGATCGGATTATTATATGCCGCGAGATTGGCTAGTGGAGATCAGTCTGTGTGCGTAGGTACGAGAACAACTGAGCAGGCAGCGCTGCTGAGCCGCGAAGGCATCGGGCTTATAACCGACGCAGGGGAAGCGCGGCTGCCGGTTAAGGCCTACGCCATGGAGCCAGACTCCATAGGATCGTTGCGGAATTACAGACCGGAAGTCGTCATGCTGACGGTGAAGCAATATCAGATTACAGAAGACTTGATCGAGCAGGTAGGGAGAGTATTGCCAGAGCAAACGCCCGTCTATTGTCTGCAGAACGGAATAGGTCATCTCACCCGGCTTCAGGCTTGTTGGCCGCGCCTGCAGGTACTGGCCGCCAGCACCACTGAGGCTGCGCTCCGGAGCAGTCCGAGCAGCGTGCGTTATACCGGAGCTGGCGAACTCTGGTTAGAAGAAGGAACTCCCAGTGGCAGCAGGGAGACTAATCATCAAAAAATGTTACTCGCTGCAATGAAAAAGGCAGGAATTACCGTCTTTTTGTCGAATCAAATGGAGGATCGCATGTATCGGAAACTACTGCTAAACTGTGTGATTAATCCTTTGACAGCGCTCTACGGCGTAAAGAACGGAGAGCTGCCAGCAGATGAAGCGCGTCTGGCCCATATGAAGGCCATTCATGAGGAGACAGCTGCGATTCTTCACGCAGCGGGACTGGAGCTGTCTGGCGATGAGTGGAATCATGTCTTGGAATTGTGCCGCCTTACGGCAAAGAACGAATCCTCCATGCTTCGGGATATCCGGGCAGGGCGTCCGACAGAGCTGGCCTGGATCAATGGGGGTGTCGTTGCATTGGCTAACCGGCTTGGACTTGCTGCGCCATGCAATGAGGAGGTTGTGGAACGGATAACGTTATTGGATGCAAACAGGTGAGAGAGGGGTCGAAGCCGCGTGCAGGTGTTGTGGGAGAGCGCCAAGCAAGTTTACGCTTTTCTTGCCGTTATACCCGTTGTGCCGTTTATCTTGATCTATCTGGGCTACAGTGCTTATTTCGGGGACCGTAAGAAAGCCTTCCGCTTGGCTATGGATATTACGACAGCACTTCTGATCGGCTGTGTCACGGTTTTGTTCAATCGAATCTTCGGCAGCAGCTTCGGATTTTACGGCATCTTGCTGTTGTTATTAATCGGTGCGGGGTTGCTGGGCAACCTGCAATATCGGACCAAAGGACGAATCGATACCAAACGGATCTTTAGAGCCGTTTGGCGGATCAGTTTTTTTGTAATGTCGATGCTGTATGTCGTACTGATGGTGCTCGGCATGGGACAGACCTTTTTGCTGGCCAGTTAAACCAGTCCTTTAATGGAGCAGCTTTTCTTTCCGGAGAAAAGCTGCTTTTAACCTATTCGCACGTGAAGAGCTATTTCACCTTTTGACGGGTTCAATCAGGTTGTGTACAATCAAAACTAGAAGTGCAAATGTACAGGAGGTTAGGGGAGTGCCATGAAGACGCAAGTACTGGAGAGGTCGCCCGGCTCGACCTTGACCGACGCGTACGTGCATCGTACAGACTCAAGGATTGAGGGATTATTCCCCTATCATCCGCAGGATGAGCGGGACTGGGAGCGCAGGGCTTCGTATCTCGATAGCCGAGCCTCTGAGCGGGTGGATGCTATAGCTCTGGCAGCTGTGCTGGAGAATTATAATCGCCGTAACGGCGCTTCTGCACAGACAATGGAAGCGATAAGCCGTGTGGCTGATGGTGCACTTGTTATTGTAGGCGGTCAGCAGGCAGGACTATGGGGCGGGCCACTCATGATTCTCCACAAGGCCGTAACCGTAATCAACGCTGCGCGTGATGCTCAGCAGAGATTAAGAAGGCCGGTGGTTCCGGTTTTTTGGATTGCAGGCGAGGATCACGATTGGGAAGAAGCCTGCCACACGTATTTGCCTGGTGAGGGAGGGCTTCAGAAGCTGGCAATCGCGCGTCCCGCCGGGCCCAGAACCTCGGTGAGCCGTACTCCAGTTGAACAGGCGATTTGGACGGAGCAGTTGGGTGCATTAGCTACCTTGCTTCCGGACACCTTACATAAGCCTGGGCTAATACGGCAGCTGGAGGCAATGGCAGCACGCAGTGTCACCTTGTCCGAGTTGCTCGCATCGGTACTCAGCTGGCTGTTTGCTAATGAAGGACTTGTGCTGCTGGATGCGGACGATCCAGAGCTGCGCCGTCTGGAATCGCCCATGCTGCAGCGGATGCTGGTGGATAACCGGCAGCTGGAAGAGTCGTTCCGCTCCGTCTCTGACGATGTGGAAGCTTGGGGATATAAGCTTCAAGCAGAAGCAGAGACCGATAGCGCCAACCTGTTTTATTATAGGAAGGATGTTCGCGCTCCGGGAGCCGGGGAGCGAACCAAGCTCTATCGGACAGAACAGGGCTTCGCTGACCGTCGTGGGCTGATCCGGTTATCGACAGCGGAAGCCATTGCTGCGGCTGCAGCCGAGCCAGAGCAGTTCAGCAATAATGTCTTGAGCCGCCCAATGATGCAGGATTATGTGCTCCCGGTGCTGGCGACTGTGCTTGGTCCCGGAGAGATAGGCTATTGGGGCATCACCGGTCGCGCATTTCAAGTCATGGGCATGGAGATGCCAATCGTCGTACCGCGCATGTCCTTTACGCTGATTGACGAGACAACGGCCAAGCATATGGAGAAGTATGCGCTCACCATCGAAGATGTGATGTTCCGGTTTGAGGAATTCCGGGATACGTGGTTAGCGGCGCAAGATAGAGATCAACTGGGGAATCAGTTTGATGTGGCAGAACAGCAAATGCTGGCGCTCTACGATCCGCTACTGAAGGATGTTGCAGCTCGGATGCCTGGTTTGGCAGCACTCACGGCCAAAAACCGGGAGCTGTTCTCCGCCCACATTGCATTCATGCGACGCCGGGTAGACGATGAGTTGAAGCGGAAGCATGAGGTTTCGTTAAATCAGCTCGAGCGGATCCGGCTGATGCTCTATCCTGGAGGCATCCCGCAGGAGCGTGTCCTGAATTTCACCCTGTATTGGAACAAATACGGCGGAGATTGGCTCCAACAGCTGCTGCGGATACCGTTTGATCCGAGTGGCAAACACCGCTTAGTGTATTTATAGAATAGTTATAAGCATAGCGTATTAACTAACTGTATTAGGCTGCCCTAGAAACGGCCGGAGAGGCACGGAATTGAATCTGGTCAACGCTTTCTGAAAGAAAGCGACTTCGGGAGCATATGCTGCGAAGCGTTCGCCTTTGTCCCCGGATTTCAACCGCTAGAGCGGTTAACAATCAAGAAATCTGGGGACAACAGCGATCGTAAGATCGATCCGTGACTGTAGGCTTGCTTTTAAAAGGCAGCCTAGTGAACCTATATATAATGGAGGAATTATCATTATGAGTGTTAAAGAAAATAGTATCGTCCGCGATCTGTCGCTGGCTCCTGAAGGACATTTGAAAATCGACTGGGTACAGGCGCATATGCCCGTGCTAAACCGGATTCGCGAACAGTTTGAGCGTGAGCAGCCATTCAAAGGTTTGAAGGTTGCCATCTCCTTGCATTTGGAAGCAAAAACGGCTTACCTGGCCAAAGTAATTAAAGCTGGCGGCGCAGAAGTAGCCATCACAGGCAGCAATCCGCTGTCTACGCAAGACGATGTATGTGCGGCGCTGGTGGAAGACGGAATCACTGTATTCGCCAAGTACAATCCTGACCCGGTTGAATATAAAGAGTTGATGGTGAAAGCTCTGGAGACAGGTCCTGACCTCATCATCGACGACGGGGGAGACCTCGTCACGATCCTGCACTCTGAGCGTCCGGATCTGCTCTCCAAGGTGCGCGGAGGAGCGGAGGAAACTACGACTGGCATCCTGCGTCTGAAGGCAATGGAGAAGGAAGGCGAGTTGAAGTTCCCGGTTGTGGCCGTTAACGATGCATTCTGCAAATACCTGTTCGACAACCGTTATGGTACTGGACAATCGGTATGGGATGGAATTAATCGCACCACGAACCTGGTCGTTGCCGGCAAGACGGTCGTTGTGGTCGGGTATGGCTGGTGTGGTAAAGGCGTAGCCATGCGTGCCAAAGGTCTCGGAGCAAACGTCATCGTGACCGAGATTGATGCCATTAAGGCAGTTGAAGCTTACATGGACGGTTTTGCCGTTATGCCAATGCTCGAAGCAGCCAAACAAGGTGATTTTTTCGTCACCGTCACCGGCAACCGCGATGTCATCCGTGGCGAGCATTACGAGGTCATGAAGGACGGAGCCATTCTCTCCAATGCCGGACACTTTGACGTCGAGGTCAATAAGCCGGAGTTGGATGCACTGAGTACGGGTAAGCGCACGGTGCGACGCAACATTGAAGAGTATCAGTTGAAGGACGGACGCAGCATTTACCTGCTGGCCGAAGGGCGTCTGGTCAACCTGGCTGCAGGTGATGGCCATCCAGCAGAGATTATGGATATGACCTTTGCTCTGCAGGCGATGTCGCTCAAGTACGTGAATGAACAATATGAATCGATTGGCAGCAAGGTTCTCAATGTCCCTTATGAGCTCGATGAGCAGGTGGCTCGTTATAAGCTGGAGTCGCTTGGAACGGGTATTGATCAGCTGAGCGAAGAACAGCGGTCGTACCTGGACAGCTGGACAGAACATTGATTTTTTAAGAATTTACGCATCTCTCCTCTCGGAGAGGTGCTTTTTTTTTAGCAAAATTTTAGAATCGGGGCTTCAGGATTAGAAATCATTCATCCCATTAATAAATCGTTATTTTAAAGGAGATTGAAGAAGGAGTTTAAGCGTGCGTGGCGAATATTTTCAAAAGTGGTGGTGCAAAGTGGGGGAAAGTGGTGTAAAAGGGTAGAGAGGTGGGACGGCCGTATGTTTATGGGAGAGCATCAGCATAGCATCGACGATAAAGGCCGGATCATCATCCCCGCCAAGTTCCGTGAGGAGCTCGGACCCCAGTTTGTAGTTACCCGCGGTTTAGACAACTGTTTGTTCGTCTACCCCGATAGTGAATGGAAGATTCTCGAACAGAAGCTGAAAAGCTTGCCCCTCATGAAATCAGATGCGCGTGCTTTCACCCGTTTTTTCTTCTCCGGTGCAACCGAATGCGAGTTGGACAAGCAGGGAAGAGTAAACGTACCCGCCAATCTGCGAGATTATGCCAAGCTCGACAAAGAATGTATCGTCCTGGGTGTTACCAACCGGGTCGAGATCTGGAGCAAGGCTATCTGGGAGGGTTATTTCCAGCAATCCGAAGAAACGTTTAATGAGATTGCAGAGAAGCTGGTCGACCTTGATTTCAATTTTTGATCCCATCACGAGAAACATAGCATCGAACCCAGGAGGATAACGCGTGTTTGATCACATTACCGTACTCAAAGAAGAAGCGGTTGACGGCTTGGACATCAAGGCGGACGGCATCTACGTGGACTGCACGCTGGGCGGGGCCGGCCACAGCGAGCTAATCGCTTCACGGCTCGGCCCAGACGGCTTGTTGATTGCGCTGGATCAGGATGATTGGGCCCTGGACAATGCGCGCAATCGGCTGGCACCTTACATAAACCAAGTTAGGTTGGTCCGCAGCAATTTTAGGTATTTGGAGGAAGTCCTCCGCGAGCAAGGTGTGCCACAGACGGATGGCGTGCCGCAAGTCGATGGGATTTTGTTCGATCTGGGGGTGTCAAGCCCTCAATTGGACGAGGCTGAGCGTGGGTTCAGCTACAATCATGATGCCCCGCTCGATATGCGAATGGATCAGCAGAGTGATCTGACTGCCCATGAGATCGTCAATACATGGGATGAACGAGAAATCTCACGGATTCTGAGCACGTATGGAGAAGAACGGTTCGCCCGTCAGATCGCTCGTCAGATCGGTAAAGCAAGAGCAGTGCAGCCGATTGCAACAACAGGCGAGCTAGTCGAGTTAATCAAGCAAGGGATTCCTGCTGCTACCCGCAGAAGTGGACCGCATCCAGCCAAAAGATCATTCCAGGCGCTGCGCATTGCAGTCAATGATGAGCTGGGAGCTGAAGAACAAGCATTGCTCCAATCCGTGCGCTGTCTTGCACCTGGTGGACGAGTCTCGGTCATTACCTTCCACTCGTTGGAGGACCGGATCTGCAAGCAGACCTTTGCGCAATATTTGCGAAAGTGCACGTGCCCGCCGGATTTTCCGATGTGCGTATGTGGCAATGAAGGGGTTCTGAAGCTGGTTAATCGCAAGCCCATTGTACCCGGAGAGACAGAGCTTGAGCACAATCCGCGCTCTCGTTCAGCCAAGCTGCGCGTCGCGGAGAAATTATAGAAAGAACCGGAGGGAGAAGCATACATGGCCTATATGCACGGCAATTTGGCGCTTCAGCCGAAGAAGCGTCCCGAAGAAGAGCAGCAGCATTCGTACAGAGAGAAGAAACACGTAGTCGTTCGCCGCAAGTCGTTGCCGGTACAGGAGAAACTCCTTTATTTGGTCACGGTCCTTGTATGTGTTATCGTGTCGTGCGTGATTATTTTTCGGTATGCTGAGGTCTATCAGACCAATCTGCAAGTACAAGAGATGACTAGTCAATATGAGACACTAAACGTCGAGATCAAGGAGATGCAGCGCAAGGTGGAGCAGCTCAGCTCGCCCGATCTGATTCGTGAGAAAGCCATGGCGCAAGGCATGGTCCAGTCGGATCACCGGATTTCGCTGCAGGTTGGCGAAACCAGAAGCCAGATGGCTCTTAAGGATTAGGGGGTTAAGACCATGACGAGACGGATAAAACTTCGCGCACTACTGGTCGGAGGGCTCATAACCCTCCTTTTTGTTGTCCTGATGGGCCGAGTCTACTTCGTGCAGGTCGTACATGGAGATCACTATCTTTCGTTGGCCAAAAATATCTGGTCGGCTTCCAAACAGATCAATCCTGTCAGAGGTACGATTACCGACCGCAACGGCAATATTCTGGCCATGGACGCGGCGGCCTATACGGTGGCTGTCAATCCAGAGGTTATCAATAAGCTGAAATTGGAAGATCGTATTGTTGATCGGCTGCATGAGTTGTTGGGCACGAAACGAGAGCAGCTCCAAAAAGATGTAACAGCTAAACGAGAGAACGGTGATTTTCTGGTTAATCGCGAAGTTCGCAACGGCGGATGGAAAATTGACAAGGATCTAGCGGATCAAGTCAGTGAATTCCGCAACGAATTGCGCAAAGAGTTGGATCGCGACGATGTCGGAATCTATTTGATGGATGACCAGAAGCGCTATTACCCGCGCTTTAGTATGGCCTCCCATCTGCTAGGGTATATCGAGAAGAACGAAGGCAAGGCGGTATATGGTCTGGAGCAGTATTATGATGAGATGCTGCGGGGGACGCAGGGCTCTCTCAAATACGAGAAAGACGGCAAGCGGGTACAGCTGGTGGACGGCGAAGTAGAATATACGCCAGCTCATGATGGGAATAATTTGACGTTGACAATTGATACCGAAATACAGTCCTATATAGAGGCGGCTATTAAGGCGGCAAGCAAGGAATATAATCCAAAAAGCATCACCGCAATTGCTGCGGATCCTAATACGATGGAGATTCTCGGGCTGGGCAGTTATCCCAACTATGATCCTAATGAATACTGGGAAACAACCGACCAGGGGGATTTCTATAATCACAGTGTGAGACAGTTGTTCGAGCCAGGCTCGACCTTCAAGATTGTTACGCTGGCAGCTGCTGTAGAAGAAGGAAAGTTCGATCCCAACGCTACGTACATGTCCGGCTCCATTATGGTCGGCAATACACGTCTTCGTGATCACAAGCGAGAAGGCTGGGGACAGATTTCTTACCTTGATGGACTAAAGCATTCCAGTAACGTGGCCTTCGTCAAGATGGGCGCAGAGGGTCTTGGTGCAGAAAAACTGAATAATTATATTTCGGCTTTTGGCTTCGGCAAACCAACGGGAATTGATCTGCCTGGCGAGGTTGCCGGTCAAGTGAATTTCAACTGGAATCGACCGGTAGAGGTTGCGACCGTTACTTACGGACAAGGGGTACTGCAGGTCACTCCGATTCAACAGCTTGCAGCAGTTGCCGCGGTTGCTAATGGCGGTAATCTGATGCAGCCGCATCTGGTTAAACGAATTGAAGATCCGACGACAGGCGCTGTTACCGTGGTTGAACCCAAGCTGGAGCGGCAGGTCATTTCGGAAGAAACCTCACGCAAGGTCGGCGAATATCTTGAGCAGGTCGTATCGGATGAGAAAATCGGAACGGGCCATAATGCCTATATTGATGGTTATCGGATTGCCGGCAAGACCGGTACGGCTCAAAAAGCGGCCGGACCCGGACAAAAAGGCTATTCAGCTAATAAGTATCTGGTTTCATTTATCGGTTATGCGCCAGTCGAGGACCCCAAAATTGTCGTCTACGTCGTCGTGGATGAGCCTCAAGAAATCGATGGGAGATCAGTTGGCGGCGGTTCGGTCGCGGCTCCGATCTTCCGCGAGATTGTGGAAAAAAGCCTACTGCATATGGGCGTAGCCCCCACCACAGTGGATGCACAGGTGAAAGAGATCAATGGCCTGCAGACCAAGATCGTTGATGTTCCGGACCTGGAGGAGCTGCAAATCCCGCAGGCGCAAACTGAGCTGCAGGCGCGTGGACTAAACTATGAGCTGCTGGGCAGCGGCACGACGGTCATCAAGCAAATTCCAAAAGCGGGAAGTTCGGTACCCTCCTCGCAGCGCATCTATTTATTAACGGAGGAACGGAGCCAGCTCACCGTGCCCAATATGAGAGGCTTGTCTTTGCGGGACGCGCTTGAGGTATGCTCCCTGCTCGACATGCGGTGTATCTCTGAAGGAGAAGGCTATGTGACGTCACAAATGCAAGCCAAGCTTGACGGCGAAGACGTAATCAAGCTGGTGCTGCAGCCGCCAGGAGAGCCGGAAGATGACGGCGAGACTGTCGTCGAGGGCGAAGAGGCGTCTGAGGAGACAACGGACACAGGCGAAGAATCAACGGACACGACTGACGCTGACAACGATGAATCAGAGGAAGCTCCAGCGGACGAGCGTTAACAGCTTGTTCTATCACCGTTCCCCCGCGAATAGGCTGAAACAAGAAGGCTGCCCCGGCAACAACGCGGCCAACTCTGCCATTCGGGGGGATACGCGTGAAAATATCGAATGTTACGGTAAGACGAAGACTCTTTGTCGTATTGATTCTGGCCATCACCGGATTTGCCGCTCTTGGCGTACGGTTGGCATATGTCCAGCTTGTTCAAGGAAATGAGTTGGCTGATCGGGCGGAGGATTCTTGGCGCCGCGAAATTCCGTTTTCAGCGAAGCGGGGAGAAATCCTCGACCGTAATGGGACGAAACTGGCTTATAATGTAAGCTCACCAACCGTCATGGCGATTCCGGCTCAGATAAAGGATGCGCCGCATACGGCGCAGCAACTGGCCTTGCATATGGACATGAGTGCGGAACAGATCGAGAACCTGATCACAAAGCGTGAGCGGATTGTGAAGCTGCAGCCCGGCGGGCGTAAAATTACGCCTGAGAAGGCTCAAGAGATCCGCAGCCTGTTGCTTCCGGGGATCGTGGTCGCCGAAGACAACAAGCGCTACTATCCGTTTGGTACGCTGGCAGCCCATGTACTGGGCTTCACAGGTATCGACAATCAGGGACTGACTGGCGTGGAGCTGACGTATGACCAGCGGTTGAACGGCATTAACGGCAGCATTTCGTTCCTATCCGATGCAGCTGGTCGGCTGATGCCAGGTGCGTCCGACACGTTCAACCAGCCTCGTGACGGCCTGAATCTGCAGTTAACGATTGATAAGCAGATTCAGACCATTATGGAGCGTGAGCTGGAGCAAACCATGCTGTCATTGCAGCCTGACAGTATCATGGCCATTGCCATGGACCCATCAACTGGCGAAATTCTCGGCATGGCAAGCCATCCTACCTATCAGCCGGACTTATATCGGGAGGTTCCTAGCGAAGTATATAATCGGAACTTGCCCATTTGGATGACTTATGAGCCCGGTTCGACCTTCAAGATCATTACTCTCTCAGCTGCTTTGGAAGAGAAGAAGGTCGACTTGCACAAGGAGCATTTTTTTGATCCCGGCGCGATTGAAGTCGGCGGTGCCCGGCTTCGTTGCTGGAAGCGGGGCGGCCATGGCTCACAGACCTTCTTGGAGGTTGTCGAGAACTCCTGTAACCCCGGGTTTGTCACCTTGGGTCAGCGACTAGGCAAGGAGAAGCTCTTTCAATACATCAAGGACTTCGGATTCGGCACAAAAACGGGGATCGATATGGGCGGCGAAGAAAACGGCATTATGTTCAAGCTTGATCGTGTCGGTCCCGTTGAGCTGGCTACAACAGCCTTCGGGCAAGGCGTATCGGTCACACCGATCCAGCAGATTACTGCAATCTCGGCAGCGATCAACGGCGGTACACTCTACAAACCACACGTGGCCAAGGGCTGGATTGATCCCGTATCCGGCATGATGGTGGAGGAGATTGAGCCCGAGCCTGTGCGCCGGGTGATCTCGGAGGAAACCTCCAAGCAAGTGCGCGAGGCGCTGGAGAGTGTCGTTGCCAAGGGGACCGGGGGCAATGCTTTTATTGACGGATACCGGGTAGGTGGCAAAACGGGCACCGCGCAGAAAGTGATCAACGGTCGCTACTCGCCCAATGAACACATCGTCTCGTTCATCGGGTTTGCACCGGCAGATGACCCGAAGATCGTCGTCTATGTTGCAGTCGACAATCCGCAGGGGATTCAGTTCGGCGGTGTCGTGGCCGCTCCAATTGTCCGGAACATTATGGCTGATTCGCTAGTGCATATGGGGGTAGAACCGCGCAAGGAGCAGATCAGCAAGGAATATAAATATGGCGAGACGCCGATTGTTCAAGTTCCTAACCTGGTAGGCCGTACGGTGTCAGAGCTGTATGAAGATTTAAACATGAATTTTAACCTGGCTACGGCCGGCACTGGCAATGTTGTGATTCGTCAGGCGCCAGCGGCAGGCAGCCGGGTGGATAAAGGCTCGACCATCCGGGTCTACCTGGGCAAGGAAGAGCATCATGACCATAATTAATGGCAATAATGACCAATAGAAAGGAATGAGCGGTATGCGTATGGATGAACTGGCGTCTCTGTTATTGACCTCCCAGTGGCACGGTAGTGGGGAGGGGGTCACCATCAGCGGCATCCGGATCGACTCCAGAAAGGTCGAACCAGGGGATCTGTTCATCTGTCTGCCCGGTCATACGGTAGATGGACACGATTATGCGGCACAGGCTGCCGAGCGCGGCGCTGTAGCACTCATCGTCGAACGGCCACTGCCCGTGAAATTGCCACAGCTGGTTGTCAAAGACAGTCGTCTTGCTATGAGTGTCCTGGGGAGCCACTACTACGGCTATCCGAGCGAGCAGATGCGGATGATTGGCATCACGGGAACCAACGGCAAAACAACAACCACGTATCTGATTGAACGACTGTTGGAAGACGCAGGCCATCGCGCGGGCGTCATCGGCACGATCGAAATGCGCTATGGCGGACGCTCATTGCCGATGTCCGGAACAACGCCGGAATCACTGGATCTGCAGCAATCGCTGGCAGACATGGCAGCAGCGGGCATGGGCTACTGCGTCATGGAGGTGTCTTCCCACGCACTCGAGCAGGGGCGGGTCAAAGGCTGCCGATACCGGAGCGCCATTTTCACGAATCTGACACAGGATCATCTCGATTACCATGAGACGATGGACAACTACGCAGCGGCCAAGAGCCTGCTGTTCTCGCGGCTTGGCAATAGCTATGCGGCGGAAGAGACACAGCGCAGCTACAGCATTATCAACGTGGATGATCCGTATGGCGCGACGCTTGCCCGTTCGGCAGCAACGGAAGTTATTACCTATGGCATTGAATCACAAGCCGATGTACGGGCCTCGGAAATCACGATTTCAGCCAAAGGTACTTCGTTCCGGTTGACAACCTTCCGTGGTGCTTGTCAGGTGCACATGCGGCTGGTCGGCAAGTTCAACGTCTACAATGCGCTGGCTGCAGTAGCTGCTGGACTGGTAGAAGGACTGGAGCTGGATGGCATTCGGGAGAGTCTGGAGCAAATCTCGGGGGTGCCCGGTCGTGTTGAAGCGGTTGATGCCGGTCAGCCTTACGCGGTTATCGTTGACTATGCGCATACGCCGGACGGTCTGGACAATGTGCTGAAGGCCGTGAAAGAAATCGCGAAAGGCCGCGTCATCTGTGTCTTTGGCTGCGGTGGTGACCGTGACCGCACCAAACGGCCGATGATGGGTCAAATTGCCGCCAGCCATGCTGACTATGTCGTGGTCACCTCGGATAATCCGCGCAGCGAGGATCCTCAGCGAATTCTGGAGGACATCAAGGCGGGGCTTGTCGAAGCAGGTGTATCCGAATCCCGTTACGTCCTGGAGGTTGACCGCCGCAAAGCCATCAAAAAAGCGGTTGATATGGCAAGCTCTGACGATGTAGTATTGATTGCGGGGAAAGGTCATGAGACCTATCAGATCATCGGAGCCGAGACCTCTGTGTTTGATGACCGTGAAATCGCCGAACAACTGATAAGGAGCCAAAAATCGTGATACATAAATCCATTGCAGAGCTGGCTGCCCTGTGCGGAGGCCGGCTTCACACCGCCCATGCCGGAGCGGGCCAAGAGCGAATCGCCGGCGTTAGTACAGATACACGCACGATTGCGACCGGTCAGCTGTTCGTCCCGCTGATCGGGGATCGCTTTGACGGTCATGCGTATGCGGTGGCTGCCCGCGAACGTGGAGCGGCAGCTGCGCTGTGGCAGGAGGACCATGAGCTCCCTGCCGCGCTGGCGGACTGGCCTGTGATCCTCGTCGAGGACACACTGGTAGCGCTGCAGCGGATGGCTGCTGCATACCGCAGCGAACTGTCGGTGCGCATCGTAGGCATTACAGGCAGCAACGGCAAGACGACGACCAAGGACATGGTGGCAGCCGCGCTCGCCACCGTTTTTCGTGTCCATAAGACCGCTGGCAATCTGAACAATCATATCGGGCTGCCGCTCACTGTACTGGAGATGGATGAGACGACGGAGGCTGCCGTGCTGGAAATGGGCATGAGCGGCTATGGCGAGATTCAGCTGCTCTCGGAAATTGCTAGACCGGATCTAGCGATTATTACCAATA
The DNA here is from genome assembly GCF_000378385.1 of Paenibacillus daejeonensis DSM 15491. Taxonomy (GTDB): domain Bacteria; phylum Bacillota; class Bacilli; order Paenibacillales; family Paenibacillaceae; genus Paenibacillus_D; species Paenibacillus_D daejeonensis. The sequence continues at coordinate 796,369 of NZ_KB899659.1, read as the reverse complement.
TCGGAGATGCGCATATGCAGCAGTTGGGATCGCGCGAGGGGATAGCCAAGGCCAAGCTGGAAATTGCCGAGGGACTGAAGCCGGGCGGCACACTGCTGCTTAACGGGGATGAAGCACTCCTGGCTGAAGATGCCGTCTCGCTGCCAGCCGGGATACAGGTACTTCGTTTCGGACGCCAGCCTGGCAATGACTATGTTGTGCTGCCACAGCGCATGGATGCGGCTTCGTCTTCATTCAGTCTGCACGACCGTGCCGGAATGCTAACCGAGCTGTCTGTGCCAGCCGCAGGAATTCATAACATGATGAATGCCACAGCCGCCGTTGCTGCCGCTCTGGAGCTAGGCGTGCCTTACGAGCAGATTGCGGCAGGCTTGGCAGGCATGGAGCTGAGTGCGATGCGCATCGAGAGAAGCGAGGCCTTCAATGGCGCAACGGTGCTTAATGATGCGTACAATGCGAATCCAACAGCTATGCGCGCGGCTATCGATCTCGTTGAGCAGCTGCAAGGTTATCGGCATAAATGGCTGGTCCTTGGCGATATGCTAGAGCTAGGTGATCAGGAAGAAGAGCTGCATCGCGGGGTGGGGCGTTACATCACACCGGTCAAGGCGGATCAGGTGCTAACGTTCGGTCAGTTGGGAAGTTATATCGCTGAAGGAGCGGCCGTTGCCTTTCATGCCGACCCGGAAGCAGTGAAAGCCTTTGATGACAAAGAGAAGCTCGCGACCTGGCTGCGTTCGCAGCTGGCGCCGGAGGATCTGGTGCTGGTCAAGGGCTCGCGTGGAACACGTATGGAACAAATCGTACAGGCGATACAACATCGATGAAGGGGGTGAGCTGATGGACATGAAGGCCATTTTGCTAGCGATTGGCGCATCATTTCTACTTGCAGTTATTATCGGGCCTTTGTTCATTCCGCTGCTTCGTCGATTGAAATTCGGACAGGAAATCCGCACCGACGGGCCGCAAAGCCATCTGAAGAAAAAAGGCACACCTACAATGGGCGGCATTATTATTATGCTTGCGCTGTTTATTTCATTTTTGAAGTTCTCCGACAAATCATTAGCTTTCTGGGTGCTATTAACCGCATCGCTGGGCTTTGGTCTGGTCGGATTTTTGGATGATTATATCAAAATTGCTTTGAAACGCTCGCTGGGACTTACGGCTCGCCAAAAATTGGCCGGGCAACTGCTGTTTTCTATTATCGTCTGCGTGCTGCTCTATATGATGGATCACAGCACCGCGCTGCTCGTGCCGGGCACGTCCTGGGAGCTGGATCTGGGCTGGTTCTACTACGGCTTGGTGATCATTATCATGTTCGGCACGAGCAACTCGGTGAATTTCACGGACGGGGTAGACGGGCTGTTGGCAGGGACCAGCGCACTTGCATTTGGAGCTTATGCACTTATCGCTATGCAGTTGTTTGAGCAGGAGAGCGCCATCTTCTCCGCTGCCATGATCGGGGCGGTACTCGGCTTCCTGGTCTTCAACAAACATCCAGCCAAGGTGTTCATGGGGGATACCGGATCACTGGGGATCGGAGGCGGTCTCGCTGCTGTAGCAATTCTGACCAAGTCTGAATTACTGCTAGTCATCATCGGTGGCGTGTTCGTCATTGAAATGCTGTCCGTTATTCTTCAGGTCGGCTCGTTCAAGCTCCGCGGCAAGCGGATCTTCAAGATGAGTCCGATCCATCATCATTTTGAGCTGTCCGGCTGGTCGGAATGGCGCGTCGTCACGAGCTTCTGGTTCGTAGGGCTGATTCTGGCGGCAATCGGTCTGCTGCTGCACAGAGGCTTCTGAACGTAAACATTCATGCAGTGCAGATAATTGAAAGAGGAGTGTATGCATCATGAACCATCCGTCAGCCTATGCCCAGCGACCGGTTGTCGTACTGGGTCTGGCCAAGAGCGGCGTGAGCGTCGCCAGAATATTCCATGATTTGGGAGCCTTCGTAACGGTCAATGACCGCAAGAGCCGGGAGGAGTCGCCGGAGGCGGCGGAGCTGGAAGCGTTGGGGATTCCCGTCATCTGTGGACATCACCCGGAGGACTTGATTACTTCCGAGACCGCACTTGTTGTAAAAAATCCAGGCATTCCCTATCACATCCATCCGCTGCAGCAAGCAGCGGAGCTGGGGATCGAGGTCGTCACCGAGGTAGAGGTGGCCTGGCATCTGTCAGTGGCGCCGATGATCGGCATCACCGGTTCCAATGGCAAGACAACAACAACGACCTGGATTGGCGACATGCTGGCGGCTGTTGGTATGCGTCCGCTCGTTGCAGGCAATATCGGGCGCCCCCTTTGCGAAGCGGCGGTTGAGGCAGCCAAGGACGACTGGATTGTCGCCGAGCTTAGCAGCTTTCAATTGAAAGGGACAAGCGCCTTCAGGCCGAAGATCAGCCTGATGCTGAATCTCGTCGAAACCCATCTGGATTATCATGGCTCGATGGAGGATTATATCGCTTCCAAGCAAAAACTGCTTGCCCATCAGACGGCAGATGATATCGCCATATTGAATTGGGATGATCCGATCTGCCGCGCCATGGCGGAAGCAACCGCTGCCCGCGTGCTGCCCTTTTCAACGAAGCAGGAGCTGGAGCAAGGCGTGTTCGTGCGCCCTCCGTATCCGCAGACTGCTCTTGGCGAAGCAGACGAAACCGAACGCGAGCTTGTGTGGCGGGACGCGAACGGTCGTGACCATCGACTGGTTGGCGTGCATGAACTGGGGATTCCGGGGCGTCACAACGCGGCTAACGCTATGGCCGCGGCCGCAGCTGCGATTGCTGCCGGCGCTGCGCCGGAGCAACTGGAGCTGCCGTTGCGCGAGTTTCACGGCGTCGAGCACCGGCTGGAATACGTACGCACCCATAAGGATGTCCGCTACTACAATGATTCCAAAGCAACCAATCCGACAGCGACCACCATGTCTGTCGGTTCCCTGCAAGGTGGGATTGTTCTAATTGCCGGAGGACTTGACCGGGGCTCCGATTATATGGAGCTGCTGCCGCTGTTTCGGGATCGTGTCAAGGCGCTTGTCGCCATCGGGCAGACGCGCGACAAGCTGGCGGGAGTTGCCGCCCAGGCAGGTTTAGCAAGCATCCAAACGGTCGAACCTGAAGAGGATGCCGAAGCTACGCTCCGCACCGCTGTCAGGATCGCCGCCGCAGCTGCCGAAGCCGGTGATATTGTGTTGTTGTCGCCGGCCTGCGCAAGCTGGGATATGTTTCCGTCCTACGAGCATCGCGGGCGCATGTTTAAAGATTCGGCGCATACCTTGTAAGAAGAGGGCCTGTCCCTACTTCTTCATGTAAAGGGTGTTGTGCGTGATGACAAAAGCCCGTTCTGCTCCCGATCTGTGGATGATCGCAGCCATTGTAGTGATCCTCTCCATTGGCCTGGTTATGGTGTACAGCGCTAGCGCCGTGCTCAGCTTCAATGAGTTCGGCGATGCTTTCTATTATGTGAAGCGCCAGCTGTTATTCGCCATACTCGGCCTAGGGGCCATGTTTCTGACGATGAATACGGATTACACTGTGTGGAAGAAGTTTTCCAAGCCGGGCCTGATTCTCTGTTTTGTGCTGCTGGTACTGGTGTTGATCCCGGGGGTTGGCATCGTACGCGGCGGCGCTCGCAGTTGGCTGGGCATCAGCTCTTTTGGCATCCAGCCCTCGGAATTTATGAAGCTGGCCATGGTCATCTTCCTGGCCAAGTTTCTGTCTGACCGGCAGCACAAGATTACATCGTTCACCACAGGCTTGCTGCCGCCGCTGGGGATGCTGGGGGCTGCATTCGGTCTAATCATGCTACAGCCCGATCTGGGAACGGGTACAGTCATGATGGGCGCTTGTATGCTGATGATCTTCGCTGCAGGCGCTCGGCTGGCTCATCTAGGCTCGCTGGCATTGACGGGGTTGCTTGGTCTGGTAGGCCTGGTGCTGGCAGCCCCTTACCGTATGGCCCGCATTACTTCATTCCTAGATCCCTGGAGCGATCCGCTGGGCTCCGGCTATCAGATCATTCAGTCCCTGTATGCGATCGGGCCGGGCGGCTTGGTTGGTCTGGGATTGGGGATGAGCCGGCAGAAGTACAGCTATCTGCCTGAGCCACAGACCGATTTTATCTTCTCGATCATTGCCGAGGAGCTGGGCTTCATTGGCGGTACGACGATCATTCTGCTGTTCCTTATCGTTGTGTGGCGTGGCATCCGAACGGCCATCACCGCACCGGATGCGTTCGGGAGTCTCCTGGCCACCGGCATCACCGGCATCGTCGGCGTGCAGGTCCTAATTAATGTTGGCGTGGTCATCGGCATGATGCCGGTTACGGGCATTACCCTGCCATTGGTCAGCTATGGCGGATCCTCGCTGACCCTGCTGCTGACGGCACTTGGCATATTGCTTAATATATCCCGATATTCGAGGTGATTCCTAACATGCGTATTGTATTGACCGGAGGCGGCACCGGTGGGCATATCTACCCGGCGCTGGCCATCGGCAGGCAGGTGCAGCAGTCCGACCAGGGCAGCGCACTGCTCTATATTGGGACCGAGCGCGGCTTGGAGAGCCGCATTGTTCCTGAGGCGGGGCTGCCGTTCGAGGCCATCGACATTACCGGCTTCAAGCGCAAGCTGTCGCTGGACAATGTCAAGACGGTACTGCGGTTTCTCCGCGGAGTTCGTCGCTCCAAGCAGCTGCTGCGTTCCTTCAAGCCTGATGCGGTTGTAGGAACCGGCGGTTATGTATGCGGGCCCGTCGTCTATGCCGCGGCTGCACTTGGTATCCCGACGCTGATTCATGAACAGAATGTAGATCCGGGACTGACCAATAAATTTCTAAGTCGCTATGCTTCGGTGGTTGCTGTCAGCTTCGAAGCATCGAAGCCGCGCTTCGGGGATCAGGCGAAGGTTGTGTACACTGGCAATCCATGTGCCACGGCAGTCCTGCAAGCAGAGCGGGGGCGGGGATTAGCCTCGCTAGGGCTGCGTCCGGGGAAGAAGCTGGTCCTCTGCGTGGGGGGCAGCCGAGGGGCGAAGGTCTTCAATGAATCCATCATCGACATGGCGGATCAGTTGGCTAGTCTGCCCGAAGTAGAGCTGGTATTTGCCACTGGCGAAATCTATTATGAGCAAACCATGCAGCGCTTGGAAGCCCGGCAGGGCGGTATGCCAAGCAATCTTCATGTCCGGCCTTATATTCATAATATGGCCGAGGTGCTGGCCGATACCTCGCTGGTCATCAGCCGTTCGGGGGCGTCCTCGCTAGCTGAGATTACGGCGCTCGGGCTGCCATCGATCCTCGTGCCTTCACCCAATGTGACGGCCAATCATCAGGAGGCCAACGCCCGCAGTCTCGTAGATGCCGGAGCCGCGGTAATGATTCTGGAGCGCGATCTCAGCGGTTCTGCACTGCTGGAGAGTATCCGCACCATTACCTCCGATGCTTCACGCCTCTCGGAGATGGGCAAGGCCTCCCTGGGGCTCGGCATGCCGGAAGCCGCCATCCGAATTGCGGCCGAACTGCAACGCCTGAGCGCGCGTCCATGACGGTAATGGGCGATTGTCACACTACTATGACACCAGGCATAAGATGGGGTATAATCGCGATCGCTTCTAAGATTGAACATGCGTGTTCAGGAAGCGTACCGGTTGTTACATCCGAGAGTCGGAGCACGGCAATTGCCCGCACCGGTTACTTATGCCGTATAGCTTAACAGCAAGAAGGAGGTACAGCTTATGCAGCAGATCATTCAACTAATCGAAGACAACGACTGGGGAGAAGTCAGACGCGAAGAGCCGTTGGCCAGCCATACGACATGGAAAATTGGCGGACCGGCGGATCTGCTGATCATTCCCTCCAGCGCAGAGGCGCTTACGTCCGTAATCGGGCTGCTTCATAAGCACGGCGTGTCTTGGACTGCTTTGGGGCGCGGCTCCAACATGCTGGTCAGTGACCGTGGCATTCGCGGCGTCGTCGTGAAGCCAGGCGCGGGTCTGGACTATGCCCGATTTGACGGGAATCTGGTTCATGCCGGCGCTGCGCATTCCTTCATCAAACTTTCTGTGTTGGCTGGAAAAGCAGGGCTGACCGGACTGGAATTTGCAGGGGGTATTCCAGGTACAGTTGGCGGTGCGGTCTATATGAATGCCGGCGCACACGGCTCGGATGTGTCACGTATTTTGCAATCCGCGGAAATTGTACTGAAGAACGGAGAATTGGTCCGATACGGCCGAGAGGAAATGGGCTTCTCTTATCGGCACTCGATTCTGCAGGAGCAGCAGGGGCTCGTCATTAGCGCGACCTTTGAGCTGGAAGCGGGCGATCGCAAGGAGATTGCCGCTGCTATGGCGTCCTACAAGGACCGCCGGCTGCGCACGCAGCCGCTCAAAAGTGCAACCTGTGGCAGCGTGTTTCGCAATCCTCCGGGGGATCATGCCGCTCGTCTGATTGAAGCAGCAGGGCTCAAGGGACTTCGTTCCGGCGGGGCCGAGATATCGGAGCAGCATGCCAATTTTATCGTGAACACAGGGCAAGCGACCGCAGAGGATGTTCTCACCCTCATGGGGCAAACGCAGCGCATCATCAAGGAACGCTACGGAATTGAGCTGGTGCCGGAAGTACTGGTGGTGGGTGAGCGGTAAATCGGAGGTGATAGATTGGACAAATTGGTGATTGATGGCGGGAAACCTCTCTCAGGATCCATTGTAATCCAAGGCGCAAAAAATGCCGCATTGCCGATCCTGGCAGCCAGTATGCTGGTCAAGGGTGCTGTCACGCTTGATCATGTCCCGCGGCTGCTCGACATTGAAGTGATGCTGGAGATTCTGCGCGAACTGGGTTGTCGTGCGGATCATAACGGTCACACCGTCGCGCTGGATACGGCTTCGGCTCATTCCGCACACGTGCCGGAAGCGCTGATGCGTCAAATGCGTTCATCGATTTTTCTGATGGGGCCGCTGTTGGCCCGGTTCGGCAAGGTAGAGATCTATCAGCCTGGGGGCTGTGCGATCGGAGAGCGCAAGATTGACCTGCATCTGCGGGGGTTGCAGATGCTGGGAGCGGACATCGAGGAGCAGGGCAGTCGGATCATCTGTCGTACGCAAGGACTGGTAGGCGCAGATATCCATCTGGACTTTCCTTCTGTAGGAGCAACTGAGAATCTGATGATGGCCGCTGTGCTGGCTGATGGTGTGACAACCATAACAAATGCCGCACGAGAACCGGAGATTCAAGACTTGCAGCAGTTCCTTAATCACCTGGGGGCCAAAGTGAGTGGTGCCGGGACAGATACGATCACGGTCGAAGGGGTACAGTCACTCGTTCCAGGCCGCTATAAAATCATTCCCGATCGTATCGTTACCGGAACCGTCATGGTCGCCGCAGCGGTGACTGGAGGGCAAGTCGTCCTGCACAATACGAACCCCGCTCACCTGACGTCGCTTATTCATGTGCTGCGCCGGGCCGGAGTTGAAGTGGCTGCTGACGGTGATATAATTAAGGTCACCAGCAATGGACGTCCGCAGGCAATCGAGCGAATTGTCACATCGCCTTATCCTGCCTTCCCGACGGATCTGCAGTCGCAAGTCATGGTGCTACTGTCTCTCTCAAGTGGTGTAAGTGTCATGAAGGAGACGATCTTTGAAGGCAGATTCCGCCATGTCGACGAATTGTCGCGGATGGGGGCAGATATCCGTGTGGATCTGAACAGTGCGTTTATCCGGGGGGTACCGAGGCTCTATGGTGCAGCCGTTGAAGCGACAGATCTGCGGGCTGGTGCTGCATTGGTCATTGCCGGCCTGGCTGCGCATGGCAAGACGATTGTAGAGCAGATTCATCATATTGATCGCGGCTACGACCGGATCGAGACGATGTTTTCCCGTCTGGGAGCACGCATTACAAGATTCTCCTCAGTTGGCGGCAGCCAGTCGATCTCTGGGTGAGAGAGGCACTTCTACATCCGCCAGTTCGGATGACTATGCCGGTTTCCTTGCGAGAGTGGAGGAGCCGGATGTTTTTTGGCGGCGGGACGGACAAGTCCTCCTGCTGGAGAGGCGAGCTGTTGCGGCCTGCGACAGCGCAGCGATTGCAGAATTCTGCAGCCGCTGCGCTGCCGCAGGCAGGAATCACGAAGAGAAGGGGGAGAGAGTGATGTCCGATCATATACCGGTCTTGCGGGAACCACAGGCCAGACGCCGCAGCAACCGCAAGCTGATAGCCGTTCTCTTCCTGTTATTTCTTATTTTATTATCCGTTCTATTCTTTAATTCTTCGATTAGCAAAATTTCATCTATCACTATCTCAGGCAATTATTTTGTTACCGATGAAGAGATTCTAGATGCTGCGACGCTGCATGTAGGGGATGCGTTCTTTGGCTTCAGCACGGACGAAGTGAGCCGGCAAATTGAAGAGGGTCTGGACCCGATTCAGGGCGCAGTTATGGCCAAATCCTTCCCTGGCAAGGTAAGTATTCACGTCCAGGAATACCCGACGGTGGCCTTCGAAATCTCGGCGCGCGGCGAGATGACGGCGATTCTGGCGGGGGGCGCCCAAGTCGATTTGCAAGGCAGAGAGTATGTAGTGGACAAGCCTGTGCTGTCCATGTGGGAAGCGGATGATCCGCATAAGCAGGAGCTGAGTCGGTTGCTGGGAGAGATTCCGCCCGAGCAGCTTGCGGATTTCTCAGAAATTATCCCTTACCCGTCCACTTCCTATCCGGATCGGATTAAAATTTACACGCGGACGCAATTTGAGGTCATTACGGCCATTTCGCTGCTGCGGGACAAGCTGTCCACGCTTCATGCCGTTGTCGAGACGCAGGAGCCCGGAAAGCTGACTCTGCTGCTTGCGGATACGTATACGCCTTATGTTCCGGAGCCGTCAGAAAGTGAAGATTCTAATGAAAATTAGACTACTCAATACCTTTAAAGAGTGGTAGAATTTTATTTATGGAGTTTGCAGGCTCTTCGCGCAATTGAAGGAGAGCGGAAGCCTTATCTGTCGCGGGTTTCACCCGTCTGGATGGCATAATGTTCCTGGGTAAAAATATTGTTGAAAAAAGAGGGATAATATAAAGCGCGTTGAATAAGTAGATTCAGTGTGTTGAAAAGAGCAAAATCAATTTCTTACGAAACGGAGGTGCCGCAGGTTGAGCAGCAGCGACATCATTGTTAGTTTGGACATCGGTACATCCAAGGTACGAGCTATTATTGGCGAAATTACAAATGGTGCCATTAATATTATTGGTGTTGGATCTGCCGACTCGGAAGGAATTCGGAAAGGGGCTATCGTTGATATTGACCAGACGGTCCAATCGATCCGCAATGCTGTGGATCATGCGGAACGGATGGTAGGTATTCAGATTACTGATGTGTATGTGGGGATTCAAGGCAATCACATCGGACTGGCGACCAACCATGGCGTCGTTGCCGTCTCCAATGAGGATCGGGAAATAGGCGAAGACGATATCGAGCGCGTGTTGCAGGCTGCCAAGGTTGTTGCCTTGCCGCCGGAACGGGAGATTATCGGGCTCGTGCCGAAGCAATTTTTGGTAGATGGTCTGGATGGCATCTCGGACCCACGGGGGATGATCGGCGTACGGCTTGAGGTGGAAGCCACTGTCATCACAGGGGCCAAGACGGCGATACATAACCTGATGCGGTGTGTAGAGAAGGCTGAGCTGCATATCTCCGGCGTCATCCTGATGTCTCTGGCATCGGGCCAGATGGCGCTGACCAAAGACGAGAAAATGATGGGAACCGTACTTGTCGACGTAGGGGCCGGATCTTGTACGCTGGCCATCTTTGAACAGGGCAGTCTGGTGGCCACATCAACGCTGCCGATCGGCGGCGAGTATGTTACCAACGATATTTCCTACGGCTTGCGGACACAGACGGAGCAAGCCGAGAAGATCAAGCTGAAGTACGGCTGCTCGCTGATCGACAGCGCCGCCGATGACCAGCGGTTCAAGGTCATGCGGATGGGCAGCAACGTAGAGAAGGAATTCACCCAGGTTGACCTGGCCAATATTATCGAACCGCGCATGCAGGAGATCTTTCATCTGGTTCGGCAAGAGGTGCGCCGCCTAGGTTTCGGTGATAAGGTCGGTGGGTATGTATTAACCGGAGGTACGGTGTCCATGGCTGGCGTACTGCCGCTCGCGCAGAGCGAGCTGGAGTCATCGGTTCGCGTCGCGGTGCCGGACTACATCGGCGTCCGTGATCCGGCATTCACCAGCGGTGTCGGTATGATTCAGTACGTATCCAAATATATGCGCAACCGCCCGGCCAACGCCCCGAAGAAATCGGGCAACCGGAAAGCGGCTCCTGCAGAGCCTTCCAAGCCCGGACTGTTTGAGCGGATAAAAAATATGTTTAGTGAATTTATTTGATCGGGGGAAATAGAATGTTGGAGTTCGATTTTGACATGGAGCAGCTGGCGCAGATCAAAGTAATCGGCGTTGGCGGCGGGGGCAGCAATGCAGTAAACCGCATGATCGACAACGGCGTCAAAGGCGTCGAGTTTATAACTGTCAATACAGATGCGCAAGCTCTGCATCTGGCCAAGTCCGAGCATAAGCTGCAGATTGGTGACAAGCTCACCCGTGGTTTGGGCGCAGGAGCTAATCCTGAGGTAGGTAAAAAAGCTGCCGAAGAATCTCGCGACCTCGTAGCCAACACGCTCAAAGGCGCTGACATGGTGTTCGTCACTGCTGGTATGGGCGGGGGAACAGGAACAGGTGCAGCACCGGTCATCGCCGAGATTGCCCGTGAATGCGGAGCATTGACGGTAGGTGTCGTCACCCGTCCATTCACCTTCGAGGGACGCAAACGTTCCGGACAAGCCGAATTTGGTATCGAAGCACTGAAGGACAAGGTCGATACCCTCATCGTCATTCCCAATGACCGCTTGCTGGAGATCGTCGACAAGAAGACTCCGATGCTGGAAGCTTTCCGTGAAGCGGACAATGTTCTGCGTCAAGCGGTGCAAGGCATCTCTGACCTGATCGCAGTACCAGGTCTGATCAACCTTGACTTCGCGGATGTGAAGACGATTATGACCGAGCGCGGCTCCGCCCTGATGGGTATCGGTGTGGCTACCGGTGAGAATCGTGCTGCTGAAGCGGCACGCAAGGCAATCATGAGCCCGCTCCTCGAGACATCCATTGATGGCGCTAGAGGCGTTATCATGAACATCACCGGCGGTTCTAATCTGTCCTTGTACGAGGTCAATGAAGCGGCGGAGATCGTCATCGCAGCATCGGACCCAGAGGTGAACATGATCTTCGGTGCAATCATCGACGAAGAGCTCAAGGACGAAATCAAGGTTACCGTTATTGCTACCGGCTTCGAACACAAAGGTCCGGATCCTGTGCGTCGTGCGCCAGGTCAGCCGGCAGCTGAGTCAACAGGCGAGCAGCGTCAACCGACTTCTACCCCGAAGTCGTATGGCGGACAACCTAGCAGTGACCAATTGGATATTCCGGCATTCCTTCGGAATCGTCCGCGCAACGACCGCTAGACCATTATGTATGAAGTGCAGCTGTGTTTTTTTAGAACCTCCCGGTTCTGAAGAAACACAGCTTTTTTGTCGTTTCGAGGAGAAGTGCCGGAGTAGTAGGGCGGAAGCGCCTCCGTGTGCATCAGAATCCACTCCACTCGGCTGCTTTTGAGTGCTTCGGACAACCTTTTTGATCCAACGCGGTAATTCCTCGACAAAAAAAGATCGGTCATGACGGCATGTTTAGACAGACATTGAAATAGTATTTTACTATACTAGTCTCAATCGTTTCCGCCGGAGGTACCGCCGGTGGTTCATTGACGTCAAGCAAAGTCTCCTGAGCGCTTATCCGATAGCAGGTACAACGAGGTCATGCGTCATGTCCCAGGCCTGGATGCGTGCTCGCTCTGCCGGAGTTTCCGGATTGCCTCTTTAGCGCACCGGGTTGTCCGATTCGCCTGCAGGCAGGAGGTTGAGCCGTTCTGATTGTGTATGTAGACTTGGTGTTTCTGTTGAATCTTGTGATTGACGGCGGACTGCTGGTTGTGACGGCCTGGGTACGAGGCGTACGGTTGCTTAAGCGGCGCTTACTCGCCGGCGCGGTGATCGGGGCATCTTATGCAGCGATGATGTTTTTTCCACCGGTGTCGTTTCTGTTCACGTTTGCCCTGAAGGTTGGATTGTCCCTGCTGATGCTGTGGGCGACGTTTGGATTCGGCGGTCTTCAGCCGTTTGCCAGGCATGTGGCGGCATTTTATGGCGTTAACTTTGCTGCTGCCGGCGCGGTTCTAGGAGGCTACTACCTGTTACAGAGCTCTAGCGAGCTGTGGAATGGGCTATGGTTCACAAGGTCTGGCGGTCTGGGCCTGGAGATGAACCTTGGTCTGGTTCTGCTCTTCATCCTGTTAGCCGCTGGATTGCTCATCTACAAAAGCGTTCTGACTGCACGAAGGCAGCGGGAGCAAGTGATCTCGCATGTGGCGGATGTAACCGTGTATATCGAGGATAAGGAATGCCGCTGCACGGGTCTGGTCGATACGGGCAATCATCTCTATGATCCACTGACCCGCATTCCCGTCATGGTGATGGAAGCTGCATTATGGCAAGATGAACTGCCGCCCTCGTGGCTGGCCCGGATCCGGGAGTCGGAGGTTGATAAGCTGGTCTCGGGCATCGGTGAAGAATCATGGATTTGGCAAGATCGTTTGAGACTGATCCCGTATCGCGGGATTAACCGCGGCACCCAATTCATGTTGGCTCTAAAACCGGATCGTGTGCGGATCGAGCAGGAGGGAAGAACGATTGAAACGCACCGGGTGCTGATTGGTCTGGATGGCGGCAAACTGTCGGCAGACGATGTGTATCAGGCTATTATTCACCCATCGCTCATTTCAGAATCTAAGGAATCGTCGTCTCAATGACGGTTGACGACAGGGAGGAATCGCACGCATGGTTGTGAAGTGGAGATTGGTCCTGCAGTTATATTATTACCGTGTGCTGTTTTTATTCGGGTTAAAAAGCAACGAGATTTATTACATCGGTGGCAGTGAGGCGCTGCCGCCGCCGCTGACGCGTGAAGAGGAAGAGTACCTGCTGGGGAAGCTAACCACAGGCGATGCTGCTATCCGGGCGATGCTGATCGAGCGCAATCTGCGGCTGGTCGTCTACATTGCCCGCAAATTTGAGAATACGGGCATTCACATTGAGGATCTGGTCTCCATCGGTGCGATCGGCCTGATCAAGGCCGTCAATACCTTTGACCCGGAGAAGAAGATCAAGCTGGCGACCTATGCTTCGCGCTGTATCGAGAACGAGATTCTGATGTACCTGCGCCGCAATAACAAGACGCGCTCCGAGGTCAGTTTTGATGAACCGCTGAATATCGATTGGGATGGCAACGAGCTGCTGCTCTCCGACGTCCTGGGCACCGAGAACGATACGATCTATCGCAACATTGAGGAACAGGTGGACCGCAAGCTGCTGCACAAGGCGCTGGAGAAGCTGACCGAGCGCGAACGGATTATTATGGAGCTCCGCTTCGGACTAACCGATGGCGAAGAGAAAACGCAGAAAGACGTCGCAGACCTGCTCGGCATTTCCCAATCTTACATCTCCCGGTTGGAGAAACGCATCATCAAACGGCTGCGCAAAGAGTTCAACAAAATGGTCTGAACCAAGCATTTTAACGAATTTGAACACGGAATGCAACGTTGGATGAGCAGGAATAATTCGGGTATCCAAGGGGATAATGTACAGTAATGTTTCTCCTTGAAATGTAAGCAGTAGATGGTGCCTCATGTACTGACTTATATTTCTCCGGAATGAAACTTACTACGCCGTGAAAGGACGGCGTTAGCCGTTTCACCTTGGGAGGTAATCACGTTGACCCGAAACAAAGTTGAAATCTGTGGAGTGGATACTGCCAAACTGCCTGTCCTCACCAACGCCCAGATGAGAGAGCTGTTCACGGCATTGCAGACCCGGGGGGAATTGTCTGCCAGAGAAAAACTGGTGAATGGCAACCTGAGGCTGGTGCTCAGCGTGATTCAACGCTTTAACAACCGTGGCGAATTCGTCGATGATTTGTTCCAGGTCGGCTGCATCGGACTGATGAAGGCCATCGATAATTTTGATCTGGGGCAGAATGTTAAATTCTCCACCTATGCCGTGCCGATGATTATCGGTGAGATCAGACGGTATCTTAGAGATAATAACCCGATTCGTGTCTCGCGAAGCCTGCGGGATATTGCTTACAAAGCGCTGCAGGTCAGGGACAGTCTGACGAACCAGAATTCGCGCGAGCCCACGATTTTCGAAATCTCTGAAGCACTCAATGTTCCGAAGGAAGATGTCGTGTTCGCTCTCGATGCTATCCAGGATCCGGTATCGCTATTCGAGCCGATCTACCAGGATGGCGGCGATCCGATCTTCGTGATGGATCAGATCAGCGATGACAAGAACAAGGATGTCACCTGGATCGAGGAGATCGCGCTCCGCGAAGCGATGCACAAGCTGGGCGATCGGGAGAAGATGATTCTCTCGATGCGGTTCTTCGAAGGCAAAACCCAGATGGAAGTCGCCGACGAGATCGGCATCTCCCAAGCCCAGGTATCCCGGCTGGAGAAATCCGCCATCCAACAGATGCAGAAGCATGTGAAAACCTAAATAGGGGACACACCCAACAAGGACGGCGCGCAGGCGCCGTCCTTTTGCGTGGTTAGGCGGGCAGTCGGCGGGAGAGGGAGCTGTAAGGCAAGAAACTTTCGTTAGAGGTGTTCGTGCGGCGGGAGAAGGTGCTGTAAGGCAAGAAACTTTCGTTAGAGGTGGTCGTGCGGCGGGAGAAGGTGCTGTAAGGCAAGAAACTTTCGTTAGAGGTGGTCATGCGGCGGGAGAAGGCGCTGTAAGGCAAGAAACTTTCGTTGGAGGTGTGCGTGAGGCGGGAGAAGGCGCTGTAAGGCAAGAAACTTTCGTTGGAGGTGTGCGTGCGGCGGGAGAGGGAGTTGTAAGGCAAGAAACTTTCGTTGGAGGTGTTCGTGCGGCGGGAGTGGATGCTGTAAGGCAAGAAACTTTCGTTAGAGGTGTGCGTGAGGCGGGAGAGGGTGCTGTAAGGTAAGAACTTTCGTTAGAGGTGTGCGCGCGGACGGGAGATTGGCTTGGGAGATTAGGATTGCCGTGTAGTTACCAGTATGATACTATTTCAGGTAAGCACTACATATATTTTCTTTTCGCACGCGTGAAGCACACGCCGCTTGTTTCCTCGGAGACATGCGGCTTTTTTGCGTCCAAAATTAAAGGAGGTAACAACATGGTTAGTTTTGAAGAAGCATACGAGCAGTTTTTGCAGCAGCAGAAAAGTGTAGCGAAGGGCAGTCGTCTGGAGAGGTTAGAAAAAGTCGGAGCAGGTGAAAAGGAATTGCTTCGTCTGATCTGGTCTCTATTCAAATCCTTTGAAGGTTTCCACCTGGAATATGAAATCATCGGTATCAATGGTGTGAAAATCTATCTGGATGTCTTCTATGAGCCGTTTGGTATTGTCTTCGAATGCGACGGCTTTGTGGTTCATGCGGAATTAATTACGAGAGACCGCTTCGCATTCGAGCGGACACGCGTCAGGAGCATGGCTATGTACGGCTTCATCTATGTCCCGTTCAGCTATGACGAGTTGGATAAGAAGACTGACGCTTGTCGTAGATGTATCTATGAGTTGCTGGGTCGATTGAACGCTACTTTTGCAGAGTCGTTTGCAGACCTGACGCTCACAGAAAAGAATATTTTATCTTATGTGTTGTTATTAAACCGTCCCTTTACAATAAAAGATGTAGAGCTCTGTCTTATGAGAAGTCATGTGACCTGTAGAAAATATGTAGTGATGCTGATAGGCAAGCAACTTGTAACCCCCGTTAAAACCAACCGACACAGGTATCACTATTATGAGCTCACCGATCTGGCTCGTGAAGGATTCCAACGCTTGCGGTAGGAGCAGAATGTAAAAGTTCGGAGACGAGCATAATTTAGGCTGCTATATGGACATCCGTGATAAATTTGGGCAATCTGCTGTTACATCGGCTTCAATCACAGTGTGATGTTACCCTCGCATGCCGAATAATAGTCTCAACAACCTTCGTATCGAGTCATCGAGTTCGCAGGGTGATACATATACTGATAGCAGGGAGTCGTCAGCGCTTGTCAGGGGAGAGGGCGGAGGCGGCGGGAAGAGACTGAATAGGCGGTGAAAGCCTTGAAAATATCTGATTTTCAATCCAAAGATGTGATTAATATTGTCGATGGCAAGCGGCTCGGACATGTGAGTGACCTGGAGCTGGATCTGCGGCAGGGGCGGATCGATTCCATTGTGGTGCCAGCGTATACGCGATTTTTTGGCATGATGGGCGGTGGCGCGGATGTCGTTATTCCCTGGCGGAATATTGTCAAAATCGGTGCAGATGTTGTGCTCGTCCGACTGGATGACAGCAAGACCTATCGCTATGAGGAAGAGGAAGGCGAGCATCATTAGAAGCAGGGGCTCTTCCTATGGTACACTAGTACAGAGGTGATGACGGAAATGGAACCATTTGCAGCCTGGTCTGAGAAGACAGGCCCTTCATTATATGCATTACAAGCCTGGATGGAACGCTATCCGGGCTTGACGGCCGGATTCACTGGACGTGATGGCGGCGTCAGTCGCGCGCCGTGGCAGTCGCTCAATGTCGGTCTGCATGTGGGAGATGAGCCAGCGGATGTGGTTCGCAACCGGGAGTTGGTGACAGAGGCGATCGGCTGGCCTGCCGAGTCGTGGACGAGCAGCGAACAGGTGCACGGCGCAGTTGTGCGGATTGTAGGGAATGCTGAGCGGGGCAGAGGACGTCTGTCGCGTGCAGATGCACTCGCCGATTGTGATGCGGTAATCACAGCCGAGAAGGGCATGCTGCTTACCTCCCTGTACGCGGATTGCGTGCCGTTGTACTTTTTTGACCCGAGCCGCGAAGTGATGGCCTTGGCACATGCAGGCTGGAAAGGTACGATGCTGGAGATTGCAGCAGCTACCCTGCAAGAGATGAAAACGGCATACGGCTGTGAACCCTCCGAGGTACTGGCAGCGATCGGTCCATCCATCGGCAGCTGCTGTTATGAAGTGGATGAACCGGTCATTAAGCGAATGGTGCCATTAATTGACGAGTTGGCCCAGCAGGATAAGGCGGACCACCGGGCGATGATCCAGCAGGCGGACTCCGGGAAGGCGCAGCTCAACTTGAAAGAAATCAACCGACAGATTATGATAAAAGCAGGAATATTGCCGATCCATATCGAATTAAGTACGAGATGTACCGGCTGTCAGACCGATCTGTTCTTCTCCCATCGAATGGAAGGAGGCCAGACCGGAAGGATGGCCAGCTGGATTGGCATGGAGATGAGGTGACAACGGCTTGACAACAATGCAGCAACGCATAGATGAAGTAGAACGACGGATACAGCTGGCATGCAGCCGTAGCGGTCGCAGCAGAGACGAGATCAAGGTCATTGCCGTGACCAAGTATGTATCGGAGAGCACGACATTTGACGCGATCCGACATGGATTGCTGCAGCTCGGCGAGAACCGCTGGCAGGATGCCCAGGCCAAGTGGCAAGCCGTGCAGTCAGAGATGGCACTCGAACCAACATGGCATTTTATCGGCTCGCTCCAGACTAACAAGGTCAAGGAAGTGGTGGGCCGGTTCGAGTGGATCCACTCGCTGGACAGGCCATCCCTGGCCAAAGAAATCAACCGCAAGGCGGAACAGTTGGGCATCAGGGTACCTTGTCTGATCCAGGTGAATGTGTCCGGTGAAGATTCAAAGCATGGGCTGCAGCCGGAGGAGCTCCGTGAATTTGCCGCTTCTCTAAGCTCGCTGCCCCACCTGAGACCCGCAGGCCTCATGACGATGGCGCCGTACGAAGCGGAGCCCGAGGAAACCAGGCCGGTGTTCCGGAGACTGCGCGAGCTGCGAGATGAGCTGAATCAGGCGGCTCTGCTGACGGAGCCTTTACAAGAGTTGTCCATGGGCATGTCCAACGATTTTGAGATTGCCGTAGAAGAAGGGGCAACCTGGCTGAGGCTGGGTACCGTTCTGGTCGGCAAGGAGGAGGAAGCGTAATGGGTGTTATGGACCGTATCATGAACTTGTTCGGATTGCAGGAAGAGGAAGTGGTGATTGAACGAGAGAAAGTCACCACGCCTGCTCAACAAGACGAATCGGAGCAAGACAGCAATTCTTTTGAATCGCGCAGGCAGCAGCAGGCGAAGAGCAATAATGTCGTCAGTATTCATTCGCAGAAGAATACCCGTGTTGTACTTATCGAGCCGCGCACCTATGACGAGGCGCAGGAGATTGCAGATCACCTGCGGTCGCGGCGCCCGGTCATTGTTAATCTGCAGCGGGTACGGACAGAGCAAGCGGTCCGTGTCGTTGACTTTTTGAGCGGTACAGTATACGCTTTGAACGGTAACATTTCGAAGCTCGGGCCCAATATTTTCCTATGCACGCCGGATTCTGTTGAAATTCAAGGCACCATTACGGAAATGATGGCAGAGGATGTTGATTACAATAAAATGAGGTGACCTTGCGTTGAGTGAAGCAGCAATTGCAGATTTTATCGGAACCATTAGAACCATTTACACCTTTATGATTATTGGCTACGTGCTGATGTCCTGGCTTCCTAATTTGAGGGAGAGCTTCATCGGCGAACTGCTCGGCAAATTTGTAGAGCCGTATCTGTCCGTATTCCGACGGATTATTCCGCCAATCGGCGGTGTACTTGACCTGTCCCCGATCCTGGCTGTGTTTGCACTGCAGTTCGTGGCCGCTGGTTTGGTAGCTGTTATCAGCTTCTTCTTGTAGAAGAGACTGGAGCGATCTATGAATCACGACATATATGAGCATTTTCATCCCGACGAACGTCCCTTTGTTGATCGTGCATCTGAATGGGTGAACAAGGCCGGCGACTGGCATGAAGTGAAGCGTACGGACTTTCTGGATCCCCGTCAGGCGTTTATCCTGACTACGCTGGTACACAGGCATCCCGATGTCCATGTGAGGCTGGACGGCGGTTATGAGGGCGCTGAGCGGCAACGTGCGGTTATTGCGCCGGATTACCGGCCGCTGGAGTCGGAAGCGATGGGGATCGCCGTTCTCTCCATTGAGGCTAGTGACCGGAGTCCGCTGGAGCTCGATCACGGGGATTACATGGGCGCCATCCTTGGCCTTGGCATCAAGCGGGATCGCATTGGTGATATTCATGTGCACGAGCATAGCTGTCATTGCTTGGTGACAGATGAAATTGCTGATTACCTGAATGTTCATCTCAGGCAAGTCCACCGGGCGAATGTGCTGACCGAGGTTCTGCCGCTGAGCTCCCTGCGTCCTGCATTAGTGGAGCTGGAGGAAATGAGTCTCTCGGTCGCTTCGCTGCGTCTGGATGGAATCGCAAGCGATGTCCACCGGTTCAGCCGGGCGCGGATCGTCGAGCCGATTCGAGCAGGTCGCTGCCGGGTCAATTGGAAGGTAACCGAGGATCCGTCCAAGCAGTTGAAGGAAGGCGACGTCGTCTCGATCCAGGGACTGGGCCGCTTCAAGCTGCTGGAGGTTGAAGGTACCACCAAAAAAGGCCGCATTCGTGTGCGTGCGGGCAAATTTATTTGACGCTTTGAAGGATTTTGCGCCTAATTGTCGAATTGGTTGATGGTACATACGAGGGGATCGTCATTTCGATAGGAGGTGCGCCAGTGCCGTTAACGCCATTGGACATACATAACAAAGAATTCGGCCGCAGACTGCGCGGTTACGACGAAGATGAAGTCAATGAGTTCCTCGATCAAGTGATTAAGGACTACGAACTACTGATTCGAGAGAACAAAGAATTGCAAACTCAACTGCTGACCGTGCAGGAGAAGCTCAATCACTTTGCGAATATCGAGGAAACACTCAGCAAAACGATCATTGTCGCCCAGGAAGCGGCTGATGAGCTTAAGGGCAATGCCAAGAAGGAAGCCCAGCTGATTATCAAGGAAGCCGAGAAAAATGCAGACCGCATCATCAACGATTCCTTGTCGAAGTCACGTAAAGTCTCTCTGGAAGTCGAGGAACTCAAAAAGCAAGCGTCGATCTATCGTTCGCGGTTCCGCATGCTGGTAGAAGCTCAGCTGGAAATGCTGCGTAAGGACGATTGGGATGCCCTCGAGGCGGCACAGCCAGAAGAGGCAGCGGTCGAACGTTGACAAATGACGTGGAACACGATATAACTAAAGCAATAACCGTATGTAATATAACTTCAATGACGAGAACGAGTAAGCTGCAAGGATGATCTCCAGAGAGTCGGCAACTGCTGAGAGCCGATGATCAGACCCCAGCCCAAAATCCTCTCCGAGAAGCAACGCTGAAGCTATTAGAGTTAGGCTGAGTTTACGAAGGTAATTTGAATTGATTGCAATCGATTCAAAGATAGGGCGGTTTTCAGCACCGAGAAGGTTAAGGGAAGTTGGAAATGAGGAGCGGAGCGTAGGTAAGCCTACGTGAGCACCGGAAGTTTCAACTGAGCTTAAGATTCGACGTCGAAACCACTTCCCTGCGTTACTTCGTGATCAAATGCGCCGCTCTTCAAGTAGGTGTTGCCGGGTATCCACCGTTACCATGGAGCGCGGATGACAGTCCGCGACTAGAGCGCCGGCTCACCTGTTTTGGGTGTGTGCCGGAATTAGGGTGGTAACGCGAGCAAGCCTCGTCCCTTTAGGGAGAGGTTTTTTTTGTGTTTTATACAGCTTATACAATCAGAAAGGAATGACGAGAATGCAGCGCGTGGATGTCAAGGAACGCGCCCGTCAGCGGGAGCTGCGGGTACTGGAGCAATGGAAAACGGAGGACACCTTCCGGCAATCGGTAGAAAATCGCGAGGGCAAGCCAAACTTTGTGTTCTACGAAGGGCCACCAACGGCCAATGGCGCGCCGCATATCGGACATGTGCTGGGACGGGTCATCAAAGATTTCATCTGCCGTTATAAAACGATGGCGGGGTACCGCGTCGTGCGCAAAGCGGGCTGGGATACGCATGGTTTGCCGGTAGAGCTGGGTGTGGAGAAGCAACTGGGCATCTCCGGCAAGCAGGAAATCGAGAACTATGGCATTGAAGCATTCGTCAAGAAATGTAAAGCGAGTGTCTTCGAATATGAGAAGCAATGGCGCGAGCTGACAGAAGCGATCGCCTACTGGACAGATATGGATGAGCCGTACATCACCCTCGACAACCGCTACATCGAGAGCGTCTGGCATATCCTCTCCACTATTCATGAGAAGGGGCTGCTCTATCGCGGACATCGGGTCAGTCCGTATTGCCCTTGCTGTCAGACAACACTCAGTTCCCATGAAGTGGCGCAGGGCTACGAGGATGTCAAAGATCTGAGTGCGACGGTCAAGTTCCGTCTCAAGGACCGGGAGGAAGCCATCCTGGCCTGGACGACTACACCATGGACGCTGCCTGCCAATGTGGCGCTCGCCGTGAATCCGGAGCTCACCTACAGCCGGGTCCGTGTGGACGGCGACATTGTCATCGTAGCTGAGAATCTCGTAGAGAGTGTAGTGAAGGGCGAGCATGAAATCATCGGTACCCTCAAAGGATCCGAGCTGGCTGGCCTCACCTATGAACCGCCATTTAACTATGTACCGGTTGAGAAGGGGCACCTCGTGGTTGCAGCTGATTTTGTCACAGATAGCAGCGGTACAGGTATCGTTCACATGGCACCTGCGCATGGCGAGGATGACTACAAGGCGTTGAGACAGCACGGACTGAGCATGCTCAGCGTCGTGGATACGACGGGCCGTTATGTCGAGGCTGTGACTGACCTGGCCGGCCGTTTCGTCAAGGATTGTGACGTGGATATTGTTAAAATGCTCAGTGAGCGCGGCCTGTTGTTCAGCAAAGAGCGTTATGAGCACAGCTATCCATTCTGCTGGCGCTGCAAATCCCCACTCTTGTACTATGCAACTGAGAGCTGGTTCATCAAGACAACAGCTGTCAAGGAGCAGTTGATTGCCAACAATAACGGGGTTGATTGGTATCCTGGCCATATTCGTGAGGGGCGCTTCGGAAAGTTCCTGGAGGACTTGGTTGATTGGAATATCAGCCGTAATCGCTATTGGGGCACGCCGCTCAATGTCTGGGTGTGCGATAGCTGCCATGGCGAATATTCACCAGGCAGCATTGCCGATCTTCGCGAGAAGGCGGTCGGGGACGTACCGGCTGACATCGAACTGCACAAGCCATACGTGGATGGGATTCACTTGAACTGTCCGCATTGCGCGGAAGGCAAGATGACTCGGACGTCGGAAGTTATCGATGTCTGGTTCGACAGCGGTTCGATGCCTTTTGCTCAACAGCACCATCCATTTGAGAACGAAGAGCGCTTCGCCCAGCAGTACCCGGCTGATATGATCTGTGAGGGGATTGACCAGACCCGTGGCTGGTTCTTCAGCTTACTGGCTGTCTCGACGCTATACAACGGCAAGGCACCGTACAAAGCTGTGATCTCGACGGGGCACATTCTGGATGAGAACGGCCAGAAGATGTCCAAATCCAAGGGGAATGTTATTGATCCATGGGAGATCATCGAAGCTTATGGCACCGACGCTTTCCGTTGGGCCTTGCTTGCTGATAGTGCACCTTGGAACAGTAAACGGTTCTCCAAAGGCATTGTGGCCGAAGCGAAGTCCAAGGTCATTGATACCATCGTCAACACCCATGCGTTCTTCGCGCTCTATGCTTCAATCGACGGCTACAAGCCGGAAGAGCATGAAATCCAGGCAACCGAGAACAAGCTGGACCGTTGGATTGTCTCCCGTCTCCACACGTTGATCAAGCAGGTCAGCAAGGGGCTGGAAGCCAACGACTTCCTGAACCCGGCGAAGCAAATCGAAACGTTTGTCGACGAGCTCAGCAACTGGTACATCCGCCGCTCACGCGACCGTTTCTGGGGCAGTGGATTAACTGGCGACAAGGTGCAGGCGTATCAGACGCTGCGTGAAGTGCTGCTGACTCTGGCTGGACTGATTGCACCGTACGCACCGATCTTGGCCGATGAAGTACACCGTAATCTGGGAGGCGAAGGCAGCGTTCATCTGACAGATTATCCAACTGCCAATGAATCGCTGATCGACAGTGAGCTGGAGCGTGATATGCAGACAGCTCGTAGCATTGTCGAGCTGGCGCGCAATGTCCGCAACGAAACTGGCATCAAGACGCGCCAACCGCTCTCCAAGCTGATCGTCTCACTCGATGGCCCGTTTGAACTCGCAGCCTACGAAGAGATCATCAAGGACGAAATCAACGTCAAAGCCATTGAAGTAGAACAGGGCGATAGTGGCTTTGTTGATTTCACCCTTAAGCTTAACCTCAAGCTAGCAGGCCGGAAGTATGGCAAGCAGGTTGGGCCAATCCAGGCTTATCTCAAAGGGCTCTCTTCCGGCCAGACGCGCGATGCGGTTAACAGCGGCAGTCTGACTTATACATCGGATACCGGCGAGGAACTGGTAATCGACAAAGAAGATTTGCTGGTGGAGAAACAAGCGAAGGCTGGCTATGCCGCAGCATCGGGCTATCAGCTGACCGTTGCGCTGCACACGGAGGTCACGCCTGAGCTCATTCAGGAAGGTTGGGTTCGCGAGGTGATCCGGGCGGTTCAGGATACCCGCAAAAAACGCGACCTGCCAATCGAGAAGCGCGTCGCGCTCACACTCGCTGTGGATGATGAGCTGCAAGCAGCGCTAACGGCGTTTGAGCATGTACTGCAGGATAACGTGCTGCTCACCTCGGTTGCCTATGGGGAAGCAGAGGATATGGAACGCGTGGATCTAGGCGATAAAACGATTGGAATTTCCCTTCAATAAAGAGGATATACTGGTATTAATGAGACCGGTATAACAAAACGAGCTCTCACCTAAGTGAAGAGCTCGTTTTTGTCATTACCTTGACAGGAGGGCAAATCATGGCGAACAACGAAGAGACAAGAGACTGGAAGCAGTTGCGAGACTCACTGGATGGGCTGGAAACCCGGCTGCAAAAAGTGACCGTTGATATGGAACGTTCCATGATTGCCGATTACGTGCAGCTGCTCAATCGTCCGGCATCACTCCTGTGGCGCAATCTGCTGGCAGGAACGGCGAGAGGAATCGGAATCGCAATCGGCTTCACGTTTTTTGCAGCCACAATCCTGTATCTGCTCAAGCTGCTCGGCGCACTGAATCTGCCCATTATCGGTGACTATATTGCGGATATCGTCAAGATTGTCCAGAATCAGTTGGAGGGCAAATCTTACTGATACCCGTCATCCTCGGCATCTTCCACTTCTTCATCCCAAGTTAGAGTGGTATCGCCTTCCCCGCTGCTGATGTAAGAGCGGTAAGCATGATTGCGGACAAAAACGCGCTGTGTCCCGGTCATGTCTGTGGCGAGGAAGCCCTCGAACGACTCGGTATAGCCGTCCGCTTCATCCGTATCGGTCATCCCCATTTCATAATTATCCACATCCTGCTCGGCCATGGCAGGGGAGTCGGAGTTACCATACTGTTCCACAACTTGCCAGCTGTCTTCGCCATCAAAGCCGGTAGCATCCTGATCATCGAGGCTCGTACGGCCAAATGGGGGCTGCAAAAATTGCTCCTCCACCGGTCTGCGGTCCGATACTTGTTGACGGGGAGAATGCTCAGCGCAGTACAAGGTATCCGGCAGCGCTTGGAGGCGCTCAAATGGAATATCTGCTCCACAGGTCAAACAATGACCGTAACGGCCTTCCTGAATGGCACGCAATGCTTCCTCTGTGCGAGATAATTCCAGTTCAGCCTGCTCTAGCAACGCCAAATCCTTGCCTCGTTCGAACATTTCGGAACCCAGATCGGCAGGATGATTGTCGAATGTGGATAACTCACCAGTCGCATCGCGCAAGGAAGAAGCGAGACCGTAGGCATTGTTCTCATCCAACTGCTCGGCGAGACGTTGTTGATTGTGCTCGAGTTCTGAGGTTAGGGACAATAATTGTTCTTGCGATAAATGAGTCATAATCAGCCGCCTTCCAGTGGATAGTGAATATAAGCTGCTGCAGGCTTAGCATTTGCGGAGGGGGCTTTTTTTAACCCAGGATCAAACGTACAATTTAAGGCGTATGCTGGCAAGCGGGGTCAGCCGTATGCTACAATATTTGGGATGATTATAGTCATGTACCCGGGGGGATAAAACAGTGAGGTATTATTATTATTGGATTGCCATTGCCGTCTTCATTCTGGACTTCATCACCAAGAAAGTCATTGAAACGCAGATGGAGATAGGCGAACGAATCAGTGTACTATGGAACTTCTTCATTATCACCTCACACCGCAACCGGGGCGCTGCCTTCGGGATTCTCCAGGAACAGACAACGTTCTTCATTATCGTTACCTCCCTGGTCGTAATCGGCATCATTGGCTACATCTACATGAACCGCAATACCGGTAAAGTCCGGCTGCTGGCCGCGCTGGGCATGGTGCTTGGCGGAGCGTTCGGCAACTTCTTGGATCGTGCGACCAAAGGAGAAGTGGTAGACTTTCTGCAATTTAACTTTGGCTCGTACACCTTCCCTATCTTCAACGTAGCGGATATGGGAATTGTAATCGGCGTAGGTTTAATCCTGCTCGATACCATCCTGGATATGAAAAATGAGGACAAGCCCGGAAAGCAGGACGGAGAGAATAATGACCCAGAATTCAAACAACCAGTCTAGCTTATTAAATGAAGACGAAACATGGGAGATGGTCATTGATGACCAAGGCGCTGGCGAACGGCTGGACAAGCTGCTGACCGAAGCGCTGGAGGAAGAGTCCGTCTCCCGGACACAAGTGCAAGAGTGGATTCGCAGCGGTCATGTTCAGGTGGACGGCCGTACAGTGAAACCCAATTACAAGGTAGTGCCGGAGGACCGGATCTCGGTAACGCCGCCACCTACGGAATCAACGGAAATCGAGCCGCAAGATATTGCGCTTGATGTAGTCTACGAGGATAGCGATGTTATTGTCATCAATAAGCCCCGCGGCATGGTTGTCCATCCTGCTGCAGGTCATCCTGACGGAACACTGGTCAATGCTCTGATGTACCACTGCAAGGATCTTGCGGGTGTGGGCGGCGAACTGCGTCCGGGGATTGTACACCGAATTGATAAAGACACGACCGGGCTGCTGATGGCGGCCAAGAATGATCTTGCGCATCATGCCTTGGCGGACCAGCTCAAAGCGCATACGGTCACTCGCAAGTATATCGCCCTTGTCCACGGCAATCTGCCGCATGACCACGGCACGATCGACGCTCCGATTGGCCGGGATCCGCAAGACCGCAAGCTGTTCAAGGTCACGGATCGGGGCGGCAAGCATGCCGTGACGCATTTTGCCGTGCTGGAGCGACTTGGCGATTATACGGTTGTAGAGCTGAAGCTGGAGACTGGTCGTACGCACCAGATCCGTGTCCATATGAAGTATATCGGCTACCCGCTTGCCGGCGACCCGGTCTATGGACGCAACAAGACCATTGCTCTGCCAGGGCAGGCGCTGCATGCTGCAGTGCTTGGTTTCAAGCATCCGCGCAGTGGCGAATACCTGGAGTTTGAAGCCTCGCTTCCGGATGATATGCGCCATGAATTGGAAGGGCTGCGACAGCGTTAAGGACGTATGGCTGAGCGGATTAGGCAATGGCGGTTTCCGCTGCAAAAAGTGCAAACATTTCGCCACTTCCTGCATTAAGTGAATGCGGTGAACTAAGCTATGCTGATTAAGTTAGGAAAACGCTGAGCGCGGGTTTCCGAATTTATCGAATAGGAAGGTGTTTATATACAATGGCTCAAATCAATCAGAATTTTCTTGAGCTGCAGGGCAGCTATCTGTTCTCCGAGATTGCCAAGCGCCGCACCAAGTTCATCCAGGAAAATCCGAATGCCGAGATTATCAGTCTTGGCATTGGCGACGTGACACTTGGTCTGCCGGAAGCCATCACCAAGGCGATGCACAGCGCAGTGGACGAGCTGGCCTCCCCAGGTTCTTTCCGTGGCTATGGCCCGGAGCAAGGCTATGACTTTCTCGTGAATGCCATCATCGAGGGCGATTATAAATCGCGCGGCATCGACATCCAGAGTAATGAAGTATTCGTCAGCGACGGCTCGAAGTGCGATGTCGGCAACATCCAGGAGATTTTCAGCCAGGACAGCATCGTTGCGGTACAGGACCCGGTATATCCGGTCTATGTGGACACCAACGTAATGGCGGGCCGCTCCGGATCGTTCAACAAGGACAAGAACCAGTACGAGAACATCGTCTATCTGCCGTCCAACGCAGAGAACAATTTCAAGCCAAGCCTGCCGCAAAGCAAGGCTGACCTGATCTACCTCTGCTACCCGAACAACCCGACAGGCACCACACTGACCAAGGATGAGCTGAAGGCTTGGGTAGACTATGCAAAAGCCAACAACAGCATTATCCTGTATGATTCAGCTTATGAGGCCTTCATTCGTGAAGAGGATGTACCTCACAGCATCTATGAAATCGAAGGCGCCAAAGAAGTGGCGATTGAATTCCGCAGCTTCTCCAAGACGGCAGGCTTCACGGGTGTCCGTTGCGCGTATACTGTTGTTCCACGTGAACTGAAGGGACGCGATGCGAGCGGCAATGAAGTATTGGTGAACGATCTCTGGAATCGTCGCCACACAACCAAGTTCAACGGCGTATCGTATGTAACGCAGCGTGGTGCAGCAGCGATCTACTCGCCTGAAGGCCAAGCTCAGATCGCTGAGCTCGTAGATTACTACATGACCAATGCGGCTATCATCCGTGACGGCTTGAAATCGCTTGGCCTGGAAGTATACGGCGGCGTCAATGCCCCTTACATCTGGCTGAAAACACCAAGCGGTCTGGACTCTTGGGCTTTCTTCGACAAGCTGCTGTCTGAAGCCAACATCGTTGGTACTCCAGGCGTAGGCTTCGGCCAGAGCGGCCAAGGCTACTTCCGCCTGACTGCCTTCGGCAGCCGTGAGAATACGGAAAAAGCGGTTGAACGGATCCGTAAACTTAGTCTGTAAGAGACAATAAACCGTAGCGAATGAGGATTTCACAGCTTTTGCTACGAGTTGTACTGACTATTGACTTCTTTTGTCGAACGTGGGATAATTCTTCTTAATGAAACGAAGTACCTTTAAGTTCAGTCCCGTGAGGCTGTCAAGGTAGCGTGAATTCTAGAAGTGTCGATCCCTTCGGATGATAGACCAGTGCCGTGGTTTAGCGGTCTGGACCTTCGTCATGTCCGTATCGGCAGATTCTCAAGACATGCCTACTCCTTGCGCCCCGCGCAAGGAGTTTTTTTGCGAAAGGAGCGGATATCGGTGAGTGAAGAACGCCATGACATCATGGACGAGACTGCGATCCGGCGGGCCCTGACCCGGATTGCCCATGAGATTCTGGAGAAGAACAAAGGCATCGACAATTGCGTTCTTGTGGGCATCCGAACACGCGGCATCTACCTGGCGCGGCGTATTGCCGAACGCATCCTGGAAATCGAAGGCAAGCCGGTGCAGGCCGGAGCGCTGGACATTACGAGTTACCGGGACGATCGCGGGCGGAAGACGGCAGAGAGCACGACAGCTTGTGTAGATGAGGCTGGTGCGTCCTTCGCCATTCAGGACAAGCGTGTGATTCTGTTCGATGATGTGCTCTACACGGGACGCACGATTCGGGCGGCAATGGACGCTCTGATGGATCACGGACGACCACAGCTGATCCAGTTGGCTGTACTGGCAGACCGCGGACATCGGGAATTGCCGATCCGCGCCGACTATGTCGGCAAGAACGTACCCACCTCCAAGCTCGAGAAGATTGAAGTGAACTTAACCGAGATCGACGGGGAAGACAAAGTAACGATTATACAACAGAGGGGGCAGCAAGCATGAGCGTGACGCAACTAAGACAGAGAAGCTTGCTGGGCCTCAAAGAGCTGGACAAGGAAGAAATGTTGTCGATCCTTGACCGGGCGGCCTACTGGGAGAATCAACCGGAGAAGGTACAGGCAGTTATCCCAGGGCAGTTCGTAGCGAATATGTTTTTTGAGAATAGTACCCGGACGCGGTTTTCCTTCGAAGTAGCAGAGAAGCGACTGGGAGCGGAAGTGCTGAACTTCACGGCTGCGGCTTCGAGTGTGGAGAAAGGGGAATCCATCTACGATACCGTACGGACGCTGGAGTCGATGGGGATCGATGCTGGCGTTATCCGGCTCAAGCCGATCGGTGTGCTCGCCGAGCTGGCAGAGCGGATTCGGGTGCCCCTAATCAACGCAGGTGATGGCAACAATGAGCATCCGACGCAGGCACTGCTCGATCTGTACACGATGCGCAAGCAGTTCGGCAGTCTGGAAGGACTGACAGTTTCCATCATTGGCGACATTCTGCACAGCCGCGTAGCCCGCTCCAATCTGTGGGCGCTTCGCACACTAGGCGCTCGCGTTATGTTCTGCGCTCCGCAGGGCATGCAAGCAACAGAGCTGGATGCTCCGTATGTAACGATGGATGAGGCGCTGCGAGCGGATGTAGTAATGATGCTGCGCGTGCAGCTGGAGCGTCATGAGGGAGGCCTCATCCGATCGGCTGAAGATTACCGGAGCCATTATGGACTGACGGTTGAGCGGGCGCTGAAGATTGCACCACACGCCATTATCATGCATCCGGCACCGGTTAACCGCAATGTCGAAATTGACGATGAACTGGTTGAGCATCCGCAGTCGCGTATCTTTACCCAGATGAGTCATGGCGTACCGGTACGAATGGCGGTTATTGAACGGGCGCTGAGCTAGGAGGACATGGAAGCCACAGCCGGAGGCAAGGCGGACCGGCTTTCTTATAACGAAGGGAGACGATGGACAATGGCATTATGGATACTGAACGGCAAGGTGTGGAACAAGGAAACAGGCGAGCTCGAGACCAAGCATGTACGCATCGAGAACAAACGGATCGCCGGGCTGTTCGACGCTGAGAGCGTGAGCCCTGAGACAGCGGGCGACGAAGTGATCGACGCTGCGGGCAAGCTCGTGTCTGCCGGATTTATCGACATGCATGTGCATCTGCGCGACCCTGGATTTGAATACAAAGAGGACATCGAGAGCGGGACACGCTCGGCAGCCAAGGGTGGCTTCACCACAATCGCTTGCATGCCGAACACCAGACCGGTAACGGATACGCCGGAGACAGTCCGCTACATTCTCGATAAGACGGCAGCTCAAGGCGCGGTTAAGGTACTGCCTTATGCAGCCATTACCAAAAACGAGCTCGGCCGCGAGCTGACGGACTTCGCCGCTCTTAAGGAAGCTGGAGCCATCGGATTTACCGATGACGGCGTAGGTGTGCAAAACGCCCAGATGATGAAGGATGCGATGAAGCTGGCTGTATCACTCAACATGCCAATTATCGCCCACTGCGAAGACGATTCTCTGGTAAAAGGCGCTTCATTCACCGAGGGCAAATTCGCTGAGAAACATGGACTGAAAGGCATACCGAACGAATCGGAAGCGATCCATGTCGGCCGCGATATCCTGCTCTCTGAAGCGACTGGCGTACATTATCATGTGTGTCACGTCAGCACCGAGCAATCGGTTCGTCTGATTCGCCAAGCCAAGGCCATCGGCATCCGCGTTACTGCTGAGGTATGCCCGCATCATCTGGTTCTCTCGGATGAGGACATCCCGGGCATGGACGCCAACTGGAAGATGAACCCGCCGCTGCGGACACCGCGCGATGTGCAGGCGGTCATTGAAGGACTGGAGGACGGTACGATCGACATGATCGTAACTGACCACGCCCCGCACAGCTCCGAAGAGAAATCCCGGGCGCTCGAACTGGCCCCTTTTGGAATCGTCGGCTTCGAGACGGCGTTCCCGCTGCTCTACACCAAGTTCGTGAAGACAGGTAAGTGGACACTGGGCTTCCTGCTGCAGCGCTTGACTGAAGACCCGGCCCGCGTGTTCGGCTTGGAGAGCGGACAACTGGTCGCAGGCGCACCGGCCGACATCACCATCGTAGACTTGGAGAACGAGCAAGACGTCATTGAAGAAACCTTCCTCTCCAAAGGCCGCAACACCCCGTTCGGCGGATGGAAGCTGCAAGGCTGGCCGGTCAAAACCATCGTGGATGGAACGGTTGTTTGGTCGGAACAATAAGGAATAAAATTTCTGCTATAGGGTTTATATAATGAAAGAATCCGGGGACAACAGCGATCGGAAGAACGATCCGTCCCGCGCAGATTGGGATTAGCCACACACGATATGAATGGAGTGATACGGATGCAAGCGAGATTGTTACTGGAAGACGGAACATTGTTCACCGGACGTTCATTTGGCGCCGAGGCGCAGCAGACGGGTGAGGTTGTATTTAACACAGGCATTACAGGCTACCAAGAGGTACTCTCTGATCCATCGTATTGCGGACAGATCGTCACAATGACCTTCCCGCTGATCGGCAACTACGGGATTACACGCGACGACTTCGAGTCGATCTCTCCGTATATCCACGGCTTTGTCGTCCGTCGTCATGAAGAGGTGCCGAGCAACTGGCGCGCCGAATATTCGCTGGGCACCTTGCTCAAGGAATATGGCATCCCCGGCATCAGCGACATCGATACACGGATGCTGACACGCAAGCTGCGTCATCATGGTACGATGAAGGGCATTCTGACCACTGGCAGCGAGCGCGTGGAGGAACTGCTCGAGCGTCTCTCTGCATCGCCACTGATGCGTGACCAGGTTAAACGCACTTCGACCCAGCATGTCTTCTCGAGTCCTGGCGAAGCGGAGCGGATCGTCCTGATTGACTACGGCGCGAAGAGCGGTATTCTGCGGGAACTGACCAAGCGCGGCTGCGACGTTGTCGTTGTTCCACATGATACGACTGCCGAGCAAATCCGTAAACTGAATCCAGATGGTATCCAGCTTTCCAACGGCCCTGGGGATCCAAAGGACGTACCACAATCCGTGGAGACCGTCAGACAGCTGATCGGCGAATATCCGATCTTCGGCATCTGCCTCGGGCATCAACTGTTCGCTCTGGCATGCGGAGCGGATACAACCAAGCTGAAGTTCGGCCACCGTGGCGGCAACCATCCTGTTAAGGATCTGGCCACTGACCGCTGCTATATCACGTCCCAGAACCATGGCTACACCGTGCTGGAGGATTCCATCAAAGGCACCAATCTGAGCGTGACCCACATCAATAACAATGACCGGACCATCGAAGGTCTGAAACATAACACGCACCCTGCGTTTTCGGTGCAATATCATCCCGAGGCTGCGCCGGGTCCATTTGACTCGAGCTACCTGTTTGATGAATTCCTGGCGATGATTCGCCGTCACAAGCTTACTCATCCGCAGCCGCCACGCCAGGCGCAGCTGTCCGAAGCGTCGAAAGGAGAACTTCAGTATGCCCAAAAATAAAGAACTCAAAAAAATTCTCGTGATCGGCTCCGGGCCGATCGTTATCGGACAAGCGGCCGAGTTTGACTACGCCGGTACGCAGGCTTGCCAAGCATTGAAAGAAGAAGGTATGGAGGTTGTGCTGATCAACAGCAACCCCGCTACCATCATGACGGATACCAATATGGCGGACAAGGTTTACATCGAGCCGATCACACTGGATTTCGTGTCGCAAATCATCCGTCAGGAGCGCCCGGACGGCTTGCTGCCAACACTAGGTGGGCAAACGGGCCTCAACATGGCTGTTGAACTTGCTCGCGCCGGCGTACTGGAGCGGGAGAATGTGAAACTGCTCGGTACACAGCTGACGGCTATCGAGAAAGCAGAAGACCGTGACCTGTTCCGCGACCTGATGCGTGAGCTGGAGCAGCCAGTACCGGACAGCACGATCGTAACTACGGTACAAGAAGCAGTAGACTTCGCCAATGAGATCGGTTATCCGATTATCGTGCGTCCAGCCTACACGCTGGGTGGTACAGGCGGCGGCATCTGCGCCAACGAGGAAGAGCTGCTGGAAACTGTAGCATCCGGTATCCGCTACAGCCCAATCAACCAATGTCTGATCGAGAAGAGCATCGCCGGCATGAAGGAAGTCGAGTATGAGGTTATGCGCGATGCGAACGACAACTGTATCGTCGTTTGTAATATGGAGAACTTCGACCCGGTCGGCGTTCATACAGGCGACAGTATCGTAGTTGCGCCAAGCCAGACGCTCTCTGACCGCGAGTACCAAATGCTGCGCTCGGCATCGCTCAAGATCATCCGTGCGCTGAATATCGAAGGCGGCTGTAACGTCCAGTTCGCGCTCGATCCGCAAAGCTATCAGTACTATGTCATTGAGGTTAACCCGCGGGTCAGCCGTTCTTCGGCACTCGCATCCAAAGCAACGGGTTACCCAATCGCCAAAATGGCTGCCAAAATCGCTATCGGCTACACGCTTGATGAGCTGATTAACCCGGTTACCGGGCAAACCTATGCCTGCTTCGAGCCAACGTTGGATTACATTGTATCGAAAATCCCGCGCTGGCCATTTGATAAGTTTATCTCCGCCAACCGCAAGCTGGGCACGCAGATGAAAGCAACCGGCGAAGTTATGGCGATTGGCCGTACGTTTGAAGAGTCTATGCAGAAGGCGGTTCGCTCCCTGGAGATTGGCGTGCATCGGATTTTCCTGAAAGACGCTGTACAACTGGATGATGCGATTCTGCGTACGCGGCTGCAGAAGCCGGACGATGAGCGGATGTTCCTGGTGACTGAAGCGTTCCGCAGAGGATATTCGCTGCAGGAAATTCAGGACCTGACAAGCATCGACTGGTGGTTCCTGGACAAGCTGGAGCGCATCGTGAAGTTCGAAGATCGGCTGCGCAAGGAAACGCTGACTGACGAACTGCTCTACGAAGCCAAGCGTATGGGCTTCACTGACCGTGCAATCGGCGAACTCCGCCAGGAAGGCCAGCCGGGCGCTGACCTGACGCACGAAGATGAAATTCGCAAGCTGCGTCTGTCAAAAGGCCTTAAGCCCGTTTATAAAATGGTTGATACATGTGCGGCCGAGTTCGAAGCGACAACACCATATTACTACTCTACCTATGAGACTGAGAATGAAGTGACGCAAACCGACAAGGAGAAAGTGCTTGTTCTGGGCTCCGGTCCGATCCGGATCGGCCAGGGCATTGAGTTCGACTACTCGACCGTTCACGCGGTATGGGCGATCCAGGATGCTGGTTATGAGGCCGTCATTATTAATAACAACCCGGAGACAGTATCGACGGACTTCAATACGTCGGACCGCTTGTATTTCGAGCCATTGTTCTTCGAGGATGTCATGAACGTTATCGAGCAAGAGAAGCCAATCGGCGTTATCGTCCAATTCGGCGGACAAACCGCCATCAACCTGGCTGCACCGCTGACGAAGGCAGGCGTACGAATTCTTGGTTCCAGCCTGGAATCGATTGATTCGGCGGAAGACCGCAAGAAATTCGAAGCGCTGCTCCGCAAGCTGGATATCGCGCAGCCGGAAGGCAAAACGGTCACTTCGGTTGACGAAGCTGTCGATACGGCAAGCGGTCTGGGCTACCCTGTCCTCGTTCGTCCTTCCTACGTGCTGGGCGGCCGGGCAATGGAAATTGTGTACTCCGACCAAGAGCTTCTGACCTATATGGAGCAAGCCGTCAAAATCAACCCGGAGCATCCGGTGCTGATCGACCGTTACATGCTGGGCAAGGAAGCGGAGGTCGACGCAATCTGTGACGGCGAGCAGGTGCTGATCCCTGGCATCATGGAACACGTCGAGCGTGCTGGCGTTCACTCGGGCGACTCCATCGCCGTCTATCCGCCACAGTCGCTCTCGGAGGATATCAAGCAGCAGATCGTCGACATCACAATCAAGATTGCCAAGGAATTCAAGGTCTTGGGTCTGGTCAACATTCAATTCGTCATCTTCAATGAGAAGGTGTATGTCATTGAGGTGAACCCGCGCTCCTCGCGGACCGTACCTTTCCTGAGCAAGGTGACCAACATCCCGATGGCGAACCTCGCGACCAAGCTGATTCTTGGCGCCAAGCTGGCCGATCAAGGATATTCGGAAGGCCTCTGGCCAGAGGATGAGTACGTATCCGTTAAGGTACCGGTCTTCTCCTTTGCCAAGCTCCGCCGGGTTGACCCAACACTGACGCCTGAGATGAAATCGACTGGTGAAGTAATGGGACGCGATGTCCAGTACGCCAAGGCGCTGTACAAAGGACTCATCGGCGCCGGCATGCGTGTACCGCAATCGGGCGGCATCATCGCTACGGTGTCTGACAAAGATAAAGAAGAAGCCATCGAGATTCTTCGCGGCTTCTACGAACTGGGCTACAACCTGATCGCCACTGGCGGTACGGCCAAGGCACTGGAAGAAGCAGGCATGCGTGTGACACGAGTGAACAAGCTGAGCGAAGGCTCACCGAACATTCTTGATCTGCTGCGTGGCGGACAGGCACACTTTGTCGTCAATACGCTGACCAAAGGCAAGACACCGGAGCGCGACGGATTCCGGATCCGCCGTGAGGCAGTCGAGAACGGCGTCGTCTGTATGACATCGCTTGATACGGTACGAGCGCTGCTCAATATGATGCAGACCATCAACTTCTCCTCGCGTCCGATGCCCGTGCTGCAATAATTGATCCTGTAGCGGTCAGCCCTGCGCTGTCCGTCCGTGTGTACCGGGCGGGCAGTGCGGCGGGTGGCCGTCCTTGTATGCCAACATGAGAGGATACGCTGGACAATCTAATGAACGTGAGGAGCTGGACTTATGCCGTTGACAAGAGAAGAGGCTGCCGGACGGATTATGGTGGCACTGGATTATCCTGACGCCGCTAGTGCCCAGCGGCTGCTGGAAGAGCTCTCAGGCATCCCTTGCTATATGAAAGTCGGGATGCAGCTGTTCTATGCCGCTGGTCCTGCATTCGTCGCAAGTCTGAAAGAGAAGGGCTACTCGGTCTTTCTTGATTTAAAAATGCATGATATCCCCAATACCGTCAAAGGCGGCGCGGCTAGCGTAACCCGGCTTGGCGTTGACCTGTTCAATGTGCACGCAGCTGGGGGGGCTGCAATGATGGAGGCTGCAATGGAAGGTGTTGCTTCGGCGAATGTGTATGGACGCAGACCGCTTGTGATTGCCGTGACGCAGCTGACGAGCACGAGTCAGAATGTACTGAATGAGGAAATTGGCATTGCGGGCTCGGTAGAGGATGCTGTGCTTCGCTATGCCAAACTAACGGCTGCCTGTGGACTTGATGGTGTTGTTGCATCCCCTCAGGAAGTCACGGCCGTCAAGGAAGCCTGCGGGCATTCATTCCTCACCGTAACGCCTGGCATCCGTCCTGCCGGTGCAGCGCTTGGCGACCAGTCGAGAATCATGACGCCTGCCCAAGCGATTACCCAAGGCACCGATTACATGGTAATCGGCCGGCCGATTACCGGAGCCGCCGACCCGAGAGCGGCGCTCGAATCTATTCTAGAGGAGCTGGTACACGCATGACCCTGTCCACGAATGAACTATCCACTCAAATCGCCAAGCAACTGTTGAAGATCGAAGCCGTCGTTCTCCGCCCGAACGACCCGTTCACTTGGGCATCCGGTCTGAAAGCGCCGATCTATTGCGACAACCGTCTCACAATGTCGTACCCGGATATTCGCGAGAGCATCGCGGAGGGCTTCGCTTCGATTATCCGCGAGCAGTACCCGGATGCGGAAGTAATCGCAGGTACTGCGACGGCGGGTATCCCGCATGCTGCCTGGGTGGCAGAGAAGCTGAAGCTGCCGATGATCTATGTCCGTGACAAGGCCAAGGGTCACGGCAAGCAGAATCTGATCGAGGGCAAGCTCCCGGAAGGCAAAAAGGTCGTTGTGATTGAGGATCTGATCTCCACCGGCGGCAGCTCGATCAAGGCTGGTCAGGCTGTGCGCGAAGCTGGTGGAGACGTATTGGCAACACTGGCAATCTTCACATATGAATTCCCGCAGGCGCTGGAAGCTTTCTCAGCCGAAGGTATCCCTTTGCAGA
This sequence comes from Paenibacillus daejeonensis DSM 15491, assembly GCF_000378385.1. GTDB lineage: Bacteria > Bacillota > Bacilli > Paenibacillales > Paenibacillaceae > Paenibacillus_D > Paenibacillus_D daejeonensis. The sequence continues at coordinate 759,289 of NZ_KB899659.1, read as the reverse complement.
CACTCTCTAGCTATTCCAAACTAGTAGAAGCAGCTAACGAAATCGGTGCGATCCGCAGTGAGGACGTGGCGGTGCTGCAAGCGTGGCGCGAAGACCCGCAAGGCTTTGGCAAGTAAACGTGTGAATAAAATCTAAGAGTGTACAGATGTAGATTAGTAAAAAGCCTCAAACCAGGGGGCTTCTCCAAAAAGGGAAGCTCCAGGTTTGAGGTTTTTTGTCGTTCGTTATTCTAACTTTACTAAAAAAAGTAATGTAAATATATTTTATATCATGATACGATCCTTCTTGTGTTCACACCAATCATGAGAGGACGATCCTGAAAATGAAAATTGAGATGCTCCCTTCCTGCATTATCGCCTTTGTAAGACAAACCGGTCCCTATGGTCCTGCTAACAAGCAAGCCATGGAACGTCTGAAACATTGGGCTAAACGAAACAGGCTACTTACCGAATCCGCTATTCTTTTTGGTATCCCACAGGATGATCCCCGGACCACCCCTCCAAACAAATGCAGATATGATGCAGGCATCATCATTTCGGAAGAAATGATGGTTGACGACACAGTCATGCAAGGCGAGTTGACTGGTGGGAGTTACGCCATTTTCATTGTGGAGCACACAGTGGAAGCGGTCCAAGAGGCGTGGAAGATGATTTTCCCGACGTTGCATGCTCACGGCTATCAGTTGGAGGACGGGCCGATTATGGAGAGGTATCAGGGCACGATGCTGCTTGATAATCAATGCGAATTATGTGTGCCGATTAAAAGGAAGGATTGCTAGCCTCAATGGATGAGGTTTCTAGGAATGGAAAGAGAATGAGAGAGGTAGCGGGATGATCTTTATGAAAAATTTAGTTTGAACAGATGAGAAAAATATGTAACTTTTAATCTTTCCCTATCGTCTATACGATATAATGAATCCCTATATCGCAGGGAAACAGGGAGGAGGAGCGTGATACACAATGGCGTGGCTGCGAAAAAAGAGATCCGTTTCTGAGAATACAGAGGCGACAGCTGAGGAGGAATCCGCAGCGGCATCTCAGGTAGAAACCCCTAATTCCGAGATGGAAAGTGTGGAACATAATGTTAATGGACAGCTAGCCCAAGTTCTGCCCTCAGAGGAGCCTGAAGCGACCGGCCCATTGCTGACGGTGACCGGTGTGGAGCGGGTGTTCCAGGTGGCTGGCAATCCGCTGCATGTGCTCAAGGGTATTGATGCCCAGATTGAACGTCGCCAGCTCGTCATGCTGCGAGGCCGTTCGGGATCGGGCAAGACCACGCTGCTTAATCTAATCGGCGGTCTGGATCAGCCGACCAAGGGCGAGATCTGGTTCGACGGACAGCCGTTTCATAAGCTGAGCGATAACAAACGAACGGCGGTCCGCAGACGGGATATGGGCTTCATCTTCCAAGCGTTCGCGCTAATGCCGATGCTGTCGGCTTACGAGAATGTTGAGCTATCGCTGCGGATGGCCAAGGTGCCGCGGGGGGAGTGGAAGAAACGGGTGACCGAGGTGCTGGATATGGTTGGACTGGGCAAGCGGATGCATCACCGGCCCTTCGAGCTCTCGGGCGGCGAGCAGCAGCGGGTGGCGATTGCCAAGTCGATTGCGCATCGGCCGAAGCTGCTGCTTGCGGATGAGCCGACGGCGGAGCTGGATTCGCAGATGTCCGCGCAGATTATGGCTGTGTTTCAGCACATTATCCAATCGGAGCGCGTGACGATCTGCATGACCACCCACGACCCAACGATTCTGGAGGTCGCGGATCATGTCTATGAAATGGCGGATGGGCGGTTTGGTTGAACTTATCTTACATAAAGAGGAGTAGAATGTTCTGGATACTCATAAGCGCAAACGGAGTAAATGGTACAAAGGCGCAATGGCTATCATGATGAGTGCGGCGCTTGTCATGAGCAGCGCCTGTGCGCTGCTGCCGGATGAAGAGTTGGAAGAGGAGCTGCCGGCGATTACGCCGCCGCAGATCTCCAAGAAGCCGGAGTATGAAGTCACGACGACAACACTGGAAACCAAGGTGCAGGGCATCGGCAAGCTGATGTCCACACGCGAGGAGAATGTTTATTTTACACTGGACGGCAAGCGTCTCAAAGAGTTGAACATTCAGGTCGGTGACAAGATTACAGCCGGTCAGGTCATCGGCGAGCTGGATGTCGACGATATGGTGAAGGATCTGCGTAAGCGGAAACTCGCTTTCCGAACGCAGGAAATCCAGATGAAGGAGACGCTTCGCAAACGTGACGAGATGGAGCCCGTCGAGTTCGAGCAAGCCGCCATCGCCTTCGAAGAGGGGCGTCAGGATCTGGCGGACCTGGAAGAAGAGATTGGCAAAGCGCAACTGACAGCCCCGCTTGGCGGGACGGTCGTCTCCATGACGGCAAAGAAGGGCGATCTCGTTAAAGCGTATGAACCAATTGCCCTGATTGCCGATACCAACAATCTGGTCATTACCGCGACGCTAAGCAAGTCCGATCTGCCGAAAGTAGCGGTCGGCATGCCAGTTACGGTGGATATCAATAGCGTGGGCCAGTTCACAGGGACCGTCAAACAGCTGCCGATGGTAACTGCCGAAGAAGGTAACGGTGGCGGTGGCGGCAACGGTGGCAACCCCGAGGGCGGTGGCGAGCAGGACGGTCCCGAGAACTACCTCATCGTTCAGCTGGAGAAGATGCCTGAGGGGCTGAACCGTGGAACGCCATTATCGGTCACCATTGTTACCAAGCGTAAAGAAAACGCAGTTGTTATTCCGCTCTCTGCGCTTCGTACCATCGGTTCACGGACTTATGTTCAAGTGGTCGATGAACAGGGCAAACGCGAGGTGGACGTAGCAGTAGGCCAGCAAACATCAACACAGGTGGAGATTCTTGAGGGGCTGACGCCAGGCCAGAAAGTCGTAGGTCGATAACAATGGGCTTCCCGATGTTCCGTTTTCTGTTCCGTAAAATGTGGAACAACCGCTGGTTGACCACCAGCACGCTGATCGGCTTGATTATTGCCGTCGCTTTTGCAACCAGCATACCCATGTATGCGGACGGTGCGCTTAAGCGGGTCGTTGCCCAAACCTTGCAGGACAATAGCACCGGGCTCCCGGCTGGCTCGCTATTGATGCGCTATCAGGCCATCGGTGGCGAACAGACGGATCCGGAGCGGCTGGACGGACTGTCTGCTTACATACACGATGAGGTCCCGGAGATGATTGGCTTCGACTACCAGACCTTCGTCCAGTCGCTATCGATCCGCAGCAGCGAGATTGTACCGGAGGATCCCACCACGGTGGATGCCAGCCGGGTTCGTCAGATGTCCATGCTGACGCTCTCGGGTCTTCAAGAGAAGGCGGAGCTGATGCAGGGCCGCTGGTACGTCGATGCGGCAGGCAGCGGCGACGAGATCGAAGCGGTTGTGATGGAAGAATCGCTGTACCGCAATGACATGCATATCGGCGATGTGTTCGAGTACCCGGTCTATGGCGGCCTCAACCTGCGCCTCAAGGTGAAGATCGTGGGCGCGTATCAGCCGCTTGATGCATCTGATCCCTATTGGTATCAAGGGCTGGAGGGTCTGATGAGCGGTCTGCACATCAGCGAACCCGCCTTCAAGGAGCGTCTCATGCAGCAGCATGGTGTTCCTGTTCATACAGGCAACTGGTACTATGCGTTCGATCTACGCGACATTCAGACCAGTCAGCTCGCACCGCTCAGCCGGGATCTGGAGCGTCTGAATATCGAGCTCTACCAGAAGCTGGAGAACACCCGAGTGGAGATTTCCTTCGCCTCCACCCTGGAGCAATTCAAGCAGCAGAGTCTGCAGCTGCAGACGATGCTCTTCACGCTGGCCGCGCCGATGATTGCGATGGTGTTCTACTTCATTGCGATGAACGCACGACAGGCGCTCGACAAGCAACGCAGTGACATCGCAGTGCTGCGAAGCAGGGGAGCGGGGACCCGGCAAATTGTCGGGATCTATCTGGTAGAGAGTATGCTGCTGGGGGCCATAGCCTTGGTGGCGGGACCGCTGATCGGATGGTTCATGGCCAAGAGCATCGGCTCGGCCAATGGCTTCCTGGAATTTGTGGATCGCAAGTCGATCCCGGTTGGCTTCTCGACAGAGGCCATCATTGCTGGTTCGGCTGCTGTCGTGTTAGCGATTCTGGCCACGATCATCCCAGCCATCATTTATGCGCGGGCCTCGATTGTCGGCTACAAGCAGCAGTTGGCCCGCTCGGACCGGGGGCCCCTCTGGCAGCGGTGGTTTCTGGATGTGTTGCTGCTAGGCGTAGCGGGTTATGGCTGGTATCTATTCCAGGAACGACAGATGATTACGTTCCAGACCGGTCTCACAACCGACCAGCTCAATGTGCAGCCATTCCTTTTCTTCGTGCCCGCGATTTCTATTTTTGGGCTAGGGCTGTTCTTCCTGCGGCTGTTCCCATGGCTGCTGAAGCTGTTTGGCTGGCTGGGGCGTTCGTTCCTGCCAGTTCCCTTGTACCTGACACTGACACAGCTGTCCCGTTCGTCCAAGTCGTATTACCCGCTGATGATTCTACTTATTCTGACGCTGGGCCTCGGCGTATACAATGCCTCCGCGGCCCGGACAATCGATCTCAATTCTACAGAGCGGACGCTCTATAAGTATGGGACCGATGTTATTGTTCAGACGGTTTGGGAAGGCGAGGCCGAGCTGCCACCTTCCACAGGTGGCGGCAGTGGCGGGGGAAATGGCGGCGGCAACCCGGGAGGCAATCCCGGAGGTGGTGGCTCCGGCGGTGGTCCTGGCGGCGGAGGTAGTCCCGGTGGCGGTGGCGGCGGTGGGCAGCAGATGCCAACCAAAATCATCTATAATGAGCCGCCATTTGAAATTTTCCGCCAATTGGATGGCGTCGAGGCGGCTGCGCGAGTGCTGCAGACCAAGGCCAACATTGTTGTCTCGGGACGCTCCATCGGTCAGGGGACATTGATGGGGATTAACAATGATGATTTTGCCAAGGTGGCGTGGTTCCGCAACGACTTGTTCCCGACACATCCGTATCACTATCTCAATGCACTTGGGATCTACGATGAGAGTGCGGCGATCATTCCGACGAGTGTAGCGAAGCAATACCAACTGAAGGAAGGCGATCGCATCTCTGCCGGTTTGCCGGATGGCATGGTCGAGTTTGTAGTCGTCGGCATCCTGCCTTACTGGCCGAGTCAGTATCCGGATGATTCCCCGTTCCTGATTGCCAATATCGATTATATTTATGATCAGGTACCGATGATTCCTTACGATGTCTGGCTCAAGATGGAGGACGGAGCACTGACCACACCGATTATCCATGCGCTGCAGGATCAAGGTGTAGAGCTGGCATCCGTCGAGGATGTGCGTATCGAGCTGGCCGCTCAATCCAAGCATCCAACGCGCGGCGGGGTGTTTGGGATTCTGTCGCTGGGCTTTCTCGTCTCCATCCTGGTGTCACTGGCCGGGTACATCCTGTTCTGGTTCTTCAACCTCTCGGGGCGTGTGGTCCAGTTCGGCATCCTACGGGCGATGGGGCTCTCGCGCAAGCAGCTGACAGGCATGATGCTGCTGGAGCAAATCTTCACGGCCGGTCTTTCTATTGGTCTCGGCATTGCGATCGGCAAGGTCACGAGTATCCTGTTCTTGCCGTTCCTGCAGACGACAGGCAATGTTGCCGAATCCGTTCCACCGTTCCGCGTGGTTTTCGACAGCAATGATACGCTGTCTTTGTATATTGTCGTGGGCTTTATGATGCTGACAGGCGCGGCCATGCTGTTCCTGCAGATTCGTCGTCTGCGTGTGCATCAAGCCGTGAAGATGGGAGAAGAACGATGAGCGAGACGATAACTAAGCCTATCGAGACCGAAACGGCGCCGATGATCGAATGCGAAGGGTTGGTCAAGATCTACAAGACAGATGAGCTGGAGGTCGTGGCGCTGCAAGGACTCAATTTGACGGTGCAGAAGGGCGAACTGATGGCAATCATCGGTAACAGTGGCAGCGGCAAATCGACCTTGCTCAATACGCTGGGGGGGCTTGACCGACCCTCGGCGGGCACAGTCAAGGTTGGGCCGTGGGATCTGCTGAAGATAACCGAAGAGCAGCTGGTGCACTACAAGCGGGACACGGTAGGCTTCATCTGGCAGAACAATGCACGCAATCTGCTCCCGTACTTGACCGCGCTGGAAAATGTAGAAATGCCGATGATGCTCTCAGGCAAGCTGGATCGTGCCTACGCAAAGCAATTGCTGGAGTGGGTCGGTCTGAAGGAGCGAATGTACAACAAGCTCCATCAGCTCTCCGGTGGTGAGCAGCAGCGGGTGGCCATCGCCATCTCGCTGTCGAACCGGCCGCAGCTTCTGCTGGCCGATGAGCCGACGGGGTCCGTCGATAGTCGGACCTCGGATATGATCATGGATATTTTTCGCCGAATGAATCGCGAGCTGCAGGTGACAGTCGTCATCGTTACCCATGATCTCTCACTCGCCGGCAAGGTGGACCGGGTCGTCGCGATCCGCGACGGTCTGACGAGCACCGAATTTATTAAACGCAATCCTAATCTCGATCAAGCGTCCGAGAGTCAGGGCTGGGGGAAGCTCGGTCTGCAGGGCGTGCATGAGGAGTATGTCGTCGTCGACCGAGTCGGCCGGCTGCAGATCCCCAAGGATTATTTGAATCATCTAAACATCAAAGATAAAGCGTCTATGGAGTTTGACGGAGAAAAAATTATTATCCGAGCACCAAAATCACTGGAGGGGTAAAGAAAATGAGAAAACAACCATGGCGCAAATGGATGTCTACAGGCCTGACAATGACCTTGCTGGTCCCGCTGCTGGCGGCCTGTACGGGGGATGGCGGTACTTCGACGGCGGAGAACCGTGTGCTGAGAATCGGCGTATTGTACGGCGGCGAAGAGAATGAACCGTGGTTCCGTCAGCAATACACGGATATGTATGAGTTCAATAATAACAATATTGAGATTCAAATCGTGCCTGCCATTGATTATAGCAATATGCGTTATGCGATGCCGGATCAGCAGCAAGAACAGCCGGACCCGTATGAAGAGATGCAGAAGATGCTGAATGGTGACAATCCTGTCGACGTCGTGGTGGTCGAGTACAATATGCTGCGGCGCCTGGTCCAGGACAACTCGCTGAAGCAGCTCGATCCGCTCATGCAGGAGGATGGATTCAGTGTGGACGACTATGTCCCAACAGTGCTCAAGGGTATTAAGACGGCTGGTGATGGCAATATCTTTGCCCTGACCCCTACATTCACATCGTCTGCACTATACTATAACAAAAAAATCTTCAGTGATGCTGGCGTTGAGCCGCCTACGGATGGCATGCAGTGGCCGGATGTCTTCAACAAAGCCCGTCTGGTGACTGCTGGCGAAGGCGAGGATCGCAAATACGGCTTCATGATGAACCGTTGGGGCGGCGATGGCTTCTGGGATCTGCAGACGTATGTGGATCCGCTGCAGCTGAAGGTGTTCGATGATAAGGTTGAAAAAATGCTGGTTAATTCCGACCAGTGGACCAACGCGTGGGAGACAATCAGCGGCTTGTATCGCGACAAGATTATTCCAACGTCCATGGACATGCAGAGCAGTATGACGGTGGACCGTCCGATGAGCCCCTTCGAGCACGATGCGTTCTTGAGCGGCAAAGTGGCGATGATGATTGGCGACTACTACTATCTTAATGATCTGAAGCGGGCTCAGCAGAGCGAAGGCAGCGTGGAGGGCTTCGAAATGATCGACTGGGATGTGGTCACCGTACCTGAGCATCCGGAGAAGCCAGGCGTTGGAGGCAATATTATGCTGAGCGCGCTCATGGGCATCAACGCCAAGGCGCAGAACCCGGATGATGCGTGGGAATATATCAAATTCGTCAATAGCGAAGCATGGGCGAAGCTGAGATCCCGCAGTGTCAACGAGATGGTCGCTCGCCAGCAGTTCCTGAAGCCGCGTGAAGGCCTGGATTACAACATGGCGGCGTTCTACACCATGGAGCCTTCCCAGCCAATGAGTATGGAGATGGAAGCGGCGTACCGCAAGTATCCGAACATCTATGAGGTAACTTCCATGGGACAGCCGCTGTTCCAGGAAGTCATTGAAGGCAAGAAGACCGCGCAGGAAGCGCTCGCCGAGTGGGAGACCAAGGGCGATGCCGCACTGCAGCAAATGAAGACTAATCCGGATGCCTCAGCTGGCGGCGGCACGGAGGAAGGCGGCTCAGTAGAAGTGCAGCCGGCTCCAGCCGGGTAACATACAGAAAGAATACAGGAAGAGCCCGCGATCCCTTGAGAGGATGGCGGGCTCTTTGCGATGTAGGATGCGATTGTTAATATGTGTACACCCGAGACCATCGCAGGATTTTAAGTCCTGTGCGTCTGCTGTACTGGCAATATGGTGTGGAGCGTGAGGGATGAGAAGATATCTCTTGCTGATCTCTTGTTGACGCTACCCTCGCAGCAAAAAGGATTGATACGCCGTCCAGGAACCGTTGGCAGTCTGATAGAGCAAGTGGACCCGGTCTACTCGGTCGGTAAAATCGATCGCGCTCTGACGGATGCTGGCATGGACATCATGCAGCTCATCAGGCGAGAGCTCCTGGCCAAGGGTGACATGTGGCGTATATACATAGGGCGTTGATGTCTCTGCCAAATGACCCGTGCACAATGCTTCACGGAGTGCGATGACTGGCTGAGGATCCTCCAGAGCCAGATAGATCACCTGACTCACCGGATAGAAGGTGGACGCGCGGTCGTAACGGATGGAGAACGGCGGTTGTGTGGCCGCTGCTTGCTCCAATTGGGTGGTGATTACGGCGAGCTCCTCCTCGCTGATCTGAAGCCCTGCACGAAGGGTTAGATGCGGTTGAATGGCACTGTAACGCGGGTCTAGCCGTTTGCGCCAGCTGTTGGCAAAGTCCTGGACGGTGCGGGACGGGAAAATAACCAGTCCGATCTGCATAGTGAAGTCTCCTTTTCCGCTGAGAGTATAAGTCAAGTATGCCCAATATGGCTTGATATTGTGAAGAATGGGCAGGCTAGAACTAACAAATGTTGGAGGGATGACAGGTGCGGTGGATCTATTGGGTGCGATTGTATGAGACCAAATTCCAGGCAAGCTGCCTCGTGCAGCGAATGGAGAACGACTGGTGGCTATACGGCTATGAGAGTCCCAAAGAGGTCGAGATTTTCCGTTCCCGGCGGGGGAGATACGGGGTTCGGTATATACAGTAACTTGAGAATACATATTGGCGAGCCAAGGTCAGAAATCGTCAAAAAATGGTTGACTTTCGCTTGGCTCCTGTAGTATATTATATCTTGTCGCCATTCGTAAATGACTCACAATTGAAACCATCGCGGGGTGGAGCAGCTCGGTAGCTCGTCGGGCTCATAACCCGAAGGCCGCAGGTTCAAATCCTGCCCCCGCAACCAATTTCAATCACATGTTGGAATCCCTTTTTAGGGCCCTTAGCTCAGTTGGTTAGAGCGGTCGGCTCATAACCGATTGGTCGGGGGTTCGAGTCCCTCAGGGCCCACCATGCTGTGACCATTTATGACACCATGCCGGGGTGGCGGAATTGGCAGACGCACAGGACTTAAAATCCTGCGATGGGTGACCATCGTACGGGTTCGACCCCCGTCCTCGGCACCATATGATTTCTATGAGCTTTGCTCTTATGGACGACATCTATACATAATGCTCGACACATTGACCTCCTTTGTCCAGCCTACGATGACAGGCTAGATGAAGGGGGTTTTTGCATTTTCATGGTAAGGTGCAGTTGGTGGGAATAGCGGAGTAGGATTAGAGTAGAGTAAGAGCAGGGGAGGCAGACAGTAGCGGAGTAGGGGGCAGAGTAGAGTAAAACCGTGGCCAGGCAGCAGCAGAGTTGAGTGGCAGAGCAGGTTTTTCCGCTAACGGCCACAGGAGCGCTTATTTCCCCATTTTTAGCTAGTATTCTCCTCTAACGGCCACAGGAGCACTTATTTCAACGAAATGACTAACAAATTAACCTCGGACGGTGCAATAACGAATTATATGGCCGTTAGAATTTCAAACCCCTGATTTCGGGCCAAATAGCCGCTGTGGTGGCCGTTACAGCTTTAAAATTGAAACGACATCCGAAAAACTGGAGATTCAAAATCGAATAAAAGAGGAGATAACAAAATGGATCCAGTTAGATTCCCCATTGGCCAATTTCAACCAGATATTAATCTTATGAGCAACGAGTTGGGTCATCTCATATGGATTAAGTGAGGATTAACCGAGGATAATCCCCTTGCAAATACTTACCGAGAAGACTTATGGGCAGAGCTGAATGATTATCAGACCTTGCCCATAGATAATTCGATCCTGCTTCTGGAAATGCTCCATTTTCGTTTTTTTCACTTACTGATTGAGCTTGATCCCAACCTATTTAAACGGACGATCCAAACCGAAGTGTTGGGTGAAATCACATTGGAAAAAGCGCTGCAACGATTCATATGGCATAACAAACACCATATGGCACAGATTGAAAATCATTTGAGGGAAGGTAATGTATAATAGCCCGTTATCCTAGACCTATAAAGGTACGCTAAGCCGCAAATGTAGGTGTAATAATAGCGAAGGGGGCGCAGCATGAAGTATACAGTAATTGCATCTGGAAGATCAGCAGACATCTTATCTTTGGGCGATCATCAAGTTCTGAAATTATTTAATGCTGATTTGCCGGAACAATTGATACACGAGGAATTTGCTATCAGCAATAGTGTTTATAAATTAGGAATTGATTGCCCAGCACCTATTAATATAACGGAGTACAATGGTCGAATAGGCATCATCTACACTAGAGTACATGGGATGACGATGCTTAATCTCATCTCCAAGAAATTTTGGAGGTTAAGTAGAGAAGCTATTAGGCTGGCCCGAATTCATCTTCGCATACATAGCCATACGATTTCTAATATTCCAAAACAAAAAGAAGTACTCAGTGAAAGAATTATTCAGGCTCCGATACTATTAGCTAAAGAGAAGCAACAGATCTTTAATCACATGAATCAATTAAAAGATGATACGAAATTATGCCATGGAGATTTCCATCCAGATAATATCATACTTAGTGAACAGAATGAGTGGATAATTGACTGGATGACGGGGATGGAAGGGAATCCGGCAGGAGATGTTGCAAGGTCATTTTTAATTCTAAAGCTCGGTAGACTATCTGAAAAAACACCAAAGTTAATATCAACGATCGGATCTCAAATAAGACATCTAATCTCAAGTAAATATCTAGATGAATATCTTAAGAATTCAATGATAAGTAAACATGAAGTAGATGATTGGATGATTCCAGTTGCAGCGGCTCGTCTAAATGAACGGATACCGGAAGTTGAAAAACAAGAACTTGTGGAATTAATAAGAAAAAGGATCGGGTAGTTGGCTCGTGGAAAAGTTGTTATACTTGAGCAGTTTAAATAACTTGGTTTTATCATTTCTGGTGGAGGGCTCAGCCCAAGTTGAGCTGCGGGAGTTAAAAGGTCAATACTCAAGCTCCTATTACGGTTCTGTCACACCAATTTTCGTTGTAGTCATGTATATAGTTGGATGATCTCCACCTCATCAAATGGCCTGGTCGAAATGGGGAGAAGATTGAAAGTGTTCATCGTCTATCTGGAGACAAGATAGGATTTTTACATCGGCTAATCGAGTGGTGGTTGGGCTTGCTACTAAAGAACACGAAGAATAGAAATCATCCGAAAGCTTCGGAGATTCAAAGCCTGCTTGGAGCAGGGGGAGAATCTCTTTTTTGTTAGGTTATTTAGATAAATTTGGTATGATAGAGATGTATTATGGAGGTATGGATTCACAAGGAAAATGATCAGTACATCACAATTACGTTAAACAGTTTGAGGCCTACAGATATTGAAGCCATCAATTCCAAGCAGTCATGCAGATGGTTGTCTAAGCAGCGATTATTGTAAATAGAAGGAGGTATATTGGCATGAGTAATTCTAAAGATCTATTGCCAAAAGATAAACATGATTTTGAAAGTGTATATAATTTAAAAAGGTTAGACAGAGATGAACTCACAAAAATAGTGCCGGAATTACTAGAATGGCTACAAGATATAAACTGGCCAATTGCAAATGAGGTATCAAAACTTTTATTGACTATTCCTCATGAAGCATTACCTTTCGTAAATAATGTTCTTGCTGGCCAGGACGATCTTTGGAAAGAATGGTGTCTAAGATACTTTGTGATAGATTTACCAGTAGATTTAAAAGAGAGTTTAAGAGAACAACTTGAAAGAATTGCTCACAGACCTACTAAAGGGGAGGAACTAGAAGAAGTGCATATCACTGCTCAAGAGATATTAGAAGAAATGAACGATTGATAATGATGAACACGGAAGCCAATCACTTCGGATAACACCAGATTAACGCGGTGAGCGTTCGCGCTTGGTCCGACAGAAGTTATGAAGCGAGGAAGCAGAATCAGCCGGAAAACCCTGCGGGGGCTAAGTCTGGCGACCTGACATGATGACCGCTTCGCGGGCAGCCTAAGCCTCTCGGATTCGTAAATGCAACGATGTTATGCGAAAGATAACTAAATTGAATCACTCGAATCGAGGAAAATATATGAGAAGAGCACCCAGAAACGTTCGTTTTCTTGCGGGGATGATAGACACATACCTAACTGTCTTTATGACAATTAGTCTAACTTTTATTGTTATTAATTGGCTTGAAAGGCATGAAATATTTTCTTTAATAGTCACATTAATTACAACTATTGGAGGTGTATTCTTACTAATATTCAAAGATATATTTAATGGTCAGAGTGTTGGTAAGAGAATTTTCAACATTGGTATACGAGAAGTGGAGAGCTATCAGCTGCCCAACAGACGTAAACTGATAGATCGGAATAGAATTTCATTCAATTGGCCTAGGGACCTAATTAATGTTTTGTTTTCTACAGACAAACGTAGACAAGGAGATATTATAAATGGACTTGATGTTTTCATAGTAGAGAATAAGGATAGAACCAGTAATATAATTAGAGTTCTAGGTTCATTAACTGTGATAGGTTCATTATTCATCTTAGGAATCACATTTATGATTAAACAAGATGCTTCTTACAAAACTGCAATCATCCACATTGAGAATGATGTAACTATTAAGGAAAAAATCGGTGAGTTTAATGGGTTTGGCTTTTTTCCCTCAGGTAGTATAAATAAAAGTAATGGATATGGGAATGCAAATTACAAAATTAAAGTGAAAGGTGACAAAGGTGACCTTAAGATTGTAGTTCAATTGTCTAAGGTTCCTAATGAAAAATGGAAGATAAACCATATTGATTTTTAGCATATTCGGAGTAGAGTGATTCATCGCATAACAAAACATTCACGCTGTGAGAAAGTAGTCCCTTGGTCTGCCCGAGGGTATTCGAGGAAGCTGGTTCAAGCAGACAACTTTTGCACAGCCTGAACGTACGAATCTTGGCCCAAATAATTTCTTAGTTTAGGAGGCTATATGATACTACAAAAAGTTATAAATAGAATTGAAATTCAAAGTGAATATAAAGATTTTGTTGATAAGTACATAGATCATATACTTGCCGAATTCAAAGATAAGATTCATAGCATTTATATGTGTGGCTCGATTCCAAAAGGAACGGCTACACCTTTTAAGTCAGATGCAGATTTTACTATTGTTTGTATGAATACCAAAGTTGTGGATCACGAAAGATTGTCAAAAATAAAAGACAGGCTTCTTGAAGAGTATCCCGTATTAACTAAGATTGATACGACAATTTGCTCGATGGACGATGTATTAAGTAAACCGAATGAGTGGGGCTTTTGGGTCAAGATAATTTGTGTGTGCATATACGGTCATGACGTTGGTGAAGAAGTACCACCAATACTTATTTCGCCAGCGTTTATTCTAGACTTGAATAAAGAGACCAAGGAGGAAGTAGTTCGTATACATCGTTTACTTTCTAATGCTAATGATAATACTATGAAAACCAGATATATTAAAGGTTACTCGAAGAGATTAATTCGTGCCTTATACTCTTTGGTTTTAGTAGACACAGGTGTGTGGCAAGATGACTTTAGTATGATGAAGAATGCCATAGTAAACTATTGTGAGATTGACTCCGCTTTAGTTGATTATCTGTACGCTTGTTACTTGGATTGTAATAGTGTATGTGTTGAAGAGTTTCTTGCAATTGCAGATGAAGTATATAGCTATTTTGAGAATGCCTTAAATGCAATGGCTGCTTCCAGAACTTCCTTGGACTAAAACCTAAAGGGCCATGACGTCGTCAATATAATAATGTGGGAAAATACAAAATTTTAAAGAGGGTGAATTTATGGACGGTCAAATCGAAGAAATTAAAATCACACTTTTTCAATGGAATGAATTGGTTTTTGCTTGTGAAAATTCTGGGAATGATCTTAGATTCTATTTTGACAAGCAGACTGGTGAAGTTGAAATGCTAGGTGATTATACTGAAGTAGACCCCGATCTAAAAGAACGAATTGAAGAAGATTTTGAAGATCGGTATATAAGAGTGCCGACCATAGAATCCTGGCAGTCCTTTGAGGATATGGAAGAATTCACGGAAACCGTTTCAAACAAAATCATGAAGGATCATCTTGAACGTTCGCTTCGTGGCGGGAAAGGTGTATTTCGGAGATTTAAGGATACATTGTCCGAGGATAAAGATTTGTTAGAAGCATGGTATGCATTTAAAGATCAAAGAAATAAAGAAAGACTATTAAGCATGTTTGAGGAAGAGGAGCGAATAAAGCTGATCATTGAGTAAATGAGGTTACATTTTTAAATATCTTCGCTTACACCGGTGACAGTTCACTTATGTAATCAACTGTGCGTGGTGGCGCGCATGGCTGCCAAAAGGAGTCTGAACAATGAAAAAGTATATACTCTTCGATCATGATGGTGTTCTGGTGGATACCGAATTCTGGTATTACAAAGCGGGGGAACGCGCTCATGCTGATATTGGATTTAACTTGGATAAAGATCAATATCTTCTCGACATGACCCAGCCTTTAGGCACTTGGGCCCAAGCTAGGGCAGCAGGTATTGATGAACAGGTCATTATCAAGCAGAGTGAGGTCCGCAACGCCTATTATCAGGAATATTTAAGAACCGAAGCGATAGAGATTGAAGGCGTAGTTGAGACGCTAGCTGAACTGTCAAAATACGTCCGCATGGCCATCGTAACGACTGCTAAACGTGCTGATTTTGAACTGATTCATGAGAAGCGCCAGATTGCGCAATTCATGGAGTTTGTCCTTGTTCGCGAAGACTACGACCGCCCAAAGCCGCACCCAGAGCCATACTTGACTGCCCTAGAGCGCTTCGGTGCTACAAAAGAAGAGACTCTAGTTGTGGAGGATTCAAACAGAGGATTAAATTCAGCCGTCGCGGCTGGTATCGACTGTGCTATCGTACATAATGACTTCACAAGAACACATGACTTCTCACAAGCCAGCTATCGAATTAAGACTCTGAGTGAACTAAAGGACATCATTGTCAATGTAACTAACGACAAACATAAAACATAAGAGGAGTAAAAACGATGAACCCTAACAAATTATTGCGAATGGACAATGTTGGCATCGTTGTAGAATCCCTTGATGATGCCATTTCTTTTTTTGAGGAGATTGGCTTGAAACTCGAAGGGCGAGCTGCAATTGAAGGTGAATGGGCTGGCCGCGTAACCGGATTGGGGTCACAACACGTTGAGATTGCAATGATGGTTACCCCAGATGGCCATAGCCGAATTGAACTTTCGAGGTTTCTTACGCCTTCTGTTACATCCGATCATCGGACTGCTCCTGTAAACTCTCTCGGTTATCTGCGTGTTATGTTTGCCGTTCAAGACATTGATGAGTTGGTATCTAGACTCACTGCAAAGTATGGCGCGCAACTTGTCGGGGAAGTGGTTCAGTACGAGAATTCGTATCGGCTCTGCTACATTCGTGGAGTAGAAGGGCTTCTGATCGGATTGGCGGAGCAGCTTGATAACAATTTGGAGGCTTAACCGATGAAAAGAATAGCATTAATCTCAGACATACATGGAAATTTACCTGCATTACAGGCTGTTCTAGATGATATAGCTGAAAGAGAAATCGAAAGCATCTACTGCTTAGGTGACCTGATTGGAAAAGGACCTAGCGGGCATCTTGTAGTGGATCTAATAGCTAAAACATGTGAAAAAGTAATCCGAGGCAATTGGGACGAGTTCATTTCAAAACCCACGGAAGAGGAAGCGTTATTATGGCATCAACAACAACTTGGACCAGAACGGTTAGCGTACCTGGCTTCTTTGCCGTTTTCGATTGAATTCGTAATGAGCGGGAAAAAGATTAGGCTGTTTCATGCATCTCCGAGAAGTTTGTATGAACGCATTCATCCTTGGAATGACCGGGAAACATTGTTGTCTTTATTCCAAAGTTCAAATGAGTGCGAAAGTGATGTTGAGGCAGATGTAGTGGGGTATGGGGATATTCATAATGCGTACATCCAGCATTTCGAAGGCAAGACGTTATTTAATGTAGGAAGTGTCGGTAATCCGCTTGAGATTACGCAAGCCTCCTATGTGATACTTGAGGGGCACTATGGGGAAACCAAAGAATCGGCAGTAAGTGTTCAATTTGTGAGAGTTCCTTATTCCATTCAGCGCTCGATTGACCAAGCCATAGAGGCCGATATGCCCTTATTAAATGAATATATTCAAGAACTAAGAACGGGAGTATATCGAGGCATTAAATTAAAATGAAATTTTTGTCATGACACGAGATGGACGGCAAGTAGAAAGGTTCTCACCTGCTCAATACTAGCTTAAGGAGACCTACACAGATATGATAAGCGCATTGTTGAAGATCCTGCTTTATCGTTCACCCCCTATTGATATTGAGAAGGAAGAAGCAGAACAATATGATCAACTGCTAGCATCCATTGGTGACAGACAAAGCCAAGTTCTTGAGTATATGCTGCCTTACCCTAAATTTCGATTTCTTTCCTACGTTTCAATGAAGGAGAAGTATGTGTTCCATGGTTCGAATAACTCTCATATTGAAGTTTTTGAGCCTAGAGAACAGACCTTGTATAATGGGGAATTGGCAAAAGCCGTGTTCGCCACAACGGATCCCATTTGGCCGCTCTTTTACGCTGTCTTTAACAGAAGTCATTTGATCGGCAGTTTTCGAAACGGTTGCATCCTACATCATAATTCCAGGTATCATTATTTTTCATTGAACGAATCTACAATGAACAATGATCCATGGACCCAAGGGATGTTGTATATTCTGCCGAAGGAAAACTTCACAAGATCTGAATCAGGCAAGGTTCAATTTGATGAATAGATTAATTATGAGCCGGCAAGCTCCGTGGGAAAAATGCTCGTTACGAGCGATGATTTTCCGTATCATAATAAAGTCTCTACCCATAGGGATCGAGAATCATTATTTCAAACATTGCTGCTCTACAAGATCAGAACGAAGTGGTGAGCGTTTGAATTTAAGAGAGTAATTCAGGAAAATGGACTACGTAAGTTGCAATAAAGTCCTTGCCGTCACGCAAATGGCTGCCAGAGTAGCCATTCCTAGTTGTACAAGTCCGTTCCCTGTACTTGTTGGAGAATGGACGAAAGCATAATCATGAAACTGGGAGTAATTCAATGAAGAGAAACACATATATCATAGCTATATTATCTGTGCTCGTAGTAATTCTTGGGTTTAAAATTATTTCATCAGAAAACATCAATCGTGATATTCAAAGATTAAATGACCAAACTTTCAAACATCAGTTAGGAATGCTTATCGGCAGTTTTAGCGTGGAAGTGAATGAATATACATACAGAGGGATGATTGCAAGTGTGTATAGTTTGGCTTCAATGTCCACACTAACCTCTTATGAGGATATAAATGATGATCTAGATGTAAGTCTACACAATCTGTACATTTCATTGCGAGAAGAGAGGTCGAAAGCTTTAGTCTTATCTCGAATCGATGAGCTTAGAGATCTATTTTATATTATGCAACAAGATCCATCAAATCAAAAAGCAACAGATAAGCTCATAGAAATAACAAATGAGACATTCTTTGAAAACCCAATAGAATAATGTTTACGATGAATCGAAGAGAGCGCATCCTTCATCTAACACCACATTCGCGCATCAGAACGTTAGATGAAAGATCGCTGGTAAGATTGTCAAACCAAGCCCCTTTAAAGGAGCATATGAATTAATAAAAGAAATCGGAGTTGATACTAGTGGGTTTAAAAGGATGATGTTCAACGAAGATTGTTTCAAAAAATACGATATTAATATTGGAATGAGCAACCTTCATGTCGAATTTATTAAAGAGAAATTTGGAAGAGAGATCGTATGATTCAATGAGATGATCGATGGCTCTCAAGTATCAGTACAGGTTGGAGCACCCGATAGTGAAGGATTTAAGGATGAGATGAAAGAACTTGTAAATTATATCAATACATCAATACCACGACTTATTGAGAACATACAAGAACGTTATCTGAAATATTAGCAAATGATTTAAAGCAGGAGGTGCCCCATTGGTTCAGTTAATAAATACTATTTTCATAGGACTTATAGCTGGAATGATTTTAAAGAATAAAGAGAAATACAAAAATAGAAAGACATTAAGGTTTACAATTATTGCTGTTTGGTCTGTTTTGTACTTTCTGGCCTATGCAGTATTTCCTCACTTAATAATGATATTTGGTCCAGCGGCTATGTTAGTTTTGTTTTCGTACATATATAGAGTTAAGAAAAAAGATAAAGGAAATAGATAGTAATAGTCAATGGCGGATGGGCTTGCACTGGCGGGTAGTCAAGCGATATGCCTTCACGATTGGAATATACGATTGTCTTCATGATCAAAAGTGATGAGATACGCATCCTTCGAGTTGTACAAAAAGGTTGTTCGAGTGGGATACTCAATCGTTTTGCTGCCTAAGATCATAAAAGGTTTCTGCAGATCTTTATCCCAATACTCCCCATATGTCGGTGCATCAGTATTGACGCCAAAACTGAGAATAAGGATATATTCTTCATGAGGGAATGGCTTTTAACTCATTGTGGGTTGCCTAAAAACGAAATTAAAGAGATTTATAAGCAAGTAGTTGATTGTTATTACATAGATGATTTCAAAGATTTTCGTGTAAATGAAGGTGAAAACAATGAAACTAATGGATAACGAAGTAATAGAAACTATCGTTTCAGACAAAATCACTTATCGTGAGATGCTTGACGATTCAAAGGCAGGTAGGATCATCGAGAAGATCAAATGTGGTTCCAGAGTTCTCGTCTTGAAATATGGAACAGATGTTGGAATGAAGAAAGAGGTTCAAACGTACCAGCAAATAGGCACATTAAAGCTTAGCATTCCGTCGGTCATATATTGTGAACAGATAGATAGCCTATATCTCCTCGTATTAGAATGGATTGATGGAAGATATCCTGACTTTCAAGATAATAAAGATATTCAGAACTATTTTTATTCGTTGGGACGGTTTGCAGTAGAGACCTCATTTTTGAACAATAATTACTTTGACTTTGACACGGATGAGCTAATACATATGACTGAGTTAAAAACGCTTCTTCAAGATCAGGAGGAGCTGATAAAGAATCATGTTGGAACCTTTTCATATGACATGATGCAACAGCTTGTGGCGCATAAAGATAATATATTTCAATGTATTATGAAAATCCCAAAAGCATTAGATCCGGGGGATATTTCACTGCATAACGCAAAAATCCATGGTGACAGTGGTAAGGTTGTCTTTTTTGATTTTGAATCAGCTGTCATTCGCCCTTTGAGCATGTTCTTCGAACATTTTGCGGAAGCTTACGAGTCAATTCCTAGTTCAGAAACTGGTATTCTTTTGTCTCAACAGACGTTTT
Source organism: Paenibacillus daejeonensis DSM 15491 (assembly GCF_000378385.1). Lineage (GTDB taxonomy): Bacteria > Bacillota > Bacilli > Paenibacillales > Paenibacillaceae > Paenibacillus_D > Paenibacillus_D daejeonensis. Next base: position 739,330 of record NZ_KB899659.1, on the reverse strand, counting down.
TTCAAGCTTGGAATACATACGCCATTATTCAAATAAGCTGGTATGATTTTAGGCAAAGTATAACTGCTGCCATGCTGAATTATAAGGCGGGGAACTATATTTACTGGATAAGAAAAATCATGACGGATAAAGAACACAATGAAACTATTCTATGGCTAAAAAACGATGTCCAGATTTTAGAAAAGTTGTTGTTGAAACTGTGTGATGAAGAGGGGGATGGTTGTGTTAAATCCGATTAACAGTTATCCCAATGACAAGAAAATTGCAGGTATTCATAGTCTACCCATTACTGAAGATGGCTCTATCATTCTGGTGTGGGACATAAACGAGCAGACTTTAACTACTGTTGGCGGAAGAATCGAAGCAGATGAGGATTTGATTGCCGCGCTAAACCGGGAAGCCGTTGAAGAAGCAGGGATTGAATTAGATGAATATAGACTTCCAATCGCATCATGGTATTGGGAGAGTACAGACACATACACTGTTTTTGTTATTGCTCGGGTGAAAAAGTATCTAAATTGGCAAAAAGGTTTTGAAACGTCAGGTAGAGTAGTGATGAATTTTGAGACGGCACGTCAGATGATTATAAAGTTAGAAGGCTCAAGCTTTCGAATTGCATTCAATTATTGAATAAGAAATCCTCGTTATAATTTATCAGTCCATTATTTAGGGAGCGTGCGCAGATGCAACTCTATGCTGTAAAATTCGGCGAATCGTTACTAAACGCCAATTATATTTTTCGTGGTGCCTCCTCTGAAGAACTCATTCCGATCGCATGGTCCTATTATGTTGCTAAGTATAATCAGAAGACGATCTTGTTTGATGTCGGGTTCCGCGACCCGCAGACGGCCAAGGAATGGGGCATTACGCTAAACCATATTGAGGATGAAGTAAAGAATGAGCTGCATGTGGAACAGGTAGACTTGATTTGTATTACGCATCATCATTTTGATCATATTTCCAACATTGACCAGTTTCCTGATGCCCAGATTATCATCAGCCAGGTAGACTACCTTCAAGCGCTTGAGGGCAGCAATCCACGGGTTCGAGAAAGACTTCTTCAGGACAATGTCCTCACCGTTGACGACACATACGTTGTCGAGAATAAGTTTACGTTCAAGGTCATTGGCGGACATACTGACGGTTCATCGGTCATTTATTTTGTTCATGATGGCAAGGAGTATGTCATTACTGGAGATGAATGTTATGTGCGCGATAATTTGCTCCACGCAAAACCCGTAGGCGTATATTCAAATTTAGCTCATAACGAGTCGTTCATTCGGGCTGCATATGATAAGGGTTACATTCCTCTGCCGTACCATGACCTAAGCTTATTCGAGAGCTACGACAAGGTGTCATCACATATTGTCCAGATTATCTAGTACCTGTCCGCTCTTACACGTAAGCGCCTTCTTTACGTTTAAAGTCGTGTATGTCAAAATAATGCTATGCAGAAACCAGGCCTTTGCACTAGCTTCTGCTGACGCTTGGTACGAGGAGAGAGCAGAAATGTTGACCATAAAAAATTCGCAAGAGCAAGTCATTAAAGTGATGATCGGCGAGCCGCTACACTTGCCTGAACACCTGAAGGTGGAATTATCTGGTGGTGTGCAGGGTTCGTTACCCGTCGAATGGGAGCCAATAGATGCATCGCGCCTGGAGACCCCCGGAAGCTTTGTTGTAGAGGGTACCTACCAAGAACGGGAGTACCCGCAGCCGCTTATCCTCAACCGGGCTGATCCCTTTGTCATAAAGCATACCGATGGTTACTACTACTTTACGGCTTCTGTGCCAGAGTACGACCGGCTTGTGCTCCGCAGAGCCCGCACAATTGTGGAGCTTGCGGAAGCGGAGGAGACGGTCATCTGGACCAAGCACAATGCCGGCGAAATGGGTAATCATATCTGGGCGCCCGAGTTGCATAGGATTGATGGCAAGTGGTATATCTATTTTGCTGCAGGATCTGCAGAAGATAAGTGGGCCATCCGGCCTTATGTACTGGAGTGCGCCGATGCAAACCCGCTTACCGGCACATGGGTCGAAAAGGGAAGAATCCAGACGCCTATTGAAAGCTTCTCCCTGGATGCAACAACCTTCGAGCACAGGGGAGAGAGATATCTGGCCTGGGCCCAGATTATCGAATCCTCCTCTATCTACATCGCGCGGATGGATACGCCTTGGTCCATTGCTACGGAGCCGGTGCTTATCGCAGCTCCCGAGCATGATTGGGAGATTCAGGGTCATCGGGTGAATGAGGGGGCGGCTGTCATCATCCGTAACGGGCGTGTCTTTATGGCATACTCGGCCAGTGCTACTGATGACCGTTATTGCGTGGGCCTGCTCACAGCAGACGAGTCAAGTGATCTGCTCGATCCGGCCTCCTGGACCAAAACGCCACAACCGGTTTTTTCCAGCTGTGAGTCCACAAGTCAATATGGACCTGGTCACAACAGCTTCACTGTCTCGGAGGATGGCAGCGCCGACCTGATGGTCTATCATGCAAGATCTTACAAGGAGATTGACGGTGAGCCCCTGTACGACCCAAACCGCCACACACGTGTGCAGCAATTGCTTTGGAATACCGACGGGACTCCCTACTTCGGTCATCCGGGACAACAAATAGACACTAGCGGCGAGCGGCCACGTGTGCGTGTTATTGTGGAGATGGGATGACAGGCAAGTGAACTGATGTATAAGGACGTGAAACCATACTTAATCATCGCAATCCAATGGTCATTCTTACCGTTCTGTTAGCGATAATTGCGCTTATTTTACTATTGGTGTTTGGATTTAGCTTTGGAACAGTTACGATTGGCCTTGTACTAGGATGTATCATCCTAGCTTTGTGGGTTAGACATCTTGGTTACCAGCTACTCGCAAAACTAATGGGGTTGTCTATAGTTACTTTCTTACTATCTGTGCTTGTAGTAAGTGGCCTCATCCTAAAGGAAGCCAATGCTAACGATCAGCTTGAAGCGGTTCAATTTGCCGTTGTATTAGGAGCTGGACTTGAGGGGGAGCAAGTCTCAAAGACCCTGAAACGCAGGCTAGATTCCGCTATCGAAGTTTTACAGACGAATTCACACTTACAGGTGGTTGTATCCGGTGGTAAATCTCTAGGAGCCAGTATCTCTGAGGCAGAGGCCATGTCTCGATATTTGGTAAGCGAAGGTATCTCCACTGAAAGAATCATCCTTGAAGATACATCTACGAATACTGAGGAAAATCTAAGTTTCTCTAAAAGTATCATAGCACATGAAATAGATGATAGCGGCATGCCAACCATTGCAATAATTACGAGCGATTATCATATGCTTCGCGCAAAGATGATTGCCAAGCAACTCCATCTAGAACCTGTAGGGGTATCAAGCAAGACGCCGACTACGATAAGAATAAACTATATGCTTCGTGAGTACTTTGCAGTCATTAAGACATGGGTCAGTTAGTTTTGAGCACTCCGCATTAATGGAAGTGAGGATCTTCTTATGAATCCAAGCGAAATAATCCCACAGCACAAAAGTGATTTTGAAAAAGTAGAAATTATAAAAATGTTGGATCTAAAAGATATAAAGCCCATTCTTCCTGATCTGCTTGAATGGCTGCAAGATGCCAATTGGCCCATTGCTAAGCCTATTGAGGATATCGTACTCCATTTCAAGAGGAGTTGGTGCCCTATGTGAGAGACATTTTTCAAACCGATGATGGATCTTGGAAATACTTCCTACTATATGGACTAGTCAGGAGACTCCCGGACTCTATCCTGTATCAGTTAAAGCCTGACCTAGAAAGAGTCAAGAATATGCCCACAGCTGATGAAGAACATGAAGAACTCGATGATATATTAAATGAATTGTTATCAAGGGTTTAAATTCAGGAATGTGGATGAGAAACCATCTAACAATCATCCTTCACTGAAATGGTAGATGATGGTATAATAGGAAAGGCGATTAGAGAATTTCAGTGCCATCGAAACGGCAGCAGCCCACCCTAGGTAGAGCAGCAGGTGGGTTTTTCGTTCTTTCATCTATGAAAACGGCTATATCATTAGAGGAATCGTGGAAAGGACAACCTATGATCAAGCGCATTCGTCTAATTATTTTGAGTAGTTGTGTGCTGATTGGACTCGGTATCTTACTGCTGTTCATGAGTAAAGCATACTATCCTCAATTGCCTATGGAAGGCGTATCAAAAAGAGAAGTTTATTCCTTGTTAGCACAAAGTGAGAATGAATTGATTCCGCTTATTGAAAAGGATAATACCCAATGGTATGGCTATAAAGGAAATCCACTAGATGCAAAAGAAGCACTGAAACAAAGAATGCTGGAAGCAGAATGGACATTTGTTGAGCAGCTGGGCTCGGGATACTTCTTTACGAAAAAGGATAACGCTCAGCGAACCGTTACAAGTCAAATGTGGACCGGATCGTATGTATTATTTCAAGTTCATAGATGATAGCTCGGGAAAGTTAGGAGGGGATGGATATCCATATTGGCATTGATTTAGATAACACCATACTCGACGCTACATCGACGCATTTGCATTATTATAATTTAGCTTCAGGTCAGTCTAAATGCGTGGACGATGTGAATGATTTTTATATCTATCGGTTATATGGGTGGAGCATTGAGGAGAGAGAACGCGTATTGAATCAATACGCGGTTGATATTCATTGGCATTCAACGCCGTACCCCGATGCATTAGAGGTGCTGAGAAATTTATATCAAAGTCATACGGTTTCTTTCATAACGGCTAGACCGATGTTCTGTAGAGAGATCACGATTCAATGGCTGAACAAACATCAGATTGGCTACCATCATCTCATTTTTACTGAAGATAAGCTGGCTAAATGCCGGGAACTGAATGTAGATCTATTAATAGATGATGCGCCTCATTACGCAGAAGAATTTGTTTTATGTAATAAGCCCTATGTTCTATACGATCAGCCCTATAATCGGCACATTGAACATGATTTAGTCTTGCGTGCTCGTAGTTGGATGGAAGTTCAGCAACATGTTGAGCGTTTGCGACTTCAATTAAATGTATAGCAAACAGATAATAATCAAGACATGACAGACGATGCTAAGGGTTGAAATCTAGTCCATAAAAGGAGCAGAGCATGAACGAATTGTTCGAATCATTTCCAGTTATCAACGGTGAGAAAATCCATTTAGGGAAGATTGATATAATACACCTGGATGATGTGTTTTCCATTTATAGTAATGAAATTGTCTTTAAGTATTGTGGCATTACTCCCAGGCATAACAAAGATACCGTTGAAAAAATGATCGGTCATTTTGAGCGAGACTATCATAAACGTTCTAAGGTGAAGTGGGGAATCTTTCTAAACGATTCATCAAGTAAGCTAGTTGGAATCCTTGAAGCCTTCGATTTTAACCAGAAAGTCAATATGGTAACCATTGGGTATTATTTAGAACCCACCTATTGGGGGCAGGGTATTGCTTCCGAGGCTGTAAGTTTTTTGACTAAGCATTTGTTCGAAATAGTGAATGTGAATCGAATACATGCTGAAGTGATGATTGAAAATGAAGGTTCAAAGCGTGTTTTAACTAAAAATGGATATCTCAAAGAAGGAACTCTGAGACAGGCAAATGTATGGACAGGCAAAGGGATTGTTGATTTAGAAATCTATGCCATTCTTAAACAAGACTATGTTCTACAGGGACAGGTGTAATACATGGCTGTGGGTAGAAAAATAGTGGCCCTAAATGATATTTCGAGAAAAGACCCCTTTGCTGACGGTGAGACTAGAGAAATCATAACTAGCATCTATTATCCGGCAGATGTTACGCATGCCCAGATAGGTTTTAATTCTTATCTAGACTTATTTGATCCTTGCAAAGAAATGGCGAGCATTATCCTGCAAGACATGGGAGTGGATATTGAATATCTGGCGTCTCTACCAATAGTGATTATCAACGATGCTACACCAAACCTCGTTCATGGTAGACGCCCAGTAATTTTATTCTCGCCTGGCTTTGGTGTTACTAAGGACATGTATAGCTATCACGTGGAGGAATTGGTCTGTAGTGGGTTTGTGGTCATCTCTATAGGGTCAACTTATGAATCAATTTTCACAATTTTTCCTGATAGTCGATATTCTAAACAAATAGAAGTTTTATCTAATATTAAAGACTCCGATTATTCGCTTTGGCAAAAACTATTGAAAACCAGGGTAGAAGATATCCTGTTTGTTATTAAGCATTTAGATCTCCTAATCGAAGGCACGAATCTTGGAGATGTGAATTGGGATGACATAGGAATTGTAGGCCATTCCCTGGGTGGGGCTGCTGCATTTGAGGTGGCCAAAAAAGACAAAAGGATTCGGGCAGGCGTTATGTTGGACGCCAGTTTTCATCTTTTGAATGCGAAGAAAAACACCAAGCTGGGTACTCCTTTTTTGGTTATGAGACAGGAAAAGTGCACCTATGATGAACTGCTTGATGAGCTGCCTGAAGAAATCATTACTTCTTACATACAAGGTTATGAGAGGACTTGCAACCAGTTGGTTGGAAACCGATACACCGTTAAAGTTCAAGGGGCACATCATATGACGTTCAGTGACATTCCTTTACATTACAAGGAATTAAATGTGTCGGAGAAACACAAGACGATCTGTAGTCTCTTGAATGCGTTTTTAAAGGAGTTTCTACAAGGTCAAGCTTCCTCTTTTCAGGATATCTTCTATGGCAAACGACCGAATGGTATTAAAGAGATAGATATAAAAGGGAACTTAGTAAATTCAAAGTATCTTTCGTGAGCCATTTGATATAGCCTTACCCATAAGAGGTGAATGGATAGAATTGAACGAAATGGTGAGCTAGTTCAACTCACCACGGATTGTATTACTTATGTTGCTAAGAAAATTGACAAGAACAAGAGGGAATGTATTTGAAGCGAACACTAACCTTTATCCTAGCCATGTTGTTCTTAGTTTCATGTCATACCAACACAACTACTTTTCACTCGGAACCTTTAGAACCACTCAGCCATCAGTATGTAAGTGAGGACGAGATGTTCCGACTCGTTTTGCATCTTGAAAAACTACATTTCAGGTCAGACGAAAAAATTGAGCTGCATGCTACGCTTGAATACCTTGGACTGGAGAATAAAATAACGATATGGCATGGTTTACCCTATCTTGATTTCTTTATTAGCGACGGCGAGCAAATGAATACGGGCGGCATCGTACAAAATATACTCAGCTCGACGTCTTTAACGAAGGGGAAGGTTTATACCTTTCCTTTTGCCAAATCCGGAAGTTTTGATGAAAGCGATCCCAACTTTGAATTCTGGAGAAGTTTCTATAACGAAAAGGACCTCTATCTACCGCCGGGCAATTATAAGATTACTGCGGCCACTAATTTTTCATTAACTGCAGAGACTGACACTAGTAACTATAACCAAAACATCGAAGTAGACATTACTGTGGATCCACCAGAAACTTCGTTATAGATAGGAGACATCACCATGACCAACTACCGGCACATGAACCGTCTAAATTGGAACGACCGTACGAGGATTCATGCGAAGTCCAAATTTTATGATGTTGAAGCTTTCGTATCGGGAGACACCAAGTTATCCGAATTAGATCAAGCAGAACTAGGATCTGTAGCCGGCCGTACGATGCTTCATTTGCAATGCCATTTCGGCAAGGATTCGTTAGCTTGGGCCCAGGCAGGCGCTAAGGTAACGGGAGTCGATTTCTCTGAAGAGGCGATTACGTTAGCTCGATCCTTGAACGAACAAATGGGGCTCGATGCGCGCTTTATCTGCTCGGACATCTATGAAGCCCATGAAGCTCTTCAAGGTGAACAGTTCGATATTGTATATACCTCCTATGGTGTGCTGTGTTGGCTATCTGATCTGAACCTTTGGGCCAAGTTAATCTTTAGCTCCTTAAAGGAGGGTGGCACGTTTTATATCGCTGAATTTCATCCGATTGCCTTTATCTATGAGGTCGTGGATAACCTGCTTCTTGTGAGCACGCCTTATTTTGACCGGGAGGTGCAAGCTTACGATGCCTCGACAACCTACACGGGGGACGACGACGTATTGGAACATAGCACCAGTTATCAATGGCAGCACACGCTGGGGGATATCGTAAGTGCATTGACTGGAGCGGGACTTACTTTAGAGTTCCTACATGAGCATTCTTATACCGTCTATAACATGTTCCCGGGTCATATGCAGCAAGACGAGCAAGGCAGATGGAGGCTGCAAGACAATAATTATTTGCCTCTGCTATTCTCAATCAAGGCCACAAAAACATAAATGGAGACCTCATAATGAAAACCACAATAGAACTCACAGATCAGACAACAAAATTCATCGTGAACAATATTTATCCTCTGTATCTGCACGACTTATCCGGCATCTGGGGATGGAAGCCGAATAAGTACGGGGTCTACGAAGAAAGCGATATTCCCACCTTAACGGAACAAAATAAGGTTTTTGATGTGTGGTGGGAAGACGCTCATACGAACATTTTATTTCCCTACTTAATTAGAGTCGATGGCATTCCAGCAGGGTTAGCTTTTGTCGCCACACCGCCTTATACGCCTCACGGCACGGATTACTATATGAATGAGTTTTTTGTTTTGCAACCTTTTAGAGCGCATGGGGTCGCACAGTCGGCAGCAAATCAGGTCTTTGATTCCCATCGAGGAAGCTGGGAGGTTCAAACAAATCCGACACATACCAACCTACGTGCGCAGGCCTTTTGGACGAAAACGATTCAACAATATACCTCGGGTGCTTATCACAAAGAAGTTAAGCGCACGAATGATGATGGAGACAAGTTGATATTTAGTTTCCAAAATAAATAACATTCGTAGCAAGGGAGGCGCTCTCCAATGAAATTAATCATCCTGTTTGGTCCACAAGCCGTAGGGAAAATGACCGTGGGGCAACACCTGGCAACCATAACGGACCTGAAGCTTTTTCATAATCATATGTCTATTGATTTTGTATCCCAGTTTTTCGATTACGGCACACCTTCGGGTAAGCGTCTCGTAAGTTTAATTAGACAAGAGATTTTTGAGGAAGTTTCCAAGAGCGAATTGAAAGGTATCATCTTTACGTTCGTGTGGGCATTCGATCTTCAGAGCGACTGGGACTACATAGAAAAAGTTTCAAATTTGTTTGAATCTCGAGGCGGCACAGTGTATTACGTTGAACTCGAGGCAGACCTAGAAGAGCGGAAAAGACGTAATCGTACGGAGAATAGACTGCTACATAAACCCTCGAAGCGCGATCTCAAGTGGTCCGAGGACGAGCTTGTTACCACCTATGAAAAGCATCGATTAAATTCATTACCTGGGGAGATTACTAAAGATCATTATATCCGCATTTCTAACAGGGACTTGTCAGCTGAAAAGGTTGCGGAGTTGATCAAAGAGAGATTCGAGTTGTAATCAAAGATGCAATTGAAGTTGAGAATTTAAGGAGATCGAGGTGTTCCTTCATGAAGCAGTATGAATTAACGAATCAAGATTATGAACTCATTGATCGAGCGAAAGAGATTATTGAAACAAACTTTGATACTAAAACTTATATTTATACGGTAGGGTCAGCCATTCGGTCTAAGAGTGGAGAGGTTTTTACTGGAATAAATTGTGATGGCATTCATGGTTCCTGTGCTGAATTTATAAGTATGGGTGCAGCCAGAGCCGCTGGAGTGAGAGAGTTTGATACTATTGTAGCAGTGTACAAAAATGCTCCAAATTGTTTGCTACCTCCGTGCGGCAATTGCCGTCAAATGTTACTTGAATATAGTCCTCACATCAAAGTGATTTTAAATAACGAGTCACAAAAAATGATCAAAGTGGAAATCCAGGATTTATTGCCATTGGCGTATGTACATAATGATCAAATGGAATAAAACTTAGGCTAATTAATGCCTTTCCAAGAAATGATGTCGGTAGAAAAGAGGGTTAAATGATGGAGATCATCCAAACGTTTAATTCAGAATTAATTACCAACCTCAATCAAGAAATTCAAACCCTTCATCGTTCAATGGTTCCTTGGCGATTCAAGGAATTTAATTTTGCTGAGATTAATGCTTATTTCAAGCAGGTGATGGAGAGCCCCAAGCACTTATTTTTCATCATCCCAAGCCAGGGTGGCGAAGCTTTAGGTTACGTCTGGATTGAAATAAAAGCGTATCACGAAAATGCTTTTCTACATGCCTATCAATCTATATTTGTTCAGCATTTGTGTGTGGCAAAAGCGCATAAAAATAAAGGATTAGGAAAGCAATTAATGAACAAAGTTATGGAAGTTGCGGTCGAAAGAGGGATCCAACGAATTGAACTGGACTATTGGTCCATGAATGAGGATGCAAAACAATTCTATTCAAAACTTGGCTTTGAAGTCTATCGAGAGTTTGCCTTTAAGCATCTAAGTGAGGATCAACCATGAAAAATCAGCTAATGTATGGAGTACTAAATGGTCTGCTCGTCCCTATCCTTTCGTTTATTCTTTCCTTTGTACTTGGCGTTTTCATGTTCAATAGTCGTTTCGCCGGTTCGGATTATTATGGAGCGATTATTTACTTTCCCAACGTGTCCATTGTGGTGTCGATCTTATTTTCTTGGCTTACAGCAACTATTGCTACACGAGCGTCTGCATGGGTAAATGTACTATCAGCGCTGCTCGCTGGTGGGCTATATAGTCTACTATCTTTAATCATTACCAAGGTATACATCAATAACGTTGATCATTTTCCGCGTCTAAATGACAAAGGCTTTGAGTTTTCTATTGGATATGGCATTCCCACAGAAACGATTATTTTTAATGGAGTAATTCTTTCGTTACTTACCTTCATTATGAGTTCAAGGCAAAAGTACTAGGATAATTAAAGGAGATAAACAACATGGAGCAAGGCCGAATTATCTTTTTGAATGGTGTCACCAGTTCAGGTAAAACCTCCATCGTAGAGGCTATGCAAGTGCATTCGGATCCGTTTTTTTACGTGGTGGCCAATGATCTCTTTGAGAATACGATTGGCGACACACATCTGCAATCAGACTACTGGAAATATTTAAGCGAGGCCATTATCGTCATGTACCATACTGCGAAGCTTTTTTCCGATCGTGGGAGGCATGTATTAATCGATGGTATCCTCGCAGATTGGCCAGGGTTAAAGCCTCATTATCAACAAGTTCAAGCTATTTTTGACGGCTATCCTTTAGATATTGTTGAGATTTACTGTCCCTTGGAGATTTGTCGACAACGAAATATAGAGCGTGGGGACCGCGGAGAACATCAATCGGAAGAGCAGCATCGCCTCATGTCGGCTAACATCAAATATAGCTTCTCAGTGGACACAAGTAAGCGTACTTCGGAAGAATGTGCAGACCTTATTATTGCCTCCATCTTCAAAACTTCCGATCAGATGTAAGGAACCTCATTATGGTTAAATGGGTTAGAAATGAAATTAAATCTAGTCCTAGTAAACGAATTCTCTGTATCGTCGGAGCAGATCACAATTATTTTTTCAAAGACGAACTAGAAAAAGACCCAATTCAGCTCATGTATCGAATAAGATGATGCTGCGGTGCTGAGGAAGATGTGGAGCATTATCCCGAAAGGAGGCATTCCATTGAAATATCCGTTTGATTGCCTCACAAATCTTGTGTTTGTTGAAGAGGAAGAGCTTCAACCCGCAGATATTATATTAGTACCTGGTGGCTCGCATAACCATCCGATGAACATCGCTTCTGAATTATACCACGCAGGCATGGGACCTTATTTGTTACCATCTGGCGGATTCAATGCCAAGCTGAATAGAACCGAATGGGAGCATCTTAGAGACATCGCCTTGTCACTTGGTGTACCAGAGAAGCGTATTCTCCAAGAAGATGAGGCCCAAAACACGTTTGATAATGCTCGCAATTCATGGCGTGTTCTTCAGGAAAACGGCGTTGTGGTGAAACGCGCGCTTATCGTTTGTAAGTCTTTTTTCTCGAGAAGGGCATTAATGACGTATCAGACGGTATTTCCACACGAGGTGACATTTCAAGTCAAGCAGGATGACTATCGTGTCAATCGAGACAACTGGTTTCGGGATGAGACAAGTATCAAGCTGGTTCTAACTGAAGCGCAGAAAATCACGAGGTATTTTGGTCATCATATCCCTAACTGGGTCCAGAGAGCCGAGAAGTCGTCGGGTACAAAATAGCTTTCTTAAAATGCGTGGAATGGACATAGTAATGTTGGGAGGTTCTCACAATGGAACACATCGAGTCCCAGCTTGTAATCAGGCCGGCGTTGCTAGAAGAAGCCCCGGTTGTGTTGAACCTTTGGCAGGGTTCGGCAAGGTGGCTTAATGAAAAAGGAATTTATCAATGGAGACCTGAGTTCTTCCATATTGAACAAACCTTAAAATTTATAAATAACGGGTCTGCTGTGTATCTGGCCGAACTAAATCAAAGCATTGTAGGGACTTATATCATTACGTGGTCAGATCCATTAATTTGGAAAGAGCTCGACAACTCAAAGTCAGGATATATTCATCGATTTGCCGTGAACCGAGATTATCAAGGGCTGGGAATCGGCAAGGTTCTTTTGCAGACAGCAGAAGAGCAGATTAAACAAAATGGGAAGACAACCATCAGATTGGATTGTATGGCAGAAAACGCGCGGCTTAATCAATACTATCGAGACTTGGGGTTCACTTACATAAGGAGAATTGATGGAGAGGGCTGGAGTGCTAATCTGTATGAAAAAAGCCCGGTTTAAGGAGGCGACAAGTTGATAACTATTCGATTTTATCAGTCTACTGACCTAGGTGGCTTGACGGATCTTATGTCAGACTTAGGCTACCCAACGACTATCGAACAAATGGATCGTAGACTTACACGTTTTGAGCAATCGGATCGCTATATTACTTATGTAGCCATCATGAATGATTCGATAGTAGGGATGATCGGCACTGATACGATTTTAAATTATGAGAGTGATGATGTGATTACGCATATTATGTGTTTGGTCACTAAAAAAGAGTACGAAGGGTTAGGCATCGGAAGAGCATTGTTAAAGCATGTTGAAGAGAGGGCAGAGGCAAGTGGCTCCCAGACCTTATACTTAACTAGTGGAATTAAAGACGAACGAAAAAGAGCACATGACCTATACACGAAATATGGTTTTGAGGTTACAGGGAAGCGGTTTATTAAAAAAGTGAAGTGAAAAAGTAAATAAAACAGAGGTAACTATGCTTAAATATACGATTTGCTTTATAAAACAAGGTGATAATATCTTATTACTGAATATAGTACAAGAGTTAGAGTCATTAACAATTTAATATTCAGCTATCAGCTAATGAGGTGTTCTATGGAAGATCGAGTTTTGCTTGAATATTATCTCTCCCTTCGAGATCGAGAAGCTTATCAGTGGAATCTTTCGCCTAGGAGCTTATATGTTGAGTTAGAAACGCGAGATTTTTTACACCGTCATTACAAGCCTACTGTTGGTAGCAAGGTATGTAATGTAGGGATTGGTGTGGGAGAATGGGATGATTTTCTTGGATATTATTTGGAGGGTAAAGGTCAGTTAACCAGTATTGATATTGATTCAGAAATCTGTGATGTCTTTAAATTACGACAAAAGAAGGAGGGCCATAGTAATCCTTCTGAAGTCATCTGCGGTGATTTTTTGAGGTCCAATGAACAGGCTTGCGGATTTGACTTGCTTACCATTATTGGCTCTACCATGCATCAAGTTGGGAAAAGCCAACAGCTATTAGCTCGAGCGCACAAGGCGTTAAAAGATGATGGACTACTATACTTAATGAACTTTGAAAAATATCTTTCTAAAGAACAAGCCTTGCATGCACTACAGGCTGCTGGTTTTTTTGTAAAGACAGTAGAGGAGCATCATCGGTACCCCGGTATGGATTTTTATAATGTTGGTGCAATTAAAAGATAATATTTAATCCTGGGGAAAACACAAGGAGGCCGGAAACCTATGCATATTGAAGTCGAAGAATATTTAATTTCAGATGATAAAAATCTATTGGATCATGAAACCATTCATCACTTCTTGTCGAGAAGTTATTGGGCTAGTAATCGATCAAAAGAAACAATTAGAAGATCTCTCGAGGCCTCCATCTGTGTAGGCGTCTACCACGGAACAAAACAAATCGGGCTAGCAAGGCTAGTTACGGATCATGCGACTGTTTATTGGTTGTGCGATGTCTTCATTGATGAGGAATATCGAGGTAAAGGACTAGGAAAAAAAATGATCGAAAGCATTACAACTGCGGAGGAGTATAAAAATTTGTTAGGTGTATTAGGAACAAAGGATGCTCATGGGCTATATCAATCATTTAATTTTGTCTTAGATAATGAAAAGCTTATGCTCAGAAGACCCGATTTACTCGAAACACTAACTGAGAAGTATATAGATTTCCTCTATACCAACAAGAACTTCTAGTTCGGCTTCAATTATATTGTTGAGGTAGTCAAGATTCACAATTGATCGTATGATTAGTAGTATGCGGGTCCCTTTGCTTTCAATTTCACACAGAAGGATGGTTGAAGAATGGACTTTAAACCGTTAGAATCTTTCATTGATCGAGTTACATCCTGGCGAGTTCCTTGGGCTGAAGTGCTAGTCGTACATAGAAATGAAACCGTATTCCGTTACCGTAACGGGTATGCCAACCTGGAGGAGAAGACCCCAATTGGGGAAGGGGCGATCTTCAACCTTTATTCCATGACCAAAATTATGACTTGTGTCGCCGCGCTGCAGCTTGTGGAGCGGGGAGACATGCTGCTGAGTGATCCAGTATACGAGTATCTTCCGGAGTATCGTGAGATGCAGGTAAAGAAGACTTTAGCGAATGGCGAGGTCGAATTGGAAGCGGCTACACTACCGATTACGGTGCGCGATCTGTTTACCATGACAGCGGGATTTACGTATGATATTGGTTCGGCCCACATTCAAGCTGCTGTGGAGCGAACCAATGGCGCCTTGCCGACCCGTGAGTTTGCAAAAGCGTTGGCGCTAGATCCGCTATCATTCGAACCGGGCACCCGTTGGAACTACAGCATGTGCCACGACGTGCTGGGGGCGTTGGTGGAGGTTGTCAGCGGTAAACGGTTTGGCGCTTATCTGCAGGATGAAATTATTGGGCCGCTGGGTATGAACGATACCAGCTTCGATTTGAATACGGAGCAGGCAAAGCGTCTGATTCCCCAGTATCATTATAATGATGCGCTTGAACAGGCTGAGCGCATGGACGGCAACGGATTCCGCAAAGGAACCGAGTTGGAGAGCGGTGGGGCGGGACTATTGTCCACAGTTAGTGATTACGCGTTATTCCTCAATGCCTTAACAGGGCGAGGCACCAGTCCGAAGGGTGTGCGTATTCTGTCATCGGCTGGTGTGGATCTGCTGCGGACGGATCATTTGAGTGAAGCGACGCGCGGCGACTTCAACTGGGACCATATGGCTGGGTATGGTTATGGGCTAGGAGTTCGCACCCACATCTCCAAGGCGAAAAGCGGCTCATTGAGCTCGCTCGGTGAATTTGGATGGAGCGGCGCAGCCGGATGCATGGCGATCATGGATCCTGAGTCGGAGCTCACTGTGATGTATGCGCAGCATCTGCTGAACAACCAGGAGCCTTACGTTCATCGACGATTGCGCAATGTTGTATATTCTTGTTTGTAGGTCGCACTGGGGAAGGACATGGCTATGAGGAACAGTAGAATCTCCCTGAACAAGTTATTCGATTCAACTGATCAAGCGGAACTCAACATGAGTGCAGACGGATGTTTTGCTTTTTACCACTATACGCATGCATCTCATCTCTCCAACATCCTTGAAGAGGGGTTATGGGCGCGACGTGAAGTCGCTTGCCCACAGCCCCCGACACATTTGAGTGGAACCTTTCTTATCGAAGGATTTATCGATCCGTATCCAGACTGGTTAACGCAAAGCAAATATTATGATGATCTAGGCGCCTTACTTACTACTCAATATATTGGGGAAGTACTGTTAGAAGTTAGCGTACCTGTGCATGCGTTTCAGATCTACATTGCGGATTATGCGCACATCCTAGAGTGCAAACGGCTCCAGGATAACAAAGGAACAGGCATTGGCTTTGGCTATGATTGCAGAGATGGCAAGGAATGTACACAGGCATACGTCGATTCTTATGTAGAGTTAGGTGACTATCGTAATCAACATCATGCGCCAATCGTTCAAGTAGTAAGGCGAGGGGAAGGAATGGTCGTTCCTCATCATTATATCAAAGTGAGCGCTAGCCAACCTCGAAACCATGACCTGACATGAAACAGCACAGCAGCTCAGGAGAGGATGAAATTTTGTCTAATTCGTATGATAAAGTGCAAGCTGTATTCATGGATAGAGACGGAACAATCGGTGGAACAGGTCACTTTGTTCATCCAGATTCGTTCACACTATATCCCAATGCACAAAAGTCGATCGATCTCTTGAAACTTGCGGGTATCCGCGTGTTTGCCCTCACAAACCAACACCGAATTTCACGAGGCGAGGCCACGGTTGAAGCTTTTAATAAGCAGTTTCAAGGGTACGGATTCGATCAAGCCTATATTTGTCCGCATGAGGATGAATGCGTGTGCAGAAAACCTAAGCCAGGCATGCTAATCGATGCTGCAAAGGAACACAACCTGGATTTGACAAAATGTGTTGTGATCGGGGATGTGGGGAGCACGGACATGCTTGCCGCTCATGCCGTTGGCGCAAAGAAGATACTTGTCAGAACAGGTTGGGGTACCCCCCTCATTAACGACATATCGGGAGAAATGGGCGGAAACGGAGCCTGACTATATCGCGGAAGACGTTTGGGATGCGGTACAATGGATTCTAAAAAAATAATACGTCCGATTACCCATCAACCTGTCGACTGACGCCCGGATTTCCTCACAAAACCAACCAGAAAGGCAATAACTACCAACAACATCTGACCCGGTATAACATACGGAATGACAATATGCTCTCCAATCCATTCATGGACTGAGCTATTGGGTTCCAGAAAGCAAACCCCGTAGATGATAGGCGCCAATATAGCCGCACATACACGGTAAGGAAGCTTGAATAAGGCGCTTATTGTAAGAACAGCAGCCAACATGAGCAACGATAATTTAATGAACAACCCGATCACCAATAGCAGAGTAACGACGACATCCAATCGCTCCAGAAAATCGGCCAGGCGGATTAACTGTGCCACTTCCAGTAAAGGAATAGTACTGTAATCTAACAGTCCGGGACCTAATACAGCCAGAGAAAGCATTTTCATGAAAATGATAAACAGCGAGATTAAACCATAGGCGCTCAGGGTGGTCGAACGCAGGCCGTCCTTTGGCGTGACATACTTCCAGAACAACAACATGGTCAACATTTGACCGAACGGAAAGGCAATCATGCTGGGAAATACCTCGCGAAGAATGGGGCCCCACCCATTACCCAAAACGGGTTGCAACCGATGAAAGTCGGGCAGTCCCGTCAGCATGATAAGAAGGATCAGGAAGACATAACTGAATAGAACAATCGGGAACAGCAGCTCGGCTAATCGGAAAAAATACTGCACCCCACCCCAGATCGCGTACAGCGAGAGGGCGACAATGATTAGCTTGATACTCCATTCAGGTGTCTGCGTTAAGATTGTCATGACGGTCATGTCACTGAAGTCCCTGATGTTGCGTGAGGATTGGTAAGCAAAAATAATGCCTTGTGGCAGCACCAGCACCCATCCGAGCCATGTGCCAAATAGCTGCCGGAATAGCTCCGGCAAGTCTGCTTCTGGAGACCGTCGCTGCAGAATCAGCAGCATCCACAAAAACAGCCCGCCGACCAAAGCGCCAATCAGATAGACGATCCAGGCGTCCTGTTTGGCAGAGGTGCCGCCCCCGACAAGCGGAGTATTGCCAATCATGAAGAGCATGATCATGAGGGCAAGTTGATAGTTACTGATACGCGTTTGCTTCATGACGTCTGCTCCTCTTAAGGAATAGGGCTTCTAGCACATGGATTCCACTCATTCTGAGTTTTGTGCATCCTTGAAGTTTCGGGTACTGAAGCCGACTCGAGTCAGATTAAAGGTGACTTTAACCTCGAGTTTAAGGTCCGTGAGATTCTGGTTCCACTCTGTGCGCATGGCTTTCCATTGCTTCGGATACGCACGATTAACGACTGTGCCGAAGCCAACAATATCGGTTTCAATACGTTGTACGGCATGCCAGCTTTTCATCATTTCAGCTTCAATTTCCTCCGCTATTCTCCGCTCGATTTGTTTTACAATTTCCGGTTCCGTCAGCTTATGCGGGCAAGCATACTCGAGCAGAGAGCCATTGGCCTTAACCGTAACTCGCATCGTAACTCTCCCGTCTGCACTGAGCTCCGGCTTGTGCTTAGTCGTAGCTTTGGAGACAATGGCCGCCGAATTCTTAGGACCGTTCTGCTCCTTAGAGCAATCGAATCCAATCGTAACTCGTCCCACTTCATCCGTCAGCCACATGAGACCAGCAGCGTCCTCCTGGCTTAGCCAGCTTTTCAATTGATCTCCCTGGATGACCGCTAGATTGCCTAGACGAATCTTAGACTTGGTGGAGGTGGTCTTGAGCGACTCCAGTGAATTCAGCGGTTCATCTGCACCGGCTATGGTCAGCTCGGGGATGCCCGTTGCTTGCTCGGGACCCAACAGATCGAGCAGTACGCGATAGAGTGTCATGTCCGGGTACAGTGAATTGTTGCCCGCTTCGTTCTCAATCAGTCGCTGGATGGCATTGCCCGGGATTTTCTCAATGGGCAGCAACTGTTCAATCAGCTTGCGCGAGCTTCCCTTGGTAATGAACATGGATACCATCTCTCGTGCATCGGGATTCCGCATATAGATCTCCAAGATGGCAGAGATCCCCTTGCGGGCGGCCGATTCACTGACCACGACGATCTGGTTATGGGCAAAATAAAGCTTGCGCGACATCTCACGGCTGGCCTCACCAATCGCTTGGCGAATACTGGCGCCTTCCGTGGAGAATACGTTCACAGGCGCCTCAGATCGTGAGGAAGAGCCACTGTGTGAGGAGATCGCCTGTGGGATCACGAGTTGATAGGAGACAATCCACTTCCCATCTTTCCAATCGACAGCCGTTGCAGAGATGACCCCGATTTCATTCATTTCGACCCGATTCCAGCAGCCGCATAGAAGCAGGAGCAGGATGAACGGATACATAAAACGCAGCCAATGCTTGATCATGCTGTTCCTCCTAGCTTCTGATTGGCCGAGGCCTATTTTTGTTTATTGTCCGGTTGGAACACTTTGTGAGGTTCCCGTTTGATTAACTTCTGTAGGGGCGCGCGGATAAACGTGTCTTTCATACGTGACCAGCTGAAGGGTGCAAGTGGCGACATATAGGGCACCCCAAACGATTCGAGCCGCACCACATGAATCATGACGGCCAGTACCCCGGCGATGATTCCCATCAGGCCGAACATGCCTGCAAGCAGCATGAACAAGAAGCGGATCAGGCGGGCGGCAATGGCCATATTCAATTGGGGAATGACAAAGTTGCAGATGGCAGTGAACGAGACGATAATGACCATGCCAGCCGAAACAATGCCAGCGTCTACAGCAGCCTGTCCGAGTACGAGCGCACCTACTATTGATATGGCTGGTCCGATGGCCCGGGGCATCCGTACGCCAGCTTCTCGTAAGATCTCAAAGGTCAGCTCCATCATCAGCGCCTCGACCAGTCCCGGAAATGGTATGCCCTCCCGCTGGGCTGCCAAGGTAATTAGCAGTGTGGTCGGCAGCATTTCCTGATGGAAGGTGGTGACGGCAATATACAAGGAAGGCAGTGTCATAGAGATGATAAAGGCAGCATAACGGATTAAGCGCAAAAAGGTCGCGATATCAAATCGGATATAGTAGTCCTCTGGCGATTGAAACTGCTGAAAAAACGTAACCGGTGCCACCAGTACGAAGGGGGAGCCGTCGACGATGATCGCAATCTGTCCTTCCAGAAGACCGCCAGCCACGGCATCGGGCCGCTCTGTATTCTTGATGGTCGGGAACGGCGTATATCCTTTGTCCTGTATAAGAGCCTCGATATATCCACTATCCAATACACTGCTAATTTGAATAGCTTGCAAGCGACTTCTTACAGTATTCACGGTATCGGAGGAAGCGACGCCATCCAAATAAATTAAGGCCAACTGTGTCCGTGTCTCACTGCCAACCTCCATTTCCTCTACATGCAAGCTAGGGGACCTCAAAATCTGCCGCAGCAAATTAAGGTTCGTGCTGATGGATTCGTTAAAGCTGATCTGAGCTCCACGTACAACGGTCTCCGCACTTGGCTCACTCACCTGTCGAACCTTGATTTCACGAATGTCAATGAGCAAGCCGCATGCCGCTTCCTGAATGAGCAGGAGACAATAGCCTTCAAGCAGACGATCTGCACACTCATTCAATGAAACGGAGACCGAAGTCGAGCCGATTTCGATGACGCGTTCTCCTATAAGTTCAACCAGATCATTGCTTCTTAGGTCTGACTGTAATCGGCTGGATAGCAAGGGACGCAAAACATGCTCATTCAGCTTGGTGTCATCCACAAGATCGCCGAGATAGAGGATGGACATTGTAATATCTGGTGCTAGCGGACTTCCTAGGCTTCTGGAGCTTAAATCGGAGCTGTGCCCCAGCAGTTGATTCAAGGCATCCAGGTTCGTCTTGAGCGAAGGAGTAAACGGATTTGTTTTTCGGTCAGATTTACTGGCATCGGTTGTTCCGGCTGATAGCGGCTGCTGTGTGGCTTTAGATCGTTTACCGAAAAACAACGTGATCCCTTCCTTTCTCTCCGATAAGGTTGACCTCCATAATCTGGCTGATTAAACCTTGAATTATGTAACTGCGTTGAATCGTGTAGGAAACAGAACTACCACCAGGAATATTATGGTATAATGGTTTTTCCAATCTTGGAAGGGAGCGGGCACGAGATGGCAGCATATTATTGGGATGAACAAATCGAGAGCAGAGTCAGTGATAAGGGTTGTGTTTTTGGATCGAGGGGGGCAGGAACATGTCTTGCTTAGGCTGCCAACTTGCCAACCAGCTCATTGAGGCTCACGTAGTGTATGAGGATGAGTGGATCACTTGTATCTTGGATATTGATCCGCTCAATGAAGGCCATACGCTCATTCTTCCGAAGCGCCACATACGAGAGCTGGATGAGTTGGACGATCGCACATTACAATCGGTAATGAAGGCTTCCGTATTACTTTCTACAGCGCTCAACAAGATCTACAAACCCGATGGGATCTCTATTCTTCAAAATGGCGGGAGCTTCAATGACCTGGACCATTATCACATGCATGTGTTTCCTAGATACATGGGAGATGGATTTGGCTGGACAGAGCCTGCGGTTTCTAATAAAGCTCCATTGCACATGGTAAAGTCGAACTTGCGAGCCATGATAGGGTCAAGATAGCAGAGGAGGAGAAAAATGTTCTACGTCAATGCAAGGGCTATCATTGAACGAACGTCGGAGCACATAACTGAGGTCGTCATTCAAAGAAGAACAAAAGCAGATATGCCGCAAGCCCTCGAGCTTCCGGGAGGACAAATCGAGCCTTTTGAATCTATTATTCAAGCGTTGATTAGAGAAGTAAAGGAAGAGACTGGACTTGATGTCTATGAGGTCGAGGGTCTGGAGACAAAGGTTGATACGATAGGAATCAATCCCTCCTTTGAAGTAGAGTGTTTGCAGCCATTTGCTGCCTATCAGACGATTAAAGGACCGGTTGATTCCATAGGTTACTATTTTCGATGCAAAGCCGAGGGAACTCTTCTGTCTAGCGGAGACGATACAGCAGAGGTCTGTTGGATCCCTGTACCTGAACTTCATCAATTATTTACTGAAAACCCATTGCAATTCTCTGATGTCGACCGTGCGGGCATTAAGTTTTATTTGAAGCACTTGGGTTTGAGTTAAACGTGCAAAGGAGGGTTTTCTAATAGATGAATACAACCCTGTACTTTGTTAGACATGCGGCATCGGTCTATGTGGAAGGCAATGAACGGGGAAGGGGGCTCACGGAGCAAGGCCAGCGGGATGCAAGCATCGTTAGACAGCTATTGAGCACAGTAATTATAGACGTTTTTGTCTCCAGTCCGTATCAACGAGCAGTGGATACATTAGGCCCGCTATTAAAAGGAGAAAATATACATATTGAAGAAAATTTAAGAGAGAGGAACATGGGGGACTTTGCCCCTCTCTCATTCTTGGAAGCAAAACAAAAGCTGTATCACGAATTTAACTTTTCGTTTCCTAATGGAGAATCGAGTGCAGTCGCTCAAGAAAGGGCCGTTCAAGCCATTCAGCCGATCATTCATGCTCATGCTGGTAAGATAATAGCGCTAGGGACGCATGGGGATATCATGACGTTGATGCTTAATTATTGGAACGTAGAATATGGCTTTTCATTTTGGCAAGCGTCTACGATGCCTGATATCTATAAGCTTGTATTCCAAGGAGAACAGTTAACAGAAGGCATCAGAATCTGGGATTTTGGGTGATTAGACATGGATCGTATAGTGGTAGTGGGGTCAGCGGGGGCAGGTAAGTCTACGCTCGTGCAGCGCTTAAGTGAAATTCTGAATCTCCCGGCCATTCATCTGGACAAATATTATTGGCAGCCGGGCTGGGTAGCCACGCCAAATGAGGAGTGGGATAGACTTGTGGAGGGAATGGTCAAGGAGCCGCGATGGATCATCGATGGCAATTACTCCCGGACGATGGATCTGCGACTGGCGCGCGCGGACATGGTCATCTATCTCGATATTCCGCGCTGGCGATGTATGTACCGTATCTTTAAACGCAGAATCATGTATCACAAGAAATCCAGACCCGACATGAATGAAGGCTGCCAAGAAAAGATAGATCTCCCCTTCATCAAATGGGTATGGAATTATCCCAAACGAGGCCGGCTCGGCACACTTCAAAAGCTGGAGCAGATGAGGGACCGCACAAATGTTATCATTGTCAGAACGCCAAAAGAGGTAGATGCCTTGATCCAGCAGATCGAGGATAAAAAAAGGAGGTAAAGGGATGAAGCTCGCCTTTGTTTTATTTAATGGTCTGACTTTCTTGGATTTTGTAGGATTTTACGATGTGGTTTACCGTCTTAAAGGGTATGAAGCAACAAAGGAGCTTACTTGGGATCTGTGTGGGGTGACCGAGGAAGTAACGGATGAGCTGGGGATGAAGGTCAAAGTCGATGTTCTTAACCCGGACTTATCTGCTTACGATATGGTTTTCATTCCAGGCGGGATGGGGAGCCGAACCTTAAAGGACGACCAAGATTTTATTAATTGGATCCGGACCGCTGAGCCGGTACAATACAAAGTGTCTGTATGCACCGGGTCCCTGCTGTGGGGAGCCGCGGGGTTCTTGAAGGATAAAAAGGCGACCACGCACCCAAATGTGTATCCATTGTTGGAACCGTATTGCGCGGAAGTGATTAAGTCCCGAATCGTCAAGGATGGTAACCTCATTACGGCTGGCGGCGTCGCGACATCGATTGACCTGGGACTGTATATCATTGCGATGTTTGCTGGCGCAGAAGCCGCTGATACCGTGAGACAGCAGCTGGATTACCCGTATACCGCTGTTGGTATTGTCGAGGTCTAAATCTAATATCAATCATCTGAGAGAGGCGAGGAGGGGGAAAAGATGGCAAACGATGAGAGACTAGATATATTCGATGCGTCTATGAACTGGACGGGAACGGCTAGTCGGGCTGAAGCTCATGCAAAGGGACTCTGGCATCAAACGTTTCACTGCTGGGTGATTCGCCCTCATGATCAGGCCGTGCTGCTGCAGCTTCGCCAACAGGATAAAGACACGTTCCCGGGAAAACTGGATGTGTCCGCCGCAGGTCATCTTCTGGCGGGTGAGACCGTCCAGGATGGGGTGCGAGAATTGGAGGAGGAACTGGGTATCCCTGTGGACTTCGAGGAGTTGCACTATTGCGGAGTGGTGCCGCAGGAATGTGTAATTCATGAACATCTAATCGACAGGGAATTCAATCATGTCTTTATTCATACGTCCTCTCGACCGCTGTCGGACTACCGTTTTCAACGGGAGGAGGTCTCCGGACTTTATTTTATTGCACAGGATGACTTCAAGAAGCTGGTGGAGGGTACAATCGAGCAGGTAGAGGTTGAGGGAATCTATGTTGACGATGCAGCAGGAGCGGAGCGCGCGGACCGACGAGTTGTACGGTTAGAGGATATCACACCGAATACGGAAGAGTATTATGCTCTTTTGTTTGACCAGTTGCAATGAATAATATGGCCATTCATCTGTTTTTCGCTGAGATTCTATACCTTATATAGGTACAGGGTCTCTTTTTCATATCATTTTAGATAAAGCTTAAGATAGAGGTTGGAATATGATGTATAATAAGGAAGACGGTATGCAGTTTAGTAGGTATCCTGAATGATTAAGTCGTACTTTTGAAATGGAGGGCCTGCAATGAAGACAGAAGAACAACTCCTACAGATGAACGAACGATTAGAGCGAATGGAAACCAAATTAGATAAGCTGACCCACAAGCAATCGCGTGAACAGCCTTTATGGATAAGTTTTGGTCTAGGATTTATTGTGGTTTTTCTTGTAGGCATTATAGGCTATACCGTGGTAGGGGTAATCGTAGGATGAGCAACACAAGTAGGATAAAAATTTTGCAAGAGCCGGCCGGGGTGACATATCACCAGTTACTTTCACTGGCTTTCAATGTTTGTGATGAGTTGATTCTAGTAATGAGAGACCAGCTAGCATTCGATGCGAATGCAAAGGCACTTGTACACGTTACAACCCTATGTCAACACGGTTAAGAAGCAGGAGTACTGGCCAGGGACTCAACTAGTCGGTCACTATGCCGATGTTTATTACATCGCATGCCACCCAGAAGTGGAAGCTATTCTCCAAGCCAGTACCGACCGTCTCTATCAGTGGATCATGCCGTCTCTGCCGGAGGACATTTGCTTCTTCAAGAAGAGCGAGCCATGGTTAGTTACGGTGGCGCATGAGCAGATAGGTATTATTAACACCGATGATCCAATTGAAATAGATAGAATTAGAGCGATTGAAGGAATAATGATTCATTAATGGTTCATTAACAGAGCGAGGGGTGCACCTTATGGAACTAACAATCCGATCATTGAATCCAGAATTACTTTACAAATGGAAAGAGTCTTTTCAATCCCTACAGTTCCATCGTCCAGATGACTATTACACACAATGTTTGCACGAGAATCAAACCGAGGCAAGAGTCACTCTATTGGCTTTCATCGGTCAAGACTTAGCAGGCGTAGCACATTTGAAATTTGAATCCGATTATCCGTATTTTAAGGAGCATGATATCCCGGAGATTAACGATCTGAATGTATTCCCGGCCTTTCGCCAGCGAGGGATCGCCAATCAGATCATGGCCGAATTCGAAGCGATTGCCGCACGCAAGCACACCCAAATTGGCATTGGCGTCGGCTTGTTCAAGAGCTATGCCGCTGCCCAACGCATCTATTGCCGAAGAGGCTACATTCCCGATGGCCGCGGACTCATGTACAACAATGAAGAGGTCAAGGCAGGGGACCATGTTCGGGTCGATGATGACCTGTGTTTGTATTTTACTAAGGAACTGTAGGAGAGAAATAATGTCATTCCATATCATCAATAAGACTAAGGATGATTACAAGACTTACGTGACCCAAAACATGTTTGCATTTAACGCTTCCCATTTCCCAGCTGAGCTAAGAACGCGATATGAACCACTGAATTTGTTCTTGGTCAATCAGGAAGGTGAAGTGGCTGGAGGAATAGTCGGAGAGTTTTGTTGGAACTGGCTGGAGGTTCATTATCTGTATGTGGATGAGAACATCCGAAAGATGGGGTACGGGCGGCAACTCCTTAGGGCAGCAGAATTGCGTGCAAAAGAAAAACAATGTGATTTCATAAAGCTAGATACGTTAAGCTTTCAAGCGCTGGCGTTTTATCAAAACGAGGGCTTTGAGATCTTTGGAACGATTGAGAATGCCGGTGGATATAAGCATTATTATCTTAAGAAAGATCTATAGTATCCGTTGAAAAGAGTCGATGCGTTACAACTAGAGGATGGCATCCTCATCTATCTGAATCACATCTGGGAGCAGCGTACCAAGTTGAAGCTTGTTCATCCGTGGTTAATCGCAGCGAGGGAAGAACGCGTGGGTTGAGGTACAAACATGCATGAAGCGATGCTGAGGTGAGAAGGCATGAGCCTGAAGCAATCTATCAAAAGAGATCTTACATATTACCTCCAAGCGCATCAACACAGGACAAATCAACATCTGCATTACTTTGCCTTTTTGTTTGCATTCTTAGGTTGGGTCTTTCTTCTGATTGATTGGCGGTTTACAATCCTGTTCGCGGTTCTTCACTACGCCTTGTCCTGGATAGGGCATTTTTACTTTGAAGGGAATAAACCGGCCTCCTTTCGCTACCCTTGGGTGGGATTCTATGCGGGGTTCCTTTGGTTTTTTCTGCGGACGTATGAGTTCGTTACTCGGAGGCAAGTGATATCTAGGTTTATTGATTAGTAAATAGAAAGAAAAACATTGCTTGAACAACATCGGGAGGCCAATGTACATGTATTTTAATAAGAAAATTAATTTATTGGTTCTGATTTTCATTCTTGCATTCGCCTCAAATGTGCATGCATCGAATTCAAATAAATTTATCCCTACTTATGATATTTTTATTGATAGCAAGAAACTAGATTTGTCTGAGCCCCCTTATTTACAAAATGGAACGACAATGGTACCGTTCAGGCCTGTGTTTGAACAGTTAGGGCTAACAATTGAATGGAACAAGCAACAAAAACAAGTCGTTGGAAGAAATTCGGACTACGTTATTAAGTTCGAAATTGGCTCTGATTCTGCATTGATTAACGGATCAGCAGTGAAGATGCCCCTGGCCCCTGTTCTCCAAGATGGAATCACGTATATCCCACTTCGTTTCGTAGGAACAGCTAGCGGAGGATCAGTAGAGCTTTACGGCGGGGAGTTAAACGTAGTCTGGATTCTATCTGCTTTGCAAAATCAGCTGTTTGATGCAGTGATAGAAAAAGATGTAGATTTAACCAAGAGTTTATTAAAAGCTGGTGCGGATCCAACTACAAACATAGGTCCTTTAGGAACTGCTATCTTTAGCTTTGCAGATGAATCAGTTGACATCGTTGCATTATTTTTGGAGTATGGCATGGATGTAAACTATATAGATGTCCGTTCATCGTTTCCGACAACGCTGCTGCAAAATGCTGCTGGTGGCGGACACGTGGATGTTGTGAAATTTCTTTTGTTTGCTGGTGCAGATCCATTCCTTAAGAGTAACAATGATTGGACGGCTCTTGAGATCGCCCAATATTGGCAACAACAAGTTGCGAGTGGTTATTTACATATCATTGATCCAGCTAACACACCAAGCGTTGAGACCTACGATGAAATTATTTCACTTCTAAAGGAATGAATTCAGTCAAAAGAAAGGACGATAGAATGACTACAACCACATGGAACAAGATACTAATCTTTTTACTAGTGGTGTTACTAACCTATAATCTCTCTGCTGTCTCACAACGCAACAATCAGACTGAAAATATGCAAAAGCGCAATCATACTGGTTTATTGGGTGTTGCAACAGGTGGGAATAACATAGCAAAGTATCTTCAAAAAATACTTCAACCTGAACCGAATGTGCCATTCGAGGAACTCACGGATTCGTGGCGAATAATCATGGGGCAAAGCCAGTCAAACTCGTACCACTGGGCTCGTTTTGATCCGCATGTGATGGGTGATTTGTCGAATCGGTGGCATTTGTGGCAGGCTGGTTTATCACGGATTGAAGGCTTATTCTTAGAGCTGAACACTAGTTTTCTGCAACAAGGCTCGTATGACTTAAATGTTGAGCAACGCATGAAATTGGAGGCAGTGGTTGCTATTTATTCGTCATTATTCCAAGCATTCGAAGAGGATCGCGAACATCCGGAGCTCGTAATTGATGAATTGCACCCACAAATGACTATCATTGATCCAGATAGTTATCCTCGCATGTTGGAGATGCTAGATGATCAGTAGACATAGGAAATTGTGTAATAAGGGGTCGAAATAATGAAGGAAGAGTGGTTTTTAATTGGTTTGATCGTTTGGGTGGTTAGTTTCTTCCTATTATTCGTTGTCATTCGGAAGGCCATGGATAGTTCCAGAACATCCAGACGAGTAGTGTTGTTAGTCAAAGAAATACGAATGCTTCGCAAGGAGCTGCGTGACCAAAAGCATATTATAGATATGCGATTATAGCTTCATCTTTACTCCTTAACTATTACAGAGAGGTTGCTGAAATGTGAAGATCAGAAAATCTGTATGGTTATTCATCATCTTGACGATCATCTCGTTGGCGTTTCTATGGTCGTCAGGTTTGGTAGGCATTTGGACACATGGAATCTCCTATATTTCTCAACATACATCTCAATACACTATGAATGGACATTCAATTGATGATGACTATGAGATTTCAATTGATTTAACAGATTTAGATGCAAATTTAGGGAAAGAGTTATATAACGATGGAGAGCACCGCATTTATGTATTCTGGTTGCAGAAAACGAATAATGGGGGTTACGATATTGGCTTCCGATCAAGTGGCAAGTATTCATTATCCGGGGCTAGTCTAGTGTCAGGCGTACATCATCAGAGGGTGGAAGGGGGCTTCACCAGTTTGGAAACGGCTAAGATGACATACACCTACGATAACCGTCAACTTGATGCATATCGGACCGGGCACTGCGGCATCAATTACAAGGACGGGGATTGCTTTTCCTTCTCATTTCTAACGGAGAATGACGTTCCATCCTCTGAACTGAAGATGCCAGCTACCCTTGTACTCACGGTAACAGACCTATACAAGAATCGATGGCAAAAAAGCTGAACTGCGTTGTCATTTAATGATGGGAGATGAAATTATGGGCTGGAGCGAATTGCGAGCGATCCCCAATGCTTACAATGAAGAAGTTCAGGCGCTGGATGAGCAAATTATTGCTCTAAGTGTCAAACGGCGTCAACTGAGCCAAGGAGTACGTCTATACCCTGCAGGGGAGACGATTGAGGCGTGGGCCAAGCAATATGAATTGGAACCGATGCAGATTCAACACTTACTGCATCAGCTGCAGGATCAGAACCACATGCGTCGCGTCGTTGAGGAAGGTCCAGGCGAGCTTCGCAATGTTCTCCCCATCCTGAAACAATCCGTTGTTGAGGAATGTCAATATAAGCTGACGCACGCTATGCAGCATGAGCATGCGAGCATTCTCCATGTTGAAATCCAGTACTTAGATCGGACACGACATGATTTGCACCTTATTCCACACCTGATGCTTGAAATTATTAGTGATAGCCAGCGGTTCACCATTAATCGGCACGGCAGCCGTGGTGGCGGCTTGCAGACGGAGATGCAGTTTCTCGTTAGCCCGCCAATTCCAGACAGTCTGGACGGGGTAGAATTCTCCTTGATCCCCAGCAAAGAAGACTTTGGCTTCAGAATCGAAGAGAAGATTTTGGATCAGCAAGTGGACTTCTAGTTGACGGTTATGACGCATCATCCGTTAGGCTAAGCGCCTCTACCAGCTAGTGCTAGCAGAGGCGCTCCCCCGAAATCAAGCGCCGTGAAACGCTCGTTCAAGCTCGTCTAGATTGAATTTCTTCATTTTCATAAAAGCTTGCGTTACTCGTGCCCGCTGTTCTGGTGTGCCGCTACTGAGGTAATGCTCCATTGAAGCGGGAGTAACCTGCCAGGAAATGCCGTACCGATCCTTGAGCCAACCGCATTGCTCTGCCTCAGGGACGGCGGACAGCTTCTCCCAGTAATAATCGATTTCTTCTTGCGTTTCGCATGTGATTAGCAGGGAGACAGCTTCGTTGAAGGAGAAGTCGTGTAACAATCCGCTATCCATCGCAGACAGCCACGTACGCTCAAGCATGAAATCGCAGAACATCACGCCCCCAGGCTTGTTAGGTTCCTGTCCTGGACCATAATGTATAAGAGCGCCAGGTCTGCTGTCCCGAAAGACAGAGAGGTAGAAGGCGCGCGCTTCCTCCGCATTGCCTACGTTCTCTCCGGTAAACATGAGGTTCGGCACAATGGTTGGACGCGGCTCGCCTTCGGGGTTTGTAAGCATCAGCTGCCAATTAACCCCAAACTTATCCTGCAGCCAACCGTACTGAGGACTGAATGGATATTCTCCCAGCGGCATGAGTGTGGTAGCCCCCTCCGAGAGCTTGTCCCATACCTCAGTCAGCAAGCTGGCTGCATTGAGATCTCGAGAAGGATCAAAGTTAACAATGAACGAGATCGATGGATTGATTTGGAAATACGGACCTGCTGAGATGGCCATAAAAGGCACGCCCCATAGCGAAAAGGACAGAAGGTCACTATCGCCAGATGGCGTATCCCGAAGTGTTGCCTGGGTGGTTATTTCTGATCGAGGGAAAATGGAGCAGTAGAATGCTGCGGCCTCTGCCGCCTGCCTGTCGAACCAAAGGTGTGGGATGATCCCTGGGCTTGCAGTGTTTGCATTGGTGGCTGCCATCATCAGACCTCCTTAGAAATGTGTACTATCCCTTGTAGTGTAACACAAGCGCCTTCCGGCTATTTCTTATAATTTGCTTATTGGTCATGTAGAAAGGAAAAGATGATGAAACTTCGAAAAAGTATCCTTTTGGCCTCGTTTCTTGCGCTGAGCCTGACAGGCTGTTCACAAAGCAAAGTGGAGCAGATACAAGGGTCCTGGACTTTGAAAGAGGTTGATCAAATGGTAGATGCGGATAATGAATTAGTACAATTCAATTATCTTGAATTTAAAGAACAGGAAGTGATTTTAAAACAATTTGCCCCGATCCACGGAGTCCGTCCAGAGGAACGCGAATTTTATGGCCAAGAAGTGGAAATGGGATATGAAATTGTTGAGGATCAACGTATGGAGTTGGCGTTTGGAACCTATGATTTGGACTTGAAAAAATCTGATCTTATCCTTAAAAATGAGGAATTTACACTACATTATAAAAAGGATTCATCGAACTAAAGGAGAATTGTCATCATGAAGATTGTGGATATTCGAGAAGTACCCGAATTATTTGAGCAAGCCTATCAGTTCATATGGGGACAGTGGGGCGAGGAGTCGAATGCCCGTTTTTATCGTGATTGTATGGAGCAGGCCTGCCGCACCGAGGAAGCGGTTCCCCGCTTCTATCTTGCCTTGGATGGCGATACCCTCATCGGGTCCTATGCCTTGTTGCGAAGCGACTTGAACAGCAGACAGGATTTAAGTCCGTGGTTTGCTTGCCTCTTCGTGAATCCCGAGCATCGAGGCCAAGGGCTGGGCGGCACTCTGCAGCAGCATGCCCTGACGCAGGCGCAAGAGAAGGGATACCCTGAGCTTTTTCTGTGTACAGACTTAACCGGTTACTACGATCGTCAAGGCTGGGATTACATAGGCAAGGGATACTTGCTGGATGATAGTGAGACGAGGATATATAGATATACTTTGACCTCACAATGAAAACTGCGTGATGGACTAGGGGGCATTTTCATGGATTTGGACTACCTGTTTACGAGGACGTCAGGCCTTGAAACGGATCGACTATTCTTTAGGGCGCTCACAGCAGAAGATGCAGACGATTACTTTTTACTCGCATCCGATCCAAAAGTAACTACTCACACGATATGGCCTAGACACGAGCGGCTATCAGATACCCATACTTATCTAAAGCGTGTAGAAGAACAAAATGTCTTGAGACATTCTTATCACTGGGGAATTGTCCTGAAATCAAGTGGCCGTCTCATTGGTCGGATCGGTATCATTAATGTCGATGGAGACCACGAAAAAGCGGAGCTTGGGTACGCATTGGCAAGTGAATTTTGGGGACAAGGATTCATAACAGAGGCAGGTAGGCGTGTAGTATCTTTCCTATTTACTGAAGTCGGTGTCCATCGGTTGGAAGCAAGATGCAGCGAGCACAACCCGGGGTCTTACCGTGTGATGGAGAAGCTCGGTATGACCTTCGAGGGGCTGTTGCGGGAACAATTGAGAATTCAAGGGTATTTCGTTAATCAACGAATGTACGCAATGTTGCAGAGTGATTATAACAATGCATCTTATAGATAAAAGGACGTGTAACATGACGCAAAATCAAGAGGTTGTCATCGGCATCGATGGCGGAGGGACACATACCCGAGTGATGGTGGCCAACCTGGAGGGACAGGTTCTGTCTTATGTGGAAAAAGGGGCTTCGTCCATTTACAAAGACGCGCAAGCCAGTCAAAATGTGCGGCAAGCGATAGAAGAGGCTCTCCAGCAGGCGGGAGTCGACAAGGCGCAAGTACGCATGCTGACCGCGGGAATTGCCGGCTTCGACGCTGAATCCGATCTGGAGTGGGTGCTGCCTCTAACTGATGTGGAAGGGCTGGACTGCACTAAGGTTCACGTCAATGATGCTGTTGTTGCGCATAGCGGCGCGCTGATGGCAGAGCCGGGCATTATCGTCATCTCAGGTACGGGCTCGATCCTCTATGCCGTGAACGAGGAGGGACGTCGCATCCGCAATTACGATCTCCACCATTATGCGGCAAGTGCTGCACGGTTTCTGGCGTATGATGCGACGTACGAGCTGCTGGCCGGAAGCGTCGAAGATCGCGACAATGCATTGATTCAGGAGATGCTGGCGTTCTGGGATGTCTCGACGGTCAAAGAGCTGTCGCACTTGGCACTTCAGGGATTCATCGCGGATCAACGAGAACGCAACAAACGGTTCGCCGAGCTTGCGCCGCTCATTACCCAATCTGCCACGTCGGGCAGTCCCTTGGCGCAGCGCGTGTGCGATCGCGCGCTACACCAGATTGCGATTGGGGTGGAGATGCTGGCTTCGTATTTTGAGCGACCGAAGGTACAGGTATCCTTGATTGGGAGCGTAGTCACCAGCGACTATTTCAGAGAAAGACTTGCTTCCCGATTGGCTCAAGGCGTACAGCGGAGCTATCAACTGGTCGAGCCGGTCTACCCTCCGGTCATCGGTGCCGTGCTGTTAGCATTTAAGGAGTTACACATTCCAATTAGCGAGGAACACTTGGAGAAGCTTAGCAACTGGAGATAACGACACTCGATAGAGTAACTTGCTTGTCCAGATCTGTGAGAGGCCTATGCGCATGCGCATAGGCCTCTCACGTGTTTAACTTTTTAACGGAATAGTAAAAAAAACAATGTAAAAGTAAAGGAAGTACGAGGACTCAGGCATACTCAGCCCTAACTCTGCCAGGTGGTAAAGAAAGGAACAGGAGATGTAAAACGTGTTGATTTTCGGATGTCTTCTTTTATTCTACTATGATGAGAGTAAAACGCTTTTCACTGGAATAAGGGAGGGTATTGCAGGATGAAAAACAGAATGCTGAGGTCAACCCTGGTTATGATGCTAAGTTTAGCTGTCATGACTGCCTGTACAACGAACGGGGGGAATCAGCCCGAGAATGGACAGAACGATCCACCACAGCCACCGCAGCCGACAGAAACGAACACAAACACGGGAGAAGTAGGGGATGAAGTGACCCTTCGGTATGCCGTGTGGGATGCCAATCAAGCAAATGGCCTTCGCGTGATGGCTGACGAATTTGAAGCGGCCAATGCGGGGATCAAGATCGACATTGAGGTTGTGGGCTGGTCAGACTATTGGACCATGCTAGAGGCGGGTGCAACGGGTGGCTCTCTGCCGGATGTGTTCTGGATGCACTCAAATGAAATCTACCGTTATGCCTCGAATGGAATGCTAATGAATCTGAATACGTATATCGAGTCTAGTGATCAGGTGGATCTTAGCAAATTCCCGCAAGGCATCGTGGATATCTACAACTTCCAGGGCAATCAATATGGTGTGCCTAAGGACTTCGATACCATCGGGCTATGGTATAACAAGACGCTGTTCGACGAGGCGGGAGTGGGCTATCCTGATGAATCTTGGACATGGGATGATCTCTATGACGCGGCCAAGGCGCTAACGAAGGATGGGGTATATGGCATTCTGGCGCCGCTCCATAATCAAGAGGGCTATTATAATTTTGTCTATCAGAATGGCGGCACCATTATTACAGATGACAAGCAGTCCGGCTATGATGACCCCAAAACCATCGAAGCGCTGGAGTATTACGTGCGATTTGTACGTGAAGGGCTGTCCCCGGAAGTCTATGGCGATGCAGAACGGGCGGAGGCGATCCAGAATGGGCTGGCGGCCATGGGCTTCTTTGGCTCCTGGAACCTGTCGGGATTCACAGCGAATAATTTCATGGCTGAGCATTTCGATGTAGCGGTCCTGCCGAAGCAGGAGAGGCAAGCCTCCATCTACAACGGTCTGGCTCATGCGATTGCTCATAATACAGAGCATCCGGAGGAGGCCTGGACCTTCACCGAATATCTGGGTTCCAAGGAAGGGCAGGAGCGGCATGCCGAGCTCGGCATTGCCATCTCCGCTTACGAAGGGGCAGCAGATCTGTGGGTGTCTTCCAATGACACCTTCAATGTCAAGGCCTTCGTTGATATGGTAGCGTATGGTGTGATTCGGCCCTATTCCAACACGACGATTGTTTGGGAGGACAGAGCTTACGAGTCCTTGCGGGCCGCCTTCACGGGTGACGTGGATGTCGAAGAGGCCGCTAGCAATGCCGCATCGGCAATGAACCAGATCCTCGCGGAAGAATAAGTGCTGTAAGCCGCACCACGCGCAATGACGGGCGGCTCTCAACAACCCGCATGCGGCAGTCTGTCTGAGGCTGCCGTTATGCAGGAGGAGTATTCTTATGGCTGGATACAAGAGAATACGTGTTCCGCGGAACACATGGAATATGTGGTTGTGGGGTTGGTTTCTGGTAGCCCCTACGATGCTTGGCTTACTGATTCTGAATATTATCCCAATCTTCCAGACCCTATATCTGAGCTTGTTCAAGAGTGGGGCCTTCGGTCGGGGCAACCAATATGTAGGGATCGGCAACTATGAGCGACTGATTGCTGATGCGCAGGTGTGGCACGCGGTTGCCAATACCTTGCTCTATACCGTACTCGTGGTCCCACTCAGCGTGGCGCTAGCCATGATTATTGCGGTGCTGCTGAATGGTAAGGTCAAGGGCACCTCAATCTTTCGCACCATTTACTTCATTCCCATGATTGCTGCACCCGCCGCCGTTACGATGGTCTGGAGGTGGCTGTATAATCCCCAGTTTGGTTTGATTAATTATGTGCTAACGCAGCTAGGACTCGATCCGGTTCGATGGACTACAGATCCGCAGGTAGGGTTGATCTCCATCTCGCTTATAGGCATATGGAGCATCTTCGGGTACAACATGGTGTTGCTGCTTGCGAGCTTGCAAGAAATTCCTCGTGACTTCTATGAAGCCTCCGATATCGACGGGGCCAGCAAGATGCAGCAGTTTTTCATTGTCACGGTGCCGTTGGTAACCCCAACCCTATTCTTCGTGTTCGTGACAACGATCATCCAGTCGATGCAGGTGTTTGATGTCATTTACATGATGATTGATGTGACCAATCCTGCCTACGAACGGACCGTATCGCTAGTTTATTTGTTCTACAATAACTCATTCAGGTACATGGACAAGGGGTATGGATCAGCCATTGTTGTGCTCCTGCTGGTATTAATCATGATCATTACGTATTTTCAGTTGAAGGCCGAGAAAAAATGGGTGAATTACATGTAGGAGGTGAGCTGGGGTGGGGATTGCCAGTAAAGCAGCCAAGGCCGCGGCTTATTTGTTTCTGATAACCGGCGCCGCGCTGATGATCATTCCCTTGCTATGGATGCTGCTGACCTCATTCAAGACGGTGGCTGAATCGACATCGATGAATCCCTTTGTATTTTTCCCCTCCGTTTGGAGGGTGGATAACTATACGCGAGTCCTGAATCAAAACCATTTCTCTGCTTACTATGTCAACACGTTTCTGATGATGTTTTTCCGTATTCTATGTTCGTTACTGTTCAGTGCGATGGCTGCGTATGCATTTGCACGGCTTCAGTTTCCCGGACGCAATTTCCTGTTTGGTATCGTTTTGTTCCAGATGATGGTGCCGACGCAGATTTTTATTATTCCGCAGTATCTGATGGTAGACGCCCTCGGCATGCGCAATTCGATTTTTGCACTGGTGTTCCCTGGGTTCGTTAGTGCGTTTGGCACCTTTTTGCTGCGGCAGTTTTTTCTGGGACTGCCACGAGAACTGGAAGAGGCCTCCAAGCTCGATGGCTGCAACATCGGGCAGACCTTCCTTTTGGTGATGCTTCCGCTCACCAGGTCCGGGCTGGTAGCCCTGGGCATCTTTACGGCACTTTTTGCTTACAAGGACATGATGTGGCCGTTAATTATTAATACGAGTGCACAATCCGCAACCCTTGCATCCGCACTCGCCAAGATTCAGAGTGCCATCTCCGTGAATTACCCTGAGCTGATGGCGGCTTCCGTGCTGGCATTTTGGCCCATGCTGTTAGTGTATATTGTCTTCCAGAAACAATTCGTGGAGGGCATTGCTTCCTCCGGAGGGAAGCTGTGAACCCCGCAACAGTGCACGCTTACGCCAATGTCGGCTATATTTCGACAGCGGCGGAGGCGTGTTTCTGTGTCTTTGGGCACTTGGTTAATTTGTTGATTTTCCCTTTATTGACTAGCATTGGCGGCTCATGGACAATAGAGTACATCTGAAATCAGACTATGCAGGGATCGTGATGACGATGCGAAGCGTGTTTCCATTTGTCAGCATTAAGGCCAAATTGTTGATTATTTTTTTGAGTGGTATCCTTATTCCTCTCCTCACGATGACGCTCAATTCGTACCACACCTCTCAGAGCCTTCTTGAACGCAAATATTCCGATTTACTATTAGATATAGCAAGCCAATCGACGATCCGCATCGGAGAGTTTTTGCGTGAGATGGAAACGCTCACCCTGGTTGCAAGCTATGGCATGAACAGCTACGTATCCGCTTCGTCCCATGAGGATTATCCGATTCAGGATTACTTGAGAGACGACGGTGACTTGAATGAAAGCATTGTTTACCGGATGTTGATGAACTATATTCTGATGAAAGATCGCGTGTTCTCGGTCTATTTGTACAATCTCAATGGCGGCAAGGATATTTATATCAGTGCGCATCATCCGATTAATTACAATTACAGTGCGGTTCATGAGACGTGGTTCCAACAGTTTTTGCAGTCCGATCAAAAGGTGGCACTCATGAGTACCGGACCGGACCCGCAGGTGCGAACAGAGAACCATCTTGCTATTTTGCAGGCTCGCAAAATCTTTGATATTCATAATGGCAAACTGATCGGAGTAATGGTCGTCAGTATTGATGTGTCCTTTATGAATATTGTTCACGATTTGCTGCAAGAAGGTCTGCGCTCCAGATTCGCAGTGGTTGATGAGCATCAGAGAATCATCTACCATGCCGACACCTCGCTAATTGGGCGCCCATTTGCCGACACCGTATTGCCAGTGGACAAGGGCGATCCTGTACTCACGGGGGAACGTGGCATTGTACGATCACAGGATGTCGATTATATTGTCGCCAAGAGCGCCTTCTACAACTTTCCTTGGACCACTTATTTTTATATGCCGCTGCATGAAGTCTCTGCCGAAGGCGCCATTATGAAGCAGAATTTGATTATTCTTGCGCTTCTCATGCTGTTGTTCTCGGTTTTGTTATTCTGGTATTCCTCCAGTTTCATCACCAGGCCGATCAAGCGCTTGATGCATAATATGACCTTTGTGGAAATGGGGCAATTCGATGCATTCACAACCATTCGCTCTCGCGACGAAATTGGCCTTCTATCTCACCGGTTTCATCAGATGTCAGCTGAGCTGAAGCAGCTGGTGGAACGCATCCAACAGGAAGAGGGCGAGAAGGCGGCTGCCGAGATTCGTGCACTGCAATCGCAAATTAACCCCCATTTTCTCTATAACACATTGGGATCCATTAAATGGATTGCTTCCATGCAGCGAGCACACAAGATTGTCGACATGACCGAAGCACTGATCTCATTGTTACGCTACGCCACACGGCATGAAGGCTTCATGGTGAGCGTACGTGAGGAGTTGGGCAATATCCACAATTATATGACGATCCAGAATGTCCGGTATTATAATCGCATGACGATCGTAACAGACATTGACGAAGGATTACTGGATTACCAAGTACCCAAGCTCATCTTGCAGCCCTTGGTGGAAAACGCCATCTTTCACGGGCTCGCGGAGTCCGAGGATGAAGGAATCATTGCCATTCGGATGGGTCAGGTCGGTGACGTCATCGAAATTAAGATCTGCGATAATGGCATTGGAATGGAAGCGGATACACTGGCTGCATTAGAGGAAAGTCTATCGGACAGGCGAGGCTCTGATCACGGAATCGGTGTGCAGAATGTGCATCGTCGGATTCAGCTCCACTTCGGTTCGAATTATGGGGTTGCAATAACGAGCAAGCCTGGCGAGGGAACCACCTGCACCATCACTATTCCTGGCGGCGAGCACTGGAGGGGGAAGATGCCATGTTGAAGACAATTATCGTCGATGATGAGCTATTGATGCGAATTGGCCTCCGTTCCATGATTCAATGGGAGGCGCATGGTTTTCAAATTGCTGGTGAAGCAGCTCATGGCAGAGAAGCACTAGAGATTGCGTCCAGTGTTCAGCCAGACCTGATTATTACGGATGTAAGGATGCCCATTATGGACGGCATCGCACTGGTCAGAGAGGCGAGCCTGATTCTAAAAGGATGTAAGTATGTCATTCTAAGTAATTTCGATGAGTTTCGGTATGTCAAAGAGGCCATGCAGCTTGGCGCCTCGGACTATCTGATCAAATGTGAGATGAAGACGGACACGCTGATTCAGTTGTTACATCGGATTCGTGGAGAAATCGTACATCCATCCCACCATCGGTATAGTATGCAGCTGCCGGATATCGATTTGAAGCACAGCATCGGTTATTTGAAGGAAAGCTTGTTCAAGGAAGTCATCAGCGGTTTGAAAGCGGGCGAGGAGCTGGTAGCTAAGACCGAGCAGCTGAGAATTAGGCTGCGGCCGCAGCCCCTATTCCTCATTAAGCTCAAAATTGAGCAGTTTGAGGAGCTGAAGAGAAAGTATGTGGAGCAGGATGAGCAGCTGCTGCGGTTCTCCATTGTCAATGTGCTAGAGGAGGTCGTCCCGAACCGTTGGATGAAGGAGATTATTGTGGAGAGCTCGTCAGAATATCTTGTCATCCTTAATGCTGCATCCAGCTCCACTGTCGCATCACGTGATGAGATTGGCAAGCTCTGCAGCAAAATGATGCAATCACTCAAGGATTTTATGAATCTGCAGTTGTCCGCAGGTGTCAGTACAGTTGTGGATGGCTTCCGGTTCATCCGACTTGCCTTCCAGGAGGCAACACTTGCCCTGCATCAGCGTTTTTATGTGGGGGCAGGTCATGTTTTGTTCTTTGAAGAGGAGAACCGGCAGTTGCCAGGTCGGGTGAACCAGGGTTTCATGCTGAGTCGTCGGCAGGCACGAGAATGCCAATCCTTGATGGAAAGCAGAAACGGTAGCCGTCTGCGTCAATTTCTACATGAACTCCGGCAGTCCCTGCTAGAGGAGCAGGCCAGTGCTGAGGAGGTTCGCGGCATCTATATTTCCCTCATTGAGTTGGCCAACTCGCATGCCCTGCGTCCCCGTGATCCGGCAGACGATCGGGCGCTCTACGATATGCTCTTGAAGGAGGGCACCTGGCCGGACATCCACGTTCTTGTAGAGGACTACATGGTAGGGATGATCGACCTTCGGAATCGGGAGAACGAACAGCAAACTTACGGTAGCATGGCCATACGTATCATAGACCGCTGTTACAGCTCGGATATTTCTTTGCAGAGCGTAGCCAGGCAGATCAATGTCAATCCATCGTATCTGAGCCGGATCTTCAAGCAGGAGATGGGAATGAATTTTGTCAGCTATCTCATTGATATCCGCATTAGCCAAGCCAAGGCCTTACTGGAGAACAAACAGCTGAAGGTATACGAGGTGGCAGAGAAGGTCGGGTATCATAATTACTCGTATTTCAGCCGAATTTTCAAAAAAGTCGTTGGTGTGAGTCCTGAGGAGTACCGGGGGTGATTCAAATGCATAGAAAGGAAGGGGCGCCTGTGAGACGCCGCATCATCACTTGCCTTATCGCAGGATGGATCTTGCTCCTGTCCTCTTGCGCACCTTATGACAGCTTCAACAATCAGAGCGCCGACGAACACGCGCCTCTTGAGCCGCCGGTTATCACGCTCCGTTATGCCAGCTATTTACTGGATATGGCGCAAGCCGGACGAACCTATTACAAAGCAATTGAGGAGTTCGAAGCGCTGCATCCGACGATCCGGATTGAGACGGACTTTATTCAAAATGCCTATTATACGGCTGGAATCAAGGCAAGGCTCCTTGGTGGTGAGAAACTGGATGTCTTTGACACCTGGTCTCCGAGTTTGTTTGCTGAATTTCTAAGGCTCGGGGATGCGATTTATCTGGATTTAACGGATTCCTCGTTCCTGCAGGATTTCCTTCCTTCCTCCTTGGAGCCTGTCACCATCGGCAACCGGATTTACGGTGTTCCCGAAGTCATGCACAGCGATGGTCTGATTTATAATAAGCAGCTGATGGATGAGCTCGGACTGGAGACGCCGCATACCTGGGAGGAATTCCTGGCCTTATGCGCCGCTTTGAAAGCTGCGGGAATCATACCCATCGCACTTGACTCTGAATGGTGGGTGCCGCAATTTATCTTTGGCTCCATTCTGACGAGCAATGGTGCGGATTCGGTGTGGACTGCAAATCTGGAGAATGGCAAGATTTCTGCTTCCGATCCGCTCTTCCTTGATGCGATGACCAAGACCAAGCAACTGGTGGATCTCGGGTATGTCCCGGACAACTGGCTGAGCTTGAAGCATGAACAATCCAAGGATTTGATGGGCAAGGGAAAAGCAGCGATGATGGCTGCCGGAACATGGGATATCCCTAGTATTGTTGAGCGTAATTCGGAGATGGACATTGGATTCATGATTGTACCGGGTGATGAGCAGGCGGTGCCGAATATTAATATTGGAACCTATAGGGTCATTAATTCAAATACGAGTTATCCAGAGCAGGCCAAGCAGTTTGTCGCCTTTATGAACGGCAAGATAAACCAGGAGAAGCTTGCCTTGGGTGCGCTCGCCGTCCCCTCCGTCAAGGGAGTGGAAGTGAACCACCCCATCATTGAGAAAATTGCCGCAGTGGTCACCCGGGAAGATGCGATGATCTTCTGGCCTCATACCGTCTCGACGGAAACGCTGCAGGTGAAGATACTTGAGGGAGTAAACCAGTACCTGACTGGAGCTGAGCTGGAGGACGCGCTTGCATTCATTCAGGAAGCTATCGATCATGCAAGGGAAGGACATTGATTGGGGGAATTAATGATCTACGGTCAAAAAAGGACAGAAAGCACAAAAAAAGGACAGCTTGTAATGGGCTGAGCTCACGGGTCTTTTCATGGCGTAAAGAAAGGTACAGGAGTAGTAAAAAACCTTGATTTCTTATCAGGATCGCTTGGCTTATCATGGTCAGTGAACAGACCAGTTGGGAAGATCAAGGGAGGGTGTAGCGGGTATGAAACCAAGCCAACGGTTGGTTTAACGGCGAGGTCACGGGTCATATAAGAAACACGAAGGATCAAAAAAAAGCCAAGAGGTGAGAAGATCGTGAGATTTGGTGCAAAACGTTCTGTTCTAACCATGCTTGCTCTTGTAATCATGATACCGCCAACATTTGCAAGCGCCTCCATTTCAGGTGATCAGCCTTCTGCTCCAGCAATTGTTGTCAGCAGCTCCGTACCAGCCCCCGTGTTTAATTGGGATTTTAACCAAGCTGCGACCACAGAAGGTCGGACGGTTGTGAATCGTAGCAAACCGGAGGCTAGTGCTGATTATGCAGAGCTCCGAGGAGCAGCAACCATCGTAAACGATGAACAGCGCGGTGAGGTGCTCTCTCTGCCAGGCGGAGCGAATGGAGCGGGCTGGCTGAAGCTGCCTGATCATTTGTACCGGGAAGTGGAGAACGAATTGACCTTCTCGGTGTGGACCGATATCGACCAGGCCTCGAGTGCCTATACACGCTTGCTTTCCTCGACCATTCAGGAAAAAGGTCTCTCGAACAGCGGCATTAGCGGCTGGCAGGACTCTGAATTCGTTCTTGTGACCGGTGGCGGATCTTTTAATAACCGGATATACACGGGCACCAATCCTGATGCAATCGCCACCTACAAGGGCGATATCGTGTGGCCGGCCTCCCCGCCCAAAGGCAGATGGCAGCATGTGGCCGTTTCCATGAACAAGGAAGGCGCGTACTCCGTGTATCTCAATGGAAATCCGCTCGGTGAGAGCCGAATTGACCCGGGCAACAGTACTTCGGGCGCTACGCTGGCGAGCGTGCTGGACCGGCTCTTCTCACGCGGTTATCTGGATGCGCTCACATACAATGCATTTGGCAGATCCCTCTACACCTCGGATGGCGACATCCGTGGGAAGTTCGACGATATCCGGTTGTATACAACCAAGCTAACGGCGGAGCAAGTGAACGCTTTGTATGAGGAAACCAAGCATGAGGAAGTAGACGCTGAGATTCCAGCCAAAATTACAGTCGATCTGGCAGACCGATCTCTGGGTCCTGTGTTCCACGGTTCTGCAGGGGCGCTATATGCGATAAGCGAGCCTAACGTACCGGACATTAATACCCTCATTCCAATCAAGCCTTCCCATATTACTCAGAAGCCGCCCAATGGCATCCAGCACCCGACCGGTGATGCCTTGCGCGTGGCGGACTATTTCTTTGAGGCTGGCGGAGAAGTCGTGAACATCGTCATGCAGGATTATTATCAGCGGTGGTACTATCCTTCGAGGACAGCTGAGCAATTCATCAATGAAGCGATCATTCCGATCACAGAAGCAGTAAAAGCATTCAAACAACAATGGGCTGCCGAGAATCCGGGACAGAATCCGGATGAGAAATTTATCTATATCCCTTACAATGAGCCCGAGCAGGACAATACGCGGTATCCGCAACTGCTGGCAGACAACCAGACAGGCCGGAACTCAAGAGCCGTCTTCAACAATGACTGGCTGGCGGTTACGAACAAGATCAAGGAGATTGACCCGGGAGCTGTTATTTCAGGTGTAAACCTCACGCAATATGGAGCAAAGGTGTTTGAGGACTTCATTCCTTTCTGCGTGGAAAATGACTGTCTGCCCGATATCACCAGCTGGCACATGCTGTGGAACAAAGCGTTCGCACAGGCTGCTGGCAATGTAGCAACCTACCGTACGGTAGAAGCGAATGCTACAGCACGATTCAAGGAGTTATATCCTGATCGCGAAGTGCCTTTTCCAATTAAAGTGGATATTAACGAATATGCTGCTCCGGCAGAGATCGCTGTAGGCGGATCACTGGTGCAATATATTGCTCGCTATGACGAACTGAAGATGAACAGTATGCTGCCGTACTGGAATACCGCTAACTCGTATGGGTCTCTGCTTGCTGGTCAAAATGAGCCGAATGGTTCGTGGTGGCTCTACAAGTGGTATGCCGATATGATGGGTGGCGACATGGCCAAGGTCGGAGTGACGACGCCAAGAAGTGAATCGGATGCTTATGGTCCGGGGCTGTATGGCCTATCCTCGATTCAGGACGACCGCGAACAGGTAAGCCTAGCGTTTGGCGGAACCAAGGGAGACAGTTCCATTGTCTTCAATCACTTGACAGGTCACGCCAACAGTCCAGACTTCTTAAAGGGCGCCGAGCAAGTGCATATTACAGTGTGGCACGCAGGATATACCGGATTAACGGGATTCCTTGTTGAGCCTACACAAATTCTGGATCGCAATTATCCGGTCAAGAATGGGACGGTAACGCTGGACGTTGAATTGGATGACTACACGGCCGCCTACTTCGCTGTCATTACCCCGGCTGTCAACAGCGACTCGGAAGAAGTATGGTACAGCCGGTATGAAGCTGAACTAGCCGAAGTGAAAACGAATGTTACGACTACGAGTGTATATCCTGTCATTAGCAATGCGAGCCGGTCGGCGTCTAATGGACAATACGTGCAGGGAATCAGACAGCAAGACAGTCTGGTGAAATGGACCAATATTACGGTTCCCGAGGATGGCAGTTACCGGGTCGATCTGATTGGCGGTAGCGGCGCGACAGCTAATATGCCAAATCAGGCGAATACCGGTCAGGCGAATCAGCGGATTAATTCGGAATGGTTCGTTAAGGTTGATGATCAACCATCCAGGAAAGTGGTGCTAAGGGCCGATTATAATTATCAATTGCTTGGCGGTAACACGATTCACATTGATTTGGAGAAAGGCACTCATTCCATCAGCATCAGTAAATTTAACCCGGATAATGGCGAAGCGGGTCAAGGCGAGTCAACGCTGGACGCCATTGAACTCACTTACAATGGGGAGATGGGCGCAAGTCCGAGCTATCGTGTGCAGGCAGAATTCGCCGAGTATGACACGGCGAATGGCCTCAGCCGCGGCAGTGAGCTTGCCGGATTCCAAGGTGCGGGCTATGTTGCTGGCTATGGTAAGGACGATTCGGCGAATACACGTTTTGTTGTCAGCGTACTCGACGACGGGATGTATGACGTTACGATTCGTTATGCCGCAAGTGGCAACGGTCATATCAAGCTGGATCATGACCGCAAGCACGTGGTCAACCTGCCTGTGGCCCAT
Source organism: Paenibacillus daejeonensis DSM 15491 (assembly GCF_000378385.1). Taxonomy (GTDB): domain Bacteria; phylum Bacillota; class Bacilli; order Paenibacillales; family Paenibacillaceae; genus Paenibacillus_D; species Paenibacillus_D daejeonensis. The sequence continues at coordinate 694,406 of NZ_KB899659.1, read as the reverse complement.
ACGAACGGGCAGTGGCAAGAGGCGAAGCTGAGGATGTTCCTGCGTACAGGTATCAACCTCCTGGATATTCAATCTACAGCTGATCTGAGTCTGGATTATGTAGAGGCCGTCTTCGCGGATGCTACGGCATTGTATTCCATCGAGGCTGAAGAGGCAGTAGTGGTGGGAACGCCTGCTGGCACAGAGCTTCCGTTCATCCGCAATGACGCGTTCGCGAGATATGCTTCGGGCGGCAAGTATGTGAGTGGCATTACATCCTATGATGGTGCAGAGCGCTATCTGGAGCTGGATTCGGTTAACGTGCCAGAGGATGGTCTTTACAAGCTGGTAGTCACTTACGCCAACGGTGAAAGTGCCGGCACACACGCTTACAATAACGATGTGGTCGAACGTTATGCCCAAATCAGCGTCAATGGGGGCGAGCCACAAACGGTATTCTTCAAAAACACGATCTCTTGGCATCAATTTGCTACACAGACAATCGATGTGGAGCTGAAGGCGGGCGTCAATACGATTCGATTCTCCAATAACAATACGTATGATGGAGGGTCGAATCCATTCGGAGGCAATAATGGCGCTGGAACGGCTGGCTTTACGCACTATACAGCGGTGCCGCGACAGTATACCCCGGCCTTTGACCGATTTGATCTGTATCCGCAAAAACCGCTTGTCTCTGCAACAAGCTCAGCCGTTCTGTCCGGTGAAGAGACAGTTGCTCCGGGTCAAGCGCTGGAGCTGTTGTACGGGTTGCGTGGAGTGGAGCAGAATGTCCTGGCGCAGGATATTACGATTGAACATGATGTCGACAAGCTGGATTTCACAGGTTTACCAATGTCGTTGAACAGCGATAAATTCCTGGTTGTTGATTATGTCCAGGAGGCAGGCAAGACCCGGATTCTCGGCATTCACCTGGACGATCTCCAGACGAACCCGAATCAGGATCTGATGAAGCTCGCGTTCCAGGCCAAGGATAGGGTGGGCCCAGCTCATGTACGGGTAACCGATTTGATCCTCGCAGATGAGCATGGGGTCGAGACGCTGGCGGATGGAACAACACATACCATTCAGATTCAACGACCTACGATACCAGGGGATTACAACAATGATGGACGGGTAAGCGTGGGTGACCTGGCCAACATGGCCAAGGCTTACGGCAAAACGAAGGATAGTCCGGATTGGAATCAGTTCAAAGCCTATGATATGAACAAGGATGGTGTCATCGATATCGAGGATTTGGTCATCCTGGCCAGACTGATCCTCGCGCAGTAATGCACTAACCTGTAAGGGCATCGACGGACAGATATTCCTGTTGATGCCCGAGCAGGATTTTTCATACGTTGTGTCATTCCCATTTATAAAGGAGACATTGCCCGTGAATACGAGACTACTCCCCCTGTTGTTATCCTTGATCCTGTTGTTGCCCCTGTTGCCGTCAACGGGATTCGCGCAAGAGAAGCCGGTCTTCTCGATAAATGGCTCTGACACGATTAGTATTCTGGATGTCAAGATGGGAGAGGAGACGGCAGTAACGATTGAGGGTAGTCACTTGATGGATGTGTTTGGGTTTGAGCTTCGCGTTGCATATGACCCTCAGAAGGTTCGGTTTCTTAGTGGAACAACCTCTTGGAGCGGCATGACCGTGCCGCCTATTGATCGTTCGGGAGAGGTTATTTTTGCGCATACGCTGATTGGGCAAACGCCGGGTAGGAATGGGGAGGCGCAGCTAGCGACGTTGCGGTTTGAAGCACTTGTTCCGGGCGATACCTCCATCTCGCTCGTGCGGGTTAAGCTGGTTAACAGCAAGATTGAGAGTGAGCTCGTCGAGCCGGGCCTTGAACTGCGGTTGTCCGTCGCTCCAGAGGTTGAACAGCCACAGATTTCCTTCACAGATATTAACGGCCATTGGGCCAGCGCCAACATCCTGCGAGCGGCCCAGTTGGGATGGGTGAACGGGTATCCTGACGGGACGTTCAGACCACAGGAGACGGTGACACGAGTCCAATTCACTACCATGCTATCCAGAGCACTCATGCTGACGGGGGGATCGGGGCAAGGACTGGAATTTATCGATGAGGATCAGATCCCAGCCTATGCGCAGACCCATGTTGCACAGGCGGTAGCCGCTGGAATCGTGCAAGGGTTTGAAGATCAGAGCTTCCGGCCGCACAAGCGGATCAGCCGTTCCGAGATGGCGGTCATGATCATGCGCGCGATGAAGCAGCCTCTTCCGGAGGAAGCGGGGATCGCTTTGAATTACAGCGATGCAGAGCTTATCCAGCCATGGGCCCGCCCAGCCGTTGCGGCCGCTACAGAACGGGGTCTCATTAAGGGTCGTGGAAATAATCTGTTCGTGCCGCAAGGCGAGACTACTCGGGCTGAAGCGGTGACCTTGATCCTGAGGATGCTTGGCGAAGAGGGCGTATCATAACTTAAACGGGAGTAGACACCTTGCGCAATCTAGCCGCAGGGTGTCTGTTTTTTGTTGTGGGTGGGTAATTTTGGATTTATACTGGAGAAAAGCGTTTAAGATACCAATGAACTAGCATACATAGCTTATTCCTAATTATGTCAAAGGACGTGGTCACCTAAATGAATTCCGAATTAGAAAAGCAAAAGAAGTTCAATCGCTCTCTCACTATTGAGGGACTGGGTGGATGGTTGATTTTAGTGCAGATTGGTTTGTACCTGACGCTGTTGCTCATCGGTTACTATTCAGCTACCGGCACAATTCCGATTCTGCTGGATTCCGAATTCTGGACCGTCCTCACTTCACCGGATCTGGAGTTTTACCACCCGGCGGTCGGGCCCATTATCATCTTTGAAGCGGCGTATAATTTTTTGTTGTTTGGTTTCATCATTTATATTCTGATTTGCTTCTACCAGAAGAAGTGGATTGTCCCGCGGCTGATGATTATTTTCTACAGTCTCAGTTTTCTCCTTGCGGTTGCCGATGCGTTCCTAGTCTTTAATATTCCGTTTTTGCGTGAACTGGATGAAGGGGAGACCATGCGAGATCTCGGCCGCTCGGCGATGACGTGTGCCATCTGGATTCCTTATTTCAGAAAGTCGGTCCGGGTGCAGAATACCTTTGTTCGTTGATGGATGAATGCGACTGCTGCATCATCTGTTCCAGCAAAAGGCGGCGACCCTCACCCTATGGTGCAAGTCGTCGCTTTTTGGCGCGGGTATCAAAAACGTACCGTCTATTCCGCAAACCGATAACCATCATGACTCAGATGGAATTTGCCTATCAGTCCGGGTGTCAGAGTCACCACGTGGTCAGTGGTCACGAAGATCGCTTCGACGCCTTTCCACTGCTCGAGATAGGCGAGCCCTTGATCCAAGCCAAGGCCGAACACGGAGGTCGAGAGCGCATCGGCCGCCATCGATTCTTCAGTTATGACTGTTACGCTGAGCAGATCGTTCTGGAATGGATAGCCGCTCTTCGGATCAAGCAGATGGTGATAGATCGTGTCCCCGACCCGAAAAAAACGCTCATAGACCCCTGAAGTAACGACGGTCTTGTTCACCACTTGCAATGTGCCCAGATGGGCGCCGCGATGCTCCGCCGGGTCCTGGATCCCGATTGACCAGGCGTCCCCGTTGGGCTTAGCCCCGAGTGCTATCAGGTTGCCCCCTAGATCGATGAGCGCACTTCCAATGCCCTCTGACGTCAAATACTCCGCAATGAGATCCGCAGCGAATCCCTTGGCGATGGCCCCCAAATCGAGACTCATCCCGGGCTGCTTCAGCCGGATTGTGCGAGCAGTGGCATCCATTTCCACATCCTCATAATTGATAAGGGCAACTGCTGCTTGGATTTGATCTCCCCTGGGGACTTCAATCCCACCATTGCCGATAGCCCACAGATCTACGAGCGGACCCACCGTCGGATCAAAGGTACCTTGCGACTGCTCGGCATAGAACAACGCCCGCTCCACGACCTTATAAGTATCCGCAGATACGACGACCGACTGACCGCCCGCTTGCCGATTGACCTCATCCAACTCGCTGCCTGCGAGTTGACGGTTCATCTGTTGATCGATCTCCTCCAACAGCCCACGAATGTGATCGAAATGCTTCTCCGTTATACGATCATCAAAAACACGTACCGTAATAATGGTACTGAACAGGTAATAAGTTCGGCTGGCTGGTTTATCGTCTGCCTTGGCTGCCCCCCCGCATCCTGTAACGAGCAAGGAGACGACGAGCATCAGTACCATCGTTATCTGGCTGCGCTGGATTGTCATTGTGATCCCTCCGACACACTTTTTCTCATCGTAGCAGATGTGAGCATTCTCTCCTGTGACGGATATCATAGTGAATATTTTCACAAGCGGTGATAATGGGAGTATCAACCTGCAGGTGGGGGAATGCAGCATGCGAAAACGAGGCGATAAATGGTTACTGGTCATTCTGTCCATTGTTGGCGTATGGATGAGTGTTCAATTGTTCGGGAGCGGGGCGCCTGTGGAAGCGGCAGCTGTCCGCATTGAGGTGGATGGTAAGTTGTTCGAGACGATCGAGGTGACAGCTTCCGTCCAATTCGTAGAGATTCCGGGTTATCAGGGGCACAACGTGTTGGAGATTTCAACAGCTGGCGTCAAAATGATTGAGGCCGATTGTCCCGACAAGCTATGTCTGGCCATGAAGCGGATCCATCATCGCAATGAAAAAATCGTCTGCCTGCCCAACCGCGTATTCGTGGAAATGGTGGATCATGAGGAGGAAGGGGGCGGTATCGATGCTGTTGTCCAATGACCCTCAGGGGTTAAGGCGGCTGACGATGGTGGCGATCTTTGCTTCGCTCGCCGTGGTGCTGGGAATTGTAGAGTCGATGATACCCTTTGCCGTAGCCATTCCCGGAGCCAAGCTGGGACTGGGAAATATTGTGGTGGTGGTAGCTTTACTGTTCTTTGGCGGCAAGGACACGATCATGCTAATTGTCGTCAAAACCTTGTTGACGGCATTCATTCTGGGAAGCTTCTCCACCTTTCTCTTCAGCATCATGGGCGCATTGGCAAGCTTTCTTGTCATGCTGGCGATGATGAAGCTTGGCAGCGGCAGTTTCAGCCTGATTTCAATTAGCATTGTCGGTGGAATATTTCATAACCTTGGCCAGCTAACGGCAGCCTCTTGGGTACTGGGGACCTTTAAAATCTACTACTATCTGCCGTTCCTGCTCGTTGCCGGCATCGCTACAGGTTTGTTCGTCGGTGTCGCTTCGGGCTACCTAAGTACAGCATTGACGCGTCATGGATTATTTCATCTCGCAAGTGACAAGATCTGAGGGAGGGTGGCGATGATGGTCCAGAAGAAGAAGTCCAATCCGGTGATTCGGATGAAGGATGTTGTTTGCCGCAGAGCAACTGGCGAAGCACCCGTCATCAATGGCGTGACGCTAACTGTGGAGCGAGGCGAGTGGGTCTGTGTGGCTGGCGGCAACGGCTCAGGCAAATCAACGCTAGTCCGACTACTTAACGGCCTGTTGCTAGCAGAGAGTGGAACAATCGAAATAGATGGACGTTGGCTGAGAGCGGATACGCTTTGGGATATTCGGCAAAAGGTAGGTATCGTTTTCCCCCAGCCCGATGATCAATTCGTCGGATTGACGGTAGAGGATGATTTGGCTTTTGGGCTGGAGAATCAAGGGCTCTCCCCAGAAGCAATCGATAAACGGCTATGGCAAATAGCGGCCCAGTTCAATCTCACGGAGCTGCTGGATCGGCATCCCGGTACGCTCTCCGGAGGACAGAAGCAGCGAGTGGCCCTGGCCGCTGTGCTAGCTATGCAGCCGGAAATTCTCATTCTGGATGAAGCCTCTGCCATGCTGGATGGTTCGTCGCGGGCGGACCTGTTGTCTTGGCTCAAGCGTACCCACCGATCCGGTCTTCTAACGATTGTTATGATAACACATGAGATCGAGGAGATGGCGGCGGCGGACCGGTTAATTGTGCTGCGCGAAGGTTGTGTCGTCGCCGACGGCAAGCCCGGAGAATTGCTAGGGGATGAAGGCTTGCTACAGGACAGCCGGCTTGAGATCCCTTATGCCTTGCAAGTATGCCGAGAGCTGCGCCAGCTCGGTGTGGAGACCGGGGAGTGGACGACAGAACGGGAGGCGGTGGATGCGTTATGGGCATTAGTCTCGAAGATATCAGCTTCACCTATCCGCATGGAGCAGGCCTTGTCGGTTTGAGTTTTCAGTTGAGGGAAGGTGCCATGACAGCTGTGCTTGGCGCACCTGGTTCAGGGAAGTCTACTCTGCTCCAGCACTTCAACGGGTTGCTGCTGCCGGACAGTGGCAACGTAAGGGTAGGGGAGATTACCCTGGATGCGGGCAGTAGCCAAGCGGCCTGCCGGGCAGTACGGCGACGCGTCGGTCTGGTTTTTCAATATCCCGAGCAGCAGCTGTTTGAGGAAACGGTCCTCCAGGATTTGTGCTTCGGACCGCTGAATCATGGCGTGGATGAAGCGGAGGCAGAGGCTGCTGCTCGGCGGGCGGCGCAATGGATGGGTCTGGATGACTCGCTGCTGGCGCGCAGCCCCTTCCGGCTCAGCTCGGGGCAGCAGCGCCGGGCAGCCATAGCCGCTGTCCTGGCCTGTGATCCGGATATCATCGTTCTGGATGAACCGACAGCGTCACTCGATGCGGCTGGTCGCTGCGAGTTAATGGCCAGGCTGGATGCCATGTGCCGGGAGGCAGGCAAAACCGTCCTTGTGGCCACTCACCGGTTAGAGGATGTCGCGCCATATGCTGAAGACTATGTCGTTCTGCGGGAGGGACAGCTTACCTTCCATGGGGCAGGCCATACGCTTTTGCAGCATACCGCAGCACTGGAGGCGGCAGGCGTGATTGTACCGGGTGCGATACGTCTGGCTCTTGGGGTAGCCGAGCTGACTGGCATTGAATTTGACAGGATCTGGCCCCAGCCCTCCGAATTGGCTGCTGCGATTCATCAGGCATACGAGAGGGGGCGGCCCACATGAAGAGACAACGGATGATTTTTGGACGATATATTGCGGGGGACTCGTGGATGCACCGACTGGATCCTCGCGCCAAAATACTCGCTGTGCCTCTTTTTATGGCCGCGGTCTTCCTTGTCGACGACTATACGAAGCTGCTGGCCCTATTGGCGTTCACTCTCCTGCTAGTGAAGTCAACTTCCATATCGCTGCTAGCGGTTGCCCGGGCGGTGAAGTCGCTGTGGCTGCTGCTGTCCTTCATTGTCTTGTTTCACCTGCTGTTTGACAGCAGCGGCGCACAATTGATGCAGGTGGGAGCAGTGGCTTTGTACACAGGCGGGCTAGAGCGAGGTATTGTTGCCGCCTTGCGAATGGTGATGTTCATCGTTTTTGCGGCTGTACTGACGTTCACAACCCAGCCGGACCAACTGGCACAAGGATTGGGCGAGGTGCTGGCCCCGCTGCGACGGCTGGGTGTGCGCAGCGATCGCTTGACGCTGATGCTGGGCATTGCGCTGCGGTTTGTGCCCACGCTGTTCGATGAAGCTCAGCGGATATGGAAGGCACAGGTGTCCCGTGGACTTGACCTGCGCAGCCAACCTCTGCAAAAGCGGGCACGCTTGCTGGCTGCGTTGCTGATCCCCGTAACCGCGGGTGCGCTGCGGCGGGCGGTAGCCTTGGCAGAGGCGATGGAAGCGCGCGGCTATCGTCTGGATGCTCCCCGCACCAGGTATCGCTCTCTGAGCTGGCAGCTCCGCGACTCATGCTTCCTTGGGTTGTTCGTGCTCCCCATTGCGGCCGCCGCTTGGTTATAGTCCATAGCAGACTAAGATAAAGGAGATGAATAGGATGGAGACCACCTTGAGAAGACGCTGGCGCGGATTCTGGCAGCTGGCCGACCCGAAGATTTGGATCGCTTCGACCGTACCGCTGCTTATTGCGACAGCACTGGCGTATGCAGATACGGGCAGCTTGCCTGTCGGATGGATCGTAGCCGCCCTGGTCGGCATCTACCTGATTGAGATTGGTAAGAACGCCGTCAATGAGTTCATTGATTACTACACAGGCGTAGACCGCTATGTTACTGCAGATCGTCGGACCCCGTTTAGCGGTGGCAAAAAAACAATCATCGACGGCAGACTCACACTCGGCGAGACAGCCCTCATTGCACTGGTGACCTTAGCCGCGGCCTTCATTGTTGGCGTGCTGATCGCCTGGTTCCGCGAACCACATGTGTTCTGGATTGGAATGATTGGAGGAGTACTGGCGGTGGCTTACAGCCTGCCGCCGTTCAAACTAAATTACAATGGCTTGGGCGAGTTCGCGGTGGGTCTGGCGTTTGGCCCGCTGCTCCTCTCTGGCATGTATGTCATGCTGACGGGCAGGCTGGATCTGAAGGTGGTGCTGATCGGTGTGCCCATTGCGTTTCTCGTCATGGCCATTCTGTGGATTAATCAGTATCCGGACTACGAAGCGGATATCCGCGGGGGCAAGCGCAATGGCTTGGTACGAATCGGCAAACGTCCCGGCCTGTTCGTCTTCGGCGGCCTGTTCGTGTGTACGTATCTCAGTCTCCCCGTCCTGGCTTGGTTGACCGGCAACCTGTATTGGCTGCTTGGACTTGTCACTATACCGTTGGCTTGGCGCACGGTCCGCTCGGCAGTACGACATCTGGACGATCTTCCCAGGTTTCTCGCTGCGAACGCCGGAACGATTCAGCTCTACCAGCTGATGGGCCTGACCATGCTGGCGGCTGCGCTGCTTGGGGGCTGAGGGGGCAGGGGGAAGCGAATCTTAAGACGAAAGCGACGTGTGAGGTTGCTTATGAACGTATGAAACGTCGCATATTTTCCGCTATATCGCATTTTACATGGGGCATCAGAAGGTTATGGCGCTTATGTTCCGTTATTTCTTGAATGGACTAGCAAAATCGGCCTGAATTCACGCAATAGCGGAACATTTGCGCCACATCGTCGTAGAATTGGGTTTAAACCATTCATAAAGGAAAATAGAAGCCATAACAGTCATAATGATAACCGACTACGTTCTGGTCGGTGGTCACGCCGAACATTGGATTATTACGACCCAGTAGCTATGCTCCAGTTCACTACGACTCAGTGAACTACTCTCCAGTCTACTAACCTCCCATCCCCCTGGCCTTCCGCCAATATTACTCTTTCCATGCGTTCGTTTGTATCCTAATTCCCTAACTGGCCTTAGGTATAACGCAAATGACCCACAAGAGGGCACGTGCATCGTGTCCTTCTTGTGGGTCGTCGTTTGTTTGTCTGCCATCAGCTCAGAAAATATTGCGCCAGCACCCGCAACTGCGGGCTTGCGGGATGTTGAGCCAGCTGGCCGATCAGCGCCAGGGCCGCCTGTGCGTACGAGTCTGCCATTGCCTCACAGCGTTCGATGGCGTTACTGGCTGCAATCTCACGTATCGCCTCGTCAAAGGCAGCCGCATTCGCTGTCGGACCCAGCGCACGAATCTGCTGTGCAAGTTCGGGTTCCTCTAGTGCATAGAGCACCGGCAGTGTAATGTTGCCGTTACGCAAGTCTGCTCCAACCGGCTTGCCGAGTTGGCCCTCCTGCTGCGTGAAATCCATGATGTCGTCACGGATTTGGAATGTCATGCCCAGCGCTTCGCCCAATTGATAGAGCAGCTCGGCAACCTCGGGCTCTGCGTGTGTGCTATGGGCGCCTGCGCGTAGACACAAGGCGAGCAGCAGGGCGGTTTTACGCCGAGTTTTATCCAGATAATGTTGGAGGGTCAGATCGAAGTTGAAGCGGTTATGCAGCTGCTGATATTCGCCAATACACAACTCCGAGAGACTGGCCGCCAGCTGGGACTGCTGCTGCTCCTGTGCATCAGGCTCCCGGTCTGGGGCAGCCTCGGCCGCCCACTCCAGGACTCGTGCCATCATGTAGTTACCTGTAAGAACAGCGCCGGAGATGCCGATCTGCGTGTGCAGAGTCGGCGCTCCCCGGCGCAGGTCGGCTTGATCGATAATGTCGTCATGAATGAGGGAAGCCATATGCAAATATTCAACGAGAGCTGCGACCCTGAGGACCGGCCGTCTCCGCTCCAGCTTGCCGAACCGGCTGCCGACAATAACCATGATAGGACGCAATCGTTTGCCCCCGGCGTCAATCAACTTCAAGATCCCATCACGGACAATGGAGGAGGCAGGGAGGTCCCGGTCCGTACGGATGACCTCCCGCAGTGTCGCATCAATGACGCGCAGATCCACACCTAACTGGTCATGTAGCTTCATGCGGCATTCCTCCTCCTCTTGTTGGATTGTACTGCTATCTCACGCGCAGGACCGATTCAAATACTCTGCTATATGCTGGCGCTGTTCCGCGAAGAGCCCCTCTGCTGCCCGCCCCCGCAGCAGGGCGAGCTGCATCCGCTTTTGCAGAGGCGTCAACATGCCGAGCAGCTTCCACTCCTTGCGCCTGGAGGCGAGACGATAGACGAGTCCGCTTAAGTAATCACCATCCAGTATCGCCCGTGTCAACTGTTCATTGTCCTCTGCGGACAGGCGGCGATGCTTCATGACGGCCATGCGGATAAGGATGCAGCAGGCGAGGATGGTCACCTTCCGGTCAGAATCCAGCTCATGCATCTGCAGTAGGGCCGCGATATCCTCGGAGGGCACTACATCCAGCGTCAATGCCATCTCGACCGACGGGTCCATCTGTTCGCGCAACAGCCGGAGCGCTTCGTGTATCAGCACAGTTGTCATGGAACTCACACTCCTTTGCAGCTCTCCGGGAAAACCGGGCTAGTCAGAATAGGTGTACCAGCGCCGGACGAGCGGGATATGGCGCCATATTTTTTTGAGTATGGGATAGACGTAGTAATCAAGTCCGAACGTGCTTCCCGATCCACCGATCAGGGCAATGCCGGCTGCCATGTACCACAGCATGTCGTAGGGAGCCATGCCGGAAATCCAGATCATTGCCCCCATCGCTACAGATGCAGCTGCAGCAGGAGCACTGAACAATCCGACAATGAGCAGGAGTCCGACAATCAGCTCGGCCCCCACCATGGTGGCCTGGAACACGTACGCCAGAGCATTGTAGCTGCCATCTCCATGAAAGAACATGAGTCCCATCGACCAGTCAACAATCGATTGAACGATGTCAGGAACGGGCAGGGCAGAGAGGGCAGCTTCGGTATGGGCTGATGCCGCGGACACTGCATCAGCCGTAGCGGTTGCACCACTAGTGCCGTCCGCCGCCTGGGCGGGGATCAGAAACACCGCTCCAGGCTCCTTTAAAATCTTCACCATCTTATCCCAGCCTTGCAGGAACCACATGCCCCCCGTCAGCAGCCGCAGGGGGACGAGCCAGAAGTTCGGTGACCGCTTGGCGAAGTGTCCGCCCAGGAAGCTGCGATTGTTGCGGATATAGACAAACTCATGCAGCAGATAATGATACACTTTGTTGAAGCCGCACACCTGGAACAAATAAACGAGATTGATGAGATGCTTCACAGCCATCGCAGGCAGGCCGCTAAGCTGGAACATCATGCCCGGAATCCCTACATTGGCGACGCCGTAACGGCTCCCGATACAGACCATCGTTCCGTGAAAGGTCGGCTGATAGGCTTTTTTAGGTTTTTTTAAAAACTCGGATGCAATGTTGTGCGCAATGATTGGCGCTGCTAGCTCGGCATTTTCGACCATCTGGGGCACGGGGTGCGTAGCCCCCTCCGGAATATAGAAGATATTGTCTCCGACCACATACACATTCTCATGCGCGGGTACCTGCAGCTTGTCGTTGGTTAGAATCCGGCGGCGGCCTTTCTGCTCCACGTCGAGCTCTCCCACCAGATCGGTGCCTTCGACGCCGGCCGTCCAGATGACGGTACGCGAGAGGATGTCTGCTCCGCCCACTGTCACGGCATTTGCTTTCACTTCCGTAATTTTAGCTCCGGTGGAGATCTGTACACCCATCTTGCGCAGCCGCTTCTGTGATTTGTCGATCAGTCGCTGGGGCAAGATGGGCAGGATGCGGTCCATCATATCGGCCACATGGAGGGAGACCTCGCCGGGATCGACATGGAATTCCCGACACAGCTCCTTCGTGTACTCAGCGAGCTCGCCGATCATCTCTACCCCTGTAAACCCGCCGCCCACCACGACGAAGGTCAGCATTTCTTTGCGGGCCTGTGTATTTAATTCCTTAACGGCGCTGCGGAACATCTCCCGGGTATGCTCCTTCAGTCGAACGGCATCCTCGTAGGACCACAGCGTCAATGCATGCTCATCAGCCCCGGGAATTCCGAAGAAGGTTGGCTTACTGCCCGTCCCGATGACCAGGTAATCGTAGGCATAGGTTTGCTGGTGACCTTGCAGAGTCTGGCTCTCAAAATCAATGTCTCCGATTTCATCGAGCACGACCCGCACATTGCGGAAGCCGGCAAAAATCTTCTTGAGATCAATCTTGATGGAGTCTTCTGCTACCCGGTTCGCCGCAACCTCATGCAGCTCGGTAAGCAGCGTATGATACGGTTTGCGATCAATAAGTGTAATGGACACGTCAGGATGCTTGCGCAACCGGTTGGCGAGCTTCTTGGCGGTCAGAACCCCGCCGTAGCCGCCGCCTAGGACGATAATTCGCTTCATTGTGTTGTCCCCCTTAAGGGTGTAGTAGTCTTGGTTGCCCGATGCTGGGGTTACTTGGCGCCTGCCAATGCTTCTTCAGCCAACTGGACAAAGCTGTCCACGTGGATAGAAACACCTGCGATGGCATCCGTCTTGCCGTCTTCTGCCCGATAAACAATGTTGGCCGGGTCTTGCTGTTCCAGCAGGAACTGTTCGGCGCTGCGGGCCTGCTCGTGCCATTCAGCCGCGGCTCCGCCGTTGGCTTTCATGCCGTATTCGCCGTCTTTGGAACGCGTGATTTTGTCGGTGCCGCCGTCTTTGTGGGTACCATTCCAGCTAACTGCTGCAAGGTTGCCGTTAATGACCGTGATGGTGACATTTTCTTTCCAGCCAGACTTGGCATCGAATTCGGGAGCCTCGGCCCGGTACGTCCCGTCTTTGTAAGGGCCAGGGGTCACGGGACCGGCGGCCAGCGCCTCATCAATTAGGGAAGAGAACTCGCCGACACCGATGGATACCCCGGAGACTGCATCGGTTTTGCCTTCACTGTTTGGCGCGAGCGCCTCACTCTTTTGCTGATCCACTACAAACTGCTCGGCTTTGGCAGCTTGTTCATGCCACTCGGCCTGCGCGCCACCGTTCGCGACCATGCCATAAGCGCCGGCCTCGGAGACTGATTTTTTGTCAAGACCGCCATCCCTGTGCAGGCCGTTCCAGTGAACGCTTGCGATTTGGCCATTCTGGACGTCAAGGGCGACAACTTCTTTCCAGCCGGATTTTTCCGCATAGTCACCTTCGGCATAATAACGTCCGTCTGCCAGCCCCTCATTTCCCTCATTCGTTGAAGTGACAGGCGGGGCAGGGTCGGCATTGACTGGCTGCGTTTCCTCGGGGTCGTTGTTGCTTCCGCAAGCTGATAACAAGGCGATGGTCAACGTCATGACGAGCAGGCTACTCCACATTTTTTTCATTGCTGAACCCTCCGTTTTCTCATTGTGAATTCATTCACATTCTAACCATAACGCATTTGATGTCGCTTGGTTGTGAAAGTAATCACAAGTGGTGAATTTATTTTTGAATGTCCATTTCGATGAACTGGGCATGAGATCGATGAGAAAGAGGACGTGATTTTTGTCATAGGGAAGCGCGGTGGGATCGGTTATAGTTCAAAGTAATTCAGGTCTCGTATTGAATCTTGCCTAGCCAAGAGCGGTAATGGCAAGCCATACCAGACGGAGTAGGAGGAGAAGTGCGATGCATACACTGGTTATTGTGGTCCATCCCGGGCTGGAGGAGGGCTCGCGGGTCAATCGTCGTTTAGTGAAACAGTTGCGTGAGTCCGAGCAGGTAACGATCCATGAGCTTTATGCCAACTATCCAGATGGCAAGATTGATGTTGAAAGGGAGCAGGAGCTGTTACTCGGGCACAAGCGAGTGATCTTTCAATTCCCGCTCTGGTGGTACAGCGCACCGCCGCTGCTGAAGCATTGGTTCGATGAGGTGCTCACATTCGGTTGGGCGTACGGACCGGGCGGGGATCGGCTTCACGGACAGGAATGGATGGTGGCGGTCACGGCAGGCAGTCCAGCGGAATCCTACGGACCAGAGGGGTATAACCGGTACAGTCTGGAGGAAATGACTCGTCCTTATGAGGCTACGGCAAATTTGGTAGGAGCCAACTGGCTCCCGCTATTCGGCGTATGCAATGCTATGCAAGTGAGTGAGGAAGAGCTGGGATTGGCAGCTTGTCAGTATATGGAGCAGGCGCTAAGCATCACTGCGAGAGGTCGATGAACCCATCATGATCCTGGTTGCTAATTTGTGGATTCCGATTCTCATTCTATTACCGAATGTGCTGCTGATTGTAGCACCGCCGAGAGCGGAGACAGCATTTTCCAAGATTCGGATGCCGCGCTCATGGATCATAGCCGAGAATTTGGGCAGAATTGGCGTGCTGACGCTCCCTCTCTTTTTGCCAGCCGAGTTGGGCGGCGCGAGTGGGACAGCAGCGCTGGCCGTCATGTTTGCTGCACTGGCGCTGTATTATGCCGGATGGCTTCGTTTTTTTTCGGGAAGACGCTCGAGCAAGTTGTTGTATGAGCAACTCATGGGCATCCCGGTTCCATTAGCGGTTGCGCCTGTTCTTTATTTTGCCGGGTCCTCGTTGTTGCTGCACTCGTGGTTCATGAGCGTGTTTGCGCTTCTGCTTGCAGCAGGTCATATTCCTTCAAGTCTGCGAGTATATCATCACTTGATTTAGAAAATTCCTTAATATAGCAACTTTTTCACCCCGACATTCGTTTCTCAAGATATACCAAGTATTGGGAGCGTGCCGGGATGAAACGAGTAATGGTCTGTGTGTGTCTATGGATGATGGTAATCGCAGGCTGGTGGGGCGGGCAGATATTTGTTTATGCATGTACTCCTGCCACTTGGTCCTTTGAGTCCTTAGCGGGGCAATCTTCAGCCGTCGTGTATGGTCAGCTAACAGACGTCAGCCGGGATGGTCGAAAGGCGACACTGCTGGTGGAACAATTTATTGGCGCCGTCTCGGCGCCGCCTGCGATTGTGATGCCGGCTACGTTTTACGATCATAAAGGGCAAAACTCTACGTGTCCTGATTATTCAGCCCAATTCGCTCAGGGACAGTCTTCCGTAGTTTTCTTCAAGGAAGGAGACGACGGACAGATGACTCTCCTGCACCCCAGTTGGATTACTTCGCTCCCGGTTGAGGACGGGCAGGTTACTGTTGACATCCATGGGCAAACACAACCCATAGATGTCATGATGCAGCGGTACGCTGAAGCTCAGACAATGAGCGTTCAGACTCCTGCAGAGGATGCGAAGACTTGGAATCTGCGTGGTAATCGTCCAGTGGCAGCGGCTTGGCCTTATCTCCTGATTGCCGGAGTTGTGGCGATCCTAGCAAGCGTATATGTGTATAGGCGGGTTAAGCTCCGCCAGGCTAATAAGCTAACATAATGCATGTACATCTGGTTTTTACTTGATATAATAGGCGTAAAAAGCTCTCTTGTCCAGGATTGTCCACGCGTTCAGGGATAACTGTGTGAAGAACGGGGCTCTCCACTGCGAGAGCCCCGTTTCTCTAGTGACTGTGTCCCACGTGACTAGTGTTAAGTGCAGCCTTCACCGTACATAACACCGATCGTTCATGCCCATGGTCGACAGATTCAAGCTGCAAGGTAACATGCTGAATATCCTGGTGTGCTAGACGATGTTCAATCTCCTGTCGAATGGCTTCGGTGTGGGCTATGGTCAGGCTGGCATCCACTTCGATATGGGCGGTGAGCGCATGCAGACTGCTGGTGATGGTCCAGACATGCACATCATGGATTCCCTTCACGCCTTCGACCTCCCGTATGGAACGGACGATGTTATCCAACTCCATGCTTGCTGGTGTGCCTTCCATGAGGATATGAAGGGAAGAGCGGGTTACTTTGTAGCCGCTGCGCAATACGAGTGCGGCGACGATCACACTAGCGGCAATGTCTGCCCAGCCCCAACCGAAGAACAGCATCAACAGTGCGGCGGCAATAGCACCGACCGAACCCAGCATGTCGCTGATGACATGAAGATAAGCGCCCTGCATGTTCAGGTTATGCTCCGTATCGCTGCCTCGCATCATCAGCCAGGCAACCAGGATATTCACAAGCAGCCCGATCGTACTGATGATTAGCATGCCCATCGTGGCAACTTCTGGCGGATGGCTGAGGCGCACCATGGCTTCGTAGAAGATGTACAGCGAAATTCCAATTAAGGTAACACCGTTCAGCAAGGCAGCGAGAATCTCGAAACGACGGTAACCGTAGGTTTTACGCTGGTGAGCTGCCTTTTGTCCAAAGGTAAATGCCAGCAAGGCAATCCCGAGCGCGATGGAGTCAGAGAGCATATGCCCGGCATCCGACAAGAGTGCCAGACTGTTCGTCAGAAACCCGCCAATGGCCTCGACAACCATATAGAAGGTAATGATTAAGAACGATACAAGTAGAATCTTCTTGTTGTTGGTGTGTTCGTCATTGTGATCGTGAGCATGAGTGTGATTCGAGGTAGGCACTGTCATAAGAAATTCATCCCTTCAACTTAATATATGAATAGTTGATCATATGTTTAAATAAAGTATAATTCTATCCTCGGTCATAGTCAATGCTTTTCCGCTCATTTGTCTGTATGTATGCTACAATAGCAGCAGATAGCTGGTGTTCGGGCTGAAAAGGAGATCAACATGAGAACAATTGAATTGCGGGATGTGAGTGCCAACGCCCCCCATTTGCGCGAGTTAGTTGGGGAATTGGATGCTTATCTGGATACCCTCTATCCGCCGGAAGAAGTATTCCGGGTAGATCTGGATGCACCAACAAGTGAACAGGTGAGCTTTGTTGTCGCCTATGCGGATGGAGTAGCTGTCGGATGCGGGGCCATAAAACCGCTCCACTTGGATAGTGTTGAATTAAAGAGATTTTATGTGAGGCCAGCGTACCGTAATGTTGGCCTTGCCAAAAAAATTCTTGATTATCTGGAAGCCGCGGCGCTTGCGCGAGGCTGTAAGATCCTCAAATTAGAAGCGGGACTGCCCCAGGTGGCGGCGATGAAGTTCTATGCGAAGAATGGCTATTACGAGATTGAACGATTTGGGGAATACGCCGACTGTCCGTCAAGTGTGTGCATGGAGAAAATATTAAGATGACAGATCAGCAAGCTTGCTCATTTGTTGAATTGGTTGGTTCGACTCACTTCAATGCCATCAATGAGCTGCTGTCCGCCTGCGTCTGGGGTGACCGGGATAAGGTGGCAACGGTCTACAACTCCTATATGTCAAATGACGATTACACGCTATACGGTATGCTTCAGCACCAGGTAGTGGCTGGCCTAATGGGCGTTCGTTATAGACTGGACCACAGCGCAATCGTCCGTCATATTGCGGTACGAGAAGACTGTCGCCATCAGGGGATAGGCAAGCGCATGATTTCAGAGTATGTTGGGTTACACGCAATCCGCAGTCTGGAGGCGGAGACAGACCATGACGCGGTCGAATTTTACAGGCAATGCGGTTTCCAGATTCAGAGCCTGGGGGAGAAGTATCCCGGCGTGGAGCGGTTTAGGTGTACGATCAAGCTATGAAGGAGGGAAGCCCACAATGAACATCGAACGCGCCATTGCCATTGCTCTACAGGCCCACCAAGGCCAACTGGACAAAGGCGGCCACCCCTATATTCTGCATCCGCTGGCGGTTATGAACCGGGTACATACGCTCGACGAAAAGATAGTTGCCGTGCTGCATGATGTCGTGGAGGACTCTGATGTGACGCTTGAAGAATTAAGACGAGAAGGATTTGAAGAGCCCATTATCGAGGCCGTTGCGCGCTTGACCAAGTCAGAAGGCGACAGCTACGAGAAATTCATTGCTAGGGTAAGCACCCATACGTTGGCCCGGTCGGTCAAGATTGCTGATATCCAGGAAAATATGGATCTGTCGCGCATCCCGAATCCTACGGATGAAGACCAGCGACGACTGGACAAGTACGAACGAGCTTTGCGCCTATTGGGTTACCCTCAAGCCTCCATCTAGAGGCTCGAAGGAAAGGAGCAAGACCACATGCATACTTACGGTGAATTATGTACCGAGGTCTATGAGATTAGCAAACCCGTAGGTTTCTCTTATGGGGATGTCGAGTATTATAAGGAGCGGCTTCAGCACGTCTCCGGTCGCGTATTGGAGGTGGCTTGCGGCTCTGGTCGCGTCATGATTCCGCTTCTGCAGCATGGCATTGCCATAGAAGGGGTGGATAATGCGCCAGCCATGCTGGAGGCCGGTAGACGAAATGGTCGCAGGCTTGGAGTTGAACCTATTTTGCACCATGGGGAGATGAGCCGTTTCAGCCTGGACGCCTCGTATGAAGCCATCATTATCCCCGGGGGTTCCATTCAGTTAATCGAGACCCGGGAGGAGCTGCTACAAGCACTCCAATGCTTCCGCACGCATATGCAGGAGCAGAGCGTGCTGATTCTGGACACCTTTCTTCCCACCGATTACAACCTGGACACGACGAAAACAAGAATGTGGGAAACCGAGGATGGGGATGCCATTACACTGGAGGAGAAACGAATCGAGGTTGATTTCATTAACCAGCGTATCCTCTCTCTCTTGCGCTATGACAAATGGCGTGATGGATCTCTCGTCCAGTCTGAGCTGCAGCGGCTGCCGCTGTGCTGGTACGGAGTCGACGAATTCCGTTTGCTGCTGGAGAGCACCGGGTTCACGGATGTAACAGTGACGGGGAATTACAAGCATGGATCGCCACCCTCAGAGGCGGGCAGCATGATTACCTATGAAGCTAGCAAATAATAATAGGATGTGAACGGGCAGGAAAGATCCGAACTGATCCTAATAATATCCTCTTGCACGCAAGGCCGGATCCCGTCGGGGTCCGGCCTTAGTTACATTTTATGACAAGTTGTGCAACTACCTTCACGCATGATGAATCCGCGGCATTGGCATTGGTTCTTTGCCAAGCTCGGCCCACACGTAGCGGAGCAGGAGCTCGCTCTTCAACGCTGCGCTCCCTGGATCATCCCACAGATTGCACAGTTCATTCGGATCCGTCTGCAGATCAAATAACTCCCCATAGATCTGATTGTAATACACCGTAATCTTGTAGCGCGCATCCACATAGGTTTTCTGATGAATCGTCGTCGGCTCGTGACGGAATTCGACGATGGCATGCTCCCTGGCCGATTCGCGTTCCCCCAGCCATACCTTGCGTTGGTCGCATCCTGTCATCTCATGGGGAATGGGCAGTCCGGCGAAGGATAAAAATGTCGGCGCCAGATCGACCAAGGACTGGATGGCATCTGACCGCCGTCCCGCAGGCACCTGCCCAGGATAGCGGACGACAAAAGGGAGCCGAATCAAATCCTCATAGTGAAATCCACCCTTCGCCTGCAAGCCGTGCTGTCCGAAGAAATGCCCATGGTCGGTCGTAAATACGACGATTGTGTCCTCGGCCAAACCCAGCTCGTCGAGCTTGTCCAGTATACGTCCAATATATTTGTCCATCATGCTGATCATACCGTAGTAGACGGCTACCAGACGCTTGCGGTCGACGTCTGTCAAGCGCAGCTGCTGCCCGTATTCGTAATAGTGATGGGAGCGGTAACCATGAATACCATAGCCAGTCTCAGCCAGATGTGAGAAATCCGGGTCCTCCTGCTGGGTCAGTCCGAAGTGCGGCGGATTGCGGTCATGCTCGCCTGGGGTGACAGCGGGTACCGTAAGCTGCTCCGGGTCATACATGGATGCCCACGGCTCAGGCACCAGATACTCAGGATGCGGATCAAAGAAGCTGGCCCATAGGAAAAATGGTTCGTCCTTCGCTTGATAGCTCTCCAGCAGCACATTGGTACGCTCGGCAATCCAGGTATTGTAATGGAATTGCTCCGGAATCGGCCAGGTGTAGGTGATTGCGGGATCCATACTTCCGGTTGGGGGAAGGAAGTATTGTCGCCAGTCGTGGCAGCCTTGTTCCTCTAGCCATAAGGCATAGTGCTGGCCAACATGTGCTTCATTGGTATGATTTCGTGCCAGCTCGACATGGTCGAAACCATAGAAGGGGCCGTGGAAGTCTCGCCAATAGGCCAAGTCCTGGAGGTACGGGTAAGCCTCCACCGATGGATAGGCTTCCGTGGAGCGGAGCGGCTGGAAGTGGGCCTTGCCCACCAGGGCAGTGCGGTAGCCAGCCGCGGCGAAGTCTTCACCGACGGTATGACGGGTCTCTAGCAGCTTGGTGCCCAGCGTCCACGCGCCATGCTGACTCGGATACATCCCTGTAATGATGGAGGCCCTGCTGGGCGTACAGGTCGGATTGGGACAGTAGGCTCGGTCGAATGTCGTGCCTTCCCGCACCAGCCGGTCGAGATTCGGCGTCGTGAGCTCCGGTTGAAATGCACCGAGCGTATTCCAATGCTGTTGGTCGCTTGTGATTAGCAGAATGTTAGGTTTCTTGGGCATTTATCATCACCTCTATATTTGATAATAAGGAAATGATAATGGTTTTAAAATAGCCTTGTGTTAGATGGAACTTGTCATTTTGTCGGTTTCGACTGTTTCCCGGCTAGTATGTTCAATAGCTAATTAAGGCATGATTTTCCGTCTAATAATCACATGAACAATTGAAGAAATGTTGTAGAGGCTATTGACGAGGTTTTGTTTTGTGTTTAAAGTTATTATTATCCTAACAAAATAAATATAAAATCGTCCTACTGTTTGGTTCGGACGACCCGGGAGGGGATTCTATTCGCAACAGATCCTTGAAAGCCCTAGCTGGGATTGGATTGCTTTTGATACTGGCAGCCTGCACTACCCAGTCGGTAGAAGAAGCCTGGTTGCGGTTTGAAGCGGAAGAAGGCTTGGTGCATGGCACGGAAGCGTCTTCCGATGGCGACGGTTTTTCTGGACAGGGCTATGTGACAGGGTTTGAACAAGAGGACGATGCCTTGACGGTTATTTTGGAAGCGTCTACAAAATCACTGTATGAAGTCCGGGTCGGCTACCGTGGCGCGCATGGTGAGAAGATGACGGTCATGCGGTTGAATGATGATCCTGCAGGCGATCTGCGCCTGCCCGCCTCCAGCGGGTTCGAAGAAGTGTATGCCGGCAAGCTGTTGCTGGAGGAAGGGGAGAACGCACTGCAATTTGTCTCCTCCTGGGGGTGGTATGACCTGGATTATGTGGATATTCGCCTTGCGTCTGTCCGCGCGGAGCACAACGTAGAGAATGTGCTGGTTACTCCGAAGCCCAGCGCGGGGGCACTAGCGCTGCACGAGTTTCTCATCGAGCAGTATGGCAGCAAGATTCTCTCGGGACAGCAGACCCTGCAGGAGGCGCTTCAACTGGGCTGGACCTACGGCAAGCTGCCCGCCATTGCGGGCTTCGACTTGATGGATTATACGCCCAGCCGTACGGAACGGGGCACGACCTCCCGCGAGGTCGAGGACATGCTGACTTGGCATGACAAGGGTGGCATTGTCACGCTGGCCTGGCATTGGAATGCGCCGATGGATCTTATCGATAGCGAGGATCAGCCATGGTGGAGAGGCTTTTATACAGACGGCACGACCTTCAATGTGCAGGAAGCTTTAGCGGATCCGGAGTCACAGGCCTACCAACTGCTGATGCGCGACATCGACGTCATCGCTTTTCAGCTGAAACGTCTTCAGGAAGCCGGGGTTCCAGTGCTCTGGCGACCACTTCACGAAGCCGAGGGTGGATGGTTCTGGTGGGGCGCTCAAGGACCGGAGCCAGCCAAGGCGTTGTACCGGATTTTATTCGAACGACTAACCGTCAAGCATGAGCTGAGCAATCTCATCTGGATCTGGAACTCGGAAGACCCGGACTGGTATCCTGGGGACGATGTGGTTGATATTGTAAGTGTCGATTCCTACCCTCAGCCGGGCGATCACCATCCCGTCAGCCGCAGCTACGATAATCTGGTCCGTCTCGTGAATGATCGCAAGCTGGTTGCCTTGACCGAGAACGGGGCGATACCCAATCCTGAGCTCATGATCCAGTATGGTGCGCACTGGAGCTGGTTCTGTACCTGGAGCGACGAATTTATCGGAGACGGCAAGCACAACAGCCCGGAGCATATTGCGGCTGTGCTGAATCATGAGTATGTTCTGACTCTGGATGAGCTCCCCGAATTTTTGACACAGCCGGGGAGTGAATAAACGACGAAAAATGCTATACTAGGCTAGATGACAGTTCGTTCGAGGATGGGTGGAACATGAGGAAAAAAGTTACCATACAAGAGATTGCCGATCTGGTGGGCGTCTCCAAGTTTGCTGTCTCCCGTGCCTTGAGCGCTAAGTCCGGCGTTAGCCCGCAGACGAGAGAAACCATTTTGAAAGCCGCAGGACAGCTGGGCTACTTCCGACAACCGGAGCAGAACCAACAGATGCCGATACGACAGTCCGCGCCGCGCCCCGACAGTAACTGGCGTCCCAACGGCACGGAGTCGGGCACGATCGTCGTGCTTTTTCCCAATGTCCGATATCAGAACAGGGACTCGATCTATTGGGGGCCTATATTCGAAGGCATTACGAACCGGCTTGAACAACGGGGACTTGATTTTCTGACCGTGACGGAGCCGTCGGGAGACAACCTGTTCAGCCTGCTTAATCCAGGAGCCATTCGTGGAATCATTACCATAGGCGCAGTCTCCACGCATATCCTGCTGGATATCGCCAAGACCAAGATCCCTACGGTGATGGTAGATCATGACGATCCTGCATTTCCATGTGATACAGTGTTCGTCGATAATTTTCATGCCATGAAGCAGTTGATGGTCCGACTCATCAGTAAGGGCTACCGTTCGTATCAGTTTGTCGGCCCTATCCAGGACGCACTCAGCTTCGAGCTGCGCTGGCTTGCGTTCAAGTCTGCGCTGGAGGAGCATGAGATCCCCTTGCAGCAGGACCCGCTGCTTATCAGTGCCCAGGCGTACGACATCTACTTGATGATGCAGCAATACCCGCTGGATAACTTGCCGGAAGTCTTCGTATGCGCGCATGACGTGAATGCCTCCTATCTGATTGAGGAGCTGGCCAAAAGGGGGCTCAACGTCCCTGCAGACTGCGTCGTGACGGGTTTTGACAACACGATGGAGGAGGCGCCGATTCTGGCAACCATCGATGTTAACAAGGGATGGCTGGGCACCCGGGCGGTGGATCAGCTGCTCTGGCGTCTGGATTGCCCCGACAGTAGTCCCGAGCGCAAGCTCATCGCCGGAGAGTTGGTTGTCAGAGAACAGCATGGGCGAAAAACAGTCAGCAGCGTCTAGCTGACTCTAGCAAATGAATCAAGCAAAAAGAGCCTTCTTCCAAGCGAAGAGGGCTCTTTTTCCTAACAAAAACAAAACAGAAGCAAAACAAGTCATAACAAAGAAAAACAAAATAATATCAAATGTTGACGTTTGGTAGGTGTCGTGTTATTATTTTTTTGTGATTAGCATCCAGCCTTTTCCTTAACTAGAATCAAGCAGGTAGTGGTGCTTATTTTTTAAAAGGGGGTTGTAAGCGTTTACTAAAACAGAATCTCAGTCAAACAGAAACAGGTTTCATCTCCAAAACAATTCCAGGGGAGGATGGCAACAATGAAATCAGTGAAATGGCTTTTATTGGTTATGTTAGCGCTTACACTAGTGGTGGCAGGATGCAGCGGGGGAAACAATGAACCACCAGCACCACCGGTTCAAGAGAATGAGCCACCGGCGGCAGAGGATCCACCAGCTGAAGAGCCTGTGGAGGAAGTAGCGGATATTAACTTGGACGGACGGACCATTCGGATCGCAGCTTGGTGGGATGGAATGCCGGCTGGCGAGACGGCGGACGAGATTGCCCAGCTCGAGAAAATGGCGGAGCTGGAAGAAGCCTATAACTTCAAGTTTGAATTCATTAACATCCCCTTTGAAGAATATATGGACAAATTTACAACTTCGGTGCTCTCCGGCGAACCTTTTGCCGACGTTGCCGTTATGGAATACAAGCGCGCCGCGGTTCCGGTGAAGTCCGGACTGGTCTTGCCGCTCAGCGAGTTCACGACAGCGGACAGCAACATCAACAACGAGGGCAATCTGGTAGGAAAGCTTCCAGCACTAGCCGGTGGTGAATACGCTTTCTGGCCGCCGAGTGTATCGATCGTAGGGATTCACTACAACCGTGAGATCTTCAACCAGCTTGGCTTGCCGGATCCGCAGGATCTGTTGGAGAGCGGAGAATGGACCTGGGATAAATTTCTGGAAATTGCCAAGACTGCGACACGCGACACGAACAACGATGGAACTCCGGATATTTACGGATACTCTGGCTGGGCAGCCGATATGGCGCGTCACTTCGGCGTTTCCAACGGCATCACTTTTGTAGACGGCAACACGATGGAGGATAAGTCCACTGATCCAAAAATGATTGAAGCGCTGGAATTCGTGAACCGTGTCTACAACGCAGAGAATGTCGTCAAGGTCAAATCGGGCAATCCGATGGACTGGAATGAAACGAACACGTTCAAAGATGGCGATGTGGCGATGTCGCTGCAGTACGATTGGAACATCGGCGATCTGAGCTTTGAAGCTGGCGTTGTACCGATTCCTGCTGGTCCGAACTCGGATGGTACCCATACATTCGCCAACACGGCACTGAATGGCTGGTTCATTCCAAAAGGTGTAGAGAACCCGGAGCACGTGTACCGCATTTTCGAAGAAATGCGCGACATCACCACTACAGAAGAGTATGTTGGTCAGGATTGGCTGGAAGGCCGTTACAAAACCGAGCGCGATATTGAAATTGCGCTGGAGCATGTGAACGGAACAGGCATGATCTCGATTGAGGAAGGTGTGCCGGATTATCCGTTCTTCGCAATCATGGATGAAATCATCATCCAGAAGCAATCCGTAACCGCAACCGTCGAAAGTCACAAGCAGGCGGCCCAGGAAGCATTGGCGAACCTCGGTAGTTAAGCAGTCATGAGCCTCGGGAGGGTGTGCTGCGTCTGGGCACACCCTCCTGTCTTAAGGCTCAAGAAGAGGAGGTCTGGCATTGAATAGAACGCGTCGATTGGTTCGTACCTTCATCGCAGGTTTGTGCATTACGCTGGCATGCGGCGTACCTGCCGCCACCTCGAATCTCAAGGCCGAAGAACAGCAACTCTCTTCACAGGCTGACGGACAGACGAGTTTGGATGCGGACAGCTTGTTCGATATGATCATGCAGGGCAATACTTATGCCGACTATGTAGCGTCTCATGACGGTGTAGCTGCGCCGGAGCGGGAGATCGTTATCGATGCGGCGGACTATACCGAGATCCGAGGCGAGGGCTTCCAGACCCGGGACCGGTTTGAAGGGATGGACGGCACGGCTCTCCTCACGGAAGAGCAAGGCCAGGTGGAGTGGAAAGTGAATGTCCCGCAGTCGGGACTTTACCATATATCCATGCTCTATTACCCCACCCGGGGCAAAAGCTCAGGCATCGTCCGCACACTGTTGATTGACGACGAGGTACCGTTTGAGGAAGCGGCCTATCTCCAATTCGACCGGGTTTGGGACAACGAACTGAGCGAAGTGCAGCGAGATAACCGCGGCAATGAACTGCGACCAAGGCAGCAGGAGAATCCCGAGTGGCGCGAGACACTGTTCAAGGACTCGGAAGGATATTATGAGGAGCCGTTCCAGTTCTATCTATCGGCGGGGGAGCACACGCTGACCTTGGTTTCACAGCGTGAACCGATGGCGATCCGCCAGCTCAAGCTGTTCCAGCAGCCGGATGCAGTCCCTTACAAAGAAGTGAAAGCTGCGCACACGGATGCTGGCCGACAACCGACCAGCGGGGTACGAGTGGTCGTTCAGGGAGAGGATGCGATAGCCAAATCATCGCCGACCCTGTATCCGCAAATCGAGCGCTCCTCGCCTGCTGTCCATCCATACAGTCCCTCGGAAACGAGAGTCAATACGATTGGCGGTCACAATTGGCGGTTGCCGGGAGAGTGGATCGAATGGGAGTTCGAAGTGCCGGAGTCGGGATTGTATAACCTTGGCTTCAAGGTGCAGCAGAATTTCGTACGGGGGATCTATTCCACCCGCCGGTTGACGATTGATGGCGAAGTGCCGTTTCAGGAGATGGAGCGGGTACCGTTCCGCTACGCGAGCGGATACCGGACGGATGTGCTGGGTGAGGATGAGCCGTACCTCTACTACCTGGAGGAAGGCAAGCATGTGCTGCGTCTTGAGGTTACGCTGGGCGAGTTCGCAGAGCTCATCCGCCAGGTGGAGGAGAGCGTGTATCACTTGAACGCGATCTACCGGAAGATTCTGATGATAACTGGCGCTTCGCCGGATCAGTTCCGGGATTATCGGGTGGAGCAGCAGGTGCCTCATCTGCTGGAGACCTTCGCAGCAGAGAGTGACCGTCTGAAGCAGGTAAGTGAAGAACTGCGGCGTCTCTCCGGCGGCAGCGGGGATTCAGAGGCACTGCTGAAGACGATGTATAACCAGTTGGATGAGATGGTCGACGAACCGCATACGATTCCCCGCCGGCTTGGTGCATACAAGGCTAACACGGGTGGTCTGGGCACTTGGCTGCTGACTGCGAGAGAGATGCCGCTGCAGATTGACGAATTCTATGTCGTCTCGCCCGATGAGAAGCTGAAGAAAAAAGGGGCAGGTTTCTGGAAAGGGCTGCGTCATGAGCTGAGTACGTTCGCCTATTCGTTCTTCATTGATTACAACCAGATTGGCAATGTCGCAAGCGGTAACGAAGAGCGCTCGATTACCGTCTGGATTGGCAGTGGCCGAGACCAGGCCAATACGTTGAAGTCAATGATCGACGACACATTCACGCCAGAGACTGGCATCTCGGTCAATCTGAAGCTGGTGCAAATGCACACGCTCTTGCCGGCTACCCTGGCAGGGCAAGGCCCGGACGTGGCGATGCAGATCGGCAATGATATTCCCGTCAACTACGCGATGCGTAATGCGGTAGCCGATCTGGCCGGCTTCAGCGATTTTGAAGAAGTTGCCGAGCGTTTCCGGCCCAGCGCAATCGTGCCTTACCAGTACGAGAGCGGCGTCTACGCATTGCCGGAAACCCAGACCTTCAACATGTTATTTTATCGCAAGGATATCTTCAACGAGTTAGGCATGTCCGTGCCGAATACCTGGGAGGATATCACGCGCCTGTTCGCCATTTTGAACAAAAATCAGATGAGCTTCGGCATGCCACTGGTTCTGCAGCCACAGTATCCGGGGGAGAATATCCCGCCGAACTCGCTGTATGCTTCGTTGCTGATCCAGAACGGCGGCCAGTTCTACCGGGATGGCGGACGCGAATCCGATCTGGATTCCCGGGTTGGCGTCGAGGCGTTCAAAACCTGGACGGAGCTCTATACCGACTACAAGCTGGAACGCGAATTTGACTTCGCTAACCGCTTTCGGACCGGTGAGATGCCTGTCGGCATCGCCGACTACACGACCTATAACCAGTTGACCGTCTTTGCACCGGAGATCCGGGGGCTGTGGGGCTTCGTCCCTATCCCTGGCACATTGCAGGAGGATGGCAGCATTGACCGTTCGGTGCCGAGCGGCGGCAGTGCAACAGTCATGCTGGAGAGTGCGAAAGATAAGGATGCGTCATGGGAGTTCATGAAATGGTGGACCAGCGATGAGGTGCAAATCGCTTATGGCCGCGAGATGGAGAGTCTGATGGGAGCCGCTGCACGCTACCCGACAGCGAACATACGAGCACTCGACAGTCTGCCGTGGCCGGTCAATGACTACGAGCAGCTCAAGGCACAATTCGAATGGGTCGAAGGAATTCCCGAGGTGCCTGGCGGTTACTTTACGGGACGTCATTTGCTCAATGCCTTCTATTCGGTGGTTGTCAACAGTGAGGATCAGTATGTGGTCGGTCTGCGCGTACCTGGCAAGAAAGCCGAGCCTCGCGAGACCATCGTCGAATACGTCGAATTCATGCATGAAGAGATACGCTCGAAACGGAGAGAATTTGGACTTCCGCAATAAGGAGGGGGAGCAATATGTCTGAAGCGATCGCCCGCCGGCGGAAGCGGAAGGAGCCGGGTGTCCCGCAGCCCGGCAGTCGGCCTGATACCTGGTGGAGCCTGAAGAGAAAAGCGTTTGTCGTAAATAAGCATGCTTACGTGTTGATGGCTCCCTATATGATTTTGTTCGCGTTGTTTACCGTCTTGCCGGTCGTCATGTCGCTGTTGATCAGCTTCACCTACTTCAACATGCTGGAGCTGCCGACCTTCATCGGCTGGCAGAATTACTCCAGGCTCTTTCTGGAGGACGATGTCTTCCTGATTGCTGTCAAGAACACGCTGCTGTTCGCAGCGATTACCGGACCGCTTAGTTACGTAGCTTGCTTTGTCTTTGCCTGGATTATTAACGACATGCGGCCCAAAGTTCGGGCGTTCATGACCCTGGTTTTCTATGCGCCCTCCATCTCGGGCAACATCTTCTTCATCTGGCAGATGATCTTCTCCGGCGACCGATATGGAATCGCCAATGGTTTCCTGATTCGCTGGGGCATCATGCTGGAGCCGATCCAATGGCTGAAGACGGAGATCTACATTCTGGGCATTATCATCCTCGTACAGCTGTGGCTGAGTCTGGGGACTGGCTTCCTTGCTTTTATCGCCGGACTGCAGACCGTAGACAAAACGCTGTACGAAGCAGGCGCAGTGGACGGAATTCGCAACCGCTGGCAGGAGCTGTGGTACATCACACTGCCATCCATGCGGCCGCAGTTGATGTTTGGCGCGGTCATCCAGTTGACGACCTCATTTGCTGTGGCAGAGGTGTCCATTCAACTGGCAGGATTCCCTAGTGTCAACTACGCGGCAGAAACGATTGTGACGCATTTGATGGACTTCGGTACGATCCGGTTTGAGATGGGCTTCGCGTCGGCCATCGCCACTGTGCTGTTCGCGCTAATGGTCGGTACCAACCTGATCGTTCAACGACTTCTTCGGAGGGTGGGGCAATGAGTGCGTTAAATCTATCCTTCCGCATGCGGAAGAAAAAAGTCAATCGTTCGCTTGGCGGCAATATTCTCATGTTCCTGTTTCTGGCGGTCACCGGAGCTTTCATGGCTCTGCCGCTCGTCTATGCGATCAACGCGGCGTTCAAGCCGCTCGACGAAATTTTTCTGTTTCCGCCTACCTTGTTTGTACGGAATCCGACGCTGGACAATTTCGTGGATCTGACCGCCTTGCTGGGCAACTCCTGGGTGCCGTTCTCCCGTTACATTTTCAATACCGTGTTCATTACCGGCATGGGTGTTGTCGGTCACGTGTTGTTCGCTTCGGCGGCGGCCTACCCGCTAGCCAAGATGAACTTTCCGGGCAAGAATATCCTGTTCACAACCGTCGTTCTGGCGCTTATGTTTGCACCCCAAGTAACGGCGATTCCGAACTATATGATCATGTCCTGGATCGGTTTGATCGACACCTACTGGGCGGTCATCATTCCGGCCTTTGCCTTCCCGCTCGGTCTCTATCTCATGAAGCAGTTCATGGAGCAGATCCCGGATGCGCTTATCGAAGCAGCCAAAATTGACGGGGCGTCTGAATATAGGATTTTCTGGCAAGTGGTCATGCCTAATGTCAAGCCGGCCTGGCTCACATTGATGATCTTGCTGTTCCAGATTCTATGGGGCACCGAGGGTAATGGATTCATCTATAGTGAAGAATTGAAAACGCTGCACTTTGCTACGAATCAGATTATTCAAGGGGGTATCGCCCGGGCAGGGGTTGGTGCGGCAGTTGCGCTCATCCTGATGAGTGTACCGATTACCCTGTTTGTATTCTCACAGAGCCGGATCATCGAGACGATGGCTACTTCCGGCATGAAGGATTAAGGGGGGACGCAGATTGAAAAAGCTTCTGTTGAGCCTTGGCATCTTGTCCCTGATCATCGCATCTGTACCGCTTGGAGCCTTGCATGCAGAGACGCCTTATGAGGCTTATACCTACAACTATTACAGTGACTCCGTGCCCTTGCCAGCACCGTTCGTACCGGAGCGCCAGGTGTCGGGTCAGGATCTGGGGGTTGGGGCCTTCCGGGATCCGGGCGATGTGTTCGTCACCTCGGATGGGACGGTTTATATTCTGGACAGCGGCAACAATCGCATCCTGCGGACCGACAGTCAGTGGGGACGTGCCGAGGTGATTGCAGGCTTCGAGAACGAAGGACGCGAGGATGCGCTGCGCAATCCGCAAGGCCTCTTCGTGAGTGACGATCATGCCATTTACGTTGCGGATACTGATAATAACCGGATCGTCGTGCTGTCTCCAGAGGGAGAACTGCTGCGTACGGTGGAATCGCCTGAGTCTGATGTGCTGCCATCCGGTTTCGTGTTCTTTCCAGTGAAGCTGACGGTCGATGATGCAGGCCGGATCTTTGTTGTAGCCAGGGGCGTGTACGAGGGTCTGATGCAATTCGATGAGGACGGTTCGTTTATCGGTTACTCCGGCACCATCAGTGTGCGGCAGACCTTCGCCGACCGCATCTGGCGGATGCTTGCCACCCGGGAGCAGCGCTCACGCATGCAGTTGTTCATTCCGACAGAATTCTCCAATTTGGATATCGACACCAAAGGGTTCGTCTACGCGACCAATATCGATACGCATGCCCAGACGCCGATTCGCCGGCTCAACCCGTCGGGACAGGATGTCTTGAAGCGCTTCGGCTATTACCCGGTCATGGGTGACATCCGGTTCCGCCAGTTCGGCAATAATTCGGGACCTTCCCGGATGACGGATATCAAGGTGCTGGACGGCGGGATTTATGTCGCCATGGATTCGTTCCGCGGACGACTGTTCGCCTATAACGACGAGGGCCAGTTGCTTTACGCATTCGGTGGCAAAGGCACGCAGCTTGGCTTGTTTAATATCCCGGCTGCAGTTGAGCGGGTCGGAGAACAGCTGCTGGTGCTGGACCGGGGCAAGAGCGCGCTGATCGTCTTTACGCCCACATTGTTCGGACGTACGGTTCATGCGGCTACCGAGTACCGGTATCAGGGTGATGATGCTGAGGCTGTAGCGCTGTGGGAAGATGTACTGCGTATGAATGCCAACTACGATCTCGCGTACCTGGGCATCGGCAAGTCGCTGCTGATGGACCGCAAGAACAAGGAAGCGATGGAATACTTCAAACTGGGCATGGACCGCAAGTACTACTCGCTGGCGTTCAAGCGGTACCGGCGTGAAGTGATGCAGGAGCACTTTGGCACCTTCATGACGACGGCAGCCGTTTTGATTGCCGCCTTAGTCGCATGGCTCATCTACAGAAAAGTAAGAGCGAGGGGGAAAGCACATGAAGTCGGAGCACTATAGATTTCCGTTCCATGTCATCTTCCATCCGTTTGACGGGTACTGGGACCTGAAGTACGACGGTAAGGGTAGGGTGCGCATTGCGGCGGCCATTATCGCCATGCTGGTGCTGAGCACAGTGCTGCAGCGTCAATTTGCAGGGTTCATGGTCAACTTCAACGATCCCCGGTACTTGAACAGTTTGAACGATTTAATCTATACGGTTGCACCGTTCTTGCTGTTCTGTATCGCCAATTGGTCGATCACGACCCTGATGGAGGGCGAGGGCAAGTTCCGGGAGATTGTTATCGCCACGGCTTACGCGATGCTGCCGATCGTGCTCATCAATTTGCCGATGACGTTTATCAGTCGAATGCTCACGATGGAAGAAGCCGCCTTCTATTATCTCGCGACCAGTATCGCCATCGTCTGGACAGGGTATCTGCTGTTCGTCGGCATCATGACGGTCCATCAATATACAGCTACCAAGACGGTGATTACGCTGGTCATGACAGTGATCGCTATGGGAATCGTTGTGTTTATAGGCACGCTGATCTTCAGCATGGCCAGTCAGATTTTCTATTTCTTCTATAACATTTACCGAGAGCTGATCTTTCGGGTGTAAAGGGGGCGCCATCATTGAACCGATCAATCAAGCGTTATGTGGTGCTGGTGTGCGTCCTCGTTGCCGCTGCAAGCGCCCTGATCCTCTATCTTGCGAACCGGGGTGTCCCTGCCGTAGATGTCGTTTCGTATACGCAGGCAGGCGAGGCGCCTGTGCAGACAACGGAACTCTCGCTAGGTGCGGGTGAGCCGCGGCTCGCCGGGATGCGGCTGGCTGCCGAGACGGGTGCGCTGGCGCTGTATTTTCATCCGGAGACAACGGAATTTGCGGTGCTGGACCGGAGATCCGGTGACCTCTGGCACAGCAACCCGGCAGACCGGGAAAGCGATAGCATTGCGACGCCTTACGAGAAAGAGACGTTGTCCTCTCAATTCACGCTTACTTTCCGTGACCGGATGGGCCGGATTGCCACCTTCAACAACTTCAAGGAGAGTGTTGCCAGAGGTCAGTTCGAAGCGGAGGGGATCGAGGGCGGCTTCCGGGTCACGTATACGCTGGGCGATGCAGAGCTGGGCATCGACGCCCTGCCCAAATTCATCAGCAAAGCGCGCATGGAAGAGATGGTTCTCTCGAACCTGGACGAGGCACAAGGCAAATATATTCTGGCTCGTTACCTGGCGAAAAAAGATGATCCTGAGGTGCTGGAGCGGCTCGATACGGCCGTTGCCCGCGATCTCGTACTGAAACGGATGATCGCTGCATTCCAGGAGGCCGGCTATACGCCGGAAGATCTGCAGGAGGATAACGAGGCGAACGGCATTGCCGGCAGCGGAGCCGTAGATCGTCCGCGTTTTGTCATTCCGCTGCATGTACGGCTGGAGGACGACGCGCTGGTTGTCACGGTTCCTGCGGGGGAAATTGAGGAGAATCCGGATTATAAGCTGCGGATGCTGAATTTGTTAGGATTTTTCGGAGCAGCGGGTCCTGAGGAAGAAGGCTACATGCTGGTTCCCGACGGTACTGGCAGCCTGATCTATCTCAATAATGGCAAGCTCTCACAGGAGCTCTATGCCCAGCGGGTGTACGGTCAGGATGAAAATGACAACATCCGCCGGCGCGGTCAGATCTCGGAGTCTGCGCGGCTGCCGGTATTCGGTCTCAAGAGCGGTGAATCGGCTTGGTATGCGGCCATTGAGCAGGGGGACGCCATTGCGACAATCCAGGCGGATATTGCTGGTCGTAACAACAGCTATAATCAGAATTTCGCCAGCTTCGCCGTACGCGGTGAGGATGTACTGGAACTGTACAAGAGTAATACGGTTGAAGAGATTCAATTGCTGACCGAGGAGCTGTACACGGGTGACCTGACGATTCGGTATCATTTCTTATCGGGCGATGAGGCGGACTATTCCGGCATCGCACGACATTACCGGAGCCAGTTGGAGGAGCAGGGTGTACTCTCGCCACTCACCGAGGAGAAGGCGCTGCCGATGTTCGTCAGTGTACTGGGCGCCATTGACAAGCGTAAGACAATTCTCGGCGTCCCTTATCAGGGGATGGTGTCGATGACCACGTTTGAGCAGGCCGAGGCCGTCGTCGACCGGCTGCAATCCGATCAGGTGCAGTCCATTCATATGCGCTATCTCGGCTGGTTCAACGAAGGGTTGAATCATGAGATTCCGGCACGGGTCAAAATCGATGGCAAGCTGGGCGGACGCAGTGATCTGCGCGAGTTGGCTGGTAAGCTCGAGACGGGCGGCGGCAAGCTGTATCCGGATGTCGCGTTCCAGCATGTGCATCAGACCGATGGCCGGTTCTCGCCGTCTTCCGATGCTGCGCGGTTCATCACGCGTGAGGAAGCCATGCGCGCTCCTTATGACCGGGCGCTGCATCGGATGAATCCGGAGCTCGGCACCTATTACTTGCTGTCGCCAGCCAAGCTCCCCTATTATGTAGACCAGTTTCTTGACAGTTATGCCGATGTCGGTGTCAACGGGCTCGCCTTGCGCGATCTGGGTGACAAGGTACATGCCGATTACCGGACCAGTCGGACGGTCTTCCGGGAGACGGCCAAGACAATCGTCGCGGAACAGCTCGACAAGCTGAAGACAGCGCACCCGGACCTGCTGTTGACTGGCGGCAACGCCTATGCGCTGGGGTATGCGGACCGCTTCGTCAATGTCCCATCCGGTACCAGTGGTTTCGGTATAACGGACGAAGAGGTGCCGTTCTATCAGATGGTACTCCATGGTTATGCTGACTATGCCGGTGAGCCGATGAACCTGCGGGAGGAGCAGGATGCAAGGCTGCAGCTGCTGCGGACCCTGGAGCTTGGCGCCGCGCCGCACTACCTGTGGTCGCAGGAGCCTTCGTCGACGCTCAAATTCACGGCCTACGATTCGATGTATTCCACGTCCGCTGACGGCTGGTATGACATTGCGCTGGAGCAGTACCGCGAGGCGGATGAGACGCTGTCGGCTCTCCGCACCGTCAAGATGGACCGTCATATCCGGCACGGGCAGGACGTCGTAGAGATGCAGTATGAGAATGGCGTCTCGATCTACATCAACTATTCGGATCAGCCCGTCACCATTCAGGGCGTCCGCATAGATGCCCAAGACTTCACAGTAGGCGGTGAGAGAGGATGAACCTCCGCAGATTAACGCTGGTGCAAAAACGTGCGCTCGTCGGCTTCAGTTTTATCCTGCCCTGGCTGGTCGGCTTCGTGTTCCTGTTCGCGACACCGCTTATCCAATCCGCTCGCTTCAGCTTCAGCAAGCTGAATGTTGCGCCCGGCGGCTATGAGCTGGAATTCACGGCGTGGACGAATTTCAAGCAGGCGCTCTACATCGATCCGACCTTCAACCGCATTTTGACCGAGTCGGTTGTGAACATGCTCTGGAGCGTACCGATGATTCTGTTCTTCAGTCTCTTCTCGGCGGTGCTGCTTAATCAGAAGTTCAAAGGACGGGGGCTGGCCCGGGCGGTCTTCTTCCTGCCCGTCATTCTGGCCTCTGGCGCGATCGCGGCGGCCGAGACGGCTGGTCTGATCAGCATGACAGGCAGCTCGCAGGTCGCTCAGGAGCTGGGCGAGGCACAGAGTGGTTTTGACTCGATCTCTCTGATCTTCATGCTGGACAATGCCGGCTTTCCGGATTGGTTCATCGACTATATTGTGAGCGGCGTCACGGGAATCTATGAAATCATCCGCAGCTCCGGCGTGCAGATCCTGATTTTCCTGGCTGCGCTGCAATCGGTG
Source organism: Paenibacillus daejeonensis DSM 15491 (assembly GCF_000378385.1). Lineage (GTDB taxonomy): Bacteria > Bacillota > Bacilli > Paenibacillales > Paenibacillaceae > Paenibacillus_D > Paenibacillus_D daejeonensis. The sequence goes on along the minus strand of NZ_KB899659.1, from coordinate 659,108 downwards.
CCTCCGGCAATGTACGAGGTGGCCAAGATGGAAGGGGCAACGCCGTACGAATCGTTCTGGAAGATTACGTTCCCGATGGTCAGCCCGCTGATCCTGACGAACATCATCTACACGGTTATCGACTCGTTCGCGGACTCGCCGGTCACCCGCAAGATTTATGAGACCGCCTTCCAGGCACAGAATTTCGGACTCAGTGCGGCCATGTCCTGGCTCTATACCGGCGTGGTTGGCATTATGCTCATCGTCATCGGCATTCTGGTCTCCAGAAGAGTCTTCTATTATAACTAGGCAGGAAGGAGGGGGCCGTATGGAACGGATCGATAAGCTAAGGAGCGACGAAGCGTTCGTCTACCGGCTGAATAAGGCGCGCAACACCTCGCTGGAGTGGGCCTGGAAGCTAGTGCTGTATATCTTGATCGCAGGCATTTCCTTCATTATATTGATGCCGCTCTTCAGGCGTCTGTCGACTGCGTTCAAAGACCCGATAGACATCTATAATCCGACGATTTTTATGGTGCCGATTCATTTCACGCTGGACAATATTCGGCATGCCATGTCGATTCTTAATTATTGGCCCATGCTGGGCAATACCCTGCTCTTCGTCACGGTAATGACCCTCTTGCAGGCTGTATCCTGCGCACTCGCAGGCTATGGATTTGCCCGGTTTTCGTTTCCCGGCAGTCGGTTGCTCTTCGGACTCGTCATCCTGACGATTCTGATTCCGATGAACACGCTTATGGTGCCGATGTATCTTCATTTTCGAAGCTTTGATGTGATGGGGCTGATCTCGCTCTTCACGGGCAAGGATGGCGTCAATCTGCTCAATACGTACTGGCCGTCCATGATCACCTCGGCTACGGCCAATGGCCTGAAGTCGGGCCTGTACATTTACATTTTCAATCAGTTCTTCCGGGGTATGCCCAAAGAAATTGAGGAGGCGGCACTGATCGACGGGGCGGGTGCCTATCGCACCTTCTTCACCATCATGCTTCCGAATGCGATTCCGGCGATCATGACCGTCATGCTGTTCGCTTTTGTATGGCAGTATAATGACACCTTCTACACCTCGCTGTTCATGAGCAACAGCGATCTGATGTCCGTCAATGTGGCCTCGTTACCCGCCAATGTCAACCAGTATTTGCCGTCGCTGCTCGGACTTGGCGGCAACTCCGACATGCGCGTCGATCCGAACCATGTGGCGCTCATCGTCGATACCGGTATTTTGCTCGCCATTGCACCGCTGGTTATTATGTATCTGTTCGTACAGCGCTACTTTGTAGAGAGTGTAGAACGCACGGGGGTAGTGGGCTAACTTGCGAGACCCGTCAATCAGGATGGAATAGGAGGCCCTTCTATGACGATAAGACCGTTTTTTAAAGGCATGACCTATGGTTGGGGAGCCAAGCGCGGGTCGTACAGGCAGCCGTATGCTGTGGATTCTCTGCACAAGCTGGCAGCGACCGGCAGCGATTGGATCGCGCTTTCCTTTTGGACGTACCAGGAGGATGTTCATTCGACGACGATTTCTTTTGACTACGGCTATACGATGACGGACCGGGATATCGCGTTTGCGGTCAAGCAGGCCAAGGCGATGGGACTGAAGGTGTGCCTGAAGCCGGTGGTCAACTCCAGGGACGGTCAATGGCGTGCCTACATTGGCTTTCCTGATGACGAGAGCGGCGAGGACCAGTGGGACGCCTGGTTCGCCTCGTATACGGATTTTATGTGCCACTACGCGGAGCTGGCCGAAGAGCTGGGCTGCGAGATGCTGTGCGTAGGCTGTGAGATGGTGAAGACGGAGAAGCATGAAGCCCGGTGGCGCGAGCTGATTGCCCGCGTTCGCGCCATCTACACGGGGCCGATTACGTATAATGCTAATCATGGCAAGGAGGAAGGGATCGCCTGGTTTGATGCCGTGGACTATATCGGGACGAGTGCGTATTACCCGGTCGCTGATGAGCCGCAAGCCAGTCTGGAGACCATGCTGGCACGGTGGGCTGTGCAGAAGCCCAAGCTGGCGGCACTCGCGGCAAAGTTCGGCAAGCCTGTGATTTTCATGGAAGTTGGCTGCCGGAGCGCACGCGGCTGCGCCACCATGCCTTGGGATTTTGAGCATCGGGAGCTGCCCAGGGATGAAGACGAGCAGGCGAACTTCTATGCTTCAGCGCTTCAGACCTTCTGGGATGAACCGTGGTTTGCCGGATTTTTCTGGTGGGATTGGAGCGTGCAGCTGTACCCCTTGGAGGAGGCTGGCAGCGACCGTGGCTTCGATATTTATGGCAAAAAAGCCGCAGCGGTGCTGGAGTCGTATTACAAGCGAGAAGCAGGAGGACGGGCGCTGGTACGCTAGCTGGAGCCTGCAGGGATGGCCTGTCGAGCGATGCTCGGCAGGCTATTTGCCATTGTATACAGATTCGATTGCAAAAAAAAGAAGCCCCATAGGCTCCATGCTGCGTTTCTTTTTAAATAAGGTTGTTCTCAAGCACTTGCCGCTCCAACTCGGCGGTGTGGTTGCTCATGCAGTTGCAATAGTAGTCCTTGCGGCAAATTGGGCATGGAATGTTCAGCAGACGATTGACACCAATCAGCTTCCAGTCCGGATTCTTGCTGAAGAACAAACGGCACTTGGCACTGTTGCTGAGCGTTGCAATATATTGATACAGTCCGGTTTGCTCGTTGCGGTCAGAAGCTACAATATCTTTAATCACCAGTTTTGTAGACATAGTGTCCCACCTATACAAATAGATTTGCAAATGCTTTGTAAGCATAACTTTTTTACGGGTACGTGTCAATATGAGTGCACCACTTATTGTTCCCCATGGCCGCTTAATTTATACTAGAAGGTGACAGAAATCTCAATCTTGCAAGAGTAAGGAGCATAAATGATGTCAACAATCTTCCGCAACGACTGGGCCGAGCTGCTGCAGCCGGAGTTGGAACAGCCCTATTACAAAGAAATGCGGTCCTATCTGGCGGGCCAATACCGTCAACAGACGATTTATCCGCCAATGCACGATATTTTTAATGCGTTGCATTTTACGTCCTATGCCGATACGCGGGTCGTCATTCTTGGCCAGGATCCCTATCATGGACCCAAGCAGGCACATGGACTGAGTTTCTCCGTGCAGCCCGGGGTCCGTACTCCGCCATCCCTGCAGAACATCTACAAGGAGCTGGCAGACGATGAGGGGTGCCCGATTCCACCGCATGGCTCACTTGTTTCGTGGGCCAAGCAGGGCGTGCTGCTGCTTAATACCGTCCTCACGGTACAGGGGGGCGCGGCCAATTCCCACAAGGGCATCGGCTGGGAGCGGTTTACGGACCGCGTGATCGCCGCGCTGAACGAGCGAGAGGAGCCGGTTGTCTTCATTCTGTGGGGCAAGCATGCCCAGGACAAGGCATCCTTCATCGATCGCCAGCGCCACCATGTCATTGCCACTGCGCACCCGAGTCCCTTTGCCGCCCATCGCGGCTTCTTCGGCAGTCGGCCCTTCTCGCGTACCAATGCCTTCCTCCGATCCATTGGCCGCGAGCCCATCAACTGGTGCATCCCGGCGGACCCGGCTATAGCCGATCCAGCGTTGGCAGGTGAGCAGGAGACGGCGGCTGGTAGCGAGTCCTAAAGTGTTAAAAAACCGCCTGAGCGGCCGATACCGGGGTATCAGCAGCTGCAGGCGGTTTTTGTTGGGTTTGCTATGGCATTCGACTAAGCTATTACTTGCCTTCTTCGGAATCGGAAGGCTTGTCATATTGTCTGAGCAGGGCAGCCAGCTCATCTTCGACCGCCTGATCCTTGCCCAGCGCGGCGAATTCATCGTCCAGCGAAGGACCTTTGCTGCCGAGCATTTCATTGCTTGCTTCAGCTTGCGCTTCCATCTGCAGCATGCGCTCTTCCATTCGCTTCAGGCCTGCGCTGGCGGTGTCGCTGCCGAAGCCAGACATGGCGCGGTTGATTTCTTTTTGCGCCTTAGCGGCGTTATAGCGAGCGACCAGAGTCTCACGCTTATTTTTCATCTCGGTAAGCTGCTTGCGCATCTCGTCGAGTTTGCCGCGCAGGTTGTCAGCCGCAGCTTTGTTTTGATCGTAGCTCGCTTTGAACTCGTTCATCTTCTGCTCAGCCGCATTTTTCTCTTCCAGGGCACGGCGGGCCAGTTCGACATTTTGTGCCTTAGCGGCCATGTGAGCTTGCTCCGTGCGGCGCTGGACGAGGGCGGCTTGCTCTTCGTATTGCTGCTTGAAGCGCTTCTCCAGTGCGATTTGGGCCGCTACTGCTTTCTCTGCATCTTCCAGATCTGCTTGCATGTCACGGATGTACTGATCCGTCATTTTAATTGGATCCTCGGCTTTTTCGATCAAGGCATAGACATTGGACAGGGTCAGGTCACGCAATCGTTTGAATATGGACATAAGTTGAATAGCCTCCTTCATATTGGATGAACTTGTATTTGTGGTCTTGTAAGATTGTTATACGTAGAAATTGTCGCTTAGTTTCAAGCGTATACGAAAAAAAAGCGATCTGCAAGAGATCGCGGGAAAAGAAATGTTAATTATTGTGCGGGGACGGCAGGGTTTTCACCGCTGATCGTTTCCAGAACTTCGGCCAGTACCACTTTGTAGTCGCTGCTCACATAAGTCGTGGCACTCACGTCTGTGATGACTTGTGGATACATCATGTCCGGGTCCGGGTACGTAGCCTCTACCAGCACCTCGGCTTCTTCTCCGTTGAATGTGATCGAAGCGATGCGCAGGCCATAGCCTGGATGAGGTACAGTTGCAGTTACTGTCACTTGCTGAATGTCTTCATTCACAGCTTCTACATCGAACTTCAAGTCGCCCAGTGGCGAGTTGTAGGGCTCTTCCGGCATAGGCTCGATTGGCTCGACAGACTCTACGAACTCAATAGCTCCGTGCAACCAGCTGGCTGCATCACTGCGCGTGATGGCTGCTTTTGGATGGAAGTTTTCGTTCGAGTCCAGAGCAGCGAACTTGCTGATCAGTACTTTTTGAACGGCGTCCATATAAGCTGGATCGACATCGGCTTCATCGGCATGCGTGATAAAAATTTCAATAAACGCATACTCACCAGTCGTGTACACAGCTTGCATGAGGGCATGTGCATATTGCTCACGTGTAATTTCGCCATTTGGTTGCAGGTCGCGAGGCAGACCCAGATCCAGGGCGCCAGCAATGATAAACGCGTCCGCGTACCAGGCATTGTCATTTACATTCGTGAAGTAGTCGCTCGCTTTGGGTTCTTTGACAAAGTTGATGCCGTCCAGGTTCAGATCGAAGCCTTTGACGAGCAGGGATACGGCAGCGGAATAGCTCAGCTTGCCTTGCGGGATGAACTTGCCGTTCTCGCCGCTAATGATACCGCGCTGCTTCAGCTCCTCGATCTTGGCGGCGTTCGGATCGCTCGTGGTATCCGAGAAGGCCCAGACGGACTGCCCCAGGGCGAAGACGAGCATCATGGACATAATCAGTAAGAGTAGGGGTTTCTTTTTCATCATTCATTCACCTCGGTTAGTAGAGTAGTCGACAGATTCTCTCTCTTTGTCTATACTCCTAGACGCCCGGTCCAGCAGAAAGGTTGCAGTCCTCTTGGCAAATTATGCCCGAATACTTGATGATTCTTACGCTCAAAGGGCGGGGACGCGCAAAAAAAGCCCGCGATCTGCGGGCTTAGGGCCGGATAGTAACCCGGGTCTCAATGGGGACGATGCCAGCCAGCTCGACGACATCCTCATTGTACATCCGGATACAGCCGTGAGAGACAGCCCTGCCGATGGAGGCGGGATCATTGGTGCCGTGAATCCCGTAATGGGGCTTCGACAGACCCATCCAATAGGCGCCGAAGGGTCCGCCAGGATTGGGCTGCTTGTTGACGATCTTGAACTCTCCGGTCGGCGTTTTCGTCAGCATCTTGCCGATGGCGACGGGAAAGCCGCGCACCACCGTGTTGCCGTCAAGCAGATATAGTCGCCGATCGGACAGGTCAACGATAATCCGGTAGTTGGCCATAGCGCTCACCTCATTCGATGCATAGGTAAGGTATCCTATGTGGGAAGATGAGGAGCGGTTTGGACATTAGGATTTTTTGACCCGTCGATAGTGAATGAGTCCATAGATGCCAAGGCCCAGGCCGCTCACCATCAGGATGATGCCAAGCGTTTTGTTCAGAAAGCGGTAATCAACAATGCCGAAGATCAGGAGCATCAAGCCAAGTACGGAATAGAGCAGGGGATTTTGCTTCATATAAAGGCACCTCAGTCTGCATATTTATTTATGAGTTTACCATAGCGGCGGGTCGGCGAGAAGCGACTTCTTGGACAACTGTCTGCAAAGAACAGGCGAATATACGCGGGACGCATGTACAGTCGGATCAGCAGTTTGGTCATATAATGGGGTAGAATTCCAAATCCCCCTAGATGAAAGGTGTGACCGACACATGTCTTGCAACAATTCCTACGGGTACAATCAAGTGTCGCCGGCTAACAATCAGATGATGAACAACCAGATGTCTCCGATGAACAATCAGCTGTCGCCAATCGTAACGGAGCCCACTCAAATCTACAACAACGTTTTCCATCCGCAAGCTCAGCCAATCATCCACCCTGTGGAGATGATCAACCAGCATCATGTGGTACCGGTACCGCAGCACTACACGACTTGTTCTGTAAAAGATGTTTGGTGTTCCGGCCGCAGCCGCGGCAGCCGTAGTAGCCGCAGCAGCAGACGCAGATAATCATGCCTTGCTACAAAGGACCGGCCGCGGTGGCCGGTCCTTTGCTATACATACAAAGCCCCTGGGAGGAGCTGACACCGATTCCTAAATAAATCCTGTGGAATAAGAATATATGTTCGGTATATACTAAGAACAGATGTTCTTGAGTGGAGGGGTTCGCGATGCCGATCAATATTGCTGTGGGACGTGAGATGACGATTATTTATCTGGACCGCAAGGGATCCATCTCCCAGCGCCGCATTCAGGTGCAGGGCGTGCAAGGGGAACGGGTGAAGGCCTACTGCTACACAGCCCGGGCCCCGCGCGTCTTTTTGCGCACAGGCATTCTGGCTGCGCGAGAGGTGCAGGCAGCGGGAGCTGGAGTGCGGCTCGGGATGGTGGGCGTGGCGGGTGCGGGCCATGCGGGATAAGCGGGTTATTTTTCTGGCAGATTGCCAGTCCTTTTATGCCAGTGTGGAGAAGGCCTCCCATCCGGAATTCCAGCATCAGCCCGTCGTCGTTGCCGGTGATCCCGCCCGCCGCTCCGGTGTCATCCTGGCTGCCTGCCCGCTTGCCAAGCAGCAGGGCGTCAAGACAGCAGAACGGCTCGGCGAAGCCCTGGCCAAGTGTCCGGGGCTGGTTGTTATCAAGCCGCGAATGCAGCGGTATATTGAGATATCGCAGATGATCACCGAGATCTTCCAATGCTATACCGACATGGTGGAGCCGTACTCGATCGACGAGCAATTCATGGATGTGACGGGCTCCTTGCATCTGTACGGGTCCCCGCAGGAATTGGCCTCCCAGATCCAGCAGCGGTTGCTGATGGAGACCGGAATCTATACTCGCTTCGGCATCAGCGAGACCAAGGTGCTGGCCAAGATGGCCTGCGACAATTATGCCAAGAAGAATGACAGTGGCATCTACAGCCTCCCTGTAGCCAACCTGCCGGAGACGCTGTGGAAGCTGCCGATCCATCAGCTCTTCATGGCTGGCAGCCGGATGACGGCGCATTTTCATGCGATGGGCCTGCCAACCATTGGAGACTTGGCTCGGACCCCGCTACCGCGTCTAAAGGAGATGATGCGGCGGCGCTTCGGCAAGAATTCCGACATCAATGCAGAGCTGTACTGGCGGATCGCCAACGGGGTAGACAACAGTCCGGTGACTCCTGGTACGCATGAAGTAGCACCGAAGTCGGTAGGTCATATGATGACGCTGCCCCGCGACTATGCGCTGCTGGAGGAGATCAAGGTCATCGTATTGGAGCTGACAGAGCTCGTGTGCCAGCGCTGCCGGGGAATGGGATATATGGGGCAGACGGTTTCCGTGAGCTGTCTGGGAGCGGACTACGAGAACATGAGCGGCTTCAGCCGGCAGGCCAAGCTGATGGATCCGACCAATGTCACCAACCAGATCTACCATGCTGCTGTGCAATTGCTGGAGAGGCACTGGGACGGGCGACCGGTCCGGCGTGTCGGCGTCAGTCTAAGCGGATTGACCGATGACAGTGAATATCAGATCAGTCTGTTCGAGGACCCGAGCCGGGAGCGGTCGCGGGCGCTGGAGCGTACGACTGACAGACTGAAGGCGCGCTTCGGCGACTCCGTTATCCTGAGGGCCGTCTCACTGGCCGGGAACGGTCAGGCCGTGGACCGTGCCGCCAAGATTGGAGGACACTACAAATGAGAAAGAAACTGGAGGGCAATGGCCTCTGGGAGTCGAGCCGGATGATGCTGCCGGAGCACAAGGAGTCCAACCTCCGCAAGCGGCAGGAGCTGAAGCGCCGGGAACGCCGGCAGCTCGACGAGCAAGAGCTGGAGGAAGCGGAGCGGCTGCTGAGCAGCTCGCTTGAGGCAAGGCGAGTGGTGCGTATCGCCATGTTCCACCCGTATGAGCAGACAGAAGTGATTGGAATCGTGGAGCGCATTGATACGCTGCAGCAGCGCTTCATGGTGGATGGGGAATGGTTTGCGCTGCGGGATGTGCAAGGGGTAGCTGCGGAGAGCTTGGACGCCTAATTTAGGCACAAGACGGGGGCCAAACACCCAACCCAAAAGCGCCTGAGGTCCATATGTTATGATGTACCTCAAATTAAAGGAGGAAATCACCCATGAATGTAGTAGGCGGATACGGCGGTGGCGGTTGTGTCGGCGGCGTAGGCGGCGTAGGCGGCTATGGCGGTTGCGGCGTAGGTGGAGCATTCACATCCACAGGCGCGATCCTGGTCCTGTTCATCCTGCTGGTTATTATCGCTCGCGCTTGCATCTTCTAGGATGAACCCCCGCCAGGATCCCACAGGTCCCTGCTAATAGAGCGGTCTCCCGCAGCCTCGCTGCGGGAGACTTTTTCGTTGGAAGGGGCTGGTGGGGTTAGGTCGGGCGGTGATCGGTGGGGAGAGGTAATGGTGGAGCCTCGGGGACGAGTAGATGGTGAGTGGGTATGGGGAAGGACCGAGGTGATGTGTGGGAGGGTAGGGCTGGGACGGGAAAGGGTCGCAGACGGTGAATAGGGAGGAAGGACAGAGGTAGGGGCGGGTATTAAGTAGACAGTGGGGAGGTGGACAATGCAGGTGTGGGGAAGGTAGGCAGATGGAAGTGGAGAAGAATGACGTAAATGATGCGGAAAGCGGACAAATGCAGGTTCGGAGGCCAGACGGCCTCGACGAGTACATAAGCTAGGCTAACGATACAGGGTATCGCTATTTGCTACAAAACCGCCCCTTTTCCAACCTAACGAAACACAGTAACGCTAATCTACATTCATTCACCCAAAACAAACCAAGTTGAGCCCAATAGCTTTATACCGTTTCGTTAGAGCCAGGAGAACGGAATATGGGGCCGTTTAGCGTTATGAGGTTTCGTTAGAATGAGGCGGGGGTTCGCGAAGCCACTCGTTTGAATAGAACAGCATTTTACTTGAAAAAAATATTAAAAAAGTGTTGACGCCTCATGTGAAAATTGATATATTATTACTTGTCCCCAACACGATCTGTTAGCTCAGCTGGGAGAGCACCATCTTGACAGGGTGGGGGTCAGTGGTTCGAGCCCACTACAGATCATACATAAGAAAAACCCGCAACTCCTTGGTACGCAAGGGATTGCGGTTTTTTTCTATACTCAAATAATGTTCGCCTACTATGCGAACAGTGTCCATCTGGTGCCGATTTGGTGCCCTTTATTCGACTAAAGCAAAAATGGAAAAATGTTTAGGGGGGTTACTTTTTGGCTCCAAACAGAAGCAAATATGGGTAAAAGGCGTTCAAATCTCATTTATAACGGCATAAATACGGAGAGAAAACCAATAAAACAGCACCTACTGGACTTTCATCGATGGGGGCTTGTTTTTAGTTTATAGCCGAACTACTGACTTGATTGGCAATTCTGTGGCCAGCTTGAAATCCGCATTTCCGTGAGAATCAGTAACGCCATTGTATCCTACTGTAAGATAGTTCTTTAAATCTGGTCTCGATGGATCTTTTCCTGGGATACCTACCCAATCGTACACAGGGAATCTCCACGTTTTCTTCTCTCCTGCGATATCTGCGCTCACTGTAATGTAATCAAGTTTCCAAGCAGGGGAATCATCATCGTGTGACCTTACGTAAATAAGAATTTTTTCTATTTCACCAATAAATAAATCTGACTGACAATAGAATGTATTGAGGTGACCAGTTTCAAACTCGTCAATATCGTCATAGTCTAAAAACCAATCCCCATCGTACCAATTCCCCACTTCTTTTTGATGTCCAAAAAGCCGTAAGTAAATGTCCTCGTTTGTTCCAGCTCCACCTTCATCTGAAGTTTTAACTGCGACTGTGTACAAAATCATGCTACATCCTCCTTGGAGTTTTTTCATAAAAAGTATCTCCGGAGCACTTAGAAAGAATTCTGGAAAAATTAAAAGCCGACCTTAGTGGGTCGGCAGTACATATGTAGTGTTTGGATCAGCTGATTTTCTTTGCAACACCAGTGCTCCTGTGGGATGATCTCCGTTTGACCCATACGATGATCCCTCCGATCATAACAAAAAATGCTATGACCCCACCAGAGCTATGAAAAAATCCATTCTTTCTCCCCCTGAAGAACTATTAATTAATGAAGCATCTTCTGTCGCTGCGCATGAAAAGCACGCACAAATCTTTCAACATCCGGACCGCTCCCAAAGTGAAAAGGGTCTAACTCTCTGCCATCCACGAGGACGAAAAGATGATCCCAATCCTCGCTGTAGGCGGTGGGGCCTTGGACTTCAAGAAGAGACACGGCATCAATAAGCGCTCCATCTTGGTCCATAATTAGAAATTGCTCGCCCTCAATTCGAAATATCTTATTGCCTGAAAAGATTTCAGCTTCCATGTACATCCCTCCTAGTTGTCCATAGTATGTGGCAGTAGGCGTAGAACTAAACCGGTAAGACGGGAAATCGGACTTGGAGGACGGAGAAGCTGCAGTTGACGCTCGTATGTAACTTGACCACATAGCGCTTAGTCGTTTGAATCGGTGTCTTTGTGCGTAATACAATACGAATCAATTCTCTGCAACTCGTGGTTATCATTAAATTCATACACGTCACAAGCGGATACGAAGGCTAGTTTTTCGTCACCCCGTGTAAAAGTAGCCGTTCCGTTGATGGCTACCCGATTGTGATCGGCGATAATATTGCTCATTTGAAAGTCTGTCGTTACCGAGTCGAAGTAACTCGCTGTCCGCTTACAATTTGCCATGACCGCTTCTTTCCCTGCAAAACGGTTCTCTCCTATAATATTCCATTCAATATGATCCGCAAAAAAAGGATACGCTACCTCGAAATGACCTTTAGAAAAAGCTGCTGCAATGTCAATTAGCGTTGGCGTTTTCGTCAATTTATCTCATCTCCGTTCGTGATAAATGAGGAGTTCAGAGCACATCACCGCTTAGCTCGTAAATCCGTCGTGTGCTTGGTGGCAGCAACTGAATCTTCAACTTGTGCAGCAGACAAAGCCACCAAGCCGATAAGCCCGCCAACAACAAGCAAGACGGCGCTAAGGATCGCTATATCCTCTGAATTAGAAGCAGACATGCTGGGTTGTTGACTAGACAAGGTCATCATCCTTTAACTAGCAGAGTTGGGTTTCAGGTTAGGCCGTTCCCCATACTGTACTATATTCTTACTGACGGGGTCGGTGTGAATTCCCGCTACTCCAGCCTGTAAAAGAATTTGCCTGGCAGTCCCAAATAGACGGCTTGTTCACCTAGTGCGCCAATGGTAAATTTCCTCGCAACCACCCAGTCTTCGCTGGTCGTCAGAGCTTTTAAAGGCCCGGTAAGCACCTCTGTCCCGAATTGTACCAAGCTAGACTCGCCCTCTGTGTTACCGATAAGATACAGAACGAAATCATCCTCTGTTGGCTTAAAATACATCATCAGACCGATAAGAGCGACAATTACAACAGCTAACGGGAGGAGACGTGACTTTCTTTTTCTCTGTCGTTCAAGTTCCATGGATGGACCCTCCTGGATTTGTCATCTATTCTATATGTCGGTAGCCGAATACCTCGTCATTATAACAGAATTTCTTGCGGCTGGTATGGTTTGGCACAGTGGTCAGATGCCGATACTGCAGGTAGTGTGGGATGGACCCACAACGGCTGGGAGGTGCAAATAGATGCGTCTGGCAAAAGGATTAACAGCCATGCTGCTGATCATCAGCTGGCTTGGCTCGTGTATGGATGAACGGGCAGCGGAGCCGGCATCGGTCCTGGAGGACGTATACCCAAATCCGAATGCGGACCGTGTGCTTCGTGATGTATATGGACCGGGCGAGCTGCGGCCGCAGCTGGGACCAGATCGGCTATACGGCGGTGGACGCCTGCTGGAAGAAGATTAATGGGGTTAACCATGTGCGTGTGAGCATGAATGAGGAGAGCCAGGGCATACTACGTAGAGCGGCAAGCTCTTGCAATGTCAAGGCAGATTTCAACCCGCATAAGGGAGGCTATACAATGGAGAACTTTTTGAATAATGCCAATGGACAAGGGCAGCGCGAACAAATCGTGGCTGTGCAAAAGAATGGTGACGGTGACCTGACCGCTTTCAAAACGGCCTCTGGCCGAGTGTTGTCCTACGAAGAAGCGCTGCAGGCGGTTCAAGCAGGCCAACTGGCTGGCGTAAATGCCTTTAAGGGACGGGACGGCGAAACGTATATTCGTGGCGATGCCGACGGCGACCCTACCAATAACCTTGATCAGCTGCCCTTGTTTTAAACAAGGGTCATACCAAAGACCACCAGCTCCGGGTGGTCTTTTTGCTTATGCAGGGTGCTGCCAGAGATAGCCGTAACGCCAATTGTAAAAATGGCCACACAACTGCTAGCCGTTTGTCCGCACCAGCTCAGACATGCTATACACCTGATGCTGATCAAGAAATAGCATTTTGCCCGTGCGGCCGATGTAGTCGTCTCGATCGTCAGCGTAGTGAACGAGCCAGATTCGTTCCTGAATAGACTCCGGCAGCGTCAGCAGCTCCTCCAGCGAGGCGTGAACGACGCCTGGCGACTGCAGCTGGCAATCATGGAAAATGACAGTGCAGCCCCTGTCCTGAACGAGCGACGCGAGCAAGTCCGGGTTGAACCGCATGTCGGCGCTGTAGAAGAAATGATCGTTGATGTACACGGAATAGCTTTGCTTGCCCAGGATATGAGGGGTTTCCATTAATTCAACGGTCAGCCCGGCAGCAAGCTGTGTAGAAATGCCCGCCTGAAGCGGCCGCACCTCGAAGAAATCCTCAAGCTGCTGCCATTCGTTCTGAACAAGACCGCCCTTGAGCGTATTTTCCCAGATTGGTTGCACCAGCGTATCGGCAATGTAGAGCACAGGTTTGCGGTCATACTGAAACTTCATGCGAAATGCAAACTCCTCCAGCCCGCCGACATGATCGGCATGGATGTGAGTGATAAGAATGGCGTCAATCTCCGATAAAGGCTTGTCCAATTGATGCAGGGATGTCGGCGCAGTCACTCCGCAATCGATCAAAAGCGTGAAGTCGTCGGTATACACAAGAGCGTTATTATTATAGTAACGTTTGCTAAAGGCGCTTCCTGTACCGATCATCTGAATGTCCAAGCCATCGTTCCCCCTGAATTCACCGTTTTTTAAAATTTAACATTTTTATACTGAAAATAAAAGAGCCGAATTATTACGCTCGGCAAGCCCCTGGCAGTAGCAGGTAAGCACTTGCCCTCATACACTATTGCAGGTCTTAATCAACTTGCATGAGGGAGCTGTTGCTTGTGAGCAAAGGAAAAGCTGCCAAAGGAAAGAAATTACCCGCAAGCGACCGTAGCCAGTACCGGATGAAGCTTGTTCTCTCGGACTCATGTGCCGTCTGTCCGACCCCTTGCGCCAGAGGGACCCGCTATCTGGAATATATGAAGCTGCCCGGATCGTTAGGCAAAGGCGTGCCCTGTGTGTTGACTCGGACCAAGGCGTAGGGAAATGCCACCAGGAATTTCCCGGGCAAGCGCAAGGTTCAACATCGATCGACAAAAGGAGCGGCGGTGCGAATTTTGGGCAGCCGCCGCAACTTTAATGAGAATCCTGAGTATAACCTTACATCCTGAACAACGGATGGAGGTACATAGAAATGAAGTCCAGAAAGATCCTGATCCTGCTGCTGGTTCTTTCCCTGTGGGGCGGGACCATGCTGTTTGCCGATTCGGCCAGTCAGCGCGTGCGGGTCATTGTGAATGGATCGGAGCTTGATGAGACCGGTCTGCTGATGGAAGGAAAGACCTATCTGCCGCTGAGACAAATTGCGAACACGTTGCAATCCCTGGTTGAATGGAATGACAGCGCGAAGCGAGTGACGGTATATAAGCCCAATGTCCACATGTTCCTGTTCCAGGACAAGACGATTTTTGGCAATGTAGCACGGAACAGCAGGCCAACCTTTCATGTTCATGCACAGGTAGACAGCCTGAAGATGGACATAAGCGCCGTCAAGGTCACGATCAGTGATCCGGCGGGCAGGGAGACGCTGATTCACCAGGAAGAGGTAACGAGCCAACGGGAGGATTTCTGGCTGCCAACCAAGGAAATCCGCTACCATTTTGAGTCAGCGGGCAAATACACGGTGAAGTTTCATATGAAACCAGCCGGATCGGGCGAGTGGGCCGTCGTTTCAGAGAAGACGATTGTCTCCAAATAACGGTATTTCAGCATGCTTCTCGGATGACCCTCCGGGAAGCTTGCAGTCGTTTGACCCGCCTTGCCGAACATGTTACGATACGGAAGTAGAAAGAATAACGAATGGAAATGAGGGTTTGCAATGAGCGAGCACGTGCATGGACCGGACTGCAACCATGATCACGACCACGAGGAGCACGTATTTGTCGTTACCGATGAAGAGGGCGTAGAACGCGAGATGGTCATGGTATTCACCTTCGAGTCCGAATCGCAGGTGTATGCAGTGTTGCTGGATCGTAATGATCCAGAAGCAGATGGAATTATCTTCCGGATCGAGGAAGAAGGGGAAGAAGCTTTCCTTGTCGGAATCGAAGACGATGCAGAGTGGGAGCGGGTTACCAAGATCTACGAAGAGATCGCCCGTGCCGAGAGCGAAGCATAAGCGAGTGAACACGTACAGGCAGCCCTTCTGGGCTGCCTGTTTTTAATACGGTTAAGTATCTTTAGAAAATCGCGGTTTCCTCTACAATCACTTTTACAAATTCAATGCTGCGATCCTCAGGACCTTTGACCGGCAGGCCCACCTCAACATGCTCGACAATGTAATCGATATTCTCCTGTGAGATGACCTCTCCAGGCAGCAGAATCGGAATGCCGGGTGGATAGACATAGATAAATTCGGCAATAATGCGTCCTGCAGACGCCTTGAACGGAATGACCTCTGTCTCAGCGTAGAAGGCGTCGCGCGGGGTCAGGGAGAGCTGAGGAATTTCCGGGATTTTGACGATCAGCTCGTGTGCCTCGCGTTTCTGATAAGTCTGGCCAGACAGATCACGCAATGCGGTCAACAGAGTCTCAATCGGTTCGGCGTTATCGCCAGGAGTGACGAGACAGAGAATGTTGTACATATCGCTCAGTTCAATTTCAATATTGTAATGATCGCGCAGCCAGTTCTCGATTTCATAACCGGTCACGCCCAGATGCCTCACATGAATCGTCAGCTTGGTCGGATCATAGTCGTACGTAGCCTCGTCCCCAAGAATTTCTTCACCGATGCAATAGAGTCCGGGAATCTTGTTGATTTCTGTGCGGGCGTGTGTCGCCAACCGAATGGCTTCTGAGGCAAGCGCCTTGCCGTTCAGTGCCAGATGGCGGCGGGATGTATCCAGCGAACCTAGCAGCAGGTAAGAGGTCGATGTCGTAGTCAGCATACTGATAATGGTCTGTACGCGCTGCGGGTTGATGCGACCCTTGCGTACATTCAGAATGGAACTCTGCGTCATGGAGCCGCCTAGCTTGTGTACGCTGGTTGCTGCCATATCGGCTCCGGCTTGCATAGCAGACATGGGCAGATCTTCATGAAAATGAATCAGTACGCCGTGCGCCTCGTCGACCAGGACGGGAATATCGTAACTGTGGACGACATCAACAATTTCCTTGAGATTGGCGCACACGCCAAAATAGGTAGGATTGATCACCACAACCGCCTTGGCGTCTGGGTGCCGCTCCAGCGCACGCCGGACAGAGCGGGTCGTAATGCCGTGGTCAATCCCCAGGTTGGCATCCCGGGCTGGTGAGATGAAGACGGGCCGGGCGCCAGCAAAAATAATAGCCGACATAATGGACTTATGCACGTTGCGCGGGACAATGATTTTGTCGCCAGGGGCACAGACGGTCAGAATCATCGTCATGATGGCGCCGCTTGTCCCTTGTACAGAAAAATACGTATAGTCAGAGCCAAAAGCATCTGCTGCAAGCCGCTGCGCTTCCTCAATGACGCCAGTCGGCTGATGCAGGTCATCCAATGGCGCAATATTAATCAAGTCGATAGAGAGCGCATTATCGCCAATAAACTCGCGAAATTCGGGATCACTGCCGGCTCCTTTTTTATGGCCAGGAATATGAAATTGAACAGGATTCTGCTGCGCATGCTGGCGCAGTGCGGTGAACAGCGGGGTGCGATTATGATCCATCGCGGCATCACCCACCTTTCGTGTAGTGGTACAAACTAGGATGAGTATAGCAAAAACGGCGGGGAATGCAAGCTTTGTCCCTTGTTTGGCGGTCGGGGATTGTTCTTCATTTGTCCATATCCATGAGTTTGGCGGTTATGGTACGATATTCGGGTGGAGGGACGCATAATCATGAACAAACCATTAGCCATCGTCATGCTCACGTTGATGACGACCTTTATCGGCTTCGGAATCATTATTCCGGTCATGCCCGAGTTGATCAAACGGGTTGACTCTGAGGCGTTAGCCTTGCATACGGGACTGTTATTGTCCATTTACTCTGCTGTGTCTTTTGTCATGTCTCCGTTATGGGGGGCGCTCTCGGACCGGATCGGCCGCCGGCCCATTATTTTAATCGGGATTTTGGGATTTGCGGCTAGCTTTTTAATTTTCGGCCTGGGTGCACACAATTTAACAATGATGTACATATCCCGAGTTCTGGGCGGCTTATTCTCCGGCGCGGTGACATCCGTCATTGTTGCTTATGTGGCCGATGTGACCACGCCGGAGGAGCGCACCAAAGGTATGGGGCTGGTGGGCATGTCCATTGGTTTGGGCTTTACCATTGGTCCTGGCGTCGGCGGGTTACTCAGTCAGGTATCGCTGGAAACGCCATTTTTTGCAGCTTCGGGACTGGCGCTCCTCACGTTCTTCCTCGCCTGGAGCCAGCTCAAGGAGTCGCTGGCACCGGAGCGTCGGCGTCAGGCCACAGAGGCGCGGCCTTCACGCTGGACAGCCTTCCAGGGCTCGCTGCGTTATTTGTATCTGCTCGCGCTGTTCGTCGCGTTGTCACTGGCGGGGCTGGAAGCGACGCTGCAGTTGTTCGGCATGGAACGCTTCGAGGTGACGCCGGGACAGGTCGGCATGATGTTTTTCGTCTGCGGCTTGGTCGGTGCTCTGGTACAGGGCGGTGTCGTCAGACGGTACATTCGTCCAGGGGACGAGCCCAAGTTCATTGTCGCCGGGCTGATTTTCTCTGCTTCCGGATTTTTGCTGCTGCTTACCTCTCATTCCTTGTGGACGGCAACGGTGTATCTGTCGATTTTCGGTATCGGCAACGCGCTTATTCGTCCCTGCGTCACTTCCTTGATTACCCAGAAGACAACCTTAGGCCAAGGGGTGGCCTCGGGTCTCAGCTCGTCCATGGACAGCCTCGGCCGCATTATCGGACCGCTGGGTGGCGCACTGCTCTTCGGTATTAATCTGCAACTGCCCTATGTTGTCGGCGGGTTGCTATGTCTGGGGGCGTTGCTGCTCTTGGTTCGGTTCATTACTCTGGATCGTCAGCGCACCGGCAGCGAAGCACTGCACAGATAGTTCCAAATTAACGCATGATATAAGAAACTCTTCCCTCGCGTAGTAAAGGCGGCGGGAAGAGTTTTTTTGTGGTATGAGATGACTGCCCAAGACGTAATCGATGTACCCGGCAGCGAGATTGAGATGAGCAATAAGTTTCGTTGGAGCGCGTGGCTGGATGTGTGCGGTGGATGCAAGGCAAAACTTTCGCTGGATCGCTACCCACCACCGTGCCGTAGTCGCCTCTAAGTAAACTTCCATACTTGCAGCTCCCCTCGAAGCCTTCCTTAGCCGATCTAAGTAAACTTTTTATACTTGCAGTCCCCCGTCGAAGCCTTCCTTAGCCGCGCTAAGTAAATTTTTTATACTTGCTCTCCCGTCGAAGCTGTCTTTAGCCGCTCTAAGTAAACATTCTGTACTTGCAACCACCACTAGGGCGGTCTTCGGCCACTCTAAGTAAATTTTCTATACTTACAGTACCCCTCAGAGCCGTCTTAAGCTGCTTTTACTGGGTGTCCACTTTTCAATGTACATTCAAAACTTTCGTTGGAGCGCCTGGCCGTGTGCGTGCGGGGGCTGTAAGGCAAAACTTTCGTTGGAGCGCCTGACCAGGTGTGTGCGTGGGCTGTAAGGCAAAAAACTTTCGTTGGAGCGCCTGACCATGTGCGGTGCGGGAGCTGTGAGGCAAAAAACTTTCGTTGGAGCGCCTGACCGTGTGCGTGCGGGAGCTGTAAGGCAAAAAACTTTCGTTGGAGCGCCTGACCATGTGCGGTGCGGGAGCTGTGAGGCAAAAAACTTTCGTTGGAGCGCCTGACCGTGTGCGTGCGGGAGCTGTAAGGCAAAAAACTTTCGTTGGAGCGCCTGACCATGTGCGGTGCGGGAGCTGTAGGGCAAGAAACTTTCGTTGGAGCACCTGACCGTGTGTGTGCGTGGGCTGTAAGGCAAAAAACTTTCGTTGGAGCGCCTGACCATGTGCGTGCGGGAGCTGTAAGGCAAAAAACTTTCGTTGGAGCGCCTGACCGTGTGCGTGCGGGTGCTGTAAGGCAAAAAACTTTCGTTGGAGCGCCTGACCATGTGCGGTGCGGGTGCTGTAAGGCAAGAAACTTTCGTTGGAGCGCCTGACCAGGTGCGTGCGGGGGCTGTAAGGCAAAAAACTTTCGTTGGAGCGTCTGGCCGGTGCGTGTGGTGGTTCGCCTGACCGTGTGCGTGCGAGAGTTGTTGGTTAAATGGCCACGCCGTCAAACGACGACGTAGCCAGTTCACCTTGTTGGGGAAGTGAGCAGCCCTGGGGATGGTCGGCAGCCGCCCATTTAACTCCATATTAGGGGAACCTCCCTGTACCTCTTGCATGCAGATAAACCCGGTTCCGGCGTAGCCAACAGTTAGAGCAGCAAGACCTGTCAGCACCACACCTATACTATCTCACTTCTTAACGCACCAGCCGGTATAGCGGCAATAGTGTTGTAAAGGTCTGCTCAATGGTGGATAGCAGCTGTTCGCCGTCCCGCAGCAAGGGGTCTTCGCGATCGATAACCAAGCCGCATAGCAGCTCTGCTGACTTAACTGTCTTCAGCCGCTCCAGGAGCGCCTTCAGCTCTTTGGCACTGAGGTCGCTGTGCAGCGTCCCGCCGGGCTCCGTATGGTCGCCCGACCAGGTGAAGTGAGCAGGGATCTGCTTGCGGAGTTCACTGACCCGTTTCAGGGCTTGGTCGGCAAATGTCAGCTTGCCAGTCGCTTCGTAGATAAGTGCGAACTGAACAAACAGGTGCGACTCAAACAATCCAATTTGAAAATGCGGATGGGCTTTGTAGCCTCTTTTGTTGTTGGCATAGGCGACCCAGGTGTCCTTGGGCGGATGAACGGTCCGGCGGGCGTGCTTGGCCACGTGGGGGTACATTTCTTCGCCGCACAATACCGACAGCATAGGGGAGAGTTGGTGGCCAAGCTCATGCAGCTTGGGCCGGACCCTCTCGATCAGCGCTTCCATCCGGGGCTCGAGTCCGGGAATCGCGAATACGTCAAAATCTTCGGGCGCGAAGCCCGGAAATGTAGTTTGGGCACTAGATGACAAATTGAATCCTCCTTAAAGTTTTCCGAAGGAAAACTCACTTCGGAAGCATGGGCTTAAGTTTTCCGAAGGAAAACTCACTTCGGAAGCATGGGCTTAAGTTTTCCGAAGGAAAACTCCTTCGAAAGCATGGGCTTAAAGTTTTCCGAAGGCAAACTCGGGACATTTTAAGGATTATACCACAGAACACATCGCGCTGTGGCGGGCTTGTTCGCAACTTTTGGACAGGGGTTTGCGTTAATTAAAGTAGACGCCTGTCCCTTGACAGAGGTTGCTTTTAAAATTAGTCAATAAACCAAGTTGCCAGAACATATATTGAAGTATAAGATAGGATTAGAAACAAATTATCAGAACATTTAAACAATTGGTCCGGGGAGGGATAGCCGTGAATAAAAGCTATGAAGTTGAATACTGCAACCTGGAGCTCCGCTTTGACCGGCGGCAGATCCAGCATCTGATTCGGGACTTGATCCAGGAAGGCTATTCTCTCTATTGGAGCGAGACGGAGAACATGCTGCTCATCTCCATTCGCACCGGTCGCAAGCTGGTGAAGCTCAGATTCCAGCGGGTACGCAACCGGTTCAAAATTATTGGCGACTACACCATCAAGGATGAGAAGTTGTCCCTTCTGATTGAGAAGCTAATCAATGATTCACGTGGGCACGCTGTCGTCAAGCGGATTAGAGACCGTCAGATCGTCATTGAGAATATTATGTTTGGCGAAATTATACGACTGGTGGAGGTGTCGGGGATGGAGCACAAAATAATCTACCAACGCAAACCGTTCGTTACGACAGAGGAAATGATCCAGGCTTTTCAGTCCAAACGGGCAGAGCAGCGGGTACCGGTGCTTCGCTATGAACTGGATTATGAGTTAATGTCCCTTCATGAAGCGTTGGAAGCGGGAGCCGAGGAGGCGATCCAGGCCTGCAAGGAGAAGCTCGCCATCCTGCGGGCGGAGATGCTGCAGCTGGAGCTTTGATAAACGGTCAGGAAAGGGTGTCACAGCTATGCTCAGCAAGACATAAGGATGCTCCCCGGATTAAGCGCGGGAAGCATCCTTTTTTTGATATTTATTCGAAATCCCCTGTTCCAGATCCGACACGAATCGACCGAAAAGCCTGCAAAACCAAGCGCTCGCATCAAATTTCATCATAAACGGTTTTCATCCGGCCATAAAAAGAGTAAAATAGCATTACTGTGTGTCGTTTCATAAGCAGTCTGGTGTTCACTATACTATATAGAAAAGGGATGGAACCAAACCAATGTCAAAACAGCAAATTGGCGTTATCGGAATGGCTGTAATGGGGAAAAATCTGGCACTTAACATCGAGAGCAGAGGATTCACGGTGTCGGTCTACAACCGCTCCAGAGAAAAAACGGACGATCTTCTGAAGGAAGCCCCAGACAAAAACCTTGTGGGAACCTTCACGATTGAAGAGTTTGTCCAATCGCTGGAAACGCCGCGCAAAATCCTGATCATGGTTCAAGCTGGCAAAGGAACAGATGCTACGATTGATCAGCTCGTGCCGCTTCTCGATGAGGGCGACATTATTATCGACGGCGGCAACGCTTATTTCCCGGATACCCAGCGCCGCAGCAAAGAGTTGGAAGCCAAAGGCTTCCGCTTCATCGGCACCGGCGTATCGGGCGGCGAAGAAGGCGCTCTGAAAGGCCCTTCAATCATGCCAGGCGGTCAAGAATCAGCTTACAAGCTGGTTGAACCGATCCTCACAGCCATCTCAGCCAAAGTTAACGGCGATCCTTGCTGTACCTATATTGGACCTGACGGTGCCGGCCATTACGTAAAAATGGTTCATAACGGTATCGAATACGGCGATATGCAGCTCATCTGCGAAGCGTACCATCTGCTGAAAAATGTACTGGGCGTAAGCACGCAAGAGTTGCATGAGATCTTTACAGACTGGAATAAAGGCGAACTCGACAGCTACCTGATCGAGATCACGGCGGATATTTTCTCCAAATACGATCCAGAAACCAACCAACCGATGGTTGACGTGATCTTGGACTCCGCTGGCCAAAAAGGAACCGGCAAATGGACAAGCCAAAGCTCGCTGGATCTGGGCGTGCCATTGTCCATCATTACCGAATCCGTATTCTCCCGCTTCCTCTCCGCGATGAAGGAAGAGCGCGTAGCAGCGAGCAAGCTGCTTCAGGGTCCGGCCCCACAAGAGTTCACAGGGGACAAGCAAGCGTTCATCGAAGCTGTACGCAAAGCACTGTACGCGAGCAAAATCTGTTCGTACGCTCAAGGCTTCGCGCAAATGCGCGCTGCTTCCGACGAGTACGGCTGGGATCTGCGCTACGGCGACATCGCAATGATCTTCCGTGGCGGCTGCATTATCCGTGCCGGCTTCCTGCAGAACATCAAAGACGCGTACGATCGCGATCCAGAACTGCGCAACCTGCTGCTCGATTCCTACTTCAAGGAAATCGTCGAATCGTACCAGGGCGCATGGCGTGAAGTGGTATCGACAGCGGTCGCTTCCGGTATTCCGGTACCTGCTTTTGCAAGCGCGCTGGCCTACTACGACAGCTACCGCACTGAGCGTCTGCCAGCAAACTTGCTGCAGGCTCAACGCGATTACTTCGGCGCTCACACGTTCCAGCGTTTGGACAAAGAAGGTTCGTTCCACTTCAACTGGATGGCGTAAGCTCGGCAGTTGAATGCTGCGACCGGTCCAACGTCTGCATGCCCTGCACCGCCTCGGTGAGCAACTCGCGAAGACGAGCCAGCTCCTGCTGGCAGCTTGGCTTGCCGCGGAGGATCAGGATCGCAGCTTCGGCAAAGCAGTGAAAGGTTCTTAATAGAGGTGGCTGGCTGGAGTCAAGCATGCTTGCATCCAGCGCAGCTGCCTTTTTTTTGAGCCATTCCAAGGTCCAGACAACATCGGATCGACAGAGTGGATTAGCCGGGTGCAGTAATTGATTGAGTCGTTGTTCGCAGAGCTCGGCAGAGGATACAGGGTGAGGCATGGACAACACTCCTATAACTAGAATAATAGACTTATCTATGCATACGAATCAGATGGCCGAATTATACAAGCATGAGGATGATTGTCTGTCCTTTTGACGCTGTGGTATGATGAGGGTTGAACGCAGTCGCGCCTGTGGCGCGGCAGCACAAGGCAGAACAAGAGGTGTTATTATTGTCCAGACAGTATCATTCGATCGTCCTGGTCGGATTTATGGGAACCGGCAAGTCCTCTGTCAGCCGCTTGCTGGCCGAGCGACTTGGCTTCGCGCGCGTCGATCTTGACGAGGCGATTGAGCGCCGTGAACGCCGCACCATATCCGAGCTATTCGCCGAGCAAGGCGAAGCCGCATTTCGCGAGATTGAGAGCGAAGTGCTAAGCGAGCTTATGGCTCGGGAGAAGCGTCAGATTATCGCTACTGGTGGCGGGGCCGTCTTAAGGGAAGAAAATCGTCAGGTGATGCAGGCGAGAGGTTGGGTCGTGGCGCTCACCGCAGATGCAGAACGAATCATCGCCCGTGTGCATGCCGATACGTCAAGACCATTGCTTAAGGGTGATGTGAGAGGCCGGGTGACCGAGTTGCTGCAGACACGCAAGCATGCCTATGATTTTGCCGATCTGAAGCTCGACACGTCACGGCTTGGCGTCGCAGAGGTAGCGGAGCGAATCATCGCCGCCTGGCAGCGGCTGACACCTGAACCTGCGGACGGTCGTGGTCCGCGTGGAAATCATTAAAGAGGGGAACAATTGAACATGAAAGATGTCATCGTCACACCAACACCGAAGCTGCAAGGTGAACTGCAGGCTTTATCTTCCAAAAACTATACCACTCGTTATCTTCTGGTCGCTGCATTGGCAGAGGGCACCAGTACCATTTATTATCCCGCACATAGCGAGGACAGCGATGCCATGCGCCGCTGCATTCGTGATCTGGGCGCAACGGTTGAAGAGGATGATGAGAAAATCGTCATTACAGGCTTTGGTGCCCGCCCAACACCCAAGACCGAACTGGACGTAGGCAACGCAGGCGCTGTATTGCGGTTTCTGATGGCAATTGCCAGTCTGTCCGAAGATATAACCTTCATTAACCGTTACCCTGACTCGCTTGGCAAGCGCCCACATGATGACCTGATCGACTCGCTTGAGCAACTGGGCGTACGCATTGAGCACCAGTCTGGCAAGTTGCCGATTCGCATTCAAGGCGGAGGATTGCGCGGTGGGAAGATTACAGTTTCCGGCAATGTAAGTTCGCAGTTCCTGAGCGCGCTCCTGTTCTTGACACCGCTGCTACCAGAAGATAGTGAGATTGAAGTGCTGCATGACCTGAAATCCAAAGTTGTCGTAGGGCAGACGTTGGAGGTACTGGAGCAGGCGGGTATCGTCATTGAAGCGAGCGAGGATCTGATGTCCTACAAAGTGAAGGGCAATCAGCGTTATCTGGCCAAGGAATATGTGGTCCAGGGCGATTATCCAGGTTCGGCTGCTGTATTGGCTGCGGCAGCAGTTACCCGTTCCGACGTGACACTGCATCGTCTGGAAGAAAACAGCAAGCAAGGTGAGCGGGCGATCGTTGACGTGCTGCGCATGATGGAGGTGCCGCTGTCTCATCAGAATGGAACGGTACACGTCCTGGGGAACGGCAAGCTCAAAGCGGTTGAGTTTGACGGCGACATGGCTACCGATGCGGTACTTGCCATGGTAGCGGCTGCTGTCTTTGCCGAAGGCACTTCACGTTTCTATAATGTGGAGAACCTTCGTTACAAAGAATGTGACCGGATCACCGATTATTTGGCCGAGCTTCGCAAAGCCGGCGCCAATGTTGAAGAGCGCCAGAGTGAGATTATCGTCCATGGACGGCCGGAAGGCGTAGAAGGCGGCGTAGAGATTGATGCCCACTATGACCATCGTGTCATTATGGCACTGACTGTGGTCGGCTTAAGAGCTGAACGGCCATTGCGTATCAAGGACGCTCATCATGTAGCCAAATCCTATCCCATCTACTTTGACCATCTCAAAGCGCTTGGCGCTCAGGTGGAGTGGGTGGACTAAACTCGAGGGACAAAGGGGACGTGACCTATGGGTTATACACATCCATCGCGTGAAGAGATCAAGGCGATACTCCAACAAGCTGGGACGATTGCCGTTGTCGGCTTGTCCGATAAACCGGAGCGTACCTCGTATATGGTATCGGAAGCGATGCAGCACAAGGGCTATCGCATTATTCCGGTAAACCCGGCGGCCTCTGGAACCATTCTGGGGGAGACGTGTTATGCTTCGCTTGCAGACGTGCCTGTACCGGTAGATATCGTTAATGTGTTCCGCCGAAGCCAGCATACGCCTCCAATTGCAGAGGAAGCGGTCCGAATCGGTGCAAAAGCGCTGTGGCTTCAGCTTGGAGTGTACAGTGAGGAAGCGGCACAGATCGCTCGGGCGGGCGGTTTGGAGGTCGTGATGGACCGTTGTATAAAGGTAGAGGATTCGTTGCTGCTGCCTCAAGGAAAAACCAGTCCGGAGCTTGGATAAAATCCGCTCAGTTCTCCCACACTAAGAGAGGCTTTTTCGGGCTCAGCCCTGAAAAGACTATTGGATTTCTACAGGAGGACCAACCATGAACGGAATGAACCAACAAGGATATCAGGGTTTTCAAGCGAACAACCAATTCTCGAACAACCAACAGTCTAACCAGTACCAACCGTCTGGATTTGTACAATCGCATTACCAAGGCAACATCCCAACTCAAAATGCTGGTCCAGTAATCAGCCACCTGGGTTACCAAGCCAACAACCAACAGCAACAACAAGGCTACCAGCCGCAATCGTTCCAATCGAACAGTTATGCTGGTTCGCAATCGCAAAGCCAGCCTGTAATCTCCCATCTGGGCTTGTCTAACCAAAGTCAAAATCAGCCGGTGATTTCGCACCTGGGCTTGCAAGCTGGTCAAAACCAGTACAGCCAGAGCTCGCAGTTCCAACCGCAAGCTCAACAATCGCAGTTCCAACCATCGCAATTCCAAAACAATAGCTACCAACAACAACCGGTTATTTCTCATGTTGGCTTCCAAGCTGGCGCTGAGACACAAAACCCGGTTCTGCAGCATTTTACAGGTAACAGCCAGCAACAATCGGCTTACCAAGGAAACCAAGGTTACGCTCAAGCTCATACTCCGCAAAACCCTGTATACCAAGCAACAAACGCTCAGCAAAACCAAGGTCCGGTCATTAGCCACCTGGGTTACCAAGCTGGCCAACAAGGCTTCAACAACCGTTTCTAGGACGAGCTGGCATAAAGGGTAGACATATACGCCGACGGACCCGTGAGGGTCCGTCGTTTTGTTTTGACAAAATTGCCGGGAACGCTTACCATCGAGTAAGAGACAAGGGTAGAAAGGGGGCGCTGAACCTGAATGTAATGGGCAATCTGCAGCAGCTCGGACGTGCATTGATGCTGCCGATGATTGTACTGCCGGCCGCCGCTGTTTTTCTCTGTCTGGGGCAATTGCCCTGGGAGGCAATCGGTCTTCCCGGGATGAGCGGACACCTGGGCACTGCAGGCGACATGCTGTTTTTGTTCTTGCCTTATCTGTTTGCCGTCGGCGTCGCTCTGGGATTGACCAATAATGCCGGAGCCGCAGGCATGGCAGCGTTGGCGGGCATGTTTATATATACGGGAATTACGGGCTCCATGAGCGATCTCAATATTCAGCCTACCATTATGATTGGTGTGCTGATTGGCATTGTTTCCGGGTATAGCTTTGATCTGTTCAAGGAATTTCGGCTGCCCGAATCCATCCAATTTTTTGGCGGTCCCAGGTTTGTGCCTCTCTTTGTAAGTGCACTGGCCGTCATCTTTTCGATTCTGATGATCCGTATTGCTCCGTTTATTCAGGAGGGCCTCTACCAGCTAGGCGAGATTGTATCCTCTGCCGGTGGCTTTGGCGTTTTCCTGTTTGGTTTTGTTCACCGGATCCTTGCGGTATTCGGTTTACACTATCTGGTTAGCCATGTTTTCTGGTTTCAGGTAGGCGGCTATGAGACGGAGAGCGGAACGATGGTTTATGGGGATCTGGTGCGTTTCTTCGCAGGCGACCCGACGGCTGGCGTCTTCATGGCAGGATTGTATCCGACAATGATGTTTGCCCTGCCGGCGATTGCCTTTGCGATTATCCAGGAGGCAAGGGAGGATTTGAAGCCCAAGGTTCGCAAAACCTTCATGTCCGCAGCATTGGCCTCGTTCCTCACGGGTGTGACGGAGCCAATTGAATTCGCCTTTTTATTTGTGGCGCCGTATTTGTTCGTTGTGCATGCGATTCTCTCGGGTCTCGTCATGTGGCTAACCTATGAGCTTGGAATTCTGCATGGCTTCTCATTCTCGGGGGGAGCAATTGAATATATTATCAATATGCATCTCTCGACGCGGGGATGGCTGCTGCTGCCGATCGGAGTAGTGGCTGGAGTACTCTATTATATTATGTTCCGCTGGGCCATCTGGCGCTTCCGCATACCGACTCCCGGCCGCGAGGAAGGCTCGCAGCTGGATGAGTGGGCTGGCGATATCCCTTACCGGGCGCCCCTGATCCTGCAAGCCATCGGAGGCAAGGAAAACATTGTTCAGATGGAGGCCTGTATAACGCGCTTGCGGCTGAAGCTGACCAACGACCGGCTGCTGGACATTAACGCGCTGCGCAATCTCGGTGCTGCCGGGGTTATCCGTCTTGGCGGCGGCAATGTCCAGGTTGTCTTCGGTACGTACTCCGAGCTGATCCGCGAAGAGATGATGAAGACACTGCGACGCGATTTGACACAGGTGTCCTTCTCATCGCCGATGCAGGGCAAGATGATCCCGCTGGACGAAGTGCCAGACCAGATTTTTGCTGATGAGCTGGTAGGCAAGGGAGTCGCCTTCATGCCGGATCGCGGCGAGCTGGTCTCGCCCGTAGATGGCACTGTGATTCATATCTACCCGACCATGCATGCCGTCGGGATTCGTACAGCCGAAGGGCTGGAGGTGCTGCTTCATATCGGTATCGACACCTCGCAGCTGGGAGGCAAGGGATTTGCCGCTGTCGTTGAAGAAGGCGATAAGGTGAAGGCTGGACAGCTGTTGATTCGATTTGATCTGCAGAAGGTGCGCAAAGGCTGTAAATCGCTTGCGACGCCAATGGTTATTACCAATTCAGATATCGTAAGATCCTGGAGCTATGCGCCATTCAAAGGCGTCAAGAAGGGGCAGGCATCCGTCATGTCCGTTGTGCTTAAAGAGAGAAAGGGTGGGGGAGATTGACCATTATTCAAGGTATCGGGGCATCCTCAGGCATCGCCATCGGCAAATCGTTCGTGCTGCCAGGCTGGGAATGGGACCTGCCGGAGCAGAAGATCGACGTTGCTGATCTGGCCAAGGAATTCGATCGTCTCTATGAAGGCATCAAGACATCAAAGGATGAAATCGAACAGATGAAGGGAGAGCTGCGCGAAGTTGTGGGAACCGAAGAGTCCCACATCTTTGATGCACACATTGCCATCCTTGACGACCCTGTATTCATGAATGAAGTTCAGGGTATCATTCAGCGCCAGTATAAGGCAGCAGAAGTGGCAGTCAAGGAAGCCATCGACCACTTCGTCACGATGTTCGACCTGCTGGATGACGAGTATATGAAAGAGCGTGCGCTGGACATCAAGGATGTCGGGAACCGTCTGCTCAAGCATCTGCTGGGTGCTCCGGAGATTAAGCTGCCAACCGACACTCAGCCCTTTATTCTAGTGGCCAAGGAGCTCTCTCCATCCCAGCTGGCGCACCTGAACCCCAAGCATGTGCTTGGCATTGTGACCCTGGCAGGCAGCACGACCTCACATTCGGCCATCATGGCGCGGGCGCTGGGGATTCCGCTTGTCGTTGGTCTTGAGAACAAGCTGGCGGAGCCGATTCAGACGGGAGAGATGATGGTTATCGACGGGCAGAGTGGTCAAGTCATCCTGGATCCTGAAGATCAGGTCATGGAGCAATTCTCGCGGGCGCAGGAAGCCCAGTACGAAGCCAAGAACAAGCTCAAGCAGATTGCTGGCATTCGCTCGGTAACTCCCGATGGCAAAGTCATGGAGTTGGCAGCCAATATTAGCTCGCTTAAGGAGCTGGAGGTGGCGCTCCCGGTCGGTGCGCTCGGCGTCGGCCTGTTCCGCACGGAATTTCTGTATATGGACCGTCTCAGCTTTCCTGGCGAGGAGGAGCAGTACGAGGTATATCGCAGTGTAGCGGAAAAGCTTGGCGAAGACACGGTCATCATTCGGACCCTGGATATTGGCGGCGACAAGCAGCTCGACTATTTCAACATTCCGGAAGAAGAAAATCCGTTTCTTGGATACCGGGCCATCCGCATCTCGCTTGATCGGAAGGACCTGTTCAAAACCCAGGTGCGAGCTATTCTGCGGGCCAGTCGGTTTGGTCATGTGAAGATGATGTACCCGCTCATCTCTTCTGTCGAAGAGGTACGGGCGGCCAAGGCCGTTCTGGAAGAGGCGAAGCGTGAACTCGAAGCGGAAGAACTGCCTTTCAACCCGCAGCTGGAAGTTGGCGTCATGATTGAGGTGCCTGCAGCCGTTGCGATTGCCGATCTGTTGGCCGATGAGGTGGATTTCTTCAGTATCGGTACCAATGATTTGGTGCAGTTCGTGCTTGCAGTGGACCGGATGAATGACCAGATTGCTCACTTGTATGAGCCTTATCATCCAGCGGTTCTGCGGATGTTGAAGATGACAGTGGATGCGGCGAAGCGCCGTGGCATTCCGGTTGGAGTATGCGGAGAGATGGCTGGGGATACACTGGCTTTGCCGATCTGGCTCGGGCTGGATGTCGACGAGCTCAGCATGAGCGCACATGCACTTCTGCACGTCAAGGAACGGTTGCTGAATACCCGGCAAGCGGACAGCCGCGTCTTCCTGGATCGGCTCCTGGCCTGTCGAACCAGCGGTGAGATGCGAGAGCAGCTGGAGGCCTTCAGAAGCGGAGCCGGTACTCCGGTGGAGCAACCGGTCTCCGTCTGCAAGCCGCACGGCTCCTAGCGCTGTTTGAGGGCGTCTACGAAGGCTTTGGCATAAGGCGGCAGGTCTGGCGGACGCCGCGAGGAGATGAGATTGCCGTCGGTGACGACGGCCTCGTCCAGCCAGGTGGCTCCGGCATTTTCCATATCATCCCGGATTCCTGGTGTAGAGGTCACTGTGCGTCCTTCCAGGATGCGGGCAGAGATCAGGACCCAGCCGGCATGACAGATTTGTCCGATCGGTTTGCCGTCCTTGTTCATTTCCTGCACAAGCTCCAGCACCTTCGGGTAGCGTCTCAGCTTGTCCGGCGCCCAGCCGCCAGGTACGAGAATGCCATCGTAATCGCTGCTGTTCACTTCGTCAAAAGCGAGATCCGCAACTGCGGGCACACCGTACTTGCCGATATGCTTCTTGCCTTTCTCCGGCCCGGCGAACAATACCGTTGCGCCTTCCTCACGAACGCGATAGACAGGATACCATAATTCCAAATCTTCAAACTCATCATCCAACAAGCAAATCACGGATTTTCCAGTTAAAGACATCGACGTACCTCCTAATAGGGATGTATGGGTAAAACTCTATCATATTGTATCGAAGGAGATCAGATGAAGCAAACCAATCACGCACGCCGTCCCTGGCTCCGTTGGCTTCCGGCGCTGATATGGATGGGCGTTATTTTTTTGCTGTCCTCCCGTACCGGTGATCAGTTGGGCGGAATGATGCCATGGTTCCAAAAGTTTTTTCCGTTTATGACCAGCTTTGATTGGGGACATTTCGTCTCTTATTATATCTTGGCCTTGCTCATGGCTTACGCATTCGGAGTGAAGGCTGAACGTTGGAGCATCAAGGCGCTCATCGTTCTCCTGTGTGTCTTGTACGGCGTCTCCGATGAATATCACCAGTCCTTTGTCGATGGCCGAACCCCGGATGCCAAAGACGTACGCAACGACGGAATCGGCGCACTGCTGGCCATGCTGACGCTAAGCATCCCCTACATAAAGCGTAAATGGCGGCGTTTGGCAGGGAACTAAGGCATAAGTTGATGTAACAAAAAATTACAGCGGGCAACCAGCAGGAAATACGGCGAACGAGGTCGAATATTGTTGAGTATATCAATCTTTAAAGGGGTGGGCCGCTGTGGAAAAAAGCTGTCCTTGTGGCGAGACCATGTCCATGAAGCTGCGGACGGTGATTTATTCGGGCAAGGTGGAGATCGACAATGTGCCGGTCTACTCATGTGATGCATGCAGCCGCAGCGAGGTGTTTCCGGAGGTTAAGCCGGATCTTACGGGACTGATTGGTCAACTCGGCGCAAAGCCGGAGCAGCAGACGTTCCTGTTTAACGAGTGGAATGAATGGGCAGATTTGATAATGGAGCTGTATACAAGACAAAAAAGGCCAAGCAGGCAAGAGATGGACAAGCTCATCGGCGAACGTATCAACAAGTTGCTGGACTTACTGCTGCTTGCCCAAAGGCTTGGCGATGATGAGTGGATCGCCGAGGTTGAAAAACGGCTATCCCAAATCAGCCGACGCACGATGTCTACATAAGTTTAGCTGCACTTCCTACTTATACTGGCGATTGTCAAGTCAATAGCGATGCCTGCAGTTCCTGAGCCCCTAGTTCCTGACGGGGCGGGTAACATTGCGTAAAGTAATTTTTTGTCGTATCATTATTTTAATCGAGGTCCGGCCAACATGGCATTCATTCTTCCTAAATACCAGTCTATGAACCAAAAATATGAACTAAATGGAGAGAAGGAACGTGACTGTAACCATTTATGATGTAGCAAGGGAAGCGGGCGTGTCCATGGCGACGGTCTCCCGTGTGGTGAACAACAACCCGAACGTCAAACCGCAAACCCGCAAGAAAGTGTTCGAAGCTATTGAGCGTTTGGGCTATCGTCCCAATGCCGTTGCACGCGGACTGGCAAGCAAGAAGACGACTACGGTAGGCGTCGTTATCCCCGATATTTCCAACGCGATTTTTGCAGAGGTAGCGCGGGGCATTGAAGATATTGCCAACATGTACCATTACAATATCATTCTTTGTAATGCGGATAAGAAGAAAGACAAGGAAATTCGCGTCATTAATACATTGCTGGAGAAGCAAGTGGACGGGCTGCTGTTTATGGGCGGTGCCGTAACTGAAGAGCATATCATTGCCTTCAAGTCCTCCAATGTTCCGATTGTTCTGTGTGCGACCACGGATGAGCAAGCAACCATTCCGTCGGTAGACATTGATCATGAGGCAGCAGCATTCGATGCCGTCAGTTCCCTGATTGCACAAGGACACAAGAGCATCGCAATGATTAGCGGCACGCTGCAGGATCCTGCCAATGGGTATGCCCGCTTCCAGGGCTACAAACGTGCGCTTGAACAAGCGGGACAGGCTTATGACGAATCGCTGGTTCGGGTCGGGAACTACCGCTACGAATCCGGGATTGAGGCCATGAAATATTTCTTGGAAATGGATCAGAAGCCGACAGCCGTATTCGCTGCAACGGACGAGATGGCGATTGGCGCCATCCATAGCATTCAAGACTATGGTCTTAAAGTGCCGGAAGACATCTCGGTCATTAGCGTAGACAACAGCCGGATGGCATCGATGGTACGTCCACAGTTGACGACGGTGGCCCAGCCTATGTATGACATCGGCGCTGTATCCATGCGTTTGTTGACCAAGCTGATGAAGAAGGAAGCCGTTGAGGACCCGCGGGTTATTCTCCAGCATGAGTTGATCAATCGTCAATCGGTCGCCCAGGTCTAAAGGTGCAGGAGGAGCGGAGTGTAGGGAAACCTACATGAGCACCGGACTTCGAGGGTGAACGCAAGATTCGATGTCGAATCAGCTCCCTGCGTTACTTCGTGATCAGAAACGGCAAAGCTCCTTCGGGAGCTTTTTCAAATTTATAGGGTGTATAATGAACAGGAGGAAGGCAAGTGAAGATCGGAATTATCGGTGCCATGAACGAAGAGATCGAGCTGCTGCATAAAGCAGTGAAACAAGAACGTACCATTGAAAAAGCAGGCATTCAACTGCATGAAGGGCAGCTTGGAGGGAAGACCATCGTCTATGGCAAATCGGGAGTGGGCAAGGTCAATGCCGCGGTATGTACGCAAGTACTAATCGATCAAGGCGTAGATTGCGTACTGTTCACCGGAGTGGCGGGCGCCTTGGATCCAGAATTGGAAATCGGGGACATCGTCATCTCGACCAGTGCGTTGCAGCATGATATGGATGTACGCCCGCTTGGTTTCGCAAGAGGCGTCATTCCGTTTCAGGAACAATCGGATTTTCAGGCTGATGAACAGCTTGTGAGCATTGCTGAAGCAGCGGGAGCCAAGCTGTTTCCAGGTCGCTACCGCAAGGGAAAAGTGCTCTCCGGCGATCAATTCATTGCCAGTCGCGAGACCGTTAAGGAGCTGCATGAAGAGATGGGTGGCGTCTGCACGGAAATGGAGGGGGCAGCGCTGGCGCAGGTGTGCGCGATGAACGGAATTCCGTACGTGGTCATTCGTTCGATATCCGACAAAGCGGATGGCTCCGCTCATGTGAATTTTCCAGAGTTCACCGTGCAGGCGGCCGACAATTCCTTCCGCATCATTGAAGACATGGTGGAGCGCCTCTAAGGCAGCTCTCGCTGGCGACAAGCAGAGCCCCATTGCCGTTACAGGCAATGGGGCTCTCAGCCGTGAGATGGCATCCGGCTATAGGTCCTGGATCGCAATCTGCATCGTTGCGCGGTTCTGCTCCGTGATGATAGAACGACGGGGCATCGGTGTCCAGTCCGATGTATCGTCCAGCCAGGTCTCCGGAAGGCTGTCAGGACTCTCGGGCTGCCAGCGTGAACGCCAGGCGTCGGGGAGTCTGGTCGTCCAGCCTGCTGCTGCGATTTCATCCCGCAAGGGATGGTCCGTCATCTCCAGCCAGACGAGCGCCCACGCCCGTGGCACAACCCGCCAGATATCGTATCCGCCCCCGCCAACAGCCAGCCAGCGGCCGCCGGCAACCTGATGGGCAAGGCGGTGAATAGCTGCGGGCATCTCCCGGTAGATGCGCATACTGCAATGGACGTGGGACAGCGGATCGAGCGCATGGGCGTCACAACCATGCTGACTGATAATAATATCCGGCTTGAAGGCGGCGGCTACCCGCTCAATGCTCTGGCCAAAGCACTCCAGCCAGGACTCGTCCTCTGTATAAGGCTCTACAGGCAAATTAAAGCAGGCGCCGAAACCTTCCGCATTGCCGCGTTCATGGACATAACCGGTTCCCGGGAATAGGAACTTGCCGGTCTCGTGAATGGAGTACGTACATACCTCGGGGTCATTATAGAATGCCCACTGGACCCCGTCTCCGTGATGGACGTCTGTATCGATGTAGAGCACGCGAGCATTATACTGGCGCCGTAGCCAGGCGATGGCGATCGCCGCATCATTATAGACACAGAAGCCTGCTCCCCGATCTGGGAACGCATGATGCAGTCCTCCGGCCATATGGAAGGCATGCTGCGTGCGGCCCTGCATAATCAACTCAGCGGCGTGTACGGATCCTCCCGCAATACAGGCGGCAGCCTCATGCATCCCAGGAAAACACGGGGTATCCTCCGTCTGCAGCCCATACTGTTGGGCTTGACTGTACCAGCGCTGCTGCGGTTCCGGGACGCTGAGCTGTCGAACAGCATCAATATAATCAGGCCGATGGAGCAAACTCAGCAGCTCATCATCCGCCGGGGCAGGGAGTACGATCTGCTGGTCTTGCAGGGCTGAAGACGCTCTCAAAAGATCGATCGTCAGCTCCAGCCGCACAGGATTAAACGGATGGTGATCATTGAACCGGTAGCGCATCGCGTCCGGGTGATGCACAAGTACGGCATTGGCCGTTTTCATCGCTTGGCGTCCTCCTTATCTATAGATCAGCCACTTATTGGGCCGCAATCTTCTAATACATAAACCGCTGGCGGAAGCGGACGCGATCAAAAGCTTCTACGGATGCCAACGGGACTTCCTTGCCTATGCGAACCATAAGGCAGTTAGCAGGATGAGAACAAATCTCCGGGTCGTCGGTCGCGAACCAGACCATATCAACGGATTTCATCAACTGCTCCATCATTTTGCGGTAATCCCATACGTTCAGGCCGCTGCTCTCCAGATCCCAGTGCCAGTAATATTCAGTCGTATAGACAATCATATTCTCCAGTTGTTCCCCTTCGAAGGCGGTGCGGATCATCCGCTTGCCAAGTCCGAGCGCACGATAGGCATTAGCTACCTCCACGGCACCTAGCTCAACTAGATCTTCCATTGCCGCTTCCGACCAGCGCTCCATCTCGTCGGGATAATGAAACGTGACGTAACCGACAATGAGGCTGCCGCTGCGGGCGACAATAATTCTGCCCTCCGGTAGTTCAGCTATCTCGACCAGCGCTTCGTGCTGCTCACGGGGTCTGCGGAAGGCGTCCAGATCGGGATGCATGTCCCATGTGGCCAAGCGTTCCGGCTCGACAGGACCTTCGACAACCAGCTCTTCTTCTCCGTTCATGAAGGTGTGGCGGTGTATAATCTTGCGATGCTCCAAAGCCATTCCTCCTTTCCGGCCTGTTCAGCCGCAGAGTTTCTTCTTCACTTATAACAAAAAAGCAGCGACTTGAAAACCCATGTGCGCCGCTATTAAAATGTGCTATAATAACAAATGACGATTTTTTGAAACTTTTTGACCTTAACTATCATTTGTAAGCGTATTCTAATATTCACAGGGATAGGGTACCTTGAGGAGGATTGAACAATGGAGCAAAATGAGCAGCAGGAACGCATCAAAGCGACAGCAACGAACAGTAATATGGGAAGCTATGAAGAAGCCAGGGCCAGCTTTAGTCTGGAAGCGCTGGAGCAGCAATTTTCCTGGCATGATACCGGTAAAGTCAATATGGCCTATGAGGCAATTGATCGCCATGTCGTCGAAGGCCGAGGAGATAAAGTTGCGCTGTATTACAGTGACAAGTCTCGCGATGAACAGTACACGTTCGCTCAGCTGAAGGAGCAATCCGACAAGTTCGCCAACGTGCTGCGGGGACTGGGAATAGGCAAGGGAGAGCGCGTATTCATTTTTATGCCGCGCACACCTGAGCTTTATTTCTGTCTGCTGGGCATTCTTAAGGTAGGCGCTGTCGTCGGCCCATTGTTCGAGGCGTTTATGGAGACAGCTGTGAAGGATCGCCTGCTCGACAGCGAAGCTGTGGCTATCGTCACGACGCCGTCTTTGATTGGACGCATCGCACGTGACGAACTGCCGTCACTCGCGCATACGATCGTTGTGGGCGAAGAGGTACCAGCAGGCGAGGGAATTGTAGACTACGCGGCAGCGATGTCCGAAGCTTCCTCGGAGGCGCAGATTGAATGGCTGGATCGTGAAGACGGACTCATCATTCATTATACTTCTGGCTCGACAGGCAAGCCTAAGGGTGTCTTCCATGTGCAGAACGCCATGCTCCAGCATCGGATGACAGCTAATTTTGTATTGGATCTGAAGACGGACGATATCTATTGGTGTACGGCAGATCCTGGTTGGGTCACAGGCACTTCCTATGGCATCTTCGCTCCTTGGCTGGTCGGTGCTACCAATGTCATCCGTGGCGGACGATTCAGTCCGGAAGACTGGTATGGCACCATTCAGAAATATGGCGTTACCGTATGGTACAGTGCGCCAACGGCCTTCCGCATGCTGATGGGGGCGGGCGATGATCTGGTGCGTCAATTTGATCTGTCTTCCTTGCGTCATGTGCTCAGTGTCGGCGAGCCTCTGAATCCCGAGGTCGTGCGCTGGGGGATGAAAGTCTATGGTCAGCGGATTCATGACACCTGGTGGATGACCGAGACGGGGGGGCAGCTCATCTGTAACTATCCTTCGATGGATATCAAGCCCGGGTCGATGGGCAAACCTGTCCCAGGCGTGACAGCCGCCATCATCGACGACAGTGGGCGAGAGCTCCCGCCGAACCGGATGGGCAATCTCGCGATTCGGACACCATGGCCGTCCATGATGCGCAAGATTTGGAACAACCAGCCCAAATACGAGGAATATTTCCGCTTGTCGGGCTGGTATGTGTCTGGCGATTCGGCTTATCAGGACGAAGAAGGGTACTTCTGGTTCCAGGGCCGCATTGATGATGTCATTAACACCGCTGGCGAGCGGGTGGGACCCTTCGAAGTGGAGAGTAAGCTGGTCGAGCATCCGGCGATCGCGGAGGCTGGTGTTATCGGCAAACCGGATCCGATGCGCGGTGAGATCATCAAGGCGTTTGTCGCACTACGCGAAGGCTATGAGGCGACAGAGGAGCTCAAGCAGCAGATCTACACGTTCGTGAAGGAAGGACTCTCGGCGCATGCCGCGCCGCGCGAGATTGAATTCCGCGACAAGCTGCCGAAGACGCGCAGCGGCAAGATTATGCGTCGTGTGCTCAAGGCATGGGAGCTTAACCTGCCGACAGGTGACCTCTCGACGATTGAGGACTAACCGCTATCCCGATAAAAAGCCCGGCCCTGCAGCAGTAGCTGCGGGGCCGGGCTTTCGTGTTTCTTCTGATTATTTCAATTCAACTGCTCCGGAGAACAGGGACTCTCCTTTTTCATTCACGGCAGTAACTCGGAACCAGCCGGAGCGGATAGGAGACACATACTCGAATCGAGGATCGGCCGAAGCACCGATTTTGGAAAAGGTGCCGGATCCCGTTTCACTATAATACACATTGTAGTGAACGATCTGCTGGCCGACCGGATTGGCGCTCCATGTCATCAAGACGCCTATATCTGTTGTCTGCACCCGGATGCCGGACGGTGCATCCGGGGTACTCAGACCTGGCTCCTGTTCAGCAGGTGGAGGCGTGGTCTCCGATCCCGGTGGGGTCACCGGCGTCACTGCAGGCGTCTCGGGTTCGGGATTGTTGTTGCCATTACCCGACCCGCCGCTGCTTGTGCCAGGAGGCGGGATGATGTTGCCGCTTGTACCCGCAATCAGGCTAGGCGACGATTCGTTGCCGGCAACATCGACAGCAGTAACATAGAACTCATAGTTGTTC
Source organism: Paenibacillus daejeonensis DSM 15491 (assembly GCF_000378385.1). GTDB lineage: Bacteria > Bacillota > Bacilli > Paenibacillales > Paenibacillaceae > Paenibacillus_D > Paenibacillus_D daejeonensis. The sequence goes on along the minus strand of NZ_KB899659.1, from coordinate 620,745 downwards.
GTGAACGAAACGCTGCTGGTGAAGCTATTGGAGCCGCCGGCAAGCAGAGAGCTGCCAGTTTTCTGGAACGAGCCTCCACCCGTCTTGCGGTACAGCCGGTAGCCTACAACGTCTCGCTCAGGACTAGGCTGGAACGTAATGGTTACATTGCCTGAGCCGTTCGCATTGGCTCTGACGCTGGATGGCGGTGATGGCGCCCTGCCGTCATCTACCCGCGGGTCAAGCTCTGATGGTGCATCCATCGATGAATCAGGAGGCAAATACGCACTCAGTGGACGCCGGCTGCTGGCAGGCATCTTGCTCTGCGCATCGGCAATCTCTTTCATCAGTTCGCCCAGCGGCTTCTTGCGCTTGATGACAATTTCCTCAAAGATGAAATCCGAAGGTGTTGTGTCATGCGCAATGTAATTCACACCGTTGTAGGTGATGAACGCCATTTTGACCAGAGCGTCTTCCGGCTCGGTAGGCAGGTATTCCTCGTTGAACCAGTCGGTGACGAGTCTTCCGAACTGACGTGTCAGGGAGGAAGGCACCTTGCCGCTTACACTGGAGACAGTTGCTTTGACCACACCATCAGGTTGGATGAACTCCTGCGTGGGGAAGAGCTCCGGTCTGGCTTCAGTCACCTGATTCATGATCTCTGTCCAGATATGACGGGCGCTCTTGCGATTCTCGCCCGTCAGCTTGTGATTAGCGCTCTTGTATCCCGACCAGACCCCCATCGTCAAGTCCGGCGTGTAGCCGACAAACCAGACATCGCCGTAGCCTTGCGTCGAACCCGTCTTGCCGGCGACCGGAATGGTACCGTATTTGTTAAAGCGCGATGTAATATCATGTCCTGTGCCGCGGCCATTTGCAATAGTCGTGCGCAGCATATCGGTCATCAGGAACGCCGTCTGCTCGGAGAAGACTCGCTCCGGCTGCAACTCGTGCTTGTAAACCAGGTTGCCATGGGCATCGGTAATTTTGCGAATCATGTAGGCATCATTGAACAATCCTTGGTTAGGGATGGAACCGTAGGCGTTGGTCAACTCTTCTACAGTCACCCCGACGCTGAGGCCGCCGATTACACCCGTCTGGGCATGCTCATCGCTCGGCTGCAAAGTCGTGATGCCCAGCTTGCGGGTAAAATCCCATGCTTCAGGAATCGTTACATCCTCCAGGAACAGCTTGAGCGCAGGGAGGTTAAGCGACCGGTCCAAGGCCTCACGGGCGGTGACCAAGCCATAAAACCGATTGTTGGAGTTCATCGGAATATGGAACCCTTTCTGTGCATCGGGCAGTACCATCGGTGCATCGTCCACGACGCCACCAGGCTGGATCTTACCACTCTCCAGCGCAGGCAGATATGCGCCAAGGGTCTTCATCGTCGAGCCTGGCTGACGTGTCATCTGGGTGGCATGGTTCATCTGCTCCAGATTAAAATCCCGACCCTCCAGCATACTCACAATAGCTCCGGTTTTATGATCAATCATGATAGCCGCTACCTGCTGGATGCCTTTCTCCTCCGTATCAACGAAGTTGTCGGCGTTGTTCCCGATCTCGCGCATCATATTATAGATCCGTTTGTCGATGGTTGTATAAATATGATAGCCACCGCGAAGCAGCTTCTGACGGTACTCCTCGACGCGGCCGGCATGCTCTGATTTTTGCAAATCCGCCTTGGTCAGTGTCGGCTCGTCTTGCAAGAGCAGGATTTCGGCAGCTTGACGCTCCGCTTCAAGCATGAGGTACGGATACGTGGCATAGGCTTTTTTGTTGGGCTTCGCCATTGTCATGCGGATGTCGAAGGCAATCGCTTCATTATATTCCTCTTGCGTGATGCGGCCTGTATCCATCATCCGGCGGAGCACCAGCTGCTGGCGGTCCATCGCGTACCCGAAGCCTTCTTCATTAAACTCGCCCCGGCTATTAAATGCGGAGTAAGCGGTCGGCCGCTGCGGTAGACCCGCCAGATAAGCTGCCTGAGCTGTATTGAGCTTGTTTAAATCAGTGATATCAAATACGCCTTTGGCTGCGGCTTTGATACCGAACAGATTGTAGCCACTAGCCCCTTTACCGAACGGCACCTTGTTCAAGTACGCAGTTAAGATTTCGGTTTTGGTCAAATACCGTTCCATACGTAAGGAAAGGAAGATTTCTTTAAACTTGCGGCTGTCGGTTACGTCAAGGCTCAAAAAAACGCGTCTCGCCAGCTGCTGAGTCAACGTACTGCCGCCTGTCTGAATATCTTCGTTGAGCAGCTTCTGCTTCACTGCACGGCCTAGGCCGTTGATGTCGACACCATAGTGTTCATTAAAGTTGTTATCCTCAATGGCCAGCACGGCATCAATCACTACCGGCGGAATTTCCTCCATCGTGACCAAGCGGCGGTCTTCTTCAGTCCGCAGCTGACCCACCGGCATACTGTCATCATTGAAGTAGACAAAGCCAGTAATGTCATTTTCATTTATTTTTTCTTCAATCTCCGCCAGTGGCCGCACCGGTTCGTCGGAAACCAACGAGGCCACATACCCGGTCACGGCGCCTCCCGCAAACAGACCGATGATCAGGCCGAAGATGATAAGCCATTTAACGGTAATAAAAGTAACCAGCCCGAACGTGCGCCAGCCGCTAGTCCGTGGGGGCGCACTCTTCTGCTCTTCAGTCATAGCTATGTACTCCTCCTCCAATATAACAGTCTTAGTATAGCACAAATCGCCAAAAGTGAGCATAATCCGGGGCCAAATAAGTAAAAATTGGATCGAAAGACGCGGGTTTACCAGGTTTGGTGACCTGAGTGTCATTGACGCAGCCTGTCAACTATGGTATATCTACGCAAGCAGCCTCTGTCAGCCTTTGGAAAGCCTGTCGCTACAGAAAAATGAAACGTCGTTCACAATTTTGACGTATGTATTCCTGTAAGTGTCAGTTCAAAAAGGAAAAACGGGACTTTTTGAACAACCTCTGTAAGCATGACAGAATATGGACGAAATGAAAGGAGGGAGGGCAATGGAAGGTTTATTTATCGCTTGTCTCGCCGGCGGTATCCTGTATGCCTTGATTAGCGTCATTTTTGGCGATATATTGAGCGAGGCGCTAGATGGCGTACTGGATTTCTTGTCGATGGAGAGTATGTCCTGGCTGCAACCCATGACTCTGGTTGGGGGGATTACCGCGTTTGGCGGCGCGGGATTGCTACTGACCCGATACACGGCGATCGGCGCGTGGGCGATTGTGTTGATTGCGCTGCTGTCTGCAGTGATGATTGGGATCAGTGTGTATTTCCTCTATGTGAAGCCGATGCAGAACAGTGAGAACTCTACAGGCTTCTCGTTTCAGGAGCTCTCCGGCAAGATCGCTGAGGTGCTCGTTCCCATCCCGGCCACGGGGTATGGGGAAGTGCTGGTGCGGGTAGGATCGGCAGGCGTAACCAACCAGATCGCCGCCAGCCATGACGGCGAGCCCATTCCTTCCGGCAGCAAGGTTGTCGTGGTCGAGGTGCGTGACCATACGCTATACGTATCCAAGCTAGATCTATAGCGTTGTCATTCTTAAGATTGTAGTCAGATAAACAGAGAGGAGAAATGAAATGCCAGATTATTTAGTAATACCTGCAATTGTCGTGGGTGTCATCGTCGTACTGGGGCTTGCCTTCTGGGCACGGTTTAAAACCGTAAGTCCTGATGAGGCAATGGTGGTCACGGGTTCGTTCCTGGGTTCCAAGCATACGCTGGTTGATGACTCGGGACGCCGGATCAAGATCGTCCGCGGCGGCGGCGCGTTTATCCTGCCGGTCTTCCAGAAGGCTGAGTTCTTGTCGCTGCTGTCTCACAAGCTGGATGTATCAACCCCAGAGGTGTATACCGAGCAAGGTGTTCCGGTTATGGCCGATGGCGTAGCTATTATTAAGGTGGGCGGTACGACAGAGGACGTGGCAACCGCGGCCGAGCAATTCATGGGTAAGCCAACCGAAGAATTGAAGAGTGAGGCCCAGGAAGTGCTTGAAGGTCACCTGCGGGCGATTCTCGGTACGATGACGGTGGAAGAGGTATACCGGAACCGCGACCGCTTCGCCCAGGAGGTACAGGGCAACGCAGCGAAGGATCTGAAGAAGATGGGTCTGCAGATCGTCTCCTTTACGATCAAAGACCTGCGCGACAAGCATGGTTATCTCGACGCACTCGGTAAGCCGCGGATTGCAATCGTTAAGCGCGACGCCGATATTGCCGAAGCCGAAGCCATCCGCGATTCGCGGATTCAGAAGGCAAGAGCGGAGGAAGAAGGCCAAAAAGCCGAGTTGCTGCGCGACACACATATCGCTGAGGCGACGAAGGATAAAGAATTGAAGGTCGCTTCCTTTAAACAAGAGCAGGATACTGCCAAGGCGGGTGCCGACCAGGCCTATGCTATTCAGGAAGCGCGCGCCAAGCAGAGCGTTGTCGAAGAGATGATGAAGGTAGAGCTCGTTCGTAAGGAGCGGGAAATCGATCTCGAAGCCAAGGAAATTCTGCGGCGCGAGAAGCAATACGATGCTGAAGTGAAGAAAAAAGCGGACGCCGACCGTTACGCGGTTGAACAAGCGGCTGAAGCGGACAAAGCAAGACGGATGCGCGAAGCTGATGCTGTGCAGTACCGGATTGAAACCGAAGCGAAGGCAAGCGCTGAGCAGAAACGTCTCGACGGTCTGGCCGTGGCTGATGCCGAACGCGCCAAAGGTAATGCGGATGCCGAGGTTATTCGGGCTCGTGGTCTGGCGGAGGCGGAAGCCAAAGAAAAACTGGCCGAGGCGTTCGAGAAATTCGGCGAAGCAGCCGTCCTCGATATTATTGTCAAAATGCTGCCTGAGCTGGCAGGCCGAGTGGCTGAGCCGATCAAAGGCATTGACAAACTGACGGTTGTTGACACTGGCAACGGCGAAGGTGCAGCGAGAGTGAGCAACTATGTTACCTCGCTGATGGCAACCGCACCTGAGATGCTCAAGAATGTTTCCGGCATCGACGTGGAAGAGCTCATCAAAGGCTTTACCTCGAAGGCTGTACCGTCGCTGGACGGCGGCGAAACCAGCAAGCCCAAGTCCAAGAAAAATCTGCCCGCAGAGCGCACCTCTGTTGTAGATGCAGAAACAGATGAGCAAGAGGAAGGCGCCTAAGCCTTAACATCAACTTATCGCACTCATTGAGAACGGCTGGCCCGCCAAGCGGACCAGCCGTTTTGTTGATTTATCTCTCTCGAAGCCTCTGATAGCTCATTTTCGCTGAAATAAGTGCGCAGGTAGCCGTTAGAGCCGCCTAAGGAAAAGAAACAAAAAAAACCGAGCACAGGATATCCCATGCTCGGTCCAGTCAGCTGCAATTAGCGGCTGTAGAATTCGACGATTTGCTTTTCGTCAATTTCTTGCGACAGTTCAGCGCGCTCTGGCAGACGGATGTACTTGCCTTCCATAGCGTTGTCGTTGAACTCAACGTAGTTAGGCAGGTGATGACGGCCTTCCAACGCTTCTTTAATTGCTTTCAAACCACGGCTGCGCTCACGCAGACCAATTACATCGCCAATCGATACAGTGTAAGACGGAATGTCTACTTTTTTGCCGTTGACTGTCACGTGACCGTGAGCAACGAGCTGGCGTGCACCTGCACGAGTGTTGGACAGGCCAAGACGGTAAACCAGGTTGTCCAGACGGCTCTCCAGCAGGAACATGAAGTTCTCACCGGCAATACCTTTAATTTTGTTTGCTTTGTCAAACAGGTTGCGGAATTGCTTTTCGTTCAAACCGTACATATGACGGAGTTTTTGCTTCTCTTGCAACTGAATGCCGTAGCCGCTCAGCTTCTTGCGTTGGCCTGGGCCATGCTGTCCAGGAGGGAATGGGCGTTTCAGTTCTTTACTGTTGCCGCCAAGGGCGATGCCGAGACGACGGCTTAGTTTGAATTTAGGTCCAGTATAACGTGACATGCGGTGGTAGCTCCTTCTTCAAATGGAATTTTTGAAAATGGGTCTATTGTTTCGCCGGATGTTCTCTATGATCCAGTGATAGCACTGCATCCTGACAAGCACTTCAGCCGCTGGCCTGACAGCGAGAGACCTCCCTGAGGGTGACACAAAACCGTACTCCCTATATTCATCAATAAATTTTATCCATTCCGCCTACTTTTGTCAAGCAGGCAGATACGAGTGAAGGAGTTCCTTTTTGATTAACGGGTAATGATTCATTCAGAATTAGTAAAAATGAATCGAAAGTCCTTGTTTTTGGTTGCTAAACTAGTGCAATGTTCACGAAAATCGAGTATGATGAGAATAGATTCGCTAGTTTGCAGACCAATCGGCCAGCTTGGTCGGTACCATCATCGGCAGCGATTGTGCCGAGAAGATAGAGGGACGGAGGTGCAGCGTTATGATTAACGAAATCCGCCCCGCGGATACGATCGTGCAGTTCGGTAGTCGGCATGGCAGGATGGAGGAGCTGGAGCAGTGGCTCTCAGGCCATCATATCTCTGCAGCCGATGTGCCGTATCTTGCTCCGCTGCTGATCGATAGCTTCAACCAATGGATACTGGAAACGAATACGCTCCCTGCTCACAGAGGAGCGTTAATTGTTCTGATGGACCATGAGGGACGGCGGCTTGCTGCAAGCGGTGAGCTCGAACAGGGGCTTGCCGAAGAGAACGAAGCTGTACTCGCGCTGCTATTGGCTGCTGTTGCTGACGCCTTGCCGAGACAACTGCTGACGGACGGCGTGTTCCATCCGACAGATGACAATCACACGTGTCAGATCACTGTCGTCTCCATATACGACAAATCTGGCAACGAGCGGCTGGGTATGCTCGGCTATGTCAGCAAGCGCGGCTCCCAGGCACCAAGTCCGGAGACGCTCCAGGCAACAGCCCTCCATTATCGGGCTTGCTTTTATCATCGCTGCGACCGTTTTTTCATGGAGGACTTGTTCCTTTATCAGGAGAAAATCCGCAAGGAGATGAGCAGCCGCGAGGCCCTGTTCTCAGCAGCCAAGCGGCTGCATGATCAGATTGATGTGACATCGGTCCTGCATGAGATTATTCAGACGGTAGAGACGCTATACGCCCAATATCACGTAGACTTATTCCTCTCTCAGGACTATGTGCATGTAGATACCCGAGTGAAGCCTTTGTTATTCCGACATGGGTCTGACGATCTCTGTGCGCGGGCTTTTATGGAGGGACAACCTGTCACGGAGGCCAGAGGCGAAGGGTTCTGCGTAGCCGTACCGATTCGCGGCAAGCAAGCTGTCTACGGTGTACTGCTGCTGGCAACGGAACAGGGATACTCGGATATTGCCGAGCTCCCGGCGCTCACGATGCTTGCAGATACGGCAGGCACTGCCTTTGAGAATGCCAAGCTGTACGAGCAGTCCAATCTGCTAATTAACGAACTGCAGCTTATTAATGAACTAACGAAGCGTCTTAATCAGTCGTTGCGTCCCAAGGAAATATTCCAGTTTGCCACGACTGAGCTGATCGACATATTCCATGCCGACTATTGCTGTCTTCTGCAGAAGGACAAGGAAACAGAGCAATTCGTCGTCATGTCTTGTAATTACCCCGTGCTCGCCAATGAGAAGTTTCCGTCGGATTACGGGTTTACCAGCGTCGTCTATGAGACCAAAGAACCCTTGATCATATCGGATTACCATGCGACGCATCCGGTTGCTTCGCGTCTCATGGAGCTGACCGGTTCGCGGTCACTCATTGCAGCGCCGATTGTCGTAGGCACGGAAGTGGTTGGAGTCATCCTAGTCTCGCACAGCAGCTCCAACTATTTCTCCTACGACAACTACAAGCTGCTGCAAGTGCTGTCCACCCATATCGGCCTGGCGATTACTAATGCGTCTCTGCATGCGGAGGTGAGACATATGGTCATCACGGATAATCTCACCGGGCTGCGGGTAAGGCATTACCTGAATGAACAGATCCAGCAACGCCAGCGCAAGGATCCTTACGGCTCGCTCATACTGGTCGACATTGACCACTTCAAGCGGATCAACGACACATACGGGCATCAGGTTGGAGACAAGATTCTCAAGCAGGTCAGTGACATCATCCGTTCCTGTATCCGCGACAGCGATATTGCTGCCCGGTGGGGCGGCGAGGAGCTGGCGGTATATCTGCCCAAGGTCAATACGGCACAAGCCTGCCGCATCGCAGAGCGGATACTTGAGCAGGTGGCGGCCGAGACTCACCCGAAGGTAACGATCTCCTGCGGCGTCTCGGAATGGACGTTCGAGGATGAGAAGATCAGTGTCGAATCGTTATTCTACCGGGCCGATATGGCGATGTACGAAGCCAAGCATAACGGCAGAAACTGTATTAGTGTGGGTTAAGTTTATATAGGAGCTTATATAGCATCGCGCAACCGCCCTGGAACGCTGTAATGGTCCAGGGCGGTTTTTGGTGATCGATGTGCAAATCATAGAGAAACATGATACGATGTAAGCGCAAGCAATCCAAGCAAGGAGGCACTGGAGCATGAGAGATCCCAGATTGGTGAGGCTGGCAGAGAATCTGGCAGGCTATTCTATCGAGGTTCAGCCGGGCGACAATGTGCTCATCGAGATGAGTGGATCGGAGCATGAGCTGCTGAAATGCCTGATCGAGCAAGTTGCCGCTCGTGACGGACGACCGTTCGTAGAGACCAGCGAGCGCTCCGTGCTGCGGTCGCAGCTCATCCATGCGAGCCGGGAGCAGATCGAGCTGTGGGCTGAGCTGGATCTGCAGCGGATGAAGCGAATGCAGGGCTACATCGCCATCCGGTCCGGTGGTAATGTCAATGAGCTGGCGGATGTGCCTCCCGAGAAAATGCAGTGGTATGACCAGCTTTATCGCAAGCCTGTCCATTTGGAACAGCGGGTGAAGCATACGAAATGGGTGGTATTGCGCTATCCCAATGATTCGATGGCCCAGCTGGCTGGCAAGAGCACCGAAGCGTTCGAGGATTTTTACTTTGATGTATGTAATCTGGATTATGCCAAGATGGATGCGGCTATGGATCCGCTGCGCGACCTGATGGCCGCTACCGATCAAGTCCGGATCGTAGCGCCAGGAACGGACCTCAGCTTCTCGATTCAGGGGATTGGGGCCAAGAAGTGCTCCGGGCACCGCAATATTCCGGATGGCGAGGTGTTCACTGCTCCGGTACGCGACTCTGTGGAAGGGCGGATTACTTACAATACGCCCAGTGTCTATGGCGGCTTTACGTACGAGGAAGTGAGCTTCACCTTCTCCCAAGGCAAGATTGTCGAGGCCACGTGCAATGATTCCAAGCGGATCAACGAGCTTCTCAGCAGCGATGAAGGGGCCAGGTACATAGGCGAATTTTCGCTCGGCTTCAATCCCTATATCCTGCATCCGATGAAGGACACGCTCTTTGATGAGAAGATTGCAGGGAGTCTTCATTTTACACCCGGCCAGGCTTATGAAGAAACGGATAACGGAAATCGTTCATCCGTGCATTGGGATCTGGTGCAGATTCAGCGTCCGGAATATGGCGGCGGCGAGGTTTATTTTGACGGCGTGTTAATTCGCAAGGATGGCCGATTCGTAACGCCGGAGCTCGAAGGTCTGAATCCCGAGCATTTGAAATGAATTGACCTGCAAGATTAGGCAACTTCTCTAAAGAACTTTGTGCAAAATGACTCTTGCTGGAACCTGGAATTGCAAGTATGATGAATGTAAGGTTTACCAGACTGATATTTGGAGGGATTTTCATGTCTAACAACGCAGCAATCGTAGACATTTCACAAACCGCTAACCGTTTCCGGTCTTCCATTGTGCTTCAAGCCGAAAACAAATACATCGACGTGAAGAGTATCCTCGGATTATTCACGACACTGGTCAGTGGCCATTCCTATGAACTGCATGTTCATGGTCCGGATGCCGATGAGGCCAAGGCAGCAATGGCCGAGGTATTTGCCAAGCACAACCTTAACATTGCTATTGTACAAGACTAATTGCGATAATGAATATCGGAACCAAAAGCGCCTGCTCTGCTCAGAGTCAGGCGTTTTTGATGTTTTGTCCTTGTGTATTGCGGCGATTTCGTCTAATATAAAAGGTATAAATGACGGCGAAAGACACGCACAAGGGGGAGTACCATGTCTTCATCGGATGTTATGGAGCAATTGCATCATAAGGCGCTTCTTCTTCTGCAGGAGGATGCCAACAAAATTGAGAAGCTGATCGAGGTGCAGATGGAGAATCTGACGACTCGGAAATGTCCGTTGTACGAGGAAGTTCTCGATACACAGATGTACGGTTTCTCTCGTGAGGTTGACTTCGCAGTGCGTGCCGGATTAGTCCCTGAATCCACAGGTAAGCAGATATTAAGCAAGCTTGAGCGCAATCTGGCACAGCTGTACGAGGCATTGAATGTCAAAGAGTAGTCTCCCTTGGAGACTGCTCTTTTTTTTGCCATTTTGCTATATTTTCTTTTGTTATACCAGATAGAAGGCGATGCCCAAAATACTATAAACCATCAAAAGCAAGACGCCTTCGTACCAGTTGGTTGACCCATCCCGGGAGATAGACGTGGCGATGAACACCGACACCGCAATCGCGGTGAGCTCGATGGGGGTAAAGATGATATCCATCGTGTGGCCGAACATCCAGCTGGCGAAAATGAGAACAGGAGCAACGAACAAGGCGATTTGCAGACTGCTGCCAATCGCGATCTCAACGGCTGCACCGATCTTGTTCTTCATGGCGAGCATGACTGCCGCGCTGTGCTCTGCAGCGTTGCCGATAATGGCGATCACAAAAGCACCGATAAACAGCTCGGATAGTCCAAAGCGTGCCGCGAAGGCATCCAGAGTGCCGACCAGCCATTCACTGACGAACGCAACCATAACAGTAGCCAGAACAAGGAAGAGGATGGATGTGCGTTTGGACCAAACGGGGGACTCATGATGCCCGGAGGGGTCCTGCTCGTCCGCTAGGAGATCCTTGTGTGTAATCATGGAGAATACGAGCCATAGCAGGTACGAAACCAGCAGAATAGCAGCGACCGCCAGACTTAATTGTTGGTCCTTTTGCAATGAAAATTGCTCAGAGGTTACAAAGACGGCCGGTACAAAAAGACCGATAACCGCCATGATCATTAACGTGGCATTATGTCCCGCGACTTCAACGTTGTAGTGCTGCTGCTTATATTTGATTCCGCCCAGCAACAAGCTCAGTCCGAGCACCAGCAGAAGATTGCCTATGATCGCGCCGGTAAGGCTCGCTTTGACCATATCGAACAACCCTTCCTTGACGAGGAAGAGCGCAATGATCAGCTCGGCTGCATTGCCGAAGGTCGCATTCAGAAATCCGCCTAGGCGCTGCCCCGCATAATGGGCAACACTCTCTGTAGCTTGTCCGAGAAAACCGGCTACGAAGAGAATAGCAATTGCCGATATAGCAAATTGCATCGTCATGTTCCAATGCAGATAATGGGCTGCAGCGCTCAAGGCAAAGGCTGTGGCCAGGGCTGCAAAGAAGATCTTGCGTCTCATGGGCAAACACTCCTGTTCTGCCTCTAGTATGACCCATGACAAGGTAATACATGTCAGCAAATCGACATCATCTTTCATGTGTAAATTTTAACCAATCTATAGGCAGGTCAGCTTGCTTTCCGGGGCAGCGTTCCAGTACAATGAAGCTATAGGATGGAATGACAAGAGGAGTGAACCAAATGACCGAAGACCTTCAAACCGGTATTATTCGTATCTCTGATGATGTAGTCGCGACGATCGCCGGACTCGCAGCACTCGAAACGCCAGGAATTGCTGCAATGTCGGGCGGGATCTCCGAAGGATTGGCCAAGAGACTTAGCGGTAAAAATGTACAAAAGGGCATTTCGGTCGAAGTTGGGCAACTGGAAGCAGCTGTAGATTTGCGGGTTATCGTACAGTACGGGATTCCGATCCAAGAGGTGTGCCGCCAACTCCAGTTGAACGTGCACGAAGCGGTAAGCAATATGACAGGACTCAGTGTAGTTGAGATCAATGTCAAGGTGGAAGGAGTGGCCTTCAGGGAAGAAGAATTGGAGGACATTCAGCGTTTGAAATAGTAGCAAATGGAATAGAAAACACAAGAACGCCCAGGAAGCAGACAAGCTGCTTACCTGGGCGTTTGTTTTTATTGTAGCCTATACGTTTTTGGGAGTGAAGCCTCCACGCTGCTGGGTAGTCTGGGGATGAAGTGGTTGCCTGGCGAACCTGGAGGGCTTGGTCTGGGCCGGCCGGTTCGCTTCCCTTGAGATGCTGAGCAGAATGCCCATGGAAGCCAGGGTGACGAGCATGGATGAGCCGCCATAGCTTATGAATGGCAGGGTCACGCCCGTGATAGGCATGGCACCGATAACACCACCGATATTGATAACCGCTTGGATTGCGATCAGACTGATGATACCGACGCCGACAACTGTACCATATACATCCGGGCAGCGGAGGGCGACGATCAGGCCGCGCCACAAGAAGAACAGAAAGAACAGCAGGAACAGTGCGCTGCCAAGAAACCCGAGCTCTTCGCCAATGACAGCAAAGATAAAATCGTTGTAAGCCAGCGGCAGATAATGCAGCTTCTGAACGCCGTTGCCCAGCCCAACCCCGGCGAATCCGCCGTGGCCGAGCGCATAGAGTGAATGCACGAGCTGCCAGCTGTCACCCTGCGGATCATGAAAGGGGTCCATGAACGACGTGAAACGGGCGATCCGGTATTCCCAGGCTTGTGGGTTAATCATGTAAGCGAGACTGATGAACAGGCCTACAACTATTGAAACCACTGCCCCGGAGAAAAACACCTGCTTTAAATTAGATCCGCCTGCAATAATAATAACCGCCGCACAGGCAGCCAGGATAATTGCTGCCCCCATATCCGGCTGCAGCATGATCAGACCGCAGATAATCCCCACGACAATCATGACAGGCAGCAAGCCGCGCTTGAAGTCGCGAAACTTCTCTCCCTTTTTCGTAATCAATCGTCCCATATACAAAATTAACGCCAGCTTGGCGAATTCCGTAGGTTGAATACCGAGCGAGCCGACACCGAACCAGCTTCGCGCTCCGTTGCGCAAGTCGCCGATGAAAGGCACAAGTGCAAGCATAATAAGCACGGGGATAAAATAAAGGATAAATCCCTTTTTGAAAAACTGATAACGGATATTCATCAGGAATAGCATCGCAATGGTACCGAGCCCTACCCAGACAATCTGCCGTTTCGTGAAGTACAGCGCATCAAAATTATAGCGTCTGTCAATAACAGCGATATTGGAGCTGGCGCTGAAGACCATCACCAGCCCAAAGCCGACTAGCACAAATGTCATAATGAGTAGCAGAAAATCCGGTCTGCCCTTTGGACCGGTCTGCGCTTTGTTCATACGTATGGAGTCAAGCTGTTACTCTCACTTAAGAAAGTAACTTCTTCAAATCTTGGAGTCGCTGGGTGGCCGTATTGAGAATCGGCTGCGGCACGGGAGATTCGTATTCCATACCGTGTGGGAAGGTGGCCCGTCCGATATAGATCGACTCCACTGCCAGTACAGCATAGGGCGATTCCAATTTGCCTTCGACGGCACGTGTATTAATCCGCAAGAAGTATTCCGCTTTGCCTGCACGATCCTCGAGCTTCAGATCATATGTAGCGCGGTAATATTCCCATTGCCAGCGGACGAAGCCCAGACGCTCTGCCGAGTCGTCCAAATGCGCCAATTCGCTTGTCATGCCATTCAAGCCTGTATTCTCAATAATCATGGATATCCTCCTTCAAGTGCCTAACCATAGTCTCTATTCATGATAGTATGTTTCCTTTGCCAGTGCAAGCATGCACACTTAGTGCGCTACGGACAAAAAGTGAACGTTTTACGAACATCACGCATTCAACGTTTTGCTGGATGCCTTCGCTTGATTTGCTTTTTCTGGTAGAATAGATGACATGAAGACGCAAGGATACGAGGAGGTACGCATATGAGCGCAAGCAATCACAGGGATCAGGCGCTGCAGCAGCTCTATCCACAAATGGTGGAGTGGCGCAGGCATCTGCATCGTTTTCCGGAAATTTCATATAAAGAAAAAGAAACCTCCGCTTTCATTGCTGGCGTCTTGCAGGATATGGGCTGCGATGTGCAGACTGGGCTCGGCGGATACGGCCTGATGGTGACCATTGAGGGTGAATCCGAAGGACCGACGGTGGCCCTGCGTGCGGACATCGACGCACTCGCCATTCAGGATCAGAAGCAAGTGGAGTATGCTTCGCAGGTTCCAGGCGTCATGCATGCGTGCGGTCATGATGCGCATACAGCGACAATGCTCGGGATCGCAAGCTATTACATGCAGCAGCGCAAGCAGCTGAGCGGGAAGCGGAGGCTATTGTTCCAGGCTTCAGAAGAAATTTCTCCGGGAGGAGCGCTGCCGTTGATTGAGCACGGAGCAATGGATGGGGTGGATGCGGTTTATGGTGTCCATTTGTGGACTCCACTGCGTTACGGGCAAGTCGCATCGAGGGAAGGCGCCCTGATGGCGGCTGCAGACGAATTTACGATCGAGATTACTGGCAAAGGGGGGCACGGCGGCCTGCCGCATGATACGGTCGATGCCATCGTGGTAGGCAGTGCGCTGGTCACCGCTCTTCAGACCATCGTCAGCCGTCAAGTCAATCCGCTCCATCCTGCTGTCGTGACCATTGGCACGTTCCAGGCGGGTCACACCAATAATATTATTGCCGGGCATGCGCTGCTCAAAGGCACGGTGCGGACCTTCGATCCGAAGGTGCGTGAGGACATTCACGAACGGATTGTGGCCATGGTCCGTCAGGTTTGTGACCTCTATGGCGCTACCAGCACATTGGATTACAGGATGGGCTATCCTCCTGTTGTCAACGATGCTGCAGAGACCCGGCGATTTTATCGGGTAGGGGAGGAATTGCTGGGGAGCCAGGCAGTAGAAACTTCGTCCATGGTAATGGCAGCCGAGGATTTTGCTTATTATCTGCATCATAAGCCGGGATGCTTTATCTTTGTGGGTGCAGGTAACCCGGAGCTAGAGGCCCATTATGCTCACCATCATCCAAGGTTTGATCTGGATGAGCGGGCAATGCTCGTTTCGGCGAGGCTAATGACCGCCCTGGCAGAAGATTATGCAGCGTATCCCGTAGTATAGGTCTAATAAGAAAAACTTCATACGCGAGAATCCAAAAAACGGCATAAATCAGCCGTTTTTTTTTCATACTGACTAGTAGTTGCGATGGATGGAACTGTCATCGTTCATACAGTCAGGGGGAATAATCATGGATATCCAAGACCATAGACCGCTGATCGTCCAAGCGGACGGCACGGTGTTGCTTGACACCCGGCTGCCCGGGGCAGAGGAGGCTGCACATGCGCTGGCTGCATTTGCGGAGCTCATCAAGCGCCCCGGCGAGCTGCACACCTATCGTATCACTCCGCTATCCGTCTGGAATGCGCTCTCTGCCGGGCAAGAGGGCGGACAGATTATGGAACGCCTGGCGACCTTCAGCAAGTATGAATTGCCGGCGGCGGTTGAGACGGATTTGCAAGCGTGGATCAATCGTTATGGCAAGCTGCAGTTGGTTAGAGACGGAGAGCAGCTGCTACTTGCTGGTGAAACAGACGAGCCGCTGCGACAAGCGCTGCAAGACAGTCTGGGGTCTCTGTTCAAGTCAGCGGTCACAGAGCAAGGCCCCTGGGTGGTGGATGGTGCACAGCGGGGGCGATTGAAGCAGGAGCTGCTCCGATTGGGTTATCCGGTGCTGGACCAGGCAGGCTATCATGCGGGTGAGTCTTTGCCGCTTGAATTAAGAAAGCATGGCCTGTCGGGGATGGAATTTACGCTGCGTGATTATCAGAAGCAGGCAGTAGAGTTGTTCGTTCAGGACGGCAGCATCCAGGGGGGGAGCGGGGTCCTGGTGCTGCCGTGTGGCGCAGGCAAGACCATTGTTGGGATTGCCGCTCTGGCTCGATTGGAGTGTGCGACCTTGATTCTCACTTCCAATGCAACCTCAGTGAGTCAGTGGCAGCGTGAGCTGCTCGACAAGACCACCTTGGGTGAGCAGGACATCGGTTTGTATGTCGGCCGCGAGCGGCAGGTCAGGCCGGTAACAGTCGCGACGTACCAGATGATGACGCACCGGACGTCCGGCAAGACGGATTATCCGCACATGCGATTGTTCCGCGAGCGGGACTGGGGGTTGATTATTTATGATGAGGTGCATCTGCTGCCGGCTCCGGTATTTCGGCTGACCGCAGGGCTGCAGGCAACCAGGCGTCTGGGTCTGACGGCAACGCTGGTGCGGGAGGATGGCTGTGCCGAGGATGTCTTCTCGCTCATTGGCCCCAAACGCTATGAACTACCCTGGCGGACGCTGGAAGCACGCGGCGCCCTGGCAGAGCTCTCATGCTGCGAGGTGCGTGTCCCTCTCTGTACCTCTCAGGACACAACATACAGGCAGGCCGGTGCGAGAGAGCGGCTCCGTATCGCCAGTGAGAATCCGGCCAAGCTAGCTGTGATGGAGCAATTGCTGGGCCGCCACGGCGATAAACCGAAGCTGGTGATTGGTCAGTACCTTGACCAGCTCAGCGCTGCTGCCGAGCGTCTGCGGGCCCCGCTCATTACGGGCAAGACCCCGAATGAAGAGCGGGAACGGCTATTTGCAGCATTTAAACGAGGGGAGGTCAGAACACTGATTGTGTCCAAAGTGGCCAATTTTGCCGTTGATCTCCCCGATGCCGCCGTCGCTGTCCAGATCTCGGGGAGCTTCGGATCCCGCCAGGAAGAGGCCCAGCGAATCGGCAGAATCCTGCGACCGAAGCGGGAGGACAACCGGGCCTGGTTCTATAGTATCGTGACAGCAGATACAAAAGAGACCGAGTTTGCCCTGCGCCGCCAGTTATTTATGATTGAACAAGGTTACCGGTACCAGTTGAAGCGTTGGCCGGACGAGCGAGCGCTATCGGCTTCGGGAACAAGCCGGGGGACAGGCTCATGAAGTTAAGCGAAATCACGGCATGCATCCCGCCACATGTGATGGATCAACTGATTGAGGACCCGGTCTGGAACGGAGCACGGCGGCAGGGAATGACGTGGCTCCAGGCGCAGACTCAGGCGGAAGTACTCGCGACTGCCCGAGCAGAGCTGCCGCTGGAGGCGCAGGATGTATTGAAACTGATTGTCAGTCGTTTCGGGGTGGGTCGTTTTGGACTGGAGCAGCTCATGCGCGAGGCCTCGAGCGGTCTCTGGTCAGGCACAGAACTCCGTTATGGCCTGGAGTTCTTGCACAGCTGCGGGATTGTATGGTGTATGAAGATCGGCTGGGGGGAGCAGGCTTACCTGCTTCCGGAAGATACATTTAGGCTCTGGCTGCGAGAATTTTATCCTGCCGACCTGGAGCCCCTTCCAGCGTCTGATCCTGTCAAGCGATTGCCGGCAGAGCGGATCGAGGGCGGGCTATGCTGCGAACTCCTCCATACGATGGCTGCGCTGGTACGACTTGGTTTTTCATGGACACGCAGCAGGACATTGCCCAAACGTGTGCTGCAACGTCTGGAAAGCCAGCTCCAGCTTCCGGAAGCGGCTGCAAGAGGATTGCCTCTGCTAGGCGGCCTGTCCACCGACAGTTATCCTCCGCGGGTTGCCTGGTTGCTGGATCTCAGCCTGATGCAGGGCTGGCTGTCGGAGGGGGAGGAGGGGTATATCTTTCACGAGCAGTGTTGGCAGGCTTGGCTGGACCAGGCTCCGCATGCCTGTGAAGCGGCACTGGCAGACCTTGTGCTCTCTGACTATCTGGCGGCAGAGGACGGGAGATCGTACCCCGCAGCGGTGCTTGCCGAACAGCCTGCCGGTGTGTGGTTTCTAACGCAGGAGCTCGAGGAATGGGTGTATAAGGCCGCTGGCTACCAAGCTAGACATCAGGCGGCGTCAAGCTGTCAGGATCTGCTGGATCGGCTGACAGGCCTTGGCTGGATGGAGCAAGGTCATACAGTTGACGGTAGAGGCGCCTATCGTCTGCTCCATGCGCAGGCGCGGCCTGCCGAGCCGCTTCGGATTCAGCTCAGCGGGGAGCTGATTGTGACCCGAGAAACTCCGCTGCAGGTTAGATGGCTGCTGGAAATGTCCGCCGATCGTGTCAGTCATGACCTGTTTACGCAGTACAAGGTAACGTCTGATTCGCTCATTGGTGCATATAGACGAGGCTTGACTGTGGATACGTTGCTAGCTGACCTGAGAGAGGCGGCAGGCGGTATGCTGGAGCCTGCGTTTGCCGAGCTACTGCAGCAATGGGCAAGCGACTGGCTGGTAGAGAAGGAATCTCCACAGCTTGACAGGGCTAGGGCGTCTCAGAACAGTCATTCAGATCGGAATAGGGCAGCAGCGTCTCCAGATTTCCTGGAGCCATGCGACAAACCGAGTCTCTCCCGCTTGCTGCCTGAGCTTCCACGGCTGCCAATCGCCTGGTCAGCAGCGATGCGCAGCTACCATCCCTCCACCGCGCGTGAGATGATCGAGGCTGCTGTGCATTGTCAGCTACCGCTGCAGTTGAACAGACAAGCTGAACTGACCGTTCTGATTCCAGATGAGGTGCAAGAGCTTGATGGCGCTTGGATGGTGTCAGGAAGAGTGCGCGGGGCCGGAAGATCAGAACCCGAGCATGTACAGCTTCCACCGGATGCGTGGCAGGAGATGAAACTTCTTCTGCCTGACCCGAGATAAGCAATAAAGCGCTCTACTTTTTGTAGCATTTCATGGTATGATAGAGAAGTAGCATCATTGCTACGAGGAGGAGGAGTGGATGGATGCTTACAGTAGAACAGCAGAAGTCTGCAGCAAGTGATTCGGAGACGAATTACGGGACTTCACTCGACATGGGCGCTTTATTGTTGAAAGCCTATGAGCTGGGAGATATGGTCAATGTGTCGGCCCCGGTGGCCGATTATCTATACTGGAAATCGGCTGTCGCCGAGAATGAGGAAGCACAGGCGCTGGTCGTTCAATTCCGCAAAGCCAAGGAGCTGTTTGCTGAGTGTGAGCGCTTTGGTCGGTTTCATCCCGACTATCATGAAGCGCGGGACAAGGTGAAGCTCATTGAGGCTAAGCTGGATGAATTACCGGATGTGGCCCGGTTCAAGCAGGCAGAGCAGGAGGTCGATGACCTCTTGTATGAGATGGCTCAGGTGATCGCAGGCGCGGTGTCCGACACGATCAAAGTGCCGGGCAACGAGCGTGCCAGCTCAGGAGGCGGCTGCGGAAGCGGCGGTTCATGCTCCTGCGGAAGTGGCGGCTGCGGTTAGATTATTGGGACCGGCGCTTGCATAGCGCCGGTCTATCACAACCGAAGGGAGGGAGACTATGTTCTCCGAACGAACAGGTTACATCGTGTGGGTCAGCGATCTGAAGGCGGCGAGAACGCTGGACAAATATGGATCGGTCTATTACATGTCGCGCAAGCTGCATTATGTCGTTATGTATGTAGATGCAGTACGAGCAGAAGATACGATCCGCAACATCCAGCGTCTCCCATTCGTCAAAAGGATAGAACGCTCGTATCGAAACGAGCTGAAGACGGAATACAATTCCGATATGGAAGACAAAACAAGGTTTTATTCGATTTAGCCCTAAATAATGGGTCTTATCTCCTATTAATTTGACCCTGACTATGGTAGGATGAGTAGGTATATATACCTGGTGTGCAGTCTGTTTCACAAGGGGGAGTGGATTCGAGATGAAAGACAAAACAACCGAAAGATGGAATACATATGAATCATTTCATGTCGTGCTCGGTGATAAGAAAGTGGCAGATGTCGTCATCACGAATCATGCGAAGATCCGTTGGGCGGACCGGGTAGAAAGCGAGAAGACCGGCTTTGAGGACATTGCAGGCTTTATCTGGGAATGTTTGAAACAAGGCAGGATTGAATCGTATTACCGAAACGAAGAGGATGTCTATCTGATCGATGACGATTTAGTTTTTGTGGCGGAGTTTGCCAAGTTGGAGCGCGAGACTGATCTTTTGGGCAACCCGCTCCATAAAATGATTGTCGTCACGTTCCTGGGTCGGATGTCCGAAACGATTGAGCTTCGCGATTTGAAATCCTACTATTCCTGGCTCAGACATTCCAGACGAATGACGCTGATTAAGAATAGCCGCAAACGCAAGTAAATCGGAAACCCATCTTCATGTTAGTGGGCACGCCTTTGAAGAGAGGCGTGTTTTTTTGTGATTTTCCACTACGTTAAGCGCGATTGCCGGACTTTTTTTACTTGTCGCGGCTTTGTACAACCTTTGATATAATAACAGACAGAAAGGATGACGTCTTATGGCTCTCAATTTTCATCAACTGCATATATTCTATACCGTCGCCGAGCGGGGCAGCTTCTCCGCCGCTGCTCAGGCGCTCCATATGACTCAGCCTGCCGTGACGATGCAAGTCCAATCGCTGGAGGATTATTTTGGGACCAAACTGCTGCACCGCTCGACCAAACGAATCGAGTTGACAGAAGCCGGAAGCGCGCTTATGCCTTACGCCCAGCGGAGCATTGAGTTGATCCGGGAGACGGATGCATCCATGTCCAAATTCACCAAGCAACTCAAGGGACGGCTCCAGCTTGGCTCCTCACTGACAATTGGCGAGTATATATTGCCCCGCCTGCTGGGGCCTTTTGGCCAGGAATACCCTCATATCGGGATTAGTATGAAAGTCATGAATACTGCCCAGATTATGGAGGAGATTGTCAATCACCAATTGAATTTCGGCTTGATTGAGGCACCGATTAATCATCCGGATATGCATATGGAGGCGGTTATGAGCGACGAGCTGAAGCTGGTCGTGGCGAGCTCTCATCCGTTGGCCTCTGCTTCGGAAGTCTCGATTCAGGATGTCCTCGACTACCCTGTCGTCCTGCGGGAGCAGGGATCCGGGACCCGGCTGGTCATGGAAGAGCAGCTCAGACGCCGCGACATTGATCCGGCTACCCTGAAGATTGTAATGGAGCTCGGAAGCACGGGCGCCGTAAAATCTGCCGTCGAGGCTGGTTTGGGTGTCTCGTTCCTATCCAGCTCTTCGGTGAAGCATGAAGTGTCACTGGGGCTGATCCGGACCATTCCCCTTGCGGATATTCAGTTCAAAAGACAATTTTATTCCATCTACCTGAAGTCAGCCCTCCTGCCGATTTCAGCCGTAACTTTCCTCGCATTTTTGCGGGAGAGGGATCTTCAGCAATGGCTATGAACCGGGCTGATCTGCATACGCATACGACTGCATCGGATGGACTGCTGGCACCGGCAGCTGTTGTCCAGCGTGCCCATAAGGCGGGACTTGCGGCAGTAGCGATCACAGATCATGACACGATGGCCGGTATAGAAGAAGCGCTTCAGGAGGGACAGCGCATCGGTATGACAGTCGTTCCCGGTGTCGAGATCAGCACGAGCTTGGACGGACAGGACATCCATATGCTGGGCTATTATCCGGATTGGCGGCAGACCCGGTGGCAGGAGCGTCTCAGCGGATTGCGCGAAGGTCGTACGCTGCGCAATGAGCGCATTGTAGCCAGACTGCGGGAATTGGGCTTGAGTGTGTCTATGGCAGAAGTACTTCAGACGGCGGGCAAGACGGGGAGCGATGAAACTGTTGGACGTCCGCATATCGCAGCAGTTCTAATGGAGAAAGGGTATGTTGACTCGATGGCAGAAGCCTTCGACCGTTATTTGGCGGGAGGTGCTGCGGCGTATGTCGCGGTGCCCAAGGTTACACCGCTGGAGGCGATGGAATGGATTCGGGAAGCTGGTGGAATCTGTGTACTGGCGCACCCAGGACTGTACGGCGATGACCGTCTGATCGAACCGTTGATACAGGCTGGGCTGGATGGCATAGAGACGAGTCATCCGGATCATTCTCCAGAGCAAGAGTCGGCATACCGTTTATTGGCTGAGCGACACGGGTTAATCATGACCGGAGGCTCTGACTTTCATGGCGAACGCCGCGGTGTTGTATTCCATGGCGAGATCGGTTCACGCACCGTTGATGCAGAGGTAGCCGCTCAGCTCGGACGGGCGAGGAGGCGCGGGCCATGACGGAGCGAGTCTACACCATCAAGGAAGTGGCTGCACAGACGGAGCTGTCCACACAGTTAATCCGCAAATGGGAAGAGCGGTATCAGGCTGTCAGCCCGCAACGCCTCCCTAATGGATACCGTGCCTACAGCAAGCACGACATAGACACCTTGAGATGGCTCAAAAAACAGGTAGATGAAGGCGTACCCATTGGCATGGCTGTCATGGAGAGGGAACGCGACAAATCGCATCCCGAGCAAGGGGCGTCAGCAGCAGCGGAAGGGCTGGAACTCGGAGCGGTTCCCACCTACTCGGGATCTCCTGAGACCTGGAAAGAGCCGATTCGGGAAATGCTTGCTGCGATTGAACAGATCGATCTTGAGCAAGCACGAGCGCTGTATGAGCGCTGGATTCAGTCCTATCCGGTGGAGCATGTGCTGATGAATATTCTGGAACCTGTTCTTGTTGAGCTTGGCGACCGCTGGGAGAGCCATGAGATTTCAGAGTACCAGGAGCACTTTGGCAGTCATTTTATCCGGGACAATATTTTGGCGCTCTGCAGCTTGTTTCGGCCTGAACCGGGACAACCGCTTCTGGTGACGGCTTGCGGGCCGGGAGAGCGTCATGAGCTGGGGATCTTGTTTATCGGTTTTTTTGCAAGGCAGCTGGGGTACCGGGTTGTTTATCTCGGTGCTTCGCCGGCGGAGAAAGGCATCTTTGATTGCCTTGGCGACTTGAGGCCGGCTGGTTTTACCTTCAGCTTCTCTTCCGAAGGCCGCCTGAAGCAAGCAGAGCCGTTCTTGCAGGAGTTGGATCGAAGAATCGCCGCTGAATCGCCCGCCACGATGGTGTTTGTTGGCGGGGCGGGCGTGCGGCAAACAAGACTGCTGCCCGGCAGCCGGTCCGTACACTTGGTGGCTGGCGACGGCAAACGGGCAATGAAATATGTGCATGAGCTTTTGCTGCAGGTGCAGAATGCACGCTAACAGTTATTAAGTGACCGTAGTAACAGGCAGGGTTTGCAGACGTTGTTCGTCCGGTGTGACGAACAACGTTTTTTGTTGTTCATAGATGACGTAGCCCGGCTTGGCGCCGTTAGGCTTGCGTACATGACGAATCAGTGTGTAATCCACAGGCACCTGGCTGGAGGCCCGGGCTTGGCTATAGTGCGCGGCAAGCATCGCGGCTTCCTCCAGCGTAGGCTCGCCAAAGCTTGTGCTCCGGATGACCACATGCGATCCGGGGATGTCCTTGGTGTGGAGCCAGGTATCCGATGAGGAAGCAAGCCGGTTGGTAAGATACTCGTTTTGTGTGTTATTTTTGCCTACCAGAATACTTATCCCCTCAGAAGAAGTATAGGACAGGAGCGCAGGACGAGTCGGCTTCTTCTTTTTCTGGCCGCGCTTGCTGCGGTCCCGGAGATATTGCTGCTCGATCAGCTCTTCTCGAATCTCCTCAATATCAGCCAGCGAGGCGCTGTCCAACTGCTGCAGCAGCGATTCGAGGTAGTGTATTTCCTCCCGCGCGGACTCCATTTGACCGGTGGCCATACTCAGACTGTTTTTGGATTTGTTGTAACGTTTGAAATAGCGCTGCGCATTCTCTGACGGAGATAGCTGCGGGTCCAATTGAATCTTGACTTCGCCGCCTGCTTCATCATAGTAATTGACGACCTCGGCGAATTCGTCGCCTTTTTTAATCTGATGCATGTAAGTCGTAATGAGCTCGCCCAACACGCGGTATTTGTCCGCGTCCTTAGCCTCTTCAATTGTGTCCGCCAGCTTCTCCAGCTTCTTGACATTCTTGCTCTTCTCGTTGGATAGAAACCGCAGCAGATCGGACACCCGTTGCTTGACCGTATCCCGCTGGGCCTTGCCGCCATAGTAGGCTTCCAGACAGCTGCTTACATTTTCAAAAGTAGTCGTGCTGCTATCACCCAAATGCGTGAGCGCCGTAACGGCGAACTGGGAGCGTCCCCGGCTGTCCTCTGTTATGACGGGTGCATAACGGTGCTCCCGGAAGTCCTCCATCATGCTGTCGAACACCGGCCACAGCCGCGTTGCGATAGCGTCAGCTTCCACCTCGGTATCGAGGCCGCTGCGATACACGAGCTCGCGAGCGAGCAACGGGCTGACGCCGCTGAACACGTCCACAATACGCTGCTGCAGCTGTAGCTGAGGCTCATGGTCTGCGCCCGCAAGGAGAGTGACCAGTGAATCCGCCGAAGTGACCAGCAGAGGGTTGGCCTTGCGCTGATCCGGCGGCGGCATGTAGGCCGACCCGGGCATTACGGTACGGTAACTGCTGATGGCGGGGGTTACATGATGAATTCCGTCATGGATGAGGCCGCTGTCTTGATCGATCAGCATGATGTTGCTGTGCCGGCCCATCAGTTCAATGACGAGCGTCCGCAGCATGATATCACCCAGTTCATCGCGTCTGCGGATCGTCAGGTGGAGAATCCGCTCATTGTCTACTTGTTTGACCTGTTCAATAATGCCTCCCTCGCAATATTTGCGAAGCAGCATGCAGAACATCGGCGCTTCCTTCGGGTTGGTATACGTCTGCTGGGTCCAATGCACCCGGGGATAGGTTGGGTTCGCGGATAACAGCAGTTTCCCTTGAGCGCCGTTGCCACGAATCTGCAATACGAGATCGCGAGGGGAAGGCTGGTGTATTTTATGAATGCGGGCGCCGACGCAGCCTTGCAGCTCTGCCGCAATCGCGCGCGTTACAATACCATCTAGTGCCATGACTATATTCTCCTTTTTAATTGCAATGCTTTTATAATGCCATAGTTGTCCGAAAAACTTAAGCCCTGCCTGTGATAAATTACGGTTTGTCCGAATACATTAGGCCAAGAAGGGCTGTCCGCAAGGATGGCAGGATGAAGCGGGAGGGAGACAAACGCGCATGGAAGAGAAAAAGTGGCATCAGATGGATGCAGAGGACATTGCTCGAAGCATCGGCTGCGACCCTGTCCGCGGCCTTACGTCCGAGGCCGTGGCGGAGCGGCTGGAGCAGCATGGTCGCAACGAGTTGTCCGAGGGAAAGCGGATATCGCCGATTACCCTGTTGCTCAATCAATTCAAGGATTTTATGGTGCTCGTTCTGGTCGGTGCAACACTGGTATCCGCCCTGCTCGGCGAATATCTGGATGCGGTAACGATCATAGCGATTATTGTCATCAATGGTATTCTCGGGTTCGTTCAGGAGTTCCGGGCGGAACGTTCGCTGCGCGCACTTAAGGCGCTATCCGCCCCTAATGCAAGTGTCATACGGGACGGTGAGGTGATCACAATCCCTGCCAGCGAGCTCGTGCCAGGCGATTTGGTGCTTCTGGAGCCGGGCGACCGGGTGCCTGCTGATATACGTCTGATGGAGGCTAACAGCTTCTATGCCGAGGAGTCGGCGTTGACTGGAGAATCTGTACCGGTAGGCAAGACCGCATTGCCGATTCGCGAGGCTGAGCTGCCGCTCGGTGACCAGCGTAATCTGGGCTTCATGGGCACTATGGTTACTCGGGGAACAGCCAAAGGCATTGTGGTGCGAACGGGCATGCAGACCGAAATGGGGACGATCGCGGATCTGATCCAGCAGACGGAAACGATGGAAACGCCGCTGCAGCACCGCCTGGAGCAGCTCGGCAAAATTCTGATCGCCGTTGCAGTCGGCTTGACAGTCATGGTCGTCATTGCAGGGATTCTGCATGGTCAACCGACGTATGGTATGTTCCTGGCAGGCGTTAGCCTGGCAGTTGCTGCGATTCCCGAGGGACTGCCAGCCATTGTCACCATCGCGCTTGCCCTGGGCGTCCAGCGCATGATCAAACGCAAGGCAATAGTCAGGAAGCTGCCGTCAGTAGAAACCCTTGGTTGCGCCTCGGTCATTTGCTCTGACAAGACGGGCACACTGACCCAGAACAAGATGACCGTAACCCGATTATGGCTGAGCGGGCGAGAACTGGAGGTTACCGGTGAAGGGTATGAGCCGTCAGGTGAAATTATCGAACAAGGCGGTCATGTTGATCTGAAGCAAGACCAGGGGCTGCGTCGGTTGCTGCAAGTGGCGGCGCTGTGCAATAACTCGGTCTTATATAAGCAGGAGCCTGAATCAGAGGGCGGACGAAAGGGCAAGGGACAAGAAGCGGCAGAGGGCGAATGGCTGATCAAGGGTGATCCTACAGAAGGCGCACTCGCCGTGCTCGCTGCCAAGATGGGATTGTCGGCCAAGACGCTTGAAGGTCTGTACAAGCGGGAGCGGGAGTTCCCGTTCGACTCTGAGCGCAAACGGATGTCGGTGCTAGTATCGCATCAGGGCGGCCGGCTGGTCTGTGTCAAAGGCGCCTCGGACGTGCTCCTCGAGCAATGCTCGTACGTGCTGTGGGACGGGAATGTGATCCCGCTGACACCGACACTTCGCAATAAGATCGCCGCGGCTGCCGAGCAAATGGCCGCTTCCGCATTGCGGGTCCTTGGCATGGCTTACCGGGATGTGCGGGGCAGTACCACTTGTGAGAGCGAGTCGGAAGCGGAGCAGCAGCTTGTCTTTGTCGGACTGAGCGGCATGATCGATCCGCCGCGCCGGGAAGTGCGCGATGCGATTGCTACCTGCCGCCAGGCTGGAATCAAGACGGTCATGATTACAGGCGATCATCAAACGACAGCCGAGGCGATCGCCGGGCAACTGGGGATCATGCCGCGTGGCGGTGTGGCGGTGAACGGTCGGCAGCTGGCTGCCATGAGCGACGAACAACTGGACCGCGAAGTGGACAATATCTATGTCTATGCGAGGGTCTCACCTGAGCACAAGCTGCGTATCGTTAAATCCCTTCAGCGGCAGGGGCATGTCGTCGCAATGACAGGCGATGGTGTCAACGATGCGCCAGCCATCAAAGCGTCGGACATCGGCATCGCGATGGGGATCACCGGGACGGACGTGTCCAAGGAAGCGTCGGCTCTGGTACTGAGCGATGACAATTTTGCCACGATCGTTTCGGCAATCGAGGAAGGCCGGGGCATCTATGAGAATATCCGCAAGTTCATCCGGTATCTGCTCGCTTCCAATGTCGGTGAGATCATGACGATGTTCCTGGCGATGATGGCTGGCCTGCCGCTCCCGCTGGTGCCGATTCAGATACTCTGGGTCAATCTCGTCACCGATGGCCTCCCGGCCATGGCGCTTGGCGTGGACCAGGCCGAGAAGGACCTGATGAAGCAGAAGCCTCGTCCGGCCAAGGAAAATATTTTTGCCCGGCGGCTCGGCTGGAAAATTATTAGCCGTGGCTTCCTGATCGGCATTTGTACCCTGGGAGCGTTCTGGATTACCTTGCGCCAAAACCCGGGCAATCTGGTAGAAGCGCAGACGGTAGCCTTTGCAACTCTCGTCATGGCGCAGCTGATTCATGTATTCGACTGCCGCAGCTCGCGCTCGATCTTCCATCGCAATCCGCTGCAGAACCGTTATCTGGTACTGGCTGTCCTGTCCTCGTTGCTGCTTATGCTGGGGGTTCTATATATTGAAGCGCTGCAGCCGATATTCAAAACAGTGCCACTTGATTTTAGACAATGGTGTCTTGTTTTTGTAGCAGCCGGAATTCCGACCTTCCTGATGGGGATCGGCAGTGTCGTGGGCTCGTCAAAGAAGAAGGCCCCGACCCGTACCCCGCTTGGAGGACCACGTACAGCAGCAAGGTAACGGCAAAAAAGCATGGCGTTTCCTTCAGGTTTGTATTATGCTAATAGGAAAACTACTATTAGCCAGGAACCTGAAGGAGTGCAATAGAGCATGGAATTTACAAAAATGCATGGCCTGGGCAATGACTTTATCGTCGTGGCCGGGGAACAATCGTTGCCTGAGCAGGCGCCACAATTAGCAACCGAGCTGTGCAATCGGTATTTTGGTATTGGGGCGGATGGTTTGGTCTATATCCTGCCTTCGGAGCAAGCCGATTTCCGGATGCGTATTATCAATTCCGATGGTTCGGAAGCCGAGCAGTGCGGCAACGCCATCCGCTGCGTGGCCAAATATGTATATGATAACGGTCTGACCGACAAGGATCAGATTACAATAGAAACACTGGGTGCAGGCGTCCAGCATGTACAGCTGACGATTGAAAACGGCAAAGCTGTCAGCGTCCGGGTAGACATGGGCGAGCCTGTACTTGCAGGGCTGCAGGTGCCAACGACCATCGATGCCGAAACCATTGTCGATCATCCGATTGAGGTGGACGGCACCACCTTCCGGTTCACCGCTGTATCGATGGGCAACCCGCATTGCGTAATCTATGTCGATGATGCCAAGTCATTCGACCTGTCGCAATGGGGTCCGAAGCTGGAGACACACCCGCTGTTTCCCCGCAAAATCAACGTTGAATTCGTAACCGTGAATTCGCGTGAACAGGCAGACATGCGCGTGTGGGAGCGCGGGGCAGGCCCGACGCTGGCTTGCGGCACGGGCGCTTGCGCAACTGTGGTGGCTTCCGTGTTAAATGGTGCGACTGACCGCACGGCAACCGTTTCTCTCAAGGGCGGCGACTTGCTCATTGAATGGAACGAAGCGGACAATCACGTGTACATGACTGGCCCGGCAGCCGAAGTCTACCGTGGGACGGTATAGGGCTGACATTTGAATAGCCGACCCGAAAAGCAGCTGCTATCCTAGCACTGCTTTTCGACTTGAATGAAAGGTTCTGTATCTACTATTTAGAAACAAGGGGTGGGAGAGGCCGATGAAACCTGATTTGCGGGAGGCCATGAAGAACACGCTGATCACTGGCGATGGAGCGATGGGGACCTACTTGTACCAACTCGGTTTTCCTGTCGGAGTATCATTTGAAGAATTTAATACTCTGCGTCCGGACGTGATCCGGAATGTGCACCGGGCATATTATGAAGCCGGAGCCCGTCTGATTGAGACGAATACGTTCTCGGCCAACTACGAGAAATTGTCCAAGTATGGACTCGAAGGCGAAGTCGAGCGCTTGAACCGTGCTGGCGTCCAACTTGCCAAGGAAGCTGTCGGTGCAGACGCCTACGTTGTAGGCTCGATTGGCTCGATACGCACCGGTCAGCGCAAAACCATCCGTACCTCGGAGCTGCGCAAGGCTTTTTCATCACAGGTTGAAGCTTTGCTTAGTGAAGGCGTGGACGGTTTGATGATGGAGACCTTCTTTGATCTTGAAGAGCTGCTGCTGGTTCTCTCGCTGGCGCGCGAGGTAAGCGATATTCCCGTTATCTGCCAGCTCTCGGTTGAGGATGTAGGCCGAACCAAGGATGGCGTAACTCTTCTGGAGGCGTTCTCGCGGCTGGAGGCTGCCGGAGCTGACGTCGTGGGCCTGAATTGCCGCAGCGGTCCGGTCGGTATTCTGCGCGCGCTCGATACGGTGAAGGGGAATCTTGGCGTGCCTCTCTCGGTATTCCCTAACGCCGGGATTCCGGACTATGTGGACGGCCAGTACACGTACACGGCCACACCGGAGTATTTTGGCGATATGGCCCAAAAGTTCGCCGACCGCGGTGC
This sequence comes from Paenibacillus daejeonensis DSM 15491, assembly GCF_000378385.1. GTDB lineage: Bacteria > Bacillota > Bacilli > Paenibacillales > Paenibacillaceae > Paenibacillus_D > Paenibacillus_D daejeonensis. Next base: position 591,175 of record NZ_KB899659.1, on the reverse strand, counting down.
CAGACTGATCGGCGGATGCTGTGGAACGACACCGGAGCACAGTGCTGCCATTAGTCGCGCACTTGCAGGCTACGAGCCGAAGCTGGACGAGCTGTCCAGTCTGGAGTCGAATCCAGAGGCAGTCCTTCCAGTCAAATCAGGAGCGACAAACGCCATCTCGGTTCAGGAGCCGCAGACCAAATCGCCAAGCCTGGTTGATCTGGTGCGTGAGCGGCACACCGTCATCGTGGAGCTCGACCCGCCGCGGGATCTTGATATCCGCAAATTCATGGCCGGCGCCGAAGCGTTGAAGGCAGCGCGTGCTGATGCGCTGACAATGGCTGATAATTCGTTGGCTGTTACAAGAATGAGTAATATCGCTCTCGCTTCCCTGCTGCAGGAGAGAGCAGGCATCCGTCCGCTTGTGCATATTGCGTGCCGCGACCGCAATCTGATCGGGACGCAGTCTCATATGATGGGGCTGGATGCGCTTGGCATTGACCATGTGCTGGCGGTGACTGGCGATCCGGCTAAATTTGGCGATCTGCCTGGCTCCAGCTCGGTTTATGACCTGACCTCCTTTGAGATGATCCGGATGATCAAACAGCTTAATGAAGGTGTTGCATTCTCCGGCAAGCCGCTCAAGCAGCGGGCTGATTTCGTAGTCGGGGCGGCCTTCAACCCCAATGTGAAGCATCTCGATAAAGCGGTTCAGCGGCTGGAGAAAAAAATCAGCTCCGGCGCGGATTATATTATGACTCAGCCTGTCTATGATTCGCGTCTGATCGAGGCGATGGCCGAAGCCACCAAGCATCTGTCTGTTCCTGTATTCGTGGGAGTGATGCCACTGGCGAGTGGCCGCAATGCCGAATACCTGCACAATGAGGTGCCGGGGATCCAGCTCTCCGACGAGGTGCGCGAGCGCATGCACGGCCTTGAAGGCGAGGAAGGCCGCGCAGAGGGCGTGCGCATCGCCAAGGAGCTGCTCGACAGCGCGCTTCCACACTTCAACGGTATCTATCTGATGACTCCGTTTATGTTCTATCAGATGACCGCAGAGCTTACCGAGTACGTATGGGCCAAAACAGGACGTCAGCAGGAGATTTTGCGAGGATAACCCGTCATTTTGGGGGATTTTCCGCATTTTCACTTGTTCCCGTTCTGAAAATGAATTAGAATAAGGTCATTGATGGCCAAGCCGTGAACGTATGCGTCCATTTTTTTTCGTCAACACTGAGTAGCAGTCCAGTCATCATTATGCCCGTTGCTCTAAGACCTCTTTTGGAACATGCGAGTTCAATTAGGTCGAATTCAGCACTATATCGATTCTAGCGAGCGAATGCACAAGGAAGACCGGAGGGAACCCTGTCATGGCTATTAAACTCATTAATATCGGTTTTGGAAACATTGTATCAGCGAACCGCATTATTTCGATCGTCAGCCCGGAGTCGGCGCCGATCAAGCGGATTATCCAGGAAGCGCGCGACCGTCACATGCTGATTGACGCAACTTACGGTCGCCGCACGCGTGCCGTCATCATCACGGACAGTGACCACGTCATCCTCTCGGCAGTGCAGCCGGAGACCGTGGCACACAGACTATCCACGAAGGATGACGACCACGACGAATAGGACGAACAGATGGGGAGTATCATGAAAAAAGGACTATTGATCGTATTGTCAGGACCTTCAGGCGTTGGCAAGGGCACCGTATGTTCGGTGCTCCGCCACCGGATGCCTGAGTTGATCTACTCGGTATCCGCCACCACCCGAGCACCCCGGGAGGGTGAGATGGACGGGATCAATTACTTTTTCCGTACCCGCGAGCAGTTTCAGGATATGATCGCCCGCGACGCGCTGTTGGAATATGCTGAATATGTAGGCAATTACTACGGTACGCCGCGGGACTTCGTGGAGAAGACGCTTGCTTCGGGCAAGGATATCATCCTGGAGATCGAGGTTCAGGGTGCGCTTAAGGTCAAAGAGAAGTTTCCGGAGGGCGTATTTATTTTCCTGACGCCACCATCCCTTGATGAGCTGAAACAGCGTATCACGGGAAGAGGCACCGAGACTGATGATCTGATTGATCATCGGATGAACGTGGCGGTGGAAGAGATGAATCTGATGCAGCATTATCATTATGCTGTAACCAATGATCAGATTGAAGCGGCCTGCAGCCGCATCCAGAGCATCGTAACCGCTGAGCACTGCCGGATCGACCGTAATTGTTCTGTGCCAGTTCAAGGTACAGAAGCCATTAGAGAAAGTATGAGGTGAGAAGCTAATGTTATATCCGTCCATTGACGAAATGGTCAAAAAAGTAGACAGCAAATATTCGCTGGTCGTGGCCGCATCCAGACGCGCCCGGGCACTGCGTGATGGCGAGAAGTCGGAGCTGAAAGGCCCACGCTCGCACAAGCATGTCGGCGTAGCCCTTGAGGAGATTTACAACGATCATGTTCAGGTCATCTCCGATCCCAGCATCAAATCCTAGTTTACCTTCCAGTAACAACCCGCGTGGTTGTTATTTTTTTGCAGTTCAACTTCTTGGAAGAAAGGATGATTCTAAGCGATGCTAACAGGCAAACGCATTCTGCTCGGCATTACCGGCGGCATCGCCGCCTTCAAAGCGGCGGCGCTATGCAGCAAGCTGGTGCAGGCCGGAGCAGAGGTTCGAGTCATCATGACAGAATCCGCCACCAAGTTCGTCACACCGCTGACCCTGCAGGTGTTATCAAGACACGCCGTCTTCACCGATACCTTCGCTGAGCAAGATCCCGCTGTGGTCTCTCATATTGATCTTGCCGATCACGCCGACTTGATTCTTGTTGCACCGGCTACGGCCAACATGCTGGCCAAGCTGGCCTATGGCATGGCCGACGATATGCTGAGCACGACGGTGCTGGCATCGACTGCCCCCCTGCTGATTGCTCCCGCGATGAATGTCCATATGTATGAACACCCTGCTGTCCGGCACAATCTGGAGCTGCTGGCCTCCCGCGGCGCTCGCTTCATTGAACCAGGCAGCGGCCAGCTTGCTTGTGGCTATGTGGGCAAAGGGCGGCTCGCGGAGCCGGAAGAAATCGTGTTGGCCGTTCAGTCGTATTTCAATCAGCAGCGCCAACTGGCGGGCAAACGGGTACTCATCACAGCTGGAGGCACAGTCGAGCGGATCGACCCTGTGCGGTATTTGACCAATGATTCCTCCGGCAAAATGGGCTTTGAAATTGCGGCAGCGGCAAGGGATATGGGGGCGGACGTTACCGTCATTGCCGCCCGGTCGATGGCCGAGCCGCCAACGGGCGTTACCGTGGTTCGGGCCGAATCTGCAGCAGATATGCTGGAAGCTGTGCTGGCGCGTTATGATGAGGCGGATCTGGTGATCAAGGCAGCCGCGGTAGCTGACTACCGCCCTGTCGTAAAGCACTCGGAGAAGCTGAAGAAAACCGGACGCGACCTGATGACGCTTGAACTGGAGAAGACGGAGGACATTTTGAAGGTGCTGGGTGAGCGGAAGCAAGGCCAGTTTTTGGTCGGTTTCGCGGCTGAGACGGAATCTCTTGCGCAGTATGCGATGGACAAGCTGGAGCGTAAACGCTGTGACCTGCTGGTTGCCAATGATGTGAGCGCCGAAGGCGCAGGCTTCCACGGCGATACGAATATTGTCAGTGTCTTTGACAAAGACGGACTGGCGGTATCCTGGCCGCTGCTCTCCAAGCGTGAGGTGGCTGTACGTCTGATGGCGCTGGTCGCTCAGCGCATGAGTTCAAGCGGGGGCGATGCCTCTTGATCGCACGCGTCATCGTCGACGTGCCAAGCCGTCAGACGGACCGTCCATTTGACTATCGTGTGCCCGGGGAGATCAGCGGCTGGATCGGAGTTGGCAGCCGGGTGGGGGTCCCATTTGGGGGCCGGACCCTGCAAGGCTTCGTTGTGGAGTTGACTGAGGATGCGGAGGTATCCGGCAACCGGCTGAAGGATATCGCCGAGCTGCTGGACCCGATTCCGCCGCTATCGCCGGATCTTATCGAATTGGCCCGCTGGATCAGCATCAAGTATTGCTGTACGTGGACTGTGGCGCTCCAAGCGATGATTCCGTCTGCCTTGAAGGGCAAGGCCGAACGTTATGTCCGGCTAGGCGAACAGCGGAATATGTCAGAAGGACTGTGGTCGGCTGAACTGCCGGAAGAACTGTTGGAGACAGTACGCAAACAGGGCAATATCAAGCTAACGGCTCTGCAACAGAGGTTCCCGGCCCACAGCCATGAAATTCGGATGGCGCTGCAAAGCGGGGCGCTTATTGAAGATGTAAAAGTGAAAGACAGACTGTCCGTACGCACCGTGCTGACGGTTTTCCCTCCAGCGGATCGTGAGGCGGCCGAACAGGCGCTGGCGGAGCTGCCGGCACGAGCGGCCAAGCAGCGGGAGCTGCTTCAGCGGATCATGGAGCAGACGGGACCGATGCCTATGCAGGCACTGCTGGCGGGTGCAGGCGGTTCGGCGAGCAGTGTCAAGGCGCTTGCAGACAAAGGGCTGATCGAGCTGCGAGAGGTTGAACAGCAGCGTGATCCCTATGCTGGCCGGGACTTCGTAAGATCCCAGCCGCTGCCGTTGACTGAGGGGCAACAGGGCGTTCTGGCACCGATTGCGGCAGCGGTCAGTGAACGCGCCTCCCGCGTCTTCCTGCTGCAGGGGGTGACGGGAAGCGGCAAGACAGAAGTCTACATGCAGGCCATCGCCGGCTGTATTGCTGGCGGGCGGCAGGCGATTGTCCTGGTGCCTGAAATCTCGCTGACTCCTCAGATGGTGGAACGGTTCAAGGGGAGGTTCGGTGATGAGGTGGCTGTTCTTCATAGCCGGTTGTCGCAAGGCGAACGATATGATGAATGGCGCAAGATCCGGCATCGCCAGGTGAAGGTGGCGATTGGCGCCCGATCAGCGATTTTTGCCCCTTTTGAATCGATTGGCCTGATTATTATCGATGAGGAGCATGAGTCCTCCTACAAGCAGGAGGAGAGTCCCAAATACCACGCTCGTGATGTCGCGGTGCGACGGGCTCGCCAACATGGGGCGGCTGTCGTACTGGGCTCGGCAACGCCTTCACTGGAGAGCTACATGGCGGCCCGTCGCTCCCAGGAAGGCGCGGCGGACAGCGCAGTCCAGTCAGCAGCTCACTTGCCGCTGCCTGAACGCGTTGGCGGCCGGCCACTCCCCCCGGTAGAGGTCGTGGATATGCGGGAGGAGCTGCAGGAAGGGAACCGCTCCATGTTCAGCCGGCGCCTGCACGCGGCGCTTGCCGAGCGTTTGGAGCGGGGGGAGCAGTCCGTACTGCTGCTGAACCGGCGCGGCTATTCGACGTTTGTCATGTGCCGCTCCTGCGGCTATACGGCGGGATGTCCGCATTGCGACATTTCGTTGACCTATCACCAGAAGACAAGGATGCTCCGCTGTCATTATTGCGGTCATGCTGAACCCTCGCCGACGGCCTGTCCTTCTTGCGAGAGTGAGCATATTCGTTTCTTCGGCACCGGCACGCAGCGGGTAGAGGAGGAGCTGGCCAAGCTGTTCCCTGGCATCCGGGTTATTCGGATGGATGTAGATACGACGACAGAGAAGGGCTCGCATGAGAAATGGCTGAAGCTGTTTGGCGACCGACAGGCTGATGTGCTGCTTGGTACACAGATGGTTGCCAAAGGCCTGGACTTCCCATTCGTGACGCTAGTTGGGGTCATTGCAGCTGATTCATCGCTGCACCTGCCGGATTTTCGGGCAGCCGAGAAGACGTTCCAGCTATTGACCCAAGTTGCAGGGCGGGCGGGTAGGCATCATCTGCCAGGCGAAGTTGTGGTGCAGAGCTATACGCCGGATCACTATTCAGTTCGCATGGCCCAGCAGCATGACTATGATTCCTTCGCGGTGGAGGAGCTGCGCCACCGGCGCTTCATGGGGTATCCGCCATTCTGCCGGCTGATTCTGGTGACACTCTCCCATGAGCAGCTGCCGCTCTTGGCAGCTACCGGAGAGCAGCTGGCCGAAGCGTTACGCGCCCAAGCGGAACAAGCGGGCGTGCTGGCGTCGCTGGACAGCAGCAAGGAGCAGGCAGTGGAAATTCTTGGCCCGGTCGCTTCACCAATTCCAAGGCTCAAGGATCGCTACCGTTTCCAATGTATGATAAAATATCGTGGGGGCGTTGACGCCGCCGCTCTGCTGCAAGCCGCATTGGCGCCTTTTCAGGAAGGCACCAAAGACAAGGTTTTGTTCAGCATTGATGTAGATCCACAAGTTATCATGTAATTCATTCATGAAACAGCCTATAGATTCATAGGGTAGATAACAAATTCAACGCAAAGGCAGGAAGCAGCCATGGCTATTCGTTTCATTGTGAAAGATCCAGATCCGGTACTGCGGGAGCAGGCCAAAACCGTCACCAAATTCAATAGTAATCTCCACAAGCTGCTGGACGACATGGCCGATACGATGTATCACGCCGAGGGGGTCGGACTGGCTGCACCGCAGATCGGCATTCAGAAGCGGGTGATCATCGTGGATACCGGCGAAGAGGATGGCGGTCTGATCGAGATGGTTAATCCGGAGATTATGGAGCGGGAAGGGGAGCAAATGGGGCCCGAGGGCTGCCTGAGTATCCCAGGACTTAATGGCGACGTCAAACGGTCGCTGCGTGTCAAGCTGCGGGGGCAAGACCGTCACGGCAATCCCATGACCATTGATGCAAAAGAGTTCCAGGCCCGTGCTTTTCAGCATGAAGTGGACCACCTCAACGGCGTGTTGTTTACTGATCTGGCAGTGAAGGTATACGACGTGTCGCAAGTACCGCCCAAAAAGGAGCGGGAGGCATGAGAATTGTATTTATGGGTACGCCCGATTTTGCCGTGGCCTCCTTGAATACGCTGCTTGACAACGGCTATGAGGTGGCAGCCGTTGTGACGCAGCCGGACAAGCCGAAGGGCAGAAAACGGACATTGACGCCGCCGCCGGTCAAAGAGGCGGCTCTGGCGCGCGGACTGCAGGTGCTGCAGCCCGCGCGTATGCGCAGTCCGGAGGCTGTGGAAGCGCTGGCCGCGCTACAGCCGGATTTGATCGTTACGGCCGCTTATGGACAAATACTGCCCAAGGAGGTGCTGGAGCTCCCTCGCTTGGGCTGTATTAATGTCCACGGCTCCTTGCTTCCCCGCTATCGCGGAGGCGCGCCGATCCAGCGGGCCATCATTAATGGAGAAGCCGTCACCGGTGTAACGATCATGTATATGGCGGAAGGCTTGGATACAGGAGATATGATCAGCCGTGTCGAGGTGCCGATTCTGGATTCGGATACGTCTGGCGATCTGTTCGCCAAGCTCAGTGAGGCAGGCGCCCAGTTGCTGGCGCAAACGCTGCCCTCTATTGTGGACGGCACAGCCAGCGCAACGCCTCAAAACCATGAGGAAGCCACCTATGCGCCCAACTTGAACCGCGAGGACGAGCGTCTGGATTGGAACCGATCTGCTCGCGAGCTGTATAACCAGGTAAGGGGGCTGGCACCGATGGCTGGCGCCTTCACTTATCTAAATGGCGAAGTCTTTAAGGTGTGGGCCTGCAAGCCGGAGCCGCAGAGCGATGACTCGGCAGCAGCGCCGGGGACGGTTCTGCCGGGAGCAAGCGGCAGCCTGCTCGTTCAGACAGGGGATGGCGCACTTCGTCTTCTGACGATCCAGCCTGCTGGCAAAAAGGCAATGGATGCTGAAGCCTGGCTGCAAGGCGCACGCTTGCCGGCAGGTACCCGGTTTGGCGGTGAGCCGCAATGACGGACAAGCGCCGCCACGCCGCGACTGCACGTTCCGTCGCCTTGGATACGCTGGTCAAAGTTGCTGAGAAGAAGGCGTACAGCAACCTTCAGCTGAATCGCGCTTTGCAGGAGGCGGAGCTCTCACGTGCCGATGCGGGCTTGGCGACTGAGCTGGTCTACGGGACGATCCAGCGGATGAATACGTTGGATCATGTGCTAGCGCGTTTTGTAGCCAAAGGACTCGGTAAGCTAACGCCATGGGTGCTGCAATTGCTTCGAATGAGTGCCTATCAATTAGTCTATCTGACGCGAGTCCCGCCCCATGCAGCAGTTCATGAAGCGGTTGAACTGGCCAAGCAGCGGGGCCACCGGGGCATCTCCGGTATGGTCAATGGCGTGCTGCGCAGCTTGCAGCGGAGCGAAGACAAGCTGGCGCTTCCTGCCTCACTGCCGGCGGATGAACGGATTTCGCTTGCCCATTCCCACCCGCTCTGGCTTGTGCGGCGCTGGATCTCGGCTTACGGTGAGGAGCAGACCGAAGCCATGTGCAGCGCCAACAATGAACCGCCCCATGCCAGTATTCGGGTGAACAGCGGCCGCAAGAGTCGGGAAGATGTATTGGCGCTGCTCCAAGAGGAGGGCTACGAAGCGGTGCCTTCTCCACTTGCAGCGGACGGCATCGTCGTGACCCGGGGAGGCAATCTGGCAGATACGATCGGATTCCGCAACGGGTGGTGGACTGTTCAGGATGAGAGCTCCATGCTCGTCGCGGAAGCTGCAGCGCCTGCGGGCGGCATGCAGGTACTGGATTGCTGCGCCGCTCCTGGGGGCAAGACGACACATCTCGCCGAACGCATGGGCGATAACGGTGTAGTCTGGGCTAATGACTTGCATCCGCACAAGCGTCAACTCATTGATGCCCAGGCGGAGCGTCTCGGCTTGCAGAGCATCCGTACGATGACGGGGGATGCGGCGGAGCTCAGCGAGCAACTGGCGGAGGGTTCGCTGGATCTGATCCTGCTGGATGCGCCTTGCTCAGGCCTGGGCGTCATCCGGCGCAAGCCGGAAATCAAGTGGTCCAAGGAAGAAGCGGACATCCGCTCGGTTACAGATGTCCAAGCCCGGCTGCTGGATGCGGCAGCTCCCCTGCTGCGCCCAGGCGGCCGGCTCGTGTACAGTACATGTACGGTCGAACCAGCGGAGAACAACGAGCAAATCGACCGCTTTTTGGCACAGCATCCGGACTTTGAGCTGGATGCAGAGTGGGCGCCGAAGCTGCTGGGCCGGCTGCGTCAAGGCGGTGCGGTCGGTGGCGACTTCGACGGCCGGTTGCAGCTGCTGCCCCAACACTTTGGGACCGATGGATTTTTCATTTCGGTTTTACGCAAGCGCTCCTGAGGCGCTGTGACGCGCTGCAGGGCGCTGTGGCCCGGCCAGGGGGTTTGTGGTAGAATAAAATGATGGTCTTACGCAGACCAATTTTAGCGAAACAGGTTGTGATATCGATGAAACCAATTATATATGACTACACACTCGAGCAGTTGCAAGACTGGATGAAGGAGCAAGGCGAGCCAGCTTTTCGGGGCGCGCAATTGTTTGATTGGCTGTATGTGAAGCGGGTTAGCTCCTTTGAAGAGATGAGTAACCTGCCACTGCCACTGCGGAGCAAGCTCGAAGAGGAGTTTGCTTTTGTAACGCTGAGTGAAATTACACGCTTCGAGTCCAAGGACGGCACGGTGAAGTTTCTGTTCGGGCTGCATGACGATCATGCGATCGAAACGGTCATCATGCGCCACAATTATGGCAACAGTATCTGTGTAACGACTCAGGTGGGCTGCCGGATCGGCTGTACGTTCTGTGCTTCGACGCTGGGCGGTCTCAAGCGCAACCTGACTGCGGGCGAGATTGTTGCACAGGTCGTCAAGGCGCAGCAAATGCTGGATGAAACCAATGAACGGGTTTCCAGTATTGTTATTATGGGTTCCGGTGAGCCATTCGAGAATTACGAGGCGACCATGACCTTCTTGCGTCTGATGATTCATGAGAAGGGACTCAACATCGGGCAGCGGCATATTACCGTGTCTACCAGCGGGATTGTGCCGAGTATGTACAAGTTTGCTGAGGAGAACACGCAGATCAATCTCGCAATTTCAATTCATGCGCCCAATGATGCGCTGCGTTCCAAGCTGATGCCGGTCAACCGTCGTTTTCCATTTGCCGACGTGATGGAGGCATGCCGGTATTATGTGGCCAAGACGGGCCGTCGCTTGACATTCGAATATGCATTGATTGGCGGCGTCAACGACCAACCGGAGCATGCAGAAGAGCTGGGAGACGTGCTGCAGGGCTTGCTCTGCCACGTGAACCTGATTCCAGTCAACCATGTGCCAGAGCGCAAATATGTACGTACGCCGCGGGAAGACATCTTCGAGTTCCAGCGTATTCTGGAACGCAAGAATATCAATGTGACAATCCGTAGGGAACAAGGGCATGATATCGCAGCAGCCTGTGGGCAGCTGCGAGCCAAACATATGGAGTCTCAGACGAGGTGAACGCGATTGATAACGGCAAACCGCAGTGATATCGGACGGATCCGGACCGTCAATGAAGATCAATCCTGGGCAGTCAGCGGCAGGCCAGGCCATGCGCTGGCTATTGTCGCGGACGGCATGGGCGGTCATCAGGCAGGCGATGTAGCGAGTGAGCTCGCCGTTGAGGCCTTTCGCGAGGCGACCCAGGCTAGCGTGACCGGCGTGCTCAGCGGCGCCGAAGCCGAGCTGCTTATCCGCCAGGCGATTTTGCAAGCCAATGAGGTCGTATACGGCATCGCCTCCCAGAATGAGCAATATCATAATATGGGGACAACCGTCGTGGCGGCGCTCATTCAGGATAAGCTTGGCGTGATCGGACATATCGGCGACAGCCGCGCGTATCATATTCGCGGCGAGCAGATGAAGCAGATCACAGAAGATCATACGCTCGTCAATGAGCTTGCCAAGAGCGGCCAGATTAGCGCGGAGGAAGCAGCCAACCATCCGCGCCGCAATGTACTGACGCGTGCACTCGGCACCGACAGTCAGGTGGAGGTTGATCTATTGACGATCGACTGGCAGCCAGGTGATATTCTGTTGCTCTGCAGCGACGGGTTGAGCAATATGATCGATGATGCCCACATGCTTGAGACGGTGCTCGCACCGGACCTGGATCTCGATGCAAAGGCGGATCGGCTGGTCGAGCTGGCCCTGCAGGCGGGCGGAGATGACAATATTACCGTTGTGCTGCTGCAGAGCAAGACCGGTACGGGGCAAGAGGGGTGACAGAGAACATGATCGGACACGAGCTAGGCGGACGTTACGAGATTCTGGAACAGATCGGCGGCGGCGGCATGGCGCTGGTGTACAAAGCACATGATGTTCTGCTGAACCGGCATGTAGCCGTTAAGGTGCTGCGCCAGCAATTTGTCAATGACGAAGAATTCATCCGGCGCTTCCGCCGCGAAGCACAATCTGCCGCATCGCTCTCTCATCCGAATGTCGTCAGCATCTATGATGTGGGACAGGAAGATGAGACGCATTATATTGTTATGGAATACGTAGAAGGTCATAATCTGAATGAAATTATTCTGGAGCGCGCGCCACTGCAGGCCCAGGAAGCCGTGCACATCGCATTGCAAATCTGTGATGCGCTTGAACACGCGCATCATAACCAGATTATTCATCGTGATATTAAACCGCATAACATTTTGATTGGTAAGAACAACCGGGTGAAGGTAACCGACTTCGGGATCGCCCGAGCCGTCACCTCATCCACGATTACCCAGACGGGCTCGGTGGTCGGGTCTGTGCACTATTTTTCACCTGAGCATGCCAAAGGCGTGAATGCGGGAGAGAAATCGGATTTGTATTCACTTGGCATCGTGCTCTATCAAATGCTGACAGGCCGTCTGCCGTTTTTGGGTGAAAGCCCGATCAGTGTAGCGCTGAAGCATTTGCAGGAGAACTTCGAGGAACCTCGTAAAGTGAATCCGCATATCCCGCAAAGTCTCGAAAATGTCATTTTACGCTCGATGCGTAAAAATCCGGACGAGCGCTATGCTTCGGCTGAAGAAATGATCGAGGACCTGGATAGCTGTCTGCTCCCGGAGAGGATGCATGAAGACAAGCTGGAATTCGCGGATGACGCCGAGGTGACTCGTGTCATGCCGGCCATTCGGCCGGGCATGGAGACGGCTGCCGTGCCGACCTCGACGATGAAGACGGATATGATGCAGACGCGACACGGTGAACAGCCGCTGGAGTCGCGAGAGCCACGTCAGTCGGAGAAGCCCGCCAAGAAAAAATGGGTCAAGCCGGTGGTGACCATCGGCGTTACACTGCTTATTATCGCTTTGCTGCTGGTCGGCTTCTTCTATTTAGTCAACAAGCTGGATACGGAAGAGGTAGAGGTTCCTTACGTTGTCAACGAAATACAGGAGCGGGCGGAAGCCATGCTGGAGGAAAGTGGCTTGCAGGTCGCGAGACCGGTGACCTATGAGGAAAATCCTGATGTCGAACCTGGTATCGTTCTTAGACAGTCCAAGGAGGGCATGCGTGTCAAGGTTGGCTCCATCATTGAACTGGTCGTCAGCAGTGGACCGGATATGGAACTGATGGAAAATTTTGTGGACCAATCGTATGAAAGTGCACGAGCCAGCCTGATTGCCCTTGGCGTTGATGGGGAGCGTATCACGATGGACGAAGTGTTCTCCGAGGAGGTTGAGGCCGGTATCGTCGTCAGCCAATCTCTGACTGCCGGCGAGGAGTTTAATCCTGCAGAGGTTACCGTTTCTTTTGAAGTGAGCAAGGGGCCGCAGCCGTTCGATATGCCATCGCTAATCGGCAAGTCACAGAGTGAGGCCGTCAATGAAATCCGTCAAAAGGGACTCGTGATCAACACGGATACCGGCATTACTTCCAAACCGAGCTACAAGCCACAAGGGGAAGTATTGGAGCAGTTCCCTTACAACCCTGGTGACTCTGTCACACGTGGCGCCGAGGTGACCCTGTCGGTCAGCTCCGGTCTGCCGGAGGATGCACTGGAGTATACGTTCAATATTCCGATCTCGCCAACCGAGGTGAACGGTACGAGCGAGATTCGTATTGAGTTCTCTGACGCACGCGGGGATAACCAAGATTTCGGTAAACGCCGGATCAACAGCATGCAGAACTTCCCGGTGAAGCTCGTACTCGATCCGCGAACGGAAGCGCTGGTATCGGTCTACCGCGATGAGATCTTCATCCGTACGTATCATGTCACCTACGATGCCGCCCGTTCGGGCACGGCTGTAGCAGAACCGATCGAGAGCAATCCGCCTCCGGTTGTCGAGCCGCCGCCAGTGGAGGAGCCGCCGCCAGTCGAAGAAACACCACCAGTTATCGGTACACCGGAGGACCCGCCTCCAGCTGTGGAAGAGAACGGCGACGGAGAGGATGGCGACCAGGATGAGCAATAAAGAGCCAGAGCTGATAGGCCGAATTGTCAAAGCGCTTAGTGGCTACTATTACGTAAGGCCCGAGACTGACGCAGCAGGCGATGGGATGATTCAGTGCCGTGCTCGTGGCATCTTTAAGAAGCGGGGCGAGTCCCCGCTAGTAGGCGATCTTGTGGCTTATGAAGAGACCGATAACGGGGAAGGGGCGGTCAACCGCATCCTTCCCCGCCACTCGGAGCTGCTGCGACCTCCTGTTGCGAATGTCGAGCTGGCCGTGCTGGTCTTCTCCATAACGGAGCCAGCACTGAATCTTCAACTGCTGGACAAGTTTCTGGCACACATCGAGCACGCTGGCTTGCAGCCGATTATCTGCCTGAGCAAGCTCGATCTTGCTGCAGAGGATCAGGATGGGGCAGACGTGATGGGGCAGATTGAGCAGATTTACCGGTCCATTGGTTATGAGATCTATAATACCAGCTCGCTTCTTCGGGAAGGTACGACAGAGCTGGAGGCTCGCCTGGCAGGGCATCTAAGCGTGTTCGCCGGACAGTCGGGCGTCGGCAAGTCGTCACTGCTCAATAGCATCGTACCCGGATTGGAGCTGAATACAGCGGCAATCAGCAACAAGCTGGGACGCGGCAAGCATACGACACGCCACGTCGAACTGATCCGGATTGCGGGCGGCGGCTATGTAGCCGATACGCCTGGGTTCAGTCAGCTGGATTTTCAGGAGCTCGGCATCGAGGAGCTCTCCACCTGCTTCCCTGAGTTCCGGGAGCGCGCGGGCGATTGCAAGTTCCGTGGCTGTACACATACGCATGAGCCGTCCTGTGCCGTTCTGGAGGCGCTTGAGCACGGTGAGATCAGTCCGAGCCGTCATGAGCATTATCTGCTCTTCCTGGCGGAGATGAAAGATAAAAAGCGGAGGTATTAGACCATGTCCATTATTGCACCCTCGATCCTGTCGGCGGACTTTGCCAAATTAGCGGAAGATATCGCGGATGTGGAACGCGGCGGCGCTGACTGGATACATATCGATATTATGGATGGACATTTCGTCCCCAATCTGACATTCGGTCCTCTGGTGGTCGAAGCGGTTCGGCCGCACAGCAAGCTGACCTTTGACGTCCACCTGATGACGGAGCACCCCGAGAGACTCATCGAAGCCTTCGCCAAAGCCGGCGCTGACCGAATCACGGTTCATGCCGAGGCCTGCGTGCATTTGCATCGGGTGATTCATATGATCAAGGATTTGGGCCTTCCCGCCGGTGTGGCGTTGAATCCCGCGACATCGCTGTCGACCCTTGAGCACATGTTGCCAGATCTGGATCTCGTCCTGATTATGACGGTTAACCCGGGGTTTGGGGGACAAGCGTTCATCCCGGGCTCATTGGTCAAGCTGCGCCAGCTGCGTCAGATGCTTAAAGACCAAGGCAAGGCAGATACGCTGATTCAGGTGGATGGCGGCATCAATGCTGAGACAGCTGGGCTGGTACGCGCGGCTGGCGCCGACGTGCTCGTCGCAGGGAATGCGGTCTTCAGCGAGAGCGATCGCGCAGCTGCAATCCGGGCACTCCGGCCTGAGGGTGAGCGATGAACGGTGGGTTCAAGCAGGCGTTTTTCATCACGGCGTATGCCTTTGTCTGCGGGCTTCTGCTGGCGTTGTTTGCGCTCATTGACGGGTTGTTCCGATTTGCTTTCTCGTTAGGCGCTTTATTTTTGGGGATTCGCTTCTTTCGGGATTTTGAGACGCTGGGCTCGCGCATTTGGTTTATCGCGCTGTCGGTATTCTTTTATTTCCTGATTACCATCATTATTACAATGGTGTTGTTTGCCCAAGGCAAGCTGGTGCTGCCGGAGGCAGGCTAGCGAGGACAGCGCCGTCTTGCCCGCGCCCGTCTTTGGAATAGGACGGCTTGCGGACGCATACTATGGTTACATGAGAATCGCTTTTCTCGTGTAGCCATTTTTTTTGGTCAGGACACAACGCAAAGCTATTCGACAAGCGAGGCTGAGGAGGGATGGAGCATGAAATTCTACACGATCAGATTACCGAAGTTTTTGGGTGGATTCGTCAAAGCAATCCTGAACACCTTCCAAAAAAGCTGATCCCGGCCCACCCGCTGTCGAAGGATCAGATAAAATGAAGTCCGGGCGGCATACAAGTCCCGTCTTTGTTGGGGGGAGAGCGGGGCAAGAAAACGAGAAAAGCACCTGAACGGGGTCAGGTGCTTTTTGAAATGCCTTGGCGGAACTAGACGCGAGTCAGTTTGCCGGATTTCAGTGCGCGAGCACTGACGTACACACGCTTCGGTTTGCCGTCAACGAGAATGCGAACCTTCTGAACGTTAACGCCCCAAGTGCGGCGGTTTTTGTTGTTGGCGTGAGACTTATGGTTACCGGAGCCTGGGCTTTTGCCAGTAATAACACATTTGCGGGACATGCGATACACCTCCTTCAACGAAAAAAACAAACACTAAAATATCATACCATAATCAGGTTGTTAAATCTACCCCCGTCATGCAACTCACCTGCATTCGCTTAAAGAAGCCCGGAAGAGGTTACCTAATAGGATAGGTGGCGAAAAATTGAGCAATAATTAGAAAAGTGGAGAAGAACGTGCTTTAAGGCTTCAATATCAGTTTTTTTTATAGTACAATGAGGATTAGTCCGCGATACATAATGGAAGGGAGTGTGTTCCATGCCTCAGCTCAAGACTGAACTCGGCAACGTGCATATCACCAATGAAGTCGTCTCGCTTATAGCCGGTTCGGCGGCTATGGAATGTTATGGACTGGTCGGCATGGCCTCTCGCAAGCAGCTCAAGGATGGCATCGCCGAATTGATCGGGCGGGAGAATCTGTCGCGCGGCGTAGAGGTTCGCCAAGAGAATGAATTGTTGCACATAGACTTATACATCATCGTAAGCTACGGAACAAAAATATCGGAGGTAGCGCATAACATTCAGTCAAAAGTCAAATATGTGCTCAATGACGTGGTAGGTATCCAAGTCGACTTTGTCCATATTTTTGTCCAGGGCGTACGCGTATCTCGGTAGGGAGGGGACTCCGTTGAGTAAGCGCTTAATAGACGGAAATGATTTCACTAGAATGGTTAATCGGGGTGCGGATTGCTTGCAGCGTCATGCGGAGCATGTCAACGCCTTGAATGTTTTTCCGGTGCCGGATGGCGATACCGGAACCAATATGAATCTCACGATGACTGCAGGCCGGCAGGAACTGCTGGCCAAGCCATCCGAATCGCTGGCGAAGGCCTCTGAGGTCTTGTCCAAAGGGCTGCTAATGGGAGCCCGCGGCAATTCGGGTGTCATCTTGTCGCAGTTGTTCCGGGGGTTTGCCCGCGGGGCGGCCACGCTGGATCAGATGAACAGCATGCAGTTCGCCGAAGCCCTGCAGCATGGGGTTAACCTGGCCTATAAAGCAGTGGTCAAGCCTGTCGAAGGAACAATTCTGACCGTGGCCAAGGAGGCAGCCAAGCATGCAACCCAGCAAGCCAGACGTATTCGTGATATTACGGAACTGATGCAAGAAGTGCATGCCAAGGCGCAGGAGGCGCTGGAACGGACGCCGGACCTGCTCCCTGTGTTGAAGCAGGTCGGAGTCGTTGACTCCGGCGGCCAGGGTCTGGTGTATATTTATGAAGGTTTCCTGGCTGCCTTGCAGGACGCGGAAGGCGGCGAAGAATCGTTTGATACTGTCCGTCCGCCTGTTCAACCGACGGCTGCTTCCCGACCATCCTTTGCTGCTTCAGCAGCAGCTGTGGCTTCCGGTTCGGCGCAATCCCGGCTGAATACAGATGGGATTGAGTTTTTGTACGACATGGAGTTTTTTATTAATCGTCAGCTTGGTGGAGGAGCCGGCCGACGCTTTGATGAAGCGGCGTTTCAGGCAGCACTTGCCAAGGACGGCGATTCGATCGTTGTCATTGCCGATGACGATATTATCAAAGTGCACGTCCATTCACGCAAGCCAGGCGATGTGCTGAATCTGGCGCTGCCTTACGGCGAGCTGTCGGATATCCACATTCTCAATATGCGCGATCAGCATCGCGAGCTGATTCATGACGGAACTGTATTCGACGAACGCGAGGCAGCTGTGCCGGCTTCGCAGGCGCCAATTCTGGCGGACGAGCAGCATCTGGCGGATGCGCTGCCTGAGCTGCTCAGCGGTGCTCCGGCAGCGAGTGAGCCCCCGGCTGATGTTCATGAGCTGGCTCCTTACGGAATCATTGCCGTGGCGATTGGGGAAGGCATCTCCGATATTTTCTTGGACAACAGTGTCGATGTCGTATTGAGCGGCGGCCAGACGATGAATCCGAGCACGGAGGATTTCGTGCAAGCGATGGAGGCTTTGCCGGCAGAGCACATTTTCTTGCTCCCGAACAACGGCAATATTATTCTTACTGCCCAACAGGCAGCTGAACTGAGCGAACGTCAGGTAACGGTCATTACGACCAAGACGATTCCCCAGGGCTTGGCAGCGCTGCTTGCGTTTAAGGATCACGAAGCACCGGAGCGCAATGCTTCGTTCATGCAGCAGGCAGCCGAACAGGTACAATCGGGCCAGGTTACGCATGCGGTGCGGGACTCTGTTATTGACGGATTACAGATCCGGCAGGGCCATTTTATCGGCATTCGGGAGAAAGAAATCGTTGCAACGAATGAGCAGCTGCTCCAGACGTGCCAGGAACTGTTGGACCTGATGATCGGAGAGGGCGGCGAGCTGGTCACTGTCTTGACCGGTGAACAGGCGGAAGAACAAGTGACAGCTGAGCTGTCGGCTTGGATCCAGAGCGCGCACCCTGAGGTAGAGCTGGAAGTGCATAGCGGCGGACAGCCCCTGTATCCCTATTTGTTTGCAGTTGAGTAGCAGCACTAGATGAGAGTATTTTAGAGGAGGCGGTTCAGATGAGCACGACCATCCGGATTGTGACAGACAGTACATCGGATATCCCACAGGAGGTTCGTGAGGAGCTTGGCATCGTCATGGTACCGCTGAAGGTTCATTTCGGCCAGGAGGTCTATCTGGACGCCACGACGATCGGAACTGACGAGTTCTACAGCAAGCTGGAGTCTTCTTCCCAGCTGCCAACGACCTCGCAGCCTTCACCTAATGATTTTATGGAAGTGTACCAGGAGATTCTGAAGGAAACGCCTGGTGCGCAGATTCTTTCCTTTCATTTGTCCTCGGAGATGAGCGGTACGTATCAATCCGCAGTGTTGGCCGAGTCGTTAATTGAAGAGGAGACGGACATTACCGTCATAGATTCCAAGTCTGCCAGCTTTGGCTTCGGCATGCGGGTGGTCGAAGCGGCGCGAATGGCGCGTGAAGGCAAGAGCAAAGAGGAAATTCTCGTGCGGATGGAATGGCTGCGAGATAATATGAAGCTTTATTTCCTGGTAGATACGCTGGAATATTTACAAAAAGGTGGCAGAATCGGTAAGGCCTCGGCGCTGATTGGCTCCATTTTGAATATCAAGCCTATTTTGACTGTGGATCGCGATGGCATTGTGGCTGCGGTAGATAAGGTGCGTGGTCAGCGTAAAGCCATGCAGCGGATGATTGATTTGCTCAAATCGGATTTCGGCAACGAACCGGTCGGTATTATGATGGCATATTCCAAGCACAAAGCTGCGGCTACAGATCTCAGCGAGCTGGCACAAGCGCATTTTAATGTGCAGCATGTCGATTATACGACGCTGGGTTCTGTTATCGGTACGCATGTTGGGCCGGGGGCAGCTGCAATCTTTATGTTTAGGGTGTGATCAGCCATTATGGCAGCAGAACGGATACCACTTAGACAAATCAAAGGCGTGAGCGCTCAGAAAGAACAAGAGCTTCACGCCTTTGGCATTCACTCGGCGATGGATTTGCTGGAATACTATCCGTTTCGTTACGAGGATTACCGCATACGCAATCTTACAGAGGTCAAGCATGGCGAGCGCATTACAATTCAGGGGACAGTGACGGGTGTACCTGTGCTGCAGCGCTATGGACGCACGAAATCGAGGCTTACCTGCAAGGTCACAGTGGATCAGTGGCTTGTCACCTGTGTCTGGTTCAATCGGCAATTTCTAAAGGATCAGCTGACGACCGGCCGCGAGCTGATTGTGACGGGCAAGTGGGATCAGGGCCGAATGCACCTGACGGTTACGGATTCGGAGTTCGCGGACAAGGAATCGGGCCGGACTGGCACGCTGCAACCCGTGTATTCGGTAGGGGGCTCGATTACCCAGAAGTGGATACGCAAGACGATTGCCCAAGCCCTGGTGCAGTATGGGGCGATGATCGAAGAGGTGCTGCCCGGTGTTCTCCTGGACCGTCACAGCTTAATGCCACGCCGCGAGGCGATCATGCGCATCCATCATCCCGAGGATAGTGAAGAGGGCCGTGCAGCCCGCAAACGGCTCGTGTATGAGGAGCTTTTTCTGTTTCAGTTAAAGCTGCACGCATTTCGATCCGTCAACAGGGAGCGTCAGGACGGTGTGGCGCATGTGATTGACAACGGGACCGTGCTGGAGCTGGCACAGAGCCTGCCATTTGAGCTGACGGATGCACAGAAGAAGGTCATCAATGAAATTGTGCATGATATGCGTCAGCCCTACAGCATGAATCGGCTGTTGCAGGGAGATGTCGGTTCAGGCAAGACCGTCGTGGCGGCAATCGCCCTGTATGCTGCAGTCAAGTCCGGTTACCAGGGAGCGCTGATGGTGCCGACCGAGATTCTCGCCGAGCAGCACACTCGCTCGCTGCAGCGGCTTTTTGAACCGTTCGGCCTGCAGGTCGACGCGCTCACAGGCGGGATGAAGGAGCGCAAGCGGCGCGATGTGCTGGCCGGGCTTCAGATGGGGGTTATTGATATCCTGATCGGGACACATGCACTGATCCAGGACGGGGTTGATTTCCGGGAGCTCGGGCTTGTCGTTATTGATGAGCAGCACCGCTTTGGGGTGAATCAACGGAGTATCTTGCGCCGCAAGGGGATGCAGCCTGATGTGCTGACGATGACCGCTACGCCGATCCCCCGCACGCTTGCCATCACCGCTTTTGGCGATATGGACATCTCCACGATCCGGGAGCGACCCAAAGGCCGCAAGCCCATCAAAACCTATTGGGTCAAGCATGAAATGATGGACCGGATACTGGGCTTCATCCGTCGCGAAGTGGCGGCCGGGCGTCAGGCATATGTCATTTGTCCGCTGATTGAAGAGTCGGAGAAGCTCGATGTGCAAAATGCCATTGATCTTCATATTCAAATGCAGCAGGCCTTCCCCGATCTGCGCGTGGATCTCTTGCATGGCAGAATGACGGCAGCGGAGAAGGAGCAGACGATGACTGCTTATAGCGCGGGCGAAACGCATGTCTTGGTCTCCACTACGGTTATCGAGGTTGGGGTTGATGTGCCCAACGCGAGTTTGATGATTATTATGGATGCCGAGCGGTTTGGCCTCTCTCAGCTTCATCAGCTCCGGGGGAGGGTCGGACGCAGCGACCATCAGTCGTATTGCGTGCTCGTGGCAGACCCCAAATCCGAGACGGGGCAGGAGCGGATGAAAGTAATGACGGAGACGGATGATGGCTTCGAGGTAGCCCGGCGCGATCTGGACCTCAGAGGACCGGGGGACTTCTTCGGTACCAAGCAGAGTGGACTGCCCGAATTCCGACTGGCGGACATGGTTAGCGATTACGGTGTGTTGGAGACTGCCAGAGACGATGCCTCCGAGCTGGTTAGCAGGGCAGACTTCTGGGAGGCGCCGCAATTTGCCAGACTGCGTGAGCGGCTTCAGCAGGACCAGATCCTCGAGAGTGAACGACTGGATTGATAAGGCCAAGCCTGTGCCCGGATAATCGGGCAACATCAGCAGGGCAGCCGCATATACTGAGGTGATATGCCCTCGGGGCGCTCATGGAGGTGTTGTGGTTGAGTTATCAAAAGTACGGAATTCGCCCGGAGCTGGTCGCACGGGTCAAGGCAAAAATGAAAAATCCGGTCGTCAAGGAAAAAGTCAAACAGCATTTGACGAATGTTACCAAGACGGACCTGCGGGATCGCGTAAAAGTGAGAAAGCTCGTGCGTTCCATTTCTCAGATCCTGAATGAACCGTTAACCGAGACGCAGGAAGAACAGATTATCGCCTTTGTCCTTGCACAAAAAATCGACCCGAACAATACGCTCCATTTGCTCAAGCTGTGGAGCATGTTTCGGTAATGACCGGCCGATGTCACGCCGGTAAAAGCAAAGAGCCAGCCCAATTCAGGCTGGCTTTTTTGTGGTGGTTTAGCTTCCTCTGCCGGTCCGTAAAACAGCCATCCGCCGGCTGTAAGGCACTTTTCTTCCTCTACAGATCCGAAGGAAAGTCACAATACTTGGAGGACCTATCTAACATGTAAGTTGTTCTTGTTCGAAGTCTTAAATCGGTTCTATGCAAGCCGGATCATCGTTCTTGGTCTGGCCGACGCGTCGTTCGACCGGATAAGCTTCCAGCCATTCGTCTGAACAAGGACGGAGCAGCGACAGCACCTGCTGTGGATGATTCACTGTCCGATCCAGCCAGTGCTCAGCCTCCTGCGCCTCCAGGATGACCGGCATCCGGTGATGGATGGGTGCCATCACGGCGTTGGCGGCTGTTGTCAGAATGACACAGCTGCTCATGCGTTTGCCCTGTTCGTTCACTCTCGTCTCGAAGAGGGCAGCCATGCCGAAGGGGCGGCGGTCCTTGCGCACGATACGCATCGGCTGCTTGGTGCCGTCACTCTGGCTTTGCCATTCATAGAAGCCATCTGCCGGAATCAGACAACGGTTAGTCGCCACCAGCTCCCGAAAGGCCGGTTTTTCGTGGACAGACTCAGCCCTGGCATTAATGATCGGCTTGGCCGAAGGGGTTGTCATCCACGAAGGTGTCAATCCCCAGGAAAGCTCGCCGAGCCGGTTGCCCGTGCCGTCGTGAACGATGGCCGGAATGCCCTGACCCGGTCCCAGGTTGTAGCGCGGGCGGTAGTGGGGGATGCGGCTCTCCGCAATATGATAAAACAGCATCAGCTCTTCTAGCGACAGGGTAATCGTATACCGACCGCACATCAGCATAGACTCCTTTCAGGCTGGATTCCGGAGGTTGTCCCTCCGCTGTTGTCTACAGTATAGACCGATCTCCAGCGGGTATCAATCGCTCCCGGGAATGGACACCTGCAAATCGGCAGATAATGGGGAAGAGGATCGATAAGAACGGAGGAACTGGCATGACATCGGCACAAAAGGGGGCCCCTGGTTCCTGGTGGAACAAAGTGGCCAGATGGCCTCGGGAGCTGTATCGCTACTGGAGCGGCAAGCGGGCGGGGTGGTGGCTCTCGGCCCGGCTTAGACGGACGGCACAAAGGCTCCAGCTCCCGGATAAGCAGTCCTTGGGTCACCTGGCAGACGCGTGGCAGTCCCTCGGCAGCAAGACTTATAGGCCAGAGCTTGAGCTCAAGGCTGCCGAGCGCGCCCTGCTGTCAGACATTCGCCAGCGAACAGAACGGGAGAACCGCAACAATGTAACGCGTACAGCGGCGTATCTTTCCTTTTACCGCCGTCATCCGGAAGTGCACTGGTCTCTGCTGGCGCATATGGTCTCCCGCAACGGGGGGTGGAACATGACCGATCTTCAGGGCGAGCTGATCTCACGCTTGCTGAGTGGGGAGCAGCGGCGCCAGACGTTCCAGATGCTGGAACGCGCCAATTTTCTTATCTTTGGCGATGCGTATCCACAGCTGCTGCTCTATGAGGCTGGACTGGCGACGGGGGAGGATTTGTCGCGGCTGCTGCCTGCTCTGGGCGTATCACGCTTCATGCAGCCGGTATGGTCGCGGTTCTATGCCAGCCGGGAATCCGCGATGTTGAGCATGGCGCTGATCGTGAACGAGCAGCATTATATTGAAGAGCGGGTTGTCCAGCATCCATGGTACCGTGAGCATGTTCTCGAGGCGCTATACTTCAAGCTGCAGTCACCGCTGCAGTTCAACCAGGTCATCTTTCCTTATCAGGCAAACGGCCAGGGGACCGTGTATGTCGGGCTGGTACTGGAGGATTTCACAAGTCTTCAGGAACGAATCGCGTTCGGCAAGCGGTTGTATGCGATCCTTTATCGAATTCCAGAAGTGTTCGACGGTGTCTCGGGGTATGTCTGCCATCATCCGCACACCGGCTCTCGTGCCGATTATGCGGGAGAGCTGTTCAGCCCCGAAGCGGGGGCACAAGCACACGGACCGTTCCGCGAGCGGCTGCATGCGCTGCGGCTGCTGGAGGGGGCTGATAGGCTGTACAGCCCTGAGCTCGGCCAGGCCTGGGCAGACCAGCCGGGACGTCCGCCCGAGCCGGGTGACTGGCTGATGCAGGCAGACCCTCAGGACTTGGCGGGGTACCTGGAGCGGCTTCCGCTGCCGAGGTCATTTGTCATTACTAATGAGTACGGTTTTGCGCTAGACAAGCTGGAGCTTGCTGTACTTGCCGGTGAAGATACCCATACCTTGCCGGGTCGCAGAGACTGATGATTAACGCTTAGTCGCCATCTCGAGCAGATGGTACAAATTGTGCTTGCATAGGGAACGTATATTCGTAGTATAATGTATAGCGAACATACATTCCTGTACAGGAGATGCGTACTATGAACCGTAAGCTGCAAGAAGCTGTGCCGACCGGCTCGATTTCTCCTTCTGCTGAAGAGCTGCGGATAATCCGCGATTCCGTGCTGCTGCCGATGCTGCTCACGATCGTCGACCGCAACGCCCGCGAGGTGGAGCAATCCGGATATGCGATCCGCCGCCTTTACGTTGCAGCTTCGCAGGTATTGATGAACCGGATCCATATTGACCTTGCCCGGGCAAGGAAAGAACTGCGCCAACGACAAATCAAGGTGTTTGAAGACGAACAGATTGACGGCGTGTTGTACTACCGTTTCATCTGCCGAGGCTACGAGGACCGGTTCGGGCTGATGCGTGATCTGGCCCGCAGGGAAATCAGCCAGCGCATCGGCAGATATGTGCGGGAGATCTTCCAGCCGTGAACAGCAGATTAACCGATGTCTTTTTGAACGAAGCTTTGCTATAATAGAGACAGATCACAACCGCATACGATTTCGGGGAGCTGGTGAAGCCGGCTGAGAGGGTATCCCGCAAGCAGATACCGACCCTTGACCTGATCTGGATAATGCCAGCGTAGGAACGGATGATACCGTCACTGCTGTTTCCGCCTGTAAGCGGGACAGAGGACGGTATATCGCATGACGTCCTCCGGCAAGGGGACGTTTTTTTGTTATCTAAGTGTTTCTCAGAGTCAGACACGTATGACGGTTGGGCATGAGAGGGGAACAGAGAGAATGAAGAGGAACCGCATCAAATGGGGGACAGCCATCCTGGCAGCCACGATTCTAGTGACAGGCTGTGGAGGCAATGCACAGCAAGAAAGCGGGGAGTCCGGAGCAGGAGAGGATCTGACGAAAGTCAAGGTCGTACTGGATTGGACACCTAACACCAACCATACCGGGCTGTATGTGGCCCGTGATAAGGGATTCTATGAGGAGTATGGATTGGAAGTAGAGATTATTTCTCCGCCAGAGACAGGCGCCGACCAGTTGATTGCGAGCGGTGGTGCCGAATTTGGCGTCAGTTATCAAGAAGCGATTACCCAGGCAAGAGTGCAGGACGTGCCGATTGTCTCTATCGCGGCGGTCATTCAGCACAATACCTCGGGCTTCGCGGCGCCGGTAGCGAAGAATATCCAGTCACCTGCCGACTTTGAGGGCATGCGCTACGGCGGCTGGGGCAATCCGGTCGAGGAAGCGGTTATAGCTGCCCTTATGCAGGAAGCGGGAGCTGACGTGAACAAGGTCGAGTTCATCAACAGCAGCGCCGATTTCTTCACGGCTACTGCGCAGGATATTGATTTTGCCTGGATCTATTATGCGTGGACAGGCGTAGAGGCTGAGCTGCGAGGCGAAGAAATCGACATGCTCTATGTGAAGGATTACAGTGAGGCGCTGGATTATTATACACCTGTGCTGGCAACCAATGAGC
The DNA here is from genome assembly GCF_000378385.1 of Paenibacillus daejeonensis DSM 15491. GTDB lineage: Bacteria > Bacillota > Bacilli > Paenibacillales > Paenibacillaceae > Paenibacillus_D > Paenibacillus_D daejeonensis. The sequence goes on along the minus strand of NZ_KB899659.1, from coordinate 565,876 downwards.
AGATGATTGCGGAGCGTCCAGAGGTGGTGCGTGCCTTTATAGCTGCGACTTCGGAGGGGTATCGTTATGCCATAGATCAGCCGGAGGAAGCGGCCGAGCTGTTGATTGCGGCCGAACCTGACCTGAACGAAGAGCTGGTGCGCGCCAGTCAGATCTGGCTCAGCCCCCGCTACCAGGAGGATGCTGACCGCTGGGGAGAGCAGAAGCCCGAGGTATGGCTGAACTATATGGAATGGATGGCCGACCACGGTGTGCTCGAGGGACGTATTGATACCGAAGCTGCGTTTACGAATGAATTCTTGCCGGAATAACCGGTACTAGAGAGGACGTGCATCCCAGATGGCTACAACATTGCTTAGTATTCAGATTCTTCCCCGCACGCCGGAGGGTGGAGAGCTCTACAGTTATGTCGACCGGGCGATCGATGTCATCAAAGCCTCAGGCTTGCCTTATCGGGTAGGGCCACTGGAGACAACCATTGAAGGCGAGCTGGCGGAGCTGCTGGACCTGGTCAAACGAATGAATGAAGCGATGACGGAGCTGGGCTGTCCATCTGTGATCTCCCAAATCAAGCTGTATCACAATCCGCAGGATGGCGCATCGATGGATCGTCTGCTGGAGAATTACCCCGGTGGGCGATAAGCTCCGCTTCGCGGGACCGCCGCTCGCGGTCCTTTTCTTGCTGCTCCTAATCTGGCAGGGAGCGGTCTGGCTATTCGAGCTGGAGTCTTGGAAGCTGCCTGGTCCGGTCGAAATTGTGCGCGAAGCATGGACGATCGGGCCGCGGCTGATGGAGCATACATGGGCGACCGCCCAACTGGCGATTATCGGATTCGCCGCGGGCGCCGCGACTGGCATGCTGGTCGCGGCGCTGCTGCACTTGATTCCAGGGGCCCGGGCCGCACTCTATCCGCTGCTTGTCCTGTCCCAGAACATTCCGACAATCGTACTGTACCCGCTGCTCATGATCTGGCTTGGCTTGGGGCTGTTGCCCAAGCTTGTCCTGATAATCCTGGTGTGCTTCTTCCCGATTGCCGTCGCCATGCTCAGCGGGCTGAGTCAGCGAGATCCCCGCTTGGCGGATTACCTGGCGATGATCGGTGCCGGCAAGTGGCGCATCTTTCGCGATTTGGAGCTGCCGGGAGCCGTTCCTTATTTGTTCTCGGGACTCAAGATCGCAGCGGCTTATAGCATCACTGGCGTCATCGTGGCAGAATGGCTGGGCGCGAGCCGTGGCATCGGGTATTTTATCAAGCTGTCCTACAGCGGATTTCTAGTGACGCGGGTGTTCGCTGGCGTAGCCATCATCGTTTTGCTTAGTCTGATCGTGTTCGGCATAATCGTTGCTATCGAACGCTGGTTTACCCGCTGGCAGCCGCGAAAGGAGGGCAAGTAGCATGCACCCTGCATTGGAAGTTCGAGGCGTGACCAAATCGTTTGGCAGCGGCAAGAAGACGCTGCAGGTGCTGGGCGGAATGGAGGTAACGGTCCGCGAGGGGGAGTTTGTCTCGCTGATCGGTCCTTCGGGAAGCGGCAAGACGACCTTGTTTCAGCTGATTGGTGGCCTGGAGAAGCCGGATAGCGGCGAGATCCGGATTGGCGGCCGGGCAGTCACCGGCGAACGGGGGCATATCGCATACATGCCCCAGCAAGCCGCCCTCATGCCCTGGCGCACGATCACTGATAATATTGTGCTGGCGCTGTCGATCGCAGGGGTGCCTGCAGAGGAAGCGCGCCGTCAGAGCATGGAGTGGCTGCCTCGTATTGGACTGGCGGGCTACGAATCCAGCTATCCGCATACGCTATCCGGCGGCATGCAGCAGCGAGTGTCGTTTCTGCGGGCTCTGTTGGCCCCGCGAGACTTGATGTGTCTGGATGAGCCATTCGGTGCATTGGATGCGCTGACACGTCTCCAGATGCAGCAGTGGCTGCTCTCCATCTGGGAGGCCAACCGGCGGTCGGTGCTGATGGTGACTCATAGTATTGAGGAGGCTTTACTGCTCTCGGATCGGATTCTTGTCATCTCGGCCTCTCCCGCGACGGTCATCCGGGAAGTGGAGGTTCCCTTTGCTCGGCCCAGGTCCAGCGATTTGTGGACAGATCCACAATTCAACCGCTGGAAGCAAGAGTTGTACGAGCTGCTGAGCAGCAACAGCGTGTTGAGTGTAGAAGATGAGAGGAGCTCATAGGATGACGGAATGGCATCACCGATTATCGGATGCTCACTTGCATGTCGATTTGTACCCGGCAGCCACGCGCACAGCCATGCTGGAGCAAGCATGGGCTGATGGGGTGGAGGCTATCGTTGCGGTATCGATGGACCTGGCATCCAGCAAGATTAACCGGGAACTGAGCTTGCGGTATCCTGGGCGGATCTTGCCTGTTTATGGCTACCACCCGGAACAAGTGATTCCTGATCGCAAAGCTCATGCGGCACTGTTATCCTGGATACGGCAGCGTGCAGCGGACGGTGAACGCTTTGCCATTGGTGAAGTGGGCCTGCCTTATTATAAACGCACCAGCGCAGCTGCCGCAGGCGAGACGTTATCGCTCAAGCCCTATATCGAGTTGTTGGAGTCGTTCATCGGCTTAGCTGGCGAGCTGAAACGGCCGATCGCCCTCCATGCGGTGTACGAGGATGCGGAGACGGTATGCGACCTGCTCGAGAAGCACCAGGTGGAGAAGGCTCATTTTCATTGGTTTAAAGGACCGCCACAGACGATTAACCGAATGATGGCGTCCGGCTACTACCTGTCGGTTACGCCGGATGTCGCCTACGAGCCAGAGATTCAATCGCTCGTGACACGGTATCCGCTTGAGCTGATGATGACGGAGACGGATGGACCGTGGCCGTTTGAAGGTCCGTATACCGGACAAGCTACGTGCCCAGGCATGACGGCTGATGTCGTGCGTCATATTGCGCGGTTGAAGGGAATCGGGGAAACGGAGGCCGCAACCCGGACCAGGGACAACCTGCGGAGCTTTTACGGGATCTAAACGAAAAAATATAGTTATTCGTCCAATCCAATGGGTACGTACCTTCATAAGATAGGTTATTCCTACTGAAAGGTGGTCGTACAGATGAGCTATGTTGCTGGTGCCGGTTGCGGTCCGTGTGGCGGAGGCGTAGGCGGAGCATTTACAAACACAGGTGCCATCCTGGTTTTGTTCATCTTGCTCGTCATTATTTCGCGCACGTTCTTGCTGTAATTCAGTAATCCCATAGAAAAAGCCGCGCTTCTGCAAGTCAGAGGCGCGGCTTTTCCATATGCCTTGGTGTGATAAATTGACGGGTCAACCCCGTCTGGCCTGATTCCAGCGGATGACGACACTGACAACACTTACGAACAAGCCGATGATCAGCAGGGGGATGCCCAGGTTGCCAGTTTCGGTCATATACAGGATGAACCCTGCGATCATCAGGATGGTCGAGAATAGCGAAAGGCCAATCGGATTCAATTTCATGCAGGACACCTCCATTCCAACTCCTTAGTACGTGAGGAGGAGTCGCTGCGTTGCATTTTTATTGAAGCTTGCCTTCGAAGACGGAGGAAAACTGATCCGGCGGGGTAATAAACAGATCGTCATAGCTCACCAGATGGCCTTCTTCATTGGTCATACCGCCGCTCCCTGCCTGAAAGTTATACTGTTTGGCCGCCTCGTACATATCCAGGAAACGGTTAGCCTTCTCATGCGCGTCATCGTACTTGTCGGCATCGCAAATCGGAAAGCTGACCGGCAAGTTGCGAAGCAGCACCCGCACCTCGTACTTGCTATTGTTGTGTTCAATGACAGCCAATTCATACTTATCAAATACTTTCACGAAGGACACATTCATCTAAACTCACTCTCCTGTCTTAAAATTAGGCGTACAAGCATATAATCAGACATGCCAGTGCAAGGAGCTGTTGTCCGTGTCTTTCCTGAAAAAGACGTTAGCCGTAGTGGCGGGAAGCTTTCTGATTGCGGCAGGCATCAATTTATTCCTGGTTCCACTTCAAGTGCTAGACGGAGGCGTAATTGGCATAGCGCTGATCATCAATTATCTATTCCGTCTCAAAATAGGCCTTATCATTATCGTATGCAGTATTCCCATTTTTATAGCTGCATGGTTCTATAGCCGGCCCATGGTATATAACAGCATGTTCGGCATGATCTTCTCCAGCTATATGATTGATCGGATGGAATCTTATCAATATGTGTTTCTATACTACGTGGAATGGACTCCGCTTGCTCGGTCCGCGATAGGCGGCATGCTGATTGGACTAGGGCTCGGCATCATGTTGCGTTACAAGACGAGCACCGGCGGTACGGATCTGCTGGCCCACATGTTAGCCAAGCGAGCCGGACTGAATGTCGGCGTTCTTATCGCTTTGATCGACGGTCTTGTCATTAGCATAGGCGGCATATTGCTGCAAGGTGACACATTCCCGTTATCTGTAATTACGATTGGTTGCGGAGGTGTAACCACAAGCCTCTGTACAATCAGATTTTCCAATAGAACGAGAGTTGCGTAGTTTACTCTATTTGTACCCGCCCACTCCACATTTGAAACGATTGGAAATTGCACACAAAAAATCGAGGCCCCCTTGCGAGGGCCTCTTTCAATGGGAGAGGAGAAACCGGACGAAGAGCTTATGGGGAAACGTAAGCTTGCTCCGCGGTTTGCTTACGGCATCTCACGACACCGATATTGTAAGGATAGCCAGGTCTGGACAGACTTATACATGGATGTCCCCAAAAAGTTCGGGTAGAACCGGCTTCAAGCAGGCATTCTGCTTGCAATGGCAGCAAATTATGGTACGATAGCTAAAGCAAATCAGACAAGCAGCTGTATGGAAGGAGCGGCAACAAGGTGAGAGTAATCGCAGGCGAAGCCAAAGGCCGCCCGCTGAAAGCGGTCCCGGGGGTCAATACCAGACCGACTACGGACAAGGTCAAAGAAGCCATATTTAGTATGATAGGTCCCTACTTCGAAGGCGGTCAAGCGTTAGATCTGTTCGCAGGCACAGGTGGTCTCGGCATTGAGGCGCTCAGCCGCGGCATGGCGCGGGCCGTCTTTATCGACTTGGATCGCCAGAGTATTGAGGTTGTACGTAGAAATATCGAAGCAGCGGGAATGTCGAGCCGTGCCGAAATTTATAAAAACGAGGCCAGTCGGGCAATCAAGCTGTTAGAGAAGCGAGGGATGCAATTCGAGCTGGTCTTTCTCGATCCACCCTATAAGATGAAGGAAGCCGACAAGCTGATGCGAGAAATGGCGGACCGCGGGCTCCTTGCCCCTGGCGCTGTTATCGTCGTGGAGCACGATGCGCGGCATGCCTATAGCGATACAGTTGGGGACTTCCGGTTGCGCCGGCAGGCCCTATATGGCGATACAGCCGTTACAGTCTATGATTACGCAGAGGGCGAAGACCCTACAGGAGGAACAGCAGATGAAGCCCCAAGCCCCGATTGAGAGAATTGCCGTGTACCCCGGGAGCTTTGATCCCGTGACCCTAGGCCATTTGGACATTATTCATCGCGCAGCCAAACAGTTTGACAAGCTGATTGTCGCCGTACTAAACAATACGAGCAAAAATCCGATGTTTTCCGTGGATGAGCGCAAAGAGCTGCTGCGAGAAGCTACCAGTGATCTGAAAAATGTGGAAATCGACAGCTTCCGTGATCTGCTGGTGCGCTACATGCGGTCCCGCGATGCGCGCGTCATTGTCCGGGGAATTCGCTCCGTTACCGACTTCGAATATGAGCTGCAGCTCGCTTCCACCAACCGTCATCTCGATGATGAAATCGAGACGATCTTCATGACGACCAATCCGAAGTATTCGTATCTTAGCTCCAGCATTGTCAAAGAAATCGCCCAGTTCGAGGGAGATGTCAAGGATCTCGTGCCTCGGCATGTCGAACAGGCGCTGACCCAGCGGTTCCGCGATCGCGCTCAGGCCGGGGACCGTCGCTGAGTGACCCAATAGAGGAATGATCCTAACAGAAGGAAACTCCACAATACACCCCAGCCGACCATCGCGCCCGGTACATAAGACCATAGGCTTGGCAGGTCGCCAAGACGCAGCTCAAGTGGTGGTTGCCAGGCATCGGCGCCGCTTGGGGACCAGACGGCGGGGCTGAGCCAGCGATTATAGGGCTCCCATAACGCCAGGATGACGCCAAAGGCCAGCAAGGCATGACCGATTCGAGCCAGCAGAAACGGGCCAAATCTCAGGTCGGTGCCGGCACAGGCGCTGCGGGCTTGCAGGAGTGAGCTCCAGCCGCCCCAGCACAAGGTGGCTGCGATGGCACCAAGAATCAGCGGCGTGGAATAGCTCGTCATTGCTTCACTAAGCGCGTAGGTGCCGAGATGACTGTCGAACAGGCCGGAAAAAGCAAGTGGAGATAAAGCAGGCGGCAGAGCCAGCTGCAACAGTCGGGAAGCCAGAGAGCCCATGATGATCAGACCACCGATGGTCATCAGCTTTTGGATGCTGCCAGTTACGGCTTCCCCCAGAACCTGGCCGAGACTTCGGCCATCGCTTCTGTGACCTTCCAGCATGGCTATTACGGCAGCGCGGAGCAAGCCTGTCGGAGGATGCGTGTGTGTTCTATCCTCCGGCTCTGGAGCGGGGCGGCGCACAAGTCGGAGCAGCACTAATCCGAGTAGAGCGGAGAGCCACACGGCTAGCGCAATGAGGATACCCAGCGACGGTTGGTGAAGAAACCCTGCCCCGATGACGATGAGGATTAGCATCGGGCTTGGCATATGGGAGAAGGCAAGCAGCCATTGGCCCTGTCGTCGGCTAATCCGCTGCTCCATTCGCAGCGCTGCTGTCGCCTCTGCGCCTGCTGAATATCCGGCCGTCCAGCCGATCGCAATGGCCCAGGCCGCGCCCCCTGGCCAGCCGAGCAAGCGCCGCATCGGAGCATCCAGCAGCACACTTAGGGCATGAAGTACCCCGAAGGCGCGCAGGAGCTCGGCCAGGACAAAGAAAGGCAAGAGACCTGGAAAGACGATGCCCCACCAGAGGGCGATGCCTTGGAGCGCGGCTTGGAGGGCGGTCTCGGGCATACGAACGACAATCGCGACGAGCGCCAGCGAAGAGATAGCATATAAAATGGTTCGCAGCATACCGGTAACCTCCAAGACAAGCATAGTATGGACATTATCATAGTACGCGAACAAGCCTGCACATAGACCACTCGGACGGTTGGGAAGGAGGCTCCTCATGAATGCACAGCAACGGCCGCGGGGCGGTGCGATCCTGCGGCCCGCTCTGGCGGCTGCGATCGTAATGATCTGTCTGCTCTACCTGCCCACGCCCTATGCGGTATACACCCCCGGCCTAGTAACACCGGTTGGCCCCATGGTGCAGACGGCATCGGAGGACACGCAAGCCGAGGGGGTCTTCATGCTAACGACGATTCGGATGACCTCGGCTAATTATTGGATGTCGCTGCAGTCGATGTGGGACTCGGATATGCTGCTGTACAACAAACGGGATATTATCGGGGACAAAAGCCAGACGGAATATGCTGCGCGTCTAAGCTATGTGATGCAGCAATCCCAAAGCAATGCAATCGAGGCGGCATATCGCGCTGCCGAAATTCCCTATACAATTGAACCGGATAGACTTGTAGTGACGGATGTCCCGCAGTCAGCAGGAGGTGGTCTTCGGCCAGGCGATCAACTGTTGGCGCTCGACGCCATGCAATTCAAGGATGCGTCAGCCTTGGCTGTGCTCTTGATGCAACGTTCCACTGGCGATACGCTGCAATGGACTGTGCTGCGCGAAGGGCGCGAGGAAGAGGTGTCGACGACGCTGCTACAGACACTCGAAGCCTCCGATCCACAAGGACTTCCTCAGGCGCTGGGGGGGCTGCAATTGGCTGAGCTGCGCATGCTGACACCTGAGGATCCTGCGATGGTAGTGAGCATCGATGCAGGGGAGATCGGCGGTCCGTCCGCGGGGCTGATCTTCGCCCTGCAGATTTACGATGATCTTACACCGGGAGATACCAGCGGCGGACGGCGGATCGCTGGAACGGGTACGATTGATCCGCAAGGGAGAGTTGGGCCGATCGGCGGGATCTCGCTGAAGATTACAGCTGCAGAAGCCATGGGGACCGAGCTGTTCCTGGCTCCCAGCCAGAACGCCGAAGAAGCCGCCGCCAAGGCGCGGCGGATCGGCAGCAAGATGAAGGTGATTGCCGTATCGACACTGGACGAAGCCATCAAGGCACTTCAACAGGAGGCATAACCCAATTAGCTACGGATGGGCGGCAGGAAATAATCGCGGTACATGCCCTTGCCGCTTGGCTGCTGCTGGGCCAAGGCGTAAGCGGCGGAAGCACGGGTATCGAGCCCGAGGTACGGCAGCTCCGCAGGGGGCCGGGCTGCACTAAGTATAATCGGCAGCTTGGCCTGCTTGCGCATCTGTGCCAACAGCGCTTGACCCGTAGAGCTGAAGCCTAGTACTCTTATATACTGCACGCCTGTCCGCAAACGGTCCGGCTGCAGTTCGCCATGCTCGTGGCCGAGCAGTACGGATAACAGAACGCGTTGCAGCTTGGTCCTTGTGTACCGTTTGGTCTTCAGGGCTGCCAGGAGTGATTCAAAGCCGGCTTCGGCAAGGCCGGGCAGTGCCTGGAGCAGGCGATGCTGGAGACCCTCGGTCATCCCGTGCAGTCCGGCAAGACGCTCCGCTGTTGATGTAGCGAGCGTGTGAAGGAGCTGCGGTGTGAAGCTCTGCCAGCTGACAGGAGCTCTTCCGGCGGACCATTCCCGCTCCAGAATCCGCAGCGTGGTGGCAGGGACATAAGGGGCGATAGCCGCGAGGGGTTCTCCCTCGCTCAAGCGCTGCCGGATTGCGGTAGCACTGGCGATCCGGCTATCGGTGATCTCGCTCTGATGATAACCGGCCGCCTCCCGAAGAATGGTATGGGGCCGGATGGAGCTGCCGATCCGCAGGAGCGCCATGAGATAATGAAGACCCAGCGAATTGTTGGGACTGGAAAGGTCGGGACGGGTGTCAGCGCCGTAACCGAGCTCTTCCATATAGGTAGTTGCAGCCGCAGCATAGGCTGACGGATAACTGTGACCCTGCTCGAGATGAAGCCGCAGCAGGTCCTGGAATTGCGGCGGCTCGTCGAACAGCAGCCGTGCAGCTGGCTCCAGCGCCTCCAATGCCCCGCTCTCGCTGCCAAAGCAGAGCGTGTCCACGACGCCGGTCGCCTCCAGCAGCGACACGGCTCCGTAGGCGAACCATTCGGCAGGCTGCGTAGCGTAGGCGACCGGCAGTTCGATCACCAGGTCACAGCCGCCGGCAAGGGCCATCTCTGCCCGTGCCCACTTGTCGAGCAGAGCCGGCTCCCCGCGCTGCAGGAAATGACCGCTCATCACGGCGACTACAGCGTCGGCCTTTGTTTGTTTGACCGATTGCTGCACATGATAGAGATGACCGTTATGAAACGGATTATATTCGACGACGAGCCCGACTGTGTTCACGAGAACAGTCCTCCCTCCGGTTTGTACGATTTTCTTCAATATAGCATGAAAGATGAGGGAAACCTACAAATCTGATGAAATTGTTGACAAAGGCCATCAGGGATCGATATAATAAATTTTGTTTGTTTGGAGTGATCAGAGATGATTTTACGAATTCAAGAGGTACTTTCTAAGGGAGTGCCTACGCCGCTCAACACCACCCTGGATGTGACTGACCTGATGAAAGGCCGCAGGGATGTGCTGGAGGCCGGACCGCTGGCGGTTCGCCTGACGGCAACGCCCGAGGCGCGTGTGGTCCGGGTGGAAGGCGAAATGTCACTGGATGCATCCTTTGCCTGTTCCCGTTGCCTAGAGCCGGCGCATGAGCATGTGGAGTTTCCTTTTTCCGAGCGATTCAAGCTGGCGACTTCTGAGTCTGCGGTTCCGCCGGAGGAAGATGTGATTGTTGCCGAAGAGGACAAGGTGGATTTGATTCCTTATTTGGAAGAGTCTTTACTGTTGCACTTGCCTTTTGTGCCGCTCTGCAGCGACACATGCAAAGGGCTGTGCCCACAGTGCGGAGTCAACCGTAACGAGATTGCCTGCAGCTGCTCCAATGATCGGATCGATCCGCGGATGGCGGCTTTGAAGGACTTGTTTAAGGACTGACAGGCGCTGCAAGCGTCTGATTTCTGTGAAGGAGGTGGGATAGATGGCAGTACCACAAAGAAGAACATCCAAAACTCGCCGCGACAAGCGCCGCACACACTTTAAGCTTGTTGTGCCGGGCATGGTCAAATGCGACCAATGCGGAGAGCTGAAGCTGGCTCATCGCGTGTGCAAAGTGTGCGGAACCTACAAATCGAGAGAGATCATCAAGCAATAGGATTGAATAAGTAGTACTTCATCTATGGTGAGGTGCTATTTTTTTTGACAAGATACGCCATACGGGCCCTGGAACAGACACTTCCGGAAGTGCTCGTGGGACTGTGAGCCCGTTGCTTCCCGCCAGGTTTTTCTTTATACTGGATTAGTACCTGGTGATAATATGATCTGATACTAGATGATTAAGGTGGTGCGGGCTATCGAACGTCTGCCCAAGCGTGAGCGGCAGCAGCAGCTGGCCAGGCTCATTGAGGACAATCCGTTTATGACGGACAGAGAACTGAATCGACGGCTCAAGGTCAGCATCCAGACCATCCGCCTGGACCGGCTGGAGCTTGGCATTCCCGAGCTGCGGGAGCGGATCAAGCTGATGGCAGAGCGCTCGTACGATCCTGTACGGTCGCTACCCATGCACGAAATTATTGGTGACATCATTGACCTGCAGCTGGACAAAAGCGGGATATCCATTTTTGAGATTCGCGAGGAGCACGTGTTTTCGCGCACGGGCATTGCAAGAGGACATCATATCTTCGCCCAGGCCAACTCGCTGGCCGTCGCCGTCATTGACGATGAAATCGCTCTAACCGCCTCGGCGGATTTGCGGTTTATCCGTTCCATCAAACTGCATGAAAAGTGCATCGCCAAGGCGTATGTGCGGTCGGGGCCCGGCGAGGGCAGCAAGGCCAAGGTTGAAGTGATTACATATGTCGGGGAAGAAATGGTCTTCCAGGGGCATTTTGTTGTGTTCCGTTCAAAAGGCGAGTAGAAGGAGGGGGATGACCATACGGATCGCAATCGATGCGATGGGGGGAGACCACGCCCCGGACGCAGTAGTTAAAGGAGCGATCGAGGCGGCTGAGGCGTGGCCGGACGCTACGATCGTGCTAGTCGGAGATGAAGCCAAGATACGGCCACTGCTTGGTTCAGCGCCGGCCACCCTTGAGGTTCGTCATGCTGACGATGTGATTGGACCGGATGAAGAGCCGGTACGCGCTGTACGTCGCAAAAAAGGCTCCTCCATGGTCGTTGCCGGCACGCTGGTTCGTGAAGGTGAAGCGGATGCGATGATTTCGGCAGGCAATACCGGAGCACTGATGGCAACCGGGCTGCTGATTTTGGGCCGAATCGATGGCATCGAGCGACCGGCGCTGGCGCCTATGATGCCGACGCTGGACAATGTCGGTTTGCTGGCGCTTGACCTCGGGGCCAACATGGATGCGAAGCCGGAGCACCTGCTGCAGTACGGCTTGATGGGCAGCATCTACCGTCAAAAGGTGCACGGCCTGGCAAAGCCACGCGTCGGCCTGCTCAATGTCGGCACGGAAGAGAAGAAAGGCAATGAGTTGACCAAGGCGGCGTACGATCTTTTGGCTGCTGCCCCGATCGACTTTGTGGGTAACGTGGAGGCACGCGATGTTCTGACAAGAGGGTGCGACGTGTTAGTCTGCGACGGCTTTGTCGGCAACATCTTGTTGAAGGCGATGGAGGGTACGGCTGGCACGGTTTTTGGCGTCCTGAAAGAGCAGTTCAGCAAGAACCTGTTGACGAAGCTGGCAGCGATGATCATGCTGCCGGGTCTGCGCGATTTCAGACGAAAAATGGATTACAAGGAGCACGGTGCCGCACCGCTGCTTGGGGTGAACGGACTTGTCCTGAAGAGCCACGGCTCATCAGACGCCGTCGCCGTCAAAAACGCCGTGCGGCAGGCGAGAGCCGCAGTGGAGGGACGTCTGATCCAGGCGATCACCTCGGAAATAAGCGGGAAGCGAGAGTGAAGCAATGAATCTTCAACCAGTAGGCATTTTAGGCACAGGCAAGTATGTTCCTGAGCGGGTCCTCACCAACCAGGAGCTTGAGCAGATGGTGGAGACCAATGACGAATGGATTGTGAGCCGGACAGGGATCCGGGAGCGGCGCTTGGCAGCTCCTGATCAAGCCACGTCCGACTTGGCCTACGAGGCATCGGTCTCGGCGCTTCGGGCAGCCGGTATCTCGGCAGAAGAGCTCGATCTCATCATCGTCGCCACAATTACCCCAGATATGTTCTTCCCTTCGACGGCATGCATCCTCCAGGATAAACTGGGAGCATCGCGAGCCGCTGCTTTTGATCTGTCGGCTGCTTGCTCAGGCTTTATCTACGGGCTGGCAACAGCCTCCAGCATGATTGCTTCAGGCATGTATCGTCATGTGCTGGTTGTCGGCGCAGAATGCCTGTCGCGAATTACCGATTTCACCGACCGCAACACCTGCATCCTGTTCGGCGACGGAGCGGGAGCTGTCGTTCTTGGCCCAGTAGCGGAGGGCAGAGGGTTCCGTGCGTTCGAACTCGGTGCTGATGGTGCAGGCGGCGATTTACTCAAGGTGTGTGGCGGCGGCTCGCGCGTGCCTGCTACCGAGCAGAGCATCGGGGAGCGCCAGCATTTCATTCAGATGGCTGGTAGTGAAGTATTCAAGTTCGCTGTTCGCATCATGGGGAATGCGGCGGAGGAGGCTCTTCGCAAGGCCGGGATGGGCAAGGAAGACATTGATCTTCTGGTTCCGCATCAAGCCAACATCCGAATCATCCAGTCTGCGCTGAACCGGCTGCAGCTGCCAGAGGACAAATGTATGATCAACCTCGACAAATATGGTAACGTGTCGGCAGGCTCGATTCCGATTGCGCTGGCGGAAGCCGTAGAATCGGGCCGGATCAAGGAAGGCGACACGATCGTGATGGTCGGATTCGGGGGCGGCCTGACTTGGGGCGCATCGGTTCTGACTTGGTAAGCACAGCAGGAGGAGGAACAGCAATGGGCAAAATCGCATTTGTCTTTCCCGGCCAGGGTGCGCAAGCAGTCGGTATGGGGAAAGACGCGTATGATACAATCGAAGCCTCCCGGCACGCTATTACCCGTGCCGACGAGGCGCTTGGCTTTTCCTTAAGCGAGTTAATATTTGAGGGACCGGAGGAGCAGCTGAAGCAGACAGCCAATACGCAGCCTGCGTTGCTGGCTGTCAGCGTTGCCCTTCTTGAGGCGTTCAAGCGCCATGGCATTCAGCCCGATTATGTAGCCGGGCACAGCCTGGGTGAGTACAGCGCGCTCGTGGCCGCTGGAGTCATTGCTTACGAGGATGCGCTCCGCACAGTTCGCGCCCGGGGTGAGTTCATGGAGCAGGCCGTGCCAAGCGGAGAAGGGGCCATGGCTGCGGTTCTGGGAGCAGAGCGGGCAGCGCTGGCCGAGCTATGTGAGACTGTAAGCCGCGAGAGCGGCAGTGTGGAGCTGGCGAACGTGAACTGTCCGGGACAGATTGTCGTCTCGGGAACGGCTGCAGGGGTATCTGCGGTTGTGCAGCGGTGCAAAGAAGCTGGCGCCAAGCGGGCCATCCCGCTTGAGGTCAGCGGGCCGTTCCACTCTTCGCTGATGAAGCCTGCGGCAGCGCAGCTTGGTGACGTGCTGGCAGGTCTGGAGCTCTCTGACGCGACAGTACCCGTCATCGCCAATGTGACAGCTGCGCCGGTAACGGATGCAGAAACGATTCGCCGCCTGCTGGCGGAGCAAGTTGTCTCTCCCGTCCTATGGGAGGATAGCATCCGTTACATGCTGGAGTCGGGCGTCGATACCTTTATCGAGATTGGCTCAGGCACTGTGCTTGCAGGTTTAATTCGCAAAATCGATAAATCTGCTCGCGTAGTCAGTATCAATACCGCTGCGGCGATCGAATCATTTACAACGAATTAGGACATAGAGGAGGTGCTGCAATGTTTGCAGGCTTGGAAGGCAAAACGGCACTGGTGACAGGCGGCTCCCGCGGGATTGGTCGTGCCATCGCCGTGGCGTTGGCTGAAGCGGGCGCCGACGTGGCGGTCAACTATGCGGGCGGCGAGGCTGCAGCAGCAGAGACTGCGCAGGCGGTCGAGGCGCTGGGCAGACGGGCCATTACAATCAAGGCGAACGTTGGCAAGCCCGATGAGTTTGATGCAATGGTCAAGCAAGTGATTGAAGCCTTTGGTTCTTTGGACATACTGGTCAATAACGCTGGCATCACGCGTGATAATCTGATCATGCGGATGAAGGAAGAAGAATTTGACCAGGTCATCGAGACCAACCTTAAAGGTGTCTTCAACGGCATCAAGGCTGTCACGCGCCCGATGATGAAGCAGCGCTCAGGCCGGATTATTAATATCTCATCCGTCGTCGGAGCACTGGGTAACCCGGGTCAGGCGAATTATGTTGCGGCCAAGGCTGGCGTTATCGGCCTTACCAAATCTTCGGCGCGCGAGCTGGCCTCCCGCGGCATTACGGTCAATTGTATTGCTCCGGGCTTCATTGAGACGGAGATGACGGACAAGCTGCCTGCAGAGATGCGGGAGCAGCTGGGCGGGCAGATTCCGCTGGCCAGGCTTGGCCGGCCCGAAGATATTGCCAGCGCAGTGCGCTTTCTGGCCTCCGATGCAGCAGCGTATATGACCGGCCAAACCGTACATGTCGACGGAGGCATGTACATGGGTTAACCACCCATTTTTGTCCGCTGCGAGATTCCTTTCTCGCCCGTATGGCATTTTATCTTTAATTCTCGTATAATACCAAAGAGGAGGTGACTTGGATGTCCGACGTATTTGATCGCGTAAAACGCATCGTCGTTGACCGCCTTGGCGTTGACGAAGCTGAAGTAGCACTGGAAGCATCTTTTAAGGATGACCTAGGCGCTGATTCTCTCGATGTTGTAGAATTGGTCATGGAACTTGAAGATGAGTTCGACCTGGAGATCTCTGATGAAGATGCAGAGAAGATCACCACTGTGGGAGAAGTAGTGAATTACATACAATCTCATACGTAAGGTTACAAGAGTCCCGCCAGCCATACAGCGGGACTTCTCTCCATCTATACAGCAAGTGAGATTCACACTCGAACAAGAGAATGCGAGGCTGAAAGCCTTTTATAATATAAATATATTGTTTTAGTGAGCGTTCACAAGATTGGCAAGATTCGATGTCGAATTTACTTCTCAGAACCAACTTCGTGCTCAAAAGCAAATTAGGGGTGATATTGTGAAGCAGAGAGTAGTAGTGACCGGCATGGGCGTCATGACTTCGCTGGGTCATGAACTGGACACGTTCTGGGGCAATCTGCTGGAAGGCAAGTCAGGCGTATCGGAGATCGAAGCGTTCGACTTCTCCGATTACCCGACGCGCATCGCAGCCGAGATCAAGAACTTCAATCCAGAGGATTTTGGAATTGACCGCAAGGAAGCGCGCCGCATGGACCGTTTTGTCCAATTCGCTGTTGTTGCCAGCCAATCCGCGATTCGCGATGCAGGCATCGAGATCGGCAGTAATGTCGATGCCGAGCGGATCGGGGTGATGATCGGCTCCGGTATCGGTGGTCTGGGTACATGGGAAGACCAGCACAATGTGCTGCTGGAAAAAGGTCCAAAACGCGTTAGCCCGTTCTTCATTCCGATGATGATTGCCAATATGGGATCTGGACAAGTGTCCATGAGCACTGGCGCCAAAGGGCCAAACAGTACGGCGGTTACCGCCTGCGCAACAGGCACACATTCGATTGGCGATTCCTACAAGCTGATCCAGCGCGGAGAAGCCGATGTCATGATCTGCGGCGGCGCTGAAGCGACCATTCGTCCGACAGGCATGGCAGGTTTCTGCTCGATGCGGGCGATGTCCACGCGTAATGACGAGCCTGCCAAGGCAAGCCGGCCGTTCGATACCGGACGCGATGGTTTTGTTATGGGAGAAGGAGCAGGCGTACTCATCATTGAGTCGCTGGAGCATGCGCAGCAGCGTGGAGCGCGCATCTACGGCGAGATTATCGGGTACGGCATGAGCGGCGACGCGCATCATATGACAGAGCCTGATCCTGATGGCGCAGCTCGCTGTATGACCCGTGCGCTCAAGGATGCCGAGCTGGGGCCGGACGCGGTTGATTATATCAATGCGCACGGCACATCTACACCAGTAGGCGATCGTTCAGAGACGACAGCAGTGAAGCGCGCCTTTGGCGAGCATGCCTACAAGCTGGCGGTGAGCTCGACCAAATCGATGACCGGGCACCTGCTGGGCGCCGCGGGCGGCGTTGAGGCAGTCATACTGGGGCTCACGCTCAGTAACGGTATCATTCCTCCGACCATTAATCTGGAAGATCAGGATCCCGAGTGCGATTTGGACTATGTGCCGAATACTCCGCGTCAGGCGGATGTGCGGGTGGCCATGTCTAACTCGTTCGGATTTGGCGGACATAATGCGACTATTGTGATGAAGAAGTATGAAGCATGATCATTTTCAGCAGCTTCAGCAAAAGCTTCAACTGACCTTTGAGCGAACGGGATTGCTGAAGCAGGCTTTCACTCATACCTCTTATGTCAATGAGCACAAGCACGGCACGGCCAAGGACAATGAACGATTGGAGTTTTTGGGCGATGCCGTGCTCCAGCTCCTGGTCTCCGAGTATCTGTACGGTACTTACCCGAAGCGACCGGAAGGCGAGTTGACACGGATGCGCGCTTCCATTGTATGCGAACCTTCGCTCGCCCGATTTGCAGAGCTGCTGGATTTTGGTGAGCACGTATTGCTGGGACGTGGTGAGGAGCAGCTTGGCGGCCGCAACCGGCCGGCACTGCTGGCTGACTTGTTCGAGTCATTTGTGGGGGCGCTGTATCTGGATCAGGGCTTGGAACGGGTTCGTGACTTTTTGAGCTCCCGGGTGTTTCCACACATCGAGAACGATGGACCGATGCTGGTGAAGGACTTCAAGTCCAAATTGCAGGAGCATGCCCAACATCAGGCACTCGGCAGTGTGGAATACCGGGTGCTCGAGGAGCGGGGGCCGGCTCATGACCGGGAATTCGTCGTCGAGGTGCATGTCGGTCAGGAGCGATGGGGCAGCGGCAGTGGTCGCACCAAGAAGGAAGCGGAGCAACAGGCGGCTTCTGAAGCGTGGGAGCGGTTGACATCTGCAGGTTCATCCTGAGTCAGCTCGTTCATTTTAATCAAGGGAAGGTCCCGGTGCAAGCCGGGGTCTTCTTTCATTCTGGGGGAGAATTGCGGAGGGGGATTGGTTATGTCGGGCGCTGCCCGGTTGTGATACAATAGCTGATGAGGTGAAGGTACGACTATGTTCCTGAAACGTATAGAATTAGCAGGGTTCAAATCGTTCGCTGACCGGACTGAGCTGGAGTTCGTTCCCGGCATCACGGCGGTTGTTGGACCCAATGGCAGCGGGAAAAGTAATATCTCGGACAGCATCCGTTGGGTGCTGGGCGAGCAATCGGCTAAAAGTCTGCGCGGCGGCAAGATGGAGGATGTCATCTTCGCCGGCAGTGATGCCCGCAAGCCCGTCGGCTATGGCGAGGTTTCGCTGACGCTGGACAATACCGACCAGGCGCTGCCCCTGGAGTTTACCGAGGTCACCGTTACCCGGCGGGTACACCGCAGCGGCGACAGTGAATATCTTATTAATAAGCAAGCTTGTCGCTTGAAGGATATTACCGAGCTCTTCATGGATACGGGGATCGGCAAGGAAGCGTACTCGATTATCGGGCAGGGCCGGATCGAGGAAATTCTGAGCACCCGGTCTGAGGATCGGCGTGGAATTTTCGAAGAAGCGTCGGGCATCGTAAAATACAAATCTCGCAAGCGCGAGGCACAAAAGAAGCTGGACGACACCGAACAGAACCTGCTCCGCATTCATGATCTGGTAACGGAGCTGGAGGACCAGGTCGAACCGCTGCGCGAGCAATCAGAAAAAGCCATTCGTTACAAAGCGCTGCGGGAGGAGCTCAAGGTCAAAGAGATCTCTCTCTACGTCCACCAAATTGAGCATGTCCACCAATCATGGAACGAAGCAGCGGAGAAGCTGAAAAAACTCCAGGAAGAACAGCTCGCACTCTCCTCGGTGGTCAACAAGCACGACGCTCATCTGGAAAAAGAACGCCAGCAGCTAAGAGAGCTAGAGGAAGCGCTGGAACGACTGCATGAGTCGATGCTGCATTACAGCGAGGAGTATGAGAAGTGCGAGGGGTACGGCGAAGTCCTGAAGGAACGCAAGCGGAATCTTGAGCAGAATAAAGGACAACTGGAAGAGTCCGCTGTTGCCCACGAGGCGCGCATTGCAGGCCTTACCTCGGAAGAGGCGTCGCTACGGGCCAAGGCGGCCGAGCTGGACCAGGCGTTGACTGGCCTGCGCGAGCAGTTAAATGCCGAGGAAGCGACGCTCGCCGGCGTAGCGGGTGAAGCAGGCAGTACCGCAGAAGAGACGCTGAAGGGCGAATTGCTGGAGGTACTGAGCGGGATGGCTCAGCTCCGCAATGAGATCCGTTACGCTGAGCAGCAGCAAGAAGCGGTGCAGCGGCGGGTCGAACGGCTTGGCGGCGAGGAGATCAAGTGGCAGGAGCAGCAGGCCAAGCTGACCGGACGCCGCAAGGAGCTGGAGCGTAAGCTCCAAAGCACGCTGAACGAGCTGGATAGCCTGCGCAGCAAGTATATCGGTGAGAGCGAACGACTGCAGGCGCTGCAAAAATTGCTGGAGGAAGCTCAGAGCACGGCTCGCAAGTGGGAGCAAAAGCAGGATGCCCTGACCTCCAGGCGCGATACGATGAAAGAAATGCAGCAGGATCTTGACGGCTTCATGCATGGCGTCCGTGAGGTGCTGAAGGCTGCCAGACGCAGCCAAAATGGTTTGGAAGGCGTGCATGGCGCGGTAGCTGAGCTGATGACGGTGCCAGAACGTTTGGAAACCGCTGTGGAAACAGCACTTGGCGGTGCACTCCAGCATGTCGTCATGGCCGACGAGCGTTCGGCGCGAACGGCCATTCATTTTCTGAAGCAGCGTCAGCTGGGCCGTGCGACGTTCCTGCCACTTGATGTTATCCGGGGCAGACACGTCCCTGAGCAGGACAAGCGCATGATTGAATCACTCGAAGGCTTCGTGGGCGTGGCTGCCGAATTGGTAAACTGTGACGACCGTTACCGGTCGATTATCCAGAACCTGCTCGGCAACGTGCTGATCGCGGAGAACCTGGAACAAGCGAACCGGATTGCATCGCGCTGCGGCTACCGATTCCGCGTAGTTACCCTGGAAGGGGACGTAGTCAATGCGGGCGGCTCCATGACGGGCGGCAGTCTGCAGAAAAAAGGCGCCAACCTGCTCGGTCGGAGCCGGCAAATTGAGCAATTGGACCGGGATATCCGCGAGACAGCCGAGCAACTGGTGAAGCTAAAGGATAAGCAGGACGATATCCGCAAGGAGCTTTCCATCCGCAATCAGAACCTGGAAGAGCTACGCAGTCGCAGCGAGCAATGCCGCATTGAAGAACAGCAGCTCCGTGCCGAACAGCAGCAACTGGAGCACGAAAGCAGACACCTGGAGGAACAGAAGCAATTGTTCACACAGGATCTGCAGGGTCATGCCAGCGAACAGCAGGATTTGACGGCAGCGGCAGATCAGGCGCGGTTGCGACTGGAAGAGCAGACGCGCGAAGAAGCTCGCGTGCAGGAAGCCATCCGACAGGCCGAGGCGCAGCGCAAAGCGAGCGAATCTGCCAAGGAGCAGCTGCAGGGCCAATTGACCGACATGAAAATTCGGGTTGCCAAAACCGAACAGGAGAAGCATTCGTTCGAAGATCAGGCGACGCGAATTCGTGGTGATATTACCCGGGCCAAGCAAGAGCTGTCTGCTGTGCGCGGACTGCTGACGAATCAGGATGAAGAGCAGATTCGGCATCAGAACGAGACAGTTCGGCAGACGGAGAATCTCAACCATTACCGGCTGAAGAAGCAGGAGTGTGCAGAGCAAACCGATTTCAAGCGGTCTGCCCGTGCCGAATTGCTGCGCCAGCTGGAGCAGGGGGAGAGTGAAACCAAGGAGCAGCGCGTACAGCTGCGCCAGGTCGAGGAGCAGATGCGGCAAACCGAGATTGCTGCGAACCGACTCGACGTCGAGCTGGACAACCTGCTGCGCAAGCTCAGCGAGGAACATGAACTGAGCTTCGAGCTGGCCAAAGAGCGCTATCCTGTACCAGAGGATGTGCCGGCCGCCCAGCAAGAAGTGCGCGAGCTCAAGCGGAGCATCACTTCTCTGGGAGAGGTGAATCTTGGTGCAATCGACGAGTATGAGCGGGTTCGGGAACGGTACGAATTCCTGAACGAGCAGAAGACGGACCTGATTGAAGCGAAGACAACGCTCTATGAGGTCATTCGCGAGATGGAAGAAGAGATGGGACGGCGGTTCCGTACCGCATTCGATGCGATCCGCAGCCATTTCAGCGTCGTATTCTCCAAGCTGTTCGGCGGCGGCCGTGCCGATCTGGTGCTGGTCGAACCGGAGCGTGTCTTGGACACCGGGATCGATATCGTCGCTCAGCCGCCAGGCAAAAAGCTGCAGAACCTGCAGCTGCTCTCCGGTGGTGAGCGAGCGCTCACTGCCATTGCCCTGTTGTTCGCCATCCTCCAGGTCAAGCCAGTACCATTCTGCGTACTGGATGAGGTGGAGGCAGCGCTCGATGAGGCCAATGTTGCCCGTTTTGCACAGTATTTGCGAGAGTTCTCCGGGCTGACGCAATTCATTGTCGTCACGCACCGCAAGGGGACAATGGAAGAAGCAGATGTATTGTATGGCGTTACGATGGAGGAAGGCGGCGTGTCCAAGCTGGTATCCGTCCGGCTTGAGGATGAGGAAGCGGTATCCGCTTAGCCTGACTGCTGTGTGAATAGATAAAGTACGCCTCGGAAGCGGGGTCGAAAGCGACAGATGAGGAAGGAAGTAGAGAAATGAGCTTTTTTAAACGGCTGAAGGAAAGCATCTCCAGCAAGACAGAAGCGGTCACCACGGTGTTCAAGGAGGGTCTGACCAAGACCCGTACGGCCTTCGTTGAGAAAGTGGAGGAACTCATCACTCGCCGCAAAAAAATCGATGAGGAATTTTTCGAGGAGCTGGAGGAAATCCTCATCGGTGCCGACGTTGGCGTGAACACAGTGATGGAGCTGATCGACGAGCTGCGCAAGGAAGTAAAAAAACGCAAGATCGAAGATGCGGCGGAATTGCAGCCAGTACTCTCTGAAAAGCTCGTGGAGATGCTGCGCGGCCAAGAGGATCCGCGTCTGAAAATGGCCGAGAGTGGCATGACAGTCATTCTGTTCGTCGGTGTCAACGGTGTTGGCAAGACAACCTCAATCGGCAAGCTGGCGCATCGCTTCAAGAGCGAGGGCAAAAGCGTCATGCTGGCAGCAGGCGATACGTTCCGGGCTGGCGCGATTGAGCAGCTGGAGGTATGGGGACAGCGGGTCGGGGTCGACGTGATCAAGCAGCATTCCGGCGCTGATCCGGCGGCGGTCATGTTCGATGCCGTCAAGGCAGCCAAGCAGCGGGGCGTCGATGTGCTGCTCTGTGATACGGCAGGACGCCTGCAGAACAAGAACAATCTCATGGAGGAGCTCAACAAGATCTTCCGTGTCATCCAGCGGGAGGTGCCAAGCGCGCCGCATGAGGTGCTGCTTGTACTGGATGCGACCACGGGCCAGAACGCGATGAGCCAGGCCAAGCTGTTCGGAGAAAAAAGCGGTGTCACCGGTCTGGTGCTCACCAAGCTGGACGGTACCGCGAAGGGCGGCATCGTAATCGCTATCCGTAATGAGCTTAACCTGCCGGTGAAGTTTGTAGGCCTGGGCGAAAAGATGGGCGATCTGCAGCAATTTGATTCAGAGCAATTCGTACACGCCCTTTTCGCCGGGCTGATTCAAAAGGAAACGGAAGCCGAAACGAACTGACAAGGTTCTGTGCTTGACACACAGGTGAAGGATGAGGTAGAATAAATATCGTTGTCAGGGTGTCAAGCATTAATGCTTTACATCATGATCCGAGAACGGAACGGGGAGGGGCTGGCAGTGACTACTGAACCGGGCGCCCTTGCAAAGACGAATCGCATCAACCTGTTGTTTGATTTCTACGAACCGTTGCTGACTGAGAAGCAACAGACGTTTCTAAAATATTATTATCACGATGATTTCTCACTCGGGGAGATTGCCGCCGAATTCGATATCAGCAGACAAGCCGTCTATGAGCATGTCAAGCGGGCCGAAGGCGCGCTTGAAGGGTATGAGACCAAGCTTGGCCTGATGGCCAGTTACCAGCGCGAGCAGGAATGGCTCGCCAGGTTGGCGGAGGCGATCGGCACGCTCCCGGAAGGCAGCGGCAGCCAACTGGCTGCTCTGCTGCAGGAGCGGCAGACGAGTGAATAGATGAAGATCAATGTTAACGGGAGGTGACGGCAATGGCGTTTGAAGGATTATCCGCACGACTTCAGAATGTGTTCAGCAAGCTGAAGGGCAAGGGCAAGGTATCCGAGGACGATGTCAATGAGGCAATGCGCGAAGTGCGCTTGGCGCTGCTGGAGGCCGACGTTAACTTCAAGGTCGTCAAGGACTTCATCGGCAAGGTGAAGGAGAAAGCAATCGGCCAAGAAGTGATGAAAAGCTTCACGCCGGGCATGGTCATTATCGACATCGTCAACAAAGAAATGACCGAGCTCATGGGCGGTACGCAGAGCAAGCTGGCCAAGGCCAACCGACCGCCGACCGTTATTATGATGGCGGGCTTGCAGGGCGCAGGTAAAACAACGACGACGGGTAAGCTGGCCAAATTGCTCCAGAAGGGCAACCACAAGCCGCTCTTGGTCGCCTGTGATATCTACCGTCCAGCCGCCATCAAACAGCTTCAAGTGCTTGGTGAACAGATTCAGGCTCCTGTCTTCTCTATGGGAGACAAGGAGAACCCAGTTCATATTGCCAAAGCCGGCTTGCAGCATGCCAAGGAAAACGGCAACGACTATGTCATCTTTGATACAGCGGGTCGCCTGCATATCGATGAGGCGCTGATGGATGAGCTCAAGCAGATTCATGAGGCGGTCAAACCGGATGAAGTGCTGCTCGTCATCGATGCCATGACAGGTCAGGATGCAGTCAATGTAGCCGAGAGCTTCCACAAGCAGTTGGAGCTGACCGGTGTTGTACTGACCAAGCTCGACGGTGATACCCGCGGTGGTGCGGCCTTGTCGGTCAAGGCAGTCACTGGCTGTCCGATCAAATTTGCAGCAATGGGCGAGAAGATCGACTCATTGGAGCCGTTCCACCCGGAACGGATGGCTTCACGGATTCTCGGTATGGGCGACATGCTCTCTCTGATTGAGAAGGCACAAACCAATATTGACGCCGAGAAGGCTGCCGAGATGGAGCGCAAGATGCGCAACGCGGAGTTTACCTTCGATGATTTCCTGGAGCAGATGGCGCAAGTGCGCCAGATGGGACCGCTTGATCAATTGCTGGAGATGATGCCCGGCATGAACAAGATGAAGGGCCTCAAGGACATCAAGGTCGATGAGCGTCAGATTGGCCGGGTTGAAGCGATCGTCCAGTCCATGACCAAGGAAGAGAAGGTCAAGCCGGAGATCATGAACCACAGCCGTCGCAAGCGGATCGCGGCAGGCAGCGGCACATCCGTAGCCGATGTGAACCGTCTTATCAAGCAGTTCGACGATATGCGCAAGATGATGAAGCAATTCTCGTCGATGATGGGACCGAAAGGTCCTAAGGGTGGGAAGAAAGGCCTCAAAGGACTTCTAGGCGGCAAAAACATGAAATTCCCATTTTAAAGGTTGTTTAAAAGCTCGCTTTTGATCACGAAGTTGTACAAGGAAGCGGGTTCGACATCGAATATTGAATGCAGTCGGAACTTCCGGTGCTCACGTAGGTTTACCTACGCTCCGCTCCTCAGTTCCTCCTGCCTTCAACCTTCTCGGTGCTGAAAACCGCACTTTTAAACTTTGATTTGAAGCTCGTGATAAGGTCCTTAAAACGGGGCCCCCGCAAAGTATCTGATTATGCTTCGAAGCATTCGCTTCACTTTGTGGGGAATGTCTTTGTGGGTAATTCTTTGAAGGAGGTGAAATTCCCATGGCAGTTCGTATTCGTCTGAAACGTATTGGTGCACATAAATCGCCGTTTTACCGTGTCGTCGTATCCGATTCCCGTTCGCCGCGTGACGGTCGTTTTATCGAGGAAATCGGTACTTACAATCCGGTAGCAGAGCCGGCTCAAGTGAACATCGATGAAGAGAAAGCGTTGAAATGGTTGCAAACTGGAGCGCAAGCTTCTGATACTGTACGCAACCTCCTGAGCAAAGCTGGTGTTATGACCAAGCTTCATGAGCTCAAGCAACAGAAATAATCCTTAATGAGCGTGTTCAAAAGGGGCGTAATTAGCACCTTTTGAACAACCTCTTACCTGTGGGGGCCTAGACATGGAAGAATTGATTCTTGTCATTGCTAGGGCTTTGGTGGATCATCCGGATGATGTGCGAATCGAGGTCAAGGAAGATGATCGCGGCTTCGTGTATGCACTTTCCGTGCATCCTGAGGATGTAGGGAAAGTCATCGGCAAGCAGGGCCGGATTGCCAAAGCGCTGCGAACGGTGGTCGCCTCAGCGGCCGTGAAGTCATCCAAGCGCGTCGTTGTTGACATCGTTTCGTAACATCACATAGTTGCAAGGGGGTTAGGAGACATTCCTAGCCTTTTTCCAAATTGTAAGGATATTTGGGCTTAGATGTGCAAGTACATAAAAAGGGAGGGACCGGGATGACAATCGAATGGCTGAATGTCGGCAAGCTCGTGAACACGCACGGATTACGTGGAGAAGTGAAAATTCTCTCCCAGACCGATTTTCCGGATGTCCGTTTTGCCCCGGGCAGCAAGCTTGCTGTTCATGCACCCGACAACTCCCGAAACGTGCAGCTTACGGTGCAGAGTGCGCGTGAGCACAAAGGGATGTTCATCGTCAAGTGGAAGGGCATCGAGCATATTAATGAGGTAGAGCAGTACAAAGGCTGGTTGGTCAAGGTAGCCAAGACGGATGTTGTCGATTTGGAAGAAGATGAATACTACTACCATGAGATCGTCGGCTGCCGTGTCGTGACCGAGGACGGAGAGGAACTGGGCGAAATTACTGAAATTTTGAGCCCGGGCGCCAACGATGTCTGGGTCGTCGAACGTCCCAAAGGCAAGCAACTGCTGCTGCCGGTCATTGATGAAGTGCTGATTAATGTCGATGTCTCGGACAAGCTGGTGACGGTCAGACTGCTGGAAGGGTTGATCTAGTCATGCGGGTCGATGTGTTGACACTGTTCCCGGAAATGCTGGAGGGGGTTTTTGGCGCCAGTATTCTCGGTAAAGCCCGGGAGAAGGGGATTGTCCAGCTGAATGCGGTCAATTTCCGTGATTACGCTAATAATAAGCACAATACGGTTGATGACTATCCTTATGGTGGCGGTGGCGGTATGGTGCTCAAGGCTGAACCGATCTTCTCTGCTGTAGAAGCTATTCCGCCTCATGAAGAAGCCAAGCCGCGTGTTATTCTGATGTGTCCGCAGGGGGAGCCCTTCAGGCAATCAAAAGCGGAGGAGCTTGCCAAGGAAAAGCATCTGATCTTTATTTGTGGCCATTATGAGGGGTATGACGAGCGGATTCGGGAGCATCTGGTGACGGATGAGCTGTCGATCGGCGATTATGTCCTGACTGGCGGGGAGTTGCCTGCTATGGTTGTCATCGACAGCGTCGTCCGTCTGCTGCCCGGCGTGCTGGGCAATGAATCTTCGGCAGTGACAGATTCATTCAGCACGGGACTGCTGGAGTACCCCCACTATACCCGTCCGGTGAGTTTTCGCGGGTGGGATGTCCCGGAGGTGTTGATGTCCGGACATCACGCTCGTATCGACAGCTGGCGTCGCGAGCAATCGCTGTTGCGGACGCTGGCCAGGCGGCCCGAGCTGCTGGAGCAGATCGAGCTGACACCCAAGGAGCGTGAGCTGTTGGCTGCGATCCGTCAGGCAGAGGAGCGCGCCTAGCAGGAGCCTGACGCTGTCTGAATCGTCAGGAAAGCGAACTTGAGATTGCTAGTTGTGTTTTGGATGCGGATATGGTAAAATTTCAAATGTTGTCTGTAATAGTCGGACGGTCCTCTGTCGGTCATGACCCAGGTTCCCAAGGAGCTGGCGAGCTTACAAGAACGTCTATGATGGAAGGAGGGAATTCGACTTATGAATATTTTACAAGCTATCACGCAAGAACAGCTTCGGAAAGACATTCCTAGCTTTCGTCCTGGTGACACGCTGAAAGTACACGTAAAAGTTATTGAGGGATCCCGCGAGCGGATTCAGCTTTTCGAAGGCGTTGTAATTAAACGTCGTGGCGGTGGCATCAGCGAGACTTTTACAGTGCGCAAAATTTCGTACGGTGTTGGTGTGGAGAGAACATTCCCGGTCAACTCGCCGAAAATCGATAAAATCGAAGTGGCACGTCGCGGTAAAGTCCGTCGCGCCAAGCTGTACTACCTGCGCGAACTGCGCGGTAAAGCAGCCAGAATTAAAGAAATTCGCTAATGAACGACAAGGGGGCTTGCGCAAACAAGTCCCTTTTCGTTTTTTTTCTATAGGTAAACCTAAATTACATATGTTGAGTAAAGGTAGGCGTAGCTATGAATCATAACAAAGACGAAGAGCTGAACCGGCAAGAACCAGCGCCTACAGGCAGGGAGACGGAGCAGACAGCAGGAGAGGTAACAGCACCAAACCAGACGAAGCCGCCCAAAGCCAAAAAGGAAATTGTGGAGTGGATTAAAGCCCTGGCGATCGCCGGGATTCTGGTATTCGTCATTCGCACCTTCCTGTTTTCTCCGTTTATCGTAGACGGATCCTCCATGCAGCCCAGTTTTGAATCGGGTGAACGGGTGATCGTCAATAAGATTTTGTACGATATTCGTACCCCTCATCGTGGCGAGGTTGTTGTGTTCCATGTTCCTGAAGAAAACCGCGATTTTATCAAGCGCGTGATTGGTGTGCCAGGGGATAAGGTTCGGCTGGAAGGCGACAGCCTGTACATCAATGATGAGCTGGTTGAGGAGCCGTATTTGACAGAAGCGATTGCTCAGGCTCAGAGCGAGGGCCGGCTGTACAACACCGAAGACAACTTTCCGAACAGCCGTGTCACCAGTGATACCGTGCCGGAGAATATGATTCTGGCCTTTGGCGACAACCGTGGCAACAGTCGTGACAGCCGCTCCATCGGCTTCGTCTCGATGGATGAAATCGTTGGCCGAGCGGATGTTATCTTCTGGCCATGGAATCAGATCAAGATCGTAGATAATGGAACAATGAGGTGACTAGCTAATGACCATCCAATGGTTCCCGGGGCATATGACCAGGGCCCGGCGTCAAATTCAGGAGAAGCTCAAGCTGATCGATATTGTTATCGAGCTGCTGGACGCCCGAATTCCGATGTCGAGCCGAAATCCGATGATCGATGAGATCCTCTTGGACAAGCCTCGTCTCATTGTGCTCAATAAAGCCGATTTGGCAGATCCACGGGCAACCGACCAGTGGATTTCTTTTTTTGGCGAACGAGGACACGCATGTATTGCCGTCGATTCATCGACGGGCACGAGAGTTGGGGATATCCCTGGCAGAGTGCAAGAAATTCTGCAGGAGAAGATTGACCGCATGCGCAGCAAAGGTATGAATCCGCGTGCGCTGCGGGCGCTTATTGTCGGCATCCCGAATGTCGGCAAATCGACGCTCATCAACCGGCTGGCTGGCCGTAACATTGCTGAAACCGGTGATCGCCCTGGCGTCACCAAAGGTCAGCAATGGATCAAAGTTGGCAAAGAGATGGAATTGCTCGACACGCCAGGTATCCTCTGGCCCAAGTTCGAGGATGAGCTGGTCGGCTATCGTCTGGCGATGACCGGCGCGATCCGTGAGCAGGTGTTAAATGTTGAGGATGTCGCATATTTTGCCGTGCGTGAGCTGGTGGTTCGGTATTGGGATGCGTTGGAAGAGCGTTTCGGCATTGATGAGCCGCCTTCCGATCCCGAGAACAACCAGGAAATCGTGCGTGTAATGGAAGATATCGGACGCAAGCGCGGCTGTCTCATGGGCGGGGGGCGTGTCGATCTCGAAAAAGCTTCCGGCATCATTCTCCGCGAGCTGCGAGCTGGCAAGCTGGGACGGATTACGCTGGAGGAGCCTGAATTCTATGCTTGAGTACGAAACACGGCTCTGGCGTGAAGGACATGAGCGAATCGCGGGTGTCGACGAGGTTGGCCGGGGCTGCCTGTTCGGCGACGTGGTTGCCGCGGCAGTCGTGCTCCCGGAAGGGCTGGTACTGGAAGGCGTTGACGACTCCAAGAAATTGTCCGAGAAGAAGCGCGAGCACTTGTACGATGTGATCATTGACCAGGCTGTTGCCTGGTCGGTGGCGCATGTGGACAGCGCAACGATTGACCGGATCAATATCAAGCAGGCGGCTCGGCTGGCGATGAAGCAGGCCGTACACGGATTGGAGACTGCCGGTGTCGTCCCGGACTATCTGCTGATTGATGCTGAGAAAGTGGATTGCCCGCAGCCTCAGATGGCCATCATTCATGGGGATGCGGTCAGCCAATCCATCGCTGCAGCTTCGATCATTGCCAAGGTGACAAGGGACCGACTCTGCAAGGGCGAATGGAACCAGCTCTACCCGGAATACGGAATTGCCATACATAAAGGGTATGCTACCAAATTTCATCGGGAGCAGATCCTGACGTTTGGACCGAGCCCGCTGCATCGGCGTTCGTTTTTGACCAAGCTGCTAACTGAGCAGCAAGAGCTATTCTAGCCTTAGCCTTCATATTCCTATACAAGAACAGGCCAAACCCCATTGCGGTTTGGCCTGTTCGGCATTAACAGATTCGAGGCAGTTTGTCGATATATAGGCTATAAGACCACTACAGAGACGACTGGGCAACAGGGTGCTGCACGCACCTATCGGGGCGGCAGGATGAGGAAAGCGAGGAACAGGATGTGAATATCAGTCAGATGATGCGGGGCTTGCTGGGCGAGCTGCAGGGCGGGGATAGCCGTACGCTGGAGTTGAAGCCGGGTCAAGTGGTACGGGGCGTCGTCGTCAGTCTGCTGGAGGGCGACGAAGCCATGGTCCAGATCAACGGCAACCAGGTACGTGCCAAGCTGGAGCTGCCATTGCAACCAGGCCAGGCTACCATGCTGCAGGTTCAGCCGGAAGCCAGCGGCGGGATGGTGGTGCTGCGACCTGTTGACCCCGCCAGTGCTGCGATGCCGGAGGCGGCATTGCGCGATCTGGTGCGTGGGCTTGGGTTGCCGGACAAGCCATGGGCGCAGCAGCTCATGCTGGACATGAAACGCGAGGGGTTTCCGCTGAATCGGGAGCTCTCGGCTACCTTCACACAGGCGGCGGCAGGGATGCCCAAGGGGGCGAACCCGGAGCAGTGGATGCAGGCAGCGGCTCTTGCGTTCAAGCGGGGGTTACCCGTAACGGCGTCCACCGTGGCGGCCTTGCAGCAAGCCATGTTCGGCCGGCCGGCTCACGAGCTGCTGGAGGGCATGCAAAGCCAGCTGCGTGCTTTCCTGGGTAACGGAGCAAGTGAGGCATCCGCTACAGGAGCACAGCAGGCAGCGGGCCGCGTATTAGCGCTGCTGCAGGAGGGCACCGCCCTGTTGCGCATGACAGCAGAGCCGGGGGGTGCGGCATCGGCATCTGCTGGCGGAAACGCAGCGGCAGGTGCAGGTACCGGCGCTCCTGGCTCAAACGGTGTGCCATTGCAGGCAAGTGCTACTGCTCCGCAAGGGGCAGGCACTGGGGCCGCGGCTACCCAGGGGCAGGCGGCTCAGACAGCACCGAGCGCTGTTGGTGGTCAGGGCACTGGCGCGCCGGGCGGCAGTTCGGCGGCGGCCATGCCGCCCGCATCCGCTACGCCGCCAGGCGCGAGCGCGCAAGCGAGTTCCCCTGGCGGGACCTCGCAAGGGGCAGCTGCGCCTGCTGCTGCCCCGCAAGCTGGCGGCGCCGGCCCTGCGGGTGCGGCGCCAGGCCCCGCCCCGACCGGCGCCAGTGGCTGGGTCGGGGACATGCTGCGCTGGCTCGGCGTGGATCACGAGCGCCAGCTGTTGATGCGTCCGGCCCCGGGCGCTGCCCCCGGGGCCGCAGGCTCTGCCGGGGGAGCACCGCCCCCGGCAACCCCGGGCGCGGACGGGCAGGCAGCCGCCGCCCGTCCCGCTGAGGCGCCGCCGCAGCCGCTCGCCGAACGCGCGGCGGTGCTGGCGGAGCGCGCGCCGGGCCTGCCGCTGGGCGGCCCGGTGGGCGCCGATAGCCCCGCAGCCGAGGCCGGACGGCCGGCTGCGACGCAGGAGTCGCTCAAGGGCGCGCTGCTGCAGCTCGCGGCCCGGGAGGATGCGCCGCCAGCCTTGCGCGAGGCGGCGCAGCAGCTGTTGCAGCAGATTACGGGACAGCAGCTGCTGCTATCGGCAGAGCGGGGCGGCGCGGTCATGTCGCACCTGTCGATCTTCGTCCCGCTGCATGGACAGGACGGCAGCCAGACGGCATCCGTCCACATCCAGACCCGGCGGGGCCGCAAGGGCGAAATCGATGCCAGCAACTGCCGGCTCCTGTTCGACTTGCAAATGAAGCGGCTCGGCGACACGCTGGTGGATGTGCACGTGGTCGACAAGATCGTCAGTCTGACGATCTGGAATGATCATCCGGCCATTGCCCCTATGCTGGAAGCCTCGCGCGGCGAGGTCTCGGAAGCGCTGGGACGCAGCGGTTATCAATTATTGACCCTGCGCAGCACGCCGCTTCCCGATCCGGCTGCCCGAGATGCCGCGCAGACCAAGAAGGGGACGCTGGCAGGCAGTGAACAACTGCCCGGCGGTTCGTCGTTTGCGGCCAAGCCATACCGGGGGGTGGATTTTCGCGCATGAAGCAACAGAGAGATAAAGGGGTACAGGAGCCGAAGCAGGCTGTCGCACTCAAGTATGATCCCGAGCAGCAGGCGAGTCCGGTATTGGTCGCTAAGGGCAGAGGGTTACTGGCAGACAAAATCGTCGCCAAAGCCAGTGAGCACGGCGTGCCGATCCAAGAGGATGCTTCACTAGTTGAGGTGTTGTCACAGCTGGATATCGAACAGGAGATCCCGCCTGAGCTGTATACGCTAGTGGCCGAGGTGCTCAGCTTTATTTACCGTTCAGACCAGAAAGCGGGGGATTGGGATGACTTCTAAGCCCATGTCACGCCTGGCGGTCGGCAAGCTTGGCGAATCGGCAGCCCGTGCGCATGTGGAAGGCCTCGGTTGGCAGCTGCGCGAGTTGAACTGGCGATGCAAGTCGGGAGAACTGGATATTGTAGCGGAGCCTCCTCAGGACGATGCACCGCTTGTTATCATAGAGGTTCGAACACGCCGAGAGGGTGGACGCTTCGGTACGGCTGCCGAATCCGTAGATTTCCGCAAACAGCGTCAGCTGCGCAGCACCGCTCAGGTATATTTGTACGGCAGGCGACTGCAGGAACGCCGGGTCCGCTTCGACGTCATCACGGTTCTGCTGGATCGTGAAGGCAAGGTGCTCGAGCTCCGTCATTACGAGGAAGCATTTTGAACAATCAGTATCTTAAAGTGCATGTTCAAGAAGGTTTTGGAACAACCTCTAAAAAATGATGTTGTTGCGCCTTCCATGCGCCAGTTGCCGCCCGCCGCCGGGTGGCTTTTTGAATTGATAATGTTTCACCTTGGGTGAAGCTTCTGCATCCCTTATCCGTTGAACAGCTCGCCGGCTGTAACGGCCACCAGTGGACCTATTGTAGGCTAAACCGAAGGTTTGTGATTCTAACGGCCAGGAGTGCACTTATTCAAGCTTTTTCCTCTGCTTGGAGCCTCTTTTTGTCCAAATAGCTGCGCTGGTGGCCGTTAGCTAGGGAATGCTTTATTTTTCGTTAAAATAGGTGCTGTGGTGGCCGTTAGGCCAAGGGCGTGCTGCGGACGGGATTTTCTCTAGGAACAGTGCGGGAAACCTCTCACACAAACCTTGATCATGGGAGGGAAGTCTGTTACTATAATACATAGATTTACGATGCATAGTTATTCGATACATAGGAATCTGCGCCTGATTACGGTGAGAAAGGAAGAATCAATGAAGATTAGCAAGGAGTTATTGAAAGGCAGCACGGCGATTCTTATCCTGTCGCAGCTGGAGCGAAGTGAGATGTATGGCTACGAGCTCGTCAAGGAAATTGAAAAAAGGTCGGAAGGCGTATTTGCTTTGAAGGAAGGTACGCTATATCCTCTGTTGCACGCCATGGAAGCTGAGGAGTGGGTTGAATCGTACTGGTCTCAGCAGCACGGACGCAAGCGCAAATATTACCGGATTACCGAAAAAGGTTTAAAGGGGCTACACGAAAAGAAGCAGGAATGGCAGACCTTCAGAGTTGCAGTGGAACGGGTTGTCGGGGAGGGAACCATATGAAGGGGTGGATTGGCAGGCGGAGACCAGCGCAAGACGCTTCGGAACTCACCAACGAACATCATGAATCGTCGACATTCTTCCTGCAAACGGTCTGCGATCAGATTCGCTCCAAGCCTGCACACCGAGAGGTGCGGCGGGAGCTGGAGGGACATCTGAATGAAATTGTAGACGAATTAGTCTCCGAAGGCATCGGTCAAGCGGAAGCGGAACGCATCGCCGTTGAGCGCATGGGCGACCCTCGGGACATAGGGAGACAGCTGAATCAAGTGCATAAGCCGGTCATTGCGTGGGGATTGGTCGGGCTTCTGACAGCTTTGCTCAGTGTAGGATTGTTCTTTATGTACATATTAGATTTGCGGATGGACATGTCGTTCGCCAACACGGATATGTTCAGTAACCAAGTCGTTTTCGCCTTGCTGGGCATGATAGTCGCTGGAGCGCTGTGGTTTTTTGATTACCGTATACTGCTTCGTAAGGGCTGGATAATGTATGGAGCTGCAGTGAGTATTTCATTCTTGATGATGTTTGCAGGTCCCGTGAACGGCTCAAAGGCGTATTTATACTTTCAGTTTGGCAGCTTTAATGCAATGATGCTGGCACTTTTTCTGTTCATTATATCTAATGCCACGATGACTCCAGCCCGCGAGTGGACCTTGAAGCTAACGTGCTATCAACTTATGAGCAGAATGCTTGTACCTATCTTGCTATTCATGTCCACCAATACATTGAGTATGCTGGCACTCTATTTAGTTACTTTTTTTGTTCAGGTATGGCTCACTCGTAAGAACATTTGGCAGCCTATCACCTATGCAGCCATTCTTAGCCTCGCAGGTCTGTACGTCGCAATCACTCAACCTTACACACTATGGCGCTGGTTTTCCTTTTTAAAAACTTATGAACAAGGGGGAGACTACCTGGTAATCTTGTTCAAATCCTACATGCAACAGGCAGGTTGGTTAGGCAACGGGCCAGTCGCTTTCGAACAACAATTGCCGTATCTGCACAGCGAGGGCATGTTCACTCTCATGGTTCATACCTATGGCTGGCTTACCGGAATCGGATTTGCAGTGTTAGTGTTGTCCTTTATTGTTGCGATGCTGAAGATCGGCAGCAAGGTACGCGAGCCATTTGGCAAACGATTGATTTACAGCCTCGTCTCGGTTGTGGCACTGCAGTTTGTCTGGTCTATCCTGATGACACTGGGGTGGGCGCCTTTTGTCGGAATTTCCATGCCTTTTGTAAGCTACGGAGGGAGCTCGCTGCTCCTGCACATGATGGTATTTGGACTGGTGCTTAGCGTTGCTAAGCAGCAGCGAAGTCCTCATTATGGAGCCAGTCATACACTGGCAAGGTAGCCCTCATGCATTGCAGTCGCAGGCGATCATCTCTGCTCACCCCATCTCCCGGTCCAGACACCGGTATTGGATCGCTTCCGCGAGATGCTCAACCTTAATCGTCTCGGTATCCTGCAGATCAGCGATCGTGCGTGCGAGCTTCAGAATACGGTCATGGGAACGCATGCTCAGACCCAGCGCCTGATAGGCATCCGACAAGAGGGCTGAGGCATCATGATCCAGCAGGGTAGCTTGGCGGAGTGCGCTACCTTCCAACTCACAGTTCCAGTTTACGCCCGTCTGCTTGCGACGGGCGTTTTGGCGTTCACGCGCAACCAGGACGTGCTCCTGCATCTGAGCGGAGCTGAGGCCAGGCTGGTGTCCCCCCGTTTCGGCGGTCCGGGGCACTTCCACTTGCAAATCGATGCGATCGAGCAGCGGACCGGAAATTTTGGTGCGATAGGCAGCGATTTTCTGCGGGGAACAGGTGCAGCGTTCTGGATGCAGCAAGTCGCCATGATAACCGCAGTGGCAGGGATTCATGGACGCAGCCAGCATGAGGTGGGCAGGGAAGCGCAGCACAGCCCGCGTTCGCGCGATCGTGACACTGCGTTCCTCCAGCGGCTGCCGAAGCACCTCCAGTACGCTGCGCGAGAACTCTGGTAATTCATCAAGAAATAGTACGCCGTGGTGAGCCATCGTAACCTCGCCAGGCTTCGGGATGGAACCTCCGCCAATCAGGCCGCCAGCAGAAATCGTATGATGCGGTGCACGGAACGGCCGCTCCCGCACCAGACTCCCCATGGCAGAGTCGAATTGACCGGTAACGCTGCGGATTTTGGTCACCTCAAGCGCCTCTTGCTCATTGAGAGGGGGGAGGATGCCGGGCAACCGACGAATGAGCATCGTTTTGCCGGTTCCCGGCGGCCCTAGCAGCAGAATATTATGGCGGCCAGCAGCTGCGGCCATGAGGGCACGCTTGGCTTGCTGCTGTCCCAGCACTTCGCTGTAGTCGCCTCTCCGATCAATAGAAGACAGACCAAGTTCGCCAGCCGAAGCGGTCCGGGCTCTATCGTAATCATAAGTGGGCAGGCTGGCATCCCCCTCAGCCAGTTGCACCAGCTCCTGCAGGTGTG
This sequence comes from Paenibacillus daejeonensis DSM 15491, assembly GCF_000378385.1. GTDB lineage: Bacteria > Bacillota > Bacilli > Paenibacillales > Paenibacillaceae > Paenibacillus_D > Paenibacillus_D daejeonensis. The sequence goes on along the minus strand of NZ_KB899659.1, from coordinate 530,702 downwards.
ACACCGGGTGCAGGGTCAGCCCGCTGATTAGCGACGCTTCCGCCGCATTGCCTGCTGGCAGTAGCATCTGCTCAATCCCGCGCCGCCTGGCTTCCTCGACGATCGCCAGCACTCCCGGTACCGCACGGATCTGGCCACTTAGCGACAGCTCGCCCACAATGAGCAGGCTCTCGAATCTGTCGGTCGGCAGCTGCCCGCTGGCAGCCAGGATACCGATCGCAATGGCCAGGTCATAGGCGGTGCCCATTTTGCGGAGATCGGCTGGCGCCAGATTGATTGTGATGCGCTCTAGCGGAAATCGGCATCCGCAGTTTTTGATTGCGGCCCGTACCCGTTCGACCGACTCGCGGACCGCTGGATCCGGCAAGCCGACAATGGCCACCTGCGGCAGCCCGCTCGTAATATCGACTTCCACCTCGATCATCAACCCATCGACACCCAGCACGCTTGCGCTGCACAGCCTCGTATACATAGACAAAGCACCCCCATCAGATATCGGATGAAGGTGCTTCCTTACGTTCCCATTAATATGCAAATATCGTATCCCACAGCACTTGCTGCTGTCAACTGGCGAATTGGGTGCCCTGCGCGAATCTGGTTAATCCAGAGTCGACAGATAATCATAGCCGCGGTAGAGTATATTCAGAAAGCGGTAGGTCTCGGGAGCCTTGGCAGCTACCAGCGCCCGGGTATCGGGTGAGACGAACAACAGGCAGGAGGCTTCAGCGAAGTACTCCTCCGGATACAGCTCCTCGTACTGCTTGCCGCCAAATAACAGATGGGCTTCCTCCTCAAAAACAGCCCGAAACACCCGCGAAGATGAGATGTTATCCAGCACGTACGAGTCAATCGCATGAAACGTCTCATGCAGCTCCAGATTGGCTGAACCGTGTCCCATGCCTGTATGGCTGTATCCGATCCGAACGATCACCGGTTTGCCGCCCACGCCAGGAACATCATCCCAGGTGATGCCGCTGCTCTCCCAGCCGCGTGGCGACTTGCCCCGCAGCAGATGCATCTCCGGTTCGTCCGTCAGCCTGCCATTAATGAGCCGAATTTGCACGCCGCGCTTAATCAATGTCTCCAGCATCGCAGGCGGAATCCTCAGTATTCGCTCGGTCATATGGCTGGCTGTCGGCGCGTCATAAGCGCCGGCAGGCAGGGAGAATAACTGCTGCTGCAGCATGGCATGATGTATGCCAGCTTCTGCGGCCATCTCTTTGTTGTCATCTCGTTCTGCAAAACCCGACACCACAGCCGATGCCAGCGCAATTCCAATGGCGCATACCCGCAGCGCACCGCTCCATTTTACCTTAATCAACGTACTCCACCTTGCTCGAATGAATATAAAATCAATCCCAGTGTAAGATGACGGAAGAAGGAGCACAATAGGAAAAAAGGAGCAGAAAAAAGCCAATTTGATGACGTTTTCTGCAACCGTTCTCAAAATGATATGAATACGATATCAAAAAAAACTGACCTTTCTTGTTGAAAACTAAGGAAAGCTGGAACGAAAAGTGATACAATAATTAAGGTTTGTGTACATATCAATAGGATCCAGCTTCGGATAGGAGGATTTCGTGAATGAATATCCATGAGTATCAAGGCAAAGAAGTCCTGAAGCAATACGGTGTCGTGGTACCGAGTGGCAAAGTGGCTTTCACCGTCGATGAAGCGGTAGAAGCTGCCGAAGCACTGGGAACACCGGTTGTTGTGGTTAAGGCGCAAATTCATGCAGGTGGACGCGGAAAGGCCGGTGGCGTTAAGGTTGCCAAAGGTCTGGACGAGGTGCGTGCATATGCGAGCGAAATTCTGGGCAAAGTTCTGGTCACGCATCAGACTGGTCCGGAAGGTAAAGAAGTCAAGCGCTTGCTGATTGAGGAAGGCTGCGACATCAAGAAAGAATACTATGTCGGTGTAGTTGTCGATCGTGCCAGCGGCGCGGTTGTCATGATGGCTTCCGAAGAGGGCGGCACCGAGATCGAAGAAGTGGCTGAGCACAGCCCGGAGAAGATCTTCAAGGAGATCGTTGACCCGGCCGTTGGCCTGCAGCCTTACCAAGCGCGCAAGCTGGCTTATTCGATCAACATTCCTACTGAACTCGTCAACAAAGCGGTCAAGTTCATGATTGCGCTGTACACCGCATTCGTGGAAAAAGACTGCTCCATTGCAGAGATCAATCCGCTCGTCGTGACAGGCGATGGCAACGTTATTGCGCTTGATGCCAAGCTCAATTTCGATTCCAATGCACTCTATCGTCATAAGGATATTGTTGCATTGCGCGACCTCGAAGAAGAGGATGAAAAAGAAATCGAAGCGTCCAAGTTCGACCTCAGCTACATCGCGCTTGATGGCAACATCGGTTGCATGGTTAACGGCGCAGGTCTGGCTATGGCTACAATGGACATTATCAAATATTATGGTGGCGACCCGGCCAACTTCCTCGACGTAGGGGGCGGCGCGACCACTGAGAAAGTTACAGAAGCCTTCAAAATCATCCTGTCGGATGAAAAAGTAAAAGGTATCTTCGTTAATATCTTCGGCGGCATCATGCGTTGTGACGTTATCGCCAATGGTGTCGTGGAAGCGGCTAAGCAAATCGAGCTTGACCGGCCGCTCGTCGTTCGCCTGGAAGGTACCAACGTAGAGCTTGGCAAGAAAATTCTGAATGAATCGGGACTCAATATCGTAGCGGCCGATTCCATGGCAGACGGCGCGCAGAAAATTGTAGCCCTCGTTAAGTAAATTGCACGTCAGCATAAGAATTCATTTAGGGGATGTGAGCCTTCGATGAGCATTTTGGTTGATAAGAATACAAAAGTCATAACGCAAGGCATTACCGGCGCAACCGGATTGTTCCATGCCAAAGGTGCGCTTGATTACGGAACGCAAATGGTCGGTGGCGTTACACCGGGCAAAGGCGGAACAAATGTTGAGATTACTCTGGAGAACGGCGAGGTTGTATCGCTGCCGGTATTTAACACCGTAGCAGAAGCTAAGGCAGCTACAGGCGCAACCGCTTCAGTTATCTATGTACCGCCTCCGTTCGCTGCAGATGCCATCATGGAAGCCGTGGACGCAGGCATGGATCTGGCGATCTGCATTACAGAGGGTATTCCTGTACTCGATATGGTGAAGGTTAAGCGTTACATGGAAGGACGCGATACCGTCCTGATTGGACCTAACTGCCCAGGCGTTATTACTCCGGATGAGTGCAAAATCGGCATTATGCCGGGTTATATCCACGTCAAAGGTCATGTTGGCGTAGTATCGCGCAGCGGTACCTTGACCTACGAAGCTGTTCATCAGCTGAGTACGCGTGGAATTGGCCAGTCCTCTGCTGTCGGTATTGGCGGGGACCCGGTCAAAGGCTCCGAATTTATCGACATTCTCAGTCGCTTCAATGACGACCCTGATACGTACGCCGTCATCATGATCGGCGAAATCGGCGGTACGGCTGAGGAAGAAGCGGCCGAGTGGGTAAAAGCTAATATGACGAAGCCGGTTGTTGGCTTCATCGGCGGCGCAACAGCGCCTCCAGGCAAGCGGATGGGACATGCTGGCGCCATCATTTCTGGCGGCAAAGGCACCGCAGCCGAGAAAATTTCCACTTTGGAAGCATGCGGCATCAAGGTTTCGCCGACACCTTCCGAAATGGGCTCTACGCTCGTTAGCGTTCTTGAAGAGCGCGGTTTGCTGGAGAAATGTATCACTCGCCAAGCATAATCTAACGATTAATGAAGGCAAGCAGCCTTTCAATACCCCTCGAGGGGTTTGGAAGGCTGCTTTTTTTTATTATGAACTCCTGTTCTTTCAATAATAACTTACAGGTCGCTTGCATTCTGCAACGTTGTCAAGCAAAATAGGAAAAGGATGCAAGCAGACGGAGAGGTCGTGTCCGAATGAATGTTTCCGCATGGAATGAAAGGCAAGCCTTGTTTGCAATGCATGAAATACAAGGGATCGGATGGCACACCATCGCCAAAGCGATGCAAGCATCCGTTATGGATTGCGTATCTTACAGCGAAGCGAATTGGAAGCAGTTGGGGATTAAGTCGGCGCAATCACAGGCATTGGCCCGAACGCTGTCCCCGGCGTTTGCAGAAGAGCGGGCTGATCATTATCGAAGATTAGGCGTCCGGGTCATCACGTGGCTGGATGATGATTATCCAAGATGGCTCCGTCACATTCCACAGCCGCCCTGGGTCCTGTACGCTAAAGGTCGCATAGAACTGCTCGAAGGGCCCATGCTGGCTGTCGTCGGAACCCGTGTCCCGACAGCTTACGGCAGGCACATGGCTCGCGAGCTGTCCTCCCAGTTGGCTGCCAGGGGCCTCTCCATCGTCAGCGGACTGGCCCGCGGGATCGATCGCTGCGCACATGAAGCCGCGCTTCAAGAACCCGGCGGTACGATCGCTGTACTCGGGACGCCATTGGATATCGCTTATCCCCGCGAGCATTCATCCCTGCAGCACCGGATTGCGCAGGAGGGGCTTGTTCTCTCTGAGTATCCCGTGGGGACAGCTTGCCATCCAGGAATGTTTCCGGTTCGCAATCGGATCATTGCCGGCCTGTCGCTCGGCACGCTAGTTATCGAGGCGGCATCCCGCAGCGGCTCCCTTATTACGGCTGATCAGGCACTGGATATGGGGAGGGAAGTATTCGCGCTGCCCGGCCCTGCCAATTCTCCCAAAAGCACAGGCACCAATGAATATATTCGCGATCTGAAGGCCAAGCTGACGCTTAGCGTGGATGATATATTGGCAGAGCTTGCTGTCCGTCTGATGGAGACGTCAGCATTTAAGCCCTCACCTGCTCCCGGACCGCAGCCTCCAACATTGACTGCGGAGGAGAGCAGAATTTATGAACTGCTCCAAGATGAACCCGCTACGGCAGACGTCTTGCATGCCAAGACAGGGATGTCTTTTGGACATTTGCACGCAGTTCTGATAAATTTAACTATAAAACGTAAGATTGAGCAACATCCCGGTTCCATTTACTGTGCCTTGTAGAAGGCGATTAGGAGAGAGGAGGACGCTTGATGGCGGATTCATTAGTCATTGTCGAATCACCGGCAAAAGCAAAAACGATCGGTAAATATCTCGGCAGCAAATATATTGTTAAAGCCTCCATGGGTCATATTCGCGATTTGCCGAAAAGCCAGATCGGCGTCGAAGTTGAAAATCACTTCCATCCGAAATATATAACGATTCGCGGCAAAGGAAGCATCCTCAAAGAATTGAAGGATGCCAGCAAAAAAGTCAAACGCGTCTATCTCGCGGCTGACCCGGATCGCGAAGGCGAGGCAATCGCATGGCATCTGGCTCATTACCTGGAGTTGGACGAGACAGAGAACTGCCGGGTCGTGTTTAACGAAATTACGAAGCAGGCCGTGAAGGATGCTTTTAAAACCCCCCGCAAAATCAATATGGACTTGGTCAATGCCCAGCAAGCTCGTCGGATTCTGGACCGGCTGGTTGGCTACAAGATCAGTCCCCTATTATGGAAGAAAGTGAAAAAGGGGCTCTCGGCTGGACGCGTTCAGTCGGTGTCCGTGAAGCTGATCATCGATAGGGAGAATGAAATCGACGCTTTTGTACCAGAAGAGTACTGGTCAATCACTGCCAAGCTGAAGCATGGCAAAGCAGCCTTTGAAGCGAAATATCATTCCATTGGCGGCGAGAAGCGCGAGCTTGGCAGCGAGGCAGAAATGCAGGAAGTGCTCAATGCAATGAAGGCCGATGAGTTCGAGGTTGCCGAAGTCAGAGAGAAAGAGCGTCAACGCAATCCGGCGCCCCCTTTCATTACAAGCTCGCTCCAACAGGAAGCAGCGCGCAAGCTCGGATACCGTGCAGCCAAAACCATGTCGGTTGCTCAGCAGCTGTATGAAGGGGTGGACTTAGGTAAAGAGGGCACGGTCGGTCTGATTACGTATATGCGTACCGATTCTACCCGCCTCTCGCCTCTAGCTCAAGAAGAAGCCAAGACATACATCACGGACAAATATGGTGCGGACTATGTACCGGAGCAGCCTCGCGTCTATACCAAGAAGAATGCAAGTGCCCAGGATGCGCATGAGGCGATCCGTCCCACTTCACCACTGCGTGAGCCTGACGAGATGAAGCCTTTCCTCTCAAGAGACCAATTCCGTCTCTATAAACTCGTCTGGGAACGCTTCTTGGCCAGTCAGATGGCTTCAGCGGTGCTCGATACAATGACAGTAGATTTACTCAGCGGTTCGGTTGTCTTCCGTGCTACCGGTTCGAAGCTGAAGTTCCCTGGCTTTATGAAGGTTTACGTCGAGGGCAATGATGATGGCACAACGGAAGAAGACAAGTTCTTGCCACCGCTTGCTGCAGGCGATAAAGCCGAACAGGAAGAAATTGAACCCAAGCAGCACTTTACCCAGCCGCCGCCCCGCTACACGGAGGCCAGGCTGGTGCGGACGCTGGAGGAATTGGGAATCGGCCGTCCGAGTACGTATGCGCCGACATTGGAGACGATCCAGAAGCGCGGATATGTAGCGATTGAAGAGAAGAAATTCGTCCCTACGGAGCTTGGCGACCTCGTCATTCAACTGATGGAGGAGTTCTTCCCTGAAATCCTAGATGCTGAATTTACGGCCCATATGGAAGGCGATCTTGACCATGTGGAAGAAGGCAGTGAAGATTGGGTCAAGGTTCTGGCTTCTTTCTACACTTCCTTCGAGAAGCGCTTGGAGGTTGCTGAGGAAGAAATGAAGGAAATCGAGATCCAGGATGAGGTTTCAGATGAAATCTGTGAGAAGTGCGGTCGCCATCTGGTGTACAAGATGGGGCGCTTCGGCAAATTCCTGGCCTGCTCCGGTTTCCCTGATTGTCGTAACACCAAGCCGATCATCAAAGAAATCGGCGTCGCTTGTCCCCAATGTAAAGAGGGCAAAGTGATCGAGCGGCGAAGCAAGAAGGGTAGAATCTTCTATGGCTGTGACCGCTACCCGGAATGCGATTATGTCTCATGGGATAAACCAAGCAGCAAGCCTTGTCCGTCCTGTGCGTCACCGATGGTCGAGAAGCGAAACCGCAGCGGCGGCAAGCTCAAATGTACCTCCTGTGATCATACAGAGGAGCTTCCGGAGGATCAGGAACAAGCTTGATGCAAGTAAGGTAATCAATTATTAATGAAAGCAGGGAAATGCATTGACTGAAAGCAACCATGTAACTGTCGTGGGCGCCGGCCTGGCGGGAAGCGAAGCCGCTTGGCAGATCGCTTCCCAAGGCGTCCCCGTTACATTATACGAAATGCGCCCCGTCAAACGGACGCCGGCGCATCATACGGATAAATTCGCTGAGCTTGTCTGCAGCAACAGCTTGCGGGCTAACGGGCTAGCTAATGCTGTAGGCGTGCTGAAGGAAGAAATGAGACGGCTGGAATCGCTCATTCTGAGCAGTGCCGACAAGCATGCGGTACCAGCAGGGGGAGCACTCGCTGTGGACCGTGAGGGCTTCTCTGGGGCCGTTACGAGTGCCTTGCATGATCACCCGCTGATTGACGTCCGGACAGAAGAACTGACGGAGATTCCTACAGAGGGGATTGTCGTTATCGCTACCGGACCCTTAACCTCGCCTGATCTATCAGAGCAGATCAAACAGCTGATGGGCGAGGAGTATTTCTATTTCTACGATGCGGCTGCGCCGATCGTAGAGAAGGACTCGCTCGATATGAGCAAGGTATATCTCGCCTCCCGATACGACAAGGGAGAAGCAGCTTATCTGAACTGCCCGATGACCGAAGAAGAGTTTGAACGGTTCTACGAGGCATTGGTAGAAGCGGAGACAGCGGCACTCAAGGAATTTGAGAAAGAGATTTATTTTGAAGGCTGCATGCCTATTGAGGTCATTGCAAAGCGCGGCAAGCAAACGCTGCTGTTCGGGCCGATGAAGCCAGTTGGGCTCATAAATCCGCATACAGGCAAGCTGCCTCATGCTGTTGTCCAGCTGCGTCAGGATAACGCGGCAGGTACGCTTTACAATCTGGTCGGCTTTCAGACGCATCTTAAATGGGGCGAACAAAAGCGGGTATTGTCGCTCATTCCTGGCCTGGAGCAGGCGGAGTTTGTACGCTACGGGGTCATGCATCGCAATACTTTTATTAATTCTCCCCGGTTGCTTAAGCCGACTTATCAGTTCAAGAACAGAGAGACGTTGTTTTTTGCCGGACAAATGACAGGAGTAGAAGGCTACGTCGAATCTGCAGCCTCCGGTCTGCTGGCCGGAATCAATGCCGGGCGACTGGCGCGCGGTTTGGACCCGCTGGTGCTGCCGCCGGAGACGGCGTTGGGCAGTATGGCTGAGTATATTACAACGGCAGACTTCAAGCATTTTCAACCGATGAATGCGAATTTCGGACTCTTCCCGCCGCTGGGACAACGGATTCGCAACAAGAAGGAAAAGAACGAGCAAATCGCTAACCGCGCATTGGATGCACTCGCGCAATACAAGGAAGCCAATCTGTAAGGGGGTTAACCGGGTGGAGATGCAATTTCATGCGACCACGATCTGTGCAGTCAGACATGGAGGAAAAGGTGCAATTGCAGGGGACGGACAGGTGACGTTCGGCAACAGCATGGTCATGAAGGGAACAGCGAAGAAAGTGCGTCGTCTCTATCGGGGCCAGGTTGTCGCTGGCTTTGCTGGCTCTGTGGCTGATGCGATTACGCTCTTCGAGAAGTTTGAAGGCAAGCTGGAGGAGCATCATGGCAACCTGCAGCGCGCAGCTGTTGAACTGGCGAAGGAATGGCGCTCTGACCGGGTGCTGCGCAAGCTGGAGGCCATGATGATTGTGATGGACGCGACCGGCATGCTGCTCGTCTCCGGCAACGGTGAAATTATCGAGCCGGACGACGAGGTGCTGGCCATCGGTTCCGGCGGCAGCTTTGCTATGTCTGCTGCACGGGCGCTCAAACGCCACGCGACACAGCTGGAGGCTTCTGAGATGGCTCGCTCTGCGCTTGAAATCGCTGCAGACATCTGTGTGTTTACCAACCGCAATATCATCGTCGAAGAGCTCTAAGAGACGTTCAGACGCGCCAGAGAAGGCGAAGACGTTATGTAGAAGATGGAGGGATCACGAGATGAGCAACGGATCAATGACACCGCGCCAGATCGTCGCGGAATTGGATAAGTATATTGTCGGACAAAAGCAAGCGAAGCGTTCGGTTGCTATCGCCCTTCGCAACCGCTACAGACGGAGTCGTCTGGATGAAGCGATCCGTGATGAGATCGTGCCCAAGAACATTCTCATGATCGGACCGACCGGTGTCGGCAAGACGGAAATTGCCCGTCGTTTAGCCAAGCTGGTGCATGCTCCATTTGTAAAAGTTGAAGCAACCAAGTTCACAGAAGTCGGTTACGTCGGACGTGACGTGGAATCGATGGTTCGCGACTTGGTGGAAACGGCGATTCGCATGGTCAAAGTGGAGAAAACAGAGCAAGTGAAAGACAAAGCGGAGCAGCAAGCGAATGAGCGGCTGGTGGAACTGCTGGTGCCGTCGGCAACCAAATCGAAACCTCAGCGCAATCCATTCGAGATGATTTTTGGCAACCAGCAATCCCAGGAAGCCGAAGAGCCAGCCGAAACCGACACCTCCATTCTGGACCGTCGCAAAAAAGTTAAGGAACGGCTTGCGGCTGGTGAAATGGAGCAGGACATTGTCGAGATTGAGGTAGAGGATAATGCACCGAATATGCTCGATATGCTGGCCGGTCAAGGTAATGAAGGCATGGGCATGAATATGCAGGAAATGTTCGGACAGTTTATGCCCAAACGCATGAAGAAGCGGAAGCTGGCTGTTAAGGATGCTCGAGTCGTATTAACGCAGCAGGAAGCGCAAAAGTTGATCGATATGGATGACGTCATTCAGGAATCGATAACACGGGCGGAGCAATCTGGCATCATCTTCATTGACGAGATTGATAAAATTGCAGCACCTAACCGTGGTTCCGGTCCTGATGTTTCCAGGGAAGGCGTGCAGCGCGATATTTTGCCGATTGTCGAAGGCTCAACCGTGATGACCAAATACGGCCCAATTCGCACCGACTATGTGCTCTTCGTTGCGGCTGGTGCATTCCATGTGGCCAAACCGGCCGATCTGATCCCGGAGCTGCAGGGGCGATTTCCGATTCGCGTCGAGCTTAGCAGTTTGTCCCTAGATGATTTTGTAAGTATTCTGACCGAGCCGAAGAATGCCTTGACCAAGCAGTATACCGCACTTCTGGAGACGGAAGGGATTTCGGTCGAATTCTCAGATGCTGCTATTCGGGAAATTGCTTCGATCGCTGCAGATGTCAACCGGAATACGGAAAATATCGGTGCCCGCCGTTTGCATACCATCCTCGAGAAACTATTGGAGGATCTCTCTTTCGAGGCGCCTGATCTAAATCTCGAAGAGATGGTGATCACGCCGGAATACGTCCGCGACAAGGTGGGCGATATTGCGCAAAACAAAGATTTGAGTCAATATATCCTATAATTAGAGTTCAAAAAGTTCGGTTTTCAGCACCGAGAAGGTTGATGACAGGAAGGAAATGAGGAGCGGAGCGTAGCTGGAAGCTACGTGAGCACCGGAAGTTTCGAATGTCCTCAAGATTCGAAGCCGAAATTGCATCATGAGTCACTTCGTGATCAAAAGCGGACTTTTTGAACAACCTCTTTTACAAGTGTTTTACTTGAAGTGCAAAGATATTGGGAGGCCAAGGCATGACTTTACTTGCAAAAACAAGAACGCTGAACCGGCTGCTGCAGCGAGCGGCCGGTAAGGCGCTTAACTTTAGAGAAATGGCGGAGGTCCTCTGCTCCACGATTCAGGCAGACGTCTTCGTGGTAAGCCGCCGCGGCAAAATTCTCGGCAGCGCTGCAGTAGGGGTATGGGAGCATGAGAAGCTCAGAGCATCGACAGTTGAGCTTCGTTTCCCTGACGAGAGCAATGAGCAGCTGCTGCAGGTACAGGAGACCGTGACGAATGTAACGCCAGACGAGCGGCTCAGTCTATCGATCCCGGATGTACAGATGAAGGGGATGCTGACGATCATTCCGATTCAGGGAGGCGGGGATCGTCTGGCTACAGTTGTCCTGGCTCGTCAGACGGAGGAATTCGACGATGATGATCTCATCTTGGCCGAGTATGGCTCGACCATTATTGGCATGGAAATTTTGCGAGAGCGGGCAGAAGAAGTAGAGCTCGAAGCAAGGAGCCGGGCCGTCGTATCGGTTGCGGTCAATTCGTTATCATTTAGCGAGCTGGAAGCCGTGGAGCATATTTTTGAGGAGCTCGGCAGCCGCGAAGGGCTCTTGGTAGCTTCAAAGGTTGCGGACCGTGTCGGTATCACCCGCTCGGTGATTGTGAATGCGCTTCGCAAGCTTGAAAGCGCTGGTGTTATCGAGAGCCGTTCGCTTGGTATGAAAGGCACGTATATCAAGATTTTGAATGAACAGCTGATCCATGAATTGGACAAAATGAAAATATGAGAGCATCCTCATCCATCTCTCATACAAGATAGCGTTATCAGTAGATGAAAACCCGAATTTTTACAATGGTTTTAGGAAAATAGCCCATGGGGCTTGGCGACACCTAATGATGATTGTTTTGCGATAATCATCATTATTTTTTTAGTCATTATGCAAATTGTCATAAAAAAACAGGTATTTATACCCTTGAACGCCCTATCTGAGAAAAAAGATAGGGCTTTTTTCTCATTGTTATATAATTGGGAATTATGGAATATTATCTATGTGGCAAGGATCGACAAAGATTTCTCATTATTTTAATAAAGATTTGTCGATGAAAGAAGGAAAGAAGTAGAAGTTGTTGAATACTTAAGTTACTGCATTATGAAAAGTAAGGGGGTTCGACATTTGAAAGTGTTGAACGGCGCAGCATTCGACAGATTGCAACAAGCGATCAAGGCGGCCGAGCTCCGGCAGAGCGTCATTTCAAATAATGTTGCCAATGCCGACACACCTTTTTTCAAACGGTCCGAGGTGGTATTCGAGGATTTGCTGGAGCAAGCCATGAATCAACCGCAACATAACGGATTGCCGGTAAGAAGGACCCATGAGAAACATCTCCAACTCGGACAAACCGCTCATACTGTGCAAACACAGGTACTGACGGATAAATCCACGGCCATGAATAACAATGTCAATAATGTTGACATCGATCGGGAAATGTCTTTGCTGGCTAAAAATCAATTGCGCTACAATCTGCTAGTCAGCCAAATGAACCATGATGTCAAAATGATGCGTACCGCAATTGAAGGGAGGGTTTAACGGATGAAGCTGACGAACGGATTTGATGCCAGTAGCTCGGCGCTTACGGCTCAACGTTTTCGGATGGATATCATTTCTTCGAATATCGCCAATGCGGAGACAACCAGAGGACGTTTGGTCAACGGGCAATTCGAACCGTACACCCGGAAGATGGCGGTTATGGAGCCGCTTCAGCCCAAATTCGCGGATGTGCTCGGCAAGGAACTCTCCGGAGCCAACCAATCCGGAGGTGTAAAGGTGACCCGGGTCATGGAAGACCGGACACCGCCCAAACTGGTCTATAATCCCAGCCATCCCGATGCAGATGAGCAAGGATATGTCAAATTACCTAATGTTGATGTGCTAAAAGAAATGGTTGACATGATCTCGGCGACCCGTTCCTATGAAGCGAATGTCACAGCCTTGAACGCGACCAAAGCCATGTTTACTAAGGCGCTTGAAATCGGCAGAGCCTAATACCAGCAGGGAGGAACACATAGATGATAGGCAACCAATTGTTAAATCCGATTCAATCGGGCACCGTACAGCCTCAAATCCTACAATCTAAGGCAACACCGGCTCAGACGACCCAGGACTTTGGTCAGTACCTGAAGCAAGCTATCGATGGCGTTGCCGCACAAGAGAAAGGGGTACATACCGTAACCGATCAGTTCATCATCGGACAGGCCGATGTATCGGACGTCATGGTCGTCGCTAATCAGGCGCATCTCACGTTGCAACTGACTTCCCAAGTACGTAACAAAGTAATCGAAGCGTATCAGGAAATGATGAGGATTCAGTTGTAATCCAGCTTAGCTAATGCAAAGAGAGGTGAAATCGTGAATGAGAGGATCGCCCAATATCGAGAGCGGGTAGCCGGGTATTGGATGAATTTTACTGGGAAACAAAAAATCATGTTGGGCGTTGCCGTCGCGCTTTTGATATTGTCGGTCATTGTGCTCACGTATCTGTTTTCCCGGACTGAATATGAAACGGTCTTTCAGGATCTGGACGCAGCCGACACAGCCGCGATCACGGAATACCTTGAAGGCAACAACATTCTGTATCAGCTCGGCCCTGGCGGCTCCAGCATTCTCGTACCTAGCGCAGTCGCATCCAAGGTGAGAGTGGACATCGGTTCACAAGGGCTTATCCAGAATGGTTCGATCGGCTTTGAGTCGTTTGGCAACAGCTCCTCCACCTTTGGGCGGACAGATAATGAATTTAATGTGATGTATCGGAATGCATTAAATGGCGAGATTCAGCGCTTGCTTAACGGGATGAAGGGTGTACAGAGCTCTCGGGTGCTCGTCAACTTGCCGGAGGATACGGTCTTCATGACACCAGGCGAACCAGAGCGCGCTTCGGCCTCCATCAATATGCAGTTCAAACTGGGTCATACGCCTTCGCAGGCGGAAGTTGACGGATACTTCAATCTCGTCAAGACAGCGGTACGCAATCTCAGTGTGGAAGATATTACGATCACCAGTGAAGAAGGCGAGTTGTTCCCCAGTGAATTATCCGCTGGCAGCGGTCTTGCTACCCAGCCGGTAGATGCTCAATTCCAAATTCAACGTAAATTTGAAGGCGAGTTGAGAAAGACCATTCAGAGCTATCTGGGTCGGATCTACGGTGGCGACCGAGTGAATGTCAGCATCATCAGCAGCCTTAACTTTGATCAGAAGAATTCAACCGAATCGCTGGTTGTGCCACTACCGGACAATAACAACAACGGCATCATTATTTCGCAGGCAGAGACTAACTCTTCCTCCACGGGTAGCAGCGGAAATTCCGGTGGTGTAGTCGGTACAGGAGAAACGGATGTGCCTGGGTATCAAGCCGCAGATGGTTCTGAAACAATGAGCTCGGAGGATTCCTCCCGTACGACCAACTACGAGGTCAGCCGGGTGACGAATCAGATCGTGTCGGCTCCTTATCAGGTGAAAGATTTGTCGATTAGTGTCGGTTTGGCGACGGATACCATTGCCGAAGAGAGTCGTAATGAACTAAATCGTTATTTAACTTCAATTGTAGTTGCTCAGCTTCGGGATTCTGGTCAGAACGTAGACGATATGAATCTGATGGCACAGAAAGTATCGATCTTCGCTCAGCCTTTTGTGAGTCCCGAGGAGGATGCTGGATCTTCAGGCCTGTCTACTGCATGGATGATTGGTCTGGGTGTGTTGGCTCTGGCTCTGGTCGGCGGTGCGGCTTACATGATTGCAGCCCGCAGACGCAACCGCGCCTTGGCAGAAGAGGAAGAAGAACAAGAAGAGTTGCTCGAAGCAGCGCAAGTTGAGTATCCGACGATTGACCTGGAAAATGTGGGCAACGAAAGTCAGGTTCGCAAGCAACTGGAGCAACTGGCCAAACGCAAGCCGGATGAATTCGTCAACCTGCTCCGTACTTGGCTAGTAGACGAATAGAGGTGAGTATAATGGCCAAACAAATGCAAGGCTTGACCGGACGCCAAAAGGCAGCCATTTTGCTAATCACGCTGGGACCGGAAGTCTCTGCCCAGATCTTCAAGCATTTGCGGGAAGACGAGATTGAGCAACTGACCCTCGAGATTGCCAATGTGCGCAAGGTTGACAGCCTCGATAAAGAAACGATATTAGGTGAATTTCATCAAATATGTATGGCGCAGGAATATATCTCCCAAGGCGGTATCGCCTATGCGAAGACGATTCTGGAAAAAGCGCTTGGCGAGCAAAAAGCGCTTGATGTTATTAATCGTCTGACAGCCACCCTGCAGGTAAGGCCGTTTGACTTTGCAAGAAAGGCTGATCCGAGCCAGATTTTGAACTTCATTCAAAATGAGAATTCACAGACGATTGCGCTGGTGCTGTCGTACTTACAATCCGAGCAGTCCTCCGCCATCCTGTCCTCATTGCCTCAGGACAAACAAGCGGATGTGGCACGAAGAATCGCTTTGATGGATAGTACATCGCCTGAAGTGATCTCCCAGGTAGAACGGATTCTGGAACAGAAGCTTTCCGCAACCGTTACTCAAGATTACACCACTGCGGGGGGTATTGAATCAATTGTTCAAATATTAAATGGGGTCGACCGTGGAACGGAGCGCACCATCCTCGATTCACTAGAGATTCAGGATCCCGAGCTGGCGGAAGAAATCAAAAAACGGATGTTCGTTTTCGAGGACATTGTCAATATCGACAATCGCTCGATTCAGCGGATTATTCGCGACATCGAGAATGCCGATTTGCAATTGGCGCTCAAGGTGGCCAGCGAGGAAGTGCGGGATGCCATCTTCCGCAACATGTCGAAGCGGATGTCGGAAACGTTCAAGGAAGAGATGGAGTTTATGGGACCGGTCAGACTGCGTGATGTGGAAGAGGCGCAGACCCGTATCGTAGCTACAATCCGCAGACTTGAGGAATCCGGCGAGATCATTATCGCCCGTGGTGGAGGAGATGATATCATTGTCTAATTTGATTAAATCCACGCATGTCATTCCCTTGGAGGAGCTGAAGCGGCTCCAGTGGGAAGACCGCTACGCAGCACTGTACCAGCCTCCCGTCCAGGAGGCACAGACGGCTGCAGGACCGGATGCGGAGACCCTCTCGCTCCGGGATCAAATTATCAGTGATGCCGAAGACTTCGCAGAAGAGCGAATCCGCCAGAGTGCCGAGACAGCGGAACAACAGCTGGCTGAGGCCCAGGAAACCATCGAGCAGTGGTGGGAGGGGCGGCGCAGCTCAGACGCGCAAGTTATTGAGGAAGCAAGACAATCTGGAGCCGAGCAAGGCTATCAGGAAGGCTACGAGCAAGCCAAGGCTGATATTGAGGCGCAGTGGCAGGGTATCATGGCCGAAGCCAACCAGATGCTCGAGCATGCCTACAAAATGAGAGAATCCATTATCCAAGAGGCGGAGCCATTCGTCGTGGAGCTCAGCTGTGCCATTGCCGAGAAGGTAATCGGTCATCAACTGGAAAATTCTCCTGAGCTGGCTCTGCAACTGATCCGTAAGTCGCTGTCCAGACGGCGGGAGCAGGGCGTAATCACGCTCTGTGTCTCCCCCGGACAACTGGCCTTCGTACAGGCTGCTAGGGAAGAGCTGGCGCTAGTCATCGATTCCCAGGCTGAGCTCAGAATACTGCCAGACGCATCAGTCAAGGACAAAGGCTGCGTAATCCGCTCTTCCTTCGGCAGCATCGATGCGAGGATCGATACTCAGCTGGAAGAAATCAAGCGGGAGCTGTCGCAGCTCGCCCTGCATAGCGAGGAGACGGAGGATGATGATGCGGCAGGCCTTTGATATCTCTAGATACACCGAGCAACTGCGTACGATCGATCCTGTCCGGGTGAATGGCAAGGTAACTCAGGTCATTGGTCTGACGGTGGAATCGGAAGGTCCGGATGCAAGTGTAGGCGATGTTTGCCTTATCTATCCGGCCAAATCCGCCAAGCCTATCAAGGCTGAGGTCGTCGGGTTTCGGGAGAACAAAGTAATTCTGATGCCGCTAGGCGATCTGCAATCGATAGGTCCCGGTTGTGATGTGGTAGGTACAGGCAAGCCGCTGACTGTCCAAGTCGGATCGGAGCTGTTAGGCAAAGTATTGGACGGGCTGGGACAGCCACTGGATGGTTCCATGCTCCCCAAGCGGATGCCGCACTACTCCACCACGAACTTGCCCGGGAACCCGCTGATGCGGCCTCGCGTGCAGGATCCTCTCAGTATCGGTGTCCGGGCAATCGACGGGCTGCTGACAGTCGGGAGGGGGCAGCGGGTCGGAATCTTTGCCGGATCCGGGGTAGGCAAGAGTACGCTGCTGGGCATGATTGCCCGCAATACATCGGCTGATGTCAATGTGATCGCCCTGATCGGCGAACGCGGCCGTGAGGTACTGGAATTCATGGAGAAGGACCTAGGCCCCGAAGGGCTGGCTCGCTCTGTGGTGATTGTCGCCACATCGGATCAGCCAGCACTGATTCGGATGAAGGGAGCGCTGATCGCGACATCCATCGCCGAATACTTTCGGGACCGCGGCTTGAATGTGATGCTGATGATGGACTCCGTTACCCGTTACGCTATGGCGCTCCGAGAGGTCGGTCTTGCGATTGGGGAGCCGCCGGCAACCCGGGGGTATACACCTTCCGTATTCGCAGCGTTGCCGAAGCTGCTGGAACGTGCGGGAACTGGTCCCAGTGGTTCGATTACCGCATTTTATACGGTATTGGTAGACGGCGACGATATGAATGAGCCGATTGCCGATGCGGTACGGGGCATTCTTGACGGTCATATCGTGCTCAGCCGGGCGATAGCGCACAAGGGGCACTACCCGGCGATCGATGTTCTTCAGTCCGTAAGCCGGGTTATGAAGGAGATTGTCACGGAAGACCACCAGGATGCGGCTAACGAGCTGAAGCGGCTGCTGGCGGTCTATCGGGACTCAGAGGATTTGATCAACATTGGAGCTTATCAGTCGGGCTCTAACCGGGAGATTGACAGAGCTATTGAATACATTGACCAAATCAATCAATTTACAAGGCAGAAGACGACCGAAAAAGTCGGGCTGGACGAGACGATCCAGCGGCTAATGACCGATTTTTACAGGAGCTGAGCGTAAATGGCAAAATTTAATTATCCGTATCAGAAAATCGTCGATCTCAAATCAAGTGAAAAGACGCAGGCCGAATGGATTCTGTCTACGGCACTTGGCAAGCTGCAGGATGAAGAAAAAACGCTCGACGAGCTGAGAAGGGAAAAAGCGCAACATCAAGAAGCGATGCTGCATTCCGCCTCGCAAGTCATCTCGCTCTCTGAGCTGAGAATCAGCCAGGATTATATTCGTTTTCTAGACGAATGCATCGAGCGCAAAATTCAAGATGTCCGCAGCGCCCAGCGTGACGTGGAGATCAGCCAGACCAAACTGACTGATAAGATGATGGACGAGAAAGTGTGGCTCAAAGCGAAGGAAAAGTCAGCCTTTCGTTTCAGACAGGAGCTGCTGCTCCGGGAACAGAATGAGCTGGATGAGATGGCTTCGGTACGGTATGTAACGCCGGCCCATTCTTGAGTAGCTGCACCAGCGGACGTTCCGGATTTCCCGAGGAGGGGTTAGAGTGACCGAATTGGAAGCTGAGAAGGGGTACAGCGGATGGGAACGTTTTTTGTTCTTTATTGTCCCTATCCTGTTCACCGTACTGCTGCTTGGCGCATTGGTAATAGTATTCAACGATGATCTGCGTAATAAAGTATTGGCGATGGGAAGCGACATTCCACTTGTCGGATCACTGCTGCCTAGCCCGCCCCAAACGGAGGAGGAAATCGCGGCCGAATCGGAAAAGGCGGAGAAAGAACAAGCGGGGCAAACAGATCGGATCAGTGAGCTGGAGTCTTTGCTTCTCTCCAAAGAGGCGGAACTTACAGAGCTCTCCGCCAGCGCAGCAAGGGCAGAGGAACTGGCAGATAACCTGCAACGCGAAGTGGATCAATTGAAACGTGCGGGTGAAGAGCAGCAGTTGGATGATGAGGCCTACACGAGCAACATTAAAAGTCTGGCTTCGATGTATGCTCAGATGACACCAAGCAAAGCTGCACCGATTCTCCAAAGTATGACGATGGAAGAAACGGTACTGATTCTCGGAGCCATGCGGCCGGAAGATCGGGTGCGGATCATGGAAAAAATGAACCCCCGTGCTGCAGCAGATGCTACAGCCCTGATGAAGGATGCGATCCCCGCGAAGGATCAGCAGATTGCCGCTTTGCAGGCGAGATTGGAACAGCAGTCGACCCAGACAAGTACGCCCACTACCCAGTTGGACGAGGCACAGCTTAGTGCAACGTTTTCCTCGATGGAGCCGGCACGCGCAGCCGAACTGCTGCTGAAGATGGCGGATCTGAGTCCGAGCAAGGTGTTGCGGATTCTGAATGCGGTCAATAGTGGAGCACGTTCCTCTATTGTTGCCGAGATGTCGTCACAGAACAAGGAAATTACTGCGCAGCTGGTCGCCAAGCTGATGCCGGGTTAAGCAACACTCTAGTTAACACCTTATTTAATGAAGGGAGGTGAAAAATAATGAATATGGGTGTAATCCCATCAACCCCTGCAATGCCGGTTGATGCTGCTGGTGCAGCAGGTACGAGTGTGGGACAAAGCACAGCCAATGCTGAAGGCTTCGCCCAGGTATTGGTGTATACGTTAGGCAGCGCGGTTCCTGCCCATCAACCTTCGGATACTGGCATGTTAACGCAGACTGCAGTGGCTTCACAGCTCGGAGTCGGGCAATGGCAAATGCCAGCTCTGGAAGGTGAGGCAGGAGACCTGGAGCAGTTGATCAAACAGCTATCCACAATCACTGAAGACCAGGCAGCCGGACTCGGACCAGAGGAGAAGCAGCAGTACGAAGCGGTCATTGAGCAGCTAAATGCGATCCTTATTGCTATGGGAATGATGGCGCAGGCTCAGCCTCAGACACAGGCATCAGCAGAGGGAAGCGGGGAAGCAAACCAGGAGTCTTTACGTCAGACGTCGGATATGATTTTGGGCGATCGACTGCAGGCGGTTCTGTCTGCTGTAGCAAACCGCCTCGATCAAGGCGATGATCAGTCCGCTCGACAATGGTTTCGTACTGCAGTGGAGCCTCAGCTGGCCACGCTTAAGCAATTGCTTGTAAAGAACGAAGGACCTGAGCTGCTCCAGACGGGTACGCCTAATGTTGCAACACGGGAGCAAGTGCAGCAACAACTGCAGCCAACCACCGTGATTCATGCCGGTTCCCATTTGCAGCGTTTGAGTCAACTGGCTTCGCCTCAAGCAGCCTGGACTTCTTCACAAGGAGAGCTGAACGTTGACCCGGAGCTTCCAGAGCTTACAGTCAAAGCAGACCCTACGCAAGCCGTGCCGGTAGGTACCATTCAAGACCATGCCAAATGGCAGCCTCAAGTGAGGCCGCTTGTAGCTCAGCCGGTACCGGTTCAACAATTCCCGGATACCATAAGCGGCATGATTTTGAAGCAATTTGATGTGACGACAGTCAATGGGATGTCCGAGGCTCGCATTTCACTCTTCCCAGAGCATTTGGGTCAAGTAGACATCAAGATTACGATTGTTGGCGGACAGCTGACAGCGATGTTTACTGCGGAGCACGGGATGGCAAGAGAGTTGCTGGAGAATGGGATGAACCAGCTGCGCCAAGCTTTGCAGCAGCAGGGACTTCAGGTTGACAGACTCCAGGTTACGCAGAATGAACAAGCGCAGCAAATGTTCCAGGAGCAGAGACATCAAGGCTCTGGTGAACAGCAGTCTTCGCAGCAGCACAAGTCCCCACAGGCAGGAGCTGCCGAGGACAGCTTTGAAGATGAGCTGATCCAGGAAGCAGTGGAGCAAGATTTGGGCTATGGCAATGCGATTAACGTAACGGCATAGGACGGGGGTGAAGCAGCAAGTGGCAGATATCATATCCACCAAGAACATATGGCCTCATTATAGTAAGAATAATGTCTCCTTGACCAAACCGAAGGATGATACGCTCGGCAAGGATGATTTTCTCAAGATCCTGATTACGCAATTGAAATACCAGGATCCGATGCAACCGATGCAGGATCGGGATTTTATCGCCCAGATGGCGCAATTTTCTTCGGTAGAGCAAATGATGAATATGTCGAAGGAAATGACTTCACTGCGTCACAATATGGGGACGGCCTCCAGTATGATCGGCAAGACCATTGAATGGAGCGAATTCGACCAGCAAGGGCAGAGCGTCCGCTACAGTGGCGAAGTCCACGCGATCGTTATGAAAGACGGCATTCAGTATGCTCAGGTCAGTGACTGGTTCGTGCCAGTTGACAATATTCTTGCTATCACAGTTGCCAGCGCTGGCTCCGGTGAGGGGGATGAACAGGATGCATGATCCCGTGAGAATAGGTCAATTGTTTCCATCGCAGGCCCCACTTGGTGTCAAACCGGCTGCACGCAGCGGAACGAATCCTGGCGGCTTCAAACAGCTATTGGATGAAACAGAGCTCAGGTTCAGTCATCATGCCGAATTACGAATGAAGCAGCGCGGGATCACCTTAAAGCCGGAGCAGCTCGAAAGCATTAAGTCTGCTATCGATCAGGCGGAAGCCAAAGGGGCCAAGGACTCGTTGGTAGTCATGCAGGATTTGGCGATGATCGTCAATGTACCGAGCAGAACCGTTGTTACAGCAATGTCTGGACAGTCGATGCAGCACAATGTATTCACACAGATTGATAGTGCGGTTGTCATATCCTAAAGAGCAAGGGCTGGACCTATTGCAGGGGGCCCGGGACTGTGGACCGATTGAAGCAGTCCGTTAAGCAGTACAACCATTAATCATTCCTTAGGAGGAAGATTCCTTATGTTGAGATCAATGTACTCCGGTGTGTCCGGTATGCGCGGTTTTCAAACCAAGCTGGACGTCATCGGCAACAATATTGCCAATGTTAATACTGTAGGCTTTAAAGCAGGTCGAGTGATGTTCAAGGATATTCTCAGTCAGACCGTTGCTGGCGTAACCGCGCCTGTTGAAGGTGAAACGGGTGGTGTCAATGCCAAGCAGGTAGGTCTGGGCGTAACGATTTCTGCAATAGACACTCTACACTCGCCAGGTAGCGCAATGACGACCAATGAGCCAACTGACCTTCGTATTGATGGAGATGGATTTTTTGCCTTGATGGCCAACGCCGATCAAGAGCAGCCTTATCTGTCGCGGGCTGGCAATTTCCGCCTTGATGCAGCACGTCAGCTTGTCAACGGGGATGGGTTGCTAGTCATGAGTGCTGACGGTGAACCCATTGTGCTGGATGAAGAAGTAACAGCCTTCTCGATTGCACAAGACGGTCAAATCATCGCGGTGAATATCGACGGTACAAGTGAACCAACAGGTATTGCAATTGGACTGGTTCGTGTCACTAACCCAGGTGGTTTGGAGAAAATCGGAGGTAATCTTTATCGCGCGACTCCAAATGCCATTGAGGGCGGAGAGGTAGAGATTGTTGGCGCCAACGATTTGGAAGCTGGTACTGGCGCTATCGTCGCCGGCCAGCTGGAGATGTCCAACGTCGATCTGACGAGCGAATTTACGGAAATGATCGTTGCACAGCGCGGTTTCCAGGCTAACTCGCGGATCATTACGACTTCGGATGAGGTGCTGCAGGAAGTCGTCAATCTTAAACGCTAATCGAGGCAGTTTCGCTTATCCATACTATGCCCGGGACGAGGCGGCTTGACCGCCTCTCCTGATCCACAGGGGGAAGATCATGATAACTGTAACGCGTCTGAACCACTCCAAGCTGACCGTCAATGCGCTCCTGATCGAGATCGTAGAGGAAGTGCCGGATACGCTCATCACGCTGACGACCGGCAAGAAGTTTCTGGTGCTCGAGAGTGCCGAACAGGTGATTGGGCAGATACAGACCTACCTCCGGACCATAGGCGTAAGTGCAGCTTCAATAAAGAGCAATCCAACGGAGGAGTAGACGCGATGAAAAAAATGTTGCCCTGGTTAATTACCATTTTGTTGTCGATCACGCTGATCGCGATCGTCGCCGTATTTTTGTACAACCAATTTTTGAATCCAACCTCAGCCAACCCAACAGAGCAAGCGTTGAACAGCGTTCAGGACGTTAAACCGAATCAGCTCAGCGCCGACAAGCGGGTAGAGGTGAGCTCCGAGATTACGGGCGTCAAGACCAACCTGTCGGAGATGGATGTCATCGCTGTGATGAGCTTTGCCTTTCAGCTGGATTCCAAGAAAACAAAAGAAGATTTCGACAAGATTAAGGAAATTGAGATCAAACCCATCATTGTCCGCACGTTGGCTGATATGACAGCTGAAGAGATGCAAGGCTCCAAAGGCAAGGATGAGCTGGCGACACGCTTGCTCAACATGATTAACCCGATCCTGCCTGAAGGCGGCAAGCTGACCAAGGTTGAAATCACCGACTCGATCATACAACGCCTGTAATGGGTCATTTGAAAAAACATTACGACATGCAACGCCATCTTCTAACGGAGAGGAGGAGAGAAAATGGTTGATGTCTTATCGCAGAATGAAATAGATGCGCTTCTGGCGGCTCTCTCTTCCGGCGAAATGGATGCGGAGGAGCTCAAAAAAGAGGAAACGCAAAAGAAGATCCGAGCCTACGACTTCAAACGCGCCGTTCGCTTCTCCAAGGATCATATCCGCAGCTTGACAAGGATACATGAGAACTATGCCAGGTTTTTGACAACCTACTTCTCTGCCCAGCTGCGTACCTTCGTCCAGATCAATGTCGTTCAGGTTGAACAGCTGCCATACGATGAGTTTATTCGATCGATCCCGAAGATGACGATATTGAACATTTTTGAAGCGGAGCCGCTGGAAGGCAGGATGGTGCTTGAGGTGCATCCGAACGTTGCATTTGCCATGCTGGACCGGCTGCTGGGCGGCCAAGGCTCTGCACCATCCAAAATAACGGCGCTCACCGAGATCGAGACTATGGTTATGGAACGCATCTTCAGCAGGGCATTTGAGAGTTTGCAGGAGGCCTGGAAGACGATCATTGATCTGTCCCCGCGTCTGGAGGCACTGGAGACCAATCCGCAGTTCATGCAGATCGTCTCTCCCAACGAAACGATTGCACTCATCTCGCTCAGCACCAAGATCGGTGAAACGACTGGCATGATCAATCTTTGTATTCCGCATGTCGTCATTGAGCCAATTATGTCCAGACTCTCGGTCCACCACTGGTTTGTTTCCCAGAAAAAAGCCAGAGCGCCCGAAGAGGTGGAGATGCTTGAGGCACGCGTGAATAAGGCGAAGCTGCCTGTTGTCGCTGAGCTTGGCACGTCGTCTCTGTCCATCCAGGAATTTCTTGGACTCGCGGTCGGCGATGTCATATCGCTGAAGAAGCATGTGGATGAGGGGCTGCATATCAAGGTCGGAGAGAAACTGAAGTTCATCGGCAGTCCGGGCTCCATCAAGGACAGACTGGCTGTGCAGATTGACGAGATCGTCAGCGAAGGAGTGGAAGAAGACTATGACGAGTAAGGATTATTTGTCCCAGGAAGAAATCGATGCGCTGCTGCGCCAGTCTGCAGGCGAGTCGGATGAGTCTCAGCTAGTCGAGACATCGTCGGAGACGGAGGCATACATCAGCGAGATCGAGCAGGATGCGCTTGGTGAGATCGGGAACATCACCTTTGGCAGCGCAGCAACTGCACTCTCGACACTGTTGGGCAAAAAAGTCGACATTACAACCCCGAAAGTATCGATTATTAAGCGAGAAGATCTGGACACTGAATTTCCAAAACCGCATGTTGCAGTTCATGTTCACTACGTGGATGGATTCCAGGGGATCAACTCCCTGGTCATCAAGACGCGCGATGCGCAGGTCATCGCTGATCTTATGCTCGGTGGCGAGGGAGAAGTATCCATAGAAGAGCTGAACGAGATTCATATCAGCGCTGTCCAGGAAGCGATGAATCAAATGATGGGTTCTTCGGCGACGTCGATGTCTACCATTTTCAACCGGTTTGTCAATATCTCGCCGCCCGGCATTGATATCCTTGATGTGAACAGCGGAGAGGGCGTCAACAATCTGCCGCCCGTTGATGTGTTTGTCAAAATTTCATTTAATTTGAAAATCGGCGAACTGATTGATTCAACGATCATGCAGCTGTTGCCCGTCTCTTTTGCCAAAGAAATGGTATCGACGCTGATGGGTGCAAGCGGGATGACCGAGGAAGTCCCAGCTCCTGCCTATAGCGAACCTGCAGCCCCTGCTGAGCCAGCTTACTCGCCTCCTGTGGCACCGCAAGCTCCGCCTGCGTCACCAGCAGCATCGGCGCCACAGATGCCGCAAATGCCGCAGTATCAGGAGCCAGCGCCGTCCTACTACCCGGATGCGCAGCCAGCTTATGGTGCGCCGCAGATGCCTCCTCAGGGCCCTAACACTTATGGTGGAGGATTGAATCGCAACACCAATGTTCAGCCGGTGCAATTCGCCAATTTCCAAGGTCCGTCTTATACACAGGCCGACGAGACGAATCTAAATTTATTGCTCGACATTCCTCTTAAAGTAACGGTAGAATTAGGAAGGACACGGAAGCAAATCAAGGACATTCTTGAGCTGTCCCAAGGATCCATCATTGAGCTGGACAAACTGGCCGGTGAACCGGTGGATATTCTTGTCAATAACAAGCTGATTGCCAAAGGGGAGGTCGTTGTTATCGATGAGAATTTTGGAGTACGGGTTACGGATATCGTCAGCCAGTGGGATCGCATTCAAAAATTACAATAACATCTGGGAGGAAGAAGAACGATGGCAAACCGCATTTTGATCGTAGACGACGCAGCATTTATGAGAATGATGATACGGGACATTCTGTCGAAAAACGGCTACGAGGTCGTCGGTGAAGCACAAGACGGCGCACAGGCGGTGGAGAAATACAAGGAATTGAAACCTGACCTGATTACAATGGATATCACGATGCCGGAGATGGATGGCATTTCGGCTCTTAAAGAGATTAAAAAGATGGACGGCAACGCAAAAGTAATTATGTGTTCTGCGATGGGTCAGCAAGCTATGGTCATCGATGCCATCCAGGCGGGAGCCAAAGACTTTATCGTTAAGCCATTCCAGGCGGATCGGGTTATTGAAGCGATCAAGAAGACGTTGGGCGGGTAGACCGCAACCGATGCACAGACCGGCGCTTCTTACCGGCGTATGGATGGGCGGAGCCTGGACCGTCTTGCAGCCTGTTCCTGCTGCGGCTCTTGCCTCCAATGGCGGAGGCGAGGAGATGCCCGCCGAGCTTATCTCGGATACCAGCATGGCAGGTAGTCTGATATGGGTCATTGTATCCCTGTTAATAGTTATCGGTTTAATTATTCTTTTTGTGAAGTTTTTATCCCAGCGAAGCCGCAGTTTCGGCATTAACCGTGCCATGCGTACGCTTGGTGGAGTGGGACTGGGAATGAACAAGTCCCTTCAGGTGGTCGAGCTCGGCGGAAAAGTATACATACTTGGCGTCGGGGATGACATCTCGCTGCTCGACAAGGTGGAGGACCCAGAAGAGGTGGATGCGTTGCTTGCTGCACTGGAGCAACCCTCGCCTCTTGGCTCGGCCACACTCACCGGTCTGTTTAACCGTCTGCGCGGACGCGCAGATCAGCCACAGCCTGGCGAGGAGCTATGGCAGTCGCAAGCTTCTTTCCAGGATGTTCTGGATGAGAAGCTGCAACGGCAGGCCGAGCGCAAGCAGCAAGTAAGAACGCTGCTGGATGACTCTAAGCAAAAGGATCGGTTCGAGGAATGAAAATCAAGCTGCTGTACACCACTGTTGCCCTGCTGTTGCTAGCGCTCGTACATCCTTCTCTGATCTTTGCCGAGCCGTTACCCGATATCAGCATCCAGATCGGGGACGGAGACGGGCAGCCTGGAACCTCAGCGTTGTCGATCCTGCTACTCTTGACCGTGCTCAGTGTCGCTCCGGCCATACTCCTGATGATGACCAGCTTTACACGGGTCGTCATCGTACTGGGTTTTGTCCGGACGTCGCTAGGTACACAGCAGATGCCGCCCAATCAGGTGTTGATCGGACTGGCACTGTTCCTAACGTTATTCATTATGGCACCAACGCTATCGCAGGTGAATGAGGTTGCGCTGCAGCCTTACCTGAATGGCGAGGTGACCCAGACGGAAGCTCTGGAGCAGGCGGCCGTTCCAATGAAGGAATTTATGGTTACTCATACTCGCGAGAAGGATCTGCTGCTGTTTCTGAATTATACCGGAACAGAAAGACCTTCCAGCTTTGAGGATATCCCGATTACCGTTTTAATACCCGCCTACGTGCTCAGCGAATTGAAGACTGCTTTTCAGATGGGCTTTATGATCTTCATCCCGTTCCTTATCATTGATATGGTTGTTGCCAGCGTATTGATGGCGATGGGGATGATGATGTTGCCGCCGATCATGATCTCGCTGCCGTTCAAGATCTTGCTGTTTGTACTTGTTGACGGCTGGTATCTGATTGTCAGGTCTATGCTGCTAAGCTACAGTCCCTAAATTCAGACCTTCAGGAGGGAGCGCATCATGAGTCCGGATTTTATCGTCGGTCTCGCGGGCCAAGCCGTATATACCGTACTGAAAGCAGCCGCTCCGATGCTTATCCTCGGTTTGGCGGTCGGCCTGATCGTCAGTGTATTTCAGGCGACAACACAGATTCAGGAGCAGACGCTGGCGTTTGTGCCGAAGATTGTGGCCGTTTTGCTTGCTGTGCTGTTGTTTGGTCCCTGGATTTTGAATGTGCTGGTCGATTTCACTTTTAATCTTCTGAACAACCTGCACAATTATATCGGATAGGCTGTGGATCGATGGATCTCTTCCTACAAGCATTTCCTATTTTTTTGCTGATTTTTTGTCGAATTACCTCATTTTTCGTCGTAGCGCCGATCTTTTCAACTCGCAGCGTACCGGCAGCCGCCAAGATAGGGCTCGGATTTTTTGTCTCCCTGATGGTGTTTTTGGCGGTAGGCATGGAGCAGTCACCGATCCTGGATGCAGGGTACGTTCTCACGATCATTCGTGAAGTATTGATTGGACTGCTGCTTGGTTTTGTAGCGTATCTGTTTTTTACCATTGTACAAACGGCCGGCAGCTTCATTGATTTACAGATGGGATTCGGGATGGCCAATGTCATTGATCCTATGACAGGCGTTTCAACTCCGATGCTTGGCAATTTTAAATTCATGCTGTTGATTCTGGTTTTTCTGTCGATGAACGGTCATCATTACCTGCTAATGGCTATCATGCAGAGTTACGAATGGATTCCGCTCGGAAACGAGCTGTTCGTCCGGATCAGTCAAGGCAATGTCAGTACGTTTCTAATAGAGACGTTTGCATATACCTTCCTGTTGTCGCTGCAGATGTCCGCACCGCTAGTAGTAGCGATGTTTCTAACGGATGTAGGCTTGGGCTTTCTTGCCCGCACGGCGCCTCAGTTCAATGTATTTGTCATCGGTATTCCGCTGAAGATTCTGGTCGGGTTTTTACTCTTGGCAATGCTGATGCCAGGCATTGTCACGTTGTTCGGTATTATATTCGAGGAGATGTTCAGAGCGATGGAGCAGCTGCTTAATCTGCTTAGTAGCACTCCGGATGCTTAGGGGGCACAACATGAGAACTTATCGCTTGCAGCTGGATCTGCAGCTGTTCTCGCAGGAAAAGACAGAAAAGGCCACCCCCAAAAAGAAACAAGAGTCACGGAAAAAGGGTCAGGTTGCCAAAAGTATGGAAATCCCGGCAGCGTTAATCCTGTTGCTTACTGTACTCAGCTTCGTCATGTTAGGAGGTTATTATAAAGAACGATTGCTTGGCATGGTCGGCAATGTGCTGGAGAATCAGTTGACGATGCAGATCACCCCGCAAAACGTGATGCCGTTGTTTTCGGGATTAATCTTGAACGGCCTCGTGCTGCTGGCGCCATTGTTCCTGATTGTCATTGTTATCGCACTGGCCGGCAACTTCGCGCAGATCGGCTTCCTGCTTACTGGAGATCCGCTGAAGATGAAGTTCTCCAAGATCAATCCAATCGAAGGCTTCAAAAAAATCTTTTCCATGCGCTCGGTCGTTGAGTTTCTCAAAAGCGTACTCAAGATGACGATCATCGGCGTCCTGGTTTACACCACGCTCTGGGGCGAACTGGAAAATATTTTGCGATTGTCACAGGTCTCGGTAGATGCCATTTTTGCCTTCGCCGCTTCTCTGACCTTGTCCTTGGGTTTAAAGATCGGCGGTATGCTGGTCGCTTTGGCCATTCTGGACTATATCTATCAGCGATACGATTTTGAGAAAAGTCTGCGGATGTCCAAGCAGGACATCAAGGATGAGTATAAAAAGACCGAAGGTAATCCAATTATTAAAGGCCGCATCCGGGAGAAGCAGCGCCGGATGGCCATGCAAAGAATGATGCAAGAGGTACCCAAAGCTGATGTCATCATCACCAACCCTACGCACTTCGCCATCGCACTGAAGTACGATTCTGGCGATATGGAAGCACCGGTTGTCATTGCCAAGGGGATGGATTTTGTCGCTCAGCGGATCAAAGAAGTTGCACGTGAGCACGGAATTGTAACCATGGAAAACAAGCCATTGGCCAGAGCGCTCTATCATCGCACCGAAATCGGAGATGCGGTGCCCGCAGACCTGTTCCAGGCTGTGGCCGAAGTGTTGGCATATGTATACAAGCTTAAACGCAAGTCCAAGTAGCGCCTTTATCAACAAGGGGAGGAGGACAAGGAGATGAAGATCAAAGATCTGGCCATTCTGATCGGTATTATCGGGATCGTTCTGATGATGGTTATTCCGGTCAACGTACATTTGCTGGATGTGCTGCTCATAATCAATATATCGGCAGCATTGATGATTCTGCTAATAGCCATGAATACGCAGAGTGCGTTGGAATTCTCGATCTTCCCGGCAATCCTGTTGATTACAACACTCTTCCGGCTCGCGCTAACCGTTTCGACCACGCGCAATATCTTGGCGGAAGCCAACGGGGGTAGAGTAGTTGAAACCTTTGGTAATTTCGTCGCTGGAGGTCAGGTCGCCGTCGGATTTATCGTCTTCCTGATCCTCGTAGTCGTCCAATTTATCGTCATTACGAAAGGCTCGGAGCGTGTGGCCGAGGTCGCCGCCCGGTTCACGCTCGATGCAATGCCCGGCAAGCAGATGAGTATCGATGCCGACCTTAATGCCGGCCTAATTAACGAAACCCAGGCTCGGGAGCGCCGTCAGAAAATCGAGCGTGAAGCAGATTTCTATGGTGCTATGGACGGGGCGTCCAAGTTTGTCAAAGGCGATGCCATCGCCTCCATTATCATTATGTTTATTAACCTTCTGGGCGGCTTCGTAATTGGTATGATGATTCACGGCATGGCATTCGGCGAATCGCTTGAGAAGTATTCCATCATGACTATCGGTGATGGGCTTGTCAGCCAGATCCCGGCGCTGCTGATCTCCACTGCAGCCGGTCTGATTGTTACCCGTGCGGCATCCGAAGGAAATCTTGCTTACGATCTGAGTGCCCAGGTCATGCGTTATCCGAAACTGCTCTATATTGTTGCCGGTACGATCACCATGTTGGGCATCATGACTCCGATCGGCCCTCTGGCAACTTTGCCACTGGCAGCTATTCTCGCTTTTGCGGGCTGGAAGATGTCCGGAAATCTGGACAAACGCCAGATGGAGGAGGAGCTGATGGAGGAGGAGCAGCAGATCGAAGAGGTACGCAGTCCCGAAAGTGTCATCAGCTTGCTGCAAGTGGATCCGATTGAATTTGAATTCGGCTATGGTCTGATTCCGCTGGCCGATACCCAGCAAGGCGGCGATTTGTTGGACCGGATCATTATGATTCGCAGGCAGTGTGCGTTGGAGCTGGGGGTCGTTGTTCCCGTCATCCGCATCCGGGACAATATTCAGCTGAGACCCAACGAATACGTCATAAAAGTCAAAGGTAATACCGTAGCCAAGGGCGAGCTCCTGCTTGGTCACTACCTGGCCATGAGTCCTGGATTCGACGATGATTCCATCATCGGAATTGAAACCAAGGAGCCAGCATTCGGACTGCCGGCATTATGGATTGACGAAGTAACCAAGGAACGGGCGGAATTGTCAGGCTATACCGTTGTAGATCCGCCATCTGTAGTTGCCACACACTTGACGGAAATTATTAAGAAACATGCTCATGAGCTGCTTGGACGTCAGGAGACGAAGGCGCTGGTGGACAATTTACGGGAATCGTATCCGGCCCTTGTCGAGGAACTGATTCCGTCTGTACTCTCGATTGGCGATATTCAGAAGGTACTGGTGAAATTGTTGAAGGAAAAAATCTCGATCCGGGATTTGGTCACCATATTTGAGAGTCTGGCCGATCACGGCAATTACACCAAGGATCCAGACATTCTGACCGAGTACGCCAGACAGGCCTTATCGCGTCAGATTACCAATCAATATTCTTCGGTTGGGGATGCACTCCGAGTGATTACAGTAGGCCCATCGTTGGAGAAAAAGATTGCCGAGTCGGTTCAGCAGTCGGAGCAGGGAAGCTATCTGGCGCTTGACCCAGTTTCCTCTCAACAAATTTACAGTAAGCTTAACGAACAGGTAACCCGGCAAATACAATCCGGACAACAACCGATCGTGCTCGCCTCGCCTACCATCCGGATGTATTTGAGGCAGATTATTGAACGGACGATGCAGGACATACCGGTATTGTCGTACAGTGAGCTTGAGCCGAGCGTAGAAGTACAGAGCGTCGGGGTGGTGAATCTATGAGAGTAAAACGATATATTGTGAACACCGTACCAGAGGCACTACCAGCGATACGCAATGAACTCGGGAAGGACGCCGTCATTCTCGGGACCAAGGAAATCTATGTCGGCGGGTTTATGGGGATGTTTCGCAAGAAAAAAATGGAAGTTATCGCTGCGGTCGAGAGTGAGACAGCGCCAGCACCTTCCCCCAAACCAGCTCGTCCCGCCGCTAAACCAACAGCTTCCAAGCAGGCAGCTGCTCAGGCTTACGGGGGAACGGCTCCGAGAGCGGCTCCCAAACGGGAAGCTGAAGCGCCGGTTGTGCAGCCGCCTCGGGTTGAAGATCAACCACTGGCATCGATTCCGCAGCCGCAGGCCGATCGTCCGATTCTACAAGAGATACAGCTGCCCAAGGAACCGGCAGCGCCCTCGGCTGATCAGCATGTATTAATGGAAGAGATCCGTGAGATGAAACAGCTCGTCACGCAATGGTCCAAGCATCAGGCGGTGAGTCAGATGCCACCTTCGCTCCACAAGCTGCAAGCCAGACTACAGGAGCAGGAAGTCACTGACGCGTGGAGCGAGCAGCTCATGGCCGAGATTCAGCAAGATGAAGCTTACACTGCACAGGCCTCTTCCAGAGATGTCTGGATGATTGCCTCCAGAGTGCTCCAGACCTGGCTGGCTCCGCTCGCCGATCAGGAGATTAATGACAGGATCAAGATCATCCAGTTTGTCGGACCTACCGGAGTTGGCAAAACAACAACGATTGCCAAACTCGCCGCACACCAGACATTGAGGAACAAGAGAAAAGTCGGATTCATTACCTCCGATACCTACCGGATCGCTGCTGTCGACCAGCTCCGCACGTATGCCAACATCCTGAATGTGCCGATGGAGGTTGTGTTCTCGCCCTCCGAGCTCAGCAAAGCATTCGCACAGCTGAATGAACGGGATCTCATTATGGTCGATACCGCGGGGAGAAACTTCCGCAACACGCTATATGTTTCCGAAGTGAACAGCTTGTTGCAGGCGGGGGAAGGCTGCTTGACGTATCTGGTGCTCAGCCTGACCGGCAAATCCCGGGATATGGCCGCTGTGGCTGAACAGTTTGCCACATTTGGCGTGGACCGGGTGATCTTTACCAAGCGGGATGAAACAGACACCTTCGGCGCCATTCTTAACGTCATGTTGTCCTATCGTTACAAGTCCGCGTTTATCGCTCATGGTCAGACCGTTCCGGATGACATCGAGCCATTCAGAATTGACAACTTTGTAGAACAGCTATTGGGGGAGATTCCCGATGAATGACCAGGCCCAAACACTGCGCAATATGGTTCTTGTGCAGGGGGAGGCCGCCGGACAGCGGCCGACGCGGATCGTCACGGTAACCAGCGGCAAAGGCGGGGTAGGCAAATCGAACTTCAGCCTTAACTTTGCCCTTGCGCTTCAGCAGATGGGACAGCGGGTGTTAGTGTTCGATGCCGATATTGGCATGGCGAATATTGATGTATTGATGGGTCGGAATTCCTCATACAGCCTGTATCATCTGTTGAAGCGGGAGAAGACGATCTGGGAAATTGTTCAGGAAGGTCCGCAAGGCCTGGAATACATCGCCGGTGGATCCGGATTTCGGGATCTGCTCGATCTTGATCAAGAACAGCTGGATTATTTTAGCGAGCAGATCGGCAAGCTTCACGGTCATTATGACGTCATTCTCTTCGATACGGGCGCGGGACTATCCAAAGAAACGGTACGTTTCATTACTGCAGCCCAGGAAACAATCGTCGTCACTACGCCGGAGCCTACTTCGATTACGGACGCTTATGCCTTAATCAAGATGGTTCACGCGATGGGGGAACAGGCAGCATTCAAACTCGTCGTGAACCGGGCCGTGGATCGCAAAGAGGGCAAGCACACCGCGGACAAAATCGGTCTGGTGGCCAGGCAGTTTCTCCAAACCGACATTCCCATGCTGGGAATTGTGCCCGATGACAGTCTGGTACCAAAGGCGGTCAAGAAGCAAGTCCCGTTTACAATCGCCGCTCCAGATGGCTCAGCCTCAAGAGCGATTGCTCAGATTGCCCGCGATTTTATACACGGAGCAGGGGCTTCAGTCGCCGAACCGGTAGAAATGGGCGGTGTCAAAGGATTTTTACTTCGCATGTTCAGTCGCAAAATCTAATCCTTTGGAAAGAATGGAGGGAGCCCAGCCGTGACTCCTTTTCGCGTGCTAGTCGTTGATGACTCGCCATTTATGCGCAAGATTATTACGGACTTGATTGTTCGCAATCGCGATTTTGCGGTCGTTGCTACGGCCAAGACGGGCTCGGAGGCCGTGGAAGCGGCCAGACTCTGGAAGCCTGATGTCATCACGATGGATCTGGAAATGCCGGAAATGAACGGTTTGGACGCGCTCAGACGTATTATGGCGATCCAGCCAACACCGATTATTATGCTTGCGGGTATCAGCGAAGACAATACGTCTGAGACGATAAAGGCGCTGCAGCTCGGTGCGTTTGACTTCATCCGCAAGCCTTCCGGCGATGGCTCAACAAGTATTTGGAAGGTCGCTCAACAACTGCAGGATAAATTAAAGGCGGCAGTCTCCTTCAAACCGAAGAACAATCGATTGTCAGACGGGCTGTCGCAACGCAGGCCCGTCCAACAGGCAGCACCACCCGTAGCGAAGCCGAACCGAGTGAAGCGTGACCTTCCTCCAGTCGCTGCCGTGCCGCCGAATCCGCTTCCGCCCTCTGATGAGGAACCAACATTGGCAGGAAATTCTAGAAAGCAGGCAGTCAAGCCGACCTCTGCCATATTTGATCACGTGGTTGCAATAGGGACTTCGACAGGTGGTCCCCGGGCGCTGCACGAGGTCATCAGCTCGCTGCCGGCCGGTTATGCAGCACCTGTTCTTGTGGTTCAGCATATGCCGCCACGCTTTACACGCTCGCTTGCCGAGCGGCTGGATTCGTTCAGTGAAGTTCAGGTCATCGAAGCGGAGCAGGGCAGCAGGGTGAAGGCAGGCATGGTCTATATTGCCCCTGGAGGCTTTCATATGGAGCTTGCCAAGGATCGCAGCGGTTATTACATACATTTGCATGAAGCAGAACCAAGACATGGTCACCGGCCATCAGTGGATACCTTGTTCGAATCCCTGATTCACCGTAACGAGTTGAAGCGGCACGCTGTGCTGATGACCGGCATGGGGAGTGACGGAGCCAGCGGCATGAAAAAGCTGCTGGACAGCGGAGCAGCTACTGCCGTCGCTGAGGCGGAAGAAACCTGTGTAGTATACGGGATGCCCCGTTCCGCTATTGAACGCGGAGGCGTGACAGCCGTGTTGCCACTGCCGCAGATTGCCGGACATTTGACCCGTATCGTGAACTGAGTGGTCAGTGCCCTAAGCTAATAGCAAGATCATCCAAGCAGGAGGTGCTCAGGAATGGATATGAATGCGTACCTGTCGATGTTTATCGACGAATCTAACGATCATTTGCAATCACTCAATGAGAACTTGCTCCGACTCGAGAACGAGCCGGAGGACCTCAGTATCGTGCAGGTTATTTTTCGTTCCGCCCACACACTCAAGGGAATGTCAGCCACGATGGGCTTTGAAGATCTGGCTTCGCTCACGCACGAAATGGAAAATGTGCTCGACCTGGTGCGCAACAGCAAGCTGAAAATGGACAGCTTTATTTTTGATACGTTGTTCAAAAGCTTAGATGCTCTGGAAGCCATGGTTCAGGATATTGTCGGCGGAGGCACGGGAAAAGCGGATGTCAGCGCCATCGTGCAATCGCTGCAAGCGATTGTCAAAGGTGACTATGGCAAACCCGAAGCCCAGGCGACCTCTGGCGGATCAGAAGCCTCTGGTGGAGGCATGGCGCTCGATGAGTTCCAGACGTCCATTATGCAGCAGTCCATGGATAGCGGCCATAATGTATATCATATCGCCGTTACTGTTCGCGAGGACTGTGTGCTAAAAGCCGCCAGGGCTTATATGGTGTTTGACGTCCTGGAACGCAATGGCGAAGTGATCAAATCTGATCCATCAGTAGAACAGCTGGAGCAGGAGAAATTCGACCGCGAGTTTGTCGTGTTCTATATCTCACAGCTTCCGGCGGATTCATTAAAACAGCAAATCGAGACGGTTTCTGAGATTGATATGGCTGCTGTAACCCTGTTGGATGCTGAGTCGCTCTCCATGCTGGCCAAACCGTCCGTGCCTGAAGCTCCACCTGCAGTTCAGGACGCTGAGCGAACGCAAGAGGCAGAGGGACAAATAGCTGCTGCCCGTGCCCAGACCGCTTCGTCAGCCACGGCAGCGCCGCCTGCCGTCAGTCGAACGATTCGCGTTGATATTGAGAGACTGGATACGTTGATGAACCTGTTCAGCGAACTGTTGATCGATAGAGTTCGTCTGGAGCAGCTGGCAGGGGAGATCCGGCGCAATGATCTGATTGAAACGGTAGAGCATATGGCTCGTGTCAGCGGTGATCTCCAGAATATCGTGCTGAAGCTCAGAATGGTTCCCGTCGATTCGGTCTTTAACCGATTCCCTCGTATGGTGCGCGATCTGGCCAAGTCACTGGACAAGAAAATTGATCTGGTGATTGCCGGTGCCGATACGGAGCTGGACCGCACGGTCATTGATGAAATCGGCGATCCGCTGGTACATCTAATCCGCAACTCGCTCGATCATGGCGTTGAGCAAGTGGCGGACCGACTCGCAGCTGGCAAGCCTGAAGTCGGAACGGTACATCTTCGTGCTTATCACAGCGGCAACCACGTCTTTATTGAAATTGAAGATGATGGCAAAGGCATCAACCGTGATACGGTGTTAAAGATCGCGATCAAGAACGGCGTGATCTCTGCTGATCAGGCTGAAAGCTTAAGCAACGAAGAGGTGTATATGCTCTTGTTTGCTCCAGGATTCAGTACGGCAGATAAGATCTCGGATATATCTGGTCGCGGAGTCGGGCTCGATGTGGTGAAATCGAAGATTTCTTCGCTTGGCGGTCACGTCAGTGTGAATTCCACTCTGGGCAAGGGGACGACCTTCTCCATCCAGCTGCCGCTCACACTATCGATTATATCAGCGATGCTTATCAAGCTCGGATCCGAGAAATACGCCATTCCGTTGTCCTCGATTGTGGAGACGGCGATCATCAAGCGTGATGTCATTCGCAACATTCACGGGAACCGGATGATTGAATTCCGGGGAGCCATTATTCCGATTCTGTCACTCAGCACAATTCTGCAATCACCAGATTTCTCTGAAGAGCAGGAAGAAGAATCAGAGGTTGTTATTATTCGCAAGGGCGATAAGTGGGCCGCTGTCGTGGTAGATGACTTTATCGGTCAAAGTGAAATTGTCTTGAAATCGCTTGGCGGCTATTTGACCGGGATTGAAGCGGTCTCCGGCGCTACCATTCTGGGTGATGGACAAGTTGCTCTGATCATTGATCCGAACGCACTTATTAAATAGGAGGGATAGCATATGGGCGAGGAATTGAAGGTCATCGTGTTTGCACTCTCGACCGAGGAGTACGGCATCGAGGTGGACAAGGTTCGGACAATCGAGCGAATGATGCCGATCACACGGGTGCCAAAAACAGTGGATTTCATCAAAGGTGTTATCAATCTTAGAGGTGTCGTCATTCCGGTTATTGATCTGCGGGGCCGCTTCGGCCTGGGTGAGACGGAAGCTACCGAGAATTCCCGAATTATTATTGTTGCTGTCAACAATCTGGAGGTTGGATTTATCGTCGATGCAGCCAATGATGTCATTGATATTGATTCGGATACGATTGATACGCCTCCTGAGGTGGTTGGAGGCATCAAAGCCAAGTATCTTCGCGGGGTGGCCAAGCTTGGCGAAGGCAGGCTCCTGGTGATGCTGAACCTTTCCGAAGTGTTGAACAAGAGCGAGATTATTCGGCTCGAGCATCTTGAGGAATAGTCCGTGAGTATGTTTGATGGGTTCCATGACTTCAAGCTGGACGTGCTCAAGGAAGTAGGCAATATTGGTGCAGGCAATGCTGCCACTGCCCTCTCCCGACTTCTGGACAAGCCGATTGACATGACCGTTCCAAGGGTAAATTTGATTCAGTTTGATGAAATTGCAGAGCGTGTCGGTGGCTCAGAGCAAGTGGTGGTCGCCGTTTTTCTCAGGGTAGACGGCGACGCGCCCGGCAATATGTTCTTCATTATTGAACAGAAATCCGCCAAAACCATGCTGAATAATTTATTGTCCATCAAAGTTGCCAGTGAGGATCACTACACCGAGATGGAGTATTCTGCGCTGTCGGAGATCGGCAATATTCTTGCGGGGTCCTACCTGTCCTCCTTGGCCGATTTCACCAGATTGTCTATGGTCCCGACCGTACCGTCCATTGCAGTGGACATGGCTGGTGCTATTCTCAGCTTTGGCTTATTGCAGCACGGTCAGATGGGCGATAGTGCACTGCTGATCGATACGGCATTTCTCGAAGGAGAAGAGTCCATGGAGGGGCATTTTTTCCTCATTCCTGACCCGGATTCGTTCGAGAAGATTTTCCGAGCATTGGGCGTGCCGAGCGAATGACGATCGAACAGAAGCTGGTCAAAGTCGGCATGGCTGATCTTGGCACCGCCTCGGAGGATGAGGTCATCCGCACGACAGGGCTGGGCTCATGTGTTGGTCTCACACTATATGATCCGAAGGCGAGATTGGCCGGGTTGGCACATATCATGCTTCCGACCTCCGCCATTGCCCGCGAGTCTAATCTGAATCTGGCTAAATATGCAGACACCGCTGTTCCCGAGCTGATCCGGCGGATGGTGCTTGCCGGCGCGTCTGCGAACCGATTGGTAGCCAAGATGGCCGGGGGCGCCCAGATGTTTGTGTTTGCCGGCCAATCGGACACGATGCGAATCGGACCGCGCAATGTGGAATCCTGTAAGCTTGCTCTCCTGCCCTTCGCCATTCCCATCATCGGCGAAGATACTGGGGGCAACTATGGAAGAACGATTGAGCTGGATTGCCGCAGCGGCATCCTGGCGATCCGGAGTGTGCAATACGGCGCAAAGGAGTTGTAAGTGTGATTGGCTCGATTCGTTGGAATATCGTATTTGCAGGGTTTGGCACTCTTTTAACCGTAGTGTTCTCCAGCGGCGTGAACGGACTGGGCGTCACCATGCTCCGGGGACTCTATGCTGCCATTGCATTTTTTATCCTGGCTTATGTTCTTCGTCTGGTACTGGGCTTGATTGTAGGTCCGCCGCCCGCTTCGGATGAAGCGGACGGCGTAGAAGACCGGGGAACGGTGCTGGATATGGCGACGCCTGATGATGCAGAAGATTTGAACCGTTTGCTCAGAGACCAGATGAATGAGAGCGCCCCCGGGACAGAATTGCCGGAGCAGGAGCAACCACCGGAGCCGTTTCGGCCCCTGTCACCGCCCAAGC
Organism: Paenibacillus daejeonensis DSM 15491; assembly: GCF_000378385.1. Lineage (GTDB taxonomy): Bacteria > Bacillota > Bacilli > Paenibacillales > Paenibacillaceae > Paenibacillus_D > Paenibacillus_D daejeonensis. The sequence continues at coordinate 491,676 of NZ_KB899659.1, read as the reverse complement.
TTGTATCGAAGCAGCAGGATCCCGAACAATTGGCTGAGGCGCTGCGCAAGCTCAAGGACCAGGAAGAGGATTGACGACGAGCTTGCGTAAACCGAAATTACGGGTATCGTCCATACAATGACAAGCTTATCTCCGGAAAGGCTTCAGGAGGGTGAGACGATGAATGAACCGAAACCGAAACCGCCGCATTTATCCAATATTGACGTGTGGCAAAGATTTAAGAAAGAGAAGGATTTGGAAGCCAAAAAACAGCTGATTGAGCAGTATCTTCCCTTGGTAGATTATGTGACGAATCGGATGGCCATCGGCTTGCCTAAAAATGTATCCAAAGACGACCTCGCCAGCAATGGTGTCATGGGTTTGATCGACGCCATTGAGAAATTTGATTATGAGCGGGGCTTACAATTCGAAACCTACGCATCCTGGCGGATCAGGGGCGCGATGATTGACGGTTTGCGACAAGGCGACTGGGTCCCGCGTTCGGTTCGTGAGAAAGCGAAAAAAATAGAAGAAGCTTATCAGCACCTGGAACAGCACTACCTGCGCTCCGTCAGTGATGCTGAAATCAGCAGTTATTTGCAAGTAAGCGAAAAAGAGTTTGTGCATATGCTGCAGGACATCGCGGTAACAACCGTCTGCTCGCTTGAAGACCCGATTCGCGAGGAAGATGCGGAGACGCGCTTGTCGCTGCTGGTCGACGAGAAGGCTAAAAACCCCGATTACAAGGTGCATGAACAATATATGAAGGATTCAATCGTAAAGGGGATTGAACGACTCACTGAAAAAGAGCGTATCGTCATCTCATTATTTTATTACGAGGAGTTGTCTTTAAGCGAAATAGCCGAAGTCATGTCGCTTTCTCCCTCACGAATCTCACAGCTTCATTCGAAGGCGATTCTCCGCTTGCGCGGGGCAATGGGCAAGATCAAAAACCAATTGATGGAGCATTAGGAGGGATGGCGCTGATGGTAAAGGCCGGTGAGCAGGGTCTTGAGGCTTATCTAGGAGTTGAGATCTCCCAGGACAAATTATCCGCTTATGTACACGTTCATCGCATCGATGACGGGGCAGTCTGTACTTTGCAGGAGCTGGAACAGTGGCTTAGGTCACATGGCATTGTTCACGGTTTTGACTTGCCCCAGCTGGCTCAGATTACCGCGAGTCTGGCAGCGTTTCAGGGCAAGAAATGTCTCGTTGCAGCCGGTACCGCTCCACAGAACGGAGAAGACGGCAGAATCGAGCTTGCTTATGATTTGGACCACAGCCATGCCAGGCCCAAGGAGCAGGATGACGGCAAAGTCGATTTTCGCGAGGTTAATCAGCTCCAGAACGTCAAACGCGGACAAGTTATTGCCCGTAAGATTCCAGCGACTGCTGCCATTCCAGGGACGGCAGTGACTGGTGAAATGCTGTTCGGCAAAGATGGCAAGGAGGCACGTTTCAAGATCGGTAAAAACGTGGTCCTTGGTCCGGATGAAATGACGCTGTATGCAGCAATCGAAGGGCTTGTCACGCGGACAGAACGAGACAAAATCAACGTGTTCCCCGTCTATGAGGTAAATGGGGATGTCGATTATAAAATCGGTAATATCGATTTTGTGGGTACAGTCGTCATTCGCGGCAATGTGTTAAGCGGATTTCGCGTCAAGGCGGCTGGGGACATCCGTGTAGTTGGAGGGGTCGAGGGGGCAGAGCTGGAGACAGACGGCTCTATCGAAATCACAGGCGGTATTCTGGCTGGCAACAAAGGGTACGTCAAAGCCGGCCGCAACGTCAAAATGTCGTTCGTCCAGGACGGCAATGTCATAGCGGGTGAGGATGTACTGGTCTCTCAGAGCATCATGCACTCGCACATCCGGGCAGGGCGGGATATTATCTGCTCCGGTGCCAAGGCCTTGTTGGTTGGCGGCATGGCACAGGCTGGTGAACGTGTGACAGCCCGCACCATTGGCAATACGATGTCAACGGCTACTGTCATTGAGGTGGGGCTGCGGCCCGAGCTCCGTCAGGGATTGACGGATTTGCGCCAGCAACTACGAGTCTGTGCAGGCAACCTCGACAAAACGGACAAAGCGCTTGTCATGCTGGATCAACTGGCCGCCCTTGGCAAGTTGTCGCCAGAGAAGCTGGCCATGCGGACAAAGCTAACGGCCACCAAGCGGCAAGCCATGGAGGAGCAGCTCAGCCTTAAGGATCAGATTCTGGAACTGGAAAAAACGTTGGAAGAGACCGATAAAGCCCGGGTCGATGCCATCAATGTCGTTTACGGCGGCACCAAGATTGTCATTGGGCATTATACCCGCTTTGTAAAGGATCCCTCGCAGCGCGTATCGTTTCGTTACGCGGACGGGGATATCGTCATGTTGCCGTATCATTAGCTTCTATACCATCTGAAACGGGGGAAGCGTCCATGACTTACCGTTCACTTGATCTGCAAATATCGATACCGAGAACGCCCGAAGCCGGAGGATTGCAGAGTCAGATGATGAATCGTCCCATGATTGAGCAGCAGAAGCTTGCCGATGAGTCCCTAAAAACGACTGAGCAGCTCAGACAAAAGAGCAGCGAGGTCGAAGAGACGGTTGAAACTGCCATCAGAGACGACCAGCAGGGTCAAGCCAGAGGCAAGCAAGACCAGCAACCAAACGAGGAAAAAGCAGAGGCGGCGCCGGAGACGCCGGCGCCGCATCCGTTTAAAGGTCATCACATCGATATTAGCTTATAACGGCAGGTGAATTACATGGAGATGGAGATCTGGCACTACGTCGTGCTTGTCGGGGCATTTATAGTGGTTATGGGAATGCTGATCCCTCGCAGAAAAGCAGAACCCGCTGGCAATAGTGCGCAGCTTGTGGAGCAAGCGTTGGACCAGTTCATGGCTTCCTCAGAGACGGATCATCAGGAATTGGTAGCCGTTGTGACCAAGGCTCAGAAGGAGTGGCAGGAAGCCGCTGCGGCCAGGGATCATCGGATTGCTGAACTGGAGGCACGCAGCTCTTCGCTCGAGCAGCAGCTTGCCGGACAGCACGCCCGCTGGGAAGATCGCTTGCTGGCCCTGCAATCGCAATGGCGGCAAGCTGCCCCTGCCCAGGAGCTGCCGATTGTCCCGGTTCAGGAGACGTCGGACGATGCTGCCGAGCCCAGGATCAGGGAGAGATACCCCGAGTTGTTCCGCATGCATGAACAAGGGAAGTCCATTGAGGCGATTGCCCGCAAAGAGGGATTGAACAAAGGGGAAGTACAGCTGATCTTGCAGTTGTCCAGACAGGAGGAGCGTCATCGTGTTTAAGAATCGCTCCTATATGCTTGGACTTGGGACGGGCATCATCCTGGGCTGTCTACTCCTGGTGCTTATGCAGGCCGCTGCAGAAGGGGAGACCCGGTTGATGGATTTTGAGAACAACTCATCTGCCTCGGCTCCGGAGGATGGAGCCTTCATCACTGACGAAGAGCTGCAAGGGATGCTGGCGGCTGAAGCAGAGCGCGTACAGGCTGAATTGGCAGCGCAAGCAGCCGCTGAGCCAGAACCGGAGGAGCGTCCCGAGCCGGCTCCCGAGGATTTCAGTCAGCTGCATCGTGTTGTGCGGATCAAGAGCGGGACCACGCTCCAGACGGCTGCGGGTATGCTGGAGGATTACGGCCTCATTGACAACCGGCTGCAATTTATTACGAAGATGAAAGAAGAGGGCGGCAAGATCCGACGCGGGACCTTTTATTTCGAAGGGCTGCCGGATGAAGAAGAAGTGCTCCGCATTATTACGGGACCTCCGATCACACTGGAGTAAACCACGGCGTCAACGCGTTTTCGAACGGATCAGCAGTTGCACAGGATTGGCAGTTATGGTATAGTAATTGACGGTGTTAAAAACACACGCTTGTCAATTTTGCCAAGGGTGCTTGCCGAATACGCGCGAGTCTTGTCAGAAGATGCGATAGGCGGAGGACACAAATAAAACCATGTACAGGAGGTGTTGTGAAAATGGCGGTTATCTCCATGAAACAGCTGCTTGAGGCTGGGGTTCACTTTGGTCACCAGACACGTCGTTGGAACCCTAAAATGGATCGTTATATTTTCACAGAAAGAAACGGTATCTACATCATTGACCTGCAAAAAACGGTCAAGAAAGTCGAGGAAGCGTACAACTTTGTTCGCTCGATCGCAGAAGAAGGCGGCAGCATCCTGTTTGTCGGCACGAAGAAACAAGCACAGGACTCCGTTAAAGAAGAAGCTGAGCGTTGCGGCAACTTCTACATTAACCAGCGTTGGCTCGGTGGCACACTGACCAACTACCAGACGATCCAAAAGCGTATCGACCGTCTGAAGCAGCTGGAAAAGTGGGAAGAGGACGGCACGTTTGAAGTGCTTCCTAAGAAAGAAGTTATCATTCTCCGCAAAGAGAAAGAGCGTCTGGACAAATTCCTGGGCGGTATCAAAGGCATGAGAGGCCTGCCAAGCGCGCTGTTCATTATCGACCCGCGTAAAGAGCGCATCGCCGTTGCCGAAGCCCGCAAACTGGGTATCCCTATCGTAGGTATCGTTGATACGAACTGCGATCCGGACGAAATCGATTATGTCATCCCGGGCAATGACGACGCGATCCGCGCTGTTAAATTGCTGACTTCGAAGATGGCAGACGCGATTGTAGAAGCCAACCAAGGCGAGCAAACGACTGCATAGTCGAATTCAATGAGGGTAACCTCTTTATACAGCACAATGAAGAGAAGGGTGGTCAGAAGGTGTATAACCTCTCACCGCCCTTTTTTTGGAAACTAGATGTTTTAAACCTAGCTACATATTCTACTCATTTACAGGAGGGTTTTTCTAATGGCAGTTAGTGCTAGTGCGGTAAAAGAATTGCGTGAAAGAACAGGCGCGGGAATGCTGGATTGCAAAAAAGCGCTGGACGAAACAGGCGGCGATATTCAAAAAGCAGCTGAATTGTTGAGAGAAAAAGGTTTGTCCGCTGCAGCTAACAAAGCTGGTCGGGTGGCTACAGAAGGTTTGGTTGAGTCTTATATCCATGGCGGCGGCCGTGTAGGCGTGCTGGTCGAAGTGAACTGTGAGACTGACTTCGTAGCAAAAACCGATCAATTCCGTGCTTTCGTGAAGGACATCGCGATGCAAATCGCTGCTGTCAATCCGAAGTTTGTACGTCGTGAAGAAGTGCCTGCTGAAGAACTCGAGAAAGAGCGCGAGATTCTGAAAGCTCAAGCACTGAACGAAGGCAAACCTGCGCATATCGTAGACAAAATGGTCGACGGCCGCATCAGCAAGTATTATGAAGAAAACTGTCTGATGGAGCAAGCCTTCATCAAAGACCCTGATAAAACGATCTCCACGCTGTTGAATGAAAAAATCAGCACGATCGGTGAGAACATCTCGATTCGTCGCTTTGCTCGCTTCGAGCTGGGTGAAGGTCTGGAGAAAAAACAAGATAACTTCGTTGAAGAAGTTATGTCACAAGCAAAACTGTAAACCGAACGCAATTGGCGGGGCGGCTCGTCCGCCCCGCCAACTTATTATGCGCTGAGCAAGGTGCAAGATGGAGGTTATAGCGTGGAACAGCCCGTATACAAACGTATTGTGTTAAAAGTGAGCGGTGAATCACTGTCTGGCCAGAATGGCTATGGCATCGAGGCCAATATGATTGCTTCGATCGCGGAACAGGTAAAAGAAGTCGTGGACATGAACGTGGAAGTCGCGATTGTTGTCGGCGGCGGAAACATCTGGCGCGGCATTGCTGGAACTGCAAAGGGGATCGATCGTGCAACAGCCGACTATATGGGTATGCTCGCTACGGTGATGAATTCTCTTGCTCTACAGGATGCCTTGGAGCAGATTGATGTACCTACCCGTGTGCAGACTTCGATTGCCATGCAGCAGATTGCTGAGCCCTATATCAGAAGACGGGCCATCCGTCATTTGGAGAAGGGCCGGGTTGTTATCTTTGCTGCCGGTACAGGTAATCCTTTCTTCTCGACAGACACGACTGCTGCGCTGCGCGCGGCAGAGATTGAGGCGGAGGTCATCCTGATGGCCAAGAACAAGGTGAACGGCGTGTATTCCGCTGACCCGTTCAAGGATGAAACGGCCGAATTGTTCGAGCAATTGACATACCTGGACGTTCTCAACCGCAATCTGGGCGTAATGGACTCGACATCAACCTCTCTCTGTATGGATAATAACATTCCGCTAGTCGTATTCTCGATCACCGAGAGCGGCAATATCAAGCGTGTCGTGCTTGGGGAAAAGATCGGCACCATTGTAAAAGGGAGCGTGAACTAATATGCCACAGTCGATTAAATCGAATGCAGAAGAGAGAATGGACAAAGCCATTGGGTCGTTAAAGCGCGAGCTGGCTACACTCCGTGCAGGGCGCGCAACGCCTGCTCTTCTCGATCGGGTGCAGGTTGAATATTATGGAACCATGACCCCGGTTAACCAACTGGCTAATGTGAATACGCCGGATGCCAGAACGCTCTTGATCCAGCCGTGGGACAAAACCTCGCTGGGAGCAATCGAAAAGGCGATTCAAAAATCAGACCTGGGTTTGACGCCATCCAATGACGGCAGCATCATTCGTCTCAGCATCCCCATGCTGACGGAAGAACGTCGGGCAGATCTAGTCAAGACCATGAGAAAAATCGGCGAAGAATCCAAAGTGGCGATCCGCAATATCCGCCGCGATGCCAATGACGATATTAAGAAGCTGGAAAAATCGGAGATTTCTGAGGATGAGTCGCGTGGACATCAGGCAGACATCCAAAAATCGACCGACCACTTCGTTGCGGAAGTTGACAAACTGCTGGCTGCCAAAGAGAAAGAAATCATGGAAGTGTAATACTTGTACCGCCCGCCCCTCCGACAGGTGGGGTTTGTTGTAATTTTAAGCGTATAGCCCGCTTAATGTGTGGGTTCACAAGGTAATGGTCTCACGTCCCAGTGGGGAGGAAAGAAACATGATGGAACGAGTGAAGAGCTGGTTTGTCAAACCTGCCAAACCCGTAGAAGCTGCTCTCAAAGCGGACAATGTGCCTCAGCATGTGGCAATTATAATGGATGGCAACGGGCGCTGGGCGAAGGAGCGTGGACTCCCTCGGATGGCGGGGCACCACTCCGGCATGAAAGCCGTCAAACGGATTACCATGGCTGCGGACCGGCTGGGGATCCGGTATCTGACGTTGTATGCCTTCTCGACAGAGAACTGGAAGCGTCCCAAAGCGGAAGTGGATTTTCTGATGAAGCTGCCGCAAGAATTCCTATCCATCGAGTTGGATGATTTGATTAAAAATAATGTGCAAGTCAAGATGATGGGCTATCGGGAGAGCTTGCCAGATTACACCTTGGACGCCGTGGAAGAAGCCATCACAAAAACCGCTGAAAATACAGGACTTGTCCTTAATTTTGCCCTTAATTACGGGAGCCGCAAAGAAATGGTTGATGCCATGCGCCAGGTTGCGGCTGACGTCCGGGATGGCCGTCTTGATCCCGAGGCCATAGATGAATCTGACATTGGCAGCCGCCTGCTTTCTAGTGATTTGCCTGATCCGGATTTGCTGATCCGCACCAGTGGTGAATTAAGAATCAGCAATTTTATGCTATGGCAGCTGGCGTACAGCGAGCTGTGGTTTACCGATGTATATTGGCCGGAGTTCACGGACGAGCATTTTTACGACGCGATTCGAGAATACCAGCGGCGCGCCCGCCGATATGGGGGCGTATAAGCCTTATTGGAGTGAACTGAACGTTGAAACAACGAATCATGACAGGCGTCATCGCCGGCGCCTTGTTTGTCGGATTTGCCCTGCTCGGCGGCTGGGCTTATACAGGAATGATCGTGCTGCTGGCCGTGATTGGTTATGCGGAGTTCACTCGGATGATCGGGTATTCCTGGCATCATCCGGCTTCGCTGATTGGCTGTGCCGGATTGTTGCTGCTGGTATTTCCTTGGGCCCAAGTCGGATGGCAGGGGCCGGACCCGCTGCTTACGCTGTGGCTGCTGATGTTCATATTGCTCAGCGTCACGGTCGTTACCCGCAACCGAATAGCTATTGACCAGGCAGCCTTGTTATTGCTTGGGAGCTTATACATAGGGCTGGGTTTCTCTGCTATGATTACAGTAAGATGGATCGAGCCGCATGGCCTGTTTTACACCGCTCTCGCTTTTGGCTGTATTTGGGCTTCCGATATCGGTGCGTATTTCACTGGACGAGCTATCGGCAAGCACAAGCTATGGCCGGCGATCAGTCCCAATAAAACGATTGAAGGTGCAATCGGTGGCATCCTGCTGGCTGTTCTGGTTGCGCTGGTATGTTCATTGCTGGCTCCAGAATGGATCGGCATGGGCAGGGCGTTGGTGATCGGTTTGGTTGCCGCGGTAGCCGGACAGTTTGGTGATCTGATTCAATCGGCCTACAAGCGAGTGAAGGGAATCAAGGATACAGGAAATGTGCTGCCGGGTCACGGCGGCGTATTGGACCGGTGCGACAGCTGGATTATTGTCTTTCCGATCCTGACGCTGACAGGCTTGTTGTAGCGCTATCGACAAGACCGAGCAAAAGTAGACATAGGGGGCACTATGAAGAACATTACGATCTTGGGATCCACAGGCTCCATCGGCACCCAAACATTGGACGTGATTGCCAGTCACCCGGAATTGTTCCAGGTCGATGCGCTGGCAGCCGGCTCTAATGTGGAGCTGCTGGTAGAGCAAGCCAACCGCTTTCGCCCGCGTGCTGTGTCACTGGCCTCCAAGGAAGCTGCAGAGCAAGCCGCTCCCATGCTCCCTTCCGGTACAAAGGTGCTCTATGGCGAGGAATCGTTAATTGAGCTGGCAGCTGACTCCGCTTCCGATTATGTCGTAACCGCGCTGGTGGGAAGTCGTGGGCTGCGGTCGACGCTGGCTGCTATTGAAGCAGGCAAGACAATCGGACTGGCCAACAAAGAAACGCTGGTTACCGCTGGTCATCTGGTTATGAAGCTGGCGTCCGATCGAGGCGTCCGCATTCTTCCAGTTGATAGTGAGCATTCGGCAATCTTTCAATGTCTGAATGGCGAGTCGCTCAAAACCGTTAATAAGCTGGTCATCACCGCTTCCGGCGGATCGTTTCGGGATCGTACTCGTAGCGAGCTGGAGGGCGTTACTGTCGAGCAAGCGCTGAGTCACCCGAATTGGTCGATGGGAGCGAAGATCACGATTGACTCGGCTACTATGGTGAACAAAGGGCTAGAAGTTATCGAAGCTCATTGGCTATTCGATATGCCGTACGACCAAATCGATGTGATTATTCACCCGGAGAGTATTATCCACTCCTACGTTGAATTTGCAGATTACAGCATTATTGCACAAATGGGATGGCCGGATATGCGCGTGCCCATTCAATATGCGCTGACCTATCCTGAGCGGGTGGCGACTCCGACGAAGCCTTTTAACCTGGCTGAGCTTGGCAAACTTCATTTTCGAGAGATGGACTATGAGCGCTTCCCATGCTTACGCATGGCGTTCGAATGCGGCAGAGCTGGCGGATCTGCGCCTACTGTGTTCAATGCAGCCAACGAAGTAGCTGTTGCGCGGTTCTTGGACGGCCAGATTACGTTTTTGGATATTGAGCGCACAATTGAGATTGTGCTGGACCGCCATGAGGCGCAACAGCTGCCTGATCTGGAAGCCATTGAAGAGACGGATCGCTGGGCAAGACGCATCGCTGCCGACTGCATCTAATGGTTCTCTTGTAACCTTCAGGAGAATAATGATAATCTAGGTACAGGCCATTACGAACAGGAGGCTTTACAAGGTGGAAATGGTGCAGACCGTCCTATTGGTTGTGCTTGTGTTTTTTGTTATTGTGTCCATTCACGAATGGGGGCATTTCTTCTTCGCCAAGCGTGCGGGGATTCTCGTAAGGGAGTTTGCGATCGGCTTCGGACCGAAGCTGTTCTCCGTAAAGAAAGGCGAGACACGTTATACGCTCAGGCTTATTCCTGCCGGCGGTTTTGTCCGCATGGCTGGGGAAGATCCCGAGATCGTCGAAGTCCAGCCCGGCCAGACGATTGCCGTGCGTGTGGAGGGCGACCAGGTCACGCGTATTTATTTGGATCGCCTGGATGAGCGGACCAATGTTGTGCGCGGTGAAGTGGTCACCATAGATCTGGAGAAGGATCTAAAGGTTACATTGGATGTTGAGGGCGAAACCGAGTCGTATAAGGTACATCCGCAAGCCTTTATGATTAGTAAAGGCCGGGATACGCAGATTGCTCCGCTCGATCGTCAATTCGGCAGCAAAACGGTCGGTCAGCGTGCGCTTGCAATCTTTGCGGGTCCGTTCATGAACTTTGTGCTGGCTTTTGTGTTGTTCATGATCTATATCCAGATGTCAGGAATTCCTGTAGAGAATCCGGATAAGGTCATGATCGGCCAAATCGTCGAAGGCCGCCCGGCAGCAAGTGCCAACTTGCAAGTGGGCGACGAGATCCAGACAATTAATGGCGTTGCCATCGGCGGTAATTACCAAGAGATGATCCGAATGATCGGAGAGTCGGCCGACAAGCCAATGCAGTGGACGGTCATCCGTGAAGGGCAACCTGTCGAACTGGAGATTACACCGATGATGGATCCGGACGCGGGTGAGGGCAAGGTAGGCATTGCGCCGTCATTCCCGATGCGATCGGCTTCAGCCATCGAAACGGTAAAGTACGCAGGCAATGCCATGGTTAATATGACGGAGGTCATATTAGAGGGACTGAAGAAGCTGGTGCTGGGTGATTTCGTTCTCGATGATCTCGGCGGACCTGTTAGGACAGCTGAGGTTACCGGACAGATTGCGCAGCAAGGGATCACTCAGTTGATTTCGTGGACCGCAATTCTGAGTCTATACCTTGGCATATTCAATCTGTTGCCATTCCCCGCACTCGATGGCAGCCGGTTGATCTTCATCGGCTTCGAAGCCATCCGTGGACGTCCGGTTGATCCGAACCGCGAAAGTATGGTGCATTTCATCGGGTTTGCCATGTTGATGCTGCTCATGCTCGCGGTAACCTATAATGATATTTTGAGATTGGTCAGGGGATAGCATCGCTTTCCCCTGTCTTTTTACAGGCTGTTCTTGAAGTGCGACCTTCTTGAACGTGTACTGTTATTACAATGGTGGAGGTCCTTATGGCAAAAGACAAACAGTTTGTAACGGAAATTACCCCGCAAGGCGAGGATTTTTCCAGATGGTACATCGACGTCATTAAAAAAGCCGAGCTGATGGACTACTCGCCTGTCCGCGGCTGCATTGTGTTTCGTCCCGAGGGCTATGAGCTGTGGGAGAACATTCAACGCGAGCTGGACAGCCGTTTCAAGGAAACCGGACATCGCAATGCTTACTTTCCGATCTTCATTCCTGAGAGCTTCTTTCAGAAGGAAAAGGAACATGTCGAGGGATTTAATCCGGAACTGCCTTGGGTAACGGAAGCAGCAGGTGAGAAGCTTGAAGAGCGGCTGGCCATCCGGCCTACTTCAGAGACCATGTTCGGTCATATGTATGCCAAGTGGATCCAATCCTATCGAGACCTGCCTTTACTGATCAATCAGTGGGCGAACGTGGTCCGTTGGGAAAAGCGGACCCTGCCATTCTTGCGGACAAGCGAATTTCTGTGGCAGGAAGGCCATACCGCTCATGAGGATGAGAAGGACGCTCGTGCCGAGACCATGCAGATGCTGGAAATCTACCGTGATTTTGTAGAGGGCTTCCTGGCGATCCCGGTCATTGTGGGACAAAAGACGCCGTCGGAGCGCTTTGCAGGTGCAGTGGATACGTTCTCCATCGAAGCGATGATGAAGGATGGTAAAGCCGTACAAGCGGGAACGTCTCATTACCTTGGAACCAAGTTCGCCGTTGCGTTTGACATCAAGTTCCTGGACCGCGAGAACAATCTGCAGCATGCACATACCACCTCGTGGGGCGTCAGCACGCGTCTGATCGGTGCGATGATTATGGTGCATGGCGATGACCGTGGACTCGCTCTCCCGCCAAAAGTGGCGCCAACCCAAGCGGTCATGATTCCCATTGGTCCAGCCAAGACGAGGGATGCAGTCATTGCGAGAGTGGACGAGCTGTATGCTGAACTCAAAAAAGCTGGCGTACGCGTACGTGTCGACGACCGCTCGGATGTATCGCCGGGCTGGAAATTCAACGAGTACGAAATGCGCGGCATTCCGCTGCGGATTGAACTCGGACCACGTGATATGGAGAATGGTCAAATTGTGCTTGTCTCGCGCATCAGCGGGGAGAAGCGCATTATTGCCCAAGATCAACTGGTCGAGGAAGTCGGCCGGATGCTGGAACAGATCCATCAGGAAATGTTCGAGCGGGCATTGAACTTCCGGGAAGAGAATTTCAAAGCGGTCGATACGCTCGACGAAATGAAGACCTTCATGGAAGCGAAGCGGGGCTTCGTAGAAGCCGGCTGGTGTGGGTCGGACGCTTGCGAACGTCAAGTCAAGGAAGAGACGGGCGCCACAAGCCGCAACATTCCATTCGAACCGCGTCAGCGCAAGAGCACTTGCCTGGTCTGCGGCGATGCAGCGACAGACACTGTCGTCTTCGCCAGGGCTTATTAAGTAAAAGTCTCTTTTGCACAACCTTACGGAAGTGGAGAGGAGAGGGAGGCTGGAGAAGCGGAGCGTTCGCCTTTGTCCACGAATTTCACCCGCTAATGCGGCTTAAATCATGAAATACGTGGACAACAGCGATCGGAAGTCCCCTCTCCTCGCAGCGTCCTATAGTAGGTTGTCTCTTAAGAGACATTTAAGGGGGGAATGAACATTTCACAAGCAAAGCGTCAACGGTTTGTGCTGCTCATGCAACAGGCCGGGCTGACGGAGGCGTTCATCGAAACCTATTTCAAGGACGGCCAGATTGAGCAAGTGCTGGTCAGTCCCAATAACCGCCAGTGGACGTTTTGCCTAAGCAAAACGTCCTTGGTGCCTCCAGAGGCTTGGTCAGGCTTTACACAAAAGGTAAAAGACAAGTTCAGTCACATTGCGGACACCCGATTTGTCATGCAATTTGACGATGCCATTGCGACTGGAGACATCATGGCCGAGTATTGGCCATTTTTCGTACAGTGGGCACAGCAGGAGCTCCCATCCGTAAATGGCTGGCTCGGCAAAGCGGATACGACCAGCGAGGGTGATTTGTTGACTGTGACGCTTCAGAACGAGACCGCTCTGGAGATGGCCCGCAAGAAAAAGCTGGACGAGGAAGCCGTACGGTTTTTCGAACGGCATTTTAGCCGTTCCGGCCGCTTAAAGATGGTTGTGGGGGAGCGCAAGACTGAGGACCAGGAGCTGTTCCGACAGCGGTTGGAGCAGGAAGAGCGAGACATTATCGAGCAGATGATGGCAGCTGGCCCAGAAGAAGAAATGCCGCAAGAGGACGAAGGCGATGTCCGCCTGGTGGTCGGTTACGATATCAAGGAACCACCTGTACCGATCATGCAGGTCATTGAAGAAGAGAAGAAAATTACGGTGCAAGGAACTGTCTTTGGCCTTGACCGCAAGGAGCTGCGCAACGGCAGTACCTTGTTCACCTTTAACTTGACCGACTTCTCTGATTCGATCGCGATGAAGATGTTTGCCAAAACGAAGGAAGACGTCAAAGTATTGAGCCAGCTTGCCAACGGCAAATGGGTCAAGGCGCGCGGACGTGTGGAATACGATCGGTTTATGCAGGAGCCTGAGCTGGTGATGATGCCTAACGACCTTCATGAAGTGAAGGCACCCGCCGAGCGCATGGACAAGTCCGAGCACAAACGGGTGGAGTTCCATCTGCACACGACGATGAGCACCATGGATGCAGTCACGCCGATTGACGCCTATGTAAAAACCGCGGCGCGCTGGGGGCATCCCGCTATTGCGGTGACCGATCACAGCAATGTGCAGTGTTATCCTGACGCCGTTAAGGCCGCAAAAAAGCATGGCGTCAAGGTGCTGTTCGGGGTAGAAGCCAACGTGGTAAACGATGCCGTCCCTATGGTGCTTGAGCCACGCGAGGAATCGCTGGAGAGTGCTGTCTATGTCGTCTTTGATATCGAGACAACGGGTTTATCTGTTATCAATAACCGGATCATAGAGCTGGCCGGCGTGAAGATGCAGGATGGCAAGGAGATTGACCGGTTTTCAACCTTTATTAATCCGCATGAGAAGATCCCATATCATATCCAGCAGTTGACTAATATCAATGACGATATGGTAAAGGACGCGCCGGAGCTTGAGCCGATGCTGCGGGAGTTTATCACATTTATTGGGGATGCTGTGCTGGTTGCTCATAACGCGCGGTTTGATATTGGGTTCCTGCAGGCCTCTTGCAAAAATCTGGGCCTTCCGGAGATCGCCAATCCTGTGCTGGATACGCTGGAGCTGGCGCGATTCCTGCATCCATCTATGAAAAACCACCGACTCAATACGTTATCGGACAAGTACAAGATCAGTCTGGATAATCATCACCGGGCGGTTGACGACTCCGTAGCGCTCGGCGGTGTGTTGTACGGTCTGATTAAGGATGCATCGGAACGGAATATTACCGGACTGCATCAGCTCAATGATTATGTGGGTTTGGATCTTTCCAACGCCAGACCGTTTCATTGCTTGATTTTTGCCTTGAATGCAGCGGGCAAGAAGAACTTGTTCAAATTAATTTCCTTATCCCATACAGAGCATTTCAAACGGGTCGCTACCATTCCAAAGAGCAAGCTTGTCAATATGCGGGAAGGGCTGCTGGTCATTTCCGGCTGTGAGAAAGGCGAGTTCTTTGAAACGGTATTGAACAAGTCGGTCGAAGAAGCCGAGGACGTGGCACGGTTTTATGATGTGCTGGAGATTCAGCCGATTACTTTTTACATGCATTTGGTGGACAAGGGCCTGGTTGGAAGCCGTGCCGAACTGGAGCAGGCGCTAAGACGTGTAGTGGAGATCGGGGAGAAGCTTGAGAAACCGGTCATTGCGACCGGCAATGTTCATTATCTGAACCCGAAGGACAAGATGTTCCGCGACATTACGATTCATGGCATTACTGGCTTCAGTCCGTTGAAAGATCAGAACAAGCCGGACGCCCATTTCCGTACCACCGATGAGATGCTGGCGGAGTTCGCGTTCCTCGGAGAGAAAAAGGCGTTTGAGGTTGTCGTGGAAAATACCTTGGCGCTGAACGAGCGCTTCGAACCGTTTGACATGTTCCCAAGCGAGCTATATACGCCGATTATCGAGGGAGCGGAGGAAGAAATCCGCAATACCTGCTATAATACAGCCAAATCGTTTTATGGCGAACCTCTGCCGGAAGTTGTGGTAGAGCGGTTGGAGAAAGAGCTCAAGCCCATTATCAATTACGGGTTCTCCGCCAACTACCTGATTTCTGAGCGGTTGGTTAAGAAATCCAATGAAGACGGGTATCTGGTTGGATCCAGGGGATCGGTTGGATCTTCTGTTGTCGCAACGTTTCTGGGGATCTCCGAAGTTAACCCGCTCCCCGCACACTATATGTGCCGCAACAGCGAGTGCAAGCATAGTGAATGGTTTCTCGATGGCAGCATCCCGAGTGGTTTCGATCTCCCGGACAAGCTGTGTCCCAAGTGCAACAAACCGATGAAGGGCGAGGGACAGGATATTCCCTTTGAGACCTTCCTTGGTTTCAAAGGCGATAAAGTTCCCGATATCGATCTCAATTTCTCGGGCGAATATCAGCCGCATGCGCATAACTATACGAAGGTGCTGTTCAGCGAGAAATGCGTATTTCGAGCAGGCACAATCGGTACCGTAGCCGAGAAAACGGCATATGGATTTGCGAAGAAATATGAAGAGCACCTCGATAAAAAATGGCGTGGCGCCGAGCTGAGCCGGCTGGCCAGCGGATGTACCGGCGTGAAACGCAGTACCGGTCAGCATCCAGGCGGTATTGTAGTTGTGCCCGACTATATGGAAGTTGAGGACATCACGCCAGTTCAGTATCCGGCCGACGATACCAGTGCCGAGTGGAAGACGACACATTTTGATTATCACGCCTTTGACGCGAATCTGCTCAAGCTTGATATCCTCGGCCACGATGACCCGACTATGATGCGGATGCTGCAGGATTTGACGGGCGTCGATCCAACAACGATTCCGATGAATGATCCTAAGGTCATGAGCCTCTTCAACTCGACAGACGCGCTTGGTGTTCTGCCTGAGCAGATCAAATCCCCGGTTGCGACGTACGGCGTGCCGGAGATGGGAACCAAGTTTGTCCGGCAGATGCTGGAAGAGACGCAGCCCTCAACCTTTGCCGACTTATTGCAAATCTCGGGTCTTTCCCATGGAACGGGCGTGTGGCTGGGCAATGCGCAAGAGCTGATCAAAAACAATACTTGTACGATTAAGACGGTTATTGGCTGTCGTGATGACATCATGCTCTACCTCATTTATAAAGCGGGCATGGATGCTTCGCTAGCCTTCAAAATTACGGAAAGCGTCCGTAAGGGTAAAGGCCTGACGCCGGAATGGATCGAAGAAATGAAGGCTTGCAAGGTGCCAAAATGGTACATCGATTCCTGTCTGAAGATCGAGTACATGTTCCCGAAGGCGCATGCCGCTGCTTATGTTATCTCAGCTGTGCGGACAGCCTTTTTCAAGCTGTATTATCCGATTGCTTTCTACGCGACTTATTTCTCGGTACGCGCAGAGGACTTTGACTTGGAACTGCTATGCCAAGGCTATGATGCCATTAAACGCAAGCTGATAGAGATTGAAGCAAAGGGCTTCCAGGCACTGCCCAAGGAAAAAGCAATGATCTCGATTCTGGAAATGGCGCTTGAAATGACGGCACGAGGCTTCTCCTTCAAACCGGTTGATCTGTACCAATCGGATGCCACTCGCTTCCTGGTTGACGGTGATTCATTAATTCCTCCATTCTCGGCTATTGGGGGAATCGGTGAGAATGCAGCCCGCAACATTGCAGGCGCGCGCGATCATGGCGAGTTCCTCTCCATAGAGGACTTCCAACAGAAGGCAAAAGTCGGCAAAACGATTGTTGAAGTGCTGGGGACGATGGGCTGCTTCCGCGGCTTGCCAGAGTCCAATCAACTGTCGTTGTTCTAAGGCAGACAAGGCCTGATCGCTTGCTCCTCTTGTCACTCTCCCATGATTATGGTATAATTTTTCTGGTAATCCTGATGATATCGGTATTCGCGCAAAGAGTGGGGCAACCCACTCTTTACCTTTTGTCCACACCAATTTCGGAATGACAACCGGGAGGTTACAACGTTTGAGCAGAGCCAACATAAAAACCGTTATCGAGTCCATGGTTGCCCCGTATCTAGAATCCGGGGGTTTCGAGCTGGTCGATATTGAGTATGTCAAGGAAGGCAGTAATTGGTTTCTCCGCATCTTTGTCGACAAAGAAGGCGGCATCGACATCGATGAATGCGGGGTTATCAGTGAATATATAAGCGAGCAGCTGGATAAGGATGATCCGATCAAGGACGCTTATTTTTTGGAGGTTTCCTCGCCCGGCGCCGAGCGTCCGCTGAAGAAGGCTGAAGACGTGCACAAGTCAGTCGGCAAGCATGTATTCGTCACGACTTACGAGCCGATCGGCAAGCTCAAGGAATTTGAAGGCAAACTGCTGTCCTTTGACGGGGAACAGATGGTTGTCGAAATCGGCAAGAAGCAAATTGAAATACCCTATGCCAAGGTGGCGAGCGCTCGCCTGGCTATCGTTTTCTAATTGTCCACAAGGAGGAACTCATTTCAGATGAGCATGGATTTTATTGAAGCCCTGTCGGAGATCGAACGGGATAAAGGGATTAACAAGGACGTCTTGCTGGAAGCTATTGAAGCGGCCTTGATCTCCAGTTACAAGCGCAACTTCAACAGCGCCCAGAATGTACGAGTGGACATCAACCGGTTTACCGGTGTCATCAAGGTATATGCGCGCAAGACGGTCGTGGACGATGTGCTGGATTCTCGCTTGGAGATTTCCGTGGAAGCCGCCCGCGAGGTCAACCCGCACTATTCGCTGGACGATATCGCCGAGATTGAAGTAACGCCTCGCGATTTTGGACGGATTGCCGCCCAAACGGCCAAGCAGGTCGTCACTCAGCGCATCCGCGAAGCGGAGCGGGGTCTCATTTACAATGCCTTTATCGACAAAGAGGAAGATATTGTAAACGGGATCGTCCAGCGACAGGATACGCGCAACCTTTTCATTGATCTGGGCAAGGTGGAAGCAGTGTTGCCGCTGACTGAACTGATGCCGACTGACAAATTCAAGCACGGCGACCGCGTCAAGTCCTTCATTACCAAAGTGGAGAACACGACCAAGGGACCGCAGATTATTATGTCGCGTTCCCATCCGGGCTTGTTGAAACGTCTCTTTGAGCTGGAGGTTCCGGAGATCTATGACGGCGTGGTTGAAATTCGCTCCGTCGCGCGCGAAGCCGGATTCCGTTCCAAGATTGCCGTACATTCACGCAATGAGGAAGTCGATCCGGTTGGATCTTGCGTAGGTCCCAAAGGCATGCGTGTACAGACGATCGTAACCGAGCTGAAAGGCGAGAAGATCGACATCGTTCGCTGGTCGGACAGTGTGGAGGAGTACGTCGCTAACGCGCTTAGTCCTTCCAAAGTCGTGGAGGTTATTGTATTCGAGCAGGAAAAAATGGCCCGTGTTATTGTGCCTGATTACCAGCTGTCGCTGGCGATCGGTATCAAGGGTCAAAATGCACGGCTCGCAGCCAAGCTGACCGGATGGAAAATCGATATTAAGAGTGAGACGCAGGCCGAGGAAGAATACGGTCGCCCCAAAACGCAATCGGGAACGATGCATCAGGATTCAGTCTCAATCGATTAATCCGATCGCTAAAGGCTCACGGGAATTACCGATAGGCCAGGGGGTAGTGTGAGATGAAGCCTAGAAAAATACCGCTTCGAAAATGTATTGCCTGTCAGGAAATGATGCCAAAAAAGGAACTCATTCGCATTGTACGTACGCCAACGGAGGAAATCCTGATCGATCTGACTGGTAAAAAGGCAGGTCGCGGTGCTTATCTGTGCGGGAAAGTCAGCTGCTTCAGGCTTGCCCAGAAGAGCAAAGCTTTCGAACGGGCACTCAAGCAGCCGGTAGCAGCTGAGATCTATGAGCAGCTTGAGCAGGACTTTCTTGGCGTGCAAGATGAGTTCCTTGCCAGAGGGGAGCAATCCGATGACGAAGGATAAAGGATTGTCCGCGCTTGGCATGGCGATGAGGGCAGGCAAGCTCATCACCGGTGAAGATACCGTCCTCAAGGCTATCCGCGCAGGGAAAGCCTGCCTTGTTCTCGTCGCCGGCGACGCCTCCGACAACACGAAGAAGAAGTTCCGCGACAAGTGCGCCTCCTACGGAGTTGCGATTGCAGAAGCTTACGATCGGGTCTTGATTGGCGGGGCCATCGGCAAAGAAGCAAGAGTGCTGATCGCCGTCACCGACCAGGGATTTGCGAAGATGATACGAAATCAACTGAGTGATCTAGCGGAGGTGGAGTATATTGACTAAACAAGACAACAAGGATAAACTGCGCGTGTATGAATATGCAAAATCGCTCAATATGAGCAGCAAAGAAATCATCACGATTCTGAAACGTCTGGACTTGCCGGTCAACAACCACATGAGCGTTATGGAGAACGAAATGGTGAACAAGGTAGAAGGGTTCTTCCATAATATCAAATCCAACGCCGCAGCCAAGCGCGCCCAAGAAGGAAGCGCAAGCGTGTCTGCAGCATCACAAGTTTCCAAGCCGGCTGGCAATCGCCAATCGTCCCAGGCAGTACAACCGCAAAGCAACAAAAATAAACCGATGGAACGACAGGAGCCTATGAATAGTACTGAATCGAAAAACCAACCAAACAGCAATTCCAATCAGCCGAGAAGTCAAGCCGGACAAGGTCAAGGTAATGCTTCCCCACGCCAACAAGGCGCAAGTGGAGGGAGCAACCAGCAACGTCCGCAAGGCGGACAACGTACAGGACAGCAACAACGCCCAAGCGGCCAAGGTGGCCAGGGCGGTCAGTCACGCCCAGCCCAAGGCGGCAGTCGTCCAGGCGGCCAGGGTGGTCAAGGTCAAGGCAACCGTCAGGGTCAAGGTGGCGGCCAAGGCGGGCAACGTCCTGCACAAGGCAGTCAGGGTGGCCAAGGCGGTAATCGTCAAGGCAGTGCCCCGTCAGGTGGAGCCGGGCGTCCGGCTGCAGGCGGTGGCCGTTTTGACAATAATCGTCCAGCAGGTCAGAGTCGTCCAGGTGGCGGTGGCACGGGCCAGGCTGGCGGCCGTCCAGGCGGAGATTCCCGCAAACCTTCCCGCCCAGGTGGCGGCGGTGGCGGTGGACAACGCAGATTCGACGACAACCGTGGGGGCAACTTCCGCGGCGGTCGCGGTGGCAAAAACAATCGCGGTCGCAACAATCAGCAGCAGGAACGTCGTGAAAAAATCGACAACACGCCGAAGAAAATTATCGTTCGCGGTAATATGACCGTCGGTGAGCTGGCTAAGCTCCTGCACAAAGATGCGTCTGAAGTGATCAAAAAACTGCTCTTCTTGGGTGTCATGGCAACCATCAACCAAGAGTTGGAGCTGGATGCGATTCATCTGGTAGCCGAAGAGTTCAAGGTTGAAGTGGAAGTCAAGATTCCAGTTGAAGAAGATCAGTTTGAAACCTTGGAAGAGGTTGACGACGATGCAGATCTGGAATGGCGTCCGCCAGTCGTGACGATTATGGGTCACGTCGACCACGGTAAGACAACATTGCTGGATGCGATCCGTCATACCAATGTAACCGGCGGCGAAGCCGGAGGCATTACTCAGCATATCGGCGCTTATCAGGTTGAAGTCAACCAAAAGAAAATTACTTTCCTCGATACACCGGGCCACGAAGCGTTTACAACGATGCGTGCGCGTGGTGCTCAGGTAACAGATATCACCATTCTCGTTGTTGCAGCTGATGATGGTGTCATGCCGCAGACGGTTGAAGCCATCAACCATGCCAAAGCCGCAGGCGTTCCGATTATTGTCGCTGTCAATAAGATTGACAAAGAGGGCGCTAATCCGGAGAAAATCAAGCAGGCAATGACGGAGTATGAGCTCGTTCCAGAAGAGTGGGGCGGCGACACCATTTTTGTTGAGCTTTCCGCCAAGCAGCGCATCAATTTGGAAGGATTGCTGGAGATGATCCTGCTTGTAGCTGAGGTTAATGACTACAAAGCCAATCCGAACAAACGCGCACGCGGTACGGTTCTGGAAGCAGAGCTGGATAAAGGAAAAGGGCCAGTTGCCCGTATCCTGGTTCAGCATGGCACGTTGAAGGTTGGCGACGCGTATGTGGCAGGCAACTGCTTCGGCCGTATTCGTGCAATGGTCAACGACAAAGGCCGCAGAATGAAGGAAGCCGGTCCATCTACACCTGTAGAAATTACGGGTCTGACCGAGGTGCCACAGGCTGGCGATCCGTTCCTCGTCTTCGAAGACGAGCGCAAGGCCCGCGCAATTGCGGACCGTCGTGCAATCAAGCATCGTCAATCCGAGCTGGGCTCGAATACACGCGTTACACTCGATGATCTGTATCAGCATATCAAGGAAGGCGAGATCAAGGATCTGTATGTCATCATCAAGGCTGACATGCAGGGTTCGTTCGAGGCACTCAAAGGCTCTCTGGAGAAGATCGATATCGAAGGCGTTCGTGTCAAGATCATTCACAGTGGCGTCGGTGCTATCACAGAATCCGATATTATCCTCGCGACAGCTTCCAATGCGATCGTTATCGGCTTTAACGTTCGTCCGGAGCCGCAGGCTAAAATTGCTGCAGACCAAGAAAAAGTAGATATTCGCCTGCACCGGATTATTTATAATGTCATCGACGAGATTGAGCAAGCTATGAAAGGCATGCTGGATCCGATCTACAAAGAAGCGGTCATCGGACATGCGGAAGTACGTAACCTGTTCAAAGTCAGCAAAGTGGGCACTATTGCAGGCTGTATGGTTACTTCCGGCAAGATGGCACGCAATGCGGAGGCACGTGTTGTCCGCGGTGGTATCGTGATCTACGAAGGCAAGCTGGAATCGCTCAAGCGTTTCAAGGATGACGCCAAAGAGGTTGCGCAAGGCTATGAGTGCGGGATTACATTGGATGGGTACAATGATCTCAAGGAAGGCGACGTCATCGAAGCCTTTATTATGGAAACCGTAGAGAGGTGAGCCGCTAATGGCCAAAATCCGAGTGGAGCGTGTCGGAGAACAAATCAAAAAAGAGCTTAGTCAGCTGATTCAATCGGAGCTGAAGGATCCACGTATCGGGTTTATTACGGTAACTGGGGTAGAGGTTACAGGAGATCTGTCGCAAGCACGCGTCTATCTCAGTGTCCTCGGCAGCGAAGAACAAAAGGAAGAAACGCTGAAGGCATTGGCCAGAGGCAAAGGCTTCCTCCGTTCGGAGCTCGGCAAACGGATTCGGTTCCGGCATACGCCGGACCTTATCTTCAAGTTTGACAGCAGTATTGAATACGGCAGTCACATTGAATCCTTGCTAGACCAGCTCAACCAAGGGAAGGAAAGCCGATGACAGAGCATGCAGCAGCCTATGTGCGGCAGCTCGAGGAGGCTTACTCGTTCATGGCAAGCAGAGACGACTTTTTGGTCGTCTCGCATGTCCAGCCAGATGGCGACGCGATCAGCTCGACCGTTCTGATTGGCTGGTTGCTGGGGCGTTTGGGTAAGCGGGCGGTGCTCGTCAATGAAGGGGCAGTTCCGTCCCGGCTTTCCTACTTAACCTTGGCAGATAGTATTACCTGTGTGAAGGAGCATCCCCTGGACCGCTCCTTTACTCATATTATCTCAATCGACTGCGCGGATTTCCGAAGGATCGGCATCGTTAGCCAATCATTCGCGGAAGATGCGCAGCTGCTTAATATTGACCACCACCCAACCAACGATGCTTTTGGCACCGTCAATCTGATCCGTCCTGATGCTGCAGCAACGGTTGAAATCTTGTATGATCTGATTGCACATCAAGGAATTGAGCTCGATCTGGAGGCTGCTACCGCAGTATATACAGGTCTGCTCACGGATACCGGTGGGTTCCGTTACTCCAACACCACACCCCATGTGATGGAGATCGCTTCGGAACTGCTGCGTATCGGTGTGAGCGGCAATCAGCTAGCTGATCATCTGCTCGAGAAGATGACCATGCCACAGCTACGGCTTTTACAGCGGGCTCTTTCCCGATTGTCCTTCACGGATGATGGTCGTATCAGTTGGTTGTTCATCGAACCCGCAGATTTGGCTGATACCGGCGCAACCGGTGAAGATCTGGAGGGCTTGGTCAACTATGCGCTTAATGTAGAAGGCGTCGAAGTTGGTATCTTGTACAAGGGCACGGAAGACGGTCATACGAAAGTCAGTTTTCGTTCCGCTGGCAAGGCCAATGTAGCTGCTGTTGCTCAGACGTTTGGTGGCGGCGGACATGTCCGGGCAGCGGGCTGCCGGATTGAAGGCCAGGTGCCGGACGTCATCAGTATGGTGGTGGAGTCTGTCAGGAGGGCATTAGGATAGTATGGATGGAATATTGGCCGTGTGGAAGCCCGCAGGCTGGACATCACATGATGTGGTAGCAAAAGTCAGAGGCATGCTGCGTATCAAACGAATTGGTCATGCCGGTACGTTAGATCCTGAAGTCACAGGCGTGTTGCCACTGTGCATAGGACGGGCTACGCGTGTAGTTGAATATTTGCAAGAGCGCCCCAAAGCATACGAAGCGG
This sequence comes from Paenibacillus daejeonensis DSM 15491, assembly GCF_000378385.1. GTDB lineage: Bacteria > Bacillota > Bacilli > Paenibacillales > Paenibacillaceae > Paenibacillus_D > Paenibacillus_D daejeonensis. The sequence continues at coordinate 467,880 of NZ_KB899659.1, read as the reverse complement.
TTTTGGAGCTTGGGGTCGCCACAGATACAGAAGATTTGACAGGGGAAGTTATCGAGACTGCAGATCATATCTCCGTAAATGAAGAGGCAATCAGGCAGGTGCTGCGTTCCTTTGTCGGTGAGATTGAGCAAGTGCCGCCGATGTATTCAGCGGTTCGTGTAGAGGGTCGCCGGCTGTATGAGTTGGCACGCGAAGGCAAGGTGGTCGAGCGTAAAAAGCGTCAAGTCACCATCTATGAGCTGGAGCTGCTCTCGATGTCACTAGAGCTCGATCGTCCGCGCTTCTCGTTCTCTGTAACTTGTTCCAAAGGGACGTACATCCGTACGCTGTGCGTTGACATTGGCAAAGCGCTAGGCGTGCCTGCCGCGATGGCGGAGCTGAGGCGCACCCAATCGGCAGGCTTTGGTGAAGCCGATTGCCTGACGATGGAACAGATTCGCGAATTGCATGAGCAGGGCGTATTGTCAGAGCATCTACTCAGCCCTGACCAGGGGTTAACGAATATGCAGCGGCTGGTAGTGGATGCACGCTCGGCGGAGCGCGCATTAAAAGGACAGAAACTCCAGTGGCCTGCTTTATCGGCCGAACCAACGGACGGTCAGCTGGTTCGATTGTACGATGAAACCGATGCGTTTTTAGGAATTTATCGGGCAGATGCTGCCCGCGGACTGATTTGTCCCGTCAAGGTGTTTTCTTGACGCTTCCTTAAGTTTATGAAAGAAATGCAGGTGTAGCCGAAGTGAAAATAATCGAATTAAGCTATCCGTTAACTGATCAGCAGCTGGAGAATTGCGCTTTGCCTCAAACTCTTGCAATCGGACATTTTGATGGTGTGCACAGAGGACACCAGCAGGTGATCCAAAAGGCAGTAGAGGCGGCTCGTGCCGATGGCCTGTGTCCATCGATTATGACATTCCATCCGCATCCGAGAGAAGTATTGTCCCAAGAGGAGCCCTATCTGACTTATTTAACTCCTCTTGATGACAAAATGGCCCTGTTTGCTTCGCTTGGCGTTGAGGTTGCCTACGTGTTCCGCTTTGATCTGACCTTCGCAGCTGTAGAGCCTGTCCGATTTGTGGAAGAGGTGCTCGTCCCGTTGCAGGTGCAACGAGCCGTTGTCGGCTTTGACTTCTCCTTTGGGCATCGCGGAGAAGGCAAGGCTGAAACCCTTCGGGAGCTTGGTAAAGGCAGAATGGAAGTGGAGATTGTTTCTCCTTTCCATCAGAATGATGAGAAAGTCAGCAGCACGCTCATCCGTAAAGAATTGGCCTTGGGTGCTGTAGACCATGCGGAATCGCTGCTCGGACGCCCGTATCGTTTTTCGGGTATTGTCCAGACAGGTGATGGCAGGGGGCGCACGATTGGTTTTCCCACTGCCAATGTCCACTTGGTCCACCCCTATGTCTTGCCAAGGTTGGGCGTATATGCAGTCAGAGCAACGAGTGGAGAGACCACCTTTGCTGGTGTAATGAACCTTGGCTTCAAGCCTACCTTCAACGCACCGGGTGGAGCGCCAACGGCAGAAGTGCATCTGTTTGATTACAGTGGGGATCTCTATGGTAAGGAATTGCAGGTTTCATTTTGTCATTTCATCCGGGAAGAGCGCAAGTTCGGATCGGTCGATGAGCTGATCGCCCAGATTGCAACGGATGCCAATACGGCTCGCCAACTGCTTGGCCTGGTCTCCCTGTAGGCCGGGTTTACTTCCGTAGGCTGCTGTGCTATACTGATTCAGGTTGCGGTTACACTACGCATCCGAACCATGGCTTGGATACTCGACTTCACCGGCGGTTTCGAGGCCATAGGCGATTATTATTTAGGAGGTGAAGAGAATGGCTATCACACAAGAGCGTAAGAATGAACTCATTGACACGCACAAGACTCATGCTACCGATACCGGTTCTCCGGAGGTGCAAGTTGCGATTTTGACTGAGAACATCGTGAATCTGACTGATCATCTGCGGACACACAAGAAGGATCATCACTCCCGTCGTGGTTTGCTTAAGATGGTAGGTCAACGCCGTAAATTGCTGGCATACTTGAAGAACAAGGATGTTAGACGTTACAGCGCACTGATCGAGAAGCTTGGCCTTCGTCGTTAATCGATTTGTGAGTCCAGAAGCAACCGGGTGGACAGCTTGTTCCGTAGCGAACGGCCGCCACTTGGTTGCTTTTTATAGCATGTTCTCATTTATGAGATGTACATAAACTTGTCTGGTGCAGGAGTTGAGCCGGGCATTGTCGAATTGAACAGAAGAAGACAGGAGGGATAACATGTTACAAAGCGTAGAAATGCAGCTCGGCGGCAGACGACTGGTGCTGGAAACCGGGCGTTTGGCCAAGCAAGCCAATGCTGCGGTGACTGTACGCTACGGCGATACTGTCGTGTTGTGTACAGTTACAGCTTCATCTGAGCCAAAGAAACTAGATTTCTTTCCGTTAACGGTAAATTATGAAGAACGGTTATACGCCGTAGGCAAAATCCCTGGCGGGTTCATTAAGCGCGAAGGGCGTCCGAGCGAAAAAGCGATTCTTGCGAGCCGCTTGATCGACCGTCCAATTCGTCCCTTGTTCCCGGAAGGGTTCCGCAATGACGTACAAATCCTCGATCTGGTCATGAGTGTGGATCAGGATTGTTCACCAAGCATTGCAGCGATGATCGGAACGTCAGCAGCGCTTGCCATCTCCGATGTACCGTTTGACGGACCAATCGGTGGCGTAGTTGTTGCACGGATTGACGGACAGTTCATTATTAACCCGACGATTGAACAAGAAGAAAAAAGCGATATCTATGTCGTCGTAGCTGGTACGAAGGACGCAATCATGATGGTCGAGGCCGAAGCCAATGAAGTGTCCGAGGACGTGATGCTGGAAGCGATCATGTTCGGTCATGACGAGATCAAGAAAATCGTTGCCGTACAGGAGCAGTTGGTTGAGAAGGCTGGAAAACCGAAGATGGAGGTTGTCCTCCATGCGGTGAATAGTGACGTTAATGAAGCCGTGCGCGCCTATGCGCAAGATCGTCTGGTTGAAGCGATTCGGATTCAGGAGAAGCATGCTCGTCAGGATGCGATCGATGGGATTGAAGATGAAGCTGTCGCACATTTTGAGGAGATTTATGCCGAAACACCTGAGCACTTATCTGATGTTAAGGAAGTGCTGCATGATATCGTCAAAGAAGAAGTGCGCCGCTTGATTACGGTGGACAAGGTCCGCCCTGATGGGCGCAAACTTGACGAAATTCGTCCGATTGAGTGCGATGTAGCTCAGTTGCCTAGAACGCACGGATCCGGTTTATTTACGCGTGGTCAAACTCAGGCATTGAGTATCTGTACGCTTGGTGCGCTAGGCGATGTACAAATCCTGGACGGTATTTCCCTCGAGGAAACCAAACGGTTCATGCATCATTACAATTTCCCGCCATTCAGCGTTGGGGAAGCCAGAATGCTGCGTGCGCCAGGCCGCCGCGAAATTGGACATGGTGCACTGGGTGAGCGCGCGCTCGCGAAGGTAATCCCGTCCGAAAAAGATTTCCCTTACACCATTCGCCTCGTATCCGAGGTGCTGGAGTCTAACGGCTCGTCTTCACAGGCTAGTATCTGTGCAAGTACGCTTGCCATGATGGATGCTGGTGTACCAATTAAAGCACCTGTAGCAGGTGTGGCGATGGGTCTGATCAAGGATGGAGATGACTTCTCGATTCTGACGGATATTCAGGGAATGGAAGACCATCTTGGCGATATGGATTTCAAGGTTGCAGGTACAGCGGAAGGCGTTACAGCGATCCAGATGGATATCAAGATTGCTGGAATTGACCGGTCGATTCTGAATCAAGCGCTGGAGCAAGCACGCCATGGCCGTATGTTTATCTTGGACAAGATGCTCGAGGTCATGCAGCAGCCACGTAAGAGCCTGTCGCCGTATGCTCCGAAGATCCTCATCTTGTCGATCAATCCGGACAAAATCCGTGATGTTATCGGAGCCGGAGGCAAGATCATCAACAAAATTATTGAAGAAACGGGAGTTAAAATCGATATCGAGCAGGACGGTACGGTATTCATTGCTTCCTCCAACGAAGAAATGAACCAGAAGGCCAAGCAGATTATCGAAGGTATCGTCAAGGAAGTTGTTGTAGGAGAAATTTATGTTGGAACCGTCAAGCGCGTCGAGAAGTTCGGAGCGTTCGTTGAGATTCTGCCAGGCAAAGAAGGACTGGTCCACATCTCTCAATTGGCGGCAGAACGTGTAGCCAAAACCGAAGATGTCGTGAAGGTTGGCGATCAGATTACGGTCAAAGTCACCGAAATTGATCAGCAAGGCCGGGTTAACCTGTCCCGCAAAGCTGTGCTCGCCGCTCAAACGCAAGTTTCTTCTAATTAGTACGAATCCGAAGTACGAATCCGATCAAACCATAGTCTATTGATAAGAGCCAGATTCTGTCTGACTCTTTTTTCATTTATACGCGAGAAATGCCGTAGGACAAACGCTTCATAATCCCTTACCTGCAATCATATGATTGAAGTGTACAAGAAGGGTGGGGATGGCATGCGTCGTACAAAATGGATGACCATACTGGTGACGGCTCTCGTTTTGTTCATCTGGCTTAATAGTGACAATAGCGTGGCCCACTACATCGCAGCAGTTAAAGAAAACCGCATCCAGCAGACGACAGCAGGTGCTGAGGATGAGCTAATGCAGCGTATCCGAGAGACAGCGGCAAGCAAGCGGATCGCACCGGTGGAGCCACGGGTGGATCGGGTGTGGAAGTTAATTCCCGGCTACAATGGGTTTGAAGTTGATACCGACAAGACGTATGAACTGAATCGACAGGCCTGGACAGGTGGCGAGATTCAGTACGTGTTTCGAGAAATCGAACCGAAGACCAAGCTGGCGGACTTGGGGCCGCATCCCATCTATAAGGGAAATCCGCTGAAGCCAATGGTAGCATTGATGATCAATGTAGCTTGGGGCAATGAATATATTGAACCGATGCTTAAAGTTCTGGCTGATGAAGGGGTTAAAGCGACGTTCTTCCTGGATGGTTCCTGGCTGAGCAAGCATGCGGACATTGCCAAACAAATTCAGTCGCAGGGACATGAAATGTCCAACCATGCGTATTCACATCCCAATATGAGTCAACTTGATCGGTCTTCTGCGCTGCGTCAGATTACCCGTACCGAGCAGCTGCTGAAGGATCAGCTTGGCGTTCAGAACCGCTGGTTTGCCCCGCCGTCAGGAGATTATAATCAGCAGACCGTGGAGCTGGCAGCAGAGCAAGGGTTGGGTACGGTGTTATGGACGCTGGATACGGTAGACTGGAAGAAGCCTGCCCCGGAGTGGATCATTCGCAAAATTTCGCTGCGGCTCGAACCTGGTGCATTAATTCTGATGCATCCGACCGCCTCCTCCAGTGAGGCGCTGCCGGGAATGATTGCTGCAATCAAGAACAAGTCGCTGGCGCTCGGTACCGTGAGCGAGCTGTTGTCGACCAAGCGGATCGCGCCGGTTGAGCGACCGTCATAATTCTGATATAGTAAAATCATTGATTTTAGGAGGGTAACCTATTTTGAAGAAATACACCTTGAGCAACGGGCTTCGGGTTATCGTCGAGAGCATTCCGACCTGCCGGTCTGTCTCCTTCGGTATCTGGGTCAAGACGGGCTCCCGCAACGAAACACCCGAGAATAGCGGCATCTCGCATTTTATTGAGCATATGCTCTTCAAAGGCACGAAACAGCGCACGGCTAAGGATATTGCAGACGTCTTTGACGGCATCGGCGGTAACGTGAATGCTTTTACATCCAAGGAATATACCTGCTATTATGCAAAAGTATTGGATCAGCATCTGCCGATCGCAGTCGATGCTCTGGCAGACATGTTTTTCGAATCGGAATTCGACGAGGGTGAACTCGCCAAAGAGAAAAATGTTATTTTAGAAGAAATTTCGATGTACGAAGACACGCCTGACGATAAAGTGCATGATGAGGCTTCGCGTGCAAGCTACGGAAACCATCCCCTGGCGTATTCGATTCTGGGTGATGAGAGCAGACTGATGGCTATGAACGCCGATACCCTTCGTACGTTCATGAACAGTCATTACCGTATCGATAACACGGTGATCAGTGTGGCCGGAAACGTCGAACCCGAGGCTGTTTTAAGCTTGCTGGAGAAATATTTTGGCCGATTTAATGCTCGCGGGACCAGTGCAGTGCTGCAGCCACCGGTATTTAAAGGGGAATATTTATTCCATAAGAAAAAAACGGAGCAAAACCATATTTGTTTGTCCTTCCAAGGTTGCTCGATTAATGATCCGCGGCTGTATGCCATGATTCTACTTAACAATGCTATAGGCGGCGGAATGAGTTCGCGCCTGTTTCAGGAAATTCGGGAGAAGCGCGGACTGGCCTACTCCGTTTATTCGTATCATACGTCGTATGCCGATAGCGGGCTGTATACGATTTATGCCGGAACGGCGCCGAAACAGACCAAAGATGTGCTGGACCTGACTTTGGAGCTGCTCGGTGAGGTGTCGGCGCAAGGCTTGACTGAAGCTGAACTGCATCGCGGCAAGGAGCAGTTGAAGGGAAGTCTGATTTTATCCTTGGAGAGCACCAGCAGCCGTATGAACCGGAACGGCAAAAATGAGCTTATGCTGGGCAGGCACTATACACTTGATGAAATGCTAGAGAAAATTGATGAAGTGTCAATGGAAACTATACAGGAAGTGACCAGACATATGCTCGCAGAGCCGTTTGCCGTTGCTATGGTAGGCACTAATGACAAAGCGGCTCAACATGTAGGGAGGAATTATTTTGTATCCAGTTCAACTTAAGCGGCTTCCAGGCAATGAGGATATTCAACTGCCAGTCAAAATGTCTGCGGCTGCAAGCGGCTTTGACTTGCATGCTGCAGTTGAGGAGCCGCTCATTCTGGCACCTGGCGAACGTCGGCTAGTGCCCACAGGCTTTGCAATGGCGATGCCAATCACGCTGGAAGCACAGATCCGTCCACGAAGCGGGCTGGCTTACAAGCATGGGATTACCTGCCTGAACTCACCAGGCACCATCGATGCGGATTATCGGGGTGAGGTTAAGGTATTGCTCATTAACATTGGTCAAGAACCGTTTACGATTACCCGAGGCGAGCGAATTGCCCAGATGGTCTTCCAGGTGGTTCCGGATATCCTTCTGGAGGAAACCGATGAACTGCCGGACACTGTGCGTGGCGCAGGCGGCTTCGGTCATACCGGTACCTAATATAATCTTCTCTGGCCTTGCGCATATGCGCAAGGCTTTTTCGTGCATACGGAGGGCTGCTTCACTTTGGAAGATTAATTTCTTCACCCCCTCCTGGGCTTAAGCATAAGATAGCGTATGACTGGTGCAGGAAAGGAGTGGAGCTGGCATGCTGACAGGTACGCAGATCCTGCTGCTGGGAGGAGATGCGAGAGCACTGGAAATCATCCACAAGCTGAGCGAGCTGGATGCGGCAGTGACTCTGGTAGGCTTTGACGGACTGCATACACAGCTGGATGGTGCCGTACATGCCTCATATGATGAATCACTGTTCGAGAATGCTGATGTGGTGGTGCTTCCAGCTGTAGGGACGGACGATGATGGCTTCATCACAGCGGTATTCAGCAGCGAGAAGCTCAAGCTTCAGGACACGCACATCGCCAGACTGCCCAAGCACAGTACAGTATACACCGGCATGGCAAAACCGTATTTAAGACAGCTGTGTGACAGCCACAATATCAGGTTGGTAGAACTGCTTGATCGGGATGATGTAGCGATCTATAATTCAATTCCGACGGCTGAAGGGGCAGTGATGCTGGCGATTCAGAATACGGATATTACGATTCACGGTGCGGAATGTCTGGTGCTTGGTTTGGGTCGCACAGGACTTACATTGGCAAGAACACTACAGGGCCTGGGGGCCAGAGTCAAGGCCGGCGTCTTGGCCGAGGCTGATTTTGCGCGGGCGCACGAGATGGGTTTCCGGCCTTTTTATACGGCTGATCTGGAGCTTCACATGAGCAATCCCGACTTGATTTTTAATACAATTCCGACTATGATAGTCACAGCGCAAATGATCGCGAAATTGCCTTCGCGCGCCGTTATTATCGACCTGGCTTCGAAGCCGGGCGGTACTGATTTCCGCTTCGCCGAGAGGCGTGGAATCAAGGCGATACTCGCGCCCGGTCTCCCCGGAATCGTCGCTCCCAGAACAGCAGGACGCATCATGGCGGATTGCTTGAGTCGGTTAATTCAGGACGATTTACAATTGCGGGGGGATGGACGATGAACTGGCAAGGCAAAACGGTCGGCTATGCACTATCCGGGTCACATTGTACGTTTGCGGAGGTTATGCCGCAAATTCAACGTTTTATAGATGCAGGTGCACAAGTGGTGCCGATTGTGACTTCAACCATTATGACAACGGACACCAGATTCGGCACGTCGGAGGAATGGCAGCGGCAGTTGAAGGGCATTACAGGCAACGAGATTATCTCGACGATTGTTCAGGCTGAACCGCTGGGACCCTCGAAGCTGCTCGATGTACTCGTTATTGCGCCTTGTACTGGCAATACCACCAGCAAGCTCGCCAATGCGATGACGGACAGTGCTGTATTGATGGCAGCCAAGTCTCAGATGCGTAACGGCCGTCCGGTCGTATTGGCCATCTCGACGAATGATGGATTGGGTCTTAATGCAGCTAACATTGCTAAGCTTCTGGTGGCCAAGAATATTTTCTTTGTTCCGTTCGGGCAGGATAATCCCGAGCAGAAGCCCAATTCTCTTGTGGCCAGAATGGAGCTGGTGATGGAGGCGTGTGAGGCGGCGCTCGCTGGACGGCAGCTGCAACCCATGGTGATTGAACGCTTCAATTATGGAAGCTGACCGGGGGGCGATGCGGATGGGAATTCTCGTGCAAAAATTTGGCGGCACTTCCGTATCGACCCCGGAGGCACGGGGTCATGTAGTCCGCCATATCGACAGGGAACGGCAGCAACATGACCTTGTTGTTGTCGTTTCTGCTATGGGCAGGAGCGGGGATCCCTACGCGACCGATTCCTTGCTTGCTTTGACAGGAGAGTCGGGTCAATTAACAGCGCGAGAGCGGGATATGCTGCTCTGCTGTGGTGAGATCATCTCGGCTGTAACACTGTGCAGTCTGCTGCAGGGGCAAGGAATCGAATCGACTGTGCTGACGGGGGGGCAGGCTGGTATTGTTACCGATCATCATTACGGCCAGGCAAAGATTATCGATATGCAGACGGCAGCCGTTCTGAAGCATTTACAACAGGGCAAGGTGGTTATTGTTGCAGGGTTTCAGGGAAGAACCGATACAGGCGAGTGGACAACGCTTGGACGCGGTGGTAGCGACACCTCGGCAACTGCCTTAGGTGCGGCTCTCCAGGCTGTCAGAGCAGATATCTATACGGATGTCAGCGGCATCCTGACAGCTGATCCCCGCTTTGTGGAGAATGCCCGTCCGTTAACCCATGTCGGGTATGCGGAGATGTGCAATATGGCCCGGCAAGGCGCCAAAGTCATTCACCCGCGTGCGGTGGAAATTGCAGCTCAGGCTAACTTGCCATTGCGTGTGCGTTCAACGTTCTCGGAGGACGAGGGGACGCTTGTCAGTGGACCATTGCAAGCTTCAGCAGCGGTACAGGACCGTCACGTGACCGGTATTGCCCATGTGGGCGGAATTACACAGCTGTCTGTGCAGGCCAGAGACCAGGAGAGCGATATGCAGCTGCAGGTTTTCCAGGCCATGGCCAAACACGGCATCAGCGTGGATTTTATTAATGTGACGCCAAGTGGTGCAGTGTATACTGTATTCGATAGTGATGCAGCCCAAGCCTTGGCTTTGCTTCGCGGCATTGGTTATGATCCGCAGGCGGTACACAGCTGTGCAAAGGTCTCGGTCATCGGCGGTGGCATGAATGGTGTGCCGGGGATTATGGCGTCGATCGTTGAAGCGCTCACCCTTAGCGGGATCACCATTCTTCAATCTGCAGATTCAAATTCAACGATTTGGGTACTGGTCCGCGAAGAAGATATGGTACCGGCTTTGCGCGCACTTCACGCAAAGTTTGAACTTCATCTTCCATAGACCCCTTGTTTAATGGTATAAATATAAGATAACGAAAATTCTACGCAAATCGATAAATTCTTATCTTTGAGCTATGACCTTAGGAGGATTCAGGATGGATTTTGGGAGATTAGTGACTGCAATGGTCACCCCGTTTGATGTGGATGGTCAGATTGATTGGGACACGACGGGACGATTGATTGATTACTTGATAGAAGAACAGAAGAGCGAGAGCTTAGTCGTCTCCGGGACTACCGGTGAATCCCCGACATTGACTGACGACGAGAAGCTGGAGCTTTTTCGCTATGCAGTTAAGCATGCAGACGGGCGTTGCAAGATCATTGCTGGCACGGGGAGCAACAACACTGCTCACTCCATCCATCTGACACAGGCGGCTGAAGAGGCTGGCGTAGATGGGATTCTGTTGGTTGTTCCTTACTATAACCGCCCAAGCCAGGAAGGCTTGTACCAGCATTTCAAATCCATTGCGCAGTCGACCAAGCTGCCTGTGATGCTTTACAACGTACCTGGACGCACGGGAGCTAACCTCAGTGCGGCCACAACACTGCGTCTGGCACATATAGAGAATGTCGTGGCGACCAAGGAATGTGCTTCTCTGGATCAGTTGACGCATATTATTAGCGCTGCTCCCGAGGGCTTCCTTGTTTATGGCGGGGATGACAGCATGACATTGCCTGTGCTTGCCATTGGCGGTCATGGAATCGTTAGTGTGGCGAGCCATGTGATCGGTCCACAAATGAAGCGGATGATTGATTCGTATCTGCAAGGTAATGTAAAAGAAGCTGCGAGACTTCATGGTCAGTATCATCCGATGTTCAAAGGCATCTTTGAAGCACCGCATCCGGTTCCAAATCCGGTAGCGATCAAGTTTATTCTTGGCCTTAGCGGGATGCATGTTGGCGGTGTCAGATTGCCGCTGGTTGACGTTACCGATCAAGAAGCCGAATTTTTGCGCAAGCTGCTGTAATCCAGCCCTATATGACTTGCAACCAAGGAGCCGGTGCAACCAGCACCGGCTCTACTTGTGCTTTCAATGCCAGTACATGTATGTTCTGCTGACATGAAAGCGGATTGACTTGTGTTTTAATAAAAACATCATGTATAATGGATTTCAAGTGACTGGGTGCGGCAATTTTTTGAAAAATAAATCACGAACGTTTGGAGAAGCGTTACACGAACATAGGAGGTAAAGATAGACGTGTCAAAAAAGAATAATCAAGATAAGCTGCTGATCTTTGCATTGGGCGGAGTAGGTGAGATCGGCAAAAATATGTATGTCATTCAGTATGGAGGCGACATCGTAATCGTAGATTCGGGGTTGAAGTTTCCAGAGGAGGACATGCTGGGGATCGATATCGTCATCCCGGATATTACCTATCTCAAAGAAAATCGCGATAAGGTGAGAGGCATTCTCATTACGCATGGTCACGAAGACCATATTGGTGGATTGCCTTATGTGTTGAAGAACCTGAATGTTCCGGTTTATGCCACGAAGCTGACAATCGGTCTGATTGAGGGCAAGTTGAAGGAAGCGGGTCTGTTGGGTGAGACCAAGCGTATTCTGATCAACGCGGACTCTGAAGTTGAGCTCGGCTCGATCAAAGCGACATTCTTCCGTACGAACCACAGTATCCCTGATTCGGTAGGGGTCTGCCTTGACACACCTGAAGGTATCGTTGTTCACACCGGTGACTTCAAGTTCGATCACACGCCTGTTAACGATCAGTATGCTGATCTTCAGCGGATGGCTGCAATCGGCAGCCGTGGCGTACTTGCACTTTTGTCGGATAGTACGAATGCGGAGCGTCCAGGCTTTACGCCGTCGGAGAGCAATATCGGCAATGAGTTCGAAGATATCTTCCGCAAGTCCACCCAACGGGTGATCGTAGCGACATTTGCATCCAATGTCCACCGGATTCAACAGGTCATTAATGCAGCGATGTCGACCAAGCGCAAGCTGGCTGTTATCGGACGCAGCATGGTCAATGTTGTAAGCATTGCTTCCGAGCTGGGTTACCTTAACATTCCGGAAGGCATGCTGATTGAGCCGGACGAGGTCAATCGTCTTGCGGCAGACCGTGTTGTTGTTCTCTCAACAGGCAGCCAGGGCGAACCGATGTCTGCACTGACTAGAATGGCGCGTTCCACGCACCGCAAGATTGACATCCTGCCGGGAGACACCGTTATTATTGCGGCCACTCCAATTCCAGGAAATGAAAAATACGTCGGCCGTACAGTGGACGAGTTGTTCCGCCTCGGCGCGAATGTTATCTATGGACCAGGTTCCGTATCCGGTGTTCACGTATCGGGTCATGGTAGCCAGGAAGAGCTTAAACTGATGCTCAATCTGATCAAACCGAAATATTTCATTCCGATTCACGGCGAATATCGTATGCTTCGTCAGCATGCTTTGCTGGCAGAGGCAATCGGCATGGAGCGTGAGAACATCTTCCTCGTTGACAATGGTGACACGGTGGAGTTCCAAGGCGGCAAAGCCCGCAAAGGAAACAAAGTACCCGCCGGTAACATTTTGATCGACGGACTCGGTGTTGGTGACGTCGGCAACATAGTCTTGCGGGACCGCAAGCTGCTGTCGCAAGATGGTATTCTTGTTGTCGTTGTAACACTGAGCAAGCAGGACGGCAAGATTTTGTCCGGACCGGACATCATCTCCCGCGGATTCGTCTACGTTCGGGAATCCGAAGGATTGCTCGATGAAGCTAACCGCATCGTTACTTCTACCTTGAATAAGCTAATGAACGACAAGGTGAATGAATGGGCGTCGCTCAAGACCAATGTGAAGGACGCATTGGGCCGCTTCTTGTATGAGCAAACACGCCGTCGTCCTATGATCCTGCCTATTATAATGGAAGTTTAATGTTCACACGACCTAGCCACTGGCCATTGATGTGCTCTTTCTCCAGGAGCCATCAATGGCGTTTTTGCGTTTAAAATATAAGAAAGTGTATGATTTCTCATTTACTTGGCTTACATTTCACTGGAATGAAACTGACAACGCCGCCAAAGGACGGCGTAGCCGTTTCACCTTGTTTCAGTATAAAAGCTTCATCGCAACCCATACTATGACAAGCTGTAGCGCGACGCGGGCCAGGAAACAAGCAGGATCAGTCCGGACGTGGCCAGTAATTCCGATCAGGAGGCAGAAGACATGATGCAGACGGGCAATTACATGAACCAGGAGCAACCGCAACCTCAACCCGATCCCACGATGCCGATAGATAAACCAAGAAACCCAGTTGTGGATACAATTCAGCAGCTGGGGCAAACGACAGTACCGGTACTTGAATCCAATATCTTCTGTATGACGATTATCGGACAGGTTGAAGGTCATCTAGTATTGCCACCGCAAAACAAAACCACCAAATACGAGCATCTCATTCCTCAATTGGTGGCAGCAGAGCAAAATCCGAAAATCGAAGGCGTTTTGATCGTTCTGAACACGGTTGGCGGGGATGTGGAAGCTGGACTTGCGATTGCCGAGATGATCGCTTCGCTCTCCAAACCATCGGTAACCATTGTGTTAGGTGGGGGACATTCGATTGGGGTGCCCATAGCCGTTGCCGGCAATATGTCGTTCATCGCGGAAACGGCGACCATGACGATTCATCCCATCCGACTGAACGGGTTGGTAATTGGCGTTCCACAAACCTTTGAATACCTGGAGAAAATGCAGGAGCGTGTCGTTCGTTTTGTGATGTCTCATTCCCGAATTACAGAACAAAAGTTTAAAGAGCTGATGTTTAAAACGGGTGAATTGACCCGTGACATTGGGACAACTGTCATTGGTCCAGATGCCGTGACGTATGGCCTAATCGATGCCGTTGGCGGTGTAGGGGCGGCACTCCGCGAATTGAATCGCAGAATCGAAGAAAGGCGGATGCAGGCGGGGGCGGTGATACAATGATTTTGTATACCAGCGTCCCGCTTGACATCGTGCTGGAAGGGTGGGACCGGGAACGGGAAGCCCCTTTGGAAATCGATCATCAAGGCATTCGAATGCAGGTGGAGCCGGTTTCTCCGGGGATTGGGCGAATCGTGCGGCTGGTAGATTGCAGCTTGTATCATTATCTTGATCCCGGCCTGACACCTGGAAGCTTAATCATGCTTCAACAGCCTTCCGGCAGCGTTGCTCCGTGATAGGAACCTGAGTCGAGCTATGCTATAATGGGTTATCGAGAGGTGACCATTTTGGCAAAGCGTAAACGAAGAAAAAAATCAGTTGGCATGACCTTAAAATATGAAGTGTACGGAATCTTGCTGATTACCATATCTGTAATAGCCTTATCGGGAGAAGCGGTCGTTGGCCGCTCTCTCTCCAAGCTGTTCGGATTGTTTTTGGGCAAGTTTTATTTTGTGCTGGCACTTGTCGGCATTTATGTTGGACTTACGGTTATGGTCAAAAGGGCATGGCCCAGCGGCTGGTCGCCGCGCAAGAGCGGTATCCTGTTATTCGTTCTGGCGCTAACGTTAATGAGCTCCATTGCCGAGATTAACGCCAAATTTGCAGGCATTCAAGACGCAACGATATTAACCGCCGGAACCATTCTTCAGACCCTCGGCGGTGATATCCGCGGGGAGCTCCTGACAGCGAGCGAACTACCAGAGACACCAATGATGAGCAAGGCCATCAGTGGCGGTTATGCGGGAGCCGTTCAATACTCAATTCTGTTCTGGCTGTTCGGTAATATAGGTGCCCGATTTGTACTGATCGTCATGTTCGCAATCTCGGTCATGCTAATTACCGGCAAGTCGTATGTTGAGCTGATTCAGACCATTAGCAGCAAGCTAGGTCGATTGATAACCCTGCTGCGTCTCAAATTCAAACGAGTCAAACGACCGTCAAAGGCAGGAAAGCGGCAATCGCAACCACCCGTTGTACATAATGAGCCAGATGATTACGAAGACGACACTTATGATCCATATGTCACGCAGCAGGATGAATCAGCACCGGAGCTACCTGCAGAGCCCAAGAAAAAACCTGCGTTTTTTAGCTGGCTGCAGGATTATGCAGACAAGCTGCGCAAGGAACCGGAAGCCGCTACACGACCGCCAGCTGGACGACAAGCCGCGGAGGAAGAGGAAGAGTCGCTGGGCTGGCAGCCGGATGATGCAATGGCTGGGGAGAAGTCAGAATCTGCAGATGCTGCCCCTTGGCAGGCAGAGCCTGAGACGCATCCCGAATTGCCAGTTGGGGAGGAAGCCCCGTGGCCGGAAGCGCTTGTCCCTGTCGATGATAACCTGGCTGAATCACCAGAGGAGCTTGATGGGGCAGCGATAGCCGAGGTATCGGGTGAAGCCGCTGAAGGCGAAACCACCGGCAATATTCCAGAGGGCGCAGCAGAAGGAGCGGCCGCTGTAATTACATCGACGGTCAAGCCCTACCGACTGCCCCCGTTGTCGCTGTTGGCCAGACCGAATGGTCATGGCAAGTCAGGTCCCGAAGGCGCGCAGGAATCCAGACGCAAGCTGGAGGCGACTCTAGAGAGCTTTGGCGTAAAAGCTAATGTGCTTGATGTGGTAAGGGGACCCGCTGTTACCCGCTATGAAGTGCAGCCGGCCACCGGTGTCAAGGTAAGCCGAATTGTTGGCTTGACGGATGATATCGCCTTGGCGCTGGCTGCCAAGGATATACGTATGGAAGCCCCGATTCCCGGAAAGTCTGCGATCGGGATTGAAGTGCCGAATACGGAAGTTTCCGTCGTCACGATGCGAGAGGTCATGGAGACACCTGCCTTCCAGCGAGCAGCATCCAAGATGTCGATCGTGTTCGGCCGGGATATCGCTGGCACACCGATTGTGGGTGATCTGGCCAGAATGCCCCATTTGCTGGTGGCGGGAGCTACGGGTTCAGGTAAATCCGTGTGTATTAACGGAATTATCACGAGCATTCTGTACAAAGCGAAGCCGGATGAGGTCCGCTTCCTGATGATTGACCCTAAGATGGTAGAGCTCAATGTGTATAATGGCATCCCACATTTGTTGGCTCCTGTCGTAACTGATCCCAGAAGAGCATCTCTGGCATTGAAGAAGATCGTTGTCGAGATGGAGAAACGTTATGAACTCTTCTCCAAGACCGGAACGCGTAATATCGAAGGTTATAACACACTGATGGCCGATAATCCGGCGGCCGTGCTTCCGTATATCGTCGTTATTGTGGATGAGCTGGCAGACTTGATGATGATTGCCGCCAATGATGTGGAGGACGCGATCTGCCGCTTGGCGCAGATGGCACGTGCATCGGGCATCCACCTTATTATTGCGACTCAGCGGCCTTCCGTCGATGTCATAACAGGTTTGATTAAGGCTAACATCCCATCCCGGATCGCGTTTGGTGTTTCCTCGCAAGTGGATTCGCGGACCATTCTTGATATGGTTGGCGCGGAGAAGCTGCTCGGCAGGGGAGATATGCTCTTCCTCCCGGTAGGCATGTCCAAACCGATTCGTGTGCAGGGAGCCTTCCTGTCCGATCAAGAGGTGGAAAGCATTGTCACCTACTCCCGGGGTCAAGCGGAAGCAGAGTATGCTGAGGATCTGGTGCCGGAGGTTGAGGAGATCAGTGAGGATGATAACGAAGAGCTTGATGAGCTCTACGATCAAGCCGTGACAATAGTAGTCGAGGCCAAGCAAGCATCCGTATCGCTGCTGCAGCGCCGGATGAGAGTCGGATACACTCGCGCGGCAAGGCTGATTGATACAATGGAGGCCAAGGGCATTGTCGGCCCTTACGAAGGCAGTAAGCCCCGTGAGGTGCTCATGTCGCCAGAACAGTTCCAAAGCGGGAAAATCACTTCTTGATTGGAGAAGTGTGCATAGAAGAACAGTCAATACCTCATACTAGGGTCAAGCAACTTCTCGCATGATGATGTCTCATTACGCACAGAAAGGCTTGATCCAACGTATGAAAACCCGATTAGTCATTGCAACTGCCGTAATTGTCTGTCTGTTGTTCGGCTCCTTTGCCATCAGCAAGCAGGAACACGGCTCTTCTACCGAAACATTCAGCAACGCCATACTCAAGCAAGGCTCCATGCACAAGGATGTCTACGAGCTGCAGGGTCGACTCAAGAAGCTTGGCTACTATGACGGCAAGGTCGATGGTCAATTCGGACCCAAAACGCAAAACGCAGTCACCTGGTTTCAATGGAAATTCGGTCTGAAGTCCGACGGGGTTGTCGGAGCCAAAACGAAGTTGAAACTGTGGGAAGCCACCAAGGATTGGCGTCCCGGTGCAGATGAAGTGCCTGGCGGTTCATCAGGGGGCGGAAGTGGCAGCGGTGGCGGGTCAAATTCGGGCGGAGGCAGCGGCAGCAACCTCGCCCAGTCCAGTCGTCTCGGATTGTCCGAAAATGATTTGAAGCTGATGGCTAATGCCGTATACGGCGAAGCACGCGGCGAACCGTATGAAGGACAAGTGGCGGTTGCTGCTGTCATTCTAAACCGGGTAAGGGATGAGAACTTCCCAGATTCCGTCTCCGGTGTCATTTTCGAACCACTGGCGTTCACCGCCGTAGCTGACGGCCAGATCTGGCTGGAACCAAATGACAGGGCACGTCAAGCCGTAGAGGCTGCAGTTAAGGGATGGGATCCTACAAAAGGGTGCACATATTACTTTAACCCGGTGACTGCAACGTCCAAATGGATCTGGTCCAGACCCCAGGTTATGACGATCGGCAAACATATTTTCTGTATGTAAATGCAAGCGGAGGCAACCCCGCTCCGTTGTCAGGAGCGCGGGTTGCTTCTTCCATTTCCAATGGGTTAGAATGGTATAGAGTTCACAAAGATCGAATACATTACGGTGATATATATGATTAGAATTGGACGCACAGATGGAAGGAGCAATGACTATCGTGACGGCAACTCCCTTTGAACGGTCGCAAACCGGTCGCATGCGGCTTCATGTCATGCCTACCAAGCGCTTCAAGACCTTTGCCATATCTTTGTATGCAGGCATCCCGCTTGCTGAATCTACGGTTACGAATACGGCTCTGACCCCCTTTGTTCTGAGAAGAGGGACACAATCCACCCCCGAGACGCTGGCTTTTCGGGAGCGGCTGGATAATCTATATGGGGCAGGGTTTGGATTTGATATTTATAAGCGGGGCGACTCGCAGATTGTACAGTTTCGTCTGGATGTCATTAACGACCAATTCGTCTCTTCGAGCACATCATTGCTCGCGGCTGCTCTGCAGCTGTTGGGCGAGGTCGTTACCGATCCGGCACTGGAATCGAGCGTGTTCCGAAGTAAATACGTAGCAGCTGAGAAGGTGACTCTCCAAAAACGCCTGGAAGCCATTATTAACGATAAGATTCGTTATGCCGCGGAACGGTGTCTTGCCGAGATGTGCCGCAACGAGCCTTATCGCCTACATGCGCTTGGCCGTTTGGAAGATTTGCCAGAGATTACGCCATCCTCTTTATATACAGCATATGAGAGCTGGCTGGGTCAGGCTGAGCTAGATCTATATGTAGCTGGTGATACCAGCCTGGAGGAAGTACAGCAGCTGGCATCCAAGACGTTTCGATTGCCGCCAGGCGACGGCACTGCTTACACCAAGCCGGAGATCTCGCAGCCCGTTAACGAGCCGAGGACGGTTACAGAGACGCTAGATGTCAGCCAGGGCAAGCTCAACATGGGTCTGCGTACCAATATTGGCTATGCAGACGATGGCTACCCTGCGCTATTAATGTATAACGGAATATTGGGCGGTTATCCGCATTCCAAGCTCTTCCTGAATGTTCGAGAAAAAGCCAGCTTAGCTTATTACGCTGCATCCAGGCTGGATGGTCACAAGGGCATCTGCACGATTCAATCTGGAATCGAAGTCGCCAACTTTGATCAGGCCAAGAAGATTATTCTGGAGCAGTTGGAAAGTATGCGTGCAGGACAAATAACGGAGCTGGAGCTGAGTCAGACCCGTGCCATGATTGGCAATCAGCTGCGTGAAATGCAAGATTCTGCGTTTGAGATGATTGCTTTCGATTTTAATGCTATTCTCTCAGGCAAGACGCGTACCGCAGATGAGTTGATTACTTCGATCGAGTCTGCCGGTGTGGAAGACATTGTGCGTGTAGCAGAGAAGGTTGAACTGGACACGATCTATTTCTTGCGCGGAAAGGAGGCGCAGCAGGCATGAAGACGCTAAATTATCCGCTTGTGCAGGAAACGCTGTATCATGAGGTGTTGCCGAATGGGCTGTCGGTATACATTCTGCCCAAGAAGGGCTTCCAAAAGACCTACGCGACATTTACCACCCGGTTTGGCTCGGTAGACAATACCTTTGCCCTCGATGGAGAACAGCCGGTTCGGGTTGAAGATGGCATTGCGCATTTTCTGGAGCACAAAATGTTTGAGGAGCCGCACGGCGATATATTTGCCACGTTTGCTTCGCAGGGAGCATCGGCCAACGCGTTCACCAGCTTTGACCGGACCGCCTATTTGTTCTCCGCAACCGAGCAAATACCAGCGAACCTGACGACGCTGCTTGATTTTGTTCAGAATCCTTACTTTACGGATGAAAATGTAGAGAAGGAAAAAGGCATTATTGAGCAGGAGATTAACATGTATAAGGATAACCCGGACTGGCGCGTGTACACTGGGCTTATTGATGCACTCTACCATAAGCATCCGGTTCACATTGATATTGCGGGTTCAGTCGAGTCAATCCGGAGAATTACCAAAGAAAGTCTGTATCAGTGTTACCGTACCTTCTATCACCCTTCGAATATGCTCCTCTTCGTCGTTGGTGGTGTAAACCCGGATGAAATAATGGAGCTGGTGCGGCGCAACCAGGAAGGGAAAACGTTTGGCGAGTCGCCTAACATAACACGTACCGTAGAAACAGAACCGGAACAAGTCAAGCTGGAAGTTAAGCGCAGTGAGTTGGCTGTAAGCTTGCCGAAGGTGCTGTTCGGGTTCAAAGAGACTGTTCTGCCAGCTGATAGCAAAGAGCTATTAGAGAAAGAGGTCAGCAGCAAATTGATGCTGGAGGCTCTGCTAGGTCCGAGTTCGCGGCTCTATCAACAGCTTTACGATGATGATCTCATCTCCGATTCATTCGGTTATGAGTACAATAGCAGCGGTAGTTACGGTTTCTCGCTGATTGGGGGAGATACCAAGGACCCCGAAGCCCTGCTGTCGGCAATCCGTTCTTCACTGGAGGCAGCACTTGAAGAAGGGCTAAACGCAGAAGATTTTGAACGCATTCGCCGTAAGCGTATTGGCAGCTATCTGCGGATGCTGAACTCTCCTGAAGCGATCGCCAATGAGTTTACCCGATACAAATTCCGCGGCAGCGATCTGTTTGACTTGCTTCCGCTCTATGAATCCGTGTCACTGGAGCAAGTGAATGAACGAATGCGCGACCATTTCAATTGGGATCAAATGGCCGTATCCATCGTAGACAGGCCAACCTCGTGAAGCCATTAAGTGACATGACCGTTCTCGTAACAGGTGGAAGCCGGGGAATTGGAGCCGCCATTGCCCGGCGCTTCGCCACCGAGGGGATGAATGTGGTCATTCATTATAATCATTCTCATGAGGCTGCCAATGAAACGGCCCGTCAATGCATGCGGCTTGGCGGACAGGTCATGACGGCCAGCGCGGACCTTCGCTCACGCGAGCAACTGATCCGGATGAAAGAGAAGCTCGAGGACAACGGCATGAGTCCGGACATCGTCGTCAACAATGCAGGCATCGCCCATTATGGGATGTTGGCAGATGTGACTGATGAGGTTTGGGATGATGTCATGGCGGTTAATTTAAGAGGCATGTACCTCTGTACACAATTGTTCATGGGGCCCATGATCAACCGCAGATTCGGCCGCATTATTAATGTTTCTTCGGTGTGGGGGTTGTCTGGAGCCTCCTGTGAGGTGTTATATTCCACAACCAAGGGCGGAATGAATGCTTTTACCAAAGCTCTGGCCAAGGAACTGGCGCCCTCTGGTGTGACCGTCAATGCGGTTGCGCCTGGGGCTGTAGACACGGCGATGAATCAGCATCTGGACGAGCAGGAGCAGGCCGCGCTAGCAGAGGAAATTCCAGTCGGAAGGCTTGCACAGCCTGATGAAATTGCCTCCCTTGTGTATTTTTTGGCTTTGCCGGAGTCCGGATATATTACAGGGCAAGTCATCAGTCCCAATGGCGGCTGGGTGACCTGAATAGAAGATTACACAAAACATGAAACTTCTGCCGTTCCGTTAACGTCGAATAATTAACAGGACAGCAGCAAACAATAGGACTGTTGTACATCCTTTTCTTCAACCACTACAGGAGGCGAAGAGATATGTCAACTGTCCTGAACAACTTTGATACGTGGAAGCACTTTTTGGCGGATCGGGTGGAGCAGGCCAAGAAAATCGGGTTAAGTGAAGAAGCAATCTCAAATCTGGCATACGAAATCGGCAGCTTTTTGGACGAACGTGTGGATCCAAAAAACGACGAGCAGCGTGCGCTGAAAGAGATTTGGGATGTCGGCGATGAGAACGAGCGTAAGACTATCGCGCGTCTCATGGTTAAGCTTGTCCAGAACTCGTAATAGGCTTTGCAGACTGGCCTCCTTTTGGGGGCCTTTCTGTTCTGAAAACCGATCTTTTTGAGCCTGCACTTAAATACAGTTGCAGGAGTTTGACGAAAATTGTAGAATTATATTTTTTGAACCTTTTATACAAGTCCGTACAGCATGGGAAGGAGAACTATGGAATACAAACAATGGTACATGGAGTACAAGATACATAAGAACCGTCCCGGACTGCTCGGCGATATTGCATCTCTTCTGGGGATGCTTGAAGTCAATATCATTACGATTAATGGTGTCGAGAATCGAACGCGCGGCATGCTGCTGCAAACCGACGATGACGAGAAAATTGAACTGCTCGGTAAAATGCTAAAAAAAGTGGACAATATTACGATTAATGCATTGCGTCCACCCAAGCTGGTTGATATTCTAGCCGTGAGGCATGGTCGATATATTGAACGGGATTCGGATGACAAAAAAACGTTTCGTTTCACAAGGGATGAGTTAGGATTATTGGTTGATTTTCTGGGCGAGATTTTTAAGCGGGAAGGCAACCAGGTGATTGGTCTTCGCGGGATGCCGCGAGTGGGCAAGACGGAGTCGATTATTGCAGGCAGTGTATGTGCAAGCAAGCGCTGGGCCTTTGTTTCCTCAACCATGCTGCGGCAGACGGTTCGCAGTCAGCTATCCGAGGAAGAGATGGATCCGGGGAATATCTTCATTATAGACGGTATCGTCAGTACGGTCCGCTCCAATGAAAAGCACTACAGTTTGCTGCAAGAAATTATGGCGATGCCTTCCACCAAGGTCATTGAGCATCCTGATATTTTTGTCAAGGAATCGCATTATGACCATAGCATTTATGATTGTATTATTGAACTCCGTAGTACACCAGATGAAGAAATATCGTACGAGACCTTCACAAATGATCTCAATGAATTTTAGCAAGGGGGTGAAGATATGTCAGAATTGGGCGTACTGCTGAAGGAAGCCCGTCAGAAGAAAGGCTATACCCTGGACGATGTACAAGAAATGACCAAAATCCGGGTGCGCTATCTCGAGGCTATTGAAGCAGGCGACTATAATGTATTGCCTGGCTCTTTTTACGCCCGGGCATTTATTAAGAACTATGCAGAAGCAGTTGGATTGGATGCGGACGAGCTTTTGCAACAGCATCAGAATGAAGTGCCGGCATTGCCGACTGAGCCTGCGGCGGAACCGATGATGAAACCGCGACGCGCCTCGGCAAGGGCCTCGGACCGCTGGAGCAAGTGGGGCTTTGGCCTTCTGCTGTGGTGTTTCCTGGCATTGATTGCCGTTATTGTATACATGTTCGTCATTAACAACCCCAATGATCCTCCGCGGGTTGTAGACGAGACGAATTTGACGGATGCGACAGATACCCCTACGGACAATGAAGAGCAACCGGGGGGCACTGATGCACCTGGCAATGACGGTGGCGAGACAGAGGGAGAACAGCCTCCTGTTACAGACCCGACGCCTGGCAATGACGGCAACGAGGAAGAAGAGCCGGAACAGCCGACTTCTGGTGAAGGGACGTTAACGCCTGTTGGCGATATCACCAGCAGAACCGCGAATTATGAGATTTCGCCAATCGGTATAAATACGTACGAGATTATTGTAGATGGGGAAAGTTGGGTGGAGTTCCGCAATGAAAAAACCGAAGAGCGCCTGGTATTTGAGACCCTATCCAATACAACTCGAACGTTTGAACTGTCAGAACCAGTCTACATCCGTTTAGGTTTTGCACCAAGTGTTGAAATTAAAGTCAATGGTGAGGTACTGTATAACGGCGGTGAGGCCGGAACAGATAAGCGTTACTTTATCACTCCCGTTGATTCTCCTTCGACCAACGAGGGTGCGCAATAATTGCAGTCATGCCAAAGACATCCTTGGGTTTACGAGCAAGGATGTCTTTTGCTGAGAAGACGATATGAGGGCTCAAAACAAATTAAGGAGTGAATTTTATGGCTTCAGAAAGTTCATTTGATATTGTATCCAAGGTTGATATGCAGGAGATGTCCAATGCCATTCAGCAGGCGGAACGTGAGATTAGTACCCGCTTTGATTTTAAAGGCAGCAAGAGCAGCATTGAAATGGATAATGGTGAACTCGTTGTTGCTTCAGATGATGAGTTCAAACTGAAAGGCGTGCTTGATATATTACTTTCGAAAATGATCAAGCGGGGTGTACCAATTAAAAATCTGGATTACGGAAAAGTGGAGCCAGCTTCTGGGAGCACGGTAAGACAGCGGATCAAGCTAAAATCGGGTATTGATCAGGAGAACGCCAAGAAGATCAACATTCTGATTCGGGACGCCAAACTCAAAGTCAAATCGCAAATTCAAGGGGACCAGATTCGTGTAACCGGTAAAAGCAGAGACGACCTGCAGTCGGTCATTCAATTGCTTCGTGGAGCCGATCTGACGGTGGATTTGCAATTCGTCAATTATAAATAACGGGACGACTGGCAGAGCTGCAACTCTTTTGACACCGCCAAGCAAGATCGTTTATACTTGATAAAATAGTTTGAGGCACTGAGTTGGAGGAGTTTCTGAACATGACTGAACGTGTAAAAGTAGTAACGCTCGGATGTGAAAAAAACCTGGTCGATTCCGAGATTATGTCAGGTCTCATTGATCAGCGCGGATTCGAGCTGGTAGAGCAGGCGGACGATGCGACTGTTATCATTGTCAACACCTGCGGGTTCATCGATGCCGCCAAGGAAGAGTCCGTCAACACGATTCTGGATATGGCTGAACTGAAGCAAACCGGCCGCCTGAAGGCGCTTATTGTATCCGGTTGTCTTACCCAGCGTTATAAGCAACAGCTGATGGAGGAAATGCCGGAGATCGACGGTATCGTCGGAACTGGTGATTTTCACAATATTAATGGTATTGTCGATGAGGCGTTGCGCGGCAAGCGTCCTGTCTATGTGGGCAATCCGGTGTTCAATTATGAACAGGCACTGCCACGCAAGGTAGCTACACCGAGATATACTGCTTTTGTAAAAATCGCCGAAGGCTGCGACAATGCATGTACCTTCTGCAGCATTCCAATTATGCGCGGCAAGTTCCGCAGCCGTTCGATTGAATCGGTCGTTGAGGAAGTCCGCTTGCTTGCAAGCCAGGGCGTCAAAGAGGTCAGCCTCATCGCTCAGGATTCTACCAATTACGGTACGGATCTTTATGACCGATTTATGCTGCCGGAGCTGTTAAACCGGGTAAGCGAGGTGCCTGGTATCGTATGGGTGCGTCTGCACTATGCGTATCCTGGCTTTTTCACAGATGAGCTGCTGGAGACGATGGCGACCAATCCGAAGATCTGCAACTATATTGACATGCCGCTCCAGCATAGCGAGGACCGCATCCTTAAGCGGATGCGCAGACCGGGTCGCCAGCGCGATGTAAGGGAGTTGGTTGCCAAGATCCGCAAACGTATGCCGGAAGCTGCGCTGCGCACATCAATCATCGTTGGTTTCCCGGGCGAGACAGATGAAGATTTTGAGCGTCTCTGCGATTTTGTCCGTGAAGTTAAATTTGACCGGCTCGGGGTGTTCACGTATT
The DNA here is from genome assembly GCF_000378385.1 of Paenibacillus daejeonensis DSM 15491. Classification (GTDB taxonomy): domain Bacteria; phylum Bacillota; class Bacilli; order Paenibacillales; family Paenibacillaceae; genus Paenibacillus_D; species Paenibacillus_D daejeonensis. The sequence goes on along the minus strand of NZ_KB899659.1, from coordinate 442,631 downwards.
CGAGTGAAGAGGATACACCAGCCGTCCGGTTACCGGACCATGTTCCGGATGATGTGAAGGAATGGCGCGCCAATACGTTGATGGAAATTCAACGGGAAGTGTCTAAGGACAATGGCAGCAAGTATATTGGTCGTGAAATTGATGTCCTGGTCGAGCGGTACGACGGTCGCAGCGATGTCTACATCGGGCGTTCACAGTACGATGCGCCGGAGATTGACGGAGAAGTGTTTATTTCTAAGGCTAACACAGCTATCGGAGAGATACAGAAGGTCAGAGTTACGCATGCTTACGAGTTCGATCTTTCCGGGGAGGGAATTGCATGAATCTGGCCAATCGCATCACATTGGCGAGAATTTTCCTGGTGCCGATCATCGTCTTTTTTCTGTTGGTCAGACTGGATATTGAACCGATCGTTTTTGGAGATTTTCAGATTACCTACAATCAGATCATCGCTGCATTGATCTTTATCATTGCAGCGAGTACAGATGGGCTTGATGGATACATTGCCCGCAAGAACAAGCAAGTCACCAATCTGGGCAAGCTGCTTGATCCGCTCGCAGATAAGCTGCTCGTAGCAGCCGTGCTGATCTCGCTCGTCCAGATGAACAAGCTGGATGCAGTCATTGCCATTATAATCATCAGCCGTGAGTTTGCTGTAACTGGTCTGCGTCAGGTTGCACTCCTGGATGGCAAGGTCGTTGCCGCGAGCAACTGGGGGAAATGGAAAACCGGTGTGCAGATTACGATGATTATTGCACTGCTGCTTAACAATTTTCCATTCGCGTTTATTGATGTCCGCTTTGATCTCATTTCCAGCTGGCTGGCGGCTCTCATTACATTATATTCGGGCGTTGATTATTTCATCAAAAATAAAGATTTAATCCCCGTATCCGAATGAATTACAGGTTTGCCGGACAGGACATCATCCCTTCATGGGATGATGTCCTTATTTGAAAGGTATCATAGGGAGGACTGTTATCGATGAAGGCAGAGATCATTGCGGTTGGAACAGAATTGTTGCTGGGTCAAATTGTCAATACAAATGCTCAGTATTTGTCCAAGGGACTGGCTGATTTGGGCATCGATGTATATTTTCAAACAGTAGTCGGTGACAATACAACGCGTCTGACCCAGGCCATTCATACGGCTCGAGGACGAGCTGATCTGATCTTGTTCACAGGCGGCCTGGGCCCTACCCAGGATGATCTGACCAAGGATGCGCTTGCCGCAGATCTCGGCAGAGCACTTCACATACATGAGCCGTCCATGGCCAAGATCGAGGAGCTATTCTCCAGCAGAGGTACTGAAATGGTCGAGAGCAACCGCCGTCAGGCGTTAATGATTGAGGGATCCGACCCGTTAGCCAATGAAACCGGGCTTGCTGTGGGTAATGCTATAACCGAGGACGGAACCCATTATATCCTGCTGCCCGGACCTCCTCGCGAGATGAAGCCGATGTTTGATGGGCCGGCAACAGCCTGGCTGCGTAGTCTGATGGGAGAAGAAATGCCGCTGTTCAGCAGACAGCTCAGATTCGCAGGAATCGGTGAATCCAGCCTGGAGGCGGCAATCATCGATCTCATTGAAGGGCAGTCGGATCCAACCATTGCCCCGTATGCCAAAGAAGGCGAGGTTGCCCTTCGTATCTCCACCAAGGCGAAGAATGCTGCCGAAGCACATGAACGGATTGATGTAACAGTTGCTCAAATCAGTGAGCGCCTGGGACAGTTCATGTATGCTCAAGATGACATTCCGATTGAAGAAGCGGTCATCCGGCTCCTGCGGAATTCAATGCGCACGCTTGCTGCGGCAGAGAGCTGCAGCGGCGGACTGCTGGCTCAGGCAATCACCAGCATTCCTGGCAGCAGCAGTGAATTCAAGGGCGGGGTGGTCACCTATACGAATGAGATGAAGCATCGATTGCTTGGTATCCCGATGACGCAGTTGGAGGGTGCAGGTGCGCCTGGCGCAGTAAGTGAGTCAACGGCCGCGATGATGGCTGAGCGGATCCGGGAACGGTCCGAGACCGATTTTGGCGTGTCGATCACGGGGGTTGCCGGTCCTGCTGAATGCGAAGGCAAGCCTGTGGGGCTTGTCTATGTCGGTATCGCACAGCTAGGCAAGCCCACGGAGGTGCATACGCTGCAACTGCGTGGCAACCGAGGCGTCATCCGGCTGCGGGCAGTCAAGGCGGCATTCTATCGTCTCTGGCAGCAGCTTAACGAGAACGCTGGACGCACAGGGATGCCTCTGAATGGTACCAACCAATCCCAGTAACGAACAGGGCTTGCCAAGTGTTAAGCGCTGACGTATAATAGGAACCAGTTAACGGAAGAACCGTGGCGAAGACTACTTTGCTGCGGTTTTTTGTGTTTGGGGCATGATGATTCTCATCCTGTTTAGTAAGGCAGTGTATCGCCCTCTGCGAAAAAAAACGAATGTATGTTCGAAAAAATGCTTGGCAAGGCATGAAAAACAAGGTATCATTAGTTTATAAGAAAGTGATCAAGCTTCTATAACTTATGAAGGATGTGAGTGTATTGTCAGACCGTCGCGCAGCACTTGACATGGCATTGCGCCAGATTGAGAAACAATTCGGCAAAGGCTCCATTATGAAATTAGGCGAAAATGCCGGCATGCAGGTTGAAATCGTACCGAGCGGGTCGCTGGCTTTAGATATAGCTTTGGGGATCGGGGGTTTGCCGAGAGGTCGGGTCATCGAGGTCTATGGACCGGAATCCTCCGGTAAGACGACGGTTGCGCTCCACGCAATCGCTGAGGTTCAGAAAATCGGTGGACAAGCCGCCTTCATCGACGCGGAGCACGCGCTGGATCCGCTGTATGCTAGCAAGCTTGGCGTTAATATTGATGAACTGCTGCTATCCCAGCCGGATACCGGGGAGCAGGCTCTTGAGATCGCAGAGGCGCTCGTACGTAGCGGTGCGGTTGACATCATTGTCATTGACTCCGTAGCGGCTCTCGTACCGAAGGCAGAGATCGAGGGCGAGATGGGGGATTCGCACGTCGGCCTCCAAGCCCGTCTGATGTCCCAGGCACTCCGCAAGCTGTCGGGCTCGATCAGCAAGTCCAAGACCATTGCAATCTTTATCAACCAGCTTCGTGAGAAGGTTGGCGTCATGTTCGGCAATCCTGAGGTTACACCGGGTGGCCGCGCATTGAAATTCTACTCCAGCGTACGTCTTGAGGTTCGTCGTATCGAAACGCTGAAGCAGGGTAACGATATGGTCGGTAACCGTACACGGATCAAGGTCGTCAAGAACAAGGTAGCCCCACCGTTCAAGCAAGCGGAGATCGATATTATGTATGGTGAAGGCATCTCCAAGGAAGGCAGCCTTGTCGATATCGGGGTCGAAATGGACATCGTTCAGAAGAGCGGCGCCTGGTTCTCTTACAACGGCGAGCGCCTGGGCCAAGGCCGCGAGAACGCCAAGCAGTACCTGAAGGATCACCCAGATGTATCCGATGTGATTGAACGCGAGGTGCGTCAAGCGAGCAATCTGTCCACTACAGCTGTCGCCACGTCCTCCCTGGCTGCTGGTCAGGAAGAAGACGAAGACGAAGAGTTCGAACTCGTTTAATATTAACCGGCAGCAGGCGCCTTGTTACAAGGCGCCTGCTTTGTTATAGGAAGGAGGGATACGGTGACAGACGAGCAGGAGCATTCGAATCTACCGATTGAAGGAGGGACCATCACGTCTGTGGAGCAGGTCCTCCGCAAGCGCGGATATTACCTGATCTACCTGGATCATGCGGAGGACGCAGCGCTCACCCTGCATGAGGATATCGTAGTCCGCTACAAGCTGCTCAAGGGCACTGTATTGAGTGAGGCGGCGATAGAGGATGTCCAGGTGGCAAGTGAGCGTCATCAGGCTTATATGCTCGCCGTAGCGTATCTGGGAGCAAGGGCGAGAACGGCCAAGGAAATCGAACGATATCTGCTCCGCAAGGAAGTACAACCCGAACTGATTGCTCAAGTCGTGGAGCGGCTGGAAAATGACCATTTCATCGATGATCAAGACTACGCCATGCGATTTGCCGGGACACGGCTGCGGCTGCAGAACAAGGGCAGCCGCCGCATCAAGCAGGAGTTGATTCAGCGAGGCGTCGCTAAAAGGGTAGCGGCTGCTGCGGTCGATAGTCTTGATGAAGAGGCCGAGCTGCAAGCGGCTGTTCGGGTAGCAGCCAAGAAATGGCCATACCTGAAGGGGGAGGATCGCGAACGCAAGCGCAAACTGATGATGTTTCTGCTCAGGCGCGGCTACCCTCATCCCATCGTCAAGCAAGCAATGACGAACGTTACACAGGAAGTAATCGAGGACGATGACAGTCAAATGCTTGACAATTGAATTTATCAAAAGCTAAAATGAACTTGTATTCCTCCCAATTTGAAACGATTTTCCTCCCAAAATCGGGTTCAAAAACTTATTTTTACCTAGTTTGTTGATGAACGGTATGGAAGCCGGCTAAAAAAACTAAATATCCGGGCGGTTGCCTTGATGTGCGCAACGAGGAGGTGAGAGAGATGGATAATATCTGGCTCACGATTCTACTCGCTGTTGGCACGGCATTCTTAGGGTTTCTGGGTGGTTATTTTATTCGAAAGTCGATTGCCGAGGCCAAGATTTCAAGCGCTGAACAAGCCGCCGTTCAAATCGTAGAAAATGCGAAGAAAGAAGCGGAGGCGCAAAAGAAAGAAACGGTCCTCGAAGCAAAAGACGAAGTCCACAAGCTCCGTTCCGAAGCAGAAAAGGATATCCGGGATCGCCGTAACGAAAATCAGCGTCTGGAAAGAAGACTTCTGCAGAAAGAGGAGTCACTGGATAAGAAGATAGAAGCGCTGGAACGCAAAGAAGAGCAAGTGTCCAACAAGGAGAAACGAATCGAAGAAACGCAGCAGCAGATTGATTCGATCTACAAGCAGCAAGTATCCGAACTTGAGAGAATCTCCAATCTGACTATGGAAGATGCCAAGCAGATCATTCTCTCTAATGTAGAACAAGAGGTAAGGCATGAAACGGCGCAGCTGATCAAAGACATCGAACAGCAAGCCAAAGAAGAAGCAGACAAAAAAGCGCGGGATATTATCTCGCTTGCGATCCAGCGTTGTGCTGCAGATCATGTAGCAGAAACGACAGTATCCGTAGTCTCCTTGCCGAATGAGGAGATGAAGGGCCGGATCATTGGCCGCGAAGGCCGTAATATCCGAGCACTTGAGACACTTACCGGTATTGACTTGATTATCGATGATACACCGGAAGCTGTTATCCTGTCCGGCTTTGACCCGATTCGCCGCGAGATTGCGCGGACGTCGCTGGAGAAGCTCGTGGCCGATGGCAGAATTCATCCGGCACGGATCGAGGAAATGGTCGACAAGTCGCGTCGTGAAGTGGACGAGCGTATCCGCGAATACGGCGAGCAAGCAACCTTTGAGGTTGGCGTGCATGGCTTGCATCCGGATCTGATCAAGATCCTAGGACGTCTCAAATATCGTACAAGCTATGGTCAAAACGTGTTGAAGCATTCGATGGAAGTCGCATATTTGACAGGTTTAATGGCAGCAGAGCTGGGAGAAGATATTACACTGGCCAAGCGTGCGGGCCTGCTGCACGATATTGGCAAGGCGCTAGACCACGAAGTGGAAGGTTCTCATGTGGAGATCGGCGTGGAGCTCGCCAAGAAATACAAAGAGCATCCGGTCGTTATCAACAGTATCGCATCCCATCACGGCGATTGCGAAGCAACCTCCGTTATCGCGATGCTCGTCGGCGCGGCAGACGCATTGTCCGCTGCACGTCCAGGAGCACGCAGAGAAACACTGGAAACGTATATTAAACGGTTGGAGAAGCTGGAGGCAATCTCTGAATCGTTTGACGGCGTAGAGAAGTGTTATGCGATTCAAGCCGGCCGCGAAGTACGGGTTATGGTGCAGCCGGAAAAAATCGACGATGCCGAGTCGTTCCGATTGGCGCGTGATATTACGAAGAAGATCGAGAGCGAGCTCGACTACCCGGGTCATATCAAGGTTACGGTTATCCGAGAGACACGGGCGGTCGAATACGCCAAATAAACTCCCCCTACGGGGAGGCAACGAAAAGTGGCTGCTGGTCAGCCACTTTTCTATATTTTCTGCAAAAGCCAGATGGTCGGCTTAGCCGGGTTATAGAGGCTGCACAGCAACGAAACGAGGGTATGTTATAAGATGAAGGTATTGTTTATCGGTGACATCGTTGGTCAAGTGGGCCGTCAAGCGGTCAAACAGGTACTGCCTGCACTCAAGAGTAAGTATCAGCCGCATATTATTATCGCCAATGGCGAGAATTCGGCAGCGGGCCGCGGAATCACGGCAAGCATCGCCAAAGAGTTTTTCAGCTGGGGGATCCATGGCATTACGATGGGCAATCACACCTGGGATAACAAAGACATCTTTGAATGGATCGATGATGAGGAACGCATGGTTCGCCCTGCCAACTATGCACCGGAGGCGCCGGGATACGGGGCAGCGGTTATCAAAGCAGCCGGTAAGGAACTGACGATTATGAATCTTCAAGGCCGAACCTTCCTGCCGCCCATTGATTGTCCATTCCGTACAGCCGACCGTCTGCTGGAAGAGTATGGAGATCGTAAAAAACGTCCTGTACTGGTGGATTTCCATGCCGAAGCAACTTCGGAAAAGCTGGCCATGGGCTGGTATCTTGACGGGCGAGCTTCAATCGTCCTCGGTACCCATACGCATGTCCAGACCAATGATGATCAACTGCTTCCCCAAGAGACAGCATACATTACCGATGTCGGAATGGTAGGCTCCAAGGAAGGCGTCCTGGGCATGCAGAGACAAGCCGTGGAATACCGGTTCTTGACTGGTATGCCGGCACGGTTCACAGTAGATGAGGGCAAGTGGCATTTTCATGCCATCGTCGTTGATATTGATGAGACGACGGGGAGCGCACGTTCCATCCAGAAAATTCGTTGGATTGAGGAAGACTGGCTGATGGCTTAGCTGCCATCGCCAGTTTTTTTGTGGAACAATTGAACCGAAATTATAAATATTCAAATAAATCAGAATCGTTTGTAAAGTCAAGGCTTGAAAAGAAGGAATTTTTTCACCTCTCTCGAATAGGTATTAGTAGTGGATTTTTCATCATTCCCGAGGAGGTAACCATTCATGGATGTATTAAAAGTTTCAGCAAAATCCAATCCAAATTCTGTTGCCGGTGCATTGGCTGGTGTACTCCGTGAGCGAGGCGCCGCTGAATTGCAGGCCATCGGGGCTGGTGCATTGAACCAAGCAGTAAAAGCAGTGGCGATTGCCCGGGGATTTGTGGCACCAAGCGGTGTCGATCTAATTTGTATACCTGCATTTACAGATATTGTGATTGAAGGTGAGGATCGGACAGCGATCAAGTTGATTGTCGAGCCGCGCTAATCCAGTAAAGCTAGTCATGAATGAACGGCCTGTTTACGAGATGTAAACAGGCTTTTTTGTACACGGAAAAGCGTCTATATGAGAAGGAGGGAAGGAGGCGAACGATGCGTGGCATAGCAGATTTTCACTGCGACGTCCTAAGCAAGCTATTAAAGGAAGATTCGCTAGACTTTAACGGCAGTCAAACGGCTTCGTTGGATGTCACCTATGAACGGCTGGCGCAGTCTGGAACCGTCTTGCAGACCTTTGCGATTTTCATTCCCGCAGCAGCCGGTGCCGGTATACACCCGATTTTGCAATCCATAGACCTGTTTCATCGCAAGGTATTGTCGTGCAAAGGTGTGCAGCAGATTCGGACGGTCGGAGATTTGAAGCGGGCCGCTCAAAGCGGTTCACTGGCCGCCATGCTGTCATTAGAAGGAGTGGACGGGCTGGAGGGGCATCCCGAGCTGCTGCGAATCATGTATTTGCTAGGTGTACGGGCGGTTGGGTTAACATGGAACCATGCCAACTGGGCAGCCGATGGAATTATGGAGAAACGGGGCAGCGGGCTTACTGCGAAAGGCAGGCAGGCTGTAGAGATATGCAATGAGTTGAAGCTTATCCTCGATGTCTCCCATTTGTCGGAGCGTGCGTTCTGGGAGGTGGTGTCGCAAGCAGAGCAGCCAGTTATAGCTTCGCATTCCAATACAAGAGCTGTGTGCGACCATCCACGTAATCTGACCGATGAGCAACTGCTGGCACTCATCTTGATGGATGGTCGAATAGGTATTACCTATGTCCCTTGGTTTGTTACTCAAGACGCAGAGCCCACCATTGACGATATTCTCCGGCATGTGGAGCATGTCTGCGAGCTTGGCGGCGAACGGCAATTGATGTTAGGATCGGACTTTGACGGCATTGACACCCATATTCAAGGGTTAACAAACCCGGTGGATACGGGCCGGTTAATTGAAGCGATGCTTCAGCGCTATAGCGCCACCCAAGTAGATGGCTTTGCTAGCGGCAATGCTTACCGGTATTTGACTAAACATCTGCCAACGGAATGAAATCTGGCTCTTTCTATCGAAAATTGATATGATTATTATCGCAAACAACTATGCGTCTACAAGCCCTGCTCCTATTGCTTTTTATAAGAAGAGGACATAGAATTTATGTGACGCTTCACTGCACTAATTCATTATAGTTAGCTTTGTGATAAAAGAGGAGATGACATTTTGATCAGTCAATTGTCTTGGAAAATCGGGGGACAGCAAGGGGAGGGCGTGGAAAGTACGGATCGTATTTTCTCAACAGCTTTGAACCGGCTCGGATATTATTTATATGGCTATCGCCACTTTTCCTCCCGAATCAAGGGTGGACATACCAACAATAAAATCCGGATCAGCACGGAACCGCTGCGGGCGATTTCCGATGATCTGGATATTTTGGTTGCATTCGATCAGGAAAGCATCGATCTGAATGCACCTGAACTGCGTCCCGGCGGCGTTATTGTCGCTGATGCGAAATTTAACCCGACGATCCCGGAAGGTCTGGATGCACGCTTGTTTGCTGTGCCCATTACTGCAATGGCGGAGGAGCTTGGTACCTCCCTCATGAAGAACATGGTTGCTTCCGGCGCGTCATGGGGACTATTGGGACTGCCGCTGGACGTATTCAATAAGGCAGTAGAGGAAGAGTTCGGACGCAAAGGCGCAGTGGTCGTGGAAAAGAATGTGGAGGCGGTTAAACGAGGCGCCGAGTATGTCCTGGAACAGGCCGGAGGCCCCATTGATGCGTTTCGTCTGGATGAAGCAGATGGTCAACAAAAATTGTTCATGATCGGCAACGAGGCGATTGGACTTGGGTGCATCGCCGCTGGCTGCCGCCTGATGGCTGCTTATCCAATCACCCCGGCGTCAGAAATTATGGAATATCTCATCAAGCATCTGCCCAAGGTTGGTGGAACCGTCGTTCAAACAGAGGATGAAATCGCTGCGGTAACGATGGCCATTGGCGCCAACTATGCGGGCGTTCGTTCGATGACGGCATCGGCTGGTCCTGGATTGTCTTTGATGGTCGAAGCCATCGGTCTGGCAGGAATGACGGAGACGCCACTGGTCATTGTGAATACACAGCGGGGCGGTCCGTCAACCGGATTGCCGACCAAGCAGGAGCAGTCCGATCTCAATGCTATGATCTATGGCACACACGGAGAAATTCCCAAAGTTGTCATAGCCCCTGCATCCATAGAGGATTGTTTCTATGATACAATTGAAGCGTTCAATATCGCTGAAGCTTATCAAGTACCGGTTATTTTGATGACGGATCTGCAGCTTTCCCTTGGCAAGCAATCCTGCGAAATTCTGGATTACGATAAAATCATTATCGACCGCGGCAAGCTCGTTCGTGAACATGAGCCACTCGAAGCGGGACAGCTCTTCAAGCGTTATGCATTGACAGAGGACGGCGTGTCGCCACGCTCGATTCCTGGTGATCTGCACGGCCTTCACCATGTGACAGGCGTAGAGCATGATGAACAGGGGCGTCCGTCCGAGAGTGCGCTTAATCGCAAGCAGATGATGGATAAACGGCTGGGCAAGCTGGAGGGACTGCGTATCCGTGAAGCGGTCCGCAGCGATGCACCGCATGAACATGCCGATCTCCTCATTATCGACATGAGCTCGCTTGGGGGCACAATTGACGAAGCGAGAATCAGGCTGGATCAAGATGGCATCAAGACGAATCATGCCACGATTCGCCAGATTCATCCGTTTCCGAGCGAGCAGCTGGAGCCTCTGCTGCACAGAGCGGATCGCGTGCTAGTCGTAGAGAACAACGCGACAGCCCAATTAGCCGATCAGATCAAGCTGCATGCAGGGCATGCGGACAAGATCCGCAGCCTGCTCAAATATGACGGCAATCCGTTTCTGCCAGTAGATGTCTACCACGCTTGCAAGGAGCTGAACTAAGATGGCGACATTCAAAGATTTTAGAAATAACGTCAAGCCCAACTGGTGTCCAGGCTGCGGTGATTTTTCAATCCAGGCGGCAATTCAACGGGCTGCGGCGAATACCGGTCTTGAGCCTGAGCAGCTGGCAGTCATTTCGGGAATTGGCTGCTCCGGGCGAATCTCGGGGTACATCCAGGCATATGGCCTGCATGGCATCCACGGGCGGGCACTGCCCATTGCCCAGGGCGTCAAGCTGGCCAACCGGGAGTTGACAGTTATCGCTTCAGGCGGTGACGGAGACGGGTTTGCCATCGGGATGGGTCATACCGTGCACGCCATCCGGCGTAATCTCGACATCACGTATATCGTCATGGACAATCAGATCTACGGCTTGACCAAGGGTCAGACATCGCCCCGCAGCAGCGAGGGCTTTAAAACCAAGTCTACGCCGGAAGGCTCGATCGAGACCACGTTGTCTCCGCTTGAAATTGCTTTATCTGCCGGAGCCACGTTTATCGCTCAGTCGTTCTCCAGCGATATTAAGCAGCTCACGGCGCTAATTGAAGCCGGACTTAACCATAAAGGGTTTTCTCTCATTAATGTGTTCAGTCCGTGTGTAACGTTTAACAAAGTCAATACGTACGACTGGTTCAAGGAACATATCGTAAACCTGAATGAGTTCCCGGATTATGATCCATCCAATCGGATTGGTGCCATGACCAAAATCATGGAAACTGGCGGTCTTTTGACCGGATTGATCTATCAAGACAAGAATCGTAGACCGTATGAAGACATGATTACAGGTTTCCGGCCGGAAGGACTGGCCAACCAGGAGATCGCTCTCTCCAGAGAGCATTTCGACCAGTTGATGGCAGAGTTCAAATAACGGCAGGGAAGAAGGCATACGGTCCAGCAGGCCGTATGCCTTCTTCCAAAGGATGGGCATCCTATTCGTACTCCTAATCGCAGAAAGGAAGATCAATCATTATGAAACAAGTACCTGTAGGCGTCTCCGCACGCCATATCCATCTGTCTCCGGAGCACATTGAAATCCTGTTCGGCGAAGGCTATGCATTGACAGAAATGAAGCCTCTGTCCCAGCCAGGACAATATGCCGCCAATGAGACCGTTGCGGTTATTGGACCGAAGGGCGAGTTTGGCAAAGTGAGAATTCTAGGTCCTGCCCGCAAGCAGACGCAATTGGAGATTTCCCGGACGGATGCTTTTGCCATTGGCGTGAAGCCTCCGGTGCGGGAATCCGGCAACATTGAAGGTACGCCTGGCATTCAGCTCAAAGGGCCTGCCGGTGAGGTGACCATTGAGCAAGGGGTCATCGTGGCCGCACGGCACATCCATTTCCACACGTCCGATGCGGAGCAGTGGGGAATCCAGGACAAGCAGGAGCTCAAGGTTCAACTCGGGGGCGATCGCGGTCTGGTGCTTGAGCATGTCATCGCTCGCGTATCGGATGATTTTGCGCTCGATATGCATATCGACACCGATGAGGCTAACGCGGCAGGCGCCAGCAACGGCGACATCGCAACCATACTCGACTAGCTACAGTAGCATCGCTATGGTATAATTTGAGTCGATATGATTTGAGGGAAGTGACAGGCATGGCCAAAGAAACGAAAGATTACAGCAAATATTTCGACTTCTCCGGAGCCAAGCTCATTTCCGAGGACGAACACGGCAAAAAGATACGTATCCAAGGCAGGGATATACATGTCTTGTCCCAGCCTAGTTACCGCCAGGAAAAGCAGCGCGGTAAGGAAGATATAAAGGTAGTCTACGAAAACGAAATGCCGGAGGAGCTGCGTCAACTCGGAGCGGGGAAGCATTATCTAATCTATACTTACGGTTGCCAGATGAACGAGCATGATACCGAAGTCATGAAAGGCATGCTCGAGCAGATGGGATATACAGCAACGGAAGACCGCCGAACAGCGGATATTATCCTGCTCAATACCTGCGCGATCCGTGAGAATGCGGAGGACAAGGTGTTCGGCGAGCTTGGTCACCTTAAAGCGCTGAAAACCGAAAAGCCCGAGCTGCTGCTTGGGGTATGTGGTTGTATGTCGCAAGAAGAATCGGTAGTCAGTCGAATCTTAAACAAGCATGCTTTTGTCGATCTCATCTTCGGTACGCACAACATTCACAGGCTGCCACAGCTCATCCAGGAAGCGAATTTCAGCAAGGAGCTTGTTGTTGAGGTCTGGTCCAAGGAAGGCGACGTCATCGAGAATCTGCCCAAGAAGCGGGAAGGTCTGCGGGCCTGGGTTAATATCATGTACGGCTGCGACAAGTTCTGCACGTACTGCATTGTCCCTTATACGCGTGGCAAAGAACGCAGCCGGCGTCCTGAGGATGTCATTGCAGAAGTGCGGGAGCTTGCTCGCCAGGGCTTCAAAGAGGTAACACTGCTTGGACAGAATGTGAATGCCTACGGCAAGGATTTTGAGGATATAGCGTATCGTTTTGGCGATCTGATGGATGACATTTCCAAAATTAATATTCCGCGCATCCGTTTTACGACTTCGCATCCACGCGATTTCGACGACCATCTGATTGACGTCCTCTCCGGAGGAGGCAACCTGGTGGAACAGATCCATCTGCCAGTTCAGTCGGGCAGCAGTGCTGTGCTGAAGCGGATGAGCCGCAAATATAGCCGGGAGACGTATCTTGAGCTTGCAGCAAAAATCAAACGCAAGATTCCAGGCGTGATGCTCTCGACGGATATCATTGTAGGTTTCCCTGGCGAAACGGATGAGCAGTTTGAAGATACGCTGTCCCTCGTGCGCGAAGTGGGATACGACTTTGCTTATACCTTTATCTATTCGCCACGAGCCGGAACTCCGGCCGCCGACATGGAGGACAATGTACCCATGCAGGTAAAGAAGGAACGGCTGCAGCGCTTGAATCTCCTCATTAAGGAGTTGGCGCTGGAGAGCAATCAGCAGCTTCGCGGTCAGACGGTCGAGCTACTGATTGAGGGCGAGAGCAAGAACAATCCGGATATGTTGTCGGGACGGACACGTACCAACAAGCTGGTGCATGTCGAAGGACCTGCCTCGCTCATCGGACAATTTGTTCATGTAGAAATTACCGAAGTACAGACCTGGTACCTGAAGGCCAGACTGGTCCAGCCGGCGGAGGCCGTCGGCTCATAGTACCAGGACAAGATAAGGAGAGAGAACAACCAATGGCAGAGCAACAGGCGCAAGCCGGACGCGAGCACAAGCATGAGCATGGCGAGAGAAACTGTCACGACATGCCCACCTTTCGGACCCGCGATCTTCTGGTGAAGGAAGATGTGATGGCCAAGGCCAAGGAATTGGCGGAGCTGATCTATCAATCCACCGAGGTTCAGCAATATCAGCGGGCCGAGAAGCAAATTCAAGGCCATGAGCGGGTACAGACGCTGATTGCCCAAATGAAGAAGAAGCAAAAAGAGATTGTCGCCTTCGAATCATTTAACAACCCAACCATGGTGCAAAAGATTGAAGGAGAAATGGAAGCCTTGCAGGATGAACTGGATGGGATTCCGATTGTGGGTGATTTCCAGCAGAGTCAGGCGGACATTAACTACCTGCTGCAGCTCGTCATCTCGATTATTCGCGACACCGTATCCGACAAAATCAAACTGGATTCCGAGGGGATTCCTTCACCCGATGAGTGCAGTGATTAATCGTTAAACTAGCAGCAGACCAACCGTTTTTTCAGTAGTCCTCACGATACTGAAGGAACGGTTTTTTTTGATAATCTTTTTCTGTCACCAGCCTGTTGCCGTATTCATGTTATCCTTTCGTTGATCGTGAAAGCGTTTTGAATTAGGATTGAATCATAGGCCTTTGGTTAATAGTAAGAAGAAATTATTGTAAGGGGGACAGCGCAATGACCAATACTGAACAACGCGCCGAAGGCGGCGGGATTCGGGTACGCATTCAGCGCTTTGGCCGCTTTTTAAGCGGAATGGTAATGCCTAACATGGGTGCATTTATTGCGTGGGGGCTTATTACGGCCCTCTTTATACCAGACGGCTGGTGGCCTAGCGAGACATTGGCTGAACTTGTCGACCCCATGCTGTATTATCTCTTGCCTCTCTTGATCGGGTTCACAGGCGGCAAGATGATTCACGATATGCGGGGCGGTGTAATTGGTGCTGTAGTTACCGTAGGCGTTATTGTCGGAACAGACATCCCGATGTTCCTCGGTGCGATGATCGTCGGTCCGTTGGCAGCCTGGATTCTGAAGCAGTTTGACCGTGCAATTGACGGAAAGGTTCCGTCTGGGTTCGAGATGCTGGTCAATAACTTTTCAGCTGGTATCATTGGTGCCATTTTGTCGATTGGCGCACTGCTTGGTGCAGGTCCTGCGATTCAATTCATTAGCCGGATCTTGGCCGATTCTGTCGGATTCCTGATTGATAATGGTTTGCTGCCGCTTGCCAATATACTCATTGAGCCGGGTAAAGTTTTATTCTTGAACAATGCGATTAACCACGGTGTACTGGGCCCAATCGCTTTGCAGCAATCCGATCAGCTCGGTAAATCCATTGTATTCCTGCTCGAGTCCAATCCTGGACCGGGACTGGGTATCCTGCTGGCCTATATGATTGCGGGTCGTGGCAGTGCCAGGCAGTCGGCCTCCGGGGCAGCAGTTATTCAATTCGCCGGCGGGATCCATGAGATTTATTTCCCTTACATTCTGATGAACCCGCGTCTAATTGTTGCGGCAATCGCTGGTGGTGTAACAGGCAGCTTTACCTTCTCCTTGCTAAATGCAGGATTGGTTGCGACGGCTTCACCAGGCAGTATCTTTGCTTATGTTGCTATGGCGCCTAGAGGAGAGCTGCTGCCCGTTCTGGCCGGTGTACTAACCGCTACGGTGGCATCCTTCCTGGTCGCGTTCTTGATTCTGAAGACCACTCGTCAGAAGGAAGAGGAAGCATCCCTCGAGAGTGCTCAGCAACGGATGAGCGAGATGAAGGGCAAGGGGAATGCCACACCGACTGAGCCTGCAGGTGCAGCAGCTTCCGTGCAAGCGGCTGAAGAGGCCGTTCAGGTTCAAAAAGGTAAGGATGAAGTACGGAAAATTATCGTCTCCTGTGATGCAGGCATGGGATCGAGTGCCATGGGTGCGTCGGTGCTTCGCAAGAAAATGAAGACAGCAGGAATTGATGTGCATGTGAGCAACACCGCCATCAGTGACATACCTGCAGATGCAGATATTGTGGTCACGCACCGGTCGCTAACGGATCGGGCAAGGCAACAAGCACCGCAAGCGGAGCACATCTCCATCGACAACTTTATGAAGAGTCCGGAATATGACAAACTCGTCGAACGTTTGAGCTAATCGGGACTTCAGGCTGAAACCTAGTCTGAATAAAGGGGGTGGCCTATGAAGCTATCGTCGAGACAGAGTCAGA
The DNA here is from genome assembly GCF_000378385.1 of Paenibacillus daejeonensis DSM 15491. GTDB lineage: Bacteria > Bacillota > Bacilli > Paenibacillales > Paenibacillaceae > Paenibacillus_D > Paenibacillus_D daejeonensis. The sequence goes on along the minus strand of NZ_KB899659.1, from coordinate 426,826 downwards.
TGCTGAAAAGACTGATCCACCACAAAGAAGGCACAACAGCCAATGATTTGGCCCAGGAGCTGGGGATAAGTGTCCGGACTGTACACCGGGAGATGCCCAGGTTGGAGGATGTTCTTGCTCAAATCAACTTGTCTCTAATCCGACAGTCCGGCTATGGTCTGCGGCTGGAGGCCACTCCTGAACAGCTTGTCAGTCTCGAAGCGCTGCTACAGCATGAAGCCGAGTATTCTTCTGAAGAGCGTGAAATGTTGCTCGCCTGTTTACTTCTGAACGAGGCAGAGCCGATCAAGCAATATGCACTAGCCTCCGAGCTGCAAGTAACAATTCCGACGGTCACAGCGGACCTGGATGAGCTTGAACAGACGTTGGCCAAGTATGATCTCCAGCTATTGCGTAAGCGAGGGTATGGCGTACAGATTCAAGGATCAGAACGGCGGAAGCGGGACATGGTTGTTGAGCTTGTCCTTGATGTTTTGGATGAGCAGGATCTATTCGGCGGCCGAGTGGCAGATACCTTGCCGCCGGCCTTCCAGCCTTTGATAGAGCTGGCCGGGATTGATCGGTTCCAGGAGCTGGAGCAGGCCTTATGGAATTTGGAGCAGCAATATCCATCTGATATGTCTGAGGCAGCTTATACCAAATTGTTGGTGCAGCTATCTGTCTCCACTGCCAGGCTTCGGAGCGGTCATGTCATAGGAGAGCAAGAACTGGCTGAGCAGCATAACCCCCAGTTGGCAAGTGAGGCGGAGCTGGAGCTGTGGTTGTCAGGGACAGGTCTTGAGTTTACCCCGCCTGAGCGAAGGTACACCCGGGAGCTGTTAGGATATCGGCTGCGACAATCCGAGGAGCCCTTGCTGTTTGATCAGCCTGAACTCCATCATAGTGTGCATCGACTCGTTTCACGCATGGAGGCGGAGCTCGGAGTTTCGTTGATTCAGGATCGAGTGCTTGTCGAGGGCTTGAAGCAGCATTTGCAACCTGCCTTGAATCGTCTGAAGCAGGGGGAGACAATCCGGAATCCGCTACTGAATCAGATTCGCAAAGATTATCCCCAGTTGTTCGCAGCTGCAGCACACGCATCAAGAGAAGTGTATCCTGGCCTTTCGATTCCTGATGAGGAAATCGGATATCTGGTGATGCACTTTGGTGCGTCACTGGAGCGGGCAGAGGACGGCGGCGGAAGCGATCTAAGAGCGTTAGTCGTCTGTACCAGTGGCATTGGCTCCTCGCGGCTGCTTGGCGCCAGACTGGCCAAGTCATTTCCGAGGCTGCAGATAGCCGGGCATGTTTCTTGGTATGAAGCGTCAAGACTGCCGGAGGGGGCGTACGATCTAATTGTGTCGACTGTAGACCTGCCGCTGCCAGAATCCCGTTATATTAAGCTCAGTCCACTCTTGCCGGAAGAGGATCAGGCCAAGCTTCGGCAATTCCTCAAGCGTATACCGGCACTCTCTAGCGATCACCAAGAGGATAGGTTACCCGTCTTGGCTCAGGGAGTCCCGCCATTACACCGATTGCAGGAGCTGCACCACTCGGCGGATGCTATGCTGAAATTGCTTGAACATATGAAGGTATACAGACTTCCCCAATCCGCTGGTGAAGGGTTAAGCGAAGTGACGGAGCGATTGCTCTTGCTGCTGGAGCAGCAAGGTTTGGTAAGCGATGGCCTGCAGGTGTCTGGCAAACTGATGCAAAGGGAAAGCTATGGCAGTCTGGTGCTGCCCGATTCTTCCTTGGCTATGCTGCATACTCGAAGCCGCCATGTTCCGGAACCGTTATTGCTGCTGCTCCAGCTGGAGAACCCTGTACAGGTTGGAGAACCATCTGTTCCGGTAACTGGATTGCTCGTAATGCTGGCACCTCATGAGCTGGCGTCTGTGCAACTCAGTCTGCTTAGCGAGATTAGCGCCATGCTGCTGGAGCCCGAGTTGATACACTTGCTAGAGGAAGGCTGCGAATTGAAGCTTCGTCAATGGCTGGCGGGTGCCTGGCTAGACCAATTACACAGAGTTTGAATAAGACTGACAACTATAAACCAACTAGAATGGGAGAGATGCAAAATGAGTCTGACAATTGCTGAATCAATGGTGAAGTTGAATGCAAAGGCCGCTGACAAGTTCGAAGCGATCCGTATTGCCGGAGAACTGCTGGTGCAAGCTGGTCATGCGGACCCGCAATATGTGGAGAAAATGATTGAGCGTGAACAAACCCTTTCCACTTATATGGGATCCGGTCTAGCCATTCCTCATGGCACCAATGAGTCCAAGTCTCTGATCAAATCGACCGGCCTGTCGGTTGTACAGCTTCCAGAAGGCGTCGACTTTGGTGATGGCGAGCTGGCTTTTGTCGTCGTAGGCATTGCAGCGCTCGGTGACGACCATTTGGAGCTGCTAACCAATGTGGCAATGGTTTGCTCGGACGAGGAGAATCTGGAGAAGATTATTCATGCATCGTCAGAGGCGGAGCTGGCGCGTCTGTTTAATGAAGGAGCAGAGGAATGAAAGCCGTCCATTTCGGAGCTGGCAATATCGGCCGCGGCTTCATCGGACTCATCTTGGGAGCGGCAAATTATGAGGTTTGTTTTGTAGATGTCAACCGTGAGCTGGTCGAACATCTGCAGGCACGTGGCAGTTATAAAGTGGCACTGGCCAGCGATGAAGGAGAGACAGTCGTGGTTGGCGGCGTATCGGCAATCGATGGAGCGGATCTTGAGGCCGTGTCAGCCGCAGTCTCCGAAGCTGACCTTGTGACAACAGCCGTTGGTCCAGCGATTCTGCGGCATATTGCGCCCGGCATTGCCCGGGGTATCTCCAGGCGTATGGCAGCGGGTACTGAGAAACTGCAAGTGATTGCCTGCGAGAATGCAATTGGCGCCAGCGAGCAGTTGAAGTCGCATGTCTATCCTCTGCTGAGCGAAGAAGAACAGACAAAGGCCGATGATCAAATCGCGTTTCCCAATGCTGCGGTCGATCGGATCGTGCCGATTCAGTCGCATGCCGACCCGCTGTTCGTGCGCGTGGAGCCATTTTATGAATGGGTTGTTGAGCGCAGTCCACTCGGTGTAAGCGAAATACCGGGTGTCCATTATGTTGATGAGCTTACGCCCTATATTGAACGCAAGCTGTTCACTGTCAATACGGGGCATTGCACGGCGGCCTACCATGGTTATCGCCTCGGAGCGAAGACAATTCAGGAAGCGTTGGAGCTTCCTGAGGTGCTGGCAGAAGTAGAAGGGACGTTGGCAGAGACAGGCGAGTTGTTATGCAAAAAGCATGGGTTTGACCGTTCCGCCCACCAGGACTATATCCATACCATCATCGGTCGTTTCCGCAATCCGCATTTGAGCGATGATGTGGCACGCGTCGGACGCTCGCCCTTGCGCAAGCTGTCTCCCGAGGATCGTCTTGTCAGGCCGGCCCGGCAGGCGGATGAGCTGGAACTTCCAACTGGGCATTTGACGACTGCCATGGGAGCGGCCATGGTCTTCAAGGCTGATGGTGATGAAGATGCGGAAGCTCTGCAGGAGATGATTCGGGAACAAGGTGCAGCCAAAGCCCTGACGCATGTTACAGGTCTTGCTGAGGAGTCACCACTGCATGCAGCGGCGCTGGCGGCTTATAACCGCTTTAACCAAGCTTAAGGAGGGGACATCATGACGACGACCATTCAAGGGATAGCCGCATCGCCAGGAATTGCGATAGGTCCTGCTTTTGTCATTGCGGCCGAAGCTTATGTACCAACCAAGACGAATGCGGACGATTCGCAAGCTGAGGTCACCCGGTTTCGACAAGCCGTCGCACAGGCCGGGGAGGAGCTCGAGAAGATCCGGCTCTCAACAATTGAGCGACTAGGCGAAGAAAAGGCAGAAATCTTCGAGGCGCATCAGCTGGTGCTGGAGGATCCCGACTTGATTGATGTCATTGAAGAGCAAATCGTGAACGAAGGCGTCATTGCAGAGTACGCCCTTCATGAAGCGGCGCAGTCCTTTGTCACAACCTTGCGTGAGATGGACAATGAATTATTGCGAGAACGTGCAGCCGATGTGGAGGATGTAGCAGGGCGAATTATGAATGCGCTGCGGGGACGCAAAGGAAGCACGCTGTCCAGCATTCAAGAGCCCTGTATCATTGTTGCGGAAGATTTGACCCCATCCGATACAGCGCAGCTCGATCTGGCGATTGTCCGGGGCTTCGTAACGAAGGTCGGCAGCCGCACATCGCACTCTGCCATCATGGCACGATCACTGGGGATTCCCGCCATCGTCGGCGCAGGTGATCGAGTGATGTCGCTGACGACGGGCGATAGACTGGTGGTTCATGCAGCGGAAGGACGAATCGTTGTGGAGCCTGATGCCGAGGAGTTGGCGACCTACGAGCAGGAGCAGCAGCGTTATCTCCAGAAGCAACGTGAATTGGCAAGACTGAAGGATGAACCGACGGTCACCAAGGATGAGCACCGAGTTGAACTGGCGGCCAACATCGGCAGCATCGAGGATATGCAGCATGTATTGGATAACGGAGCCGAGGCCATTGGATTGTTCCGTACCGAGTTTCTCTATATGGGTCGGCCTTCACTGCCGAGCGAGGAGGAGCAGTACAATCAATACAAGTATGTACTGGAGAAAATGGAGGGCAAGGCGGTTGTCATCCGCACACTAGATATCGGCGGAGACAAAGAGCTGCCCTATATGGAGCTTCCCAAAGAGGATAACCCCTTCCTGGGTCAGCGCGCGCTCCGATTATGTCTGGCGAGACCTGATCTGTTCCGTACCCAGCTGCGAGCGCTTCTGAGAGCAAGCAGGCATGGACAGCTCAAAATTATGTTCCCGATGATTGCGGTACTAAGCGAGCTGTTGGAGGCCAAGCAGATCCTGCAAGAGGAGAAGGAGCAGCTGCTGAAAGAGGGACACGACATTGCCGACAACATCGAAGTCGGGATGATGATAGAGATTCCTGCTGCGGCGATCGGGGCGGCCATATTCGCACCACATGTCGACTTTTTCAGTATTGGCACCAATGATCTCATTCAATATCTGATGGCTGCCGACCGGATGAACGAGCAGGTTAGCTATCTGTATCAGCCTTGTCATCCTGCGGTTCTGCAACTGGTCAAAACCGTCATCGATGCAGGAGCCCAGCATGGATGCTGGGTGGGCATGTGCGGAGAAATGGCCGGCGACGAACGCGCCATTCCGTTGCTGCTTGGACTGGGTCTGCACGAATTCAGCATGAGCGCGGCAGCGATTCTGCCGGCACGCGGTCAACTCGCTGAACTGAGCTATACCAGTTGGCAAGAGTGGTCACATACTGCACTTGGACTAAGCAGTGAACAAGAAGTGCTGGAGCTCGTCGCATCTCGAACGCAGAGTGTCTAACAGGAATAGATCATATCGTAAGGAGGCGTCATACCAATGACATCACAAACCTATACTATTGTTAATCCGACAGGCTTTCACGTAAGACCGATCAAGGATTTCGTCAAAAAAGCTTCCGAGTTTCCTTGCAAAATCTACGTCACCAGCAAAGGCAAACGCGTAAATGGCAAGAGCTCGCTCAGTATGCTTACCCTGGGTATCGCCCAGAACGAAGAAGTTCTGCTGGAAACCGAAGGCGAGCAGGAGCAAGAAGCCCAGGAAACACTCGGCAAACTATTGACGGAAATTCATGAATAAATAAACCGGACACGTGACCCTGCATGGGGCACTCATTCGCAGCAAGGCGGCGCAAAAATCTGCGCCGCCTTGCTGCGTTTAAACTTGAAAAGTGCCGGAGAGGCACGGAATCAGGGGGTGCGACGAAGCATGGGCCGGTAACTTTGCGCTGCATACATAACAAGAGCGGCAATCAACGCCTTGATCGCATCAAAGGGGAGAAAAGGATACATCCCGATCACCAAGGCCCGTTCCGTTGAAATATCGAGCAAATGAGCAAGCCAAGGAACGCCGGTAATATAAGAAATCAAGGATCCAAATAGCATAAAGACGCCAAATAGCATAGCGAGCGTCACAAAACGGGGCCGATCAGCCGATGTATTGAGAATACGTGAAGCGAAAAAACCGCTGAGCAACGCGCAGATGGGAAACATCCATAGAAAACCACCGGTGGGGCCGAGGATAAATGCCAGCCCGCCTTGTCCATGAATCAGTGGGATGCCGGTAGCCGTCAGCGCGATGACGATGCCAATACTGCTGAAACCGTAGAAGGCACCGAGAAAACCGCCAGCTAACATAATGGCGAGATTTTGAAGTGTAATGGGTACGGCGCCAATCGGGATGGTGATGGTGCTCATTAGAATGAATAAGGCTCCGAACAAGGCGACAAAAACAAGTGGACGAACAGATCTGGACATAAGGTTCAACGCTCCTTTATAATGTTAACCATGATGTATATTTTTTGGTTAACAATTGGGATCATATCACGGCAATAGCCTTTTGGGAAGAGTCTGGAGGAAAAAAAGTGAACACGCAACAGTTGGAGCTCCGCCAGGTGTCTGTCTTGTATTCAGATCCTGGAGGGGCAAAAAAGCGCCATCTATTGGTTGAGATAAACCTTACCATTCGTCAGGGAGAGTGGCTCCAAATCGCCGGTGCCAATGGCAGCGGCAAGAGCACCTTGGTCAAGCTGCTGACAGGTCAGCTAGGCAGACATTGCATTGTGGAGGGCTCTGTGATTAAGGGGTTTGTGGGGGAGCGGCCTATTCCTTATGTGTTGCAACATCCGGAAGCGGGCATCCTCGGTGCAACGCCATGGGAGGATGTTCTGCTCGGTCTCGAGCAAAGGGGGGTTGACCAGCAAGGATTGAATACCATGCTGCCTGAGGTTCTGAAGCAGACAGGCTTAACCTCTCTCCTGCATGAGCCCGTTGCTCGGATGTCCGGCGGGCAGAAGCAATTAACAGCGATGGCCTCTGTTTTGGCGGCAAAACCTCCAATGCTGGTGCTTGATGAACCGACGTCGATGCTGGACCCTGAAGGACGTGCAGAAGTCTTGGCCGTTGTCCGAGAGCTTAACAGAGCCGGTATGACAGTGGTCTGGGTTACGCATCGCCAGCAGGAGTGGGAACCCGGGGACCGAATTCTCGCGCTTCAGGGGGGGCGGTTGATATTCGATGGCAGACCAGAGGGGTTCTATACTGTCGCAGAAGGCGAGACACAGTCCCCATGCGAGAGGATGGATTGGAATCCTCCTTATGCCGTCCAAACTGCGCTCGCATTGCAAGAGCGGGGACTACGGCTTACTCCCCTTCCCCTCAACGCGGCTCAATTGGCTGAGGCGGTGAGCAGATGAAGGGGTGGCATATCGAACAGTTGCAGGTGAAGGCTGGGAACAAGCTCGTGCTGGACATGGATTCGTTGCATGTGCCTGAGGGAGCCATCACGTTGCTGACCGGACCTAATGGGATAGGCAAGACCACCCTGCTCGAGACCATCGCCGGACTAAGAATTCCTAGCCGTGGAGAGCTTAGGGTTGATGGCAGCCCCTTGTGGCTTGAGGGCAAACTCCAGCGTCAGGCCTTGCTCAGCAACGGGGTTGCGCTTCAGCACAGCCATGCACAGTGGTTTGCTGCAACGGTAGCAGAAGAACTGCGCTACTCGCTGGCTCCACTTGGGCTCAACCATGAAGAGATGAACAACCGCCTCCCTGGACTATTGGCAGCGACAGGTCTGGACGAGGATTGCCTCTCCCGCCAACCCTGGCATCTGAGCGGAGGTCAGCAGCGGCGTCTCGCTCTGGCATGCGCAATGGCGCTACAACCGCGCTGGCTGCTGCTGGATGAGCCTACGGCTGGGCTGGATGCTGCGGGAATCGAGCAGTTGGCCAAGCTGTTGCGAGCCCACCGCGCAGGGGGCGGTGGCGCCCTGATAGTTACCCATGACTGGGAGGCCTTATGGCCGATTGCGGACTATGTGATTGAAATGAGGCCTGGCGGTACAGTCATAATGCGCTCACGGGAAGAAATAATGGGATCGTGGCTTGAGAATCAACCCACAGTGAATCTAACCCTGCGAATGACGGAACAGGCTGCGGTATTGGCAGCGCTTCGTCAGAGGGGCATTGCTATACAGGGTGTTCGTGCCGACGAAGCGATTACACCGGAGACGTTGGCAGACCTAATTGTCCGCAGAAAGATGGAAGCAGATTCACGGTCTGCGAAGGCTGGCGAGACTGCTGCAACAGAGCCAATGGACTCGTCTTCAGCAGCACTGCCGCTAACTGGCCCGCCACAGCAGAAGGGCTACTGGAGCAACAGAGATCCTCGAATACTATGGGCGGCCTATTTGCTGATAAGCCTGGGGCTCATCTCGCAATCCTCTTGGTCCGGACTGCTTCTGGGCACAGTTCTCACCGCCGGCATTGTCTGGCAAGTCCGGGGAGCACTCGCAGCCTGGCAAGGGGCGATTCGATTTTTTGCCGGCTTTGCGATTGTCGCAGTCATGGTGTCATCTATCGAATGGCAGCCTGCTGGCTGGGATGCCCAGGCGGCTAGTACGAGCGGGTTGCAATTCGGCAAAATCTTTTTAATTATGCTGCTTGGTCTGGCCCTCGCTCAGCTTGTTACGCCTTTTCGCATGCAACGAGGTCTTGAACAGGGATTATCTTGGCTGCAGAAGCTGAAGTTTCCTGTGCGGACACTTGCTTTGACGGTATCCTTAATTTTTCGATTTATTCCCCTGCTAACCGCAGAATGGTCGAGGTTTGCCGCCATTACACTAGCTCGCGGCAAGCAGCCAGCACGGCCTGGACGTGTTCCGCTCCGCCAGCTGCCGCGCATGCTGGTTCCTTTTCTTATTTCCATGCTCCGCCTCTCTGAAGAGATGGCTGAAGCGTTGGAGGTTCGCGGATTTGGAGAATCAGGGGTACAATCGAGCAGGCTTTACCGGCTTCAGATTCAACCAGCCGATTATCGTCTGCTGGCTGCTGGAATGGCTCTTTATCTTTTTCTGATGCTCACGGGACGCTGGCTATCCTAGCTAGTTGAAAATTTTTCAAGTAGAAAATGCAACATTTTTGAAAATAGCTCGTATAAACAACTGGTTAGCAAGGTAAGGGAGGAACGGAGTATGTCAACGGACGACAAACAATCGCGGCAGTCAGCGCGCAAAGGATGGCGAAGAGAGCTTCGCGAGTGGGTACTATCAATCTCGATGGCGGTTGTCATCGCACTCTTGATTCAGAACTACGCATTTGCGCAGGCTGAAGTAAGGCAGAGCTCTATGTCGGGTACACTCGAAGAAGGTCATCGACTGGTAGAGGACAAGCTCAGTTATGTCTTCTCTGAGCCAAAACGGGGCGATATTGTGATTATTGACGGCCCGGAAAGTGATGTACGCTTGATCAAGCGGTTGATTGCTCTGCCAGGGGATACGGTGGATATGAGAGAAGGACTTGTCTACCTCAATGGCGTCAAGCTTGAGGAATCCTATGCCAAGGGGCAGACCTTCCCGGCTGGACTGAACGTTCCATTTACTGTAGAAGAAGGTCAAGTGTTTGTATTAGGCGATAACCGCGAGCATAGCCTGGACAGCCGGCAGCTTGGTACCATCAGCTTCGAATCGCTCGAAGGCAAAGCTGTTTTACGGGTATGGCCGCTCCAGAAGTTTGGCGAAATTAAATAATAGCAGCAAGACGCGGCCAGTGCGCAGTCAAGGGCTAGCGTCTTTCTTTTTTTGTTGAAAAAAATTCCACTTAAGAATTTTTTAATAACCCGTTTCTTTTTCATTTATATCTAACGAGTATGATAAGAATACTTCAAGTAAAGGCGTGAGTGATGGATGTCCATTACCGGCAGATTGAAGCTGGCGTTCCTGGCTATGCTCATCGTACCGCAACTAGTGCTTGTGTTAGTGTTGTTTTTGACCTGGCCCATCATAGGCAACAGCATTGACCTCCTCAATGCATACGAGATAAACCGGGAGCGGGAACAGGAATTAGTCGGATTAACGGGAGAAGTCTCCTATGTGCTTCGAGAGGAAGCGGGCAAGCTAAGTGAGTCCAATTATGCACAAGACCTGATCGACCGTTACGAGCAATGGGAATCTGCGATTCGGATTGAGCAGAACGGATCGATGATTGCACAGACGCCGTGGCTTGAAGGGGTAGTTGAAGCTTCAGCTATCCAGAAGGAAGACGAGACGCTCAAGTATGGGGGCAACCATTATTTTGTCGCGTATTTAGTGGAGCCGGGTGAGGAACCGGCAGGCTACGTGGTGAGTCTGTTTTTAAATTATGACCCGCTGCCGTTCTATTTCCGCCCACTGGTCATGCTGCTGTCCCTTGTTTCCATCGCGATTACGCTATTCGTATTGGCTTATCTGGTATCCGGCTCGCTCACGAGACCTCTTGGCAAGCTGCGGCGTGCCGCAGAGCAGATCGAGGCAGGCAATTTGGATTATGAACTGGAGGCGATGAAGAATAACGAGATTGGGCAAGTGCGCAATGCGTTTGAGAGTATGCGGCTGAGATTGAAGCAGTCCATTAGCCAGAGTGCGCAGTTGGAGCTTAACCGGAAGGAATTGATATCTAATATATCCCATGATCTTAAAACGCCGATTACGGCGATCAAGGGCTATGTGGAGGGGATTCAAGACGGTGTAGCCAACACCGAGGAAATGCGAAGCAAGTACATTCAGACCATCTACAAAAAAGCGACCGAGATGGACGGATTGATCGACGAGTTGTTTTTGTTCTCCAAGCTGGATCTTAATGAAGAGCCATTCGAGATGAAAACCATTAATCTCGTTGGATTTCTGGAGGATTATCTCGAGGAAAGTCGTTATGACATTGAGAAGTCGGACGTGGAGCTCGAAGTACACATTCATACGGGTGCCAAGCTTCCCGTGCTTGCCGACCCCGAGAAGCTGAGTCGGGTCCTCTCCAATGTCATTAACAACAGCCTCAAGTACATGAGACGGATGCCCGCTGACACGGAGAAGCGCATTGTAGTCAATCTTAGTGTGGCATCGGAGCAGGCAGTTATTGCGATTAGCGATTCCGGACCAGGCATTGAGAAGGAGGCGTTGCCGTTTATTTTTGACCGATTCTATCGAGCAGAGCAGTCTCGTAATTCTGCGCTGGGCGGCAGCGGCCTGGGACTAGCCATTGTCAAGCAGATCATAGAAGGGCACGGCGGCAAGGTGCATGCCGAGAGTGAGTTGGGACAAGGCAGTACCATTGTGTTGACGCTGCCGATTGCCTCACTTGTCGAGTAGCTGAAGATCATGGATGCAAGGGAGGCTGAGCGGCGATGACCCGCATATTGATTATCGAAGATGAGACTGCAATCGCTGAGCTGGAGAGAGATTATCTGGAGAGCCACGGGTTCACAGTAGAGATGGAGAACAATGGGGAAAGCGGCTTGAGAAGGGCGCTCGCCCAGGAATTCGATTTGATCATTCTGGATTTGATGCTGCCGTTGGTCGACGGCTTTGAAATCTGCAGACAGATTCGTCAGACCAAAGATATTCCGATTCTGATGATCTCTGCCAAGCAAGAGGAAATCGACAAGATCAGAGGATTGGGACTGGGGGCAGACGATTTCATGACCAAGCCCTTCTCGCCAGGCGAGCTGGTGGCACGCGTGAAGGCGCACCTCTCCAGATACGAACGCCTCAAAGGGACGAAGGGCCAGGTGCAGGACCAGGTACGTGTGCGGGGGTTGATTATCGATAAACCCTCACGCAGAGTGTATATGAATGAGACCGAGGCATTACTGACAAGTAAGGAGTTTGACTTGCTATTGCTGCTAGCCAGTTATCCCGATCGGGTGTTCAGCAAGGATGAGTTATTCGAGCGGATCTGGGGCTTGGACTCGATGGGTGATTTGAATACCATTACGGTCCATATCCGGAGATTGCGCGAAAAAATCGAGCAGGACCCGTCAAATCCGCAATATATTGAGACGATTTGGGGAGTAGGGTACCGCTTCAAATAGATAGCTATTGGCAGGATACAGATAAAAGGAGTTGGGGAAACGCGTATGAAGGGTATTATCCAGTTCTCACTGAACAACAAATTCGCTTTATGGATTCTGACGTTGATCGTCACTGTCGCCGGCTTGTATTCAGGCTTCACGATGAAGATGGAGACGATTCCGAACATCAATGTTCCCATTCTAAGCATTACGACGGTTTACCCGGGAGCTACCCCGGAGGAAGTGCTGGATAAAGTCACCTCACCGATAGAGCAGCGGACGCGCAACCTCGAAGGCGTGAGTGTCGTTAACTCGACCTCGATGGAAAACGTGTCTTCAATTGTTCTCGAATTTGACTACAAAAAAGATATGGAGCAGGCACAAGCTGAGGTCAAGGAACAGTTAGATGGGCTTCAGCTGCCAGAGGGCGTTCAGGACAGCAACGTTTCGCGAATCTCACTGAATGCATTTCCGATTCTGACATTCAGTGTGTCCGATTCGAACACGGATCTGGCAGAACTGACAGCGCTGGTTGAAGACTCCTTTATTCCCGTTATGGAGGGTGTTGAAGGCGTAGCGGATGTTCAGATTTCGGGACAGCATGTTCAAGAAGTCGAAATGATTTTTAACCAAGAGCGGATGAACGAGCTGGGGCTTGATGTTCAGACGGTGCAGGGCATCATCCAAGGCTCGGCACTGCAAGTCCCGTTAGGTATTTTTGAGTTTGGCGATACAGAGAAGGCGGTCCTGGTCGATGGCAATATCATTAACCTTGACGATCTCCGCAGTCTGCAGATTCCGGTAATCCCTGGCGGTGGAGGCGGAATGGAAATGCCAGCTGCCCCTCCGGATGCCGGTGCTCCGGTAGAAGGTGCACCTGAGGCAGAACAGCCTGCGCTGCCTGAGCAAGCGCCAGAAGGGCAGCAGTTGCCTGAAGGCATGCAAATGCCGGGTCTGCCGACTGTACCGTTAAGTGAAATCGCTGAGGTGTCAGTCATCGGCAAAGCCGAGTCGATCTCCCGTACCAACGGTCAGGATTCGATCGGCATCTCGATTATCAAAGCTGCTGACGCCAACACAGTAGAAGTCGTTAACGGTATCAAAGCTGAAATCGAGCAATTCGAATCACAATATACCGGACTTAGCGTTCAGATTAGCATGGACCAAGGCGAACCGATCGAAGATTCGGTTCACACGATGCTGAACAAAGCATTGATTGGATCACTATTCGCAGTCATCATCATTCTATTGTTTCTGCGTGATGTGCGCTCGACAGTGATCTCGGTTGTATCGATTCCGCTGTCCATCCTGATTGCGCTCCTGATTCTCAGCCGAATGGATATTACGCTTAATGTCATGACGCTCGGTGCAATGACAGTAGCCATTGGGCGGGTGATCGATGACTCGATTGTCGTCATAGAGAATATATACAGGCGTATGTCGCTCACGAGTGAAAAGCTCACAGGCAAGCAGTTAATTCTGGAGTCGACGCGGGAAATGTTCGTTCCGATACTGGCTTCCACGATTGTAACCATTGCGGTCTTCCTGCCGCTCGCGCTTGTCCAGGGAGCCATCGGCGAGATCTTCCTGCCGTTTGCACTCACCATCGTATTTGCTCTGTTGGCTTCCTTGCTGGTAGCTATTACGATTGTACCGATGATGGCGCATATGATGTTCCGCAAGGCGCTCAGCGGCAATGGCAAGTTCAAGGGCCACGATGACAAGCCAGGACGCATGGCGGAAGGCTACAAGAAAATTCTTAACTGGTCACTGAATCATAAGGCGATAACCTTTGGTGGTGCAGTGGTTGTCCTGCTGGCGAGTCTGCTGATCGCGCCAATCATTGGTGCGAGCTTCTTGCCAGAAGAAGAACAGAAGATCATGACCATTACGTATAACCCAGCACCAGGCGAGTCGCTGGACAATGTCGAAGAACTGGCGCTTCAGGCAGAGCAGGCCCTGATGGGTCAAGAAGGCGTTCAGACGCTCCAATATTCCGTGGGCGGACAGAACCCGATGAGCCCGGGAGCTTCCAAGCAAGCCTTGTTCTTCTTAAGCTATGATTCGGATTTTGCAGGCTTCACCGAAGAAAAGGATGCCGTGCTGGAGAAGCTCCAAGGCATCGGCGGTACAGGCGAGTGGAAGCAGCAGGACTTCATGACCGGCGGTTTAGGCGGCAGCGGATTATCACTCTTCGTCTACGGTCCGGATATGGAAACCATCCGTCCCTATGTAGATCAGGTTTCAGAAATGATGAGCTCGCAGGAACAGCTGACCAACGTTAGCACCAGTATGTCTGAGACGTATGAGCAATACGTATTGGTTGCTGATCAGCAAAAGCTGAGTCAATACGGTCTGGCTGCCGGGCAGATCGCCATGGAGTTGAACCCGAACCGCCAGCGTCCGGTATTGACGACCATTGAGCATGAAGGCAAAGACCTGAATGTTTACTTGCAAGTCGAAGCGGCAACGTACGCGGATCGTGCGGACCTGGAAAATGTTATGCTCACTTCACCACTTGGCATGCAGATCCCGCTGAGCGAAGTGGTAACAATTGAAGAAGGGGAAGCAGCGAATACAATTACCAAGCGCAATGACCGCGTCTATGCGGAGGTCAGCGCTACCGCGACGACAGACAATGTCGCCAGCGTATCCAGCGAAGTACAGCGCCAAGTCAATGAGATGGAGCTGCCGCCTCAAATCGAGGTCAGCTTCGGCGGTGTCACCGAGCAGATTAATGAATCGTTTACCCAGCTTGGTCTAGCCATGTTGGCTGCAATTGCTATTGTATATCTTGTATTGGTCATTACGTTTGGCGGGGGTCTGACGCCGTTCAGTATCCTGTTCTCCCTGCCGTTCACTGTCATTGGAGCCCTGGTGGGACTATGGATTGCCGGGGAGACAATCAGTGTCACGGCATTGATCGGTGCGCTAATGCTGATTGGTATCGTCGTCACCAATGCCATCGTTCTGATCGACCGGGTCATCCAGAAGCAGAAGGAAGGACTGCCGGTTCGCGAAGCGCTCCTGGAAGCAGCAGGTACGCGGCTGCGTCCGATTCTGATGACGGCGATTGCGACGATTGGCGCACTCCTGCCACTGGCGCTTGGATTTGAGTCCGGCGGACTAATCTCCAAAGGGCTGGGTGTCACGGTTATCGGCGGACTTACCAGTTCGACGCTCTTGACACTAATCATCGTTCCAATCGTGTATGAGTTTATGTCTAGATTCCGCAAAGCTCCAAACAACGAAGTCTAGCGTCTGACAAAAGCTGTCTTTAGCCATTCTAATGGCTGAAGACAGCTTTTTTGGTATTATAAGATCAATAGTAATTTCGAAGAGAGGAGCCGTTGGCAGGCGATGAAGAAGGAATCATGGGACGAGCTGCAGCATATGATGATAGAGATCCGGTCCTGGGAGAAGGAGCAGAGGGATATCTGGTTCTGGGAAAAAATCGGCCGGCTTCCATTCATGCTGCTGGATAAATTGACACCCCGCGTGCTTCAGAACAAAATAAACGATATCCTGAATGAAATCGGCTCCTATGTGCAAAGCGGAGGCCGGTATCTGATCTCGGAGAGGCAAACGGTCAAGCTGGTGGAGAAGCTCTGGTCAACCAGTGGCGACCCAGAAGCAGACAAGTACCGCAGTCTTTCACTCGATGAGATCGGCGAGCATGTTCCGGTAGCTGTCATGATGCAAGGTGCAGCCCAATTATCGGAACAGCGGACGCATCTGGCCACGGTACAAGGAGCGAGTACGGGGGTTGGCGGATTGTTCACCCTGGCGGTTGACATTCCTGCCATTCTGGGGCTGTGCCTCAAGATTATCCAGGAGATTGCGGTCTGTTACGGCTATGACCCGTCACGCAAGGAAGAGCGGATCTTCGCGGTCAAATGTCTCCAGTTCGCTTCTTCGGATATAGTGGGCAAGAAGGCGATATTGGACGAGCTGGCCGTGTATGGTCAGGCCGACAACAACATCGCAGTGATGTCCCAGCTTCAAGGCTGGCGGGAGGTTATGACGGTCTATCGGGATAATTTCGGCTGGAAAAAGCTGTTCCAGCTTATTCCGATTGCAGGTATGGTATTCGGCGCCTTCATCAATCGTGGGTTGTTAAAGGATACGGCGGAAGCGGCTCACATGCTCTATCGCAAGCGAAGAGTTATGGAGCGGATCGGAGGTTTAACGGAGGAGGCGTAGCTTATTGGAGCAGCTGATTCAAGCGATTATTCTCGGCATTATTGAAGGGTTGACCGAGTTTTTGCCGGTATCCTCCACAGGTCATTTGATTCTGGCTGGCGAGTGGCTTGGTTTCGTTGGCGAATCGTCCAAAACGTTTAAAATTGTCATTCAGTTGGGGGCTGTATTGGCCGTGCTTGTGTTGTATTGGTCCCGGTTCGTGTCGCTGGCGAAGGATATGCTGGCTTGGCGGTTTTTTCGCAAAGGCCACCTGGATGCACTGCATATTGCGCTCGCCCTGCTGCCGGCCGTCGTACTGGGATTTCTGCTGCATGGTCTGATCAAACAGCATCTGTTCGGTCCTGAGCCGGTCTTGTACAGTCTTGTTGCGGGCGGTATCCTGATGATTATAGCGGAGCGGACCAAGCGCCGCGTGACTGCTGAGGAGATGGACGATCTATCGTATAGGCAGGCGCTGGGGATCGGATGTTTTCAATGCTTGGCACTGTGGCCGGGCTTTTCCCGCTCAGGCTCAACCATTTCGGGGGGACTGCTGCTGGGGACGAGTCAAAAGGCAGCTGCCGAATTCACCTTCATCATCTCAGTACCCATTATGCTCGGCGCCTCTCTGCTGGATCTGTATGAGAGCAGAGATGTGCTAAGCTCCTCGGATCTGCCTGTGTTTTTGGTTGGCTTGGCTGCTTCCTTCATTGTGGCTATGCTTGCCGTCGTTACTTTTATCAATCTAATCAAGAGACTGCGCCTGACGTGGTTTGCGCTGTACCGTTTTGTACTTGCAGCCGTGTTTTACTTCTTTGTGCTGATGTAGACAAGCCAAGACGAAGATGGTATAGTGAAGCGTAAACTTCATACGTCCGGTTACAGGTGACAGATCGTACACATCAGGCTTGGTGTGATACGGGGTTGTCATAAGAGGGAAGCCCGGTGAGAAGCCGGCACGGACCCGCCACTGTATGAATCTTGGCCCCACCTGTGTGTATGAGGGCCGCCCTGCAAGCTGCTAATGTCACTGGGATACAACCGGGAAGACCAGCTTGCTTAGGGGATTCGAGTCAGGAGACCTGCCTGTATCCAGTGAACGCCATAGCCTACGTGGAAATAGGCAGGTGTTGGATGAGAGACAGTCCCGGCGCTTGGTGCGTTTGCCGGCGGCTGCTGGGCTGCCAGTAGAGACGAAATCTTTGGAGCATGTCTGACACATTAGGGTCAGCATGCTTTTTTTGATTTTTTTTACCTGTATGACCGGAGGAAGTTGCGCCAAGAGATGATGGAGGGATGAGAGCAAGATGAGAAAGAATCACGTCATGAAGGGCAAGTATACAGGGTGGATTGCAGGTTGGCTTATTGTCATGATGGTCGTGCTGACAGCATGCGGCGGTGGCAACGATAACGAGAACTCGCGTATTCAGGAGCCGGACGTAGCGATCAACAATGAAGCACCGGACAACGCGGCGGGTACGGATAACGGAGCTGAAGAAGCTGTAGGGACCCAGTATCCAATCACGGTTACGGATGCGACGGGAACCGAGCTGACGCTGGAGGCCGCTCCAACAGCGATTGTATCCTTGGTGCCGAGTGAAACCGAGGTGCTATTCGCCATTGGTGCTGGTGATGCAGTGGTTGGCGTAGATGAGTGGAGTAACTATCCGGAGGAAGTTGCCTCGATCGAGAAGATCGGAGATATGACGACCAATATTGAGGCCGTTGCGGCACTGAATCCTGATCTGGTCGTTGCTTCCTCATCACTGAATGCGGCTGCTCTGGAGGAGCTGCGCAGCCTGGATATCCCGGTCTTTGCCTCCAATCCCAAGACATTGGATGAGACGATCGCCCACATCGAAGAGCTGGGAGAGATTCTGGACCGTGGGCAGGAAGCATCAGCAGTTGCTGAAGAAATGCGTGCAGAGAAAGCTCGTATTGTCGAAGCCGTGAAGGATGCTCCGGTTAAACGGGTATACATTGAATTTTCGGCAGGCTACTCTGTCGGAAAAGGCGAATTTATGGATGAGCTGCTGACGCTGGCAGGCGGCGAGAATGTCGCTGGCGATCAGCAAGGCTGGTTCGAAATTGATCCGGAGACGGTGCTTCAATCCAATCCGGAAGTGATTATCTATCCGGATTTCGGCGGCGACAACACGATTCCGGAGCTGATCGCGAGCCGTCCGGGCTGGAATGAGATTGATGCTGTGAAGAATGACGAACTGCATTCCGTGACCAATGATCCGCTTGTGCGTGTGGGACCTCGTCTGACAGACGGACTGCGGGAGCTGGCCCAGGCGATCCATCCGGATCTTGTCGACTAGGACGATGCGTATACGTTTGTACACTTATGGAGGAGCAGCGATGCTCCTCCTTGGCGCATCTGCACTCGTTTCGCTATCTATTGGCTCAGCGGGGTTCCCGCTTGCCAAAGTGTGGGGCATTCTAGTACATCAGCTGCCTTTTATGGATCAATCAGCCGTGGAGTGGACCAAGCTCGAGGAGGCTGTAATCGTCCAAGTGAGGTTGTCGAGGGTATTGCTAGCTATGCTAGTTGGCGCTTGTCTGGCGTTAGCGGGTGCGGGATTCCAAGGCGTGTTGCGTAACCCCTTGGCCGATCCCTATACGCTTGGTGTGGCATCCGGCAGCTCAATCGGTGCCGCGTTTCTCATCTTATTCGGATTGCAGCACGTGATCGGCTTGTGGTCCGTTCCAATTGTCGCGTTCAGTACGGGGCTGTTGACGATGTTTGCAGTCTTTTGGCTCGCAAGAAGTCAGGGCGCGATGGGCATTGAGACACTAATTCTCTCCGGTGTAGTGGTACAAGCATTTTTGAGTGCTTTTGTTTCCTATATGGTATCGCTCTCGCAAGGGGTCGTGAACGAAGTGTTGTTTTGGCTCATGGGCAGTCTGTCCAAACGGAACTGGGGGCATGTGCAGCTCCTATTGCCCTTTGTCATAGTCGGGGTACCGATACTGGTTGCATACGCCCGTCATCTGAATTTGCTGGTCATGGGTGAACGGCATGCGGCACATCTGGGAATGCGTGTCGAGCGAACGAAGGTGACTGTACTAGTCGTCTCGACGCTCCTGACCGCTGCAGCTGTCTCTGTGTCGGGGGTGGTGGGGTTCGTCGGACTTGTCGTTCCGCACATTATACGCCTGCTGGTTGGACCAGATTATCGGCTGATTGTGCCGCTCTCTGCTGTTGGAGGCGCGATTTATGTCCTGTGGGCAGATACGCTGGCACGGACGATTACCAGTCCCAAAGAGATTCAGCTCGGCATCGTGACAGCATTTATTGGTGCTCCTTTTTTTGCTTATCTATTGAAGCGCCGCAAGACGGGGATGAGGGAGGAGACCGGCCATGATTGAGGTCAGGCAGCTGGTGAGGCAGGTGGGAAACCAGCGTATTCTCGATCAGCTCAGCTTCGATGTGAAGGAGGGTGAGATCGTTGGTATTATAGGTCCCAACGGTGCAGGAAAATCAACGCTGCTGGGCACACTTTCGGGCGTCATCCGGGCGGATGAGGGACAGGTGAAGCTGCGCGGACGCCTGGTATCCGACTACGGCAGGCGGGAGCTCGCTCGCTGGGTAGCCGTGCTGCAGCAAGGCGGACTGGCACCGGCTGCATTCACAGTGCGGCAGGTCGTGGAGATGGGACGGTTTCCTTTTCAGAACTGGCTTGGAGATGAGACGACAGATAGCGGAGCGGTGATTGAACGTGCGCTGGAGGTTATGCAGCTCAAAGAGCTGGCAAATCGCCAGCTCCATCAGTTAAGCGGTGGTGAACGGCAGCGTGTGGCGCTGGCCAAGGTCATGGCTCAGGAGCCCAAACTGATCTTGCTGGATGAGCCGACAACGTACCTGGATATCGGCTATCAGATGCAGCTGCTGGACGCCGTGCGTGATTGGCAGCGCAGAGAAGGACTGACGGTTATAGCGGTGCTGCATGATCTGAATCTGGCCTCGCAATATTGCAACCGTTTGATTGTGCTGCAACGCGGAGGACTGGCTGCCGCAGGCTCGCCTCAGGACGTGTTGACACCGGAGCTGCTGCGCGAGGTGTATGGTGCGGCAGCGGTCGTACTGCCGCATCCACTGACTGGCAGTCCACAGTTGCTCTTGAATCCTGGGCAGCCGAATAGCAACGAGAAAGGCGGTACATAAGCAATGAGTGAAGAGTTAGAGAGTCGGTTAGCTGACTGGATTCGCGGTATTGGCCCCTTACAGGAAGAAGCGATGCAGGAGGCAACCGTGCGCTTGAATAGCCTGACTAAGCCTCAAGGTAGCTTGGGACAGCTGGAAGCGCTGGCTATACAACTCGCCGGTATTAGCGGGGAAGCCTATCCAAGCGTACGTAACAAGGCTGTAGTCGTTATGGCGGCTGATCATGGTGTCTGTGAGGAAGGGATAAGTGCTTATCCTGCCGAGGTGACCCCTCAGATGGCAATCAACATCGCTTCGGGAGGGGCGGCTGTCAACGTACTGGCTCGGCTCGCCGGAGCGGAGGTGCACTGTATTGATGTAGGAATTGCTACCGAGGTTCTACATCCTAATATCTGGTCTCGCAAAATCCGGTGGGGGACTGCCAATTTGGCGCGGGAGGCAGCAATGACGCGTGAAGAGGCGGTTCGGGCTATCCTCACCGGTGCAGAAATTGCTGACGAATTGGCCGATCGCGGCATTGATCTGCTGGCTACCGGTGAGATGGGGATCGGCAATACAACAGCCAGCTCGGCGGTCTGTGCCGTGCTGGGTGGCATCCCTTTAATTCAGGCGACAGGAGTAGGAACAGGCATTACAGAGGATGTTCGCAGGCATAAGCAAGCGGTGATTGAACGGGCGTTAGCTGTAAATGCCCCTGACAGAGAAGATCCAATTGATGTGGTTGCCAAGGTCGGCGGTTTGGAGATTGCGGCATTGGCTGGCTTGATCATCGGTGCTGCCCGCAGACGGCGAGCGGTCATGATTGATGGTTTCATTTCCTCGGCGGCAGCGCTGGTCGCCATGCGATTGGCCCCTCAGGCGGTGTCTTACTTGCTCCCTTCACATCTGTCACAGGAACGCGGTCACGGCCCTCTTCTGGAGGCATTGGGACTGGAGCCGCCCTTGCGGCTTGAAATGAGGCTCGGCGAGGGAACTGGCGCGGTACTCGGTTTTCACTTGGCCGAAGCAGCAACGCGTATCCTGCGGGAAATGGCCACATTTGAGGATGCTGGCGTTTCACGTGCCTAGTAACTGCAGCAATGAGAAGTAGGAGGGCTCCGAAAGATGGCGATATTAATTACCGGCGGCGCACGCAGTGGCAAGAGCGCCTTTGCAGAAGCGGCAGCAGTCCGCTTGGCGGACAATGGAATCTATCTCGCGACGCTGCAACCGCGGGATGAAGAGATGGCGGAGCGGGTCAGGCTACACCGTGCACAGCGGGAGCAGGGAGAGCTGGACTGGCTGACCCTGGAGACGCCTTCAGCGCTTGTCGAGCAGCTGCGTGAGCTTGCAGCGCAATACGCTGGCAGCGAGCGCCCGCCTGTTGTGCTGATTGATTGTCTGACACTCTGGTTAACGAACCGAATGCTGGCTCTTGAAGGAGAGGACAGTGACTGGCGTGCCCGCCAAACGGAGGCGCTGGACCAGGCGACAGAAGAACTGATCCGGCTGTGCGCCGACTATCCGCTGCCCCTGCTCCTGGTCACCAATGAGGTAGGCAGCGGGATTGTACCGGAGTATCCGCTGGGTCGTCGATTCCGCGATGAGGCAGGCCGATTGAATCGCCGACTCGCCGCCGTATGTGAGCGGGTCTACCTCGTAACGGCAGGCATACCGGTGGAGCTGAAGGCGATAGCGGCTAGGCTGGATGACCTGTGATTTTCTACTCCCTCTCGGAGATGGGGCTCATGATCGCGGCGGCGATCGTCGTCGACTGGCTAATCGGTGATCCCCGCTGGCCGGTCCATCCCGTTATTCGGATTGGCAGGGGAATCCGGTGGCTGGAGCAGCGGTTATACCGGGCAGAGGATTCCTGGTCCGTCAAGCGACGCAAAGGACTAGTGCTGGCTGTTACGATTCCCCTTGCAGCTGCGGTATTCATGTGGGTCCTCGTCATCGTGGCTCAGTGGATTCACCCATGGCTGGGTTATGCTGCAACGGTCTGGTTCCTATCGACAACTATCGCTGTCAAGGGATTAAAGGATGCCGCCATGCTTGTCTATTCGGCACTCGCTGAAGGCCGTATTGATGCTGCGCGTGAGTATACGGGGCGGATTGTCGGCAGGGAGACAGCCACGATGGACGAACGCGAGGCATCACGGGCTACCATTGAGACCGTCGCGGAGAATACAGTGGATGCGTTAGTGTCGCCGCTATGTTGGGCATGCATTGGCGGCGCACCATTCGCTATGCTGTATCGCGCGGTCAATACATTGGATTCCATGGTTGGCTACAGAAATGAGCGCTACGAGGACTTCGGCAAGGCGTCCGCGCGGTTGGATGATGCCCTCAATTATGTGCCGGCTCGACTGACCGGCTGGCTGCTGCTCTTAGCGGGCGTGACGATGCGACGGTTGTCCCCGCGCCGCGGGCGACGGGCGGTGCAGGCGCACGCCGCAGATCATCCCAGCCCCAACAGCGGCATTCCGGAAGCTGCGGTTGCAGGCTTGCTGGGGATTGAGCTCGGAGGACGCAACATGTATTTTGGCAAGCCAAGCGAGCGGGCCAGGATGGGCTGGCCGCTCAGGCCGATTGTGCCGGAGGATATCCGCCGCAGCATCAACCTGCTGTACGGCGTCAGCGTGATTATCTTGTTGGGAGGTGTGGGGATATGGTGGGTAAGCGCGTAGGGGGCTGGGTGGCTGATGTGGTGATCGCATTGCAGTTTCTGACCCGGCTGCCGCTGCTGCTTCGGCCGGACTTCACACCAGCAGCTGCAGCGCGTAGCCTCGCTTGGTTTCCGTTCGCAGGTCTGGTCATCGGGCTCTTGCTGCTCCTGACCACTACAGCCAGTTCGCTGCTGCCGACGCTGCCTGCTGCCATTGTGGTGCTAGCCGTATGGATCGCGCTTAGCGGCGGTCTTCATCTCGACGGCTGGATGGATACGGCTGATGGTGTGCTCAGCCACCGCAATCGTGAACAGATGCTGGAGATTATGAAGGACAGCCGGGTCGGTGCAATGGGCGTGATCGCCGGCGTGCTGCTGCTGCTCTTCAAGTTCAGCCTGCTGACGGTGGTGCTGGAGCAGCAGATGGATCGTGGTGCGTGGCTATGGCTAATAACGATACCTGTATGGAGCCGCTGGTGGATGTGTGCTGCTATTACCTTGTGGCCAAAGGCAAAAGCGGGGAGCGGCATGGCTGCGCTGTTCGATGGTGCTGGAAAACGGGAGCTCATAAGGGCAACCACTGTGGCGCTTGTTTTTGCGGTCGCTGCGGCGCTAATTGGCGGCATCCCTGCCGAAGCTGCAATTAGTGGAGCCTTATTGTCATTAGGAGTCTGCGTGGCAGTTGGCTCGGCAGCGGCCTGGTGGCTCACCCGTAAGTTGGGCGGACTGACAGGAGATACATATGGTGCTATGAACGAAGCGCTGGAAGCTGCGCTGCTCTGTCTATTGGTCGTGATGTACACGATCTGACCCACCATTCGATCTGACAAGGAGGAATAGAAGCGATGAAGACGCTGGAAGTCTATGGTCATGGCGGAGATTTGCGGACGGCATCGGAGCTGTTCGGACACAAGCCAGAGGACTTTTTGGACTATAGTGCCAACATGAATCCGTATGGTCCTCCGACAGCCGTCAGACACGTGATTCTGTCCTACGCTGACCAAATCCATGCCTACCCGGACCCGGCCGTTCGTGAGCTGACGGGCATACTGGCAAGGAAGCACGGGATAGGGGAAGAGCATATTTTGGTAGGCAACGGTGCCGCTGAACTCATTGACCTGGCTGTCCGACATCTGAAGCCTCGGGCGACCGGACTTGCGTTTCCCTGCTTTGGAGAATATGCTGATGCGGTCCACAAGGTTGGCAGTGCAATCGAGCCTTTGATGCTCCCTGATGCGGAAGGCTTTGCTCTCAGCGCAGCGCAAGTGGAACAAAGCGGACTGCGCCCAGAGCTATGGCTGCTCGGCACCCCGAACAACCCGACCGGCCAGCTGCTGGATCGTGATACGGTTCAGTCGCTGCTGAATCAGGGGGGGGACGTTATATTGGATGAAGCGTTCATGGATTTTGTCGCGGATGAAGCTGAGTATTCCTGGGCCAGCGAGGCGGCTTGTTCCGACCGGCTGCTGGTTATCCGCTCCTTGACCAAATTTTATACTATTCCTGGTATCCGGGCAGGCTACATGATTGGATCGGCAGCGCGCATCCAAGAGCTCAGTAAGCTACAGGTGCCCTGGAGTGTCAACTCATTGGCAGAGCGGATTGGTTGTGCTGTTCTGCAGGACGAAGCCTATGTGCAGCGCACATTAAGCTGGCTGCCACCGGAACGGAGCTGGCTAGCGGAACGGTTAGCGGAGCTGGGGCTCTGCGTGTATGAGAGTGCCGCCAATTATATCTTGCTTCGGCTGGACTCCGCATGGGAACTGACGGTGGACCTTCTGCAGGCGGAGCTGGGCAAGGAAGGCATCCTCATTCGCAATGCATCCCGGTACGAAGGCCTGTCAGAGGGATACCTTCGGATAGCGGTTAAGCTCCGTCCTGACAACGAGCGGTTGCTGAAGACGTTAGGCATAGTATTGGAGAAGCTGCGGGCAAGGAGAGACGACTGATGCAGACAACGGGTCTGGCAAAAACAATTATGCTTCAGGGCACAGCATCTGATGTGGGGAAAAGTCTCCTGACTGCTGCGTTGTGCAGGATTTTCACGGAAGACGGCTGGCGCACGGCGCCATTCAAATCTCAGAACATGTCGCTAAATTCTTATGTCACTTGGGATGGCAAGGAAATCGGCAGAGCACAGGGTATGCAGGCGGATGCCTGCGGCATTCTGGCAACCACCGATATGAATCCGATCTTGTTGAAGCCCACAGGCGAGATGCGCTCTCAGGTGATCGTACATGGCAAGCCGCTAAGGGATTATGAAGCGCGCGCCTACAGGGAAGAGGTGCTGCCGCTGGCTGAACCTATCGTCCGTGAAGCGCTGGAGCGGCTGAGGCTGCAGTCCGACGCAGTGGTGCTGGAAGGCGCCGGGAGTCCGGTCGAGATCAATCTGAAAGACAGGGATATTGTCAACATGCGCATGGCTTCATGGGCGGATGCGCCGGTGCTGCTGGTTGCCGATATTGACCGGGGCGGCGTCTTTGCCTCCATTGTCGGTACAATGGAACTCTTGGAGCCCGAAGAACGGGAGCGGGTGGCCGGATTTGTGATCAACAAATTCCGTGGTGATGTATCACTACTGCGTCCAGGCTTGGAATGGCTTGAAGCCAGGACAGGCAAACCTGTTCTGGGTGTGGTGCCTTATCTGCCGGGTCTGGAGCTGGAAGATGAGGATTCATTATCGTTGGACCGGTCATCGCACCAAGCCGTACAACCAACCTCAGAAGACACGCTGGATATCGCTGTGATACGGCTCGCAAGGCTGTCCAACTTCACGGATCTGGACCCTCTGCAAGGCGAATCGGACCTCCGTCTGAGGTATGTGGATTCACCGGGCAAGCTGGGCCATCCTGATGCGGTTATCCTTCCGGGCAGTAAGAATACAACGGCGGATCTGGCGATCTTAAGAGAAAATGGAATGGCAGCAGCCTTAGAGCGTTATGCTGCGGTGGGAGGGCGGGTCGTCGGCATCTGTGGCGGATATGAGATGATGGGCCGACTGCTACTCGACCCCGACCGGACGGAATCGGACATCCCGGAGCTGCCCGGTCTCGGCTGGTTTCCGTTCGATGTAATCTTCTCTGCAGATAAGCGGACTATCAGGGTCAGCGGCCAAGGTCAACTGCCCGGCATGCATCATGAAGAGTCCATTGACGGGTACGAAATCCATACAGGCATCATCAACATGCCGGCAGGCGTCCTCCAGCCGTTTGCAATCCGGGAGCAACAGCTGGATGGGGAATCGGAAATGCCACTGTCACCTGAAGGCGCCTCACAGCCCGATGGACGACTATGGGGGACATTCATCCATGGCATTATGCACAATGATGAATTTCGACGAGCATGGCTCAATCAGCTTCGACTTGATCGCGGCTGGCCACCTGCCCAGACGGGAAATCGATTTAATGAGCGACGTCAGGATGCCTTTGCCCGTCTGGCCGGGCATGTCCGAGCTCATGTCGACCTGCAGGCGATCTATGCAATAATGGGGTTAACGGCGCACACTGGGATACGGAACGTTGAGTGACGCTGTGATAACACCTCCACTGCTGTTACTCCGACATGGACAGACAAGATGGAATAAGGAACGCCGATATTTAGGCAGAACCAATCAGCCTCTTAGTCCCGAGGGCATTCAGGGTTTGGAGCCGGTGCGTGCATGGTTACAAGGCCGGCGGCTGGCTTGCACATACTGCAGTGACCTGCTGCGCGCGAGGCAGACGCTGGACGTACTCGAACTGGATTATCCTGGAGAGATCTCTTACGAACCGAGACTACGAGAGCTGGATTTCGGCGTATGGGAGGGAAAGACCTACAATGACCTGCAGCATGATGAACAGTACAGACAATGGTTGGACGATCCGTCAACTATAACACCGCCAGGCGGAGAATCATTGGTAGACTTCCGCGCCCGTGTAACGTCTTGGCTAGCAGAGGTCCAGCAGAGGCAGTACGGGCATTCGACCGAGCTGCCCATACTAGTCGTTGCTCACGGCGGTTCGATCCGGATGCTGGTCTCCTTACTCCAACCGGGCCACGCATTCTGGGACATCGAAGTTCCCACTGGCACGCTCATCGGCTGGTCACCCGCGGTACACAAGCTAACTCCTATTCTATAGGAGCGAATGGAAGGGCAAAATCTTCGCCTTTCCCTTCGCAAGTCCTCGAGTGCAGAATCCGAACAGCTCCCAGTGCGCAGGGGCCTGTTGCATGACGACGGTCGGACAACCACGCGCGTCATGGATGAGCGCTGCACGACTGCCGTTGCATCGCAGTACCTAAACGGACAAACACTTACGTGTCAAAGCAAACGAAAATGTTAACGAAAACGCATGAGCTTTCAACTCACCAATTCACAAACGTAGAACGTACCTCAAGGATGCCGTCAGGCGTCTTTCTTTAATTTCACTAATTTATAAGTTTCACAAAATAGAATGGGTTGGAATTCTCCGACATAGCTCTTGGAACGTCCCGAGAGTACGCCGAATTCTTTATTGCTTAGGAGTGGGCGGGGAAGCGTTCTGATTTGTTTGGTTGTGCTAAGTGCTAATAAAGACAAAACTACAGTTAAAAAAGGCTTCAGGCACGATTCTGCGGCCCATAAGGACAAAACTGCAGTTAATCTCGCCCAATTATCCAGATAATACCTTATATGAGCAGAATAGTTGTACTTTTGACTCTAGCCTCATGATATTGATAATAAAATGATCTATTAACTGCTCTTTTGTCTTTAACGCGAACACGGGGATCTATCTAGTCACGGACATCAGGCGCGCAATAAGTAGCAGAACAGGTGCAATGTGAAGCTAATGAGTTGTTGAGGTACTTAAATGCAATAATACACTTAGCAAGCCAGTACAAAGTGGATTTCGTTAAGTTAGTGGTATGAATGCATTTATGTAATTTAGTTGCAAGCCATATGCGAACAGCAGACAATATTCGGTGCCGATAGAGACAAAAGATGCCCATTCTTAAATAAAGGTTTAAGAAAACCTTAATCATTCTAAACTCTGCGCCGCTTCCGGGACAATGAGCGGTTGCATGGTGTATAGTAGTACAAAACCATAGGTACAAGGAGCTGCACCGGATGATAAACAACCGCCGAGTCCTGATCGTGGACGATGAAATAGAAATTGCTGAGCTGATTCAAATTTATCTGCAGAATGAAGGCTACGAAACCGAATTGGCCCATAATGGTGAGGAGGCCTTGGAGCTGTTTGCACGCAGCACCTTTCATGCCGTCATCCTAGACATCATGATGCCCAAGCTCGATGGTCTGGAGGTATGCCGTCGTCTGCGACGCGACCAGTCGGTTCCGATCCTGATGCTAAGTGCAAAGGCAGAGGACATGGACAAAATCATGGGCCTGATGACAGGCGCCGACGATTATATGGTGAAGCCATTTAACCCGCTTGAGCTGGTGACACGCATCAAGTCGCTGCTGCGTCGATCCTTTCAATATAATACGATGCACGCGCCGGCGGAAGCTCCGGATCATGTGCTGCGGATTGGACCGCTCCAGATCGACAAATCCACGCATTCGGTTCAGGTTGACGGCCGAGCGCTGCATTTAACCTCGACGGAGTTTAACATTCTTCATCTATTGGCGAGTCATCCGGGCCGGGTCTTTAGTGCCGAAGATATTTTCCAGCATGTATGGAAGGAAAAGTACTTTGAATCGAACAATACGGTGATGGTCCACATCAGCAAGCTGCGGGATAAGCTCGAGCAAGAGTCTGGCGACAAGCTGATCGTAACCGTCTGGGGGGTAGGCTACAAAATTGAAGGGTAATGTCATGACCTACATGGTCTTACGACTTCTTCTGTCCTTGTTTGTCAGCGGGGTGCTGGCGATCATCACAATGTACGGCTCATTTCTGTTCGTGATTAGTCTGGCGTCGTATGTGCCTGTGCTCGAACAGATCGGGCTCATGATTGAAGGCTTGTTAGGCATCCCGGTCGTCATGGTGCTGGCAACCATCTTCTTTTTCGGCGTATATATGATTTTCTTTGAATGGCGGAAGTACAGGTATCTGGCTCAGGTACACCGATCGGTGAGTGAAATCGCCGAAGGGAATTTCGGACGCCAGGTGCCAGTGAAAAATAACAGCGAAGTGGCTGAGATTGCAGTTACCATCAACGATCTCGTTTCAAGGCTCGTGAATGCTATGGAGGAAGAGAGAAAAGCAGAACGCGCCAAAAACGAGCTGGTTACCAATGTCTCTCATGATTTGCGAACCCCGTTGACCTCAATCATCGGCTACCTTGGCCTCATTGAACAGGATCGTTATCGGGATGAAGTCGAGCTGCGGCACTATGTACAAATTGCGTATACAAAAAGCCGGCGTCTCCAGGATTTGATTCAGGATTTATTCGATTACACTCGACTGCGTCATGAGGGAAACCCCTTGCGACTGGATTCCCTCAACCTTGTGGAGCTGATCGGCCAATTGCTCGAACAATACCGGTTATCTATGGAGGAGGCGGGTCTCACGTCCGAGCTGCGTTCCGATGACAAGCGGATTGTTGTTCCGGGGGACGCAGGCAAGCTGGTCCGCGTGTTTGAAAATCTGATCTCCAATGCAATCAAGTACGGGGGCGGCGGACATGTTGTCCAGGTGCAGCTGCGCCGAGACCGCGGATTTGCAACAGTTGAGATTACCAATGACGGAGAACCCATTCCTGAATCAGATCTCCCTTATATCTTTGACCGTTTCTACCGTGTCGACAAATCCCGTACCGAAACCTCCGGCGGCTCTGGGCTGGGTCTGGCGATTTGTAAAAGTATTGTCGAACGGCACGGAGGTTCGATTGATGCCAGCAGCCGCACTGGTCAGACCACCTTTCGGGTTCGACTGCCACTGGTGACCTAAGTTCACTTGTATAGAGGCCTGGCACAGCTTAATGAAGATTAAGCTGTGCCAGGCCTCTTCATGATTGGTCTACCCCCAGATGGTGTAAAAGTGTATAACTGCCGAGAGCCTATAGAGAGATGGCCTGGAGAGAGGGGGAGCGAGATGCCGGATCACATTATGAACTTCAACGAATTACTCATTATTTTTTCTCTGGTCATCGCCGCGTCGGCAGCCTTTGCCATCATGGATATTGTAGAACGGACCATGGCTGGACATGCCGGTGTGAGAGGCTGGACCCTCATCCAATCCATTATTATGGGCACAGGAATATGGACGATGCACTTCATTGCCTTGCTCTCCATGAAGCACAGCCATGCGATCTACTTCAACCCCTTATTTCTTCTCTTATCCTTCCTTTTTGCCATGCTGTCCGCCCAATTGCTGCTCTTGCTATTAACAAGTCGCAAGACGCATTGGCCCACCTTGCCGCTATGGAGCACAGGGGTAGCGGGTGCACTGATTATGATGCACTATGCCAGTCTTCAATCGATGGCTTTTGGGGCTACAACGAGTATTCATCCGTTGTCGGCCGTCATCTCTATTACGCTAACCTTCATTTTTGCACTCGCAGCTGTGTATGCCACGTATAGCTATAAGAAACGCCTCACACCCTTGCTCACCATTCGCAGGAAGCTTTTTGGCAGTTTGTTGACGGGTGCTGCTCTGGCGCTGGTCAACGGCATTGCGATCTTGGCATTTCGAATATCGCCTGAGCCTGATTTCGTGTATACTGGCTGGTACGGGATTGAGCGATCGCTGGTTGCAATCATAGCCGGTGCCGGAGGCATACTTACACTTGGTGTAGTCATTGTCGGATTGATTTCCGACTTGCAGAGAGTGATGCAGGTTGCACGCAACAATGAGCGCAGATATATGAGCTTATTTGATTATAGTCCCGATATTGTCGTATGTTTTGATCCGCAAGAACGAATATTTATTAGCTCTAACCCCGCCTTTGAACGAATAACGGGTTACAAGATGACGGATTTCCGTGAGCGAGATTATCGTTCGCTGATGGCTGACACACAGGAATTGGAGCGCTTGCGCCAGAGCCTGGGGGAAGTGATGCGGGGGTTGCCGCAGAAATCAGATTTTCGGATACAACATGCAGACGGCCATAGCTTGACCGTCCAGACGACCATGTTTCCCCTGTACCTCGGTCAGAGATTATATATTTACATGATCTCCAAGGATATCACCGAGCAGCGAAAGGCGGAGCAGGAGCTGGTATTGGCCAAGGAAGCAGCGGAGGGTGCGTCCCGGCTGAAAAGCGAATTTTTGTCGATGATGAGTCATGAAATCCGGACGCCGCTGAACGGAATTATCGGCATGAATCAGCTGTTGTCCGACAGTGAGCCGGATGAATATCAGGAGCAGTTGCTCGTACAGCAAGCGCAGAGCGGCGAAGCTCTGATGAGCATGATCAACGGGATGCTGGAGCTGGCGATGATGGATACGGATATGCTGGTATTGTCGGAAGAGCCGTATATGCTGGAACCCCTTATTCAGGAGTGTCTGGACATGGTGCTGATGCAGGCCAGTGAAAAACAATTGCCGCTTTCGTATGAGCAGGATGAACTGTTCGAACAGCCTTTGCTTGGCGATGCCGAAAGAATCCGGCAAATCGTAGTGCAGCTATTAGGGAATGCAGTGAAATTTACGGATAACGGTTCCATTCAGGTGAAGGCAGAGGTTTTCGTGGAGTCGTCGTCGAACAACAAACCAATGCTGGAGATCAGAGTCACAGACACGGGGATCGGAATTGCGGAGGACAAATATGACCTGTTATTTGAGCCATTCAGCCAGCTGGACTCGGATTTGAACCGGCATTACGAGGGTACGGGAATCGGACTGGCCATCTGCAAGAAGCTGACCGAATTAATGAACGGGACGATCCATGCTGAGAGGGGGCGCGAGGAAGGAGCGGCCTTCGTCCTGCGTCTTCCCTTGCAGTTTGCCAAGGACTAGAGATTTAGAAAGGAAAGAGGTTATACATGGGAAACACTAGCAACGGGCCATTCCGTCCGAAGCTGCCGATTCTGGAGGTCATACCTCAGCTCCAGGCGGCCTTAAGTGAGCATGCTAATGTGGTGCTTGCCGCACCTCCGGGGGCAGGCAAGACAACTCTGGTTCCACTGGCGCTCATGGGAGAGACTTGGCTGCAAGGCAAAAAAATCATTATGCTGGAGCCGCGACGGCTGGCTGCCCGTACAGCCGCCCGCTACATGGCGGCAGCACTCGGGGAAGCAGTTGGTGAGCGTGTTGGGTACAGGGTGAGGCAGGATACGAAAGTGGGGCCGCACACTGTCATTGAAGTTGTAACGGAAGGAATTCTGACACGTATGCTGCAATCAGACCAAGCGCTCGAGTCTTATGGTATCATCCTGTTCGACGAATATCATGAGCGGAGCCTGCATGCCGATCTTGGACTGGCGCTTTGTCTTCAGACGCAGCAGCTGCTGCGCGAGGATCTGCGAATCCTGGTCATGTCTGCGACACTGGATACGGCTGCCGTCTCCCAATTGCTTGGGAATGCGCCGATCATTGAGAGCGCTGGCAAGAGCTATCCGGTTACGACGCATTACCTGGATCGTCCAACCAAGGGGCCGTTAGAACCACTAGTTGCGGAGCAAGTCAAGCGGGCTCTCATGGAGCAACCAGAAGGCGACTTGCTTGTCTTCCTGCCCGGGGTGCCTGAGATTCGGCGGGTTCAATCGTTGCTCGCCCGGGCGGATCTGACAGACACTCATGTCACGATTCTGCACGGGAACCTGCCTATGTCCGCTCAGGACGAAGCAGTTAAGAGCCATCCGGCAGGCTTGCGAAAAATCATCCTAGCGACATCCATTGCGGAGTCGAGTCTAACGGTGGAGGGTGTACGTATCGTGGTTGACAGCGGGTGGTCACGCACCTCGCGCTTCTCGCCACGCACGGGAATGTCGCGTCTGGAAACGGTACGTGTGGCTGTGGCCTCGGCCAACCAGAGACGCGGACGGGCTGGCCGACTTGGACCCGGGCATTGTTACCGGCTCTGGACCAGGGAGGAGGAACAGCAGCTCGAGCCTATGATTCAACCGGCGATCCGGCAGTCAGAGTTGTCTTCCGTCGCTCTGGAGCTGACGGCTTGGGGTGTGCAGCACCCTGAAGAGTTGAGCTGGCTGGATCCCCCGCCGGAAGCTGCCTACAGGCAGGCTATCGAATTGCTGCAGGAGCTGCAAGCCTTGGATATGGCCGGTCAGCTCACAACACACGGCAGACGAATGAGTGAGCTTCCTCTTCATCCGAGGCTGGCACATATGCTGCTGTCAGCTGTGTCCATGGGGCTAGCAGAACAAGGACTTCTGCTAGCCGCGCTGTTGCAGGAGCGGGATGTGCTGCGTCCGGCAGATGGGACGCTATCCGCAGATCTTTGGCTGCGGATGGAAGCTTGCAGCGGCAAGGTTCCACCGGGGTGTACGCTCGATGAGAGTGTTCTTCAACGGGTAAGACAAGAAGTGAGGGCCTTGCGTCCAGAGGTTGCAGAGGATTCATCACGTGCTGCATCAGGGGATGAGCAGAGCTGTGGCCTACTAGCTGCCATTGCCTATCCGGACCGGATCGCGCAGCGACGCAGCAGTGGTACTTACCTGCTAAGTAGTGGCAGGGGAGCCGTGCTCCCTCGGCTGGAGTCGATGTCTGCTGCTCCTTATTTAGTTGCAGTTCACTTGGACGATCAAGGTGCTGAGAGCCGGATTCTCATTGCGGCAGAGCTGGCTGAACGTGATCTGATGCAACGCTTTCAAGAGCATATGAAGAGCCACACCATACTGGTGTGGCTTGAAGAACAGCAGAGTGTGAAGGCCACGGAGCAGCAGCGGTTGTCCGCTTTGATCATTCGCGAGCGGCCATTGGCGGGAGCAGATCCGATTCAGGTGGCCGAGGTGCTGGCTGCGGCCGTCCAACGTCAAGGCCTGGACATGCTGCCGTGGAGCCGTGCCCATCGGCAATTGCGCGAGCGGATGCAGTTCATGCATTGTCATGAGCCAGAGTGGCCTGATGTGTCCGAACAGTCTTTAAGAGACAGTGTGGAGCACTGGCTGCTCCCGCATTTGTATGGGATGCGGTCGAAGGCCGATCTGCAGCGGCTGTCCTTGTCTGGTATCTTGGAGGCAATGCTGAGCTGGCGCCAGCGAACCGAGCTTCAGGAGCAAGCGCCCACACACATTCGGGTCCCGAGTGGATCCTCGATTCCAATAGATTACCAGGATCCGGATGCACCTGCGCTAGCTGTCCGGCTGCAGGAGACGTTTGGCTGGCTGCAGACGCCGAGGTTATGCCATGGCAAAATCCCGCTGACGCTGCATTTGCTCTCGCCGGCAGGGCGGCCGGTGCAGGTCACGCGGGATTTGGCAAGCTTCTGGAGAGAAGCGTATTTTGAAGTGAAAAAGGATTTGAAAGGCAGGTACCCGAAGCATTATTGGCCAGATGAACCCCTGACTGCTAAGGCTACCAACCGGGTGAAGCCGCGGGGGTAACCTTACCTCCCGCGTCTTCCGCGTCCCGATCCGCCACGGTTATCTGTTCTTCCGGGCTTGCCCGCCGCCGAATTGCGGCCGCTGCGACCAGTTTGGCTGCTCCGTGATCCCCTGCCGCCAGTGCCTTGCTGTGGCTTAGGGTCTGGACCCGTGCCCCAGCCTCGCGCCTGATCGCGTCCTCCTGATGCTTGGGAGGCGCCTTTGGAGCCGCGTCCCGCACTAGTTTGGGATGACGCGCTCGAACCACGTTTTCCTCGTTCTTGACCACGGTCGCGCTCGCGGCCTTTTTGTTGTGCAGAGCCTCCTCTGCCGGCAGATCTCTCCGTACCGGCCCCCCGGCCACGAGCACCGCGTCCGGCTGAGGAACCGCCTCGAGACGATGGGGCAGAGGAAGTGCTGCTCGCTTGCACCGACGGTTCTGTCGATCCGCCAGCCATGCGCTGGCGTTCCAGCGTAGCGTGGATGCCGCGTTCGATCGCTTGCAGTGTCATACGATCGCGCGGGGACGCCAGCGTTACCGCTTTGCCTTCCTGTCCTGCCCGCCCCGTACGTCCGATCCGATGGATATACGATTCTGCATCATGGGGAATGTCATAATTGTAGACGTGCGTGACGCCTTCTACGTCCAACCCGCGGGCAGCGATGTCCGTGGCCACAAGGATTTGGAGCTTGGCATCCCGGAATCGCTTCATAACTTGTTCCCGCTTGGCCTGAGTCAGATCGCCATGAAGCTCGTCCACCATCAATCCATGCTCCTGCAGGGATTCGGTCAGCTTCTTGGCACGAATCTTGGTGCGGCAGAAGGCTACGGCAAGATAAGGATTATCTTGTTCAATCAATTGAATCAACGTTTGCAGTTTTGCCCTATCCGTCGTCTCAATGACGATTTGCTTGATGGTATCCAACGTTACGTGCGTCCCCCGGATCCGCGTATCCTCCGGCTTCGTCATGTAATTGGCCGCCAGGTTGCGGACGCTGTCCGGCATGGTAGCGGAGAACAGCATGGTCTGACGATGCTTGCTTGTTTGCTCGATGATTTCCTGAACTTCTGCCAAGAAGCCCATATGCAGCATTTGGTCCGCTTCATCAAGAATCAGGGTTTGGAGCTTCCACAAGGAAATGGTCTCCCGACGAAGATGGTCGAGCAGACGTCCGGGAGTGCCTACCACGATGTGTGCGGCACCTTGCAGCTTGCGAATTTGCGCTTCCACGTCCTGTCCTCCGTACGCGGCGAGAACTCGGCAGCCGGTTGCAGGTGCGAGCTTTTGCAATTCTTGTGTAATCTGAATGGCCAGCTCGCGAGTCGGTGTCACAATCAAAGCCTGGACATGTGGAGAGGCTGGTTGGATGCGCTGGAGGATTGGCAGGGCGAAGGCGAGTGTCTTGCCTGTGCCTGTCTGGGCCTGGACGATGATATCCTTGCCTTCAAGCGCCAGTGGAATCGCTGCTTCTTGTACCGGGGTCGGTACAATGATGCCGTTTTGCTTCAGGAGAGACGTAAGCTCGGGATTGATCTTCAATTGTTCAAATGTATTGGACATGCGATAGCCTCATTTCGTATTTGCTTGACATCCTTAGAGTATACCACAACAGCTAAGACTAGAAAGGAATAATTGGCCATACGGCTGGTAACAATACCCCTAACCTGCGCACATTGGCAGTGATGCGCTGATTTTCCGTAAAGTGGGGTGGAACGGTCATGATGAAAGCCAGTTTTTTTCAAATTCTTAAATCCAAGCTGACATCCGGACGAAAAAAAAGGATGAAAGCCCATATGAGCCAGAGACTCAAAACGAAGCTGGATCATATGGGGGAAGTCCAATTGCCTGAAACACTCGCCGAAGCTCTCAAATTAGTAGAGAATGCTCTTAAAACTAGCAACGATATGGTGGTCCGGGAATTCTACCTTGGCAAAGACTCACCGAAACGAGCGGCTGTTCTCTTCATCGATGGATTATCCGATACGCAATTGACGGATGATTTTATTCTAAAAGCGGGTATGTTCGAAACGACCCTGCACGACAATATGCAGGCTGCTGAGGACGAACTCCGCCGGTTAGGCATACCTATCAATGATCTCAAAGTCGGAAAAACGCTTAAGGATGTTGTCAATACCGTTCTGACCGGCGATGCGGCAGTTCTTATTGACGGGGTGCCACGCGTGCTTCAGCTCAACGCCAAGGGCTGGATACAGAGAGGTATCGAAGAGGCAAGCACCGAGTCCGTTGTCCGCGGTCCGCGTGACAGCTTCACGGAGACCATTCGTACGAATACTGCCATGATCAGGCGGCGGCTCAAAGAC
The DNA here is from genome assembly GCF_000378385.1 of Paenibacillus daejeonensis DSM 15491. Taxonomy (GTDB): domain Bacteria; phylum Bacillota; class Bacilli; order Paenibacillales; family Paenibacillaceae; genus Paenibacillus_D; species Paenibacillus_D daejeonensis. Next base: position 390,186 of record NZ_KB899659.1, on the reverse strand, counting down.
CCCAACTTGTGCGTGGAGAGTATGAAGGTAGGACGGCGAAGCCTGACAGACATTTCAATCATGTATCTGGAGGATATCGCCGACCCCAAGCTGGTCGAAGAGGTTAAGCGCCGGATTGACGGAATTGATATTGATGCCGTCCTGGAGAGTGGATATATTGAGCAGTTTATCGAGGACCATCATATCAGCCCGTTCCCGATTATTCAGAACACGGAACGGCCGGATAAGGCGGTAGCGAATATTCTCGAAGGAAGAGTGGTTGTCGTTTGTGACGGGACGCCATTTGTATTAATTGCGCCCTCGGTTTTCGCCCAGTTTTATCAGAGCCCGGAGGACTATTACGAGCGTTTTTTGATTGGCACACTCATTCGTTTTATCCGGATTATCAGTATGGGGATGGCTTTGCTTCTACCTTCGCTCTACATTGCATTTAGTTCGTTCCATCCTGAGATGATTCCGTCGAGGCTGGTAATTGCGATGGCAGCGGGCCGCTCTACGGTGCCGTTTCCTTCTATCATCGAGGCCTTTCTAATGGAAGTGACAATGGAAATCCTGCGTGAGGCAAGTGTGCGGCTACCAGGTCCTATCGGTCCTACGATTGGCATCGTCGGCGCACTTGTTGTAGGACAGGCTGCGGTCCAAGCAGGGATTGTTAGTCCAATCATGGTTATCATCGTGGCATTGACGACCATTGGCTCGTTTGCCTCTCCTAGCTACAGCGCGGCTATTGCGTTGCGAATGCTGAGATTCCCGATGATGATTGCTGCATCGCTGTTTGGTTTGTACGGTATTATGCTGTTGTTGATTCTAATTATTGTGCATCTATGTTCACTTAAATCGTTTGGGGTTCCGTATCTTTCTCCGATGACACCGATGGACATTAATGCCAATAAAGATACCTTAATCCGGGCGCCGCTTCAGTGGATGTTCAGACGTCCCGCACCGTTCAATCCGCAGGATCCGATCCGGGTTGGGGATTCGTCTGTGCAAATAGACAAGGAGGGTGAGACGAGCAATGCAACCAAAGGATCCGACGGCCAGGAAACCAAATAGCCCTGCTGGTAATGGCAATACCGATCAACCTTCTAAGAAAAGCAGCAACAGTGAGTCAGAAGGCTCTGTCATTAGCAGCAGACAGTCTGCTTCGATTATTGCAAGTACGATGATTGGCGTCGGCGTGTTGACTCTTCCCCGGGTGGCTGTACATGGAACAAATCAGAGTGGCTGGATCGGGATTGTTATCGGTACGGCAATTGCGATGCTGATGACTTGGGTGATTTCTCGTTTGGGAGGGCGGTTTGGTGGCCAAAGTATTGTTGGTTATGGGGCTGAGTTGCTGGCGCCACCCCGGCTGAAATGGATTGGAAAAGTGCTGGTGTTTCCTTTTTTGCTGTTGTTACTTGTCTACTGGGGCTGGGCCTCCGCTCTTGTGGCGCGCTTGTTCGGTGAGGTTGTATCGACAACGATGCTGCCTACCACGCCTGTAGAGGTAATCATTGTTACGATGCTGGTTGCAGGTTTATTTATGACCATGTATGCCGTAGAGGTCATGGCCCGGGTAAACGAAATCATGCTGCCCCTCATTGTCGTCCCTATCTTGATTATTGCGGTGTCTTCCTTTCAAAGTGGCAGGTTGGAGAACCTGTTCCCGCTTTTCGACCTGGACTGGAAGATGGTGATGACTTCTTCGTTTATCATGACCTCTACGATGCTTGGTTTCGAAGTCATGCTGCTATTCTCTGCCAATGTTCAACAATCCCCACATTTGATTCGAAGCAATATGATTGGCGTAAGTATACCTGGTCTGTTGTATTTGTTAATTGCTATCGCGGGCATTTCTGTGTTTGGCTATGAAGAATTGCAGCTTCTGGCATGGCCGACATTGGAATTGGTCAAAACGACGGAAGTTCCTGGACTAATTCTAGAACGTTTGGAGTCCGCCTTTTTAGCCGTCTGGGTGACTGCCGTATTTACGACGCTGGCCAACTTTTATTATGCAACCGCCTTAATTATCAAGCAGATGTTCAAGTTTTCCAGTCACCGCTGGATCTCAGTCATTTTGTTGCCAGTGTTGTATTGGCTAGCGATGAGGCCTGACAATCTCTATCAATTGTTCGCTACACAAAATATCATTGGCAATATGGGGATGGTGGCTGGTCTCGGAATTCCGCTGTTCTTTGGATTAGTTGGTGTCCTCCGAAGGGGAAAATCAGAGAAGGGATGATGTGCATGTTATTATCTAAATTCATCGTTCGTCTGACTTTTCTGGCCCTCATTATCGTACTGATGAGCGGTTGCTGGGACAGGCGTGAAATTGAGGAACGGACGACAGTTGTGGCAATCGGTTTGGATATCGTAGAGGATGATCCGAATTTATTGTCTGTCAGTATTCAAATTCCGATTCCACTCAAAATTTCGGGCTCCGGGGGAGGCGGTGGTGACGGCGACGGTAAAGAAGCTGTAATCATTATGGAGGAGAAAGGACGTACCGTTCTTGAAGGAATTCAAGCTTTGCAAAACCGATTAAACCAAAAAATCTTTTTTGGACAGACTCGTATTCTTGCTTTTGGTGAAGGACTGGCCCGCAGAGGGCTGAGAACAGTAAGCGATCCGTTTCGGAGAGATCCGGAGATTCGACGTTTGCTGTGGCCGATCGTAGTGAAGGGTAAAGCAAGCGAGCTTCTGCGTTCCAGACCTAAATTGGATCAAATTCCTTCCGTGTTTATAATGGCAATGTTTGAGAATGGCACCAAGATGGGGACCATACCAGACATGAACCTGGGCAATTTTTTCGTTGACTTGTCTACCAATGATCGTGAGCCTTTTATTAACTTATTGGATATCGACAAAGATGATATTAAGTGGGATGGTGTGGCGCTATTTCGTGGTGACCAAATGGTAGGCACGCTGACACCTGAGGAAACATGGCAAATGCTACGGATCGATGATGAAAAGGACGGCGGCGATTTGGTATTTGCTTTTGATGGGCGAGAAGACCGGCTGGTTACACTGAGTACGGAGTTAATTAAATCGCGAAAAACAGTCACGCAGCTACAAGACAGGGTCAAGGTTCACTATAAAGTTCATATGGAAGGGAATCTTTTGGAAAAAACCTTTGGTAAAGACTTGTTCAATGCGGAGGAAATACGAAGAATTGAACGTGATGCCAATGAATTTCTCGAAGGCAACGCTAAAACAATGATTCAAAAATTGCAGGCTTACAGAAGCGATGCGATGGGGATCGGCAAAGACATTCACGCCTTCCATCCTGCTATATGGAAAAAGATAAATTGGACAGAAGCATTTCCCTCAGCTGACATTACAGTCGATTTTGTGTTTGAACTGAGAAATACAGGGATGGAAATGGAGTAGACGCTAAGCAGGGGGACTTTTTGCATTTTCAGTAACAGGCTGATTAAGCTATAATAGGAGGAAATACACGGTTTGCTGCAGGCAGCAGGAAAGAGATGAGGCGTGCAATGCAAGTTCAGAAAGACAGTCAGGTAAGCAAAGAAGCGGAGCTCTTCATTCGGCAGTATTATGCCGAGTCGGGCGGGTCCGAGAACGAGCTATTATTGCGTCTGCAGGAGGTTCTCAGCGAGATTGACCATACCGGTTCGTACAAGCATACATTGGAAGAATTAACCTTTGGTGCAAGGGTGGCTTGGCGCAACAGCAATAAGTGCATCGGCCGTTTGTTCTGGAACAGTCTTACCGTCATGGATGCGCGAGGGCTGAAGACGGAGGATGAGCTGTTTGAGGCCGTGTTCAATCACATGAGGTATGCAACAAATGGCGGGAGAATCCGGCCGACGATCACGATCTTTGAACCTGTCGGGCAAAGCGGAGCACAAGTGCGCATTTGGAATCACCAACTGGTTCGCTATGCCGGATATGAGACGCCTGAAGGTATTGTCGGGGACCCCGCTTCGGTTGCATTTACCCGTGTCTGCATGGAGCTGGGCTGGGCCGGTGAGGGGAGTCCACATGACGTGCTTCCAATCGTGATCCAGTGCGGAGATCGACAGCCAGCTTGGCGAGCCGTACCGCCAGAGCTCGTGCTCGAGGTGCCGATCCGGCACCCGGAGCTGCCCGGCATTGCTGAGATGGGTGTCAAATGGTATGCGGTACCGATGATTTCAGATATGTCGCTTGAGATTGGAGGCATTCTCTATTCCGCCGCTCCCTTTAACGGCTGGTACATGGAGACAGAAATTGGTGCCCGCAACCTGGCTGATTCGGGGAGATATAATCTGCTACCGAAGGTAGCGGAGCTAATGAACCTTTCAACACAGAGCAATGTCACCCTGTGGAAGGACAAAGCGCTTGTGGAGCTGAATGTGGCGGTTCTGCATTCCTTCAAATCAGACGGTGTCAGCATCGTCGATCATCATACAGCAGCTGAGCAATTCATTCGATTCGAGCAGCAGGAACAAGATGCCGGACGTCAGGTGACAGGCAACTGGGCTTGGCTTATACCACCTGTCTCTCCCGCTGCTACGGAGATTTTTCATCGCAGTTATACCAATGATATCGTCAAGCCGGCGTATGATTATCAGCGCTGTCCTTTCCATTCATAAGGTCCTATTAATAAGCAGAGGTAAAGAGGTGAGAGGATGGCTTTTGGCATTACTAGACCGGAGATGAAGCGCTGGAAGGATCAAGTGCTACGTGGTGAGATCGCCTACTTGACCCATTATTGGTTGGATCCCCGGTTTCCTGGCGTTCGTACCGTCACCAAAGTAGGATGCTCCGATTTAGACAAGCTATCTGCCTGGTGCGAGAGCTATGGCCTCGACCCGCGGTACATTCACCAACGACAGCCTTATCCGCATTTTGATCTGATTGGTCCCAAACAGCGTGAGATTTTGCTCTTGGAGGAACAAGCGGACCAAATAAAGCGATTTCGTATATAACTAGATTTGTAATAGAAGGTTCACAAAAAAGGAGAGCGATGAGCTCTCCTTTTTGGGTAATGATTAATGGGATTGATGGCGCAAGAGCTTGGCGTCCAGCACAAAGGTGCCAAACGGGATAAGTGAAGCCACAAAACCGGCGATGACCTGAAGCAGCGTCCAGCGGTGCTTGAATGTCACGTGAGCAAGCGCAAACAGATACAGCACAAACAGTAAGCCGTGCAGTGCACCAACGACGCTGACAGCATGAGGCCAGTCAAAGATGTATTTGAGCGGCATCGCGATGAACAAGAGGATCAGATAAGACCAACCCTCGTATATCGCGATGAAACGCATCCGGCCAATAACGGTGCGAAGCATACCAATTCTCCTTTCCGGGGAGTGCCGACCGAAGTAGGCTATGAATCTATTATACTGAATACAATCAAGCTTGCTAGTCGGTAACAAGAAGTGTCGAATATCGTTCAAGAAGGGAGAAACGAATGAAAATACCGAAATTAGCTTTGGTTCTCGCAGCAGCTGCATTGTTGGCAGGCTGCGGCACGTCTACGACCAATACAAACAATACCGCGCCACCGCCTACGAGTGAGCCGCCTGTGGAAGCACCTGCTACAGAAAACGAACCGGAACCCGAAGCTCCAGCCGCCGGTTACGAGACGGTTGCCGAGGAACTGCAGGCTCCTTGGTCGATAGCTGTAGGAGAAGAAGCGATCTATGTCAGTGAACGGGAGGGTGCGATCGTACGCATTGCTGATGGTGCGCTGGATCGTCAGACAGTTGAGCTGCAAAAGCCAGTTCATGCGGCTGGTGAAGGTGGAATGCTTGGCATCCTGCTCAGCCCGGGTTTTGAGGAGACGGGCAGATTATATGTCTATCACACCTACCAGGAATCAGGGTCGACCCTGAATCGCGTTGTCGTTGTCGAACGAACCGAAGATGGCGGGTGGCAAGAAACAGAACAGTTGTTGGAAGATATTCCTGGAGGCAATACCCATAATGGAGGAAGGCTGGCGTGGGGACCCGACGGCATGCTCTACGTATCAACGGGTGATGCAGGCGAGCGTCCGCTGTCGCAGCAGGAAGACTCGCTTGCCGGCAAAATCTTGCGCATGACCCCTGAAGGCGAAGTGCCCGAGGATAACCCTGATCCGGCCTCCTATGTGTACAGCTCGGGTCACCGCAACCCGCAAGGATTGGGGTGGAATGCCGATATGCAGATGTATAGTGCGGAACATGGCCCTAACGCCCATGATGAGCTGAATGCAATCGAAGCAGGTTCCAATTACGGCTGGCCTGATGTGATGGGGGATGAGGAAGCCGCAGGTATGGTACCTCCGCTGTATCACACAGGCGAGGAGACGCTTGCCCCTTCGGGCTTGGCCGTGCTCCCTAATGGGGACATCGTTGTTGCAGGCTTGCGAGGCGAACGCCTGGCCCGCTTTGATGCTGAAGGAACGCCACTTGATGATGTATTGTCGGGTGAAGGACGATTGCGAGATGTTATCGTAAGCGATCAAGGTTTGTATGTAATCACCAACAATACGGATGGACGCGGCAGTCCAAGCGATAACGATGACCGTTTGTTACTGCTGCCCCTGCCAGAATAAGGCCTCGCCCACTGTTTTAGACTTGTTTAATTGACGGGATTCAGGTATTCTCGAAAACAGAGGAATCGATGGAAACCGCGAGTCGGTATTGAGAAGAAGCGAGGAATGAAACAATGGCAAACGATGACATTACAATTCTACATGTGGCTATGACTTACTCAAAAGAAGATGGCTACGTCGGTAAGGTACATTTCCGAGCTCAAGGCCACCGTGACGCTTATGAAATGGCTTTGCAGAGCAAGAAAGGCAAGGAGTGGTCCTATGGACTATTCTTCTTGGATACATCCGGAAGCGAAGAAGAAATCTTCGCCATGGAAGATCGTTTGGAAGAGGATGATGAGCTGTTTGATTGGTTGACCCAAAGTGCAATGGCTGCCTTGGAAGAGCAGGCTTAACAACAGAGTGCAGGAGGGCGGTGAGCCGCCCTCCTCTGCATGCTGTCCTGTTGTATAGATACTTAATTAGTTCAGGGAAGTGAAGATATGGATCCTAATGAGACTGAGCGCTTCAAAGCCAAGCAAGATCGGGGCCAGCGTCTGATCAGACAAGGCAGAGAACGTTTTGTTCAGGAGATGAGCTCCCAACTCTCGGAGATTAATCGCTTGCTCGAGAAGGCAGGCAGCACCGGGGATTTCGACAGCTGCAAGGCGCTGCATCGGATGTTCCATACCATGAAGGGAAGCGCGCCGGTATTTGGACTCAACCGAGTTGGTCAATTGGCTGAAGATTTATTACATAAGTGGGAATGGATTGAATGTGGCGCCGATGCAGCCACAGCAATACCGGAGGCATTAACGCAGAGCAAAGCTCTAATGGGGCAGCTGGTCATGGAGTATGAGGTGTGCAAGAAAGAACTCGCGCTGGACTACTCCGGCATCAGCAAGGAGCGCCCCACGATGGCCGGTAGCCGGCTACTTATTATTGATGATGAAGAAGCGTTGCGCTCCTACTTGTACAGAAGGCTGGAGCTCGATGAATACGCAGTCACGGAGGCCGCTACGGTTGAGGCAGCCAAGCAGCTGCTTCATGATCAACATTTTGATTTGGTGATTCTTGATCTGATGATGCATCCGCATTCTGGTTATGATCTCTTCGAGTTCTTGAAGGAAGATCCTACCCTGAAGTGGCTTCCCCTGATTGTATTGTCGGGCCGCCAAGATCTAGAAGACAAAATGCAGTGTCTTTATCTGGGAGCTGACGACTATGTCACCAAGCCATTTCAATACGAAGAATTGGCAGCCCGCATTTATAGCCTGCTGACACGCAGCAAGACCTATGAGCAGATGGCCTTTCGTGACCCCTTGACTGGTGTTTACAACCGCAGGTACATGGATCACCAGATTCAATCGGAGCTGCAGCGCATCCAACGCTACCCTTCACCGATCTCTGTCGCATTTATTGATATTGATTATTTCAAACGGATTAACGATACCTATGGGCATGCAGTTGGCGATCAGGTGCTGCAAGGGTTGGCTAATCTGTTGAACCATCAGTCTCGAGTAACCGATTTGATTGCCCGGTATGGCGGCGAGGAATTTGTTATCTTGATGCCAGGGACGACAGAGGAAGAGGCAGAGAAATTGCTTGCCAAGCTGCGCGAGATTGTCCATCAGCAGCCGGTAGCCAAAGTCAATCAACAATCGTACCATGTTACATTCTCGGCTGGTATCTCACAATGGCGAGACGCATTGTCAGCTGAGGATTGGCTGCGTACCGCAGACGAGGCCATGTACAGGGCCAAGAAAAATGGACGGGATCAAATTATAATCAGTAAACAAGGTGTCGAACAACCGGAGACACCGGCTCCTCATCAAAGAACGCTCTTGATTGCAGACGACGACGAAATTTTGCGTAATATTCTTGTCACCAACCTTAGCCATCTGCCGGTACGCATTCTGGAAGCCAGCGACGGGGAACAAGCGCTCCATCTCCTGCAGAATAATGCTATTGATGTATGTATACTTGATGGTGTCATGCCGAAGCTTGATGGATTTGCCCTTCTGCAGAAGTATAAGGAATCCTCCGATGAGAGGTCCGTTCAGACAAAGGTAATTATGCTCTCGGCAAGGCGAAAAGAGGATGATGTCGTTCGGGGGCTGCTGCTGGGCGCGGAAGAGTATATGGCGAAGCCGTTCTCCATTGTTGAATTGGAAATCCGCGTCACCCGGATGCTTCAAGGATGAAACCGATCAGCAGGAGAGAATTTATTAAGCTGGCAGCAGGTGGAATTCTAACGGCTGGTTTAGGTACGCCTTTATATGCTCACTTGGTCGAACGCCGTTGGCTTCGCACGGATCAGGTCACGCTTTCTTTTGACGATTTGCCAGCTGATCTCCAGTCCTTTCGGATTTTGCATTTTAGTGATGTTCATCTCGGCTATCATTATGGTGTCCGGGATCTCGAGCGACTAGTTGAGAATATTAATGAACACACCTATGATATGCTTTGCTTCACAGGGGATCTGATTGAAAATGCTCCGGATCTTCTGGAAGCCAGTATTCCAATTTTGAGTCGTCTGAATGCCCCTTACGGTAAGGTAGCAGTATTGGGCAACCATGACTACTGGCAAGCGCCCGACGAGGTAGCCGATGCGCTGAGTCAAGCTGGTTTCCAAGTATTGCGCAATGATGCGCACCGAATTCAAGTAGGGGATGCGACAGTAGCATTCGTCGGACTGGAAGATGCGATGCATGCGGTCCCTGACATACAAGCTGCAATGGCTGCAACACAGCCAGATGACTTCATTATTGTTCTCGTTCATGAGCCTGACTATGCTGATGTCTACGCGGATGATTCTTCCCTCGTACGTCTGCAGCTCTCCGGGCATAGTCACGGAGGTCAGATTCGGCTGCCACTGATTGGACATCTTATTACACCACCACTAGGCAGCCGTTATGTGGATCGAGTGAACCATCAGCGAGGATTAACGATCTACACCAATCGTGGTGTCGGGACTACCGGCGTGCCGTTTCGGTTGTTTTGCAGACCGGAACTGAGCCGGATTCAGCTAGCTCAACAAAGGTAAGCGATCCCTTGAAGATCAGCATCATTATCCATGTATCAGTAACTCACCCTCCGGGAAAAACAATGACGGGACCTGATAAAGCCTGGTCGTTAAGGCGAGTCTTTTGATGTCACCAACATTGAGAAGGGATGATGTGCTGTCATGAAACGATTGTCGCTGAGCTTTTTGATCGTAGCTTCTCTGATGCTGATGCTTGCCGTTCCAACGTTTGCTGAGTCCTCCAAAATGCATAAGTCGAATGCAGGTGTTGAAATGAAAAACACGCAACGTTCGATCACTAATGGTGGCAATGGTAACACGATGAACGGTACAGCCGGTACCAATGGATACAACACGAGCACGCGTGTCCATTCCGACTCGAATTACAGCACGTACGGCAATGAAGGTACCCGTGCTTATGGTATGGACAACGGTCGTTACCGCACAACTGCGGCCAACAATGACCGCGGTATGGACTGGGGCTGGCTGGGTCTGCTGGGTCTGCTAGGTCTTGCCGGTATGCGCGGCAGAAACCGTGAATCCCATTAATTAATAAAAGATGAACGAGCAGCCCCGACCGCGCAGGTCGGGGCTTCCTTGTGGTATACTGGTCTTATCCAGTCTGTCCCAAAAGGAGGCAATGTGAGATGGAACAACAAAATGAAACACAGGTTGAAAAAGCTACATTTGCAGGCGGCTGCTTCTGGTGCATGGTCTCCCCATTTGAGGAGCGCCCGGGAGTGATAGAGGTCTTGTCTGGTTATACTGGTGGGCATACGGATAATCCGACGTATGAAGAGGTTTGCTCCGAAACGACAGGACATGCAGAAGCTGTTCAGATTACATTTGACCCCAGGTTGATCAGCTATGATGATTTATTGGATCTGTTTTGGCGGCAAATTGACCCCACTGACGCGGGAGGCCAATTTCATGATCGTGGTGAGTCATACCGCACCTCCATCTTTTATCATTCTAAAGAGCAAAAAGAAAAAGCGGAGGCCTCCAAAAAGCGATTGAAAGAAAGTGGCGTCTTCACGAACCCGATTGTTACTCCGATTGTTCCAGCTAAGACGTTTTACGCGGCTGAGGACTATCACCAAGGCTACCATCGCAAAAACACCATCCGATACAAAATGTACCGTAATGCATCCGGTCGAGACGGCTTTATCGCCAGTCACTGGAAGTAGCAATCCAAGCCTGCGCATCTCGTGCAGGCTTGTCTTATGTGCTTAGAAAGATCAGGGATAGTAATCTGGGGCGGAGCTTGTTATAATCATGATAATGATTATCACTATCTGAGGAAATGTTTGTTTGTTCGGAAGGAGCGACTTCGCTAATGATGCCAGTCAATTACCGATTACTCGGTGAGCATTTTTTTCTTGTAGATCAGCATGATGAGCATGAGACTCTATACGCTGAAGAGGCCACCAGCCTTCAACAGCCTGAAGCCATGACGACTTTCTTGGCCAAGTATGCCGCCAGCATCAAGGCTTCTGAGCTGGATGTTGCAGCCGCCTATTTGAGCAGTTTTTGCAGCGGCATGCTTGTATCTACCCTCTATTCGTTATCAGCATGGAATCGGTCGCTCAGTTTGCCTCTCGAAGAGTTAACGATCAAGATTACCCAGCAGGGCGAATATAGTCAGATTCGTACGGTCGTTCAAGAGTTTGGCGGTTTGGAGGGCCCCAATGCATCAGAAGATCGAACGCAGTGGGTACGGAGCCAGCTGACAACATTAATTCAGGAGACTCTGCGTCCAATAGTGGAGAGTGCAGCTCAGGCATCCGGCCTGAATCCCGGATTTTTGTGGGGGCAAATGCCGACCAGAGTCGGTTTTTACGTTGAACGCTTGCTCGGGGATCCTGCACACAGCTCCATCAATGATCGGTTAAGCAAGGATTATGCGGTTCTTCTGGACTTGGGTCCCGATGTATTCGGACGTAACCGGAACCCGATGGTCGTGAAGCCTCGTTACATCGAGGATTACCGGGAACCGGGCAAACAGCTGAAAATGAAAAATGTCTGCTGTCTCTACCATAAGACAGATGGCGGCGATTATTGTTACAGCTGTCCCAAGCTTAAGGAAAGCGAGCGTTCAGTGAAGGCGGAAAAGCTGCGAGAGCTTTATGCTGCCGCAGCCACTCAATAACCATGGCGGCCAATAGCCGTTCCACCCAGGGAGCCGGCTCTCTGATGGAACAGCTATTGGCCGTTTATGCATCGTTACGCCCGTAACTCCGAGCATAGTCCTTCATTTTCTGGAAGGCGGCACGGTCAAGCTTGCGGAGTGGATAAAATTGTGGATGATTGCTATTAACCTCCAACACCCACAGCCGTTCCTGCTGATCATAAGCAAAATCAATGCCCATTTCATGCATGCCGCTGCGCCGCTTACTCAGCGTTTTGGAAATGGTTAAGGCCGTCTGGCTCAGTTCTTGTTCCCGAGCATGAGCAAGCGAGCCTTTCCAGCCTTTTTTGCCCATCCATTTAGCAAGCGTGAAGATCTTGCCTCCCTGATAATAGTTCGTGACAATTCGGTCCGGTTTTCCCACCTTCACAAGATAACCCGTACACACCCAAGACTTGCCGGGTTTACGTTGTACCATGGCGCGAATATCGTAAGGCTTTCCATCCACAGTATCGAGCAGAATGGCTTTTTGAATGATAAGCTTACCCGTTCCCTTTTTCTTATTGATGTGCTTGTAAACGGCTTGCCTGGTACTGAAATGCACCACGCTTTGCTTCCTTTTGGAGGTGGAATACAGGGTATATCCGGTCCCTGTCGAGGTTAGCTTGAAGATGCCAATTCCCATCGACCCGATATCCGGCTTGATGTATACGGCGGAGTATCGGTCTGTCATCTGCCGAAGATTGGCAAGGGTAAAGGCTTTTGTATTCGGGACGACCCGTTTCGTGGCGGGATTGGCACGCAAATAACGACAAACCTTAAGCTTGCCGCGAATATTGCGGCTCTTGTACTTTTTGGTGTACACGATTGATCACCTCTTGGTTACTTTATGTATGTATGCCTTATAGTTTTTGGACGTATGCTGAGTAGAGAGTAAAGGGGCAGGGGCCCGCAAGTCATTTGACAAGCATAGGCAAGGTCCATCACAATAAACAGACATACAAAGCTATTCCAATGGAGGCTCCGAGACGATGTTCAACATGAGAATGCATGCAACTCGGCTGCCCATGACGGATCCAGGGTTGGCCGGAATGAGTACGGCTCGTTTGGAGGTACTGGCATCTTTACTGGACGGATGGGCAATCAAGGATGTGATCGTGCTCCGGTCAGGCAGGATGGCCTGGCGCTGGCATGAGCAGGGGCGTGACCGAATTGGTCCGGTCTATTCCTGTACCAAGAGCGTCGTTTCTGCACTCATTGGCATGCTTATTGATGAAGGATTATTACGGCTTGATACCGAACTGGGCGATTATTTTGAGTGGCTGCATGACAGTGGAGACGGGCGTAAAGCGCTAATTACGGTCCGCGACCTGCTGACGATGACCCCGGGCTTTGAGTGGCCGGATTTTGACAAGCCTTACTTCAAAATGAGACGGACACCGGATTGGGTCGGCTACATCACGCAACAGCCGCTGGCTCATCCGCCCGGTCAGACCTTCGCTTATAATTCGGGTTGTTCGCATCTGTTATCTGCTCTTGTCACCCGGGTTACAGGTGAACCAGCGGAGAGCTTTGCTCAGCGCCGATTGTTCGACAAGTTGGGTTTCCGTCGTGTGCGATGGCCGCGTCACGGGGGAGTGAGCGAGGGCGGGGCAGGGCTGCACATGGCCTCAGAGGATCTGGCCAAATTCGGACAGCTCTATCTGCAAGGCGGGCTGTGGAATGGCGAACGCTTGCTGTCCGAACGTTGGGTTGAAGAATCCACATCGGTCCAGTCCAGGGGGCTCCCGCTTTTCCAGCCTCCGATCTATGGAGAATACGGCTATCATTGGTGGGTATCCTCAGCTGAGCATAACGGCAGGCACGATTTATATTTTGCTCTCGGGTACGGAGGGCAATATCTGTTTGTGATACCTGAGCTGGATCTGGTTGCTGTCATTCGCAAGAAGGTGGAAGGCAAGAGCAAGGCTATGCTTGCCAAAAACGTCTTGTTGGAGTACATTATCCCGGCTATCGAACGGAGGATATGATTACGGGGAATCGGGAGGGAATGCTATGCAAATTGCCATTATATCCGATACACACATGCCTGCCAGAGCCAAAGGGCTGCCAGAGGCTCTAAAACGCGGATTGGCGAAAGTCGATTTAATTCTGCATGCGGGAGACTGGACGAGCCGGAATGTCTATGAGATGCTTAGTGAGTACGCCCCGGTGGATGGAATTGCTGGTAATAATGACGGCCCGGAAATCGTGAACTTACTGGGGTATCGTAAAATTGTCCCGGTGGCGGGAAGACGTATCGGACTGGTCCATGGGCATGGTCGTTCAGGTACAACGGAAAGTCGGGCAATTGATGCTTTTGCAGGTGATCAGGTCGATGTCATCGTGTTCGGACACTCACACACCCCGCTTTACAAGAAGCATAACGGGGTAATTCTGATTAACCCCGGCTCACCAACCGATAAGCGAAGGCAGCCTTCCTATTCCTATGGTTTGCTGAATATTACTTCGACAAGCCTAGATGGGGAAATTGTGTATTATGACAGCAAGCAGTAATGAAGGGAGGGGACGCCTGTGCATCCGGATTTTATTCAGCTGCGAACCATCGAAGGAGATCTCAAACTATCACACAAGAAAAGCAATTACGGGGTAACGGTATCCACACGGGAGCTAGTCTTCCATAAACCCCATGTCAATTATCATATCAAACTGGCCGACATCGTCAGTATCGTTCCATTTGAGGCGCAAGGCGAACGGTTTCTTGCCCATAAGAACAAACGTGAGGATCATGCAGAATATATCAGTACGACGCCCGATACTGAACAATACCGTCTATATGTACGAGCCGCCACCATTCATAATCGCAGTGGTCTGAAGCCGCTCGGGAGAATGCAATTCGTATTTCCCCTGAATCGGAGGTTAATGGATGAGATCGCCCGGTACAGCGGGCTTAATCAGATTGCCGAATAAATAGAGATGCCGCCTGCCTGTTCAGGCAGCGGCATCAACGATTTTAATTATTGCATTACGGCTTTCATATGCTCCGTAGTAATGGACCAATGGGACGCCGTCCAATATTTCTTGCCGTCCCGCAACAGAATGATTTGCGGGGATTCGTGCTTGACGCCTGTATCCTCCGTGATTTGATTGGACACCGGACGGGATTCAATGACTTTTACAAGAGCATACGTTGTCTGATCTCCTGATTCGGTTTCCAAGTACTGATTAAATTCAGAAAGCGCATTAGCACTGACCGGACAAGTCGTACTGTGTTTAAACACGACCACCGATTGTTCCTTGGATGCGTCCAGCAGTTCTTTCCATTGATCTAAGGTTTCAATTTCATTATAGCTAGCCATAGTTCTCTCCTCCTTTAGTAAAGAAATCGTACCCCAAAGTAGTACAAGGTTGCAAGTAACTTCAGTTATGAGGAGGTTGTTGTTATGAATTTAATTGAACATCGGGGATACCAGATCAAGCTGATCGACGCGCCTATCTCGGAAAAACCGGTATTTCGGAACTTGGTGCAGATGTACCTATATGATACCAGTGAATTCAACGGCAAGGATCCGGACAGGCATGGCTATTATGATTATCCCGACCTGGATCATTATTGGACAGATCCAGGCAGAACGGAAGAAGGTCGTATCCCGATCCTGATTCAAATCAATGACGAGCTGGCAGGCTTCATGCTGATTAACCGTTTCAGCTTGCTCTATCCCCGCGACTTGTCGACGCGAAATCTGGCGGATTTCTTTATTATGCGCAAATGGCGGGGGAAGCGAATTGGACGGGTCATTGTGAAAGAAATATTCGATATGCATCCTGGTCACTGGGAAATTCGGCAAGAACAAGCGAATGTGAAATCTCAGCAGTTCTGGCGAACCGTTATTAGCGAGTATACGAATACGGGGTACAAAGAAACGTTGATTGCGGATGATCGATGGAATGGACCGATTCAACAATTCTCTAACGCCACGCGCATTACTTGATTCGCAAGCGCCCCGCAGACTTCCCGGGCTGGCCGGGGCGCTGGCTTGCAGCCGAGTGATACAACCCGCGGCCACCCGCACACAGTCGGCTGATCATACAGCCGATGAACAGATAGAGTGCCCCCTCCACCCCGAATAATTCCAGCCCCATAACGAAGCAGGCCAACGGTGCCCGGGCAGCCCCGGCAAAGACGGCCACCATGCCAACAGCCGCCAGCCAAGCGGTTGGTGTACTAAGCCACCCTGACAAGGTGCTTCCCAAGGTTGCCCCGATAACGAACAGGGGAGTGACTTCTCCGCCCTGATAACCTGATCCCAGAGTCACTACTGTAAACAACAGCTTCCAAGCAAATTGCATTTCCCCAGCAGGAGCCTCAAAAGCCTCGTTAAGCAGCGGCAGACTGAGTCCAAGATAGGCTCGTGAATCGGCAAGGAACACGAAGCCAATCAGGAGAAAGCCACCGATGATGCTGCGATGCACCGGATGGGGGATCCACCTGCTGAAGACGGTGCGGGTATGGTAAAGCAGGCTCGTGAACAAACGGGCAACCAATCCGAATAAAACAGCAGCCAATGCCAGCTTGGCCAGCACTGCCATACCTATAGAAGGAAGCGTCCCCATCGTCAAATGCCCATGCTCGGTTCCCCAGGCCATAGCTGTCCAATGCCCTACATAGCTGGCGGTCAAAGCGGGTAACAGACGCTCCAATGATGGCCTGCGGAGCTGTGAAACTTCGAGCGCAAAGATGGCCCCCGCAAGCGGTGTACCGAAGACGGCGCCAAACCCGCCGCTGACACCGCAGAGCAGCAGCAGACTTCTCTGCTGGGGCTGGATACGCATGACCCTGCTTACCGCCTCTGCCGCGCTTGCCCCCAGTTGGACAGCCGTTCCTTCCCGGCCAGCCGAACCTCCGAACAAGTGGGTGACCCATGTGCCAACCAGCACCAAGGGGCCCATTCGCAGGGGCACGGTTCCTTCACCCGAGCGGATGCGGCTGAAAATGAGCGGGTTGCCCTGTGCAGCCGTCCGGCCCCAGCGCATATAGAGCCAGCTCATGCAGGCCCCGCCTGCAGGAAGCAGCCACAGCAGCCAGGGCTGTGTTTCTCGTGTATCCGTAACTAGCGCAAGTCCGCTAAGGAATAAGGCGGCTGCACAACCAGCTGTTACGCCCACTGGCAGAGCCAGCAGCATATGCCTTGCAATAGGTAAGAGCCGGGTAATCATAAGCTTCATACGAGTTGAACGTCCTTTTCTTACTGAATTGGTTCGGTTTTCACCTATCCTACCCAAATTAGTGTAGATCCGTCAATGATTCCGCACCCATCATAACTGACAGTGAAAGTGCTAAGAATACTACTGGAGGAAAAAAGAAGGGAGGCATGAACAATGACAAGCTGCTATCGCTGGAGCATTATGCTTGGCTTGCTGATGATCGTGATCGTGTGTGTCCAGGCGGTTCCGGGAGAGGCTGCGGCAGCTCCGGAGCCTTCGCAAGAAATGATTGCAGCTGGAGCTGGTGGAGGGACTGGGGGGGCAGGCCTCTACAAAACGCACTGCTTGTCTTGCCATGGGACAGATCTCCGCGGCAAGATCGGACCGGGTCTGCAAAGCATTGGTTCGCGATATAGTCAACAAGAGATAAGTGTCGTCATCAGTAAGGGCAGAGGGGGCATGCCAGGCTTTGATAAGAAGCTGTCTCCAGAAGAAATTCGAGCGCTGGCAGGTTGGCTCGCATCTAATAAATAGGTCGTGCGGCTGACCGACAAGCCCCATTCTTGAGGAAAAGGATGGGGCTTCATCCAGTTTTCAATTGGATGGCGATATGGTACACTAACACGACAAACTGATGCAGAACAGGTGATGAGATGGCAGAAAAGGATGAATTGATCCGGTTTGGCGTATCGTTTCCGGCACCGTTATTGGAGACATTCGACGGATATATCGAAGCACAAGGCTACACCAACCGGTCGGAAGCGATTCGCGACATGGCCAGGCGAACGATCCTCGATGCTTCCAAGCTGCAGGATGACGAGCAGGTCGCAGGTACAATCGTCATGGTCTATGACCATCATGTCAGCGAGCTACCACTGGTTCTGATGGAGCTTCAACATGATTATCATGATGCTATTGTGTCGACCATGCATGTCCATCTCAATCACGACCAATGTCTGGAGGTGATCGTAGTGCGGGGCAAGCTGTCGAGTCTCCGCAAGCTCAAACAGCAGATTCAAGTGCAAAAGGGCGTAACCTACGCAGAGTTGTCCGTCACGTATGCGGATGCCCGGAACGGGGGGACAGAAGGCCATCATCATCACGGCCATCATGATCATCGCGGCTAACGAAATGGTGTTTCAAGTCTAGTTAAATGGTTTATATAACCATGTGTGCACCATTGACCCGTGGTGTTATTTTAGATTTTCTAAATGATGAGAGGGGTTGCTATGATACATAACGCAAGTTTAAACGTATGGAAGCTGTGGGGCGGGGTGCTGCTGGCATTAGCCTTCATCCTTGTACTGGCACCTAATCAGGCTTCAGCCAACAGTAGTTACAACGCCCAGGTAATCGCTGATTCCCTGAATGTACGGGCCGATGCGGCCAAGGATGCTGATGTTGTCGGTTCGGTAAAAAAAGGTGAGATCGTACAAGTCACAAGAGAATTTCACGGATGGCTCAAAATCAAGCATGGCAATGTTGAAGGTTGGGTAGCTGGCTACTACTTGTTAAAAACGGACAAGCAGCCTGGTTCAGTAAGCACCGCTTCGGCATCCAAGGAGCAACCTCGCCAAGTCGCGTCGAGCAGTTCGAAAACGTCTGTCGTGCTGGTGGATGCGCTACGGGTCCGATCAGGTCCTGGTACCGACTATAAAATTAATGGCGTCCTCTATAAGGGAGCAGCTGTATCCATTCAAGAAAGTGTAAAAGGCTGGATGCAGGTTGTCTCTGGCAACGAGAGAGGCTGGGTGTCCTCGCAATATATTGGTGAGGGAACGGCGGTACAAACGGCTTCCGGTTCATCCACAAGCGGATCGTCTAACGGCTCTCTTCGGGGAAAGGTAATTGTCATTGATCCGGGGCACGGCGGATCAGATCCTGGCATGGTAGGGACAACCTACAAGACAGCGGAGAAAACAATCAATCTCAGCACAGCAAACTATTTAAAGGATAGGCTACAGGCGCTGGGCGCGACGGTCGTCATGACGCGTACTAAGGACGACCAGAAGCCGGAGCTGCCAAGACGGGTAGCTATCAGTCATGAAGCCGGAGCAGATGCATTTATCAGTATTCATTATAATTCTTCCGACAAGCGCAACTCAGGCATTTTGAGCTTCTTCTACTCCAGCAGCAAAGATCGTCCGTTGGCGCACGCGATTGAGCGTCAGCTTGCCGGTGGCATCGGACTGAAGAGCCATGGAGTTGCCTACGGAGATTATCATGTATTGCGTGAGAATCGTACACCGGCAGTACTCCTAGAGCTTGGATTCCTTTCCAACAAGAAGGATGAAGGCATCGTACGCGGGGCCGATTATCAACGCCGCGCGGCCGACGCTATCGCGACGGGATTGCAGAATTATTTCAAATAAATGTTAGCTAAAGTGATCGTAAAAAAAGACGCAGGGCCTCCTCAGGCTCTGCGTCTTTTTTTGGCGAGTAGAAGGTTTGGAGTAAGCATGGACAATCCTTCAAGGTCCTCCAACCTCTGCATGTTCCGGTATCGTACCGGAAATACTACCCTTGCGGTACTTGCGGCATGCGAACGGCTCAAACTGTGCAATGCTGCCGGATGTCAAAACAAAAAGGGGATAATCATGCAAAATCGCTACTATACAAGAGGATTGGTCATGCTGTTAATTTGCCTTAGCTTCGTGGTGGCCGGATTCGGTCCAACGGGCACCTACCATTTCGGATTCAAGCCAAGTCGTCAGGGTCAGCTCCCTTCCATAAATGAAGAAGGCTTTAAAGACATGCTGCGCAAGCACAATGCGGTATTTCTGGGAGATACGAAGCAAAAGGAGCTATTCCTCACGTTTGATAATGGCTATGAGAACGGGTTTACGGCACAGGTATTGGATGTGCTGCGCGACAAGCAGGTGCCAGCCGCGTTTTTTGTGACCGGTCAGTACATTAAGGATCAGCCTGAATTATTGCAGCGTATGGCAGCAGAGGGACATCTGATCGGCAATCACTCCTGGCACCATCCAGATATGACGACGCTATCGCCTGAACGGATCAAGGAAGAGCTAACCCGCGTCCGGGACGAGGTGCTTGCACGCACTCCACAGCTGGGGATGAATTATCTAAGACCGCCTCGCGGCATTTTTGACGAACGAATCCTTGCAGAAGCCAAGAAGCTGGGCTATACGAGCGTGTTCTGGTCCATTGCTTACAAGGATTGGGATGTCAATGACCAGAAAGGCGCGCAATATGCGTTCGACCGTGTAACGGCACAACTTCACCCTGGCGCAGTCATTCTGCTGCACTCTGTATCCAAAGACAACGCAGAGGCGCTTGGGCGTATCATCGATGAGGCAAGAAAACAAGGCTATACCTTCAAAAGTCTGGATGAGCTCCGTGTTAAAACGTATTGATGCACACCCAGCAAGGAGGGAATGAGGATGATCTATGATTGCATCATTGTAGGCGGTGGATTATCTGGATTGCAGGCAGCCATACAACTTGGGCGCTATGGTCATTCGACCCTCGTTCTTGATGCTGCTGATGGACGATCCACCTGGTGCCGCAGCTACAACAATCTGCTAGGCTGGCCTGATGGGGTGAGCGGCAAGCATCTGCGCAGATTGGGCAGAGATCAAGCGGGGCGGCTGGGGGTCCACTTCGTCGAAACCTGGATCGAGCGAGCGGAGCCAATCCCCGAAGGCTTCGCACTGATATCACGCGACCAGTCCGTCTATCATGGCCGGAGGCTGTTACTCGCAACTGGCGTGGTTGACCGTCTGCCGCCACTCGAAGGACTGATTCCCTGCCTGGGCATCAGTCTCTTTATCTGTCCGGATTGTGACGGCTATGAAATCAGAGATCGTCCAGCCGTTATTATTGGTTCTGGTGATGCTGGGGCGGCTATGGCCCTCAAGTTAATATTTTGGAGCAAGCAGCTGACCTATATTAATCATGAGCGCCGCCCTTTATCCGCTGCTATGAGTGAGCAGCTGGCACAGAAGGACATTCCCCGGATCGAGCTACAGGTTCGGAGACTTGTTGCGGATGGCGAACAACTGCTGGGTTTTGAATTGGAGGATGGGAGCTTTCATGCGGCAGATCGGGGATTCGTAGCGTTTGGAGGCAATGAGGTGCGCTCCGGTCTGGCTCATCAGCTTGGCGCAGAGCGACTGGAAAACCGTCATGTGTTGACTGATCCACGAAGCAAGATGACCTCCGTACGCCATGTCTGGGCTACAGGGGATATCGGCGTACATGCCGAGCAAGCGAGCATTGCCATGGGCGAAGGGGTTCAGGCTGCCATCTGGATGCATAAAAGCTTGCTTTGACAATTTTACTCTTCCTTCCTGCGACAGGTTTCGTATATAATAGACAAGTCATGCCATGAAACTGGCGGGAAGGGAGGCGCGCATGGACAAGCCACAATTGAATAAACGAGTGATTCGCAGCAGTCAGAAGGTCTATTCCTGGCTTGGCGTGGTCGTGTTGCTGCTATTCTCTATCCCAGTGTCAGGTGCAGCGGCTCCTGTAGAGAGACCGCTAGAGTCCGCCGACCACCCGATCCTTACTGCACCGGGGGAGAGCGGCTATCTAATCACGCCACGCTTCCTGCATCCCAAAAAGCACAGCTGGGCAGGCATTGGCATCCTTGTCATCGCCATAGGAGCCATGTACTACCGGCGCACACCGATTCGCATGATTGTGATCAGCAATGCCTGTATCGCAATTGCAATCGTCATGCAGAAGCTGGCGCCCATTAAGATGACCTCCACGTATGTGAGCCGATTCCCGGATACCCTTGCGCCGACAAGTCGTTAAGGTCCTGCGTCCACTAAGGACGCTTATCCAACAGGAAGAGGAGATCTCACCTTTATGATTATGAAACGCTTTATAGCCTTTATTTTAACCGTTGCCCTCAGTTTGGGCATCGTCGCGGTCACGTCGCCGCATATTGTTCAGAATTTGCGTCTTGGCCTGGATCTCAAGGGCGGATTTGAGATCCTGTATCAAGCCTCACCTGTTTATGAAGATGGCACGGTCACACAGGAAGCCTTGCGTGAGACGGCGCGTTCCCTCCAATCCAGAGCGGATGCATATGGCGTAGCCGAGCCAGAAATTACGCCAGAAGGCAGTGACCGCATCCGTGCGCGGATTGCCGGGGTTAGCAATGAAGAGGAAGTCCGCAATGTCATGAAAAAGCCAGCCGAGCTCACCTTCCGTGCGCCGGACGGCACAATTGAAATGCGGGGGATTGACTTCGTCGAAGGCGGAGCAAGTGTAGGCTATGATGAGTTGAACAGACCGCTCATCCAGATTCAAGTCAAAGATAATGCAAAGCTCAGAGATGTGTCTACACGCCTGCTGGGTCAACCGCTTGCCATCTACCTGGATGAAGAGCGTCTGTCGGCTCCTACGGTCCAGTCTGTATTATCAGACGGCCGGGCATCTATTACAGGTAATTACTCCCTGGAGGAAGCACGCGAGCTTGCAGGCGTCATCAACCTCGGTGCGTTGCCGCTGAACCTGACGGAGATTTACACCCAGTCCGTTGGTGCGACGCTCGGACAACAGTCCATGGATCAGATTATATTGGCAGGAGCCATTGCTTCGATCTTCATCCTGCTGTTCATGCTGTTCGTCTATCGACTGCCAGGTCTCATCGCTTGCATTACCCTGATTGTATACAGCTGGGGGATCCTGTTGATGTTCTATTGGATGAACGCGACGATCACGCTGCCGGGTATCGCGGGCTTTGTCCTCGGGATCGGGATGGCCGTCGACGCCAATATTATTACGGCAGAGAGAATCAAAGAGGAGATGCGGAGCGGCAAGAGCCTGCTGTCCGCACTCAAGACCGGTTCCAAGACGTCCTTCCGGACCATTCTTGATGCCAACCTGACCTCGATCGTAGCAGCGGCCGTGCTTTACTTTATCGGTACTGGTGCAATTCAAGGCTTTGCATTAATGCTGATCCTGAGTAATATTCTGAGTATGTTTACTAACGTAACCTTCTCCAGAATTCTACTGAACCTGCTGGTGCGCAGCAATATTGTCAAGAATTCGCGTTTGATGGGCGTGAAGCCCCAAGACATCCGTACCCTTGCGGAGAGCAAAAAAGGTGAGGATCCGTTCTACAAGATTTACGATTTTGTAAAGTTCCGCAAGTTGTTTTTCTGGTTCTCGTCAAGTATCACCGTCCTGGGTATCGTCGTTCTTTTGTTTGCAAACTTGAACTATGGCGTCGATTTCAAGGCCGGGACGAGTCTGGATATTACGATTCCTCAATCCATCACCCATGATGAGGCGGAAGCGATCTTCGAGGAATCTGGATTTGTGCCATCGACCTTTACCATCGGAGGAACCAATAACGACCGCATCTCGGCTCGTTATGAGCAGATTCTGGATTCCGAAGCTGGTGATGTGAATCAAATCATTAGCGCCTTTGAGACGAAGTATGGCGAAGATGTATCCCGTGAAGAGAATACTGTTGACCCTGGTATTGCTCAAGAGCTGGGAATCAAGGCGATTATTGCGGTCCTTATTGCCAGCATCGGCATAATCTTGATCATTATGCTGCGTTTTGAATGGCGGTTCGGACTGGCAGCCATTCTTGCGTTGTTCCATGATGCATTTTTCGTTATTACCGTGTTCGCAGTGTTCAGACTGGAGGTAAACTTGCCGTTTATCGCCGCGGTGCTGACGATCATAGGTTACTCGATAAACGATACCATCGTTATTTTCGACCGGGTGCGGGAGAATCTGCGTTTTGCCAAGCTCAAGACCTTCGAGGACTTGAAGCAGCTGGTTAACGTCAGTATATCGCAGACATTGACCCGTTCGATTAATACAGGGATCACGGTACTGATTGCTTCGCTTATTCTGTTCCTCTTTGGCGGGGAGTCGATCAAGCTGTTCTCACTCGCAATGACGTTAGGTATGGTATTCGGTATCTACTCATCGATTTTCATTGCGTGTCAGCTGTGGCTGGTGTTGAAGAAGCGGGAACTCAACAAAGCTTCAACTACCGAAGAAGTAACAACCCCATAAATGAATACCGACTTCATCTTAACCTTCCGGGCTTCTAGCAGCCCGGGAGGTTTTTTTGGAGAATATTGAAACTTATTGATCCCCTAAGCCGTCTAATCAGTAGAGAACAATCAGCAAGACTTGCTACAACCGGGATGAAGGAGATTGAGAAGAACGATGTTCAAGAAAGGCATGCTGGTCACTGTAGCTTTCTGCATACTGGCAGCAACCCTGATGTTTGCGTTCCCGGACTCGGCCCTTTCACACAAAGGCTGTATGGCATGGGTAATGGCGAAGAACAAGGCTTTTGCCCTCACGCACCCGAATACATCCAAACTGGCTGCGCTGGATCCCTCACAGGTCGCTTTTGCGGGGCTGGATGGGGCCGCGAGAGTTCCTGTGTTAATGTATCATTACATAGTACCCGCAGAGCTTAATACAGAGCCTGCCAACAACTCCATAATCAATCTCGAAGCGTTTGAAGCCGGGATGAACTACTTGCACGAAGAAGGCTATTACACTGCGACTCTGGAAGAGCTGGAGGCGTATGTTGCCGGCGAGCAGTCGCTGCCTGAGAAGAGCGTTGTCATCACCTTTGATGACGGGTATGAGAACAATATTATCTATGCTTATCCGATTATGAAGCAGTACGGGTTCAAGGCTGCCTTGTTTGTAGTAGGCAGCAACATCCAGGAGGAGACGGGTGTTTTTGATCCGGCCAAGAAGAGCTTCCTGTCACATCAGCAAATGAACGAGACGCGCGACGTCTTTGAATACCATAGCCATACGTATGATTTGCATTTTAAAAAGGAATTGCACTGTGGGAATGAATATGGTGCAGGTATGAATGACAAGCTGCTGAAGCCCGATATTGCGCAGATGAAAGAACTGGGGATAGATTCGCCTTACTTCGCTTATCCTTATGGGGAGTTCCGTCAGCAAATGGTCTATTACCTTCGCCAATCCGGTTATCGAATGGCGTTTACTGTACGCCAAGGCTTCGTTCGCCCAGGTGACAACTCCATGCAACTGAACCGCTTGACCGTAACCTCATCAGTCCCGCTGTCCGAGCTGTTGAATCCGCCGGAATAGGTTGAGCCCTGCACAGACTTGGGGTACAATTAGGAAATGATAATGCTTCTCAAGATATTCTGAGGGGAGCCCCAATAAAACCGGCAACGGGAGTGATTCACATCTTACAATGGAACGGTGTTATCGAGGACCGGATCACAGATCCGGAGCAATTGCGGAAGCTGGTTGGCGAGCCGCATGAGGCGGTCGTCAAGAAAAGTATTGCTCAGATTGATTCACATGTACGCGATTACCTGGCTAGGTCGCCCTTATTCTTCCTATCTACAACCGATCGTCAAGGCTGGTGTGATGTGTCGCCGCGCGGCGATGAGGTCGGGTTCGTCAAGGTGCTGGACGATCGCCGGCTGATCTATCCGGAGAGACCGGGCAACCGGCGGGTAGATTCTCTGCTGAACCTGCTGGATAATCCCCGACTGGGCATGTTGTCGATTATTCCAGGTATGCAGGAGGTGCTGCGAATGAATGGCCGAGCGCATATTACGAGTCAAGAGGATTTGATTGCAGCTCAGAATTTCAGCGGCAAGACTCCTCAGCTGGCGGTGATTGTGGAGGTGGAAGAGTGTTTTATCCACTGTCCACGGGCTTTGAAGACCTCCGGTGTATGGTCGTATGAAGACTGGCTTCCCAAGGATGAGCATCCATCGGTATCCGAGATGTTCCAGGCACATCTGGCGATTAACGGCATGAAGCTGAAGTAAGGAACACAAAGAAGACCTCCCCAGCGGAGCTGAGGAGGTCTGGATGATACGAGAGAAATGAGAGAATCATGTTAGTTCAATACGCGGCGAGCCGTTACATAACGATTGTTCCAGTAGTTCGTGTTCATGTCGCTCAGAACAACACCTTTACTGCTGGACGTATGGAGCATTTTGTTCTTGCCAGCATATACGCCAACATGGCTGATACTGCGGCCATTGGTATTGAAGAAGACCAGGTCTCCCATGCTGATATAGCCTTTTGCCACGCCTGTTCCGGCTTTGGCTTGAGCTGCAGAGGTGCGAGGCAGCGAAACGCCGTTTTTCTTGAACAGATATTGAGTGAACGACGAGCAGTCAAACGCATATGTAGCGCCGCTTGGTGCACCGAGTCGATAAGGAACGCCTAAGTATTTTTGGCCGCTCTGGATAAGAGCTTCGGATTTAGGAGTTGCAGCATCCACATTGGATGCGCCGATGGAGAAAGAAGTTATCGTAATTGTAGCGCACATGGCGGTAACCAAGACACGTTTCACAAATTTTAGCTTATGCATAGTTTCTTGTTGTCCCTCCGTTTATTGCTGTATTGACTTAACCAGCACTAACTATAGCACACAAAAACCTACTAATAATTCCCACGAAGAACAAATCATCAGGCATGACGGGGGAAATTAGGGTTTATTAGATTAAGATGAGAATACTCTCATATTTGATTCAAATCATTAAGAGCCTTCTCAGAACCGGGGGAAGGCTCTTAATGTATAGGTTTTCGATTAGGTACTGTACGAGATGGTTAATGGCAACTAAGACGCCAAGCCGTCTGGGAGGTGAAGACGATGAACGAGTGGGAAAAAGTGCAGGAAGATAAGCAGCAGGCTAACAATCGCGATCATCCCGAACAATACCCGACGGAGAAAGAAAGCCAGCTCGACAAGTTCGTCAGCCAGCGAAACGTTGATCCGGTGCCGATGGAGGACCTGAAGCTGGAGATGGAAGAAGAAAAGCGCAAGACGGAAACGAAGCATCGTTCCTCAAGCGCCAATAAGTACAAGCCCTATGATGTGGATGAATAAGGATAGACCTATAAGAAGCCATAAGAGACGCCTCCTACCCTAGGGTTGAAGGCGTCTCTTTGTTATCTACCTACTTAATCAGGATGCCCAAATAGCCGAAGAGGCACGGAATCGAATCTGGAGAAGCGAAGCGTTCGCCTTTGTCCCCGGATTTCAACCGCTACAGCGGTTAATAATCAAGAAATCTGGGGACAACAGCGATCGGAAGATCGATCCGTGACCGAAGGCATTATTGTGGACATCCAGTTACCGGTTTCGAATCTCATAAAATTCGCAGGCGTCACGTTCATGATAGGCAATGTCGCTGACACTGCTCTGGGTGACGATCAACCGGTCGTCATAGCGGACGATTACAGCCCTCGCTTCAATCATCTGATCATCCTTGAACACCCGGATGCTCTTGCCGTTCTCCAGTGCTTCGGCAAAATCGGCTTCAGAATCCAGCCTTCGTACTTGTGACATCAGTCAACACCTGCCTGTTCTATATAAATTGGATAGGTACCATTGTAACACAGGTGTTGCTATAGGAATAGGACGGCGGGGTATGGTATAGTTAATGAAAAACGCTGCGGAGGTCATGTAGGATGAGCAATCAGCCGGAAGAGCTTAATGGGCATGGAGCAGCCTGCCACGTCGACGGAGAACGAAAAAGTCATCATTCCGACAAAGTCAAAAGCAGCCTGACCAACCGGTTGAATCGCATTGAAGGCCAGGTGCGGGGTGTCAAAGGACTGATTGAACGGGATGTGTATTGCGATGATGTGCTCAATCAGATCGCTTCTATTCAATCCGCTCTTAATGGCGTCAGCAAACTCCTATTGGAGCATCACTTGAAGAGCTGTGTCATGGAGCGAATTCAGGATGGAGATCTTGAGGTCGTTCCAGAGCTGCTGACGACGATAAATAAGCTCATGCGTTAGTTTTCAGTCATTTCATGTAATGGAAGAAGGATGACATTGACCTTCAAGTTCAGCGGTGGTAAGATTGATAAAATTTACCTTCCTAAGTATTGAATCTAATTTGAAAGGAATGAAGCGTGCATGGCCAAGTATTATTCGGAACCGTCCCGTACATTTAGTGAATTTTTGTTGATCCCAAGTTTGACAACCAAGGAGTGCACGCCTCAGAATGTGCAGCTCAAAACCCCGTTGGTCAAACACAAACGAGGCGAAGAACCGGCGATTGCGTTGAATATCCCGTTTTCCTCCGCAGTTATGCAGTCGGTATCGGACGACAAGATGGCGGTAGCGCTGGCCCGATGTGGCGGCGTATCTTTTATCTTCGGGTCCCAGTCCGTTGAGGATCAGGCACGTATGGTGAGCAAGGCCAAGGGCTACAAGGCAGGTTTTGTTGTCAGCCGCTCCAATCTCACGCCGCAGCACACGCTGCAGGATGTCCTGGATTTAAAGGAAGAAACGGGCCATTCCACGGTAGCCATTACGGCAGACGGATCGCCAAAGGGCAAGCTGCTCGGCATTGTGACGAGCCGTGATTACCGATTGAGCCGGGACTCGCTGGACAAGCCGGTTGAAACGTTCATGACGCCGGTGGATTCCATGATCTATGGGAAGTCCGGTCTTACACTCTCGGACGCCAACGATCTGATCTGGGAGCACAAGCTCAATTGTCTGCCTATTGTAGATGCCGATGGCAACCTGGATTACCTCGTCTTCCGCAAGGATTACGATGCGCACAAGGAAAACCCGCTGGAGCTGCTTGATCACAACAAAAGCTACGTGGTGGGTGCGGGTATTAATACGAAGGATTATGAAGAGCGTGTTGGTGCGTTGGTCGAGGCCGGCGTAGATATTCTTGTCATTGATTCGTCGGATGGTTACAGCGAATGGCAGCGCGAGACGATTCAATATGTAAAGCAGCATTACAATGTACCCATTGGCGCAGGCAATGTCGTTGACCGGGAAGGATTCCTCTACCTTGTTGAGTCTGGTGCGGATTTCGTCAAGGTCGGAATCGGGGGAGGCTCCATCTGTATTACCCGTGAGCAAAAAGGCATTGGACGCGGACAAGCCTCGTCGGTTATCGAAGTGACGGAAGCAAGAGACCAGTATTATGAAGAGACGGGCATTTACGTTCCGATTTGTTCAGACGGCGGGATCGTTCATGACTATCACATTACATTGGCGCTAGCCATGGGTGCGGATTTTGTCATGATGGGACGCTATTTTGCCCGCTTTGACGAGAGTCCTACGCGCAAGCTGAAGGTAGGCAACAATTTTGTTAAAGAGTTCTGGGGCGAAGGCTCGAACCGGGCACGCAACTGGCAGCGTTATGACTCTGGTGGCAAAAAAGGTCTGATGTTTGAAGAGGGAGTAGACTCCTACGTTCCGTATGCGGGCAGTCTGCGCGAGAACCTGGACCGCACCATCGGCAAGATTAAATCCACGATGTGCAACTGCGGCGTGAAGTCGATCAAGCAACTGCAAGATGAAGCGCGAATCACCCTTGTCTCGGAGACAAGTCTGGTTGAGGGCGGCGCGCATGATGTGATTCTCAAGGAAAACAGCTTGTCCGGGGAATAGGAACAGCTGAGGACTCTATACGGAAGGCGCAGATCTCAGGAGCTGCGTCTTCTTTGCCCTGCTAAAGAGTAAGCGCTTGCCGCTGAAAATTGCAATGAGACTGGCGACAGCGGTACAATAGAAAATGGAGTAACTAAAGTGCAGGGTTTGGGACAAGCGTTGCCACTAATAGATAAGCCTATGCTTCCGGAGTGAGTTTTCCTTCGGAAAACTTTTAGGAGGATGCACATGGAACTCTGGTTTCTCGGAACAGGGGCAGGAAGGCCCGTTAAGGACAGGAATGTGACCTCAATCGCATTACGCATGCCAGAGGACCGCGGCACATTCTGGTTATTTGACAGTGGGGAAGGCTCGCAGCATCAACTCATGAAGTCGCCGCTCAAGCTGAGCCGCCTGGAGTATATATTCATTACACACATGCACGGAGACCATACGTTCGGTCTGCCTGGAATTCTTTGCAGCCGGTCCTTTCTTGGCGGTACGGAGCCACTGAAGTTATTCGGACCCAAGGGACTGCGGGAGTGGGTGGAAAGCACGCTGGCCATGACAGCTTCTCACTTAAGTTATGAGATTGAATATATTGAAGTGTCAGAGGGTCGCATCTACGAGGATGATTCATTTATAGTCGAGGCCGCACCGATGCAGCACAGAGTGCCTTGCTACGGCTATCGGGTGATTGAGAAACCACGTCATGGCCGGTTGAAGGTGGAGCTGTTGAAGGAACTGGGCATCAGGCCGGGACCCGAGTATGGCAGACTCAAGCAAGGAGGGTCGCTCACGCTGCCGGATGGCCGGACCATCCGGTCCGAAGAGGTAACGGAGCCCCAGCTGCCCGGAAGGATCGTTACCATTCTGGGGGATACCAGCCCATGTCCCGGTGTCGGTGTACTGGCTCGCGATGCCGATGTACTGGTTCATGAAGCCACCTTTGTTGCTGACATGACGGACAAGGCCCTGGAGTATGGCCATTCCACTACGCACCAGGCTGCACTGGCCGCTCGGGAGGCTGGAGTGAGGCAGCTGGTGCTGACCCATTTCAGTACGCGCTATGATGATGAAGAAGTCCAGTTCTGTGCTGACGAAGCTGCTCAGCTATTCAGTCCGGTACTGGCGCCCCGAGACCTCACCATGCTGCCGGTGCAC
Organism: Paenibacillus daejeonensis DSM 15491; assembly: GCF_000378385.1. Taxonomy (GTDB): domain Bacteria; phylum Bacillota; class Bacilli; order Paenibacillales; family Paenibacillaceae; genus Paenibacillus_D; species Paenibacillus_D daejeonensis. The sequence goes on along the minus strand of NZ_KB899659.1, from coordinate 359,790 downwards.
AGACGGCCAGCTCAGGATAAGGAGGAGGAATAAGGATGGCCAAAAAGAAAAAGCCTATCACCCCGCAGCGGCAGACGGAACCCAATAGCGGAGCAACATTGAAGGATTTGCTGAGCCCTGAAATGGCCAGCAAGCTCAAAGCGCAGTCGGAAGCCTGGAAGGCCGAGGAAGCAGAGGCACAAGCTGCGAAGCGTCGACAGGCCGAGGAAGAGCGGCAGGCTCGGGAAAAACAACTAGAGCAAAATTTTGAGCATTTATTGAATCACAGCAAGCAGGATTGGCGCAATTTCAAATAATTTCGCCAACGCTTAATTATGAGTACGCCGCTTTCCGAGAGCTATCAAGCACTCTCGGAAAGCGGCGTTTTTGATGTGGTGAATTCTTGTAAGAGCCATGTCATAAATGAAAGACAGCGGCCATATACTGAACGTGTTGAGATGAGAGAATTGATGTGAAAAGGGGATTGAATACCGAACGATGAGCAAAAGCCTGCAAAGAAGTATCGCGTCTATGGAAGTCACCGTTACATGTGCCACTGAAGCCGGAAATCCTCGCCAGGCGCTAGAGCAAGCCTCCCAAAGGCTCAACACCGACAAACTGGAACTTAGGCAGATCCGCCTAGAACAGTCGGGTGGCCAGCCTCTGAATCTGCAGGTCGTGAAGGTTGTAGAGGTCAGCTGGCTTAGCGCCAGGTTTGATGAACACACCAACCGTTATGTGGCGACCGGCTGTATCCGCCTCAGGACCATATCCGATGGAGCGGCGGAGCCCAGTCATCTGTGCGGCTTTCCGTCGAACCTGCCGAGAGAGCTGCCAGTATGGACTATTCCGACGACGAGCGGAGCCGCATTGGTTCGTGTGGCAGGTCTAGGGATAGTCTGGGATGTCCCGAGTGTCCAGCTTCCCGCCTTTGTGTAACTGCCTGGTTTTGAGACTGTCTGGTTCCGCTCCATTGCCAGAGCCTGTCCCAGATTCGCTGCTTCTTGGCAGGGGAAGGGTGGCGCATAGACCTTGGCGTCTCTATGCAGCTCCAGGAGTCTTGTTCAGACGGTGCAGGCGCATATGATACAGGTGAAATTCTTGTCTCCGAGGCTACGGCGATTTGAGCTTGTGCGGGATTCAAGGTAGCTTGTATCAATTCATCTAGTGGCAGATCGTCGGAGAGGGCGGCAGTCATGCTTAACTCGGCTGACGCCTCAGCAGGCTTGAACATAGGCTCTTCGGGCAGCTGCTCCGCTTGGGGCAGCCTTTCTTGAGCCGATAACGAGTCATCGAGCAATATCGATGGCTCGTCTTGCGATTCGACTGGAGCGAGAAGCGCTTCCTCTCCAATCACGTTTGCGACTGGTTCCGTCCGCTCAAGCTGTGCTTCCAACACTTCGATACGTTTCATTAACTGATCATTGAGCTGTTGTTGTTCAACAATGAGGTCGTGCAGCATTTTCATGGACAATCTGGGGGGCTTGACCGGTTGCTTTGCGATATGGGGTGTCATCTTGCGGCCTCCTTGCAATCCAGATTTGGCAGCGGGCTGCCTGTATGTCTATAGCATAGTTGGTTTCACGCGAGGAAGCTGTCGAAGTCCGCTGTCAAAGAGCCTCTATTCCTTGGAGCTGGATGAAACGGCGGGTTCCCATTGTTTTTTGGGGATTCCCATGAGATAATGCCTCTCTAGGAGTGTATCGCCTTAGGAGGCGCACCCGGATGTGGAGGCATGGGAAGTGAAGAAGTACCCTTTTGATTTTGACCCTGCGCAGCCGTACGTGCAGCAAGCCGTGGACTGGATCGCTGATGTATTCTACGAGCAGCTGCCTGCGGCAGGATTCGAGATTCGAGACGAACAAATCTATATGGCCTTTCAATTGGAGCGGGCATTTGCCGAGAAACGGCCGATCTTCGCCGAGGCTGGCGTAGGCACCGGCAAGACGCTCGTCTACCTGCTCTATGCGATTGCCTATGCCCGTTATACGCGTCAGCCGGCAGTTATTGCCTGTGCCGACGAATCGCTGATTGAACAACTGGTCAAGCCACAGGGAGACGTGGCCAAGCTAGCCCGGCATCTTGAGCTCGTTGTGGATGCCAGACTTGGCAAGTCGCCGGATCAGTATCTCTGTCTCGTCAAGCTGCAGCAGGCGGCAGAGAGCGACGACGGGGAGATGTTTGACGACATTTACGAGGAACTGCCTGATTTTGTGCGACAGCCCAAAGCGCTGCAGTCTTTCTTTCCCTATGGCGACCGCAAAGATTACCCGCAGCTGAACGACGAAGCATGGTCCCGGATCAACTGGGATGCGTTTCAGGACTGTTTCGTGTGTGATCAACGGCATCGCTGCGGTCAAACCTTGTCACGGGATCATTATCGCAAAGCCGCGGACCTGATTATTTGTTCACATGATTTCTATATGGAGCATGTCTGGACTTACGAAGGCCGCAAGCGTGAAGGACAGCTGCCGTTATTGCCGGAGCACAGCTCCGTTGTATTCGACGAGGGACATTTGCTCGAGGCGGCTGCACAGAAGGCTCTCACGTACAACCTTAAACACGTCGTGTTTACAGCGATTATCACGCGACTGCTGGATGGACAGGTGCGTGAATCGCTGGCTTTGTTAATCGACGAAGCGATTGAGCAGAGCGACCTGCTCTTTGACGTATTCGCAAGCCGTACGACGGCAATTCCAGGCTCCGAGCGTCTTGCAATTCGAACTGACGAACTGCTGTTGAAGGAGGTCAAGCGGTTTCGGGCGCTGTTATCGGCTATTGAAGAAGAGCTTGTATACGAAAGTGGACTTTATACGCTTAATGAGTATCAATTGCGTATTGTCGAAGAGCATCTCGAAATGCTTCAGAAGGCCTTGCTGCTCTTCGAGCGGCCGGAGCCGCCAATCTGTTGGGGGACGGAAAGCCGGGATGGACTGGCAGTTGCCATTATGCCAAAAGCCGTCAAAGAAGTGCTGCGTGAACGCGTATTTGCTACGCCTAAGCCCGTTGTTTTCTCCTCGGCCACGCTGTCAGCAGAAGGCTCCTTTGATTATGTAGCGGATAGTCTGGGGATGACGGACTATCTGTCCTTCACTGTTGACTCACCGTATGACTACGAGCAGCAGATGGAAGTGCAGATCCCGCGCTGGCAAGAGGGGGGATCATTCCGTGAGAAGCTTAACGACGCGGTCAAAAGGCTGTCGGACGCTGGGGGCCGCACCTTGCTGTTGTTCGCCACCCGGGAAGAGCTGCAGCAATTCAAGCAGGCTATTCCAAGCGAGGCTGGCTGCAGCGGGCTAACCTTTTATTATGAAGGGGATCAGGAAATCAGTACGCTGATCGAGCGTTTCCAGCAGGAGGAGACGAGTTGTCTGTGTGCCGTCAGCCTCTGGGAGGGATTGGATGTGCCTGGCCCAGCATTATCTCAGGTGATCATCTGGTCCTTGCCGTTCCCGCCTCAGGACCCGGTCTACATGGCCAAGCGTCAGAGTGCGGCAGACCCGTTTGCCGAGGTGGATTTGCCCTATATGCTGCTCCGACTCCGGCAAGGCCTGGGCCGTCTCATCCGAAGCCGCGAAGATCGGGGAACCGCAGTCATCTATATGGAGATTCAGTATGAGCTCTCACCGGTATATGACCGCATAGCCGCGATACTGCCAGCAGGGCTTCGCGTGATTAGTTAACAGTCGCTGCGACTAGAGCTAATGAAGCATTAAGTTTTTACCAGTAGGGCGCCATGCTCATCTTCAATCGAGAGGGTGCCTTATTTCGGTTTACCCAGCGATCGGAAGCCCCCTCTTCCACATCGACCATGCCTTGATTATGCCTCGTCCTCAGCATCGAATGAGAGAATGTTAAGACGGATGAGAAATTATTAATCGCCATTATCCCGCAAATTCCGCTAAGATGTGCGAAGAGTTTGGTAATGGAGGGGTAAAAGTGATGGAAAAAAAACGATGCCTGTTCTGCGACGAGGTTGCCTCGGTTGAAACGAAAGGCGCATACGAACGTTATATGGGATGCTTTTGTGCCCCAGAAAGCTATTATCACTTGCACGCCGAGAGCTTTGAGACCCTGAACCGGATGTCCTATCAGGACAAGCGCCGCTTGTTTCCTTTGGTGTCCGGCTACATTCGCGAGCTGACGGACTGTGAAGAGACGGTCTCCTTGAATGCTGACGACGTGCAGGCTATTGAGAATTCCCCACGCATCCCGGTCACAATCGAGGAGAAAGGCGGCCGATTGCTACAATATCTGTACCGGCACGCAGCCGGCCCGGGCGATCCTGTGACGATTCACAAACTGTCGGGGAGCTACAATCTGACCTATTCCAACAATCTGCAGGAACTTGTCTATCTTATTGAGAAGCTCAAAGAGGAAGGCTCCTTGCTGCGTGAGGGCCACTCGTTCCGGTTAACGGAGCAGGGCTGGCGAGAGGCCGTGGATCTGGCTGGCGGACGTAAGCTGAAGCCTTGCAGCGTCCTGCTGCCGGACGACGCGTCGCTGCATGAGGAATGGGCACAACATATTCTGCCCAAGCTGGAGCAGAGTGGTTATCTCCCGGATCTCTTCAATGGCCGAACACCAGAGAAGACAGACCATTCGATTGCACGGGTGGCTGACAGCAAGCTGGTCATCGCAGATATCAGCATTTCTTCGGCCGAAGTGTTCTATGCCGGCGGTTACGCAGCAGGATTGGATATTCCCGTCTTGTGGACAATCCACCGGAGCGTACATGAAGCCATGCCGCTGCATACTCGTAACATCCGACCTTTGATTTGGGACAGCTCGGAGGAGCTGGGCGCCATGCTTCAGCAGCGTCTTGCAGCAGCGGGCGGAGAAACCAACCCGGCGACGATGCAGAACATAGCGAACGGGTAGAATAAATAAGCTTTTCTTTATACGAAGGGCCTCACTTTCACACCAGCGTGGAAAGTAAGGTCTCTTTTTTTTGTCTTTACCAATCCCGGGGTGCTTCTTGATGAGCATAAATGCAAAAATCAGGGTGCCCTCAAAACGGCCGTAGAGGCACGGAATCGAATCTGGAGAAGCGAAGCGTTCGCCTTTGTCCCCGGATTTCACCCCTAATAGGGGTAAAAATCAAAGAAATCTGGGGACAACAGCGATTGGAAGATCGATCCGTGACCGTAGGCTTTCTTTTTCAACAGCCTGAAAAATACAATTAGCAAACAACAGTTATGGCTTAGTTGATTTTTAAAGGGTTGACAGATTTGGACTACAAATGTAGTATTCATAATATAAGTGACTACATATGTAATCAAAGAGGTGAAAATCATGACGGTAATTCCGCGCATCTCCGAAGCGGAGTGGGAAGTGATGAAGGTGATCTGGGCAGAGGCACCCGTTACGGCAAAGGATGTTATTGAGCATTTGGAGGATCAGACCTCCTGGAGTCCAAAGACCGTGCGAACCCTGCTTAGCCGGCTGGTTCAAAAGGAAGTGCTAACGTTCCGGGAGGAGGGCAAAACGTATATTTATGAGCCCCTGTTCACAGAAGAGCAGTGCCTTCGTGCCGAACGCAAATCGTTTCTGGATAAGGTGTATGGTGGAGCACTGAAGCCGATGCTGACCCATTTCCTCTCCGAGCAAAAATTATCAAGACAAGAAATCGACGAGCTTAAAGCGCTATTGGAGCAAAAGGAAGAGGATAAACGATGAGAATAGAAACGGCAGGCCGACTAACGGGTTTGCAAATGAGCAGTTGGCTTGAGGTGGCTTATGATTTGGGAGGTACATGGATTGGCTGGCTGTTTACGACATCCATGCTTGCCTCGATTGTCATCCTGATTATCCTGGGCCTCCAATGGCTGAGCCGGGGGAGACTGCCTAGCGGTTGGCACTATGCCCTGTGGGGAGTGTTAATCGTCCGGCTGTTGCTGCCCTGGTCTCCTGAGAGTTCGATTAGCGCTGAACGGCTGATCCCTGTTCACTTGCAATCCGTAGTCAGTGATCCATCGTCTCCTGTTGCCGATATGAATCCCCCCGTAACGACGCTAGGCAGCGGATGGAATGCTTCAGAGCGTCCAGGAGCATTCGATCCGAGTCCACTTGTGGAAGACGACGTCAGTGTACTAGGCACATTTGAATGGTCGGAAGCTGCTGCACCACCGACCGGAGACACCTCTGACAGGATATCTGCGATAGGACCTGCTTTATGGTTTAGTGTAGTCTGGGCTATCGGTTTTGTTATCTGTGTGTGGCGGTTGCTTGGGCATGTGGTTGGCGCGGCCAGACTGCGCGCCAGAAGCCGCCGGGCGCATGATGCGGCGCTTCAGTCATTGTTGGAAGCAACCGCTCGTCAGATCGGGCTGAGGCGTGTGCCGGATCTGCGGATTTCACAGGAATTGGCTTCGCCGGCTTTGGTAGGCATGATTCGGCCAGTATTGCTCCTTCCCGAGCCCAAGGACTTACAACTCAATGAGGAGGAGTGGCGCTGCATCTTCCTTCATGAGCTAGTGCACTGCAAACGATATGACATGACCGTTAACGGACTGATGTCGCTTCTAACGGCGGTTCATTGGTTTAATCCGTTCATCTGGTATGCGTCCATCCGGATGCGGATCGACCAGGAGCTCGCCTGTGACGCCAGGGCGCTTCATGCCTTGACACGCGGTTCCATTCCCGTATATGGGCATACGATGATCCGAATTATGGAGCACGCACAGCAAGCTGTGCCGGTATCCGTCACCCGGTTTACTGGAGGTTACAAGGAGATTAGACGCAGAATCGAGCAGGTTCGGGCCTTCCGAAGCCCAACTATGGGACGGCGTGCCGTTGGCGCGTTGCTGCTGACAATGACAGCCTTGCTGTCGCTAACTGCGGCGCCTGGTGACAGCGGAGGCTATGCCCAAGAGCCGTTCACCCCGGAGATGGCAGGGCAAGGGGAAGTGACGCTGCAGACCAATGAATTATCGCCAGACACACTTGAGGTGCCTCTGATCGGTATTCGAACGTCGCTCGCGGGCGAGGATGCTTCACTTCGTTATCTGACGCCAGAGTCCGGCGTGCCGCCGGTTACTTTGGAGCAGCTGCCCCGCACGGATGGAAAGCCATGGGCGGCCTTCTGGGCAGCAACGGGATATGGGGACCAGGGTGTATTGCTGCTAGCGCCAAGTGACTGGATTGCTGTAACAGCTCAAGTGAATACAGACGGCTCCATCCTTGTCATGCTTAGAGATCCTGCTAATGCGAGAGCTCAGCTGAGGTATTATGACAGCGGAACCTGCGTTAGCTGCGCCACCCCTCTGATTGCCACCTATTACGAGAATGAATCGTCAGCAGGCACAGCCAGTCAGCTACCCTGGAGCAGCCGTGAATTGGAGGACAGCTTGTTGCGATATCAACTGGAGCCGGCGACCAGGGACGGTTACCCATTGCAAGGGATTGCCTATAGCGACATCGATCATCGAACGTTAGCGGACGGGCAGACCCGGTTTCGGCAATTAACGTTTGAAGGTCCGGCGGAGGAGGCGCAGACCGGCGCCGATATGCTCGAGTATTTTGAAGCGCGCCAGCGGATCGGCGAGTTTCTGTATGTGCCGGACAGCACACCAGTCGCAATGACGGAGGATGGACACGTCAAGCTGTATGGACTTGAGAAGCAGGATGGCATGCATCTGGGCTATCGATTAGACACAGGAGACAATCTGCAAGTATATGACTGGCGAGGACTGATCGGCCCATCCGGTGAGCCACAGTTAATGAAAGCCAATATTGATGGGGAATCCAGAATTGTTGTCATTCCAATGCTAGGGAGAGGGACGGGGATAGCTATCCAGGACGTCCATGTGGTTGATCCACAGTCGATGGATGAGATGGAGGTGGAGGACCCCATCGCGGCAATCAGCCGGTTCATGCATAGCCAGATCACAGGGGACGGTAATCGTACCCTGATTAACTGGACAATTAATGGCGTGCAGGAATCCCTGGTATTGGAGGAAGAGGTCTACCTTCCTAATGAGGAAATCGGGTTCGGCAGTCATGTCTACTATGCCGTCCGTGATGGACGCTTGACTGCCGAACTGGTAGGAACCATCGGCATGAATTATTTTATGGGCAGTTTCCTGCTGGATTATTCGTATGATGGCGAGGGCTATCATGTGGAACGGGTTAGTTATCGTTCAGACAGTTAGGCTGAATACTATAGTTTCCAGGACTTGTTCCAGAGAGGATACAGCAAGCGAACACCCTGGGGCGTTATGATGTCTAGCAGCAGATGCGAGGCGTAGCCCATAATGGCTGTAACGGTCAACCCTGGCAGCAGGAGCTGCTGCTCCAACTCCCAGGCGATCCAGCCCCAAGCGGCGGTAGCCCATAAGGTATGTGTCAGCCCTCTGTGCTTGAGCCAGGGGGCAATGGCTACATAGAGCCCGAAGCCCAGCAGCCAGCCGATCGAGTCGTTCATGCCTGTATAGAAAAGACAAGCACCGATGCCGCTGACGAGCAGATTACGGATGACACCCTGCCTGGCGATCAGCCCCAGCAGCGTCAGGGCTACAGCAGCGGTCACCAGTTCAGGATGGACCAGCCGATCGGATAAGTAGGCAATTAATGCGACGACAATACTGGCAGACCCGGCCCACACGACGAGTCCCCTGAGAAAACGCGAGGCTGCTGTCAGCTTGCGCGTCAGCATGCTTGGTGCATCCAGATCGGGACTAAGCGATGAAAAGGCGGCAACAGACAGATACCAGGCCGCATCCCACGGCTCATAAGCCCCCTGGTAAGCAATGCCTGCGACGCCGACCATCGTGCCAATTGCCAAATGGGTACTCCCTTTCATTGTTGCCCTCCGGCAGCAATGATGGATGAACAATGCTCCGCCAATTGATCATTGCCGAACAGGCCCATTACTGTAAAGAGGAGATCATCTGTAATATCCTGAGCCTGAGCAGGCGGAAGCGTCTGTTGCAGAGCAGCCTCCAGAGCCGCGTTGGCACCCTGCCCGGGATAGGCTTCGCGGTAGACTAGCAGCGGGTCCAGCCCGCGGTTTATACACCACTGGGCGAAGATGACGATCATCATCTCTTCCTCATCCTGATAACGTTCAATGATCTGTTGTTCCCATTCGTTTTGCTTCATGATGATTTCTCCTTTATAGTAGCTTATAGGATCATAGCATCATTCGGTGCAGGCCGCTAGTAGCGGAGGTGCCAGCAGATCCGTTAGTCCATAGTGAACGAAGGAGAAGGATCGATGAGAATAACCGGTCATGAAATTGAGCAAGTGAAGGACCCGTTTGGTATATTGGAAGGCGAAAGGTATGAAGCGCTGCTTACACTGGAGATTGACGAAGAGGATGAGCTCTACAGGGAAGCTGGCGTGAAGATTCGCGTAATTTACAGAAGTGCTGACGGGCAGCCGGGCATTGTTCACTATGAACTGCTAGAGGCTGGCACGGACAAATACCTTGACTTTGAACTTGAAGAGGATGAATTGGCCGAAGTAGCTGCTTACTGTGAGGAGCATTGCCGAACGGAGTCGCAATAAGGGAGAATTTTTTGCGAATTCTTGATTAAAGGCATAGGAATATGATGGATTTAGCGTTATAATCGTACATGGATGAAGCAGAAACGGCCCGTGCGCTGCAATCAGAGGGCCAAATACTAATGAACAAGGAGCCTTTCACATGGAAAAAACATTGATTTTCGGACACAAAAATCCCGATACCGACACAATCTGCTCGGCTATCGCTTATGCAGACTTGAAAACCAAGCTTGGCTTCACGGTTGAAGCGGTACGCTTGGGAGAGGTAAACGGCGAGACCGGCTTTGCTCTGAACAAATTTGGTGCAGAAGCTCCTCGTTTGATTGAATCCGCTGCAGGCGAAACCGGTACCGTCATTTTGGTAGACCATAACGAGCGCCAGCAAAGTGTTAGTGACATTGACAGCGTGCGCGTCCTGGAGGTCATTGACCATCACCGGATTGCCAATTTTGAAACGAGTCATCCTCTGTACTACCGCGCCGAGCCGGTGGGTTGTACTGCAACGATTCTCAACAAAATGTACAAAGAAAACGGCATTGCCATCGAGCCGAATATCGCTGGTCTGATGCTATCCGCCATCATCTCTGATTCCTTGCTCTTCAAATCGCCAACCTGCACGGAGCAAGACGTGGCAGCAGCTCGCGAGCTTGCCGAGATTGCTGGAGTCGAAGCGGAAGCTTATGGCCTGGACATGCTCAAAGCCGGTGCTGACCTGAGCGACAAGACCATCCAGCAGCTGATTACACTTGATGCCAAGGAGTTCACGATGGGCAGCCATAAGGTTGAGATCGCGCAAGTCAATGCGGTAGACGTAAATGATGTTCTCTCTCGCCAGTCAGAGCTGGAAGAGGCCCTGAATAGCATTATCGCGGACAAAGAGCTGGATCTGTTCGTATTGGTCGTAACAGACATTCTGAATAATGATTCTGTTGCGTTGTCGCTTGGACGTGCCGCTCAATCGGTCGAGCAGGCTTATAACGTCAAGCTGGAGAACAACAAAGCGCTTCTTAAAGGCGTGGTATCCCGTAAATCGCAGATCGTACCGGTACTGACCGAAACGCTGAGCAAAGCCTAATCCATCAGCTCTTGGACAACATAGTTTGCTAGTCTGCTTAAAGATAGCCTCTGATTAATAACAGGCCAGAATGCCCTGGGCAATCTGGCCTGTTGGCGTGTTAGGCTTGTCAGGCGTTTGAGCTTCCTCCATCCAAGGTAATAATGGAGAAGGACAACCATAAAGGAGGAAGCCGCCATGACAGAGCTACCCGGAAACCAGCAGAACAACAACCGGCCACCTGAAATCCCTCCGCAGCCTGAGCCGGAGATCAATCCGGACCGGCAGCCGGAACCGGAGATCAGACCCAATACCGACCCGAAGCCCGAAATTAGCCCAGGCCGTCAGCCCGAGCCTGAGATTCGGCCAGATATCCAGCCCGAGCCTGAGATTGCCCCGGAGAAAGTGCCGGAGATCGATCCGGCGATTAACCCGCCTGTTCCTAATCCAGGTGAGCAGGGAACCCGATAAAACCATGCATGAATGAACGATCCCCCGTCAGGTATCCCATTCGGCTGTAGCCGCTCGGGTACGACTGGGGGATTTCGACGTTTTGATAGGTTCAGATGATGAAGAAAGGTCCAAAGGCGAACAAATTGTGACAATTTAGGAGGTTAAAGCAACAAATCGTATCCAGTTGCGTCTATACTGTGACGGTTCCTTAGTTCTCATCACAATACGCCATTGGAGGATTTGTCTGATGAAAGCAACAAAATGGTTTGTCGCGCTGCTAGCTGTTATCTTGTGCATACCAGCGCTAAGTGCGAGTCCGGCCCCCACGTCCGCGGCCGATGTTTCTATTTATCTGGACGGTAAACGAGTGCCCAGCGATGTCTCGCCATACATAGTGCCCCAAGCGGGTGTAACGATGGTGCCGATGCGGGTGATCAGCGAGTCTCTGGGAGCTTATGTCGATTGGCAAGCATCCAGCAAGACAGTCACCATCAGCAAGTCAGGTACTGAAATTATGATGAAGAACGGATCCCGCCAGGTCAGCGTGAATGGCACCACTGTGGCGCTTGATTCACCGGTAACGCTGCGTCAGGGAAGAGTCATGGTGCCGCTGCGGTTTGTAGGGGAGCAGCTGGGATTGACCGTCGTATGGCAGGAGGCTACGCGTTCGGTTCAGTTATATACCGGCACGACGCTGCCAACTCCGGGTCCTGGTGAGCAGACCGAGGAGATGCGGGGAGTCTGGGTATCCACCGTGTTCAATCTCGATTGGCCAACGAGTGGCAGTTACCGCAACCCGTCTGCCCAACAAGCCGAGTACATCAAGCTGCTCGACGACCTGCAAGCCATGGGGATGAACGCCGTATTCGTTCAAGTACGACCGTCGGCAGATGCACTGTATCCTTCGTCGCTTGTGCCTTGGTCGAAATTTTTGACAGGCAAGCAGGGACAGGATCCGGGATACGATCCGCTGGCATTTGCAATCGAAGAAGCGCATAAACGCGGCATGGAATTCCATGCCTGGTTTAACCCGTTCCGGGCGACGACCGATGGCAAGCTGGAGGGGCTGGCCAGTAATCATGTGGCCATGCAGCATCCTGAATGGATCGTTCATTCCAACAACCGTCACTATATCAACCCAGGCATACCTGCTGCAAGACAGCATATCATTGACGCCATCATGGAAGTTGTCAACAACTATGATATTCAAAGCGTCCATCTGGACGACTATTTTTACCCGTCCGGCGGTGTCTTCAATGACGATTTGACGTTCCGTACCTATAATGCCAAGCAGTTGATCAATAAGGCGGAATGGCGTCGAGATAACATCAACACGTTTGTACGGGAATTGGGGCAGGCAGTCAAGGCAGCTAAGCCTGCGGTAGAGTTCGGCATCAGTCCGTTTGGCGTCTGGCGCAATCAGTCGGTTGATCCTAGCGGTTCGGCGACGAGGGCAGGGGTAACGGCATATGACAGTATGTCTGCCGATGTCCGCACATGGATTCGTCAGGGCTGGATCGATTATGTCATCCCGCAGCTCTATTGGAGTATTGGATTCCAGGCTGCAGCGTATGATACGCTTGTTGACTGGTGGACACGCGAAGTGCAAGGCACCCAGGTCGACCTGTATATCGGCCATTCGCCTTACAAGCTGGGGACAGCCGAAGCAGGCTGGAGCTCGGCACAGGAAATTATCAATCAGCTGCGTTACAATGATCGCTATGACGAGGTTCAGGGCTCGGTGTTCTTCAGTGCCAAGGACTTGCGCCGTAATTCGCTTGGCATTGCCGATGCTTTGCGAAGCTACTACAATGCGTCTTCGTAAATGTGTCTTCATAAAATTTCAAAATTTATGATGATTTAACGAAACTTTCCTCCTGTTTTTACGTTTAACTTAAGTGGCCGTCATAAAAGTACGTGTTCAAAAAGTTCACGATTAAGCACCGAGAAGGTTGCGAGAACCTGCAGAAGGAGGAGCGGAGTGTAGGCAAACCTACATGAGCACCTAAGAGTTTCCGCAGGAAACTAGCATCGTAAGCAATACTTTTCAAGCGTGAACGCAAGATTCGACGTCGAGTCCGCTTCCTGATTCTCTTCGTGATCAATTGGGGACTTTTTGAACAACCTCTAAAAAGGGATATCAGTTTATTAGCAGAAGGAGTCGAAGTATGAAATCATTCAAATGGTTATTGGTCATGTCTATGCTCGCCATTCCACTCTCAGGAGCACCCGCACCAGCGACTGCCGAGGGCACGGGAGGCAATCAGCTTCAACTCAAGAAAAACAGCAAGATTATGATTCATAATGGCACTGAGGTGGAGGCCGCACAGCCGATCATCTTCAAGGACGGTGCCTCATTTGCTCCGCTGACGGGATTCGCCAAGGTCTTCGGATTCCAGACCAGCTACATCGCCGAGACCAAGGAATCGATTGCCAGCAATGGTGATATCGAATACCGGTTTGTTCCCGGCAGCGCCATCATCAAGGTGAACGGTGAAGAGGTTAACTCCAGTGGTCCGGTCCACATCCTCAATGGATCATTGATGGTGCCGATCCGCACCTGGTCTGAGCTCTCCGGCGCGACACTGTCGCTTGTTGGGGGAGATATGGTCTTGAAATGGGCACAGGAAGCCTCTGCGGAGTTTGAAGTCCAGCCTGGACGTATCTATGCAGGGGAGACATCCGTGACCTATATTGACAAAGCCGTACATCCCGAAGGATTGGATTTTGTCGACGAGTTGTGGGAAGGCCGCGAGGATATCTTCATGCAACCGGGCCAATACACGATCACTCGTTCCTTGATGGATGAAGCAGGCGTATGGACGGAGCCGTACTCAGTAACCATCCAGGTTGAGCTGCCGAATCAGCCACCGGTTGCAGACTTCACGACAGATAAGACTCAGTACCGAATCGGTGAGAAGATTGTCTATACCGACATGAGTACAGATGATAATGATGATATTGTAGACACCAAATGGACCAACCAGAAGCATGCGTTCTTCGAAGATGGCAATCATCCGGTCACGCTTGAAGTCACGGACGGCGAAGGCCTCAAGCATTCGGTGACCAAAAACATTACAGTAACCACTGAAGTTTTGTACACCAAGGAAGAATTCGGCCGGATTTATACCCAGCCAGGCGATCTCTACGAAACGACGGGTTCAGCGGTACTGGACTACCGCTCCATTGATTTCACGCCAGTGGATCAGCCAGCCCAGATGATTCGCAGCAACTCGCCTGAGACGCTGACAGAGCCGGGCATCGTATATGATGATCAGGTTCGCGGCGACACCCGATTCTTGATCTATAACGACAATGCTGCTGAGCGCAATTTCAAAATCTACGTCCTGGCGACCAACAATAATGCCAGCCGTGTAGACATTGATATTACAGCCTACGGCAAAGGCGGTCCGCACCAATACTCCACCAATGCGGGCAAAATGTCCACTCTGAGATATCTGAACTCGTATGCGGATCCGTCCAAATACGATTCAATGTCTCTTGCTCCAGGCGAGACCAAGGTCGTATTGCCGGAGATGAGCGAGATTGCCATTAAGCCTAAGCAAGTCTTCTCGTCGTACTTTGATGTATCGCATACCGCCAATGTCCGCTACCGTGTCGTCGTCGTAGAGGAGAAGGATAACCCAATTCAGACGCTGTCCAGCCTGCGTAACCTGCCGGTGGACAACAAGCATACACGCGGTACGTTCCAGGCTGCAGACCGTGTCATTGAGCTGAACAAGCTGATGGGAACGGAAGATAGTCGCTTGGTGATCGGCGATGGCAAGATCGACAAGTACCTGTATGGCATCGATGCAATGTCCGGTGATCTGATGTTGAACATCGGCAACTTCGGCGTCATCTACAAACTGGTGCTGCCACGCGTAGCGCCGAATACGATGATTGCACTGAATGCCCGTGGCGGCCACTATACTGGCGGGTTCCTCGTGAACGGCGAGATGGTGGAAGTGACCAAATACAGCATTCTCAAAGACTCCAACCAAGTAGGCGTCCTTCATCGGACTGGCAATACCGAGGAGCGGGTCGAAATTTTGTTCACCCTTGCTTCCGGCAGTAACCTGCCAATCAACATGCTGTTCTTGCCAATTCCTGCGGAGCGTCAATAATCAGCACAGCATACAAAAACCGCCAGTCGGAGGATTCCTCCAGCTGGCGGTTTTCTGTATGACAAGTTATTCTTCAACGGGTGCTGTGGTCCGTTTCACGAATAAGGAGAGCAGGAGAGCAATTCCGGCAAAGACAAGCCCAACCGTAAAGGCTTCCTTCACACCGGTGGTCATGGCGTTAGCCGTGGCAACCGCGAGATCGGTTTCCGTTGTCTCTGCCAGGTAACGGTCTTGCCCGGCCGTCATAATGCTGATGAACAAAGCTACGCCAATGGCTCCGGCAACCTGCTGCAAAGTGTTCAGGATGGCCGTTCCGTGAGGATAATAGCGTCTGGGCAGCTGGTTCAGACCGTTGGTCTGGGTCGGCATCATAATCATCGAGATCGAAACCATGAGCAGCACATGGTACAAAATCAGGGTAGATTGCGTCGTCTCCAGCGTAATCCGGGTAAACATAAACGTGATTACAAGCAGAAGCGCTGCTCCAGGGATGACGAGTACACGCGGGCCAAACTTATCGAAGAGCTTGCCGGTGATCGGCGACAGAAAACCGTTCAATGCGCTGCCTGGCAGGAGCACCAGTCCCGCAGCCAACGTAGTCAGTCCCAATGGACCCTGAAGGTAGATGGGCAGCAGCATCATGGTAGCAAACATACTCATCATGGCAATAACCAGCAGCAAGGTGGAGATAGAGAACATCGGGAATTTAAATGCCCGCAGGTCCAGCATTGGAGTCTCGGAACGCAACTGACGCCAGACGAACAAAATCAGGGCAACGGCGCCGGCAATCATCGAGAGATAGACATCCGGACTGCTGAAGTCTCCGTTCTTGCCCGCGCTGCTGAAGCCAAAGACAATCCCGCCAAAACCGATCGTAGACAGGATGATCGACAGGATGTCGACCTTCGGACGGGTAACAACCGAGACATTCTTAAGAAATATGGCAGCGAAGATTATGGAGAAGATTGCAAACGGCAGCACCAGGTAAAACAGCCACCGCCAGTCAAAGTGCTCCAGAATAAAACCCGAGAGTGTCGGTCCGATCGCCGGTGCGAACATAATGACCAGACCCATACTTCCCATTGCCGCCCCGCGCTTCTCCGGCGGGTAGAGAACAAGAATCGTATTCATCATCACGGGGAGCATGAGACCTGTACCCATGGCTTGAATGATACGGCCTACGAGTAGAACCTCAAACCCTGGTGCTATTGCACAAACCAAGGTGCCTGCAGCGAACAAGCCCATAGCGCCAAGAAACATTTGTCGCGTCGTGAACCACTGCACTAAGAGTGCAGTAACGGGGATCAAGATGCCAACAACCAACAAGTAGCCTGTTGAGAGCCATTGAATCGTTGGATAGCTGACGTTCAGTTCTACCGTCAACGGGAGAAAGGCGATATTCAGCAGCGTTTCATTGAGAATTGAGAAAAATGCGCCGATGATAAGAGAAATGAGAATGGGCAGTCGCTTGATGTTGCCCAAGTCCTGATTCTGCGGAACGGCTGCCGCAGTGGTGGTATTCAAAATGGGATCCTCCTGTCCAAAACTTTTTTTGTCTCTGCTAATTGATTATAAATGTATAACTATTATGAATCAATAGCCTTTTTATTAGGGCTATGTTAAAATTTAAATTAGTTTAGTTGAATCGGAAGGGTGGGGGGTCTAATGAGAAACGAGACGTTGCAGGAGCTGTCGGAGCACTTCATGGTTATTATTCCCCTATTGCAGCGACAGGTATTTGACAAGGTCGCTCTGCCGGATTCGGTGCCCAAGCGCCTGCCGCCGGCCAGCTTTCGCGTGCTTATGCTCGTCTACGAGATGGGTAGTGCGATTGTCTCCGATATTTCGTCGCGATTGAAGATCTCCCGTTCTAATATGTCGCCGCTGCTCGATAAGCTGGAGAAGCATCAGATGATTACTCGTAATGTAAGTGAAAATGACAGGCGCAATGTCTTGATTGAGATCGCACCGGCAGGAGAAGAGCTGTGCCGTTCCTGTCACGATCAGATGTCGCAGCGCTTCAAGGAGATGCTCACGGGGCTGGAGGACCAGGATCTGTCGGAGCTCTCTCATCATATGGCCAAGTTCAAGTCCATATTGATCAAAGCCAGCGGAGAAGACCGTCTGTAGCGGCGGTTTCTATTCTTGGTCGTTGTGTATGCGTATACAAATAGAAGTGTAGCGGAGGGGATATCATGATCGTAAGAACTTATGGCGACGAGATTATTATGACAGAGCAGCATAACCATGCTCTGCTATCAGGCGAACTGGCCAGCCAACTGCGCCATCCTTTATTCGGCGATGAGGCGCGCAGGGACGAGGTGCTGATGGCCGTAAGGCAGCATGACAGGGGGTGGAGGGTGTTGGATGATACGCCGGTCTGGAACGACCGGGATGAGCTTCCTTTTTCGTTCCAGGACTATCCGATGCTCCCGAAGCTGCTGATGTATAAGTCGGGAATTGACGAGGTTGAGGCGATGAGCGGATACGCAGGCTTGTTATGCAGTATGTATTACAGCTCCTTTGAGCCGATCCGCAAGGGTGAGGGACCGGGCACACGCGATTTCTACAAGGCTGAGATGGAGCGACAGGAGCGGCTTTCACGCTGGCTGGGTTACCCCGACCAAGGCATGCTGGCGCATCACTACGGGCTGCTCCAGCTCTGTGACGGGCTGTCTCTCTATGTATGCTTCAATGAGGCGGGGGTGAGCAAAGAAGATGAACATCCGTGGTACCGCGACTCGGTAGGGACCCTTGCAGGGGTTACTTATACGGCGCGCTGGCATGGGAAAGAGGAGATCATCGTTTCCCCCAGCCCCTTCTCCAGAACCTTCAGGGCCACCATACGCTCCAAACGGATTGCCAAGGCCGACCGCGATCGTCTCGGGATCGGGGAAGCGTACAAGCAGGCCCCTTATGTGGAGCAGACGATTGTGTTTCAGGCAACGCCATAGGGTTCGATTCAAAAAATAATAATGGCGGCGACGGCTGCAAGGACAAGTCGATAAATCGCAAAGGGGACCAGCTTGATGCGGTTTATGAGCTTGAGGAAGAAGCGGATCGACAGCAGCGCAAAGATAAACGCACTAATAAAGCCGGCTGCAAAGAATGGCAAATAGTCGAGTGTGAAATACTGCCAGTTCTTCATAAGCGATAGCAGGCTTGCCCCAAACATAATCGGTACAGCCATGATAAAGGTGAAGTCAGCCGCTGCCCGGTGACTCATGCCGAGCAGTACCCCACCGGAGATCGTCGAGCCGGAACGCGAGAAGCCTGGCCACATCGCGATACATTGGAACAAGCCGATCAGCAGAGCTTGCCGGTACGTGATGTGGTCGACGCTTTGCTGGCTGGGCCCTTTAGGGGCAAACCGGTCAGCTGCAATCATGAGCAGTGCGCCTGCTGCCAGCCCGATGATGACCGTCTGGGCCGAGAAGAGATACTCATCGATGTAATCCTCGAAGATAAGTCCAAGCACTGTAGCAGGCAGCAGGCCTACAATGACATGCGTAAGCTTCAAGTGACCTTGCGGTTTGTCAGCGGGATTCAGGCTCGTCCCGTTGGTGCGAAGGGGCTGTGGTTTGGATCTAACCAAGCGCTTCAACCCGAGCAAATCAATGAAGCGCTGGCGGAACACGATGACGACTGCCATGACCGAAGCAAGCTGAATAACAACCTTGAAGGTATTGGCCACATACTTGGTCAGCACTTCTTCTGAACGCAGCCACATATCATCAATCAGTATCATATGACCTGTCGAAGAGACGGGGGCGAATTCGGTTAATCCCTCTACAATTCCCAGCAATACAGCCTTCAGTATATCCACGAAATCCATCTTCTCCGACGCTCCTTAGGAATGATCAGTCTTGCGATACTTGCGGAAATACATCACGGCAACTAGGATGACGCCGACTGCCAGCAGCGCATAGACCACATTTGAGTAAATGTCCATGTAATGGAGCACGCTTTCCCAGGAATCTCCCAGTGCTGCCCCGATCATGACCAGGATGGTATTCCAGGCCAGTGTACCGATTGTCGTAAATAGCAGAAACAGCCAAAAACGCATATTGGACATACCGGCAGGAATAGAAATCAGACTGCGCACAAGCGGCACCATCCGGCAAAACAGCACGGTCCAATACCCGTATTTGTCAAACCAGGCGTCTGCCCGGTGAATATCTTCCCGCTTCACCCGTAGAAGATGTCCGTACCGGTCCACGATTTTCTCCAGTCGTTCCACATCGATCAACAAGCCGATCCCGTATAGAATAACGGCGCCGCCCACGGAGCCGGCGGTAGCGAAGAGAATCACCCCAGGAACACTCATCCCGGTATAAGTGGTCATGAAGCCGCCGAAGGTCAGAATAATTTCGGAGGGGATCGGGGGAAACAGGTTTTCGACTGCAATCATCAGCAGAATCCCCCAGTAGCCGTATTGCTCCATAAACTCCGTAATCCAGTTTTCCATGCTGTCACCTCATTTCTTGGATTAACGCCAGGACTTGCGAATGTGACGCCAATAGCGATTACGAATAAATAAAAAGTAGAGCCCCTGAGCAAGGACGAAGCCAGCCAGCACGCTGCCGAGCCTGGCGGCGATGGACAGGTAGAACAGCTGCTGAAGCGCCATGAACGCAAATACGCTGTGAAGAATGGCCAAGCCGAAGGGTCCAAAGAACAGCCATGCCACCTGGCGGGTTACAATTCTCCTCAATTCGCGCTCGGTCAAGCCGATGTGGGCCAGCATCTGATATTGCCTGCGGTCGTAAGCGAGTTCAGCGTAGAGACGGAAGTAAAGAAAACTGCCAGCCGCTACAAAGAAAACAAATCCGATCAGCAAAGCAATAAATAGCATCGTACTGTATAAGCTGCTGCGGACATCAAAGAGAGTGCCGCTAATGGCAAGCGCATAAGACTGCTCCTCACTGTGGCGAATCAGGCCTTCAGCTGCGAGCTCGGCTGCAACACCAGAGGTGAGCGCGAGATTACTTACGTAGTAGCCTGTATACTTCTCCATCTGATGCTCGTTGTGCAGCTCTTTCATGATGGAATCAGAGACGACAAGACCGCTAAACTCGCCATTGCCAGGCACATCATCGTTAGCAACCAGATGATCCGGCACAATGACTGCACTAGTATAGCCAATTTCCCGAAGCTCAATGGACGCGGCGCTCATCGCATACGTCTGCATCGGCCTGACATCCAGCAAGGTCCGGTCCCGCTGTGAGCCGAGCATGACCAGTGCATCGTTGCCCTCAAGCAGCGGTGCTGGTGGCCCCTGACCACTAATTAGCATGACGCGGACATAGTCTGAATAAGCAATCAGTGGGAGCACCGTATCAGGAGAGGTCGTTGTGTGAAAGGCAGCATATTGAATGGGCATGGACCACTTCTCATAAGGCAGCGACATCAGCTCCAACTCTGACTCAATGGCTTGCAACTCCGTGGAGCCGTCATACCCGGACTTGGCTACATAAGCAATAGCAGCCGGATAATCGGCAGCCAGATCATCCGAGAAGGTGGTTACGGAAGCAAAGAAGCCGACAGAGCAAAACGCGACGCTCGAAATAATCGTTACCATAAAGAACATTCGGGAATGATCCTTGAGCCGATGTGCCAAGCCGGCAATCGCAATCATATTGGTGCGGTCCCAGTAGGTCTTCTTGTTGCGTTTGAGCATGGCAGTCAATGCCAGAACGGCATGGGTGTAGAACAGGTAGGTACCAACGACCGTCATAACAGTTACGGGCACTACACGCACATAAATGGAATTGACCGTCGCTGTAGCGGCCAGGGCATAGCTGATTAGAATGAGTGCCAGCGCCGCGGCTGTGAGTCTCCAGGACGCTTCAGGAACAGCCTTGGTCCGCTGTCCGGCCTGCAGCAATTCGATCAGCTTGCCTTTGCGAAGCAATAAGGACGTGACAGCCGAAATCGTCAGGAAGAGCAGGACAAAGGAGGAAACCGTCAGGGCGAGCACTCGCCAATCCACATAAAAAGCAAGGCTCTCTACATCAAGAAAACTGGCACCAATCATCAAGAACAACTTGCCTGTAAGCAAGCCGGCGACGATGCCGGTTAAAATGGCGCCGAGGCCGATCAGCATGTTCTCCAGGAAGACCATTCGATAAAGCTGGCGTCTGGTCATCCCGTGCATGAGCAGAACGCCGAACTCCTGGGTTCGAGATCTGAGGAAGGAGCTGACCGAATAGAGCACGAACAGCAGTGCAAACAGATACACAATTCCCTCTGCAGCGACCAGTGCCTGGAGTGCTCCGTCATAGGTTGCACCACTCTGAATGACGGGATGAAAAAGAAACAGCGCGCATACGTAAAACACGGTGACTGAAAAGGAGCTGCTGAGAAAATAAGCCGCATAGGTGCGGCGGTTGCGGAGGACGTTACGGCAAGCGAGCTGAGTTAAGGTCATGGCTGTCGCCCCCCAGCAGCGAGAGCATGTCGATAATCTTTTGGAAAAATGCTTGCCGCTGTCCTCCTTGATACATGTCGTTATATAGCCGTCCGTCCTTGATAAAAACAACCCGGCTGCAAAAGCTAGCAGCAACCGCATCGTGGGTCACCATCAGAATGGTGGTCCGCTCAGAGGCGTGAAGGGCTGCAAAAGTCTCCATGACATCCCGAGACGACTTGGAGTCCAGATTGCCAGTCGGTTCATCCGCAAGAATTAAGGCCGGACGGTGAATGATGGCGCGTGCGATGGCAACCCGCTGCCGCTGACCTCCCGAAATCTCGTAGATTCGTCGTGAAAGAAGGGAGGTGATCCCCAGCTTGTCGGCAACAGCAGAGAGCCGCTGCTCCATTTCTCGGACAGGCAAGCCGTCTAGCGACAAGGGCAGGATAATATTCTCGGCAATTGTCAACGAATCCAACAAATTATATTGCTGAAACACAAACCCGAGCTGCCTTCTGCGGAACAGGGCCATTTCGTCCTTGTCCATACTCAGCGGATCGAGACCGGCAATCCGGATGTGTCCACTGGTAGGCTCGTCGATCGTAGCAATCGCATTAAGCAAGGTCGTTTTGCCGCTCCCCGACGGGCCCATAATTCCGACAAATTCGCCGCTTTCTACTTCAAGCCGCAAGTTGTCCAGCGCGCGGTGGGCGAGGTGGCTTTCGTAAACCTTGGACAGGTTGCTGATCTCGACTAGTGCCACGAGAGTCACCTCCGATAGATGTAGTATAATTGCATAACAGGCTATAATCCACGCGGCAAACTTACAGCCGCCTTACAATATTGTAAGGCGGCTGCAGGCTAGAACAGGATGCGCACCACGGTTCCCTGATTCTGCTGCGAGCTGATCGTAATGTGATGGCCAAGCTTGCCGCAAATCTGGTGCGCCAGGTACAGACCCATGCCAGTGGATTCCTCAAATGCCCGTCCATTTTCTCCAGTAAAATAAGGGTCGAAAATACGCGGCAGATCAGCTTCAGCAATGCCGACGCCTTCGTCCTCTACTTCCAAGACTCGCTTGTCGTCTTGCGTATAGCTGCGGAATCGGACCTGAGCTCCCTCACGGGTCGTATACCGTACGGCATTCGTAATGAGCTGAGTCATGACGAAGGAGAGCCATTTCTCATCAGATACGATACGGAGGCCCTCAGCCAGCTCTAGACGGGGAAAGATCCGGCTGCGGATGAACAGACGTTTCTGATGGGAGACCACCCCGCGGATGAGGGTCGCCAGATCCAGTTCCTCCACATGAAAATCATGCTCAAATGTATCAAGTCTGGCTGTATAGAGAACCATATCGAGCCCCTTGCGCATCTTGTCGAGCTCATCGCCGATTGCCATAAAGCGCGGATCATCCTCGTGCTGGACGATCAGATGCATAACAGACAATGGTGTTTTCATCTGGTGAACCCACTGATTGATGAACTGACGATGGGAATCAATCTGGTTGCGATAACTTAGCAGATCCGCTTGGTATAACCGGGACTGGCTGGCCAGCAGCCGCTGGAGCGCTTCCGGCAGTGGAGACTGCTGATGAATGACGCCTGAGGCGCTAAGCTCTGTTGGCGGCTGCTCCAGTCGTCTATAGAACGAGCGGTTCGCGAGGTAACGATAGACAAGATAGATCATCAGAGCCGCAGAACTCAGAATGATAGCATATAGACTGGTCGTGGTGTTACGGAACCCGTCGAGCCAGTAAATTAGCGTCACGACACCCAATTGAATCGCGTACAGAATAAGCAGTGGCACATGTTCCTTCAAGAAGAGCCTCATGTCAGAGACTCCCATGTCGGAGTCAAGCGGTAGCCTATGCCCCGTACGGTCTGTATGGCATCGGTAATCTCCAGGGCAGCCAGTTTTTTGCGCACACGGGTTACATATACGTTTAGCGTATTGTCGTCGACAAATACCTGATCATCCCATATTTTTTCCAATAGTCGGTCCCGGCTCACAACTTGCTCCTGGCGACGCATTAACTCTTCTAAAATCCGGCACTCGGTCAGGCTGAGTTCAACGCGTCGTTCGTCCAAGGAGAGCTGGAGGCGCTCGCTGTCAAGCAACAGTCCGGCTACCGTTAACGTTCTCTCGGCGCCAGAAATGGCGTACGTGCCATAGGCGCGACGCAGTTGGCTATTGATTTTGGCGGTTACCAGCTCATAGTCGAAGGGCTTGGTCATATAATCATCCGCACCATTCTCGAGCGCCATCACCTGATCCATCTTGCCCTCGCGGGCTGACAGGAAGATGATAGGGCAGGTGGAGACGCGCCGAATCTGGCGGCACCAATAGTAGCCGTCATAGCGTGGCAGATTGACATCCATTAGCACCAGATGGGGATCGTAGGCTAGGCATTCTTCATAGACACGATCCCACTGTGTCACAGAGCTGATCTGATGACCGAAACGGATCAGATGCTCCTCCAGCAGGCGCGCTAGCTGATGATCATCTTCTACAATAAAGATCCTGTACATGCCATCTGCTCCTTGTCATTGATCTGCTCTCATTGTAGCAATCCGGGAGTAGACCGTCCATGCCGTTCCAACGACCGGGGAAAAAACGGGTTGACAATGAGAGTGATTATCATTATCTTATATAGAGTGAGAACAATAGATCAGGGGGAAACAAACATGAAGCAAGACAACAAGACACGCCTGCGGGCTGGACTGGTATTGGTCCTAGCGAGCGCGCTGCTGATCTCCGCATGCGGCAGCAACGGCAATGACGCAGGTGAGAATAATGCCAACACATCTGGTGCGGGGAATGAAGCACCTGCAAATACGGCTAACGAGCCGCAACAAACCGAAGAGCCCGCCGAGCTGACGCTCACTGATGCCTCCGGAACAGAGGTGACAATCCCTGCGGATCCGAAGCATGTGCTGGCTACTTATCTGGAGGATTATCTGGTTGCGCTTGATGTGAAGCCGGTAGCTCAGTGGTCGGTCGCCAACGGGACAATGGAATACCTGGGTGACGAGTTGGCAGGCATTCCTGAAATGCCATTTGATCTGCCGCTTGAGGTGGTGAACAGCATGGAGCCGGATCTCATCATTCTTGGTGACGACACACAAGCGGCTGAAGGGAAGAAGGATGAATTGGCCAAGATTGCGCCGACATTCTTGCTCGGCAGCGAGACAGTTAAGGACTGGCGGCAAACGCTAACCAAGATTGGTGAAATTCTGCAGCGGGAAGATCAGGCTGCGGCCGTACTTGAAGCCTATAACACCAAGGTAGCCGAAGCCAAAACCGCGATTGAGAACGCAGCTCCGGGTGAATCGGCAGCGATTCTGTGGCTGATCTCCGAAACCATCTATCTTGTCGACGAATCAGTGGCGAGCGGGGCAGTGCTGTACGAGGATCTGGGACTGACGCCACCGAATCTGGTGACCGATATTCCAGAAGAAAACCGCTTTAGCTGGAACCAGATTTCCATGGAGGCACTAGCCGACCTGGATGCCGACCATATCTTCTTAATCAATGGTGAGGGTGCCGAATCCGAGACGCTGAAGACGGCGGTATGGAATAACCTGCCTGCCGTGAAGTCCGGGCAAGTCTATGAGCTGCCGGCCAAATCGAGCTGGTTGTACAGTGGTCCAATTGCGAGCGGAAGCGTTGTAGATGAAGCGGTTGAACGTCTTGTGCCTTAAATGCTAAACGAAAATCCTGTTATGAAGCTGATGTCAGCTTTCTTAACAGGATTTTTTGCATTATAATAGGCTTACCAAATCCAATCGCTTTGAAAGTGGGTTTTCCAGTCGTTTCAGCGGTTTTGACCCTGGTTAATAGCTAATTAGCATATACCGTCTTCATCGTCTTTCAGACTAGAAAAAGCAATGATTTTTTTCGTTTCGTAAAGAGAATTTGTGGAGAGAGGGAGATAGAAATGAAAAGAAATCAGACGATGATGCAGTTTTTCGAATGGTTTGTCGAGCCTGACGGAGAGCACTGGAACCGGCTTAAGGAGCGGGCGGCGGAGCTAAGCGAACGGGGCATTACAGCGGTCTGGATTCCGCCGGTCACCAAAGGCCAATCCGATCAAGACACGGGATACGGTATTTATGATCTGTACGATCTTGGTGAATTTGACCAAAAGGGTACGGTGCGCACGAAATATGGAACAAAGGACCAACTGCTGGAAGCCATCCAGACCTGCCGGGAGCATGGTATTGCTGTCTATACCGATCTGGTCATGAACCATAAAGCGGGGGCAGATGAGACAGAGACCTTCGATGTTGTTGAAGTTGCCGAGGATAACAGGCAAGAGGATGTATCCGAGCCGTTTCAGATTGAAGGCTGGACCAAATTCACGTTTCCCGGCCGTGGCGATACGTATTCTTCCTTCAAATGGAGCTACGAGCATTTTAACGGAACCGATTATGATGCCGGCACGGATCGTTCAGGGATCTTTAGAATTATCCATGGAGACAAGCAATGGAATAATAATGTAGACGACAGGTTCGGCAATTACGATTATCTGATGTTTGCCAACATTGATTATCATCAGGAGCAGGTCAGGGAAGAAATGATCCGGTGGGGGCATTGGATTGCAGATACAACAGGATGTGGCGGTTTCCGCCTCGATGCGATTAAACACATTGATTACGAGTTTGTCCGGCAGTTTGTCGAGGAGGTGGGCAAGCCGCGGGGCGATGAGTTTTTTATTGTCGGTGAATTCTGGAACGAAGATGCCGACACCTGCCGCGATTTTCTTGGCAAGCTGGATTATTCCATCTCCTTATTCGATGTCTCTCTTCATTATAAGCTCCATCAGGCCTCGTTGGCTGGCCCCGATTTTGATTTGACGGCTCTGTTTCATCATAACTTGGTCGATTCTCATCCGATGAATGCCGTAACCTTTGTGGACAATCATGATACTCAGCCAGGAGAGGCGCTGGAGTCATGGGTCGGGGATAGCTTCAAACAAAGTGCCTACGCTATCATCCTGCTGCGGGAGAACGGTTATCCGTGCGTATTCTATGGCGATTATTATGGCATTAACGGAGAAGAGCCGATTCCGGATAAGAAGGAAGCAATTGACCCTCTGTTGTATGCCCGGTATCATAAAGCATATGGAGAACAAGAGGACTACCTGGACCATCCAAGCACAGTAGGCTGGGTCCGTCGCGGCGATGAGGCGATTGAACGTTCCGGTTGCGCGGTAGTCATCTCCAATGACGAAGAGGGTTTCAAGCGTATGTATGTAGGGGAGCACAGAGCAGGAGAGATCTGGCTGGATCTGACCAATACGCGGGAAGACAAAATAGTCATCGGTGAGGACGGATGGGCAGATTTCCCTGTAAACGGCTGTTCACTCTCGGTGTGGGCACTGCCAGAATTTGATGTGGAGTAAGACGATCTGACTGGAGGGATAACGGTATGTATCTAGGACTTGCAGGCAAGCGGGCTGTCGTGACTGGCGGCAGCAAAGGCATAGGTCTGGCTACGGCTATGCAGCTGGCGGCTGAGGGCGCCGATGTGGTCATTGTAGCCAGACGACCGGAACCGCTGGAGGAAGCGGTTCGTCAGATTAAAGAACAAACCGGACGGGATATCTACGGGGTCGCAGCGGATGTTTCTGTACAAACCGAAGTGGACCGCGCGGTAGAGGAAGCGGCCAAACGGCTGGGCGGCATCGATATTCTTGTCAACAATGCAGGTACCTCTGCAGCCCAACCGTTCGACGAGGTCACAGATGATGCCTGGTCTCACGATATCGATCTCAAGCTATTTGCAGCTATCCGTTTCACGCGCAGTCTTCTGCCGTTCATGAGACAAGCGGGCAGTGGAGCTATCGTCAATGTCACCTCGGTAGGAGGCAAGACGCCATCTGGCCGTTCGATGCCAAGCTCCGTTACCCGTGCCGCAGGACTTGCTCTAACCAAGGCGATGAGCAAGGATCTGGCAGCCGACGGCATCCGAGTGAATGCCGTGAGCATCGGTACGATCCGAAGCGAGCAGATCGAACGGATGTGGCAGGAGAGCGCACCGGAGCTGTCATGGGAAGATTACTCCACGGATAGCCGCCATGGCATACCGCTTGGCAAGATCGGCGAACCGGATGAAGCGGCGAGAGTGATTGCATTTCTGGTATCGGAGGCTGCCTCCTATGTAACGGGAACTTCCGTAAACATTGATGGCGGTAAGTCAGCTGTCATGTAAGAGAAACTAGGAAGGCTTGGCCTGTTCAACCAGACGTATGCGTTCTTGTTTTGCAGCAGTCAACCGCCCGCTGATGCGGGCGGTTTCTTCTTGCAGCTTGCGCAGGATAGGGCGCAAGCTATGCAGGGCATTGCTGACTCTGTCCTGCGATTCCTTGATCCGTCCTTGAACCATCCAGTCTACGATAAGGCCATCAAAAAAATAATCAGCGAACGTCATGAACCCGCCGCCCAAGTCAATTTCGATCGCAGGGAAGGACCGAACGTCGGCCAATTCCTGCTGAAAACGCGCGACCAAATGCTGCGCATGATGAATAAATTCTCTGGCATCATCCATATGTCCACGTTTTACGTAGGTTGAGAGGGTTCCCCCGCCAACCATATCCCACGTTCCCCATTGCTTCGCCTTCGATAAACTTTCCCCTGCTTGTTCCAGATAAGTCCGCAGGTGGTTGCCGGCAGTTAATGCTTCGTTTAACTCCTTAAGCTGTACGTTGAGCTCGTTTTCCTCATCTGTAATGGCATCCAGTGCATCTCTGAACTCACTATAATGCTCCCGGATCAGCGCCTTTTTGGCAGCAAATAATTGCTCATACTCGCGTTCAGCAGTATATACATCCGATAATAAGCTGCGCAGCTCCGTCAATTCTTCCTTTAACTGAGCCAGCTCTGCCATGGCTTGGTCATACTGCAGCTTGACTCTTACGATATCCTGCTGCTCCTTGTCCATTCGTTCCTGCTTAGAACCCATAATCGTGTAAAAGAGGTTTGCAATGGACAGGCTATTTAGCTTGTCCACATCGGCCTTTTCGGTTTTGAGCTCATGTTCGAGCTGTCGCTCCAAGCGCTCTTGCTGATGCAGCTGCTTGGTATATTCTTGAATTTGACGCTCCCATTTCTGTTTGTGGCGTCTACGCTCTGCAGCAGTCTGCAACTGCTGATTGAGTCTGGTTAACTGATCGTCCATTTCTACTACTCCTTCCCGGGTTGGAGGGAGACGCTCCCTGGGATGATACAGGTATATACGTCGGGAACCGCGGTTAGGATTCATCAATGTAGGTCATCGCCCACGCAACCCGCCCAGTTACGGCATAGGCTGATACCAGGTATGGCTAACGGGGAGGAGGCAGAACCATGGTATGGCATCCGAATACGCAGTCAAGCCAACGCAAGAAACCCCAGATGAAAGCAGCCAAAAGTACCCGTAAAAGACGGGCAGTAACGGTCCCGGCAGTCATTGATAATCAGAATGCCGGTGATCCCTCTTCGGGATCTTCGCCACCTCAAAACGCTCAGACCACAACGCCGTCGAACAATACCAATAAAAATACTAACGCAACTGCACCTGCCAGCTTGGGTGTTACATCGGAAGACATTGCTTTGTGGGCTGCCATTGTAACCATTATTGGCGATTCATTGGCACTGCTTGCTCTGCTGAAAGCGAGGGAAGAAAATCCAGACAGTTAATGGGCAGCATCCCCTTGCAAAAGAAGGATCTGCTGCCCATCCTTATCATTACCCCGTCTCATATATGACTGAATCTGAGAAAATCATTAGCTTGAAAAGCATATCCAGAAAGCAAGCGGAGTGGTAAACTAGACGCAAACGACGTGACGGTAAGGAGGCTGCTGAAGGATCAGGCTAGGGGAGTAGGCCATCTATTTGAACTAGGAGGGATGATTATGAACGTGAACGAGGAGAGGAATAGTTTGGAAGAAAAGGGCGAGCTGTATGAGCAGATTACCCGGCTGTGCCTATCCCTGCCGGAAGCCAGTGAGCGGACGAGCCATGGCGCTCCAACCTTTTTTATCAGGGACAAGCTGTCTTTTGTACAATACCATAACAACCATCATGGGGATGGCAAAGTCGCACTATGGTGCGCGGCCCCAGCTGGAATTCAGCAAGTGCTCATCGATACCAAACCAGAGCAGTATTTCGTGCCTGCCTATGTCGGCCATCTTGGATGGGTCGGAATTAGACTAGATCAACAGGTGCCGTGGCGCGAAATTGAAGGTACGATCCTGGATGCTTATGTGTCACGGGCGCCGAAAGCGCTGAAAGAACAGGTGCTTCAGGAATATGCCAAGCCGCATTAGGATAAAGCTCTTGTAAGACAAACGCTTTATCACGTTTGCAAGCAATAGACTTCGAAAGCCCAGGCTG
Organism: Paenibacillus daejeonensis DSM 15491; assembly: GCF_000378385.1. Lineage (GTDB taxonomy): Bacteria > Bacillota > Bacilli > Paenibacillales > Paenibacillaceae > Paenibacillus_D > Paenibacillus_D daejeonensis. The sequence goes on along the minus strand of NZ_KB899659.1, from coordinate 329,880 downwards.
CTTTCTAGGTCTGCAAATGCGCTTATAGTCTGGAAAAAACACTTAGGGGCTATCCTATAAGTCCCCAAACAAAAAGGTTGGGCGAGAAACCGTTAGGTTTGCCGTCCAGCCTTTTTGTCTTGAAAATCAACGAAACGAATCGCGCTGGTGCTCTAACGGCCACCATGAACGCTATTTTGCCCTAAATCAGTCGTTCGAGATTGTAACGGCCATATAAGCACCTATTGGCCTTGTAACTGGCTGTTTCAGTTTACTTTCGCTGAAATAACTGCGTAGGTGGCCGTTAGATTGGTGAACCAAGCAAAAAGGGTGAAATAAGCACGTGGGTGGCCGTTAGAGCAGACGTGATATTTAAAGGGGCCGTCCACCGTCAGCTTTAACTGACGTTTTGGACAGCCCCCGTTGCAGTCTTATTGAGTTAATAGGTTTGCTTGAATAGCTAGCGGGGCCCGAAACGGCTCATTCCGTCGGTAATGGTATCTACCACCCGAATCGAAGCGCTCGCTTCTTCCCAAGTGAAGGGGGTGAAGCTCGCCTGCGCACCAGTCTCCAGCATACCGAGCAGGGGACGGCCCAGCACCTGAGCAGGCCGGATCGTGACAGCTTCGATGGCTTCGGCCAGGGACATATCTGTATAGGCGACGGCGCCTGCAATTCCCATGTCCAATGTCGAGGCGGAACCTGCCAGAATGGCAGGGTGCTCGACCATCGAGAGCCGGCCATTAGCCTCCAGCTCGACATGGGAGCCTATTAATGAATGATACCGTCCTGGAGGCATGCCGCCGAACTTGACGCAATCACTGACCAAGATTGTTTTCTCGCGCTTGATGCGCTGCATGGCTTTGAGCACATGAGGGGCCAGGTGATGGCCGTCAGGGATAAAGGTGGCCCACAAGCGGTCATCCGCCAGCTGATCCCAGATATAGTTGGGATGACGCGGCAGGTGGGGCTGAGATCCATTGCCCAGATGCGTAGATAAGGTGGCTCCGGCTCGAATGGCTGCATCCAACTGCTCGCCGGTTGCCATGGTATGACCGATGGCCACGACAACTCCCGCCTCTGCCAGTTTCTCAATGAAAGGGAGTGAACCTGGCCGTTCGGGAGCCAGCGTGACCATGATGATGCGCCCGTCAGCGGCTTCTTGAAACCGCTGGAACTCCTCCCAATCGGGATTGCGTGTATAAGCCCGGTCATGGGCGCCGCGGCAACCGTCCTCGCTGGAGAGGTAGGGGCCTTCCAGATGGAGACCGATGATGGATGAAGCACCGTACGCACCAGAATTGCAATAGTCCGCTAGCGCCCGGAGTCCTTGCTTGATTCGATCATCGGATCCCGTGATGACGGTTGGCAGATAGGCGGCGACCCCTCTGGCGTGCAACGCCCGGGTGACCCCTTCGATATCCGCACTAGTTACACGTTCGCTGTTCAAGTCGTAGCCCGCTAAGCCGTTGACTTGGAGGTCGATCCAGCCGCTGGAGACCCAGGGCAAATGCCCCGGGTCTTCAGTCAGCTTGTGGATGGCAGTGATTACGCCATCCTGGACCTCGATTTCAACAGGCTCGCCGGTATCGATGCGTCTGCCCTGATAGTCCATCGGTTGTACCTCCTCATTGGTTGCCTAAGCCCAAGCAAAAATGCCGGCTGACGATGCTTTGTCCAGGTATAGCTGCCAATTGGCGTGCGACTTGAGAATGGTGGATGGGAATTTCGGGTCAATGGGCTTCTCCAGTGTCGATCTAATGGCCTCTGCCTTGGCGCCGTGCGGTACGCAGGAGATGATGCGGCGACTGCTCAAAATCTGCTGTACGGTCATGCTAATCGCCTGCTTGGGAACATCCTCCAACGTAGCGAACCAGCCTTCATTGACCTGTTGCTGCTTGCAGGCCTCATCAAGATTGACAATCGTATATGGATCCGGGTTGTCAAAATCAGCCGGCGGGTCATTGAAGGCAATATGACCATTCTCGCCGATGCCGATCAACGCCAAATCGACGGGCTTTTGAGCAATTTCCTCATTCAGTCGTGCAACGGTCTCCTGCGGATCTTGCTCGCCGTCAACCAGCCAATAGCGTTGCAGTTGCGGTACGTGTTGCAAAAAACGTTCCTTCAAATATTTGCGGAAGCTTGCCGGGTGTGACTCTGGCAATCCGATATATTCGTCCAGATGGAACATCTCAATCTTCTCCCAAGTTAAATCGCGTGTGACGAACGAAGAAATAAACGGAAACTGGGAAGCGCCAGTGGAAAGCGCAATACGGGCATAACCTTGTTCGGCAATGATTTCCTTGAGCGCCAGAGCGGCGGCATCGGCAGCGTGTTGACCCAACAGATCGGCATTATCGTGAACATGAATTTGCATCATTAATCAGTCCTCCTTAGTATAGGTAACTCTCTCTTGATCAAACTCGCTGAGCGGCACCATGCGTTGCTCCAAGCGGGACCGCTCGGCTGCAAAGGCCATCAGGTGACTCTGGACCGATGCCTTGGCCGAGGTGGCGGAGTTATAGCTACCGTGATGACGCACGGCTTGGACAAAGTCTCGAACGAGTCGCAGATCACCGCCACCGTGACCAACATGGCCTCCCGGATCGGTGAGTGTAATCGTCTCCCGCTGACCGGTGCCAAACAACGTAATTTCAATTTCATTCCGGTCCATCGAAGCCCGCAGTTCGCCGCGGGTTCCCATCAGCTTGAGCGTACGGCTCGAGTCGTTCGTAAATGCGCTCATCGTAAAGACGGCCGTGATGTCTTGCTCGAAGGACAAACTGACGACCTGATGATCCACAACGTCATTGTCGCAGTGGTAGACGCAGCGACCATAAGGCCCCTTCTTCAAAGCCGCGTAACGCGCTTCATAGCTCGGATCGGCACAGACGGACGCCGCTTTCCAGCCACCATCCGGCTTAAGATAGATGTCCGGTGCGTAATAAACGCAGCTGTCTTCAACGGGACACCCGTCCAGGCAGAATTGTGGTGCGCCGGGCGGTGCCTCCTCGGGACGAAAGTGAGAAAGATGTCCATAGGAGGACACACTGACACAAGGCGTGCCGGCCAGCCATTGGATGATATCCAGGTCATGGCAGGACTTGGCAAGAATCATCGGGCTTGATTCGTCGGTACGCCGCCATTTCCCTCGCACATAGCTGTGAGCTTGATGCCAATAACCGACATTCTCATTATGCTGGATGGACATCAAGCGGCCGATCCGTCCGGCATCGAGTAGTTGCTTGATCGTCTGGAAGAAGGGGGAGTAGCGCAGTACATGACAGATCGTGAACACCCTGTCATGCTGCTCAGCCTGTTGTCCCATCGCCAGACACTGCTCCCAGTGAGGCGACATGGGCTTCTCCAGAAGCACATGGTAGCCTGCGCTAAGTGCCTTCATGGTAGGTTCGTAATGGTCGCGGTCCTGTGTACAGATGAACACGGCATCGGATACGCGTGGACCGGCGAACAAATCATCCCAGCTCTCGTAGCATCTGTTGTCGGCAATGCCATACTGCTCCTGACAGAGCTGTCTTTTCTGTGCGTCCGGGTCGGCAACAGCTACAATCTGCAGCTCATGCGGTTTGCTGAGGGCATAACCGGTGTAAATCATGCCACGCATACCGGCGCCAATCAGAGTCACCGTTATCGGTTTCATTGTTTATCGCCTGCTTTCTTGTCGGGTTGATCGCGCGTACTGGTACGCCAGCGCTCCAGCTCGTCAAGATCAAAGTATTGCAGCATGCCCGGTAGAATGAAGCTCATCGCATCAGATTCTTCATAATACGTCGCACCGACCCATGCTGAGATAGAACTTATGCCTTGATTGCAAGTGAGGCTGCCGATCCTAGTGTCTACAGCCGCAGCCAGTCTGGCATACAGGTCACAGCGACCGTGCGTATGGATGTCAATATGTGAGGCGCCACCAGCAGCAGCGTCCTGCAGGAGCATATCGACACAACGGATAACATCATAGGCACGCATAGCCGCAAGGGAGTCGCCCAGCCAGAGCAGATCATCGGCCAGCTTGTGCAGTATGCCGAAGAATGCGAGCGGTGGTTGTCCATGGATCGGATGGGGCATATGAGGACCGACACCCGATGGATTAAAGACCAGCACTGACGTACCGCTGGAGATTGTCTCGCGAATCCAATCTTCGTGTGGCGCCAGTTGCGTCGTGCCGCCTTCCCATAGACCAATGACGATGGGAACGGAAGCGTTGTGATCGATTCCCCGCAGTAGGATTCCGCTATTCATCACGCCGGATTGTGACCACCACATCCGATACTCCGCATCCCAGTCCAGGCATCGTCCGATCGGGACCTTGCGGGTCTCCAGCCGGGCGGGTCGCCGCGGTTCAAGCAGCCGGCGCCGGAGCCAGGCCAGCGCCTGCTCCTGAAGATCCGATTCACTTCTCTTGGCCCGCAGCTGCTCCGCCCGGCGAACATTCTCAGCCTGAATCGTTACGACTGACGGGTCCTCTAGGAGCACCTGACCACTAGCTATTGCCCACAGCTCTTGTGGTGCTCTAAGCCGAGTGGTATCCAATGCTTCATCGAATTGAACAGGACACCCGAGCAAGCTGCGCGAGAAAAAGTCAGCCGCCGCCTCACCCAAACGTTCGGTATAGCTATGCGTGGCGTCGTCCACCGTAAACTCCAATTTGTCTCCCCGATGCTCCAACTCCCAGAAGCGCCGTGCTCTTGATACGGTGCGCCGGGTTGCCTCAATGGGGAAGAAATCTGAACTGACAGCTAGGACATGCAGCGGCTTGGGCGCGAAGATTAACAGCAGGTCTTCATGATCAAAGCCTAACGCGCTTAGACCTGGCCAGACCTGCTCTGCGTCCTGGACGCCGCCGGCATGCATATACTGCTGCCGGTTCATGATGAAGGTAGCCGGTGCAGCTGCAGCCAACCGATCGTCGCAAACCATAAGCATAGTAGTTTGCGTGCCACCGCCGGAGTTGCCAGTCACGCCGATGCGCGCCGGGTCGACCTCGGGCCGGGTGCAGAGATAATCGATCGCCCGCATCGCATCGTGGACAAAATACCGGGCCAGCGAGTCGCCAAGCGGCAGACACTGGGCCCCCGTATGCTGATGCTCATGCGTCCCCGGCTGGATGTTGATTCCATCAGGTGGTGGTAAATAACCTCGCCGTTCGCCTTGTCCCAGCGGATCAATGGAGAGGACGATCAGACCTGCAGCCGCCAATTGTCTGCATACCCGCTGGTAGAGGGGGCTGACCCGGCTGTCCGGCTCATGTCCGCACAGAAAGAGCACTGCCGCCCCGGGGCTTGGAGCAGACGCAGGCAGATACAGATTGCCTGTCACGGGATGCCCGGGCCGCGAGTGAAACACAATATTCTCGATTCTCAGACCAGACTCGCTTACGGACCCGGTAGACCGGGGCAGAAGTGGTGTGTCCATGGAAGGCAGTCCGCCAATGGCTTGTAGGAAAGCGTCTCTCATATGCGAGCGGCGTTCTGCCAGCTGTGCTGTAGTATGCAGCTCGTCACGCGCAGCATCCCCTGCGGTGAACGCCTCGTCCGAACGGTCGAAGACGAATCGTTTCAGCTGATCACGTGTGTCCACAAGCGAGAAGATGGTCTGTTCCAGTTGTTGGATGGTCTGCATGGTTGGCTCACCCCCGCACAGCGCTTACAGCGGCGCTGCTAATCAGCTCTCTGATGGGTACCGGCCTCCGTTCCTCAATGGAAAGGTTGGCCGCTGCGCCGATCAGCATCGAGAGGGCACCGGCCTCACTGCCAGCCTGTTGCCCGAGCGGATCCGGCTGTGCAGCATCCTTGAAGAGCATGCTGCGAAGCTTGATGTCACCACCGCCATGCCCATCCGCACCGGTGTCAATCTCGATAATCTGGGTGGCGGCGCCTGGACGGATAAGACGAATTTCGCTGCTTGCCGAGCCTTGCATATCGGCATTGCTATACAGGTTGGCGAGCTCCAGCTTGCCCTCACTGCCCGTCACGGTTGCCCGCCAGCCCTCATCCGGACTGAAGGCAACGAGTGAGTAGGATAGCAGGGCGCCGCTGTCATACTGAACCTGCACCGACATCTGGTCATAGATATCGATCCGCTCATGGAACACGCAACGGTCACGGATATAACCGTCAGCATCCTCGACTTGTAGGAAATGGGAATCCATGAACGGGTGCTCATGCAAATCCAGATAAAATTCACAGCTGTCCTTGTACTCACAAGTTAGACAGCGCTCGCCGCGCTCCTCGCGGGTTGGTCCATAGAATCGTCTGCCGCCGTAAGCGTGGACTTCGGCCGGGCGGCTGTCGAGCCACCAATTCATAATGTCAAAGTGATGGGTAGACTTGTGAACGAGCAGACCGCCGCTGTTGTCCATTTCTGCATGCCAACGACGGAAGTAGTCCGCGCCATGACGACGGTCCAGATACCATTCCAGTGCAATGTGGTGGACATCACCAATGGCGCCGCCCTGAATCAGCTCCTTGACTCTGGCGAAGTATGGCGCAAAGCGCAGGTTGAAGGTGACCGTGACGCGTTTCCCCGTGCGCTGCTCCGCGTCGAGGATCGCAGCTGCATAGGGACTGGTGGTGGTCATTGGCTTCTCGGTAATGACATCGCAACCCGCCTCCAGCGCCGCGATAATATACAGATGATGCGTACTGTCTGTGCTGGCAACGACGACCGTGTCGGGACGGGCGCCTGCGATTAAGGCTTCGAAGCTGTCGTAGACAGCCACGCCACCGCAGGCTTCGCTTAGCAGCTCGGAGCGTTTGGGGTTAATATCGTAGACGCCACACAGATTGACATGGTCGTTTAATTCGTTGGAGACCATTGGCAAGGCGAACATGTAGAACGCGCGCGAGCCTGCTCCAATCAGCGCATAGCTTTTCTTCATCGTGGTTGCTCCTTTCACAAGCTATCCCTTCAGACCGGTGGAGGCGATGCCCTGTACAAATTGCTTTTGCGCCACCAGATAGACGGCGACAACGGGCAAGGTGACGATAACCGCAGCGGCCATAAGTAATGCTGTGTTGATTTGGGTATCGGACTTCAGATAGAGCAGAGCCAAGGGCAACGTGTACAGCTCTCGGTCCTGCAGGTAAATAAGCGGTCCAACCGTGTTATTCCACGCGCCGATGAACGTGAATACGCCAAGAGCGGAGAGCGCCGGCCGGCAAAGCGGCATATAGATTTTCCAGAAGATGCCGAGCGGATTGCAGCCGTCGATGACTGCCGCTTCGTAGAGCTCGCGTGGCAGACTTTTGAAAAATTGATGCATTAGGAAAATCCCGAACGCGCCGCCAAGAAATGATGGAATCAAAAGCGGATAATAGCTGTTCAGCATGCCGAATGATTTCCAGATGAAATAACTTGGAATCAGTGTCACTTGAAACGGCAGCATCAAGGTAGCCAGCATCGCCAGATATAATACCTTGCGCAGCTTGAAATTGAACATAGCCAGGCCAAAGGCCACGAAAGCGCAGGATACAAGGGTACCGATCAGATCAATCGTGACAATTAAAACACTGTTGAAGGTATAGCGGCCAAAATCGACCCGGTTCCAGACGGTCTCATAGTTGGCCCACTGCACCGGATTCGGAATGAGCTGCGGTGGCAGCTGTGATACGGCGCCCAACGTCTTCAGCGAGGTGGATAGCATCCATACGAACGGAAAAGCCATCATGAACGCGCCGATTGTGAGCAGGGTGTACACGATTACCTGTTTCAACAGGGTTGGTTTCTCAGTCATAGTGCACCCACCTTTTCTCGAAATACCGCTGGAACAAGGTGATCGAGAGAATGATGACGAACAGGAGCCATGCCATTGCTGATGCCGGTCCCATCTTGAAGAAGAGGAAGGCGTCACGGTAAATAATCAGGTTGGTGACCATGTGCTGCTCAGGAATCCCTGCCGTAATCGATCCGAACATGCCGAGAAATACGTCAAAGGCCTGAAAGGAAGCGATGGTAGAGAGAATCATGACCATGTAGACCATTGGTGAGACGAGCGGGAAGATGATCCGGGTCAGCCGGACCCAGCGCGAAGCGCCATCAATGGCGGCCGCTTCCAGCATTTCCTTCGGTACATTCTGCATGCCAGCCAACAGCAAGATCATGGAAGACCCGATACCTTTCCAGACGTTGGCGATGGCGACACTTGCAATGACGACCCACCAATGCTTGTTATCCAGCCAATGGATAGGGGTAATACCAATGCTGTCAAGCGTCCAGTTGATCAGCCCGAACCGGTAGTTGTACAACCACACCCACAAGATACCGCCAGCAATCCACGGGGTCACGACAGGCATGAAGTAGAAGAGACGGAACAACGATTTACCGCGAATGGACTGGTTGAGCAAATAGGCAATGATAAATGCGAACACCGTCTGCAGCGGCACGAAGATGAGAGAAAAGACCATGACGTTCCGAATCGATATCCAAAATGGCGGATCGGTCAGTGTCTGGATCCAGTTGTCCAGACCGACCCAACGCGGTGCGTTGAAGAGATCCCATTGGGTAAACGCAATATAAGCGGAAAACACAATCGGGAACAAGACGAAAACGAGTAGATTTACTATAAAAGGGAGCGTGAAGATGTAGCCCCAATAGCCTTGCTTGTGCATGAAGACCGCAACCTTTCGCTAGGGTTCAGGGGCGGGGGAGAGAGCTCCCCCGCCTGTCGTGCCACCCGCATGAGTTAAGATTGGCTATCTAGGATGTCTTGCACCCGCTTGTGGATATCGAGTGCTCCTGCCTCTGGTGTGACGTTGCCCTTGACGATTTCGTTGACAATTTGTTGAACGGCGATCCGCCATTCGTTCCAGGAGGCGTTCTCGTCCAGTGTTACACCGCCTTCGGCGATCCCGTCTGTAAATGCAAGCTTATTGGCGGGTTTTGTCTGACTATCCTCAAGCAGGGCAAGCGCCGATTGCTTCACCGGAAGTGCCGAGCCGCTCTCCGCCAGAATCGCTTGGGCCTCGTCACCCAGATAGTACTTCAGGAACTCCCAGGATGCGTCCTTCGCCTCCTGCGAGGCACGGGAGGAAATGAGCCACGAATTCGATACCGTCGGCACATAACGCTCGCCATCTACACTGCGTGGAATCTTCACCACATCCCAGTCTGTATCCGGAAAGTCGTTGTTCATCGTTACCTGTGTACTATATTGAAGGAAAAACATAGCTGATTTGCCAGAACCGAAGGCAGGCAGCTCACCGCCATAGGCTGTGATGGAATCGCCATCCATAAAATAGCCATCCGCGATGCCATCACGCAGCTGCTGCAATCCGGCGATGGTATTGGGATCGTCGAAGCGTGATTCGGTCAGTGTCTCATCCAGGACCATGCCCCCCGCTTGCTTGATCCAGGGGAACCAGCCCTGCGTGATGGAGCTGGAGCCGATAAAGCCGAACACTTCGGTATTGCCGTTGGCATCAGTCTGGGTTAGCTGCTTGGCCGCTTCAATCAGATTCTCGAATGTCCATTCGTCAGTAGGAAGCGCTACGCCGCCTTCTTCGAAGATCGTTTTGTTGTAGGCTAGGGCGATCGGGTTGGCGCCGTGGGGCACGCCCCATACCTGGCCTTCCGGCGTCTGCGCGGCAAACAGCGTATCGATATAGTCGTCAGTCGTCAGGTCTCTTTCAATATAAGGGGCCAGGTCTTCGGCTACGCCACGTTGTCCGTAACCGAGAATAACAGCATTTTCTTGAAACCAGAGGTCGGGCATGGTATTGCCTGCAATTTGCGTAGCGATCCGGTTGGTAAAATCACCCCATGGCGCTTCCTGAATGTCCACCTCAATATTCGGGTGGGCAGCGATAAAGCCGTCGATAATTTCTTTGTTCGTTACATCGTAACCCCCTGGCAGTCCAAGTGTGATGCGGACTGTCTCCCCATCTCCGGAACCCCCGGGCGCCGAACCGCTGCCGCTGTTGGAGAGTGTACAGGCAGAGAGCAGAACCGCGGATAACGACATCATCATAACAACCTTTGCTTTGTTCTTCATTTTCAAGACCTCCTGATTTAGAAATAAAGGAACAGTGGCGAAGCAAAATTCTATAGAAATCGATTTCTTTGAGTGTAGTATAGCATGGTTCATGTGAACAAACCAACTAATTTTTTTGAAAAAAGCTGTTTTTTTTATGAGAATTGAATGATTGTGTTAGAAAAACATACAGGTAACGCTTCCAGAAACGCGTGAAAATGAAAGTTTCCATTCAATTACTTTCATTTTCATGTAGCTTTCATGTTTGGGGGAAGAGTTAAGGAAGGAAAATCAATTTATTTAGAAACCGATTGCTATTAGGCTGTGGCAGGAGCGTTCAATCTCCTGCCTGCCTTGTTGTAACTGACGCACGCTCTACAAGCCGGGGTTGCAGCATAACGGATAAATGCGAGCTGTCTTTATCTTGCAGTTTGTCCAGCAACAGCTTGCAGGCGAGAATTCCCATCTCGTAATCCGGCTGCTTGATGGTAGTCAGCGGCGGATGAATCATCTGCCCGTATTCGATACCGTCGAACCCAATCACCGATAGATCATCCGGCACCCGAAGGCCGCGCGAAGTTAACGTGTGGATTACACCGAAGGCCATGACGTCGTTGCAAGCAAAAATGGCAGTCAAGTCCTTATGCCGCTCCAGCATCTTGTCAGCCAGTTGTTTGCCACTATCGAACTCGTTGCTGGAGCTGAACACTTTCCCTGCACCAGAGATCTCGACCACGGGCTTTAGTCCAGCCTCGCTCATTGCCTTCAGATATCCTTGATGAATCTCGGTGCGGCTATGGCGATCCAGCTCGGAAGTAGCATAACCGATCCGGGTATGCCCGTGTTCAATCAAATGCTTGGTGGCCATGTAGCCGCCCTTGGCATAATTGAATTCAATCTGCGATATCTCTTCTTCATCAATACGTTGATCGATAGCAATCGCATGCATACCGTTCTGAAGCAGACCTTTGAGCAGAGAGGTGTTCTGGGCGATGGAAGAGAGTATAATGCCTTTGACCTGTTTTTCAGCCATGGTCTGCAGGTACCCCAACTCAAAATCAGGGTTTTGCAGAGAATTGCACACAATGACATGATAATTATGTTCCCTCGCGATTTCTTCGACCCCCAATATGACGGAGGAGTAGAACGGATTGCTGATTGAAGGGATGATGACCCCAATTGTCATACTTGTATTCGTCTTCAGCTGTTTGCCTAGCATGTTGGGAATATAATTGGCCTCTTTGGCGATACGGGTTATTTTCTCGCGCATGGCTGCGCTGACGGGATAATTGCTGTTGCTGAGAACCCGGGACACCGTAGCCGATGAAGCATTGGCCAGTTTGGCGATGTCGTGGATCGTCACCGGCTTTTTCATGGAGTTTCACCTCTTTTAGTAATCGGTTTCTGAGTTTTTTTCTATCCTAACATACTTCGTTTCAGAGCGCGAGTGCATAGTAAAGTTGTTTTTCGCAAAAAAATGCGTGAATTATTCATAACCTGACATCAAAATGCCGTTATACTAATAGAGAACTGTTCAACGCAATACATACAAAGAGAGCAAAGAGAGATTCCAAGCTGCCGCGGATAGCAGGAGAACGTATCGACTTGCGCCTGCCTGGCCGGAAACCGCCGCATCTTGATACACGCACCTCAGAATCATGTAGGGAGAGAACATGCTATGGACAATGAACGGATCAATTCGGCCACCATCCTGATTGTGGATGATCAGGAATACAACATTCATCTTTTGGAACGGATACTTGGAAGGGCGGGCTATACCAATATCATCTCGCTTGTGGAGCCGGAACATATTCAGCGCGTCATTACCGAAGTCCAACCTGACATTATCTTATTGGATTGGCATATGCCCGGAGTGGACGGCATGAAGGCATTGGGAATGATCCGTGAGCTGAGCGGGGAGGACCAGTATCTGCCTGTCCTTGTGATTACGGCAGATGTGACTAGCGATGCCAAGCAGAAAGCATTACAAGCCGGGGCACACGACTTTTTGACCAAGCCGGTGGATCGCACAGAGGTTATTCTGCGCATCAATAATCTGCTGCGTACTCGTTATCTGCATCTGCAGCTCCGGACACAGAAGGATACCCTGGAAGAGCGTGTGCAACAACGTACGGTCGAATTGCAGCAAGCCAAGCATGAGATTCTTCAGCTGCTTGGCCGTGCGTCGGAGTACCGGGATGACATGACCGGTCAGCACACTCAGCGCGTTGGCCGCCTCTCGGGACTCATTGCCAGAGAGCTAGGGCTACCCGAACGAACCATTGAATTACTCATTATGGCGGCCCCGCTGCATGATATCGGCAAGATTGGTATTCCGGACGAGCTCCTGCTCAAGCCAGGGCGGTTTGATCCAGAGGAACTGGAGCGGATGAAGGCGCACACGACCATCGGTTACAACATCATCCAGGCGAGTTCCTTTGAAGTACTCAAGATTGCAGGTGTCATCGCCTATTCTCATCACGAGAAGTGGGATGGAACCGGCTATCCGCAGGGGCTAAGCGGCTTGTCCATCCCACTGGAGGCGCGGATTGTTGCGCTTGCGGATTTTTATGATGCGCTGACTCATGAGCGGCCGTACAAGAAGGCCTGGACGCCGGAAGAAGCGACAGCTGAGATCCTGCTGCAGCGTGAGCGCCATTTTGACCCGGATGTTGTGGATGCATTTCTGAAGGTCATCCAGGAGAAGCCAGATTTACTAGTGGAGGAGCCTGCACGATGAACGAGCTGGAACAGGCAAGAGAAGAGCTGGAGCAAGAGCGCAAGCTGCGGCTGGCAGCCGAGCTCCGCGAGGCGGAGCAATTGGCGCAAATCCGGGAGCTACAGCAGGAATTGGAGTATCAGCGCACGCACCTTGAAGATATGATCGCTGTGCGAACGGCCACGCTTAGCAAGGCCCATGATCAAGCCATACGCGCCAATCGCACCAAAAGTCAGTTTCTCGCCAACATGAGTCATGAGCTCCGGACTCCGCTCAATGCGATTATTGGTTACAGCGAGCTGTTAATGGATGAGGCTAGGGAGCTAGGAGAGCCTGCTTTTGCAGAGGATCTGTACAAAATTAACCGATCGGGCAATCATCTCTTTTCTCTCATTAATGATATCTTGGACATCTCCAAAATTGAATCAGGCAAAATGGATGTGTATTACGAGCCTTATATGCTGGATGAATTAATTGAAGATGTGATGACGACCATTCGTCCGCTTCTGGACCGGAGCGGCAACACCTATGAAATTCATGCCGTCAATGGAGAGATGACAACAGATGTCACCAAGCTGCGCCAGATTCTCATTAACCTGTTGACGAATGCCAGCAAGTTTACGGAGCAGGGGCATATCCGCTTCGCGATCGCCGAGGAGTCCCGTCAGGGAATTCCAGGCTATTCATTCGTAGTTAGCGATACGGGAATCGGCATTTCGGCCGAACAGCTTCAGCAATTGTTCCAGCCTTTTGTACAGGCGGACAATTCCACAACACGCAAATATGGAGGTACCGGCTTGGGGCTATCGATTAGCCAACGGTTCTGCGAAATTATGGACGGACGAATTGATGTGACAAGTGTGCCCGGCAGCGGCAGCACATTCACCTGCTGGCTCCCGGCCAAGCCAGCACAAGCGCTGGAATTCGCGACGCGTCAGGTACCCTCTACCGATATCGAGGAGCTGTCGGATATTAATCTGGAGACAGCGCATGAGGATGGCATCAGTATTCTGTTCATTGACGATGAGCCAGAGAACCGGTTGCTGATCGAACGGTATCTTGCTTCGGAGAACTGGAAGCTGGCGTTCAGCCAGAGCGGGAGAGAGGGCATCCGGCTCGCGCGGCTGCTCAAGCCTCAGGTCATCTGTCTGGATATCCTGATGCCCAGTATGGACGGGTGGGCCGTGCTGGCGGAGCTGAAGAATGATCCGGAGCTAGCCGATATTCCGGTCGTTATTCTATCGCTGACGAACGATCGTCAGCTCGGCTATTCTCTGGGCGCTGCCGAATATTTGACCAAGCCGGTGAGCCGCAACCGATTAATCGAAGTCATGGACCGGTTCATCACCGATCGGGAACATCATTCGGTGTTGGTTATTGAGGATGACGAGACGACGAGCGAGATGATGACACGCATGCTGCACAGGGAGGGCTATACCGCCCACAAGGCAGACAATGGGCGATTAGCGTTGGAGCAAATTAAAATTGAAAAGCCGAATTTGATCCTGCTGGATCTCATGATGCCGGAAATGGACGGATTTGAATTTATTGCAGAGTTGCGACAGACGTCCCATCTTAGTGAGATTCCAGTCATCGTCCTGACCGCCAAAACGATCACAGCTGACGACCGAAACAAGCTGAACGGCTCCGTGAAGGATATTATTCAAAAAGGGTCCTTCAACCGCTCACAGCTGCTGGATGAGATTAGGGCTTGCTTGAATTAACGTGGAGAAGGAGATTACACCATGCACACGATTCTGCTCGTGGAAGACAACGAGATGAACAGCAACATGCTATCCCGGCGCCTGCAGCGCCGCGGATATGAGATTATTGTGGCAGAAGACGGGCAGCAGGGCGTGGATCTGGCGATTTCCCGCCAGCCAGAGTTAATACTAATGGACCTGAGCTTGCCTGTGCTCGATGGCTTGGAGGCCACACGCCGAATTAAATCCGATCCGGCAACGCTCCATATCCCAATCATTGCACTAACCGCTCACGCCATGGCTTCCGATCAGACGAGAGCGCTCGAAGCGGGCTGCGATGATTTCGATACGAAGCCGATTGAATTGGAGCGTCTAATCGGCAAGATTGAGCAAGCGATGGGCCAACGAGCATAACCTTGTAGACAACATAGCCCCGGTCAGAAACGTCTGTGTGACGTTCTGCCGGGGCTATCTGTGTTGATCTTACATTTAAATGACGGCTTGCTTGGCCAAATCGTCCCGAATCAGATCAGCAGCAAATTGACCGCTGAGCGCGACCATTGGCACACCGCCACCGGGATGAGTAGACCCGCCGACAAAGTATAGATTGTTCAGCATCGGACTCCGCTGTGGAATTTTGAAACCGCCATTGAGCTTGCGATCCGTCACCGTGCCATAAATCGAGCCGCCATTGGCGCCGTACAGAGACTGTAGATCGTCCGGGATAAACGTGTGCTCCCATTCGATATGCTGGCGCAAGCCGGCAGCGCCAAGCCGCTCCAGTTTGTCGAGCACCAGATCACGATAAGGGACGCGCCAGCGTTCCCAGCTTTCACCCGGGGTCAGCGGCGGAACATGGGTGAGCACGAACCAATTCTCTTTGCCTGCAGGCGCTTGAGAAGCATCGGTTTTGGAAGAGATTCCGACATAAATGGTAGGATCAGCAGCCGGCCGTTTCTTGGTGAACAGCTCATCGAACTCAAGCTGGGCGTTATCGGCAAACACAAAATTGTGATGCTTGAAATTCTCATACGTCCGATCAACCCCGAGGAGCATGACGTGGCCCGAGACCGTGGGCTCGTATTTCTCCAGACGCTTCACCATACGGGAGCTCTGGGAATGTCCGGAGAGGATCGTCTGGTGGGCAGGAATCGCCTCCAGGTTGCTGACGACGGCGTCAGCCCGGATGGTTTCATTGCCAGCGACAACACCTGCAGCACGGCCATTCTCAATGATGACCTCGCTTACTTCGCAGGATGTCCGCACCTCAACGCCCAGCTCATCCAGCAGTTGCAGCATGGCCCGGGCGATATTATACATTCCGCCGTTCACATAATAAATGCCCAGCCCCATCTGAACGTAGATCAGCTGCGATAACACGGCTGGAGCGGCATAGGGCGATGAGCCTACGTACATGATCAGGAAGTTGAAGAGCTGACGCAGCTTCGGATGCTCCAGGTATTGCTCCGTCATCTGTGCCATGGTTTTGAGCGGGTCCATCGCCAGCAGCTCCTTGAGACTGTGCTGCTGACGCAGGTCCGGCAGACCGGCAAGACTGCGGCTATAGAAGCTTTTTGTACTGAGCTCGTATTGTTTGCGGCAATAGTTCAGGTAGGGGATGAACTGCTGTTGGTCTCGTGGAGACAATTCACCAATCTGCTCCAGCATGGCTGGCAGGTCGCCCAACAAGTCAATGATCGATCCATCGCCATACATCGCCCGCCACTGCGGCTCAACTCTTACCAACTGCAGGTAGTCCGAGAGCTTGCGTCCTGCTGAGGCGAACAGCTGCTCCAATACCCACGGCATCGTCAAGATCGATGGTCCGGTGTCAAAACGATAGCCTTTGCCCTGACGAATGTTTAACTTGCCTCCGGCCCGCTCATTTTTCTCAAGCACGGTGACGTCGTGTCCGTCGGCCCGCAACCGGATTGCTGCTGACATTCCGGCGATACCGGCGCCCACAACGACGATTTTTTTTGCTTTCATAGCATCCTCCTGATTCGAAGCTTCGGAATTTGTCGATACTGTCTAGTACATTTTGCGAGAGACGGATTGTATTATCCATTCTGCACGCATGACCTGCGCGGCATACCACCGTATTGACAAAAAATTGAAGCTCTCGCACACCGTGCAGGTGAACAACCTCACAAAGGAGGATCAACAGACATGATAGACTGGATAGGACTGCTGCAAGTGGTGGGGACGGGACTGGGATTTCTTCTGCTCGGCTGCTCGGGTTTGACAAGTCTTGCTTCGTCCCGTGCATCCGTTAACCACTTCATAGCTGCAGAATTACAGCCGTTAATGCCCCCTGCGTCCATCATTATTCCGGCGAGAAACGAAGCAGATAACTTGCGGACACTGTTACCGCTGCTCAGGATCCATGAGAACTCGCGGGTAGAGATCATCGTTGTGGACGACGGCTCGACTGATGAAACGGCGAAAGTAGCTGACGCTTATGGCGCGCATGTGGTTGAAGCTCCGCCGCTGCCATATGGCTGGCTCGGCAAATCGTGGGCTTGCTGGAACGGCGCGTCTGTAGCTAGCGGCAGCTGGTTTATCTTCCTCGATGCAGATACGAGACCTTCATCCGACTTTGTAGAACGAATGGGGCAGCTGCTCCGGTTGCGGGGCGGGCTGGTCACACTGCAGCCGTACCACGAGACGCCTTCCTTCAGGGAACAATGGTCCGTGTTTTTCAATACTGTGCTGGTAGCAGGAAGCGGAGCCATGAGTTGGCTGCCGGGGCGACGTACTGCTTTTGGACCATGTGCTGCATGCTGGAAGAGCGATTATAGCGCAGTCGATGGTCATCGCGCGGTTCGCGGGGAGGTGCTGGAGCACCTGAAGCTGGGGGAACGGTTTCGCGGGGAAGGGCTAGCTGTCAGTAGTGCAATCGTTCCGGACCTCCTGCGGTTTCGGATGTATCCGGCTGGCTGGAAGGAACTGATGAACGGGTGGGCAAAAAGTATCGCGCTCGGGGCGGGGGCGGCCCACCCCGTGTACTTGCTACTGGCCATTGCCTGGCTGTCTGCACTCCTTGGTTGCGCCATGCGACTGTCGGATCTAGTGCTACAGGTGGGCAGCCAAGGGCAGGTTGAGGTGGGCATGGCTATCGTCGCTTACTTCGCTGGAGTCGCCTCCGTTGCGTTGACAGCTAGGCGGCTTGGAACCTTCCGCTGGTACACGGCGCTATTGTACCCGCTGTTTTTAAGTTTTTTCTTCGGCTTGTTCGGCTATGCGGTGCTGCGCTCTTATATTGTGCGCAGAGTCAGCTGGAAGGGGAGAACGATCGATGTTCGCTGAAGGCGAGGCCTCCTTGCCATGGCTGTTGAACGGGGTTAGTCTGACGATCATCCACATGACGGCTGCCTGGGTGGCCATTCGGCTGCCTGATCGCTGGTTCGCGAACGAATCATGGCTAACGGCGCCTCGGAGCCTGGAGTATGGCGGTCAGCTATATGAGCGGCTGCTGCAGATCCGGCGTTGGAAGGATCGGCTCCCTGATGGCGGAGCATGGTTTAAAGGCGGCTTCGCCAAGGCTGTGCTGACTTCACGCGAGCCCGAGTATATGGAACGTTTTGTAAGGGAAACCCGGCGCGGCGAATGGACGCATTGGGGGATGCTGCTGGCGCTGCCGCTCTTTGGCTTGTGGAATAGCTGGGGCGGGATGGTTATCGTGGCCGTATGGCTGGTGGCTGCCAACCTGCCCTGCATTCTCGTCCAGCGGTACAATCGTGTCAGGCTTCTCCGTGTCGTAGGCTTGCGGCAGCAGTTGTGCTATACTGAAGACATCGCAGCAAGACAACCGTGGACAGAAGTGGCTAAGGATGAACGCTAGAGATGGTCACAAGAGGCGAACGAAGGGAGCGGGATCTGATGAAGCTGCAGGTGGAAGAGAAAGCCGCGAACTGGTATAAAGAAGAAATGGCGCTGATGGAAGGCGATCATTTGCGTTTGTTTGTGCGATTGGGTGGCTGTGGCAGCGTATTGCCAGGTCTATCCCTTGGCATTATGAGAGACGAACCCCGTGAGCCGGGTGTCGAGACGCAGGTCGAAGGCGTCCACTTCTATATGGAGCAGGATCAGTTATGGTATCTCGATAACAGAGATCTTCATATCTCATTCGATGCTGCCACCGAAGAAATTAAAATGGAGGTTCGTTAAACGAACTCCTGATGAAATGCCAGCCCCGTCAGCCCAGCTGATGGGGCTGTTTTTCTATATTTCAAGCGTCATCGTGTTCTCTTCACCTGTATAGATTGCGCCGGGTGGATCATAATACCAACATTGGAATCCTGCGGCGCGACACGCGCTTGCAAGCGACAGGAGTGAATGACATGTTGGGGTGGCTTGCCGTACTAATGTTACATGTAACATTGACGACATTGAATCCTTATGCTGTGCCTTCGGAGGAGTGGCAGCTCGAACTACCGGACGGCCAATTGATCGAAATCAAAGAAGCGGATTATTCGTTGCCCGGGTTGCACATGCTGGACGTCGCCAAGCTGGACAAATTGATGGGAAGCATTGCAGAGCGGGTGTATGTAGCGGCCGAGAATGCCCGAATTGCACCGGATGGCTCAATTCGCTCGGAACGCGTGGGAACGGTACTGGACGTCGGACACTTCTATAAGAGGTTTGCTGCTCATTATTATCGGGAAGGCGACCATGGTCAGATCGTTCCGACCCCAATCGTCAAGGCCTACCCTCGCGTGGACCGCGAGCTGCTGGCTGCCATACGTGAGAAGCCGATCGGTTATTACGCGACGTATTTCAATTCACGCAATGCCAAACGCTCCCATAACATCGATTTGGCCGCCAAGGCGATCGACGGAGCTGTTGTTTTTCCCGGAGAGTTGTTCTCCTTTAACCGGACGGTTGGTATACGCACCAGGGATAGAGGATATAAGGAAGCGCCAATCATTGTCAGAGGCGAGCTGTCAGAAGGCGTGGGAGGTGGCATCTGTCAGGTCTCATCCACGTTGTATAATGCTGTTGATCGGGCGGGCTTGACGATCATCGAACGTTATTCCCACAGCAAACGCGTGCCGTACGTGCTTGCTGGCCGGGATGCGACGGTCAGCTGGGGAGGACCGGACTTCAGCTTCCGCAATGATTATAATCAGCCGGTGCTGATTAAGGCGCTGTCAATCCATGGCAAGATGTATGTCACGGTCTATTCCAGCGAGCTTATCGAGTATAAGCCCCGAGAGGTCCCAGGTATGAGCAAGACCAAACTACCGGAAGAGGAATCAGTGACTACGACCAGAGATTAAACGGATTCATTGCATAACTCGTCTATAAGGTATGGAGAGACGGGGGTGCGAGTTAATGAAGAGAACACTTCAAATAGGATTAGCCGCTCTGGTGCTGGCAGCGGGATGCGGAGTTCATGAAGGGACGAGCGAATCCGGTGAACCCAGGACTCAGCAGATCCAGGCCAGGGATGACGCGTTGAATGTCCACGAGGATTTTGTAGAACCGGTAAAGCTTCAATTCACCCCTTATTTCCACCCATTGGAACAGGGTGGAGCAAGTGATGAGTGGCTGGAGCTGGGAGAAGTGGTGCTAGGCGAGGCTGCGGAACAAGAACTGGTCATGCGCGTATATGAGGCAGAGCCTGCAACAGAGCTGCTTCCTCGAAGGCTGACGGGTGTCCTGAGCTGGCAAGGAGAGAAGTTTGTTATACAAGATGTGGCAGAAGAATTGCTGAGTAATGAGAAAGGTGCACATTCAGCAGTGACTCCTTACGGGATTAGGCTTCCAGGGCCGGGCAGCGGTTCTTATGAGGTGATTTCCAGCATTGACATGTTCGGCAACGGGCCGGGGCGCCAGCTGTTTCTGATTCATGATCAAGAGTCAGGTGGGCTCGGAGGGTTCGAGGCGTGGGGCAGTGGACAACTGGCTCCAGCAACTGAAGATCGCGAGGCGATGTTTGCAATTGTGTTGCCAGGCCTCCACCTATCAACTCCAGATATGGTGCTTGTCCGAAATGGTGAGCAAGGGCCGGAGATGAGCCAGCGTATAGCCACAGAAGCCCTGGGTGGGCAGCGATCTATGGCGCGTTTGGCCGTCACGGAAGGGGAGTTACTCATTGCTTTTACTGAGGATCATACAGCCGAAGCCACCGAAACATGGTATACTTGGCAGCGGGATCAGTTGATACAGGTAACCGGCAAGGGGGAACAAAGCGATGACCAAGCATGATAAACCGAGGCTGCCCGATCAGCTCGCTGTATATACGGCAGCAGAGTTGGTGGAGCGTCTGAACGAGGATGGCTATGTGGACAAGGGGTCCATAAGTCATGAACGATTGGAGGCCAGGCTGCAAGGGAAGATGACGATCGATTCCTTTCATTTCCGCCATGTCGATGCTACTGCATATCGGGTGGATGAGAGCGAATGGGTCGATGTCATCTTTGAGCATTGCGATCTGTCCAACCTTGATTTGAGCAATGCTATTATGCACCGTGTATTGTTTCGGGACTGCAAGCTGATGGGGCTTGAGTTGTCGGAAGCTACGCTGCGGCAGGTGAGCTTTGAAAATTGTGACATGCGGTACATGAATATGAGGTATGCAGACTTGAAACGCGTAAGCTTCGACCAATGTGCAATGATGAATGCTGATGCCTATCAGGCTTCGTTCCAGGAAGTGTCGATTACCCGCTCTAATGTGGATCAAATCCAGCTAACAGGTGTCAAGCTGGCTGGCCTGGATTTGAGCTCCTGCGAATTTGACGCAATCGATGCTGAACCTGGCGATTTACGCGGGTGCAAGATTTCTCCTGCCCAGGCGATTGCTTTTGCACCACTGCTTGGATTAATTGTAGACGCGTAGCACGCATGACCCCGCTTGTGTCCGACAGCTCGGCGCAGGCGGGGTTTTTAAGCTTCTTTTCAGCAAACATTTAATTTCACATAAGCTTCCTTTCAGATTGGTTTCAGGCGTGGACGTTACGATAAGTACATCGAACGACACAACGAACCCAATACGGAGGGATAGAACATGGATAACCGTTATAGAAATGATGATTACAGCACACACAGCCAACATGATCGCGCAGAGGAAAGAACCGTGTATGAGGTTATTCCGTCTTCAGATAACAATCAGGAGCTGGAGGCCGTCAAACGGAGACCCTCAGGCTCTGATCGCGGCCAGCGCGGGCGAGGCATTTTCCCGGCTTTCATGGCTGGTGCGCTGCTGATTGGCAGTTTGATGTTTGCCTCTGACCACTATAATCTGTTCACCGGAGATTCGACTCCGGTTCAGGGCGCCAACAGCCCAAGGGTGGAGAACGTCTCCTATTCGTCCCCGAGTGGGACGGGCTCGGTTGCCGATATTGCCGAGCAGGCCGGACCGGCAGTGGTGCGGATTGGAGCGGAATCGAGAGCAAGCAACAGCGGGTTTGGCTGGTATGGCATGCAAGGTGGAAGCAGTGAAGGCGGGGATTTGGTCGAGAGTGGGCTGGGAACGGGGTTTGTATTTGATCCGGAAGGCTACATTCTGACCAACGAACATGTTATTCATGGGGCGGAGCAGGTCAAAGTAACGCTGCAGGGCTATGATGAACCCTTTGTAGCTCAGGTGGTGGGGAGCAGCTATGAGCTGGATCTGGCCGTGCTCAAGATCGAAGGGGAGACAGCATTCCCTTACCTGGAGCTGGGCGAATCGGATCAGATGAAAATCGGCGAATGGGTCGTGGCCATCGGCAATCCGTATGATCTTGATTACACAGTAACCACAGGTGTGTTGAGTGCAAGCGAACGCTCGATCACCATTCCGGATCAGGAAGGAACGCGCAATTACAAGCATTTGCTGCAGACCGATACGGCGATCAATCCCGGCAACTCTGGCGGACCTCTGCTCAACATGAAAGGTCAAGTGATCGGAATTAATACGGCAGTGAGCAGCGACGCCCAGGGCATCGGATTCGCCATACCGACGAGCACCATCAAGTCCGTGCTTGATAATCTGCTGAACGATCAGCCGATTCCATCGCCTTATATTGGTGTGAGCCTGCAGGATCTTACCCCTCAGATGAGAGGGAATCTGGGACTGTCGGACGATGAAGGCGTGGGCGTAGCCTTCGTACAAGAGGGAGATCCCGCCGCACAGGCAGGATTGCAGCCGGGCGACATTATTATCGAAGCCAATGGAGAAGCGATCGGCAGCACCACAGATCTGACGGAATTGATTCAGTCCGCCCAAGTAGGCGGCGAGCTCAAGCTGACCGTAGTTAGAAATGAGGAGCAGCTAACGATTGATGTTCGAATTGGCGACCGCAACCAGACAACGACAATTAGCTAAAATTCGTGTGCGTTTTAAGCCGGGACCTGCCTTTCAAGGCACGGGACCCGGCTTTTTGTGTTGACCTCACCAGGGGGTCGCAAGCTATTCCCAAAGCATCGGATTTTTGGTAAGATAAGGTGTCGAATGGCAGGAGGTACTGGCGGAAATTGTCGGCTGCAGGAGCTTGGCGAAGTTCAGGCAAAAATGAGTTGACGATTCTCTGTATATCCTATAGGATTACTAGTATTAGTGAGAGTTTTTTAATTAAAGGAGAGAGAAAGAGCAATGAAGCAAGCAACGTATCAGAAGCTGGCCATGCTGCTGTTGGCGGTCGTCTTGATCGTGACTGGCTGTGGACAAGCTGGCCCAAACAACAACACCGCTGGAACCGATGGGGGAACCAATGCCAATGCACCGGCCAACAATGGCGCGGCTAGTAACACAGAAGATGATGAAAAACGAGTCATGGTCATCCGCAAAATCGGTGGAGACGACCATACTGCACAATATCTGGCAGGTGCCAAGAAGGAAGGCGAGGCGCTCGGCTACAAAGTCGATACGTTCTCGGCCAATGGCGAAACGACCAAGTTCCATGACGCGATCGCACAAGCGACCGCAGGAGATTATGACGGCATTATCATCTCGCATGGTGATGACCCGGCTACAGTCGAAGCAGTTCAGAAGCTGTCCGACAATGGTGTGCCTGTTGTTGCCTTTGACTCAACACCTGAGCTGGCTGCGATTGAAGGCGTCACGCTGACTTCGCAAAACGATGAATCACTCGCTCAATTGGCGCTGGATCGTCTGGCTGAAGAGCAAGGCGATGATGCGAAGATCGTATACCTCTGGGTAGACGGCTTCCCGCCAATGGTGCGCCGGAATGCGGTGTTCCAGGACATGCTGTCTCAGAACCCGGGCTGGTCGGAGGTTGAGCGTTTCGGAACAG
This sequence comes from Paenibacillus daejeonensis DSM 15491, assembly GCF_000378385.1. Classification (GTDB taxonomy): domain Bacteria; phylum Bacillota; class Bacilli; order Paenibacillales; family Paenibacillaceae; genus Paenibacillus_D; species Paenibacillus_D daejeonensis. The sequence continues at coordinate 306,246 of NZ_KB899659.1, read as the reverse complement.
CAGCTGGTGATGTGTCCGTACAGACACAGAATGCAGTTGCAGCCATGCTGACTAAGCATCCAGAAGGCGAGATTGATGCAATCTTCGCGACATGGGACGCATTTGCGATCGGGGCAGCCCGCGCACTGAAGGAAGCTGGCCGGACCGAGATCAAAATCTACGGTATCGACGTCTCCAATGCGGATCTGCAGCTGATGCAGGAAGAGAATAGCCCTTGGGTTGCTACGGCTGCAGTGGATCCGATGATGATTGGTCAAGTCAACATGCGTTTGCTGGCCAAGAAGATGAACGGGGAAGAAACACCCGCGGAATACAGCCTTGAAGCTACACTCATTGACGTTGAAACGCTGAGACAGTCCAGTGAACCGGTCAACATGGTGAATCTGGCCGACCTGATTCCAGGCTGGGGCGTGACCGATGCCTTCGAGGAAGATTGGATGAAAGAACGGAAAGCGGCTGCTGGCAATTAAGATTTGCCGAGTCCATGACCTTCTATACTGCGTAAGGCAGCTGCCTTACGGGATTTAACCAAAAGGCGCTCTTATGTCTGACATAAGGGCGCCCAATCCTGTTTAGGGAAGGAGAGCGATGATGATGAATGAGCCGGCTCGCGGCGGTTTGGAGATGCGGAGCATCTCTATCGCTTTTCCGGGCGTGCAGGCACTGTCCAATGTGGATTTCGCTGCTGCCAGCGGGCGGACGCACGCACTGATTGGCGCCAACGGAGCAGGGAAGTCTACGCTCATGAAGGTGCTTGCAGGCGCCTATGATCATTATGTCGGCGAGATTCATGTCGATGGTACTACAGCATCGATCCGCTCGCCGCGTGATGCCAAAGCAATCGGTATTCAGATTGTCTACCAGGAGGTAGATACAGCGTTGATCGCCTACCTGAGTGTAGGCGAGAATATTATGCTCGATCAGACGGTTCATGGGATGGGCGGCCGTCAATTCATCCGCTGGCGCGAGCTTCATGAAGCTGCAGGGGCAGTGTTGAAACGGATGGGGATCTCGATCCCAACACGCAAGCTTGTGAGTGAGCTGACGCTGGCAGAGAAGCAGATGGTGTTGATTGCCCGGGCTGTTGCGGTCGATTGCAGGTTTCTGATTCTCGACGAACCGACGGCGCCTCTGAGCAGTAGTGAGACGGCCCGGCTTTTTACACTGGTCCGCCAGCTCAAGAGTGAAGGCGTCGGCATCATCTTCATCTCTCATCGTTTGCCTGAGCTGTATGAAATCTGCGAGGATATCACCGTGATGCGTGACGGCAAGGGGGTCATTACGGGACAGCTCTCTGATATGGACCAAGCTACCATTGTGCAGTATATGCTAGGTCAGCGAATGGAGCAGCAGTTCCCGGATCGGACGCCAGTTGTGGGAGAGACTGCTCTTGCGGTTACTGGACTGAGCGACGGGGGCATGCTTCATGACATCCAGCTGCACCTGAAGAAAGGCGAAGTCGTCGGACTGGCGGGGCTGGTCGGCGCCGGCAAGACTGAGCTGTGCCGGGCGTTGTTCGGTGCCAGTCCCGGTGCCGTTTCTGAAGTCACGCTGCACGGCCGCAAGCTGCGGCTGCGTTCGCCGAATCAGGCGGTCAAGCAAGGGATTGCCTTAATCCCTGAAGAAAGGCGAAGGGAAGGGATTTTTGTTCACGAGCCTGTAGGGACCAATCTGACGGCCGCCGTACTGTCCCGTTTCACGAGAGCGATGGCCTGGCTCAGTCCGGCCAAAGAAAAGCGGGCCGCTACCGAGATGATCGAACGTCTTGGCATCAAAACACCGAGCGAGCGTACATTGGTGCGCAATCTGTCGGGAGGCAACCAGCAAAAGGTAGCGATCGGCAAATGGCTGCTTGCGGACAGCGAGGTGTATATCTTCGATGAACCGACCAAGGGCGTCGATGTCGGGGCAAAGAAGGATATCTTTGAGCTCATTGCCGGTTTGGCCGCCCGCGGCAAAAGCGTCCTTTACGCCTCCAGTGAGCTGAACGAAATTATCGGCATCACGGACCGGATCTACGTCATGTACGATGGCCGGATCGTCCGGGAGCTGGACTCGGATGATACGGATGAAGAGGAACTTATGATTTATTGCACTGGGGGAGGACAAGCATGAACGCCACGGCTCGAGCCAAGCACAAAAACTCGTTTTCTTTCATCGATTTTATGTACAAATACGGCACGCTATTGACGATCGTCCTATTGATTGCGTTTTTCGGTATCTTTACCGATAATTTCTTGACCAGTTCTTCACTCATCAACATTCTGCTGGCGGTTTCAGTTAGCACTATTATAGCTACAGGGTTGACGGTCTCGCTGGCGGTTGGTGGGTTCGACTTGTCGATCGGCTCGACGGCTTCTCTAGCGAATGCCATTGTCATTTCGCTATTTGTCTGGCACGGCCAGTCAATGGGTGTCGGCATTGGTTTAACGATCCTGTTCTGTCTTGTTGTCGGGGTGGTCAATGCCTTCCTCGTCATTAACTTCAAAATTCAGGACATGCTGATGACCCTCGCGACGATGTTTATTTTTCAGGGCATCGCTCTCACCTACACCCGTGGAGCAACGGTATCGCAAAATATGATTATGCCAAGCGGGGACTATGCGACAGGTACGATTCCGGCGCTGTTCGGCAAAATCGGCAAAGTACCATGGATTATTATCATCATGCTTGTTGTCGTGCTGCTGACACATCTCTTTTTGCAATACACCAAGCATGGTCGTTACATGTACATGATCGGCGGTAACCGTGAAGCAGCCGAGCTGTCCGGGCTCCCAGTCAGCCGGTACCGACTGGCCGCCTACTTGATCTCGGCACTGTTAGCAACGATTGGCGGAATTATGATTGGCGCACGGGTCATGGTCGCCGAGGTCAATTCGGGCGGCCCTATGCTGATGGATGCCGTCGCGGCGGCCTTCATCGGCTACTCGGTTCTGGGAGCAGGCAAGCCCAACGCGCTCGGCACCTTTTTTGGCGCACTCCTGATTCAAATTCTCTCATACGGACTCATCATGATGTCCGTTCCGTACTATGCAATGGACATCGTGAAGGGTTCCGTGCTCGCCCTGGCTCTGGCCATTACCTATTACAAGCGCAAGCACTAATACCAAGTCAAGCCAATGAAAAGGACCTCATACTCACGTTTAGGTGAGAAATGAGGTCCTTTTGAATTATCGGATGAAGAGGAGGTAGACATCCTTCAATCCACCAGTCTTGGAAGTCGGCCGGGAGCCTGGCAGATTCACCTACCGCAGTCTGTATCTGTAACACACCTTCCTTCCTCTACAGGTGAGTAGAACCGCCAACCGTCGGTAATAACACACCTTTCTTCCTCTACAGGTGAGTAGAACCGTCAACCGCCAGCAGTAACGCACTTTTCTTCCTCTACAGGTGAGTAGAACCTCCAGCCGTCGTCAATAACACACCTTTCTTCCCCTACAGATCCGTAAAACCACTAATTATCGGCAGTAGCACACCTTTGTTCCTTTGCATGGTCGTAAATCCGCCAACCCCCAGCAGTAACGCACCTTTATTTACAGACAAGTTGGTCCGTCACCTTTGTGAGCCTCGGGATTCAGGTGAACGGATGCCTTTCTTCATCCAGTTCTATCTCTTAAATCCTTAAAAGATTGGTGAAAACCTGCCGAAGAGGTGTAAATCGGTTCTGGAGAAAAGCATATGCTTTCGAAGTCGCTTTCTTGCAGAAAGCGTTTAGCGTTCGCCTTTGTTCCCAGAATTCAACCTCTATAGAGGTTATCAAATCAAGAATTCTGGGAACAACAGCGATCGTAAGAACGATTTGCAAGCCGTAGGCCCTTTTTTCACCACGCTTTTATCTTTTTATTTCCTCTGTCAGCGCACATTTCGCTTGCGGTATTCACCGGGGGTGATGCCGGCATAGCGCTTGAACATCCGAATGAACGAATTGACGTTGTGGTATCCGACCAGGCCCGCGACATCCTGGATGCGCAGTTCAAGGTTGGTCAGATGCTCCTTGGCTCTGCGAATGCGCAGGTCGTTTAGATAGTCGCTGAAGTTGGTGCCGGTTTTTTCTTTGAACGAGCTGGATAAGTAGCCGGGAGTAATATTCAGCTTGTCGGCAACCAGGTCAAGATTGATGTCCTCATGCAGATGCTCATCCAGATAGGCTGTGACAAACGTGGTTACCGGGTCCTTGGTTTCCTGCTTGCTGCTGATCAGCTCAAGTGCAGGAGCAAGCAGCTCACGATGCCAGCTCCGGTGCTGCTCGGTGGAATAGTAATCCCGCAGTCTGCGGAAGGTTGCCGGATCGCCGAGTATCGTACCCTCAGATGAAATGTTAAGCTGCAGCAGCGTTTTCTCCAGTTGTTCCGCTACGCCTTTGGCAAACGCCAGATAGTCCTCAATGGCCGCATCCTGTTGACGCAGCTGTTCCAGCTGACGATCAATCCACTCCATAACTGCAGATTCGCTGCCGGACGTCAGACGGGTGTGCAGCTCATCGCCCTGAGAAACCGTCAAGTGCAAGGACCGGGTGAGCGTCGCTCTTGGCTCAACGATAATCTGCGTCTCCTCATTCAAACGACGTTCCTTGAGCAGCTGGGAGAGGGCGGCATACGCATCGGTGAAGGCCGTATCCTCAGTGTAGACCGGACTGACGGCAATCGTCAGATACATATAATCATCGACCTTCAACAGTTGCTTGAGCGTCTCCAGTACCAGCAGCACCTCTCGCTGCGAACCAGGTCGGAACAATAGCGACATCAACTGGTTATGCTCCATTTGCAGCGTCACAGGCTCCTCGGACGCGTCCTTGAGCATGTTTTGCACAAGCCGCCACAGCAGTTGAATTTCCTGCTCATAGTTGTGCTCCGGCTCCTTGAATTGAATCTGATACAAGACACCGATGTAAGGCCGATTCACCTGAACACTGTCATCGAGCTCCTTGAGGTTGAGATTCATCGGGATATTCTTCACTTTGTTCGTATACGCATACTGCCGGACCAGCGTATTCTTGTTGTCCAGATCGAGCTTGATCTTCTCATTTGTCTTAAGAATATGGCTCATTCGGTCGCTGATAATTGCGAATTCCTTGATGTTGGTAGTCGTAGCAGCGGCAGCGACCTGCTTGCGCTCCAGCATGTCGATGATCCGTTTAATCGGATTGTTCAGCCGTACGCTGAACAGCACAGCTGTCACGACACTGATTAGAATCGCTGCAGCCAGCAGGGTAATCAGCAAAATATTCAGCCGCAACATCTCGGCAGTGATGCTGGTAATCGGCGTGACGCGTACATAGGTGAACCCTGTGGCTGCGCCTGTCTCGTAGAAATAAAATTGATCTCCCGTCCGCTCGTGATGCTTGCCTTCAATGTAACTGGCGGGCGGGCGGACCTCGACACTAGCGTGAGAGTTATATAGTGTGCGTCCCTCGCGGTCCAGGATGTAGAATGGCGTATTCCCGGAATAGGCATACGACTGATAGAGCTTGCTCACATTCATCATGAGAATACAATACACCTCTTCATAAGGCGCAGCCTTCACCATGACGGGCATGAGCAAACCGAGCGAGCGTTCCGTATTGACGGTCGTTTCCGTGAACCGCGCTGCTGGAAGCATTTGCAAGAAGTAATCATTCGAACGTTGCTCGGACCAGAACGCCGGAGAATACGCATCGCTTGCGTAGTATTTGCCGAACATGACCTCGCTGCTGCTGGTTCCGTCCTTCTCCAGCACATACCCCGCCTCTTGAAAATAAAGAATGAAATTCTCGATATGTAAGAAAGGATTGGTATACAGGGCGGTTAGCTCTTCCTTGACCTCAGCGATTTTGTCATACCTGCCATTTTCCTGCACCCGGCTCAATACGCCCATGTTGGCGATCCATTTGTCCGATTGGGTGATGGCCATCAAGGTACTGTGCATTAACCGGAAATGGTTCTCGAAATTCTCGACGGACTGTTTAATGCCAAGCTCATTGTAACGAACGATTTCATCGTACAGCTTGTTGCGCATGTAGAGATAGCTGGCCACATTGAATACTGCGAGCAACAAGATAACGCTGAGAAAGCTCAGCACCAACTTGGCCAACAGTGAGCTGGAGGCAAGCCGAAATCGGAGCAGGCGTTTCATCATGGATGTGATACCTCCCGGGTCAGTGGCGGATCGTCTGGTAGATGTAGAATCCCGCGACATATTTATTGACATGATGTTGGATCGCTTCCATTAAGTATATCATAGCCTCCGGGGCGTGCCGGAGACAATATGCACTTTTCATCATCCATCTACATCTTTGCGAGAATCGCCCATTTGCGTACGTATCCCGCAAGGTGGCGATTTATTTTTGCCTGCAGCGCCGGGTATACTCAGCTCACAAGGTCCTCCGCCGTCAGACGGACACAGGACGATTAACTACGACGAGGAGACATGCGTATGGCGCAAGTAAGCTCAACACCTAACATCGCAGGGAAGGGGAATGTGAATCCAGTCCGGAGGTCAAAGTGGGCCAGGCTGTGGCACAACAACAAATATTTGTGGCTGCTGTTCCTGCCCTGTCTATTGTACTTCATCATCTTCCGCTATCTTCCGATGTTCGGCCTGATCATTACTTTCAAAGATTACAATCTTTTCAGAGGCATGTGGGATAGCAAATGGGTGGGGTTCAAGTATTACAGGATGTTTTTGGAGAATCCCGATTTCTTTTTATTGATGAAGAACACATTCCTACTGGGTCTCTATAAGCTGGTTTTTGGCTTCCCGGCGCCGATCATTCTGGCTCTGCTGCTTAATGAACTAAAGAATGCTGTCTTCAAACGATTCGTACAGACGGTCAGCTATCTGCCGCATTTTATCTCCAATGTCATCGTGGCCAGTATGGCGATCATGTTCCTGTCCCCTTCGGGTGGATTGATTAACAACATCATTGTCTCGCTGGGATTCGAACCGATTAATTTCATGATGAAGCCAGAGATGTTCCGCAGCGTCTACGTGCTCTCCGAGATCTGGCAGCATATCGGGTGGGAGACGATTATTTACCTGGCTGCCCTGACGGCAGTCGACCCGCGACTGTATGAGGCAGCGAGCATTGATGGAGCCAGCCGGATGCGCAAGCTGTGGCATGTGACGCTGCCCGGAATTTCTCCTGCGATCGTGATCACCCTTATTTTGAACATTGGTAAAGTGCTGGAGATCGGCTTTGAGAAAGTGTTCCTGATGCAGAATCCCGCCATCTATGAGACGGCGGATATCATCAGCACCTATGTCTATCGGGTAGGGATGGAGCAGGGCAATTTCAGCTACGGTGCGTCAATCGATTTGTTCATGGGCATTATCAGCCTGATCTTTATTTATAGTGCCAACCAGATCAGCCGCAAGGTCAGCGAGACGAGCCTGTGGTAGAAGAAAGGGGGAGAGGCGCATGTTCAAAAAGCTCAGTTTGTTTCAAATCTTTAGCACCATTGTTTTGCTAATCGTAGTGGTGATTACACTCTATCCCTTTGTCCATATGCTGGCGGTATCGCTTAGCGGCGATGTCTATGTCATGCGGAATCAGGTATCCATCTTTCCCAAGGGATTGAATTTCAAGATGTATGAGATTGTTCTGGGTGATCCGAAAATTTGGACCGCATACAAGAACACGTTGGTCTATACGGTACTTGGTACGCTAATTGCAATGGTCGTCACCTCCATGGGTGCTTATGCGCTGTCGCGACCGAATATGGCGTTCCGCACCCCGTTGACCATGATTATTGTGTTTACCATGTTCTTCAGCGGTGGCATGATTCCAACCTTTCTGGTCGTTCGTTCCTTGGGTCTGGTCGATACCTTGTGGGGGATGGTGCTCCCCGGTGCCGTCAGCACCTGGAATCTGATTCTCATGCGGACGTTCTTCTCGGGTATTCCCAGAGAGCTTGAGGAATCTGGCCGAATGGATGGACTCAATGATATTGGTATTTTCTTGCGGATCATCGTTCCCCTGTCCAAAGCGTCATTCGCCACGATCGCGCTGTTCTACGCGGTCGGACTGTGGAACAATTTCATATTCCCGCTGCTGTATCTGCGATCGCAGGATATGTTCCCGCTGCAGGTGCTGCTGCGCAATCTGGTCCTGGCCGGAAGTGTCAGCTCCGGTGATGTCACACGGATTGGAGGTGATAACCAGATCGTCGAGGAGTCGCTGAAGTTTGCCACCATCATGGTATCGACGCTGCCGATCCTCATCGTGTATCCGTTTATTCAGAAGTATTTTGTAAAGGGGGCCATGATTGGCGCCGTCAAGGGATGATTACATCTTGACGGCCCGCCCCGGCGAACACCTGCCTGCTTGTCCGTTGGAGGCTCGCCGGGTTATGCTGTCCACAATACGTAAAGGGAGAGAAGAAAGCAATGAAAAAACCTTACGCAATGATGATGACCGGTCTGCTATCTGTTGCCTTGCTGGCTGGTTGTACCTCGGGAAACGGCAACACCAATGTCCCAACACCGGGAACGGCAGGGGAGGGCAACACGCCGGAGTCAACGAATGAGCAGACAGAGCAGGCGGAGCTGCCCAGCAAGACGTTTACAGCGCTGCTCGATAACAATGCTACATTCCCATATACCGAAGACTGGCCATTCTGGACATGGCTCAAAGATCAGACGGGCGTCACACTGGACGTGCAGACGCCTTCAGGCAAGCTGGGTGAATCGCTTAACCTGGCCATTGCATCGAACAATTTACCCGATCTGATGTACATGCCGAACCGCCGCGAGTCCAACAAGTTTGGTCAGCAAGGGGCTCTGGTGGATATTCTCGAGTATGTCGATCAGATGCCGAACCTAACCGCCTGGATGGCAGAGTATCCTGATGAAGCCAAGGCTGCATTGTCAGCAGAAGGCAAGATGTACATGTTCCCTAACCAGGGCTTTGGTGAAACGAACCGGATGATTTGGCTTTACCGTCAGGACATCTTCGAGGCAGAGGGATTGGAGGCGCCGGCTACGTTTGATGAGCTCTACGACGCGCTCAAGACACTAAAAGCCAAATACCCTCACACGTATCCGCTCTCGCTCCGCTACGGTCAGATTCCAGATGAGATGAATATCAATCTGGCCGTTAACTATGGCATTGGCGAAGGTGCGTATTATGATTTTGATGCAGGCGAGTGGCTCTATGGTCCGGTTCAGGATAACTATAAAGAGCTGGTTACGATGTGGAAGAAATTTTATGATGAGGGTCTGATCCCGCCGGACTTCCTGTCGCTGCAGACCAAGCAATGGCAGGACATGATGTCGACCAGCCAAGCGTTCGTAACGATTGATTATATTAGCCGCGTCGACTTCTTCAACAATGCAATGCAAAAGGATGAGCCGAACTACAACATGCAATTCATGGCACCGCCTGCAGGCGTGTCAGGCGTCGAGCAGCATAACCCTTATCTTCACTATATGGAAGGCGGGTTGACCGTAGCCTCTACGTCCAAGCAGATTGAAGACATTATGCAGTATATGGATTTCTTCTACTCTGAAGAGGGGCGTATCATGACAAGCTGGGGCGTAGAGGGAGAGACATTCGAAAAAGAAGGCGACACGTACAAGTTCAAGCCGGAATTCACGGATGTGACAGAAATGCGCAAGCAAACTGGTCTGCAAACGAGCGGCACCTACACCTGGATCGATTATAATGCCCACCTGTCCTTGTTCTCCGAGGACCTGCAGCGAGCCTATACGGAAGCGGCCAAATATGATCCCGACAATATGCAGCCGCGTCCGGCGTTCACGGAGGAAGAGAATGAGGTCATCTCACTCACCGGTCAAGCGATCAAGAAGCACCGGGACGAGAGCTTTGCCAAGTTCGTGACCGGCTCCCGTGACCTAGCGGAGTGGGACAAATATGTTGCCGAGCTGGAGAATCTCGGCGTGCCGAAACTGTTGGAAACCTACAAAACTGCCTACGAAAGGTTGCAGAACGTCGAATTGAAGGTGAACTGATTCTGCTATCCAAGTACCCTCCGCTTGGCGGAGGGTACCCATGTATTGAGCCTGTGGAAGCATACCATGAACGAGAGGATGATTCATGATGTTCGTCAAGGTTCGCAGCTATCCAAGTGTCAGCTTGAAATATAAGAAAGGATATGATTTCTCATCTACTTGGCTTACATTTCACTGGAATGAAACTGACAACGCCGCCAAAGGACGGCGTAGCCGTCTCACCTTGATCGTAGCCATGCTAGTGCTTCTCTGCTCCCCTTTACTGCTGGTGCTGCCTGCACCGGCGCAAGCAGCAGCTTCACTTACACTGGACAGTCCATCCAATGGTGATACAGCCACTGGAGGGCCGGTATTGGTCAGTGGTACGTATAGCAACGCGTATGATATTCGTCTCTATATCAACGGAACGGAGCAGGTTGAGCCGCAGCTCACACCAACAGGTGTGGATACCGGCACTTGGTCGTACTCACTCGACACATCTGGACGACACGGGAATGTGGAGCTGGTCGCGAGAGGGCTCGATACGACAACCCGGTATGGTGTGTGGAGTGAAAAGGCCGAGCTGAACGTCACGAATGCAGCTGCGACTGCACCGGTTGTTACGATTACGAGTCCAGCCGAAGGCGTGTCGCTCAGCGGACAGGTGCACATCGCAATCGATGTACAGTCGGTGACGACGGTGAATCTGGTGCAGGTTCGTATTAACCGTGGTGCCTGGCAGCCAGTTGTCACTAGTGGAGCTGGAACCTACACGTACGCCTGGAATACAGCCGGTCTCGGGAACCGCACCTTCAGCCTGGAGGCCCGGGCGACGAATGCGCCGGGCCGTTATGGCTATAGTCCAACCGTCTATGCGAAGGTAGGCACCGGCACAGTTGAACCTTTCGTCATGCCTGGTCAGGACCGGGCCATGTGGATCTGGGAGCCGGAGAGCTACAAGCTGCTGCTGAACAGCGGATCGAGGGCCGTATTGGAGAGTTTCATTGGAGATACAACCTTTGATAGTGCTCCTGTGACTACCCTATATCTGGCTGTAGGAAGCTATGCGGGGCATCGGGCGCTGGAAGAGCAGGTGGAGCAGCTCAAGTCATTCATGCGGTGGGCACATGCCCGGAATCTGCAAGTGCATGCCCTTGTTGCAGGTGGTACGTCTCCAGCATATATGGGGGCTTATGAGCGTTATCACCATCATGCAGTTCGAGAGATGGAGCAGATCGTCAATTATAATTTGGCGGTTGCCCCTAATGAGCGCTTTGACGGCATCAATGTGGATATCGAGCCTTATATTTCGCCCGATTTCAAGGACAGCAGCAAGTTCTTGCAGATCGAGTATTTGAATGGCTTGCAAAAATTGATCGACCGCCGGGACGCCGCAGGCATCAATCTGCCGTTTGGTCCTGCCATACCGAAATGGTACGACACCTCGGATCAAGGCGCAGACATTACTTGGAACGGGGAAACCAAATGGTTGTCTGAGCACATCCAGGACATCTCGGATTACATCTCGATCATGGACTATCGTGATACTGCAGATGGTACGGCCGGTATTATTGCTGGCGCAGTTGGAGAAATCGCTTATGCCGAGCTGATCGGCAAACCGGGCTCAGTCGTCGTCGGTGTGGAGACGCTGGATATTGCCAACAGCGGCGATCCGGAGACGATCACCTTCTGGGAGGAAGGCCGACTTCATATGGAAACGGAACTAGATAAGGTGTACACCGCCTTTGATCCGAGCCCGGCATTTGGAGGGATTGCTGTTCATCACTATGACTCGTATCGGATGCTGCCCGCGTATTGGGGCGCTGGCGGTTACGGCTGGGAGCCGCCGGCAGATACAACTCCGCCATCTGCGGTGTCCGGTACGCCAACAGCGGCGGCTCTCGACTACCAGACGGTGAACCTGCGCTATGGTATGGCCACTGACAACACCGAGGTCGACCGGTACATTGTGTACCGCAGCGAGTCTCCGGGGTTTGTGCCCAGTGCATCCAACATCGCGGGTCTATCTCGTAGTCAGACCTATCAGGACAAGGGACTGCTGCCCGATACCACCTATTACTACCGAATAGCCGCCCGAGACCTGCAGGGCAATATCGGCCCGGCTTCGGCAGAGGTAACGGCAACGACAGGCAATACGCATTTGCAACCGCTGATTGTGAAGGATCTGAATATGAGCTACAGCTCCGGCAAGTTCAGAGCAACGCTGACGGTTGTCGATTATGACACGGGAGCCGCACTGCCCGGTGCGCTTGCCGAAGGCCGGTTTACGTTTGCTGGCGGCCGTTACATGCAAGGGACAACCGATGCTTCAGGCAGCATTACATTTGCATCAGAGGATCTGGCGTCGCATTTGCATGCAGGTTTCGAACCGAGAAGAATTGGCTTCCCAGGTTACTATTATGCCAGTGCCTATGACCAATAGCTTTCTAACGCACTATACAACATGAGGAGGTAAACCATGATCTCTTTAATCCCTCAACCAAGGCAGTTGAATCTAAGCGATGGAACAGGTGATAGTTTTCAGCTGCCCCAGCGCCCCCAAGTCAGGTTGGCTATGGAGCATGACGATCCCCGGCTCTCGCGCCATCTGGCACGTGCGTTTCCTGCATTGGAACTGGAGGAGAACCGGAGTGCTTCCGGCTGGCAGCTGGTCATAAACGGAGCGGCTTATCAAGTGGAAAAAGCAGCGGGTGATGACTCGCTGCCTCCACATCCAGCAGGACAGCCTGAGGGGTATCGGCTGGACATTACGGCCGCACAGGCTAGTATTGTATCCGCTGGCCCGGCGGGTCTGTTCTACGGACTTCAGACGCTGTTGCAGCTGCTTGAACTGGGCACGGAGGGCGGTGTGCCGCCGCTGACGGTCACGGATTGGCCGGACACCGCGCTGCGCTGTATGAATTATGATCTGCGCCAGACTCACTCACGCCCCGAACGCTTAATCAGTTACCTGTCCGAGTTTGCCCGTACCAAGATCAACGGCCTGCTGGTGGAGTATGAAGACAAATTTCCGTTTCAGTCGTACCCCGAGCTGGTGCATCCGAAGCATGCATTGACGTCGGCACAGCTGGCTGAGCTACTGGAGACGGCTCATGAATATTACATCGAGGTGATTCCGCTGCAGCAGAGCTTCGGACATCTTGAATATGTGTTACGCTACGATCAGTACAAGCATTTGAGGGAAACGGAGACGTCCACAGGGGAGCTGTGCCCTTCACAAGCGGCCTCGTATGAGCTGGTCACGGGGTTGTTGGAGGAAATAATAAACCGCCATCCCGATGCCCGTTATGTGCATCTGGGCTGCGATGAGGTCTACAGCCTGTGCGAATGCCCGGTATGTATCGAGCGCTTTGACGGGATTCGGGAGCGGGCGTTCATCGCATTTCTTAATCAGCTGATTGGTTTTGTTGCTGCCAGAGGGAAGACGCCTATTTTCTGGCATGACATGTTGGACAAATGTCCAGCGGAGGAGCTGGAGCGTCTGGACCGCCGCAGTGCGGCCATGATCTGGATTTATAACGGGCGCAACATTGTCCGTGATGTGAGCCAGCTGACCGACAAGTTCCGCCGACTTGGCATCCAGGTGATGGGCGGGCCGTCTGTCCGGAGCTTCGACTGGGCCGAGCATCAGAATTATCCGGTACTGGTGAACCGCGTTGACAATCTGGTGCAATGGGCAGAGGTATCGGAGACGCTCGATCTGGACTGTATTGTTGGCACCAACTGGACCGGTCCGTTCAGCCTGGGTGTGCCTTATGGGATCTTCGAGTCAACCTGGTACCCTATGCTACTGCATGCAGAGCTCAGTTGGAATCGCAAGGCAGATACGAACAGCTTTATGACGAGGTTTATGGGCGTCTTCCACGGCATCCCGCAGGAGACGCTGGAGAAGGAACTGGGACGCTATCGTATCGAAGATTATTATGATTCAATCTGGAAAGTGTTGGATCATGTACAGCGTCACCGGGAGGAAGCTGAGCTGATTGATGTCATGCATGCGTATGAAGTGGCAACCGACCGCTCCCGTGCTATTCATAAGTATCTCTACCGCTGGGAGCTCTTCCCGGGCGATTCGGCCGAATGGCGCTCCTTGCTGAACAACTATCAGCGTAACCGGAGAAAGCGCGAACAGACCAAACCCCGCATGCAGGCGCTACTGGAGTTGTACCAGACGCCAGAAATGGCCGACCACTTCGTACGCTCGCGATATTATCTGCATGAATACCTGGAACGCACGATTTACCAGGACATAGGCTTGCATCTGGAAGAACAGCCTGTATAGTCATATCATAGGTATGGAATTGAAAAAAGCCGAGCAGACAGCGCGCATGCGCGCTGTCTGCTCGGCTTGTATGCATGTCGGGCGAATGTGCTCTACCCGTTAGGCAGATTTGGCTGGTTGGGCAGGTGTGGTTCGCCAGGCAGATGTGGTTCAGGGTCCTGTCGATACAGCCTGGAGTTCGTTGTGAGATAGTTGAACAGGTTCGTGACGATAACCTTCAACACAGCGTATCCGGGAACAGCCAGGATGATGCCTACAATCCCAAACAGGTTGCCTGCCGTTAAAATGACGAATATAATCGTAATCGGATGGACCTGCAGTGTCTTACCCATAATTTGCGGGGAGATGAACTTTCCTTCAATGAGCTGAACAATCGTCCAGATCACGATCATTTTGATCAACATTAAGGGTGATGTCACGAGTGCGACGATCATGGCAGGTGTAATAGCGATCGCTGGCCCCAGGTAAGGTATAACGGCCGTACAGGCAGCGATCAAAGCCAGAACGAGCGAATATTTGAGTCCAATGATCAGGTAGCCGATGTAGAGGAGTACTCCGATACAGCAGCTGACCAGAATCTGACCGCGAATATAACCGCTGATCTGCTGGTTCATCTCACCCATCACACGCAGCGTGCCTGGACGAATCGCGATTGGGAAAAACTTAACGATGAACGAGGGCAGACGCTTGCCGTCTTTCAACAGGTAGAACAGAATAAAAGGCAGGGTGACGATAGCAAGAATGACGTCCTTGAGCGCGCCGACGATAGAACCGATGCTCGACCACGTTGTTTCAAGCGCGGCAGTTAACCGCTCGGTGATGTTGCCCGTCAAGTCCATTGAATTAAAATCGAACCATTGCTGAAGCTGGCTCTGAATGCCACTGTCCAAAAATTCCTGGAATTCGGTCTGAATCTGGCCTGCATATCCTGGCAGTTCGGCGATCAAATTGGTCACCTGATGCGTAATGATCGGAATAACCGCTACCAGCAGAAGCGTGATTAGCCCTATAATAAGGATAAATAGAACAAGAATAGAGTAGACTCTGGGTACCTTGCGGGTTTCCAGATAATCGACAATCGGGCTTAACAGATAGTATACGATGCCCGCCAGGACAATGGGCAGCAGCACGGTCTTGAGCAGTACGGCGATCGGTGTGAATATAAATGATATCTTGTGAAACACAAAGATATTCAAGCCCAGAAGCAGTAAAATCATCAGAAACAACACAAATTTGTTGTTCAGAATCATTTCTTTGAACCGCCCTGTATTGTTGCGCAATGACTCCATCCTTCAGCCCGCCTTTGAACGTATGGTGATCAGCCCCAAACAGCTGTTATTTCCATTATATCCGGCAAAGGCGCCGAAGATCAAATAGGGAATCCAAGAGCGGTTGTCCATAAAGGAGAGGCCAAATGAGCGAATCGATATTGATCGTAGAAGATGAGGAAAAAATCGCCCGGCTGCTGCAAATTGAACTGGGCTTCGAAGGCTATGAGATCACACTTGCCAAAAATGGCCTCGACGGACTGGAGGCTTATCGCGCAGGCAGTTATGATCTGATCCTGCTTGATGTGATGCTGCCGGGACTCAGCGGTATTGAGCTGCTGCGCCGGATTCGCGCGTCAGACAGTCAGACGGCTGTATTGCTGCTAACGGCCAAGGGATCGGTGGAGGACAAGGTGTCCGGGCTTGATCTGGGCGCCAATGATTACATTACCAAACCGTTTGTCATTGAGGAGCTGCTAGCGCGCATCCGGGCCTCGCTCAGACAACGCGCCTTGCACACAGAGCCCCCGGCTATGGAACAGTGGCTGGAATGCGCGGACCTCCGGCTCAATGAGTCCACGCGCGAAGTCTACCGGGATCAGAAGACCATTGAGCTGACTCCCCGGGAATTTGATCTGCTGGTCTATTTGATGCGGAATCAGAGGCAGGTGCTCAGCCGCGATCAATTGTTGACGGCGGTATGGGGCTATGCCTATGCGGGAGACACCAATGTGGTGGACGTTTATATCCGTTATGTTCGCAAAAAGGTAGACAGCGGCTTCTCAAGCGAGTTGATTCATACCGTGCGCGGTGTCGGATACGTGCTGAAGGATTCGCCATGAAGCTGCGCAGCAAGATCAATTTGTACTCCTCGGTGTTATTCGCCGTTCTGTTGATTCTGATGAACTTGTCCATCTATTTTGCCTTTAGCAAGATGATGATGGACAGCGAGCTTCGCCGGGTAGAGGCTGAAGGCAGTCATATCAGCAGCGGCATCCTGAACGCTGTAGCTGTCGTGCCTGCCGCCGATGCGTTGCGCAGCTATGTGCCCGTGGACGGTATGATCCGAATCAGCGGCGGCGGTCCCGTCGATTATCCGGGCATTACATCACCAGGACAAGAACACCTCATGGCACTCCCGACAGACTACACGGCAGAACGAAGGGTTGAGACGATAAGACATGAGGGACAGACGTATGCTTCCGTATCCATACCTGCGATTTGGACCACCGGTGAGGTCGTCCAGATTCAGCTGGTGCACAGCTTGGCTGGCATGCTGACTACGCTGCAGACACTCCGGATCGTACTGCTCGCCATCACTTCGCTCGCACTCATCCCGGTCCTGTTGTCCAGTCGTATTCTGGGTCGGCTGATTATGCAGCCGATCGGTGCGATGACCTCAACGATGCGGGAGATTCGGCAGAGCGGACATTACCGCAGACTTAAGCTGCAGGAGCAGTCGCGTGATGAGCTGTATGAGATGGGCGTGACCTTCAATGAGATGATGGAGCTGTTGGAGGCGAATTATGACAAACAGCAAAAATTCGTATCGAACGCCTCCCATGAGCTGAAGACCCCTCTAACGATCATTGAAAGCTACGCCAGCCTGTTAAAACGAAGGGGGATGGAGAATCCTGAGCTGTTCGGCGAATCCGTAGAAGCCATCCATTCGGAGGCTGTCCGTATGAAGCAGATGACCGAGCAGCTGCTGCTGCTTGCTCAGCGCAAGGAGCAATGGGATGTGACGTTAACGGATGTGGATTTGGTGCAGCTAGCGCTTGATGCTGCCAAGGCGTATCGCAAGGCTTACGATCGGCAGGTCGATGTAGAAGCCGAGCAGGTGGAGATGGGCTACACGGATGAAGCGAAGCTGAAGCAGCTGCTCTATATCTTTCTCGACAATGCCCGCAAGTTCAGTGATGAGCCGATTCGTATCATCATTGGCGCTGCCGGTGGAGAGCGGTTTGTGCGAGTGATTGACCGCGGTATCGGCATCCCCAAGGACCAGTTGCCCCGGGTATTCGACCGCTTCTACCGAGTGGACGAAGCAAGAAATCGGCAGGACGGTGGCGCGGGGCTAGGGCTGTCGCTTGCCGTGGAGCTGGCAGAAGCGATTGATGTCCGCGTCGAGCTGGAGAGTATAGAGGGAGCAGGAACGACAGCGACCATTTGGTGCAAACCGCAGGCGGCTCCAGAGGCGGCCTTATTGACTACCAAGACGGAGAGGGGAGCGGATTCACGATGAAGCAGGTCTGGCGAATGCGATGGCTGCTGGTGGGCTTGCTCGTGCTTTTCCTTACGGCGACCGCTGGTATTCTGCTCCTGCAGTCCGGGTCCGAACCTGTTCGCCAACTGAGCGAATCCGAGATCCGGGATCAGGTACTTGGCCAATACGGCGGTGAGATCCGAGAGGTGCAATCGCTGCGTGAGGGCTATCAAGTTACATTGGAGTCGGAGCTGGGCGTGTATGAACTATTGCTTGGCGGGGCAGGCGAGGCCAGACGCATCCTGCGGCTCGAAGCATTCGAGCCACCTGAACCGGTTCCCAATCCGGGGGGAGAGCCCGGACAGCCGGGGACAGATCAGCCGGAGGAGCCTGGCGGTGAAGAACCACCCCCATTGCCACTGACTGAAGAAGAAGCCATCAAGATTGCGCTCGGTCAAGTGTTGGGCAAGGTGGAAGATGTTGAACTGCGGAGCAATGACAATGGGATCTACTACTTGATTGAAATCGAAACGCCTGAGGAGCGGGAAGCGGTCATCCAGGTTAATGCCATCACCGGTACAGTCATTTCGGTGATCTGGGATGATGATGACGATACGTAAACTCATCTTTTTCTCATCAATTTCTAATCTGACTATTCGTTTGTTCTCATGTACGCCAGTTATATTTGTACATGTAGAGACAAACGAACTCGAGGAGGAGATGGAACATGATGAAACGAAAACTATGGATTGGCGTGTTGACAACAGCAATTGCAGTAGGAAGCGTATACGGTGTAGCAAGTGCTACAGGGATCGGAGCGGGTAACGGAAATTCGGAATCCACTCCAGTGACTACTACAGCAGCTTCGACTTCTCCAAGCTATATTGGCTTTGCAGCAGCACAACAGCGTGCACTGGCTGAATTCGACGGACGTGTCGAGAGCATTGAGCTCGAGCAGCGCCGCAACTCAGCTTATTATGAGGTCGATATTGAGAAGGGCAACATCGAAACTGAAGTGAAAATCGATGCGCGAACCGGCCAAACGCTTGGCATCAAGGAAGACAGAGATGACGATAATGATGATCACAAATATGATCACAACCGTCTGATTGGTGCGGCAGCTGCCGCAGCAGCGGCACAGAAGCATACTGGTGGCAGTGTGCAGGAAGTCAGTCTCGATCATGATGACGGGCGCGCGATCTATGAGGTAGAACTGCGTACGAGCCGTGGAGAAACCGAGGTAGAGATCGATGCCTATACCGCCAAGGTCCTCCAAGTTGACCATGACGATGACGACCGCTACGATGACTAATTCGTCTCACCTAAAACGGACAAACGCGCCTGCACAGGGCGGTTTGTCCGTTCTTTTAATACATATTATTTGCTCCGTTCACTCAACTGTTGAATCATCGCCTTGAGCTCTCCCACCTCATTGCGAAGCTCCTGCAGCTGATTGTCCTGGTCGTGATCCGGTTGCTGCTGAGGCTTCCCTTCGTTGTCTGCCCGATCGAGGTTGGTAACAATGACACCGATGATTAGATTCATCACGATAAATGAACCAAGCAGAACAAACAGCATAAAGTAGATCCACGCCCAAGGCGTGCTATCGAGCATCGGACGCATCATGCCGCTCGCCCACGAATCGAGGGTTATCATTTGCATTAGTGTAAGTAGTGTGTCATGCAGGGTGCCAAAGTATTCCGGGGATACTTTGCCAAAAAGCATCGTTCCCGTCACTGCAAATATGTAGAACAAGATCGATAACAGGAAGGCAATATGTGCCAGTGAAGGCAAGGTCAGCAGCAGTGCCGTGACAATCCTTCGCAGGGATGGCATGACCGAAATTGCTCGTAGTACACGAAGAACCCGCAAAATACGCAAGACGGTGATAAATGAGCTTCCGACGAAGAGGTGTCCGCTGGCAACGATAACGAAATCGAACACATTCCAACCATCCCGAAAAAAGGAACGGGTCGGACGACTGGCTATGAGCCTGAGCACAATCTCAAGCGTAAACGCCCAGAGCAGCAAACGGTCGGTCCATTGAATCCAGGGGAAATAGGTATCATAGATATAAGGGTAGGTTTCCAGACCTACCAGGATGGCATTAAGAAGGATAAGAACCATGACAACCTGCGTGAATCTCGGGTGATCAATCCAAGCTTGTATCCTCAACTTGCAGAATCCTCCTCTCTTACCAGTTCAATCTGCTAACTTGCACCACACCAAATCGTAACATATTCGGCCGCACATGAGAAGCGGGGAGCCACGATTTGAACACGCATGCAAATGTAGCTATAATTAAAGAAAACAGTCGCTATTAGAGTCAACGTAATAGTAGAGGGAGCGCTATGTTGAACAACCAAAACGAATTGCTGACCATTGGAATGAATCATCTATTAACGAACAGCCGCACTTTTTTTATCCCGATCAGCCGGCTCAGCGGTGAACTGCAAGAGGCGGTAGCCTCGGCTTATCTCTGTATGCGCGCCATTGACGAGATTGAAGACCACCCCGAAATGCCGCGGGATACCAAATCCCATCTGTTGCGTGAAGTAAGCAGCTGGTTACAATCAGAGGAGCCGGAGAGCACATTGGACGGCGTGTTTGCTCCTTACGGCGAGGTGCTGCCTGAGGTGACACTGCGTCTGAAGGATTGGGTGCGCCTGGCACCGGAATCTGCAGCTTCGCTTGTGAAGCAGAGCACGGCGGTCATGGCCACGGGTATGGCTGACTGGGTCGATAAGAATTGGCAGATTGAGACGAGAGAGGATTTGGACAGCTATACCTATTGTGTAGCTGGTGCAGTGGGTGAGCTGCTCTCCGATCTGTGGCGCTGGCATGACGGCACAGATACGGACCGGGTCAAAGCGATCGCGTTCGGACGGGGGCTGCAAGCAGTCAATATTCTGCGTAACTACGGCGAAGATGAGGAGCGCGGCGTCAGCTTCTTCCCGAACGATTGGGACCTCGAGCAGATGTTCGCTTATGCTCGCCATAATCTTGAGGGTGCTGATGCGTATGTGGAGGTGCTGCAGCCAGGGCAGATTCTGGAATTCTGCACGATTCCGCTTGCGCTGGCTCACGGTACGCTTGAAGCCTTGAGCAGCGGCGACGGCAAGCTCAGCAGAGAGAGTGTTATGAGTATTGTCAGTCGCGTAACGGAACAGGGGATTCAGTAGCCTCTTTACACAAAAAGCAGGGCAGCTCCAAACGCCATCATTGGCGTTTGAGGCTGCCCTTTTGAGGTGCAAGGCTGTCAGCGTGTAGTTTGGTAGAGCTCCTCCAGCAGACCTTTCCAGCCCTGCAGTTCGGTCTCAAGTCGGGCAGTCAGCTGTTGCAGCTCCTGTTGCAGCCGCTCTTTATCCGCAGCACTCAATCCACTTACGGCAGGCAGGTCCTCAGCCGTTGGAGCAGCTGCTGCGTCGAGAATATGGAGCAGCTGTCCAACCTGCATCAGCAGCGGCGATGAAGGGGCAGTTGGTTGAGTTACCTGCTCCGGCGCGGAATGGGCTCTTGCTGATGCCGTTTCTCTAACATCAGCAGGGCGGATATCGCCGAACGCAATCTGGGCAGTAGCAGAGGAGGCCGGCGGTTCAGTCGCGGGCGGCAATGACGCTGACGGCACCACTGGCGCAGGCTCGGAATCAGAGGTCTTGGACTTGGGCTTGGCTTTCGGCTCGGCAGGCTTGGCCCGTTCCGCCCGGTTCTGCTCATAGACCGACCAGGTCTCATACAGTTCGAGGCCTGACTTATAGAGCAGCTTGTCCTTGGTCGACGTCGAGATGTCCTTTGATTTGAAGAGACGGGCAATTTTCTTGATGTCGCTGACCGGCATTTCATCGCGGGCCATGATGAGCGCGAGCGGATCCCGGTGCTCCAGGGGAAGATCCTTCAGCGGGAGCAGTTGATCCTCCGTGAGCTTATCCTTGCGGATGGCCGTGCCGCTAACGACGAGTTTTTTGACGGCGTTGCCGAATTTCAGCAGCTCACATTTATTTTTGATATACGCTTCGGGTTTGCCAAGCTTGCTGGATAAATATTTGACCGAGCTGCTGAATTTGGGATCATTCATCAGTTTATGGAAGGCCTCGGCTTCCTCGATGGGAGAGAAGCCCTCGCGCGTTAGGTTCTCGGCGATTTGCTCCAGGTAAATTTCCTGCTCGCTTGCAGCTTCTGAGATAATGCAAGGAATACTGGTGCGCCCAAGTGCCAGGCATGCCTTGTAGCGGCGGTTTCCGTAGATGATTTTATATTGGTTCTTGCCCGTAGCTCTCACCTTGATCGGCGAGAGGAGACCAATCTCCTCGATGCTCTGCATGAGCTCCTGTAGCGCCTCTTCATCGAATTGATAACGGGGTTGATCCTTGTCTTCCTCGATCTGTGTGATCGGCAATTCTATGATATTCATGGCGATCTCTCCTGTCGATAGGTAGTCTAGTCTGATGCGACCGATCTGTCTTCTGCTATTCTATTATAGCCCAACCTGCAGCCCTCTGAGCAAGTCTAGGATTTAGATTAGAAATCGGAAGAGTGGATTAAATCCTCTTCATAAACCAGGAAATCGGTTCCTGTTCTCGTATGATTATAGAGTAAGTATTGTCTGAAGGGAGAACCACGACAACATGAATAACGAACAACCAAGCTCGTCCGGCGTTCGCAACTTTACGCTTTCCACTGATGTTTTTCAGAGACCGGACCTCGATATCTACTCACAGATGATGTATTTTGTCCTCAGCTCCTACGGCTCCGATGCCGGAATGCCCGTGCTCAAGGATGTTGCCCGCAAGGGTCGCATGACGATCAAAGAGGCCATCTCGGCCATGCAACGGCTCGTCGAGCTTAAGCTGGTACCGCACAAATTATTCCGTCAGATGGTCGGCGAATTTCAGGATGACCGTCTGTCCTGGGCTGCCAAGGGCCTGCTAACCTTCTGCAAAACCCAGGAAAATGTTACGGTCAGCAGCCTGCTTGAAATGTCCGATCAATCCGGAGAGGACGAGCACAGCATCCGCAAAGCGTTGCTGGAGCTTAAGCAGCACGGCTACCTGGACGAATATCCGGCTCTTAGCAAGCTAGCCAACTAAATAGATGTTCAAGGGAAAGGACTGACGAGCTGTCGCTACCGCGAAGCACGTCAGTCCTTCTGTGTTAGAACGGGAAGAACAAGGGCAGCAGCGGCACGACGATTGCGCCCATGAGCAGTTGGATCGGCAGTCCGAGCTTCACATAATCCTTAAAGGTATAACGCCCAGCGGCCATGACAAGCGCATTGGGTGGTGTGGAGAACGGTACGGCAAAACACATGCCAGCAGCTATGGATACGGCAAACATGAACGGCACGGGGCTGACGCCGATCCCTACAGCAGCTGTCAGGGCAATCGGGGCAAACAGCACAGCACAGGCTGTGTTGCTAATGAACAAGGTGAGCAGGGAGGTGGTAAAATAAATGCCTGCTAGTAGCACCATCGGTCCCATACTGCCCAAACTGTCGACCAGCTGGGTTGAGATCATTGACGCGGCGCCGGTCTTCTCCAGAGCGATCGACATCGGAATCATGCCTCCGATAAGAACGATACTTTCCCAGTTCACTGTCTTATAGGCGGCTTCCATACTTCGCAGACAGCCGGTAACAATCATTAGTACGGCTGCAATCATGACGGATATGACCGCCGGGAACACCTCAAGAATCATTAAGACAACCATTAGCAGCATGATGCCTGCAGCCAGCGGAGCCTTACTGCTCATCGGAACAGAGGCAGCGGCTTCGAGCGGTTGTCCCACGACAACCACCTCACTGTGCTCGCGTGATAAACGATTAATACTTTTCCAGCTGCCTTGCACCAGAATGGCATCACCGAACCGAATCTTCTCATCCTTCAAACTGTGGAGCTTATACTCCTCTTTGCGCCGGATGCCCAGCACGTTGATGCCGTAGGTTTCACGAAACCCCGTATCCTTTACCAGGCTGCCTACGAGCCCGGAATCTGGCGGCAGCAGCAGCTCAGCGATTCCGATTTCACTGGACACATAAGGGGCAGACTGGGCTGGCTTGGTTTGCTCTGACGTCCGGGCATCCAGCAACTGGAGCTTGCCGGTAGCGGCAAAGGCTTCGACTGGAGCGAACTCCCCGTAGACATAGATGATATCCTGCGGATTCAGGACGGTAGAGGGGCCGGCCGATTGCTGATCTAGTGTTTTGAAGAATGGATTGCTGCCTGATGTGCGCCGACGCAATTCAATAATATGTACATGATACTGATTGGTAATGTCCAGCTCTCTCAGTGGCTTGCCAATGAAAGGCGAATCATCGCCGACCTGCAGCCGGAACAAATTCTGCGCGAGCTGATATCGCTTCTCCAGCTCGGCAGGCGTCCGGTTGCCTGAGCCGCTGCTGCCCGTACCAGGAGCTGTCTTGGGAAGCAGCAGCTTGCCTAACAAGACGATCAGGATTGTGCCTGCACCCAGACAGACGAGGCCGATCGGCGTGAAGGAGAAGAAGGACAGCTCGCCGTAGCCATTATTCATCAGCGTTTCGCGGATGACAATGTTGGGCGGGGTACCGATCAAGGTGAGCGTGCCGCCCAGGCTGCTGGCAAACGCCAATGGCATCAACAAGCGGCCGGGACTGATGCCCGCTCCCGCAGCCAGGCTGACTACGATCGGCAGCATGACGGCAACTGTACCTGTGTTGCTGACGAAGGCACCCATCAATCCCGTAGAGAGAATGACGGTGATCAACAAACGCGTTTCACTGGTCCCCGAGAGCTTGAGCAGCTGACCACTGGCGATCTTGGCCAGACCGGTCTGGAAGATACCGCCTCCGACAATGAACAAGCCAATCATCATAATGACGACTGAATTGGAGAAGCCGGAGAGCGCTTCACCCGGACTAAGAATCCCTAGCGTAACTAACAGAATGAGGGAGCAGACAGCAACCAAGTCGGAACGGACTTTGCCGCTCATGAACAAGGCCGCCGCTGCTGCGAGAATGATGAGGGTGAAGATCATGTCCGTATTCATACGTTGCTCCTTCTTTTAGAGGTGGTTCAAAAAATCGCTTTTGATCACGAAGTAGCTCATTCCTTTTCGGTGATGAAAAGCAAACTGTTGAAAAGAATTGCCTAAAGTCACGGATCGATCTTCCAATCGCTGTTGTCCCCAGATTTCTTTGATTTTACCCCTTTAGGGGTGAAATCCGGGGACAAAGGCGAACGCTTCGCTTCTCCAGATTCGATTCCGTGCCTCTTCGGCCTTTATTCAACAGTCTATTTTTTGAAAATAGATTTATATTATTTATTTGACTCAATGATAGCATGACTTAAGGCAGGTGGAACATACAAACAAGATTAAGAGGGGACAAAGAAGGTGACTATTCGATGACAAAAGACATTTAATGACCCTAAATACGTGTGACAAATGTAGTTAATGGCATTAATTAATGGGGTTAAATAGGGTCAACATCTCAGGCTGTTGAAAAAAGAAAGCCTACGGTCACGGATCGATCTTCCAATCGCTGTTGTCCCCCAGATTTTTTTGATTTTTAACCCTATTAGGGGTGAAATCCGGGGACAAAGGCGAACGCTTCGCTTCTCCAGATTCGATTCCGTACCTCTACGGCCGTTTTTCAACACCCTGAACATCTCATATTATACTTGTTTAATTAAGTATCGTCAGCTACACTATATAGTAAGTGGTTGGACACTTACTAATTAACATTCGGAGGGTTTAGTATGGGTAGACCTCGAGAAATGACAGATGAAATGGTGTATCAGGGAGTGTATGCGGCGCTGATTAAGACAGGATATGGAGGGCTGACGCTTGATAAGATAGCCGCCGAGATCGGCTTGTCTCCCGCAGCGCTTTCCAAGCGCTTTGGCTCCAAGAAAGCTTTGCTGCTCTTCTATATGGATTATGTGATTGCTATGACGAATGAGGCCTTCGAGAATAGACCTGTGTCGGGAGAAGGTTACATCTATACGCTCGAATCGATATTTGTCGAGTCGGTGAGCCATCTGGGCGACCCGCGTACGGTTGCCAATTCCACTTCTCTGTATCTGGAAAGCAATGATGATCCTGAACTGCTGGAACGCTCCAGATTACGAGTGCAGCTCATAGACCGGCATGTGCGCACTTGGCTTGAGCGAGCCGTAGAGGCCGGAGAGCTGAAGCTTGCCAACATTGGCCAGGTTAGCGACATTCTGCAGGCCTCCATCAGCGGCTCACTGCTTATTTGGCTCAAGGACCCCGGCAAGCCGCTGGAGCAGTGGGTGAGGGACAGCTTTGCCATTGTATTAGGTCCTTACAGAACGGAGCAGTCGGTACCTCAAGTGGAAGAGGAGGGATAATAAATGCCAACCTGTCTGGTTAATGGTGTACAGTTATATTACGAGATTCATGGCAGCGGTCCTCCGATCGTATTTACGCATGGCCATTCCATGTATCACAGGCAATGGGAACCCCAGGTGGAAGCGTTGCGCGATCGCTATCAGATCATCCTGTGGGATGTAAGAGGTCATGGCCGGTCCGCGCTCCCTCCAGGCCGAGTCGATCCCGAGGATTTCAGCCGCGATCTGAATGGTCTAATGCAGGCGCTGGACATCCCCGAAGCCGTCCTGTGCGGCCTGTCAATGGGAGGGCATATCTCCATCCAAACCGCCATCCGTTATCCGCAACGTGTGCGGGGACTCATCCTGATCGGCAGTCCGTTTACGAACACATTTAATTTATTTGAGCGGCTCACCACGCCGATCAGCAAGCTATCTGTACGTCTGCTGCCGCTTCGGACAACGGGATCTTTAACGGCCAAGGCACTCTCGGGAATCAATCCTGATAATCGGACATTCATTGAGGAGGCATTTAGCATGATGAGCCATGATGCCTTTGTCCGTCATTGGTCAGGTAATTTACGTATGGAGAGCAAGCAGGATTTGCATCGTGTCTCATGTCCGACGCTCGTACTATATGGCGACCAGGATACGATGGTGATGCGCCAGCAGCATGAGCTTGCCCGCCAGATTGCAGGAGCAGAGCTGCATGTCGTGCCGAATGCACACCATCTGACGAACCGTGATAACCCTGAAGAAGTGAACCGTCATGTGGCCGAATTTATGGAGCGTCTGGAGACAACCTGAAACATTTATACTCCTCCCATCGTATAATCTAGGATCGATTATCTAGGGCGCAATCGTCTGGAGCCTGTGATTAAGGAGGAGTAAGGATGCCGCAAATTTTAAAAGGTCTAGCATGGGTGGTCGGAATTGTCGGCACGCTCATCAGTTTGAGGGTGTTCTTTATAGACGGTGGTAAATTTCTAGCGTTTTTATTTCTATTGATTACTGTTGTAGTTATATCCGTATTAACGGCTTTGGCCTACTTGGTTGAATTGGCGGAGTATAACACGGATAGGTTGACGACGATAGAGCGCGTAGTCCATTCTGATAACCCTGCAAGCCGCCCTGCTACAGGCAATTCCCGCATGAAAAGTCTGGATAAAATTAAGGATTACACGTTTAAATCCAACGATTGATGCTGTGCGGTTATGTCCTTTCGTAAACATCTGTGTAAAAATTCCTGTCGCAGGGTAATCTATTGCGAGACTGTTTACGAATAGGAGTGAAAAATATGGCAAAAGACTTTTTGGAAGCCGTGAAAAGCCGGCGCAGTATTTACGGGATTAGTAAGGAACAAGTAGGGACTGACAACGAGCTGAAGCATCTGATCGAGGAAGCGCTGCTTCACACGCCGTCTGCATTCAACTCCCAGAGCGCTCGCATTGTATTGCTGCTGGGTGAGCAGCACGACAAACTGTGGGAAATTACCACGGAAACGCTCCGGGCTGTCGTGCCTGCCGACCAATTCTCTTCAACCGAGGAGAAAATGGGGGCCTTCAAAGCAGGCTACGGTACGGTTCTCTTTTTTGAAGATCAATCGGTTATCCAAGGGATGCAGCAGCAGTACGTCACCTATCAGGATCGCTTCCCTACGTGGTCGGAGCAATCCTCCGGCATGCATCAATATGTAATCTGGACCGCCCTCCGGTTGCAAGGGTATGGCGCATCGCTTCAGCATTATAACCCGTTGATCGATGAGCAGGTATCTGCTGAGTGGGATCTACCGGAGACTTGGAAGCTGATTGCCCAGATGCCATTCGGCAAGCCTACTGCCGAACCCGGTGACAAATCGTTTCAATCCCTGGAAGGCCGCTTCAAAGTATTTGAATAAACCCAGGCCGTGTGCGTTACGCACACGGTTTTCTTTGAGTTTTTTTACCATTAAGCTCAATTGCGTTATAATACGGGTTGCGTACACATCATTTGAAGGAGGCCCTACTTCATGCGTCGTTTATTACATATAATTGAATCCAAATCAATGGATCGTGCCTCATTGCAGCGTTTATTCGATCAAGCATCGACGATGGAGCCTATCGCCAATACCGGTGGCTCCCTGATCCGCTCGGACAAAATTATGTGCTCCTTGTTTTTTGAAGCGAGTACAAGGACACGCTTATCCTTTGAATCAGCAATGTACCGGTTGGGGGGACGCGTCATCGGTACGGAGAATGCGACAGCCTTCTCCTCGGCCATCAAAGGCGAGACGCTGGAGGATACCATCCAGGTGGTATCCGGCTACTGTGATCTCATCGTATTGCGTCATACCGAGGTAGGCGCTGCACACCGTGCAGCACAGGTGTCAGGCGTACCCGTCATCAATGCTGGCGATGGATCCGGGGAACATCCGACGCAGGCACTGCTTGACTTGTATACCATTCAAAAAGAGCGCGGCGAGATTGACGGCATCCACATTGCGATGATTGGCGATTTGACCTATGGAAGAACGGTTCACTCGCTTAGTTATCTGCTCGCCAATTACAAGGACATTCGCATCACATTCATAGCTCCGCCTAATGCTCGGATCCCTGAGAGCGTCAAGCGCTATCTCGATGAGAAAGGCGTCAGCTATGAAGAAACCGGCGATTTGCTTGCCGCCGCTGCAAGAGCGGACGTGTTCTACCAGACCAGGATTCAGAAGGAACGGTTCCCTTCCCTGGAGCAATATGAGCTGGCAGCCGGCAAGTACATTATCGATCAACCGCTCCTGGAACAGATGCGACAGGATGCCTTGATCCTGCATCCGTTGCCGCGTGCAGGTGAAATCGATACGGATGTGGACAGCGATCCGCGGGCTGCGTATTTTCGCCAGGCCCAGAATGGATTGTATATCCGGATGGCGCTAATTAATCAGTGTCTTGAGTCATAGGAAGGGGATGAAGGAATGACAAGTGCAGACGACGCAGCCATGAGAAGACAGAGCGTGCTGGGCCAGCTGGTGGCGGCGGGCATACATGTGCCGGAGCAGGCTCTTCGCAGCGATGCGGAGGAGGGCGAATGTCCAGACGTTAGTACTGGACTAGCCTCCATGATTGATCACACGCTGCTTAAGCCGGACGCGACGCAGGAGCAAATTGCCCAATTGTGTCAAGAGGCGAAGACTCATCGGTTTGCAACGGTATGCGTGAATGGGGCGTGGACGTCGCTGGCGGCAGAGCTGCTGCACGAAAGCGGCGTTGGCGTCGCAACGGTCATTGGTTTCCCATTGGGTGCAGCCACGACACGGGTAAAAGTGTTTGAAGCCTACTGTGCAATCGATGCGGGTGCTACCGAGCTCGATATGGTGCTGCATGTGGGAGCGCTGAAATCGGGATTGCTGAGCGAGGTGTATACGGACGTCCGGCAGGTGGTAGAAGCGGCAGCCGGACGCGCATTGGTGAAGGTTATTCTGGAGACAGGTTCCTTGACCGAGGAAGAAAAAATCACCGCCTGTATCCTTTGCGACCTGGCGGGTGCGGATTATGTCAAGACATCCACAGGCTTTGGAACGGGCGGCGCGACGGAGGCGGATGTCCTCCTCATGAACCAGTACACTCGGAAGAGCGTTCGGGTTAAAGCCTCCGGTGGTGTACGAACAGCTGAGGCAGCGCATGCCATGATTACGGCTGGGGCTAGCCGCTTGGGTACCAGCTCTGGGGTACAGCTTGTCACAGGCGGCGAAGGGCAGGGGTATTAATCGATATAGAGGTACAGACCGTAGAAAGGGAGTCCCGCCCGGGACTCCCTTTCTTGTCATGAAAGCAACTTATTTTTTTACCTTGCCGGTGATGACAGAAGGGTCGGTAACCTTGCCCATGTTGATTTTCACATAGATATAGTTTCCTTCCACCTGCAACTTGAACAGGCCGCTGTCAAATTCAGTGTGCAAATCCTTGAAGAAAACACCTTCCCGAACATCCTTGCCGCTTGGCGACTCGCTCAATTGAAAGGTATTGCCGCTCGGCACGAGGTAGGCCTTGACGCCGCTCTCATGCGTTTCTTCGAGCTGATCCACCGCGCGCTTGACGGCGACAATATGAATGTCGATTGCGCCGACGCGGTTCAGCAAGTTGTTCACGAGCGATCCCTTGGTCATTTGCTGCCACAGCGTCTGGCCGGATTGGCCGAGAATGAGCTGGGTAATTTTCTTATCTTCTGCTACCTTGATGATGGTCTCCGTAATTTTGCGATCCTTGCATTCCTTGTTTATGAACTCACCGCCGGCATCCTCGACGAGTTTTTTCCATACCGACAGATATCTAACCTCGTCCATGTCCAGCTCTTCATCTGGAACCGTGTCCACGCGCAGCACGTATAACGGACAATTAAGCAGCTGCGACAGCCGTATCCCCCGTTTAATCAACCGTTCACCGGTCGGTCCATAATACACACACACCATAATACTCTCTGTAGTCATTAAATTGTTTTGTCTCCTTTCGGGCCGCCTTTGTCCTCTAAGTTACGCTATTTTCCAACGAATTTCAAATGATGTTCGCCATTTTTATTAAAATTGTCATAAAACGGGCGAAATAAGGCTATTTCTCGATGATTTACCCCCACTTTCGCCCACTGAAACAAGAGAGAAATCATGGGTATCCGTGAAAATGCTTGTAGTTGATAAAGATTCTCATTATAATGACATTGGAGTATGAGGACAGGAGATAAAGACCCGAAAGGACCCGTAATAGATGAAAAAAATCTTGCTCATTGAAGATGAGAAAAATATGGCTCGATTTATCGAATTGGAGCTGCGACATGAGGGGTTCGACGTAGCCGTGGTATATGATGGGCGAACCGGCCTTGAGACTGCGCTGGCCAGCCATTGGGATTTGGTTCTGCTAGATTTGATGCTCCCAGGCGTGGACGGCCTGGAGATCTGTCGCCAGCTGCGGGCGCTCAAGCGGACGCCGATCGTGATGATCTCTGCCAGAGACGCTGTGGCCGATCGGGTGTCTGGCCTGGATCTTGGTGCGGACGATTATTTGCCCAAGCCTTTTGCCATGGAAGAGCTACTGGCTCGAATCCGGGTCGTCTTCCGCCGGGGGGAGGAGGAACGGGATGTGCTGGTCTTTCAAAATCTGCGAATGGAACTGGATACACGCAGCGTGACCAGAGACGGGAGCGAGATCGGACTAACCAAGCGGGAATACGATTTGCTGGCTGCATTTATGACCTATCCCAACCGTGCGCTCTCGCGGGAGATGCTGCTGGATAAAGTGTGGGGGCCCGGCGCAGAGGTGGATACCAATGTCATTGATGTATACGTCCGTTATCTCCGGAACAAAATCGATCCGCCAGATGCTTCGGTCAGCTACATCCAGACCTTGCGCGGCATTGGCTATATCTTGAAACGATGAGACGCTCGGGCGTCCTGCGCAGGCTGGGCAAGCTGCAGATTCGCTGGAAGCTGACGCTTGGTTCAGCATGCATGCTGCTGCTCATTTTTGCTTTCTATCATCTTGCTCAATATCTGGCGATTGAACAGACGATGACGTCCCGGATCGAACAATCGGTGCGGGAATCCATGGATACGGTGCTGAATCATATCCTGGAGCGGGAGATGGGGTTTGAAGAAGCGGATCTCCCCGTGCTGCGACAAACGCTGCATAGGCTAAACGAGCGAAATCAGCAGATCCGGATTCTGGATCAGGATGGCCTTGAGATCGCCTATGTGACGGATGGAATCGGAGAACCGCTAATCCAACACGTCACGGCCGTGCTTCCAGAGTTGTCCATCCAGTCAAGCGGCGATGCCAAATTCATGGTCTTGCGAGCACCACTTGTCGTCCTGGCGTTTCAAGGAACGGTGGAGATCGTCCGTGGGATGGAGGAAACGACCCTCGTCATTAACCGGATGGGTCAGGTTATGCTCTATACCGGACTGGGCGCCGTGCTGCTCAGTGCCTTGGGAGGTGCCTGGCTATCCGGGCTGCTCCTGCGGCCGCTGCGATCCATGGCTGGCACCATTCGGAGGGTGCGGGAGGACGGCTGGCAGGCACGGATGCCGGTGTCCGGCAGTCGTGATGAGATGGACACACTGATGCGTATGTTTAATGAGATGATGGACGATGTCGAGCGTTCATTCAACAGACAGCGCAGGTTCACCCAGGATGCTTCCCATGAACTGCGAACGCCAATTGCCATTGTGCAGGGTCACCTAGACATGCTTCGACGCTGGGGAGCGGACGATCCCCAAGTATTGAAGGAATCGTTGCAGGCAACCAGTGAAGAGATGAACCGATTAAGTAGGCTGGTGGAGGATCTGCTGGCTCTTACCAGAGCTGAACAACAGCCCTCTCGACCAGAGGAACAGGGACTGGACGATGCAGGCAAAGTCCTGGAGGCCCTTGCGGCCAACGTTCGCTACGTGCATCCTCATCATCCGCTCAGCCTTATGGCGGAGGAGCTGGCTGGAGTGCCGCTGACCCTTTCTGTTGAACATCTGGAACAGCTCCTAATTATCGTAGTGGATAATGCCGCCCGCTATTCAGAAGAGGGACGACCCATCCGCATCAGCTGCCGATTGACGGAGTCGGTCGCTCACATAGAAGTATCGGACGAGGGGATAGGCATTGCGGAGAAGGATCTGCCCCATGTCTTTGACCGGTTCTACCGGGCGGACAAGGCAAGAAGCGGGGACAACCGCGGAACCGGACTTGGACTGTCCATCGCGAGGCGCTTGGTGGAGCAAGCGGGTGGCTCGATCCGTCTCCACAGCACGGAGCATATGGGGACAGTCGTCCATCTGGAGCTGCCAGTGCAGTCAATTACGGCTAACCACAACAAAGGAGGGACCTTCGATGCTTAGACGAATAGCCATCGTCTGCACCATCATTCCGGTGCTGGCAGCTGTTGTAACGGGCTGCAGCGCAGGTACAACTGCTGAGGGAGCGACAGTTACAGTATATTCATCCCGGCACTACGCGGCAGACCAGGCGCTCTATAGCGCCTTTACAGAACAAACCGGCATAAGAGTCATTGAAAAGAAAGGGACCTCCCAGGAGCTCATGAGTCAACTTAGCAAAGAGGATGAAGCCCATTCAGCTGATGTCCTCATTACAGTAGATGTGGCTGCACTGGCTCAGGCCAAGCATGAAGACCTTCTGCAGCCTATTCTGTCCGAGAAAATGGAAGCGCACGTCCCTGCCCAGTGGAGAGATCCTGACGGAACGTGGGTAGGTGTGGCAGCCCGGGCACGGGTCATTGTGTATGCGAAGGATCGGGTAGATGGCAACTTACTTGCCTCATATGATGATTTGGCGGATGAGGAATGGTATGGCAGACTGCTGATGCGCTCTTCCGGCAACCAATACAATTTATCCTTGCTGGCTTCATTGATTGATCAGCGTGGTGAAGCGGCGGCAAGGCACTGGGTAGAGGGGATTGCGCACAATCTCGCGACTGATCCGCAAGGAGGAGACCGGGAGCAGGCTCTGCAATTGGCCAAAGGCACGGGAGACGTCAGTGTGATGAACACCTATTACATTGGACAAATGCTGGCCTCTGATAATTGGGAGGAGCGGCAGGCTGCAGGACAAC
Organism: Paenibacillus daejeonensis DSM 15491; assembly: GCF_000378385.1. Taxonomy (GTDB): domain Bacteria; phylum Bacillota; class Bacilli; order Paenibacillales; family Paenibacillaceae; genus Paenibacillus_D; species Paenibacillus_D daejeonensis. The sequence continues at coordinate 272,634 of NZ_KB899659.1, read as the reverse complement.
TGGGGATGGTTTTCCCCAATGCGGAGCACGGAGGTACGCATATCAACCTGAGTGGGATCGGCTTGCTGCGGGAAGCTCCCAACCCTTCAGCAGCCATACAGCTCATTGAATTTTTGACGAGCCAGGAAGCGCAAACCGCTCTGAGCGGCAGCACGTATGAATATCCTGTACATCCACAAGCGGCAGTGCCGGAGGTGCTACAGCAATGGGGAGAGCCAGAGCCGCAAGCCATTGATTACAATCGGCTGGATGAACGTCAGTCGCGGGCGGTCGAGCTGGTCAGCAACACAGATTGGCAGTAACTTGGTGATGCTTAGATGATTTTTTCATTTCCACAGCAAATTCTCATTTTCGTTCGTTATAATCAACATTGAGATTACAATGAGTGATAACGATATTCATTATCATAATCAAAAAAGGCTGTCGCACTGCCTTTTATAAAGATTCATGATTGAGAATGAGAATTAAACTCATCACAAGTGAATGTTTGAGTATCGCTGTGCAATCATCTTGAACATGACCAAGGAGGCCATCTTATCATGCAAGGAAGTTGGAAGAAACTGTACATAGCCGCAGCCTTTATTTTGACGCTCGCCCTTATCGCCGGGTGTGGTGCAGGCAGTAGTGGGACACCGGAGGAGCCCACGCAGCAAGCTGCTGGAGGGACAAATGGACAAGATCAAGCACAACCAGAAGAACAAGCACAACCAGAAGCTGGTGGCGAGGTCAATATTTACACTGCCCGTCACTATGATGTGGATGCTGAGTTGTATAGCCAATTCACAGAAGCGACCGGGATTACAGTCAATGTAATTGAAGGCAAGGCCCCCGAGCTGATCGAAAAATTGAAACGGGAAGGCGCCAGCACGCCTGCCGACCTGTTCATCACCGTGGATGGCGGCATTCTGAACACCGCCAAGGTGGAAGGATTGCTGCAGCCCATTGAATCCGAAGTCATTGATGCACAGGTTGGAGAAGGCTTGATGGACACAGACAAAGAATGGATCGGCCTGTCGACGAGAGCGCGTGTTATTGTCTATGCCAAAGATCGCGTGGATCCTGCCGAGCTGTCAACCTATGAAGCGCTGGCAGAGGACAACTGGCAAGGCAAAGTGCTGGTACGCTCGTCCACCAACCTGTATAATCAGTCGCTACTTGCTTCATTGATTGCCATTGACGGCGAAGAAGCAGCAGAGCAGTGGGCAGCCGGCATCGCCGCCAACCTGGCGCGCGAACCTGAAGGCGGCGACCGCGACCAGGCGAAGGCCGTGGTAGCAGGAGCAGGCGATGTAGCCATTATGAACACGTACTATGTTGGACAAATGAGCGTCTCTGATGATCCGGAAGAAGTGAAGGTTGCTGAGCAAGTCGGCGTGTTCTTCCCGAACCAGGACACGACAGGCACACATATCAACATCAGTGGTGCCGGTTTGATCAAGCACAGCAAGAACAAGGACAACGCCGTCAAGCTGATTGAATTCCTGACTGCACCAGCTGCTCAAGAGACCATCTCGCTCGCCAATTACGAGTACCCGGTCAATGCAGAAGCGAAGCTGCCCGAGCTGCTGGCAAGCTGGGGAGAGTTCAAGCATCAGGAGCTGGACTTCGCGGTTTACGGGGAGAACAACCCGAAGGCTGTCGAGATCGCGAACAAGGTCGGCTGGAAGTAATCGATGCAGATCCATCGGACCTATCGAACGTTAAGAAACTATACGAACGGCTGGGTCATTGCCAGTCTGATCGGGGCAGCAGCCATTCTGCTGCCCATTCTCTATGTTATGTCTGGCCTGTTTCGTCCAGTTAACGAAAACTGGGCTACAGTCAAAACGTATCTGCTCACCGATTATGTCATTGGCTCAGCCAAGCTGGTTCTATTGACCGGCTTTTTCTCCACCTTGGCCGGCGTTTTTCTGGCATGGCTGGTGGTAGGGTATGCTTTCCCGCTGCGGCGGTTTTTCCGATGGGGTCTGGTGCTCCCGCTGGCCGTTCCGCCCTATATCGCAGCCTATACTTACGGGACAATGACCAGCTATACCGGCATCATTCAGGCGACGCTGCGCAATCAGTTTAATATCCAGCTGCCTCACGGGATGATGGAGCTCAGCTCGCTGCGCGGGGCGGTGTTCACTTTATCGGTCTTTTTGTTTCCCTACGTATTCCTGTTGATGCGGACCTATCTGGAAAGACAAAGCGGCTCCTATATCGAGAATGGTCGTTTGCTTGGCCGCAGTGGCTGGGGATTGTTTACACGAGTCGTGCTTCCCCTGTCGCGGCCGGCCATCATTGCAGGTGCAATGCTCGTTATCTTTGAAGTGCTCAGCGACTATGGAGTCGCCAGCTACTTCGGCGTTCAGACGATCTCCACGGCGATTTTCCAGACCTGGTTTGGCATGTATGATATCGATAGTGCGATGCGTCTGGCCGCTTGGCTGCTGGTCATCATTATCGGGATTTTTATCCTGGAGCGGCTGCTGCGCCAGGGGCGCAGGTATGGGGCCATGAGCAGCCGCAGCAAGCCGTTGCAGCCGGTGCAATTGAAGGGCTGGGCTGCCGCAGGTGCAACCGGTCTGTGTATCCTGGTCTTCAGCGCAGGCTTTCTGGTACCGGTTGGACAGATCCTCCTGTGGGCGACTTGGACATACAGCAGCGTCTGGCGAAGTGACTTTGTTGATTTGCTTCGCAACACGCTTACGGGGGCCGCTTGGGCGACGCTTGTAGTCATGGGGATTGCGGTCCTGTCGGCAAAGAGTGTGCGCATGGTATCCAACGCCGGAGCCTATGCCCTTGCGCGTTTAATGACGGCAGGCTATGCCATTCCTGGTGCGATTATCGCCATTGGCGCACTGGCCGTTTTTATTGGACTCGACGAGCTGTTGAGCCCGCTGTATGTGTGGCTCCTCGATAGGGAGGAAGGTGCGCTGGTGCTGAGTTTGTCCTTGCCCATGCTTCTGGCGGGCTACGTTATCCGGTTTATGGCGACAGGCTACAACGCGATAGAAGCAGGCTATGACAAAATTCCCCGAACCTACACAGAAGCCGCGCAGTCACTGGGACACAAGCAGGGTAGTACCTTCCGTCGTGTGGAGCTCCCCTTGCTGAAGCCAGCCATTCTCTCGGGCTTTGCCCTGACGTTCATCGAGATCGTCAAGGAGCTGCCGCTGACGCTTCTGCTGCGGCCGTTTAACTTTGACACACTTGCCACCAGAACCTATCAATACGCCATTGACGAAAGAATCTACGAAGCGGCGCTGCCGTCACTATTATTGATTATGCTGAGCTTGATCTCCGTCATCATCGTGCTAAGGTTGGAGAAAGGAAGGATAAGATGAGTGAGCTGATGGTAAGCGGGGTGACCTATCGTTATGAACGCCGGCAGTCTCCAGTGCTCGAAGATGTATCCATGCGTGTATCGCGTGGAGAGATTGTTGGCATTCTGGGCGCTAGCGGGAGCGGCAAGAGCACGCTGCTTCGTCTCATCGCCGGTCTGGAGACCCCCGAGCAGGGATCGATTACGCTGGGAGAGCGGGTTCTGGTGAATGAGCGAGCTGAAGTATCGCCGGCGGACAGAGGAATCGGAATGGTGTTTCAGGACTATGCCTTGTTCCCTCATCTGACCACTGCAGACAATATCGCGTTTGGTCTGCACCGAATGAAGCGCAAGGATCGGCAGCAGCGATTGGACGAGATGTTGGATCTGATCCAGATGACCGACTTTGCCCGGCGCTACCCGCATGAGTTAAGTGGCGGCCAACAGCAACGTGTCGCTCTGGCACGAGCGCTAGCCCCCGGACCGACGCTACTGCTCATGGATGAGCCATTTAGCAGCCTCGATGCCGAGCTCAAACAATCCATTCGCACGGAACTGCGGTCGATACTGCAGCGAGCCGGTACATCCTGTCTGCTCGTCTCCCATGACCGGGACGATGTGGCTGCGATCTGTCACAGAACGTTGTATGTCGAGAGCGGCGTGTGGCGAGAGCTTGATTCGGAGCATGCGCAAGTGGACGATACGAGGGGGGATGCTAAGAACAACTCGAACAAAGACCAGGCAGCCAAGCATGAGCAGCCTACAGAGCTAGATAAGCCAACGAAGCAAGACAAACCGCCGCTTGTCTTGTCACGATAGAAAGCTGGGCACACGAGTGCTACCACCAAGCGAAAAGCCTCTGTCAGCACATAGCAGCTGCAGAGGCTTCCTTGGCATGAGTGGAGCCTGGTAGGCGCAATCGCGTTGTGTGCATGGTGCTAGTTGCGGTGCTGATTGGGTACGGGTTGCTTTAGTGATTGCACTAGTGATTGGTCTAGTGCTTAATTGCTTGTTAGGTGCTGAGTAGGTGATCAAGTGCTGATTAATTGCTAGTTAGTTAGGTGCTGACTAGTTACTAATTGGGGTTGTCACTGTAACGGCCATATTTGCAGCTTAGAAGTGGATTTGTGCGATCTGCGGTTTTTAACGGACATATCTGCAGCTTAGAAGCTCAAATCTCAACAAATTTAGCATTTTGAGGCGGCTAAGCATCCATTTTGTCCGTTAGAAAGAAAACGGCTCAGATTTCCTCTGCTAAGGGTCAAATTTGTCCGTTAGCGGGACACTCTGTGCTCACTGATCCGGACGTGCGGGTCAACGCATCCGAACACCCCCTCCCGAGACCGGGCGGGGGTGTTCGGGCTAACAGCGCCACTCCCATTCAGTCGCCGCGCATGGGGTCGTAGCCGGATGATCCTATCCTCGCTTACTCGCAGTGATTCTGACTCAACTTGGAACGACCGTGGCCTACTAAGGATTCCGGTGTCGCGCACTGAGAAATAGAGGTAAGCGATTAGTTTGTCTTCCCTGGATAAGTAATCTGAACGGCACGCGCCTCGGAGGACCAGTGGACGGTGGCACCCAATGACTCGCTAACCAAGCGCAAAGGCACATACGAGACGCTGCCAATGATGAAGGGCTTGGAAGGCAGCAGAACCGGTTTGTCCTGAATGGTTACTTCGCCTGTGGTGAACCCGATGCGGATCTGAACGGGTGCTGCCTCGCCGTTTGCAGCGCCTGTGATTAGCGTTTCCTTGGCCAGCACATCCCACGTTAGGGTGGCTCCTAATCGCTCAAACACCGAGCGGAGCGGGATGAAGGCCTGGCCGTCATGCAGCAACGCGCCACCGGTCAGCGGCACGGACTGACCGTTCAGTACGACAGAGACCGGCTTCAGAAGCGGAACTGGCTTATCATACATGAAGGTAAAGTCTCCGACCCCCAGCTCGGCCGATTTGTTGACGCCCCAGCCCCAGAGGGTGCCGTCCTGGCGTTCCATCATCAGATGTCGAGAGCCAGCTTGTACGCTGCGCACATCCTTGGCCATCAAGTCGAAGGAGGCGTCTGCTGGCATGGATTGCCGGTTTAGTGAGGTGGCATACAGCTCTCCTTGCTTCGTAAGGGCAAATATCATGCGCTCGACGACATAAGCTTCGCGCACATCGCTAAGCGCAGAGAAACGGATAGGGGACGACTGCGCATGCCACTCTGTGCCGTCAGAGTAGCCTGTCACCGTGTTTCCCCAAAACCAGAGCCGTCCATCAACATCGACAGCAAGGTTGGCCATGCGATGGGTGCCCAACCAGGCAATGCTGCGATTGATGGGGACCTTGGTGCTAATCACAGGTGAATCCGTCCCCTCCCGGATGGGCCAGGTTCTCAATTCGCCATTGCTTAGCCTGGCGACGTTGCGTTGAAGGTCGACCGCCCCATCGAGATTCGGGATTCTGGTGAAAGAGGAAGTGCCATTCTCCGTTTTGTACCCCCGCCAGAGGGTGCCGTCCTCTTTCAGCGCGATGATGGTCTGATACGTCCTGTTCCCGTCCCATTCCTGATAGTGACTAACCTTCTTCACATCTTCCAGCGCAGGGACCGGCTGACTGTTCTGAAGAGCTTCCAAGGTGACACCAGATGAGTCGAGCGGAACGATGGTCAGGCCGCCATCTGCATCGACGATAAATAATTGGGAATAGTCAGCCATGGCCTGCTTCAGATGGTCGAATTGCGGCAGCGCTACAGGCTCTACGGGCTGGCCAGCCTGCAAACGCCCTGTATAGTGAACGGTACCATCTGTTAATTGAATGAGACCTCCGTCATGGACGGTAACGACATCATCCATCCCGTGGATCTGGACGGGAACCGGCTGCATGCTGCCCCACGTCCAGAATGTTCCGTCCTGCTTAATTAGCGATTGCTCGGTGTAGCTGCGGTAGGTCTGCCCCGATTCAGCGGCAGCTGAGGAGACTAGCATCGACATCGTTAGTCCGACGGCCAGACAAACCCGGCCCCAAATGCGTTTCATTCAACAATTCGCTCCTTTGATCTGGGAATAGGATGAGGATTACATGGGTGTAAGATTCTTCTATATTAGACTCCTAGTTTCAAGAAAAGGTTTCGAGACAGAGGAACTTTTTTGCAAATTTCTCTTGCTCAGGCTACACTGATTGAAACTGAAAGGTTCAGCAATCTGCTTGGACACCTGAAAGAAGGCATGTATGAAAAATCTGCTCGTGACGGGGTATCGCGCCCATGAACTGAATATTTACGATGACAAGCATCCTGGCGTTCCCTTCATTAAAAAGGCCATAGAAGCTCGATTAATTGCATTGATGGATGAAGGATTAGAGTGGGTGCTGACTCCTGGTCAATACGGGGTAGATCTCTGGGCGTGTGAAGTTGTGATCGGGCTGCGCAGCGAATATCCCCAATTAAAGGTTGCTATCATGTCGGCTTACGAGAATCCGGAGGCCAATTGGAAGGAAGAGAAGCAAACGTACTATCAGGAGTTGGTGAAACAGGTGGATTATTACGGCCTGGTTACGAAGGGACCCTATCAGGGGACGTGGCAGCTGGCTGCACGGGATGATCTGCTGATGCGCAAGTCGGACGGGATTTTACTTTTCTACGATGAGGAAAGGGGAGAGGCCAGCCCAAAGTTTATGAAACAACGGGCCTGGCGCAAGCATGAGCAAGAAGGTTATGGCTATTTCGTGATAACAGCCGAAGAGGTGCAGAATCTGGCGGATGAAGCCCAATGGGACAACGATCAGGGGTAGGCGATCTCACTCCCGTTAACCTGGCGGTTGTTGCTGTTTTCTCTGGTTGCGACGCATCCGGGTAAAGGCCAAGATCACGCTGATCATCATGGCCACGAAGGCATAATTCTCTGCGGCCTCAGGCGTCATGCCGAAGGCGAGGATACATAATGAAGATACGGCATTATAGACAAAGAAGGCGACCGCTAACAATAAAATCGGTCTCATAAAATTATACTTTCGCATCGTTCGTTCGCTCCAATTCCTCTAAACTGTAAGTGCTCTCATACAAAGGTACCTTAAAATGCAGTGGGTGACAATAAGCTCAGCACAATTCACTTGATCCAGGAAGCCAGGCTTAGGCTTGTTAGAGCAACAGCCCGGACCCTGAAGACCGGCCTCTACCTGATTGGTCTGCAGGCGCCGGAATCGATCTGATGTCAGCTAAGTCTCTAGCAGAATCTTGCCCGTGTCCGTCAGATCATAGCCGGAGATGGCCGCCAGCTCCTGCCGATAGCTATCGGAGCGGAGCACCTGCAGCACGTGCTCCCGCCATTGGGCATTATCCGGCCGTTTGCGCATGACGAGGTCATAACGTTCGGTGATGAGCGGTATGAAAGTTATCGCTTCGCCGATGATGGCAGCCGCCTTCTCGATGCCGACCCCGACATCGGCGGCACCGGAGGCGACACGGGCGGCAACCGCTAGATGATTTGGTTGCTCGTCCTCATATCCCCGCACCTCATGGCGAGGGATCCCATGCAGCCGCAACTGCTCATCCAGCAGGACGCGCGCACCTGCCCCGCGCTCGCGGTTGACGACCCGCAGCCCTGGCTGGGCCAGATCAGCCCATCCGTGCAGCGCGCGGGGATTGCCGTGTGCCACGTACAACCCGGCCCGGCGAGCGAGCAGATGAACGACAAGATACGAATCGTTGACCAGCAGCCGGCGGATATAAGGAAGATTGTACTCTCCCGTGTCACCGTCGAGCAGATGCGTGCTCACCAGATCGGTTTCTCCGCGATAGAGGGCGATCAGTGAATCCAGACTGCCGACATAGCTGCGCAGCGGGCGGAGCTGGGGCATCGCTTTGGATAAATGATTGGCGAGAATGTCGAGGCTCACATCTTGGCCAGTAATGACCAGCGATCCTGGGGGAGCGACTTGCACAGCCGATGCTGGAGGAACTACAGGCTGAGTAGCAGCAGCATGACGGGACCGGTATTTGTAGGCATCCAGGTCAGCAGCATCGACTCGCATTTGCTTCCCAACTTTATAGGAGGGCAATTCGCCCTTTTTAATGAGATCATAGACGGTCAGCTTGGATACTTTGAGCATCTTGGCAATTTCTTCTGTCGTATAGGACATGTCTTGCTCCATGGTGGGCCCCCTCATGTGAAAATGCATCGTAAAATATGCTCTCCCTGACGGGACGAATACAATTGTATCATACATCTTAAATGCCAGTGTAAGGTTTACAGCGATCTGATTGCTAGTTATAATGATGTTTAGTTATAAACAGTTATAATTAGTTATATTCAGAAAGGCAAGTGATCGCTTGAAAGCAACGAAAAAGGGGTACGGCACACGGGTAATGGGATTGACACTGGCAATGACCTTATTTCTCGCGGGGTGTGGCACTGATACGTCCCATAGTGGAGCGGGCACGAATGTGAATACGAATGGAGACATACCGCTGAAGCCAACAGTGGAGCTAACCATATCTGCGGCTGCCAGCTTGAAGGATGCCTTAACCGAGCTGCAAACCGAGTTTGAATCGGAACACCAGGACATCAAGCTTCTATTTAATTTTGCAGCATCCGGCGCGCTACAGCAACAGATTGAGCAGGGGGCTCCAACGGATCTATTCCTCTCTGCTGCGCCTAAACATATTGATCAATTGGTCGAGAACGGAATGATTGCAGCTGAGCAGCACGTGGATCTACTGCGCAATGAACTGGTCGTTGTCGTCCCAGCAGGACAAGACAATGTAAAGGCACTCGAGGATCTGACGCAAGATTCGGTAAGACATATCGCCATAGGCATTCCAGAGAGCGTTCCTGCAGGGGAATATGCCAAAGCGGCACTGGATACAGCCGGACTCTGGGCAGCATTGGAAGCCAAGCTCGTCCAAGCCAAAGACGTCCGAAGCGTACTGCAGTATGTGGAGACTGGGAATGCGGATGCAGGGTTTGTTTATCGTACCGACGCGTTGTCCTCTGATCAAGTCGATATTGCCTTCGCGGCCCCGGAGGGAAGCTATCCGGATGTCATTTATCCCATTGGCATCATCGCCGAGAGTAATTACCCCGAGCAGGCTGAGCGCCTCTACGAGTATTTACAGACAGAGGACGCGAACGTTATTTTTGAACAATACGGCTTCGGCACCGCTTCATGATGGACTGGACTGCCTTCTGGACGCCGATAAGATTATCTCTGCAAGTCGCCTTGCTGGCCAGCGTATTGACGCTGGCTCTTGGCATTGCAGCCGCATGGTGGATGAGTCGGGCACGCTTCCGCGGACGCATTGTCGTCGAAACATTGTTCCTGCTGCCTCTGGTGCTGCCGCCAACGGTTGTCGGTTTTCTGCTGTTGGTCGCGCTGGGCAGAAACAGCTGGATTGGCCAAGCGTCTGAATGGTTATGGTCGGCACCGATTATTTTCTCCTGGTGGGCAGCAGTGATTGCTGCCGTCGTTGTTGCCTTCCCACTTGTGTATCAGACGATGAAGACGGGCTTTCTATCTGTAGACCGGCATTTGGAGGATGCGGCGCGTTCGATGGGAGCAGGGGGCTGGCAGGTGTTCCGTTATATTTCGCTGCCCCTGGCCTGGCGTTCGCTGCTGACGGCATATATTCTTGGCTTTGCCAGAGCATTGGGGGAGTTCGGTGCAACCCTGATGATTGCAGGGAATATACCTGGCAAAACCCAGACGCTGCCTACGGCCATCTATGTTGCTGTGGATTCAGGCCATTATTCCATGGCATGGGTCTGGACGGTTTCTATCATTATAATCTCATTTGGCCTGCTGCTGCTCACCCCGCAGCTTGCTCGTTCTTCCCGTCGTTAGAGGGGCCATTGGAATATACTTCTGGCGCTTCTCATGCTACAATGCCGGAAGTGGTGTAGTTGATGGGGGTGAGAATGATGCGTATTTGGACGACGCTGGCAGTGCTTTTGCTCCTGCTTCCGGCATTATGGGTACTCCAGCCTGCACGCGCAATGGCTTGTGATTGTATGGTCCCGGAGAATGCGGGAGCAGCGCTGGAGGATGCGGATGCCGTCTTCACTGGGACAGTGCTGGATATCGCCAAGCAGCCGCGAAGAGACATGGGCTACGATGCAGTGATCTTGGAGGTCGACAAAGCCTGGAAGGGTGTCGACGCGACCCAGGTAATTGTTTATACCAGCTGGTCAAGCTGCATGTTTAACTTCGTGGACGGCGAGAGCTATCTGCTCTATGCTTATAAGTCGGGCGAGAATCTGGAGGTCAGCAATTGCGGGCGTTCGGTGGCGGTGAACACAGCAAGTGCTGCCGAAGATCTGGCGATGCTCGGTGAGGGGCAGGTGCCCACAATCGAGGTCGACCTGCAGAGCCGCTTCAGTGATTGGCAGCCCATTATTGTCTGGGGATCGGCGATCGGAGGTTTACTGCTGGTGTTAATCGGAGTACTGATGATCTTACGCCGGCTGCGAGGGTAGGGAAAGTGAGGGAATGAAGTGAGGGAATCGGTTATTGATTTGCAGGATGTAAGTTGGGAGAGAGACGGCAAGCCGATCGTGCGTCATGTGGATTGGCAGGTGCAGAAAGGCGAGCATTGGGCAGTCATGGGGCTGAACGGATCTGGCAAAACGACGATCCTTAACCTCATTAATGGATATATCTGGCCCACCTCGGGAACGGTTAGCGTACTTGGAAGCCCATTCGGTACGATTGATTTGCGGGAACTGCGCAAGTCAATTGGCTGGGTTAGCTCCTCCTTGCAGGAGCGTCTGTATCCAACGAGCCGGGCCGAGCATATTGTCTTGAGCGGCAAATATGCAACGATTGGCCTCTATGATGAGGTGGAGGAGGCCGATCTTCAGCGGGCACATGAGCTGATGGATCAGCTGGGGTGTGCACATCTTGTCGGGCGGACCTACCAGACGTGCTCACAGGGCGAGAAGCAGAAGCTGCTGATTGCCCGTGCGCTTATGGCTTCGCCCAAACTTCTTATTCTGGATGAAGCCTGCAATGGGTTGGATTTCCTTGCCCGTGAGAGCCTGCTGGCTGGCATCACGGATATTGCCAGCCGACCGGATGCGCCAACGCTGCTGCTGGTGACTCATCACATTGAGGAGATTCTGCCCATCTTTTCACATACGCTTATGGTCCGGCGCGGCGACGTCTTTGCCCAGGGCCGCTCTTCCGAGCTGCTGCAGACAGCGACGCTATCCGCATTCTTTGAGACGCCTGTTCATATTGAACGTCAACGCGACCGGGCATGGCTGTCCGTGCCGTGATTTGTAATTAATGAATGGACAAGCTTAATTGTACATGTTTTCTGAACATTCCGAATTTGGGGTGGCGCATCTGCCGGACATATGCTATAGTTTTGGTATCAGGAAAGGAGGTGCGTCAACATTTCTAATCACATGTTGAACGCGTCCCTTACCCGATCTGCAGTGCTCTAGAGTTCAGGGCTCGGCAGAGGCGCGGGATGCGGATCACAGTAAGACTAGCGCCACGGGTACCGGCGCCGTCCCCGGAGGACGGCACAGGGGCCGCCACGTTACGACTCAGGTCGAAGCGTGGCGGTTTTTGCTGTCCATTACCAATTGTCAGGCGCATTTGTGGTTCAGTTCCACGGGAGTTCCGATTTGAGTTTGACGCCAAGAAAAGCCTATAATGGAAGATGACTTGTCGGACTTTCGAAGGAGGATGATGGAATTGTTACCAACAGACAAACAAATTATGGACTATGCTGAGCTGATCGCGATGATTGGCGTCAATGTGCAGCCGGGGCAGACCGTTGTGGTCATGGCGCCGATCGGGGCAGCGCGGCTGGCCCGGCAGATTGCAGTTGCTGCGTATGAGGCTGGTGCTCACAATGTCCATGTGGAATATAATGACGAGGAGCTCTCGCTGGTCAAGTATAAGCATGCGCCGGAGGAATCGCTCTCGGAATACCCGATGTGGCGTGCCAATGCGTGGGAGGAATATGCGGAGAATGGAGCAGCGTTCGTGACGATCTATGCGCCGAACCCTGATCTGCTCACGGGAGACATTGACCCCCGCAGAGTTGGCGAGACGATCAAGGCGGCTTCGCAAGCCCTGCAGAAGTACCGCAGCAAGCTGATGAATCACGCCAATTCCTGGACGCTGATCTCTTATGCGACACCGGAATGGGCAGCCAAGGTTTATCCGGATTTACCCGTTCAGGAGGCAGAGCAGCAGCTGTGGCAGCGTATTATCGAGGCTACCCGTCTGGATGCAGGCAACCCTGTAGCAGCCTGGAAGAAGCATAATCGTCGTCTGAAGGACCGGGTCGATCTGCTCAATGCCAAGCGCTACAAGCAGCTGCGATATCAAGGTGAAGGGACAGATCTGACCATCGATTTGCCAGAGGGTCACATCTGGCTGGGCGGTGCCAAGGCGAATGCGAAGGGCGACGACTTCAATCCGAACATGCCGACCGAAGAAGTATTCACCATGCCGCACAGGGACAAAGTGAACGGAACCGTCCGCAGCACCAAGCCGCTCAACTACAACGGCCAGCTCATCAACAATTTTGCCTTAACGTTCAAGGACGGCAAAGTGGTAGACTTCCAGGCGGAGCAGGGCTATGAAATATTGGCTCAATTGATTGCTGCAGATGAGGGAGCCAGTCGGATCGGTGAAGTTGCACTGGTACCCGATGATTCGCCGATCAGTAATTCAGGCGTCGTGTTCTTCAATACGCTATTCGACGAGAATGCCTCGTGCCATCTGGCGCTTGGACAGGCTTATCCTGTCAATCTGGAGGGGGGGACAACGATGGGACCGGAGGAGTTGGACGCAGCCGGAGCCAATCGTTCGCTTATTCACGTCGACTTCATGATCGGTTCGGCTTCTCTGAGCATTGACGGCATTCTGCCGGATGGCTCGTCTGAGCCAATCTTCCGAAATGGCAACTGGGCAGAAGCCTGACCCGCTTTCTTCAACAGACAAATAGAGGCGTACGAGTGGTGTACGCCTCTTTGCTATGCCAATGTTCCACTCACTAACTTCCTTTACCGGTATCCTGTCGCATCTGCCGGCTTGCCGGCTTCTTGAACCTCGCGGATATATCGCCAGCAGTCCGGCCGGGACCCGTCAATGTCGTCAAAGCCATACACCCCCGCAAGACCACTGCTGGAGAGCGACTGCCCCTGCCATCTATGCACCTCAGGGTCGGCTGCCAGCGCGCTGACAGCCCGTCCTACAAAGCGTGGGGTCTCAGAAATCACGAAGTGAGGTTCCTGCTGGCAGGCCTCCCGCCAGGTTTGCTCAGTCACGCCGAAGTGATCCAGCATAATCTCCGAACGCATCCAGCCAGGGGTTAACGAAACGGCCGTGCAACCATGCGGTTCGAGCTCTTTGGAGAGTCCCCAAGCCATACGGGTGACGGAGGTTTTGGCCAGGTCGTAGAAAAGCGACAACCGGTAGTTAGCCTGATTGTATTCTGCCGTCCCATCCGTCATCTCCACCAGCAGTCCGCCAGGACGGCGGATGAGCAGGGGCAGGGCGTAGTGGCTCGTAATTAGATGGGTGTCGACGGCCAATCGTAGCATCCGCAAACCGGACGCCAAGGAATGCTCCCATACCGGGATGTTCCATTCCACCAGATTCTCACCGCCCCAGATATCGTTGACGAGGATATCCAGCCTGCCTTGCTCCTGATCGATCCGACCGACTAGATCTTGTACCTGCTCCGGCACCAGATGGTCGACCTGGACAGCGATACCGGTGCCGCCTGCTGCCGTTACCAGCTCTGCCGTTTCTTCAATCGTCTCGGGCCGGTTATATTCGGATACCATACTCCGTGTCGTTCGGCCCGTAACATAGACGGTTGCCCCAGCCGCCCCCAGCTCAACAGCGATGCCCCGGCCAGCGCCCCGCGTCCCTCCAGCAACCAATGCGACCTTGTTATTCAATGGTTTCAATTCCATCATCCTCCGTTGGTGAGATTTTCTTGTGGCTCACGTATTAGTGTAGTTGATATTTATGACAAAACCTGTCGTAAATAGCGTCGAAAAATATTTGGGCCTGAAAATCTATAAACCTATTTTTTCATAGAACCCGGCATCCCTTGTGTGACGCCATATATGGTGATTTTGAGCACATGCACCCCCAGATATGCTACGCCCATTTTTACATATCCCCAACAATTTGTGTTTCGGCCTCATTGACTTTGTCTATATATTGTTATAAATTAATTAAACCAATACTACATATTGACGAATTGTACATATATGGATGAAGAGAGAGGGATGGAGAGCATGCTGATTGCCTATGATTCAAAGACGGGAAATGTCAAGCGGTTTATTAACCGTTTGAACTTGCCGGCAGTCCAGATCGAGGAACAGATGACGGTCGATGAGCCGTTCATGCTGGTTACATATACGACAGGTTTCGGGCAAATTCCGGATCGCGTGAGTGCGTTCCTGAAGCGCAACTTTCATATGATGCGTGGAGTTGCTGCCAGCGGCAACCGGAATTGGGGCACGAATTTTGCTCGCAGCGCCGACCTGATCGCCGAGAAATACCATGTTCCGGTCATCGGCAAGTTTGAACTGTCAGGTACCCGCCAGGACATCCTGAGCTTTGAATCGGAGGTGACACGCTTTGCTGCACATTGAATTGAATAATCTGCTGATGAAGCGAGATGCCAGCGGATTTTTCCAACTGGACAAAGATCGCGAAGCAGTCGACGCATTTATGGAAGAGGTCGCGCGCAAGAGCGTCAACTTCTCAGATACAGCTACTAAGCTGGACTATATGATTGAGAATGATTATTACGAGAATTTCTATGCAACCTACGCAGCGGAGGATGTCATCGGCGTGTTCGACTTGACGGCAGCCCATCCCTTCCGGTTCCAATCCTACATGGCCGCTTCCAAGTTCTATACAGACTACGCGGTGAAATCCAATAATCGCTCCCAGTATCTGGAGCATTTTGCCGATCGGGTAGCAGCCGTGGCCTTGCATCTGGGCAGAGGCAACGCTGCAACGGCCCGTACGCTTGCCATCTCGATGATGGAGCAGCGCCTGCAGCCAGCCACACCGACCTTCTTGAATGCCGGCAAGAGCCGGCGGGGCGAGATGGTTTCTTGCTTCCTGCTGGAAATGGATGACGCGCTGAACTCGATTAACTATGTACTGGGCACTTGCCTTCAATTGTCCAAGATTGGTGGGGGCGTTGCCGTCAATTTGTCCAAGCTGAGAGGACGGGGCGAGAGCATCAAGGGTGTCGAGGATGCCGCCAAGGGCATCATGCCGGTACTTAAATTGCTGGAGGATGCATTCTCCTACGCGGACCAGATGGGTCAACGCAAAGGGTCGGGAGCAGGCTACTACAATATCTTTGGTTGGGACCTCCTGGAGTTCCTCGACAGCAAGAAGATCAATGCTGATGAGAAGACGCGGCTGAAGACGCTGTCGATCGGCTTGATCGTTCCGGATCGTTTCTACAAGCTGGCAGAGAACAATGAGATGCACTATGTGTTCGCCCCATACAGCGTCTACAAAGCCTATGGTATCCATATGGATGATATGGACATGGACGAGATGTATGACACGCTGATGGCTGATGACCGCGTACGCAAGAAGCCTGTGATGAGCGCCCGCGACATGCTGACCCGGATCGCTATGGTTCAGCTGGAGTCCGGATACCCCTACATCATGAATCGCAGCAATGCCAACAAGGGCCATGCGCTGGGCAAGATCGGACCGGTCAAAATGTCCAATCTATGTACAGAAATCTTCCAGTTGCAAGAGACGTCGGAAATTAACGATTACGGTATTGATGACGTGATCCGCCGCGACATCAGCTGCAATCTGGCATCTCTCAATATTGTCAATGTCATGGAGGGCAAGCAAATCCGTGAATCTGTTCATGAAGGCATGCTGGCGCTGACGGCTGTCAGTGATATGACAACGGTCGCCAATGCACCCGGTGTAGCCAAGGCGAATCGTGAGCTGCACTCCGTCGGTCTGGGCGCAATGAATCTTCATGGTTATCTGACCAAGAACCGGATTGCTTATGAGAGCGGAGAGGCCAAGGAGTTCGCCCGAGCTTTCTTCATGGCGATGAACTACTATTCGCTGGAGAAGAGTATGCATATCGCTCGCGACACCGGCATCCGTTTTGCAGGCTTCGAGCTGTCCGATTATGCGGACGGCAGTTACTTCACACGGTATGAGAGCGAAGATTTCCGTCCTGTTACCGCCCGGGTACAGGAATTGTTCCAGGGCATGGAGCTGCCGGGGCCAAGCGAGTGGAGCAAGCTTGCTGCTGATGTGGCCGAACACGGTCTCTACCATGCTTATCGGCTCGCGATTGCGCCAACGCAAAGTATCTCGTATGTTCAGAACGCAACGTCGAGCGTCATGCCAATTACGCAGCAGATCGAGACTCGCACGTATGCCAACTCGACAACGTATTATCCGATGCCGTACATGAGCGCGGAGAACTTCTTCTATTATAAGTCGGCTTATCAGATGAACCAATTCAAGGTGATGGACCTGATTGCCGAAATCCAGCAGCATATCGACCAAGGCATCTCAACTGTTCTGCACGTGAACAGTGATGTGACGACGCGGCAGCTGGCCCGTTACTATGTGTACGCGGCTCGCAAGGGACTCAAATCGCTTTATTATACGCGGACGAACCGTCTGTCCGTCGAGGAATGCATCAGCTGCTCGGTTTAAGTCCGGGCTGCGGTAGCGGAAGGGGAACGAAACGACAATGAAGCAAGGCAAACCGATCCAAGCGGTCAACTGGAACCGGCCGGACGATGATTTCACAGCCATGTTCTGGAATCAGAACATTATGCAGTTCTGGACGGACGACGAGATTCCATTATCGGATGACAAAATGTCCTGGATCACCTTGAGTGATGCTGAACGCGCCTGTTACATGAAAGTATTAGGTGGTCTGACACTACTGGATACCGTGCAGGGCGGAGTTGGCATGCCCAAGATCCTCGAGCATGTCGATGGTCTGCAGCGCAAGGCGGTACTGGGCTTCATGGCGATGATGGAACAGATTCATGCCAAGTCCTACAGTAGTATCTTTACGACACTGGCATCGACTTCTGAAATCGACGAGGTGTTCCGTTGGGTCGAGCAGCATCCACAGCTGCAGCTGAAGGCGCAGACGATCAGCCAATACTATGAACATATCGGGTCAGATAAAGAGCTGTACATGGCAATGGCTGCCTCCGTATTGCTCGAAAGCTACCTGTTCTATAGCGGTTTCTTCTATCCACTCTATCTTGCAGGTCAGGGGAAGATGACATGCAGCGGCGAGATCATCGACTTGATCTTGCGGGACGAGAGCATTCATGGTGTCTATGTCGGCATGCTGGCGCAGGAAATCTACGCCAAGCTTGGTCCCGAGGATCAACAGGATCTGCACGAGACACTGTCGGGATTGCTGCAATTCCTGCATGCGAACGAAGAGAAGTATACGGAAGAAATCTACACACCGATTGGTCTGACCGAAGAGGTGAAAGCATTCCTTCGTTACAACGCCAACAAGGCAATGATGAACCTGGGCTTTGATGCGGTGTTTGAGGATGACGAGGTGAATCCGATCGTCTTCAATGGTATCAATACTCGGACCAAGCAGCATGACTTCTTCTCCAAGAAGGGCAATGGGTATGTACGCGCTATGCATGTCGAACATCTGCGTGATGAAGACTTTGATTTTAGCGACGTGAATGAATAATTTAGCGTCATATGCAGAAAACCACCATGGCGACACAATCGCAGGTGGTTTTTTTGCATGCGCAGATGTTTATGGTGGCGGTTTGGCGACAGGCACCGGTCTGTTCTTGGGCACTGCTCCGAATCGGAACCAGTAAATAAGTAGATAGAGGATGGGGAAACAATCCATCACCATGGCGTAGGTGGCGATGGCATATGTGCGGATAGCCATCTCATATTGGATTGTGTCTGCTGAGTATTGTATTACGATAGCGGCCAGTGTGCCTGCTGCCAGAAAAACAAGCGATTTGTGATCCTTGACCCCAAAGACACGTGAGAAACAGATGGATATAATATAAACCTGAAACGAGGTCCGCATAAACATCGTCGTAGACCAGAATGCGATGAGCGCGGGATCGAGATTTGACATAAAGTCACTGTAACGTGCAAACCGAATGAGCTCCAGCAAAGGGTACTGCAGTTCTTCACTGACGTAGGGGCCGAAATTCATCATAATGAGCATCCAGTATGTAATCAGAATGACAACAACCGTGAATCCGCCCAGCATTAAAGCCCGACCCAGCGGCAGTAGGAAGCTGGTCAACGGAGCCAGGAACAGAAATAACCCCCATTCAGAAAACCAGGGCATGGTGCTCAACGACCCCAGTACAATATCCTTCACATCATGATGGGTGATCATCGTCATCAGGATGCCCCGTTGACCGCCCTCGACTATGGCCGGGAACACAAGCATGCTCGCGACAATTTGCAGCACAAAAATGCCTTCTGACATGTAGACGATCGTTAGCAAGCCTTGTCTGCTTGTTAAGGCGATACAAAGCACTGTCAACAGAACAATCATCCAGACAGGCGTGTCCGGCAAGTAAATGGTGCGAAGGAAGGTCACAAAGTTTTGCACATCGAGCGCTGCCAGGAAGAGGGCATACAGTCCGACGAGGATCAGCATGACTTTGTGAGGAAACTTGCCGATAATATCTTCCCCGAAGTCTGCCCATCCCCGGTCTGGGAAGGTACGGCCCAGCCGGACCGTGAAGAAGAGCACGATCATGCTGAGTGCAAAGCCCCCCAACACGGACAGCCAACCCTGATAGGCACTCATCTTGAATAGACGTTGAATGAGAAAAGAGATCGGTTCGGAGTAGAGGTAGACGAAGGCAAACCGATACATCTGTGCCGCAGATAATTTGACCATCCGTCACTTCCCTCCTATCAGCTTATCCACCCATCCAAAAAGGAACGTGAACACTTCATTGGGATTAGGCCACCAGGACATCGAGACCGCCAAGCTATTCCAGACTAGGGAACCTACCGCCAACACCCAGAAGAGTGGCAATTTTTTGGATTGGTTATCCCGCACGTTGCGAAGATCCAGGAGGAGAGCCAGAGTCACGAATATCATAATTAACAACATGAGCGCTCCTCCATTCAGATGTATAGCTTCGTTTAGTCTGGTGATTTGGAGCCAAAGTATTGCAAATTGATATCTGTCGTCACACGAATATCAATGGAATCCTTTACATAGTCAATCCAACTTTTCTGGTACTCCTTCCACAGCTTCGGATACTTCCACTCTAAGCGATAAGCGAGCAGCAGGATATCCGCCCCATGTTTACGTGCTTTTTTCAACGCACTCTCCATGTATCCGGTAATCTGTTGTTCGACCATGACCTCAAGTGCATTCGCGTATTCCAGATCGCTGAGGTGGTCGGGCATATTATTACGCATTGCGCCTTTGCCTTTGAGCAGCACTTTGAATACCGGCTTTCCATTTTCTTTATGAACCTTGAGCTTGCCTTCCAGCTCATAGACCTTCAAACTGGCGACATGATTTTCCTTTTCAACGGAAAGATAAAGCTGATCCAGTTCGTTTCTTGCCCAGGCCACGGCATAGGTTTGATGAATGTCGAGCGTATCGACCATACGGCCATCCAGGAACATGGCGCCGCCGCGCTGACCAGCCCATATACTCGGCTTGTTATTCTCACTGACCATCTCCGTTACTTCCGTCTTGAGAAGTGGTGTAGTGGCGCCAAGATCAAGGGCATTCGAGGTCATCATATCCTGCACTTGGGTGCTAATCAGGTTATGTTGATTGGAGAACTCCCGAAGTACTTCCGACGGGGATTCCTCATAAACCGGTGTCAGCTTGGTAATGTCCTTGGCTTTGCCTTCCGCTACATTTAAGAAACTGCTGAGATGAAACAGTGGCTCGTGATTGATCCAGTCCAGCAATTCTTCAACGCCTGCCCGGGCATAGCTCTCGCCAACCGTCAATACACGTGTGTGACCCCAAGATAGCTTGCGTGACAAATCGATCTGCATCGCTTCAAGTGCTTCCGGAATCGTTCGGGCCGTCTTGGAGAGAATGGCATAGGGTCTGCCGCCTTGACTTCCGCCTTCCCCTACCTGGGACACAAGCCGATTGGGGAGCGGCGCACTGATTGTCACTTCCACTTGCCCGTCCTCGGCACGGTCAATATAGAGCCCTGTTATAAAGGTCCGTTCGTTAACCTCGACTTTCGACCAGCAACCTGATAGGGATACACTCGTCAGAATGAGCAATAGTGTCACTGCACAGCGTTTGATAGCGATCATCATGAGTCACCTTGTCTCCTCCGATTTGGGCTGCCGTAGGAGGAGGGCCTTTCCTTCATTAGAAAGACGGGCACACGAATGAACGTATCTTTAATATCCTTCCAGATGAAAGGCGCAAACGGCTGCATGTATGGAACGCCGAAGGATCGTAAATTAACGAGATACAAATAGACGAGATATAAGGATACAATGACCCCCAGAATCCCTAACGTACCGCCCAACACCAAGATCGGAAACCGCAGCAGCCGGAAGGCAAGCGATAACTCGTAATGGGGGACGATAAACGATGCAATCCCTGTAATGGACACGACTATGACCAGGGGCGCTGACACAATACCTGCTGCAACCGCGGCTTGACCGATAACGATACCGCCAATGATGGACACAGTCTGGCCAAGCGGCTTGGGAATCCGAATTCCGGCCTCACGCAACCCTTCAAATGTCAGCTCCATAATCAAGGCTTCAATTAGAGCCGGGAAGGGGATGTTTTCTCGGGCGGCAGCCACCGTTATGAGTAGAGAGGTCGGCACAATTTCCGGATGAAAGGTGGTAATCGCCACATACAGTGAGGGAAGCAAAAAAGAAATCAGAATAAACAGAAGCCTTACCAGACGAATAAATGAAGCGGCGTGAAAGCGTTGGTAGTAGTCCTCTGCCGATTGTACGAGCGAGAAAAAGGTCACCGGCAAAATGAGCGCATACGGCGTACCATCTTGAATAATGGTTAAACGGCCTTCGATTAGCGTAGAGGCAACACTATCAGGACGCTCGGTATATTGATATTGCGGAAAGGGAGAATACGGCATTTCCTCAATGAATTCGGCCAAATAGTTCATGCCGAGAACACCATCAAGCTCAATCGCACCGAGTCGTTTGTCAATTTCATCGACCAATTCCTGGCGACACAGACCTTCAATGTAGACAATGTTAATCTTACTCTTCGTATAGCGGCCAATCTCGCAGGTTTTGACGGTCAAGTCAGGATGCTTGATAATATTGCGAAGCAGCGACATATTAACTTCAATATCTTCGGTAAATGCGCGTTGCGGTCCAACAACGACAACCTCATTGCTAGACTCAGGAACAGAGCGTTTCTCATATTGAGTCAGGGGGAAGAGCATAGATGTCGGCAGTGCGTCGCAGAACAATACGGCATACCCGGACAGAACGGCATCTACGACCTCGACTTGGTCAGACGACCGCTTATAATCTAAGGCAAAAAAGCTCCGGCGTTCGATTTGTTCCAGCCAGCTATTGTCATAGGGATCGGCTGCCGAAGCTCGAATGAGCGGAGAGATGATACCCTCAACAAGGGCTTTGGTATTGACAATGCTCTGGATATAAACCAGTTGGCAGCTGAATGGACCAATTTTGAACGGTTGAAAGACAACGTCCGCACTTTTCTCCAGCTCTAACCGGGTTTTCTCCAGCAGTGAAATTTTTCGTTTCATGCCAGCACCTCCTAGCGTTCACCAGTTCTTATTCTGTACAGCGACTGGGGAATTATGCGCAGGTTACCGACATCGTACAAGGATAGAATTGGTCGGACACGTACAAATAACCTCTCTACATGTAAGAGAGGTTGAAATCAGAGGAGCTTTTTATTGTGTGTATGGAGCCAGGGCACGACGATAAAGCTCTGTCATGAGGTGGCGAAGCGATGCAGGCTCCAGCACCTCAACCTCAGGCCCGAAGCGCAGAAGTTGCCGTGCCGTGAACTCCAGCTCGCTCTCTGGAACAGGACCTTCCCAGATCCCCTCCGTCATGGATTGCAGCCAGGGGTCGGATTCGGCCCAGCGTATGCCCGCTGGCGTGAACGCCAATCGTACATGTACACCTGTCCGGTCCGGTATTCGGGTGAGCCATTCCTGCAATGTCAGCAAGACGTAATCAGCGGGCTGCTCCGACTTGACCTCCAGCAGCTCGGATATCCGATCTACCCGGTAGAGTACGATTCGCTCCGGCTTGGCGACAGGCATATACCATAAGCCATGTTCAAAATAGATGCCCAGCGGCCACCCGTGAGTCTCCCGCTCACCGCCTGGCCCTAGATAGCGGAACGTAATCCGGCTGCGCTCCATAGCCGCCTCTAGCAATCTTGTGGTCAATGGCGAAGGCAGCTGAGGCTCCGGCGTACGAATAGCCGTATGACGGCTGAGTCTATCGACGGTGTCCCTGATATCAGGTGGTAGCGAGGCGTAATACTGCTCAGCCAGATGGGTACGAATGCTGCCAAAAGGGAAATCCGGAATCTTCTCTAACACCTGCAGCAGCAAGAATAAGCCGAGGGCTTCATGAAGCGTCAGCTGAAGCGGGGGGAGCAGCCGGTTGGGAAGAGCCCGATAGCCACCACCCGGGCCAGTCTGGGTATAGAGGGGAAATCCGATCTGCTGGAGATAGGCAAGGTCGCGTTGAATCGTACGGACCGATACGTTGAATCGCTTGGCCAGCTCACCGGCCGTGAAGGTTTTGCGCGCATCAATGATCTGCATCATCGTCAGTCGTCTTTGGTTCATGCTCGAGTTCCTCCAAGGGGTTATAAGCTTCTACCCAGCAGCGTGCCTACTTGCTTGGCCATATCTCGTGGCGGGTAAGGCATGCCATTTTTAATCCACCATTCAATGATGCCTACATATGCCGTCCCGGCATACTGGAGCATCACATCATCGGTCAAATCCGCGTTACGTCCGCTTTCTCGGTCAATCTCGCCTTTGAAGCCTTCCATGAACGAAGTCATGAGTCGCGCCCGGAAGGAGGCTGGCGCTTCTTTGCTGGCGAGCATAGCGGAGAAGAATAAATAGTTGGTTTGAAAGTATTCAAAATAGGGAACGAGCGCGTCAACCCAGTCGAGCTGGCAGGCCCATTCGTCCATAGCGTCTAACTCCCGCATGTGCGATTCGATCAGCTTGTCCAGCAAGTCATATTTATCCTGGTAATGGAGATAGATAGTGCCGCGATTGATATTGGCCCGGTCGGCCAGGTCTCGTATCGTTATGTCATCAAAGCTTTTCTCGGCAAGCAGCTCGAGAACGGCATTTTTTAAGGATTCTTGTGTTTTTAAGACTCTCCGATCCACTTTTTCCATAGGCTCCCACCTGACTTTAATCGTTACTAAACAGATTCACGGGATGTGTTCAGAACTCAACATTTTTCGAAGTTTTACCTATTGCAACCCATGCCCTCCTATTATAATAATAGACATGAGTTGATTAAACAACATCAGGAGGTACATTCATGATTCATTCCCATGCACGCGCTACATTCAGTCCGGAAGGCCCGTTTCAGCTTACGAACATTGAGCGCAGAGAACTCCAACCTCATGATGTTCTCATTGCGATTCAATATGCTGGCATTTGCCACTCTGATATCCATACCGCTCGCGGCGAGTGGGGACCCGTGAAATATCCGCTCGTTCCTGGGCATGAGATTGCTGGTGTTGTCAGCCGCGTTGGAACAGCAGTCACCAAATATGCTGTCGGTGATCGTGTGGGGGTAGGCTGCATGGTAGACTCTTGCCGCGAATGCGACAGCTGTCGTAAAGGGGAAGAACAATACTGCCTGCATGGGAACACCGGCACGTATGCTGCGACTGATCGATATGGCCAGTACACGCAGGGTGGGTATTCCACGCATATTGTCGTTACAGAGGATTTTGTGGTCCGCATTCCCGACGAATTGCCGCTTGACGCCGCTGCTCCACTTCTCTGCGCCGGAATTACGACGTATTCGCCACTGCGCCATTGGAATGTGACACCTGGCCAAAAAGTAGCCGTCGTCGGCCTTGGCGGGCTGGGTCACATGGGCGTGAAGATTGCTCATGCAATGGGGGCCGAGGTTACGGTGCTGTCTCAATCCCTCAAGAAGAAGGAAGACGGATTGCGGCTTGGCGCAGACCATTACTACGCTACGAGTGATCCAGAGACGTTTCAGAAGCTTGCGGGCTCTTTCGACCTGATTCTCAATACGGTCAGCGCCTCGATTGATATGAACGCCTACCTGTCTCTGTTGGCGCTGGATGGCACATTGGTTAATGTCGGTGCTCCAGCTGAGCCACTGCCAATTCAGGTGTTCTCGCTCATTCCACAACGGCGCTCGTTTGCGGGATCGATGATCGGCGGAATCCGTGAAACTCAGGAAATGCTGGACTTCTGCGCGGAGCATGGCATTACGCCGGAGATCGAAGTCATTGAGGCCAAGCAAATTGACGAAGCCTGGGAGCGTGTACTGGCGTCGGATGTAAGGTATCGGTTTGTTATTGATATCAGTACGATGAATAAGGAGTAAAATAATACAAATGGACTGTTGAAAAAGTAGCCTCCGGTCACGGACCGATCTTCCGATCGCTGTTGTCCCCGGATTTCTTGATTTTTAACCGCTCTAGCGGTTGAAATCCGGGGACAAATGCGAGCGCTCCGCTTCTCCAGATCGATTCCGTGTCTCTGCGGAATTTTTCAAATGTCTATGGTTATAATTTTAAAAATGTAACGAAAGCCGCCCTTCGGGACGGCTTTTTGTTGTATAGGAAACTATAGTTTTTTGTGCTGTGGATAAGATGGACCTCTATTTGCCTGGTAACATGCTGGTCGGCTGCTGTAACGCACCTTTGTTCCTCTATTTGCCTGGCAACCTGCTGATCGGCCGCTGTAACGCACCTTTGTTCCTCTATTTGCCTGGCAACCCACTGATCGGCTGCTGTAACGCACCTTTGTTCCTCTATTTGCCAGGCAACCTGCTGATCGGCTGCTGTAACGCACCTTTGTTCCTCTATTTGCCTGGCAACTCGCTGGTCGGCCGCTGTAATGCACCTTTGTTCCTCTATTTGCCTGGCAACCCACTAGTCGGCTGCTGTAACGTACCAGAGCGGTCGTCAGAGCAAGGGGATCAGTCTCTTAGGATCATCCGGAGGATGATTTTGTTCTGTTACAAATCTCTGCTTGCCTTACGGAAGTAGTAGCTTGAGCGGAGAGAAAAAGGGAGACTGGAGAAAAGCGTATGCTTCCGAGGTCGCTTTCTTACAAAAAGCGTTGAACGTTCGCCTTTGTTCCCAGATTTCAACCATTGAAATCAAACATTCAAGAAATCTGGGAACAACAGCGATCGGAAGTCCCCTTTTTCTCGCAGCGATGCTTTAGCATTTATAGTCCGACCCGAAGATGTTCTACCTGCCTGCCGAAGTTTGTCCCCTTATCAGAACGCTGGCCAGTGGCTAGAATAGGGCTATAGCAATCGCATTGGCGAAAGGGGACGTATACAGATGAGAAGATGGACGAAGACGGCAGCAGGACTCCTGCTCAGCTCGATGGTTGTCGTAAGCGCGTGTGGAGGCAACGGCGGCAATAATGAGGGAGGCACTGCAGGAGACAAGGTCAAGCTGACGGTGTGGCATAACTGGACGGGACAGGATGGCAAGGCCATCGCCATGCGCGGGCTGCTGGAGCAGTTTGAAGCGGATCATCCGAATATCGAGCTCGAGACGGAAGGTCTGCCGACCGATGGGCTGAAGACTAGATTGCGTACGGTGGCGGCAGCCAATGAGATGCCGGACCTGTTCGTCATGTGGCCCGATGTGATGACCAAGGAATTCGTAGGTGGCGATCTGATTCAGCCGATCAACGACTACCTGGACAGTAAGCCGGAATGGCGGGACAATTTTATCGAGAATGCTCTGGACGGCTACACGGTAGACGATAATATCTACTCCGTGCCAATGAACCTGGCACCGACCTCATTCATTTATTATAATCAGGCCATTTTTGATGAGCATAATGTGTCTGTTCCTCAGACCTGGGACGAGCTGCTTGCAGCAGTAGAGACCTTCAAGGAGGGTGGCGTCATTCCAATCGCGCTTGGCAACAAGGCCAATTGGTTTGTTCAATCCACGATTTTCTCTACTATTGGCGATCGCATCACAGGCAGTGACTGGTTCCTGAAGGCTGCCAGCCAGGATGGCGCATCCTTCACCGATCCTCAGTTCGTAGAGGCACTCGAGAAACTCCAGGAGCTGGGCGAGGCAGGCGCGTTCCAACAAGGCTTCAACTCCATTGACGAGAATCAGATGGTTCAGCTGTACTTCCAAGGGAAAGCGGCTATGTTCATCTCGGGCGGCTGGGCGATGGCTAATGTCGTCAGCAATGCACCGGAAGATATTCTAAGCCAGACGCATGTAGCGCTATTGCCTGCCATTGAAGGCGGAGCTGGCGACCCGGCCTCGACAGCAGGCGTGGTCGGAACAGGCATGGGGATCAGCTCCAAGCTGGAAGGCGCGCGCAAAGACGCTGCCATGGAACTGCTCTATGCGTTGGCTGGTCCGGAAGGCCAGCAGGCGACATTGGACAGTGCAACGCTGGTAAGCTACAACATTCCGCTGGATGAGAGCAAAGCAAGCCCGTTGTTCGTGGAACTGTACAACCTGATGCAGGACACCAAGATTTCACCAGTCTATGATTCCAAGCTCAGCTCTGCAGCTGTCGAGGTAACCAATAACAGTCTGCAAGAATTGCTGAACGGCGGCGACCCACAGACCATTGCTCAGCGCATCCAAGACGCTCAGGCTGCTGCGGTCAAACGCCAATAAAGCGGGGTTCAGACCATCAATACCAACCAAGGTCGGGTGCATACCCGACCTTCTGTATGAGAAGGCAGGCGGAGTCAATGGCCGATATTGGAAAGAGAAGGATGTGAAGTGATGAAAGCACTGAGTAGCCGCAAGTTTATTCTCATGGGCCTGTTGCCCGCCACCCTTATCTATGCCTTATTTGTTTTCGTGCCCGTCATTTGGTCGTCCTATTATGGCTTCTTTGATTGGTCAGGCATCGGCGAGGCCCATTACATCGGATTTGACAATTACGTGGAGATCTTCCGCGACCCTATATTTTGGACAGCGCTGAATAATAACATCATCTTTGTTCTTGCTTCAGTCTTCGGCCAGATCCCAATTGCACTCATTGTCGCCATTCTGGTTCAAAAGGACGGCAGGCTTACGCGTTTTCTTAGAACAGCTGTATTCATGCCGATGGTGCTCTCCACGGTGGTCATCGGGATGATCTGGCAGTACATTTACCATCCGCAGATCGGAATCCTGAACTTCCTCTTGCAAGCCCTGGGGCTGGAGAGCTGGCAGCGGGTCTGGCTCTCGGAGGATTACGGTATCTTTTCTCTTATTCCGCCGCTTATCTGGAGCTTTGTCGGCTTGTATCTCATCATCTTCATCGCTGCACTCCAGAACATTCCTGGTGAAATCCATGATGCTGCCAATCTGGATGGCGCTACCGGCGCCCGCAAGCTCTGGTCTGTTACGCTGCCCATGATTAAGGGAACGATCATTGTCGCTGTTGTGCTGTGTATTTCGGGCTCCCTGAAGTCCTTTGACCTGGTCTACATTATGACGCGCGGCGGTCCGGCACATGCCACTGAGTTGCTAGCCACGTATATGTATAATTCAACCTTCAGCTCTTATCGCTACGGCTTCGGCAGCGCGATCTCGACGACCATCGTTCTGATCTCGCTTGTACTGATCGGTATCAGCCAGTGGATCATGAGCTTGAAGTCCAAGTCAAAGACGTAATTATCTTACCTTAGCAGGAGGGTGTGCCTGATGAATTCCGCAGCAAACAGCAGTGCTCGCAGAGCCACAAAGACCAAGCAGGCCGTGCTCTGGACGCTGCTTACGGTTTATGGATTATTGACGTTGTATCCGTTATTCTGGTTATTTCTATCATCTTTCAAATCAACACAAGACTTCTTCAACCGGCCCTTCGGCTTGCCCGAGGCCTGGAAGTTCGAGAACTTCTCCAATGCGTGGGAATCATCGAACATCGGTCAGGCCTTCGGCAATTCATTGATTACGACGTTGGGTGCTTTGGCAATCACCTTGTTTATTTCCCTGCTGGCTGCCTTCATCCTGGCCCGGTTCCGGTTCCGTTTCAAGGGGGCGATTCTGGCATTTTTCGTTGTCGGCATGCTGGTTCCTATTCATAGCACGCTGGTACCGTTGTTTATTATGATGAAGGAGATTTCCATGCTCAATACCTATTGGGCGCTTATCTTTCCTTATACGGCATTCGCTCTGCCGACAGCTATTTTCGTCTTGACGGCTTATCTGGCCACCATCCCGAAGGATCTGGAGGAAGCTGCATTTATGGATGGCTCGGGTCTGTGGGGAATCTTCTTCCGCATTATGATTCCGATCTCGCTGCCCGCGTTGTCGACGGTTGTCATTCTGAGCTTCCTGCATTCCTGGAATGATTTCTCGTTTGCACTGGTCCTGATTACGTCAACTGGACTGAAGACCCTGCCGCTGGCGATCGCCAACTTTGCCGATGGCTATCAGACGGATTACGGGTTAACCTTGGCGGCAATGACGATCGCAGTCATCCCGACAATTGTGATGTATATGATTTTCCAGGAGCAGGTCATGAAAGGGATGACAGCAGGGGCTGTAAAAGGGTAAGCTATATTTTGGGACACAGGCTGAGGAAGGTTGGGATTATCAGATGAGAGCATGGCTTGGATATTCGTTGCGGCGCAAGCTGTCGCTGCTGATGCTGGTCTTTGCGCTGATCCCAATGCTGTTCCTCGGCCTTTTTGCATATGGCATTTCCGCGCATCTCACCAAGAAAAACGCTCTGCAGCTCGGCACGGATACGCTTCGTCAGATTCGGGGGAACCTGTCATCGATGATTGAGGATGTCGAGGGGATGTCAATCTATCTTATCGGGCAACGCGACATTCAGCGCTATCTTCACATGCAGGAAGATCATGAGCAGCTGCGGGCGGACATCGTCGGTGATATAGCCAATCTGGCGAGATCAAAATATTACATTTCGCATATTTCGATCTATGCAAGCCAACCGGGGACCATTCTGTCATCGAGCTCGATTTACGACAACGATTTCCATTCGCCGATCGACGTCACTCAATTTACAGACAAATCGTGGAGCGGACTGATGACGATTCGGGATTTCGCCGGAGAACGCGATGTGATTACGTTTGTGCGGCCGCTACGCAGTATTTATGATTACCAGGTGCTGGGCTGGCTGACGATCTCGCTGGATGAGCGGCAAGTCTCGCGAGACTGGGACAATGTTAGGCTCGGTGGCGTGGAGGGGCAGGTCAGCTTGATTGATCAGCAGGGACAGATCTTGTCATCGACAGATAAGTCGCTGTTGTTTGATGCGTGGAACGAGGTCTATCCCGGAACACGGGAAGCGTTTGCCCGATCGGCCTATGGAGAGGTCAGCTACCGTCCGGCAGCGGGAGATCAAGACGATACGTCGCTCATCTATTATCAAGAGCCGCTGAACCGCTGGACGCTTGTCAGCAGTTTGCCTACCTCCTGGTATGGTGCACAGAGCAATTATATTCTGCATCTGACTGTAGCTGCCATCGTACTAGCGCTGCTGCTCAGTGGTGGTTTGACCCTGTTCGTGCTGCGCCGTGTGACGAAACCGCTGCAGCTGTTGACGCGGCTATTGACCAAGATTGATCCTCATCATCCGTTGCCGGCATTTCACACGGATACACAGGATGAGATCGCCAGACTGGGCGAGAGCTACAACTTGCTGGGCGAGCATATTGAGGAACTCAAGCGCCAGGTTATTCTGAATGAGAATCGCAAGAAACAAGCCGATATGCAGGCACTTCAGGCACAGATTAACCCGCATTTTCTCTACAATACGTTATCCTCCATCCATTGGATGGCGCTCATGAACGGCAATGGCTCCATTGCCGAGATGGTGGGATCGCTCAGCGATTTTCTCCGGTTCAGTCTCAATCAGGGCAAGGATTACTGTCCATTGCGGCAGGAGCTGGCGCATATTCGCAATTATGAGCGCGTACAGTCCATCCGCTACCCGGATAAATTCAAGCTGGATGTGACCGTGGAGGAGACTCTGTTGGAGAAGTCAATGCTGAAGCTGCTGCTCCAGCCGCTGGTCGAGAATGCAATGGTTCACGGCATTCAGAAAAAACAGGGAATGGGTTCCATCACCGTCATTGTAGAAGGGCAAGGTGACCGCATGATGTTCCATGTCCTGGATGATGGGGTTGGTATGGAGCCGGAGCGGCTGGCCGAGCTGCGCAGCAGCCTGGAGAGCGGTGCAGAGCGAGTAGGCTATGGCGTGTTTAATGTGCATGAACGACTGCTCCTCCATTATGGAGTGCAAAGTGGACTCCAGATTGACAGCAAGCCGGGAGCCGGCACACATATCCGCTTCTCCATTCCAATCAGGGGGGAGGATGAGCATGAAGATATTAATCGTGGACGATGAGGTCATCATCCGCAACGGACTGAGCCAAGTGATTGACTGGCAGGAGTTGGGCCTGCAATTGCTGCCCCCTGCGGAATCAGCTGAACAAGCGCTGGAGACGATTGCCGAGATGCAGCCTGACATTGTGATGACAGATATCCAGATGAGTGGGAAAACGGGGCTGCAGCTGGCTGAAGAGATTAATCATCGCTGGCCAGGCATCGAGGTGCTGATCCTCTCCGGCTATGATGATTTCTCCTACGCCCAGCAGGCGATCCGGCAGCATGTCGGCGATTATCTGCTGAAGACGAGCCGTCCGGAGGAGATCATCAAGGCGGTTATGAAAGCCAAACAACGGCTGAGCGCACGCAAGAGTGAACAGGCCCAGGCGCAATCGCAGGAGCGCGAGGAATGTGTGCGGTTGATTCAACAATGGACCGTGACAGGAACCGTGCCGATGTCGAGCGATCCCCTGTATGAGGAAGCTTGTAAGGTTTTGAACAGCCTTGGGCAGGGAAGTGGAAACCAGCTGCGCGTGGTGCGTTTTGAGGCCGGGGGCTGGGAGGGCGCACGAACCAATCAGGCGCTGCTCCTCTTTGCATTAGACAATATGTTAAACGAAACGTTCACCTCGGTGACCTTCGTTCATGAACAGCGGCTGGTTGCCTGGCTGAGCCTGCCTGTAGCGACCGATCAGGCAGTTGCAGGGGTTCAGGCTTTTGTAGGCAAGGCAAGTTCGCTGCTCAAGTGTGAGCTGTTCGCTGCGATCAGCAGCCCAGCTGCTTGTCCACAAGGCTTGTCGGCAGCTTATCGGGAAGCATCACTAACGGCAGGGTACCGAGGGTGGCTCTCCGAGCCCTCGCTCGCCTTCGAGCATATCAACGGGCGTACCGGTGGCCGGACCCGCCTCTTGTCCGAGGAGGAGCAGCGGTTATGGATGCTGCTGCTAGACGATGACCTGCCCGGTCTCAAAGGGTGGGCGGATGACTACATAGCGAGCTTGTTGTCAGAGTCTTCCGCCTCACTGGAGACGATGGAGGCGGCACTGGATGCAGCAGTAGCGAGCAGCCGGTTGTGGCTGGGTCAGGTCCTGGCAGCCACAGGCCGAGAGAATGCTGTGACCGAGTCTCTGCCGGCTGCAGGGACGGTAGGAATGCAGTCAGCGCGCGAACGGTTGTTTGAGCAGCTGCACCGGGTGATGAAGGCGTATCACTACGAGCTATCCGACAGTCAGAAGGGCTACGTGGGCCGCGCGATGGCTTATATTGAGAGCAATCTGGGCGGGAATGTCAGTCTGCAGCAGGTGGCTCGGGTTGTCCATCTGAATCCAACGCATTTTAGCGAGGTATTTAAGAAAGAGACGGGGCAGACCTTTGCCGATTATGTCGTACGACGCAAGATCAGCCGGGCAAGGGACGTGCTGACTACCTCACCGGTCAAGGTAAGCGAGGTGGCAGCGCAGGTCGGCTATGAAGATGTTAAGTATTTCAGTCAGATCTTCAAGAAGCACACAGGCATGACACCATCCGAGTACAGAGAGAAGGCTTGAACTCCCAAGAGGAGCGGCCGCTACGAGAGGAGTCAATCATGATGAAGCTGCAAGGAACATGGAGACTGCAAGGCTATGATGTGGGACGGGCACCGGCAGAGGCGCCGCGGGCGACCCTGGATGACCGGTTCTGGATGACAGCGGAGGTTCCTGGCGATGTTCATACGACGCTGCTGAAGCATCGTCAAATCACGCATCCGTATTTTGGCCACAACGACCAGAGCAGCCGCTGGATCGAGGACAAGGAGTGGTGGTACCGGACGCAATTCGACTTCCAGCCAGAAGACGACGAGGATGCGCGCTATGAGCTCGTCTTTGACGGTCTGGATACGTTTGCGACCATCTATGTGAATAGTCTGGAGATTGGCAAAACCTCGAATATGATGACGGGACACACCTTCGATGTTACTCGCGTGCTCCGTGCAGGCTGGAATGCGATTGTTGTCAAATTCGACCCGATTCGTCTGCACAACGAAGGCAAGGAGCTATTCCAGTGGTCCTCCTATACCAAGGAACGTCCGTGGCTCCGCAAGGCGGCCATGAACTTCGGCTGGGACTGGGGTCCTCGCATGGTGACCACAGGGATCTCGGGAGATGTGCATGTTCGCAAATATAGCCGGGCGAAGCTGGACAGTGTGTTTGGACGCACGGTTGAACTGCTGGATGCGAATGGGGAACAAGCAGCGCAAGCCAAAGTGGCAGTTGATGCATCAGTTGAGGTATTCCGGCGGGGCGGCTGGAACGGGGGGAGGAGCTCAGACGGCCTCTCCTGCATCGTACGCTTGCGTGATGAAAGTGGCGAGGTGGTTGGCGAAGGTCAAGCTGACGTGTCCGGGGCTGCTGCTACGGGCTTCAAGGCATCTGCTGTATTAGAGGTGGACAAGCCTTACTTATGGTGGACACATGACCTTGGCAAGCCATATTTGTACGAGTTGGAAGTCGTATTGCTGCAT
Source organism: Paenibacillus daejeonensis DSM 15491 (assembly GCF_000378385.1). GTDB lineage: Bacteria > Bacillota > Bacilli > Paenibacillales > Paenibacillaceae > Paenibacillus_D > Paenibacillus_D daejeonensis. The sequence goes on along the minus strand of NZ_KB899659.1, from coordinate 239,278 downwards.
GAAGGACGGGAGCTCGACAGCTATCGCTGTGAATACGGGATTCGTACGATCAAGCTGCAGACCAAGGACGAGCAGGGCGGGGAGACGTTCTCTTTTATTTTGAATGGCGTTCGCATCTATGCCAAAGGGGCAAACTGGATTCCGGCCGACCATTTCATTGGCGCTATTCCAGATGACAAGTACGCGGACCTGATCGCTTTATCGGCAACCGGCCATATGAATATGCTGCGTGTTTGGGGCGGCGGCATTTATGAAAAGGATGTCTTCTACCGTGAGTGTGACCGGCAGGGACTGCTGGTATGGCAGGATTTCGCCTTCGCCAACGCCTTATTCCCGGATTTCAACCGTGACTATATGTCCAGTGTACAAGACGAAGTCGTCTATGCGATCAAGCGGTTGCGCAATCACGCGTCGCTGGCGCTCTGGTGCGGCAATAATGAGATTGATTGGCTAATCGATATGAAGACAGCCGGCGGCGATATGGATTGCCCGTTCTACGGCGAGCGAATCTATCATGAGCTGATTCCTAATGCACTGGAAGTGTTGGACGATAGCCGTGCCTATTGGCCATCCTCCCCGTTCGGTAGTGCAAATGGGCAGGATGCCAATGATCCCGATGTTGGCGATCGCCATAACTGGCAGGTCTGGCATGGTTCGGTGTATCCGCGCAAGATGGGCGAGAAGCCGATCCTGGACTATAGTATCGAAGGTGTGACCTTCAAAAACTATAAGAACGATTTTGCCCTCTTCAGCAGTGAGTTCGGCATGCATGCCTCTGCCAATCGCTACACGTTGGAGAAATACATTCCCGAAGGCGAGTTCTATTGGAACAGCTCGGAGATGGCCTACCGCAACAAGGATACGAACCATCTGAAGGGTATTCTGTTGATGGAAGGCTATACGGGTATCCCGCAGGACATTGAGGAATATATGAATTTCTCCATGCTGACGCAGGCGGAAGGGCTGAAGTACGGTATTGAACACTATCGTCGTATCAAATCACGCAACGGGGGCGCGCTCGTCTGGCAGCTTAATGATTCGTGGCCAGGCACCAGCTGGGCGATGATTGATTATGAGCTGCTGCCGAAGGCTTCCTATTATTATGGTAAAACCTTCTTCCATCCGACGCTGCTCTCGCTCGACCATGAGCCCGGTGAGTCGCTGAAGGTGTGGGTGGTCAATGATACGTTAAGTAGTTTGAAAGGCTCGGTGCGGCTGCGGGTTAGCACCTTTGGCGGCGAAGAACTGTATACCTCAACTTGGGATGTAGAGGTGCCGGCCAATGAAGCGCTGCACGCCGGTGAGATCGCCGAAGCTGAAGTGTTGGCTGATGCAGCTGCGGGCGAGGTGATCGTTCAGCTGACCGCTGAAGGCTTCGATGCGCCGGAGAACCGCTACTACCTGCGTGATCCCAAGGATACGCAGCTGCCCGAGGGCAAGCTGACGGTGACGACCGATGAAGCCAACGGTGAGATTACGGTACAAGCGGGTCCAGGCGTCGTGCGACTGGTCAAGCTCGATGTGCCGCAAGGCAATCTGCGCTTCAGCGACAACTATTTCGACCTGCTCCCTGACGAGCAGCGGACAGTCCGCATTGCCGATCGCGATGGCAAGCCGGCCAAGCTGACGGGTTTGCGCGTCGGTGCACTTAATGCGCCGCAGCAGCAGGTGTAGCGTCGAATAGCACTCATAGCAGCACACGTATACTATCGTAGCATCAGCCATCAGCGTCAGGGGTAACCCTGGCGCTTGTTGGCGTGTGAACAGGTGCTTGGGTGCCAGGGGTGGGAGACGAATGTATGCGAAAAATCGAATAGAATCATCGATTAGTGGGGATGGGGCACGAATATATGCGAAATATCGAATAGAATGGGCGGGAAACGGACTGGTAGGCGCAAATGTATATGAAAAATTGAACACAATCGGCGAGAATGGGGTGCGGGGCGTATCCAAGCTTAGCCCCGGACCCCCTTCAGGTTCGGGGCTTTTATCGTATGGTCGATGTACGTTCTTTGCCAACTCCGTCGTCTTCGATTATAATCATCCGGTACCGCAAATGGCAACGACATCGAGTGAACGCACAGCTTAGAGAAAATTAATTGGCCCCTGCCACACTTTTCCGCTAATCTGATTAATGGATAACAGAATGAAACGGGAAGGTGGTTATGCAACAATGAAAGTAGCTGAAAAGCGAGTCACAGTCACCATGGAAGCGGAGCGGGAGCCCGGCTATCTGAAGCTGTTGCACGATTATTTTGCCGCTTCGGAACATAATAATCGCGTATCGTCGATTGACGCCAAAAAGCAGATGATGCAGGCCAAGGAGCAGATGCTTCAGCTCTGCCATTCGGCCCCAGCCAAGTTGGAAGCGCTCAAAGACGTGCTGCGCTCCGCTTATGATGGCCGGGAAAAAGCCGTTATCATCACGCGAACGGGAGCCACTGCTGCGGCCATTCAAGATTGGTTGCAGCAGGACGCAGAGGCGATGAGATGGGGAATTATGCTGTTGTCCTCGGAACTGAACGTACATGAGGTCAACGCCCAGCTCGACCGGTTTTCCCAGCGAATGGATGCCTCGGTTCTTATCTTAACCGATGCGGCGAGTACTTCGCTGAATCTGTCTGCGGCCAACCATTTGGTACATTATGATTATCCAGAGACCTATGCTCAGATGGTGCAGCGCAATAACCGGATTACCCGCCAGAACTCTTATCATACGGAAGCAACGATCTATTATATGATGTGTGAAGGCAAGATCGATATGCTGAATTACCGTCTATGCATGAATGAGAGTCTGGATACGGCTGCTTCCCTGTAGCCGCTCGACTGAGCGTACACAACGATTTGAAGGACGTGCCTTATGACAGATGAAACGATCATCACGATGGAAGACATGCTGGCCGAAGCGGAGTTATTCCAGGCGATCTATCCGGATCTTGCAGGGGAGATCGAGCGAATCGAGAATGCCCGTGGCAAGCTCAATGATTTTCAACTGATGCAAGCTATTTCTTATGCCAAAAACGGCCTGGGCGTACTGAACTACGAACGGCGTCAAATCATCAATAGTATATTGGACCAATTCTCGGCTATTTACCGCAAGGGCGGCCGATATGAAGCGATTCAATGGGCGCAAGAAACATTTGGCTGTTATTCAGAGCCGCAAGCGATGGCGGAGAGTACCAGCGAAGCCCAGCCGAGAATTGAGGAGCTCACACACATTATCCGTGAGAAAGAGGCGGAGCTGCTCAAGCTGTACCGAGAATATTATACGCTGCAAACCTATCAACAATCCAACGAACCTGAACCGGAGTAAGCCAATATGGCTCCTTGACGGACGCCATAAATCGAGGCTATGATAGATAGACTAAGTCGGGCAGGAAGAAAGGGCGGACCCTAATTATGAAATACTCCAAAGCGACCAATTACGCGCTGCACACGATGCTGCATCTCGTCGCTTCATCACCGGATAAACCGATTGGCGTTCAAAAGCTTGCAGAAGCGCAGGGGGTGTCGCCCACCTATCTGTCCAAGATTCTGACCAAGCTGGTCAAAGCCGGTCTCATCGAGTCAGCATCAGGCGCCAACGGTGGCTATCGCTTGTTGCGTCGCAGTGTCGATATCACATTCCTTGATGTCATTCACGCGATTGAAGGTACGGCATCGCTATTCGATTGTACGCTGGATCATCCTTCAACCTGCTTGATCCAGCAGGTCATGGTTCAGGCTGAAGACAAGATGGAGCAGCATTTGAGAGAGAAGAAACTATCGGATCTGGCAGAGGCTATGAGATCGCATGTAGGTTCGTAAGCTTGGCGATTGGAAGGGCTTAACAAATGACTTGTCACAAGTGAGACATTGTGGCAAGTCATTTTTTGTACCCGGCAGCCGAAACTTCTTCCTAATCGTGTAACCTTTTTGGTGCTTGCTGCGTCAGTGACTATGAATGGGCAAGACTAACCTAGGCTTGATGCAGAAGGAGCAGATGAGAGATGAAACAAAAGAAATGGCTGATTGCAGTAACCGCAGCTAGCTTGCTCGCCACCTCAGCAGGTGTTGGAGCCAACGCACTGGTGGAGAAAGTAAGCGGCTTGCTGCACAATGATGTCAAAGTTACGGTGGATGGCTCGGAGACTGCGCTCAAGCCGATCTATATTGACGGCAAGGCGTATCTGCCTGCCCGCGAAACCGCGGATCTGCTCGGGTATAACCTGAACTGGAGCAGCAAAGAACTCGTCCTGAAGGACCGGGATGCCGAAGTGGAGGAAGAAGCAGAGTTGGTCGGAATCAATGGTGTAATTGTGAATATTGACCAAGGGAATGGCCTCTATAGTTTGGAGGTCATGGGACAGGGCAGCAATCAATGGATTATTCTTGGGGTTGACGAGAAAACGGAAATCAATAGCGAGAATGGTCCAGTGAAGCCAGCAGAACTGAAGCCGGGCATGCGTATTGAGGCCCAATATGGTCCAGCCGTAGCGTTGAGCTATCCAGGACGGTCCTACGCATCTACGATTGAGGTCAAGAATCAAGCGCTGGTCCTTGAAGATGAAATTACCGGGATCACCTCAACCGGCGATGGCTGGCAAATCCAGTTCAGCGCTGAGCGAGAAGGACAAATCTTGCCGTCTCTCCTGCTGAACGCGGGTAAAGAAACACTCCTTATCACTGCTAACGGTGAACCGGTAGAGTGGAACCACCTGTATCCTGGCGTTAAGGTAAAAGCTTACTATGGCCCAGCTCTGGCGAAGAGCATGCCGCCGCAAAGTGCAGCCCACGTCATCATCGTCGAAGAGAAAGAGCTGACTGGCGAGCAGGTGGAAGCTTACCGCGAGGCAGCATGGGGCTATATCTCTGATGAAGAAAAACCGACCGTAGAGACCAAGCCGGAAGAAGCGGCGGTCGAGATCGTGCCTGCACGGACGGATGGAATTATTGGCGGCAGCGATGAAGGTAAGAAAGCGCTGGAGGCGCTTGTGAATGAAGAAGGTCAAATGATCATCGTCACGTATTACACGGAGATGAATGAGCTGCTTGGACCACTCAAGGTTGTCCTCCATCCCGAGACGAAGGCGCTGCTGGGTTACTTTGCTCGCGACTAAATGGAATAGTAAGATTAAACTGTCTCTTCGGAGGCAGTTTTTTTTATTTGGCCCAGAGGCAAACTTTTTAGACGTATACTTCGAATATATACATGGAAGCCATAGACGGAGCGGAAAGGCAGGTGAGTCATGAACGAAGAGCAGCAGTGGATCAAGCGTATCCAGAAACGGGCCGACCGGTCGGCAGCAAATGCGCTAATAACAAAATACTATAAAGAAATCTTCAGCTTTATCTACAAACAAACCCTAAACACCGAGCTTGCCAAAGATCTGACCCAGGATATCTTCAGCGGCGTGCTGCAAACCATTCGTTCCTATGATTCGCGCAAAGCCTCCTTCCGGACCTGGCTGTATCGGGTATCGACGAATCGGCTGGTGGACTATTACAGGTCGAGGCATTACCGTTCGCAGCAGCTGCAGGCACCACTGGAAGAGCTGGAGCGGCCGGATCTGGAGGACTTCACCATCACACTGGAATACAAGGAAGACGCCCAGCGGGTGATGGACGTCGTAAATTGTCGCGAAGCGAGATCCCAGCAAATCTTCCGGCTTCGCCTATTTGCGGATTATCCGTTTCATGAGATTGCGTCGGTGTTGGAGCTGCCGTTATCGACCGTGAAGACGAATTATTATGCGACAGTGCGAGCGGTGAGAAGTCATTTCGAGAAGGAGGACAAGGCCCATGAACAAGGAGAAGCTGGTCATTCCTTACCCTGACGAAGAAGGTATTCAGAACGAGGTTGAGCGCATACTTGCAAGCTCCATGCCGCCTCGCCGGTCATTTGCCGACTATATTACGCTCATGCTTCGGGAAGTAGGGCTGAGGCATCTGTTTCGGGATTGGACAGAGTTGACCTATGTTTCTCTAATCACGATTTCCCTGCTAGCGCTCATGATGACCGCTTATGGATCGGCTGCTTCGCCTGTACCTGCTATGACTTACGTCTTGTTATTTACGCTGTCGCCTGTCCTTTATTTGTCGATTGCGCTATTGTTCTTTGCTGGTAAGCGAGATCAGGAAACGTATCAGGTCGAGATGGTATGCAAATATAATGTGTATCAATTGTCAGCCCTGCGCATGTTGGTATTCGGCACGGCAGCTATCGCGGTAAATACGGTCGGGGTAGGTATCGGCTCCTGGCTGCTGCCTCATCTTGATCCCATAAAAGGATGGCTGATCTCGATGGCTTCGTTGTTGTTGTTTGGAACCGCATTTCTGGTGTTCATGCGGCAGTCGTCAGGCAAAGTCATGCGAGTGTTGTTTATTGCAGGCTGGCTCGTAATGAATCTGCTCCTGTATCAGTTCAACGAGTTCTTCTATACGGTTATCCTGAACCGAATCCCGCTGCTCGGTTATGCGATCTGGATTGTGGCATGCGGTTGGTATTTCGTACGCTGTGTTCGCATGTTGGTTACCATTCATCAAAAGGAGGGATACGTCTGAAATGTTAGCCATCCGTAATGTAAGCAAATATTATGGCACGTTCTGTGCCTTGAAAGATATTGATCTGGAGCTGTCGCATGGTGTCTACGGCCTGCTCGCGCCCAATGGAGCCGGGAAGACAACACTGATTAAGCTGTTGGTGACGCTGTTATTCCCGACGAAGGGCGAAATCCTCTATAACGGCAAAAATATTCTGGGGCTGGATGAGCATTACCGGGAGCAGCTTGGATATCTTCCTCAGCAATTCGGTTACTACAAAAACTATAGCCCGAATCAATATCTGATGTATATCGCAGCCCTCAAAGGCATAGGCAAAGCAGAAGCCAAGACCCGGATCGGGGAGCTGCTGCGGCTTGTTGCGCTAGAAGAGGTAGCCCACAAGAAGATGAAGGCCTTCTCCGGTGGGATGATCCAACGGGTAGGGATCGCCCAGGCGATGCTGAACGACCCGAAGATCCTCATTCTGGACGAGCCAACTGCTGGGCTGGACCCGAAGGAGCGTGTGCGGTTCCGCAACCTGCTAAGTGAGCTGGCCCGGGAGCGAATTGTCATTCTGTCCACCCATATCGTCTCGGACGTGGAGTCGATCGCGGGGGAGATCATTATGATCAAGGACAGCCGGATTCTATACCAGGAGACGGTTGAACAGCTGTGTCAGACACTTGAGGGACGTGTGTATGAGACCTTGATGGATTATGAGGCAGCCGATGATTTTCGACGCCGGGTACTCTCGCTCTCCGAGAAACAGGAGCAGGGCAGACTCCGCATCCGCTTCATGGCTGATGGTGAGACCGATGAGTCATGGCAATCTGTACGTCCGCAGCTGGAAGATGTGTTCTTGCATGTGTACAGGGATGAGGAGGCGGTGACCCCGGGATGAGGATCGTGTGGATGGAAGCGGGCAAAGGACTGCGCTCGCCCATCATCATCGGGTTGTTCATGTTGTTCACTGCGTTCAATCTCTTCTTGATGCTAAGTGAGCGTCATATGAAGGATGAGCTGCGCGTATTAAATACGATTGTTGCCCAGACGGGCCATGATATGAACGGAGAGGGATACGAAGCACTTGGTGAGTACTACACGAATGAACTTGCCAAGATGAACAGCATTACACAGGAGAAGATTGGACAGACCTATGAGAGCGCGGCGGCCTTTACGTCGAGTAACCCGCAGCTGCTCGACCCGGATCGACCATTCACCGAGCCAGAGGTCCGATTTGTTCAGGATCTGCTGGTGACCGAGCGGTATTATGAATCACTACCAGCTATTAGAAGCCAGTATGATTCACTGGATATGCGAACCAGAGCCGAAGTGGCCCTGTCGATCATGATCGATCCTACAAGCGACCGCGTGGACAAGCTGGTCTACGCCAACTATAACAAGCTGCAAGACCGTCTGGAGGTGCTGCGGGAGAAAGGGGAGCATTTGCATCTGTTCTTTCAGGGCACAGTCTACAAAATGCACAGCTTTTTGTACGACAAGCTACTTGGGATCATGCTCTTGCAGGCGATGGTGATGGGGGTTCTGATGACGGCTCAGATTATGAATCATGAGTTTGATCACCGCACACATTTGTTGATGTATGCCACACGTCGCGGCCGCAGGCTGAAGGTGGACAAGCTGGGTGCCGCTTTTCTGACCACGACGTTAATGACAATTATGCTGCTGTCCGTCAATATCGTTGCCTTTTTTGAGATGTATGACTATAGCGGACTCTGGGATGTTCCAATCGGCACAGGGTTTCTGCAAGAATATGATGATGCTCCCCTGATTCCCTGGTGGTCGATGACGTTCGTTCAATATCTCTTTGCGGTGCTGGCATTGGGGTTGGTGCTGCAATGGATTTTTGCCGGATTAACGGCGGGCATTGCCCTGTTTGTGCGCAATAGCTATTTTGTCTGTCTACTGTTTTTGCTGCTGCTGGGTATCGGCTTGACGCTCTTTACTGTCGTGCCCACCACTAGCTTGCTCATTTTTTGGGCCTATATCAATCCTTTTCAGGTTCTGTTTTCAACGCCTAATTGGTTCATGATCAAGCATGTATTTACGACGTATCCTTCCTATGAGTGGATGACCGTGTCCCTATGGAGTGCTGTATTGGCAGCTGGGCTGTGGGTTGCATACCGCCGGTTCAAGCGACGTGATTTGGTGTGAGAGGAGGCGAGCGCTTGCGAGTACTGGGTTATGAATTACGCAAAATGTTCCATTGGAAAAAGCTGTTGATTATCATGGCGATTTGCTTGTTTATCTATCAATTGCTGTTGTCTTTTTACGTGGAGCATTTCCCAAATGGATCAAATGTCTATGAGTTCAATGTCGCGGTGCAAATGGTTGACGATTATGGGCAGGAGATGGATGAGGCGGACCTGGAGGATTTTTAACAGTTGTATGAAGACAAAATGGCCGTGTTCGCAGACATGATTAAAGAGGATGAGAAATTTGTCGAGTGGGGTGTAGCTTCGTTCGAGGAATATGTCACCCATGATTCGCATCTGGATGCCCCAAGCGGGTTGCGCAATTATGCGAGTTATGATTCAGATGACCGATACAAAGAAGTGATGGGGGATCTCTATGCGCGTCGTAGTATCATAGAACGCTATGAAACCGTACAGGATACATTCTGGCTGGGCCCGCAGACGGTTAAACATCAAGAACGTTTTCAATCCATAACCGATGAAAAGCAATATAAATCGATCTTACCGAGTCAAGTATTTTACTATTTCAAGGATACCCACAAATACGCTACAGCTGCCATCCTGCTCAGCATCATGGTGCTGGTCATGCCGCTCTACATCGGCGACCGGCGGAAACGGCTGCTGGAGGTGCAGTACGCAAGTCGAATGGGCCGCAGGCTGTATTGGGTCAAGCTTGCCGCAGCGCTCATTGGGACAACCGTTTTGATTACACTAATGATGATCCTCTACACCCTTTATTTTACCCAGCACGATATCTCGATGTTTTTTGATTCCAGGATTAACTCTGCCTTAATGTATCAGGTGTATTGGTTTAATCTGACCTTGGGACAATATATCATTCTTTCTTATGTAGCGACCTTCTTGCTGGCCTATAGCCTCTGCCTGTTAACGGCCTTGCTGTCCAGATTAACCGTGCTGTACCCCGCGTTGATCGGGATGCTCGTACCTTTGGCATATGCTGCACTTACAGTAGGGTTCTATTATCTACTTGACCGGATGTTCACGCTCTACGGCGCGTCCTGGACGCAAGCGGTGGGGTACTCGGCGGTCGTCGGCTTCGCGGTTCTATTCGTTATATGGCGGGGAAGAAGAGAACAGCGGCTGGATATCCACGGGTAAGCCTTCGGGCCACCTTTGCGATTTCCGCCGCTGCCAGTTACTGCTTTTGAATTTTGGAAGGATTGTTAATCTTGTAGGGCACTGGGTGCCGGGTCAGCTTCTTGGTAATGATCTTTGCCTCGAAGGTCAGCTCGTCACCCTCTGCTAATTCGAGTTTCTTAAGTGTGTTGCTATGAGAGGACCAGGCGTCGCCGATCTCCAGCTCCGGCTCCAGCATGCGGACATTCTCATAGACGATGACCTCGTCATCTTCTTCGGTGAAATGGTTCGGGATCGCAGTAAATTCCTTCACGGTCGCCGACAGCTTTACTTTTTCCTCCGGCAGCTTCAACTTGACTTTCTTTTCCTTCTTGGCTGCTGCTTTGCGGGGCTTGGTTGCTTCGGCGTCCTCGGTGACAGCTTCAGCTGCTGACTCGTTCTCAGGTTTCTCTACAGGTTCCTCGCTACTCACTGCTGTGCTTGGTGTATCTGTTCGGGCGATTGGGTCGGCGGCACCAATTCTCTGGCTGAACGAAGCAGCCTGCATCTCCTTCAAATAGGAGGGATGAATGCAATGGCGTTCCCCATTTTTAAATTCCACCACGGCCGTCATCGCGTCGATATAGCCAATAACCGAGCAAGTGAGCTGGCGGCCGCCCCCTTTATAGACAAATGCCTTCAATTTAACTGCCTTATCAGACAGTAGTCCCCACTCCTGGCATTTCTCAATTTGAGACTCTTCAGTCGTTAATGCCGTGAATTCGCCAGGGGAGATCACAAAGGTATGCTCCATTCTTGATTTCCGCCTTTCTGTCAGTTAAGACTAGTGTAGCATGGGCAGGCTGGGGTTGCCAAACCGTTAGCTTGGCAGCGAAGGCATCACTTGGTAGAGATTCAACCCGTGATAGGTTTGTGGGTCGCTTCTATGGTATACTCGTGGTCAGCAGTTGGGTGGACAAGGTGTCCATAGAAGGGCGGCATATTGTATTGATGAGCTACAGGAAAAGACAGATCATCGGATTTGGATCGGTACTGTTATTGCTTCTGCTTGCTTTTGGCATCATGTTGGTACTGGTTATCAGCACAGTAAGCGATACGGATCGGACAATATCAAATCGGTTGACCAATGTCGAATTGGCATCAGAATTTAAGAACTCATTTTACATGATTGACAGTGAGTTGGGTTATCTTGTGAACCCGGCGCAAATCGGAGATACCGAAGAACGGCTTGCTAACTTCCAGCTTCATTTTCTGAACGCTCAGGAGCAATTGGGTATGCTGGGCAACTTGAGGTCAGGTGAAGAGAGCGAGCAGCTGATTCAAGCCATTCAGTCACAATATGATACGTATCTTGGTGTTGTTGCCGAAGTGATAGAAGCGCTTGCCGAAGAGGATGCCGCGGCTGCAGGCTCTTTGCTCGCAGCGGATGCGCAGTTAAGCAGATCGTCTTTAATCATAAATTTGGACAGCTTCGTCGCCTATCAGAACAATCAGGTAGTCGCGGCGCAAGAGCAATCCAAGGAACTGTTTCAATACCTCTGGATCATTATTGCTGGTCTCGTAATTTTCATCTTAATCATGAGTTCTTTCATTGCGGCTTGGGTTGTTCGTGGAACGACCAGGAGCTTGGAGCGAATTACGGATACGATTACGCAGGTTGATTTCACAAATGCTGAGCAACTGCCGCGTCTTCAGCTCGATTCGGGCGATGAGATCAACAACATTGCAAATGCCTTCAACGATATGGCTGATACGTTAGAGACGCACAATCGGCAGGTGCGTGAATTGCGAGAGGAGCAGGAAGAGAAGAACTTCATCCAATCTACGCTTGCTGAGGCTGCACATATGTATCAGGGCTTGGAGGATACCGAGGCACTAGGCGAGGCTTTCTTGCAGCTGATTGCTCCGAAAATTTCCGCTACCCAAGCTGCCATTTATCTTCGTGTAGATGAGGGAGAGGAGACGGTGCTTAAATGTATAGCTACCTATGCGGTCGTTCCCTCGGAACTCACGGGCAGTAACTTTCGGATAGGAGAAGGGCTGATTGGACAATCCGCCTTTGAGAACAAGCGATTTATCTTAGATGATCTCCCTCCTGGCTATCTCATCACATCGGGACTAGGCCGGTCTGTACCGGCGAGTATCTTGATTCAACCAGTAGTCTACGAACGACGAGTAGAAGCTGTCATTGAATTTGCTTCGTTGCAGAGATTTGTGCCGTTGCATGAGAAGCTGTTGGATCTCTTGTGCGATACGTTCGGCATTGCCGTGAACAGTGTTCAGAACCGTGCAGAGGTTAACCGGCTGTTAGGGCGGTCTCAGCTCTTGACCGAGGAGCTTCAGACACAGGCCGAGGAGCTAATGACTCAGCAGGAACGCATGAAGGTGACCAATGAACACTTGGAGGAGCAGTATCGTGACAGCGAGAAAAAGTCCTCTGAGCTTGAGACTGCGAGTAGGGAATTAGAGCGTTATGCCGAGCAATTGGAGCAGGCCTCACGCTACAAGACGGAATTCCTGGCCAATATGTCTCATGAGCTGCGGACACCGTTGAACAGTATCCTGATTCTGTCACAGATGATTGCCGAGAATCGGCAGCAGCAATACGAGGCTGAAGACACGGAATATGCGTCGATCATTCAGAGAGCCGGTCAGGACTTGCTTCTCATTATTGATGATATTCTGGATCTCTCCAAGGTAGAGGCCGGCATGGTGGATATTAATATGGAACCGGTTGTGGTGGCTGATTTAAGTGACGTTCTTGAGGAGAGCTTCGGCAAGATTGCGCTGACCAAAGGACTTGACTTCTCTGTCGAGATCGCAGAGCATGTGCCTTTGAGTCTTATCACGGACGGCAAGCGCCTGCGCCAGATTCTTAAAAACCTGGTATCCAATGCGGTCAAATTTACGAGCAAAGGTCAGGTGCGTCTGGATATCAAATATGGTGACGCCAATCAGGAAGTGTATCCTGTAGATGCTGGTGCAGACGGGAAAGTATGGATATTCCGCGTCACAGATACTGGTATCGGGATTCCTCTGGATAAACAGGAGCACATATTTCAAGCCTTCGAGCAAGCAGATGAAACGACTTCACGAGAATTCGGCGGAACAGGCCTGGGGCTATCGATTTGTAGGGAGTTCGCCCGCCTGCTAGATGGTACAGTCCTTGTCGATAGCATTCCGGGAGAAGGAAGTGTGTTCACACTTTATTTGCCTGAAGTCCAGTCTGAGGAATCGCCGTCAGAAGAGACATTTCAAGAAGAGCAAGAAGTGGCAGAGGATATCGCAGAGTCTGCTCTTGAAGGACTCTCGATTCTGTTGGTTGATGATGATGAGCGTAATGTGTTCTCCCTGCAGAAGTATTTGGAAGAGTGCGGGATGACGGTTCAGGTGGCATGGAATGGACAGGAAGCAGTCGATCTGCTGCATGAGGGCCAGGTGTACGATCTGGTGCTTATGGATCTTATGATGCCTGTGATGGATGGCTATACGGCCATACGCGAGATTCGGGCCGATGCCCGTCATCAGAAGCTTCCGATTATCGCGATGACCGCCAAAGCGATGAAAACGGATCGGGAAGAATGCATTGCAGCCGGAGCTTCTGATTATTTGAGTAAGCCACTCAATATGAAGCAGTTAAAGTCACTGGTTCATGTGTGGACAACGCCTGCCATTAACCATGAAATTTAATGAAGAGCATGTCCTCGGGCATGCTCCTTATTGTGTTCATATAGTATATTTGCTAAACTAATAATAGTTTAGATAATATACTAGTTGGAGGTGGCAATCATTTATTATTCTCGTAATCGTTTGTCGAGCATGCTGATCGTCATAGGCATTGGCGCTTTTCTTTCTAACTTCACGATTGGCTCCATGAATGTTGCTTTACCCGGGCTGGCAGACGCTTTTGGGACTACCTTGGGCAACATGCAATGGACGGTCATTGGATATTTGCTCATGCTTACCATCCTATTGCCTGTCATGGGCAAGCTGGCTGATCGATTCGGCATACGCAGAGTACATAATCTGGGTTATGCGGCCTTTGCCATCACCTCGATCTTGGTGGCTACTGCTTCGTCCGTAGAGCTGCTAGTCATTGCACGCCTACTGCAAGGAGCTGCGGCTTCGATGTACCAGTCAACCAATCTTGGGCTTGTCTCTATCCATTTTCCCGTTCATGAACGTGGCCGAGCCATGGGTTGGATCAGCCTGGCAGTGGCTGCGGGAGCTGTAAGCGGGCCTCTTGCCGGCGGAATGGCAATGCTATGGTTAAGCTGGCATTGGCTATTTGTGTTACCTGCATTAATCATGGCAGGAACGTTTGTGTTAGCAGGTAAGGCCATTCCGAAGGATACCGGACAAGCGTCCAACCCGTTGGATATTGTAGGCGGGGTATGGTTTACCCTCGCGCTGGCTGCTAGTATAACTAGCCTTGCACAGGGTCATGCCTGGGGATGGGTATCTCCTGCTATGCTGAGTCTGATTGCTATTGCACTGTTAGCGGGCTGGTTATTCGTACATCGTACGCTGCGACAGCCGTTCCCGTTTTTGCCAGTACAGGTGATGCTGCACCCGGCTGTGCGGTCAGGTTTGACCGTCTCGGCCCTTTCTTTTGCAGCTGCTAATGCTGCACTTGTCAGTATACCTGCGCATCTCGCCAGTATGGCGGGGGATCAAGCCTTCATAGCTGGTCTAACGATGGCCTTATACCCCATCACAATGGCGTGCGCGGGCCCTATAGCGGGCCGGCTGTCCGATCGGTACGGGTCAATGCCTTTCACCAAGGCGGGGATGGGAATACTCACCCTGGCCATGGGTCTGCTGATCTTGGCGAGCGGAGGGGCCACATGGGCCTTGATTACAGGTTTGATAATGGCTGGTCTGGGCATGGGAATCATGGCATCACCGACAATCCGGCTCATTATGAATGAAGTGCCTCAGGCTTATAAAGGTTCAATCGGCGGGGTGCTGGCTCTGGCTCGCAATATGGGAATCGTCGTTGGCTCCAGTCTCGGTTTGGGGTTGTCTGACGGTACGAACCCGTTGTTCCTGCCGATGGTGGCAGCCTGCTCGCTTGGCCTGTTCGGTCTTGGAATGCTTGGCTGGTCACTGCCATCGGGTCAAGGCGAGCGAGCCGGAGACGGACATCGTTCGGATGGAGCTGTGCGAGCAGCTGGCAAGCGTGATATACTGTGAGACAACACAATGTACCTGTACAGGAGAGACAGAAATGGAGAAAACGTATGAAAACGTGGCAGAGCAGCTGATATCCAGACCCCTTATTCTTCATAGCGTACACAAAACCTTCCTGCAAGCGGAAGGTCGTTATGAAGGCCATAAGAACCGCCGCACAACAAAGCCTGCTTTGCTTATAGCCCTGCAAGGCGAAGCGGTTTTTCATTTTGGCGGAAGCGAGCCGTCTTCTCTGACGCCAGGGAGGGCGCAGATTGGCGGGTATAACCGGACTCTGGAGATTGAGGTGATGCCCGGTGGCTTTGAATACTGTATCATCCATTTCACACCGGTCAGGGAAGAGCAGTTGGCTGATTCGGATCTGAGGGATACGGTAATGCTTGAACCTGGGCTGACGACAGAGGTGCGGGAGCTTATTGAGCAGCTGTGCCGACTGTCCCCGATTCCCGGTCATGTGGAGCAGCTTGAGAAGCAGACGCTGTTCTACAGGCTGCTGCATGCGGTGTTGCAGGGGGAGCGCGCACGCCTGAATGCCCGCGGCTCCAGTGTAGTGGAGCAGGCTGTTGCACACATTCATAATCAGTACGGGTCCAGCATGACATTGGAGGAGCTGGCTGCGACCTTTGAGTTGAAGCCCAAGTATTTCTCGTATCTTTTTCACAAGTTTACTGGTATCCGTCCCATTCCATATCTGATCCAATACCGGATGAATCGCGCGCAGGAGCTGCTGTTATCCGGTCAAGCCTCGATACGGGAGATTGCCTCGCGGGTTGGTTACGACGATCCGTATTACTTTAGCCGCTTGTTCAAAAAATATATGGGCGTTGCACCGAATTCACTCCGGCCAGCCAGACGGCGAAAAAGTCCATCCTGAAGTGGCGAAATCTCTATTTTCCAAAGCCAAGGTTGATGGTAAAGTGGAATCTGATAATGAGAATCGTTATCACAAATTATCCAGATCGCTAAAGGAGTAGAACCATCATGAAAACAGTCAGAGCCTGGCTGGTCTTGATTGTACTGGTCTGTGTACCGGTACTCATCGTTGCTTGTTCAGCCAATGAAAGCACAGAGGGGACAAATGAACAAACCGAAGTAACACCAGCGCCGGACAATACAGAAGGGGCATCCTCAGAGACAGAGGAACCCGTGATGGAAGCTGAGTATCCACGTACAGTGAGTGATGCCTATGGGGAGGTTGTGCTGGAGCAGCAGCCTTTGAAAATAGCGCTTGTCCATTGGGGATTAACTGAAACGCTGCTCACCTTTGACCTCGAATCCGTAGCGTTATCGCTGCCATTCACCCACACGCAATCGGTGTTGCACACGGAGCAATACAAACCATATGTGGACGCTATCGCAGAACTGGCTATTGTCGGAGAGAACACCGAAGTTAATCTGGAGGCGCTGCTGGAGTATGAGCCCGATCTGATTCTGGCAGGCAGCGAAACCAATCAGGCGATCAGGGACGAGCTGGGCAAGATCGGAACGACGTATTTTGTCGATGAAGGAGCGGTTGATGTCTGGGGTGACTGGCCTTCCGTCATGCGATTGTTCGGGGATTTGCTAGGACAGGAGGCGCAGGCTGAAGAACGGATTGCAGAATTCGAGCTTTTGCAAGCGGAAGGGAAGCGCAAGCTCGAGAACGTGAATGGCAGCGTGGCTTTTGTCCAGGTCAGGGAAAATGCGGTATGGTTGCAAGGTCCAGTCTATGTCAGGCATTACTATGACGGTCTTGGCTTGACACCGCCAGAGGGGGAACTGGCAGCTGAGGGAGGGCAATTGAGTCTGGAAGGACTAAGTGAACTCAATCCGGATCATTTGTTCCTTGGCTACTTCAATTACAGCGATCCGTCCATGCCGGCCGAGGTCGATGCCTGGGAAGATACGGCCACGTGGAAGGCGCTCGCGGCTGTTGAACAGAATCAGACCTACGCCTTTAACGGCGAATTGGCTCTGGGCTACGGTCCAATCGGTCAGACCTATGGTCTGCAACAGATTATTGAAGCATTGGAGTAACTTTCAAGCGCAAGCTTGTTTCAATTAGATGACTCAAAGAACCGTCCATGGACGGTTCTTTATTTTGTTTGTGGCGATGTATTAGGACTCCTCGCCAATTGTAGGCAGCAATGAACTTTTTCTTTAGTTGCAGTAACCCAATCGCACCATTGCGAGCGCTCTATATTTTGTTGTGCAATTCCAAGTAATCAGATATATAATAAAATCTGTCGAATGATATCAGAACTACTAATATGACAGTATCCGCTTCATCCGATACAATAGTAGTCATATGTATGTACTCAATGAACGAGGTGAATTGCATTGCAGTTTCATGTAACGAATAGTCCATTCAATGAAGAACAAGCAGATTTGCTCAATCGCTTGCTGCCGACCCTGACACCGTCCCAGAAGCTCTGGCTCGGCGGATACCTGGCGGCTTCCCCGCAAGCGGAGGCTATTGCCTTGCCAGCAGCCACTACCGGGGCACCTCTCGCCGTCGCTCCTGCGGTAGAGCCGGCAGCTGTTGTGGCCACTGCTCCAGCAGCACCCAAAGAAGTAACCGTGCTTTACGGCTCACAGACGGGTAATGCCCAACGACTGGCTCAGAATCTGGCACGTACACTTGAAGAACAAGGTCTGGTCATCTCCCTTGCCTCCATGCGGGATTTCAAACCCAATGGTCTGAAGAAATTGACTCATTTGTTGATTCTGGTCAGCACACACGGTGAAGGAGATCCACCGGACGCTGCGCTGCCATTTTATGAATTCCTCCATAGCAAGCGTGCGCCCAAGCTAGAGCAGCTGCGGTTTTCCGTACTCGGTCTGGGCGATACTTCGTATGAATTTTATTGCCAGACGGGCAAGGATTTTGACAAGCGGCTCGAAGAACTTGGAGGCGAGCGTCTGGCATCGCGTGCGGATTGCGATGTCGATTATGATGATGCAGCTTCGGAATGGTTCCGCGAAGTAGTGGAAGCGCTCAAGGATAACCAAGGACAGGCTGCTACAGGTCCTGCGGCGCAGGAGGCTGCTGCTGCTGTAGCTGTTGCAGAAGCGCCGGGGTACTCCCGCACGCATCCTTTTGAAGCGGAGATCCTGGAGAACCTTAATTTGAACGGACGCGGTTCTGCTCAGGAGACCCGCCATATCGAGCTGTCCCTCGAGGGCTCCAATTTGCAGTACGAACCTGGCGATGCGCTTGGTATCTATCCGCAAAATCACCCTGAACTGGTCGAGCTCTTGATTCGTGAGAACGGCTGGCAGGCAGATGAGCTCGTACCGGTTAACAAGGATGGCGATGAGCGTCCGCTGACGGAAGCGTTGACCTCCTATGTAGAGATTACGGTTCTGACCAAGCCGCTCCTGACCAAGCTTGCCGAGCTCTCTTCCAGCATTGGACTGAAGAAGCTGGTGGCCAATGAAGCGGATCTGAAAGCTTATCTCAGCGGCAGGGATCTGCTGGACGTCGCACAGGACTTCGGACCACTGGGCTTGCCTGCCCGTCAGTTCGTTGGTGCATTACGCAAGATTCCAGCCCGGCTGTATTCCATCTCCAGCTCGTACAAGGCGAACCCGGATGAGGTACATTTGACGATCCGTACCGTCCGTTATGAATCGAACGGGCGCAGCCGTTACGGCGTCTGCTCGGTCCAGTGTGCCGAGCGAGCGGCTGCTGGCGAATCATTACCTGTCTACATTCATCAGAATCCGAACTTCAAGCTGCCTGCAGACGGAGATACACCGATTATTATGATCGGGCCCGGCACAGGTGTAGCGCCATTCCGCGCTTTCCTGCAAGAGCGTGAAGAAAACGGAGATGCAGGCAAGTCCTGGCTCTTCTTCGGCGACCAGCACTTCCATACCGATTTTATGTACCAGACCGAGTGGCAGCAGTGGCTCAAGAACGGTACGCTGACCCGGATGGATGTTGCGTTCTCGCGTGATCAGGAGGAGAAGATTTACGTCCAGCATCGGATGAAGGAGCAGGCAGCCGAACTGGTGAACTGGCTCAAGGACGGCGCATATCTCTATGTGTGCGGCGACGAGAAGCGGATGGCCAACGATGTGCATCTGACCTTGGCCGAAATTATAGAGCAAGAGGGCGGCATGAGCCCTGACGAAGCATCGGCATACCTGACCCAGCTTGTGCAGGATCGCCGTTACCAGAGAGACATTTATTAAGCTGCTGAATCGAACTCACTCATCTTACAGGATAGTACAGGAAAGCGAGGAATCATAGTTATGGCCAAGGACCCTTATGCGCCCAAAGATGCTCCGCCAAGTGATGTAGAGCATATTAAAATAAAAAGTAATTATTTGCGCGGCTCGCTCGCCGAGACGCTGGAGGACCGTATCACTGGCTCCATCCCCGAGGATGACAATCGGCTCATGAAGCATCACGGCAGTTACATGCAGGATGATCGGGATCTGCGCAATGAGCGTACCAAGCAAAAGCTGGAGCCTGCCTACCAGTTCATGTTGCGCATACGCGCCGCTGGCGGAATTATTACTCCGAGTCAATGGCTGGTTATCGACGAGCTGGCCCAAAAATATGCCAATGGCACGATTCGTCTGACGACGCGTCAGTCGTTCCAGCTGCATGGCATCATTAAGTGGAATATGAAGACAACGGTCAAAGCGATTAATGAAACCCTGCTGACGACCTATGCCGCTTGCGGAGACGTAAACCGTAACGTGATGTGCAACCCGAATCCGTACCAATCGGAAGTGCACGGCGAGGTCTATGATTGGGCGAACCGGATCAGCGAGCATCTGCTGCCGCAATCACGTGCTTATCATGAACTCTGGCTCGATGGCGAGAAAATCGTGGACAGCCAGGATACAGCGGAGCAGGAACCGATTTACAAGAACGTATATCTGCCCCGCAAATTCAAGATTGGCATAGCGGTGCCGCCGTCCAATGATGTCGACGTCTATTCTCAGGACCTGGGCTTCATTGCGATTGTGGAGAATGGCAAGCTGGCTGGCTTCAACGTCACCGCCGGTGGTGGCATGGGCATGACGCATGGCGACACAGCTACTTATCCTCAATTGGGTCGCGTTGTCGGTTTCTGTACACCGGAGCAAGCCGTTGACGTCGCCGAGAAAACGGTCACGATTCAGAGGGATTACGGGGACCGCTCGGTGCGCAAGCATGCACGATTCAAATATACGATCGATGATCGTGGGATCGATTGGTACAAGGAAGAGTTGAACCGTCGTCTCGGCTATGCACTGCAGCCTGCTCGCGAGTACCGCTTCGAGCATAATGGAGACCGCTACGGCTGGGTTAAAGGCAGCAATGGCAAATGGCATTTGACGCTGTTCATCCAAAATGGCCGTGTAGCCGATGATGACCAGGGCCATCTGATCATGACTGGTCTGCGCGAGATTGCCAAGGTTCACAAGGGAGACTACCGTCTAACCGCCAACCAGAATCTGGTGATCGGCAATGTCTCCGGACAGAGCAAGCGAAAAATTGAAAGTCTTGCGGAGCAGTATGGACTGACAAGCGGGCTGAATGTTTCCGCCTTGCGCCGCAACTCGATGGCATGCGTCGCACTGCCAACCTGCGGGTTGGCCATGGCTGAGTCCGAGCGCTATCTGCCGTCGCTGATCAGCAAACTGGAGACAATCCTCGCTGGCGAGGGCTTGCAGGAGCAAGAGATTGTCATCCGCATGACCGGATGTCCGAATGGCTGCGCCCGGGCGAGTCTCGGTGAAATCGGCTTTATCGGTAAAGCGCCGGGCAAATACAACTTGTATTTGGGCGCCAGCTTTAATGGAGATCGGCTCAACAAGATGTACCGTGAGAATATTGGAGAGGACGAAATCCTTGCGGAGCTGAAGCCGATTATCGGAAGATATGCCCGTGAACGTCAAGAAGGCGAGCATTTTGGCGACTTCGTCATTCGTGCCGGAATCATCAATGCCGTCGTATCAGGTACGGATTTCCACGCCTAGATCCATTCGTAATGCAGAAAAAAGCCGTGTTCGCACGGCTTTTTGCCATTCCCGGACCCAGGAGGCAGAATAAGATGATAGAAATATGGAGAGAGCGGACACCCTACCATGAGATCCGGATTATAGAAACCAGTTATGCCGAAGGTCGCCAGGGCCGGTTTCGCGTGTTGCAGTTTGCAGATGGGGCAGAGCAGGGGGTGGTGGACCTAGACGAGCCGGGACGCATTGTACTTGCCTATCCGCGTGCGTTGATTCAATTGTTGGCCTGCTGCGAGAATAATTCTCCGGAGGTGTTTATGATCGGGCATGGGGCAGGCACAATCGCAGGGTACTATGCCAGCTCACCACACGTAAGCTTCATATCTGTCGAGTTGGACGAGAGGCTTGCACAATTGAGCCGAGATTTCTTTGGTTACTCCGGACCCGAGGTTCGAGTCGGTGAGGGACGGGAGGAGTTGAGCAAGCAAGCCGAGGACAGTCTGGATTGTATTATTGTCGATGCTTTCTCGGCCAAGGGCACACCGCGGCAACTCATCTCCCTACCATTCGTGCAACTCGCCAAGTCCCGACTGCGTGCGTCAGGTCTGTTGTTATATAATGTAGGGGGACGCAAGTGCAATGACCGGCTCATGGATGCGATGTATGCGACTCTTGCGGCGAGCTACACTTATGTTGAAGTATTCGCTCCGGCTGCCACGTCAGTGGACGAGGTGACCAACATCCTTTTTGCAGCAAGTGATTTTCCCTTAGCTTTTGATATAGCCGAACTGGCCGGGTTCCAGCCTATAGACATGCAAGCTGGACATCTTATTTATGATAGGTGATGGAGGGAAGACTATATGATTAATGAGAGCGAACTCTTGAAGAAGCTCCGGTATAAAGATGGACGGGCAGCGGTCGTTAATGCACCGGAAGGGTATGAACTGACATTAGCAGACAGCTCTGACCTGGAGGGTGAATACACCTTTTTGCAGCTCTACGTTAATCAAGCCACCGATATTACGGAGTGGGTACCGAAGGTTATTCCGCACCTGGTAGAGGATGCTCTTTTCTGGATTTGTTATCCCAAGAAACGCCTCGGATTCAAGCCGGATATAAACCGCGATAGCCTATGGACGTTGGTAAACGAAATCAGTGATTACCGTCCGGTCAGCAATGTAGCCATCGACGAATCCTGGTCCGCCATCCGACTGCGTCATCGTGATCTTGTCAAAAGCAAGTGAGCAATCGATAAGAACATTCCTCTTTTGGGACATGCTAAACTGAAATTGTAAAAGGCAAGGCCATTACAAAGACGAGGTGATCTTGATGTCGGTACCAACCAAACAAATTTTCGTTAACTTGCCAGTAAAAGATTTGAAACGATCAAGGGCATTTTTTGAAGCGCTGGGCTATTCATTCAATGAACAGTTTACAGATGAAAATGCAACATGCCTCGTTATCAGTGATTCCATTTATGCGATGCTTCTGGTAGAAGAGTACTTCAAATCGTTTATCAGCAAAGACATTGCAAACACCCGGACATCCGCGGAGGCGATTCTCGCTCTGGCAACGGATAGCAGAGAACATGTGGACGAGCTGGCTGACAAAGCGCTTGCCGCAGGTGGTACGGAGCCCAAGGAACCTATCGATCACGGCTTTATGTATACGCGCAGCTTTGAGGATCCCGATGGTCATTTGTGGGAGATTTTCTATATGGATGAGAGCGCGCTCGAACAATAGAAGTCTGTTGTATAAGTGGATAGGGAGGGATAACTTCCAGTTGAAGTTACTTAACAAATGTTATATACTCACATCCAGAGACGTCGAAGAGTCCGCAACGCGGCTGTCGGCCAGTGACTATTTCAACAGGAGTTGACCCCCATGACAACAACTACACAAACTGATTTTTTTACAGTGGCCCGAGAGCGCCATTCCGTCAAGTCCTATGACCCGACCCACAAGCTGAGTGAACAGGAGGTCCGCGATCTTGTGGCTGTCGCGAACCTCGCACCCTCGGCATGGAATCTCCAGCATTGGCAGTTCGTAGCCATTCATGATCAAGCGGCCAAGGAAAAACTGCTTCCAATCGCATACGGACAAAAGCAAATCGTGGAGTCTTCCGTCGTGTTCGCAGTTCTTGGTGATCTGGAAGCCAATCGTAATGCAGAGACCGTGTACGGAGGAGCTATAGCTGCCGGTGCGATGTCTGAAGAGATCAAGCAAACCTTGGTCGGCCAAATCAATAGTGCCTACGCTCATGTGCCAACGCTGGCCAGAGATGAAGCGATTCGTAATGCTTCGCTGGCGGCGATGCAGCTCATGCTTGCAGCGCGTGCAAGTGGCTTGGACTCCTGTCCCATTGGCGGATACGACGCTGCCAAGTTCGTCGAGGCGTTCCAAGTGCCGGACCGCTATATTCCGATTATGCTGATTACGGTAGGTAAGGCACTGAACCCTGCCAGACCTTCGAGCCGGCTGCCGGTAGAGGACAAGATTGTGTGGAATGGCTTTTAAATTATCCTTAATGGGAACGGACCTCCAGAGCCTGAATCGGCGTGGAGGTTTTTCCTTTATGATTTTGTATCCCCAGCCATCTGCTGTAACACACTTTTGTTCCCTTATTTGCTCGTATCCCCGCCTGCCACCTGCTGTAACACACCTTTGTTCCCTTATTTGCTCGTATCCCCGCCAGCCAGCCTCTGTAACGCACCTTTGTTCTCTTATTTGCTCGTATTCCCGCCAGCCGCCTGCTGTAGCTTATCAAACTTGACTGGCTTCATAGCGGGTGCTACGATTTAGGAATGAAAGGACATCCGTTGCTGCATGATGAGAAGAGGGCTGAACCCATTCCGAATATGAAGGAGCTGTGATGTGACATGAGAGATACGTTGGGCAGAGCGCTGTCGCTTGGACTTGGATTGGCTATGGCAGGCAAGGAGCAGGTAGAGAAGACCATTGAGGAACTGGTCCGCAAGGGCGAGGTGAGCCGGGCGGAATCGAAGGATCTCGTCGATGACCTGGTGAAGCGCGGAGATGAATTGAAGGATCAGATCGAGAGCGCTACCCGGGAGCGGGTGCAAGCAGTCATGAAGGAAGGCGGGATGGCTACAAGAGAGGAAGTGGCCAGACTCGAGCAGCGGATTGAAGAACTGGAGAGGAAGTTGAATACAGAGCATTGATGGGAGGAGCTAGGCGATGAGTGCAGGGAAGCGGATTCGACATTTGCAGCGTTACCGGACGATCGCGACCGCTTTTGCGCGCAACGGCCTTGGCTATGTCTCTCAGGAGATGGGGATTACCGACAAGTTGCTGTTCTTGAGGCGTGAGGACCGCAAGGAGCTTCACAATAAGAGCGTAGGCGAGCGTCTACGGCTCCTGCTTGAGGAGCTAGGCACCACCTTTGTCAAGCTGGGACAGATTGCAAGCACCAGACCGGATTTGCTGCCCGCAGATATCCTGCAGGAGCTGGAGAAGCTTCAGGATCACGTGCCGCCCTTCTCCTACCAGGAGGCTTCGGCGATCATTCATCACGAGCTGGGAGCGCCGGTAGAGCAACTATTCCGCTCTTTCCCGGAGCTCCCTATAGCTTCTGCTTCGATTGGTCAGGTTTATCATGCTGAGCTTCTCGATGGGACTCCGGTAGCCGTTAAGGTACAGCGTCCGAACATACATAACGCTGTCGAGACCGACCTGGAGATTCTCGCCGATCTGGCCAGAATGGCAGAGCATCGGCTCGATTGGGCGCGTAATTACCGACTGGGGGATATCATCGAGGAGCTGGGTAAGGCACTGCGCGGCGAAATGGATTATACAGCGGAAGCACGCAACATGGAACGGTTTGCCGATCAGGCCAAGAAGCTGAAGCACATCCACGTGCCTGATGTTCATTGGGACTACTCCACCAAGCGAGTCCTGACGATGTCCTACATCGAAGGAATCAAGCTGACTCAGCATACGCAGTTGGATGCCGCTGGTCTGGACCGCAAGAAACTGGCCGAGCGCTTCGCATCGACAATCTTTCATCAGGTGTTGGTAGAAGGGCTGTTCCACGGAGATCCGCATCCCGGGAATGTGCTCGCATTGAAGAATGGCGATTTGGCCCTACTGGACTTCGGCATGGTAGGCCGGCTGTCGCCAAGTATGAAGAAGCATTTTGCCTCGTTGGTCATTGCGTTGCGCAACCAAAGTACAAAGGGCGTCATCCGTGCCATCTCCCATATGGGTGTGATTCCGGAGGATGCCGATCAGGATCTGTTGTTCGGCGATGTAGACCTGTTGCGGGAGAAATATTACAAAGTGCCGCTGAATCAGATCAGCCTCGGCGAATCCGTCAATGATTTATTTGCTATCGCATTCCGGCACCGGATCCGAATGCCTGCAGAGATGACACTGCTCGGCAAGTGCCTTTTGACAATGGAAGGTGTCGTATCGTCGCTGGATCCCGCCTTCAGTGTGTTCGATGTGGCTGAGCCCTTCGGCAAACGTCTGCTTCTGGAGCGCCTCAGTCCGCGTCAGATGGTGAAGAATTGGCTGGAGGACCTCCCTGATTATCTGGACCTGATCAGCGATGTACCGCTTAGTCTCAAACAGATGTCTTCCTTGCTGCGGCAAGGTAAGCTGCGCATCGAAGTAGCCTCGCCACAGGTCGAGGATCTAATGAAGAAAATGGACCGGATCAGCAATCGCTTGTCCTTCAGTATCGTGCTGCTCTCGCTTAGTATTGTGATGGTCGGTCTGATCATCGGCTCGGCCCTAAGCGACTCGAACACGATGCTATGGCGTATTCCGGTCATCGAGATCGGGTTTGTGGTCGCGCTCGTTTTATTTATCTGGCTGATTTTTGCGATTTTCCGATCCGGACGCTTTTAGTTCAAGTCCACACGCAATACAGGCGATGTCAACCTCTGGGTTGGCATCGCCTGTTTGTGTTTTTACAGACCTCAGGCTCACGCCGTTGCCATGACAAACATGGAGAATAGGATATAACACAGAACCCGGACCATCAGGTCTGCGGCAAGCAAAAGGAGGCTGCGGTGTGAAGATTCTGTTCACCAATCCGGCACCGATTATTAAATACGGCATGCAGCCCGGCTTTGAGAAACACGGGTGGACGACCGACCGCTTGGAAGTGCCAGAACAGACAGAACAAGGGCTGCGTCGCAAAATCGATACCTTCAAACCGGATTATATATTCACAGAATCCGGAGTGACGCATCGGGAGATGATATTCCCCGTTCTGGAGCAGATGTCGATTCCCCATATCTATTGGGCCATCGAGGACCCCGTAGCCAATGATGGCATGGCGATGGAATGGGCGGCTCGTTCCGTGCTCAGTCTGACCCCTTGCCAGGAGATGATGCCCAATTACCGCCGGCAGGGATATCGCGTGATTTGCATTCCGTTTGCGATCGATCCGGATTATTACTTCAGACAGCCGGTTGATTCTCAATTGGCCAGCCTCGATGCCGTTCATATCGGCAACAATTACAACGTATTTGCGCCACGCATTGCAGCTTATCGCTATATTATCCAGCCATTCATTGATCACAGCGCCAATATTGCGGTCTACGGCATGGATTGGTGCAACCCCGCACATGCCTATTCAATTCCGGCAGAAGTACACAAGGGCTATCTGGCCCATGAACGGACGGGAAGTATGTACAGCTCAGCCAAAATGGTCCTTGGTCTGCATTCAATAGTCGACTCTGTCACCATGCAATCCATGCGTACCTTTGAGGTATTGGGCTGCGGGGGCTTCCTCCTTACGCAGAAAACGAAAGCCATTGAAGCGATGTTCGAGAATCACAAGCATCTCGTGTGGTCCGCTAGTTACGAGGAGACGGTAGAGCTCATGAACTACTATCTGCCTCGAGACGAAGCGCGGGCGACCATTGCAGCCCAAGGCATGCAGCATGTTCATACCCATCATACGTATGAGCGTCGCGCAGCAGAGATTATTGGAGCGTTATCTTGATCGGAGGTCGAGGCTGGACATGAAGGTTCTGCTGCTTGCCGATCAGTTGATAGCGGGGGGATTGGAAACACACATTGTATCGCAAATCAATGAACTGCTGAGGCGTGACTACGAGATCCGGCTCGCAGCGGCCAATATCGCCCCCGAACTGCTGGCGGCAATTGAAGACAAGAAGGAGCGTTTCCATCCCATGAGGTGGGATGCCAAGCTCGATATGGATGCGGTTATGCAAGCTTACAATCCAGACATTGTGCATGCCCATCCGTTTACCGCGATCGTTAAGGGGGCCGCGCTAGTCAGTCGCAATCCCAAACCTTTTGTTGTGACGATTCATGGCCGGTACGATTTTGGAATTGATCGCTCGCCTACCGGCTACCAGGCGAGCAGCCAGATTTGCCGAATCATTGCCGTGGACCAACGTGTGAGTCGGCTCCTACTGCGTTCCGCTGCTCATCCCGAAAAAGTATCCGTCATTCCCAATGGCATCGATCTCGCCGCCTTTGCCCCGGCGCCAGCTGAAGTGACCAGGAGCTTTCGCCAGCGAAGGGGCTTGCTGCCCGACGCCTTCACGCTCGTGACCGTATGCAGACTCGCAGATGGCAAGCAGCATGCGGTGATGCAGTTGATCCGTTGTGCCAGCCGGATCGCAGACCGCCTCGGAGGTCTCAATCTGTTGATTGTCGGCTCGGGTGCCCATGGAGATAAGGTGCAGGAAAAAGCCAATGAAGCCATAAAACAGCGGGGGAGCAACCTGAGAATCCAGATGGCGGGTCATCGCCAGGATGTGACCCCGTATATGCAAGCTGCGGATCTGGTGATGGCCTGCGGGAGGGCGGCCATGGAGGCGATGGCCTGCGGAACCGCTGTGTACGGGATGCGGGATGGATTCGCCGGACCGGTTGATGAAGAATCCCACGATATGATTCTTGGGTCGGTTAGCGGATTCCAACCCATGAGCGATGAGGAGCTGATTCGTGAAGTGGAGAAAGTCGCACGAGATCATGACTCCCGGGCTAAGTTGGCATCAACAGGCAGACGAATTATCGCCAGATCGTACGATTTGCGCGCCTGTACGGATCAACTGGAGCGCATCTATACCCAATATGGCAAGGGAGGGAGCGTATGAGCAGCTCTGTCAGCACGGAATTCGCCGATATCCAGCCTATGTTTTTGCCGATGCAATCCTATCCCCTTACTGCATCAGGAGTGGGGCCTACAGTTATCATTTACCCGCCCACCATTGATTGGAACTGGATGAAACAACGGCCGCAGCAGTTGATGGAGCAATTCGCCATTCATGGACATGAAGTGTACTATTGCAACAAAACGCAACAAACGGGAATGGAAATAGAGACCTTGCAGCCCAAATTGAATCTGGTACACGACAACATTGGCTTTATTCGTGAGTGTATCCCCGAGCTCAAGCGTCAGGGCAGGCGCATCATCGTGTGGACATCTTGGTCCAAGCTGCACGGCTTCGTAGAGCAATATCAGCCCGATCTGCTGATTTACGATTACGTGGACGATATTCCGGAGTGGGCGCCCTACCTGGGGCCAATGGTGCAGCGTGCAGATCTGGTAATTACGAGCGCCAAGGCCCTGCAGCGCCAAATCACACGCGAATATCCGACCAAACCCTCTTGCCTGGTGCCGAATGGCTGCAATCTGGAGCATTTTGGACAATACCGTACAACAGCTCCTGATAAGCCGACGGAGCTGCTGCAGCTGCAAGGACCGATTGCTGGATTTGTAGGGGCGTGGGCGCATTGGGTGGACCAGCAGCTTGTTCATCAGCTCGCGCGCAGTTTTCCTTCCGTCAATTTTGTCATTGTTGGGGTCGAGTATGCAGCCAAGGTGGACCGTTCGATTCCCAATCTTCATTATGTAGGCTATAAGTCGTACCAGGAGTTGCCTCGCTGGATGCACTTCTTCGATGTCTGCCTAATTCCGTTCAAGATTAACGAGATTACCGTAGCCGCAAATCCAGTGAAAATGTATGAGTATTTGGCAAGCGGCAAAAAAGTAATCGCCACCGATCTGCCAGAAGTGCGCAAAGTCCCGCATGTGTGGATAGGCAAAGGTCTGAATGAATGGCGTCGTCTGCTCCCGCTTGTCCTCTCTGAAGATACGCCATTTGATGCATTAGCAAATGAGGAATGGCTCCGTGAACAGAACTGGACAACACGCTATCATGCGATTGTAGAAGCCGTTCGCCAACACCTGCATGTCAAGGTGTAGGCAAGCGTCTGGAGGCGGCAAATTGAGCGTTTGTCCCGTTGCGTAACGCGGTCACCGACATACAATGGGACTATTACTCAGAGAAGAGGTGCATTACCCTATGGCATGTTCTCGAACACTGCTATGCAAGCCCACGAAGAAGCGCAAAGTCCGCAGCAAGAAGAAAATTATCGTTAAGATCGTCAAACCAGGATGCGAGAAGCACCCGCATCGCAAAACAAAAGTGAAACGCTGCCGGACAGCATCTGGCTTAAAACGAAAAATCAGTGTACGAAAAAAATGCAAATCCCGCACCCACGGTAAACGGCATATCCATGTAAAACGGGTTAGAGGCAGCCAGGGCGTGCCTGGTCTGCAGGGCCCAACAGGACCACAAGGTCCAGTTGGACCTCAGG
The DNA here is from genome assembly GCF_000378385.1 of Paenibacillus daejeonensis DSM 15491. GTDB lineage: Bacteria > Bacillota > Bacilli > Paenibacillales > Paenibacillaceae > Paenibacillus_D > Paenibacillus_D daejeonensis. The sequence goes on along the minus strand of NZ_KB899659.1, from coordinate 209,699 downwards.
GGCCTGCAGGGGCGATCGGGCCAGCAGGTCCGCAAGGCCATCCCGGAGAGCAGGGACCTATCGGACCCCAAGGTCTTCAAGGTCTGCAAGGCATTCAAGGTGTGCGTGGTGAGGAAGGCCGTCGCGGGCCGCGCGGTCGAGAGGGTGATCGTGGTCCAGAAGGTCCACAAGGTCCACAAGGTCCGCAGGGCGACCCGGGAGGAGCTATCGACCCGGAGGTTATCGCCTTCCTCGAATCGCTGCTGGACCAGACGGTCAATGTCACAGTTGAAGCCGGTGTAATCACTGGCGTACTAAGCCTTGTCGGCACCGACTTCATTCTCGTAGTAGAACCGTCGGGCGATGAAGTTCTCATTCCAATCCGTTCGATTCTAACAATCTCAGTGGTACAATAGGAGGCTCAGAAAAGATGAACTTATATGAATTTTTGGAGACGCGCATCGGCAGCCGCATTGAAGTCTTCCTGCCCAATCAATTCGTGGAAGGGGTACTGGTCGCAGCAGAGTCGGGATATTGCACGGTCGATGCCGAGAATCCATCCTATATTGAACCGACGGAGCGGCTAACTCTGCTCTTGGATAATGTAACTTACTTCCGTTTGTTGTCCGCTTAGAGATCGTTGGAAGTGATCCACGCTGCCCAATCTGCAAAACGGCTGGTATGGCGGGCGGTTATACTGGATCGGCGGACCCGGCGATGATAGCAGTTCAATCGGCTGTTAATGAAGCGGTAATGGGTGCTCAGACGCAGGAGCATGCGGAAGTCCTCGAACAGCCTTCCTTGTTCCGGATCGTCTGCAGGCCATCCGCCCAATTGACGGAGCAGCCGTGTCGAATAAAGACGTGGCGCCACGGGATAACCGCTCCCTAGCAGTTGTGCCTGGGAAGGCGCAGGTGATCTGCTCCCTGCATAGCGCAGCAATCCGTCTGGCTGTTCACGCCATTCTTCATATGTGCCGTAGATCAGGGCCGTCTCTTCGGAGGCGGCTTCCGCATGGTGCAGCAAGCCGGACACGGCGTTAGATGCAAGCCAGTCATCAGCATCAAGCTCTAGCAGCCAGGGAGCACGGACATAACGCAGTGCGCTGTTGAGGGCACGGCTCTTGCCACTGTTGTCCTCATGACGAATCAGTTGTATGCGCCTATCCTCCAGGTAAGGCGCCACGACAGCTGCTGTCGCATCCTCTGATCCATCGTCCACGATGATAAGCTCCCATTGATTTGACTCTTGCGCCATTACGCTGCGCAGTGCCAGTGGTAGAACCTCGCAGTCATTATAGGTACACAGCACAATGCTAATCTGGGGTGTGATGAACTCACCGGTCCAAGGGGGCGTCTGCCGCAATAACGGTCGTAGCCTGTCAATTCTCTTATTGTGGGCTCCTGCTACCATGGATCGACGAAGCTTCAGCTTGGGAAACGGCATTGTAGTCCATCTATGCGCGCCGCCCATCCGTTCGTATGCATCAGTCAAAACCAATTCAGGCCATGGAAGGGTAGGCGGGGGAGTGAAGCCTGCTATCCTAGCAGATGAAGTGCGCCATACGACAGGCAGCGGTTCGCCTGTGCCATTGACAGGAATCAAGGCCAATCCCGGTGTTTCTGGACTCGCTTCAGCAATCCAACCTGACAAGAAGATTAGCAAATCTTCGGTGAACCAATCAGTTTCACGTAATATTATGAAAAATGGGTCCTTCAGACCAGCTAACTCGGCGTTCAGCCGCTGGGCAGGATTCGGGCCAAGTGCAACCACATCTATCGGTTCTGTCGAGGATCTGCAGACGGCTGCTGCGGGAGAGGTGTGGGCCTGCTGGGCATTCAACAGAAATATCCGCATGATCTGCTCCTTCACGGACACATTGTTGATATAGGTATATGCGGAAAGGGGGATATACGTGTATGCGCACCATTATTTTTCCACCGATTATTGACTGGGAATGGATGACTCAGCGCCCTCAGCAGCTCATGAAGCAATTTGCCAGACAAGGCTGCACCGTCTATTATTGCAACCGTACAACTAAAGTGGGAGAACCAGACCGGGAGCTTGTGGGGGAGCCTGGCTTATTCTTGGTATACGATCATGACAAATGGATGCAGGAGAGTTATGCCAGCGTTCGACGCGACGCTTCGGAATTGATTGTCTGGTGCACATGGCCTGCCTTGGCAAGCAATCTTACGCGATATGAGGCGGACAGGATTATCTACGATTGTGTGGATGACTTCGCACAGTGGTATCCGCAGGAAGAAGAGATGGTCAAGATAGCGGATGCCATCGTCTGTTCATCCGGGCGATTGGATCAACGGCTAGCCCGTCTCTATCCCGAGAAGCCGCGGCTGCTGTTGCGTAACGGGTATGACGAGGATATGGGACTACATCTGTCTTCCGATTCGCCATACAGAGGGGAGAGACCGGCTGATCTTCCGCCAGCAGACAAGCCAGTAATCGGGTTTATCGGAGCTTGGGCGCCATGGGTGGATGCAGGTCTGTTGGCACGAATTGCTGGTACTCGTGGTTTGGGAGCGGAGGTTGTGGTGATTGGAGATACAATGGGCCGCCGCTATGAATTAGGTCATGTCCAGAACCTTCGCTATCTAGGCTTCAAGCCGCATCACCAACTTCCGGATTATTTGGCACACCTGAATATTTGTCTGGTCCCGTTTCTGCCTCAACCCGTCACGCTGGCTGCCAATCCGGTGAAGGTATACGAATACCTGGCAGCGGGCAAGCCCGTTGTGTCCACAGACTTGCCCGAGTGCCGATTAATGAATGGCATCGTGGATGTGGCCAGCGACCACCTTGGGATCATTCGTCTAATCAAGCGTAGACTGGAGCAGCCGGGTTCAGCCGCGCCGAGACGCAGCTACGCGATTCGCAATAGCTGGCGGTTGCGGGCGCAGGCGGGATTGTCATGGCTGAACACGCTGTGATGTCAGCGTCTAACACTAACACTGTGCTGTCAAAAAAAGCGTTGGCTTAATAGACATCCCTCGCATAGCGCCGGGACTGAGCCATTACTTTGAGATACGTATCGGATTCGGAGGCGCTCATGCCACTGTGCTCCCGGATGATCGTACGCAAGGCATCGTCAACTTCCTTGGCCATGGAGGAGGCATCGCCGCAAATATACACGTGTGCCCCTTCTTTGAGCCAGGACCATAGCTCGGCACCATGCTCCAGCATCCGATGCTGTACATAGATTTTCTCATCCTGATCCCTCGAGAAAGCCGTGTCCAGGCGGGTTAGCCAACCATCGGCCTGCAGCTGCTCCAGCTCTAGACGGTAGTAGAAGTCGCTGGCTTCATGCTGTTCACCGAAGAATAACCAGTTTTTGCCCTGAGCACCAGTCGCCTTGCGTTCTTCCAGGAAGCCGCGAAACGGGCCTACACCTGTGCCTGGTCCAATCATGACGACAGAGACTTCGGGATCGGCAGGCACACGGAAATGAGGATTGGGCTGAACGAAGATAGGCACTTCGCCGCCCGTATCCACTCGGTCGGCAAGAAAGGTGGAACAGACGCCCTTGCGGGTTTTGTCACCGCAGGTGTACCTTACGGTCGACACTGTGACATGTACCTCACCCGGATGTGCCTTGCTGCTGGAAGAGATGGAATACAACCGCGGCTGCAACGGCTTGAATACCGCGAAGAAGGAGGCAGCGTCCGGCCGAATCGGATAATGCAGCAGCAGGTCCACCGTTTGCTTGCCGTAGAGCCAGGCTTTCAACTCGGGAGCGTGAGCTGGCTCCAGCAGCCTGGAGAGCTCAGGATGATCACTTTGCTCGGTGACATACTGGAGGATGGCCGGCGTGATGCGGGTGAGTTCGGCATGTCTCAGCATCGCTTCAGCGAGAGGCAGCTCACCCCGGTCTTTGACGGAGACAAGCTCCCGTCCCGTAAGACCTGTTGCGGCTAGGAGCTCTTCTACAAGCTCGGGGCAATTGGTGGGCCAGATACCGAGTGCATCACCGGGCTCATAAGAAAGGCCTGAAGCTTCAAGGTGGAATACATATTGCCGTGTTTCCTTGTCGGAGACACCCGTATGCAGCAATTGTGAAGATTTAAGCGATGCCAGTAGCGGCTTCTTCCGTGTATAGGTCACAACAGTGGAGGACGAGTCCTTGCTCATGTGTTCTACCAGCAGCGGCTCAAGAGAAGAAATCCAGCTCTCGGCCTGATCCTCGTAATCACTGTCGGCATCCAGCCGTTCGCACAGCCGTTCAGCACCCAGTTGAGTCAACCTGGCATCCAGCAGGCGGCCGAACCCGCAGAATTGTTCATAGCTTGAATCTCCCATGCCTAGCACAGCGTAGCGTACGCCGGTCAGCTTGGGAGCGTTGCTGGCTTGCAGCAGCTGCCAGAACGCTGTCCCATTATCTGGCGGTTCGCCTGAGCCAAAGGTGCTGGCGACGACGAGCAGCAGTCTCGTTTTGGGAAGGTCTCCCATCGCGTAGCTATCCATCTCTACGAGACGAACTTCATGCCCTGCCTGCTGAAGTCGTGCAGCACAGGCCGTAGCTACGCCTTCAGCATTACCTGTCTGGGAAGCCCACAGAATCGTCACGGGGGGCTTGCCGGGCTCAGAAGCAGGATGCATAACTGGCGCCAATCGTCCAGTAGGCGGGGCGGGGGGATAGGTGCGTGAGTAAATGCCTGCGAGCATGCCATCCAGCCAGTATCGCTTGGCAGCCTCCAGAGGGGCGCTCTCCGGAAGCACAGGTACGCCTGGCCCAGAGCGTTCTTCATCGGTTCTCAGGCTATTGATAAATCCGGCCACATACCATTTTTCATGAGTATCCAGCGTTAGATCAGGTGAAGCTTCGATTCCCAGCATTGCTGCCAGTGCATCTACTTTAGCCATGACGATCTCCTCCTCTTCGATTGCGGCTGATTCCGCACGTTGTCCGGCGGCACTCTCCACGGCTACCCGCGTGAGGGAGACCGCACAATATTTTAATTCCGGTTGAAATGAGGTCTCATCAATCGCCTCACTGGTGACTGCGTTAATCGCCAGCTCTTGCCCAAATCGGTCATTCCAGTGAAAGGGGACAAAGCAAGAGCCCATCTGCGAACGGTCCGACATTACGGCAGGCAATACCGCCTTGCCGCGGCGTGATGTAATGGCAACCGCATCGCCTTCCTGGATGCCCAGACGCTTGCCATCCTCTGGATGAATCTCCACGAACGGCGAAGGGTTCAGCTTGTTTAGCTTGGCAACGGTTCCGGTCTTGGTCATCGTATGCCATTGATGCTGGAGTCTGCCAGTATTGAGAACAAGCGGGAACTCCTCATCCGGTAGATCAGCAGGAGGCATGTAGGGCCGGGCAAAGAATCGGGCACGCCGGTCTTCGGTAGCAAATGCAAGCCGAGGCGGATGGTCCTTTGAAGGTTGATATAGCGATTGGCTGACTCCATCATTCAAATACCGGATCGGATGTCGATCCTCGGTATCGCCTTCAGGCGAAGGCCATTGAACCGGCTGTTCTCTCAGGCGATCATAGGTGACGCCGCGGATATCATATCCGGTCTGAGGGTTCCAGGCCTGGCGGAGCTCCAGGAATACCTCTTCACTGCTGGCATAGGTGAAAGCTTCGGCATAGCCCATTTCGCAGGCCACCTCGGCAATGATCTGCCAGTCTGGCATGGCATCGCCAGGCGGAGCTACGGCCCGCTGCATGAGCGTCAGGTTGCGCTCTGAGTTAATCATAATGCCCTCAGCCTCTGCCCAGAGCGCGCCAGGCAAGAGGATGTCGGCGTAAGCGGTCGTTTCGGTCTCGCGATAGGCATCCTGGACCACTACCAGCTCTGCATGTTCCAGTGCTTCAATCACCTTGCTGCGGCGGGGCACAGTGGCTACCGGGTTGGTACAGATGATCCAGCACGCCTTGATCTTGCCCTCTCGCATATCCTCAAACATGGATACTGTACCGCTGCCGCCTGCGGATCGAATAGTCCCCTCGGGTGTACCCCAGAGCTGCTCCACGAAGCTGCGGTCAGCTGCCGATAGGGCAGAGCGTTGGCCAGGCAGGCCGGGTCCCATATACCCCATCTCGCGTCCGCCCATGGCATTGGGCTGTCCGGTCAAGGAGAAAGGGCCGCTGCCGGGGCGGCAGATTGCTCCGGTAGCCAAGTGCAGATTACAGATCGCGTTGGTATGCCAGGTCCCATGGGTACTCTGGTTCAATCCCATGGTCCATAAGCTCATCCAGTTGCCAGACTCGCCGATCCACTGGGCGGCCCTGCGGATGTCCGCCTCCGGTATCCCCGTGATGCGGGCTACCTGCTCCGGCGGATAATCGGCCAGCATGGCCGGCATCGTCTCCCATCCAGAGGTATAAGAGGAGATAAAGGCCTCATCGATGCTTCCTTGTTCCACGAGGAGATGCAGCAGCCCGTTCAGCAAAGCCAGATCAGTGCCGGGAGCGATCTGCAGGAATAGGGAGGCCTTGTCTGCGGTCGCCGTCCGCCTGGGGTCGACGACAATTAATCTTGCTCCTGCGCGTATGCGGTCCATCATACGAAGAAAGAGGATGGGGTGGCAGTCGGCCATATTGGAGCCAATCACAAAGAACAAGTCGGCTTGATCCATGTCTTCGTAGGAACCGGGAGGGCCGTCAGACCCGAGAGATTGTTTATATCCGCTGCCGGCACTAGCCATGCACAGCCTTGAGTTGGACTCCAGATGCTGAGTGCGGATGAAGCCTTTGGCTAATTTATTGATCAAGTATTGCGATTCCAGGGACATCTGTCCCGATACATAAAAGGACACAGCATCCGGCCCATACTGGTCGAGGATGCTTCTCAGACCTTCTGCGGTTTGTCGGATAGCTTCTTGCATCGGCTTATTGACTCGCACCGCCTGTTTGTCAGGTCTGATCTGTGCATGATGCAAACGTCCATCAATCATAATGGCTTCAGCGCTTGTTGAGCCTTTGGTGCACAGTCTGCCCTTATTGGCAGGATGGTCTTTGTCCCCCGATACCTTGGTGATACGATCGCCTTCTGTTTCCAGAATCATGCCGCAACCGACGCCACAATAGGGACATACCGTTCGAACACGAGCTTTTGTCATCATTAATCACCAGCTTACCTCACATAATTAAGCTCAATATATATCGTATTACGATTAAAGTCAATAGATTATGTCATGTTACCTTACATAAAAGGCTTGTATCTCAAAAATTTCCCTCCCGGGTTTGTTCTTAGCCGGAATATCCTTTACACTTAAGAGATAAGACCGGGCATTCAACCGGCCCCATTCCATCATTGAAGGAGCATGGCTCATGGCTGATCGATTGCCTAAGGAAATCTATGAACAATTGGCGATGTTTCGTTATCGCATCCGCAAATTTATCCGTTTCAGCGAAGAAGCAGCACGCAGCAAGGGGCTTACCCCGCAAAACCACCAGTTGATGCTATCGATTATGGGATTCCCGGATCGTGAATATGCTACGCCGACTGAACTTGCAGAGCGCTTACAGATTACCCCTCATGCTTGTGTAGAGCTGATCCAGCGCTGCGAGGAAATCGGGATGGTACTGCGCAAGCCCAATCCGAATGATAAACGAAGCATTTATATCTTTTTGACATCCGAGGGCAGGTCGATCCTCGAAGAGCTATCAGAGATTCATATGGATGAGCTCAAACGTGCAGATCTGCTCGAGTTTCATTAATAGAGGTTGTTCAAAAAGTCCCCAATTGATCACGAAGGAAACAGGAAGCTAACTCGACATCGAATCTTGCGTTCACCCTTGAAGTCCGGTGCTCATGTAGGTTTGCCTACACTCCGCTCCTCCTTCTGCAGGTTCTCGCAACCCCAGAAGTTTTCGCAGAAAACGTTGCTTCGTAAGCCTATGCTTCGGTGCTGAATCGTGACCTTTTTGAACACGCATTAACATAAGCAAGGAGGAGCTTCAAAATTGATTTCCATTCGCAAAATCCGCCGCGGCGGGAGGCTCATCCTCGCCACAATCGGATTGGCAGGTGCATTGTTACTGGCTCCGGGAGTCCAGGGCACAGCAGCTGCAGAGGCATTCCGTGACCTGCAATCGGCACGCTGGGCGGAGGACGGCATCTACTATCTCACAGAACGAGGGACTGTCGCAGGCTATGGTAACGGTATCTTCCGGCCACAGCAGTCCATCACACGCGCACAGGCGGTTACCTATCTAATTCGTGAGCTCTATGCTGATGAACAACTGCAGGCAACCGGACAAGGCTTCAGCGATGTGACGGAGAGCCACCCGTTCTATCGCGAGATCAGCATCGCGAGCCGCGTTGGCCTGGCGGGCGGGCTGCCGGACGGTACATTTCGGCCGGATGCACCCGTTACCCGTGGCGAGACGGCCGCTCTGCTGACGCGTGCCTACACCATTGCAGAAGGAAACGCGACTGTCCGGCTTTCGGATATTACGGGACATTGGGCGGAAGGGAACGTCCGCCACCTGGCTTCAAGCGGGCTTGCCGGCGGTTACCCCGACGGGACATACAAACCAGGTCAACAGGTGAGCAGGGCGGAGTACGCCGTGTTTCTCTCCAGAGTTATTCGGCACCAGCGGGCGGAAGCGATTGAGGCGGCCAATTGGAATGAACTGCTGAAGCTGATGACACTGCAGGAGAAGGCAGGTCAGATGCTGATGCCGGATATCCGCATGCACCGAGGACAACCGACATGGACCGCCCATGAAGGGACGGCAGCTACAATCCGCAATCATCGTCTCGGAGGCATGATTTTATTTGATAAGAACATTGCCAACCTGCGACAGCTGGTAGAACTGAATGATGGTCTCCAGCGCCAGGCGGATGACATTCCGCTGCTCCTCGGCATTGATCAGGAAGGCGGGGTCATCAAACGGATACCTGGCGGCACCAACTTACCCGGGGCAATGGCTCTTGGGGCAACCGGAGACGATCATCTGTCCCGAGAAGCAGGCAAGCTGACAGGGGAAGAACTGAGAGCCTTAGGCGTGCAGCTTAATTTTGCACCGGTGCTCGATGTGAACAGCAATCCGGCCAATCCGATTATCGGGATTCGCGCTTTCGGCTCTGAGCCGCAGCTCGTGACTCGTATGGGCCTGGCTTTCATGGATGGTTTGAAGGATGCGCGCGTGATCGGAGCGGTCAAGCATTTCCCAGGTCATGGGGCTACAGCGGTAGATTCACATCTGGGTCTGCCCGTGGTTTCACATGCCAAGGAGCGGCTGGAGCAAGTGGAGCTGGTACCGTTCCGGGCGGCAGTACGCGGCGGTGCGGAGATGATTCTGACGGCTCATGTGGCGTGTCCTGCGTTGGATAATACCCAGGTTCGCTCCCAGAAGGATGGCAGTCTGATCTATTTGCCTGCCACACTGTCGCCACGTATCGTAGGGGGGCTGCTGCGCGAAGAGATGGGGTATGAGGGCGTCGTAGTTTCGGATGCCTTTACGATGAAGGCGCTGGCCGAGCACTTTGGTGAACGGGATGCGGTTATTCGCGCCGTAGCTGCCGGAGTGGACATCATTCTGATGCCTGAGGACCTTACTGGAGCGTATGAAGCCATTATTGAAGCGGTGCGGGCAGGTCGCATCCAGGAGAGTCAGTTGGATGCTGCTGTTAACCGGATCTTGCAGCTCAAGCACCGCTATGGGTTATTTGAACGGCCGGCATCGCTTGCTGAACGACTGGACCAGGCCCGGCAAATCGTTGGGTCACCCCAGCATCGTCAGGTTGAACGACGGATCGCGGAGGCAGCTGTAACGGCCATCACACCTCAGGCGGATCTAGTGACTCTGCCGTCTAATGACGGGACTGTGATTGCAGTCGCTGCGCCTGACGAAGCACGGGCGGAGCAGATCAGACAGTCCGTGGCAGGGCTGGATTTACGAGGAGTTGAGGTGAAAACGATGGTGATCGGCCAGCAGGATAGCCAGACAATCCGCCGTCTCCTGGATGGAGCGGATGCGGTTATCGCTGCTTCCTATCAGTTCCGGAGTCTTCCGCAGCAGTACAACTGGCCCGGATACCAACGCTGGATCGACGAGATGAACCGCCAGGATCTGCCCTATGTGCTGCTATCAATGGGAAATCCTTATGAATGGCAGCACCTGAGGAATGTCCGATCCGCACTTGCCATCTATGGGGCAGAGTCGCCAAATGTCGCAGCAGGCTTGCGTGCAGCATTTGGTCAGATTCCGGTCGATGGCACACTGCCTGTAACCCGAAGCTTCCAGCCACATTAAACGACAATCATCTCAAGCAAGGAATCTAACGGTTCCCCTTGGGGTGATTTTCTTTGGATTCAAGCTCTTACATACATTTGACACGTATAATTTGGACCGTAATTGCGAAAAGTTGTCACTATAGGTCAAAAGCATATATAATTAGAATCAGATTTATGTAGAAGCGGAGGTGACACCATTGGGAAGTTGCATGGCAAGGTAGGACTAATTGCTGCTACGTCGTATCGGATGAGATGGAATCCAACTTAAGCTTGACATTATACATTTGCGGAGGTGAAACCCTCTATATTGAGGGAACTAATTGGACATATCCATAATAATTAATCTGGGCTTGGTCGCAATCTTAATAGGCCTGACTGCGTTTTTTGTCGGCTCCGAATTTGCTGTAGTTAAAGTAAGAATGAGCCGCATTGAGCAACTTGTTACTGAAGGGAACAAGAAGGCAATCGCTGCCAAACGGATTGTTACTAACCTGGACTATTATTTATCTGCCTGTCAGCTTGGTATTACGGTTACTGCACTGGGACTGGGTGCGCTGGGTGAGCCGACGATCGAGAAGATCCTGCATCCCATTTTTGATGAATGGGGCTTATCCGCTGCCGTCAGCACATTTATTTCTTTTGCGCTGGCACTCTCCATCATGACCTTCCTTCATGTGGTCATTGGTGAGCTTGCTCCCAAGACACTGGCTATTCAGTTTGCAGAACGGATGACGCTGATGCTCTCGCGGCCGCTTGTCGCGTTCGGCACCGTACTGTTTCCGCTGATCTGGTTACTCAATGGCTCGGCACAAGTATTGCTCCGTATGTTCGGAGTCAAGCCAGCCGGACATGAACAGGCCCACTCAGAAGAAGAGCTAAAGATCATTATGACACAGAGCTTCCAGAGCGGAGAGATCAACCAAACCGAGCTTGCTTATATGCAAAACATTTTTGCATTCGACGAACGGGTAGCTAAAGACGTTATGGTACCGCGAACGCAAATTATTGTCGTAGATTCCGAGATGTCGCCGGAAGAGTTTTTGCAATTGACCGATGAACACCGTTATACGCGTTATCCCGTTACCGAAGATTCAAACAAAGACAATATTATCGGCTTCCTGAATGCCAAGGAGCTGGTCACGCATATTGCCTTGAATCGTTTGAATACCTTGAAAGAACATATTCATGACATTTACGTGATCCATGAGACCACTCCTCTGCATGATGCACTGGTAAAAATGCAGAAGAACGGGGTCCATATGGCATTAGTTATCGATGAGTATGGCGGAACGGCAGGCATTATTACGATGGAGGACATTCTGGAGGAGATTGTCGGGGAGATTCGCGATGAGTTTGACGAGGACGAAGTAGAGGACATCTCCGAGCAAGCGTCGGATGAATACCTTATCAATGGCCGTGTCTTGCTCAGCTTGCTCGAAGAGCGCTTTGGCATCTCTTTTGAGAACAGTGAGAATGTAGATACTATTGGAGGATGGCTGCAAATACGCGCCAATCTAATTGATGGCATGTCGGAGCCCGTTGATCATGGCGATCATCGTTGGTACATAAATGAGTCTGACAATCATCAAATCTTGAGCGTTACCCTCAAGTTAAACGTTAATGTCCAGAAGGACGCGGACGAAGAATCCGAGAACGAAAACTAAATGCAAGAGATTTTACCGTGCGGCTGATGCCGCGCGGTTTTTTTAATGTTTCCGTAAATAAGAGTAGAAATATGGATTTTGAATGGTTGTGATGTCCTCTCTTTTTTCTTAGCATAAAAGGTAGGAACAACAATCCGAATTGGGGGTTGATATATTCGAGGTGTAATCGCTTACAGAAAGATGCTCCAATATGTTGTCTGGTTTTCAAAAAGAAAGATTTCGGGAGGGACATATGAAAGTTAAACATGTATCGATTTTGCTGTCGCTGGCGCTGCTATTCACCACACTATTCTCATCCATTACCCCGGCAGCCATCTATGCTGCTGAAGACGGGAACGGCGCGAATCTGGCATTAGGTAAAACGGCTACTTCCTCCGGAAACGAGGATCCTGTTCTTGGACCCGAGAAGGCTGTGGATGGGATGGATAATACCAGGTGGTCATCGGCTACGCAGGATGATCAATGGTTCTCTGTCGATCTCGGTGAAGAGCGGAATATCAACCGGATTATCATACACTGGCAAGATTCATTCGCTTTGCAGTACAAATTGCTGGTTTCCAATGATAATGAGAACTGGGTCAATGTGTACGCCAATGACAAAATTCTGGCGGGCAGTGGCGGTGAACAAGTGATTGATTTTGGCAAAACCGCTGCAAGATATGTTAAATTCCAAGGCATTCAACGAGCGACACAGTGGGGCTATTCCTTCTATGAATTTAAAGTGTATGAAGCAGACATTCCTAATTATGGAGTGAATCACGCCTTAGGCAAACAGGCCTTGTCTTCCGGGAATGAAGTGCCGTCTCTCGGGCCTGGAAACGCAGTAGACGGGCAAGGAGATACAAGATGGTCATCGGCACTTAACAATGAGCAATGGTTTTCTGTCGATTTGGGTGAGGTTATGGAGATCAACCGTATTGTATTGAACTGGCATACCCATGCTAAGAAATACAAGCTGCTTGCATCCACCAATAATACCGATTGGATCGATGTGACTGGCCAAGATGAAGCCCTGGCGGGCAACAGGGGAATAGAAGTCATCGATTTTGACAAAATAAATGCCCGCTTTGTGAAATTCCAAGGCATCGAACGTTCTACACAGTGGGGTTACTCCTTCTATGAATTCGAAGTATACAACTATATTCCTTATGTAAGTGAGCTTAGCGATGAGGAGGCTGTAGCAGCAGATGCGGCGGCTATTGATCTTCCGAATGTAACAGATATCTACAAGAATTTATATCTGTTTACGGCTGGCAAAGAAGGGTCAACGATTGTGTGGGAAAGTTCCAATCCTGACTATCTGCGTGCTGACGGAATTCTTGTGCAGCGGCCGGCGCCGGGACAACCCCAAGCAGCGGTCACACTCACGGCAACAATCACCAAAGGAGATGTAACTGAAAAGCGGGTATTTGAGGTTACGATAAAACCGAATGTGGTGCGTGAAGCGGAGCCGGAGCAGCTCCGAATTGGAATTTACTGGCCACCGTTATGGGAGTATACGAATGCCGAGCAATACAAGTACATGAAAGAAGCAGGTATTAATACGATCGAGAACGTGCTGTCGAATGGACTGAATACCGAGGAGCGCAATTTCGAAATGCTGGATCTGGCGCACGCAAACGGAATGAAGGTGTCAGTAGCAGATCCGCGGGTCGATGGTACTGACCGGGAGATTCAGGAAATGGTGCAGACGTATATGGACCATCCTGCTACCAGCGGCTATTACATTAAGGATGAGCCATGGCATGATGCACTAACTGCAACGGCACAGCAATATAAGAAGATCCTGGCAACCGACCCGGACCGCGTTCCTTATGTGAACCTGAATCCGAACTGGAGCATGGGGAATTACGAGCATATTTACGTTCGCGCATGGGTAGAAGCGGTTGGAGCGGAGAATATGAAGTATTTATCGTTCGATAACTATCCCTTCAAATGGGACGGTTCCTTCAGCACCAACTACTTTGACAATCTGGAAATCATCCGTAAGGTAGGACTGGAATACGACATCAAGACCTCATCTTATCTCCAATCCGTTGGCATTCCAGGCATGTACAGAAGGCCTGTGGCTGCGGAGATGGAATATTCCGCCTATGTCAATCTTGCCTATGGCATGAAAAGCCTCGTCTGGTTCACGTACTGGACACCTACAGAACGTGGGGAGCCGTTCACGGATGCTATTATGACCGCCGCAGGAGAGAAGACCGATCTCTATGCTCCTGTTCAAGAAATAAATGCCAAGGTAGCTAAGCTTGGTCCAACACTGGTCAATCTGGATGCGATCCAGGCTTATCACGCCGGTCCTACCATCCCGGCTGGCGTTCCGGCTTTGCCATCATCTTTCTTTATCCAGCCGGATAGTAATGTTAATAGCTTGGTTATCTCGCATATGAAGCATAAGACAACGGGCGAATCCTACGTGATGATCGTCAATAAATCATTTACAGATGGTAAACAGTTAAGTTTCACTCTGGATTCTTCTGTGCGCGGCGTGAAAGAAGTATCGCATGTTACTGGTCTGGAGACGAATGTTAATTTTGACCCGGCGACAGGCAAGCTTCAAGCAGAATTCGGTCCTGGCGAGGGCAGACTGTATGCGCTGCAGGGCATCGATGGCGGGTATCATGCCCCACAAGACCCGGAGCTTCTTCCGGCAGAAGCACCACCAATTAATCCGCACCTGAATGCAGCCAAAGGAAGAAACGTTGAGGTATCTTCCGATGTAAATGCATGGGGATGGAACAAGAAAAATGCAGTGGACGGCGTGCGCACCAGCACGGCTAATTCTCCCGGGTGGTCCAGTATGACCCTGAGCAGTCAGCCTACTAAGCCAGAGTGGATCATGGTGGACCTGGGTCAGAGTGCTCCTGTCAACAAGGTCAGTCTCTGGCCGCGGAGCGGAGGCGGAGGGTTCCCGGTAGATTACCGCATTCTCGTATCCCCGGACAATCAGAATTGGACTGAAGTAGCCAAAGTGGTCGATGCACCTAAGCCGAGCACCAATGCCGTTCATGACTATAGCTTCGAGAGTGTGCAGGCGCGGTATGTAAAGGTGGAAGCGAGTAAGCTAAGGATTGATGAGTTAAGGGAATATGCGTTCCAGTTGGCCGAGTTGGAAATCTACATCGAACAGCCAGACTCCTACTTGCATGTTCAGTCTGTACCAGATCGAATTGCAGTTGGAGGCACGGCGCAACTCAAGGCTGGTATGTGGCAACTAAGCGGCAGCATGCCTGTCACGGATGCCGTGTTCACCAGCCTCAATGAAGAAATTGCATCTGTCAGCGAATCCGGCGTAGTTACAGGCTTAGCGCCAGGAGTGGCTACCCTACAGATTGCCACAGCTGACGATACGGAGACCATCACACTTGACTTGGAGGTTTATGCGTTACCGTCGCCATGGAAGCTGATGCCATATGGAGATGCGTGGGGCAGCGTCCATGAAGAGGATGGAGCCCTGCAGATTAAGGCTACCGGCAGAGGATTAGCCGACAAAGACTATGTATATCTGCATCGGGAATTGAATGGTAACAAGACCAATACTATGACCATGTCGTTGAACCGATATCAGATTCCAGGAGGAGCGGCAGGCTTGAAAGGCACCACGGGTCTAATGATGCGCGACTCTCTCGATGAGAATGCGGCTTGGGTGTATCTGTCCATCTCTCCACAGGGGAGGGTGAAGCTCGAGAGCAGTCCGGGCAATGGGACATCGACCGTTGCTGCGACAGGTCCTTACATTCCATTTCCTGCAGAGATCAAGCTCGTCAAAACAAATCACGGCTTCACCGGATATTATAAGAAAGATAGCGGGTGGACGCCTATCAATGGTACGGAAGCAGCATCCAGTGTGCAGGTGACTTTTGCCACTGGGTTAACAGGCGGCGTGACTCAGTTCTCGGGAACCGCGGCGCATTCCCTGGTTACAACCAGCCTGCCGCAGTGGGAATCATCGAATGACGGCAATAACGGGAATCCAGGAGGCGATCCTGGCATTCCAGGTGGGAATCCAGGCATTCCAGGAGGCGGCACTGGCAATCCCGATGGGAATGATGATGAGGGTGAAGACACCAACGGGGAGACGGAGGAACCAACAGGTGAGGAGCCTGGCGGGGAAACCGAAGAAAATCCGCCGGGGCAAGGGAATTCGAATCTCCAGTTCAGTGATGTGGCGGGACATTGGGCAGCGAATGCCATTGAACGCGCAGTAGAGCTGGGCTTCGTAAATGGCTATGAGGATGGCACCTTCCGACCGAACGCAGGAGTGACGCGCGGAGAGTTGGCAACGATTCTGAGCCGGGCGCTTCAATTGCCTGCGGCGGAATCCTCTGTATCTGTTTTCAATGATGCAATCCCGGCATGGGCGAGCAATCATGTGATGGCGGCCGTCCAAGCTGGACTATTCAATGGCTATGAAGATCACACATTCCGGGTAAGGGAGCAAATGCCACGGGCCCAGATCGCTGCAGTCATCGTACGGGCGCTGGGGCTTCCAACCGATCCCATGGCACAGCTGACGTTCACGGACGCTGCAGACGTGCCAGGCTGGGCAAGGCCCTATGTGGCTGCTGGTGTGGAGGCAGGCCTGATGAGAGGCAGGGGCGACAATCAGTTTGCTCCACATGCCGTCACTACAAGAGCTGAAGCCGTGACCCTGATTATAGCCTTGCTGGATTATATGGCCGAGCGTTAACAGTTTTGCCCACAGAGGAGAAGGAATCCCTTGCAGACCGGGGGATTCCAGCTTCTCTTTTGCCTATCATTTAGACACAATGAACATATACGGTTGATGGGATATGATGTAAACTTGCTATAGGGATTGAATGGAATAGGAGAGTTGAGAGAGATGATCAAACCATTCATAGTCTTATTGGCAAGTATTGGGGGATTCATGCTATTGATCACCGGATGCAGCAGTTCCTTGCATCCACCCGCAGATTCAGAGACACAGGAGATTATCAAATTAAGAGTGGGGGGATTCAAGGCGGGATCCGAAATCGGTGCGATTCCAGAGCTGAATGAACAATTTATGCTGGAAAACCCATCTATTAAGGTGATTTACGAAGGCATGCCAGGTGCGCAATACACCAAGTATATCAAGGGGAAGTTCGCCATTAATGACGCACCCGATGTCATTATGCTCCATCCCGGAGGGGAAGAAGTGGGCAGCTATGCCAAAGTAGGCTTCATCCGCGATCTCAGCGATGAGCCTTGGACCACCGCCTTCACGCCATCCGCAATTGAATCCGTCTCCTTTCAGGGTAAAGTCTATGGCACACCGAATGAAATGGTCGTACTCGGTGTCTATTATAATAAAAATCTGTTTGAACGACTCTCCTTACGGCCGCCTTCCAATTGGGAAGAATTTCTACATGTAAGCGCATTAATAAAATCTAAAGGTATCACTCCAATATCTATAGGCAATAACGATGGCTGGATGACATTGGCCGCTATTTATACGTTGGGTCCTTCGCTCATCAAAGACCCGGATTTTGATCGTAAATTGAATGCGCGCGAGATCAGGTTTAATGGAACCTGGAATGCTATGCTGGAGCAATGGTTCAGCCTGGAAGAGAAAGGATATTTGACTCCCGGCAGCACAAACGTGAGTATGGATCAGGCGCAGCGGGATTTTGTCGAGGGCAACGCGGCGATGTACATTAACGGTAGCTGGGCATTGGCCGGTATCCTTCAGGGAGAGCCGGATTTTGAGCTTGGCATGTTCCCGATGCCAGCCAATCCGCCAGGTGAGGAAACCGTCGTATCCATTAATGTGGGGACAACCTGGACAATTAATAATAAAACCAAGCAGTTGGATGCAGCACGCAAATATTTGGCATTCTGGTCCAAGGAAGAAACACTGAGGCAATGGGCCGAGAGCCAGGCCTCTTTTCTGACCCTACAGGGAGTGGGGAGCCATACGCCGGAAGAACTCAGTGATATTGCTAGAGCGGTAGCGAATGGCCAAACGCATGAATTTCTCTCCAACTGGTGGGAGCAGAGCGGAGATATCGTTATTGAAATCATGGATTCCGCTCAGGGCGTGTATCTGCAAGCCTTAACGATTGATGACATGCTGACGAACATGGATCGGGCCTGGGACAGGTCGGTCAGCCGGGGAGGAGGATCGCCATAGAACGTACCCCTATCAGCGGGTGGAGCTTGGACAAGAAGCTTATCCTTATGTATACGTTAATGATTCTATTGCCGATGATCGTGGTGACCTTTTTCGGTTTTCAGACTTATAGTACGAATATGAAGGAAAAAGCGAGCGATTTCAGCCTGGAGCTCTTGAATCAGCTGGGAAAAAATGTGGATCATTACCTACATGAACTGGACCGGATTTCATTAATGTTTTCTATGGATTCAGGCGTCGAGGAAGCCTTGCATACGGATACCAAATCGCCCTCCGAGCAATACAAGGATAAAATGATGATCGACAAAGCATTGATGGACATCGTACTCATTCCCTTCCGAGATGTGCAGGGGAGTTATTTAATCAAGCCCGATGGCAGCATTTTTTCCCGTTATGGATCTGGCCAGCAGGTAGATTACAGCTATTTTCGTAATGAATCCTGGTATGATGAGACATTGCAAGCGGAGGGAAGAGGCATTCTGCTGCCTACCCATCGCGTCAGGAGTATTGAAGGGAGAGAGGAGCTCAGCTTCTCGTATCTGCGCAGTTTAATCGATTTGAATAAAAACCAGTCTGCGGGCATCTTTCGTATGGATATGAACTTGAATGGATTAAGCGATATCTTCGCTAGCGTGAGCGGGAGCACGGACCAGGAGTTGCTGATTGTCGATGCCCAAGGCTATATCATCTATGACCGTGATCGCAGCAAGATTACAGAGAAATTCCCCATTGCCATGCATGAGGACTCAGGCAGCATGATTAAGCATATTGACGGCGAAGAAGTCTTGGTCAGTTATGTAACGGCTGCACAATCCAACTGGAAGATTGCCAATGTTATTGCGGTTAGTGAGTTAACCCGGAATGTAGACATCATTCGTAATTTGCTGTGGACACTGACGGGTGTTGCCCTGCTGCTCTCAATCGGCCTCTCCGTCTTCCTGACGCGCAGGCTGCTGCTGCCGCTCAAGAAGATGAAGACGCTCATGCACAAGGTGGAGAGCGGGGATTATACAGTGCAATTCAAAGCTCATTCCAATGACGAAATTGGCAAGCTGGCAGGCAGCTTCAACCACATGGTCAAGCAAATTAACGAGCTCGTTCACCACATCTTCGTCATTCGGATCTTGAAGCGAGAGGCGGATTTCAAGCTGTTGCAGAGCAAGATCAACCCTCACTTCCTCTATAATACACTGGAATCTATCAGTATGAAGGCAGAGGTAGATAACAACTATGAGGTCGCAGATATGATCGCGAGATTAGGCCGTTTATTCCGCATGACCATTAATCATGACAGGGAACTGATTATCCTTGCCAAGGAAATGGAGTATGTGGAGCACTACGTCAAGCTTCAAAAAATAAGGTTTCCTGATCTAAGCTTCATTGTCGAACCTGCGCCAGAGGCGATGACCGCGTATATCCTGCCTTGGACGATACAGCCTCTGGTGGAGAACGCGATCATTCATGGCCTGGCACCACTGAATCATGAAGGCTGCATACACATTGGGACTGTCGTCTTGAATGGCGATATCATCATTCGGATAACGGATAACGGCATTGGCTTGCATGAAGAGCAACGACGCGATATCCAAGCACAATTGCTGACGGATACCGACAAGGCCGAGGACGAGATTCACATTGGACTAAAAAATATCTTCGACCGGATTCGCTACTATTTCGGTGAGGGATACGGGTTGACCTTGACTGGAGAGCCAGGCAAGGGGACCACGGTAGAGATCAGAATGAAATATCTGAAGGAAGAAGGCGAGCCTCGTGCCGAATATGATAGTCGTTGACGACGAGAAGATGATTCGTGCCGGCATCGTGTCCATTATGAATCGCCTTGCTCCCCATTGGCAGGTCAGCGAATGTAAAGATGCGCATAGTGCAATAGCCGACATCGCTGCGCTGCAACCGGATCTGATGATGATAGATATCTCCATGCCTGGGATGAATGGGCTGGACCTGGCCCACTATCTAAAGGAGGAGCACCCTGACATTCTGAAGATCGTACTGACCGGACATGACAAATTCTCCTATATTCAAAATGCAATGCGGGCCGAGGTAGTGGATTATCTGCTCAAGCCCATCATCCGTGAGGAAATGATGGAGGCCCTCGCGAAGGCAGAACGCCTGATTGAGGAGAGGGCACAGGCACGGCAGCTGGCGGAGCTGAACAAAGCAGGCAAGCTTAAGCAATGTTTGCTAGATGCGCTATACGGTGACCCGAATGCACAGGGGCAACTGACACAGCTGTTGCAGGAGACAGGCTGGCGGCCGGATGTTGAGTCATACTCCTTGCTGTTGCTCATTCAAGCAGAAGGTGGCCTTGCCCTGCATGAAGACCAGCTAGCTTCATATATGGGGGCCTTTCTGTCTCACTTTCAGGAAATTGAATCTAGCTTTACGATAACTCCGGATGCCAGGCATTGTTTTATTCTCAGCGCAGGCAGCCACCTTCCAGAAGAACAGATAAGGCAGTGGTGGCTGGAGACGTGGACAAACGACGGTCATGATTATCCCCTCTCCGTGGGAGGCGGAGACTCCTTTACAGCATTGTCACATCTGCCGGAGGTTTACGGGAAGGCCATGCATGACATTTATCGTTCGGAGAATGGCTGGCTGAAGCAGGCAACCTTGAACCGGGATAAGGATTGGCAGGAACAACGGAACAGGATTCGAATCGCCTTGGAGACCAATGATTCAACATCCTTTTGGCACTATCTTGAAGGGTTGCTCGGGGAGCTGAAGCTCCAGAGTAGAGAGCATCACCCCGTCACTCGATTAAGGCTGATCCATTTCTTACTGCTCATGCTGTTGCCTATGTTGAACCAGACTGAATCCAAGCTAAGTATACACTTAAGAGAGTCCGTGGCGGAGGTGCTATCCAGGCTATCACTGCCAGGATCGACGATGCACCTCCCGACTCTTGTGGCCGAGTTGGAAAGCTGCATCCGAGTGCAATCTTCCCAACCAGCACACGGTCTGGAGAAGAACAAGGTCATCGATAGCGTCAAGGATTACATCCACAAAAACCATGGCGATAAATCGCTCAATCTAACAACCCTGTCCAAGGTGGTGCATATGAACTCGAATTACTTGAGTGATCTGTTCAAGGAAGTGACGGGGGAAAATTACTTGGCCTATTTGACTTCCGTGCGAATGAATCATGCCAAGAAGCTGCTTCGAGAAACCCATCTGAAAACGTATGAGATAGGAGATCGAACGGGCTATTCTTCTGCAAAATACTTCAGTAAGTTGTTTCGTCAGCTATTCGATATGACACCTTCCGAATATCGTAACCGCGCGGAGCATTAAGAACGAACTGCGAGACGCCATCAGGCGTCTTTTTTTGTTCATTCAAGAGGAATAATCGTCTGGAGAATGTAGGACAAAAATGGGATTTGGGTCATATGAAAGCATTTGCAGATCCTCTATATTTAGGGTGTATACAAAAACAGGAGGGATCAGCGTAAATGAAGGCAAAGAGAATAACATGGTTAGGGATGGCCATACTTCTTGTACTAATGGTCGGATTGGCTGGTTGCGGGGGCAACAATGTGAATAATGTGGAGACGCCGCCAACGGAATCTGACACTGCACCGACAACCGGCACGCCAGATAACAGCTCCACTACAGGAGCCGATACGGAGCCTGTCGTTGCTGGTGATTTTGAAGTCCAGTATTGTGTAGGTGGTTATGGCGATGCTTGGCAGAAATCACTGCTGGAGCAGTTCAAAGCCAAATATCCGGATGTCAATATTAAAGAGTCGGCTGGCCCCAAAATTAATGATCAAATGAAGCCGCGCTGGATCCAAGGCGATCCGCCGGACCTTGTATTCATTGACTGTGCAGGAGGCATTGACGTGCTGCAAGCCGTGAAAGACAATCAGCTGATGGATTTGACGGAGTGGTTCAAGACGGCGGAGAACACCGATGGCGAACTGATCTCCGATATTCTGATCGCTCAGCCGCAATCAATTGATGAGAAAACGTATGCTATACCTTTCGTTTTTGGTTCCTGGGGCACATTCTACAACCAAGCACTGTTCAAAGAGAACAACTGGGAAGTGCCCACCGACTTTGACAGCTTCCTGGCTGTAAGTGAGAAGATTCAAGCATCGGGCATTTCCCCGTATGTCCACACCGGTGTCCATATTGGCTATTTCCAAGGTGGATTCCTCTTCCCAGCTATCGTGTCCAATAACGGTGATGATCCAACGATTCTAGAAGACATGGCTGCTATGAAGCCTGGCGTGTACGAAAGCGAGCCGGTTATGAAAGCATTGCAGCAGGTCGTGACGATGCGTGACCGCGGTTTTATCGACAAAGCATCTGTAGCACTGAATCACACCGATTCGCAGATTCAGTTCGTGCAGCAAAAAGCAGCCTTCATCCCTAATGGTCTATGGGTTGAAAACGAGATGAAGAATGATACGCCAGATGGCTTCGAATTTGGCATGATTCCATCGATTACGCAAGCGCCAGGGGGCAAGTATATTGCCAATCCGTATTCCAGCCCAGTCGCTGTCGCACAAAAAGCGAAAAACCCGGAAGCGGCTAAAGCATTCATCCAGTTTATGTTCACCAAGCAAGCTGCTGTTGAGTGGGCAGAGCTGACAGGAGCACTGATGAACGTCAAGGTGGATCTGAATGGCACCAACGCTAGTGGGCTTTCCATCAGCGCGAGCAAGTATTACAGCAGCCCTGATCTGGTTGTTCTGCCTGCGATTGCCTTTAATGCAGACCTGGAGAAAGAAATGCTGAATGCGACACTGGCTCTGACGGACAACAAAATCACGCCAGAGAAATGGGTCGAACGTGTAGAGGCAGCAGCCGAAAAATTACGAGCCAAAAATTAAATTCTAAGCTGACAGGGGGAGAGTAAGAGAGCAAGATAGCACTCTTATTCTCTCCGCTCTGCTCACCAACGCTATCGCAAAGAAGGGGTAAAATGTGACTTCTCAACGGAAACGCGGATTATTTATTGCTTCATTTATTTTACCTACTTTCGTTATTTATTGTATTTTCACGTTATATCCAATCATTAGAGCATTGTATATTAGCTTATTTGAGTGGTCAGGCGCTTCCGACAATATGAACTATATCGGGTTCAACAATTTCAGGGATATGTTCGCGGATCCGATTATATACAAGGCCATGGTGAATGATTATTTTCTTATCTTCTGGAAGGTATTTGGTATCCTTATTGCTGCTCTCTTTTTTGCGGTTGCACTGACACGGTTCGGGATGAGAGGGACAGGCTTTTACAGAGCTGTTTTCTTTTTTCCCAATGTTCTTTCGATCGTTGTGATCGCGGTTTTATGGCGGTTTATTTATAATCCATCCTATGGATTTTTGAACGGGATTTTGTCCTTTATTTTGGGCCGGCCGGTGGACATTCCTTGGCTCGGGGACTCTACTTATTCAATCTGGGCACTGCTGCCACCTGCGATATGGGCTGGTATTGGCTTCTATATGCTTTTGCTCATCGCAGCGATTAAGAGTATTCCAGCATCGCTCTACGAATCTGCAGAGATTGACGGAGCCCGCCAATGGAAACAGTTCACGCATATTACGCTGCCGCTGATCTGGGAGCAGGTAAAAGTATCGGTTGTCCTGATCGTCATCACCTCGTTGAATGGCTCGTTTGCGATTGTCAGTGTAATGACCGAGGGCGGCCCGGATAATGCTACACAGGTGTTGGGTTATTATCTGTATCAGATGGGCTTCAAGCAGTACCATATGGGTTATGCATCGGCCATTGGCGTGTTGATTCTCGTGCTGTCATTAGTAACAACCTTTGTGTTGCAGCGTTTGATGAAAAAAGAAGTCATTGAAATATCCTAGTTAACGTTATTTTATGAGAAAGGAGAATTGGCTTGAAGGTAAACAGGATCAACTTGCCCGCCCGCTTGTTCTCCACCTTGCTTCTATTCATCTGGACCGTATGCTGTGTGTATCCGCTAATCTTCTCCTTATTCGATTCGTTGAAGGATAACCAGCAATTTTATAGCGGGAATGCTTGGGATCTGCCCAAGCTACCATTGCTATGGTCCAACTTCTCTTATACATGGACGAACTACAACTTTGGTTATTATTTTTTGAATACAATCATTGTCACAGTCGGCAGCATGCTGCTGGCCCTGCTACTGACCGCTACAACAGCTTATGTTCTGGCCAGGTTCACCTTCAGAGGGAGCGGGTTGCTGTATTATCTATATCTGGCCTCCTTAACCATTCCCACGCTAATGCTCATTGTGCCGATGTTTTTTCTGTTTAGCGATCTGCGAGTAAATAATAGTTATGGCGGGATTATTCTGCTCTACTCGATTACGACGATGCCAATCGGCATGTTCATCCTCCTGGGCTTCTTCAAGTCGTTGCCACGTGAGCTGGAGGAGGCTGCGATTATGGACGGTGCTTCGTTGTATGGTGTTTTCTTCAAAATCATGCTTCCACTAGCCATGCCAGGCTTGATTACGATAAGCATCATCAACGTATTAAGTTTCTGGAATGAGTATCAATACGCCTTGGTACTACTAAGCGATGCCTATAAATATACGCTTCCTATTGGTCTGGCCTTCATGCAAGGTGAGATGCAGTACCGCATTGAGTTTGGCCCCCTGTTTGCAGGTTTAATGATTTCGACGATTCCGATTCTATTGATTTATATTATTTTTCAAAGAAGGATCAATGAAGGCATTGTTGCTGGAGCAATTAAGTAATAGACAATGTCCATAACAAACACCGTGGGGCTGGTGCCTCACGGTGTTTTAGTTGTATACGCGACATTTTTTTGCATTCTTTCCCTTTCCACCGGGGCATGCTATAGCTATCAAATAAGAATGGATAGGTCTATCTGAAACGGGGTGATTGGGATGGCACAGACGGAGGTCAAATCTGATGCGGTGAAGCCGCTGACTTTTATATCTGATATGAGACAACTAACGGGAGACAGCACAGATATTATTTACCGGTATATTGAGCTGAATGACGTAAGCGGCTGGCTGATCTATGTCGAGGGTTTGGCCGATCCTCGTCAAGTTCTAACTGCTATTCATGAGGAGCCGGGGCTGCGCGACGGTCTTAAGTCGGATGCATCGAGTCTATATGATCATCTGAAGCATCGAACGATAACCGAGGGCAAGCTCCAAGAGGAAGAGACTTTATCTGCTATTGCAGAATTGCTGCTGTCCGGCTACACGGTTATCTTCCTGGATGGAATGGAGCGTGCGTTATGTATTGATACGGGGAGTCTCAAGCAGCGTCAAGTGCAGGAGCCGGCTTCGCAATCCGTCGTTCGTGGACCTCGCGAAGGCTTCACCGAGTCGCTGCGTGACAATATCGCCCTGGTCCGAAGAAGAGTCAAAAATGCTGCTCTGCGCATTACCAGCTACAAATTGGGACAAGAAACACGAACAGAGACCGCGGTCATGTATCTGGAGAATAAAGCTGATCCCGAGGTCGTTGCCGAATTACAGCGTCGGATAAAAAAGATGAATCTTGAGAGTGTATTGGAGAGCAACTCCATCGAGGAAATGATTCAGGATCAACAGTACAGTCCTTTCCCAACCGTCTACAACTCTGAACGTCCTGACGTCATTGCGGCAGGCGTACTGGAGGGGAGAATTGCGATTTTCGTTGACGGGACGCCGTTTGTTTTACTCGTTCCTGCTCTGTTCATGCAGTTTTTCCAATCTAGTGAAGACTACAACCAGCGAGGTGACTTTGGCAGTCTTGTTCGTCTGCTCCGTTATTTTTGTTTTGCGATCTCCCTCCTTACACCGTCCTTCTATATAGCCGTGACTACGTTTCATCAAGAAATGATACCGACCAATCTATTATTGTCGCTGATTGGACAACGCGAAGGCATTCCGTTTCCTGCTTTTATCGAGGCGCTCATTATGGAGGTGACGTTCGAGATTCTGAGGGAAGCCGGAATCCGTTTGCCAAAATCTATCGGACAGTCCGTCTCGATTGTCGGCACCATTGTCATCGGCCAGGCAGCTGTCGAGGCGGGTTTTGTGTCAGCAGCGATGGTTATCGTCGTATCATTAACTGCGATCTCCAATTTTGCTTTGCCGGCATTTAATATGGCCATCTCGATTCGGATGCTGCGTTTTGTCATCATGGCGCTTGCTGCTTCATTTGGCTTGTATGGGATGATTATTGCCATGATCATGCTGGCGCTGCATCTGTGTCAGCTTCAGTCTCTGGGTGTGCCGTATATGACTTCATTTGCCCCGTTCAACGGCTGGTATCAAAAAGACACACTGGTTCGTCTCACCCAGCCCATGGTGCAGCGATTGAAAAAGAAGCGTGATGGCGCATGATTCAGAAGATTACCTCTATCCTGCTGATCTTAAGTCTGCTGATCCTGCCGGGCTGCTGGAGCCGCAAGGAGCTCAATGAACTGGCTGTCATCGTTGCGCTGGGAGTTGACAAGTATGATGACGGCTATATGGTTACGGCACAGGTCATTAATCCAACAGAAATCGGGCTGCAGCGGGGATCCATCGGCGCAACGCCAGTCATTGTGTACAGCGCGCCTGGCGAGACCATTCCCGACGCTTTGCAGCGGATTTTGAGCCAGGCACCCCGCCAGTTGTATTTGTCTCATCTGCGGGTCCTCGTATTCGGAGAAGAGCTGGCACGGGAAGGGCTGAGCGATGTGTTGGATTATATCTCGCGGAATCAGGAGCTTCGCACCGACTTTTACTTACTGGTTGCCAACGGTAGCCAAGCCTCAGACGTCCTGAAGGTATTGACCCCCTTTGAGCACATCCCGGCCAACTCTCTATACTCTTCGATTCTGGTCTCCAACAAGCAATGGGCGGCCACAGGCAGAATTACTCTGCAGCAATTTGTTACCGAGCTTGGACGAGAGGGGGCGAATCCCGTACTGTCTGGCGTTAAAATCATTGGTGACAAAAAGGTAGGCAGGTCGATTGAAAACTTGCATAAGACGGAGCCTGATGCACTGCTAAGGCACGCGGGCATGGCTGTCTTCAAAAAAGATAAGCTAGTGGGGTGGGTCGACGAGCTCATGAGCAAGTCGGTCAATTATATTCTCAACGAAGTCAATACAACAGTCGGGCACGTCCGTTGTCCGGACCCGGATGATGGGATTATCGGTATCCGGATTGTCCGGGCCTCTTCCGATATCAAGGCTCGACTTGATAAGAATGGCAAGCCGGAGTTCGATGTCGTCTATTTTATTGATGCCGACCTGGAGGCTGTTCAGTGCACGATCGACTTGAGCAAAGAGGAGTCGTTTCGCAAGATTGAACAGGTTATTCGCAAAACCATGCAATCGACTACCGAAACCAGCGTTCAACAGATTCAACAAAAATTCGGATCGGATGTTTTTGGATTTGGCGAAGCGCTTCATAGGCAGCATCCCAAGGTGTGGCGGAAATATCGTCACCAGTGGGGAGACGTCTTCCCGCATGTCAAGGTTACCATAGATGCCAAAGTATCGCTGCGGCGGGTGGGCTCTATCATTCAGCCACTTCGAAGGGAGATGAAGGACCCATGAACTGGAGCATGTTTATTACGTTCCTTGTGTTGCTAATTCCTCTGGCAGAATGGCCTACACTCAAGCATCTTCGCTCGTTTAAAGAATGGGCCGTATTCGGAACGTTGTGGGGACTTGCCGTCTTGTCGATGGTTGGGGAATGGATGGGCTGGCCGATGCCACGGCCGCTGGACTGGATTCGGGCGGTGATCAGTCCGATTGCCCGCCTAATCCCCTAGCCAGGAAAGGGTGCATACAATGGATACCAATAAAATTAGCGGCTTTCAGTTTTCGATTTTAAGCATGGGACTCACCGTAGGGACATCGATTCTGGTGATCCCGTCCGGACTAGTTCAGGCCGCCCGTGAAGATGCCTGGATGGCTGCGGTTATTACCTTGATTGCTAACGTGGCCATGGTGTTGTTATATATCCGCATTGCCCGGCTGTTTCCTGGACAATCGTTGTTTGAAATCCATCGGAGCGCCTTTGGGAAATGGGTCGGCAATACGATATCGTTTCTGTACCTGTTTTATTTTCTCATGCTGTGCGGGACCTTGCTCGGAAATCTGGGGTTTTTCTTCACCAGCGAGTTAATGCCGGAAACGCCCTTTCAAGCTGTTGAACTGCTGCTTCTGATGGCGTCCGTCATGTGTGCGAGATTAGGGATAGTTATTCTGGCAAGGGTCGTTGAACTGATGCTGCCCTGGATTTTGTTTTTTGCGCTGGTGCTTATCCTTACGCTGCTGCCGCAGGTGGAGTGGCAATATATTTTTCCCATGTGGGAAGATGGGGTAGCCCCGATTCTGAAGTCGGGCTGGAGGTCTTCCATGTTTCAAGAGCTGGTGGTAATGCTCGTGTTTCTTCCGATGGTCAAGGATGTGAAGCACGCTGAAAAAGGGTTTTTAATCGGAACGGTTGCCGGTGGTGCTTTACTTGTCACGGTTGTCTTGTTAAGCGTCCTTATTCTTGGGATAGAACAATCCGCCAACAGTACGTTTCCGGCCTTTATGCTGGCGAAAACAATTAATATTGGCGGATTCTTGCAGCGTGTAGAGGTGATGCTCATCACCTTATGGATACTCACTTTTTTTATTAAAACCTCTCTAATGTTCTTTGGTATTTTAACCGGCATGCAGAGCATCTTCGGTCTGAAAAGCTATCGACCGCTGATCTATCCTATCTCGGTGCTGGTCCTTGTTGTCTCCTGGAATACCTATATTAACAGTGCCTATATTGCCGAAGTCATCAGTGAAATCTGGGCCGGATATTCCATGGTTCACTTGCTGTTTATTCCTCTCCTGGTCTGGATGATCGGGTGGTTCAAACGGAAGAGCGCTGCCGACGGCCAGCCCACAGGGACAACAGCAAAAAAACAATCATCAAGCTTGCCGAGTACCGATACATGATGGCATAATCCGTGGCGGATGCGACCGCACCCAATACAAATGCTCCTAAAGCAATGCCAAAATCGGCTGAGCTGTAAAACATACTGTTAGCTAAGCCTTGCTGCTGTGGCTTGGATACCCGTAACATCCAGGCTTGAAGAGTAGGCTGTATGGATCCAAATCCAATGCCGTAACAAATGGCAGATAGGATCAGCATTGGAAGCGAGCCGGTGTAAGATAGCAAGATCAAGCCAATTCCGAGGGAGATACCTGCGGGCACGAGCACAATGACCGGACCATGCGCATCAAATAATTTGCCGGCAATGGGCCGCACGACGAGTATCGCCATGACGTTAAAAAGAAAGAATAGCCCCGCCTGTTCAAGCCCTGCAGCCTCGCCGAACAAAGCGATGAAGCTGAGCAGGCCACTGTAGGTAACGCCCAGCATGAGGTTCATGAGGGCCGGCGTCCAGATGCCAAGCGGGAAGGGCTCTTTGTGGTTGGCTGAGGAGGTGAGAACTTGCGGCTCCTGCGGCGGTACGGCACGTGTAATCAACAAGACCGGCACAATCAGCAGTCCAACTGCCGTGCCGAGCCACACAAGCGGCGGGAAACCCAGGCCGTCAAGAACATTGAGTCCGATCAGCGGCCCCATCGACATGGCCAGACTAGTCGACAGGCCAAAATAAGCAATGCCCTCACCGATTCGATTGCCCGGAATGACGCGGGATACGAGGGTGGGAATAATGGTGCTGGCCATCCCAAAGCCGATACCATACCCTACCCGAAGCAATAGGAGCGAGTTAACCGACCATGCGTACATATACAGTACCGTCATAAGTACAGCTATTGCTATGGAGATATAAAGAAGCATACGACGGTCAAATCGTCTCAACAGCCATGCCGTAGCAATGCGCGCCAGAATGGCAGCAGCTGCAAATGTACTTGTCATGAGACTAACGGTGACATCATTTGCTTGAAAATTGTTTTTCACATAGGCCGGGAAGGCAGCCAAAAGCATCTGCAAATTCAAAAAAAGCAAAAAAAAGCCGACCGTCAATCCGATGAAGGGTGCGGTCCACAATCGATCAGGCGTCTCCTGATGTCTGTTCACTGCTGTTCGCCTACTCTCTGTCAGATTGATCTTGTACCAGCTGATGAACCCTCCGCAGCAGCATCAGCAGCTCCTCGTACGATGATTCGCCAATTTCAGTTTTTACATCGCTCATCAGCTGCCGCTCAAGCGGATAGGTCTGATGGATAATCTCGGCCCCTGCGGGCGTAACGCGGACTGTGACGGAACGCTTGTCCCGGATGCCGGCAGTTCTGTGGATCAGTTGCTTGCTCTCGAGTTGAGCCAGTAATCTTGTAATCGTCGGTTTGTCCTTGTACAACCGTTCGGCAATCGTCTTCTGAATGACGCCATCTTCTTGGTAGACCTGGTATAAGACGGACCACTGCTCTGTTGTAATGTCATACGCTTTGATCCGCTGCTGGAACAGGTTCACCAGCTTGCGGTATGTGATTCCGAGATGAAAGCCCAGGGAATCTTTTAAGTTATCTTGTTCATTCAATAGATATTCACCTGCACATATCAGATAAAATAGTTGTCTTGACAATTATATGGCGTAAAAAAAGAGCTGTCAACGTCAGGGCTTGAACGTACAGCTCTCGGGTGGGACTTCTACAAAGGCTTGCAGACTGGGATGTCTTAGCGTTCGGCCTTCGTGCCAGCGCCACTCCGTGAATTGGATTTTGGCCGTCAGCTTGGGGATAATCCAATTCGCTCCTCGCATATCGGGGTGTTGATTGGCGAATGGGCTAGTCTCTGTTGCAATGCTCGATACAATCTTGGTCAAGTGTCGCCAGTCCTCTGCGGTCAGCTTGCCAGTTCCGACTTTGCCAATAAAATAAAGCTTTCCATCCTGGTAAATCCCGCTTAGCAGGGAATTGACTACACCATCCCGCGTCGTATAGCCTCCGATGACGGCAATGATGTCACCATAATTTTTCACTTTTACCCAGCGGTCATCCTTGCCATCCGGCCGATACAGACTGTCGAGGCGTTTGCATACAATTCCCTCCAGGTTGTGCTGGCGCACCACTTGGAACAGAGCTTCGCCATTCGGATGGGATTGAACAGGCTGAATTGTGGAAGTAGGGATGAGATGTTCAGCTAGCAATGCCTGTCGTTCGGACAACGGCCGGTCCATGAGCGATTGACCATTTAGCCAGAGCAAATCAAAAATCATATAGGTAACGGGAACTTCGTAGATAAGCGACGGAACTCGCGCCAAACGTCGAATGCCATCCCGGCGCATGACCTCGTGAAACGAGGGTTTGCCATCTGCCGCCAGTGCGATGACTTCGCCATCCACAATGTAATCCTGAGCGTGGAGAAAGGAAGGGAGCAGCTCGGGAAACTGGTCGGTTCGTTCGCGCAGATGCCGGTTGAAAAGTCTAGAGTCACCTGGCTGATGGTAAGCCAGAATTCGGACGCCATCCCACTTCAATTGATAGGTCCATTCGCTCCCTGTGGGAATCTCATCGTAACGAACAGGTTCAAAGGGTATAATCGGTTTCATAGCCCTAGCATCGGCAAAGCTCCAGTGGTTTATCCATCACGTTGAAAAATCTTCCTTAGTGCGATTGGGGAAGCTCCAGCGCGGCTCTGGCTTGTCTCATGTCCAACTGAATCTGTTCATTCACATGCCAAGGATGATACAGGCCTGCTCGCATCATATAGTCGGCTACGTTCTCATAATGATCAATGGCTTCTTCCAATTGTCGTGTCAAGGCTTCGCGAATCTCTGGCGAGATCGTTTCAGTCATCGCAATCGCGTAATTGCGCACGCCGTTTTTGGCTGCAATGAGCAAATCCGACGCCAGCACTTGATCTGATAGACTGTACATTCCGGTGATCCGTTCCAACCACTGATTCATGTTGTCAGCTCCTCATGTGCGTCCTGCTCTAGCAAACCGCATAGTTCCTCCAAATGTTTGCTGCTCATCTCAGCATCCGCCACCATCAGTTGTTTCAACTCACTGTCAGAGGCAAGGGCATGCATCGTTTTGGTCTTGGTGAGGGCAGTCGTTCGAAAGGTAGTGATTTCTAACAGCTCTAATATTTCATGCTTTGCAAAAGCCACATCGTATTCCTCCTATCGCCGAGGACGGCTCTGTGAACCGTCACGGTCTCGAATATGAACTTTAAAACCTATCCTATTATTCCCTCCAGCGAACATCCTATGTAGAATCTACAGGGAAAAGCCCCGGACAGCCAGATCCGGGGCTTCCAATTAAGCTTCGACTAATTCCGCTTTGTGCATATGAAGTGGAGGAGGAACCAACCAGCTTTTCTCTTTCATCATTTTTAACAGGCGTACGCCAAGTCCGGTTTTCAAGGCATGACACTTAGTAAACATTGCGCCAACATCCTCCCGGATACTGATGCCCATGCCGTGGCTGCAGAATACCAGACCGGCCGCATTACCTGCACTGATTGTGGCCGCAATTTCTGCATCACTGAAACGAGCGCCTAGCGGAATGTCCTCCAACCTTGCCTTGGGCTTACTTGGCATGCCGGGAGGGGGGATTAATTCAGCATCCATTAATAACTTGTCGCAGTTTTTGATATCTTCATTAGCCTGTTGAATCAGGTCATGCAGAATGTCCTTTAAATCTTCATCACCCGCATGATTTAGAAAAGTCTCATAACTGGAGAGAACGCCTTTGGCTGCTGTTGACATCGTCCATATTTCGAATATTTCGCCATAATGCAGAGGTTCTTCCTTCGGATTGCCGCTCAAAATCCCCATTTGTCACAACCTCCTTAGTTAGTTGAATCCATAATAGCGTGGCATTTTCAGCTTTACTTATGCTGCCTATTGTTGGTCTGCTCCTTGTGAAGAAGGATGCGTATAGGTAAGCATGGGCAACGGGCAAACTAGGGCAGGTCTGTTTCAATTGGAAGGGGTTTTACGATGAATCATGAGATGTCTTATGGCGAGGATTACCGTGAACTCCCCCTGACTTCCCTGCGCAGCGGAGAAGTAACACAAGAAGCCGAGGGGGTATGGTGTCAAGCCGTCCACATCGTCAATGTTGCTTATATTCAAGCGACGGATTCCGCAGACTGGGTGCTCGTAGATGCCGGAATGCCAGGGTCGGCTGATGCAATCATTCGTGCCACCGAGGAAGTGTTCGGTACCGATGCCCGTCCTAGCTCTATCTTGCTTACACATGGCCACTTTGACCATGTGGGGGCTGTAATTGAACTTGTCGAGCACTGGCAAGTACCTGTGTATGCCCATGCGCAGGAGCTCCCATTTCTAACGGGCAAGCAGGGCTATGCGCCTGCCGACACAGCCGCTGGGGGAGGACTGGTTCCAGCGATGGCTGTCCTGTTTCCCAATGAGCCGATTGATCTCAAGCATGCGGTACAAGTGCTGCCCACCGACGGTTCAGTGCCTGGACTTAAGGACTGGCGCTGGATTCATACACCGGGGCATACCGCAGGCCATATCTCGCTGTTCCGTGAACGGGATGGCGTGTTGATCGCCGGAGATGCCTTTGTTACCGTCAAGCAAGAGTCGATCTACCATGTAATTACGCAGGAGCTGGAGTTTAGTGGTCCGCCGCGTTATTTTACAGCCGATTGGGCGGCTGCCAGACGTTCTGTCGAGGCGTTGGCGGAGTTACAGCCGGCTATCGCCATCTGTGGTCACGGACGAGCATCGTCCGGGCAAGAGCTGACGGCAGGCCTAAGCGAGCTGTCTGCTCATTTTGACAAGATTGCGCTACCGCCTTATATCAAGAACACTCATTAGTGAAAGGTTAGACATACGCAGGAAATCCAAAGGAGGAAATGAAACGATGTATTATTACAAAGAAGAATTAATCAACATCATGTAACCGGATCAGCCGGACCCCTCTGCCGCAAAAGTTCTGCAAGAAGCATTAGGCGGACAATTCGGCGAGATGCGTACGATGATGCAGTATTTCTTCCAAAGCTCCAACTTCAGAGGAAAAGAGAAAGCCTATCGAGATTTACTGCGAGGCGTATTCCTTGAAGAGATCGCTCATGTGGAGTTGGTGCAGTCTACCATAAATCAATTGTTAAACGGTTCTGGCGAGACGAACTCGGCGGGCAATTCCGGTGCCGATCAAGCCCCGTTGAATGAAGCAATCAAGCATGCCAATCCCCATCATTATATCATGGGCGCTCAGAGCTCATTACCAGTCGATGCTGGTGGTAATCCATGGAACGCATCCTGGGTATACAGCCATGGTAATCTGATCGCGGATATGCTGAACAACGTCGTGCTGGAATCGACCGGCGTCCTGCAAAAAACGAGAATTTATGAGATGAGTAACAACAAAACCTTCCGTGAAACGCTGGGCTTCCTGATTGTGCGGGACAATGCTCACCAGAACGCTTTTGCCAAAGCACTGGAAACGCTCGGAGTGGATTGGGGCAAAGCATTTCCGGTGCCCAATTATGATATTAACAAGTATCCGGAATGCCGCAAATATGTGGAGATGGGCTATCACAACGCCCAGTTTAACTTTCGTCTCGATGAAACGCGGATTGCCGAGATATTCAGCGGCATGACTCCGAGCCGCAACGGCGGCGAATTACAAGTGACCCAGCCGCCGGAAGGCTTCCCGGTACCCATGATGCCGGAGATGCCGAATGAGCATAGTCCTGGGCTTGTGGACATGCAGCATTGACAAAAGAACGAATCCAAATGGCCCCTGCGAGAGCAGCGGGCTTTTTGGTGTTGTCTGGCATACAAGTGTAGTTTTCTGAAAATCAAACATGTTATAATGACAAGTGTTCAAGAGGGAAGGAATAAACCAATGAAAGAGGGGAAGACGCTGAAATGATAGTGAAAGCAACGGAAGACAAGCAGTATTACGAATTGTACAGCCCCACTGCGATGCCCAAGGCCTCCGGCTTCTTGTGGAATGAGACGATGATGATCCATATGAATTGCAGAGGTTATGCGGTAGCCCAATTCATGCAACCGGAGCCGGCTAAATATTCACATGCTCCCAACCTGGAAGCCAAGACGTTTATGCAACCGGAGCAGCCATATTACGCCCATCATCCGGGGCGGTTTGTTTATATCAAGGACGAGGAAAGCGGCGAAGTGTTCTCCGCACCTTATGAGCCTGTCCGGAAGCAAGCGGATCATTATACCTTTGCAGTTGGCAAGCATGATCTGTACTGGACAGTACGCTGTCTCGATGTCGAGATCGAGATGCGTCTGAGCCTACCCAAGCATGATCCGATCGAGCAGTGGGAGATCAAGGTTCGGAATACCAGCGGCCGTACACGCAAGCTGAGCATTTATCCTTATTTTACGGTCGGCTACATGTCCTGGATGAATCAATCGGCTGAATATAATGAACAGCTGCAAGCGATTGTATGCTCTTCTGTGACGCCGTATCAGAAATATCAGGATTACAGCAAAATTAAAGAGTTGAAGGATAAAACATTCTTGCTGCATGATCGTCAGCCTGATGCCTGGGAAGTCAATCATGAGCAATTTGAGGGTGAAGGTGGCATCGTCATGCCTTCTGCCGTCACTCAGGAACTGCTCGGCAACGGTGAAGCTCGTTACGAGACACCAGTAGCTGTCCTGCAATACCGGCTCGCGCTGGATGCGGATGGCGAGGAGCAGTATCGTTTCCTGTTCGGACCGGCCAAGACCGAGGATGAAATCGCAGGCATCCGCAGCACCTATTTTGGTACCCAGGATGGCTTTGCCGCGAGTAAGCAAGAGTATGCAGCCTATGTGAATGAGGGACAGGGATGTCTGGAAATCGAGACGCCGGACAGCGCTCTCGACAATTTTGTCAATGAGTGGCTTCCGCGCCAGCTGTTCTACCATGGCAAGACGAACCGCTTAACGACAGATCCGCAGACCCGCAACTACCTGCAGGATAATATGGGTATGAGTTATATTCAACCCTCCATTGCCAGAGAGGCTTTCCTGACAGCGCTCAAGCAGCAGGAAGTCAGCGGCTCCATGCCCGATGGCATTATTCTGCACAAGGATGCGGAACTGAAGTACATTAACCAGGTTCCTCACATGGATCATAATGTGTGGCTGCCGATCTGTCTGGACACCTATCTTGATGAAACCAATGATTACAGCATTCTAGATGAAGAGATTCCGTTCGCGGACTCCGATGAGAAGGCTTCGGTATATGAGCACGTCACACGTGCGATGCGCTGGTTGGCCAAGGCAAGAGACGAGCGGGGCCTGAATTATATCAACCAGGGCGACTGGTGCGACCCGATGAACATGGTGGGCTACAAAGGCCGCGGCGTGTCCGGCTGGCTGACAATCGCCTCCGCTTATGGCTTCAAGGTGTGGGCAGCCATCAGCGAGCGTCATGGACGCTTAGAGGAAGCGGCAGTCTTCCGCGAGATGGCCGAAGAGACGAACGAAGTCGCTAACCGTTATCTGTGGGACGGCAACTGGTATGCGAGAGGGATTACGGATGATAATGTCACCTTCGGCGTGAGCACGGATGTTGAGGGACGTATCTACATTAATCCGCAGAGCTGGTCCTTGATGAGTGGCGCGGCAGATGAAGAGAAGAGCCGTAAACTGATTCAAGCCGTCGAGGAACAGCTGGAATCACCTTACGGCGTGGAGAAGCTGGCCCCTTCCTTCACGGCTATGCGTGAGGATGTCGGACGGGTAACCCAGAAGCATCCGGGCAGCGCAGAGAACGGGGCTGTCTACAATCACGCTTCCGCTTTCTATATCTATGCGCTCTATGTGGCTGGCGAGCAGGACAGTGCCTACCGGGTGCTGCGCAAGATGCTGCCTGGCCCGGACGAACAGGACTTGCTGCAGCGCGGTCAACTGCCGGTCTTCATTCCGAACTACTACCGTGGCGCTTACCGTCAATATCCGCACACAGCAGGGCGTTCCAGCCATCTGTTCAATACAGGTACTGTGCCATGGGTATATCGCTGCCTGATCGACGGATTGTTTGGCTTGCAGGGTACACCAGAGGGCATCCGGATCCAACCACAGCTGCCGGGAGACTGGAGCACCGCTCGCGTCACACGTTCGTTCCGCGGCGTAACGCTGCAGGTGGAGTACAAGCGCGAAGCTGGCGTAACAGCAACGGAAGTCCATGTGGATGGACAGTTGCTGGCCGACGGCATCCTGCGCAATCTCCGTGAGGGCGCTACGTATCAAGTAACAGTGAAGCTGCCATTGGCATAAGCTTAAGCAGTGGAGTAGTTGCCTTAATAGCGGGCCGCCACGCATCGGTATCTCCGATGCCGTGGCGGCTTTTTATGTTCTAGCCGCCGCGTGATGGCAGGGTGGCTCATCATGGTAGGACGTCGCAAGATGGCAGAGCGCCTTCATCATGGTAGTACGCCGCGTGATGGCAGAGTACCCCATCAACGTAGCGCTACAAGATGGCAAGACGCCGCATGATGGCAGAGCGCCGCATCCTCGCAGTCTGTGTGGTTGAGGTATACTGTGCCTGGATTGAGTGGATAGGTGATACTTATGGAGAGATGTGAGTAGCCACCTGCTACTAAGGTCAAAAGTACAGTTAAAACTAGCCATAGTGCTGATAATCCGCTTCGTAAGGACAAAAATGCGATTAATCTCGCATAAATCTCCAGATATTTCAATAAACAAGCGAATTAGTTGTACTTTTGACTTTATCATCGCTACACAGCTAGAATCGTGGACTATTAATTGTACTTTTGTCTTTAAGGGCGAGATGGCGAAGGTACGGCACTAGTCACAGCACGGGAGTTGAGAGCGCCAAACTTATCTGGTGGGAGAATGGACGGAGGACGCAACTTTTTTGATTGGAACACGTCAACATTAGTGTAAAATTATACTAGTTGAGGTGGCGACAATGAAAAAGAAGTTCAAGCAAGCAGCAGCAGCTGTGGTGTTGGGCAGTGTCCTGCTAACCTGGGCAAGCCCGGTCTTTGCGGGAACACCTGTCTATGTGAATAGCCAATATCGGGGCGAGGCTGTTCTGGAGAAGGGGCGTACCTTGGTTCAGCTTCGGTTGCTGGAAGGGCAGGGCTGGCTGACGCTGGACTATAATCAGGAGACGCGGACGGTACACGCCAAGAATAATGACACGCAAGCTGAAGTGCAGATCAAAGCTGGGGAGCGGACCGCGCTGGTGAATGGCGACCGGGTTCAACTGGATGTGCCGGCTGTCATGAAGGAAGGCCGCATTCTTGTGCCGCTTCGCTTTCTGAGCGAATCGATCGGCGTCAAGGTCGTCTATAATCCGGAGCATAAATACGTGGTTATTCGTTCAGCTCTGGGCGAAGAGAGATACAAGAAGATCATGAGCGGAGAGCTCACCGAGGCCCGAAATCTGGCGGCTACGGCCGGCAAGGTGAACCGTTCGAATATGAGACTTGTCCACGGTGAGGGTTACTGGTGGTCGAGCTACGTTTTCCCGGAAGGCGAAGCACTACGTTTTACTACTCATAATAAAGGCACGAACAATTATTACGAAATTAATGGGGACGGGCTTGCCGGATTGAAGTGGCAAGAGGACTTGATCGGAGAGCAGTCCTGGGGCGTGAAGCCGAATTTGCAGCCGTCCATTTACTTCATGGACCAATTCATGGCCAGCCTGTACAGCTACGGAAGAACCGATACCGACGGCAAGAGTACCGAAATAGGCTCATACTACTATAACCTAGGCAGTCATCCCGCCGCTGTCACCATCGAAGGGGAAGTGCGTATAGACGCGAGAGAGGTACGCTGACCAGCCATCCACCGCTAGCGCATCGACCAAGCAGCGCAAGGTCAGCTAGCAGGGATGGGCGGGGGCTGTGTGTGAACTGTAAGGCAAGAAAGTTTCGTTGGAACGCTGGTGAGGAGTGAGTTGGTTGCTGTAAGGCAAGAAACTTTCGTTGGAGCGCCTGATGTGGAGTAACTGGCTGCTGTAAGGCAAGAAAGTTTCATTGGAACGCCTGATGTGGAGTAATTGGTTGCTGTAAGGCAAGAAAGTTTCGTTGGAGCGCCTGGTGAGGAGTAATTGGTTGCTGTAAGGCAAGAAAGTTTCGTTGGAGGAGCCAAACCGGGGTGCTTCCAATACAGATGGGATAGAGCGTTACATATAGAGCCTGAGCCGGGGCTGTCCAGAAGTCGGATACGATGATCTCTGGACAGCTCTTTGTTGTGCTTACTGAACCAACTCAATAAACTTCCGAGCCGTAATAGATAATGGCATGTTGCGCATCGTCATGATGCCAACCTGGGAGATTGGAATGGGCACGTCCAGCCGGACTTCGAAGAGGGAGCCCTCTTCAAGCTCGCGGGAGACAAACTCGCGAGTAACGAAAGAAATCCCAAGCCCCCTGCGGGCGCATTCGATGAGCAGGTCGACGCTGCCGACCTCGATATCCGGCTTGAGATTGTAGCCATAGCTCTGCACCAGCTCGGAGATGGCGACACGCACCCGACTGTTGCGCGAGAACAGGATGATCGGATAATGCATCAGCATCTCCAACGACAAAACCTTGTCCTGCAGTTCCGAGTAACGAGCTCCTGCAACGAAGCAGTCCTGTAGCTGAAAGCTGCCTCTGACATCCAGCTGGGGATCAACAATCGGCATCCGAACGACGCCGAGATCAATGCGCCCTTCTTTGAGAAAGGCGATTGTCTCTGGGGTTGTCCCGTGATTCAGATGGAGCTTGATGCCGGGGTACCGGGCATGGAATTCTTCCAGATGCGGCAACAAATAATGCTTGAACAGCGAGTCACTGCCGCCAATGCGCAGCTCGCCGCTGTCGAGATTTTTGAGAGCAGCCATTTTCTCCTCGGCTAAGGTGATCAGGATCTGGGACTGTTCAATATAGGAATACAGCATCGCGCCTTCTTGCGTAAGCGACACTCCTTTGGCAGTACGAGTAAATAAGGGCAACCCGAAGCTGGACTCCAACTGCTTAATGGCATGGCTGACACTCGGCTGGGTCAGATAGAGCGCTTTTGCAGCTTGGGTCAAACTTCCTGTCTTGGCAGCCAAATAAAACACTTTATATAGCTCATAATTATTGGTCATAGATGGGGTCTATAGCTCCTGTAAAATATATTAATTACATGTATAGAAGATATTCATATTATAGTGTACTTACGATAAACAAACCAGAGCTTACGTCAAAGAATTGAATTTATGGCCAGGACACGTAATAGTTCGAACTGGACCCGTGAAGCGTGAGTTCTGCAGGAGAGGGAGAGAACCATGGAGCCGACAACCTTTGTTTTGTTCGGAGCGACAGGAGATTTGGCCAAGCGCAAGATTTATCCTGCTTTATATAATTTATTTCTCGACCGCAAGCTGCCGAGCGCATTCACCTTGGTTGGTCTTGGCCGGCGGGAAGTGCCGGATGATGTGTTTCGGGCCAATATCGAGAAGTCGCTTCGCGAGTTTTCAAGAAGACAAGGAACCGATGAAGCAGCATTGCAACAATTTTTGGCGTCGTTTCACTACCGGGTGCTGGAAGTAGGGCGTTCGGAAGATTACAGCAATCTGCTGCAGTTTGTAGAAGCCCGGGAAGCAGCACTGGGAGCTGTGCCTAACCGTTTGTTCTATTTGTCCGTCGGACCAGAATTCTTTGGCCCGATTGCCGAGAATATTAAAGCAAGCGGACTGGGGACTACGTCAGGCTGGAAACGACTGGTGATTGAGAAGCCTTTCGGTTACGATCTGCCGTCTGCACGAGCATTGAACGCCAAGCTGAGTCAGACCTTTGCTGAGAACGAGATTTACCGGATTGATCACTATCTTGGCAAGCCAATGGTGCAGAAACTCGAAGTGCTGCAGCAGAACAATCCAGTTCTGCACGCGCTGTGGACGAACCGCTATATTGCCAACGTTCAGATCACAGCCAGCGAGACGGTTGGCGTAGAAACCCGGGCTGCTTATTATGACCAATCCGGTGCCATCCGCGATATGTTCCAGAACCACATGCTGCAGCTCTTGATGATGCTGACCAGCCAACTGTCCAAAGGCAGCACTGCTGAGCAAGTTCGCTTCAAGAAGCGCAAAGTCATGGAGGCACTGGAGCCTCTACAGCGGCAAGATGTCGGCACTCAGGTTATACGGGGTCAATATGCAGCTGGCGAGCTGAAAGGACAGGCGGTTGTCGGATATACGGAGGAGCCGGGCATTGAGGCTTCTTCGAAGAACGATACCTTTGTCGCTGCCAAGCTGCAGATCGATGATTACTTCTGGCGTGGCGTGCCATTCTACATTCGCACCGGCAAGCGCATGCAGGAGAAGGCAACACGCATCGTCATCGAATTCAAGGAGCCGCTGCAGCAATCCTCGAAGTCTTCACAAGCTTCCAAGATTCCGAATTTGCTCATCTTCGACATCGGCCCTGAGGAAGGGATTACCCTGCAATTGAATGCTCGTGATCCGAAAGACAAGGAAGAGATGAAGCCGATTCAAATTCATTTCCATGAGCAGTCGGAGGATATGCCGGAAGCGTACGAGAGCCTGATTCGCGACGCGGTCGCCGGTGATCCAACCTTCTTTGCGCACTGGGATGAGGTTGAGTTGTCCTGGCAGTGGGTGCAACCGATTCTGGACGCTTTCAAAGCAGATGAAGTACCGCTTCACTCTTACCCGGCTGGTTCCACAGGTCCTGCGGCAGCGCATGAGTTGCTTGCCAGAGACGGTTTCCGGTGGTGGCTCGACGAGAGTGAAGAGCAATCGCAGCCTGCAACTGTGACTGCTGTAGCTGCCCAGATGGCCTAAAGGAATTTCGCTTCAAGATTGACAAATCATCTACTTATGGAGGTTGTTACTTGTGAAATTTTTTATCGATTCGGCTAACTTGGAAGACATTAAGAAAGCTTACAAAATCGGCGTGCTCTCCGGTGTGACGACCAACCCGTCCCTGGTGGCCAAGGAAGGCATCAAGTTCGAGGATCGGATCGAAGAGATCTTGAAGGAAGTGCCTGAGGTTGAGTCCGTGTCGGCTGAAGTGACGCCGGACGTAACAACAGCTGAAGAGATGATCGCGCAAGCGGATGAACTGATCAAGATCAACAACCACGACAACAACATCACGATCAAGCTCCCGATGACGCTGGCTGGTTTGGAAGCTTGCCGCTACCTAACCAAAAAAGGTGTCAAAACGAACGTTACTCTCATCTTTACTGTTAATCAGGCCCTGCTTGCTGCTCGTGCGGGTGCTACGTATGTATCGCCGTTCCTGGGCCGTTTGGATGACATCTCCGAAGATGGTGTATTGCTTGTCAATAAAGTCGCTGAGCTGTTCCGTGTGCACAATCTGGACACGCAGATCATTGCCGCTTCTGTTCGTCATCCGGACCATGTTACTCGTGTCGCCATGGCTGGCGCGCACATCGCAACTGTACCGTTTGCAGTCATCGAGCAGATCTCCAAGCATCCGCTGACGGATCAAGGGCTCGAGAAGTTTGCTGCAGATTGGAAGAAAGCCGTTCACGCGTAAGATTTTCGTCGTCTGTTACGTCGTCTGTTACTAAGTTTGCTTTGCAATGGCTGCAAGACCACTTTGGCGTTGGCACATAAGGTGCCGACGCTCTTTTTTTCTTGAGAAGGAGCCCGTTAGCTGGCATTCCGCAACGAAGAGTGTATTGAACCGCACCAAACCGGAGAATGTCACAGCCAACAAGAATAACTATGTCCAGCTGTGGATTGACGGAAAACGTGCGGATGCCGTGTACCAACCCATTTTACACAATGGCTTGACCTTTATGCCGATCCGAACCGTCACCGCTGCATTTGGTCTGGAGGTTAAGTGATGGGAGGAGAGCCGCAGTGTGAACATAGTCATACCCACAACCGCCCCATAGAGGTTTCTTGAAAAAATCGATCAGCCGCCGGTACCAGCTACTGCTGCATGTCGGCGGCTCACAGTTCATCCTATCAGGCAATGAATAAGTTTGGAAATTGCTGCACGATGCCTTTTGTCATTTCGTCGGCCATGCCGAGTGCCTGTTGTTCGATCGGATCAGCAAGCGCAATGTTTTCTTCATAATTTCCAGCCAGCCTTGCAGCTACTGCGGTTGCTAAGAGCTCCAGGTGCTCATATAACATAGCTTTCCAAAACTCTACGGACCAATAAGGGTTGATGGAGGTGAGGAATGCTGATTAAGCGCAACGACCGACAACGGCCAAGCAGAGGCCAGATCTGACCTCCAATAGACGGGAGGATAAGCCGGATAACCATAACTGTACATGCAAAAGCCACCTTTATCTTTTTTTACAATATATTGGCGGATGATGATTTTATGAGTTGCCAACCTTTTCCTTATCTGCTACACTAAAATAACTATCTAGTTAGTTACTTGTGAGGAGGTGTTTTTGATGAAACGAGACCCTGTTCATGCACAAAAGCAAATCACACTAGCTGCGGCTAAGCATTTTGCTGCACACGGTCTGGCGGGGGCAAGGGTAGATGATATTGCCAATGAGAGTGGTTTGAACAAACGTATGATCTATCACTACTATGGTGACAAGCATCGGTTATATGAGCACGTACTTGAGGATCAGATGAATCATATGTTCCATCAGATGAGCAACATCAACGGAGGTGATCCTGAGATGCAAGTGAGGGCGGCTGTGGGGGCTTATTTTGACTATTGCCTGGCTCATCCGGACTATATTGCTCTTATGCAGTGGGAGATGGTGAGCGGATGGAAGACGCTTCATCAGATTTATGATCGAATCGACAACAGTATTCAGTCCGTGATGGTCGGTTGGATCGAGGAGGGGATGGCGCGAGGCCAATTTCATCAGGAGACGGAGCCCCGTTTATTCGTATCACTGGCTATTATTCAGATTATCTGCCTATTCCCCATGCTGAGTCATCCCGACCTGGTGCGATTGAAACAGCCTCTTTCGTTTGGCTCAGACGATGTAGATCATCTAAAGCAACAAGTCACCAATCAAATATTAAGATCACTTGTATCAAGCGGGCAGGGGGCGGAATAGTGGATACCTTTATCGAGTATTGTTGGCGCATAACCCCTGGTATACTGTTGCTCACCGTTACTTATTTATTGCTCCCGCGCAAATCAATGACTTCCCGGATCTTCTTGCTGATTTTCGGATTTATTCTTGTCCGTGATGCGATGACCCCCATGGGATATTGGCGTTTCGGCACAACAGAACATATGCTATGGGTCCGTTTTGCTGAGGATGGTTGGCTTTTACTAACACTAGGATTAGTATCATTGCTGTTAACTGCATTCCTTGTGTACAAGAATATAGCCATGAGACAGTACATACTGTGGATCGGTCCGAACAAATGGCGTTCTCTATTTATGGGGCTGGCTGGGGCAGTCCTCGTGCTAGCGCCGTTTACCGTGTTGTACGGCATGACAGATCTGGCATTACGCGGGGGATCCGTGCCGACAGCTCTTTTGGCATCGCTACTGTTCATGGCATTAGCAGGCAATCTAATGGAGGAGGTCTTATTTCGAGGTTATTTGCAAGGGTACTATGAAACGCTGACAACCCCCTGGCGTGCTGCCTTGCTATCGGGACTCCTGTTTGCCGCAGGTCACATCTTCTTAGCTTCGACAGTAACGGATTTGGGATTTGCTGTGCTTCTGTTTACTTTATACGAAGGGCTGGTATGCGCCTGGGTTCGGATCAAGCATGGGGTGCTCGCGTCTACGCTTACGCACGGATTGGCGATTTTCTTCCTTGCTTCAGGATTGTTATAATGAACACACGTTAAGTACATAGGAGGCACAGACATGACAACAATTAAACGCAGCGGCATGTGCGGTAATTCACCCAAAAATCAGCTGGTGGAGGAGCTAGCCATCGCTCTCATTCTCGGTGATAAGGAAAAGTTAGAGCAATGGCTCACGGAGCAAGCCACCATCCAGTTAGTTGGCGATCACTCGTCCAATAACGGACAAGCTGGAGCAGCAGCGGTCGCAGGCGTTGAGCAGATTGCAATTGAGCATGCCATTTCCCATGGTA
This sequence comes from Paenibacillus daejeonensis DSM 15491, assembly GCF_000378385.1. Lineage (GTDB taxonomy): Bacteria > Bacillota > Bacilli > Paenibacillales > Paenibacillaceae > Paenibacillus_D > Paenibacillus_D daejeonensis. The sequence goes on along the minus strand of NZ_KB899659.1, from coordinate 164,785 downwards.
AAATTGGAGCTGCGAGTGGAACGTGGACGACCAGCGATGGCGGCACGGTTGCCTTCAGCGATCATTACGAGTTTGCTTCAGCAAAAGGAACGCAAGTCAGCTCTGTTGCCTGTTACCGCATTCCAGTCTAAGTATCACAGAGTATACTAAGGTCTATAAATGTGCCTACTTTTCATGTGAAGACGGGAACGTTATACTAACCATAGATTGGAAAAACCTATGGCTATGCACACCTATCATCAGAGTGGAATGAAAGGGAGGAGCATGAAATGACGGATCAAAAATTGAACATCGGTATCGTCCTGGGCAGTACACGCCAAGGCCGCGTCAGCCCACAAGTAGGAGAATGGGTGAAAGGCATTGCTGACCAACGCGGAGATGCTGCCTATGAGATTGTAGATATCGCAGAATATAAGCTGCCACTGTTAGGCGAAGGTACAGGCCAAGAGCCTGGCATTGCGGCCTGGAATGACAAAATTAACGGTTTGGATGGCTTCGTATTTATCGTTGCAGAGTACAATCACAGTATCACTGGTGCGCTCAAGAATGCACTGGATTATGTCCGTGAGCCTTGGAACAACAAAGCAGCCGGCATTGTCAGCTATGGAAGTACCGGTGGTGCGCGGGCGGCTGAGCATCTGCGCGGAATCATGGGCGAGCTTCTTATTGCCGATGTGAAGACGCATCCGACCTTATCGCTGTTTACCGATTTTGAGAATTTCACCGTATTCAAGCCTGCTGAGCTGCATCTGACGAATATCAATCTGATGCTGGACCAGGTCGTGGCATGGAGCGGCGCGCTAAAGCCACTTCGCAAGTAAATGAAACGCGTGTTTTTATAGGATTGTCTATAAGCTGGGCACCCTCTATGCAGGAGGGTGCCTTTTTTTGTTACTATGAGTATTTAGTACTTATAAAGTGTTTATTAAGTTTCGGCCAAGGCAGGCCATACCAACTAGAATAGAACGTGGGAGGAGCGATAAGGGATATGAGCGAGCGAGCACAATTGTTACTGGTGGAGGATGACCGAGAGATCGCCCGGATCGTATGTGATCATCTGCGCAAAGAGGGATACGGGGTGGCATGGGCTTCGACAGGTCGCGAAGGCTGGGAAGACTTCAAGCTGGCTGAGTATGATCTCGTTCTTATAGATCTCATGCTGCCCGAGATGGATGGCTTCACCTTGTGCAAGACGATCCGCAAGGCGTCGGACGTCCCGCTTGTCATTCTGAGTGCCAGGTCGGAGGATGCCAGCAAAATCAAAGGTCTTGAGCTCGGGGCTGACGATTATGTGACCAAGCCCTTCAGCCTGGATGAGCTTAGCGCCCGCATCGCTTCTCAGCTGCGGAGATACCGGCGGTACCGGCTGGATCCGCACACGCTTGAGCCAACTCACTATGCTCACGGCTTAAGCATCGATTATGCAACCAAGAGCGTCTCGCTAGCTGGGGATCTGCTGCAGCTGACCCCCAAGGAATGGGATCTGCTCAGTCTAATGGCCAAGCATCCATTCGAGGTATTCTCCAAAGCTGCACTCTATGAGCAGGTGTGGCAGCAAACGGATGAGTATGGCAGCGCCACGGTAACGGTTCATATCAAGAGTCTGAGGGCCAAGCTCAAGGATAGCACTCGTTCAGCAACCTACATTCAAACGGTGTGGGGAGAGGGCTACCGATTCATAGGAGAAATCCTATGAAAATCCGGCACTGGCTGATGATCAGTTACATCGTGGTGATGGTGCTTCCTCTGCTTGCGCTCTACCTGCTCTATAGCTTGTTGACTGCCTACGACAGAGAACAAGATCTCATGGAGTATATGGAGGCCATGCAGACGATTAATCCATTGGAATCGGTGTTAAATGATGCTTCCTTGTACACCCTTCAGTCTCAGGGTAACTATGACGCTGTCCGGGAGCTGAGTGACGACTCTACCTGGATTCGGTTGTATCGTTACGACGGCATTCTTCTGTTCTCCTCGCTAGAGGATTCTACGACGGTCCGATGGACCAGAGTCAATGTGAATCAACTGTATCGTCAAGTAAGCGAGCTGCAAAAAAATCTGACGACGTACACAATGAAGCAGCCCGTGGTGTCAGAGAATGGGCAGCTGGCGGGCTTCTATGAAATAACAATCCGCAGGGATGCATGGCTGCGCGGTGTACAGAATCATACGGTTGTCATCGGCAGTGCCCTGGGGGCCTTCCTTCTTCTGCTCTACGCAGGTGCCGTCTACCTGCTGCATCGCAAGCTAAACCGGCCGCTCTTGCGTTTGCAGAAGCAGATGAGCGCGTTTGCGGACGGGCGGAGGGTAGAGCCGATAACTCCTGCCAAGGATGAGATTGGTGCGCTGCAGCTCCATTTCGTAGACATGAAGGATAAAATTGAACGTTCCCAGTTGGCTATTGCAACGCAGCAGAAAGAAAAAGAAACGATGTTGGCTGCCCTTTCTCATGATCTGAAGACGCCGCTCACCGTCATTCGGGCGTATACCGAGGAGCTACTGGGAGATAAGGTGATCGCGGAGCAAGAGAAGAAAGAGTATCAGGCCATCCTGAATGACAAGCTTCACTATATGCAGCAGCTGATTGACGATCTATCGATGTATGCCTCACTGCAAGCTTCGAGTAACCGACTTCACCAGGTTGAGGTCGAAGGAGAGGAGCTGTTCGAGATGCTGCTCTCAGGGTACGATGAACCATCTGCCCAAAAAGGCGTTCGACTGGTCACCCTTCAGCAGATCACCGGCAGCTACGATGTGGATGTCAAGCAAATGATCCGCATCGCGGACAATCTTGTCAGCAATGCCATCCGGCATACGCCTGCTGGTGGCCAGATCCTGATGGCTGCTATCAGCAGCGGACAACCGCTCCCACCTGACGTGTGGACAGTCCTGCTTGAGGAACTGGAGGCATGGCGCGAGAACGATACCCTACTGCTCGTCCAGAACGATGGAGAGAGCATTCCTGAAGACCTACACGATGCCATATTCGAGCCTTTCATTCAAGGTGAAGCGTCCCGTACAGCTGGCGGAAGCTCGGGTCTTGGACTGAGTATAGCCAAATTACTTGTCGAGCTTCATGGCGGAGCCATCCGATTATGGTCAATAGAAAACTACGGTACGCTTATTGTGTGCCGGATCCCGGAAAGGAAGAGATTCTCATGTTAAAAATCAATCATTTGTTCATCGTCCCGTTGGCAGTTGCGACTTTACTTACGGGGTGCAGCAATAGCCTGACAGCCTCCTCCGAAGAAATCATCAGCCATGTCATGCAGTCGGAGGATCAAACGACAAGCTATCAGGGCAAGGGAGAGATGAAAGTCTATCTGAATGATGAATTAACCGAGCATTCGACCTTCGAAGAGTATGTAGAGTTTGGAGGACAACGCAAGATCGTAATGACCGATCATATGAATGACGATCAGGTCCACTACTCAGTTCGTGAAAGTGATCGGGTCCTGCTCTATGAAGAGGGAGCCGACACGGCGCAGTCGATTGATTTGGCCGGTATGGAGGAGGTTGGCAACCAGACCCAAAAAGAAATGCTGACGGGCATATTGGAGCGAATCAAGGATACTCATTCGTATGAGGTGGCTGGAGAAGAAGACATACTTGGTGGCAAGGCCTATCATTTGAAGGTAACAGCAGACAAAAACGATTCTTTATTCGGAGATATGGAATTCTGGGTTGACCAAGAAACGTGGTTCATCGTCAAAGCGATCTCTTCAACCGGAGATTTTCGCTCCGAGACAACCTACTCGGAACTGACCTTTAATCCCGACTTTAGTGATGATGTGTTTTCCCTTGATTTGCCGGAGGGCGTCGAAATTGTTGCCCTGGAAGATCAATTCCCGACCTATAGCGGAACCGTACAAGAAGCTGCTGAAGCATTGGGACAGCCATTCCTGATCTTCGATGCCGCGCAGGCGGAGCAAGAAGCGGAATGGTATGTCTTTGAAGGGGAGTTGTCCCGGACGGAAATTAACATCCCTTACTTGGAGGATGGGGTTCCGATGATGACGCTCACCGTGTTCGAGACGCCTGAGGGTGCTGAGCTGAACGGTAATATGACGGTTCGCGGAGTTGATGCTCAGTATATGGAGATGATTCGGCATATCAGCTGGGATGAAAATGGCTTGCGTTATGGCATTCTAATCGACCACCCAGATCTGACACCAGAGGATGCAATCGAAAAGGCAGAGCATATGATCATGACAGACGCGCTGGCTGCAACAGAATAACGTATTTTTCTTGGCCGCAACTCCAGAATCCGGGAGGCTGCGGCTTCTTTTATGGTTTGAGAGTATGGTAAAATTAAAATATAGTTTTTCGAGATGAATGATGGAACAGGGAGGGAGTGGGAGCGGTGGAAAAAGTACAAATCACCCCAAGAGGGATTAAACGGACACTGCAAAAGTTCGATAGCCAGCAAGCGATTGCCGAGTACATCTGGAATGGATTCGACGCCAATGCCAGCCGGGTGGAATTAACGATGGAACGCAACGAGCTTGGCGGGCTGGAACGGATTTCTATTCAGGACAATGGACATGGGATTCGCAGGCAGGGGCTGGAGCACAAGTTCAAAATTTTCTATGAATCCGAGAAGCAGATTGACCCGGGCAGTCGAGTAAGAATGAGTTCGACAATGCATGGCAAGAATGGGATTGGACGTTTGACCTTCCACAGCTTCGCTTCCCTAGCGACATGGAAAACGACGTACACAGACGGACTCACTCACAAAAGCTATACCATTCGCATTGCTTCCGAGACTATTGATACCTATGCCTTGACCGAACCGGTTGTCAGCGTTGAGACCTTGGGTACGGAGGTTGTCTTTGAACACCTGCACCGGGAACTGAACGTGAATCAATTAGAAGCATATCTCGCTCGCGAGTTTGGCTGGTTTCTGGAGCTGCACGCTGCCAGTGGCTTCGAACTTCTCCTGGACGGACAGCCGTTAAACTATGAGCAATTGATTGCTGAGCGGGCGCGCGTTGAATTGGAGCATGAGCCAACCCGAACGAAGTTTGCCGTGACGTTCATCCGATGGCGAGAGCGCATCAACAATGAATATTCACGCTTGTACTTTCTGGATTCGGCCCGTAACGAGCGACATAAGCAGCCGACCACCTTCAATAACAAGGGCGATGCTTTCCACCACAGCGTGTATATTCGGAGCCGGTTGTTTGATCATTTTGATTTCATGAGTCATGATCAGTATGGCCAGCAGGAGCTTTCCTTCGGTCTTAGTCGCAAGAGCGAGCCCTTTCAATTTTTGCTGGAGGGGATCAACCAATTGATTCATAGCAAGCGCAAGCCGTTTTTGAAAAGCTCATCTGAAGCGGTCATTGCAGATTTGGCAGCCTCCGAAGCTTTTCCGGCGTTGGATGAGGCTTCTGGAAGCAGTCAGCGCAAGGAGGAACTGGAACAAGTCATCAAGGAGCTGTACCGTATCGAGCCCCGGATGTTCACGCGCTTGAACCCTGAACAAAAACGTGCCTTTACCCACATGCTCGATCTGTTGCTGGAGTCAGCCAGCCGGGAACGTCTGCTCGCCGTACTCACAGGGATGATGGAGGTCAGTGGTCCCGAGCGGAAGGAGCTTGAAGCGCTGCTAGTCCGCGAAGCAGCGGGGATCGAATAACTTGTGATGTACGATGGACTGGAATTGACATCCATTGCGTTGGAGGTGCCAGGTGAGCACATATACAGTCTATGAGGAGCAGACCGCCAAGCGACTGCGCCTGTGGGAGCGGGATTTAACAAAACCAAAGGGAATGCTCGAGCGGGCCTCCAAATCGCTATCGACGAAAATCAACAGTTGGATCCCCGAGAAGGTCCACGGAGCCTTGACGGCGTCCGTCAAAGGTATCGTCAAGACGAGTTTGTTCACGGCGGAATATATTCCAAAGCAAGAGCCTCTGAAACGTCTGAGTCTGGCGGATCGCGACACGCAAGCTGAAGCGTTAATCTCCCGTTACAAGAAAATTGCGGCTGCAGAGGGCGCAGGTACCGGAGCTGGCGGCATCATGTTGGGCTTTGTGGACTTTCCTGTCCTCATTGGAATTAAGATCAAGTTTTTATTTGAGCTTGCTCATGTGTATGGGTATTCCACGAGAGATTATCGGGAGCGGCTGTTTGTCTTATATATCTTTCAACTGGCCTTCTCCAGTCCTGACAAGCAGCGTGAACTGCTCAATGTAATCAAGGATTGGCCAGCCAGACGGGCCGCGATGCCTCCCGGCGAAGCCAAAGCGGACGTGATTGACTGGCGGCAGCTACAGCAGGAGTATCGCGATACTATCGATTTTCGCAAGATGCTGCAAATGATTCCAGGGGTAGGCGCCGTTGTGGGCGCGTGGGCCAATTATGGCCTGTTGGAGGAGCTGGGGCAGACAGGGATGCAGGTATACCGAATGCGTTGGCTGCAGGATAAACAAGTTAATTAAGAGCGGCCAGTCGCAGCATACAAAAAAACAGCCTTCAATGCTCTGCGGCATTGAAGGCTGTTTAATTGATTAATAGCATGATAATTACTTTTCGCAAGCGATCCCGTCTTTGTCGCGGTCGCTTTTTTTGTTGGCATCATACAAAGCCTTTGAGACAAATGGCTTATATTTTGTTTTGCCGCCTACATTTTTCGTATCTGCTGATCTGGCGACGCCCCCGGGGTAATCTTTGTTCAGCTCTGTACAGTTTTTATAGGTTTTTACTTTTCCTGAGGCTACAGCAGAGCTTGCTCCTCCGCATACAAGTGAGACGGCTAGTATCACTGTCAACCATTTCTTCACTCTATAATCATCCTCTCTTGGTGTCGGAATTCCCCGATTCCGATTTTCATATTGTAACTCAAAATCCATGATATGGATAGATGGCGCGGAAAAAATGTTATATCCCATGTTTTGGGTTAGTGTCATAAGGGTAATATCACGCGTACTAAATGTTAGTCTGGAGGGATTATATTTTGAAGAAATGGGTACCACTAGCCACATCCATTTGTCTCAGTGCCGTATTGCTTGCCGGATGTGGAAACGAAGAAATCAATCAACTCAACGAACCGGAAACGATTAATGACCCAGTGAATGGAACAACCCCGAATAATGCGGAAACTCCGGCTAATGCAGAACCTGATCCATCAGAGGATGAGGAGAACAACACCTCCTCCACATCACAGGACCAGAGCGGCATGGCCATCGGGGATACCGCGGAGGTTGAGTCCAATGTTGATCATTTCAAAATTACGTTGGACGATGTGCGCTTTATTGGTGACTATGAGGGCACGATGTCCGAATTTGATGACTTCGCAATCGTACAGTATACGGTAGAGAATTTATCCGACGAACCGCTAGATGCGTATGAGGCCATCTACAAATTCGAACTGGATGGACTGACGGATATCTCTGCGGGCCTTGACAGCTTCGAGCCGATTAGCGGCCAACTGCAGACAGGGGAAACAGCGACAGGAGAAGCCATTTATTACACTTATGAAGAAACGGAGCATCAGATTGCCGTGAGCCCTGGTATCGCATCAGTTGGTGGAATCGATGATATCTCCTGGGACTTCGAGAGAACCCCCCATGAATAGAGCCACTGGTTGAATTATGTGTGCAGCTATGGTATTATACCGTTAACTTTGAAACGAACGGGAGTGAATGGAGAATGTAAAAAACTTTCTTGCCGAAGACAACGATGAATAAAACAGCCTGCTGTTTTATTGTGTTGCCGCAAGAAAGTTATACATTCTTCCCCACTCATTTATAGGGTTTGGCTTATCCATCTTGACGTGTACGTTGCCTATTGTTGGGCATGCGTGCAGCCGAATTTGGGGAACGCTGAACGGTCATTCGTGAGAGCTGTGGGAAGGGTAACCTTCTTGCAGCTCTTTTTATTACGAATGAGCGGAGGGATTGCCTATGTCTTTGATTCAAGTGAGTCATCTGACCTTTGCCTATGACGGCAGTTACGATTATATTTTTGAGGATGCCAGCTTTCAGATTGATACGGATTGGAAGCTTGGCTTTACCGGACGCAATGGCCGTGGTAAAACCACATTCATGAAACTGCTGCTCGGCGAGCTGGAGTATCGGGGGACGATTAGTGCCGATGTCCAGTTTGATTATTTCCCATATCCAGTGGAGCATCCCGAGTACCTGACCCTGGATGTGGTCACAGATCGAATCCCCGATCTGGAGCAGTGGCAGCTGCAGCGCGAGCTATCCCTGCTGAAGGTGTCGGATGATGTACTGTATCGGCCGTTCAATACGCTTTCTAACGGGGAGCAGACAAAAGTAATGCTGGCCGCGCTATTCCTGCAGGAGCATCGCTTTCTGCTCATTGACGAGCCAACCAACCATCTGGATTTGCATGCCCGGCAGCTCGTCAGTGACTATTTGCGCACCAAACAGGGGTATATTCTGGTCTCTCATGACCGGACTTTTCTAGATAACTGCGTGGATCATATTCTCTCGATTAACCGAGCAAGTATTGAGGTGCAAAAGGGCAACTTCTCGGACTGGTGGGAAAACAAGCAGCGTCAGGATCAATACGAATTAGCGGAGAATGACAAGCTGCGCAAGGATGTTAAACGGCTCAATGAAGCAGCCAAGCGGACAAACGAATGGTCGCATGAAGTGGAAAAATCGAAAAACGGGACACGCAACTCCGGCTCCAAGCTGGATAAAGGGTATGTGGGCCATAAAGCAGCGAAGATGATGAAACGCTCCAAATCAATGGAGCGAAGGCAACAGGCGGCTTTGGACGAGAAATCCAAGCTGCTCAAAAACCTAGAGACGTCAGACAGCCTCAAGCTGACGCAGCTCACTTACCACAAATCCAGGCTCGCGGAGCTGTTAGATGTTAGTATTCGGTATGATGATCACCTTGTGTGCCAGGACGTGAGCTTCTCCATCGAGCAAGGAGACCGGATTGCGCTGACAGGTCCCAATGGCTCGGGCAAGTCGAGTCTGCTGAAGCTGCTGCTTGGCGAGCCGATTCAGTATAACGGCACATTGCATAAGGGCAGTCAGTTACGCATCTCTTATGTATCGCAAGACACGTCTCACTTGGCGGGGGATTTAACCGACTATGCAATGCGCTATGGAGTCGACGAAAGTCTGTTTAAAGCGATTCTGCGGAAGCTTGATTTTGCCCGGGTCCAGTTCGAAAAAGATATGAGCGACCTGAGCGGCGGTCAAAAGAAAAAAGTGCTACTCGCCAGAAGTCTCTGTGAAGAAGCGCACTTGCACATCTGGGATGAGCCGCTCAACTTCGTCGACGTTATCTCCCGAATGCAAATCGAGGCATTGTTGCTGGAGCATCAACCTACCTTGCTCTTCGTCGAGCATGACCGAGCGTTTGTCGAGCAGATGGCTACAAAAACCGTCACTCTCACAAGAGGCATGGAATAAGATGCTTGACCCAAAGCGTGATATACTAAAAATCAGTGTAAGTAATTATCATCCTCTAAATTCTGAATAAAGGAAGGTGGATGGATTGAGCGATTCTGATTTGCGAATGGAGCCATTCGAGTTAAGTCTTGGGCCCGATGTCACGATACGAGGAGAGGTGCGGGTGAAGCGCGAGAGTGGGACCAAACCGGTCCTACTCCTCATCCACGGCTTTAAAGGCTTTAAGGATTGGGGATTTTTCCCCTTTGCTGCTGAGCATTTTGCTTTGCAGAACTGGGCCGTCGTCACGTTCAATTTGTCTCATAATGGCGTGAACGTGACGGATTTTGATGAACTGGACAAGTTTGGGCGCAACACGTATTCGCGGGAGCAGGAGGATATAGCGGCCATTACAGCTGCCCTCTCAGATGGTAAACTGCCAATGTCCGAATACCTCGATGCGGATCAATTATTCGTTGTGGGCCACAGCCGGGGCGGCGGGAATGCGGTGCTGTTCGCGGCAGATCATCCGGACTTGGTGCGAGGTGTTGTCACCTGGAATGGCGTCGGACGTGCGGATCTTTTTACAGCGGAATTTCGAGAGCAGGTACTGCGTGATGGGGTCGGGTATGTTGCCAATGCAAGAACGAAGCAGGATATGCCTATCGAATCAGTCTTTTTCGAGGATTTGGATCAGCATCAAGAGCGTTTCAATATTCCAGAGCGGTTAGCTGGCATGTCTACGCCGGTCCTTTGTATTCAAGGGCTGCAGGATAGCGAGCGGTTGGTGAACGGGTTTCGTACTCTGCAGCAGGCAGCGCCGCAACATCGATTTGCAGAATTGGCTGGAGCGGATCACACGTTTGGAGCCAAGCATCCTTTTGTAAGAAAAACCGATGACTTGGAGCGAGCCTTAGCGATAACAGGTGCTTTTTTTGCTCCGCTGTTAGAACGTAAATAAGAAGGGGGATGGGAATCCGAATGAAGGTACTTATCGTTGGGGCAAACGGAAAAGTCGGGCGCTTGCTGGTTGAGCTGCTGAAGGCGGGAGGCAAGCATACGCCAATTGCCATGGTGCGTTCGCAGGAACAGGCAGACGCTCTGGAAGCCTCTGGTGTAGCAACGGTGATCGCCGATCTGGAATCCACTGTGGAGCAACTGGTATCTGTCGTTCATGGACATGATGCGATTGTCTTTACGGCTGGATCCGGTGCCCATACTGGCTATGATAAGACGATCCTGATCGATCTGGATGGAGCGGTTAAGGTGATGGAGGCGGCAGAGCAGGCAGGAGTCAAGAGGTTTGTGATGGTAAGCGGATTCGGCGCAGACCGGCGAGAGGCCTGGTCTGATGCCATACGGCCGTATCATGCAGCCAAACACTATGCCGACCGCCTGCTGGCTGCCAGTACGCTGGACTATACCATTCTGCGGCCGGGGCGGCTATTGGATGAGCCAGGAACGGGTATGATCAGCATCGAGGAAGGCATGGAACGCGGCTCCATCCCACGCGAGGACGTGGCTGGCGTGATCGCAGCAGTGTTGGAATCGCCGGCAACGATCCGCCAATCGTATGATTTGCTCTCGGGCAAGCAATCGATCGGAGATGCCATCGCAGCGATTTAAAGCGACTATATAAGAGAGGTCAAGCTTAGCCTACAGGGCTCTGCTTGGCCTCTTCTGTATTGGACGGAAATAAACGCGGGATAAGTCGGATATAGACCAGTTCTCCGGCTAGCTCCACCAGCGTTTGGGTGACGATGACTGCGGCGACTAATCCTCCGACGGGATCAGGAAGAGCCAGGGCAATCGGCAGCACGACCAGGGAATTGCGGGTCCCTGCACTGAAAGCCAAGGTTCGTCCATAAGCAGGGCTTAGCCTGAACAAAGCTGCGATCCAGCGGGAGAGCAGCGGACTGATCATCATGAACGCAATGTAGATGGGGAGGACGGGCAACAATTCACTCAGGGAAGCGTACACTTTACCAATCTGAGAAGCAACAACTGCAAGTAGGGTCAGTGCCATGAAGGGTACCGGCAGCCAGGCCGTTGCTTCCATGAGCTGCGGCCCTCGCTGTGGGTGTCGGCGAGCCCAAGCTTGCGAACCAATGGCAAGCAGGAGAGGAAGCACGATTAATGTAAGGAAAGCCTCCATAAACGGCTTTAACTGCATCAGGGATGCAGCATCCCTCCCAAGGAATAACCATAGGTACACCGGCAGCAATGCCATCTGAGTGACGAATAGCATCGGTGTCGCCATCAGCATGAGCTTGGCATCGCCGCGGCCGAGATGGGTGAACACAATAACATAGTCAATACAGGGTGTGAGCAACACCAGATATACCCCGAGCAGCAGTGGTGGGTGGTCCGGCAGCAGCTGCGCAAGTCCCCAGACGAGCAGGGGAACAGCGATGTAATTGGCAACCATCAGCGCGACCATGAATCGCCGCTGGGTCCAGGTCTCGCCCATGCTTAAGAATGGGATCTGCGAGAACATCCCATATAGTAAAAGCCCCAGAATGACCGGGGTGGCCGTACCGAACCAGGCCCCCGTGTCGGGCCACAGCCACCCGATGATTCCGGCGAGTAGCAGAGCAAGAAGATATACGGGGATTTGGTATCGTTCCATTTTCTCTCTCATCATTTAATCCTCACGTTCAGATAGCTGCATTAGTAATCACACAAAGGCTATCATACCACAGGTTTGCTCCTCTGTATGGTGGTTGTACTCTGGAGGCTTGGCTAACGAAACGTGGTAACGTTATTGGGTTCTAATTGGGCAGTTTTGAATGCTAAGGAAACGATTAGCGGAGAGTATCGTCATTATAAACAAACTCCCCGCCATACGGATGGCGGGGAGGATCGGGGAGGGGTCAGTCTGATTGCTTCTTGCCCTGGATGAGAATGGTCAGGCTGACCAGTGTGACGAAGATCGTCGCGCCCATGTCAGAGAGAATCGCGATCCAGAGGGTGAGCCACCCCGGAATGGTGAGGAGCAGCGCAATGATCTTGAGTCCCAGGGAGACAATGATATTGAAACGAATAATGCGATTGACCCGCCGGGAGACAGATACGGCCTCCGGCAGCTTGCCTAAGTGGTCCTGCATAAGCACAATATCCGCCGTCTCAATCGCACTGTCGGTGCCCTTGCCCATTGCAATGCCAAGCTGGGCCGAGGCGAGAGCAGGTGCGTCATTGATGCCGTCGCCGATCATGGCCACTTGCCCCTTGGCTGCAAGCTCCTTGATCCGGCTTACTTTATCCTCTGGCAGCAAACTGCCATAGTAGTTGGAGACGCCGACGGCAGCCGCGACCTTCTCTGCTGTCTTCTGGTGATCTCCCGTCAGCATGACGGTTTGCTTGATCCCCAGCTTATGCAGAGCAGCAATGACCCCACGACTCTCGGAGCGGATTTCGTCGGCAATGCCGAATAGTCCGAGGACGCGGGAGCTGTCCGCTACCAATACAAGCGTCAACCCCTCCTGCTTCAGCTCATCAATTCGTTGCTGCACGTGGTGTGGAATCTCGATATGTCGTATGCTGCCTTCGTTACCGAGCCAGTACTCTTCGCCGTCGATCCGAGCTTGAATGCCGCGTCCGCTGAGGGTACGGATTTCATCGGCCGGAGTGAATACAGTCTTGTGTTGCTCAACCTCCCGCATGATGGCTTTGGCCAGCGGGTGGGAGGAGGACTGCTCGATGGCGCCTGCAAAGCGCAGGAAGTTCGTATCGTCGTAGCTTTCCATGCGGGCGACATGCGGTTCACCTTTGGTCAGCGTACCCGTTTTGTCAAAGGCCAATGTATCGATTTTGCCCAACTGCTCCAGGAAGACGCCGCCTTTGACGAGGACACCGTTCCTTGCATTGCGCGTAATTCCCGACACAATGGCAATAGGTGAAGAGAGGATTAGGGCACAGGGACAACCGACAATCAGGACCGATAGACCTTGATAGAGCCAGGTTTGCCAGTCTCCTCCGGCTAGGAGGGGCGGCAGGACCATAACCAGCAGTGCGACGACCATAATAAGCGGCGTGTAGTACTTGGCAAACCGGTTAATGAACAGCTCAGTCGGCGTCTTGGTTTCCTGGGCCTCTTGGACAAGATGCAGAATCTTGGCCAGGGAGGAGTCTTCATAGGCTTTGGTTATCTCTACGAGAAGCAGACCTTCGTTGTTGATGGCACCGCCATAGACCGATTCGCCGGCTTCTTTCTCAATAGGGAGCGATTCACCGGTAATCGCCGCTTCGTTCACCGAGCTCTTACCTTCAGAGACGATACCATCGGATGGAATTTTGTCGCCCGGCTTGATTTTGACGAGATCGCCTACCTGAAGTGAAGCAATGGGAACGACCTGCTCCTGCCCGCCCTGAATGCGAATCGCTTCCTTGGGTGCGACTTGCAGAAGAGTTTCCATAGAACGACGCGCCTTCTCCATACCGTACCCTTCGAGCAATTCATTGAGGCCAAAGAGAATGGCAACCAGCGTAGCTTCCTTCCATTCACCAATTGCAACGGCTCCGATCAGTGCAATGGTCATGAGCGTATCAATGGTGAATTTGAATCGGAACAGGTTTTTGAGTCCGCGCAGGAACGTCGTGTATCCGCTAATGGCGGTTGCGGCAAGATACAGAAGGATTACCGCCTGCCTCTCCAACGTGCCGTCCAAAACAAGAGCTGCCGCATAGATGACAGATGAGGCAATGAGCAGCTTCAGCATCTTGTTGCCTCCGGCATGACTGTGATCATGTTCGTGATCATGGTCATGCCCACTATGGGCGTGAGAATGACTGTGGCTGTGCCCGTGGGTTGCGTGTCCCTCGTCTGCTGCAGCCGTTTCTTCGTGTGCCTGCGACAAGCTAGAGGATATATAGGCGCCATCCGATTTTAGAATTCGCTTTACCTCAGTCATTGACACTCCCGGATGGACCGTTAATTTGCCGGAATTGTAGCTGAGTCGGGTCTCGCCGCCATGCTCCAGCTGCTTGAGTTCGTCTTCAATGCGCTGGGCGCAGCCTGCACAGGAGAGGCCTTTAATCCGATATTCATTCATGAGGCCACCGCCTTTCAGTTAATACATGAACATTTGCTCATATAATATACGAGCACGCGAAAAATGTCAATTGTAGCGTTCCCCGTCCCGTACATTCCTATGTTTGTATGAAACGTTTAGACAGGCCGCTGATCAGCGATAATCATATGAACAACTGCTTGGGCATCCTTCCCTACGCCGCCGAGGAGGGCAGAGCTTCTGCGGGTCTGCCAGGGCTGACCGATAACGAATAATCCATTAACAGGCGAGCGTCCACCATGCTGAATCAATGAGCTATTATGATCTAATGCACCAGGTACGTGAATCCAGGGATAATTCGGTCTAAATCCAGTACTCCAGATTATGTTGTCGTAGCGCCCCTTGCTACCGTCCTCAAACACGATCGAGTCTCCATTTACGCCCACTGCTTTGGGAACTTGGCGAATGACGCCGCGGCGGATCGCACGCCCGAACGCCATGCCGAATATGGGATCCGGCCGTTTTCGTATCCGTTGCCCGATCGCTGACTCGGGAGAAGCGGACAATAGACCAAGTTTATCGAACCAGAAAAAAATGCTCTTGCCCAGCAACCGAAGCGGCAGCGATACGGGATTATGGGCCGTTGCAATGGATACTTGGTGAAGTCTAGATAATTCCAATGCTATTTGTGCGCCAGAATTGCCGGCTCCGACAACGAGGGCGTTCCCTTTTCTCAACTGCTCGGGGTTCTGATATTCCGAAGAATGGACCTGGAAAACCGATTCAGGCAGCATGCTAGCATAATCAGGCACACGGGGCTCTTGAAACGGACCTGTGGCAATAATAACTTGGCGCGCGCGATAAGCGGCATGTTTCGTCTGAATGAGATAAACAGAACCCTTCGTTTCAATCGAGAGGACCTGACTATCCAGTTGAATAGGCAAATTAAAATGATCGGCGTAAGCAGCCAAATAATCCGCGGTCTCGTCCTTGGTTGGCAGCCCGTCCCGCGACCCGGGAAATGGCATGCCAGGCAAGCTGCTGTACCCCCGGGGGGTAAATAACACCAAGGACGCATATCTATTGCGCCACGCATCACCTACCTTGTGATGAAGATCCAGAATAAGAAAACGTCGATCCGTTTGTGCCAAGTAATAACCTGCGGCCAAGCCGGCTTGACCGCCACCAACAACAATCACATCATACACATCATTCATGATGAATCCCCCTGAACCATATTGAGGAACATCATAGCACAACATATGCCAATATGTGAATAAGTGTTCATATGTAATTTTCATAATATCGACTCAGACCCGTGTCTCTCGATTTGTTATAATGAACCTATCTACATAGAATGTGAGGTTGAGGAAATGAACACGCGTTTTCGTTGGCTGACTTTGGGAATCATTGCGATTATCACGTGGGGGCTGCTCGGAACCGGAAGTCTCTACGCGCATACTACACTGACTTCGGCTAACCCGGAGCCGGACTCGACAGTAACGGAAGAACTGCAGGAGATTGTGCTGACGTTTAACACGGATGTTGATGCAACAAGCACATTTACGCTTTTGTTGGACGGAGCCGAGCAGGCATTGGGTTCAATTGAGGTCGAAGGACAATATGTACGCGGGGTAATCGATCAGCCGCTGCCCAATGGTGATTATAACGTGGCCTGGCGAATCGTCGGCGAGGATGGACATCCTATTCAAAGTGAATATGGCTTCACCCTGTCTGCTCCCGAGCCAGAGCTGGCAGAAGAACCGGTAGACGAACCAGCAGAGCAGCCAGCAGAAGAGCCTGCCGAGGAACCCGTACAAAATGATGCAAATCTGGAGCCAACCAATGAGGGAGTCACCGATCCAGCGGCACCAGACAACGCTGGAACTACAGAAAACGAAGCGCCAGCCCATGAGTCATCAGAGGAAGCCACGGCTTCGGCTAACTCAACCTGGATCTGGGTCGTAGTTGGCGCAGTCGTAGTTGTAGCACTGGGATTGGTTTTGAGCCGGGCAAGCAGGCGAAAGCGCTAGTTCAATGCAAGGTTCGACCTCTGCGAATTTGACGAAGCACTGCCTTAAGTGTAATCTTTCTGATATAATAGAGAGACGAACGAAAGGCGGTGTTGGACGATGAACAAAACCTTGGATGAGCAATGTGAAGATACCTGTGGGGGAACTGAGGTCAATGTACAGGTATTGAGAACCCAGCGCCTGGAGGAAGATACAGCGGTCGAGTTAGCGGATTTGTTCAAAGCGCTCGGCGATCCTACACGCGTAAAGATGATCCACGCTCTGCTCGACCATGAGTTATGCGTCCACGATATTTGCGAGGTGCTGGGGATGGCTCAGTCAGCCGTATCCCATCAACTGCGCTACCTGCGCAATGTCCGGATCGTCAAGCGTCGCAAAGAAGGCAAGACAGTCTATTACTCACTTGATGATGAACATGTCAAACAGATTTTCCTGCAGACAATGAGTCATTTGCAGCATGGCTGAGATGAAGAGTTTCTACATTTGTGGAGACTCTTTTTTTATTGACAAATATAGTGT
The DNA here is from genome assembly GCF_000378385.1 of Paenibacillus daejeonensis DSM 15491. Lineage (GTDB taxonomy): Bacteria > Bacillota > Bacilli > Paenibacillales > Paenibacillaceae > Paenibacillus_D > Paenibacillus_D daejeonensis. The sequence goes on along the minus strand of NZ_KB899659.1, from coordinate 147,841 downwards.
AGGGGGGTATAGTAAGTGGCATGAGAGTGAAAGGGAATTCCCCTTTTTGCCATACTAATCAGTAGAAGGAGCTGGATATACCATGCAAACTATTACTTTACATGTTAAGGGCATGTCTTGCGGGCACTGCGCCAATGCCATTCAACAAGCACTGACCGAGATTGGTGCGAAGGGTCAGGTCAACCTGGAACAGGCAGTTGTCAGTGCGACATATGAAGAGAGCAAGATTAGCGTCTCTGCTATCAAAGAAGCGATTGAAGAGCAGGGTTATGAAGTAGTCAGCGCCGGGTAATGAGCAGCAACCAGATGCGGACAGGGGTGATCAACAGATGCAACAACCATCACAGCTTAAACAAAGCGCTGTGCAGATCTCGGGGATGACCTGTGCTGCATGCGCCAACCGGATTGAGAAGGGGCTCGGCAGACTCGAAGGTGTGGAACAAGCCAATGTCAATTTTGCGTTGGAACGGGCCACAATTTCCTATGATCCAGTTCAGACCAGTCCGGAAGCCATAGAGCAAAGGATAGAAAAGCTCGGTTATGGAACGGTTAAGGAAAGTGTTGAATTGGTACTGTCCGGCATGACCTGCGCTGCCTGTGCCACCCGAATCGAGAAGGGGCTGAACAAGCTGCCTGGAGTCTCAGACGCGACAGTCAATTTTGCCTTGGAGACTGCTCATGTCTCGTATCATCCAGGGGATGTAACGGTGGGAGAAATCCAACAGCGTGTGGCAAAGCTTGGTTACCAAGCAGCTCCAAAGCAGGATCAACCCGATCAAGAGACTAGACGGTCGCAGGACATTGCACGAGGTTGGCGGCGGTTTCTCATTTCGGCTATCCTGTCGGTCCCTTTGTTATGGGCGATGGTCACTCATTTCTCGTTCACCTCCTGGATTTGGATGCCCGATTTATTCATGAATCCATGGTTTCAACTGGTCCTTGCGGCACCGGTCCAGTTCTATATCGGACTCCCGTTCTATACAGGGGCCTACAAGGCGCTGCGCAATAAGAGCGCCAATATGGATGTTCTCATCGCGTTAGGCACATCTGCTGCTTTTTTCTATAGTGTGTATTTGTCCATCCTCTGGGCAGCAGAGGGGAGTCCTGGACATCACGGGCCGGATCTGTATTTTGAGACGAGTGCTGTGCTGATCACACTGGTCGTGCTTGGCAAATTGTTCGAGACAAGAGCCAAGGGAAGGACGTCGGAGGCGATCAAGAAACTGATGGATCTCCGCGCAACGACCGCACTAGTCATACGGGACGGTCGTGAGCAATCGGTGGCTCTGGAGGAAGTTGTGGCCGGCGATCTCATCCTGGTCAAGCCCGGGGAGAAGATCCCTGTGGACGGTGAGGTGCTGGAGGGGAACTCTGCTGTAGACGAGTCCATGCTGACAGGTGAGAGTATTCCAGTGGAGAAGCGTCCAGGCGATGCTGTAATCGGTGCAACGGTTAACAAGAATGGACGTCTCAAGCTAAGCGCGACCAAAGTCGGAAAGGATTCGTCATTGGCCCAAATTATTAAGGTTGTCGAGGAAGCGCAGGGCTCGAAGGCACCTATCCAGCGCGTAGCAGACCGGATCTCGGGTATCTTCGTTCCTGTGGTGGTAGCCATTGCGCTCATTTCCTTCGCCATCTGGTACCTGCTAGTTACACCAGGCGAGTTCGGAAATGCTCTGGAAATTGCCATTGCTATCCTGGTCATTGCCTGCCCTTGCGCGCTTGGTCTGGCGACCCCGACCTCCATTATGGCTGGCTCTGGACGAGCCGCCGAAATGGGCGTCCTGTTCAAGGGTGGTGAACATCTGGAATCCACGCATCGGATTGACACAATCATCCTGGATAAGACGGGGACGGTGACCAAGGGCGAACCGGAGCTAACGGATGTCGTGACTGCAGGCTTGGACGAGAATGAGCTGCTGCGTCTTGCCGGTGCCGCTGAGAAGGGGTCTGAGCATCCGCTGGCAGAAGCGATTGTCAGAGGCGTGCAGGAGCGGGGCATCCATCTGCCGGAAGCTACCGAATTCGAGGCTATACCCGGACATGGGATTCGAGCCCTTGTAGAAGGAAGAACCATTCTGGCTGGCACCCGCCGCCTGATGGCCAAATACGAAGTCTACCCGGCCGACGCGCTGGATACAATGACCCGTCTGGAAGAGCAGGGGAAAACGGCGATGCTGGTGGCCATAGATGGGCAGTATGCAGGGATGGTTGCCGTTGCGGATACGATCAAAGCGACCTCCAGAGAAGCCGTTAGCCGGTTGAAACGTATGGGACTGGAAGTAATCATGATCACCGGCGACAATGCCCGCACCGCCCAGGCCATTGCCTCACAGGCAGGGATTGATCATGTACTGGCAGAAGTGCTGCCGGAAGGAAAAGCCGACGAGGTGAACAAACTGCAGGCCCAGGGGCGAAAGGTGGCTATGGTAGGTGACGGCATCAATGATGCGCCTGCGCTGGCAGCTGCAGACATCGGGATGGCGATGGGGACCGGAACCGATATAGCCATGGAAGCGGCAGATGTCACATTGATGCGAGGGGATCTGAACAGCATTGCCGATGCGATCGGGATGAGCCGCAAGACGATGCGCAATATCCGGCAGAATCTGTTCTGGGCACTTGCTTATAACTCAGGTGGCATTCCGATTGCCGCCATTGGCCTGCTGGCTCCATGGGTCGCAGGCGCAGCGATGGCCTTCAGCTCCGTCTCGGTTGTGCTGAATGCGCTGCGGTTGCAGCGGGTCAAGCTGTAGGCCAACTAGGCGAACCATACGAATCTGGAGGCGAAAATATAATGAATTGGCGTTGGATAAGCATCGTTCTCGTAGTGATGCTGTTGCTAGGTGCTTGCGGCAAAGCAGGGCCAGCAGATCATGACGGACACGATGCGATGAACCATTCATCATCTGGCGATCTCCCAGAAGGCTTGCAGACGGCAGCGGCCCCCCGTTATCCAGCAGGTAGTCGAGCCATCATCCGGGCGGATCACATGCCGGGGATGGACGGGGCAGAGGCCACTATCGTTGGGGCCTATGAAACAATAGTCTATATTGTTTCGTATTCGCCTCAGTCAGGCGGGGAGCCGGTTACCGGTCATCAATGGGTCATCCATGAAGAGATTGCAGATGCGGCCCCCGAGTCTTATCGTCCAGGCGATCAAGTCACTCTCGAGGCAGATCATATGGCAGGAATGGAGGGAGCCGTAGCAACAATTGATGCTGCGGAAGCTACCACGGTCTATATGGTTGACTACGAACAAACAACAGACGGAGAGCAGGTCCGCAATCACAAATGGGTTACCGAATCGGAGCTTGCCGATTTGGAGTAAAGAGAGGAAGCCGCGAGAGATCGCGGTTTTTTTGTATTCTAAATCATCTTAGGGTTCTGTAGGGTTTGAGTGGGTATGGATGGTTAAGCGGCGGGGTGGGGGAAGAGTAGATAGTAGGTTGTTGAGCTAATAAGGACAAAAATACACTTAAATCTAGCCACAGTGACGATGATCCAGCTCGTAAGGACAATAATGCAGTTAATATCGCTGATATAACCATATAATTCCATAAACGAGCGAAATAGTTGTACTTTTGACTCTAACTGCGTTTCGTCGCTAGTATCGTGAGCTAGTAACTGTACTTTTGTCTTTAATGGGCGTAAATCTATTCCTGGACCAAACAAGCCGCTTCATAGAACGCTCGTCCGGAGCTTTAAACACTGATGAACATTATGAAATGCGGGTTGCACAGTGGTGTTGGCACAATTTCCCTCTCAGTGTTTTGCTAACGCGTCGTTAACTTTAACGGCCACCACAGCACCTATTCAGCTCGGAATTGGCTGTTTGAGATTCTAACGGACATGAGCGCACCTATTTCTACTTTTTTGAGAGCATGCCAACGGATTTGGGTCAAATAGCGGCAACTGTGTCCGTTAGCCCTGAAACCACTATCAAATCGGTGAAATAAGCGTCTCGGTGGCCGTTAGAGCTGGAGGGGGCTTAGGGAGAACTGAGGAATGACGGCCATCTAGGACTAGCGTTCATCTAGAAAATTGGATGCAGGGTCTTTTCATTTTTAAAACCCGTGTTATAATGATAATCGTTACGATTACAATGTAAGGAGTGGCTGAATGTTTGCTCGTTATCTGATCCAGCGGATTGGACAAGTCATCCCCGTCCTTCTGGGCATTTCGGCGATATCCTTCCTCCTGATGCATCTGACACCCGGTGATCCAGCCGAAATTATGTTACGAGCCGATGGCATCCAGCCTACTCAGGAAGCTATTGCAATGACCCGGATTACACTGGGACTCGACCGCTCCATTCCTGAACAATATCTGAGCTGGTTGGTTCAGCTGCTACAGCTGGATCTTGGCATCTCGTATAGCAGTGGGAGACCGGTCATGTCGGAGCTGATGATGCGGTTTCCGGCCACAGCACTGCTCGCAGGAGGCGCGTTGGCTGCAGCGATGTTGATCGCCTTGCCCCTTGGGATTGGATCTGCCCTGTATCCCGGCAGTTGGCTGGATCGGCTGGGCAGGTTAATCGCTATGGCCAGTGCGTCGATGCCGGGGTATTGGCTGGGTTTGCTGCTGCTGTATTACGGTGCCGTCAAGCTGAAGCTGTTTCCCGTAATGGGTATGGAGGGCGCTCGAAGCATCGTGTTGCCCGCCTTAACGTTGGGCTGCGGCATGGCGGGTATCTATATCCGACTCATTCGTGCGAATCTGCTGGAGGAACTGGGCAAGCTGTACGTCACAGCTGCCAGAGCCAAGGGGCTTCCAGAATGGCAGATCATTAGCAGTCATGCCCTCCGGAATGCTGTGCTGCCAAGCCTTACCCTCCTGGGTATCCAAACGGCCAGCCTGTTAGGGGGATCCGTAATCATCGAGAGCATCTTCTCTTGGCCGGGTATTGGAAAGTACGCCGTGGATGCGATTTTTGCCAAGGATTATATCGTGATCCAGGGCTATGTATTTATGATGGCCGTTATCGTTGTGATGGTTAATCTGATCGTGGACCTCATCCAACTGCTGCTGGACCCGCGTCTAAGACTGCGTTAATGGAAGCTACTGAAGGGAACGTACATCATGTCTGGAATCAAAAACAATTACGGGATCCGGCTCGGTTTAGTCATCGTCCTGGCCTATGGACTGATTGCCTTGTTCGCTCCCTGGCTCGCTCCGGCCGATCCGCTGCACGTTCAGATGTCTCATAAGCTGGAGCTTCCCTCCTGGAGTTATCCGCTGGGTACGGATCATCTGGGCAGGTGCGTGTTGTCGCGGCTCATTTACGGCACGCGTACTTCACTTCTTTATACACTGGCAGTCCTGGCGTCTGTCTTTGCCATTAGCATCCCCGTCGGACTGATTGCTGGCTACGCAGGTGGACGTATCGATCAAGCCATCATGCGGCTCATTGATGTCTTGTTGGCCTTTCCCAGTCTGATCCTGTCACTAGCGATTACCGCTATGCTTGGGCCTAGCATGCCCAACCTCTTGCTGTCATTCGCTGCGGTATGGTGGGCCGGTTACGCCCGGGTCATTCGCAGTGTCGTACTGCAGATCAGAAGCCGTGACTATATCCAGGCGGCCATTGCCTCCGGCAGTTCTCATGGAACGATTATGGTGCGTCATATTCTGCGCAATGCCGCCCGGCCGATTCTCGTGCTGGCTTCGGTCGAGGTCGGGACGATCTTGCTGGCGATTGCAGGCTTGTCCTTCCTGGGACTTGGCGCGCAGCCGCCCGTCCCGGAGTGGGGAGTCATGCTGAGCGACAGCCGGCCCTACATGCAGACCGAGCCAAGACTGCTGCTCTATCCCGGCATAGCGATCATGATTGCGGTACTGGGATTCAATCTGGTGGGCGAAGGACTGCGTGAGCAGCGCAAGGATGCTCGTGCGGCATAGAACCAATAACGGGTGAGAGGAGGTCAGAATCAAGTGACTCCGGGAAGAGCCTTACTAACCGTCAATGGCTTGCAGATCAGTTATCATCAGCAGGGTCAACCAGTCACTGTCGTACATGACGTCAGTCTTCAGGTCCGTGCAGGTCAAATTGTGGCTCTTATCGGTGAAAGCGGCAGCGGCAAGAGTGCCACCGCCTTATCCATTCTTGGATTGCTCGGTCATGGTGGCCGCATAGAACAAGGGGAGATCTGGCTGGGTGAGCATAATTTGCGTAGGTGCTCGAAACGAGAGTATGCCCGGCTGCGGGGCAAAATGATGGCGGTCATTTTTCAGGATCCGATGAATGCATTAAACCCCTTAATGACCGTGGGCAAGCAGATTCTGGAGTCGGTTAAGCGGCATAGCGGGCTGCGAGGCCAGGCAGCACGACGATCGGCCCTTCAGCTCATGCAGCGTGCGGGCTTGGAGAATTCCGAGAAGCTGTATCACCAGTATCCATTCCAGCTTAGTGGAGGGATGTGCCAGCGTGTCATGATTGCTATAGCGCTGGCCTCGGAATCCAGATTACTGATCGCCGATGAGCCTACGACCGCACTCGACGTATCGGTTCAGGCTCAAATTCTGGACGAGCTGCGGCGGCTAAGGGATGAGGAGGGACTTGGCATTCTGTTGATTACCCACGATTTTGGCGTTGTCGCCGAGCTGGCTGATGAGGTCTATGTCATGCGGGACGGCCGAATCGTAGAGTCCGGGTCGGTGTACAACGTATTCGAGCGCCCCGCTCAGGCGTATACGCAAGAGCTGCTCTCAGCAGCAACAGCGGTAGACTGACCCAGCTACATAGAAGACAGGTGACAAAGGAGGGGGAATTGAAGGTGTTGGAAGCGATCGGCCTGTCCAAAGTTTACAATCCGCGTCATTCCTGGCTTGGCCGCTCAGGCAGGGAGCCCGGCTTGACCGCCATCGACGGGGTGTCCCTATCGATTGCACCGGGTGAAAACGCCGCATTGATCGGCGAAAGCGGGAGTGGCAAGAGCACCTTGGCACGGCTGCTGCTTGGCCTGGAAAAACCGACGTTCGGCCGTGTGCGATATCGGGGAATCGACTATACGGATCTGCGGATGAAGGACATGCGCGGCATCCGGAGCAAGCTGCAGATGGTTTTTCAAAACAGCTATGCTGCCTTCAATCCGATGTTCACCGTAGCACAGATTATTGATGAGCCCTTGCGAAATTATGATTGTGATTCTGTTGAAATGCGAACACAGCGAATAAGAGAGGTACTCGAACAAGTTGGCCTGGCAGCTTCAACAGCTCACAAGTATCCGCATGAGCTGAGTGGCGGTCAGCTGCAGCGCGTAGGGATTGGCAGGGCTTTGGCACTGCGCCCGGAGCTGATCGTCTGCGATGAGCCATTTTCCAGTCTGGATGTAACGATTCGCAAGCAAATGGTGACACTGCTGCAGGAATTGAAGGACCAGCTCGGCTTGTCCTATCTGTTCATCAGTCATGATCTCTCGCTTGTCCAGCGGTTCTGTGACAGTGTGACCGTCCTGCAACGCGGGCGTATTGCAGAACGATATAGCAGTGTGCACCTGCTCAAGCATTCCAGTCATCCGTATACTCGGCAATTACTCGCAGCGGTGCCAATCCAACATCCTGCCCAGCGCAAGACGCCACTGCAGGTGCAATCAAACCATTACTAGCCCAAGAACAACACATATAGAGGAGCCTACTGTACAATGAACAACATGTTGAACCGATCCCGTCGTTTATTTTTAGCTTGGGTACTACTCACATTAGCAATTGCGCTGGTGCTTGGCGCATGCAGCAATGCCACAACTCGGCCTGAGGAAACAAGTGAGACTGCATCTTCGGAACAGACAACCCTCACCGTCGCCATGACATCGGATGCAGGTATCGACCAATTGGATGCCGGGGCGTACAACGGTTCCATGCATGTGCAGGCCATGATTTACGACAGTCTGGTGGAGTACGGAGAAAAAGGCGAAATTGTGCCTGGCCTGGCTGAATCATGGGAAATCTCAGAAGATGGCACAGTCTATACGTTTCATTTGCGCCAAGGGGTTACATTCTCGGATGGCCTGGCCTTGAATGCCGAAGCGGTTGTCTTTTCCTTCGAACGCTGGATTCACGATCCGGCCAACTCTCTTCAAATCGCAACTGCATTGGAAGCCATCGAAGCAGTGGACGAGCATACTTTCACAATGACGTTTAACAAAGCCTATTATCCTTTTTTGACGGAGCTGTCGTTTGCACGGCCCGTCCGAATACTCAGTCCGTCTGCTGTTGAACCTGCCGGGGATGTGAATGGCGAGTTTATTCAGGCCGTGGGTTCAGGAGCCTGGATGGTCGAGAGCTATGTGCGTGACCGCGAAACCATCCTGGTGCCCAATCCTCATTATTGGGGCGAGGCACCTGAGGTAGACCGGATCGTCTTGAAGGTCATTCCAGATCCACAGTCCCGCGTCATGGCATTGCAGAGCGGCGAGGTGGACATTGCCGGTACACAGCTGGGCCGCCTGCCTGTTGAGAGTCTGCCGGTGATAGAGGGAGACGATGCTCTGGAGCTACTGTCCGCGGAAGGAACCAATTCGCATTTTATGATCTTCAATCCCGCTGTGACTGCCTTGCAGGATCTCCACGTGAGACAAGCTGTTAATCTGGCGATTAATAAAGCAAGCATCGTCGAGGATCTGATGGATGGTGTCGGACATGAGGCAAAGGGCTTGTTCCCGCTAACCGTCCCCTATGTAACGGAGACCAACCAGCAATGGTACGGGTACGATCCCGAGGAGGCGAGACAGTTGCTGGCTAAGGCCGGATATACGGACGCCGATGGGGATGGAGTCGTTGAGAAAGACGGTCAGCCGCTGACACTCAATCTGGTTCTGCAGCAAGCCGAATTCCCGGAATGGAAAGCGATCGGCGAGCTCATGCAATATGAGCTGCAGGAGATTGGCATTGATTTGAAGCTGCAAATGCTGGAGCCTAATAGCTATTATGATGCGTTATGGACGACCAAGGCATATGATTTGATCCTGTACCGCACGTACGATGATGCCTATAACCCGCACTCGTTTCTGCTATCCCTGTTCCGCAAGACGGCAGATACGCCGGCCGTCGCTTGGTCTGACAGGGAGCTGGAGGCGCTTATTGATACCGCTGTAGGCTCAACGGATCTGGAGGAGCGTCAGGCGACGTATGATGCGATCTTTGCGAGAATGTACGAGCAGGCGATGTTCGCTGCAGTGTATTATCCGGAAGAGATCGTCGCTGTGAACCAACGGGTATCAGACTTTGCCTTCGGGCATTCCACCTTCCGTCCGATTCTCTGGCAAGAGCTGAAGGTTGGTGATCGTTGATGATGCTGAAATCCATCTCTTCGTATTGGACATCGAGTGCTGCAGGTTATGATCAAGTGATCCGCAATCAATTCGGCAGCCCACGCACCGTCGCTTTCTGGCAGAGCCTTCTTGCTGTAGAGCTCGGTGATCGGACAGGCCAGCAGGTAATGGATGTCGGTACGGGTCCGGGCTTCTTCTCGATCCTCCTCTCCCGAATGGGGCACCGGGTGACTGCAGTGGATGCCTCCGAAGGGATGATTCAGCGCGCGCAGTCTAATTTTCACGAATATGGTTGTCCAGTTCATGCTTATGTCGGTGATGCTGCGGATCTCAGCCGCGAAGCGGATAACAGCTACGATGTCATCGTCAGTCGCGATGTCGTCTGGACGCTGCCGGATCCAGAGCGAGCTTATGCCGAATGGCATCGAATCCTGAAGCCAGGCGGCAAGCTCATTATTTTTGATGGAAATTATCTGTATCAGGATCGGCGGACACCGATTCGCACGTTATGGAAGGGACTCTCATGGGTATTGATTCTGGTGACAGAGAAGCGAATCCGGCGGCGCAGCAAGCAAGACGAGGGGCTGTTGCGAGAGCTGCCCTATACCCAGGTGCTGCGTCCCGATGCCGATGAACAAGCGCTGGCAGCCGCGGGTTTTGGAGGGGTCCAGATTCAACGAGGGTTTATGCCTGCTGGCGCAATGCCTATGCATTATCTTAAATATGGTCACCAGAATGCCAACCGTTTCAAGATTATGGCTGTGAAACCGCCAGTCGAAGATAAAGACGAGAAGGAGTGAATGTCCATGGGTATGAAAGAAGAAGTCGCGACGTATTGGGAAGGGGAAGCGGAGTTATATAGCGAGGGCATCCGGGCAGAATTGGACGGATTTGAGCGGAAGGCGTGGCTGGCGTTGATTCAGGAGCATGCCCCGCAAAGAAAACAGCTAGACGTGCTGGATGCGGGCTGTGGACCAGGTTTTTTCTCCGTCATCTTAGCCTCCGCAGGTCATCGCGTGACCGGGATCGACTGTGCAGCACATATGCTGGGTGAAGCCAGAGAGCATGCAGCACGAGAAGGAGTAGAAGCGTCGTTCCGACAGATGGACAATCATCAGCTGGACTTCGCGGATGACAGCTTCGATCTGATCGTCTGTCGTAATGTGACATGGAGCCTGGCGGAGCCCGAACGCGTCTATCGGGAATGGCTGCGGGTGCTCAAGCCGCAAGGACGTCTCCTGATTTTCGATGCCAATTGGAATCGCCATCTGTGGGATGAGGACATGAAGAGCCGCCATGAAGAGGACCAGCAAGCCTACCGTAACCGGGGCTGGGGTGAACCGCCGCATCATGTGGATACGCAAGAGACGGACCGGTTGAGCCTGCTGTTGCCACTCACGCATGAATGGCGGCCGGCATGGGATGTCCAGGTGCTGGAGAGCTTAGGTTGCCGGCATGTGCATGTCCTGGAAGATCTGAATGCCCGTGTCCTGGGTGAGCGCCAACAGGTACTTAGCCGATCCACGCCGATGTTCATGATTTGCGCAGAAAAATAAATGCGACGGGGCAGTCCAGACTTCGGTGTCTTACTGAAGATTTGGACTGCTTCGTCTCATTGCGCTTTGCGTTTGTATAAGAAATGCGCTTCGTTTGTGTATTGTGAGACCTGAATCCTGTCTGCTATAATGCTATCACATGGTATGAGAATGATTATCAATATCTTTTGGCATACCGGTATTTTATAGCTATAAGGTAGAGGTGGAGAACATGATGAAGAAAAAAGCAGGTCTGATCTTGGCAATGAGCCTTATCCTCCTGACGACTGCAGCTTGCGGCACAAACGAGGGTAAACCTGCGGAAGAGTCAGCGGACAATCAAGCAGCTGCAAGCTCCAATGAACAGGCGGAGCAGCCCGAACCAGCGGCGGAAAGCAAGGAGGATGTACGAATTCTTCAGGATGAGTTCGGTGAGGTACAGGTGCCTGCACATCCGGAACGAATCGTTGCTCTATATCTGGAGGATTACCTGTCGATGCTTGGTGTTGAACCTGTGGTGCAATGGTATCATCCCAACTGGGGGCAGCAGGATTACCTCGACTTGGATGTGCCCTTATTCGATGCCACCAGTACCCCGGAAGCGTGGCTGGAGCTGGCACCTGACCTGATTATCGCGGACGGCGCGATAGACGCTGACACGTATGCCACACTGTCCAAAATCGCACCAACCTATCGGCTTCCTGAAGCCATTCTGTTGGAGCCTGAGGCCATCCTGACACAAATCGCTGACGTGCTGGGCATACCAGAGAAGGCCAGTGCAGCGATCTCGGATTATAAACGGACGATGGAAGAAACTTCGGAGCAGCTGCAGCAAGCGGTAGGAGAGGAAACGGTGGCGGTCGTCCGGCTTAATGTCGGCGATAAAACCTTGGCGCTATTCGGTATGAACAATCGCTATACGGGCAACATCTATCATGAAATGGGATTAACACCGCATCCTTGGGCGAGAGATATGGAGGGCTTCCAGGAGGTATTGTCAGATGAGGCGATTGCCGACTTGGACGCAGACCACATTATCCTGTTCCCTTCCGATGGTTCCTGGGAAGACGAGACGAACAAAGATGCGGTACAATGGCTGGATCAGCCGCTCTGGCAGTCCCTTCCTGCTGTCCAGAACGAGCACGTCTATATTATGGGTCGCACCCATTGGCAATCCGGGGGCATGACCGCGAATCTGCTTAAGGCAGAGGATCTGCTTCGTGTCATGACGGAATAGTAGTAACGATAAATTCAAAGCTCCGAACGTGTACATACACGTTTTGGAGCTTTTTGAACGTTTTCCACGAGTTAGGCTATTGTCGGGTATTCAGGCTTGCTGTACACTACGAAGTGAGAATAATTATCGCCGGGAAGCTAGAGGAGAACAGCTATGAATCAGGTCAACCAGGGACAAAAGAACAAGGCAGCCATGCGCTGGTGGGGATGGACAGGCGTTGATTATACGGAATGGTCCGGTAAGAGGGTTCACTCTGAAACTGGACAGAGCAACAGGGCAGCATATGTGCTGATCAGCGTGGCAGCTGGTTGCGGTCGTCTACAGTATGGTGAGCAGGACCTGCCCTTGACTAAAGGAAGCTGTTTTATTATGAACACCAAGCAGAGTTACCGGTTATCTGTGGGAACAGAAGGCCTTTCCTTTCACAGGCTGTTCTTTATTCCCCTCATTCCAGCTGATACAATCAGTACAGACCTTGAAGAACTGCCCCCATTTCCTGTTGCTGGAGCCCTTGTATGTCATCGATTTGCCCGCTGCTCCGAACTGTTGACCGAGCTAGTTCGTTTGCGAGAGTCCTCCGATTGGCATGAACAGCTGAAGGGGCAGATGGTGTTCAGCGAGTTGATCATGCTTTTGCTTGAAGATCAAGGGCAGTTGAATGCGTCGGGTAGCCGCCAAGCGTTCCAGGACAGTCTGGATTACGTTAACCGTCATTATGACCAGCCGGTGACCGTAGATGAACTGGCGTCAATGGCTGGAATCAGCCGCACACATTACACCCGTTTGTTCAAGGAAGCCACAGGACAGCTACCTTTGGTTTATCTGAACAACCTGCGCATTGGACAAGCCAAGGAATTGCTGAGCTCTAGCAAGGACAGCATGCACGCAATTGCTGCGCACGTCGGCTTCAGCAATGAGTATTATTTTGGCCGCCGCTTCAAACAGACCGTTGGCGTATCGCCTGGACAATACCGTCGGAATCACCGGGAGATCCCGCGCATATTCTCTCCCTTTCTGGAGGACTATCTGGTTGCGCTTGGTCTTAAGCCGGTTGCTCAGATGTCGCATTCCAAATGGGGCAAGCAAGACTATCTTGGCTTACTGGGCGTCTCGGAATACAAGGTCGATGCTGCTGTCTCCGAGCAGTTGAGGGACCTGACGCCGCATTTCATCGTATTGGATGAAGGGGCAGAACGTTGGGGGCTGGACGCCTGTACCCTGTTGGCGCCGACCTTGCGGATGCCGTTCTATGGCGAGGATTGGCGTGCAGCCTTGCACATGATGGCAGACCAGTTCGGCAAGAGTGATGTGGCAGAGCGGGTCATCCAGCAGTATCAGGCGAAGGCTGATAGTGCCCGCGATCACCTTCGTGTGCGAACAGCCGGTCAGACGGTAGCTTTGCTGCGCATTTCCGCTCAGCGTGTATGTCTGTATGGCGGGCCCTCGCAAGGGTATGCGGGCCCTGTCCTATATGATGATTTGGCTCTGAAGCCAGCCATGCTTGTGGAACGATTGGCGTCTACGCAGCGCCGGGTTGATCTTACCAACGAACAGCTTGCGGAGCTGGATGCCGACCATCTGTTCATTACCTTCGACAAAGAGGAAGGGGAGGGCAGGGAGCTGCTGGAGACGGAGCTCTGGCGCAGTCTGCCTGCTGTTCAGCGCGGGCAGGTGTATGAGGTGGATTTTCTCAGCTGGATGAACTACGGGGTTCTGTCACACAGCCGCAAAATCTCGGATGTCTTGCATGCCTTGGGCTAGGACGATAACAGGGTGACTATTGGGGGAGGGGGCGGTTTGTCATGATTATATGGTTAAATGGAGCCTTCGGATCAGGGAAGACGACGACTGCGTATGAGCTGCAACGACGGTTGCCAGACTCCTATGTGTATGATCCTGAGAATATTGGCTATTTCATATGGAAGAACACGCCGCGTTCGACGCACAAATCAGATTTTCAGCACTATAATCAATGGCGGAGCTTCAATGCTGAATTGTTGAGGTGGATGGCTCGCGAATATGAGGGCATCCTGATTGTCCCGATGACCGTAACCAATGCCCAATATTATGAAGAAATAACTGCCGCTGCTGCAGCACAAGGGACGCCCATCCGGCATTATATCCTCTACGCGAGCAAAGAAACGCTAAACCGGCGGCTGAGCAAACGGCTGGAGCGCGCCAACAGCTGGCCCAGAGCCCAGATCGACCGCTGTATCCGTGCCTTTAACGAAACGCTGACAGAGGAAAAAATTATGACGGACACAATGAATATCCGTGAGGTTGTGGAGGAGATCGCAAGCCGGAGCGGCTTGACGCTCCAGCCTGACAATCGTAATCGTCTGCGTCGCGGTATGGATCGGCTCCTTGTGATGCTCAAGCATATCCGCGGTTAAATGATGGGTCTGAGCAAGGTCGAACGTAATCTGTTCGACTTTTTCGGAGGTCCGGATTATAATTTTGAATAGGATGAAAGGAAAGGAGGCGCTGTGCATGCATACATTGGATACAATGGCGGACATCTTCAAGCTGCTCGGCGACAAGACAAGGCTGCGAATTGTTGGTCTGCTGAAAGAACGGGAGCTCTGCGTATGCAACATCGTCGATATTCTGAACATGTCGCAGCCCAGCATCAGTCAGCACCTGCGCAAGATGAAGGCGCTTGGTTTGGTTCATGAGGACCGGAGAGGCAAATGGACCTACTATTCACTCAACCTGGAAGATAAACCATATGTTCAGGCAATTCTTACGAGTATTCCTTCACAGGCATCAAGCATTGAATGGTTGGACCAACAGGAAGAAATTTCGGTATGTGAGTGAGCAGGCGTTACAGAAAAATAAGGCTATTCCGCGACCAATAAATAATCATTTACTTATATGATTATATGAGTATAATGAATGAAGTAGATTGCTAGATTTATAGCTGGAGGGACTTATGGTCATCATTGCATCCATTATATTCATTGCGACGCTAGTCGTCGTTATCTGGCAGCCCAAGGGGCTAAACATTGGCTGGCCTGCAGCGGGAGGTGCCTTGCTTGCACTCTTACTCGGCGTCGTTAATCTGCAGGATGTTCAGGATGTGACGCTGATCGTCTGGAATGCTACGGTGGCCTTTATCGCCATTATTCTGATCTCGCTGATCCTCGATGAGATCGGCTTTTTTGAGTGGGCAGCTTTACATATGGCACGTCTGGCTGGTGGTCATGGCTTGCGTATGTTTATCTATGTCATCCTGCTAGGGGCGCTGGTCTCGGCTTTCTTCGCCAATGACGGTGCTGCGCTTATCCTGACGCCGATTGTGCTGTCTATGGTCCGGGCGTTGAAGCTGGACGATCGGATGATTCTGCCCTACATTATGGCCAGCGGGTTCATTGCAGATACCGGATCACTGCCGCTTATCGTCAGCAACCTGGTCAACATTGTCTCGGCCGATTACTTCGGCATCGGTTTTCTCGAGTATGCTGGCCGCATGATTGTACCGAACCTGTTCTCCGTGGCAGCCAGTATTATTGTGTTGGTTGTGTTCTTCCGCAAGCAGATCCCGAGAAACTACGATGTCAGCCAACTGCAAGCCCCTCGTGAGGCCATCAAGGATCCTCGGCTGTTCCGTTTATCTTGGGTCATATTGGCCCTGCTTATGGTCGCATACCTCGTTAGTGAATTCATACATATGCCAGTTTCAATTGTGGCTATGATTGTAGCAGTTCTATTCGTATTGGCCTCACGCCGCAGTCGGGCGGTGGAGACGAAACGCGTCATCAAGGAAGCACCATGGTCGATCGTTGTGTTTTCCATTGGCATGTATGTGGTTGTCTACGGGCTAAGAAATGTCGGACTGACGGACCAACTGGCTCTGCTCATTGATCGAGTCGCGGACCATGGACTGCTGGTGGCCACGATGGGGATGGGTCTGATCGCGACCCTGTTGTGTCTTTTATGAACAACCTCCCAACTGTCATGATCAACGCGCTGGCGATCCAGAGTACGGGTACGGATGGCATCATTCGGGAAGCACTCATCTACGCCAATGTCGTCGGGTCTGATCTGGGGCCCAAGATTACGCCGATCGGCTCTCTGGCGACGTTATTATGGCTGCATGTCTTATCCCGCAAAGGGGTCAAGATTACGTGGGGTTATTACTTCCGGGTCGGGGTCATTCTGACGGTACCAACCTTGCTCATCACATTGGGCGGATTGGCCTTATGGCTGTGGATTATTCATTAATAAGGAAGGCGGGAATGGTATGGGAAAACCATTGATCTATTTTTTGTGTACAGGCAATTCTTGCCGTAGTCAGATGGCAGACGGTTTCATGCGCGCCATGGGCGGCGACAAGTATGAAGTGCGAAGTGCGGGGTTGGAGGCTCATGGTCTCAATCCGAGGGCAGCGCTGGTGATGGAGGAGGCAGGTGTAAATATTGATGCGCACACCTCCGATGTCATCGATGAAGCGCTGCTGAGCCGGGCTGATTACATTATCACGCTCTGCGGCCATGCCGACGAGCACTGTCCGCACGTACCTAATAAGGCAGCCGTTCGATGGCATTGGGGGTTCGATGATCCGGCTAAGGCAATAGGAAGCGAGGAAGAGATTATGGCCCAATTTCGGTTGGTTCGGGACGCCATCCGTTCACGCATAGCTGTTTTTTTAGAGCAGGGCTCATAATGTGTTACAACGAACGAAGAAGGAGGCCAAATCGGTCTCCTTTTTCGTTTCATTATTTAAGTCGAAGGAACAGGGGCAATGGCAATATAGATATCGACCTGCGCATCCTCGGCATTCACGCAGCGGTCATCATAACGCTCAAAATCTCCGGTATACGTGCGGACGAAGGACGTTTCGGTTTGCCAGCGCCAGATGGCCTGCCAGGTCTCAATGACCACACGCGTTATCGGCCCTCGGGCTGAGGTGAACACAGCGTAAGTGGATTCAGGAAGCTGTACAATGGACCACTCCGCAGGAACTGGAGCATTGGCATCTACTTGTTGGCCAGCAAGCACCGTGTATGCACCAGCAATGCCGTCCTCATAGTCGGTGTAGCATCCATAGACAACCCCCGATTCCAGCGATGTAATATGCTTCTGTACCGATTGTTCATAGCTTGCCCATAGCTGCGGGATTGCGGCTTGTGCGGTCTGCTCGGCCTGATTGCTCGTTCGCACCGCCAGCCCTGCAAGCGTCATTGGACCCAACTGTACGAGCTCAGGCACCACCGGCGAGAATGGGGCCGACGAACCGGATGACCATCTCCGCAAATGGGGCAGCGCCCCTTGCAATATCTCCCGGGCACGCTGCTCTTCCAGACCATCCTTCACCAGATGCGGGACACAGCTCTCCAGCATTTGCTCCATCGTGATGTCCGGCTGGATAAAGGCGCCATCCCGATAGCAATACACGCAATACTCGCTTGTCTTAGTGCCATCAGCTTCTGTTCCCCATACGGCTTCGTCGTTGAGTGGCATCGAGCAGCTCTGACACCATAGCGTTTGTTCCATTATGAATCACTCCTTGATCTGGGATAGACCCAGTATAGAACAGGGAACTAGACAACCTCATGTCATGTTTCCATTCGATGATTCATATATTCGCGTGATCGCAGCGGCCTGGCTGCGGATCAACTCGCGCAGATGGGGAGGATGCAGCACTTCGACGTTATCTCCGAAGCTGAGAAGGAAGCCATAGAGCCAGCGATCCTCGGGATAGGCGACGGCCACATCCAGCTTGCCCGGGACATTTTCTACCAACACTTCGGCTCCGAACTGCTCCTCGACCAAATGCCTGATCCTCGTATGGAATCGTAAGGTCAGTGAAATGACATGATCCGCCCGGCTCCACTCCTGATCCCAGGGCTGTGCGCCGATGGTGAGCGGACGGCGGGTGAAGGTGGCTTTCTGTATGGTTAGTTCCTTCATACGCATCAGCTTGAACAAGCGAAACTCCTCTCTTGTCTTGCAGTACGCGTACACATACCATTGTCTTCCCTTCATGAGCAGGGTATGGGGTTCCACGCACCGGGAAGTCACTTCGCCTTGGGAGCTGCTGTATGCAAATGAAACCACGCGCTGCTTTTCAATCGCTATACGAAACTCCTCCAGCCGTGCCTCCAACGGTTCGGACATCCCCCAAGGTGAATAATCCACTAACACATGATGGCTCTTGTTCCGGAATTCCTCCATCCGGGCGGGAGCTATGATACTGCTGATTTTCTCCAGGAGCATATGATTGCGGTGCCCGTCGTAGGTGGTGGCGACACTCCGAAGGGCCGTTGCAATGGCAGCATATTCATCATTGGTCATGAGATTGCGATCCAGCCGGTAGCCTTCTTCGATACCGATGCCGCCTCCTGCACCTTGATAGGTGACGATGGGAATGCCAGCTTGATCAATGGCTTCTACATCACGATAGATTGTACGAACAGAGACCTCGAAGAGGTCGGCCAGTTCCTTGGCCTGCACCATCCGTTTGTTCATTAAGAGCACGACAATGGCCAATAAACGGTCCAGCTTCATCCAAGTTAACTCCTCGCTCATACATGGTTCCTCTTAGCATAGCACAGCATAGAAGAGGGAGAAATTCAAATGTTGACTTTTATTTGCGTAGTAACTATAATGGTTACAACGGTGGTGATGACTTGTGAAACAAATTAGTACTCGATTCTCTATGGCCATCCATACGCTGTCGCTGATCTCGATGAACCCTAATGATAGCACGGGCGATTATATCGCGGCGAGCGTGAATACGAATCCTGTCGTCATTCGCCGGATCATGGGTATGCTAAAGAAAGCGGGTCTGGTTGAGGTTCGGCCAGGTATTGGCGGTGCTTCGCTGCGAAGAGATCCGGAATCAATCACGCTGCTGGATGTGTACCGCGCAGTTCATGCAGCAGATGAGGACCAATTGTTCCGCGTGCACACCGATACCAATATTCATTGTCCGGTAGGACGCAACATTGAGCGTGTGCTGCAGGAGGAACTTCAGGCCGCGCAATCCGAAATGGAGCGGCGGCTGGAGCGAACAACCCTGGCGAAAGTGATACATCAATTTGAATAGAAGCTCTTTTTGAATCTTGGCGAAGAGAAGAGCTTTTATCTATAGATTTGTTGTAACTATGTCGGTTATAACATATGTAGTAACAACCAAAGAGGAGGAAGTATACAATGAAAATTTTAGTTACTGGTGCAACAGGACATTTAGGTGCAAAAGTCGTCGATTCGCTGCTTGCCAAGGTCTCTGCTAGTGATATTGCAGTTAGTGTCCGTAATCCGGAGAAAGCGGAAGCGCTTCGGACGAAGGGGGTAGAGGTACGTCAAGGCGATTTTGACCAACCCGCTACACTTGACGCTGCTTTTGCTGGAATTGACCGGCTCTTGATCATCTCCGCGGATGGAGACAACGAGACCCGGATTCGTCAGCATGGCAATGCGGTTGATGCTGCTGTACGGGCCAAGGTGGGCTTCATTGCGTATACGAGTCTGGCTCAGGCAGATGTCAGCACGAATCTCATGGCGCCGCCACATCAGGCGACAGAGCGTGCGATCCGCGAGAGTGGCATTCCGTATGCCTTCCTGCGCAATAACTGGTATCTGGAGAATGAGCTGGGCTCCATTCAAGCGGTCCAAGCCGGGGCGCCGTGGGTTACGTCCGCGGGATCTGGCAAGGTCGGCTGGGCATTGCGTCAGGATTATGCTGATGCGGCTGCAGCTGTATTGACTGGTGAAGGGCATGACAATAAAACGTATGAGCTATCGGGTCCGCTGTTGACGCAAGAAGAGCTGGCCGCAGAGGTGGGCAAGGTGCTTGGCAAGGATGTTTCGGTTCAGCAAGTCAATGATGAAGCGTATGCCGATATTATGAAGCAGGCCGGTCTCCCTGACTTTGTTCTGCCCATCGTCGTAGGCATCCAGCAAAGTATCCGCGAGGGCTCGCTAGCTGTAGACAGCAGTGATTTTGAACACGTGCTGGGGCGTCCCGTCACACCGATTCAAACCGCATTGCGTCAGCTAATTGAAGCCTAGAATTTTATCAGGCTGTTGATAAGAAAAGCCTACAGTCACGGATCGATCTTCCGATCGCTGTTGTCCCCAGATTTCTTTGGTTTTACCCCTTTTAGGGGTGAAATCCGGGGACAAAGGCGAACGCTTCGCAGCGTATGCTTCCGAAGTCGCTTTCTTTCAGAAAGCGTTGACCAGATTCGATTCCGTGCCTCTCCGGCCTTAAATCAACAGTCTACGATCAGCCTCTGCGCATCTAATAGCGTGGAGGCTGTTTTTTTATGAAGTAGGGGAGAAAAGAATCTATTGACAAGTATCTTGAAATCATATATCTTAAATTCAAGATAAATAATTCACCGCCAGGGGGCGCATCCAATGGAATTCACTGAACTTGTAAAAACAAGACGTTCTGCTGCTAAATTTATTCCCGATTTGTCGATACCGCAAGAAGTGCTAGACGACATATTCCAGCTCGTGAAATATACGCCGTCTGCGTTCAATCTTCAGCATGCCCGGTACGTGGTGGTCACGGACCCATCGGTGAAGGACAAAGTGTATGAAGCAACCGGAAAACAGCATAAAGTAAAGACTGCATCCGCAGCGATCTTGGTACTGGGTGACACCCTGGCTTATCAGGAAGCAGGACAGATTAACGAAGGATTGATGCATCTTGGTATCCTCAGTAAGCAAGAATATGATTTGACTATCCAGTCCGTCACCGATTTCTACCTCCAGCGTGGAGAGACCTTCATGCGAGAAGAAGCGATTCGCAATGCCAGTCTGTCAGCCATGTCGTTCATGCTGATTGCCAAGGACAAAGGCTGGGACACTTGTCCGATTATAGGCTTCAATCCCGAGCAGATGAGACAAGCGCTAAACGTACCTGATCATCTGGTCCCCGCCTTGCTCATCGCCATTGGCAAAGAAGATACCACCAGCGGACGTCCCCGGGGCTATCGGAAGCCTGTCGGCGAATTCGTCACAACGAACAGCTTCTAATCTAACACTGGTTAACAAAGGAGAATGAATCATGCAAACAACAGGTATTCACCATATTACGGCTTTTGCAAGAGATCCACAGGCTAATGTCGATTTCTATGCCGGGGTGCTGGGTTTGAGACTGGTTAAGCGCACGATTAATTTTGATGCTCCAGAGGTTTATCATTTGTACTTCGGTGACCAGGCGGGCAACCCCGGTACCATCATCACGTTCTTCCCTTGGCCTGATTCCCGCAAAGGTCGGGTGGGCGGAGGACAAGTCGGCATCACGACCTATGTGGTTCCAGCCGGAGCCCTACCATTCTGGGAGGAACGACTACAGCGTCTGGGCATCTCGGTCATGAAGGCAGAACGCTTCGGGGAAGCCTATCTCCAATTCTCGGATAATGAGGGGCTGCGGCTGGAGATTGTCGCACGCAGCGAAGGGGCAGAGAGTGAGTGGTCGTTCGGAGGCATACCCGCAGATAAAGCAATCAAAGGCTTTGGCGGAGCTGTTCTATTCAGTACGAAGTCGGCACAAACCATGTCCGTACTAGAGGATGTCATGGGATTAAGGAAGGTTGGCAGTGACCAAGGCTACACCCGATTCCAAGCGACTGGAGACCTTGGCAATCTCATTGATGTACCGGAATCGGACATGGAGTGGGGCGCGGGTGGTGCAGGGACCGTCCATCACATCGCCTGGCGGGCGGACGACTATGAGCAGCATGAATCATGGCGCTACGAGGTGCAGCTAGCCGGCTACCAGCCGACGCCAATCATTGACCGGCAATATTTCAACGCCATTTATTTCCGCGAGGCGGGAGGCATCCTGTTCGAGATTGCCACAGATCCACCAGGCTTCGCTCATGATGAGCCGGCGGATTCGCTGGGAGAGAAGCTCATGCTGCCAGCTTGGTATGAGAAGGCGAGAGCGGAGATTGAAGCGAATCTGCTGCCGATCGAGGTGCGGGAGTTGGATAAAGGAAGCTCATCATGAGTTCCTCCCAAGAGCTGTCCCTGAAGCTGTTCGTTGTCCTCTCCAAGGTCCATAAAGCGATGATGGATCAGGCAGTCCAGGATATGAAGCGTCACGGCTTATCTTCAACAGAATTCATGATTCTGGAATTGCTGTATCACAAAGGCCCCTCACCGCTGCAGCAGATCGGCGATAAAGTGCTGATCACCAGCGGAAGCATCACGTATAACATTGACAAACTCGAGAAAAAAGGATTGCTGCGCCGTGCGCCAAGCGCAGCAGACCGGCGGGTCATCTATGCCGAGATGACCGACGCGGGCAAGCTATGGATGGATGATGCTTTTCCGCTGCATGCGCAGGCGCTAGATGATGCCATGGGAGGACTTTCTCCCGAGGAGAAGCTGCAGACGATCGATTTGTTGAAGAAGCTGGGTCAACACGCAACCGAAGATTAGAAGACTTTCAATGTCTATTGATTACCAGTGATGCCTTCCAGTCGTTTCTTGTACGCTGACGGACTCTCCCCGTACCACTTTTTGAATTGCAGAATGAAGTGGTTGTAATTATGAAAGCCTACTTCATAGGCAACCTCAGAAGCGGTACGGTCCGTATGCTCCAGGTATAAGGCAGCCTGTCTGATGCGCATCCGGTTCAGTGTGTCGATGATCGAGGCTCCGGTCGACGCTTTGAACATGTGGGACAACCGCGAGGCAGAGAGGCCGACGGTGCGGGCCAGTAACTCGATGCGAACAGATTCACGCATATGCAGCGTCAAATAATGCAATGTCTCCTCAATCCGGGGATCGAGCTTGCGATTGCGGCGCTGTGCCAGCAGCATCAAGATATCCCGGAGCGAGCCCATGGCCAGCTCACGCCAATAATCGGGACGCTCTCGCAAGTCAGAAATCATATGGCGAAATGCGCGATACACGCGTTTGCGCACTTGTCCACTTTCCAACTGCTGAATCGTCAGCGCGTCTACCGGCAGCAGCGAAGCCTCCAGATCCCGTGCTGAGAAATGCGCCCATACGAATTGCCAGCTCCCACCTGCAACTGTGCCGTATTGATGCGCCGTACCCGGCTTGATGAGCGCCACCTCGCCGGAACTGCAGAAACGCTCTCCATCTGATGTCCGCACATAGCCCTGACCACCCAACGTGTACAGAATGAGCCAATCTTCTCTGCCAGCAGGCCGCTTGGTCACATAGCTGTCATCCTCTTGAAAATGACCCGCAATAACAACGCCATCCATAGAGCCGTCTGTGGAGATGTGGCCTTCGCGTAGATTCATGGTTTTCCTCCTCACTGTACTTAATGAATTGAGCATACCTTATCCCGATCAAAGAAACCAGAGCAGCAGCAGGATTGTGTGATTGTTTAGCATGATTCATACTGTTATCTCCTGCAATTGGCATCTATACTGAAGCCATATCGCAGGAGAGGAGCAACACCATGACCTATCAATTGGCAACCCTTACGGAAGAGCAAAAAAGACAATTTGAAAACGAGGGATTCCTCATCGTAAAGGGATTGTTCACCAGTGATCAGCTGGAGGATATCAAGTCTGAATTCAAGACACTGAGCGAAAATAGCGTGCCCGGGTATTTTGAACCGGATATTAGTCCGGAGAACAGCGACCCCTTGAAAAGGTACCCGCGCGTGATGCACCCGCACCGTTTTAACGAGAAGGCCAAAAACTATATGCTGCATGAGCCGGTCCTGCAAGTTCTGCATGATCTCTACGAAGAGGAAGCGCTGGCTGCGCAAAGCATGTTCTATTACAAACCTCCAGGGGCACGCGGCCAGGCGCTGCACCAGGATAATTTTTATCTAAAGGTCGAGCCGGGCAACTGTATTGCCGCCTGGACAGCGGTTGATGCGGCAGATGAAAATAATGGCGGCCTGCTGGTCGTACCTAAAACACACGATTACGATATTGTATGTCCGGATGCCGCTGACGCCAAGGAGTCGTTTACGACCCATTACGTCAAACCACCCAAGGATCAGAAGGCAGTGCCTGTCGTCATGGATGCGGGAGATGTGTTGTTCTTCAACGGTAATCTGATTCACGGCTCGTATCGTAATCGTACACAGGACCGGTTCCGTCGCGCATTTATCTGTCATTATGCCAATGCTTCGGCGACGCAAATCGGACAACATTATCAACCCCTGTACCGCCCGGATGGCTCGGAAGTACGTCTGATCGAAAATCCCGATGGAGGTCCATGCGGTGTCGAATTTGAAGCCCTCTATCCACATTGAGACGATGCCGCCCAGATTGGAAGTCCTGATGTCGTGGTGGGGGATGACGGGGCTGGATGATGGAGACACGTCTGCCCTTTGTATGTGAGCTGGGACCACCCCCTTATGCGATAACAACCATCGACCACTCAGGTGTAGCCTTGGAAATCGGGGACCGATGGCAACAATCGCTAATGCTGCAGAAGCTCGCGAGAAAAATCTGGAAAGGTTTGGCCCTTTCGTTGGATGCATAAATGAGGAAAAATAAGTATACTTATACAAAATCCTTATTAGCGAGAGGGGAAGTCGGACAATTGAAGAAAAAAATCGTCTCTGTTGTAGCTGGCGTGACGGTACTAGTGGGAGTGTTCGGAGCTGGTGTCTATGCAAGTCCGCATCTACAGGAAATTCGGGCTTATCTGAACAGTGAGTTGAAGATCCGAGTGAATGGACAGATTCAGCAGCTTAATGACAGCTCAGGACATAATGTCCTGCCGATTACCTACAATGGAACGACCTATCTTCCCGTACGTGCCGTATCGGATGTTCTGAACATTAACGTTCACTATGACCAAGCAGCCAAAGAAGTCGTCCTTGGCGAACGGCTGGAAGGCGTCGCTTTAGTCGAGGAGCGTATCCATCAGACACAACTTCGCACGACGGACCCTGCACATACGACATATGGTGGACGCAATTATGGCGAAGTGATTTACAGTCCCGCAGGGACCAATGTCTTCACTACTTTCTACGAACCTCGAGGCAAATATCAGAAGATCTACATTCAGGTCGCTGCATTGGATAAGGATATCGAATCCGTTGAGATTAGTGATCATGAAGAAAAGCTCGTGCTTAAGCGTCATGGACTAATCACACCGCAGGACGGGCTGGTTACCATAGAGGCCGATATTACAGGGACACAAACGCTGGTCGTCAGAGTGAACAAAGATCGGAGCGGCGGCTATTTTATCCCGTTGACAACTTCATACTATAAATAAGACTCTTACCAAAAGGCTTCTGGGAATTATTCTCGGAAGCCTTTTTGTCGTTGCCTGATTGATATGGAACAAATGTTCGTATATAATAAGAGGAACGAATTGAATTCTGTTCACAAAAAGGTGAGTCCATATGCCAACGATCTATTCAGATAAGCAAGCCAAAACCATTCTTAGCCGAGCCAGTGGCTACCTGGACACCGGTTTTACGCACTCCTTGAACCCGTACAGCGGTTGTGCCTTCGCTTGTCGTTACTGCTATGTTCGTGAAATGCCGGTCCAAACGTTCAAGGATGAACCCTGGGGGGATTGGGTGGAACGTAAAACCAATGCCGCTGAGCTCTATGTACAAGAAGTCCGTCGATTGCGCCGCAAGAACGAACCTGTGCGTTTGTTTATGTCCTCTGCAACAGACCCTTACCAGCCGATTGAGCGAGAGGCTAAATTGACGAGACAACTCTTGGAAGCCATGCTGGATGCGCCACCGGATTTCTTGCAGATTCAGACCCGCAGCCCACTAGTTGGACGTGATCTGGATTTACTGATCCTATTGAACGGGCAATGTCAATTGCTCGTATCGCTCACGGTAGAGACGGATCGGGAAGACATGAAGCGGTTATTTGCGCCGCATGCCCCCGCCATCCAGCAGCGCCTGAAGACGCTCACTGCGTTGCACGATGCGGGGATCACGACTCAGGCGGCATTGTCGCCCGTTTTACCCTTCACGCCAGCATTTCCAGAGCTGCTTCAAGGGATTGTTGACCGGATCTGGATCGACACACTCCGAATCGGTGACGGTACCATGGGGCGGCGCTCCAAACGTCTTGGCATGCCTGAGCTGTTCGCCCAAGAGGGCTTGGAAGCCTGGTACGCCGAGGATATCCACCTGCGCATCGACCGTTATTTCCGCAAGTTCTTCCCAGATCAGATGATCCGCTTGTCCAAGACAGAGGCGTACCCCGATGAAACCTCTGGGAGTAGATAGGAAATTTGTGGTTCGGATAGTGAAACTTTGGTCCGGGATCGTTCGTTTAATAGATAATGGAATGTTATGAAACTAATGACAGGCAGGTGTGTTGGATGTTGGGAAAAGTAAGATATACATTGTTGGCGGCTGTTCTTTTAGGGGGCACATTTCAACCCATGGCATCTCAAGTCTCTGCACTTAGTAATATGTCAGCGGGGACTCAGATAAGCCTTACTTTGAATGGTGAAGCCTATCAGACGGAGACGGCACCCTTTGTGTATCAAGGTACGACTTACTTTCCTGTACGGGAGATGGGGGAACTGCTGGGAACTGTGGTATTCTGGCATGCTTCCTCTAACTTCGTAACCATGACTTATCCCAAGCTAACCGTAAGATTAACAAATGGTGCTGTAGAAGCAACGGTGAACGGACAGCCAGTGTCCTTAACTGCACCGTTGAAAACAGTCGATGGCAAAATGTATGCGCCCTTGCGGTTTTTTTCGGAGGTTGTTGGGGCTGAGGTGGTATGGAATTCGGTAAGTAAGACCGTACATATCCAAAAAACCAATGATTTCATTCAATTCACGGGCAACAATGAAACGATTTGGCTTCATAGCCAGCTAGGGGAGCTCTATATCGCGAGATCTTATGAACAATCTCCAGTTCATGCAGGCAAGATCGATATGGATTTTAAAGGCGAGCTTTCTTTCGAATCAGGTGGAATTCGTCCTACACCTAGCGTCATTACTTTCGTCGATAATCACGGTTCAGCAGGCGAGTATTATGATACGTACAGCGTCTTGGTTCATAACAAGAAGATTATTAAGCAAAACAATGCGTCGTATTATAAACGTTATGAGCCAAACCTCAGCTCCTACCAGTATTATGATCCTGACGGTTGGATCCAGCGGGCTGTATTGACTGACGGTAAAATCGTAACTGTCTACGACACAGAAGGTACAGAGATTAAGTCCTATGATCTTCCGGCGCTTGTAGGCAAAGATGAGGTCTACTCCGTACAAGGTGTCATGGAGGACTTTCTTATCGTTCGACCAAACCAGAGTGGATTTTTGACCTATGTAGATCTGAATGATGATTCGGTTGTGGAGTTATACAAACATCTGCTGACCGGACGCGACCTTGACTATTTCAGTAACCGGCAGGACCCTTACGCGGGTGATGATCTGCGCTACATCGGCTATGATTCGTGGATGGACACCAATCCATTGATTTTCTTCTACAAGAGCCCGTTCGCACCTGAATACATTGATTACAATCGTGTCTTGTACGATAGACATAAGTAAGAAGAAGCGAGTATAAACAAGAGAACCTTGCTCAGGTGGAATAGCGCCCGGGGGTAAAGCGAGGGAACGCTTATGATGTGGATACAAAAATTGCGATTAGGAATCATGTTGGGATTGGTCTGTATGGTGTTGGCGGGGTGCAAAATAACAACTTCTGCGCCGTTCTTGTGCAAAGATTCGCAAATTGATTGGGCTAATGTCTTAAAGGTCAATGATGTTACGTATTCCTCATCTTACGATCCTCCAGACCCGCAGCTTGAAGAACAAAAAGGGAAGCAAGTCGGTGAGATTACTTACAGAATGGCAGGGAATGCCTGCTCCAATCACACGATGCGAAATGGAGATGCAACGTTATTGCATCCAGGAACGGAAATTTATGAGATGAGAGGATATGACCCCGCATTTCGAGTGATTGCACACAACACCATGTATCAGGTGGATCGTAATCCGCAGGCAGAGACGATTGGCGAACTCTGGGACATCGAAGACAAAGTGAAGCGTGTCAGTTTAAGCAATGGGAGAGATGATCCAGTTGGAGACTTTACAGAGGAGAGCGCAGCGGCTTTTATATAAGGATTGTTGGAGCTGAACTTTGTAGGCTATGAGGCGATTAGTGCAAAAAGACAAGACGAACCGGGATTTTCCTTGCGTATTGAGCTGGTTGACGGGACTTCCGTTCATGTAGGCTACTATCCCGAGGCAAATGTATTATCTCCCGGTGCTCATGGGACCGAGGAACTGAAAGAGTTGGTGACCTCTGAGCGGCAACGAATCAAGGACATTGTTGAAGGCCGGGTTCGATAGCCGGATAAATCTCAACAGAAAGCGGTAGCACTCGCTAATGACGAGCTGCGCCGCTTTTATTGTTGATTGGGAAATGTTGATTTTGTATGCTGTGTTTAGGTCTCCCGGTTAACCGCCGGCTGTAACGCACTTTTCTTGCTCTACTGATCTGTAGATCTGTCACATTTGACGCTGCGAGCCTAACGATAGTGAACCTTGGGATGTAGGTGCAGATTGTCTTTGACTAACGCGTGTTGAACGCTACCAGTTAACTGGGTCAAAAAATTTGTTGTCTGCTGTGGCTTTCTACGTTACTCAAACGTCTAACTGAATAGGGAAGACAAAGAAAGGGGGCTCTTGCCTATGGTAGATGCCTTAGCGTCCATTATTAATGCCTATTTCCCACACGAGGAACCTGATATTGAAAAGGTACCCTACGGACTTACAAATACCACCTGGTTCGTCAAGGGAAACGGTCGTACCTATGTGGCTCGTCATTACAATCGCTATACGAAGTCGCTTAACAGTTTAGACTTGGAAATCAAAGTGACAGCGTTTCTGGAGCAATCCGATTTGTCCTTTGAAATTCCATCTTTTCTGGCAACCAAGCAGGGAGATCAGTATGTCACTTTGTCAGACGGGTCATTAGGTGCTGTCATATCATTTATTGCAGGTAAGGCACCTAAACTAGATACTCAAGCAGATGCCTACACACTTGGTAGTGTGGTGGGCGAACTCAGTGCGAAGTTGGAAAAATACAAGGGACCGGAATCGTTAGCGTTTCAAGGCATTCCTTTTACGGATCTGTATCGTCTGCATCCATTAGCTGGTGTGGAAGAGATTGCTTCGTTCTGGGCGCAGCCGCCTTTTCCCGTGACAGACGTGCAAAAGCAAACGTATGATCAAATAGTGGCTTCCGTTACGTCGCAGCTTGATGCATTGCTCACATTACCCCGTCAATTGGTGCATCATGATGTCCTTGTCTACAATTTGTTAGCTGTGGATCATCGAATTACCGGAGTGCTGGACTTTGATTTTATTGGTCTCGATATTGGATCTCTGGATTTTGTCATCAGTCTCAACCATGTACTGCAGTTATCGGGTGGCTCGTTGCAGATGGCGGAAGCCTTCATCAAAGGACATGCTAATTTCCGAACCTTCACGCGTGAAGAGCTGGATCATCTGCGTACCTTAACCCGTCTCTACCATATCGCCTTGTTGCATATTTACATTGGTCAGCATCGAGCTGGTAAAGACATTGCTGAGGCATTCTCCTACATCATTGATCAATTCATCGAGCGGGACCGGTGGTTGGCGGAGCATGGCAATGAACTGAAACGTGTATTATCTAATGTTAGTAAAAGGGGGCAGTGAATTTGAGTCTGTATCCTGTCGTCATTCATTTGCCGCTCAAGGACTACGAGGTGCCAGATTTGCGAGAATCCATCGGTTGGGATCGTCACGATCAATACTTCCCGGAATTACTTCATCGTACGATCTTCTGGGCAGGTGTACGAAACGAGGTGGGGCGGCTGATCGGATTTGGCTACATAACTGGACCAGGTATGCCTCATGGATACATGGAAGACATCATTGTTCACCCAGAATTTCAGAACAAGGGAATTGGAAAATCACTTGTTCAACGCTTGTTGGAAGAAGCGAATACTCGCAAAATCGGTATCATTACGGTCAGTTTCGATCCCCGAAACGGCGATTTCTATGAACGATGCGGGTTTTTAACATCTGGCGGAGGATTATGGACCAGATCCGACCATTGAGTATGAGGGACGGACACGAGAAACAAATCGAACAAGGAGCTGTTTGCCCTCGGCAAATGTCTCCTTGTTTTC
This sequence comes from Paenibacillus daejeonensis DSM 15491, assembly GCF_000378385.1. Classification (GTDB taxonomy): domain Bacteria; phylum Bacillota; class Bacilli; order Paenibacillales; family Paenibacillaceae; genus Paenibacillus_D; species Paenibacillus_D daejeonensis. Next base: position 117,714 of record NZ_KB899659.1, on the reverse strand, counting down.
TATTTCTTAAAGATTCACTGTCATAGGAAAAGCATCATGTGAGTAAATATAACATACTACAAGGTTGCAGTAGGCATGAGGGGGACGCGACATGATAAGAAATGGCGACGACTGGAACGGGCTTAGTGAGGTTGCGTTTGTCATCCGGTTCGGCAGCTTGTTCGAGCGCTCGCCCTGGGTCGCCCGCCAGGCCTGGCAAGAGCGTCCTTTTCACAGCCTGTCACACCTGTTCGAGACCATGGCCGCCATCGTGCATACGGCTGGACCAGAGCAGCAACTGGATTTGTTACGCGCCCATCCAGAGCTGGGGTTGCCCGCACCGATGACGACGGATTCCCGTCTGGAGCAACGGGGAGCTGGGCTGGAATCCCTGGAAGCTGACGAGCGACTACAGTTTGAACGGTTGAATCATACGTACCGGACCAAGTTCGGTTTTCCTTTTATTGTAGCGGTTCGTGGCAAGACCAAAGATCAAATTCTGGCGCTGTTGCAGCAGCGGTCAGCCAACTCGCTGGAAGATGAACGACAGACGGCACTGCAGGAGGTATGCCGAATCGCCAGGCTTCGATTGGAGGCTGCGACAAAAGCGGTCATTTCTGAGAGAAAGGGGGGCAGCAGCATGAGCGCAAACGAGGCTACACCATCAGAAACCCGGCAGGAACGCGCCACTGCAGAGCGAATGATGTACTATGGCAAAGGTGATGTCTGGGTGTTTCGTACCTATGGGACACCGCTCCGGGTGCAAGCCATCCCGGAATCCAGCTACACGGGAAGCCCCCATACCGTCATTGGAGTGAATATCCGGATTGCCGTTAGCGGCGAACGGTTTTTACCTTCCTTTACGGAAGGGGACAATAGCCTGATTGTAGCAACGGATTCGATGAAAAATTTCATCCTGCGTCAGACCGCGTTGTACACTGGCGCTACCGTCGATGGACTGCTTGCGATGATTTCCCGCCGGCTCTTAGAGAAGTATCCGCAGATGACGGGCATCCGCATGGAAGCGGAGCACGTGCCGTTCGAGGCCATGCCAGTGCTGGAGGATGGACTTCAACGACCGAGTGATCTTGTCTTTAACTATTCCCGCAATGAAGCACCAACCTGCATGGTGGAGTGTATCCGGACAGGGGATGCGATCGGGATAGCGGAGCATACGGGTGGTCTTACGGGCCTGCGGCTGTTGAAGGTGAAGGGCAGCTCCTTCAAAGGCTATGTCTGGGATGAGTATACAACATTGCCTGAGGCATCGGATCGGCCGCTGTTCATCTATCTGCAGATGGGGTGGAGGTACACAGACCCGGAGGATGCGTTGGAGGCAGGTCGGCTGCGGTATGTCCCGGCAGAGCAGGTAAGAGATATCGCGGCAACCGTATTCCACGCCCTGCATTCCCCGTCGATCCAGCATCTGATTTATCACATTGGCCTGCGGGTGCTGGAGCGGTTTCCGCAGCTTGACAAGGTGTGGTTCGAATCCAACAACCGCACCTGGGAGACGGTAACCGAGGAGACGGCAAACGGTCACGGCGGCGTCTTCACGGAGCCACGACCCCCATACGGCTTTCAGGGCTTCTCGCTGACGAGAGACGATCTGCCCGTGCAAGGGGAAGGCAAGTGAGCGGCCGATTGACAACCCATGTGCTGGATACCGCGCGGGGCAGACCGGCAGGGGGCATGGCAGTTGAGCTATATCATCTTCCGGCTGCAGGAGGCTTGAACTATGTGTGCGCAGCTGTAACTAACGAAGACGGGCGGCTGGATGAACCGCTGCTCGCGGCGGGCGAGCTGTTCGCAGGAACGTTCGAATTGATGTTTCAGGTTGGTGCTTATTATCGTCTCGTGCAACCGGAATGGACCGAGTCTTTGCTCTGGGAAGCTGTTCCCATCCGGTTCACGATCGAGCGAACGCACGAACATTATCATATCCCTCTTCTAATTGCGCCTGGCGGGTATAGTACGTATAGAGGGAGCTAGAGGAAGCAGGACATCCACTACTACATGCGGCTTACGACGAAGGAGGATCTAGAATGACATCCATAGTTTTCAAGCAAGCACAAATCGTAACGATGGACGAACAAGATACCGTGTTGATCGGAGATGTGCTGGTCGAAGGGGACCGTATTGCAGCTGTGGCTGAGCATATCGATGAGACGGGCCATGAAGTCATCGATGCTCGGGGCAAAACCCTGCTGCCGGGTTTCATCCAGACACATATTCATCTGTGTCAGACCCTGTTCCGGGGGCGGGCAGATGACCTGGAGCTGCTAGACTGGCTCAAGGCCCGCATCTGGCCGATGGAAGCAGCCCATGATGAGGAATCCTTGTATTATTCGGCGATGCTCGGCATTGGGGAGCTGATCCGCAGCGGGACGACAACCATTCTGGATATGGAGACGGTCCACCATACGGACGCTGCTTTTCGCGCCATTGAGGAGAGTGGCATCAGGGCAATTGCCGGGAAGGTGATGATGGATTACGGCACGGAGGTGCCCGTGCGATTGCAGGAGCAGACGGAGCAGTCGCTACAGGAAAGCGTGGAGCTGCTGGAGCGCTGGCATGGACGGGACAATGGCCGGATTCAATATGCTTTTTCGCCGCGATTTGTTGTCTCGTGTACAGAGGAGCTCCTGGTCGGGGTTCGCGATCTGTCACGCCAGTATGGGGTCAAAGTGCATACCCACGCAGCAGAAAATCGGGGAGAGATTGCTCTAGTCGAACAGGAACGCGGCATGCGCAATGTTGTTTACCTCGACCATCTGGGTCTGGCCTCGCCCGATCTCATCCTGGCGCATTGCGTCTGGCTCAACGAAGTCGAAAAGGAGATTATCCGCACACGTGGTGTAAAAGTGACTCACTGTCCAGGCTCCAACCTGAAGCTGGCCTCCGGTATTGCCGAGGTACCCGATCTGTTAGATCGTCAGATTGATGTCGGCATTGGAGCTGATGGTGCGCCATGCAACAATACGCTGGATATGTTCCAGGAAATGAGGTTGACGGCTCTAATCCAGAAGACACTTCATGGTCCAACGGCGATGAATGCGCGGTCTGTCTTGCGGATGGCGACCATGGGCGGAGCGCGGGTGCTGGGGCTAGATGAGCGGATCGGGAGCATTGAGGCAGGTAAGCAGGCTGACCTGATCATGCTTGACCTAGACGAGTTTCACACCTACCCGTCACACGAAGTCGACCCGTATTCCCGGATCGTCTACTCCGCTGGATATAGCGATGTCCACAGCGTCATGATTGATGGCCGTTTCGTCATGCGGGACCGCCTGATGCTCACGGTAGACAAGAGCAAGGTGCTGACCGAAGCGGATCGGAGCATCCAGCGGCTGCTGCATAAGTAAGGGAATCTTGCTATGTGAGGAGGTGAAGGGGATGGTGTTACCCGGTTTGCCTGAAAAACTGCCGCATGTCGCACTGCCCCGAGGGGTGCAGGAGGCGTGGCAATTGAAGCGTTCGCTGGGAGAGCGGGCGGTCTACAGCGGAGGCGGAACACTGCTGCGCACGCAATGGGAGAACCAGGTGCAACCCGTCCCCTTTCAGTTGATCGCTCTCGACCGCCTGAAGATGCTGCGAGGCATCCATGTGAGCGATGGCGGAATGGTGGAGGTCGGCGCCATGTCAACCTTAAACGAATGTATTGCTGATCCATTGCTGACCAGGTCTGCCCCCCAGCTCATTCAGGCGCTGCGGCAAATCGCTGCTCCTGCCGTGCGCAACCTGGCTACACTGGGCGGTAATGTATGCAGTTGGTCCGGCGATGTCCTGCCTGCATTGCTGGCGCTTGACGCGGAGGTTAGCGTGTATGCTGAGGGAAAACAGCTTCGGCTTCCGCTGGACGCGTGGCTGAACACTTCAACACGGGACCCGCATGCCTTGCTCTGCCGGATCTATGTGCCGCCAGCTGCAGATGGTGCAGAAGACGGTTTATCTCTCGCCATGTATGCCAAGGTTGGACGGCGACAAGCCTTCACCGCCTCGCTTGTGACCGTTGCAGTCGCTGGAAGGTTTACGAAGAACGGGACGGTGAGGGGAATCCGAATCGTAGCTGGAGGCGGCGGAGCAGCAGCACAACGTTTGACGGCGGCGGAGAACCTATTGGAGGGAGGGCAGCTCAGTAAGGAGCGGTTATTTGCGGTCTCCGATGCCATTCGCAATCAGTATCAGGCTGCATCGGATGCGTTCGCCGGGGCGGAATATCGGGCTGAGGCTGCTGCGAACCTCGTAGCGGCCCATCTTTGGCAGATAAAAGACTTCAAGGCGCCTTGAAGTATCTAAAGGATGAGAGGAGGGAGAACGCATGCTGCTCGACAAATCAACAGCTGGTGCACGTTGGCATCTGCGGCCAGACGGAATGGAAAAGGTAACCGGACGGTTGAGATACTTAACCGATCTGAAGGCGCCTGGCATGCTCTATGGCAAAGTATTGCGCAGTGCGATGCCTCATGCGCAACTGGTGAGTATTCGCACTGCACGAGCAGAAGCATTGGCAGGCGTCCATGCCGTTCTGACTCATAAGGATGTGCCGGGGCTTAACCGGTTTGGGATTGTGATCCCGGATCAGCCCGTCCTGTGCGAGGACCGGGTTCGTTATGTCGGAGACGCGATTGCTGCGGTTGCAGCCGAGAGTCCGGAGATTGCGGCGTATGCGTTGTCCCTGATAGAGGTGGACTACGTGCCTCTGCCAGTAGTCGACTCGCCTGACGCCGCGCTTCGGGCGGAAGCACCTATGCTTCATCCGCAGGGCAATGTGCTGCATCGGACACATTATGCCAGAGGAGACGTCGAGAAGGCCTTCCACGCGTGCGCCTATGTCGTAGAGGCTACCTATCGGACGCCACGCCAGATGCATGGTTATATGGAGACGGAAGGCGGACTGTTCTCGTGGGACGCAGATGGCAGGCTGACCGTTCAGGCAGCCACGCAGCATGGTTACAAAGACCGTATGCAGCTCTCACGCATCCTGGCGGTCCCGGAAGAGAGAATTCGGGTTATCTCCAGTCCGATCGGCGGCTCGTTCGGCGGCAAGGATGAACTGAATGTCCAGCCCTACGGGGCGTTGCTTGCCCTGCGCACCGGAAAGCCCGTCAAAATTCATCATACGCGGCGCGAGTCGGTCCGCGCCGGGTTGAAGCGACACCCGATGGAAGTGACGATGAAAACGGGAATTGATGCCGATGGCAAGCTGGTGGCTCACAGTGTCCGGATTATCGCAGACACAGGCGCTTACGCGACGCTTGGGGCGCCGGTGCTGAACTTCGCTACGGAGCACGCCATGGGACCTTACCGCATGGACCACGTCCTCGTCGAAGGACGATCTGTATTCACCAACAACGGCGTGTCGGGAGAGTTTCGCGGCTTCGGCGGAAACCAGGTCATCTTCGCGCTGGAGAGCCAGCTCGATCGCTTGGCAGCCCAATCCGGCATCCCACCCTGGGAGCTTCGCAGACGAAACTTGAGACAACCGACAGATCCCGGACCGCTGGGCAATACCGTGATGCCGACGGATGGAGCTGCTCAGGTATGGCAAGAGATTCAGACCTCTAAGCTGTGGCAAGCCGCAGAATCAGAGGGAGGGGAGAAGCATGTCCCGGGTCGTCCGTGGTTGCGTCTGGGCTTCGGTGCGGCGATGGCGATGCACGGCTCGGGCCTGGGTTACGGCATTCCCGATCCCGGGGGCGGCCGACTGGGCTTGAATGCTGAAGGTAAGCTGGAGGCTGCGTTCAGCTTCGAGGAGTTCGGACAAGGCATCATGGCGACGCTGGAGATTATGCTGATGGAGCTGTTCGGGTGTGACGCCGAGGACTTGCATCTAATGATCGGCGACACGGACAAAGCGCCGCACAGCGGCTCCAGTACGGCCTCACGTTCAACCACCATTGCTCATCTGACGCTGAGCGAGCTGCATCCGAAGTTGACAGCAGCAATGCTGGTGGCAGCGGCAGAAGCATCAGGCCATGATGCAGCATGCTTGGTGACAGGTCGCGGGGGCATCTGGCTGGAGGACGGTGAAGGCCCGATCATCAGCTACCGTGAGCTTGCGGCACGCACAAGCGGCAGTCTCTGTTATGAAGCAGCCGTCCATTTCCCGGTTACTCCCGACCCCGTCACTGGCGCCCATTTTCTCTATACCTGCACGGCGGCAGCTGTCCGCGTTGAAGTCGATACACGGTCTGGAACAGTCCGCGTGCTGGAACAGGCGCATGCCGTAGCAGCCGGACCCGTCGTTAATCCGATGGGCTACATTGGCCAGATTGAAGGTGGCGCATCAATGGCGTTGGGGTACACGCTGATGGAGGATGCAGTGATGGAGGAGGCTTGTTACCGGACAGAAAATTTGGATACGTATATGCTGCCGACCATTGCAGATAGCCAAGCGACATTCCGTATTCATGCCATTGAAGAGCTGCCGCCAGGCGATCCTTACGGACCGCGGGGGATCGGGGAAGTAGGCTCTGTTGCGCTGGCACCGGCGATTACGGCCGCGATCTATCGTGCGACAGGAAGGCGGATCGACAGACTTCCGGTTCGCAGGGAGGATCTCATCATGCGCTTGGCCGGGCAGACTGGAGGTGAGGAGACGCTATGAAGGCACTTATGTGGCGGGCTGTTGTGAACGGTCAAGCGGTTCAGTTGTCAGTGCCTCCAACTCGGCTATTGCTCTCCCTGCTCCGTGAGGAGCTGGAGCTGACGGGGACCAAGCTGTCCTGCGGACTCGGCCGCTGCGGGGCCTGCATGGTGCTGGTGGATGGCATGGCCGTCAATGCATGTCTGGTGATGGCGTACCAGTGCCAGAATCGGGAGATTACAACGATTGAAGGGCTTGCCTCACAAGAGCTCCATCCGGTTCAGCAGGCGTTTATGGAGGAGGGCGGATTTCAGTGTGGATACTGCACCCCTGGCATGATTATGTCTGTCCAAGCGCTGCTCGGGCAGCATCCTGAGCCTACGGAGGAGCAAATCTTGCAGGGGCTCTCTGGCAACCTGTGCCGCTGCACAGGCTATGGAGGCATCCTTCGTGCTGTCGGACGTTGCTGCAACAAGATGGAGTCGCCAGGACAAGCAGACGAGACTTCCTCCGTTTAATAAGGTCAGCCAAGCTCTCCATACCTTGAGATTGAGCGCTTGGCTGAACTTCGTCAGATGTGGTATTCTCACCTAGTGAACCTTCGCAAGGAGACGCGAGGAACCAACTTATAGGTGAGAGGATGGACGACATGAACTCGCTGCATCATACCAAGATATCCGGTTATTTGCTTGCTCATTTTATTGGAGAGCAAGAGCATGGGGAACAAGTGTACTTCTCGTATAGCGAGGATGGCTTGCATTGGAAGGATCTGAATGGCGGTGCTCCAGTTCTGCGATGGGAGCAGGGTGAAGGAGGCGTAAGAGATCCCTTCCTGATCCGCTCGCCCAAGGACAATAAAAGTTATCTGATTGCGACCGATTTGCGTATTGCAAACGGCAAGGGCTGGGATGTTGCTGTTCATGAAGGAAGCCGGGACATCATCATCTGGGAGTCGGATGATCTGGTGAACTGGTCCGAGCCCTGGGCTGTGACCGTTGGGATTCCAGGGGCCGGCTGCGTGTGGGCACCAGAAGCGATTTATGATGAAGCAACCGACGAATTTCTGGTCTTTTGGGCATCCGCTACACAAGAGACGCACGAGTCGGAACGCAAGCACAAAATCTACAGCTCGCGCACCCGCGATTTCCGCCAATTCTCCCCAGCCGAGAAGTATATTGAACGGGACAACCATATAATTGATACGACTATCATCGAGCATGGCGGAGCGTTTTTCCGCTATTCCAAGGATGAGACGACCAAGAATATTCGCGTCGAAAAAGGTGAGTCCCTGGATAAAGACGCATTTTCTCCGGTTCATGCGCCAGTATTGGAAGCGTTAACAGGGGTGGAAGGACCACAGATCTACAAGCTGCACGATCGTGAGGCATGGTGTCTGATTGTTGACCGCTTCGCTGAAGGCAAGGGCTATCTTCCGCTCATCACCACCGATCTGGCAAGCGGTGAATTCCAGATCCTTGCGGATGAAGCCTTCGACCTCGGAGCCAATAAAAAACGGCATGGTGGCGTATTGCCCATCTATGGTGAAGAGTGCAGCCAGCTCATAGCTGCGTTTGGCGATGGGCACCAGGTTCTGCCAGGACAATTCGCGGACCCGGATCTGGCCAAGTTCGGGGACAGATATTACCTCTATCCAACGACAGATGGCTTCGAAGGATGGTCCGGCACACCATTCCATGTCTTCTCTTCGGAGGATAGGAAGGTATGGCGTGATGACGGGGTTATTCTCGATCTGGCAACGGATGACGTGCCTTGGGCGATTGGCAGTGCTTGGGCACCTGCCATTGCAACACGCAATAATAAATATTATTACTACTTCTGCGGCAAGCAGGCTCACGGTGAGAGTGCGATTGGCGTCGCGGTAGCTGACCAGCCCGAGGGGCCATTCCAAGCGCTGCCTGAACCGCTGATTACCCTAGAGCAGACGCACCGTCTCGGTCTCAGCATGTGGCAAGCGATTGACCCGTCGATTTACATCGAGGAGGACGGAACTCCGTATTTGTTATTCGGCAACGGTTTTGGCGCAATTGTGCAGCTGACGGACGACATGACGGGCATCTTGGAGGAGACCATGGTGAATCTGGAGGGGCTGCATGATTTCAGGGAAGCGGTAACTGTGCTCAAGCGGGATGGCCGCTACCACTTTACCTGGTCTTGCGACGACACGGGAAGCGAGGATTATCACGTAAACTATGGAACCTCGGACAGCCTTTTCGGTCCGGTAACGTATCATTATCCGGTCCTGGAGAAGAATCCGGCCAAAGGGATGCTGGGCACGGCACATCATTCCATTCTGAAGGAGCCTGGGGAAGACCGCTATTACATCGCGTATCACAGGTTCGTGACGCCGCTCACTCGCTTTTCAGAAGGCAAGGGCTTCCACCGTGAAACCTGCATCGACCCGCTTGCATTCGGCGAGGACGGCAAACTGAAAAAAGTCCAGCTGTAATCTCTTGTGGTTCAGCGCCTGATTTATATAGCCGCAGTCTGGACAAGAATCCGGCTGCGGCTATCCGAATCTATATAAAATATCCCCCGCATGCTCCAGCAATCTTCGTTATAATAAATATAAAGCAGTTGTCAAACCGTCATTGGAGCTATCATTTCCTACACGAATCGGAGTTGAGACATGTGGAAACTTATTTCTCGGAGTCTGTGCGTCTGTCACTGGAAGCGATTGCAGATACTATTGTTCCTGCAGATGCATGGCCATCTGCAACGGAGTCGGGTGCGCTGACCGTGCTAGCAAGATATGCGGCGGAATTTCCTGCTGTGTGGCAGACCTTGATTGGACCGGGACTTCGAGCCCTGGATCAGGAAGCCATGTCCACATACGGCCAACCTGTATCAGAGCTCTCAGCCGAGGCGTGTCACGAGCTTCTCGCAACGATTGCTCCTCATGACACACGTTCGGCTTGGACAGTATCTCCGAAGCAATTCGTCGAATCACTAACTGCTATCATCATTGAAGGTTACTACGGAACTCCGGAAGCAGGCGGAAATAAGGGGGGCGAGGCCTGGAAGATGATTGGCTTTCTCCCTGGCGGTCCCAACGGTGATTACCCGCCGGTTCGTGAAACCGACCTGCAACAGGCAGAGTGGGAGCAGCTGCAGGACACGTATGACGCGGTGGTTGTCGGAGCTGGGGCCGGCGGGTCGGTAGCTGCGGCCGAGCTTGCCGAGGCGGGTCTGCGCGTGTTGGTCGTGGAACGGGGCAGTTGGCTGCGCTATGATCAGATCGGTGCCGACCATCTGCGCAATCACCGGTTTACCCGATATGGACATAATACCGGTCCGGACCTTAACGGTCATCCGCGGACCATGCTGGATGCGCAGGGCAATGAGAGGGTGAGTGCGCCTCATGAGGGCGATTATCATAACAATGCAATGACAGTCGGCGGCGGAACCCGAATTTACGGGGCGCAGGCCTGGCGTTTTCATCCGGAGGATTTTCGGATGGCAAGCCGCTACGGAGTTCCCGAAGGCAGCTCGCTGATAGATTGGCCCATCCGTTATGAGGACCTGGAGCCATACTATGACCGGGCAGAGTGGAAAGTCGGGGTCTCCGGAGAAGGTAACGCACATTCCGGACGCGGCGAGCGCGAACGTTCCTATCCAATGCCTGCGCTGTCGCAGACTCGTGAAGGCAGTCGACTTGCAGCCGGGGCGGCCAAGCTGGGATGGCACGCCGGGCCGGTACCTCTGTTGATCAATTCGGTTGCGCGTGACGGACGCGGCGCCTGCATCCGCTGCGGGCAGTGCGTCGGCTTCGCCTGTCCGAGCGACAGCAAGAATGGTGGACATAACACCATGCTGGTACGCGCCTTGGCGACGGGGAACTGCGATTTGCTATGTGACACGCTGGTGGAGCGCATTGAGACAGAGGGTGGAACAACGGCCACCGGCGTTCGTATCGTTCAAGAGGCAGGTGGTCAGACTCGGCGACGACAGATTCGGGCCGGCCATGTCGTCTTGGCCGCAGGCGCCATTGAGAGCGCCCGGCTACTGTTGAACTCTGCGACCGCCAGCGAGCCAGATGGCATTGGCAATCGGAGCGGGCAAGTGGGAAGGCATCTGCAAGGCCATGTGTATGCGGGAGCCTACGGTCTATTCGAGGAGCCGGTACAAGATGGGCAGGGCCCTGGGGTGAGTGTGGCTACGTTCCGTCATGAGCATGCTGCAGACAGCGGCATTATCGGGGGAGGCTTGCTTGCCAACGAATTTACGCGCCTCCCGATCCTTCACTGGTACCGCGCGCTCGCACCGGATGCGCCGCGCTGGGGTCTGGCTGGCAAAACTGCCATGCGCAAAAGTTATCTGCACACCAGCCAAATTCAAGGGCCAATTCAGGAGATTCCAGTGGCTGATGCTCGCGTCCGTCTGTCGCAGACGGTCAAGGACCGTTACGGACTGCCGGTCGTGCAGCTCTCCGGCGGCGTCCATCCCGAATCCCTGCGGGCTGCTGCCTATCTGGCAGAACAAGCCGAGCAGTGGCTGCTCGCATCCGGTGCTTACCGGGTCTGGCGGACCAAGCCGGGTGGCGCGCTGAGCGGAGGACAGCATCAGGCGGGTACACTTCGCATGGGCCATGATCCGGCGAGCTCCGTTACCGATCCCCTCGGTCGTGTCCACGGGTACCGCAATTTGTGGGTATGTGACGGCTCTGTTCACGTCACCAATGGCGGCGTGAATCCAGTGCTGACCATTCTCGCGCTGGCCTTCCGAACCTCAGAGAATCTGGTGAAGCAGGGGTAGTCTAGAATAAAATATGAAGCACAAAACCTTGGAGGCCATTCGCTTTCAAGGTTTTTGCGTTGGTTTAGGGCGGCAATACGGAGTGAGGTTAGTCGATAGGTCAAATTCGCGGTTAACACTTATATGATGTTGTGGCGCTCTAATCGTAGGTTATTATCAAAGTGTAAATGAGGAAGAACGATAGGGGATATGGCAGATGGTTATGGTGCATATGTTCCGTTATTTGTTACAAAACGAGGGTACTGCTGGATTTATGGAACATATGTTCCGTTATTGGAAAACTAACCATTGGTTACCTTAGTATTTGCAACATATAGCGGAAAATAGAAGCCCTAATTTTTATTTCTTGTGCGATTCGGACAGCTTAGTGGAAAAAAAGAGACATATTACTTAAATTCATAGCAACTACCCTCTCTGGTTGAGATTATCCCGTGGCCATTTAGCAGGTTGTCAAATCTTTTACCGCTCCCTGAGATGGATGCGGTACTTTTGCTTGGTTCATTCCACAAATGGTACACTTAGAAAACAAAGTAGCAAGCTACGAACCGCTGGGGAGGAGGCAGGTATGGATTACAGCAAGCTGAGCAAAGAAGTATCCTATGCGCTGCGGCATGCTCCCTGGGCGTATGAACTGGAGCTGGATACGGAAGGGTGGGTTCCCGTGGAGCAGCTGTTGTCAGCCTTGAATGAGGAGAAGCAATGGGACGGCGTGCAGCAGGAGGATCTAGTCCTGATGATTGAACGATCCGATAAGAAAAGGCACGAGCTCTTAAACGGTAAGATTCGCGCACTCTACGGCCACTCCGTACCGGAGAAAATCAGCAAGACCCCGGAAGCACCACCGCCTGTCCTGTATCATGGCACAGCCAGACGATTAATAGAACGGATCAGGGCGGATGGTCTGAAGCCGATGAACAGACAATATGTGCATCTCTCGTCTGATATACAAACTGCTGTCACTGTCGGGAAACGCAAGGATGATTCACCTATCATCCTACAGGTGGATGCCGCACGAGCATGGGCGGAGGGTGTTGCTTTTTACCGTGGCAATCATATGATCTGGCTGGCGGATGCCGTCAGTCCCGCGTATCTGAAGGTAAATCCATAGCCCATGCCGCTCAATTTTCATAATATTACATAGGTCAACGTGAAGGAGCGTAGCGTCCACATGGCTAAGCGATATGTAAATTTAGATGGTTCTAGCAATATTAAATCCTTCGCGGATATGCGCAAGTGGCAGAAGGAACGCCGGACGAAAAAGAAGGATCTCTCGTATCCCGTCCCCCGGACGTCGCCAGATCCGGTGAAGCTGGCCGCGAACCGCAGCCTGCCGACGGTCACGTTCATCGGTCACTCTACCTTTCTGATTCAGCTTGGCGGACTGCACATTGTGACTGACCCCGTCTGGGCGAACCGGATGGGCTTCAGTCCGCGGTTATCCGCCCCGGGTCTATCCATCGATGAGCTGCCGCCGATCGATGTCGTACTGCTCTCGCATGCGCATTATGACCATCTCCACCTGGCAAGTCTGCGCCGGTTGCCGGGCAACTTTGAACTGCTGGTGCCCGAGGGACTAGGTCCATGGCTAACACGCAAAGGGTTCTCGCGGGTACGAGAATTTACCTGGTGGGAGGAAGCGGCCGTCGGAGACGTGACCTTTGCCTTTGTCCCAGCCAAGCATTGGACGCGGCGTACCCTATGGGACACTAACTCCTCCCATTGGGGCGGTTGGGTCTTGCAGCATCGCGAGGATTGCCTGTACTTTGCTGGTGACAGCGGGTATGATCCGTTGTTTGCGCAGATTGGCGAGCGGTATCCATCGATTCGAGTCGCCCTCTTGCCGATCGGTGCCTATGAACCGGAATGGTTTATGCGGGATGCGCATATGTCTCCAGAAGAGGCCGTCCAGGCGTTCGCGGACTTGGGTGCCGGCTTCATGGTGCCGATGCATTACGATGCCTACCATTTGGCTGATGATACGCCCAAGGAAGCGCTGGACCGTCTACATGCGGAATGGACACGACGTAAGCTGCCTGTCGATCAGCTATGGACGATGGAGCTTGGGCGGACGCTGGATTGGTCGAATCAGCAGCAGGCCGCATCGCCCACTGATGAGGAAATGGGCAATGGATAGGCATGAAATCGAGCGGCGACAAGGACATCAGGGCGGTATCCTGTGGTTCACCGGCTTATCCGGCGCCGGCAAATCCACACTTGCCCGACACACGCGTAGCTTGTTGGATGCTCGTGGCATTCGCAGTGTTATTCTGGATGGCGATCAGCTGCGTGCGGGATTGAATCGAGACCTCGGCTTCTCGGAGGCTGACAGGGAAGAGAACATGCGCCGCGCTGCCGAGGTGGCATCGCTTTTCCTGGAGGAAGGCTACATTGTTCTGCTCCCGATGATTTCGCCAGCACGAGAGGCAAGACTGCGGATACGCTCCCTCTACAACGCTGCAGATTATAGCGAGGTGTATGTGAAGTGCCCGCTCACCGTGTGCGAGCACAGAGATCCCAAGGGTTTATACGCCAAGGCCAGACGTGGGGAAATCCGGCAGTTTACGGGCATTGATGCCGCATATGAAGTGCCGGAGGCTTCGGAGCTGATTATTGATACAGAGCATCTGTCTATTGAATCCAGCGCACAGACATTGGCCGATCAAATCGAGCGCAGATACAAAGCAAAGTCAGGATGGGAGGATGAGCAGATGAAGCAGGAAGATGAGGATCGCAAAGCGCTGGTCCGCAACCAATTCACTCGCGCAGCAGCTGCCTATGTCACGAGTGATTTGCATGCCCGGGGGACTGATCTGGATCTGTTAGTCGAATGGTTGGAGCCACAGCCCGAATGGATGGTACTGGACGTAGCTACAGGTGGCGGTCATGTGGCCAAAAAAATCTCACCCGAGGTCGGACACGTCGTTGCTGCGGATCTGACGCCAGGCATGCTGGAGCAGGCCCGAGCCCATATTCAAGAAGCGCATCCGAACGTTCTCTTCGTCATTGCAGATGCCGAGCAGCTCCCCTTCCTGGATGGAACGTTCGATGCGGTTACCTGCCGGATTGCTGCTCATCATTTTCCCCATCCCGATCAGTTTCTGCGTGAGGTTTCCCGTGTCCTGAAGCCTGGGGGACAGCTGCTGCTAATCGATAACATTGTTCCACACAAGCCAGAGATCGACCACTTCGTTAATAAAATGGAACAATTGCGAGACGAGAGTCACGTGCGATGCTGTCATGTTGACGAGTGGGAGGGATGGATGAGTGCAGCTGGTCTGAGTATTGTCCGGTCCCGCGTGCGCAAGAAACCCTACGATTACCCTGTGTGGGTGCGCAGGACGACCAGGAGTGAAGAGGAGGCGGACCGCGTCACGGAGTTCATCCTGCAAGCGGATCCTGAACTGCAAGCGTATATCGGTCTGCAATTAAATGATGGGGAGATCACGAGTCTTCACATCGACGAATGGATGGTAATGGCTAAGCGGATCGGGTAAAGTGGAGAGGGAGGGATGCCGGTGCGAAGATTTATAAATGGATCGACATTAATCAAGATCGTACTTTTTTCGATACTCCTGCTTATCCTTCTCTTCTCCTGGGACGCCATTAACCAAGTGGATATCAAGGCCTGGATTCTGATGCCAAGGGATTGGTGGGTAACCATGAGTCTGATTATCGGTCTCTCGATGATCAAGTCTGTGTTATTTTTTCTGCCGATTCAACTGATTTATATCACGTCAGGTATTATGTTCTCCATGAAGGCTGCCATCTTGCTGTGCCTGGTCGGATTGATGATTGAGATTACGCTGACCTATTATTTTGGCAAATGGGCCGGCAGCAAAGCCGTCGATGGCCTGGTCGCCAAAAACGACAAGCTGCGCAAATGGTTTTCTCTCTACAAAACCAATGAATTCTCCGGCATTTTCTGGGCCCGTCTGGCCCCGCTCTCCGTTGAAGCTGTCAGTCTTGTGCTTGGGGCTGCTAACGCCAAATATGAACGGTACATCATCGCATCCCTGCTGGGTTCGTTTCCGAAGATCGTCTTGTTCATTCTCGTGGGAACGTTCATCAGTCAGGTCCAGGTTAGCCTCAATGTCGTGATGTTCCTGATCTCGGTCTGCGTCTGGATGCTGCTTGTCATCTATCTCATGCGCTCCGGCCGCATTTTGTTCCGCCGCAAAAAATCGGGCGAGCCCTTGCCGGCTGATCAGGACAGTGTCTGAGCGGGCTTGGTTTGAGCTGCAGTATTGACGCTGTTCAAACCCCCGATGTTCTATATAAGCTTCTTTTATAATTCCTATCACACGATTCTCATAGACCAGAAGCTGAATTTTAACTTCCCGTTAGAAGATCGGCTTATTTTGCTTATCATAAGAATAAATAATATAATAGGAGCGAGACGAACAGGAGGTGAATGTGTTGGGGAGGTAAAAGTAACAGTATCGGAACGAGCAGTGTTGTTGCTGTCACTCTGGAATCCTACGTAATCCACATTCTATGGAGGTGAAACCCTCACCTGAGGGAACTTATTGGACTTATCCATTATCATTAATCTGGGCATTGCTGCATTGTTGATTTTGTTGACCGCGTTTTTTGTCGGCTCGGAATTTGCTGTTGTCAAAGTCAGATTGAGTCGTATCGATCAGCTGGTGTCGGAAGGCAACAAAACCGCTTTGGCTGCCAAACGGATTGTCACGAATCTTGACTATTACTTGTCCGCTTGTCAGCTGGGTATTACCGTCACCGCACTCGGCCTGGGTGCACTCGGCAAACCGACAGTTGAACGACTGTTGGAGCCAATCTTTAATGAGTGGGGCATGGCTGCAGCCGTCAGTACGTTCATTTCTTACGCGCTGGCGCTGGGTATTATGACCTTCTTGCACGTCGTGGTGGGCGAGCTGGCACCGAAGACAATGGCCATTCAGTTCGCTGAACGGATGACGCTGATTCTGGCGCGACCGCTTGTGTGGTTTGGTACACTCCTCTTCCCACTGATCTGGCTCCTGAATGGTTCAGCCCAGATTCTGCTGCGGGTCTTCGGCGTCAAGCCGGCAGGGCACGAGCAGGCGCACTCGGAGGAAGAGCTGAAGATCATCATGACCCAGAGCTTCCAGGGCGGCGAGATCAATCAGACGGAGCTGGCTTATCTGCAGAACATCTTCGCCTTTGATGAGCGGATTGCCAAGGATGTTATGGTGCCTCGCACACAGATTATGGCCGTTGACCGCGAGACAGATCCGCAGGAAATTCTACTACTGATCGACGAGCATCGTTACACGCGTTTTCCAGTGACTGAGAATGGCGACAAAGACAACATCATCGGCTTCCTCAATGCGAAGGAGCTAGTGATGCTGATCGCCAGGGGAAGGCTGAAGGATGTGAACGAGCATATCCATGACATCTATGTCATCCATGAGTCGACGCCGCTGCATGACGCGCTTGTGAAGATGCAGAAGAACAGCGTGCATATGGCGCTGGTCATCGACGAGTTTGGCGGTACGGCCGGTCTCATCACAATGGAGGATATTCTCGAGCAGATCGTCGGCGAGATCCGAGACGAGTTCGATGAAGACGAAGTGGAGGACATCGCCGAGCAGACGCCGGAGCGCTATCTGATCAACGGGCGTGTCCTGCTCAGCGTGATTCAGGACCGGTTCGGCATCGTCTTCGAGAACAGCGAGAACGTGGACACGATTGCCGGTTGGCTGCAGATCCATACGGATCTTCAGGACGATCCGACGGTGCCTGTGGATCATGGCCGTCACCGCTGGTTCATCAACGAGATCGACAATCACCAGATTTTGAGCGTGACCCTGCAGCTGAATGCTGTAGAAGAACAGGTTCCCGTGTTGGATGGAGGTCCATAAGGAACACCTGAAACTACCAGACTTCCCATCCGTACAAGTACTCATCACAATCTAGCAGTGAAGGCCGCCACGTTATCGTTGGCGGCCTTCACTGTGCAGTACCCATCAATCCTACTTCGTGCATCATCAATTAGGGACGTCCGTGCTTTTTCTTGCGATGTTGGCGGTTGGAAGGACGGGATTGGCGAGCAGGACCATGGGTGACAGTGCGTGTTCGGTGCGACTGCTCCTCTGGATACCGCTGCTTGGCACGCCGCCGGAGGTATATCGCTAGCAGCAGATGACCAACAAAAGCAAGCAGGAGAAGCCCTATAGACAGTAGTGTCATCCTCTCGAACGGTTGATGGGAGTACTGACTGACAAGACGGACGATAACCATGCCGATCGCTGCACCCGCTGTCAAGGTTATAATGACCTGAATGACGTAAGTTGATCCTCGATAGTAGCGCTCCAGCTGATACCACGAAAACAACAGCCAGATAACAAAAGCCGAGATTGCTATCCAGCCTGCAACAGTAATGGCTTCATTATAATCTGGTATTAACCAGCCTCTGCCGCCGCGTTTTTTAGAGACCATAGCGATCGCAGCACAGATGGCCAAAAAATTCAGTGTCACTACAATTCCAGCTAGGATATTTAAGCTCTGCCTGATGATCGCTCCCTCACCTCTGTACATGGAATTTATTTGTTGAATAGTAGTACGAAGGACCGAAGAATTCGTTGCAGCGTCACTAACTTGTAACAAACTGGAGCAGATTCGTGACAGATTCATGACATCCTTCACTCGCTTGTTATTATTTTCACAATGTTGTAAGAAAGATATGAACCTTTTTTGGAGCTATCGCGATTAGCTTTCCTAGAGGCACGCGAATGATTATACTTAAGCTGTGACTAGTGTTTATAATGTTCATGTGATGTAGATCATAGGAGAGGAGACGGCTTATAGTGGATATTGATACGGTGCTTTGGAGCCGGTTGCTCACTGGGTTGACGTTAACGTTTCATGTTATTTTTGCCACGGTCGGGGTAGGCGTTCCTCTTATGATTGCCATTGCCGAATTCGTCGGCATTCGGAAGAAGGACCCTCATTATATTCTGATGGCCAAACGCTGGACGCGCGGTTTTATTATTTCGGTTGCGGTAGGCGTGGTGACCGGTACGGCGATCGCCTTGCAGCTTGCGCTGGTATGGCCGAACTTTATGCAGTTGGCGGGCAATGTGGTTGCGCTGCCGCTCTTTATGGAAGTGTTCGCGTTTTTCTTTGAAGCAATCTTTCTTGGGATCTATCTCTATACGTGGAATCGGTTCAAGAACCCGTACACCCACTGGCTGCTCACTTTCCCGATTGTGATCGGTGCAGGGATGTCTGCCTTCTTCATCACCACGGTGAATGGATTCATGAACCAGCCGGAAGGCTTCGTATTGGAAAATGGGGCGTTCTCCGCAGTCAATCCGGTTGCTGCGATGCTGAATACGGCGACCCCGTCCAAGGTGTTTCACGTTCTCAGTTCGGCTTATATGACAGGAGCCGCGCTGCTGGCTGGTGTTGCTGCGTTTATGATTCTCAAAAAGGGCGCCAGTCAATACTACAAGAAGTCACTTAAATTAATGATGGCGGTCACGCTGGTATTCAGTCTCCTGACTGTTGTTGCCGGAGACCTCTCTGCCAAGTTCCTTGCCAAGCATCAGCCGGAGAAGCTGGCAGCGGCCGAGTGGCATTTTGAGACCGAGCGTGGGGCGGATCTGCTCGTATTCGGTTGGCTTAACGAAAATCAGGAGCCCACGGGAGCTCTTAGAATCCCTAACGCGCTTAGTTTCCTTGGTTTTGGGGATTTCAACGCTGAAGTGATTGGTCTGGAGGCATTCCCTCAAGACGAATGGCCGCCGTTGCTCGTACACTATCTGTTTGACTTGATGGTAAGTGTCGGGTTTATCATTCTGGGGATTTCTGCGCTGTACTTCCTCTTCTTGTTCTGGAAGAAACGCAATGAGTATAACAAATGGCTGCTGCGGGGGATTGTGGCGAGCGTGCCACTGGCGTTCCTTGGTGTCGAGCTGGGCTGGTTCTATGCAGAGATTGGCCGGCAGCCGTGGATTATTAGGGGGTATATGCGGGTCGAAGAAGCCGCTACCTCTTCACCTAATGTCATCTGGCTCTTCTTCGTCTTCCTCTTGCTGTATATTATCCTGGGCACATTGTGCGTGATCGTGCTGCGGCGCTTGTTCCGCAACAATCCCGCAGAGGCGGAGCTGGAGAAGCATGTGAAGGAGATCGAGCAGCGAGCTGCAGGAGGTGGTGAGCCATCATGAGTTATGAACTGATCGGAATCACTGTCCTGTGGATCTTTCTCTACGGTTACCTGATTGTGGCGTCGATTGATTTTGGCGCCGGCTTCTTCGCTTACTTTGCCCGGGTGACCAAGCAGGACCATTTAATCAACCGTCTAATTTCTCGTTACTTGTCTCCTGTATGGGAGATTACGAATGTATTCTTTGTTTTCTTCTTCGTTGGCATCGTGGGCTTCTTCCCGGATACAGCGTACTATTATGGCTCATCCTTGCTGATTCCCGGCAGTATCGCGATCATCCTGCTGGCGATCCGCGGTTCGTTCTATGCGTTTGAGAACTATGGCTCCAAGGACAATACGCTCTATCTGTTCTTGTACGGCGCGACCGGCTTGCTCATTCCCGCATCCTTGTCCGTAGCCCTGACGCTGTCGGAGGGTGGATTTATCGTGGAAGAGAGTGGCCGGGTGTCACTGGAGTATCTAACACTCTTCACCAGTCCGCTGTCCTGGAGTATCGTTGCCTTGGCCATCGTATCCGTCTTGTTCATCAGTGCGACGTTCCTGACGTTCTATGCTTCCCGCGCGGATGATCAGCCTGCATTGAAGCTACTGCGATCGTACGCGTTGTTCTGGAGTACACCGACGATTATTGCGGCCCTGACGGCCTTTATCTTTCTCAGTCAGCATAATGAACGACATGCTGCCAACATGATGGAGATGTGGTGGCTGCTGGGATTATCCGTTGCGTTCTTTATGCTATCGATGTGGCTGCTCTACAGTGGCCGCCGATACGGTTTGGCTTTCATTAGCGTCATGCTGCAATTCTTCTGCGCGTTTTTCGCGTATGGTATCGGGCATTACCCGTTCATCCTGGATCCGTATATTACGATTCAGGAAGGAGCCACGCACGAGTCGATGGGGATTGCGCTGGTTATCGCCTTTATCGGCGGTCTGTGTCTGTTAATTCCATCGCTGATTCTGGTGTTTAAGCTGTTCCTGTTTGATGCAGATTATGTAAAAGGCAAAAAATAAAGGAGGCGAAGCGGCATGAGTAGAAGATCCCGTGGCTCCAGCTTGTTAACCCAAGCGATTGCCCCGTACCGAACAGCTCGTCTTCTGCTCGGGGTGTTCTCCCTGATCGCAGGTGCGGCTATCATCGCTCAGGCCGCCTTTATCTCCACCATTGTGAACCGGGTGTTTGTTCAGGAAGCAACGGTCCAAGCGGTGACTGCCATGCTGGCTGCCTTGCTGGCCGTTATCATCTTGCGTTCACTCAGTTTCTATGGCAACGGACGGATCGGACAGTTTCTGTCGGCCAGAGCCAAATCAACCATCCGCGGCAAAGCAATCCGGCACCTGGCTCATGCTACGGTGCCGGCTTCCTTAAGCGGACAAACAGGCGGCAAGGTAAGTCTTGTGATGGACGCAGTCGATGAAGCAGACAGCTACTACAGCCAATACATCCCGCGCATGGCAGAGACGGCTTTTATCCCGCTCATGCTCCTGATCGTTGTCTTCACTCAACATTGGCACTCGGGACTGATCATGCTGCTGACCGCGCCCTTCATTCCGATCTTCATGATACTGGTAGGTCTCCGTACGAAGACCAAATCCGAGGAGAAGTTCGCCCAGCTGGCTGAATTCTCCGGCACATTTCTCGACGCGCTGCAAGGTCTGGTTACGCTCAAGATATTCGGCAAGGTGAAGCGTCAGGAGCAAGATATTGAGCGGAGCTCGCTTGGATTCCGTGATGCAACGATGGGCATTCTCCGGGTCGCCTTCACGAATACCTTTATGCTGGAGCTGATTGTCATGCTGAGCATCGGGGTCATTGCACTTGATCTCGCGTTTCAGATGCTCATCTACAAGACGCTTTCCTTCGGGACGGCTTTTTTTATCTTGCTGTTAGTGCCTGAATTTTATAGTGCGATTAAAAACCTCGGCACAGCCTTCCATAGCGGCCGCACGAGTATGGGGGCGGTGAAGAAGGTGGAGGAGCTGCTGCAGGACAGCGTTAGTGCAGATGATCAAGCTGAGCTGGGTGTGTCTGAAGCGGGTTTGGCGGAAAAGAGCCATTCGCTGGATGCAGGACCACCATCCATCGCGCTTGCAGATGTGAGCTTCCGCTATGGTGCAGAAGGGTTCAGCTTGCATGCGGGAGGCGTGACCATTGGCAGTGGCGAGCATGTAGCGATCGTAGGTAGCAGTGGATCGGGCAAGACCACACTGCTGCATCTGATTACTGGATTGTTGCGTCCGGGTTCGGGTGAATTGCTCATCAATGGAGTGCCGCTCCAGGAATATTCAGAGGCTGAATGGTTCGGACAGATGAGCTACATTACACAGCACCCCTATATCTTCTCGGGTACCATAGCAGAGAATATTGCGATCGGGGCCCGTCGCGAATCTAGCCGCGAAGCGATTAAGCAGGCTGCAGAGGAGGCCGGACTGGCACCGTTAATCGAGGAGATGGAACACGGGCTGGATACGCCGGTAGGTGAGGGAGGACGCGGACTGTCTGGTGGAGAGAAGCAGAGACTGGCACTTGCCCGGGCTTTCCTGAACCGGCCTGCTCTGCTGTTGTTCGATGAACCCACCGTAGGACTGGACCTGCATACCGAACGTGTGCTGCAGCGCTCGATCACTGAGCTGTCCCAAGGGGCCACCATGATCACAGTCGCTCATCGACTGCATACGATCCGTGGGGCAGACCGGATTCTCTTCATGGAACAGGGGCAGTTAATCGATAGCGGCACGCATGAGGAACTAGCTAAGCGGCTGCCACAATATGCCGAGATGGTCAATCTCCATCAGGGAGGTGGTTTTCGATGAGCGAATGGTCGGTTATGGCTCGGGCCATGCTGCATGAGCGCAAGGACATCCTGATTGCCATCCTCTGTGGTTTTATAGCAGGGATCGGCGGGGTCGGCTTGTTCGCGGCCAGCGGCTATATGATCTCACAGGCCGCATTTCTGCCGCCGCTCTATACGTTGATTGTCCTCACCTCACTCGTGAAGATTCTAGGTATCATTAGAGCCGCAAGCCGGTACGGTGAGCGCTTGTTCTCGCACCGGGCTACGTTCTCGATGCTGAGCCGACTGCGGACGTCGTTTTTTGCCAAGCTGGCTCCCCTAACCCCGAGAATCTTCAACAAACAGCGTAGCGGCGATTTGCTGGCCCGCATCGTTGGGGACGTGGAGAGCCTGCAGCATTATTTTCTGCGGGTAGCTTACCCGCCCGTTATTCTTGTCTTGGTGTTTCTGGCGACGATTGTGTTCGCCGCCGCTTTCTCGATCTGGGTGGCCCTGTTGCTGGTTCTGGCTATGCTGGCAGCTGCGATCCTGCTCCCGTCGTTGGCGCTGCTTGGTCAGCGCGAGGTCTACAGGCAGGTGCGGCTGCAGCGGGCTGCACTCTCAACAGAGGTTACGGAGCTGCTCTACGGCTACCGGGATTTGAAGGTATACGGCCAGTTGGAGATGCGAGAGGAGCAGTTGCAGCTCGCGTCGGATGAGCTGGCACGGTCACAGCAAAAGGCAGCAGGCAACTTGCTGGTTGGCCAATCCGCTCATGCGTTTTTGACGCATGCCGTATCCTGGGGCGTTCTTGCACTTGGTGCGTATCTGATTACGCAAGGAGAGTTAGCAGGCGTCTTCCTCGCGATGCTGGTGCTGGTGGCGCAGACGATGTTTGAAGAAGCAGCTGGAGTGGCGAATTTGCCTTCTTACAAGCTGGACAGTGAGCATGCCGCCCGCCGCTTGGCCGAGACTGTAGATGAAGTGGACGCAGGTCCGCCTCAGCCGAGCGGTACGTTGGCAACTGAGGGGCCGGTAGCGATCAGCCTACGCGATGTAACCTATCAGCCGGACGAAGCGTGGCGTCCAACCCTGCGCGGTGTGAACCTGGAGATCCCGGCAGGGTCCAAGACGGCGATTGTCGGACCTAGTGGGGCCGGCAAGACGACGATTCTGGAGCTGATTCTGAAGCTGCATCTGCCAACGCACGGTGAGATCCGGTTGAATGGGATTGCCACTACTGAGCTGCATGAAGAGAGCATTTGGGCACATAGCCGCGTCGTCTTGCAGCACAATCATTTTTTCCGCGGTGCGATCCGCGATAATCTGCAGATGAGTGATGCATCGCTGAGCGACGAGGTTATGGAGAGTGTGCTATCCCAAGTCAAGCTGGCAGCCAAAGGCTTGAACGACCCGGTATTCGAGAAAGGCGAGAATCTCTCTGACGGGGAGAAACAGCGTCTTGCGTTGGCACGTGCCATCCTGAAGGGCGGCCGGCTGTGGCTGCTGGATGAGCCGACATCCTCGCTGGATGCGGTCACCGAGCAGCAGGTGAACGATGTGGTGAACACGATTGGACAAGACGACACGATGATCTGGATTCGCCACCGCCTCGCTGGTCTGGAGACCATGGACCAAATCATTGTGCTTGAACAAGGCCAAGTGGTCGAAGCAGGCACCTACGACGAGCTAATGGCACGCCGCGGATACTTCTACGAGATGAAACAAATTGAACGTGAGGTCGTGGAGGGCGGGTAATGAGCGGGGGCTCCTGCTTCAACAGTGCCCATCCTTCGCTAACGCTTGCCAGCCAGCCTTAACGGCGTATGGTTTTTAGAGTGATGTGTTTTGCCATCTAAGGTCGTGTCACAGGCGTTAACGAAGCAAGCTGATGATTTCCCTCTATTTGGAGACCACTTCATGGATGACCATGGAGTGGTTTTTTTGTGCTTCTTGGTAACACTCGCGCAACTATTTTCTGTTACTACCGTCTTATTATGGAAGATGTAGTCTATGCTTCCGAAGTGAGTTTTCCTTCGGAAAACTTTTAGGAGGATGTGGAATGTTGAGTATGAAGAGAGCGTTAATGTTGATGATGACTGTGCTGTTCCTGTGCGGGGCCTCGCCAGCCTTATCTGCCACTGAATATGGCATCATCATTGATGGCGTAGGTGTGGTGTCGGATGTTAAGCCAGAAGTGAAGAAGGGCCGGACGATGGTGCCAATCCGCGTGATCAGCGAGTATCTGGGGGCGGATGTCAAGTGGTCCAACGGCACAGCTACCATTACCAACTATAACGTGCTCCTCCAACTGAGGGTCAACCAATTGAATGCTTCCAAAAACGGAGCCCCTTACGTGCTGGACGTCAAGCCTTACCTTAAGAATGGCAGGATCTACGTCCCTCTCCGGGTCATTGCCGAGACTTTTGGAGCCAAGGTGCATTATGAGAAGGGCATGGTTCATCTGTACAGTGCGCCACTTTTTATTGAAGGCAGACAGGTAAAGATCATTGAAAAGGAGTACCAGTATACGTTCGGCGGGACTGTTGAGCACATCTCAGGCAATGTTCACCTCTCTGCCATGTATCATGTGTTAAAGGGGAACACGTCCGCGGCAGTTGCTGCTCCAACGGAGTATTCCTGGAGTCCTAATTTAAGTATTCAAGGAGCCTTTAAAAAGACACTGCAACTGCGGTTTCTAGATACCCATGGGGAATCGTTAGCCCAATATGATATTTACCACGACAGTTTAGATGGCATCGGATCTTCCGAGCAAAGAGAGTTCCGGTTACACGATGTCCAGGCCGACAGGTGGTATGCCTTCAGTCACACGGCTCTTGAGGATATTTACACAATCAGCGATCGGGCTGCAGACCAAGGACTGGTTAGTCTTATAAGCAGTACTATGCCATAAGTATGCAACCTCAGGTGGTCCTCCAACGTCTAGATTAGGGAATGAAACAACCAAATCTAGCCAAGGAGTGACCCTCACATGAAAAAAACAATCCTATCCCTTACGCTTGCCGCATCGCTGGCGCTGTCTTCTGCTACAGCTTTTGCTGCTACCTATCCGATCCAAATCGATGGCGTGACTCTGACTTCAGAAGTAAAGCCTGAGATGAAAAATGACCGACTAATGGTGCCGCTTCGCGTCATCAGCGAGAATCTGGGGGCTACTGTCGATTGGACAACTGGTCAGGTGACGTTGACCAAAAACGATTTGAAGATCACGTTGTCATTAGCAGATGGCAAAGTGATGAAAAACGGCGCTCCGCTGCAGGTGGATGCCAAGCCATATCTGTCCAATGATCGCTTGCTGGTACCGATTCGTTTGATTGCCGAAGCTTTTGGAGCGGGTGTGAATTATAAAGACGGCCAGGTAAGTGTACAAGCCCCGTCACTTAAGATTGACGGAGTACCCGTTGCCTCGCTGCTCTATGAGTATCGGATGATCATGGGCGGAGTGGTACAAGATATTCATGGCTCAGCCAATCGGGAAGCCTTGTATCACTACTTGACTGAACACCTTGGGGAGAAGGTAGAGGCGCCTGAGCATTACGCTTGGCATGCTCTCATCGATAATCCCGGTGCTTACCAGCAGTTTGCGGATTATGAGTTTGTTGACAAAGACGGCAAGAAGCTGGCTGGCTTCGGGCTATATGCTCGTGTTCAGGGCTTTCCCGAGGAGCTGATTAAGGATCTGCCAGGGTATTTGGTTCACGACACAGTTAGCAACGAGTGGTTTGCGCTGGACAACGCGCGTCCCGATGCGATTCGCGGCATCATTGAGCGTGCGCAGGCTAACGGTTTCGTAACAGTCATCAGCAATGATGCGGTATAATCTAGCCTAAGTTAGCAAAGAAGAAGGCTGCCCGGAGTCATGAGTCATCCGGGTAGCTTTTTTGGTATTATAGCGTAAGTTTTCGGTTGGAATTCTAACGGACATGGGGTGGCCGTTAGAGCAGAGGAGGGTGGTTGTCCAGCCGCCGACCTACTGTTAGGCATTGCCTACCCTGCGCCTCCTCGCTGCCCTCCCTGCTAACGGCCATATAGAGAGTGTCGATTAAACATGGAGTAAAGCAGTTCTGCTGCCGCCGTTGCTTCATTTTAGCGCTTTTCCACAGTTTAGAGGCAGTTGCAGTAGTCGCTACGAGCCTGCGGTTAGGCTAATTTTCCCGAAAAGGGCGCACTAAGCCTAAGGGGCCGTTTTCGAACAAACCCCAAGGTCAACTTGTTTGTCGCCTGTTTAATGAACTGTTTCAGGTTCACGACCATGCATACGAGCTTAACGTCTCGGCGGCGTCTTTCTCTTGAGCAGGTGCGTGCTTGACCCAGACCTTGCGCATTCTTCATTTCATTAATTTTGCGTTCCACGGCGTTTCGCTGCTTGAGTAAATGTTTGCCTTCATCCGTCTCGTTAAAAGCTTCGGCTGCTTGAAATTCTTCATAATAGTCACTGATGAAAATGCTTCGGCCAGAGGCGCTTGTCGTGCAAGATTCACGCAAGGTACATGTCATGCAAGCCTGCTTCGGAAAGGTGAACTGCGTGCCCTTTAAGTGGCGGTTGTCATGATGCTTGCTCGTCACGATGCCTGCGGGACAGGTCATGGTTTGCGCCTCGCTGTCGTACGTAAAACGTTTGTTAGAGAATAACCCTTTGGGATTGTCGTGGACGGCCTGCAAGGGAGCCACCAACTTCATACTCCCGTTAGCAAAGCTTCGTCGATGGCGACCATACCCGTACGCGGAATCACCCACTACGGCTTCCGGCGTCACCCGATGAATGTACCATACAGCCTCGACGATCTCGGGTAAACTTTGCCCATCATGCTCATTACAAGGGAACGGTTCTGCAAGCAACACCATATCGTGTTCGGTGGACATCAACACTTGAGTCTTATCACCGAAATACGTCTTACCCCGTTTCTTCGCGACCCGCGCATCGGGGTCCACGCTGCTAAGAAGACGGTCGGTCGGACGCTTGGAGCGTGGGCGTTTCTCGTACGGACGCTCCGGATCTTCAGGGTCTTCGGGCATTGTGTTTTCGTTGAGAATACGAAACAAAATTCCTTGACGCACGAGGGATTCAAGTTGACGATCCTGTTTCTCCCACGACCAGAATAGCTTGCGAATCGCCGGTTTTTCAAACCAATGCAGGAGCCCATAAGCAAAAACAACGAGCTGACTGTACAAGGCGGCGACGTCCTCCGGGGTAGCTGTCGCTGGCAGTTTATCGGAGAGCACATCAAGTTTTAGATCAAGGTTCAATTGACGATATAGGGGCGGATGCGCGCGTTTGAGATGATTCATGACCCGTAACACAGCCTGCTTGATGAGGCGGAAAGATGAGCGCCTAGGAACACGACCGTCTGTGTGAAAGGAGTCAATGAGCCAGACGTCCTTTTCCCCTCCCCACAAGCCTTTCTGCTTGGCTTGCGCAAGGATGTGGTGATGACAGGCGTCGAACAAATCCGAGCCCATCCGCTCCCGATCCAGCGCAATGGTACTGTGATCGAAGCCTATGAAGCTGACGGGAAGCCCCAGAAAACGCTTGATGAACAGATCACCGATGACCCGCTCTTCCATCGCGCGGTCAGAGAGATTGTAATAACGTTGTACCAGGTGCAATTTCAGTTTCAACGAAGGGGCGTAGGGTTTGGGTCCACGCGAAGCATAGAGCGGCGCACAGATTTCATCCGCAAAACTGAAATCCAGCACTTCGGCCGCCCGACTCCAGATGGGATGCTCGGGCAACACCGAGTACACCTCCAGATCAGCAAATGAAATCTGATTCAACTGCTTATAACGCGTCTGTGCCAACCAAAACGCCCCCATTTTATAAGTTATCACTATTTTATCACGCAGGTGAGGACACACGTGATAATTTAATAGATTTCGCGGAATTAATCGACACTCTCATATATACGCTTATTTGCCCTGAAAAGGTAGCTCATCATTTCTAACGGCCATATATGCGCCTATTGTGGCCAAACAGACCGCTGGAGCCTCGAA
>NZ_KB899659.1:0-89317 GCF_000378385.1 Paenibacillus daejeonensis DSM 15491 | reverse complement strand
TGCCCTGAAAAGGTAGCTCATCATTTCTAACGGCCATATATGCGCCTATTGTGGCCAAACAGACCGCTGGAGCCTCGAAAACCCTCCAATAACTGTGCTGGTGGCCGTTAGAATTCAAAGTGACTCGATTTGGGCGAAATAGCGGCTGTGGTGTCCGTTAGAATGGGGAAGGAATGCTGAGAGCTGGCATAAGTGCTGTGTTGATGGGATTGGTGTCTGAGCAAGCTGCTGTCTTCGGAGTTACATGGGGAGGGGGGACTTTACTTTCCGCCGCTTCTGATCCATAATAGTAACGATTACTATTAAGCTGTGTTGGCTCCACGTTGATCACATGGACAATGTTGTGGCTTCCTGCACCTGAGCGGACAGCCCCGCCCTATTATAGTAATCATTACGAATTGGAGGGAACAAGATGGCTAAGAAATCGAAGGTTGTGAAAGAGAAGAAGCGGCAGGAGACGGTTGCGCGTTACGCGGAGCTGAGGAAGCAGCTGAAGGCCAATAAGGATTATGAGGGACTCAGCAAGCTGCCGCGTGATGCTTCGCCGACCCGTCTGCACAGTCGTTGCGAAGTCAGCGGGCGCCCGCATGGCTACCTGCGCAAGTTCAAGGTCTCGCGGATTGTGTTCCGTGAACTAGCCTACAAAGGCCAGATTCCGGGCATCAAAAAATCTAGCTGGTAACCGCCATGGACCTTTTTACAATCCGACGACTGGAGCGCATTCTCGATGGGTACATCGCGCATAAGGTACCGGGCCAGGTGCGTGCCTCCGTCAGGCTAATCTATCGGTGGGATGATGAGGGGTTAACGCTCTATGAGGAGCGTCCGGATGACGGGACACGCGCGTGGACGGGCACTGCGATCGCCCGGTTTCGGCAGGCAGAGCAGAGATGGCTGGTACAAGCTCGGAATGAGAGTGGAGGGTGGGCACCGGTGCCGTCCATCCTTCCACACCCGGACTTTGAATGCTTGCTGGAGCAAGTGGAGCTGGACCGGGAAGGGCTGTTCTGGATTTCTTAATTTAACGCACATTCAATGGGAGGCATACATCACGATGATCAAAGCAACAGGAATCGTTCGAAAAGTTGATGAGTTAGGCCGCATTGTCATTCCGATTGAGCTAAGGCGAACATTGGGTATTTCCGAGAAGGATCCGCTGGAAATCTTCGTCGACGACGAACGGATCATGCTCCGCAAATATGAGCCCACCTGCATCTTCACCGGCAGTGCGGAGAACCTGATGCATTACCGCGGCAAAGTCGTCAGCAAAGACTGCCTGGCGGAGTTGAAGCAGCTGCTGTCCCAGTCCGAGGAGCAAGCCTATGCCGACCTATGATTGTCTGATTGTCGGCGCAGGCCCCGCCGGCATTGGCATGGGGAGTGTGCTGCAGGACCTTGGTGTGCGCCATTTCAGCATCCTGGAGCGTGCGGATATCGGCGCTTCCTTTGCAATGTGGCCGCGTGAGGTGCGGATGATCACCCCCTCCTTCACTAGCAACGCCTACGGCATGATGGATCTCAATGCCATCGCCCTGAACACGTCACCTGCCTATACACTGGGGACAGAGCACCCTTCCGGGGAAGACTACGCGAACTATTTGCACGCCGTGGCTGCCTACAAGCAGCTGCCTGTGCAGTGCGGCATCGATGTGACGGGCATTGAGCCTGTGGATAGCGGCGGTTTTGAAGTACAGACGCAAGCAGGCAAATTAACCGCACAGACCGTGATCTGGGCAGCTGGCGAGTTTCAATATCCCGATCTCGGCAGCTTTCCAGGTGCAGAGTATGGCATTCATAACAGTCTGGTTCAGGAATGGAAGCACATCGAAGGGGATGATATTGTCATTGTCGGCGGCTATGAGAGCGGCGCAGATGCGGCGATTCATCTGGCCCACTTGGGCAAACATGTGACGATCATTGACCGTAAGGGCCATGGTTTGAAAAAAGGCAGCAGCGACCCCAGCGTTGAGCTATCGCCTTATACAAAGGACCGGCTGCGTCAAGTAGAAGAGGGCCGCATCGACTGGATCGGCGGGTATGAGGTACAATGGATTGAAGCTGACGAGCATGAACGCTATTTGATCTATTGCGAGGATGCAGAAGGGCAATCCCGCATGATAACAACGATGGCGCAACCGATCCTGGCGACGGGCTTCAAGGGCAGTCTCGGCATCATCGAGTCCCTCTTCGCCAGAGACGAACAGGGCAAGACACGCCTGACGGAGTCGGATGAGTCGACAGTCACACCAGGCTTGTTCCTGACGGGACCAAGTGTGATCCATGGTCAACTTTTATTTTGTTTTATCTATAAATTCCGCCAGCGGTTTGGCGTGATAGGCGATGCTATCGCGAGGCGATTCGAATTGGACCGCAAGATCCTCGAGACGTACCACAAGGAAGGGCTCCTGCTCGATGATCTGAGCTGCTGTGGCGAGACTTGCACATGCTGACGCCGGAATCACAAACTGCGGTGCTTCTGGGTTTTGAGTCATCGGGAAAGTCGGCCTTATTCAGACGATTGACCGGGGATAAAACGGGGCTGGTTGCCAATGTTCGTGGTTCGACGGTAAGCGCCCGTATGGGCAGACTGCCCACCGGCATGGTGCTTGCTGACCTGCCCGGTATACGCACCGAGGATGACAGCCGCTCCACAAAGGATGCCTTGCGCACGGCTGTTGCGGCAGATATAGCTGTGTTGGTCGTTCGGGCAACGCATGCAGAGGCCGAGCTGCCGCTGCTTCTGGATGCGGCAGATGCAGGGGGAAAACGTGCGGTTCTTGTACTGACTTTCACAGACAAAATTAACGGTTCTACAGAAACCTTGCAGCGATATTGCAGAGAACGGCTAGGCATCGCCACGTTTGCTCTGGATGCCCGCGACCTGCAGGGGACCGAACGCGATCAACTGCTGCAAGCGATTCGTGAGGCATCTAATCTGCGAATGCCCGCCCGGCGTTTGAAGCCTCCGAGCTGTAGCGCAGTTTTACCCTCGCCCAATTGGTTTGAACACCACCGATGGGGGAGAGGAGCAGCGCTCGCTATGACGTTTTTGCTATTTGCCGTGCCTGTGCTGCTGGCTTATCTGTTCTCAACGTGGCTGCAGCCGATCATCGACATGAACATGCTCGAACCTATCCGAAACCGTTTGACCTGGACGCCGCCCCTGGCGCAATCCATCCTTGTCGGCGATTACGGCCTGATCACTCTGGGCTGGTACTCGTTTCTTTGGGCGTTTCCCGTAGTGGTACTGCTCGGTCTTAGCGTGGCAGTGGCAGAGGAGAGCGGGCTCAAGGACCGGGTCACTGACGCGCTGGATGGTTGGATGCGCCGAATCGGGCTGCACGGCAGAGATC
Organism: Paenibacillus daejeonensis DSM 15491; assembly: GCF_000378385.1. Classification (GTDB taxonomy): domain Bacteria; phylum Bacillota; class Bacilli; order Paenibacillales; family Paenibacillaceae; genus Paenibacillus_D; species Paenibacillus_D daejeonensis. The sequence goes on along the minus strand of NZ_KB899659.1, from coordinate 85,964 downwards.
TGATCCCTGTGCTGAGCGGCTTCGGCTGTAATGTGGTCGCTGTGTTCCAGAGCCGTTCCTGCAGTGCATGCTCGCGTAAAGCCTGTGTATCGATGATTGCCTTCGTCTCTGCGTGCAGCTATCAGATCGGGGCGTCACTGTCTCTGTTCTCCTCCGCCGGGCATCCGTGGCTGTTCGTCCCCTACCTGCTCGCATTGGGATTGTTCGGCGCACTGCATACCCGGATCTGGCATCGGGAGCACCACACACCTCTAGCGATCGGTTACCGCTCCGACACCTTCCTGCAGCGCCCTGGTATTCGGGCTGTGCACTGGCGGGTATTGGGCGTCAGCAAGCAATTCGTGCTTCAGGCTATGCCTATTTTTCTGGGGATCTGCTTGACGGCCGCTTTACTGGAGTGGGCAGGAATCATGTCCACTCTTGCGACAGCGGCTGCGCCAGTGCTCCAGTTGTTCCAATTGCCTGCCGATGCCTCCGCCGCATTGGTCTTCTCGGTGCTGCGCAAGGACGGCTTGCTGATCCTCAACCAAGGAGAGGGCAGCCTGCTGCAGGCGATGCAGCCCGGACAAGTGTTTATTCTAGTTTATCTGGCGTCCACACTCACGGCGTGTCTGGTTACTTTATGGACGGTACGGCAGGAGCTCGGGTGGCGATTTGCCAGCATGATGGCCGGACGGCAGGCAATCACTTCACTTGTATCAACCGGATTCATGCTATTATTGCTTAGGCTATGCTAACTAGGAGGCTAACACATGACATTGAATCTATCCTATACTGTAGCTGAGGTGACACCGAACCGGATCGCCGATGTCGTCGCATTCGTTCAACGTGTCATGGGTCAGCTCTATCCGGAAGGCAAGTACTACAAGAATCCTTACGATTTAACGAATTTCGCCCAGGTGTATCTGGAGGCGCCTAATGCCAACTTCTATATAGCAGAAGACGCGGAAGGTCGGATAATCGGCACGGTCGCGATCCGCCCGTATGATCACCGGTTCCCAATGTTGCAGCCACAGTTAGAGAAGGCTGAAGCGTGTGAGATGACCAGACTCTATATCGACGAAGCGTGCCGGCGGCAGGGCATCGGCAGCGTGCTGTACAAAAGGGCAGAGGCCTTTGCAAGCGATGCAGGTTATACGACCAGTTATCTGCATACCTCCAGTTATTTGCCAGGGGGACTGTCTTTCTGGATCTCTCGACATTATCAGGAGCTGGAGTGGGAGACCGACGAGATCGTACATATGGCGAAGCCTTTGGCAAGGACAACCTGATTGGAGGGAGGCGCCTTAATGGATCTTCCTGTCAGACAAAATGAGCCCTGTTCGTAAGTCCGGCAACCGGCATACGAACAGGGCTTAGGCTGTTCCAAGCTAAGATTGTCGCTCCAGCTGCTCCACCAGCCTCTTGGCCTCCACCAAGGAAAGACTGCGGGCTTCTCGCACTTCCTTAATGGCCTGGATTTTGCTGCCGCTTGCCAACAGCTCCCGGATTCTGGCCTCGAGCGCAGCATCTTGATCCCCTTCTAACGGGTTCAGTGTTCGGCCAGTATTATCGGAGGCAGCGATCGTATTGCGAGTAGACAACCCAACCGGCTGATTGCCCGACTGCCGAAGCTCATAACGAAGCTCGTTGATCTGGCTCTGCAGGCTAATGACGCGGAAGAGCAGCAGGACGCCCAGCCCCATCGCTATAATTGCTACATAGTCCATTGTTTCCACAATCGCATATCTCCTCTCGAACTCTATTAAACATTAAGTATAGGATAACGAGAATGCCAAAGCAATAAAGGAGGGCCTATCGTATAAGGCGTCATTACAAAAAGTCCTGCCGAGGTTATATAGCTGCTAGGTGCCTACTTTTGCTTCTGTGTGTCCCGTTCGGTTAAGCTATAGGAGAATGGTTGATCTGGACACGACAGCACAGGAGGTCTATATGTCAAAATTAAAGCTATCCGACATCAAAAAATCGTACCATAGCGGCGAAGTTGTCCACGCGCTAAAAGGTGTCTCCCTGGAATTCAGGGAAAGCGAGTTTGTATCCATCCTTGGTCCGTCTGGATGCGGAAAAACGACGCTGCTCAACATCATTGGCGGTCTGGACCGGTATGACGAAGGGGATCTGTCGCTCGGCGGCAAATCGACCCGGCGCTTCAAGGACAGGGATTGGGATGCGTACCGGAACCGCTCCATCGGGTTCGTCTTTCAAAACTATAATCTGATCTCCCATCAGACGATCCTTCAAAATGTAGAGATTGCTATGACCCTATCCGGGGTGTCTGCAACCGAGCGGCGGGAGAAAGCCAAGCAGGCATTAACCTCGGTAGGGCTCGCCGATAAGCTCAATCAGCGGCCGAATCAACTCTCCGGTGGACAGATGCAGCGGGTCGCAATCGCCCGGGCGCTCGTGAATGATCCCGACATCATTCTTGCAGATGAGCCGACAGGCGCCCTGGACAGCCAGACCAGTCTCCAGGTAATGGAGATCCTCAAGGACATTTCAGCCGACAAGCTGGTTATCATGGTGACACACAACGCTGATTTGGCAGAAGCGTACAGCAGCCGGATCATTCATTTACGAGATGGGGAAGTGCAGTCCGACAGCCATCCGTTGGCTAATGAAGAAACCGTTGTGTCTGGACAAGGAAGTGACGGGGATGGCGAGCTTCATGTGGGGAAAACCTCCATGTCCTTGATGACTGCCTTATCTCTCTCCTTCCGAAACCTGCTCACCAAAAAAGGACGCACGCTCATCACTTCCTTTGCGGGGAGCATAGGTATTATCGGCGTCGCACTTGTACTGGCGCTCTCGAACGGCTTGTCCACGTACATTGGCAATGTGCAGTCCGACACACTGGCTGGCTTTCCGGTCACTGTGTCCGAGGGCGTACAGTTTATGCAGGGTCCTCCGGAACCGCCGCCAGGCTCCCCCTTTGCAGAGAACGGGAGCGAGGGAGAGGAGTTTCCAACGGACAATCTTCTGCGGCCGCATGAGCGAAGCGTTGACCCCGGGATGCATGTGAATCAACTGACCGAAGAATACTTCGACCATGTTGCGGAACTGACACAGCTATACCCGAATTCCACCAATGCGGTAACATATAGCAGAGACGTGGAGATGAACCTGCTGGCCAGGGGCGGGGCGGACGTCGTCAAGTTTGAGACCTCGACCAGCATGCCTATGGAGCTCCCGCCGGGATTCGGCGAGACACCAACCTATTGGCAGGAGCTGCCGGAGGATGATTCCTTTATCCTATCCATGTATGACCTGATCGGCGAAGGCAGCCGCTACCCTGCTGAGGCAGGAGAAATCGCACTTGTTGTGAATTCCTATAACCAGTTGGATCAATCCTTCTTCGAGAAGCTGGGAATGGCCCCGGGCGGCGAAGCATTGCCACTGGAGGACTGGATCGACAAGACAGTGATGAAGCTGGTACCCAACGATAGCTTTTACACCGCGCAGGAGAATGGTTTGTTTACACCTGCAGGTCCGGATGCATACACGTCCCTCTTTGATGGAGATGAAGGTACTACGCTCACCATCACCGGGATCCTGCGGATCAAAGAGGATGCCGCGTCATCCAGTGGATTCTTGTCCGAAGGTTTGGCGTATACACCGCAGCTTGCCGAAGCCGTAGTCGAGAATGCAGAGGCGTCCGAAATTGCTGCCGCCCAGCTGGCATCTGACCGGGATGTGGTGAGCAACGTGCCGTTTGCGGACGACGCGGCCAAGCAGCAGCGATTGCGTATGCTCGGTGCAGACACGACACCAACCAGCATTAGTATCTACCCCGCGAATTTTGCCGGCAAGGACGTCATTAAGCAGCATCTGGACGCCTACAACACCGGGCGCGAGGAGGGCGAGCGGATCCTCTATACGGATATGTCGGAGATGATCGGGACAGCCATCCAGACGGCCCTGGACACGGTATCCTACGTTCTGATCGGATTTGCAGCGATCTCCTTGGTCGTTTCAACCATCATGATCGGCATCATCACCTATGTCTCCGTGCTGGAGCGTACCAAGGAAATCGGAATCCTCCGCAGTATCGGTGCCCGCAAGAAGGACATCTCCAGACTATTCAATGCCGAAACGCTGATTGTAGGTCTGGTGGCCGGCTCGCTGGGTATTGGGATCGCCTATGTGTTGTCACTCGTCATCAGCCGCATTATCGCCGGCATCGTCGAGATCGAGGGGATTGCCCAGCTCACAGCGGTGCACGCCCTGTCTCTGGTTGCAGGCAGCATGCTGCTGACCCTGATTGCCGGTCTGATCCCGGCACGTGCAGCAACCAAGAAGGACCCCGTGATTGCGCTGCGAACAGAATGATAGAAGCACTGTCGAAGCCCAGGCCTCCTTTGAGAGGTGCTGGGCTTCTCGTCGTCGTTCGTTGGATCATCGCTGGTAGCAGGGGGAGGGATTCTCGCAGGCTAGCAGAGGAACGGGATGGGTGACTCCCTGTGCTAATAAAGTCAAAAGTACAATTAAATCTAGCCTAATGGCTGAAAATTGGACTCGTAAAGTCAAAAGTGCAGTTAATATTGCAGGAATATCCATATATTTCTATATTGGAGTGAATTAGTTGTACTTTTGACTTTAGCTACTTAATTTAGCTAGCTTCACGAGATATTAATTGTACTTATGTCCTTACGGGGGAGAGAATGAGAATATTGAGCCCACATAATCTCATGCCATAAGACGAACTCTCCGTTTTTGACCATTGCGTGGCAACTTGCTACAATGAAGCGGGGTGATGTCATCATGCCATACGAACAAGAGCACTTGTTGGGCTGGCTGGGTCTCTCGCAAATTCATGCCGAGACAAACCAAAGAATCGAAGTGGCGCTGCTGGAGGCGCATGATTTATCTTTAAAAGAATTTTACGTGCTTCATTTTATTATGCAAACCGAGAGCAAAAAACTGAGACTGCAGCAGCTGCAGGACAAAGTGGGGTTAAGTCAAAGTGCCACCTCCCGTCTCGTCTTACGAATGGAGGCCAAAAATTGCGGATCTCTGGAACGTGACATTTGCCAGGACGACCGCAGAGGCATCTACACGCGCATTACGGCAAGTGGAGAGGCGAAATACGAACGTGCGCTAGAGACATTCCAGGCGGCACTCCGTGCGGAGCTGGAACGATCGGAAGTGCGTGCTGAAATGCAACGTTTGACCACACTGCTGCTTAAGGAATAACCGCTCACGTGGATAAGGGAACGCAGGCCGCTTTGCCGCTCGCGTTTCCGGAGTCAAGCTTGACAAATCTTAAGTCTACCTGTACTTTTATATGCATGCGCATGTTTTTATTTTTTTGTGCTCACATGCACATAATAGAGCATCGCATACTAGATTTTGGACGATGAGAGGAGCTTGTAAACCATGAACGACTTATTCACTCCCTTCTCCCTTAAGGGCTTAACCTTGAAAAACCGCATTGTCATGTCGCCCATGTGCCAATACTCCGTAGAAGCCAAGGATGGTATAGCCACAGACTGGCATTATACGCATTATGTCAGCCGCGCCATCGGAGGTGCTGGCCTGATTATTATCGAAATGACGGATGTCGAACCCGATGGCCGAATTTCAGATTACGATTTGGGGTTGTGGTCGGATGAGCACATTCCAGCACTAAAACGGATTGTCGATGCTTGTCACAGTCACGGGGCCAAAGTTGCCATCCAAATTGCGCATGCGGGACGAAAAGCAGAAGATGCAGAAGTGCCGGTCGCACCATCTGCGATTGCCTTTGACGAGAAGTATAAGCAGCCCCGTGCACTGACAACTGAAGAGGTCCAAGGCATGGTTGAAAAGTTCAGAGCTGCTGCCAAACGCGCGGTTGCTGCCGGCTTTGATGCGATTGAGCTGCATGGCGCTCACGGGTACCTCCTCCATCAATTCCAGTCGCCGCTCACCAATCAACGGGAGGATGTGTACGGACTGGAGCTGACCCGGTTCGGTACGGACGTCATCCATGCAGTCAAATCGGAGCTGCCAGAGAACATGCCGTTGATGATGCGTCTCTCGGCGATTGAATACAAGGAGGGAGGCTATGACCTCGATACTTGTATCGAAGCGGCCAAGGCTTATCAGCAAGCGGGCGTAGACCTGTTTGATGTATCCTCCGGGGGCGAAGGTGCGATCCCAGCGGCCAAACGTCCAGGCGCGCATGGCGGTTACCAAGTTCCCTTGGCCCGTGCGATCAAGCAAGCCTTGGACATTCCGGTTATGGCAGTAGGCCGCCTGGAGGATCCTGCGCTGGCCGATAGTGTTGTCGGCAATAACGATGCAGATCTGGTAGCCATCGGTAGAGGTTTGCTGCGCAATCCGCACTGGGCGCTGGAGGCTGCAGTCGAGCTTAAAAAAGAAACCTCCATACCGAAGCAATATTCAAGAGCATACTGATTCTGTGCATAAAATCAGTTTATAAAGGAGGTTAAAGTCATGAAAGCAGTTGTGATCAATCAATATGGAAGTAAAGAAGAATTAGTTGAGCAGGAAGTAAATAAACCAAATGCAGAAGCCAATCAAGTGGTCGTAAAACTTGAAGCGACATCCATCAACCCAATCGATTGGAAATTAAGAGAAGGTTACTTGAAACAAATGTTCGATTGGGAATTTCCCATTATCTTGGGGTGGGATGCGGCAGGAGTCATCTCAGAGATTGGTTCACACGTGACGAAGTGGAAGGTGGGGGACAGAGTTTTTAGCCGTCCTGACACAACTCGTCTCGGAACGTATGCTGAATATACGGCCATTGATGAGCACTTACTGGCAAAAGTACCCGATTCCATTACATCTGAGGAGGCGGCTGCTGTTCCTTTAGCTGGTTTAACGGCATGGCAGGCCTTGTTCACGCATGGTAATCTAAAAGAGGGTGAAAAGGTACTTATTCACGCTGGCGCAGGTGGGGTAGGTATTTACTCCATTCAATTAGCTAAGCATGCTGGCGCTCATGTGATTACAACAGCAAGTGAAAAAAACCATGAGCTTCTCTATTCCTTAGGTGCTGATCAGGTCATTGATTACAAAAAAGAAAACTTTGCAGAAGTCATAAAAGATGTTGATTTAGTGTTCGACACGATGGGTGGAGAGGTAGCTGAGAATAGCTATAAGGTACTAAAACCAAACACCGGTAGATTGATTTCCATTGTTGGTCAACCCAATCAGGATACTGCTAAGGCATACAACGTATCTGCCAAGGGGATTTGGCTGCAGCCTGATGGTGAGCAATTGCAGAGAATGGCGGAGCTGATGGAAGAGAAAAAGCTTAAGTCCATTGTAGGGGCCACTTTTCCGTTTAGCAGACAAGGGATTTATGATGCACATGCGTTGAGTGAAACTCACCATGCTGTTGGTAAGATTGTCATTACCTTTAAATAAAGTGAGTAAAAAGATCTTCTTCACTTTTGCATGGTGATGAAGATCTTTTTTTGCCAAAGTGTTAATATGTATCTTTGTTAAAACGTTTAATCACATTAAATATATGTGCCATTAACAATTATTTAAATGTTTATCATTAGTTTGTTGAAAATGTGCCGAAGAGGCACGGAATCGAATCTGGTCAACGCTTTCTGTAAGAAAGCGACTTCGAAAGCATACGCTGTCCCCGGATTTCAACCGCTAGAGCGGGTAACAATTCAAGAAATCTGGGGACAACAGCGATCGGAAGATCGATCCATGACTGTAGGCTTTATCTTTTAACAGATCTAAGTGGTTTAGCTTAACATAAACATAATTATGTTAACTAAAAAAGCTGTTGTTTTCATCACTCCTCCCCATTATAGTAAAAGATGAATCTAAAGCTGTAAGGAGGTCGATCATGGACGAGTTTTCATCCTATCTGGCATCCATCGATAATCCAGACCATCGCGAACGTGTCACGGAAGTGCTGACTTGGGTGCAGGAGACGTTTCCCCAGTTGCAGCCAAAAGTTGCCTGGAACCAGCCCATGTTCACAGATCATGACACCTACATCATAGGATTCAGTGTGGCCAAGCAGCATATGGCGGTTGCACCTGAGGCTGCGGGTATTCAGCATTTCACTGAAGTCATCAAAGAAGCGGGACACAGCCACACCAACCAATTGGTTCGGTTTCGTTGGGACAAGCCATTTGATTTTGAACTACTGAAGCAGATGATCGCATTTAATATTGAAGACAAGGCAGACTGTACCACGTTCTGGCGAAAATAAAAGAAGCTGTTCCTGCCTTCAATGATGTGAAGGGGGAGCAGCTTCTTTCTTGACCATTTAGGAATTGAGCTGAATCAGCTTCCATTGCTGTGCACTATTGCCCAGATCCGTCCATTGCTGCACATTGGTCCCGTTAGCGGTGCCGCTTGCCGCGACATCGAGCGCCTTACCACTATGCTTGTTGATCAGTTTATAGCTGCCGCCGCCAACACTGACAGGCATCCATAGCTGGTTGTCTCCACCAAGATTGTCCCAGATGGTTACATTGCCGCCGTTGGCTGTGCTCCAGCCGTCGACTTCCAGGGCTTTGCCGCTGTGTACGTTAATGAGCCTGAAGTATCCGCTCCCTGCAGAGACGAGCGTCCACTGTTGATTCGCGCCGCCATGATCATCCCAGATGACCACATTCGCTCCGTTTGCGGTTCCCCAGGCGTCCACCTCCAGCATTTTCTCACTAGCCGGGTTCATGAGCCGATAGGTTTTGCCGGGAGCCAGAGTCAAGGCGTTGCGGGTAAAGGTCACTTGGTCCACATCCGCCCACTGGCTAGCGGATGTATTCGCCACATAAAAGCCAATGGTCGCCCTGCCGTTTGTGACTTGAATTGTCGGGATCGTAACTGTTGTCCAGGACGTGGTGACCGGACAGTTAGCTTGGCGAACAGCTCCGCCATAGTCTTTTACCTCCATCACACAGCTGCTCTGGCCGCCACTGCTCCGCATCCTTGCTGTCATCGTGTAGTCACCGTCATCGAGCCCCGTAATCGTCTGGCCGAGATATGCGCTGGCTGGACCGCTCGTTCCGGCCAGTCCAACAAAATATGAGCCATGCGCTGCAGGTACGCCAACTCCGTCATTGGCGCCATGAATCAAGATCCGTTGCGGATAATCATTGCCATAAGTCGTCCAGCCGGTGACATTAGCCGTCTCGAAGCTGGGGTTATTGACCAAGTTCACATTGGCGGGCGTCAGTGTGTGGCCGAATTTCAAATAGATGCCGCTTGCGGGATGATCAGCGCTTGTCACGGCGACGATGCGTGTTGAATCGACCGTCATCAGAGCGTTCCAGTTCGAGGATCTAGTGTCCGAGACTGGGAAGACGTTGGTCTTGTGCTCCCAGGTTGCCCCATTATTGGCGCTAATCATCGTATGCATGGAGGTGAAGGGGTCTCCGGTATTTGCGCTGCTCTCATCGGTCTGAAAAGCAGCAATCAAGCGGCCGTCAGCCAGCTTTGCAACGAACGGAGCGCCAGCTTTTTTGCCTGTTCCATTCGGTACATACAGCGTTTGCCGGGGGACGGACCAGTTAAGTCCATCAGCCGAAATCTTGAATTTGATGACAAACGGATGGCCAGGTACATCGGAGGATTCAAATACCATCATGTAGCGTCCATCATTCATGCGAGTCACAACTGGCATCCCATCTCTGGAACCGGCGGCAACGCCATCGCTGAGCGTGATCCGCGAGCCCCAGCCACTGCCGGTCCAAGGCTTCATGTACAGATTTTGCAAGCCGGTCGTACCGACTGCTGCTGGACTGTCATCTGCGTACAACACATGAATGGTGCCGTTAATGTATTCCAGGTGCGGCTCCCAGACGCCTTTGAACGAGTTCGCGGTTGCGGAGGCGATGGTGCCGCCGGGCAGGTCGCTCCACGTCAGTCCGCCGTCTGTGCTTCGACGCACATGAAGCGATGTCGTGTAGACAGAACCGGATTGGATGACAAGTCGGTAAGCCAGCCAGATCTCGCCGCTTGGCAAGACCAGCATTTGTCCGTTGCCGACATTCCCGCCGGAGTGGCTGACGGCTGTCACCGGTGAGCTCCAATTCTGTCCACCGTTTGTTGTCCGAGTGACAACAATGCGGGTATTGCCGCCGCCAGCATTCGTATCGAAGGACAGAAGCCACTCTGTATTGCTGCGCTTGGCCAGACGTGGGTACCATACACCCCCGGACGGCGGGGCGTACACGGTGACTGGATCGCTTGACCAGGCCAAGCCATATGACGATGCAAAAGCCTGCGGGGAAGGCACCAGCCAGATCATACATACCATTGCTAGCAGCGCGGCCAGAGGAATGCGGAACGCCTTCTTCATCACAATTGATTACCTCCTAAGGATCATTTAGTAAGCGCTTACTATTGAGGATTGTATCCCAAAGTAATGAAAATAAGATATACTAAATAGCGGATATTTTTTGTGATGAATGAAATGAGAAGACAACGAGGAGTTATGCTATGCATCCTTTATATAAGCAAATCCAAGATGACATCCGGCAGCAGATCGCCTCGGGCTTACTGCGGGCGGGGGATATGGTACCATCTGAGAAAGCATTGGCGGCGCAATACAATGTCAGTCAGATTACCTCGAAAAACGCACTGAACGGCCTGGTGGAAGAGGGGCTGCTCGTACGCTTTCGGGGGAAGGGTACCTTTGTCAAACAATCCAGAGACCTGATAACGGAGCCAGATGAGGGTGATGACATGATCTCCGTAGCACTCATCCTGCCAACGATGAAGACAAAGGTCGATCAACGGCTGTTGGATGCGCTGGAGAAGTATGCCTCCGCCGCATCCTATGAGCTGCTAATTCGAATCACCAGAGAATCGCAGCAGGAAGAGGCGCGGGCCGTCGAGCGCTTCCGAGAGCGGGGCGTGCAGGGGTTTATCGTGTTTCCGGTCGAGCAAGAGAATTACAACGACGCGATTCTTCGTCTCTCCCTGGACCGGGTGCCACTGGTGCTCGTGGATCGCTATTTGAAGGAAATCCGGACGTACAGTGTGAGCTCGGATAATAGCGGCGGTACAGAATCCATGATTTCGGCGATGCTGACTGAAGGTCACCGCAGCATTATTTATTTATCGACTGAAATAGCCAATACGGTCACGGAAGAACGGTCAAAAGGTTACGAATCCGCGTATATGAAACATGGTCTGCCGATTGACAAGGCACTCTGGTGCCTGCTGCCGCTGCCGACGATTGCCGAGGGCAGGGCCTTGGAGGAAATTGTCCATTTTCTTCAGCAGCATAAGGAGGCGACCGCAGTTTTTGCTGCCAATGCAGAACTAGCGCGCTACGCCAGACAAGCCTTGGATCGCTTGCATAGAGAGGATCTGACCAATCAGCGCTTTCCACGTCCGGTCCTGGCGGCATTTGATGATCCCGATCTTCCAGGCGTGCCCTATGTGCGCCAACAGGAGGATGAGATCGGGCGTCTTGCGATTGAGCTGCTTGGCGAACAGCTGCAAGAGAGGTATGAGCCGAGACGCGTCATCGTCCCAGTTCATTTGCACACAGAGGACTCCATTCTCTCTCCACCACAATAACAAAATAGCCAACGTATTGAGCGTCTACCCCCACGGTAGACGTTTTTTGTTGTGTGGCTCTTTACAAGCTCAAAATTAAGTATAATAATATATACTAAATATACTATACATTCTAAGGTTGTGATGTAACGTGAAATCTTTGCCGCTGTATAAGCAAATCCAACACGACATCCGCCGTCTGATTACGATCGGACGGTTGCGGGAGGGGGATCGGGTTCCCTCGGAAAAAGAATTGGCAGAGCAATACCGTGTGAGCCAAATTACGAGTAAGAACGCATTGCTGGGTTTGATGGAAGAGGGACTGCTTGTCCGCATCCAGGGCAAGGGTACCTTTGTCATGAACCGGTCGGATAGTAAGTCAGAGCTCCCCATGCGCACAGGTTTGGGAACGCTTACGTATCGCAGCGGACGGATTGGTCTGGTGCTGCCCACCATGAAAACGAAGGTAGACCAGCTGATTCTGGATGCCATAGAGAAGCATGCAACCGCAGCTGGATATGAGGTGCTGCTCCGCATTACTCGCGAGTCGCAGCAGGAGGAAGCTCGCGTTATTGCGTCGTTTCTGAAGCAAGGAGTCGATGGCATCATTATTTTTCCGGTGGAGAATGAAACCTATAACGATTCGATTCTGCGTCTGTCGCTGGACCGGTTTCCGTTTGTGTTCATCGACCGCTATTTGAAGGGAATCAAATGCTGCAGCGTCGGTGCTGACAATGTAGGAGGCATGAGGCAGGCCGTGGAACGCTTGCTGGACAAAGGTCATACGTCGATTGCTCTGGTCTCTCCGGAAATTACGAATACCGTGACGGATGAGCGGGCATCCGGGTTTGAGCAGGTATTTCTTGAGCGTAAGTCTTCCATCGACAAGAATCTTTGGTGTCTGCTGCCGCTGGAGCTCATTGCCTCTGGAGCTGCAGAGCTTGTTATTGCGTCCTTTCTCCAGGAGCGACCGCACGTAACAGCAGCTGTCACTGCGAACACTGAGCTGTGCCGCTATGTCTGGAAGGCGGCGCAAGCCGCTGGCAAAAGCATCCCCGAAGACATGGAGCTGGTGACCTTCGATCTGCCGGATCTGCCAGAGGTATCGTACATCCATCAAAATGTAGGGGAGATGTGCCGATTGACCATGGAGCTGCTGATCGAACAGATGAATGGAGAACTGGACTACCGTCAATTGATTGTGCCTGTCTCCTACATAGAAGCTGTGGATCGTTGATTTTATACTAAATATAAGATATTAAATTATACTAACTTATAATAAAATTCAATTGTAAAGCGCTTTCAATATAATCGGAAAGAAGAGGGGATTCTTGTGAAGCGTAATCAACCTTGGGTAGGCACGGTGGTCTTATCTGGCATGTTGGTATTATCTGCTTGCAGCGGGAACAATGGACCGGCAGAAGCACCTAATGCACCAACCACCCCGTCCAATCAGGAGAACACAGCCACAGAAGGGAACAAAGAGCCGGTAACGATTGAATTTATGGGTCATGGCAATCCGAATGAGAAGAAAATCTTCGAGGCCTTGATTGCAGCGTTTGAGGAAGAATATCCGAATGTGACGGTCAAGTACACCTCTGTACCGCCCGGGGAGTATTCGCAAAAGTTGACCACACTCGTGAGCTCGGGTAAGGCACCGGATGTATTCTATGTGGGCGGTTCCGAGTTTTATCGATTCGCCGAGGCTGGTACAGTCCTCAACATTCAATCGTTCTTGGATCAAACCGATCTGTTCCATCCTGATAATGTCTGGGAGACGGCGCTCAATCGGTACCGGTATGATGGTTCGAATGTAGGTGCCGGAGATCTCTACGGACTACCAAAGGATGTTGGTCCTTGGGCATTCGTCTACAACAAGACGCTGTTCGAAGAGGCAGGGGTAGCACCGCCGCCAGCCGAGGCAGGAGCATGGACATGGGATGATCTGCTCGAGGCGGCACAGCAGCTCACAATCGATGAGAATGGGGACGGCAAACCGGATCAGTACGGAGTCGGCGCGTACAGCTTGGAATCCGCAGTGTGGGGGAATGGCGGCCAGTTCATCGATTATGACACCGGAACCGTCATGGTGGATCAGCCTGAATTCTACGAAGCGATGCAATACGTTGCCGATTTGTCCCTTGTGCATGGTGTAAGTCCCAATCAGGAGGCTGAACAGGCGCTGAATGCTTATACCCGTTTTCTGAATGGCAAGCTGGCGATGTTTGCCATGGGCCCGTGGGATCAGCCAGCATTCTGGGAGCTGCCATTCGAGTGGGATATTGCAGCCTGGCCAGCCAGTCCGAACACAGGCGAGACAGCTACATGGCTTGGGTCGATGGGCCTTGCAATCTCCGCCAAGTCCGATCATCCACAAGAGGCCTTCGATCTCGCCGCCTTCCTGTCGCTGGATGAAGACGGGCAGAGAGAGAATTACCAGCTTGGCCAGGCGGTGCCGAATCTGATTGATATGGCCAGAGGAGAGTTCCTGGAGCAAGACAAGGCGCCAGCCAGTCGTCAAGTATTTCTGGATATCATTGAGGATTACGGACGTCCCGATGTGCCTGCTTTATCCAAAGACACACAATGGATCGATACCTTCTGGCAGGATGCGAGCAAGGTATGGAACGGCAACATGTCTGCCAAGGATTTCACAGCTGAAATTCAGCCGAAGATGCAGGAGCTCTACGATAAAGGCAACAAGTAATACAAGCGTCCGGGAGCGGCGGGGGTACCTGCCGCTTGCCCGGGGACGAATTCAGGCAAAGGGTGGACGACTATGAACGCGAAGCTCACAGGTTATCGGAGGAAGGAGCTTGCTTGGCTGTATCTGTTTGTTGCGCCTCCAGTTTTGGGATTCTTGCTGTTCGGACTTGCTCCGATTGTTTTCTCGATTTATATCAGCTTTCAAAAATGGGATATGCTGACCGAGCCACAGTGGGTGGGGTTGGGAAATTATAATGACATTCTGAATGACGGCAAAGTCTTCATCTCCATGTACAATACCGTCTATCTGATGATCGGCATTCCGATCGGGATGCTCTTGTCACTGTTGCTTGCGATTCTGATGAATCGCAAATTCAAGGGTATTTCGTTCATGCGCACCATCTATTACTTGCCCGTCATCTCACCGATTATCGCGATCTCTCTGCTCTGGCAGTGGATCCTTAACCAGGATTACGGGTTGCTCAACAACTACCTGTGGGATGTATTCGGCATTCAGGGGCCCAATTGGCTGGGCGATCCGAACTGGGTGAAGCCGTCGCTAATCCTGATTGGATTATGGGGAGGATTGGGCGCGAATATGGTGCTGTATTTGGCCGGTTTGCAATCGGTATCCTCCACCTATTACGAGGCAGCAGAAATCGATGGTGCAGGCGCATGGCACAAGTTTAGCAAAATTACTGTACCGTTGCTCTCGCCTATTCATTTCTTCATCCTCGTCATGGGCGTGATTGGCGCCTTCCAGACTTTTAGCCAGATCTATGTGCTGGCAACCGACGGGGGTCCTGAATACAGCGGTGCAACGATTGTGTTTTATATCTTCCAGCATGCCTTCAAGTACTTCAATATGGGCTACGCCAGTGCGGCGGCTTGGCTGCTGGGCGTCATGATCTTCATCATCACCCTGCTGCAATTCAAATTATCCAAGCGGTGGGTCTATCAGGATTAGGAGGTGTACCAGTGAAAAGAGAAAAAATCGCGGACCTCTGGTCCTTTCTGATCCTGCTGGCTGGTGCTGTGTTTATGATTGCGCCATTCATCTGGACCGTGTCAACATCACTGAAAAATCAGCGCATGATTTTCGACATGCCGCCGAAATGGATCCCTGATCCCATCTCGCTGGATAATTATCGCGATGTGTGGGGGCAGTCACCGCTTCTGAACGGATTTGCCAATAGCTTAATTATTGTAGCTGTAGTGCTGACTGTGGGCATGTTAGTTTCCGCTATGTCGGCGTATGCTTTTGGCAAGTTTGAGTTTCCTTTCAAAGGTGTTCTATTTATGGGGCTGCTGGGGACCATGATGATTCCTTATTCGGTCGTCATGATTCCGCAATATATCGGCTTCTCCACATTGAACTGGGTAGATACGCTGCTGCCGCTTATTGTGCCAGGCCTGTTCGGCAATATTGTGGTCATTTTCTTCATCCGTCAGTATTTGCAAGGGGCCTTGCCCAATGATCTGATTGAAGCGGCCAAAATCGATGGCTGCGGCTTTTTCCGCATCTTCTGGAGTATCGCGCTGCCTACGATGAAGCCTGCGCTTGCGGCGCAAGCGGCCTTGGGTTTTATGGGAATCTGGAATGACTTTCTCGGTCCGCTCATTTATCTTCATACGCCAGAGAAACAAACGATCCAGGTATTGATTGCCTCCATGCAAGCCTTATACATTGGGCAGTCGAATTATCCCATGATTATGGCTGCTGCCGTCATCGCCATGGTGCCAGTCATTGTTGTGTTCTTCTTCTGTCAGCGTTATTTCATTGAATCCATGGCGATTAGTGGCATTAAAGGTTAATGGCATGAAATACATTCTTAACTTAGCAAGAGTTACTCTACTGTTCCTGCTGGTAGCAGCGTTAATCGTTGGGTGCGAGTCTACTATGAAACCGGAGGCATTGGATATGAGCAGCTATGAAACCGTCTATACCAATCCCTTCCCTTCGCTAGAAGAGGAGTGGGACGATTATGGAAATGGCGATCCATATGTCTTGCGATACGATGGCCGTTATTATCTGTATGTGAGTACCAAGGATCACAGGGTGGGCATCAAAGCCTGGGAATCGGATGACCTGGTCCATTGGCGGTACGCCGGGCTGGTAGCAGATGATCCCGTAACGACGGGGGCATACGCCCCCGAGGTGGTCTATCATAATGGGTTCTTCTATCTTTATACCTCTCCTGCAGGTGCGGGGCACTATGTGTTCCGCAGCACATCTCCAACGGGTCCCTTCGAGCGCATTACGGACAATCTCGGTATGAGTATTGACGGGTCCGTATTTATCGATGATGACGGCAGCTGGTTCTTCACCCACGCTGGAACCGAGGGGATCGTTGGCGTGCCCATGAATGATCCTGTTACGTTCGGTTATGGACGAGCGATTGATGGGACGTTCCTGGGACATTGGACGGAAGGCTCCATGATTATCAAACGGAACGGCGTTTACTACATGACCCTTACAGGCAATCACGTGTTTAGCAAAGGATACAGGGTTCATTATGCGATCTCCACAGAGTCGGCGCTCGGCCCATACCACATGCCAGCCAATAACCTCTTGGCCATTAGTGTCGATTCGGAATTCTTCGGATTAGGTCATAGCTCCACTGTAATGGGGCCCGATCTGGATTCTTATTATCTCGTGTACCACAATCTGGTCGGGAGTTCGGCTGAAGGCCCCCCGGTGAGGCGGATGAACATAGACAGGCTGGTCTTCAACGGACAGAAGATGTCCCTGCTGGGACCCACCAATTACGATCAACCTGTGCCGCGTCTGCCAGATTTTGCAGACCGATTGGATGAGGGCCATGCAGAAGACAAATGGCTCGTTACGCCAACAGAGCGAGGATCTCAGGCTATCAGTTTGGCTGCTACAGCAGACCATTTCACAGCGGAGTACAATTTGCAGCCATTAAGCCAAGCTGACGACAGGACGCAAGTAGAGCTGTTGTTTGGTTACCAGAATGAAAATCATTTTGGCAGGATTACATTTAATTGGGAGACTGGAATTGCAGACGTGCAATATGTGGAGAACGGCAGTTCCCAGACGCTAGCAGAGGCTGTATTGCCACCCGACATCGACTGGACCAAGCTACATGCGATCCGGTTGGAACGGGCGGAAGCTCAGATTCGGCTATATGTGGATGGCCGCCAAATGCTGGAGGCCCCTATGCCTTTAACAATTGATGGAGGCGCGATCGGCTATCGGTACGAAGGGGGAGAGCCCCGTTTTTCCTATATCGCATTTGCCAATGCAGTGGATGGCAGCAGTGATTTTGAGACAGCTAAGCCGCTACCCGGTATCATCGAAGCTGTTCATTATCTGCGGGAGGCAGGCAGAGGCTATCATATGGACCAGCAAACGTCAGACTCCGACATGCGGGTATCCGACGGAACGAACATCCGTCAGATCTCAGATGGTAGCCATTCCCTTACCCTGCATACAAAGGGGGACTGGGTACGCTATGCCGCTAATATCTCTCGCACCGGCAACTATGCTTTGGACTTCACCATCGGAGATGCAGCGGCTTCCGCAAAGTTCGAAATTCTGGTCGATGGCGAGTCGGCTGGCATTTTCAATCTGGGACGCCAAGACGAGTTGTTAGATGAGCCGCTGGTTAAGGTACATGCTGGAGCACTGCATTTGGAGAAAGGAATTCGCGATATCCAGATTAAGCTGCTGAACGGCCCTCTGGAATGGGTATCAGCCGAGTTCCGGTACACCGCAACTGAACCTGCTCAAGCGGACCAATTGCTGGAACATTCCAGTGCAACGGATGTTCATGGTGCCTGGAGCCGAGAAGCAGATCGTTATATTGGAGCTGCAGACCGTGATGTCAAATGGTTTGGCGGTGACCCGGGTTGGACAGACTACCGCATCGAGTCGACGGTCGAAGTTGGTGAGGATGCATCCGGTGAGACAGGCATTCTGGTGCGTGTAACGCAAGAATCGGATTTCGAACACCAAGTACGGGATGCCATGTTGGGCTATTATGTATCCATCAGCTCAGGTAAGCTGAACCTGTATAAGCTGAACTACGATTCCACGCTGCTCCACGCTGTGCGCTTGGACATTCCGCATAATGAACCGGTCCGCTTAGCTGTTGAGGTGGAGGGTGGGACCCTCCGTGCCTATTGGGCAGATGAGCCCGAGCCTGTACTAACCTATCACGACCCGCATGCCTTTATGCAGGGACGTGTCGGTATCCGATCCGTCTATGCGGAAGAATTAACCATTGGCGACCTGTCGGTTACACCCTTACCTGAACCCTAAACCATCAAGCGATCCCATGGATCGGCAAGGAGCCTGAATAATGAAGCAACTGAAATGCAGCCCGGATTATCCCAGACCTCAATTTGTTCGTAAGGACTGGCAGAATCTTAACGGTGAGTGGGAATTTCAATATGATGATGAAAACCTGGGTGAACAGCAGGGCTGGACTAGCGGCAAGAAGCTGTCCCGGACGATTCTTGTGCCGTTCTGCTACCAGAGCGAACGAAGCGGGATCGGAGAGAAAGCGATACACGATACCGTATGGTATCGAAGGACGCTCCATTTGACATCGAAGCGAGCTCATTACCGGCAATTATTGCACTTCGGGGCTGCAGACTACAGCGCCAGAGTGTGGGTCAACGGTATTCTGGTAGCTGAACATGAGGGAGGGCATACCCCCTTCACAGCCGACATTACTTATGCCGCGCGGGAGGGGGACAACGAAATCGTTGTCAAGGTACGTGATTATAGCACGGACGTTACATTGCCCCGGGGCAAGCAATTCTGGAAGGAGCAGCCCGAGCAAGTATTCTACACCGGAACGACTGGCATTTGGCAGACCGTGTGGCTGGAGGAGGTCTATGAAAGTTATCTTGGTGCGGTCTATCTGACACCGGATATCGATCGCAACGATATTCGCATCCGGCTTGTCACCCAGGGCTGGCATCCCGGCCTGCGAGTCCGTGCACGCATATCCTTTGAAGGCAAACTAGTCAGTGAGGATGTGTTTATCCTGCATGCGCCTGAGGAGACGCGGACCATTGGCTTGCATGACTTTAACGATCATGGCATGGGCCGCTGGTGGTCTCCCGAGCATCCACATCTGTACGATATTTCTTTTGCACTATTTGACGGTGAGCAGCTTATAGATGACGTGGATAGTTATTTTGGGATGCGCAAGATTGCGATAGTGGACGGTAAAGTCTGCTTGAACAACCGGCCTTATTACATGAAGCTTGTTCTGGATCAAGGCTATTTTCCCGGGGGGCTGTTAACCGCACCCAACGGTGAAGCCCTGCGGCAAGATGTCGAGCTGACTAAGGCCATGGGCTTCAACGGTGCCCGCAAGCATCAGAAGATTGAAGATCCACGCTATTTGTACTGGTGCGATGTGCTCGGTCTCTTGGTATGGGGCGAAATGGCGAATGCCTATCAATACTCCGAGACGTACGTACAGCGAATCACGCAGGAGTGGCAGCAGGCCGTCTTGCGGGATTATAACCATCCCTGTATTGTCGCATGGGTGCCGATCAACGAGAGCTGGGGCGTCCCTAATATGCTGATCGACAAGAAACAACAGCAGCATACGTTGGCTATGTATTATCTGACCAAATCGCTGGATGATACACGCCTGGTGCTCTCCAATGATGGCTGGGAGCATACGCATTCTGACCTGGCCACCATTCATGATTACGAGCATCGGCGTGAGGTCCTGGCAGAACGGTATGCCACCGTAGAATCTGCTATTGATAGCATCGCTCAGAATAGATGGATCTACGTGCCAGGTTATGCTTACGGCGGGGAACCGATTCACCTCTCGGAATTCGGAGGCATCTCCTACCGCAAGAGTGAAGCGAGCGGCTGGGGGTACTCTGCCGCGGTGGACGGCGAAGACTACTTACGGCGCTTGATCGACGTTATGCAACCCGTTGCCGAATCCCGCGCCATTCAAGGCTACTGTTATACGCAACTAACCGATGTGGAGCAGGAGATCAATGGCCTGCTCACCTTCAACCGTGAGCCCAAGCTGCCGCTGGAAGTGATCCGCAAGCTCAATGAGGGGAATTTTGGAACAGACAGCATGAAGCAGATTTCTGACCGTTAATGAAGAGTAGCTGGAACTGCACCGTGAGGTGCAGTTTTTTTGTACTTCAATAGAGGGATTGACACGACACCGAATGGTGTCCTATAATCAATTAGTCACTAAATGGTGTCCTATTTGTTACTCACGTGTTCAAGACAACAATGGAACGGAGGAGAGTCATGTGAGCCAGAGTCTAGCTGTACGGGACGTATTCGATGCCATCGCGGACCCGACCCGGCGACAAATGATTCATTTGCTCGCAGTAGCTGAAGAGCTGCCGCTGCATGAGCTGACGCCGAAGTTCAACATGGGACGAACGGCCGTATCCAAACATCTCACGGTGCTGAAGCAGGCCGATCTGGTCCATGACCGCAAGGTCGGAAGGGAGACCAGATACCGGTTGAATGCCGCGCCACTTAGGGAGGTTCAGGATTGGGTTGCTTTCTATGATAAATTCTGGCGGTCGAATCTGATGCGCTTGGGTGAACTACTGGAGGAGGAAGAAGAAGAATGAGTGAATTGAAATTGGAGTTGGATTTTCAGTACAAAACGTCGTTGGAGAAGCTGTGGGCAGCCATAACGGATTCAAATAAGCTGGAAAAATGGGTACTGCCTAATAATTTCAAGCCGGTCGTCGGTTATCAATTCCAATTCCGCAATCAGCCAAATGAATATTGGGATGGCTTGATCGATGGGGAAGTACTGGTCGTCGATCCCCCGCATCGGCTGTCTTACACATGGGCGGTTGGCGAGGAAAAGCACACGGTCACCTGGACGCTGCAGGATTTGGGGAACGGTCAAGTCAACCTTCACCTCGACCAAACTGGATTCTCCAATCCGTACGGTTTGGCGGGAGCCAAGCATGGCTGGACGGCCTGGTGCAGCGAGTTGGACAAGGTGTTGGCTTAACTACACCAGAAAGGAGATCGGCATGTACGAACCAAATCAAGAATATATCGTCATCACAGGTGCCAGAGAAAACAATCTTAAGAACATATCGTTACGGGTACCCAAACGCAAAATTACGATTTTCACCGGCGTATCGGGCTCAGGTAAGTCTTCCATTGTGTTCGATACGATTGCGGCAGAGTCAACGCGCTTGCTGAATGAAAATTTCAGCATGTTCGTACGAAGCTTCTTGCCTAAGGTCCCGCAGCCCGACACAGACGGGATCGAGAATCTCAGTATGGCCGTCATCGTGGATCAAAAGCGGCTGGGTGGCGGTTCCCATTCGACAATGGGCACCATTACAGATATCGCCCCACTCATGCGCCTGTTGTTCTCCCGGGCGGGGCAGCCTCATCTTGGCGAGCCTCATCTCTTCTCGTTTAATGATCCACAAGGCATGTGTCCGGACTGTAACGGATTGGGCCGCAGACTGGGCGTTGATCTGGACAAGGCGATTGATCCCGCGCTGTCCCTTCGTGAAGGCGCGCTGAAACTGCCAGATTACTCGGTTGAGAGCTGGGACTGGTCGATTGTTGTGCAGTCCGGACCTTTTGATCCCGATAAGAAGCTTAGTAATTACGACGAAGCAGAACGTAATCAATTACTCTATGGCAAGGCCAGAAAAGTAAAAATGGACTTTGCAGGCAAGCCTACGAATATAACCGTCGAAGGGGTCATCGAAAAATTCACCAACAAGTATATTAAACAGGACCTGAAAGCGAAGTCGGAACGCACACAAAAAGCGGTCCTGCCCTATATCACCGAAGGACAATGCACCAGCTGCCGCGGGGCAAGACTCAGCCAAGCCGCACTCGGCTGTCAGATTCACGGACGGAATATCGCGGAATTGTCTGGCATGGAGGTTGGACAGTTGATCGGGATACTGCGTGAAATCAATGAGCCGGCAGCGGCTCCTATCATCCGGTCGCTCACCGAACGATTGCAGCATCTGATCGACATTGGTCTGGACTATTTGACTCTGGACCGCGAGACCGATTCGCTCTCGGGCGGGGAGTCCCAGCGTGTCAAGATGGTGAAGCATTTGAGCGGCAGCCTTGTCGATGTCACGTATATTTTCGATGAGCCAAGTGTGGGTTTGCATCCACGCGATGTTCACCGGCTGAATGAGCTGCTCCAGAAGCTCCGTGACAAAGGCAACACGGTTATTGTCGTCGAGCATGATCCTGACGTCATCAAGGTAGCCGATCATATTGTGGATGTCGGACCCCACGCAGGAAGCCGGGGCGGTGAGATTATGTACGAAGGAAGCTTCGAAGGACTGCTGGAAACCGATACATTGACGGGGAATCATATGAGGCGTCCGCTGATATTGAAATCGGATTGCCGTCAGCCTTCCGGCCAGCTCCCCATCCAGGATGCCACCAGGCACAATCTGCAGCATGTGAGTACGAGCATTCCGACAGGTGTGTTAACTGTCGTCACTGGGGTGGCTGGTTCGGGCAAGAGCACGCTTATCCATGATGTATTCCTGCAGCAGCATCCCGAGGCCATCGTGATTGATCAAGCGGCGGTAGGCGTATCCACACGCTCCAACCCGGGAACCTATACCGGTATTATGGATGATGTTCGCAAAGCCTTCGCTTCTGCCAATAAGGTCAGCCCGGGCTTGTTCAGCTTCAACTCCAAGGGAGCGTGCGAGAATTGTCAGGGTCTGGGCGTAATCTATACCGATTTGTCATTCCTGGACAGTGTCAAGCTGCCCTGCGATGTGTGCGGAGGCCGTCGGTTTAAAGAAGAAGTTCTTGCTTATGAACTGAACGGCAAATCGATAGCCGATGTATTGGAGATGACTGTGGAGCAAGCACTGGCTTTTTTTGAGCTCAAGGAAGTGCGCCGCAAGCTGCAGGCCATGCATGATGTGGGGCTTCATTATATAACGCTCGGTCAACCGCTCAGCACATTGTCCGGAGGAGAATGTCAACGTATCAAGCTGGCAAGCGAGCTGCACAAGCAGGGGAGTATCTATGTGATGGACGAGCCGACCACCGGCTTGCATATGTCGGATATCGGTCATTTGGTCGCCATCATGAACCGTTTGGTAGACGCAGGGAATACGGTCGTTGTCATCGAGCACAATCTGGAGGTCATTAGCCAGGCGGATTGGATTATCGATATGGGACCAGATGGCGGGAGCCGCGGTGGGCAGGTTGTCTATGAAGGAACACCTGCGGAGATCGTGCATGCCAGAGGGTCGATTACGGGAAGATACTTAAGTTAAAGGGGAGCAGGGTATGGGGTTTTTCGGAGATTTTATGTCTATTATGAAGAAGCGTGCCGTGGTGCTGCAAAGCATGACCAAAGAAGCAGACGATGTGTATACCTTCAGTTTTGAGAAGCCTGCTGATTACAGCTGGCGAGCGGGACAGTATGCTTTGTTCAGTATAACGCATGCCAAGGTGAAACCCGGCACCAAGCCATTCAGTCTATCGTCAGCTCCAGCGGAGAACGCGATTCGGATCACCACACGCATAGGCGCAACACCGAGTGAATTCAAGCAAGCCCTCTTGAGTCTAAAGCCAGGGATGACGGTCAGGGTGAGCGGAGCGGTCGGTTCATTTGGTCTGGATAAGGCCGAACCAGCTCTTATGATTGCCGGGGGCATCGGCATCACGCCGTTTCGCGCGATACTCAAGCAGATGGTGGCGGAGCGAATCAAGGCAACGCAGCCCACGCAGCTTCTCTATCTGGACAGCAGCGAGGTTTATCCGTTTAAGGAAGAATTGGAAACCCTGGCAGCTCAAGCTTCCGTGCAATTGACCACTGTCGAATCTTTGGATAAACTTGAACTTGAGCGAAATGCCTTCGTGCAGCAAAATAAAGAGAAGGGCCGTTTCCTCATTGCCGGACCCAAGCCGCTCGTCGATTCGCTTGCCTCCGGCCTCCAGCAGCAGGGAGTTGCCAAAAGCAGAATGAAGAAGGATGCCTTTTTCGGATATTTGTAAAGTGGCTCAGAGAGGATTTGCATGGATGTTACAAGGGAAGTCTCGTTCGATAGCTTGGATTGTGCTGAGTCTTTACTCAGTCTTAACCTTTTTCTTTTTGTTTGTCGGATTTAATAGAACGCCGGAGTTATCTCATTCCGGTTTTCGCTTTCTATTGACCTTTGAAGGGATTCCTCTACGGTTTCCGACCAACCGGAATTTTAGTATCTGGTTTTTTGACCTCGGGAACTTTCTGGCATTCATTCCATTTGGACTACTCATTCCGCTACTGGTACGTTGCCGTTTCCTCACGTTTCTCTTGTTCTTCGTTCTAGGCATTACACTCGTAGAGCTAATCCAGATGGTTACAGGTCTGGGGTCCTTCGATGTGAATGATATTGTGATCAATTCCTTGGGGGCAACTGTTGGCTATGCGGCACAGCGCCTGGTCGTCAGAGACAAGGTGGGATATGGTGTATGGGTTAAGCTGTTGATTTCTACCGTCATCCTCACTTTACTTACTTATGTTACCGTGAGTGGGATCAATCGATACCTCGATCGCGGTCAAGGGGACACGATTCCAATGGATCAAATCGAATTGGAGTCTGGTCAAGTGATATGGGAGCAGCCGCCACTAGGCTTATCGGTTGGCGAGGAATCAATAGAACCGGATATGAACCTCTACAGTGTGGGTAATTCAAGGCACAATGAGTTTACCGTGTGGCTAGATGGGGAATATAAAGAAATCCATGGTTATGCAGCCATACCTGATGACGTACTTGAACAGATGGGAAATAATACGAGTGAAGTGATTTTTAGCGCGGACGGCGAAGTTATTTACACCGTAGAACTTTCCGTAAACGCGGAGGACAATCAATGGTTATCGTTTCGAGCGCCACTGCATGGAAAAGAAAAGTTGACCATTACTGTCATTAATGAAAGCTTAGCTCCCCAGGCAAATATTGCGCTATGGGATGTCACGCTCACAGAAGCAAATGCAGGCCAAAAGCTCATTCAACGCTTGAAGCAATTGTTCCAATAAAAAAAGAAAAGCATGTTCCTGCCCCGAACGGGACGGAACATGCTTTTCTTCATTATATAGTTGTGGATCAGTTGGAAGCAGGGACGGTCTCAGCACCCGTATCATGGGTATGGCACGCATCGGAGCAGTACCCTTGATGCGTATCCAGACACTCCTCACACACCAGATGCTGCAGATGGCAGGTATCGTCCACACAGTTGATATATTCGTCCGTTGGTGTCCCGCAGTGGTGACACTTACCGACTGTAATATTCTCATCGGTCTGATTGACGCGAACGGAGATCCGCTCGTCGAAGACATACATCTTTCCGTCAAACAACCGGCCCTGCACCTCAGGATCCTTACCGTAGGTAGCGATGCCGCCATCGAGCTGCGCTACATCGCTGAAACCTTCGCTTAGCAGCACGCCAGTCAGCTTCTCACAACGAATGCCGCCCGTACAATAAGTTAGAATGGTCTTGTCCTTTGCATCCTTGAGGTTTTTGCGAATCCATTCCGGAAATTCACGGAACGACTCCACAGTTGGTCGGATCGCATTACGGAAATGACCCAAGTCATATTCATAATCATTGCGTCCGTCCACAATAATGACGTCATCTCTTTGGAGCTGCTCGTGAAATTCTTTTGGAGACAACCGCTTGCCGCTGAGAACATTGGGATCAAGCGGCTTCTCGTAGCGAAGGGTAACAAGCTCTTTCTTGGGACGAACGAACAATTTTTGAAAGGCATGACCTTCATGCTCATCAATCTTGAATACCATATCCTTGAATTCGTCTTGAGCATGCATGTGGGCCATGTAAGCATCCGTTTGTTCAATGGTACCGGACAGGGTTCCGTTAATGCCTTCCGCAGCAATTAGAATTCGGCCTTTCACGCCCAGCTCCTTGCAGTAAGCCAAATGCTCACTGGCATACGTTTCATAGTCCTCAATAGGAACATATTTATAGTACAGCAAAATGCGATAATTAAGGTTTTCCATGTTGATTCTCCTGACTTCTCTATATTATAGAAGAGGAAGGGCAGCCGTTCCTCTAGCGCATGACAACGAAACATATCTATTATACCTTAAGTCACTATACTTTTGTAGTATTACGGAGTGGTTTGACGACAACCTCATGACTGAACGGAATTTAATTATATCGAACGACGTAAAACTTATATTGACCATTTCCCATCGGTTTTTGTAATATAATGGTGCAAGTTCATTTCTGACCTTGTAGTCATTTTTTATTCGCTACATATTGAAAGCGTTCACAATAAAAAGGCTGTTGGAGAAAGGCCGGAGAGGCACGGAATCGAATCTGGAGAAGCGAAGCGTTCGCCTTTGTCCCCGGATTTCAACCGCTAGAGCGGTTAAAAATCAAGAAATCTGGGGACAACAGCGATCGGAAGATCGATCCGTGACTGTAGGCTTCTTTTTTTCAAAAGCCTGAAAAAGAGATTGTTTAATTGGGGGGTTCTGAATGAAACGTACGTCAATGATGCTGCAGCTCATTGTGATCTTGTTCTGCGTCATGGCTGTTCCGACGGCAATCCTGACCTGGTACAGTGGTCAACAAATGATGCACCATTCCGAGCAGGCCATTGCCGATTCCTCGCTCGCCGGCTTGGAAGCCAGTCTGAAACTCAATGAGAGCTTGCTCAATAATCTCTCTCAGAATACCGTGCGTCTCACGGCTACCCATATTTTCGACCGTATACGTCCCTATGAAACATACAATGAGCTGAATGCGAATTTTGTGACAATCAACAATGCGAGAGCTGTGCTGTATCAGCTGCTGAACTTGAATCGGATGGGGGAAGGGGTGGCTTCTTCCTTCTTTCACCTTGCCGACTCCGATTACGAAATTTCGACGGAGAAAGGCATCGTTGAGTTAACCCGCCCAGAATCCCTGGACTGGATCACAGAAGCGCTTGAGGACCATCGAGGGATTAGCGGCATCTGGGTTCCCCGTCAGCTTGATTCGGGGGAGCACGTCCTCTCCTATGTATTGTCACTGAATCGATTATCCACCACGACGCGGGGCACCATCGTAGTCAATTTAAAAGAACGCGAAATTGAACAAGCGTATGATTCCTCTGGTTCAGGCCAGCGTGGCTATATGGTACTGGATTCCGACGGCACGGTCATCTCACATAAAGATAAAGCAATGCTACTCCAAAACACGACTGAAGATCCCATCCTGGCAGAGATTCTCCAGAATCCTGCGCAGGAAGGGTATGAGTTCCATAAGGTGGATGGTGAGCGGATGTTGTATACTTGGGCCAAGTCCGACCACTTTGGCTGGACCAGCATGAGTGTGCATTCCGTCGATGAACTGATGGCCAGCTCCCAAGCAAGATTACGCAATATTATTATTCTGACCGCTGCTATTATTCTGGCAGGTACCATCTTGACCGTCTTCCTGGCCACATGGGTCTCCAAGCCGGCAAGAGAGCTCGTTCGTACAATGCGTATGCGGGGCAATCTGGGCGTCCAAAGCAAAAATGAGCTTGATTTTTTGGATGCGGCCTTTAAACGAATGCGTGAAGAAGAGGAGGGATTGAACCAGCTTCTTCAGAAACGGGAGCAAGATGCCCGCAGCTTGGCGGTCTACCAGTTATTGCGGGGCGTTCAGACGCCCGAGGCTGCGGATGTGTTTCCTTGGGGATCCTTCATCGTCTCCATTCTGTCGATCGACAGATACCGCTCGTATGTTGGCGAGACGAATCCCGAGACCCGTACGTATCATCGTTATTTGCTGATCACCCATTGCGACAACCTGTTTCCGCAAGGCATACGCACAGAATGTGTGTATCAGGGAGAAGGCTGCTTTGCCATTGTCCTTAATTTCAAGGGGACCGACCGTGAACGAGCAAGCACGGACATCCGCAATGCGCTGATTCAAACCCGGGACAAGGCGGCAGAGCTGCTCAACCATTCCGTTACGATAGGCGTAAGCAGTCCCACAGATGACAGACTGGAGATCCCGGAGTGCGTAGCCGAAGCGATGGAAGCGATTAAGCAGCGTATGATAGACGGGAGCGGCGGCATCCATTATGAGACCAAAAATGATCTCGATAAAAAATATATTTATCCGGCTAACAGTGAAAGGCGAATCCTCAATTTCCTGGATCAGGGTGATCTTGAGAGTATCGCGAAGGAACTAAAGCTAATCGGGGACGAGATTCGTTCCGCCGAGTACGTATCTTATGACAATATATTATTCGTCTATTACCAGTTGGTAGGTGTAACCATCAAGCATCTGCGTGAAAATAATGTGAGCACCGCCCGCATCTTCGCAGGCAGAGGCAATGTCTACGCGGCCTTGTCATCCATTGATACCTTGGACGAGCTGGAGGATTATGTGTATGATTTCTGCAGGGAAATTGTTCAATATCTGGCCCGGACACCAGGCGATAGCAATCAGTATGGCCAGCGGATCGTTCAATACCTGCACGAGCATTATCGAGAAGAGATTGTATTCCAGGACATGGCCAAGGAAATCGGTATCAGCTACTCCTACATGCGTAAAATTGTGTATGAGATGACCGGACAGAGTCTAAGTGATTATCTGAATCTGTTACGCATTGAGAAGGCCAAGGAACTGCTCCAGGATACAGACCTGTCTATCACACAGATTGCTTCGGATGTCGGCTATTACAATGTCCAAAGCTTCAACCGCTTCTTTCGAAAATTCGAGGGTATGCCGCCGAGCAGTTACAAAGCGAAATGCCGGACGAATGAATCGTAACTTGCGCTGCCCTAATGGTCTGATCATCAGATCGGGGCAGCTTTACTTTTGATCCTACCCATCACATTTGATTATCAAACCTGCGAAAAACCCCGTCAAATCAAGGGAATTAGCAAAAATGAAGGGTGAAAATCAAAGTTCAGGATTTACCAATTCAAAATGTAAGCGCTATGATAAGTGCAGCAACCCGGTTCCATTCCAAGTGGAGCCAACTGGTACCACCGGGTCAAAAAGGAGGTGAGACTATGAAAGCTGGACCAACGGCGAAGGCCGATACTGTATCTGCTACACGCATAAAACCATCACGTGGATTCTCCTATTATCTTCGCCGCGACTGGCAGCTGTACGCTCTGCTGCTTGTGCCCTTGTCCTTTGTTCTCTTGTTCAAATATGCGCCGATGTCGGGCCTTATGCTTGCGTTCAAAGATTATAAAATTGCGAGGGGATTCTGGGGAAGTGATTGGGTAGGGTTTCAGGTGTTCATCGATTTATTTGCACGACCTGAATTCCTTCGTGCAGTTCGCAATACGCTGCTTCTCAATGTACTGGATCTGCTGTTCAGCTTTACGGCGCCGATCGTTCTAGCCTTGCTGATTAATGAAGTGAAGAATGTTTTCTTCAAGCGCTTGAACCAGACGCTGCTCTACCTGCCTCACTTCTTGTCCTGGGTTATCATTGGCGCCATTGCGTATCAACTCCTCGGACACGGCAGTGGGATGGTTAACAATCTCTTCGAGCAAATAGGAATCAACCGTATACCGTTCTTGCAAGAAAATACAAATTGGCTGTTTACTTACCTTGCCATCGGTGTGTGGCAGAGTATGGGATGGGGAACCATTATCTATCTCGCGGCCATCACTTCGGTCAACCCCGAGCTCTACGAAGCTGCAACCGTAGATGGTGCGGGACGGTGGCGCAAGATGTGGAATGTCACCTTGCCATCGATTCGGATGACAATCGTTATGCTGCTGATCCTCAGCTTGGGTAGCGTGATGGGCGGATCATTCGAGCGCATTATGGCCCTGACCAACAAAGCTACGACAGAATATACCACCACCATTCCGGTACTGGTATACCGCTGGGGGATTGAAGGCGGCGATTTCAGCCGCGCCACGGCACTCGGTCTGTTCCAAGCGATCATCGGCCTGATCCTCGTACTCCTCGCCGACCGGATCGCCAAGAAACTAGGGGAGGAGGGCTTGCTGTAGAAAGGAGACTTGTCTAATGAAGGAAAGAGCCTATACTGCTCCCCGCCGGTTCCGATTTGATGTGTGGGATGTCATCATTCATATTGTCTTGATTGTCGCTTCACTTGTATGTCTGCTTCCATTTTTACATGTCGTAGCCAAATCGTTGAGTGACGATGCTTATGTCATTGCCCAGAAGGTTTTCTTGATTCCACAAGGACTTACATTTGATGCGTACGGAAAAATCTTTGCCGATGCCAGTATCGTTCGCTCACTCTATGTAAGCGTTATTGTCACAGTGCTGTTTACGATCATCGGCATGATCGTGACAATTTGCGCGGCATACCCACTATCCCGGCCGCAGCTCAAAGGCCGTGTCGTACTTACTTTTATCTGCGTGTTTACCTTATACTTCGGCGGCGGAATCATTCCGGACTACATGCTGGTCAATAGTCTTGGCATGCTGGATACAATCTGGTCGCTCGTACTGCCGCTTTCATTCAGCGCCTTCAATATGCTGATATTGCGTACTTCAATCATGAGCACGATTCCACTTAGTCTGGAGGAGTCGGCCCGGATGGACGGGGCAGGACATTTTAGAATTCTGATTAGTGTCGTTTTGCCACTATGTAAACCGATTCTGGCTACACTATCGCTGTTCTATGCTGTGGGACGCTGGAACGCGTATCAGGATGCACTGTTCTACATCAAGTTCAATATCGATTTAAGACCGCTGCAGCTCAAGTTGTATTATTTGGTCGTGCAAGCAAGTGAAAGCTTCCAACTGGAGGCTACGACTGTTCAGCTCTCCAATCCAGAGGTGTTGAAGGCCTCGGTCGTCGTCTTTGCGACATTGCCGATTGTGTGCGTCTATCCGTTTATCCAGAAGTACTTTGTTCAAGGCGTCATGCTCGGATCGGTGAAGGGATAATCCACTGAATTGGGCTCACGTAACTATGATCATATGGGGGAATATAGGATGAACAAAAGAAAAAAAATGACGATGTTCTTGGCCGTCATGATGAGCGCCAGTATGCTCGCAGGCTGTACAAATAATGGTGGTGGGAACAACGTGCCTGACAACGACCCGCCGCCGACGAATAACACGACTGAAAATGTTGGCGATACAGGAACAGCCGATGGCTTCCCGGATTACTCACAAGGCTTTCCAGAGACAGTTGACCTGGACATTCCGGTCTATGAGCGCGCCTTTGAAGGCTGGAACGTAACAGATAACTATTATACTCGCTGGATACAGAACGAATTTGGCGACAAGCACAATATTAATGTTAATTTTGTCCCCATTACGCGCAACAACGAAGTAACGGACTATGAGCAGCTGTTGGCGGCTCGCAGGGCTCCGGATATTATCTTCCACTACGATATGCCGCAAGCGCTGGCCTACTATGGCGAGGATGTCATGCAACCGCTCGATTGGAATGAGATTGAGCACTACGCTCCAACGTATTGGAGCAATATGGGCGAGACGATCCAGCAATATGGTGTAGTCAATGATCAAAATGTGTTCTTCTTTGCGGCACGTCCGGATACCGACAATTTTGTTAATTTGATTCGTAAGGACTGGGTGGAGCAAGTCGGGATGAAGGTTGAAGATCTGACCTCGCTCGAGAAATACAATGAAATGCTCGTGAAGTGGAAAGAAGCAGGGCTTGGCGTAACAGGCGGTGCCCTGACTCGGAATAACTATGTGTACAGCTACGGCTTCCGAGATTGGCCAGTCGATCCGGAATACCGCGCACTCTACTCGGATCTGGGAGTAGCCGATTTCACAACCAAGGACACCGAAGCTTGGCTGCGCAACCTTAACTACCAGTTTAATAACGGTCTGATCGACAAAGAATTCTATCTGCGTGATGACGACGGTAAAATCAAGTCAGAGTTCGTAGCTGGCCGTACAGGAACTTACGGTTTCTATCTCGCCAGCAACACAGATGTGTTCGAAGCGACGCTGAAGAACAATCCGCAAGCTGAATTTGCTGTTGTGCCACCTGGAGCAGGTGTGCCTGAGGGCAATGTGCCACAAGCACGTGCGTACTGGCCATTTGGCTTCATCATGGGAATGAATTATCTGTCGACGCCAGAAGAGCGTGCTGCTGTCTGGATGTACCTTGAGTGGATGAGCCAGCATGAGAATCTGTTCACCCTGCAAAACGGGGTAGAAGGCGAGAACTATACCCTCGATGAAGAGGGACTGCCTGTTCGAAATGCAGACTTCACGGGTGAATCAGTCCTGGCCCAGAACAATAACAAAGACTATTGGGCACTTGTGACCGAGTCGCCCGTGTTCGAAACGCCTGAGCTGACGGTGAAGTACAATCTGCGGAACTGGGCTCCAGCCGGCTATGAGCAGCTCGCCGAAGACATGCTCAGATACCGTGACGAAACAGCCGAGTACCGGACACCAGATGCCTTGTTTACTGTCGTGCTTGAGAAAGTCAACGACTATAAAGCCGACCTGAACTCGCTGTTCCAAGAACTGTATCTGGAAGTTGCCCTTGCACCGGAAGCAGAGTTTGATGCCAAATACGAGGCAGCCAAACAGCGCTACCTGAGTGCGGGCTACCAGGAAATTCTGGACGAGAAGCAGCAGGCCATTGATGCCGGGCAGTTTGCTAACTGAAAATAACAAATTATCAAGCGTTGAAATGTAGGAATAATGTTGAAAGAGGCATCAGGATATCGTATCCTGATGCCTTTTTATATGACTATAGCCACAGTTGTAGGATCGCCCCTCCGATAGGGTATAATGGAGCCACAATCAAGAGTTAGCAAGGAGTCGATCGAAGCCATGACTACTGTACTTATCGCTGACGACGATGCGAATATTCGCGAGCTCGTTGGATTATTTTTGCGCAATGAAGGGCTGAAGACGCTGGAGGCTGCCGATGGGAGGGAGGCATTGTCTGTGTATGCATCAGAGCCAGTCGATCTGGTAGTGCTGGACATTATGATGCCGGTCATGGATGGCTGGGCCTTGTGCAAGGAGCTCCGAAGAGCAGATGCGTCATTGCCGTTGTTGATGCTGACTGCAAGGGGCGAAACCTGGGAGAAGGTGAAGGGGTTCGAGCTGGGGACCGATGATTACCTCACCAAGCCGTTCGATCCACTGGAGCTTGCTGCCCGCGTGAAAGCCTTACTGAAGCGGCACCGAAATCTCGCCGCCAAGACCATTCGACTTGGACGGACGGTTCTGGATCGGCAGACGTATAAGGTTCTCCAAGACGAGCAGTCCCTATCCCTGCCACTCAAAGAGTTTGAACTACTATGCAAGCTCGCTGATAGCCCAGGCCAAGTATTTACGCGCGAACAGCTCATCGCAGCCGTCTGGGGAATGGATTATGCAGGTGACAACCGCACCGTTGATGTCCACATCAAACGGCTGCGGGAACGATTCGTGGACTCTGGAGATTTTCGCATTGAGACAATACGGGGGCTCGGGTACCGTATCGAGGTCTCGCGATGACCCGGTCACTCTATACACGTGTGGTGCTGATCTTCCTGGCAGCGGTCATTGGTGGGACGGTCATCTCATTTCTGCTGTCCACTAGATTGCACAGAGAGCAGCTTAACGAGAATCTGCTGCTTCCGCTGCTGTACATTGGACAAGATATGATCCGGCTCTATGAGACGCTGCCAGCGGATGAAGCTGAAGCTTACGTGAGTGGCATGCAGCAGTTACACGCCTATCACATCCGTATCTATGAGTCGCCTGACCACTATCGTTCGTATGGCAAGGCAGGAGGCTTCCAGGCTGCTGAAGCCACGGCAGATCAGGTGCGCCAAGTGTTGGACGGTGAGCTGCTGCAGCTCAATCCGACAGGGGTCTCTACAAGTCTGCTGGGACTGCCTTTTTCTTTGGACTCCCAGAGCTATGCCCTGTTTATACAATCCACGGGACCGCCATCTTCCTCGTTTATCATGACCTGGATGCTTAACTTTGTGGTCTACGCGTTGATTGTGGGCAGTCTCGTGGTTTTGCTATCCGCGTTTTTTTTGGTGAGACCCATTCAAAAGCTGACCCGAGCCACACGCCAAATCGCAGGTGGAGATTTCGAGGTTCAATTGGATATCAAGCAGCGAGGTGAGCTGGGCGAGCTAGCGCGGAGCTTTGAGAAAATGGCGCGTGATTTGAGTCAATTGGAGGAGCTCAGAAAAGAATTTGTTGCGAATGTTTCACACGAAATCCAATCGCCACTGACCTCCATTACTGGCTATGCCAAAGCGCTCCAACATTTGCCGGCTGACGAAAGTGAACGCGTCCGCTATCTCGGTATTATCGTTGATGAAGCCGCCCGCATGTCCAAGTTAAGTGATAATCTGCTTAAGCTTAGCCTGTTGGAATCAGAATCGCAGCAGTTGAAGCCAGTTTCCTATAGTCTCGCAGAACAGATTAGACAGGTCGTCATTACGCTCGAGCCGCAATGGAGAGAACGTAGAATCAGCCTTGAATTCGACCTGGAGGAGGGAGAAATTACGGCCGATCCCGATTTGCTGGTTCAGGTCTGGACCAATGTCCTCGGCAATAGCATCAAGTTTTCTCCAGATGAAAGTTTAGTTGAAGTGAGTACAGAGCAAAATGCCGCATCCTGGGTAGTCCGAATTACGGATCACGGGATTGGAATTCCGCTAGATGATCAGGAGCGGATCTTCGAGCGATTCTTCAAAGCGGATCGTGCCCATAGCGGTAAGCACAGTGGCAGCGGGATGGGACTGGCAATTGTCAAGCGAATCGTGTCCCTGCATCACGGTCATATTACAGTCGAAAGCGAGCTGGGGAGCGGGACAAGCCTTGTCATTCATCTACCCCAATCAGTATAAGTTGTTCATCTTCCGTTCATATTGGCTTCATAAGCGGTCCATCTTGGTGTTTTATGCTTGTCCTAGACGTCCTCAGGTGGAGTCACTATAGCGATAGGAGTGGAAGAAATGGAACATCAGGATAAGCAGAATAAAAAAAACAGCGGCAAGCGGAAAGGGCTTCGTCTAATTTGGAGGGGCTTGATTGGTCTTACTGTCGTAGCGGTACTCTTTGTGGCAGTCGTATTTACGGTCAACCGGGTCAGTCTGCACCTGGAGAAAGACAATATACGCTCTTATGGTCAGCTCGTCCCCGTAGATGGTCAATCAATGAACATTTACATGCAAGGAAGCGGCGAGGAGACGATCGTACTTCTTCCTGGCTACGGCACGGCTGCTCCAGCCTTGGATTTCAAGCTGTTGATTGATGAATTGGCACCTGATTACAGAGTTATTACAGTTGAGCCTTTCGGCTATGGTTTAAGTGATGGAACCGATGTGGAACGGACCAGCAGTAATATAGTGCGCGAAATTCACGAAGCTTTGCAGCAACTGGGTATCGATGATTTTGTGCTCATGGGGCATTCTATAGCGGGTATTTACAGCCTGGAATATGTCCAAGCCTACCCGGAGAATGTGAGGGCATTTATCGGTATTGATAGCAGTGTGCCCAATCAGCCCGGTATGAATGAGAAGCTGCCTGTCCGCACATTTGACCTGCTCAACCGGTCCGGATTGTTGAGGCTCGTCAAGCAATTTAGCGGAGATCCTTATGCCTCTACGTCTTTTGATGAAGCAACCAAGGAACAGATGAATCTGATATCCAACAAGAATGCCAGCAGTCCCACTATGCTGAATGAGATGAGACATATTAGTACCAATTTCGAGGCCGCTCAAGGCTTGACCTTCCCGGCTCAGCTTCCGGTGCTGCTTATGGTTCAGGCTGACAACTCAAGCTTCCCGGAGTGGGTGCCGCTGCATGAGGAGCAAGCCGCAACGGTAGATAATGGTCAAGTGATTACAATGGATGGCGAGCATTATTTGCATCATACCCATGCTCAAGAAATTGCTGAGGCTACTCGGGTATTTTTGTTGCAAATGCAACAAAAATAGTTAAAAATGAAGTTCTAGGAAGAACCGCACTAGCTTGCGGTTCTTTCCAGGATGAGGAGGGGGCAGCGTGTATATACCACGTTATTTTCGCATGGACGAAGAGAGTACATATGGGGTTATGAAAGATTACAGTTTTGCGACTTTGGTATCTCAACATAAGGGGGTTCCCTTTGCTACACACTTGCCTTTGATTGTGAATCAAGAGAAGCAATGGCTGGAAGGACACTTTGCACGTCCGAATCCACAATGGGAAGACATCGCAGATCAAACGGTTCTCGCTATTTTTCAAGGGCCACACAGCTATATTTCTCCTTCATGGTACGAAACAATGACCGCAGTGCCTACATGGAATTATATAACCGTTCACGTATATGATACGGTGGAGTTGATCAACGACGAGATCCAAGTCGCAGCTTCCTTGCAAGCGATGGTAGACCAATATGAAGCCCAAGATAGTCCGTACCAGCTGCCGGAGGTTGATCCGCAGTATGTGGCTGGACTGACTCAAGGCATCCAGGCCTTCAGACTCCATATTGAACGCGTTGAAGGCAAAGCCAAGCTTAGCCAAAACCATTCGCCACAGCGACAGGAACTAGTTATTGACCACCTAGAGCGGGATCAGGCGAGAATCAACGGCAAATCGCAGCATTGATGAAAGATAACTTTGTTCAATAGCCTGTTCTCACCATTAAGGAACATTTGAGAAACAGTGAACTCAGTGGTAGGTTACTCCAAATCACCGATCGTCTTAATCATCTTGGCCGGCACTCCACCCACTACTGTGTCGGCCGGGACATCCTTGGTGACGACAGCACCTGCGGCGATGACGGCATGGTCGCCGATGGTAACACCAGGGAGGACCGTAGCATTGGCACCTATCCAGACTTTCTTGCCGATAACGATTGGGGCAGGGATTGTGGTGCTTCGTTTCCGGGGATCCATGTCGTGGTTAAGGGTTGCAAGCACCACGTTATGTCCAATTAACGCTTCGTCTCCAATGATAATGCCGCCCTGATCCTGGAAACGGCAGCCGGAGTTGATGAAGACCTGCTTGCCAATCCTTATATTCTTGCCACAATCCGTGTAGAAGGGCGGGAACATGGCAAAGGAATCATCGATCGGTCGACCTGTCAGCGCAGTCATTAGACGGCGGATCTCGGCCGGCTCGTGATATGCCCCGTTAAGCTTGGCTGTAATGCGCAAGGCCTCCTGACTTAATTCAATCATGTAGTCATGAAGCTCCGAGCCGCCTTCCACCGCCAGCCCTCGATCCATATGGGCTAGAAATTCGCTCAACTGCATGACAACATTCCTCCTGTTCTTATCCCATCTGTTCGTTTGACCTCATTATACCCGTTTGTCCCTGAACCTCAATGAACAATCGAAGCCATCCTGTCGCGTAATGAACTAATGGGAAACAGGTGTTGAGTAACTTCAGTCGATCCGTACCTGGATTTCGGTCAGGAATTCTTCTGTCACCGCTGTATCCCGGTTATCAATAGCATAAATCTCGAACGGATCTCCTGTAATCCGGTGTCCGTGAGCCTTGGCATGGGCGATCAGCGCCATCATATGGTCATAGCTCTGTCGATAACTCCCACGGTAGTGGAAGGACAGATACTTGCCTGCAGGCAAGGTGTAATCATACTCAATCGTCCTCGATTCGTCAGCATCGAAGATGAAGAATACGGCATTAAATTCATCCCGAATTCCGGCTTGCAAGGCCTCTAGGGACACGGAGGCTCCATACCACTGGTTGCCCAGGTCGAGCTGATGATGACGATGCTTCTGATGCAGCATTTTGACCGCGTAATCCGTTTCCTCGTCTCTGGTAATGCGGAGACGCAGCTGCAGACATGGACGGTCAAGATAGGTCTTGATCGTGAACTGTTCTGTCTGGATGGTTCGGGATTCTGTCAATATGTTCATCCGGTCCACTAGACTACGCTGCGTGTGTTGCAGTCTCGCGATTTGCTTCTCCACAAGCTCATGCTCCTGCCGCAACAGATCAAGCGTATTCTCGATGCTCTGATGGTCCAGGTAGGCTTTGATCTGCTCCATCGTGAAATCCAGCTGGCGCAGATCCCGGATAATGGTTAGCTTGTACATGTCTCTAAGACTATATTGGCGGTATCCATTCGCGGCTCGCCTGGGCTGCAGCAGCCCCAGCTTCTCATAGTATCTCAGCGAGTCTGCACCGATTCCGTACAGCTTGGCAATTTCATTGATTTTGAACTCACTCTTCATCGGATACCCTTCCTTTGTCTATAACCTAGAGGTTGGTGGCTGTTGCTAAAGGGACCTGATACACCTCCGCATACAACGTCCTCTTCATTTCGTTAAATACGGAGGGCGTCAGAGCTTGCGGGTAACTCATAATCCGCAGCGGCACCGCGGGTTCCCCCGCTCGAAGCGATGGCTGCACGTATGCGTAATCCTCTAACTTAAAGCCCAGCCGTTCATAGAAACCAATTCGTCTGCGCTGCTCTTCACCCTCGGGACACTCGACCTCCAAAATGACGGGCAACTCCGATTCCGCCATAAAGCGCTGCATCAGCCGTTTGCCGACGCCTCCACCGCGAAGGGTAGGGGAGACTGCAATATGCTCGACATACCGGAATTGGTCAAACTCCCAGCCTGCGAGGAATCCGATAACTTCCTGCTGTTCATTTCTCTCTACCAGCATACGGTATCGGGAACGGGATAACAAACTCCGTTGCGCAGCATAGCCCCTGAATTCCGTCTTCGGAAATGATAGCTCCATCATCTGATAAATCTGATTAAATACTTGATCGGTCATGTTGTCTGCACCTTACTTTCCCTTGTTGTAGTTACAGACCACTATAAACCCTGGTATCGTACCAAGGTCAAGCGCTCTGCGAGTAAAAAGGGAACGATGTCAGCAAAAAAAAGAACCTGGTCAATGACCAGGTTCTTCCTATTGCAATCACTTAAAAGGCGTGTTAGAATCAGTGAACGCGCCTGCGAGTCTATGTAATTGGACGAATTTATTCTATCTTATAATTAAATCTTATCACGGCGCAATACTACCTGTCAATGATTAATTTGAATGCATGGTGAGGAGCGATGGAGAATGAATCATTTAGTGCTCGATTTGAAGCAAGTGGACCGTACGCAGGTTCTGCTGGCAGGTGGCAAAGGGACCAATCTCGGGGAACTCTCGAAGCTAAGGGGGATACGAGTACCTGATGGGTTTACTGTAACTACGACTGCTTTCCGACTAGCGATGGACTCCAATGCCTCCTATACTGAGCTACTAGACCGGTTATCCAGGTTGTCTCTTGCTGAGCGGGAGGAGGTCATGAATCTCAGTCGCGCCATCAGGGAAACTATATTAAGCACAGCCATCCCGCCTGATACCGAGCAAGCGATCTGCCATTCGCTCTCCCATTTCGATGACGACCAAGCTTACGCTGTACGATCAAGTGCAACAGCTGAAGACTTGCCACATGCTTCTTTTGCTGGTCAACATGATACGTATCTTAATGTCATCGGCCGCGAATCTGTGCTGCAGCACGTACGCGCGTGCTGGGCCTCGTTATATACGGATCGTGCCGTGTTCTACCGAATGCAGCAAGGCATCGACCACAACCAGGTGTTCATGTCTGTCACCGTGCAGCAGATGATTAACGCACAGGCATCCGGTATTCTGTTCACCGCCGATCCACTGACCTCGAATCGCAAGCGGATTTCTATCGATGCAGGGGTGGGTCTCGGAGAAGCCTTGGTTTCGGGCCAGGTTACTGCTGACCAGTATATAGTTCAAGAAGGAGAGATTGTGAGCAAGCGATATGGTTCGCAGCATGAGGCCGTTTATGGCAGCCCCGGTGGAGGGACGATAATCCGCCCGCTTGAATCCACCAGACCGCAGCTCCCGGCGCTCACGGATGAGCAGATTCTGAACCTGGCTACACTGGGGAGACAGATTGAAGCCGATATGGGCGGTCCACAGGATATCGAATGGTGTCTGATGGACGACAACTTCTATATTGTACAGAGCCGTCCCATTACGACCCTGTTCCCCATACCCGAGAGCCCGGAAGAGGGGAACCGGGTCTATGTCTCAGTCGGTCATCAACAGATGATGACCGATCCCATTAAGCCGCTGGGCTTGTCCTTTTTCTTGATGACGACTCCAGCCCCGATGAGGGTCGCTGGCGGTCGGTTATTTGTTGATGTAACGGCCCATCTCGCTTCACCTGCCAGCCGGGATCAGATGATTGGAGCGTTAGGTACGTCCGACCCTCTTATGAAAGATGCGCTCATGACAGTTGTTGCACGCGAAGGGTATATCAACATGGCCCAGGACAACGAACATGGGCCGCGAATGGCTGGCACTAGAAGGGAAACTGCTGAACGAGCAGCGCCGGATGCGTCCATTGTGCCAGAACTGATTCATAGCTGGGAAGCATCGCTGGCAGAGCTGCAGCAGACGATTCATACAAAAACGGGTACAGCTTTATTCGACTTTATCCTGCAGGATATGAAGGAATTAAAACGCCTGTTGTTCGACGCAAGCAGCTCGGCAGTTATTATGACCGGAATGGGGGCCACCGCATGGATCAATGAGCATATGCTAGAATGGCTGGGCGAACAACACGCCGCAGATAAGCTCTCGCAGTCCTTGGCTAACAATGTGACTTCTGAAATGGGTCTGGCCCTCATGGACGTAGCTGATGTCATTCGGCCCTATCCTGAAGTCGTCCACTATTTGCAGCAGGCAGCTACGGATGGTTTCATGGAAGACTTGGTTTCCCTGGAGGGTGGAGTCCAGGCCAAGCAAGCAATCGAAGCCTATCTGGCGAAATACGGCATGCGCTGTCCCGGGGAGATCGATCTGACACGGAGGCGCTGGAGCGAGAACCCCTTCGCCTTGGTCCCCGTACTCCTTGGACATATTAAAAACGAAGAGCCCCATGCCAGCAAGCGTCGGTTCGAGCAAGGGCTGCAGGAAGCACAGGCGAAGGAGAAGGAACTGCTGGACCGGCTACGAGAACAGCCTGATGGCGAGCGCAAAGCATTAGAAACGAAACAAAGAATGGACCAGATCCGTCTGTTTAGCGGATACCGTGAGTATCCCAAGTACGGTATGATTAATCGTTATTTTGTTTATAAGCAAGCGTTGTTGCAGGAAGCCGGACACCTGAAGCAGGCGGGAATGATTCCGAACGAGGATGCCATCTACTATCTCACGTTCGAAGAATTACGAGATACCGTCCGTACACAGCAATTGAATCTACAGTTGATTCATGACCGCATAGAGGATTACACTCGGTACGAGAAACTGACGCCTCCGCGCGTCATGACCTCAGATGGGGAGATCCTCACCGGGGAATACCGTCGCGAGCATCTTCCAGAAGGCGCATTAGCCGGTCTGCCCGTATCAACAGGGATCATTGAGGGGCGAGCTCGTGTTATGATGGGAATGCAAGACGCGCTGCCAGAGGAAGGGGATATTCTGGTGACTGCCTTTACAGATCCAGGCTGGACGCCACTGTTTGTGTCTATCAAAGGCTTGGTCACTGAGGTGGGCGGACTGATGACACACGGCGCTGTCATAGCCCGGGAATATGGCCTGCCGGCTGTCGTTGGCGTAGTTGGAGCAACTACGCGGATCCAAGACGGCCAGCGCATCCGGGTGAACGGAGCCGAAGGCTGGGTCGAAATTTTATCCTAATAGAGAGGGAGTGTCTTCGAATGAACGTACCTTTTCAACAGGTCGATGTTTTTACCTCCGTGCCTTATCAAGGCAATCCTGTAGCAGTCATACTGGATGGTAATCATCTGTCCACAGAACAGATGCAAGCGATCGCCAATTGGACCAATTTATCGGAAACCACATTTGTCTGCGAGCCTCAAGATCCGCGGGCGGACTATCGGCTGCGGATCTTCACACCGCTCAGCGAGCTGCCTTTTGCCGGTCACCCGACCATTGGGTCGGCCTATGCCGTGCTGCGTCATGGAATTAAACCGAAGACTGCCGGGGTACTTATCCAGGAATGCGGCAGTGGTCTCATCACCATCTTCATGGAGCAGGAGACCTTGTGGCTCACCCTGCCGGAGCCTCAGATCAGCAGCATAACTGCGACTCAACAAGAACAGCTCGCGACGGCACTTGGTATTGAACCGCATGATATTTTGGTTAGTGCAACCATTGACGTTGGTCCGGTCTGGGTTACGATACAGTTGCCGCATGCGTCTATGGTGCGAGAATTACGGCCAGATTTTGCTGCATTCGCTTCCGCACTGCCGCCAAGCGCAACTGGTATTACTGTGTTTGGGCTGGACCCGGACCATCCAACTGCTCAGGTCGAGGTTCGTTCCTTTGCACCTACGGATGGTGTGGATGAAGACCCGGTCTGTGGCAGCGGCAATGGCTGCGTGGCTGCGCTCGTCAGAGCGAATGAATTAATCGATGCTAAAAGTTATGTTGCTGCCCAAGGCCAGTGTGTCGGTCGCAATGGACAGGTCGCAGTCCGGTTTACAGAGGACGGCTCCATCTTGATCGGCGGTGAAGCTGTAACTTGTGTAGAAGGTTCGATCTACGCCCCTTAATTCAATACATTATATGTGCCACACCAGGTTGTCGGCGCACGTTAGGTCAATTGCGGCCTGATATGTTTTGGGTTGGAATAGTAGTGTATAGGCCGGTTCGCGAAGTGTGCGAGCCGGCTTTTTGGCAGCTCTGACTTGGACACCTGATGGAAAGAAATGCTATAGTAAAAACGTTGCATGTGATCGGAAGTTACAGGGAGGAGGCCAGACATGCTAGGATTTGCATGGTTGATGGGCTTCTTGCTGGCAGGAGAAGGGATAGAGCATGTGCTTGGTGTTCCGCTGCCCGGCAACGTCATTGGTATGGTGATGCTTCTGGCCGGGCTCCGGCTCGGCTGGGTCAAGCTAGAATGGCTACAGGATACTGCACAGTTCCTACTATCCCATATGATGCTGTTCTTTGCGCCAATTGTTGTGGGCACCATGGTGTATGCCGACATCATGCTGGCTCATCCGTTAGCCATCAGTTCTGTTGTGATTGCGGGAACCTTGATGGTGTTACTGGCGGGCGGCGGCTCCGCATTCTTAATCGAGAGAAGAAAAGGCAAGGAGAAGGAATCTCATGGATGAATGGTGGATGGCTCCTGTTTTTGGAGTGGCGTTGACCGTAGGCATTTATATGCTGTCAATCACAGCAAACCGCAGGCTGCGCTGGCTTCATCCGCTGTTCACTTGCTCAGTTCTCATCATCGCCATCTTATTGCTGCTGGACATTCCTTATGATGATTATATGGCTGGTGGCGAATGGATTACCTTCCTGCTCGGACCGGCGACCGTCGCACTGGCCGTTCCTCTGCACAAGCATTGGGAGCTGATTCGCAATCAGCTGCTGCCGATCACGACAGGCATCACCGTTGGAGTGGCCGTTGGGTTTGCGTCCAATGCATTCTTGATCCGAGCATTTGGCGGGTCCGATGAGCTGCTGTTCACCGTACTGCCCAAATCGGCAACCGCTCCCATTTCCATTGAAATTGTCGCTCGCTTGGGAGGCATTCCCGAGCTGGGGGCCGTGCTGACGGTATTGACTGGCTTGTTCGGCAGTATGGTAGGGACGTGGTGTCTAAGAAAAATTGGCGTGCACACGGACCTGGCGATTGGCATTGCCATGGGGACAGCCGCGCATGGGATCGGCACAGCCAAGGTCCTGCGAGACTCCGAGCGGCAAGGCGCGTATAGCAGTCTGGCCATGGGTCTGACAGGCATTCTGATCTCCGTGGCTGCGATGTTCTGGGGCTGAACCCAACCTAATAAGTGAGGAGAGTGACATATGACGTGGTGGACGACGCAACCGATGCGACTGATTCAGACCAATCTTCGAGAAATTGATGCCCAGCTGGACCCCGACGAATTCATTGACAGTATCCAGGCTTACAGTGGCAATGTGCTGCTCTTCAACGCTGGCGGCATCGCAGCGAATTATGATACCAAGCTATCCTTTCATTATAAAAACCCTTATCTCAAAAACGATTTTCTAGGTGAGATCCTTGGCAGGGCGCATGCAGCTGGCATTCGCCTCATTGC
Organism: Paenibacillus daejeonensis DSM 15491; assembly: GCF_000378385.1. Classification (GTDB taxonomy): domain Bacteria; phylum Bacillota; class Bacilli; order Paenibacillales; family Paenibacillaceae; genus Paenibacillus_D; species Paenibacillus_D daejeonensis. The sequence goes on along the minus strand of NZ_KB899659.1, from coordinate 41,798 downwards.
TCGCTTTGATTTTAGTCGTCTGAATGAGGAGATTGCCCTTAACAACCCCCAGTGGCTGTACAAAAGCACGCAGGGGCAGATCGTCAATTATAATGGCCAGGTGCATACTTGTATCAATGGCCTCTATCAGCAGGAGAAGTCCATTGAAATCCTGAAGGAATGTGCCAGCAACTATTTAATTGATGGCGTTTTCATTAATATGCATGGCTATGTTGTGGAGGATTATAGTTATAATCACCATGGAATCTGCCAATGTGACAATTGCCGCTTGAGGTTCGAGCAGATGTATGGTCATCCCACGCTGCCCAAGAAGAAGGACGCTGCCGATCCCATCTACCGGGATTATGTGCAATTTCAAGAGAAGACGGTGGCTGAGCTATTCTACCGCCGTTCCGCAGCCGTGAAGGGTATTCGCCAGGAGATCGCCATTTGCAATTACACCGCGGAAGGCACGGATATTTTCAGGAAAGAATCGAACACGGGAATTCACAGACAGCTTCCGGAGTTCAATTATTTATCCAGCCGCAATGTAAAGGTGGTTTTAGGCTCCTGGCCGGGTATGGCCGTTAGCAACTCTGCGGTACATTTCGTGGATTTTGCCATGCGCCATACAGCCGTATCTCCTCACTTTACTGCGCTTAGACTAGCTGAAGATCTCGTGCAGGGCGGATGGCTCGACTATTATGTCATCGGCACGCTCATGAATCAGGATGACCGGCTGGTGATGGATATCGTCAAGGATATCTTCCGATACCACGCAGACCATGAACATTACTACAGCGACCTAGTTTCTATCGCAGATATCGCACTGATCGATCCGTATCTTAGCTACATGCATGGCAGTGAACGGGAATTCCGTGGTCTGTTCCGTATGTTGTCAGAGAGTCATGTGTTATTCGATGTCATTCGTGATGATGTGCTGAATCAGGACCATATACTTGAACGGCTTCGCAGGTACCAAGCTGTCATCTTGCCGGATGTTCGTAATGTGTCAGAGCAGATGCGAGCTACGCTGGATGCTTATGTACACCAGGGCGGCAAGCTGCTCGCATCGGGCGCATCCGCAACATGCGATGAGAAGGGTAGCCCGTTGAGACAGGTGCAGCTTGAGAGTCTCGGCGCGGGCCGAATCCTGGAACACCGCACACCAAGACAAGGCGATTATTTTGCGCTCCAAGATCAGGATCGTGCAGTGCTCCGCGGCTTTGAAGACGTCAATCTTGTGTATCTCCTTGGGGAACTGCTCATATGCGAGACCAAGCCGGAGAGTGAGACGTATTTGGGATTGATCGACGAATGCATGTTTGGCCCGCCGGAGAAGTGCTATTATACCGAGATTAGCGACGTTCCAGGTATCATTCGGCAAGCGTATGGTCAAGGTCGCACGGTTCTGATGCCATGGGGTATCGGCCAGCATTACGAACGGTTAAGCAATCATGGACATGCCATGCTGCTGGAGGCTGTCCTTCGCGATGTATTAGACGTTAGTCGTAGCGTAAAGACAACGACCTCGCCCCTGATTGAACTCGCCGCCTACCGCAGCAGGGACGAGAGCCGGGAGCTTGTTCATCTGGTCAACCATAGCGGTCAGTTGGGCACAGCCTTTCATGCGCCAATCCCTATACACGAGGTGAGCTGTACGTTGACCACGAACCGCAAGCCCTTGCGGGTGCATACGCTGCGCGGCCAACAGGACCTCGAATTCACTTACTCTGGCGAGGGCAAGGGTGAGGGCCCATTGTCTTTTACTGTGCCGAAGGTGGAGCTGTTTGAGACAGTGGTTCTGGATTACGGAAGAGAATAGAAGCACAAGAGAGCAGCCCCCTTGGGAAGCCATTGGCATCCGTGGACTGCTATTGTTGTCTATAAGCAAGCTGCGAAAGAATTGTGCTCTAGCTGCATGGTGGGTGTTATGCCGGGCGGAGAACGAGTAGCTTTGTTTGTAGCTGAGTACCCTTCTGCGCTAACGACAAAAGTACAATTAAATTTAGCCTCATGGCTGACAATCCGGCTTGTAACGACAAAAATGCAGTTAATCTAACTGAAATATCCAGATTTTAGAATTTATCAGCTAATTAGTTGTACTTTTGACTTTAAAGTTGTCCTCTAGCTAGTAGCGTCGGCTATTAACTGTATTTTTGTCTTTAAGGAGCGCTAGAGTTCTTTATTAAGTTGAAGTAGAGGGGGATTTATAATAAAATCAATCCTGAACGGCAACAAGAGAGGAGAAATGGATATGGAGAAGCAAGTCGAGGCATCCATTTCGGAAATGAGTCATTTTTTTTCAACACGTGTCGAAACCATCGAATACTTGCTGCTACAATATCTGCTCAAAAACCTCGAGCCCGTCGGCTCCTGGGTGCTCAAAGTCGTACTGGACGAAAAAAATGTTGCGGTAAGCACGGCTACGATCGGACGTATTTTGAAAGATACGGACGCCAAAGGCTACACGAGACTAGTCGGTGCCCAAGGAAGAGTCATCACCGAGGACGGCATCAGCTATGTTGAAGAACAGACGAACCGGCTGGAGCGAGAACGACTGCAAAAGAACTTGATCCATGCCGCACAACCTGAAAACCTGCAGGAGCTGCTCGATGTGCTGCATGCAAGAAAAGCGCTGGAGTGCGAAACATCAAGACTAGCTGCCGAACGTGCGGACCATGCCGCGCTGGCTGCATTGAAAGAACATTTGGAATGTCATGAACAATGTGTGACTGAGCGCGCAGATCCTTCCAGAGCAGCACTGGATTTTCATGCCACGCTGGCCAAGGCATCGGGGAACAAGTTCCTGATTGCCGCACTGGACATTCTTTTCTTTGAACAATGGAGGCTGGAGTCACAGATTCACGAGTTGATCACCCGTAAAAGGGGAGCGGGATATGCCCACCAACACCGAAGCATCGTCGAAGCCATCATGCAAGCGGATGCGGACGAAGCGGAACGATTGATGAAGATGCATATGCAAGTCGTTATTGACGATGTGAATCAACAAATCGCTAGCGAGTCTAACCAAACGGTGGAAGCGGATGACAAGGTAAGTCCACTCATAATAGGATAACGCTTCAAATATGACAATGACCGGCCACGGATGGCCGGTTTTTTGACGTGAACACGCAATATATCACACATTAACAACATAGTTAGTCATGTATATGTTAATTTGATATCGTTTACAATAAATAATTTGAAGAATAAGTGTTAATTATATTGACCCATATATAACACCGTGATAAGATTTACTCACCTCCTCATCATCGATGAGCAGGTCAAAGAGTGGATGATGGTATGAATTCAGAAAGGGTGATAGAAGGATGAGTAAAGCACCGAGGCAAATGCACTTGAACCTGTTTATTCAGGGAATTGGACATCATGAGGCAGCATGGAGGCATCCCAACACGAATCCCCAAAACATGTTGGATATTGCATACTATCAGCGGTTATCGCAACAGGCGGAAGCAGCAAAATTTGATTCCATCTTTATTGCCGATGGATTGGCAATTAACTCCAATATTAAGTACGGCCCCTTCAACAATTTCTTCGAACCCTTCACCTTGCTTGCCTCAATTGCTGCAGTGACCAAGCATATTGGCGTCATCGGCACCGCATCTACCACCTACAGTGAACCCTATAATATTGCACGCCAGTTTGCCTCGCTTGACCACGTGAGTCGTGGCCGCGCGGGATGGAATATCGTCACAACGGGCAACGAGAAGTCCGCACACAATTTTGCCAGAGATGTACATCTTGAACACAGCCAGCGTTATGAGAGAGCCCATGAATTCCTGGAAGTGACGACAGGGCTATGGGATTGCTGGGAGGACGATGCGTTAATTGCAGACCGCCCAGGAGGAAGGTTCGTCGATGAGAGCAAGATTCATGCCCTCAACTACACAGGCAAACATTTCAAAGTCCGCGGTCCAATCGATATCCCCCGGCCACCGCAAGGGTATCCGGTTCTCGTGCAGGCCGGTTCATCCAAGGATGGCAGGGAATTTGCCGGGCGCTTCGCTGAAGCCATCTATACGGCGCAGAATAACCTGAAGGACGCGCAGGAGTTCTACTCCGATGTCAAAGGACGTCTGCTCAAGTACGGAAGAACTCCTGATCAGCTGTGTATTCTGCCAGGCTTGGCCCCCATCGTCGGTCTGACAGAATCGGAAGCCAAGGAGAAGCAGCAAGAGTTAAATGAATACCTCGTTCCCGAGTACGGTCTCCACCAATTATCGCAATCCATGAATTTGGATCTATTCACCTATCCGCTTGACGGACCTCTGCCGGAGCTTCCACCGGTAGAACAGATCAACGGCGGCAAAAGTCGGTTTCAAGTCTATGTTGACCTGGCCAAACGCGAAAATCTGACGATTCGTGAGCTGACCCATTGGATTGCCTTCGGACGGGGACATGATACATTCGCAGGGACGCCGGAGCAAATTGTGGATCATATGGAAGAGTGGTTTACACAGGGAGGCTGCGACGGCTTTAACCTGCTAGCGCCTCACCTGCCTGCCGATCTGACGTCCTTTTCGGAGCATATTCTGCCTGAATTGCGGCGCAGAGGACTGTTCCGCACAGAATACACGGGGACCACACTGCGGGATCATCTGGGACTCAATCGTCCGGAGAATCGTTATGCCTCGATGGCTAAGCCAGCCAAAAATGCGTAACCAAGCCTTGACAGCCAACTGAAGAAAGGGGAGGAGGCCACCAATGAAAAGCTATCTTCTCAAATATGTGCTGCAGGTCATCCCCGTCTTGTTTATCATTTCTTTTCTTGTCTTCTTCCTGATCTTCATCGCTGGCGATCCCGTGGCACTGATGATCTCGGACAATGCTACTCCACAGCAAATCGAGGAGTTACGCGAGTCTCTGGGCCTGAACGAGCCTTTCTTTGTCCAGTATGGCTTGTATATGCAGGGTCTGCTGCAAGGTGATTTCGGCACATCGTTCTCTTATAAGCAGGATGCACTTCAGATCGTGCTGGAGAAGCTGCCCAACACACTGCTGCTTGGTTCGCTTGCGATGCTGATTGCCATTATCATTGCCATCCCGCTCGGTATTCTGTCGGCAACTCGTCAAAATACGGCATGGGACCTGCTGATTTCGGGCGCTTCCGTCATTGGCAAGGCGATTCCGAATTTTTGGCTCGCCATTATGCTCATTCTGATCTTCTCCGTCACATTCCAGCTGTTCCCTGTGTCTGGCAGCGGGACGGTGATGCATCTGATTCTTCCAGCCTTCACGCTGGCAACGGGAACGGCTGCAGAGCTGACACGTCTGATCCGCTCCAGCATGCTGGAAGTTCTTGGACAGGACTACATCCGGACGGCCAAGAGCAAAGGGATGTCCCGATCCTTAATTACGTATCGGCATGCCTTCCGCAATTGTCTCGCTCCTGTTATCACCATTACAGCGATGCAGGCCTCGGTTATCGTCAGCGGCGCAATCATTACGGAGACCGTATTTGCTTGGCCAGGCATGGGCCAGCTGCTCGTCAAAGCCATCAGTCTGCGTGATATGGCCGTTGTTCAAGCAGTGGTCTTCGTCAGTGCATTTGCGATCATTCTGCTCAACTTTATCGCAGACGTGGCTTATCGTCTCATCGACCCAAGAATCAAATACGAATAGGAGAGGAGGGGTCAGTGGTGCATTCACATACCGAGGCACTTAAGCCGGAAATGAGCTATGAGGTGGCACGGACCATCCATCCGATCACCCGTTGGATGCGGCTGCTGCTCCGCAGCAAGACAGGCACCTTCGGCTTTGTCATCCTGGTGTTGGTCGCACTAACAGCGCTGCTCTCCGTCCTGCTCGCCCCTTATGATCCCACCCTGTTGAATGCCCGTAATCGTCTAGTGCCACCGTTCTGGTCAGACGGCGGTTCGATGGCCCATATCCTGGGCACTGATCATCTGGGACGGGATATTCTCAGCCGGATCATTTACGGGTCTCAGATTACACTGCTCGTCAGCGGCGCTTCCGTCATTATTTCTGCGGTAATCGGAATCACGCTGGGCGTTGTGTGTGGTTATTATGGCGGCGGGTGGTTTGATGCCATTGTGATGCGCGTCGTCGATGCCAATATGGCGATTCCCAATATCTTGTTCATGTTGGTCATCGTCGGTGTCTTCGGTACCAGCGTGCCTACGCTAATTGTCGTCCTGGGGATTACGGGATGGATAGCCTATACACGGTTAATTCGAGCCGAGGTGCTGAGCTTGAAGGAGAGGGAGTTCATCCGGGCCGCCCGTTCCATCGGGACACGCGACCGGACGATTATGCGCAAGCATATTCTGCCCAATCTGATCTCCACATGCATCGTGGTCTCCACGCTTAGTGTCGGCGGCAATATCGTACTGGAGGCCTCACTTAGCTTCCTCGGACTTGGAATTCAGCCTCCAATCGTTACATGGGGCTACATGTTGAATGAAGGCAGGGACTATATAGCCACGTCCTGGTGGATCGCTACCTTCCCTGGGGTTGCTATTGCGGTAACAGTGCTCGGTATTCTGTTCTTCGGAGATTGGCTGCGCGATGTATTCGATCCCAAGGCCCAAGGGCGCCGTTGAGACATGCGATAGAAGGACAATAATCGACGACATGGGGGAATGACGGTGATCAATCGGCAAAAGGTGCTGGAGGTCCGGCATTTGCAGACGCAATTCCGAACCGAGCACGGCATTGTAAGGTCAGTAGATGATGTCTCCTTCCGGCTGGATGCGGGTGAGATTCTGGGCATCGTCGGCGAGTCTGGCTGCGGCAAGAGTGTAACGTCTTTCTCAATCATGGGGCTGATTGAAGCGCCGGGAGAGATTGCCGGCGGCGAAATCTGGCTGGAAGAACAGGAGTTGACCAAGCTCTCCAAGCGTCAGCTCCGCAAGCTGCAAGGCAAGGATATGGCGATGATCTTCCAAGAGCCGCTAACCTCGCTCAATCCTCTGCTTACAGTGGGACTGCAGATCTCCGAAGTGCTCACCCGGCACAAGCGATTGTCCAAGCGTGAGGTCAAGGAGCAGAGTATAGCGATGCTTCGCCAGGTGGGTATCCCACGCCCTGAGCAAGTGTACCACGCCTATCCGCATGAACTCAGCGGAGGAATGCGGCAACGCGTGATGATTGCTATCGCCATCTCCTGTGGCTCCAAGCTGCTGATCGCGGATGAGCCGACGACTGCGCTCGACGTTACGATCCAAGCGCAGATCCTGAAACTTATGAAGGAGCTCCGGGATAATCTGAACACGTCGATTATGCTCATCACGCATGACCTTGGTGTGGTAGCGGAGATGGCCGATCGCGTAATCGTCATGTATGCTGGCCAGGTCGTCGAGGAGGGCGATGTTTACGAGATTTACCGTTCGCCCAAGCATCCCTATACCAAGGGATTGATGAACAGCACGCCCAAGATCGAAGAGGTCAGGAGGAAGCTGGAGTCGATACCCGGTACAGTGCCCGTATTGTCCAACATGCCAAGCGGCTGCCGGTTTCACCCCCGCTGCCCGGTTGCCCGGGACAAATGCCGGGCAGAAGCACCCCAAATGAAGCTGCTGAGGCCAGGCGTTCAAGTGCGATGTTGGCTGCATCAGGAAGGAGAGGTGGAGTTAAATGAGGAGTTTAAAAGAAGAGCCGCTGCTGGAGGTTAGAGGTTTAACCAAGCATTTCGATGTCGGGAAGGGATGGTTCAACCGCAAACCCGCCCAGCTTAAGGCTGTTGACGGAATCAGCTTCAAAGTCCATAGAGGGGAGACGTTCGGTATTGTGGGCGAATCCGGTTGCGGTAAATCAACGACCGGCAGTCTGATCCTCCGATTAATGCAGGCAACTGCTGGAGAGGTGTTGTTCGAAGGCGAGGATCTACTGAAGCTGAACAATCACCAGATGCGCGAACGGCGCAAAGATATCCAGATGATCTTCCAAGACCCTTATGCCTCACTGAATCCACGGATGAAGGTACGCGACTTGATTGCCGAGCCATTGTTAACTCATCACATGCTGGAAGGGGCGCAAATTGACGCGAGAGTTGCGGAGCTGATGGATATGGTTGGCCTTAGCCCGGCATATGCCAAGCGATATCCGCATGAGTTCAGCGGAGGTCAGCGTCAACGAATTGGTATTGCCCGGGCCTTGGCTCTCAAACCCAAGTTAATCATCTGCGACGAAGCGGTGTCTGCCCTCGACGTCTCGATCCAGGCGCAGATCCTCAATCTGCTCTCCAGTCTGCAGAAGGAGTTGAAGCTCACCTACATCTTCATTGGACACGGGCTCCCCGCCGTCAAGCATATCAGCGACCGCATCGCTGTGATGTACATGGGGAAGATCGTGGAGATTGCTGCCAAGGAACAGCTGTTCCACCAAGCGATGCATCCCTATACCGAGGGGTTGCTCGCTTCCATCCCGATCTCCGATCCCACACAGCGGTCTGACCGGCAGGAGTTTATCCTGGAAGGCGATCTGCCGAGCCCGGTCAACCCGCCGCCCGGCTGTACCTTCCATACCCGATGTCCTTATGCGACTGATCTGTGCAAGAGTGAGGCGCCAACGCTTCAAACCGGAGAATATGGAGGCCATCTCGCGGCTTGCCATTATCCACGCCAAAAAGACTTGAAGGTTGCCGGTTCCTATTAAGGAACGGATGAAGAGAAGCAGGCGATCAACGGAGGGGGAGAAGCAACATGCAACAGAGAAAACAGAAGGTTCAACGAATCAGCTCTGTATTCCTGACCACAATGGCGCTATTGCTGCTGGCGGGATGCTCCGGAGGAAATGATACGACCAGTGGAGCAGGGCAAACGGGCAATACCCAGGCACAGACAGGGAATGGTACGACAACGGAGGGGGACTCGGCTGGGGGCAAGACATTGGTTATCGCGTTATCGCAGGATATCGATACCTTGGACACTCATGGTACGACAGCTATCTCCACAGAGGGCGTCATGGTCAATCTGCAGAGCTATTTGCTAAAACGCGACAATGAGGGGACGCTGCATCCCCATCTGGCGGAGTCCTACGAAGCGCTGGATGATACAACCTGGTCCTTTACCCTGCGTGACAACATCCTGTTCCATAATGGCGATCAGTTGACTGCGGAGGATGTGAAATTCTCGCTGGAGCGTGTCGCACAGGATAACAAGCTGGTGCAGCATGCCAATTTCAAAACAATTCAGGAAGTCAAGGTGCTGGATCCTCTGAACTTCGAGATCATCACTGACGGCCCTGACCCGGCACTGCCTTATCGTCTAGCAAGAGAGGCAGCCGGCATCTTCCCCAAGAACTATATTGAAGAGAACGGCTGGGACGCCTTCCAGCAGCACCCCGTAGGCAGCGGCCCTTATGAATTCGTCGAATGGCTGAAGGGCGACCGAATGACGATGAAAAAGTTCGATGACTATTTCGAAGGAGACGTCTCCGAGTGGGACACAGTCATCTTCCGGACGATTATGGAGACCTCGACCCGCGTTGCCGAGCTCATGACCGGCGGCGTGCAGATCGCCGCTTCGATTCCACCGACCGATCTGGAGCGGGTCAATAGTAATGACGGCACCTCCATCGTTAAATCGGATACAACAACGGTGAGGATGCTGTATGTTAACCAGAACGACGCGTTCAAGACCTCGGATCCGCGCGTGGTACAGGCCATAGACTACGCGATCGACAATCAGGTGCTGAGCGATATATTCGCCGACGGCGAAGGCAAACCGACGCGCACGCGTCCTGTGCCCGGTACCTTCGGATTCGACGAGACTCTGTACGATACCTATCGCTATGACCCCGAACGGGCACGTGAGTTGCTGGCCGAAGCGGGCTATACCAATAATCTCGAGATTACGCTGACCTCATCCCAAGGCCGTTCTTATGCGGACAGCGATACAGCCCAGGTCATTGCCGGCATGCTGGAAGAGGTGGGGATCAAAGTGAACCTGGTACTACTCGAAGCGAGCAATTATGTCAGCGTCCGCACGAACGGTGAGAACAAAGAGCTTTTGCTCACCGGATGGAACAACACGCTGTTTGATAGCTCTCATGCGCTGGGTCATTTCCATTCCACTTACCAGCCTGCAGCCTTCGGCTACAGCAATCCTCGCGTTGACGAGTTGCTGGATGCAGCTGCCGTGAACATGGATCCAGATTCTCGCGCCGAGCAGTACAAAGAGGTGCAGCAAATCGTTGCCGAGGAGATGCCTTATATTTATCTGTATCAGGACGTCAGCTTCATGGGCATGAGCGACAGCCTGGATTACGACCCACGGATTGATCAGATGTTCCATGTCGATGAGATCAAGACCAAGTAACGCAGCACATCCGATGATACACGGATCCTACGAATTGAGGGAAAAGATTTGGCTTTTATCGAGAAGATCGGACTAGAACCGGTCCCCGCTGGACAACGTACGTCGACCTGGCGCGATTATTTCTTACTCCAGTTTTCGTTCTCATTCAATGCCGGCAACTTCCTGCTGCCGGCATTGGCCGTTCTGCAAGGAGGTTTACCTTTTTGGTGGGCAGTCGCCAGCATGGTTGTCGGCAATGTACTTGCCTTTATACTGGTTGCCTTGTTTTCCTTTCCCGGCGTTGACTATGGCATTCCCGGCCAGTTCGCATCCCGGATGATTCTCGGAGTCAACGGCTCGCGTTACGTTGGCTCTCTCTTGAGAGCCGTAATTGCCGTCTATTGGTTCTCCGTGCAAACCGTTGGAGCCGCGGTTGTTGTAAGCTTCATGCTAGAGCGTCTGACTGGTGTCACTATGAATCTCATGTGGCTGTCGTTTCTGTTCGCGGCCGTCATGACCGTACTTGCGATCGCCGGCTACAAGACAGTGCAGTTGGCAGTACGACTGATCTTCCCAGTGATGCTGCTCGTCATGATCGTACTGCTCTGGCAGTTTTTGACGACTGATAACACTGCCTACCAATGGTCCAGCATTGTCGCTGCTGGCGAGGAACGATCCCTAGGAACCTTTCTTTTGTATACCGGGCTAGCCTTCGCCCAATATGTGCCTGCGATAACCGGCTCCTCTGACTTGTGCCGGTACGCTCGGAACCGGAGAGACGCCTTCCTCGGTCTGGTCAGCGGGAGTACAACTGGTATGGCAGTGACGGCAAGTCTGGTCGCTTATGGCGCAATCGCTTCGGGTGAATGGAATCCCTATCTTGCAGCCAGTCCTTTGAATGACTCGCTTTTGATTCAGTTACTCATGTTGTCAGGTGTATTGGTCAGCTTGTGTGCGATTAATTTGAATAATGCCTACACGGGAGGCATGTCACTGCTTAATACGTTTCCCGCTACGAACCGTATGAAGACGACAGGGATCTTCGGTCTCGTGTCGGGCGGAATATGTCTGTATCCGGGGATTATCGATCACGCAGCCGTTTATATTCACGCGTTGGGCGGGCTTGCAATCCCGCTGGCAGGGGTCCTGGTCGTCGATTATCTAATTGTGCACAGGCAGCAGATTGATGTGGAGGCATTGGTGCGTGGGGATGGAATCTACCAGTATTGGCATGGTTTCAACCTGTCTGCCATTTTCGCAGTGGCACTCGCAGCTGTTTACTTCTACACGGTACCGGACGAGCTGATGCCTGGGCTCAGTTCATGTTTGATTGCAGGTATTTTACATTTGCTGTTCACACGATCGTCCTCATCTGCTGGAAGGATATTCAAGAAATCAAGAGTTCAAGGATGAAGCCGCCATCAGCAGATGGCGGCTTTTTTTCATGCTTTTGAAGAGATTCAAAACTCTCAGATTGACAAGCGTACCACCATTAGATAGCATTCAACCTAGATAACCCAATAAATTGGAGGCGTTTACATGAAGGGTTGGATCGAAGCGGGTAAGACAGAGGAACTGCGTGTACAAGGCCCAAAAGTCATCAAAGGCGGCATTGTTGTGTTCCATCACGAGAATGAATGGCATGCGCTGGATAACCGTTGCCCTCATCTCGGATTCCCCCTCCACATGGGGAGCCTGTGTGACGGAATTTTGACCTGCCATTGGCATCATGCACGGTTTGATGTGTGTAGCGGGGGCACGCTCGACCCTTGGGCAGACGATGTCCCGCTGCATGAGATTATAATTGAAGATGAAGTGCTGTGGGTCAACCCCAATGCCCGCGGTGGCAATAAAGTCCAGCTCTACAAGGATCGTCTCCTCAATGGGCTGGAACAAAATATTGGTCTCGTGATAGCCAAGGCTATTGTAGGCTTGGTGGAGGCGGAGGTTCCCGAAACGGAAATCGCAGCGATTGGCATCGAATTTGGTCTTAGACAGCGCAGGCAAGGTTGGGGGTCCGGTTTAACCATCCTCACTGCGATGACGAATGTGCTGTCCAAATTAGATAAGCAAGGGCGAATTCTGGCACTCTATCAAGGGATGCTGCATACCTCGCGGGATTCCGCGGGCAGCGGCACACGCTTCTTGCTCGATCCGCTGCCGGAAGGCGTCACGACAGAACGCTTGATGAAGTGGTACAGGGATTGTATTGAGGTCCGGGATACACGTGGCGCGGAACGCGTACTACTGAGCGCCGTGCAAGCCGGTGCTGAATCGGATGAGTTGTTCGCTATGATGAGCATGGCGGCTACCGATCACTTCTACCTTAACGGAGGGCATACGCTGGATTTCCATAATAAAGCTTTTGAAAGCTTGCGTTATGTAGCTCCGGAGCGGCGAACAGAAGTGCTCGCCTCGTTGCTCCCCATGTTCGCAGACGCGTCGCGCAGTGAAGAGATGTATAGCTGGCAGTCTCCAGTTGACTTGGTCCAACCGTTACGAGCTGTCTTTGCGGAATTAGAAGATAAAGGACTTCCGGCAGTGAACGGCACTAGTGAAGTAAATGAAGAGGAGCTGCATCAAGCCTTACTGGGAGATGAACCGCTGCGGGCCATCGGTCTGCTAAAAGAAGCTTTGCTCGATGGTGTTTCACCGGTTCGTCTCGCTCAAATTACGGCATTGGCTGCAGCCGAGCGGGTGGTCCGGTTTCATACGCAAAATGATTTTGGCGATTGGATCTCGGTGCTTCACACATTCACACATGCTCATGCGGTGCATGAAGGACTAATTCGTTCGACTAATCCATGGCTGGTTCGCGCCATTTTCCACACCGCGGCCGCCATCTATCTTGACCGATTCTTGAATATCCCGAGCGCTCCCCGGCCGGTTATTTCGGTTACAGAAGAGAAAGTGCCGGATCCGGCAGAGCTACTGGAGCTGCTGGATAAGCAGCAGCAAGTCACAGCTGCAGGGGCATGGGTTGTAGGATATCTTCGCAGCGGCGGCAATCCGGTGCCGTTATTCAATACGCTAGGACATGCGCTGCTTCGGGAGGATGCTGAATTCCATTCCTTCCAGATGTACGAGGCAGCGGTCACAGAATATGATCGTTGGTCTGATGAATCCGGACCGCTGGCCGAGCAAGCCCGCGAAACGTTCATACTCGCCTTAACCCGCTATCTTGCGGCCCATGCGCCTACTTCCAGGGAGACGCCGCATACTGCCAAGATCGCTTGGCGCCTTCACCGCGGCGAGAAGCTGTTTGAAGCGGAGTAATTTAAACGCCGAAGAGGGGGATGTCCAATAAGTCCCCAAACAAAAAGGTTGGACGAGAAACCGTTAGGTATTCCGCCCAACCTTTTTTGATTTGAACATCAACGGAACGAAGCGCGCTGGGGCTCTAACGGACACCATGAGCGTGTCGATTAGAAATTTTGTAACGGTCACCACAGCCGCTATTTCGCCCAAATCGAGTCACTTTGAATTCTAACGGCCACCAGCGCAGTTATTGGAGGGTTTTTGAGGCTCCAGTGGTCTGTTTGGCCACAATAGGCGCATATATGGCCGTTAGAAATGATGAGCTACCTTTTCAGGGCAAATAAGCGTATATATGGCCGTTAGCCGGGAGGGCAGTAAGGACGCGTAGGGTAGGCGATACCTAGCAGTAGGTCGGCTTCTGTCGATAAGTTCTCTAAAAAGTAAGGGGCCTTCCATCGGTCAGCTTTCACTAACTTATTGGACAGCCCCTTTTTGATTGTTTTCAGCCGCAGCCCATGCCTACACCCGTTCCCATTCATATGTTATAGCGTAATGCCCACCATGGATGCAAATCGCGTAAATCAAGCATAAGGAGTGGAATAGGTGACAACAAAGGCAAAGCTTACGGGAAGGGTTATTTTCAGAGGGGACCCCGGGTATGAAGAAGCTCGAAAAAACTGGGATCCACATACGGATCGATATCCGAAGGTGTTTGTATTTGCTAAACGCACTGCGGATGTCGTGAATGCGATACGATGGGCCCGCCAAAACAACGTGCCAATCCGGCCGCGTGGCGGGAGACATGCGCTGGAGGTCAATCTTTCGCAGGTGAACGGCGGGCTTGTCATCGACGTAAGTAATCTCAACACGATTCATTTGAATAAAAATAAGCGTACGGTCGTTGTTGGAACCGGCAACCGGGTCGGACGGATTGTTAATACGCTGGGGCGCCAAGGGTTCATTGCGCCGTTCGGCGATAGTCCTTCGGTCGGTATCGGCGGTATCACACCCGGCGGCGGAATCGGACCGCTGCAGCGGACGACAGGTCTGATCAGCGATAACCTGCTGGCTCTGGAAATGGTCGATGCCAAGGGCACAGTCATTCGCGCCAGCAAGAAGCGTAATGCTGATCTGTTGTGGGCTACGCGCGGCGGTGGCGGCGGTAATTTCGGCGTCTACACCAAATACAAATTCAAAGTCCGACGAGCTCCCGTCAGAGCTACAGTGTTCCAAGTGACCTGGCCGTGGGAGCAGTTCGAGAAAGTGGTTCGACGCTGGCAAGACTGGGCTCCGCATACCAGTACCAAGCTGGGGAGTGAGCTAAGTGTCGGTCCGAAAAAGGGCGGCAACGTCAGTATGCTCGGGATGTACCTGGGCTCCAAACAAGAAGCGCTCCGATTATTGCAGCCGATCCTGAGTGTCGGCACACCGACGCAAATCACTGTGCGGTACCTGCCTTACCTAAAGGCAACAAAGTTTATGCTGGCTCCCGATCCCCTGCTCACCCAACGATTCAGCAATCAATTCTCCAGCGGCTTTGGCAAGCGTCCTTTTCCAGCTCGTGCTTATCGCGTCATGCGCGAGTTTCTGGAGAAGGCGGAGGGCGGCACCCCCGCAGGCTTCTTCTTTCTCAATTGGGGCGGAGCCATCAGCCGGATCGCGCCAAGAGCTACCGCCTTCTACTGGCGCAAGGCTCAATACTATGTGGAATGGAACAGCTCGTGGGTGAAGCCGTCCCATGCAGCCAGAAATATTGCCCTGGCCCGCAATACCCGGAAGAAGCTGCAGCCTTACATCATTGGCTCGTATATTAACGTACCCGACCAGGGAATCAAGTGTTCCGGTCCCGTCTACTATGGCAAAAACTATAGCCGCCTGCGTAAAGTAAAAGCCAAGTACGATCCGGGCAATGTATTCAACAACCCTCAGAGTATTCCGCCCGCCAAAAAACGTTGATGGAAGGGTAGATAATCCCCCTCGGAAGCCAAGCGCTGCTGCTACTGGTGTGGCTGCAGCGCCAGCAACCGCGATAAGTGACTATCAATCCACTCATTATCAGCCTGATTGATCCCCCGCCCGGCAAAATGGCCCCAATCAGAAGGAATGGGTTGCAGCTCGGCATGGGGCATTCGCTCTACTTCGTAACGGTTATCCTCTGCTGTACAAAACAAATCTGTGCTGCCCGGCATGACGCACGCGAGGGACTGGATACTTGCCAATGCCTGATCAAAATCTCCGTTATACCTGGCATTCGCACTGATATCAGCCTGTTGTCCTGTCGACAACATCGCGAGGACATTGTGCGGGTCCATCTTCATGAAGCTGGCTTCCCAGACACCCGTACTAAATGCCTCGAGTGAGTCGAATCCCAACAGGCGATATCCTTCTTCCCGATAGAAGGCCTGTGACAATCCCCAACCGGCATAGACTCGGCCAACAGCTCGGAGGTCTACGGCAGTTAACTGGTTCAATTTGCTGTTATCGAAGCCAATGGCAGCCAATAGTGCAGATTTTAAGCTTTCCAGAACGACATGGGTGTGAGGCCAGGTTTTGGCTTGGCCTGCAATCGGCGCGATCCGCTCGACAAGCTCCGGATAACTGACAGCCCATTGGTAAGCCTGGATCCCGCCCATAGACCATCCCACGACCAAAGCAATCTTGCGAACTGCAAATACCTCCATCAGCAGTTTATGCTGCAAGGTAATATTGTCTTCCATACTGACCTGCGGAAAGTTCGCTTTGTCAAAGGGCGGCGGGGTATTGCTCGGTGACGAAGACAAGCCATTGCCCAGCAGATTCGGAACGATAATAAAATAATTTCGGGGGTCCAAAGCCATTCCTTCGCCAATCAACCATTCATTCTGAACGTGGATATCTCCAAAAGCGGTAGGGTACACAATGACATTGTCTCGGGTGTCATTTAGGGTCCCGTACGTTTTGTAAGCCAAAACCGTGTTTGGCAGCGTTACTCCTGATTGTAAAGTGACATCTCCTGCACGGAACAATTCATAGTCGTTCATTGATCAAACTCCCTTTCTCATGTGCAAGTTGGGTTGCTTGTTGTCAGTATAGTTGTGTGCTACGATCAATAAAAGTGAATAGAATTCAAGATGACGTTCAATTTTATTGATAGCGTAAAGGGGGATGCTCCATGGAACTGAGACACTTACTTACCTTCCGCACAGTTGCCACCACGTTAAACTTCACTCGAGCAGCTGAAGTGCTGAGTTATGTTCCCTCCAATGTGACCATGCAGATTAAAGCGCTGGAAGGGGAGCTTGGCGTTCCCTTATTTGACCGATTGGGCAAACAGCTGTCACTCACGACTGCAGGGGAGCGCTTTTTGACGCATGTTCAGGATGTGCTGGACAAGCTGGAGGAAGCCCGCAGCGCGGTTCACCGGCAGGAAGAGCTAAGCGGTACATTGACGATCAGCGCCAATGAAGTGTTGTGTGCGTATCGGCTTCCTGGCGTCTTCCGGTTGTTCCGCTCACGACACCCCGGCGTGCGTCTTATTTTTCGCTCTGTGCCTAACCAGTTGCTTAAGCCTTCTCTATATGAAGGAACTGCCGATGTCGTTTTTCTCCTGGACGAGCCTGTTCGTTCCACGGGGCTTACCGTTGAGCCGCTCGTTGAAGAGACATTTCGTCTGTTTGTGGCACCAGACCACCCACTAGCCGCAAGGTCAGCGCTGGAGCTAGGGGATTTTCATCATGAAGTGTTTCTTACAAATGAGAAGGGCTGCACGTATCGGACGATGTTTGATCGGGGGTTTGAACAAGAGGGGATTGATAGCATCACGTACCTGGAGTTCCAAAATGCCGAAGCCATCAAACAATGCGCGATGGCCGGGATCGGGATTGCCTTTCTGCCGGAAGTAACGACGAAGGCGGAGGTTGCACGGGGCGAATTAATCACACTCCCTTGGGCGGTAGCGGATTTGGAGGTTTACACGCAGATGGCCTGGCACAAGGATAAATGGGTATCTCCAATTATTGAGGCTTTCATTGAGGCGTCACGGGAGGTTATGTCCGTTTCTTGAGGCTCGTGAGAAAGAAAGCCTACAGTCACGGATCGATCTTACGGTCGCTGTTGTCCCCAGATTTCTTTGATTTTACCCCTATCAGAGGTGAAATCCGGTGACAGCATATGCTTCCGAAGCTAGCTTTTTTGCGAAAAGCTTTCAGGCGAGCGCTTCGCAGCATATGCTCCCGATGTCGCATTCCTTTCAGAAAGCGTGGACCAGATTCGATTCCGTGCCTCTTTTTGTCCTATAAATATGGTAATATCCTACTCACTTCAGGATGCTCTTGCATCTCTTTAATGGGAAACCATTTTAATTCGAGTAATTCCTGAGCGTCATTTGATAATTCAGGGTCCGAGCCTAGTCGGGCGTTTCCACCTAAAACTTTACCTAAGTAACAAAAATAAAGACCGTTTATCCTGTCATTGAAAAATTCGCAGACTTTTTTAGTAATTTCGATTTCTAATCCTGTCTCTTCCAAAGTCTCCCTGATTGCACATTCTTCTGGCGTTTCCGATTGTTCAATTCTTCCACCAGGAAAAGTCCAAAAGGTGCTACCTTTGTATGTTTGGCGAACCATGAGAACTGAATCGTTGCTTACAATGGCTGCACAACTTCTATTGCCCATAGAAATCCTCCCGACTCATGAATATCCATTATTATATATTAAATGATTAAGTTTATTGAAAATAACTGTCGTCCATAACCTTTAACAAGTAGATGACGCTTGGCGAAAATACAAGTTAGGCACCTTTAGGGGAAACAGACAGGATGGAACTAACATATTTTTTTAAAAATGTATTCTCTTATTCCTTGCTGTCTAAGTATCAAAACCATGCTAAGATAAATGACCGCCAATCGCTTCCTCCAATTCTTATTCCGATTACGTATGAGACCAAAAAGCCAAAAAAAGAAATTTTCTCACGGTCGTCTGAACAGAAGTGTCCGGGCTTTTTTCATGGACATTTTTTTCGGTGTCCTGTGGCTTTTTTATGCTGTGCGGTGTCTAATGGAAGGTAAGGTCAAGAGGAGGTTCATACCATGTCTGGAGCTCAAGACAATTGCCCTGTTTATCCGGAGAAACAGAGCAACCTTCATCAATTCGAACTGGAATATCATCAATACCGCCATAGGATTTACAATTATCTAGCGCTGAAGTTAAATCCCACATTGGCTGAGGATCTCACCCAACAGGTCTTTCTAAAAGCTTTTGAAAACCTGACTCATTTCAAGCACAATGCCGCGCTTTTCACATGGATTTTCAAGATTGCCCAAAATGTCGTCAAAAATGAATATCGGAGTTTAAGCCGAAAAAAAGAAATGCCTTTTGACTTTGCAGGTTATGAATCATTGACGATCTCCCTTGACTTTGCAAAGCATGTTGAGATTCGAATGGATATCAGCGCCGCCTTACAAACCTTAAAAGTGATCGACCAGCAGATCATTGCTTTACGTTTTTTCGGGGACTGCACCTTATCGGAAACGGCCAAGATCGTGGGCATGCGAGAGAGTGCGGTGAAGAATCGACTATACCGGTCATTAGAGAAATTGAAAATTGAATTAAAAGATTGGGGTGACCTTGCGATTATGTCTATTCAAGATATGGTATCGATTGTCGACAAGCATGAAGCCCAGGATGTGACTGCACCTGTGAAACAAGTGCATCAAGACGTATTCCAAACGCTAAAAGATCATGTAGAACGCATAACGAACAAATATAACCACCAGCCTTCAAAGAAAATTATCATTGAAATCTATCCCGATCAGCCGACTTTTCATCAAGCAGTGGGAGAAGAGGATGCTCCTCCTTGGTTCATGGGCACGTTCGAAGGCAATGTATTAAAGATTGTGTCCCCATTGGACCCGGGTCCCGAGCACACGTATCAATCCATTCTAACGTCGACCATACACTTGTTCACCATGTGGTTGATCTCGGACATTAACTCTGAAAGTCCCAGATACCTGCAACAGGGAATTGGGGGCTATGAGGCCAAGGGCATGAGTGAAGCCTACATCAAAAGCAGCACGTTAGATGTCCTGGTTGATCTTACTATCCCTGCCTTTCAAGAGCTCGATAATGACACATGGGATTTCGAAACGATGAGAGGATTTCAGTTCTCGTATTTAATTGTGGCGTTCATTCTTGATAAATATGGCCTCGATGCTCTAAACCAATTGATCCGAAATCCCAAGGGATTCCAAAATATCTTTGGCTGCACAGAAGCAGAATTGCATGAACAATGGGTCTCTTACTTGAAAAGCTCGAACTAAGGAATAGAAGAATTAACTGCGCACTCTCGCTACTGAGGGTGCGTTTTTTTTCATGCTCAGGACGGTTTCGGACTACGTCTTAAGACTGAATCTATAATCAGGCTAGGGAAGGTTACTGTGCATGCTTTTGCCAATTACAATAGAGATACATTGAGGGGGAGGGAATAATTAATGATGAGTAACCGGAAAGCGGGGATCATTTTCATGACACTTTTTGGGACCATGTGGGCGTACACTGGCCTTTTTGGCATTCAAGGGCCATGGCCTTCAATTATGCTATTTATGCCCTTGATCGTAGGTGCAGGATTGCTTGTAGGTGGGATATTCATGAACAAAAATACTCTTTTGTCTACTGACGAAGGTCAAGAAGTTAGCCTGACTGACAAGAAGGAGATGAAACGAAGGTTCAACCTTGTCTTTGCCGCGCAAGGATTAGCTATCGCTATCACGATCGCCATCTGTATTGCTACACAAACTAATGAGTTCATTCCGCTGATTATCGCTCTGGTTGTTGGCCTTCATTTTTTTCCTTTAGCGTCTATATTTAAAATGAAGCTTTATTATTGGACAGGGTCGCTACTCTGTTTGCTCGCAGCCATAACTTGGCTGTTTGTCCCGGCATCGTTCCCATTAGGGGAGTACACAATAACCTCAACCATGACGGTCATCGGCTTCGGATCGGCTTTCATTTTGTGGGGAAGCGCGGTGTCAATATGGAAGGTGTAAGTGTGGTATCCTTCAATTAACCTCTTCGCACCAGATTCCATGCTATTCCACGCCTTTTTTATCGCTTCAGGCCTTGTGTTTGGTTATGGGTATGGCCAAGCAACAATGTAATTTTGTGCAAGGACCGCAAGAGCAGAGCCTGACACGAGTTTGCCGTGTCGGGCTCCTTTTTACTAATACAAGCTGCAACTAATCTGCCGGATACAGCAGGATATCCGTCATATAGTAACATGATCCGGGTTCGGACGTAACTTTGGTGGCGACGGGCAGCAGGTAGACCAGGAGGGGCTCGCCGCGGCGCTCCGCAATAACCTCCAGCTCATGCGTTCCTTCGGGAAGAAGGAGCTGAACCAGTTGGCTCTCCGGGGTGCGGTGGTATGCTGGCATGAACGATGGGGGCTCTGGACAGTCGATCACTTGCTTCCCGTTCAGCCTGACCTTGACTGGTCCGTTAGCCGCTGCAAGCAGTCGAAGCTCGCGTGCCCGTGGGTTGTGCACTTGCGTCGTCGCGCGATATACGCCATCGGCGCTATCCGGGTATATCGCTTCCCACTCGATCCGGTTGCCCCCGAAGCTTGCGGGTTTGCCTTGCTCGCCCATTGGCCCCCACACCGTCCACTCTGCAGCCGGAACCAGGACAAATCGTTCCTTCATTTGCGACCAGGGTGAATGGTCATGCGTCCGAGCGATGACAGCATTCAGCTCGTAGGTAGACGTCACGTCGGGACCAGATACGAGTTGGAATGTAAACGAGCAGGATTCGCCTGGATTTAACTGAAAGGATGGACTGCCTTCGCACGCCCACTGCGGCGGTACCTCCAGGGATAGCTGACCGTGCATCTGGATCTGCGAATGATTCACGAGCGTGAGCACGAGCGACTTGTGCTCCCTGCGGGCAATCGCCGGTCTGCCGCTGCCATAATCAATAATTAGCTCGAGACCCGTTCGATGAAGTGAACCACTGGGCAGCAGTCTGTGATCGGCTGTCACGTCGAGGTCCCACAGCTCTCGGACAGCTTCGCTGGATACCGCAGTCAATGCATTCATATCTGTCTCCAGTTCGGGATGAACGAGAATTCCGGTATCCCAGGCCGCTAGCACTTGCTTGCCCATCCGGATGGTCCGCATCGTAAGTTCATCCAGATCTGCTGGAGCAGGGAAGCCCTTGATTGGTGGACTGACAACGACCCGGTCTCCTACAGGTGCAACCCAGCGCTCGGGCAGGCCCTCGGGTCCGCTGATCATCCCCAATATCGCACCCAACGTAGCTGCTGTGCAGTCCGTATCGTACCCGCAATTGACGGCTTTGAGGATTGCATCCTCGAAGCTGGTGCCATACAGCCAGCCAAGCAGGGTAAAGGCAATATTCTGAGGCGCATCCGTGAAGTTGTCATGCCCGTGATGCTCCAAGATGAGGGAGCGAGCTTCGATCCAGTCTTTGCCCTCGCGATGCCACTTCAGCAGATCCTGAACCGCTTTTGCGGTGCGGCTGGCAGGAGGGAGATAGGATAAGCCAATGTCAATTAGGCGGTCCCGGTCCTGCTCCATGAAGATCGCGCTTTCAATGGCTGCGAAGAGCATCTCACCATATACACCTTCTCCGCCGGCATGGTCCACCACTGCATCCTGGTAAGCATAATAGGCAGCGACGTGCGGTGCAGCCGGGGCCGTCATGGCCCAGATCTCGGAGCGGATTGGCGATCCCATACAGTCGGCAAACGGATTGTTGAACGATCCGGTAAGCGGCGCGATCAGTCCCTTTCGCAAATTCGTCAGCGCGTAACCGTATTCATCAAATGGGAAGAAAATATGCTCCAGCCATTCCTGCCCCAGCTCACGGCTGGTCAGTCCCGGACCGTATTGTTCCAACGCATGGAGCCACACCAATTGCAAATCCAGATCGTCATTTTCAAGCGGTCCGTCCTGAAGTACAGGGTAGAAGTCCAACTGCAGTAGCTCTTTTTTACCCTCTACGGGAGCGCCGAGCGTCCCGCCAATATTTTTGCCCAGCCATCCACCATAGACTCGACGGTAGTAATCCTTTTCATTTAAAATGGTTGTACGCATGATTGCACCCTCCAATTGTTGATTTCCACCTCATTATAGAAGGGCTTGGCGACGTTAGCCATGCAGGATGCTGCGATTTTAATCTCATTGATTCAAGGAGGCTGCCATGTACTATTCACTTGCCCGGTTGTCTGCGCTCGATGTCCGGTGGGCCGATCTGTTCCATGCGAGCTCAGATTCGTTCCGGTGGCATCATGCCAACCCTTATTATCAGCTCATTGTCGCAAGTGATGCCCCGGTATGGATTGAGACGGATGCGGGCCGCTACGAGCTCCGCACGGGAGAATCGTTGCTCCTGCAGCCTTGGGAGCAGCACCGGGGCTGGCAGCTACCCGAGAAGCAGGGCAGCTTCTACTGGGTTCAATTTGCGTGTCATCCAGCGATTCATCCTGTTGACCTGGACGCAGGAGATGGGCTTAAAAAAATCCATGCCGACCGGCCAGAACTGCAAACCGCCCCGGCCAGCGATGAGGATCAACTGATCATTCCACGCTTGCATTTAGCCAAAGACCGGTTTCGGTTGTTGAGCCGCTTCGCCGAGCTAGTCCAGCTTGCGGAGGAGCCGAAAGGGTACTTTCGCTTCCAGCAAACCTTGCTATTGGGCGAGATCCTGCGGCTGATCGCGAGCGATTATTTAACCCAAAGTGCGTATGACAGCTCATTCTCGCCGTCCTATCAGACCTATCGCCGACTCGTTAATCTCCTGAATAACGCCTACGCCCAAGAAATCGCCAAGGAACGGCTCGAGCGTCAGCTGGACCGAACCTACGAATATCTCTGTCAGGTGTTCAAGAAATATGCCGGCATGACGATGGTCCAGTACTTACATCAGCTGCGCATCCAGCGGGCCAAGCATCTCCTGAGCCATTCTACACAGTCCGTCGGAGAAATCGCCATCGCGGTCGGCTTCCAGGACGCCTTCTACTTCAGCCGCGTCTTCAAACGGCAGGAGGGAATGTCGCCACTGAATTATCGGTTAGCACAGCAAGGGGATGGGGAGGAGAGGTAACGTACGGGAATGCATTACAGCCCAAATCATATCATCAGATGGTTGGGCTAAGGAAACGTGGTAACGCTATGTCCACGGATACGGCTTTTTGCCAGAGCTAAGGAAACTACAGCGTCTTATTCGGCCTCTGAGATGTGGTTTCTGCTGGTTTTGATGTAGATAAGGTGATGTCGTTTCGTTAGACTTCGTAAACGCCTGTTTTTAAGAGAATAAGAATATGACGTTTCGTTAGCACATATTTTTTTCAACAAATCGCAGGGCTGGTATAGTAAACACGATATTGCACAATGAAGTGAGAGAAGTGAGAGTAGGTGTGAAATTGAAAACGAAATTGCTTAAGAGCATACTTGTTACTATTGGCGTTCTATTTGCTTGGTTTATCATACATACAGCAATCATTCTTATAGATGGCCTAAACGATGAGCTGCAGCCCGTGGATGTAGCCGTAGTCTTGGGCAATAAAGTGGAATTGAATGGGCAGCCGTCCGAGCGGTTGCAAGCGAGATTGGATAAGGCAGTCGAGCTGTATCATGAGGGATATTTTCCACTTATTGTTGTGAGCGGGGGAATCGGAATTGAGGGTTTTGACGAAGCCGAGGTGATGAAAGCCTATCTCGTAAGTAAGGACGTACCCGAGGAGCACATCATTGAAGACCCCAACGGGTACGACTCCGGCATGACCGCACATAACACCAAGCAGATGATGGACCAGCGAGCGCTCGATTCCGTGATGGTTGTCACGCAATATTTCCACATTACCCGAACGAAACTAGCGTTCAAGAACGAAGGCGTGGAAGACGTATATGGAGCCCACGCTCGTATCTTCGAGTGGAGGGATATCTACTCCACCATTCGTGAGTTCCCGGCTTACTATAAATATCTCTTGAATGGATGAAATGAGGTGAGACCAGATGAAAAGCCTGTTTTCTTGTCCTTTGGCATTCTGTTACTGATGCTCACCTACTATCTAAGCTATATCGCCAGTCGATTAGACGGGCGAGGGCCTAATGAGTATTTTGCAGCCTTAATGTACATCGTTAGTATCGTATATATTATTAGTGGTTTCGTGATGTCCCACAAAGGAAAATAGTTACTAAACACTCGTCAATCCCATCAGCTGGGCCCAATCCTGCTCAATCTCCTCCTGATTCAGATCGATCCCGATCAGGACTAGATAAGCGGGGCTGGGCTCTTCTGCTGCTTCCCAATACATTCGCTTGCCTGCATATTGAACGACCTGGTTTGGATAAGATCGGTCGTCCACCGCTACATAACCTTTTGCACGGAGCAGCTGTTTCTTCCAATGGTTCAAGAACTGCTCGATTTGCTTCTTGGTGACCAGTAGTTGCTCAGGCAGGGATAGGGTGATGCTCTGGACTCTGCTGAATGAAGGTTGCGACGGGGATGCCGGATGTGCTTGAGATTCATGATGATGTACAGATGAATTAGCCCTTGACAATTGTTTCCGGACGGCTGTACCGCCTGAGCCCATCTTACGCACAACAGGTGAGTGATGAACCAACGACTGGAGACCTGTGAATAGGTCTGTCAAGGGCATTTCACTGTTTATCGTATGATGTAGGATGGCCTGATCGTTATGTTTTTTCACCACTTTTTCAATCTTCGACAAGTGGGAAGGGGAGACGAGATCAGTTTTGTTAATAAGAATTGTATCTGCCACCTCCATCTGACGGCGGAAGGTGTGCTTCAAGGCCTGATCCGTATTAAAAAAGCTATTGTAATCAAGCACCCCTTCGGCATCTAGTACGGTTAGGATTTGTTTCAGTTGGACCCGATGAAGCAGGTAAGGCTCCGACAAGGCATCAACCACTTCTTCCGGATTAGCGACACCCGTAAGTTCAACGAGCAGAACATCCGGTTGCTGATCAATAAGCTTTCTTACAGAAGCGGCCACCTCAGACTTTTTGCTACAACAGATACAACCATCCAATAATTTCTCGAGAGCCTGTCCGGACATTTGCTTGCGAATGAGGCTGCCATCCACATCCGACTTGCCTAGCTCATTCATCAGAACAGCAGCCTTAAGCTCGCGATTGCTGGCTTCCTGGAGCAGTCTGAGCAGCAAGGTGGTTTTGCCACTGCCAAGGAATCCACTCAGAATGATAACCGGTATACTCATGAGTATCGCTCCTCACAATAGAAATGGGACTACTTCTTGTATATGCCAACAACTCCGTATATAATCGTAAATATTACGAATAGAATAAGTATAGTTGCTCTATCCTTGTTCTGTCAAAGTACAAGAGCTAGAAAGGAGAAGCGAATGAACCCATCTGGCCGTGCGACACAAATGGAAGAGCATATCATCAGTCTTCATTCCAAAGAGCGGTGGCAGCGCAGAGAAGCAGAGTTGATTGCATGGGCGAACCGACCCAAACCCAAAAAACGAGCCAAACAAACGGTCATTTTCGGAAATAGCCACATCGATGCAGAATTGCTGACGACACTCGCGTTATGCAAACGCATGGGCATTCCAACGGAATATTCTTGTGCTGGGGTCAGTATACTTGACGAACCGGAGGATCATTCCCTCTATGCCTATATTACCTTCATTGCGTCCGAGAAGACGGAAGCTTTTGTGCAGTTTGCCATGAACACCATGCGGCATCGGCTGCTCGTCACATTTGAGCCTGCACGCAGTCGTTATGATGTCTCCTCTTTTTATATTCAGCATAACCGTTCGTTTTGCCTGTTGATGGAGCAATGCGCGAAGGTTTTCCTAGCTAGGGAGCAGTGCATCTAATCGGTCCAAACTCATCTTTGAACTGAAACAACCCACGCCTCGCGTGGGTTATTTGTGTTGCTTATCTAGCCAAACTTAGTTTTCTTTGCGACGCTGATGCCGGGCTACCTTGGTACGGTTCCCGCAGAGATTCATCGAACACCATTTCCGGCGTCCGGTAGTATCAAGAAACAACAAGACACAGTCGGGGTTGGCACAACGATGGAGTGTCATCAGTTCGCCGCTTGCCAATAGCTGGAGCGTATCATAGGCAATCAGTGATTGAATTGCAGCTTCAGCAAGACCTGTAGGCGCAGGAGAGAGCGTGCCCTCAACATATCGAAAAGCCAACGGCGAACGCTCAATGATTTCCTCCAGTTGGCTAATCCAATCGGGGGCGGGTCGGTTCCCGTCTGCAATCCTCTCGAAACCTTGACGCAGCAAGACCCTAAGCTCCTTCAACGCCGAAAACCCATGAGTGAAGATGCGCTGTTCATCCAATGGAGCGGCAACCCCTTGTGCCGTTTCTGGAACGGCGTGGAGCCAGTCTGATAAATCCGACTCCGAAACCAGTAGGTCATGACGGGTCCCGCGTTTAACCACTTCCGTATTAACCAGATCCAATCCAAGATGTCCAGTGATTAATGGAAATGCTCGTGGTGATGACATCTCTTTCCCTCCAAATCTCGTCCGAATTCTAACTAACCCTATAATACCCCATTGACAGGTTAAATAAAAGACATTATCATACTAACCATATAAACATCATTCAAATGGTTAGTTTTTCGTTTGTAAATGAATCACACAAATTGGAGGATCTAAACATGAAAACAGGACATGTGGGACTAAATGTAAGCAATCTGGAGAGGTCTTTAGCTTTTTATAAGGAGATTTTCGGACTCGAGGTGGTTCGTGAATCCTTCGAGAAGGGCAAGAAATTTGCTTTCCTGGGACATAACGGAGCGGTTACGGTTACCTTATGGGAACAAAGCGACACCACTTTTTCAACATCTCATGCCGGCTTGCATCATCTGGCTTTTGAAGTTGATTCAAGTGAAGCTGTTCAACGCATGGAGGAGAAGATTAAAGCGCTTGGTGTAAGCCTGATTTATCCAGGTATTACCGCGCACGAGGAGGGAGCGCAATCGGGAGGACTGTTTTTCCTGGATCCGGATGGCATTCGATTGGAAATTTACACGCCTGCAGACATAGCATCACATGAGGCGCATACCGAAGAAGGCCCAGCCTGTGGGTTCTTTTGATGATGGATTATCACACTGGAGAAATTGAGGTGCAAGTCCAAGCGAATGTGCGGGAAGAAGCCAAACGTGTAAGTAAAATCATTCGAGAAGACATGCCCGATGTTGCTGCCAGGTTCATGGAACAACAGATCATGGTTCTCTTGGGCGTCGTAGATGAAGAAGGTTTGGTCTGGTCCACTGTCATGTATGGGAAACCAGGGTTTGTAAAAGCGTTGGATGCGCAAACCTTATTCGTGTCGACGCTGCCTCACCCGTCCGATCCTGTAATGAAGGCTATCCGGAACGGTCAACCAATCGGCATACTGGCCATTGAATTCGCCACAAGAAAACGTATGCGTGTCAACGGAGTCATTTCTCAAGTTCACATGGATGGATTCCACGTGACCACCCGTGAGGTCTACTCGAATTGTCCGAAATATATTCAAGCCCGGACCTTTCTCGGCTTCATGGAGAAGCGCTCATTGGTTACTACTCACTCTACAGAGATAGATCAGGAGCTCCAAGCGAAGCTTCAGCGATGCGATACGCTGTTCATTGCGACATATCACGAGGAACGGGGGACCGATATGAGCCACCGCGGCGGGCCACCAGGATTCGTTCAGCAAATAGATGAGCACACGTTGGTCATCCCAGATTATCCAGGCAATGCGATGTTCAACACATTGGGGAATATCAAGCTGCATTCACAAACAGGGCTTTTGTTTCTTGATTTTGAGACAGGAGACTTTACACAGATGAATGGTCACACAACCATACAATGGCAAGGGACCGAGAAATGGCTCACCTTCCATGTGAATCATATAAGACGAGTTGCCGGAGGCTTCCCGTTGCGGTGGGAGTTTGGGAGCTATTCACCGTTTAATCCGAACCACGCCTAGCGTGGTTTTTTTCTTGCTCAGCAACCTAACGAGGAATCTCTATCCACCATGACGAAATGGTTATGTGAAGAGGTTAAACGTGAAAGGAGTGCGACGATGCAAATTTTACTCATTCGTCATGGAGAGTCGGAAGCGGATCTATTGAAGGTTCATGAGGGGAGAGCAGATTTCCCGCTAACTGATCGAGGTCGGCAACAAGCGAAGCTGATGGCCGAACGCGTGAAATCGGAATTTCCACCTGACTCTATTTGGGCAAGCCCTCTGAAAAGAGCAAGTGAGACGGCTTCAACGCTTGCTGCCGCTATAGGCTGCTCGGTTCAATATGAAGACGATCTAATGGAATACAACAATGGTAGGCTCGCTGGTTTATCATACGAAGCCACCAATAAACCTCCAATTCCCAAGTTTCTCCACGAACAAGTTGAACAAGGGGAATCTGCGATTGAATTCCGCATGAGAATCGAGAGTGTTTTTTCAAGGATCATAACCTCATCCAACGATAACAGAATCGCAATTGTCGCACATGGCGGTGTAATCAATAATATCCTTCGTTCATTTTTCAAAATGCCTGTCAATCAAGAGTTTTGGTTCAAAAATGGAGATACTGCGCTCCATCTCATTGAAATCAGTGAAAATACACAGCTCGTGCATTTCCTTAACAATGTGTCACATTTGGATGAGTTGGATAACAGGAGGGCTTAAGGTGAGAAGAGTAGATGTGGCTTCAGCCTTAGTCTATGATGATCAAGATAATCTATTGCTCGTAAAAAATAAAAACGGTGATTCCTTTTATTGGGGGCCTCCCGGTGGGGCTGTCGAAGAAGGAGAAACGTTGGAACAAGCGGTTATCCGTGAAGTACAAGAAGAGACGGGATACAGCATCGCTATTACTGGCTTGAACTCCGTACGGGAAATGTTCTTCAGGAAGTCAGAACACCACGCGTTAATTGTCACCTTCTATGCCAGAGTCATTAGTGGAGACTTAGAAATCGCTGATCCTGACCAAGAAATTCTTGAAGCAATATGGGCGAATGCGGACACCGCAAGAACGCTGATGCCGTCACTTTTCGAGCAATTAAAATTGAGTTCAGAGGATAACAAGACAATGGCTTTCTACGCATTTGAAGGGTTAAAGTAAATCCGAGCAAGGGGAGGGTGGTCATGCCATGATTTTAAAAGAACCTAGTATTATTGTAATTACGGGCATTATGGCCAGTGGTAAATCGACCGTAGCCCAGCTGTTAGCCGAACAGTTGAATCCTTCCGTCCATTTACGGGGAGATATCTTCCGAAAAATGATCGTCAATAACCGGCAAGAGGTGCATCCCGATGCTAGTGAGGATGAGCTAGATCAGCTGCGTCTGCGTTACCAGCTCACTGTTCAAGCAGCGGAGATGTACCATCGGGCCGGGTTTAACGTGGTCGTTCAGGATGTTATCGTCGGTCCAATGCTGACCGAATTTATTGCCTTGCTCAATCACCGCCCCTTATACCTCGTTGTCCTCAGCCCAAGCACAGCAGCCGTTGCGGCCAGAGAAGCTGCACGTCCCAAAACAGGCTATGGGATCTGGACGGTCGAGGGGTTAGATCATGTTCTGCAGCAGGAAACGGCAAGAATAGGGATGTGGCTGGACTCAACAGAGCTGTCCCCCGAAGAAACCGTTCTTGAAATTATAGCAAGACTTAACGATGAGGCCATGATACCATCACCTTAAATGGGCTGAACGACCCGCGGGTGACTTCTGAGACACTAAGGCTGGAGGTATGGTCTTGCGAAAAAAGAATCGATACATAGGACTGGGCGTAGTGGTGGCCCTGATTATTGTGATATTGGCATCCACAAATTCATTTGCATCAGACGGATTAGAACGTTTCATGGATACTGTCTTCTCCACAATTGTGAGGATCTATGACTGGTTTCTTCGATTGTTTGGCGTCATTTAAACCTATTTACAGTTCTCCCCGTGTACCCACGCCTAGGCGTGGGTTTTTGATTTGTCAGGCGTTTTCTCAGAGGGGGAGTAGAACACATCTGCATGATAATGCCGGAGTTCTTCCCATTTCGCAGGATTGGTCGTGTCCAGTGAGCGATTTTCGAGAATGGCCTGATATAATGCCGTTTTTTCTTCCAAGTGAGCGACGTGTTGTTTGGCTTCTTCGAGCTGAGCAAGCGCCGCTTCTTTTTGCTCCATCATGATTTTGCTTCGTTCTGGAACAGTTGAGTCTCCTTCCATACACAAATCAACGTAGGTTTTGATCACTTCGAGCGGCATGCCTGACTGCTTGAGGCATCTGACGCCGTGCAGCCAATTGATGGACTCTGTATCAAACAGCCGGATATTATGCTCATTGCGCTGCACACTTGGTACCAATCCTTTGTCCGTATAAAAGCGTACTGCGTGCTCCGTGAGGCCCGTCAGCTGGGCGGCTTCTTTGACCGTATGCATATGTCATTCCCCTTTTAGAAAAAAAATAAAAAGTCGGCTTGCCTTCGTGTTACACGAAGGGAGTAGACTAAGTGTATCGCAAATCGGCCCACTTCGGAATCCTCGCCATGGAGAGAAATTCTTAGAGGCATGGACGTTTGCTGTACAACAAGTAAACTAGGAGGAATGACAATGCAAACTGTGACCTTAAACAATGGAGTGAGAATGCCGATTATCGGCTTTGGTGTCTATCAAATTCCCGATGCGGACGAATGCGAAAATGCCGTATACGAAGCGTTAATGGCTGGCTATCGATTGATCGATACCGCGGCGGGATACCTGAATGAGGAAGCGGTGGGACGTGCGATTAAGCGCAGTGGTATTCCTCGGGAGGACGTATTCATTACAACCAAGCTCTGGATTCAAGATGCGGGTTATGAAGCTGCCAAGCTGGCAGTCGCCAAATCGTTGAAAAAGCTGCAGCTCGAGTACCTCGATCTATATCTGATTCATCAGCCATTCGGTGACTACTACGGTGCATGGCGGGCCATGGAGGAGCTGTACCGGGAGGGCAAAATCAAGGCCATCGGGGTAAGTAATTTTCATCCGGACCGTCTAATGGATCTCATCGTCCATAACGACATCGTGCCAGCGGTCAACCAGATCGAAACACATCCGTTCTATCAGCAATTCGAGAGTGCCGCGTTCATGAAAGATCAGGGAGTTCAGCATCAGTCTTGGGGGCCGCTCGCCGAAGGACGGAATAACCTCTTTACTAACGAAGTGTTAGGGTCCATTGGGGAGAAATATAACAAGTCGATCGCCCAGGTTGTGCTGCGCTGGTTGGTTCAGCGGGACGTTGTCGTCATCCCGAAATCTGTGCGCAAGGAACGAATCGTTGAGAACATTGATATTTTCGATTTCGAGCTGAGCGCAGAGGATGTGGCGCAAATCACCGCCCTCGATACGAAGGAAAGTGTGTTCTTGTCCTATCATGACCCGGCGATTGCCAAGGCATTGGGTACGTTAAGAGTCGAGCTTTAACTAATAAGATTGAAAAATAGAATCCTACGGTCACGGATTGATCTTCCGATCGCTGTTGTCCCCAGATTTCTTGATTTTTAACCGATTAAGCGGTAGAAATCCGGGGACAAAGGCGAACGCTACGCAGCGTATGCTTTCGAAGTCGCTTTCTTCCAGAAAGCGTTGACCTGATTTGATTCCGTGCCTCTTCGGCTATCAGTACACGTAGTTTGTTTAGGGTGGACGGGGAATCGAATCCCAAGTCTGCTAGCGAAGTCCCGGCGAGGATGAGCGAATAGGCGAGCATGGCGGATCGTAGATAGGTGGTTATGGTGCATATGTTCCGTTATTCGTTGTATAACGGGCGGTTCTGCCGGTTTTGTGGAGCATTTGTTCCGTTATCGGCTTACTAACCATTGGTTACCTTTGCATTTCTAGCGAATAACGTAAAATAGAAGCCCTATTCTTGATTGCATAGGCGATATGGATGGTTTAGCGGAAAAAAAGCGACCTATTATTTGAAAACCATAGCAATTCCTCTGGCTGCGAATATATCGTCACTTAGCTCTAAAAACCAGAACTTCCGATGTACGGAGTTTCTGGTTTTTTTAACACCTTACCTATTGCGCAGTCAATACAATTGGGCCGTCCGCCGTAATGGCGAGTGTATGCTCGTATTGAGCGGACAGCGAGCCGTCAACGGTTCTGGCCGTCCAGCCGTCAGCATCCATTTTCATATGGTACTGGCCTGCATTAATCATTGGTTCAATGGTTAGCACCATGCCTTCCTTCAGGCGCGGCCCTTTGCCCGGTTTGCCGACATGCGGATAGTTGGGCTCCTCATGCATTTCCCGTCCTACGCCATGACCTAGCAGATCACGCACGACTGAGAAGCCATGTTGCTCTGCGTGGGTCTGAACGACATGCATGACATCGCCGATCCGGTTTCCGACAACCGCGTGCTGAATCCCAATATCCAGGCATTCCTTGGTGACCTGCATCAGTCGGCGTGCTTCATCTGACACCTGGCCAACTGCATAACACCAAGCCGAATCGCCAATCCAGCCATCGGCCTCTGCGACGATATCGATGGTGACGATATCACCTTCCTGGAGTGGCTTGTCGCTCGGAAACCCATGTGCAATGACGTCATTGACCGATGCGCATGTTGCATACGGATAGCCATTGTAGCCAATCGTGTGCGCTTTGGCGCCGTTCTCTTTCAGAAAACGCACAGCAAATTTCTCAATCTCAAGGGTTGTTATACCCGGCCGAATCATGCCCGCGATCGCTTTGTGAAACGCAGCAACGATTTGCCCAGCTTTTCTCATCTCATCAATTTCTGTTCTGGATTTCAGGATAATCATCCTGTTCATCTCTCCTTAGCGGGTATACCCGAAAAAATCAAATCTATGATGTCTTGAACACCCATCTCTTCCCGCATATGGTGGTGAATGTTTAAGGTAGCGTAACCAACAAGTGAGCCGAAGATCAGGTTAGCCATCTTCTCCGGTGTGTCGGAGGCCGTCCCTTCACGAATCATATTCACAAACGGTAAATAAATGCGGGCCTGAAATTCGGCAAATAGCTTACTGAACCGGTTCCCTGGAAAGTGATGAAAATTATCTGCCACTGATTTAAGTAAAATAAACACGGAAGAGTCTTCCATGCAGGTGCGCAAGAGGAGATTAGAAAACACTTCGGCTTGTAGCACACCATTGTCATGCTCTGTCAAAGCGGGACGTATAGCCAACTCTGTTCGATCGAGCGCATCCCACAGCATATCTTCCAACAGCATGTGCTTGTTTTTGTAATAATGGTATACGGTTCCGTACCCGAGCTCTGCGCGGACAGCCACATCGCGGATTTCCAGCTGAATGCCTTGCTCCAGATAGACCGCCGCCGCCGCGTTCATAATTTGATTCATACGCATTTCACGGATGGCTTCATTCTGTTCTTTCGTACGTGGGGACATGGCGCCTCCTTTTTAGACCTGCAGAAATGTCAATGTAAAAATAATATACAGCATGAGGTCAAAAGGATCAAGTCTAATATTGACGTACATCATAATTGTAGTTATCATAGACATCTATAGTCTATATCACGTCGTAAAGGAGTTAACTGCAATGAATGTTCTTCAAAGCCAGTATGAAATGATCCAGCGTACCCGTGAGTCCTTATTCCGTTTTTGTGAAGGCATGACCGCTGCAGATTACATAAAAGCAATAGATCCTCTAGGCGACAGTTCGATTCGCAGTCTACATGCTCATGTGGCGGATTGTTATCTTGTCTGGATGGGGAAACGTGGGCTTGGGCTATCGACACCCCGACTAAAACCCCAGTCTATTGACAGTGTAGAGAAGATGCGAGAGGTTTTTAAGAGAACAGATGCCTTGGTCTACGAATTCCTGCGAGATTTTAAGGACAAATGGAAACCTGCCGTTCAAGAACCGTGGATGAGTAGTAGTGCGGAGGCCACCCAATTATGGTTATTTACGCACTGCATTACACACGAATTCCATCATAGAGGTCAAATCTCGAAAATTGGTAGACAACTCGGATACATTCCCGGTAAGATGAACCTTTCTAAAGGGCTATAGGATTATGCTATAATGGACAATATTGGACACAAACAATAAGTTAGGGAGTGTGACGCACGATAGAACCACAGGATAACAGCATGACAACAGGGAAGAAGGCACTTGTTCTGGAGGACCTTAGAAAAAGCTTTGGTCAAAAACAGGTGCTGGCTGGTGCAGATTTTCGTTTTGAACAGGGGAAAATCTATGGGTTGCTGGGCCGAAACGGGGCTGGCAAGACGACCTTATTTAATTGTCTTGGCGGGGAGACGGACACAGACGGCGGTAAGATACAGTTGGAAGATGGATCTTCGGTTCGCGATGTGCAGGATGGTGATGTCGGGTATGTATATTCCCTGCCGATCTTGCCGGAATTCCTAACCGGTTACGAATTCATACGTTTTTATATCGATGTTAATGAAGCAGCCATTGCTGGGCGCGGCGACGATATCGATGGATTATTCGATATGATGCGAATCGCTAAGGATGACCGACACAACCTGATCAAGCATTATTCACACGGCATGAAGAATAAGATTCAAATGCTGCTCTTTCTGCTCATGAAGCCTCCCATTATTTTGCTGGATGAGCCGCTGACGTCGTTTGATGTCATTGTTGCCTTGGAGATGAAGCAATTGCTGCGAGAGATGAAAGGGGATCATGTGCTGATCTTCTCCACGCATATTTTGCAATTAGCTGCAGATTTATGCGATGAACTGGTTATTCTCCATAACGGAAAGTTATCGCGGGTATCCACCGAGCTGCTGAGTCGGCCTGATGTCGAGCAGCAAGTGATCGAGCTGTTGCGTGACGGAACGGAGCCATCGAATGACTGAGGTGTGGAGCACGATCACCACCATGTGGCGCTTGCAGGCAACAACATGGGCTAACCGCTTGATCTATTATGCACAGCGTCTGCCTCTGCTTAATCGATTGGTCAATGAGCGGGCTTATGCCGCTGTTGGCGCCAAACGAGTGGCAGGCATTGCAGCGGTCGTCTTAATGATCATGGCTGGCCTGGCGAGCAGCTTTTTATACCTAGGCGTGATGATAGCTCTACCCTTGCAAGTGTGGGCAGGGGAATGGGCAGATGATGCGCGTCGTGCTTTATTTGTGCATATGTATTTCTGTCTGAGTGTTCTATTAGCAGGCGTATCGAGTGCGAAGGTACTAGAGCCGACCAAGATAAAATACATCGCCGTCCGGCTGATGCGAATTGCGCCGACTCGGTATATGCGGGCAACGATCTTATACCGCTATGCGACGTTCTTCTTGTATCAATTGATTGCCATGCTCGTGATTGGTAGCGGTCTGGGTATCACCTTACTGCAAGCTGTTCTGCTGGTGGGGGCTGTGACCCTATGGCGAGTGGGAACGGAATGGCTGCACCTGGCGTTGTACCGATGGAGCGGGATTGTGTTGGTCAAGAAAACGGGGACGGTTATGCTCATCACGTTGCTTGCAGCTGCGCTGGCCTATCTGCCGTTGACGCCACTTGATGTCATACCGGCATTCGGTGATGCAATCCTCGGACAGCCATTCATGTTGGCACTTCTCCTGGTGTTCGGATTAGTTACCGGTTATTTGCTGCTTCGCAAGACAGATTATACAGCTGCCTTACGAGAATCGACAAACCGCGATGATCCGTTGTTGAATATGCAGCAGCTAATCGCTGATGCTCAGCAAAAAAGTGTGCAGGCCAGCGACAAGGACTATTCGGAAAACCGGACGTTTGAGCCAAGCGATACAGATGAGGCTACCAGGAAAAAGGGCTATGCCTATACGCATCAGATTTTTATGACACGTCATCGGAGCCTGATCCGTGCACCACTCCGCAAGCGGCTGTCCATCATCGGTGTACTCGGCGTTGTGCTTGCGGCCGTCGCCCTGACCATGTCCAATACACTGGAGGTTGCATGGCTCGGAGAATTTGTTCCTTTCGTCATCCTCGCTATGCTGTATTTTGCAATGGGTGATCATCTGTGCAAGACCTGGTTCTATCATTGCGATATGCCGCTCATGCGCTATCGTTTCTATCGGAAGGATGCCGTGCAGCATTTCCGCCTGCGGCTGGGACAACTGCTGCGGATGAATGTTCTAATCGGAACGAGTCTGGCAGCGGTATTAACTGTGTCTGTTCTGATTGTGTCTGGAGGAGAAATCCCCGGATTTCTACTGCCGCTCTGGCTGCTGACTCTGTCGCTCGCTGTGTTCTTCTCAGTACATCATCTGCTGCTCTATTATGTGCTGCAGCCCTATACAACTGAACTGAATACGAAGAATCCATTTTTCTTTCTGATCAATAGCGTGTTCTCCGGCGCCTTTGTCGCAACGATGCTGATCCGTCCGAATCTATGGGTTCTAGCTGTTATCGTGGTTGTCTTGACCCTGACCTACGTGTTTATGACAGGACCCCTTGTCACAAAATTTGCAGACCGGCGCTTTCGTGTAAAGTAATCCTTACCCTCTAGTGCCTCATGTGTGAAACGGAACCTGCTACACCGTTACGCCCATGAGGCACTCTTTTGTGATGCGCACAAAATAATTCTTGCCTTAAAGTACACTTTAAGGTTTAGGCTATTCAACAACCAGCCGTCTTACTTAAAAATGAGTTGTAAAGGAGCCATTCCCGATGTCATTTACGATAAAAGAAGCCTCAGAGCGGCTAGGTTGCCCGGCTCACACCATCCGGTTTTATGAAAAGGAGGGATTGCTCCCTTATATCAAAAGGGATCAACATGGCAATCGTTTGTTTGAACAAGATCATCTCGACTGGATTCGGTTAATGACCTGCTTCCGGGCCACCGGAATGAAAATCTCAGTCATGAAGCAAATGGTTAACCTGGCGTTAGACGGCGATGCTACGATACCGCAGAGAAAAGCGATCCTAAACCAGTACAAAGAGGAATTGTACCGCCGTCAAAATGAGCTGGCTGAAGCTCTTGATGGTGTAAATAACAAATTGGCCATCTATGAGGAAATCGAAAAAGGGAGGCTACCTTCCGAAAGCAGTCTTCTCCATCAAATGGAAGATCAGCACAACCAATTAAACAAAAATGAGGGATAATGAAATGAAAAATATTACGTTGGGGAATAGCAAGATTAGCTTGTCTTCCATCGGACTTGGTATTATGGGCATGTCTCCAGGGATATACGGGGAAACGAATGACGAGCAGTCGATTCAGACCATCCATCGTGCGTTGGAGCTAGGCGTCACCTTATTTGATACAGCAGACGTATATGGGAACGGGCATAATGAAGAGTTGCTCGGAAAAGCGCTTCAGGGTCGACGAGAGCAAGCGATCATTGCGACCAAATTTTCTTACACCCCTAATTACGAAGGCATCAGCGGCCACCCAGATTACGTAAGGAAGGCAATAGAAGATAGCCTGCGTCGATTAAATACGGATTATATCGATTTATACTACCAGCATCGGGTAGATCCGCAAGTGCCGATTGAAGAGACAGTAGGGGCAATGTCAGATCTCGTCAAGGCAGGGAAGGTTCGAGCAATCGGACTGTCGGAAGCTTCGGCTTCCACCATTCGCCGGGCTCATGCCGTGCATCCCGTCTCAGCGCTAGAGAGCGAATATTCCCTCTGGAGTCGGGACATCGAAGAAGAGATACTCCCGACTTTAAGAGAACTGGGGATTACCCATGTAGCCTATAGCCCGCTCAGCCGAGGGTTTATCTCTGGTGAGCTAAGCTCATTTGAAGATTTGGCTGCAGATGATCTTCGCAGGTGGATGCCTCGTTTCCAGGGAGAGAATTTCGACAAAAATATCCAAATCGTCAACAAGATTAAAGAGATTGCTAACGAAAAGAATTGTTCTCCCTCACAACTAGCCATTGCCTGGACGATCGCAAACGGGGCGTTGCCTATCCCAGGCACGAAGCGAATCAAATATCTGGAGGAGAACACCGCTGCCGCGGATATTATCCTTACGCAAGACGAAATGATGCGAATTGAGGCCGTGAGTCCGAAGAACGCAGCGCAAGGGGCCAGATATATGCAAGAACAAATGACCTTACTTGAAGGTTAGGCTATAATGTAATGGTCCACGGTCCCCGTGGGCCAATTACTTGTTTGAATGTCCGGGAGGGTTAATCATCATGAATGCTTCAGCATCCGATCGAGTCAAGCTTGCACCCGGGTTCTGGTCCAGTCTGCGCTCGTTAGACCATTCCCCCGAAGAGGTCGTGGTCCATGCTAATCTCCCGATGGCCATCCTTGAGGAACCGATTGTCACTACAGCCCAATACTATGCGATTTGGCAGAGCTACGCTGAGCTTGCCGGCGATGCTGCAACAGGATTGATCGAGCTGGCGACCGCTTTTGACACGGCCCACTATCCACCTGCGGTATTAGCGACCTTTCACGCCCCGGATTTTCGGGAGGCTCTCCTGCGTATGACACGGTATAAGCAGATGTGTCCGCCGGAATACTTACGTCTGCACGAAGAAGGAGCCTATGCTGTCATCGACCTGGCCTGGCAGAACCCGGGGGAGCCTGGACCACCAATCCTGGTAGGCGTGACTCTGGCTAATCTGCTCGAGCTGGGCCGCCGGGGAACGGGAACCCAGCTTGTGGCTCATGCAGTAGAAATCATGGACGAAATGGGCAACAAGGACGTGCTGCAAGCTTATTTCGGCTGCTCTGTGCATACCGGCGCGTCTGGCAACCGGATCATCCTGCATCGGAGGGACTTGGATCGGCCGTTTATTACCTATAACGAAGAAATGCTAGCGATTCTTACGCCTGCTCTGGATCGTTCCCTCCACGAACTGCCGAAGGCACGCAGCATCACGGAGAACGTAAAATATATTCTTTCCCGTAACCTATCCCGTGGCCAATATGATATTCAAACCATTGCCAGTGAACTGGGAATGAGCGATCGTACCTTGCAGCGACGTTTGGCGGAAGCAGGGATAAGGTTCACAGAGTTGATCACGCAAACCAGACATGAACAAGCCTTACACTACTTAGCAGATCCGTCGCTGGAGATCAAAGAAATTGCCTTCCTTGTAGGCTATGAAGATCAGAATTCATTCTATCGCGCCTTTCGCTCGTGGGAAGGGGACACGCCCGCCAATTGGCGCGCCTCGCAAGATCATTGGCGCTCCCCGCTAGTTACTGAGTAGTCAGAACAAGCTATCCTTATTCCTATACTAGAAGTAGGGAGTGGGATAAGGACAATGGATATGGGATTAAAGGGCAAGACCGCCCTTGTAACCGGTTCGACGAAAGGGATTGGTAAAGCGATAGCGATCGAGCTCGCGAGGGAAGGCGTTCATGTCTTAATCAATGGCAGGAGCAGGGAAGCGGTCGAGATTACCGTGATGGAGATCCAGGCGGAGTTTCCCGACACCCGGCCTCAGAATGCAGCTGCAGATCTCGTGGATAATCAGCAAAGAGAGGCGCTTTTGGCGAAATTTCCTCAAGTCGACCTGTTGATCAATAGCATGGGGATCTATGAGATCAGAGCTTATGATGATCTAAGCGATGACATATGGGAGCATTACATTCGTACCAATGTACTCGCTGCCAATCGCCTGACTCAGTTCTATCTGCCCTCCATGCTCAGCAACAATGATGGACGAATCCTCTTTATTGCCAGTGAGGAGGCCGTCATGCCATCCGGTCAGATGCCGCATTATGCTGTGACGAAATCGATGCTGCTCTCTTTGGCCAAGAGCTTGTCGAAGTTAACGAAGGGTTCGGAGGT
This sequence comes from Paenibacillus daejeonensis DSM 15491, assembly GCF_000378385.1. Taxonomy (GTDB): domain Bacteria; phylum Bacillota; class Bacilli; order Paenibacillales; family Paenibacillaceae; genus Paenibacillus_D; species Paenibacillus_D daejeonensis. Next base: position 1,544 of record NZ_KB899659.1, on the reverse strand, counting down.
TACCGTGAACACCATCATGCCGGGACCAACCTTGTCCGAGAATGTGCAGCAGATCATCGACGGTATCTATTCACAGACTGACATGACCTTTAAGGACAAAGAGAAGGATTTTATGAGCAAAAACCTGCCGCAATCCGAAATTCAGCGCTTCATCAGACCATTAGAAATTGGACGCTTGGCCGCCTTTCTCTGCAGTCCCTATGCCTCGGCATTCAAAGGCTCACCGATCCGGATGGATGGGGGCATGGTACCCACAATTTACTAAGATGAATGATGGCTGGCAGGGGACAACGGGACGCACTTTCCTTTCGCAACGGAGAACGGTAAAATGGAGTGGATCTTGTTCTTCGAAAGGAGCGAATGACGTATGCAATCCATTACAGGAAAAGTTGCGTTTATCACAGGAGCAGGCAGAGGGATCGGCCGTGCCATCGCTATTGCCCTTGCCCAAGAAGGTGTGCATGTCGGGCTGGTAGGCCGTACACTGGAGCATCTGCAATCGGTAGCGGAAGAGCTGAAACAATATAATGTAAAAACTGCCGTCGCGACAGCGGATGTGGCAGACCTCCAATCGATCACAGCAGCAGCAGAGAGCATCCGGGGTGAGCTCGGTGCGATTGACATTCTCGTCAATAATGCGGGCATTGCCAAGTTCGGCGGATTCATGGATCTGACACCAGAAGAGTGGACGAATATTATCGATGTGAATGTAAAAGGCGTCTATTACACCACTCGGGCAGTGCTGCCAGAGATGATGGAACGTAATACCGGTGATATTATCAACATTGCGTCGACAGCAGGACAGAAGGGAGCGCCATTGACTAGTGCGTATACCGCTTCCAAAGCCGCGGTCATTGGTTTGAGCGAGTCCTTGATGCTGGAGGTCCGCAAGAAGAATATCCGGGTATCTACCTTGACCCCGAGTACGGTCGCTACGGATATGGCACTTGATCTGAAGCTGACCGATGGTAATCCCGACAAGGTGATGCAGGCTGAGGATCTGGCTGACCTGGTTGTGGCGCAATTGAAGCTGCACCCGCGCGTCGTCTTGAAGCATGCAGGATTGTGGTCCAATAATCCATAACACCGAATGAAAAGGTCATTCGGGCGCGAAATCGCGCTTGATTGGCCTTTTTTTTATTGAACGGTCGTATGGACGGGATGGGGGGAAGGGGGCGAAATGAGGAAAGAGGGAACTTACAGATTCTAACGGCCACCACAGCTGCTATTTGAGCTAAAATCGGTGTTTTGAAATTTTAACGGCCATATCGTGACTGTCGATTTAATGTGAATAACTGCAAGCAAGAGTCTCATTCGCTATAATAGAGAAAAATCACCAACTTAGGAGTGAAGCTCAATGAAAACGAGTGTCCGTTACAAAACCTTTGACCAACTAAGCATTGCAGATCATATGGTCTATTCGAGGTTACCCCGGCACCCGTTTTGGAGCGCGATCGAAGAAAAGATTGATTTCACCTTTGCTGATGCACTATGCGCTTTTCTCTACTCAGGGCGTGGACAGCATCCCTACGCCCCTTCGTTGA